>OZ245870.1:4800000-7088101 GCA_965229185.1 Chryseolinea sp. | reverse complement strand
TTCACTCCATAAGCCTGCTTGTATCTCCGTATGAATTCCTTGTTAAAGTCTATCAACTCATAGTTCGTATTAACGAGCCATATACTATCCTCGATCGTATTCAGAATAGACCGGAGGTTGGCTTCATTTTCCACAATTTTTTTCTGGTACGCCTTTCGGACGGTAATGTCCCGGCTGAATACCGATATAACCTGCGTGCCATCCGGCTTGGCGCTGGACATAAAGTGAATCTCCCAATAGTACTCCCTTCCGTCGATCTCAAAAACATCTTCCACTTTAATGGGTGTACCGCTGAGCGCTACCATACACCGTTGCTTCCACTCGCGGGTGAGGTCGGGGTTCTTGGTCGAAAGCGAGTCGAGCAGCAACTTTCCTTTTTTCAGTTCAATACCGTAGGTTTCATAAAAGATCCAATAAAAACCGGAGTTCAGGCTGATCACCCGGAATTCTTCATCCAACAATAAAATATTCGAATCTGCATCTTCGATAATAGAAGTAAACATATCCTGCCACACACTCAAATCGTTCTGCTCAAGCATTGTCATTTTGTACTGCCTTTTGTTTAATAATCCGCCGCGTTTGACAGGTATACTAATAAAGAAGGAAAAAAGCCGAATCTGTTTCAGGCGATTTGTCGGCAACCGGACAGGTAAAGAAAGTTCGTCCTCGTTTGAAGCTATTTTGAAATACTGACATGACGGAATTGTTATTAAAAATTATCGGTCTCAGGCATGAAACGGAAAAAACAAAATTTAGATTCTATTATCCTTAAAAAAGATATGGAGGTTGCTACGCCTGCACCCTTCATTCGATTGCAGCCACTATGCCTACTTCTATTCTTTTACTATAACCGATCAACTAAACATATTTATCTGACTATTGCACTCTAAATATATAATGTGCCATTTCTGAATTTATAAAGACAGGAATTCAGGATCCGGCGTGCCTTTTGAACGAATACGTTCATTAGTTGGACGAGGCCAGAGATTCCGCACATTTGCCTCGCCGGTTTGCCAGGAAACACGTAGCTTGAGCTGCAAATCAAATTTTATATGAATAGGTCTTTATGTTTTTTTATGATCCTCTCCGCCTCGGTTGCTGGCTGGGCCCAATCCTGCAATCCCTATTTTTCCATCCGGGAAGGCGTAAAGTCGACGTATGAATCTTACAATGCAAAAGGTAAAGTTGTCAGCCGGAATGTGAACGAATTTAAGAACGTTTCAGGGTCCGGAAATCAGCTGAAAGCGACGCTGCTATCGCAGGTGCTTGACGTTAAGAACGGCAACGTAACCGGGTCGTCGGAATCCGATTGGCTTTGCGAGAACGGTGTTGTTAAATTCACCATGAATGCCATGGCTATTGAAGGTGTCGATATGTCTAATCCCGCCATTGAAGTACTGGTCGATGGTGACGAAATGGAACTCCCTTCCGTTCTTGATGTGGGGCAAACGCTGAAGGATGTCTCCTATCACGTTAGAATGTCCGTATCGGGTATAAATATGATGGACCGGAATTTTGACATTAAGAACCGGAAGGTTGAGGGTCGTGAAAGTGTCACCACACCGGCGGGAACATTTGATTGTGTTAAGATCAGCTATACGACAGAAAGCACAGGCAAATCCGGGAATACATCCAAGCCCCTGCAGACTGCGATCTGGTACGCAACGGATGTTGGAATGGTGAAGACTGAAAATTATAAGGATGGAAAGGTAAGCAGCTCCCAGGTACTGGTGAAAACAGAGAAGTGATTATACGATTTCACTGAGGCTTTTATTGTTAACAAGCTGTGAAATCGCGCGAGCCAGGAGCGCCGCACAACTGACGATTTCAATTTTCGGATGGTGTATCTCCTCGACGACCGTATCTGAAATACAAAGTTTCTGAAGTCCCGATTTCTGAATGGTCTCCATGGCAGGCCCACTCAGCACTCCGTGCGTGCAATAAGCTCTGACTGACGTGGCGCCTTCCTCGAGGAGAAGGTTGGCAGCCGCGCAAAGTGTTCCGGCGGTGTCGACAAGGTCGTCGATAATGACGATGTTCTTATTCTTTACGTCGCCGATAATTTCCATATGCGATACATGGTTTGGCTTGATCCGCTCCTTGTTTATTACCGCCATTTCCGCGTGCACGAATTTTTTATATTGCTTTATCCTTTTGATACCACCGAAATCAGGACTGCACAAACACAAATGATCAAGCCCCGAATTGTTTATATGATCGACGAATAATCTCATCGAAGCCAGCGGGTCAAGCGGGATCTTATAAAATCCTTCGATTGCATTTGTATGGAGATCGAGCGTGATGATACGGTCGGCTCCCATTAACTGGATCATATCGGCTACCATCCGCGAAGAGATCGATGTCCGTTGTCCATCCCTTCTCTCCTGCCGGCTATGTGGCAGATATGGAACGATCAATACCACCTCCCGGGCGGATGATCGCCTCGCCGCATCAACAGTCATCAGCATTTCAAAAAAATGCTCGTAAGGCATATCAATTTTGGAAACAAGGAATACTACCTGGCCCCGTACGCTTTCATTGAACCTGACGAACAACTCTCCGTCGGAAAATTTTTCCGAGTGGATCTTTTGTAACGTCACTCCCAGGGATCGTGCAATTTTTTCGCCCAGGGAGCAGGCAGTCGGAGTTGCGTAAAGCCTGATACCATTATTATCCATTCCATCAACCGGTTTAAAATACGGTGGGCGAATTTCATCAAAAGGTATTTGCTTTCACAATTAATCTCCCCTCTTTTTTCCTGATGAGTTCCCGGTAGCGTAAAAACAAAGGCGACCTCCGGATCCGGAAGTCGCCTCGATAGCCGCATCAGCAATCGCGATAATCAGCTGTAGGTTCTGTCGTGGGAGCGCTTTTCGTCCCATTCTTTCGTCGGTGCAAAATAACTGTTATCGGATGCATGAAGATGTTTTTTCACTTCCTCGTCGACCAGTTCGATACCAAGCCCGGGAGCCGACAATGGAACAGGTGCGAATCCCTTATCGATCAGCTTTCGGCCGTCCGTTGTTTTGACCAACCCTTCCCACCATGCCAGGTCGACGGAGTGGTGTTCCAGCGCCAGAAAGTTTTGTGTGGCCGCCGCGCAATGAACGTTCGCCATAAACGACACTGGCGTACCCGCCTGGTGCATAGCCATGGCGATACCTTTTTCCTCTGCATAGTCGCCGATACGTTTGGTTTCAAGCAGACCGCCGGAAGAAGCAAGGTCGGGGTGAATGATATCCACCGCGTGATTGTCTATCAATGGTTTGAAATATTCCAGGAGGAAGATATCCTCGCCGGTTAACGTCGGTGTCTCCAGCGCATCCGTGATCGTCTTATGCTGTTCTGTATATTGCCAGGGAACCATATCTTCCAGCCACGCCAGCCGGTACTTCTCGACAGCGCGACCCAGGCGGATCATGTTATTCAAGTCAAAGTGGCCGTAGTGATCCGTCGAGAGCGGTATTTCATCCCCGATCACGGCACGAACGTCGCTGACACGCTGCGCCAGTACCTCCAGTCCTTTTTCTGTGATCTGAATTCCCGTGAAAGGATGCCTGGCATTCGCGTAAGACATGTAATCACCCTGCCACTGAGCCAAACCGGAGCCCCAGAATTTCTGGTTTACAAGTGTTCCGGGTATGTTTCTCAATACGCCGATAGAAACATCCATCTTCAGCCATGTATATCCCTGATCAACCGTACGATACTTCACTTTTGCCTTAAACTCTTCGAGATCCTGCGACTCCGGTGTGTCGGCATATATACGAACCGTATCACGGTATCTTCCACCCAACAACTGCCAGGCTGGAACATTATACGCTTTGCCGCACAGATCCCACAATGCCATTTCAACGCCGCACACACCGCCGGCTTGCCGCGCCTGTCCTCCAAACTGCTTGATGATCTTGAATATCCTCTCCACGTTGCAGGGATTCTCGCCGAGGATGCGGCTCTTAAGCATCAACGCATACCTCGGATCGGCGCCATCGCGGACTTCGCCCAGCCCGTATATTCCCTGGTTTGTGTCGATACGGATAATAGCTGTTCTTCCCAGTACAGTTGTGACACAGTAGCGGAGGTCGGTGATTTTCAGTTCAGAAGGACTCGACGCTTTCTTTACCTTGGATGTGGTTTGTGCAACGGTATCTTCAAAAGTCATTCCCATCAGACCCGTTAATGTGATTCCCCCCAGCGCAGTTTTTTTAAGAAAATCCCGGCGGTTGTCCTTCGTTACGGGACTTTCGATCTCTGCCTGGCGTTCGGCTGCAAGCGCGCTTTCCCTTTCCTTATTTTTTCGGATGATTTGTTGTAAGGTGTTTTTCATGATAATGATGTTTTCGGTTAGTAGTTGCGTTCCTTTAGATAATCGTCCAGTTCTTTCTTGGTCATTGGTAATTTTCCCGGATAGTTGTTCACCCAATTCAGGAAATCCTTTTTAATCGCTTCGGTCCATTCGCTGTCGATTTCGCCCGCCAGGTATTTTTTCTCACGTAGGCGCTGATGCCCAAACTGGTCCCGCAATGCAGTTACCTCGGCTGTAATAACAAGATTCTCCACCAGGTGAGCCGGGATGAATATCGTACCGTACTTTTTCGCGAGCACTACATCGCCGGGTAAAACCGTCGCTCTGCCCACCCGTATCGGCGCGTTAATAGAAGTAAGCATCATCTGATTGATATACGACGGGTCCTGTCCCTTGATCCACGCGTTGAACCCTTTGATCTCTTCCAAACCTTCCTGGTCCCTCACTGATCCGTAGAAGATAACGCCACGCTGAGATTTGGCATAAATTGAATTACCGAGGTTGTCGCCTATGAGAGTACCATCGGCGATTTTCCCGTATCCATCCGCTACATAGACGTCACCGGGTACGAGGATATCGATCGGCCATGAATTGGTCCCACCCTTTTGCGCGCGGTTTTCTGTCTTGCCTTGTTCCTTAACCTGGTTTTGCAAGTCTGGCCGCAAAGGCATATACTGCGCCGTTACAACCCGTCCGGTCATGGCACTGTCCGGCCAGATCACGGTCCATTCACCCTCGAACTGGTTATTATAACCTTTGTTGCGTAATACACCCCATGCTTCCTCGATGGAAATATTTTTCAACCTTGAAAGAATCGCATCCGAAACTTTCGGCCTTCCATCAGAGAATCGTTCACCTTTCCATTCCGCTGTCAGTGCTTTAATGTATTCAGGCGATGAGCCGACACGCTGTGCTTGTGACAGCAGGCAGCATAGCATGCATGTTGAAATCAATACTACTCTCTTTATCATTATACTATAGGTTTAGTTGTAGGATACGTTGTTATGAGTAACTGCGCATAGGTCCGTGATCAGGGGCGTATAATCGTTCCGTCTCGTTTTCGCACCTGCCAGTTGGATTTCGTGCCGATGGGATACTTCGCAGCTTCCTTTTCATTTATATCGACGCCAAGTCCCGGCACTTCATTTACGGACATGTAGCCATTATTCATTGTCGGGCAACCGCTGAATACTTCAAGCATCTTGTCTGAAAAACTGACGGCTTCCTGGATCCCAAAATTCCAAACCGCCATGTCAATATGCGCATGTGCCGAATGACCTACCGGGGATACATCACCCGGTCCGTGCCAGGCCGTTTTAATGTTAAACCATTCGCCCAGCCGGGCGATCTTCATAGCGGGTGTAATTCCTCCGATCTGCGATACGTGCACGCGGATAAAATCAAACCACTGATTCACCATCGGCATTTTAAATTCATTGATATTATTAAACAGTTCACCCATCGCGATAGGAACACTGGTACTTGCACGGAGTTGTTTAAACCATTCCATGTTTTCAGGTGAAAAGGGATCCTCTATAAAAAACGGACTGAATTCATCGAGCTTTTTGATCATGTTGATGGCGTCCATAGGCTGAACGCGTTCATGAATGTCGTGTAACAGTTCCACTTCTTCGCCGCAACGTTTTCGTACCGTCTCAAACATTTTTGGGACAGACTTCAGGTAGGTGCGCTCATTCATGTAATTGTCTGAAGCTGCTCCGAAACCCGCGGCTTTAAAGTCCGGTTGATCGTTAATACTTCCAACTGCACCGTAACCGCCTTGCTGGATCCTTACATACCTGAATCCGCGGTCCATGATCTTCTGAACATCTTCAGCCACTTCTTCGGGTGTATTTCCATTTGCGTGCGTATAACAGGGAATGGCGAACCTTGACTTACCACCAAGCAACTGATATACCGGCATCTTCGCGCGTTTTCCCTTTATATCCCATAGCGCTTCGTCCAGGCCGCTGATGGCATTGTTAAGTACGGGACCATTTCGCCAGTAGGAACTCACGTAAACCGAATTCCACATATCCTCAATATTATCTACGTCTTTCCCGGCACAAAAATCGTTCAGGTAACTATTGATTGCGGTAACAACAGCAACAGCCCGTTGTGTAAACGTTGCACATCCTAACCCGTAGAGTCCGGGCTCTGAAGTCTCCACTTTCACCACGATCAGGTTCGAACCCTGCGGAGCTGTGGCAATCGCCCTCACACTTTTGATAGTTACCGGCGGCATTCCTTTCGCGTACTCACCTGGCTCATACGATCCGGCAGTCGCTTGCTGGTTTCCGAAAAGACCGAGCAATCCGGCCGCCGAACCGGCGCCAAGTTTTTTTAACGTTTCCCTGCGGCTGTTTACAAATTTGTCTTTTGTCTGAAGCATGATCGTTATGGCTTGATGGCGCTGATAAATTTAACCATAAAAGCTGTATCAGAATTTAAGTTATCCCGAAGGTTACAGACTTTTATAAATGGATATTAGCAGTGCCTTAGCACACCCGCAGAGGAACACCACCGAAGGTGTCCAACGCTTCAACCCGTCGAGAGTGCCCGGCTTAAAACGGTAGTATCCGGAGTCGTCGTATAAATTCCTTGTCAGACAAAAAACGGAATACCTGGAGTTGCATATTTGCGCATTCCTTCTTCGTTAATCTCCACTCCGACGCCGGGTTTTTCAGATAACGTGATAAAACTGTTTGTTACCATGGGGCCATCGTAGGTGACTATTTCCTTGAACATGGGGTCTTTATGAAAATAGATCTGCCATTCCAAAATGAGAAAATTAGGTACCGATGCGCAGACATGACAGGAAGCCATCGCGCCCAGGAAAGACGCCACCATATGGGGTGCAAAAGGAACGTAATACAGGTTCGACAGGTTGGCTATACGCTGGCCTTCGCCCAGTCCTCCGGCTTTCTGAAGGTCGGGCATAATGATATCAACCGCGCCGATCTCCAGCAGCCTTCTGAAGCCGTGGGCGAGGTAGTGGTTTTCACCTGCGCAGATAGGTGTTGTGGTCGATTCTGTGATCAGCTTATAGGCTTCCGGATTTTCAGCCGGGATCGGTTCTTCCAGCCACATCAGGTTCAGCGGTTCCAACCGTTTCGCTACTTGTTGCGCTGTCGGCGCGTCGTATCTTCCGTGCATATCCACACAGATGTCGACGTTTGGACCAACAGCTTCGCGCGCGGCCGCGATCTGATCGTACATGCGTTGTAGTTCCCCCGGACTAGCCGTCCAGTTGTAAAGATCATACTTGTTCGGATCGTCGCGTTGATCAAGATCGAACTTGATGGCATTAAATCCCATACGCTTTGCTTCCAATGCGCTGTCTGCAAAATCTTTAGGAACGGGAAGCCGGCTTTGGTACAGCGCTGTGTCGCAGTAAACCCGGATCTTATCCCTGAATTTTCCACCTAACAGCTGGTACACGGGGAGACCAAGTGCTTTACCCGCCAGATCCCATAACGCGCTCTCCACCGCAGTAAGAACAGCAATGAACATTCCGGACTGCGCGCCCTCGAAAAATCCGGACCTCCGGATATCCTCAAATAGCCGGTGAACATTCAGCGGACTTCTCCCTTTGATCCGTTCACCGAACATCTTTACCAGGTGATACGTACCCGGTGTTGCATCCACTCCTTCGCCACATCCCCAGATTCCCTGGTTCGTATGTATCTTCACGAAGAGGCTGTGCCCGTTCCTGATGTACCCGCACTTAATGTCCGTGATCTTCAGGTCGCTCGGCGCCGACGACAGGGGCACATTCCGGATCGCCTTTTCAAAACCCGCTCCAAAGGAAGATGCGGCTGATAAACCCATTGCCGCTGTAATCGCACTTTTAGTTATAAATGATCGTCTCGATTGTGTCATTGCCATTCTGTTTATATTACCACGTTCTGTTCTTGAGATACTCCTGAATCTGCTCTTTAGGAACAGGAAGTTCATTGATGTGACTGTTTAGCCAGACTGAAAAGTCTTTTTCAATTTCATCAGACCACCGGGAGTCGATTTGTCCGGGAGTATATTTCTGTTCACGGAGGCGCTGGTGGCCGAACATATCGCGCAGGCGGACAATTTCCGATGTCTTCACAACCTGTTCCGCCAGGTGGGGTGGAATAAAAATCACGCCGCCGTCTCTGCCTAAAACCACATCTCCCGGAAGTACCATCGCTTTCCCAATGCGGGTTGGCCGGTTGATCCCCACCAATGTTGTATTCAGTTCACCATCCGGGTTGTTCAGGTGATGTGACGGGTGATAGGAGCGAAAAAAGGACGTAAATGATTTTAATTCTTCCAGTCCGTTGATGTCGCGCACGGCACCATCGTAAACAATTCCATTTCCCGACTTTGCGAAAATGGAATTCCCGAGATTATCACCTATCGTTGGGCCGTCTTCATGAGCCCCGAACTGATCCACCACATATACATCGCCCTTCACAAGCATATCGATCGGCCAGGAGTTCTGTGATTTTATCCGGCCGTCTTTCTCATGACCTTTTTTATCGATCACCCGCTGGACATCCGGTCTTCCGGGCATAAACGTGGCCGTCAATGCACGACCGACCAGCACGCTGTCGGGGTTTATCATCATCCAGCCGTCGTCGTAGGAATGTTTGAAGTTCGCACCTTTCAGTACGGCCCAGGCTTCTTCCAGGGTCACCAGTTTCATACGTTTCAGGATCGCGTCCGGTACTTTGGGCCGGCCGTCGGCAAAACGTTCACCCTTCCATTCAGGTGTTAAGAAAATCAACTCCTCCTTCGAAATTTGCTGCGCACCGCTGTACGATGCCAGCAGCAGAAAATACAGAAGTATCGCGTACCGAAGTTTCATGTTGTTCAGATTTCGTTGTTCACTGAAATGGGTTACCTGACAAATACAGAACCCGGTTTCCCGAGCTCTGTCTGTTTTTTTTATTGATCCCACCAAACTTTCGTATCCAGTTTGTCGGGGCCTTGTTCCGCGATCGCTGCCTGAACGTTTTCGCTGTTCACCAGTATCTCCGAAGGGGGATAGGTTAATCTCGTAATAAAATCAACAACCCGGCCGGGAAATGGATTAACGGCCAGCACGGGGAATCCGCTTCGCCTGAAGTTCGCCCAGGCTTCGGGGCCATTGAGGAAGGAAGCTATCCAGTATTCGTAGTTGATTTGTTCCAGTTCATTTCCATCGAAGGTTGCAGCCATCGCCGCCGCATAGACGTCGCGATCGGCAGCCGGCACAGCTGAGCCGGCATCAAAGGTGACCATCTGATCCATATGATCCTTGATCCCCGCCGTGAAATAGTCCACAGCCGCTCCATCGGTTATCCATCCCCTGAAGCGTGCTTCGGCAAGCAACAGATTGTTTTGAGCAGATGTAACCAGGAATAATGGAGAAGTTCGTTTCACCATGCGGGTACGATCCACCTGGCTGAACGCATAGCGGCTTCCACCTCCGGGCAGTGCGGCTCCTGCCACATCTGCTGCCCCGTCTGTACTTCCCATAGGCAGGCCAAATTGATCGGCCGGATCTTTCGTTGAAACACCGGCTACTTGCGCCGGTCCTGAAGTCGCTCCGACAAACCTGATTGCAATCGCTGTCAACCGTGGATCACTGTTATCTTTAAGCGCATTCACAAACGGCTCCGCTAAATAGAAGTTTGCAGCTTCCGTACCGTTCAGCGTATTTCCTACGCCGTTAATATAGTTGGCATCGTGCCTGATGTATGCGTTGTCCGCGTTGCTGAGGATAACACCTCCTGCATATGCGGCAGCCACAGTGCTTTGCGCTTTTGTAGCATTCACTTCGCTTAACCTCATACCGGCGCGGAGGAGCAGCGAATATCCGAATTTCTTCCACTTGTCAATATTGCCGCTGTACAAAACATCACCCGTTTCTATCTTTCCGGAGGCATTGAGAGCCGCTGCTGCTGTTGTCAATTCCTGGATGATGTCGTTGTAGATCAGTTCCTGCGTCTGGTATACCGGGAAAAATATCTGTCCCGTGTATCCTTTACCACCCTCCTCATACGGAACATTTCCATATGTGTCGGTCAGTACCATAAAGGCATTCGCTTTGATGATCCGGGCCATGTTGTAGAGATTGCTTCTTTCTGGAACATCAGCCGTACGCACGATTACATCATTTGCATACTTAACAACGTTCTGAAAGTAATTGGTCCAGTTGGCAATCGTGTTCCCGCTATTATCCTTGTTAAAGTTCGCGCCTTCAAGAACGCCGGTGTTGGGCGAGATTACCTGCTGTACAATTCCCAATTCATAATTCAGGGAACCGGCAGGAATGGAAGAACTGATGACCGCGTTGTTCAATACCAGCAGCGGATCGAGTGATGTCGCCCCGGTCTTACTCGTATTCAGTTCGTCAAACCCATTTTCGCAGGAGACGACAACAAAAAACGACAGAGCGATGAGACAAACTTTATATATCCTTTTCATATTTCAGTCGTATTAAAATTTAACATTCAAATTGAAGCCGATACTCCTCGTCGTAGGAACGCTGGGAGACTCTAATCCGACAACGTTGTCAGACGTGTAACCAAAACTTTCAGGGTCGATATTCGGCACCCATTTTTTCAGCATTAACACGTTGTTAGCCACAAAGCTCAACCGGACACCTTTCACCGGTGAATTGGCCTTAAAGAATTTGGTAAAGTCATAACCGAGTGTGATCTGGCGTAGTTTCCAATATCCCGCGTCGTAAACGACAGGCTCGATCAATTGAGAACCTCTCACGACGGAGTAGAAATCCTCGGCTTTGGCCGCAACGGTGTTAACTTCACTGGCAGCATTCACCCCTTCGCCGATCACAGCGCCTGGATCGTTACCGTTGGCATCAAGAGTACCTCCTTCTCTTCCCACAAGCGTCTCTTTGGAAAGTCCGTGACGATAGGCATTGAAGTTCGTTCCGGATAACACTTTGCCACCCAGTTTAAAGTCAATAAGGAAAGATGCCGTAATACCCTTGTAGTTAAACGCGTTTGTAAAACCGCCGATCCACTTGGGCAGTGCGCTTCCGAACGGAATGAGTTTCGATGTGCGCAAAGGAAGGCCATTGGCTCCATAAACAATCTTTCCTTTATTCTCGGCGTTAATAGTTCCATCGTCCCTCAGGTATCCGTAACCGACGATCTGGCCCATTTCTTCGCCAACAATCTGCTGAACAAAACCGTTGAAAACGTGCGACCCAACGGTAATATTTTCACCGGGATTCTCCGTCAGCAAGCTCAGTACCTTGGTGATGTTGTACGCGCCGGTGAATGTAAAGTCCCACTGGAAGTTGTCCGTTGACACAGGAAGTACATTTAACATCAACTCAATTCCCTTATTTTGACTCTTTCCGCTGTTGATACGGGTGGTGGTAAATCCGGAGCCGTCCGAGATCTGTGCGTTCACGATCTGATCGGTTGTGATCTTTTGATAGACAGCCAAATCGACGTTTACCCTGCTGTCGAACATTTTCAGTTCCAGTCCCATTTCAGTTTCCTCAACGGTCATCGGCCGCAGGTTTGCATTGGGAACAATCAATCCGAAATTTCCGACTGCCTGTCCTCCGAATTGATTGCCGTTTACTCCGTAAAACAGGAGATTGGCATATGGCGGTACGTCTGTATCGCTACCCACCTTGGCATACGCTACGCGGAATTTTCCGAAGTCCAGCCAGTTCGGTTTTGATCCAAAAGATTCAGAGAACACGTAGCTCGCGGAAAGAGAAGGATAAAGAATGCTGCGGTTTGCGGGAGAGAGAGTTGAGAACCAATCGTTCCGCAGGGTGGCGTTCAGGTAGATAAACTCCTTGTAGTTCACTTCGGCGGACCCATATATGGAATTCACGCCGCGTTCCTGGAGATCGTAAAGAGGATCTTTCGCTCTTCCGTTTTGAACGGTGTAAAGATCTTTCACAACAAAATCAGTTACCTGAACACTGTTCAAGTCGGAACGCCTCCGCATCTGATTACCCCCGACCGATACGTTTACACCAAAGTCGTTAAACGTTTTTGCTGCGGTTACGAGGAAATCCAGATTTGTCTCACGGAAGCGACGGGCTTCCTGCGTATAGAGTCCGTTGTAAAAACCGGCAACCGATGAATTGACCGAACCGGAGCTGATCGAAGCTTTACCTGTCGGCAGGTTTATATAGTCCTGATCACGTGACCAGAAATCCTGTCCTCCCCGGGCCTGTACGGAAAGCCAATCAGTAAGGTCGTACTTCACCGTGAAGTTTCCGAAAATACGGTCTCTCCGGATATTCTGTTTCACCTGTGCGAGGACCCAATACGGATTTGTCCGGTTTGTAAACCGGGAATACAAATATTCGCCACCACCGGGGTTGTATTTATTGGCATCCAGTACAGACAACGGCATTGTGTTTGCCATAGCATATAAGGACGTCGGGATGGAATTATCCTGATCTGAAACTACGGGTGGGTTCTCGTTTAGTTCATTGGAATAATTGATATTTCCCTTTATGCTTAATTTATCCGAGAGGTCATACCCAAAACCAAGGTTAACGGTCTTCCGCGTATATTCATTATTAGGGGTAATACCCTTGCTCGTCAGGTTTGCAAACGAAACGTTCATTCCTCCTTTGTCACTGTTAGCGGACAGCGAAACGCTGTTGGTCAGGTTCTGTCCGTTGCGATAGAACTGATTGATGATACCTTTTTGCGCTACATAAGGCACAACTACGTCGGCAAATAGCAGTTGGGTCATACCGGGTTGAATTTTGGGGCCAAAGGACCACTGACCACTTGTAGGGTTCGGCAATGCACCTGGTGAAGCAGGGCCTGCACCATTCTCACCTTGACCATATACATATTGATAGTCTGTAAAATCCAATGCTCTTTCATTGGTGTAGTTCATATTATAAGTTACCCCGATACCACTCGTTGTTCCCCTCGATTTTGTGGTAATCATGATTACACCGTCCTTTGCGCGCGAACCATACAATGCGGCGGCGGTGGCGCCTTTCAGTACCTGCATGCTTTCGACATCGTCGGGGTTAATACTGGAAAGTCCATCACCTCCATCGGTAGCGGCTCCTCCTCCCCTTGTAGCGACAGAAGCATCGCCGGCTGTATTTCCAAGATTATTACCGAAGTTCGTGTTATCAATCGGCACGCCGTTAATAACGATCAGTGGGTTGTTCTGTCCGGAAATTGAGGACTGACCCCGGATACGGATTTTAGAACTTCCGCCAGGCCCTGTTCCAAGCGACGATATGTTTACACCTGAAATTTTTCCCTGTAAGGTATTCATGAGGTTCGGAGTCCGGTTAACCGTTAATTCATCCGACTTCACTTTTGTAGTCGCATAACCCAGACTTCTTGCGCTACGTTCGATACCAAGAGCTGTAACGACAACTTCTTCGAGTGACTTCGTGTCGGGGACCATGGACAGATCGAGGACAGTCCTGCCGCCAAGCTGAATTTCTTCCGTCTTATAACCGACAAAAGAAAACACCAGCGTCGCATTCTCGTCCTCAACGGAAATAGAGTACTTGCCATTTGTATCGGAAGTTGTTCCGACAGAAGTACCCTTTATCACAATATTTACTCCGGGAAAAGTCTGACCGCTTTCATCCTTGATCGTCCCGGTAACAATTACCGCCGCCGGGATGTCAACAATAACACCAGGAACATAACTTCTCACCATGGGGCTGAAAAAGTCCTGTGTGGCGTCCATCATCAGGGAAGGAATGGCTACCGAAGAACTCTGAGGTGAACTGGCTTGTCTCATATGTTTCTTGTAGATCACAAAAAACCGTTCACCTGCCTTTTCATAATATAGTCCGGTGTCTTTCAACAGGCTATCCAGCGCCTGTTCGGGAAGTTTGTAATTCCCCGACGAGAAATCCACCTGTTTATTCTCGATCCATTCGTCCTTGTACGCAATAGAGATCTGAAAAAATCTCTCCACTTCGGTCAACGCCTGTTTTAAAGGATTTGAATCCTTTACCTGCTTCAACCCAGACACTGGTTTATACACTGCTGCGTAGACTTCGGATGGTTGGGTAATCCCCCGAAACTGCATGAGCAGCAACATTCCAAATAGTAAGTAGTATTTTTTCATAGGTTTGACATTTGTTTAGGGTGTAGTTAATTACTTATTGGTTTGATATTTATGGGTTCTCGTTCGTGTCTTCCGCGATAATCACATTCCCTTCTCTACGGATCTTCAGCTGGAATGCCATAGCCATCTGCTTCAGCAAAACTTCGGGATCTCCCAGCGGCATGGAGCCGGATACCGTCTGTGTCAGCAGTACAGGATCCGCCACCTTCACCTCCAGCCCATAGTTGTCTTTCAGCATACTTATCATTTCCGAAAGACTGGTACGATTCAGAATGATCTTATTATTCGTCCATGCTGAATAGAGTTGAGGATCGACTGATTTCTTCTTGTATCGCTGCTCCTTATACTCAATCATTTCACCGGGCTTCATCAGAATTTTTTCGCCGGATTCCGCATTGGGAAGATTGAGACGGATCTGACCGGAGTTAAGGACAACTTTTGTTTCATTTGTCCGGTTATACACATTGAAGGTTGTGCCCAATACCTCGACCGTAACACCTTCCGCGGTGTTCACTTTGAATAGCTGGTCGTTGGCCGTATGAACAACGGAGAAGAATGCTTCTCCATTCAGGGAGATTTCCCGGTCAGAATCGTCACTCCATTCAGACATGAGGGTCAGTGTCGAATTTGCATTGAGCACAACCCTGGAACCGTCAGGCAGTTCGATTTCCTCGGTCTTCCCGTATGCGGTACGATACTCCTTCCATGGCTTGTGTCCTGAAAACAGATAGGCAGCCGTGATGACAGCCAGCAGCGCTATGGCAGCTGCATATTTCAGAAACAAGTATCCCCCTGGCGACGATTTCCTTCCCACCGGTATTACGTCTTCCATCTGATGGATCCTGGACCACAGTTGCGCCAATTCCCCCTCGGTGAGCGTATGATTCTTAAATTCGATTGCCTGGAGAATGCGGCGTGCTTCCGCGATATCGGCGCTTTTTTCCGGATGATCCAGGATCCAGTTCTTCCAGAACCGGTCCACACTTTCGTCACCTCTATTAAACACCCAACTCTGGAAGTATTCATCCAGTGTAAAATCCGTCACAGAAAAATCAGAATATCTCATCTCCATTTGAAATAATGCAGCCTTATGGAACTAAGAGCCGCGTGTTCGCCTTTTCTCACCGCTTTTTTTTACTTTTTTTAAAAAAAACGGGAAAACAAAATAAAATGGTGGATGCCGGCAGCAATCAGGTGGGCAAGAAGACGCCTGCTGTCAATTAATAAGGGGAAAAGCAAGGGCCAGCAACAACGGGTTTTTCTTTAACTGTTGCCTGAGAGATTCAATAGCCTTGGAGATAATATTGTAAACGGAATCCACCTGGAGTTCCATTATAGAGGCTATATCCGAATAATTAAGGTCATTATAGAACTTAAGGAAGATTGCTTCACGTTGCCTTTTGGACAGGCCCTGTATACTGTGGGTTAACTTCCTTCCCTGCTGTGTCAGTTGTTCATCTCGTTCCATGATCTGTTCTATGGGGAGCACCACCTCAAAGCACGATTCATGGCGCGCATCCAGTTTCATCATAAACCGTTTCCGCCAGGTGAGCTTTTTCAGGATGAGCCGCCGGAACGATTTGAATAAGTATGCACTCACCGAATGTACAACCGAAAGGGTTTTGCGCTTTGTCCAAATGGAAGTAAAAAGTTCCTGGAGGCAGTCCATAACCAGATCATGGTCGCGGCAGTTGTGCATACCATAGCTGTACAGACATTGTGTGTATCTTTTATAAAGGACGGAGAAGGCCAGTTCGTTATCCTTCCTTATGTTCTGCCAGAGGTGTATATCATCGATACGCTGACCTTTCCCGGGGGGAGGATTGGCCTGAAGCAGGTTGGAAATATCGGGATGTGATTCTGCAAGCATATGCCTACATGGGCTGTGATAAGGAATAAATTTAACAATAAATTAATCGAAAACGATTGAAACAGGCAAAAAATACCGTTCAAATAAGTCTTGGCGCAACCGCGCGGGCATGTGTGTCCGGCAACAAAATAATTTTCGCCCGAAAAAGATCTCGTTGAAAGTTTAAACCCATACCTGCTTTTTCCTGTTAACTTGTAAAATTCTTTTATGGCGAGAAACACGATCTCTGTATTACAAGCGCTCCGGCAAACGGCGTTGAACCTTGAAAAAAGTGCCGACTACCAGTGGGGCCATATGGGAAGTTGCAATTGCGGATTCCTTGCTCAGGTAATTACCGGGCAATCAAAGAGCGTTATTCATACCTCTGCCCTGCAGCGTTACGGGGATTGGAACGAGCAGTTGAATGATTATTGTCCCGCAAGCGGGTACAGGATGGATGACCTGGTTTCCGAAATGCTCGCGTTTGGTTTTGATGCCGACGATTTAAGGAACCTGGAGAGATTATCTGATCGGGATATACTGCTTCAACTACCTGCACAAGAAAGGAACCTGCGCCACAATGTAAAGGCTGATGTTGTCAAATACCTGAGGGCCTGGTCGGCCATGATCGAGTCCAGGATGATCGGAGATATCACCCTTTCGACGGATGACTTCGCTCCAGCGGCAGATAATAATGAACGCAGTCTTTCACTACATTATTCTGATTGATAAATCTGAACCAGCTGTTCAACCTGGCTTCTTCAATGAGGCCGGATTTGATGAGCACCCGCGCAGAAGCTACATTATCGACATCGACAAAGCTCTGGATTCTGAATACACCTTTTTGTGTCCGCAGGAGGTCCATCATCACGCGGCAGACCTCCGTTGCAAAACCCTTTCCCCATTGGGTGGGGCTCAGGATGTAACCGAACTGGAGTTTGCCATCGTCGTTCAAAACGCCGATACTTCCGATCATCCGGTTGCTCTCCTTCAGGCGGATGGAGAAAGAGTAGTCTGTACCTTTTTTCCACGCGTCAATCGCGTAGCGAAGGAATGCGCGTGTATCTTCGACCGACCGGTGTGTCGGCCATGAAACAAAGCGGGTAGCCTCCGGCTTGCCAGCGTAGGTATAAAAAATTTCTTCCGCGTCTTCGTACCTTAGCTGCTGAACAGACAACCGCTGGGTATTAAATTGCCGGGGCAGGTCAAGTTGAACCATCATCCATGATAGTAAAATGGCGAAAGACAACAATATAGTCCATCAATATTTCAAGAAGCAACACAACGATGCCTTTATTCTGGTAAAGGTAAATCCGATCTTTTTTAAGGGAACAGAAATTACAGTATTTGCCGATGGTACATCGCAGTCCCGGGAACTTGAATTCGACGAAAACATCGAAGAAGATCTCCGGATCGACGGCTTTGAAACGGCAAGTCCGCTTGAATTTAACCTCTACTTCGCCGGATTAGCCTGAAGCTATCGCGCAAGCCGGGACCGGATCAAAAATCAGGGAAAATATCAGAAGAATTTCACCTTTGGAGCTCCGGTACTACAAATAATCGAATGCCAGTCGTATCTTTGCACCGGCAAATCGGCACGACCAGCTCCTGCTGAACTCCCCCAGGATCGGAAGGTAGCAAGGGTAGGTGGTTGTAGCGGTGCGATGTTCGGTTTGCCATTTTTTTTCTCTTTGTGAATCATGATATTTCCGGAGCCTTCCCCTGACATTTTTTAGGCGATGGTGTCAAAATCCTGTTTAACTTTACAAACCAGTGCTGCCCCGGTGCTTCTCGCTTGTAAGTATTTGGAAATGAAACAAATATCCATAAACCTCCATACCGTGGACCCCAAACCAGCTCAAACAGTCTATCCAAAAAAATAAATATTAAAAACATGAAATTCTTTATTGACACGGCTAACCTGAATGAAATTAAGGAAGCTTATGACCTGGGTGTATTGGACGGCGTGACGACCAACCCTTCGCTTATGGCTAAGGAAGGGATTCAGGGAAATGACAACATCCGCGCACACTATAAAGCTATCTGTAAGATCGTCGATGCCAATGTCAGCGCTGAAGTAATCGCTACGGATTTTGAAACCATCCTCAAGGAAGGCCGAGAACTTGCCAAAATTGATGATAAGATCGTCGTGAAGGTACCGATGATCAAGGACGGCGTGAAGGCTATCAAAAAATTCTCTTCCGATGGGATCCGCACAAACTGTACGCTTGTGTTTTCCGCCGGCCAGGCGATTTTGGCTGCCAAGGCCGGTGCAAGTTACGTTTCCCCGTTTATCGGCCGTCTCGATGACGTTGGTCACGACGGACTGGAACTCATTGCACAGATCGTAAACATCTACAACAACTACGGATTTGAAACGGAGATACTTGCCGCTTCCGTTCGTCATACCATCCACCTTCTTCAGTGCGCTGAATTAGGTGCCGATGTCGTAACGTGCCCGCTCAATGTCATCACCGGTTTACTCAAACACCCGCTCACTGACAGTGGGCTGGCGAAGTTCCTGGCTGATCACAAAAAAGTTAACGGTTAAAAGTGCTCACACGCAATAGCGTACAAGCTCGAACGAAGGAATAAAAAAAATTACGCGATGTTCTCAACCGATCCTGTAGTTTGTATTAAAGAGGCTAGTATTTTCCAGGACCATAACACAATACTGGGGAACATTAGTTTTGATATTCAAAAAGGCGAGTTTGTCTACCTCGTGGGCCGGACTGGTTCGGGAAAATCATCGTTGCTCAAGACCTTGTACGCGGACCTGCCCCTCCGGCTAGGTGATATTACTGTCGCCGGGTACACCATCCGTGGGATCAAAAGCGCCGATGTACCGCTCTTACGCCGGAAACTCGGGATTATCTTTCAGGATTTTCAGCTCTTCAACGACCGCACGGTCGCCGAAAACCTGATGTTTGTGATGCGGGCAACCGGATGGAGCGACAACGTTAAAATGCGATCCCGTCTGGCTGAAGTACTGATGCAGGTGGGGCTGGGATCAGTGGAAAAGAAAATGCCGCATCAGCTTTCAGGCGGCGAACAGCAGCGTGTTGTTATTGCGCGGGCTCTGATCAACGAACCTCAGATCCTCCTGGCCGACGAACCTACAGGAAACCTCGATCCCGAAGTCTCTCACGGTATCCTGAAGATCTTTCAGGCCATCAACAACAGCGGTACAGCGGTCCTGATGGCTACCCATAGTTATGGCTTGATAAAAAAATTTCCGGCACGTGTGTTAAAATGCGAGGACGGAAAAGTAATGGATTCATCCGACGCCCCCTTTGAACTCACAATGGAGTATTGACGCTTCGCTACTGACCATAAAAAAAAGAGGAAAATGAAAATCAGCTTCCTCTTTTTCTTTATACCGTCGCCGGGCGTTTACACGCCTACTTTACTAAGTTCGTAGGTAATCTCCATAATCTTCACAACCTCGCCTGCCCTGTTTTTAATGGGTGAAAAACTCGAGCGGACTTTTGTCAGTTCGCCTTTGCGATTGATCCGGGTGAATGTCCCCTTTTTGGGATAGCCCGACGCCAGGTCTTTCCAGAATTGTTTATACTCTTCGCTGTTCTTGTCTTCTTTTGTGGCAAAAATCCGATGATGCTCGCCCAGCACATCATCCTGGCTGTACCCGAACAATTCCAGGAAATTACTATTCACTTTCGTCAACGTCCCGTCGATGCTGTAATCAGCAACTGACAGTGAGCTGTGTATTGCCGTAAGCGTGCTGTCCGTCTCCGATTGGCTGCGCTGCATCTCTTCCTGTGTAGCCTGCAGTTCTTCCATGTTCTGCCTCATTTCTTCCTCCTGCGCCCGCATCTGTTCCGTCATTTCCTGGGACTCTTCCAGCAAATGCTGCGTACGCGCGTTGATCTTTACGGAAGAGATAGTCGACGCGATGCTTTCTGCGATCTTCTGTACAAACTCCATCTCAAAATCCTTGAATAAATTGAACGAGGCGATCTCCACGACGCCGAAGATCTGATCATTTACCTTAAGCGGTACAATCAAAACAGAAGTAGGATTGGCATCGCCCAGCCCGGACGTGATCTTGATATAGTTCTGCGGAACCTCGGTCAGGTAAACGATATCACCTTCCTGCCATGCTTGCCCGGCCAGCCCTTCACCGCGGTAGATCTTATGGTTCAGGAATTTCTTTTTGTCCCATGCATAACATGCTTTCATCGACATCGTAGCCTCCTCTCCTGCTTCCGTGTCGTCTATAATATAGAGTGCACCCTGGTTCGCTTTGAGGTATTTGACGAGATTACCAATAATCTCTTCGGAAAGCTTTCCAAGGTCATTGGTGTTGGTCCGAAGGATCTCTCCGAACTTGGCCATACCTTCGGTCGCCCAGTTTCTCTTTTTATCGTCTTCCGCTACCTTGGAAAGGTTGTTGCGCATGTTGATAAGGGCATTACCCAGGACATCGTGTTCGCTCAGCGGTTTAAAATCGGAATTATATTTACCGTTCCCGATGTTCTCCGCAAAGAGGCTCGTTCCCTTCAACCCGGATACGAGGTTATCCATGGCGATAGCCATTTCGCCGATCTCGTCACTGCTGACACTTCCCTGTTTCTCTTCCACCAACTCTCCTCTGCCCAGCTTGACTACCACATTCTTAAGGAAGTTCACCGGTTTGGTGATCGTCCGCATGAGGAATATTGCGCTCATCAGGCCGATGATGATAATACCGGCGCCCAGGATAAGGGTGTAGTTTCGCAGACTTCTAATCGAGTCGATCACATCCACATCCGAGCGGAGTGTAACCTGATTTTGTTTTGCAGCAATCCGGTTAAGCCGGGAAATGAGATCAGAAGTCCTCGGGATGATCTGGCTTTCGATGGCATCCTCCGCCAGCAGTTTGGTGAGCGGATCCTCATAGTTTTCGAATGACTGAAGGTTCGCCATGATGGATTGTTTTTGCGTGTTCAGCAATGTATCGAACTTCAGGAACACGGTATCCATCCACAACCGCTGGCTATCGCTTTCCCAGGTGGGCATCAGCTTGGTGATCTTGTCTCGCAGCGCGGGGTATTCATAGTCCTGTAACTGCCGCAGGGCATTCTTATCTTCCTGATTGGTTTGAAGATAAACCCAGTTGGTTACGAGCATCTTCGAACGGGTAACCATCAGGATAAAATCCTTTATCGCATCCTGTGACGGACGGTAGACCTGACTAGAACTGTTAACAACGTTGTCAATAACATTTCCTTTCCAGAAAATGATAGCGCCATTTACAATGAACAATACTATCAAAATGAGAAAACCACCGAGTATTTTATTTCCGATGGTTAAACGAAGGCGAAACTTCTTCTTGTCTTTTTCTTCCATAGGTTATTTTAGATCAATATCGCCAGGCGGGTTAATTCGTTGCTGACCTTTAGTCCTTGCTTGTTGATGGATGCTTGATTTAATTCAAAGGCCAATTTACCATCTTTCACGATAAAATTAATATCGCTTCCCTTTAATCCAAGCCCGGCTTCCTCGCTGACAACCAATATCGATTGGGTATTCACCTTTTCCATCACTTCGCCGATCTGGTCTGACTTGGCAGCGGGTAAAAATAACATATTGCACTTCCTGATCTCGGACGGCGCTTTGATCTTCGTTATTTTGATGAGACGGTCTCCCACTTTTTTGGCAGCTGCCATCGCTTTCAGCTCTTCCACTATGGGTGAATCTCCCATCACCAGAATTTCAAAATCACCCTGATTGTAGGTTTCTGGCCACTGCACATACCGGGTAAAGCTGTAAATAAAGACGGAATGCATCTTATAATTCTGGGCGGCGGCCGGTAGGAAACTCCATGCCAGGAAAAATACAATCAGAGAGGACTTTTTCATGTTCAGGTAATAATACTGCTTCTTTAAAAAGCAAGCAAAAATATACCCGCTGATATCAGAAAATGTTTAAAATTTGATGATTTTCTGACGTCTGGTGGGAATCGGGGGAAGTTTGCCAATTTTGTCGGCGTTAAGACTTTTCAAATGAACACTTCGAATCTAATTGCAGTTATTGCTTCGTACATTCAGCTAAACTCAAGACAATGAAGACAACCAATATCGTATTCGTGCTGGCGCTCGGGCTGATCTTTCCGGCATGCTCGCAGACAAAGAAAGAGGGAAAAAAAGAGACCGCAGCGGCGTATGAAATCGTAAAAACGAGTGCGGAATGGAAAAAAACACTCACCCCGATTCAATATAATGTACTCCGGGAAAAAGGCACGGAAAGGGCTTTCACCGGCGAATACTGGGACAACCACCAGGAGGGCACATACTTTTGTGCGGGCTGTCAACTGGCGCTCTTTGGATCGGATACTAAATTTGAATCCGGTACGGGCTGGCCAAGTTTTTTCAAGCCATTGGCCGAGGACGCGGTGATGATCGTCAAGGATACCAGCTATAATATGGTCAGGGAGGAAGTCGTTTGCAGGAGATGCGGCGGCCACCTCGGCCACGTGTTCGCGGACGGCCCACAACCGACGGGCCTCCGGTATTGCCTCAACTCGGCAGCCCTGAAATTCGAAAAGAAGAAATAAAACGCACAACCCTGCTCCATCCGGCAGGGTTTTTTATTCCCCATAAAGCGTTAACTTTTAAGGATAATAGCTGTCCCTTCTACCTTATGTGTCGCTTAATGGCCTATATGGGTTCGCCCATCATCATAGACAAACTTCTCTACCAGCCCAAAAATTCTCTGGTCAATCAAAGCATCAGTGCCCGGGAAATCGAAGAACCCCTGAATGGCGATGGGTTTGGAATCGGCTGGTACTCGCGCGAAGTCAACGACGAACCTGTCACGTTCGTCTCTGTTAATCCGGCCTGGAGCAACCGGAACCTTCGTAACCTGGCTCCAAAGATCAGAACGGAATGTTTTGTTGCGCACGTCCGGGCCGCCAGTGTGGGCGAGGTATCGGAAGCGAACTGCCACCCGTTCCAGTACAAAAATCTTTTGATGATGCACAACGGTGGTATCGAGAATTTTTCCAGCATCAAACGCAAGATCAGGGAACCTTTGAGTGATCATCTATACGATTGGATCAAAGGTCAGACGGATTCCGAACACATCTTTGCCCTGCTGATAAACCACCTGATCACACACCATCAGCACGTGGGACCGGAAGCGGTAATCGACGCGTTCGAACACACGTTTATGTCGGTAAAAAAAATGATGGCGGAAAACGGCATCACCGAGCCTGCCTACCTGAACATGGTCGTTACCGACGGTTCATTCATTGTCGGAACGCGTTATATAACGGATTCAAGTGAAGATCCCCTGACCCTCTACCATTCAGAAGGCGGACGGTACGTAGTTGAAGACGGCATCAGCCAGATGATGGCACCGGAAGATGATGACCAGGCCGTCCTGGTTGTTTCCGAGAAGTTAACGGACGCCAAAGACTGGACATTGATCCCGCGGAATCACTTCGTAGTGGTTGAGCCATCCCTTAACGTCAAGATCAGGCCGATCAGAGCGTGATAGCCACCAGCAGTGTTACTCGGTTACTCGTGTTTCAACGTGTCGGCCGGGTTTACCATGGCGGTTCTTATCGCGTGGTAGCTGACCGTCACTAATGCAATAAACAATCCCGCGACCATACTCGCAGCGATCAACTCCCACCCTATTTTGATGGAAAACTGAAAATCCGCCAGCCACTGTTGCATGACATAATACGATACCGGTGTCGCAAGCGCAAAGGCGATAAGGGAAAGCCATACGTATTGTTTATTCAGCAGGAGAAAAATATTCATCAATTCGGCTCCCATCACTTTCCGGATACCGATTTCCTTCGTTCGGTTGACGGCATTGACACCGGCGAGGCCGAATAATCCCAGGCATGAGATCAGGATAGCGAAGCCCGTCGCCAGTCCCATAATACTCATCCATCGCCTGTATGACTGATATTGTTTTGCCAGATCTTCGTCCAGGAATGAGTAGTCGAATGGCATGTTTGGCGAAATCCCGGCCCACACTTTACGAAGGTCGTCGACGGCACCCGGAAGGGAACCGGGCTTCACTTTTACCAGCATATTTACCAGGTTTCCGATCGCCTTTTTGTCAATGGACAAGAATAATGGCTCGATCTTCTGTGTGAGCGACAGGAAATGATAATCTTTTACCACTCCGATGACCTGTGAACCCCGGCTCAGGGAATCCTGTTTCCAGTTCAGGTATTCACTTGTCGGATCTTTCCATTTCATATCCTTCACAAGCGCTTCGTTGACAATGATCGCGGTGCTGTCGGAGGGGATCTGTTCATCAAAATTCCGGCCGGCCACCATCTCAATGCCAAGGGTCGGTATGTAGTAAGGATCAATACCATATACATATGCGGAATGCTGTTCACCGTTGATCATGTACCCGTTCCGGGAATATCCCCGGGCAAATGAAGTAGTTGTACCCGCTACCGAAATTACGGCAGGTTCACCTTGCAACGCCGCCCGGTAACGTGCCACTAGTTTATCGGCTTCGTCATTCCAGCCGGTTTGCGTGGGAATAACCAGCACCTGCTCCTTGTTAAACCCGAGATCTTTCGTCGTCACGAACTGCATTTGCCTGTACATGACAACGGAACTGATGATCAGAAATGCCGACAGTCCGAACTGCAGTACCACAAGCGGCTTGGTAAAACCAGCATGTAGCCTGGAAGTAAATTTTCCCTTGAGGACCAACGCGGGTCTGAAACCGGAAAGAAAAAGTGCAGGATAGCTGCCCGCTATTATCCCGACAATCAGTGTGATCCCCGTGCTGAATCCCAGGAGCGGAAGAATATCCTTTACCGCAAGAGAAATACTTTTACCGGTAAACAAATTGAATGACGGCAGAAAGAGCAGGACAAGCCCGACACCGATGACCATGGAAATGATCGCCAGCAAAATGGATTCAAGCCCAAACTGATACACCAACTGGTCCTTCTGCGCGCCCACAACTTTACGAATCCCCACTTCCGTCCTTCTCGATACCGACGTTGTAAGGGCCAGCGAAACATAATTGATGCATGCGATCAATAAAATCAGGATCGCTATACCCCCCAGGATCAGTGAATACTGTGGGTCACTCACTTTATCCCAGCCGATCTCTTTTTTCAGGTGGATATCATTCAGGTTGGTATAAACGTATTCCATCAGTTTGACGCCGTCGGGAATTGGAGTGGTTATTTCTTTTCGCCACTCGACTATCTTGTCACCCATATATTTCTGAACCAGTTTATCCAGATTTCGGCTGAATGTCTTTAGGTCTGCTCCGGGAATCAACTGAACAAACGTAGGCGTGTTGTAATTTCCCCACTGGCTGAAGTTGTGTTCATAACCCGGGCGGTTCTCCTGTGGTAGAAGTATTTTGAAGTCGATGCTGGAATTGGCAGGAGGCGCCTGAATAATACCGACGACGGTAAGCAACTTTTCTCCGTTTACATCCAGGGATACCGTTTTACCTACAGGGTCTTCTTTTCCAAAATATTTTTCCGCAATAACGGGTGTGAGTACAACTTCGGAAGTTGACTTAAACACATTGCTCTTGTTTCCGGCCACCAGCGGAAAGGAGAACATATCGAAAAAATCGCGGTCGACGTAGTGTACCTTTTCCGTGAATACCTTCTCGCCATACCTTAGAATGCCATGATTATCCGTGAACCGGGTGGCATACTGTACCTCCGGCAGGTCGTCGATGAGGGCCTGCTTCAATCCGGTCTGCAACCAGGCATGTGTATCGAACGGCGATGTTGCGTTGGGCTCCCATGTATTAAAATGACGGCCCTCCATCCGGTAGATATGATCCTTGTTTACATGAAACTGATCAAAACTTTTTTCATCGAGAATGTAAAGATAGATCAGTATGCAAAACGCGATCCCTATACTCAGCCCAAAGGCATTGATAAAGGAATATAGTTTGCGTTTCATAATATTCCGCGATGCGACCTTGACGTAGTTACGGATCATAATAGTCTGATTCAGGTTGATAGTAAAAGTGTTCCTTAAAATTATTCCTGGTCTGAAAAACTTCATGACGTTCAACCAAAGCTGTCTGTTTGCTTTGTTTCTCCCATTATGTTTGACATCATGACTGTATTCCTCCAGTAAATCACCTTCGATTCCTTCATATAGTTTCGGCGGACAAAACCAGGCCAGGAAACGAAGCGGTGCAGACGGCCGCCGGTCTGTTGTTTCACGCATATGCCTTGGGTCACTCATACTTCAATGTATCTGCGGGATTGGTCATGGCTGTCCGGATGATTTGAAAACTCATCGTAACCGCCGCGATCAGCAGGATCAAAACGACGGGCACTACAAATAATATCCAGCCCAGCGAAATCCTGAAGGCATATGCTTCGAGCCAGTTTTGCATGACGAAATACGCGACTGGAAGCGACAGCAGGCTGGCGATCAGGATCAGCCTGATAAAATCAGCTGAAAGCATGGACACTATGCTCCAAAGTGTTGCTCCCAGTACTTTGCGGATACCAATTTCTTTTGTCCGCTGAATAGCCGTGTACGACGAAAGTCCGATCAGCCCGAGGCAGGAAATCAGGATCGCCAGTACCGTGAATATGCTCACTACCTGCCCGAAGCGATTGTCGTCACGGTATTGACTCTTAAACTGTTCATCCAGGAAAGAATATTCGAATGCGTTGTCCGGAAAGAACTTCTTGTAAACGTTTTCAATTTCGGCAACTGTCTTCTGAGTGTCTGCCGTTTTAATGCGGATGGACGTCGGATAGTAGGTTCCATAACTTGGAAAAAAGACCATCGGCTCCATTGGATTTTTCAATGCCTGCTGGTGGAAATCCGACACAACTCCCACTATGTTCCATGTTTTATCCCAAAAGCTTACGGACTTCCCTATTGCTTCTTCGGGACTACGGATTCCCAGGAGTTTGATTCCGTTTACATTGATCACCACGTTGGTAATAGCATCCCATTCGGTATGGTGGTCGGTTATGGCAAATTTCCGGCCTGCCACCAACGGAACATCGTACGTATCAAAAAATGAGTAGTCGGTTCCCATGAAGCTCATGGTAAAATTGGAGGAAGCCGCTTCGTCCAGCAGCCGCACGTTAAATACACGCCCCAACCTTCTGCCCGGTGTATTGTTTGAAGTGGTCGCGCCGGTAACTCCTTCAATTTGTAAAAGTTCGTTCTTGTAGCTTTCCACCCGCGGGATGTACGTGGAGTCCCAGGCGGTTCGTTCCGGAGGTGATACAATGACGGTATTTTTTATGTTGATGCCGAGATCCGCTTCATTCATGAAATTCAGCTGCCGCGAAACGATGATGGTACCAGTGATCAGCGATACCGATGCCATGAATTGAAACACCACCAGTCCCTTTCGCAATACACTTCCGCTTGACGAACGTTGAAACTTTCCTTTCAGAACAGTAACGGGCTGGTAGGACGACAATACAAACGCGGGATAAAACCCCGATAGAAAGATCCCCGTGACCATGACTGCAATCATCATCGCGATAGTTGCCGGGCTCATCGCGCCTAAGACCTTCCACCACGACAGGTTACCGCGGATGATCTGGTTAAAGGAAGACTGAGAAAGCTGCACAACGAGCAACGAGACCAGGAACGCCACCAGGCTGATCAGCACAGATTCAAATATAAATTGTTTGACTAGTTGTGATTTAGCGGCTCCCATTACTTTACGCAGGCCGACTTCCTTTGCACGTTCAAGGGCGCGTGACGTGGTCAGGTTAATATAATTGATCCAGGCGATGAGCAGGATAAACGCGGCTACGATCAGCATTGCCCACACGGCCTTTCCACTGGACGTTTTTGCAATATCGTATTCGTAGTCCGAATACAGGTGAGCATTTCTCAAGGGCTGTAAAAAGAATTTTTCGACACTTCCTGAGACTTTGTCGCCCTGAAAATACCGTTCACTGAAAGCTTCGAATTTACTTTCCAGTTGCCTGTAGTCTACGCCCGGCTTGAGTACGAGGTAATGTCGCATGTCAGACCACGTCCAGCTATCATCTGCGCCGTGATCCTCCGGGTATATGAGGGTAGTATAGGAAACCAATGCGTCAAACTGGAGATGCGAGTTCTCCGGTACGTTCCCGCAGACCGCCGTTACTTTGTAGGGCTGAGGGTCAAGACCCCAATACACAACCTTGCCGATGATACCGGTGTAATTTCCGTCGTTTACCTGAAAATATTTTTTTGCCGTTTCCTCGGTCAACACGATAGAGTACCGTTCTTTCAGCGCGGTGGACCTTTCTCCGGCCAGGAGCGGAAAACTAAAGACGGAAAGAAAATGCTCATCGGCAAAATGGGCATCATCATCCCGGAAAATTCTGTCCTCCGCCTTAATATTAAGCTTGCCGGCGGGCATCATGCGGGTATAGGCTTCCACTTCCGGAAAGTCCTTTGCCATCGTGGGGCCGATGGTGGGATACATGATCGTGCCATGCTGGATGAGTTTACCGTTCTGAAACCGGTCGTTGGTAATGCGGTAAATGCGATCAAATTTCGCGTGGAATTTGTCATAGCTTAACTCGAACGTGACAAACTGAAAGATGAGCAGGCAGGCCGCGATACCTGTACCGAGACCAAAGACATTTATCGCCGAAAACACTTTATTTTTCCTGACATTCCGCAAGGCGATGATGAGGTAGTTACGCAGCATAATGGTGTTGATAAGTTTGAATGAAAATCGATTTCTTAATAAGATACCAGGCCGAAGAAAACGGAGAACGTTCCACATTAAACGCTTCCTCGCTTTCGGAATACCCAATGCTTTACAATCGTACTCAAATTGTTCCGCCAGATCGCCCGCAATGCCCTCGTAAAGCTGCTGTGGACAAAACCACTCCAGCAGGCGAAGAGCCGATCGCGTATATCGGGTTCCTTGGTCGTTCATGAATGTGTTTTCCTGTTTACCCGACAGACATCTTCAGTTGTGGAATCAGTTTCCAAAGGTCCATCCTTGATTCCTTCATCGCTCTCAACATGGCGAGCCCGGCATTGGTAATGGTGAAGATCCGCTTCCTCCGTCCTCCCCGCGCATTTGTAGCTCCGCCCATCTGTGATTTAATAAGTCCTTTATCCTCCAGCCTGTAGAGAGTCACATGAACTGCACTAAGGTTAGAATCACGCCCAACCCTTTCCTTGATCTCACTGACGATCGCGTTACCATATGCGTCCTCCTGAAGAATTCCGACCATCGTTAGTACCAATTCTTCAAACTCTCCCAGGTATTCTTTGGCCATTTGTATAATGTTTGTTAAACAAATATATGATTAGTATACATTTTGTAAAAGTAATTGCCAAAAAAAATCAGAACACGGCCGGAAAAGTTAACAGGCTACCGGGCGGGAGCTTTGTCCCATAGCTCCCGGACGATCTCCACTGACTTTTGCGTACGATCGACCTGGTTTTGAAAGGCCTCGATGAGGGATTTGAGTTCCTTCAGGTATCCTTTTACTCCTTTTTTGCCCTTGAGTGTTTCCTGGTGTATCCGCATCGGCACCACGCAGGCCGTGAACAACTGAGTCGAGAAATACTGCGAACCCGCTTCCACCCGTGCGGCCAGGTGATCGCGGTCCTCGGGTGTAGCGATCTCGTGAAAGAGGGCTTTGATCTGCACCTGAAATTTCTGAGCCGTGTGATGCAATTCAAACATCAGGTTCACGAGGGAAGCGGCAAGCTCGTTCGCCGCGGCCTTGTCTTTGAACTTCCTCGCTTCGAGGCTCCGTTGAAAAATCTCCACCACATCCGTCAACGACGTGAGATCGAAAGCATCCAGCAAACTGTTGATCACATTCTGATATCGGCTGTCCTCCAGTATCGGCACCAGTTCTTCCGGCTGAGATTCTTCCGCGGCAAACCGGATAACACGCTCGTCGGTCATGATGCTGGACCTGAAAATACGGGAACACAACACTACGCCAGACAAGGATGTACAGCGGCTTAACGCTACGTATACCTGACCGGCGGCAAACGACTTTCCGGCGTCGATAATGGCCCGTTCGAAAGTAAGTCCCTGGCTCTTGTGAATAGTGACTGCCCACGCCAGGCGTATCGCGTATTGCGTGAATGTGCCAAGGATCTCTTCCTCTACCTGGTTCGATGCCGGATCTACCGTATACCGTATGTTATTCCAGGTATCCTTGCCGACAATGATCTCGGTACCTTCATCCGGAAAACCAACTACGATAGTGTCTTCTTCAATTCGTTTTATTGTCCCGATCTTGCCGTTATAATATCGCCTTACCTTTTCCATGTCGTTCTTGATGAACATTACCTGCGCACCTTCCTTCAGGTTCAGGACACGATCGGTGGGAAAGTTCCGCTCGGGAAAATCCCCTTCAATTTCTCCTTCAAAACGAAAAAGCGGCGCGGGAAGCCGGGCGAGGGCCGCTGCATTGATCGCGTCGGCCTTTTGATTGTGTGTTGTCAGCGTAATGAAGTGTTCACCGGCCGGGGGTTCGAACCCGGGAATATAACGTTCGTTCAGCCGGATCAGGTCTTCCTCTTCAACCTCGTTATTACGGATATTATTTAATATCCGTATAAACCCTTCGTCTGTTTGCCTGTATATTTTTTTCAATTCCAGATACAACGGTTTTGATTGCTCCATAACCCGGGCGTGAAAAAAAAACGGGCCGTCGTAATAGTTACGGAGTATAGCCCACTGATCGTCGGGAACAACGGGCGGTAGTTGAAAGAGGTCGCCGATGAATAAGACCTGCACACCACCGAACGGCAGAAACGGCCTGCGTCGGAAGTGGCGGAGAATGGTATCGATCGCGTCCAGCACATCGCTGCGAACCATGGATACCTCGTCGATGATAAGCAGTTCCAACGCGCGGAACAGATTCCGTTTCTCCGATTCGACCTTCATATTTTTCAGGAGCGAGTACTTATCGCTCAAGTCCGCCGACCGCTCGGTCCCTTTTTGGATCTCAGGGATGAACGGCGTAAACGGAAGCTGAAAAAAAGAATGAATGGTGGTACCCCCCGCGTGAATGGCCGCCACCCCTGTAGGGGCAACGATGACCGTATTTTTTTTAGTCGTTTCCTTGATGTGTTTCAGGAAAGTTGTTTTCCCCGTACCGGCCTTTCCCGTAAGGAAAATGGGAACGGTCGTATGACGGACAAACTCTTCTGCGAGATCGAATATTATATTATCGGTGGCCACAACAGTGCGTAAACATCATGGCACAAGATAATACTTTGCCTATGGGATTTTTACGCGCCATCATAATTTTAACCTTCCGTTCCGCCAGCGTGACTGCTATTCACATTTTAGTGTTTCCGCAGGCCGGCTCCAGGCGGTCTTGATGGCCTGGTAACTGATCGTAACAAGGGCAATAATCAATGATAATATCCCGGCAACGGCAAACACCTCCCATCCCACAGCCACGCGGTATTCAAATGTCTGAAGCCAGTTATTCATCAGCCACCAGGTGAAGGGCACGGACAACAGGAGGGATACCAGAATCAACAGGACATAATCCTTTGACAGAAGTAGTAACAACGACTGCTCATTGGCGCCCATGACCTTCCTAATGGAAATTTCCTTGGTCCTGTTTTGCATGGCCAACGAAGCCAGGGCGTAAAGGCCAAGGCTGCCGATCACAACGGCCAGCAGCGTGGCAACGCTTACGATTCGTCCCAGGTTGAGGTCGTTCCTGTACTGCTGTGCCAACACCTCGTCGACAAAGGAAAATACAAATTCTTCACCATCTGTTAAACGGTCCCAAACATTATTGACTTGCCTGACGGTCGCCGAAAGATCTCCGGGACGCAGCCGGATCATGAGTTTAGGGACGGGTGAATTTCCAATGTTGACATTTTCAGAGCCGCTCAATGGAATCGAGGCATCCATTACAATGACCAGTGGCGTTACCCTTGTATAAAGGGATTCGTAATTAAAGTCCTTCACAACACCTATTATTTCGTGGTCCGCAAAATCCTTACCCGGGATCTTTTTGCCGACCGGATCATTCCATCCATACTCCTTTGCAAAGGCTTCATTTACGATCACCGCCCGCCTGATGTCGGATGGATTATCGGCAGCGAAATTCCGCCCTGCAACAAATTCCATGTTGAGTGTCGGTATGTAGGCTTCGTCGACGATGTTTACATTAAAGGTCCGGTATGTTCCCAGGTCATCCGTATAACCGATATTCGTCCATCCTCCGTTACCGAAGTCGTGGGACGATGCGCAGACCGAGATCACATCGGGAATTTTCGACAGCTCCGCTTTAAATATTTCCGCTTTCTCAAATCCGGCTTTTACCCGCTCGGTCATCCGTCCTCCCCTGGGTACATTCAGTTGCACTACGGCAACCTGTTCGCGGTTAAATCCAAGATTTTTTTCCCGCAAAAAATTTAACTGGTTGCGCATCACCAAGGTACTGGAGATCAAAAAGATGGAAAGCACCAGCTGGAGCCCGACCAGAACTTTCCGAATGGTCTGTTTACTGTTGCCTGTCTGCAATTTACCTTTCAGGATGGCAATTGGCCTGAAGCCGGAAAGAACAAACGCGGGATAACTGCCGGCGATCAATCCAATAATGATGAGCAGCGACAGCCCCATCATTACCGAGAATCCATCAACACCTATTGCAAGTTCTTTACCCGACAAGTCGTTAAAAAGCGGGAGGCATAATACCGACAACACCATACCCAAACACATGGCGATCAGTGTAATGGTGAATGCTTCACCGATAAACTGAAGCATCAGTTGACTTCTTTCCGCTCCCGCCACTTTCCGGATTCCGACCTCTTTCGCACGTTTGAGCGAACGTCCGACCGACAGGGTGACGAAGTTTATGCAGGCAACGGTGAGGATAAGTAAAGCAATTCCGGCGAGCAGGTAGGTGTATTTCGGATCACTGACATCCGACAGGCCGGCTGGAAAGTTGTTATCCAGGTGGATGGAGGTTAGGGGCTGGAGGCCGGCGGTATATTTACTTTTCGTGTAATCATCTTCGCCGAGGACGGACCTGAACAAAGACGGAAACTTCCGCTCCAATGCAACGACATCAACCCCGTCACGAAGCAGCACGTAGGTCTCCGGGGTTACATTAAACCATGCGGAATTAATGGTCTCATCGTTATACAACCGTGGGTAGTTAAGATCTGAAACAAGGAGGTAGAACCTGATGCTTGAGTTGGCCGGTATATTGGCGATCACTGCCTTGACGGCGAATTCCTCAAATTTTTCACCGATTTGAACCGAGATAATCTTTTCGATAGGATTCGTGTTGCCGAAATACTTTTTGGCTGTGTATTGATTAATGACGATACCACTCTGGCTGTTAAGCGCTTCCTCGCCGTTTCCAAGTATAACTGAGAAATCAAAAACGTTAAAAAGGTCCCGGCCCCCAAACGTCAGGGTCTCGGAATACTGGGTCTCTCCTACTTTCACCTGAGTTCCTATTTTGTGAATACGGACCTGGTGTTCCACTTCCTGAAATTGGTTTTGCAGGGCCGGGCCCATGGGAAATGGTGTAACGGTGTTGAAGAATTGTTGATTGATACCCCAGTCCTCTTTCGCCCATACCCGGAATATCCTGTCTGCTTTGGAATGGAATGTATCGTACGTCCACTCATCCCTGACAAAGAGGGAGATAAGAACGCAGCAGCCGATTCCAAGACCCAGGCCAAGTATATTGATCAGCGAATGAACTTTGGTTCTCCAAAGAGAACGAAAGGCTATTTTTACGTAGTTTCTGAACATGAGCAATAAACTTAAAGTGTATAACGGCAATGATAATGGCGATAATCCGAGTGAACTGAAAATAGACGGTACTGACTAACCGGTTGAGTGTACCGAAGCGCCGGAACCGTGTAGTGAGATGGCAGGCTTCCGGTACTTTTTATTTATAAGTTGACGTCCCGATTGCAACAATAAACGTGAGAAAACTTCTATGAAGGTTTGATGTCAAAACTTTCAAAAACCTGCGCGACGGTTTCCTTATTGTCGGCCATCACAAGAAGGTGGTCGTTGGGTTGTATTTCCGTATCGCCGTTAGCGGTTATGTATTTGCCGTCGCGGTGGATGAGGACTATCAGTGTATTCTTCGGCAGGTCCAGTTTTACAACGGCCTTGCCTACTGCGGACGATCCTGCGGGAATATCAAGTTCGATCAACTCGGATTTGAAATTTTCCTTTAATTCAATATCCAGGGGGAATTTCCTTTTTATTTTTTCGGGAACGCTGACATGCAGCCATTTCGCGATCATCGGAAGCGTGGTACCCTGAAGAAGCACAGACGACACAGAAATAAAGAACACGAGATTAAATATATGGCCGGCTACCGGTATCCCGGCAAGCAACGGATAAGTGGCAAATATGATCGGGACGGCACCTCTCAGGCCTACCCAGGAAAGAAACAATTTTTTACGGATATTCAGCTGGGGAAAAAAGGACAATGAAATCAGGACCGCTACCGGTCTGGCGACAAAAATCAAAAACAATGCAATGAGTACACCGGGACCAAAAACCGGCACGATCTGGCTTGGAAATACCAATAGACCAAGGGTTAGAAACATAACGATTTGCATGAGCCATGCCTGGCCGTCGTAAAACCTGATCAGGCTTTTCTTATGAAGGAAATTGCTGTTACCCAGGATTAGCGCGGAGATGTATACGGCCAGGAAACCGTTTCCGCCGACAAAATCGGTGAATGAAAATGTAAAAAATACAAGGGACAGGACCAACACAGGATACAGGCCGTCAATATCGAGTTTGATCCTGTTGACGATCCAAATCATAATTTTACCGAAGGCGTAACCTCCTATCCCACCCAGGATCATACTCTTAAAGAACCTTGGAATAACCGAAAGTGCCGATGCATCGGGTTCTGAAATAAAATAGATCAGGCTCACGGTCAAAAAGTAGGCCATCGGATCATTACTACCGCTTTCCAACTCCAGCGTTGGACGCAAATTTCCCTTGAGTCCTACGCTTCTCGAACGCAATATTGAAAACACCGCCGCCGCATCGGTAGACGAGACAATCGCACCCAATAGCATGCCTTCCATGAGTGAATACCCTAAAAGATAAGAGGAAAACAGTCCGACACTCACAGCGGTAATTAAGACACCCAGTGTGGAAAGTGAGATTCCTTGCCACAAAATGGGCCTGATACTCTCCCATTTCGTTTCCAGTCCGCCGGAAAAAAGGATAAAATTCAGGGCAACGACACCCAGCAGCTGAGCGATCTTATAATCATTAAAAAAAATACCGCCCGGGCCATCCGATCCAGCCAACATCCCGACCACCAAAAACAGGATCAGCGTCGGGATTCCCAATTTAAAGGAAGTCTTGCTGGCAATAATGCTCAGGAACAATAATAAAGAGCCTAACAGTAAAATATTTTCCGCAGAAAGAACCATTGGTATCAGCTGGGGTTTTCAGGACCTCCAAGATACCATTTTTTTTCGCGTGGAATGTACAATCACATCAACTAAACTCACCACGTCACACAAATTGTCCTATCATTCCGATTCTCTTTCCTGCGTGTTCGCCGCAGCGGAACTTTTCACACCCAACGCCTGATACTGATTAATGAGTTCATACGACGATCCGAACTTATAAGCTTTGCTTCCGAGTATTAGAATAGGCGTAGCCAACAATCGTGTATTGTGCGCCAACAGAATAAGCAACTCCTGACCTTCCATTTCTTTCAGAACCCTTACTTTGTCTCCCGCGCTCCCGGTGTCGTCGTAGGTCGGGTCTACCATATCGACAATTGCGATACCCAGCTTGTCGGATAGCTGAGCAAGTTGTGTTTCGGTGATGGCTTCCTTTGATAAGTCCAGGGTTTTGACTACCACCGATGGTAACGACTCAACATATCCCCGCGCTTTCCTGTCGTCGGGTTTCTCCGAATTAAAAACCAATGTCAATTCACCGGGTTCGTTGTCGATCATTTGTGTTGTTATTTGGATAAAAATGCCGACAACATCCAGTGATGCTTCTCGACGTCGTGGATAAAGACCTTAACCATTTCCTCCGTACCGGAGTCGTGCTGACCGGCCGCCACATCAACCACGTTAAACATATCCTCCAGCAATTGGCGATAATCGCTAAGCATCTCACGGACCATCAGATCGGCTGAAAGATCGGCGGATGTTTCCTTAATGTTGGATACGGCCAGGTATTCTTTCAACGTACTCAACGGTGTCTCCTGGAAGATCCGGATCCGTTCGGCGATATCATCGATATGTTGCAGGGCCTGGTTGTACTGCTTTTCAAATTCCTCATGCAAGTCGAAAAAATCCGGACCTTTTACATTCCAATGGTAATTCCGGAGCTTTTGATAGTGCACCGAATAGCTGGCCAGCAACTCATTCAGGGCATCCGAAATCCGTTGAGTTTCCTCCGTTGACCAGCCGAGCTTCACAGGTCTCGCTTTGGCCATGCGGCTATCCTTTTGTGTTTGGGGAATATTTTCGATCTCAAGTTCTTCTGTTTTCTTCATGTCGGGTCATTGATTGTCTTATAAAGAATAATTCAATAATTATTCCACAGCCCGGCTCCCGCTCACGCAGTTGTTTTTACAGGCAATGACGGTTTTTTCTTTCTATCGGGGGAAAATTGTTCCTCTTATTGGGGAATTCCCACACAACGATCAGGCCAGGGGCAGCGAAGTCTGGACGCTTTTCCGCCGTGGCACGGTTTTTAAATTTACCACTCTAAAAACAACCCCGACTGAATGAAAAATTTCATTATCGTTTTGAACATCATAATCATACTTTGGATCGCTTCCATTTTTTCCATCAAGGCGCCCGAAAAGGGAAACGACCAGGTCGTGTCGGCCTTCCCGGCGTTGGCTTCAGGAGTCGATCAAAAAAACACCACGGATCACACCGGCTTCAAACAACCAGTACCCGGCGTTGAGTCCAACGGCGACATGTACCGGTTCATACGGGAAGCTTCTGAAGCGCGGTCCATGGATTTGCGGCAGGGTAAATTGGCAGAACAACGTTCCACCACCAGGTCACTCAAAGACTATGGAACGCTGATGATACGGGATCAGGCGTTAATGCTCAATGATTTAAAAAAAATCGCTACGCTCAAAAAAATTGAAATTGATACCACGCTTGGGCCCGACAAATCCGAAGGACTACAGGAGCTGATGAAAATGCACGGACGGGATTTCGACAACGCTTTTATGCGGATGATGATCATCGATCACCGCAGAGACGTGAAAAAATTTGAAAAGGCACTCTCTTCGCCTGATCCCGACGTTCAGGTATTCGCCACCAAATATCTTCCCCTGGTGAAATCTCATCTTGAAAAGATCAGATCAATAAAAAAAGGTTAGTGCACAAATCGTTATTAAGAATTAAGATAGCCTGACTACCTGACGTACTGGCCGATCTCTTTCGCCCATATCGCATAACCTTTTTCGTTCAGATGCAAGCCGTCTTCCAGGAATATATCTTTCATTACATTTCCTTTGGCATCCAACAGCGGCGTCCATACATCGATAACGGCTACGTGCTTCTGGCGTGACGCCCATTGGTTAAGTTGCCGGTGATAATTAACGTATTTGTCTTTAAGATGCCAGCGGGCGAGGCTGGGTTTGGGTGTAATAAAATACACTGTGACGCTTCCTGAAACACGCTTTCGAATCAATCTCAGCAACGTATCGGCCGATGCCAGGATTTTATCCGGTGTTTTGCCGGCATTCAGATCGTTATCACCTTCATAGATAAAAATCTTTCTGGATGCATATGGCCGGATCAGTTTGTCAAAATAAAATACCAGGTCCGACATATCCGAACCTCCAAATCCGCGGTTCAGGACGTTTTGACCCGGATAGGTTGAACTCAGGTTGGTCCACATGCGGATACTGGAACTTCCTGTAAACAGGATCACATTGCTGTTCACGATCGCGGTATCGCCGGCTATGATCGTTTCCACTTCATCCTTAAACCGCAGGTGGCCCTGGGAGCAGGCAGACCACGATAACCCCATAATAAAACAGCCGATAACCCAGATTCTCATAACAGTCAGTTTGATTTGAGTAAGGTAGTAAATCGGCAGGCGATATTTCAACGTTCATGATGGGAACGGTCGGGTAAGGGGTTGAAGATACGATCGTACAGGTTGTACCTCACAGGGCTTTAGCCATACAAATGCTTTCCGCAACTCCCACGTAGGGAGGATAGTTTGGAATGGTGGTGTAACCGAAGTGGGTATAAAGCGCTATGGCTTCGGGCTGTCTGACGCCGGTCTCCAGTTTTGCAGTCGTGTACCCCTCTGATCTTGCCCATTGTTCGAGGTCCGTTAAAACAATCCTTGAAATACCGCGACCCCTGTACGCAGGGACAACATACATCCGTTTGATTTCGACCTCTTGTTTCCTGCCGGTTGGCCTGAAGCAGCCACACCCTACCGGAATTATGCCGCTGTAGGCGACGATAACCTGTGCCGATTCCCCCACCTTGTTGTAAGGCTCAAAATTATGCTGGCTGTCGGGATAACGTATCTCGAATTCGCGGTCGAGGTCCCGGCACAGCAGCCTGAAATCGGGATCGGCAAACATACGTCGTTCGGACAGGATCATAAAGGCGGATACGATGTAAACGTTCAGGATCCAAAAAGGTCGGAGCTCAGGTAACGATCGCCCCGGTCGCAGATAATAAAAACGATTACACCCGAATCCAGTTCGTCCGCTATTCTCAATGCTGCACTTAACGCACCGCCGCTACTCATTCCGGCCAGAATACCTTCTTCTCTGGCCAGTCGCCTGGTGTATAACCGGGCGTCTTCTTCGCGGACATCCATTATCCGATCAACACGGGTTGCATCAAAAATTTTCGGCAGGTATTCTGGCGACCAGCGCCGGATACCGGGTATGCAGGAGCCCTCGGTGGGCTGGGTACCGACGATCCGTATCTTATTATTCTGTTCTTTCAGAAAACGCGATACGCCCATGATCGTTCCGGTCGTTCCCATGGCCGAAACGAAGTGCGTGACTTTTCCGTCCGTATCCCGCCAGATTTCCGGACCGGTGGTTTTGTAATGCATGCCATAATTATCGGCATTGGCAAACTGATCGAGCATGAAGTATCCTTCCTTAACGGACATTTCTTCCGCCAGTTCGCGCGAGTATTCAATCGTACGGGCAGCAGGCGTTAAAATAACCGTTGCCCCATACGCCTCCATAGCTAATACACGTTCGCGTGTTGAGTTATCAGGCATGATGAGTGTCATCTCCAGCCCCATGATCCGGGCGATCATCGCGAGCGCAATCCCTGTATTACCGCTCGTTGCCTCTACCAGTTTGTCTCCTTTTTTGATCGTGCCCCTCTCCAGCGCACCGGTGATCATTCCGTATGCGGCGCGGTCCTTGACACTTCCGCCCGGATTGTTACCTTCAAGTTTCCCGTAAATCGTAACATTCTTTTTAACGGGAATATGTTGTAATTCCACAAGCGGTGTATTACCGATCAGGTCTGCTAGTTTCATCCGAAGTTTGGTGGTTATTGGAACAGTTGACTAATGTCCTTCCTTAAATACTACAAGGTCAATCTCATTAGTGTTCCCGTTATACATTTTTGCCTGGTAATATATTTTTGAATGAGCGGGTATACTGCTGGTGAGCCAGACGTTTCCGCCGACGATACTGTCGTGGCCGATAATTGTCTCACCTCCGAGAATAGTGGCACCGGCATATACCACCACGTTATCTTCAAGCGTAGGGTGGCGTTTTCGTTCGGCATCCTCCTTATTGACACTCAGTGCACCTAAGGTAACACCCTGGTATATCTTCACGTGATTCCCGATGACCGATGTTTCGCCGATCACTACACCCGTACCGTGGTCAATACAGAAATGCCCCCCGATTTTTGCGCCGGGATGTATATCGATACCGGTTTTACTGTGTGCATGCTCCGTGATGATCCGGGGTATCCCCTGCACGCCAAGGGAATGCAGCTCGTGAGCGATACGATAGGCAGCGATCGCATAAAAACCCGGGTAGGTACGGACCACCTCATCCCTGCTTTTTGCCGCCGGATCACCCGTGTACATGGCCGTGATATCCTGATCAAGTTTATCGTAAATGGCAGGCAGCGCGTCAAAAAACATATCCTTTAGCTGACCGGGGTTCTTTGATCCTTTGGCGGGGTTATGTCGTAAAATACGCTCCAGTTCCTTCTCAAGTTTCGCGATGTGCTGCTCAAACTGTTCCTCCGACAAAGAGGCCAATTGTGTAAAATCGGCAAAAAGAACTCCCAGCAAGTCCACGTAAAACGACGACACCTCTGCCGGCGACGGACACGTAGGACACGTCTGGTGGGATTGATACAGCCTGCGTAAAAAACTTTTTTCCATTTTATTAAAATTACATCTTTCGGTCACTCCGGTATTTCCACTGATTGCCTCACTGCTCCTGACGAGTCAGCCAGGGTCATAGCCCTTTGACGTAGTAAAGAACATAAAGGTTCTTGAATTTTTATAAAGCTTTAACAAAATTCAATATAATACGCAGGCAAGCGGCCGAAAGTCAGAAAAATTACATTGCCGGAATTTATCATTGGGTCAAATCAGCATAAACAGCGCCGCCACGAGTGTCATGCCAATAATAAACCAACGGTACGTGCGCTCTGAAAGGCTCTTTATAATAATGATTCCCAGGTAAGCGCCTGCTATTATTAACGGCAACGTCACGAGGTCAAGGAGGAGAGTATTCAGGGAGATGGAGTGCCAGGAAAAGACGTGGAAGGGAACCTTAAACCAGTTCGTAACCAGAAAAAACCAGGCGGTAGTTCCGATAAAGGCGTTTTTCGGAAGTCTCATAGACAGGAAATAAACGGCCATTACAGTACCGGCCAGGTTGCCTACCATGGAGGTAAACCCACCCAGTACACCCGAGGCGATACCAAATGCCTTATTATGGGGTACCTGCCCCCTGTGGCCCCGTTCCAGTGTAAGCATAACCACAACGCTCACCAGGATGATCGATGCCATGATGATTTTAAATACCTTGTCGTCGATGTAACTCCCCACGACGGTCCCCAGCAAAACACCGGCGGCAGCCCACGGGAAAAGGATCTTAAGGTGATACCATGATGCATGGCGGTGGTAATACCATACACCCAGGACATCGGCCAGTACCAGCATAGGAAGCATGACACCGCTGGAAACCTGGCCGCCGAAAATATTGGCCAATAACGGTACGGCCAACATCCCTGCGCCATGCACTCCGGTTTTAGACATCCCAATGAGCAACGCGACCAATAACAGGAGAAGAAATTCGACAACTGTAAAGTGGTAGGTAAAGAGCGTGATCAACGGAGCGGCAGGCAGTTACGGTGTGGACAGAATGGATGCTGTTAGAGTGATTGGATCGTTTTCCACATTTCTTCAGCCACGAACTGGTTGCCTTTTTCGTTCAGGTGAACCCGGTCACTGGTGAGTATCCCGGATTCCTTGTTTTCCGTGTTGAATTGTTTGTTGTATTCCAAAAACGCTTTGCGCAGGTCGATCAGCGGCAGGCTGTTTTTCTTGGCCAGTCCCCTGATGATGTTACTGTAATTGTTCAGGTCACCGTCGAGTTCATTACTGAAATCCGTACGTTCACCGATGGCCGCCGGAGTACACAACGCCACCTTGATATTTTTCTCCTGCAGCTTTTTGATGATTGCCGTATAAAACTTCTCAAACTTGTCCGCGTCGGTACCTGTACCGTGAGACCGCTTGTGCCATACGTCATTCACACCTATGTAAATGATCACAATATCCGGAGTCTTGTTCAGGACATCGTCCTCGAGACGGAGATACAGGTCGTAGATTTTATTTCCTCCGATACCCGATCCGATAAAATCGAACTGGTCTGCCTTCTTGTCCCGGGCCGCCAGTTCCCCTACTTTAACTACGTAACCTCCCGGTTTTACGCCCGCCTCTGTTATAGAGTCCCCGAAAAAAACCACTTTCCTTTTTTTCATTGTTGTAAAAGAGGCCAGCCCAAGCAAAAGTATCCCGGGCAAAAACCATTTAAGTCCTTTCATATGGCACCAGTTAAAGCGCGCAATATACCAAAGTCCGATAAATGTTAATAACCGGATAATACGGCCTAAACCTGAATTGTAGTCGTCCGGGTCAGCGGTGTCTTAATTTTATGCTCTCTAAAACAGCAACAGGTTTACCCCGGGTCCGGGATAAACCTGTTCCAACAATCTGCGCTCACCTTAAAATTTACCGAATTTCAATGTTGCGTTGTAAGAAATGTCGCTTAGTGCGTTATCACTGAGACCGCGTGCATCACTGCCGAACACAGCCCTGTAGGAAACACCGGGGCAAAAGCGCATCCATTTAAATACGTTGACTTCCAGTTGCACGCCTGGTTCCGCCACAAAAAAACAGTCTTCGTCGTTTTCCTCGTCCCAGTCAAATTCATCGTCGTCGCTCCAGTCGTGACGTTGATACTGGGCTGTAAAACCGGCACCGGAGAACAGGTTGAACGCAACGTGAAATGTTTTATTCGATGCGATCACATATTCCGTAACAAGGCCGAACTGGCCGTACATATAGCTCATATCCCGCAGCGGATCCGTGCTGTGTTCCGGCAGAACCCGGATGTCGTTGGTCAGCGCGGCTGCACCGACACCCAGCAGGAAACTGTGGTTGATGTACCATCCGCCGTAAACGCCGGCGAGGTTTGCAAATTCTCCGTTAATAGTCGTGAACTTATTCGTGATCGCTCCATATCCGCCGGAGGCCCGCCTTCCGCTTTTGAACAAGGTTTGTACATAATAATCGTTGGTATCCTCTTTGTAATCCTGGGCAAAAACAGTGGAGCTGATCATGATCAGAGCTATTAGTCCGATGGTTGTAACTTGAGTTTTCATGGGTTTTTGTTGTTTCATGCTACCTAGACAACCTACCCGGCGGATACCCCTATATGGGATAATATTTTTTATTTTATTTCAAAACCACACGTTTCCGGAAAAATAATATGCCTGAAATAGCCGTAATTCGGTCACTTTTTCTAAATTTTAGTAAAATCCCTGCCAATGAAAAAAATGTTATCCTATGTCTTTCTGGTGTTTGTGTTAAACACGGGAATTGCTCAACATCTTCCTTCAAATTTTCATTTGACCAAATTAAAGAATGGATTGGAGGTACTGGTGATCGAGGACAAAACCGTACCTCTCATCACTATCGAAATTTGTGTGAAGAACGGATCGTATACGGAAGAGCCCGAATACAATGGCCTGTCTCACCTGTATGAACATATGTTCTTTAAAGCAAATAAAGACCTTCCCTCCCAGGAAGCTTTTCTCAACCGCGTAAACGAACTGGGCATCCAATTCAACGGGACCACTTCCAATGAGCGGGTCAATTACTATTTCACATTAAATAAGAAATTCCTCAGTGAAGGACTGGCGTTTATGAATTCGGCTATCCGTTACCCGCTGTTTAATGAAACGGAAATGAAGAATGAGAACCCGGTTGTGGACGGGGAATTTCAACGGGCCGAATCGAACCCGACTTTCTTTTTGTACGAGGATCTTCAGAAAAAAATGTGGGGAGATCTTTACAGCCGCAAAAATGTCATCGGAAATCATGACATTATCCTGACGGCCACCACTCAAAAAATGAAAACCATCCAGCAGAAATACTATTACCCCAACAACTCTATTCTCGTCATTGCCGGAGATGTGAGCCACACGGAAGCGGTAAAAAAAGCAGCCGCACTTTTTGAGAGCTGGGCTCCTTCAGACTTTGATCCATTCGTTAAATATCCCATTCCCGAATTCAAACCCCTGGAAAAGACAAGCCTTTTCTTTACGGAAAATGTAAATACCAGGAACCCGTTTATTATGATGGGCCTTCACGGACCCGACACACGCCATGATGTGAAAGCTACCTACGCTGCCGACGTCTTCTCATTCCTGTTAAAGCAGAAGTCCTCCCGCTTCCAGCAGGACCTTATCGATAGTGGCCTTGCTTTTGGCGCGGATGTGAGCTACCAGACCTGCAAATACACCGGACCGATCGTGATCGTCGCAGTCCCCCACCCGCAAAAGATCAGGGAGGTGATCGAAAAGCTGGAAGAGCATATCAACCAGTGGGACACGGACGCATATTTTACCGATGAGCAGCTGGAGACCGCGAAAACATTACTGGCTGTAAGCGATGCTCAGGGACGGGAAAAGACATCCGAATTTGTTCACACCGTAACTTTCTGGTGGGGTTCTGCCACTATCGATTACTATACATCATATGTAGAGAATTTGAAGAAAGTAACCCGGGACGACATCAAACACTATGTCCGGACCTATATTAAAGGAAAACCAAAAGCCATAGGTGTACTGACAACTCCCGATAATAAACCTGCCCTTGAGGAAAATCTGAAAACCTTATTGAAATAACCGTATGAAAAATTTCATATTCAACATATTACTTGCCGCGTTGTGCGTCTGTTCCGTTTCCAATGCCCAGACACCATCCGATGTAAAGCCCCGGGAATATATCATCGACGGTATGAAGGTTATCTTCAAACCGTCCGTTAAAGAGATCATCAGTGTCAGGCTGTTTATCAAGGGCGGCACGGCCAACTATTCGAAAGAACTAGAAGGTATCGAGGATCTCGCCCTTTCACTGGCCGTACAGGGAGGTACAAAAGCAAAAACTAAAACGGAATTTTCCAGTGCCCTGGAGAAGATCGGGACATCCATTGCTTCCAGTACAACCCTGGACTACAGTGATATCAGCATGACCTGCGTGAAGGAATTCTGGGACCCGTCCTGGAAACTTTTTGCTGAAGCTATTACAACACCACGGTTTGATGAAAAGGAGTTTTCTATTCTGAAAGGCCAGGCTGTCTCACAGGCAAAAGAATCCGAATCCGACCCGGATGAACACCTGAAAAACAAGGCCCTGGAGAATACATTCGCGGGTCGTAACTATTCAAAGATCCCATCGGGGACCGTTCAGAGCCTGGAAAAGATCACCTTGCCGCAACTGGTTAGTCACTACCAATCGATCCTCGGCAAACAAAATTGTTTTTTAGTCGTAGTCGGAAACCTGACGGAATCGGATCTGAAACAAAAAGTGTCGGCGGCTTTTGCAACGGTTGGCCAGGGTAAAATTGTTAAATCCGAACCTCCTGTTGAATTCAAGCCTGCCGCTAATATTGAGAACCGTGAAATTGCCACAAACTATATCCGGGGTACGATGAACGCGCCAAGTGTAAGTGAAAAGGAAGGCGTTCCCATGATGCTGGCTATGGCGATCATGAGAGACCGGTTCTTCGTCGAGCTACGCACGAAACGAAGCTTGTCCTATGCGCCGTCTGCATTCTATGCGTCAAGTGCGATCAAAAACCCTTATGCTGTCTTTTATATTTCATCGACCGATCCGAAACAAAGCCTTCAGGTTATGATCGACGAAATCAACAAAGTGAAGAACCAGGGCTTTAAGGAAAAGGAATTGAAGGACATGAAGGAATCCTACCTCACCGGGCATTTCCTGGGACTGGAAACAAACGACTCGCAAACCATGTCGCTGGGTATGGCTGAAGTGGCGGGTGACTGGAGGAAAACGGAGAGCTTTATGGCCGAAGTTGACAAAGCTACGATCGATGATCTCAATGCCGTGTTCAAAAAATATTCATCCGCGATCAACTGGACCTATCTCGGCAAGGAGAGCGCCGTGACAAAGGATGATTTCAAGCAACCGCAGATGCTACCGGCGAATCAAAAAGTCTCCCCTAAAAAATAACCACTAAAAAACCTTCCGGTCCCCTGGTCCGGAAGGTTCAATTTTATTCACCATTTTTTCAGACCGTTCCTCAAAGGAGATATTTTTCAAGGGCGACTGCAACACCGTCTTCCCTGCCGTTTAAGGTGATGTCTCTTGCCACAGCCTTTACTTCAGGCACGGCGTTCGCAACTGCAATACCAAATCCCGCTTCGCGGATCATGTCGATATCGTTATAGTTATCTCCAAAGGCCATCACCTGCGTCATGTCAATTTGAAATAAATCTTTCACCAGGTGATGAAGCGCAGTCGCTTTAGAAACGGCTTTCGGCGCCATCTCCAGGTAGGTAGACTTGGAACGGTATATATGGATACAGTCGTCGTAAGCCGCAGTCAACGCGGAATAAAGAACGGCTATATCCGTTTCCGAACCCATGCACATCACCTTGTGCACGCCGGTATCGCTCGTCGTCCACCGGCTCAGGGTCTCTTCAAAATTCAGGATGACGGGCGCAACCTTCGTGATTGTTGTTTCCCGCTCCGTCCATCGGTCGGCATATGCGGTATACCATTCATCGCCGGCAAACAGGCTGATGTGGATATCCATACTACCGGTCAGCTTCCTGATGCCCTGACAGACCGAAAGGGGCATACTCACCGAATCGAGAATACGGGGTATATCAGATCCGCTCTCATAACCGAGGACGTAACCGCCGTTAAAACAGATCATAGGATGTGTCTCAATACCGAGCTCCACCTGGAGGTGACGCATAGCTGAAGGCATCCGGGATGATGCGAGTATCACCGGAATCTCATTCTTTACGTGCCGTATGGCGGAAATGGTCCTGGCCGACAATTGCCTGCTGTGATCAAGCAGCGTCCCGTCAATATCCGTGCATATAGCACTGATCCCCGTATCGTTTTTCATTCTTATAAAAGTACAAAATGCATTGTTAACGGAACGCAAACCTAAGTAATCAAACCACAAAAAAATACGCTGCCTTACGGGATATAATCGTACTAACTTGTCCGAGTTCCGGCCGTATAATAGGTCAGTTGTAAACTATAAAAACACTGACCTCATGAAACGCAACACTTTCCTTTTGTTCATTTTAGGTTTTGCCATCAGTACGTCGCTGCTCGCGCAGGCGGTTAAGAAGACAGAAACAATAAAAGAAGAAGAAGTACCGGTAGCTGTGCGCCTGGCATTTAAAGAGGATTTTGGTGAAATTCCTGCAGACGGAACATGGTCCGTGAATTTTGCGATCGTCAGCGAAGGAACACGCAGCGTGGCAAGGCCCACCTGGTATACTTTCAAAAAAGGCAGCAGGCATGAAAAAATTGAAGTTCGATATACGCCGGATGGAAAACTGGAATCGTTTAAAGGGTTAAAAAAAACGTCCGATAATTCGTAAACTGCAAAACAGTACTCATTCGTCCATAGCTTCAATCGCCGTTACCATGAAGTACGGCTTATGCATCGTTCCCTGAAGGACAACTTTTTTCCCAACCCATGACCTGAGCTCCGGATCGTTAAACGCGTTACCGCCGACCCGTCGGAGTACAAAAGTCTCTCCCTCCGTTTCCAGACAGACAGCGTCGTATTCACTCTTGGAACCCTCAGCGACCTTTTGAAGCAGGACCTTTCCCGTAAGGCCTGTTTTTTCTGAGGGTTTATTTCTTCTGTGTGCTTTGTTGGCAGCCATGAACATCCACTTAAGGGTTAACCTTACCACTTCTCACAAATCCCCTCCTCTTTCTTTCTTGGTATATAAAGGTAACGTATTTTGGAGGGGAAGTCGAAATATCCGGACCGCCGGGATGAAACGACTTTCATGACTTATCCATTCAGGCGATATAAGAAAATATGCGAACGCTGGAAGAACTCGACAATAACCTGTACACCCTGCATCCCGGCCTGGTTAACGATGTCAAATCGCTCGAAGGTGATATCCTGATCCTGGGTGCGGCAGGCAAAATGGGACCAAGTCTCTCCAAGCTTGCCAGGTTAGCTATCGATGCGGCCGGTGTGAGCAAAAAAGTAATTGCCGTCTCGCGGTTCAGCAATCCTGCGGCGCAAAAGGAACTTGAGCAGGCGGGAATTGAATGTATTTCTGCCGACCTGATGAACAATGACGACCTCCGGCAGTTGCCAGACGTGAAGAATATTATTTACATGGCGGGAACAAAGTTCGGTACCACGGGGAACGAACACGTTACCTGGGCGATGAATGCTTACCTGCCCGGAAGAGTTGCCGAAAAATTCAAGCACTCCAGGATTGTGGCGTTTTCAACGGGCAATGTTTACCCCTTCACAACGGTGCAGTCAGGCGGACCAACGGAAGAACATCCTGTCGGTCCTGTTGGCGAATACGCACAATCCTGCCTGGGACGTGAACGGATATTCGAACACTTCTCTCACGTCAATAAGACCCCCGTACTGATCTACCGGTTGAACTATGCGATCGACCTGCGTTACGGCGTACTTCTTGAAATTGCAAAGGCGGTGCGCGCGGGGAAACCGATTGATCTATCAATGGGATTTGTCAATGTGATCTGGCAGGGTGATGCGAATCATATCGCCATCAGCTGCCTGACGTTATGCGAAACACCGGCTGCAATTCTCAACGTCACCGGGAGTACCATCGTTTCAACAAAATGGCTTGCCAGACAATTCGGAAGCATTTTCGGTATGGAGCCGGTATTTATCAACGAGGAACAGCCCACTGCTCTGCTCAGCAATGCGGCAAAAATGGAAGCGCTGTTCCCATTCCGGAAAGTCCCGATCGAAGAAATGATCACCATGACGGCGGAGTGGTTGCAGCAAGATGGACCGCTGCTGAACAAGCCGACACATTTTCAGGAAAGAACGGGGAAATTTTAGAAGAACATGAGCCATTTAATATCACCTGCGGTCAACGCACTTCTCCAGGCCGGGACTGTGATACCGGCCCATCCGCTGGCACTCGATCGAAACAGAAAACTGGACGAAAAACATCAGCGTGCGCTTACCCGCTATTATGTGGACGCTGGTGCCGGCGGCGTTGCCGTTGGCGTTCACACCACTCAATTTGAAATCCGTCTTCCGAAATACAATTTATACGAGACCGTTCTCCGCATGGCTGCCGAGGAAATAGAAAAGGCCAACCCGGCCGGACCGTTCATACGGGTAGCGGGAATCTCGGGACCGACCGAACAGGCAGTCAGAGAAGCGAGGATCGCCCGAAGTCATAATTATGATATCGGACTGCTGAGCAACGGCGGGTTGCCTGACTTGTCGGAAGACCAGTTGATCGAGAGAGTTCAGCGCGTCTCGGAAGTGATACCGGTTTTTGGTTTTTATCTTCAGCCGGCAGTAGGCGGCAGAGTGTTAAGCTTTGATTTCTGGAGCCGTTTTGCCGCCAACAAGAATGTTTATGCTATAAAGGTCGCTGCGTTTAACCGTTACCAGACCATTGACGTGGTGCGCGCGGTGTGTCAATCCGACAGAGCGGAAGAAATCGCCCTATATACCGGCAATGATGACAATATCGTCGCCGACCTTCTTACTACCTACCGGTTCGACCGCGATGGAAAATGGGTGGAGAAAAAGTTTGTAGGGGGACTACTGGGTCATTGGGCGTTCTGGACGAAAAATGCCGTGAGTCTGCTGGACGAGATCAAACGAATAAGACCTGAGGAAATCCCGGAAATGCTGACGCGGGGGATCCGGATTACGGATGCCAACGCCGCTGTATTCGACCCCTCTAATCATTTCCACGGTTGCGTCACCGGTATCAACGAAATATTGAGACGGCAGGGCCTTCTGTCGACCAATCTCTGCCTGGAAGAGAAAGAAACGCTTTCACCGGGACAGTCGGCTGAAATCGACCGGGTATATTCGATATATAAAGAATTACACGACGACGCGTTTGTAAAAACGAATTTGCAACGATGGTTGTCTTCCTGATATCAAGGTATTGATGGATGGCGTTTTTATTACTTAAAAATCATTCTTATGATTGACAGAAGATCATTTATACGGCATTCCGCCCTGGCAGGAGTTGCACTTGGTTTCGGGATAAACAGTACCCGCGCGAATCCCGCGGATGAGATCAAGGTCGGGATCATCGGGTTGGACACGTCACATAGTCCCGCGTTCACGAAGATCATAAACGATCCCAAAAATCCGCTGATGCAGGGAATTAAGGTGCGTTTCGCTTATCCGTACGGCAGTACGAAGATCGAGGCCAGCGCCAGCCGGATACCACAATACACCAGGGAGATTAAGGATCTTGGCGTTGAAGTAGTTGACTCTCTGACGGGACTGATTGACAAATCGGATGTCGTGATGCTGGAAACGAACGATGGCACCCTTCACCTGGAACAGATTCTGCCTGTGCTCAAGGCAAACAAGCCCGTGTTCGTCGATAAGCCGGTAGCGGCACGGTTGCTGGATGTCATCCGGATATATGAAGCTGTCGCGAAATACAATGTACCCATGTTCTCGTCGTCTCCTCTTCGCTACGTCGAAGGGGCACAAAAAGTCCGGTACCAGAACGCGGTGGGCCAGGTGATCGGTGCGGAAGCGTATAGTCCGCAAAAAACGGAGCCATCGCATACCGATCTCTACTGGTACGGAATCCACGGTGTCGAATTACTGTATACGATGATGGGCACTGGATGCGAGTTCGTAAGGCGTTTTACGGAAAAAGAGCAGGACCTTGTGATCGGAAAATGGAAGGATGGACGGATCGGAACCTTTCGGGGTGATCTGCAAACGAGGCAATACTACGGCGGTACGGCCTATGGTACTACGGGGGTGCTACCAGTTGGTCCGTTTGCCGGCTACCAGGCACTCGTAGAAGTCGTCGTTCAGTTTTTTAAAGACAAAAAGCCGCCTGTCGATAGTAAGGAAACGCTGGAATTGTATACGTTCATGGAAGCGGCAGATGTAAGCAAAAATCAGGGAGGAGAATGGGTGAGCCTGCAAAAGGTTTACGATCAGGTGCTTCTTGAGTCCAGGAAGTAATGATCGTATAATGCCAGCCTAAATTAAACGTTGTAACGGCCGGGTCAGGCAGGTTGGTCCTCCCCCGCCCTTTACACTGATCTCTTCGCCTTTGTACTCAAATACTTCACACCCCGCCGCGATCAGCGATGCCCTGGTTTTTGGATTTCCCTGTACCATAATACATTTCCGTGGAGCAATGGCCAGGACATTACATCCCATGGAATCGAACTCCTCGTCCGGAACTTCTATCAGTTTGTAGCCGCGCCGGAGCAATTCATCCCTGAACACAACAGGCATTAAAGGTGAATAAACCACCGCGAGATCGGTATCAACCGGACTTAAGACAGACATCAGGTGAAATACATCGGAAGGCCCTTTATAGTGTGGCAGCGGAACGGTAATCACCTCGATTCCAAACGGGTCCAGCATGGTTTTGAGTTGCCGTATGCCCTCCCCGTTAGTCCGGTAGGTGTGTCCTACGGCAAGGGTCCGTTCATCCAGCCAGGCTACGTCCCCTCCTTCGAGCGTCCCCGGAGAACGGATCGTTCCGAGGATTTTAATACCGGCCTTTTCGAATGCTTTCCGTTCACACTCCGGTTCACGGGCGCGGGCGGGTTTCCCCATATTGCAGATGATCATCCCGCTGTCCGTGGCAATCGAAGCATCACGGCAGTAGATGGAATCCATCGTCACCGATTCATCCGTTGGCAAATAGTGGATCTCAGTTCCTCCGGCAGCAAGCAACGCTTCAAATACCTTATACTCCGCACTGGCTGTCGCGATATCGGGTTTGCCAAGAAAGTTCAATCCCTTCCATTCTCTGTCGACGGTCTCTTCATTCCTGAACGCATCCGTCGCTTTCTTTACAAAGATCGATTTGATCTTTCCTACTTCAGACTGGCAGGTCGTCGTCATTGGTCGTGTTCTTTTCTTTTCATCCAAACATAAAAAGGGATCCCCGCCAGGATGGCAATGAACCCCCAATAGACGGTCTCCTGGCCCGACCCTGCCACAGCCCACAGGGAATACACAAATGCAATAAATGCAAGCGCTACCCTCATCCAGGATTTATTTTTCCAGTCCTTTTGCCTGAGGAGGATAATTCCATAGGATGCTGCCGAAAACAGGTAAGGAACCAGCACCGTAATAGTGGTCATCAGGATCATGAAGGTAAACGTGTCGGTCAGTCCCTTTGTGAGGTTCATGAGCATCAGTGCGGAAATCAAAATACTGGAGACGACGATACCGACGACGGGAATACCCTTGCTGTTTTCACGGCGGAAGATCAGCGGGAACATCTTGTCCCTTGCAGCGGCCAGAGGAACCTGTCCCTGTAATAATATCCAGCCGTTCAGTGCCCCGAACGTGGACACGATCGCGCCAAGGGCGACCCAGGGTCTGGCCTGGTCGCCCCAGATCAACGCTGCAGCGTCGGCGAACGGCGCATTGGAAATTTTCAATTTGCTGGCAGGCAACATTCCCATGACGGCGACCGAGCCCACCACATAGACCAGAATGGTGATCCACGTTCCGATCATAGTCGCCCGGGCTATTGTTTTTCCGGGGTCGTTTATATTCCCTGCCGGGACCGTTGCACTTTCCAGTCCGAGAAACGCAAACAGGGTCAGGGTAGCCGTTGTAGTGATCGCCGAAAAATTGGATTCGCTGCTTGAATTAAAGGGTATGAAATTATCCAGATCAATGTAAAACATTCCAACAAATGCAACGATCACCAGGGGCGTCAGTTTCATAATCGTGGTGACCAATTGTACGGCGCCTGCCGTTTTTACACCCAGCGTGTTTATCCAGGTAAGGAGCCAGACTGCCCCGAGACCTGTGCCTACCGACAGGAAAGAATTTTCTGCGAGGACAGGGAAAAAAACAGTGAGGTAGCTGACAAAGGTTACGGCTATAGCGGCGTTTGTACACCATATGGAAATCCAATAGCCCCATGCCACCAGGAATCCCGCGAAATCTCCGAGGCCTTCGCGCGTATAGGCATAGGGTCCGCCCGGGGAATTTGGAAACAACTTGCTGAGGTAGCTGAATAACAATGCGAGTATGATCGCACCGAACGATGAACCGACCCAGCCCAGTATACTGATCCCTCCGTAGGCGGCTAATGTCGCAGGCAATAAAAAAACGCCGGAACCGATCATATTGCCCACCACCAGGGCGGTACTGGTCCACAGACCAATTTTAGCAGCGGCTTTAGGTTCAGGCATCCGGATATAAATCGCAAGCACTATTTATACAGATATTCAGGACAATCCTATTTTCTGCCCCGGTGATTTTTTCGATTCTTCCCCGATGATGCATTTATTATTCCGCCAGCAGTTGGTCCACGGTAACAAACCGGTATTGACGGGCTTGCAGAAACCGGAGCAGCCCCGGCAAACGTTTATAAAACTTATCGGTGCGACGCGGGTCAGTGCCGATGTGCATCAACAGGATAAAACCATTGAGGTTTTCCCCCTCACGCCTGATCGACTGCAGAATCTCGTCGCTGCTTCGGTAGTTCTTCATATCCGGTGTCGTGTAGTCGGCGTGACTGATCGTCCCACTCGAGAAGTTGATCAACTCCAATCCCAGGGCGCGCGTCCAGGCCGAAATAGTATCGTTGTACCATTCATAGGGCGGAAGAAAGTACCTGGCGTCTTTCTTCGGCACACCGAATTTTTTCATGGCCTCGTAGTTGGACGCCAGGTCGGTTTCAAATACATTCCTGGTGACCAACAGACTATCGCGGTTACTCCAGCTGCAGTATAGCAGGTGCTTGTCCGAATGGGCTCCGAGGTAATGGTGATCACGCTTCAGTCTCCTGATGACTTTCGTAAAATCGGGATTCCGGTAAAAGTTTCCGGTCAGAAAAAACGAGGCGTTTATTTTGCGGGTTCTCAATGTCCGGGCAATGAACCGGCCGCCGTCGGCAAAACTGTCGCCTGTAAAAACGAGAGCAATTTCCTTCTTACCCCGGTCACCCCTGACGACAGCGCCATGGTCATATGTCAGGGCTTTTTTTTTGAAACGGCGCCTTCACTCTCCTGGGCTGCCAGCAGGTAAACAAGATTGGCTGTTCCATCCATCGTTGGTTCGTTGGTAACGTAGTCTCCATAATCATCGTGGTACACTACATAATTGCTTTGGAAGGGAGCATATTCATCGCCGTTTACAATACTAACTCCCAGCTGTTTCCGATAGATCGTTCCGTAAACCGGGCCGTCGACCAAAGCACCAAGGGTCTGGTAGCCGTGAAGAATATTCAGCGAAGAATGTGGATCATCCGGATAATCGCCTTTTTCGGGAAGGCCAACGATCATACTCGTTCCCCATGGATTACAACCCAGGAGCCAGTCGAACGCAGCTTGCTCGAGTTCCACGTACTGCCGGTCGCCGCTAAGGTTCCGGTACCAATAGCACTGGACGGCAAAAGCAGCCTGCAGATTATTGCTGCACCAGATGAACGGTACACCGCGATAGAAGGCGTTTCTCTTAGCCTTTGCCAACACTAACTCAATGCCGTCCTTATAGAACTGAATGGTCTGCTCACGAACATCGCCCGAACTGGAATTCGCCAGTTCGAAATGACCTACGTTTATGAACGGGTACCATTGATAGTGTCCGGCTGTATCTTTTCCCAGCCAGGGCGTTTGCTTTTCTTTCAACGCATAATCAAACGAAGCGTCCTGGAATTTTTTGTCCCCGGTGACATTGTACAATTGTGCGGCGGCAAGTTCCATGTCATCAACCCAGTTGTCTTCTTCATAAAAATAGGGTGAGACGTAACAGGATGTTTGCGAATTACCCGGTTTCCGAAGTCCATAGGTGTACGCCGAATGAGCCCGGTCCCGGAGAAGAGTTGCAAACGAGTCGTCGGAGTTTTTGAACAACTGATACCCTATGGAAAACGCGCTGGAAAATTTACCGGCGGTCGAAGATGTACCTTTTGTCCGGTTTTTATATTTTCCCAGCCCTTGCACTTCGCCTGTAAGAAAGTAAATGGGACGCTCAAGGCCTTTACCGTAACTGGCCGTATCTTTTGTCGGTAGCCGGAATCCCTTGTGATCCCGGTCATCGGCCAATTGATTGAACATCCAGTCCGGCCTTGGATGCATTTTCAGGAGCCATTCAAGACCCCATTTGCCCTCATCGAGCACATCTGAGCGTCCATTTTTTCCAGGGAGGCCATTAGCCAGATGGTTATCCGGAAATACGTCGGGGAAATCCCGGTAAGCTGCCAGTAAATGGTATGACGCATTAGCCGAAGTCATGGAGTACTGCAGGTAATCGGTGGCATCGTGCCATCCGCCGCTGACGTCGAGGTGGGTGCTGTCCGGCATCGGACCATCCATAGTATAACCATCGTGAGTGTGACAGGAATCCTTAAGGTAAGGGTTGTACTTACTGCGCTGCTGGCGCAGATACTTCAGGCTAAAATCAGCCGACCCGCGGTACACGTCGTCATTGATTTCAAACACCGGCGACTCCGCATTACCGGCGCGTACAAAATACCTGCCCCGCTTCCCAAACGCCGAGAAATTCAGGCGGTGTGAGCTCAAAAACGGTCCGTATGCACCAAAGTCTTTGCCACCGGTACCTTCAAAAACGACCTTACCCGTTGCGGCATCTATCAGCTGAAAGACGGGAACAGACTTTTCTTCTTTGCTGCACCAAACCGCCACCTTGGTCCCCCCAGGTTTATACCCCAGGAGATTGATGCGTATCCAGGATTGCCCGGAGGCATAGGAAAATGGAAGCGAACAAAATACAAGGGCAAGAAAAAAAAATCTGGTCATCCGGAATGGCGTTATGAAGGAATCAAATTAGATTATTCCGTTCTCAGTTACAACGTCGGCGCGGAAGGCGGCAGATCTGTCCGGAAATTCTTCGACCGGCGGTCAAAATCAGTCCTGTCCGGTGGACGAGGCGGAAAGATTTTAAAACTACTGATACTTGTTATAACATATTCACATGTATGTAAATCCGTAAAAAAAATACAAAACCGATCAACCGATTTTCAGTAATTTGCCCCGGAGAAAAATGAAATTTTCGCTACTATTTTTTTCAACATCAATAGTTAATAAAGGAGGATTCAGGTTTTTGCGCCCTCATTTCTGAATGGGACTGTCGTTGTTGTATCGTGACATCAATCACCGGATTTGATGATCATTGTCATTAGCCAGGGATAATTCTTTTTCCAGATTTGGAAGTCCAAATTGAGTTAGGTATATGAAGTTGAAGTATCGAATGAGAGCACCCATCATTATCACGGAACCCAGTACCGCACCGCACGATGCCATACCTTCCTAAAAAAACTATCCAGCAGAAGTAACGAGATGATTGAAGACATTTACAAGAGAATTTGGACCTTGTCACCCGGTGTCCGCGACGAAGGATCTTACCGTGAACTGGTCGGCCTGACCCGGGAGTTAATTTCTTTATACGATTTACAGGGGCGGTTAAGCGACGATCCCTTTAGCCCTACCCGGCAACGAAAACTGAGCCTGCCGTCTGAAAATGTAAGAAAGGAAATTAGCGGCCGGACCTGCCTGGTGACGGGCGGCTCAGGATGTGTCGGTTCCACGCTTGTAGCCGAACTACTGAAATTTGATCCGGAACGCATCGTCATCCTCGATTCGAAGGTTAACCCCGCACAACCCGTTTCCGAAAAGATAACGTTTCTCGCCGGCGATGTCCGGGATTATGCATTTGTGTCGGATGCTTTCGCGAAACACAAGCCGGACTTTGTATTTCATACAGCCGCCCAGCGGGACCCCGGTTACGCCGAATCCCACATCTGCGAAACGGTGACCACGAATGTGACGGGAACCGTGAACATTGTAAAAGCCTGTGAGCAGTCTGGAACCGTAAAACAATGTATTTTTTCCTCGACGGGAAAATCAAGCCGATACCTGACCGAGGAGGTGTATGCCGGAACAAAGAAAATTTGCGAGTTCATCCTCGACGCGTACGCCCGTCACGGCAAAGTAAGATATTGTATGGTCCGCTTCACCCATATCCTGGATAACAGCCTGATGAATCAGCAGCTGATGGACGAATGCAGGGACGACGATTTTATTGCGGTCCACTGCCCGGGGAAATTTGTGACCGCCCAGAATGTAAAAGAAGCTGCTTACCTCATGTTGAATGCGCTGGTGTATTCCGAAGACGGGCAATGCAATTTTTTGCTGGTCCGGAATCTGGAGTGGCCTGTGGAAAGCCTGGAGATGGCGCTGTATTACATCAAAAAATCGGGCCGCGCCATGCCTGTTATTTTTATGGGAAATCCCATCGGATACACGGAGAAATTTTTCCGGGGCCAGATGGACTGGGCGAATCCGCAGGAGCTCAATCTGCTGATCAATGTTTACGAGCAGAAATTCAGGCGTTACAACCACGACAACGACATCATAATTTCCCATATTTGTCCCATCAACGAAGAAGTCCTGCAACGCTGTTTGGAAAGAATAGAAAACGCTTCGGGTGAAGAGGCTACAAAGGAGGCCCTCGTCGACGGTTTGAAAGAAATCGTTAAGGAGTCGTTGACCCGCGTCGACAAAAAAGATACCGTCAACATCCTGAACTGGGGATTGCAACCTAAATACCTGGCAATGGAAAAAGCAAAAATTTCGGACTACGGCACGATCATTCCATTGATGTTCGAGTCACTGGAAGGAAGTGAATACTACAAACAAGTGGAAGGCCTTTTACTTCAAAAAGCCTGATGTACCGTTTACAAACTCTTTACGCATGTTGTACGTGGGGACTGAACTTTTGAATCAAATGGTAAGTCATGCTGAATCCACATCTGAGGAGTGTTGCGGATTTTTAATCGGGGACGATGCGATATCCCATCGCACGATTCACTACGTCATCGGTACGGACAATATCGCGACCGGCGACCGTTACCGAAGATTCGAGGTGGCTCCACTGGACTACCTTGCAGCGGAACATTTCGCCGAAAAAAATTCCTTGCAACTGCTCGGTGTATATCACTCTCACCCGGACCATCCCGCTATTCCTTCCGAACTTGACCGGCAGTCGGCTCAACCCGGGTTTTCGAACATGATCATCTCGACAACAAATAAAAAATTCGCCGCCGTACGTTCATGGCGTTTAAACCAGGACCGGCACTTTTACGAAGAAACCATCATAGAAAAAGGCAATCATCAATCCACCAAATAATGGCAACTGTATTTATTCCCACACCGCTCCGCAAATTCACCAACAACACCGCCAAACTGGACATCCAGGGTAATACCGTGGCGGAAGTGGTTAGTATGTTAACGAATAATTTTCCGGACCTCAAGCGTCATTTGGTCAACGCCGACGGCAAGATCCCGTCTTTCATCAATATCTTTGTGGATGACGACGATATTCGTAACCTCCAACTGGAACAGACTGCCGTAAAAGAAAATACCATTGTCAGCATTGTACCTGCGATTGCAGGAGGTTCTGTGAATGCCTAAACCAATATTATGAATCACGAGGATATCAAATTTTCAAGAGAAGAGCTGGCACGCTATAACCGGCACATCATCATTCCTGAATTTGGATTGGAGGCTCAGCAAAAACTGAAAGCCGCCAGGGTTCTTGTTATCGGTTCCGGTGGACTGGGAAGCCCGGTACTGCTTTACCTCGCTGCGGCGGGCGTTGGTACAATCGGAATCGTTGATTTCGATGTGGTCGATGACAGCAATCTCCAGCGGCAGGTCCTCTTTGGTGTCGGCGAGGTTGGACTACCAAAGGTGGAAGCAGCAAAACGCCGCCTTGAATCGCTGAATCCCTACATCAAGCTCAATGTATACAACACGCAGTTTACTTCTCAAAATGCCCTTAGCCTGGTTCAGGACTACGATGTTGTTGCAGACGGTACGGACAATTTTCCGACCCGGTATCTGGTAAACGACGCCTGCGTATTGTCCGGAAAGGTGAACGTATACGCTTCCATCTTCCAATTCGAAGGTCAGATCTCCGTCTTTAATTACCGGAACAGCAACGGGGAGGTCGGGCCGAACTACCGCGACCTATATGCGACACCTCCACCCGCCGGTCTTGTGCCAAGTTGCGCTGAAGGCGGTGTGCTGGGTGTACTGCCCGGTATCATCGGAAGCCTGCAAGCCCTGGAGGTTATTAAAGTGATTACCGGCGTCGGCGATGTACTGAGTGGCCGCTTTTTCAGTTTTGACGCGTTGACATTTGAATCCCGAACATTCAAGATCAGGCGAAATCCCGCGAATCCATTAAACGGATCGAATCCCACCATAAAGGAACTCATCGACTACGAACAGTTCTGCGGTGTAAAGGCGGTGGAGAAAAAGATCAAGGAAATAAATGCCCTTGAACTCAATGATTGGCAGGTTCGCGGTGAAGTATTCCAGATCATCGATGTACGGGAACCCTATGAATACGAGATTGTCAATATTGGCGCGGAACTGATCCCGCTGGCTACCGTGCTCGACAACGTGAGCAGGATCGCACGCGACAAAAAGGTAGTCGTTCAATGTAAGACCGGAAACCGAAGCGGCAAAGCCATCCGTGAACTGGAAGAGAAGTTTGGTTTCGAAAACCTGTATAACCTCAAGGGTGGAATCCTCGGCTATATCGATGACATCAAACCGGAATTATCGAAGTCGAAGTACTGAGGAAGGGCTCCGTTAATTTTTATTCCAGTAAATTTTTAAGTTATGCGATGCCCGGCCGGCGGCGATGATCTCTTTTTTTCCGTCACCGTTAAGATCCGCGATTTGCAGGTCCTCACATGCCATTCCGTTTTCATCGATCCAGTGATCACTCCACCGGGTTCCGTTTTTGTCTTGTGAAATAAAAATCTTCACACCGACTTTCTTATGACTGTCCGGTTCTCTCCACCCCGCCACGACCTGTTTTTCACCAGTATTCAACAAGTCGGCGACTCCAAGTGCATGGCCTTGATTTAGGCCGTCCGTTAAAACAATTCTTGAACCGCTGTCAACGGGGTACACGGTGAGCTCGTTGCCGTGCATCGGCTGGATACCCGCCAGGAACTTCACCTTTCCCGACATACCGCCGGTCCTCACCTCTCCAAAGCTCTGCTCTTTAACAAACCATTCGTCCTTTACCTTATTCCATCTTCCCTCCGCAAAAGAAAAAACCTTTATTCCTTCCTTTCCGCCAATGTAGAGTTCCTCCCTGTTCCCGTGATCAACAACGTCCATGTTGTGGGTGAGATGCATAGACTCATCGATAATCAGGTGTTTCCATTTTCCGGCCGGAACTTTTGGCATCTCGTAGGCGATCACTCTTACACCCAGCCCCTCTCCTCCTTTGTTTCCCCGGCCGTGAAGGGGCAATACAACCAGTTGAAAGTTGTTTTTACCGGTCTTAACCCAGCGCATCCGGTGAATAGTCGGTTCGTGGTGAAGCTCAATGGGTTTCCAGGTCTGGGTGGGGTCCGCTGGCCTCACTAAATAATGTACCGATCCTGACTTCAGCGTATCGGAAGTCTCTCCGGGATTCCACTGGGCGCCGACCGCCACTTCCACCTTTCCATCTCCGTCGATGTCACGGGCGGCGATACACACATTGTCGGATTCAGTCAGGTTCTCCACCATCACAAATCGCCTCCAGTCGCCATTGCGATACCATACAAATTGTTTTTTGTCGGCTAACAAGACATCCGGCTTGCCGTCTCCATCAACATCGCCAATAGCGAGCCCATAACCGATTGCCACGTTGTTGTCAATCAATTGTGCTTCAAATTTCGGTTCGGCTGGCGGAGTGATCAGCCCAAATGCCGTAAGCATGAAAAATATTACTGGCATATTCTCAAAGATTTCGCGATAGCTAAATGTAAACAAAACCGCAGAGAAGACCATGCCGGCTACCGGCTCAGGTACACTTTCCATCCCAGCACCTGGTCACTGCTCTCTTTAATCACCAGCACACGGAAACGCGGGCCACCTTTTGCCGATGTTTCTTTTATGAACGCCCTGTATTTGAGATCAGGTGCGACCGGACCCTTGGCGAGGGTTGTGACAGCCGAGGCAGGTTTCGGAATCCGGTAAACCCGTTCGCGAACATCCGCCCGCTTCATGCGTGTCTTCTTCATTACATCCTTTAATGCCTTTGAATAGATATGCTTACGCGGCTTAACCTCTTCACTTGCATGGATACTTTTCGCAAGTCCCATACCTTTGCCAAACAACATCAGGCGGCGGTTCTCAATAGAGTTGCTGCCGGAAGTAACTTTGGTCAACTCCTGGTCTACCGGCTGTACGGACGGATCACCGAGAAGATAAAACTGGGCCAGGGTCTTTAATTCGTAGGGATCCAGGTCAGGGCCGTTTTTTGTGAGAAAATCCTGACGCGCTTCCAGCATCGCCCTGCCGGCTGAGGAACCGTTCAATACACGCTTGATAAAATCCTGGGTGATCAGGTCTGCAAGTCCCTGGGAATCGGCCGGACCATAGGCGATGGTACTGCTCCCCATAAATGCAATGGCACGTTGTAACAGATACTGGCTGGCAATACTAAGAACATTGTTACCCGATTCAACGGGATCGAACACCTCGGCGCCATAGCAACATTCGGCGGCTACAACGGTGGCATCCGAAATTTTCTTAACGATATCCTTCGAATGTAGTGCGGAAGGAAAATCATTCCCTTCCTGTCCATAATAATTCGGATCGAGTGTGGCGCCGTGACAATTGTAGAAGTGTGTACGTGGTTTCAATTGCGCTTTAGGGTACCTGCCTGAAGCGGGTGGTGAAGTCAGCATTTGGTCCGACTCACCGAACATACTTTTCAAACTCAATTCGGTCGATTTTCGCCAGACCTTTGCGCTTACCGCAAAGTAGTCTGTATAATCGGATGCGGGTTGCGGTTTGTGCCTAATGATATTCCCGATCAATGCCGTGAGATAGTTGACATCTCCCTGTCCGGGAATATCCGGAATCCGGCCCACCACCCGTGAAGGGCCTGTAAATGCACTTACCTTGGTTGAATACGGCGCACTGCATCCGTAGGGAAGGTCGGACGGGATACTTGTATCTTCGTCGTCGGCGGGGTTCAACAGGTTCTGGAAAGGAAAGACATCCTGCGCACCAAAGATCACGATGTAGGCAGGACTCCATTTGTTGAACAAAGCATCAACAGTTCTTTTACATTCGCGCGGGCTAAGGGACGCAGCGGCTTTTTTTAGTTTAAATTTTTTCATTGACTCCGCGTCATCTATAAATGCGATCTCCGTTTTAAGCTTTTTGGTCTTATCCGATTTTTTCAATGCAGCCAGCAGCGCTGTTACTTTGGGAAAATCCTTTCCGTATTTTTTTACGAGGTTTCCCTTACTCGTGACGATAAGTTTCAGAGGGTCCATGATCTTCGTTTTTTTTTAATCAAAATGGAATGACTTATTACAACTTTCTTCAGAGGGAAAAGCAGCGCAGGCCGGCCGATTATTCAGCCGGCCTGCTTCATGTTAAAGGTAGGATAACTCAACCTTGTTGCAAGTAGAACCGTCTCAAGCCTCCTTTATTATCGGCAGGCGGCAAGCCGCGTAGCCCGGCGATACCGGGTACTCACCGGAGAGGCTGACCGTGATCTCGCGAAGATACTCCAAGCTCATCTTTCTATTCGTACCGTAATGATTTAGCCGGATTTGTACGGGCGGCTTTCAGTGTATGAATACTGATCGTAACCAGCGCAATGGTAATGACGACGAGGCTTGGCAGCGCAAATATCCACCATGCCAGCGGAATCCGGTAAGCAAAGCTTTCCAGCCAGCTGTTCATGATCCACCAGGCGACCGGAACCGATAACCCGATAGCCACCAGCATGAGCAGAATATAGTCCTTACTCACGAGTGCCAGGATACCCGAGACGGACGCCCCCAGTACTTTTCGCACACCGATCTCTTTGGTACGCTGTATCGCCGTAAGAGACGACAAGCCGAAGAGTCCCAGACAGGCAATAAAGATCGCCAGCGCCGAAAATATTCCGAATACCTGACCGAACTGTTGATCCGCCTTATACTGCTGGTTGTAGTGGTCATCCAGGAAAAAATGGATAAATGGATTTCCTGGGAAAATCGTTTTCCATTCATCCTCGAACCGGATCAGTGATTCCTTTACATTAGCCGTATTAAATTTGACCGAATAGTACCCGCCCGGCGCGGTATTGTAACGAAAAATCAAAGCATCAAAGGATTTCTTTAAAGACTCCTGGTGGTAATTTTTTACGACCCCCACAATCCTGAAAGTGTCGCCCCAGAAATATATCTGATCGTTGAGAGCATCCCCGTACTCTTTGAATCCCATCAGGCGGCATGCCGACTCATTCAGGATCACATTGTCATGTTCATTGGGAACGTCTCCCGAAAACCCCCTTCCCTCCCGCATTTCCAAACCGTACGACGTGATGAAATCGTGGTCCATCATGATGATCCTGTACTGATTGGCTTCGTCTTCACCCTGGCTTAACCGGCGGATAGCCCCGGCGTTCCAATCCGGCGCCGATCCGGGAACAGATGTTGAGGCCGTCACGGCGGCGACTTCCGGGTATTGTAAAATCCGTTGCTTGAATACCTGGAATTTCTGCCTATACGTGGAATCGACAACATTCGGGGAATTTACAACCAGTGTTTGATCAATGTTCACACCCAGTGATTGATCCCGCATGAACCTGATCTGCCGGTAAACAGTAAAAGTCCCCACGATCAGTGTGATACTGGATATAAACTGAACGACAACCATTCCTTTACGGAAAAGGACACCTGAGTTCGTGTTCTTAAATCTGCCTTTTAAGACTTCAGCCGGTTTATAAGCCGACAGCACAAATGCCGGATAAACACCGGACAGCAAGGCACCGCCGATGATCAACACACCGATCCAGATCCAGAACAAATTTTGTTTAAATAACAGATAATCCAGTTCCCGTCCTGTAAGCCGGCCGAACGAGGGCGTTAACAAAATAACGAACACTATTGCTACCGTGACGGCAATGGCGTTTAGCAACAGAGACTCAAACAGAAACTGCTGGATTAACTGGGACCGGAAACCTCCCATCACCTTACGGACACCAACTTCCCGCGCACGCTCAACGGACTTGGCGGTTGATAAATTGATATAGTTAATCCACGCTATGAAGAGGATGAGCACAGCTACCATCGAGAGGAAGTAAGTAGACTCGCGGTTGCCATTGGGTTTGAACTCTCCGATAAAATCAGAATCGAGATGGATAGAACCAACCGGCTGCAGGTGAAATACCATATCCGCGTTGTAACGTTTCAACTCTTCACCTACTTGTTTCTGAACAAAAGCCGGCAGCTTGGATTCAAATTCTTTGGGATCAGCCCGGTCATCCAACTCGATGTAAGTAAGAAACCCGTCCCACATCCAGGAGGTGATCGGATCGTTCCAAAGTTTGTTCAAGCTCGAAAAGGACATCAGCGCATCCACCTTCATGTGCGTGTTTGCCGGCATATCTTCGAACACACCGGTGATCTCATAGTCGTTTTCTCCATTGTTCCGGATGAATTTGCCCAGCGGATTCTCATCGCCGAAATATTTCTTAGCCATAGATTGAGAGATCACGATCTTGAAGGGCTCTTTTAATACCAGTGAATCGGTGCCTTCCGTCAGTCGAAACGAAAACATACGGAAGAATTCCTCGGACGCGAAATATGAATTTTCCTCTTTAAAAAACACATCGCCTCGCGAAAAGACAGAATTACGCCGGGTCATTCTCACGAACCTCTTCACCTCGGGGAAGTTTGTCTTCAGGTCCTGGCCGATACCTGCAGCTCCGGACGCCCAACGGGTAGAAAGCTGACCTTTGTCGAACCGGTCCAGCTGAACCCGAAAAATCCGGTCCTTCTTCCCGTGAAAATCGTCATAACTGAACTCATGCATCACATACTGGGTGATCAGCATACATGCCATCATTCCAATGGCAAGCCCCAGGATGTTTATAATAGTGAATGCTTTATTCCTGGATACATAACGCAAGATGGAAGTGAGATAATTTCTAATCATGGCAAATCAGATAAAGGACAAAAACTATAAGTACCGGCAAAACTTACAATAGTTACAGGGATTATATAAACCGATAACAATTATTCCGATCTCAGCGAATCAACCGGGTTACGTCTTGCCACCTTTATGGCCTGGGAACCCACCGTAAGAACCGCTATCAGGAGAGATACCGCCCCCGCCGCAATAATTGTCCAGAAGGAAATATCAATCCGGTACGCATATCCTTTAAGCCAGCCCGACATCGCATACCAGGCAACGGGAATGGCAACTAAAAAAGCGATAACCACCAATTTAATAAAATCAGCCGACAATAATCGAATGATCCCGGAAACAGTAGCCCCCAATACCTTCCGTATTCCGATTTCTTTTGTCCGCTGTTCAGCCGTGGAGGCCGCCAGACCAAACAAACCCAGGCAGGAAATAAAAATCGCGAGAAAGGAAAAAGCTCTCGCAAGGTTACTAAGGGTCTCTTCCGAAATGTACTTTCTCTTGTAGTCCGCTTCGGCAAATGTGTACTCAAACGGAAAACCGGGATTGTACTTTTTATTGACCTTTTCAATACTGGCTATCGCTTCTTTCGTTTTACCGCGTTCCGTCCTGACCGTGATAAAACCAAATCCGGGTGACGAGTCCAGGAACAGGCACAGCGGCTCAATAGGTGTGTGCAGCGATTGCAGGTGGAAGTCCTTCATTACACCGACGATCTTTCCTTTCCGTATTATGTCCCGTCGTGTGGTAATTTCATGACCGATCGGGTCCGTAATTCCCATCAGTTTCAACGCGGCTTCATTGATCAGCACATTCGACGTGTCAGTAACGACTCCCGGCGAAAAATCGCGTCCCTCCACAAGTTCAATCTTCATGGTTCTGCAATAGTCATAACTTACCCCGGCGATCGCAAAAACCATTTCCGACTTTTTCTCGGGCCACTCGATCCAGGTGCTCGAGTAACTAATTCCCAGGAGCGACTGGTTCGAATACGTCACAGACTCAATTCCCGGTAGTTGGGACAACTCGCTCTTGAACGCGGCAAAATTCTTCGCAAGTTCTCCTTCAAAGACATGGTAAATCACATCCTCCCGGTCGAGACCGAGGTCCTTCGTCCGGAGATACTTTAATTGCTCATAGACAACAATTGTGCACAGGATAAATATAATCGAGAGGCTGAACTGGGTGATCACTAAAATTTTTCCGAGCCCGGGGCCTCCCCCTTTGATTTTTAACGTACCTCTGAATATTTTCGACGGTTGCAGCGACGACAAGTAAAGCGCCGGGTAGATCCCCGCTATCAGACCCGTTACCACTACAACGGCCGAGATAGCTGCAATGAATACAGGATCGCCATAATGTAGTTGAATTTCCTTTCCTGTGAATCGCCCGAAAAGCGGCTGAGTGACCTCCACCAAAACCAGGGACAGACCGGCCGAAATAATGGCTATCAACAGTGCTTCCGCCAGGAACTGCCTGATAAGAAGTCCGCGGCTTGCGCCAACTACTTTCCTGATCCCTATTTCGCGGGAACGTTTCAGAGACTGAACGGTAGACAGGTTCATAAAATTGATGGAAGCAACCACAACGATCAGGATCGCTACAACGGAAAACAGGTTAACATAACTGATCCTGCCGCCCTGCTGAATTCCTTCCCGAAAATCAGAGTACAGATACATTTCCGGATACGGCTGCAGCGAAAGTCTGTCATCGTTTTCTTTCGATTTACTCTTCAGAAAGTGTGTGATCTTTCCCCTAAGATGACGGTATGAAGATTTGTCGCGGAGGAGGAGGAACACACGATCGCCGATTGCTGCCCAATCTCCCGCCCAGGGCAGTTCCTGGTATTCCTTATAGGGCAATAAGATATCAAACCGGAGCGACGAGTTTTCCGGAAGATCCGCAAAGACACCGCTGACAAAATAGTCCTTCCTGTTATCGATACGGATCGATTTACCTATCGGGCTCGACTTGCCGAAGTATTTTAAGGCTACCTTTTGCGAGATTACAATTTCGTCCTTTGACACGAGTATATTTTCCGGATCACCCTCGAGCAACGGGAAGGTGAACATTTGAAAAAGATCCTCACTGGCATAACAGCCCTGTTCCTTCGAAAGCTTGTCGCCCACGCTGACAGTCCAGCGGTCGAGTTGCGAAACCATTGCAGCTTTTTCAACTTCCGGCATCTCTTGCTTCAGAGCGTCGACAAGGAGTGCCGTCGTTTGATCTGAAATCGTAACCTTACCGTCGTCGTAAAACTGTGATTGCAGCACACGGAAAAGCCGGTCGCCGTTCCGATGAAACTGATCGACGCTACGTTCGTCCAGAATCCACAAAAAAATCAATATACTGAAGGCCATGGCGATCGCCAGGCCCGTGACGTTAAGAGCGGAAAAAAAACTTCTCCGCGTGAGGTTACGCCAGGCGATTACCACATAGTTCTTTAACATGCAACACACTTATTCATAACGAAGCGATCTCACCGGATTCAGACCCGCGGCTTTTGCCGTTTGAGAACAGATCACGATCAAACCAAGACCTGCAACGATGGAAATACCGGTCAGGAGCAGCACGGGTGTGATCTCAATTTTGTAGGCCAGTTCATTGAGAAAGAGTTCACCCAGAAAGAAACTAATTGGTGTCCCGATCGCTACCGATATCCCGATCAGTATCATAAATGACCTGCTGAGCAGGACCACCACTTCTGTTACAGACGCGCCCATCACCTTTCGCACACCAACCTCTTTTATCCGGGTTTGTGTGGCGTACATGGCCATACCCAGCATACCCAGGCATGCCAGTACCACCGAAAGAAAGGCGATGTATCCGACGATGGCCAAAATATCATTGAACCCGGCGCGGCGGTAGGCGTCGTCAATTTCATCGTCCATCATCATCCAGTCAATCGTGTGAACCGGATCGAGCATTTTCCAGATACCCTGCAAGCCCGCTACAACCTCATCCTTTTTTTCCGGCTCGATCTTAATACTCAGGAAACTCAATTCGCCGGTATTGTAACGGAGCGCTAACGGGCCGATCTTGCTGTTCAACGGCCGGAAGTGGAAGTCTTTCACCACACCTATTACTTCAAGCATTAACGAATCATCGGCATAGACCGGCTGACCTATCGCAGACAGTGGATCCGCAAATCCAAAAGGTATCAGGGCAGACTCGTTCAGGATGATGTGCTTTTCACGAACTCCCTGATCGCCGGGATCAAAATTTCCGCCCGCCAGGAATTTCAGTTCAAGGTTATCCACATAGTTGGCATCAACCGAAAAATCACGTATCACAAACGGCTGCTCATCCTTATTGCGTTTATAGTCACCCGATTGATCTGCCCAGGTGCCCAGTTGATGCGATACACCGCCAACATTGACCACTCCGGGCAACCGGCGCATTTCATTCGCCATCGTTTCGTATTCAACTCCCTGAAGACGCACGTTCAATATATTTTTTTCATTTATACCATAATCCGCCGTCAGCATAAAGTCAATCTGACGGTAGATGATGATCACAATGATGACGAACATCACCGAAAACGTAAATTGTGTTATCATCAGGATCTTCCGGAGCGTTAATTTGGAATACACCTTCAGGTTTCCCGCATCCTTAAGAACCTTTGCGGGACGAAAAGCCGACAAATAGCCCGCGGGCAGGAGACCGGCTAAAAATCCGACCGAAACCGCAAAACCGATAAACGTCACATACAGGGACGTATCTTCTTTCAGTTTCAGGGGAAACTCTTCGTTAAATGGCAGTTGCTGGTAACCACTCTTGAGGAATTGAAGAATGATATAGGAGAAGGCCAGCGCGATCAACGCGAACAAAATTGTCTCCCCTACGAACTGAAGGAATACCTGAAACCGTTGTGCACCGACTACTTTCCGCACACCGATTTCACGGGCACGCGACAGGGATTTTGCGATCATCAGGTTTGTAAAGTTGAATACCGACATGATGAGTACCACCGCGGCAAGGGAACCCATAAACAGAAGCAGGAATGTGGGCATGCCGTTCCCCATTTGATTGGATAGTTCCGGCCCCGGAGTTATGTCCGGCAATGCCTGCAGGTAAAATTCATATGCCTTATCACGAGTTTCCAGTTTGAGTCCCGTATAGTACTTTTTGTTGATCTCAGCCAGCGCTTGCACGACCTCACCTTCAGATTTCCCCTCCTTTAACTTAAAGTAGACATAGCCGCTGTAATAGTTGTTCCAGTTATCGATAGCCGCATCGACGATTCCAGCCTTCTCTAATGCCGGCAACCCCGTTGAAGATCCCAGCGCTTCAAAATCAAAGTGGGTTGGTCCCGGATGTTTCTTTAGCACTCCGGTAATAACAAATTCACCATAGCGGCCGAGGGTCAGGGTTTTTCCGAGGGGCTCCTCCTTCCCGAATATCTTTTCGGCCGCCTCGTGTGTAAGTACGAGGCTGGCAGGATCCGCCAGGGCAGACGCCTGATTTCCCTTTTCCAGCTGAAAGTTAAAAACCTTCAAAAATGACTGGTCCACCATCAGTCCGTGCAGCGGAACATTCACGTTTCCATAGGTTGCATCGCCCTGGAGTCCGTCATTTATCAAGACGACATCCTCTGCCAGCGTATATTCGTCCCGTAGCGCCCGGCCAATTGGCATCGGGGCGGATGCATAAGGTTCTTTTCCACCTTCGACGCGTATCGCCCGCGTATTCACCCTGAATATCCGTTCCTGGTCACGGTGAAAAGTATCGAACGTGTACGCCTCCTTCACAATGATAATAATCAGCATGCCCAACGACATACTGACCGATAATCCGATCAGGTTAATGATCGAAAAAGATTTATTCCGCACGATGCTGCGGAAAGCCGAAGTGAGAATACTTCTAAACATAGCTTAGGTTAGGTTTGATTTCAATCCTCCAAAATTCTATTCATTACCCCGCGCAACACAACCGCAGACAATTCACTCGTTTTTTAACGTCTCTGCCGGGTTAAGCCGGGACGCTTTTATTGTGAAATAACTAAGTGTTATCCATGATATGGCGATCAATATCATTCCGGAGATCACAAAAACCAATGGATGAATATCCACCTGATAACTGAAGTTTTTGAGCCAATCCTCCATGACATACCACGCAAGCGGCGTTGCAATAACAACTGCGAGCAAGACCAGTTTTGTAAAATCACCCAGTAATAGCACCAGGAGGCTATACGGAGACGCGCCCAGTACTTTACGGACGCTTACCTCTTTTATCTTTTGATAGAACATCAGCATCGACATACCGAACAACCCGAAACAGGCGATCATCAGCGCGACACCGGAAAAGACGGCAAGAATGTTCGCCGTCCTGGCCTCGGATGCATACTGCTGGTTGAGATATTCGTCCAGGAACGTGAAGTCGAAGCCGAAGATCGGTTCAAATTCTTTATACACATTTTCTATGGCTGAAAGTCTCGCTGTAAAATTTTCCGTGTTTACTTTGATGAGGATATGGTTAAAATCTCTCGCAGACAACGTGAACACCAGCGGTCTGATCGGTTCATGCAGGGACTGGAAGTTAAAATCCTTTACCACGCCGATAACCGTTCCCCTCACCGGACCTTCATCATGGTTCCAGACAATCTCTTTACCCACAACAGAGCCTGTTACATTCAATTGCCTGGCAGCGGTTTCGTTTATAATAAACGCCTTATTATCGGAGGGATTCTCCCGGAGAAAAAAACGGCCCTCCGCAAGTTCAATGCCCAGTGTCTTGAAGAAGTCGAAATCAACGTATGCTTCCGACGCATCAACAACATCCTGTATCCGGTCAGAAAGAGCGATGGAGTGCTGGTTAAACTGACCGCCCGGAATATTGGAACTTGCCGAGACAGCAGCGACGCCGTCAAGCCGCAGCATTTCGTTTCTAAATGCGTCGAACCGCGCCATACCGTCTTCATTCTTAACCGGGATGACGATCACTTCGTCTTTCCGAAAACCAAGGTTCTTATTCTGAATGTATCCCAGCTGGTTGAAGATTATGGCAGCTGAGGAAATCAGCATCATCGAAATGGAAAACTGCAGGATGATCAGCGCCCGGCGCAACGAGGATCCACGTGGTGTCTGCAGTAATTTTCCCTTCATGATCACATGCGGTTTTACACCTGACAAGTACAGGGCAGGATAGATTCCCGCAACGCATCCGATCAGCAAACCACCCGCTAACAATATAAAAAGGTATTGTGCATAGTGAATTTCAAAAGTTACCCCGGTTAGGTAGTTGAAGAAGGGCAGCGCGCTTTCTATAATCAGCACGGCGACTAAGATCGAAATCAGGGCGATGGTAACGGACTCCGCCAGAAACTGCACGGACAGCTGGTTCCGCAATGCGCCGAGCGATTTGCGCACACCAATTTCCTTGGCGCGTTCGGCCGATTTCGCGGTTGTTAGATTCATAAAATTCACACAGGCGATGACCAGGGTAAAAATTGCAGCCGCGGCAAGGATATATATATATTCCATGTTGCCATTCGGCTCCAGTTCCCAACGCAACCGGGAATGAAGATGGATGTCGGTTACGGGTTGCAGTTTAAATCCGAAATTTTGCTCCTTCAGGGCCCGGATATCCTCCGGGGAAAAGTTAATATACTTTGTAGTCCAATCCAGCAGCTTGCTTTCCAGTGCGCGGGGGTCCGTTCCATGTTTTAACCGGATATAGTTAAAGTGACCAAAGTCCTTCCATGAATAAAAAGGATCAGCGGGATCGAAGGATTTTTCCCTCACATAGGAGCCCAGGATATCAAAATGAAAGTGCGAATTGGACGGAACGTCTTTAAAAACCGCCGCTACCTCAACGAGATAAGAAGCTGAATCAACAGCCAGGTGTTTACCGATCGGGTCTTCGTCGCCAAAATATTTTCTGGCGATGGATTCCGAGATCAGTACACCGTTGACTTTCTTGAGGGCTTCCCGCGCATCTCCTTTAACAACGTCAAAATCAAATACGTCAAAAAAAGTAGTATCTACGGCCAGCAGGTTTTTTTCGTCGTAACGCTCCTGCTTATCGGGATGCCGGAGCGAGTGGGTTTCACGTGTCAGGCCCGCGGCCCAGAGCGGTGTCAGACTTACCGCATTTTCCACCTCCGGAAAATCCGATACCAATGCCTGGGCCATCGGATGGGGTGTACGCGTCTGAGGGTTTTCGCTTATCCAGACGATCCGGTAGAGATCTTCCGCCTGATGATGAAACCGGTCGTAACTTAACTCCTCCCGGATGTAGATGGTGATCAGAAATACGCTGGCGACGCCGAATGCCAGGCCGAAGACATTGATAACAGTATGAACCTTGTTCTTCAGAAGGTTTCGCAGTGCAATGTTGAAATAGTTAAGCAGCATAAGCAGAGGTATTCAGCGGTATTAGGGGTTCGTCATGGCTCCGCATTCTTGCGTGTTTGCAATAGCGGTGCCACGTCCGATTATGGACTTTAGAGCCTGAATATGCTATTTCAGTTCGTTGAATCGCCTGGAAACGGACTAAACCGTCCGCGAACGGACAGATTTATTCAGATCAGAATAAGGCTTTTGCGATCCGGAAGATGGGATCGGATTTGCCCATGGAATAGAAATGCAGGGTCGGTACGTTATGTGCGATCAGTTCCTTTGATTGATGGATACACCACTCTATTCCTACCTCTTTCACGGCAGCATTATCCTTGCATTTCTCTACCGCTTCGGAAAGCTCCTCCGGGATATCAATGTGAAATGTTTTGGGAAGAATGTTAAGCTGACCTTTTCCTGTAATGGGTTTGATCCCCGGAATAATAGGAACGTTTATTCCGGCTTTCCGGCATTCATCGACGAAAGCAAAATATTTCCGGTTGTCGAAGAACATCTGGGTGACGATGTATTCCGCACCTAGATCCACCTTTAATTTCAGGTACTTCAGGTCCGCTTTCAGGTTGGGAGCTGAAAAGTGTTTTTCCGGATAGCCCGCTACTCCCACGCAGAAATCCGTAGGCGAAGTATTCTGCAGTTCGTCATCAAGGTAAAAACCTTTGTTCATTTTGCCTACCTGCTCGAGAAGCTCGGAAGCATACCGGTAACCATCCGGTTCCGGTATAAACCGCGACTCAGTCTTAATTGCATCTCCCTGCAACACCAGCACATTATCGATACCAAGGAAATGAAGATCGATCAGTGCGTTTTCCGTTTCCTCCCGCGAGAAGCCGCCGCATATGATGTGCGGTACCGTATCGACCTTATAATTGTTCTGGATAGCTGCGCATATACCAACCGTACCGGGGCGCTTGCGCGTGGATCGTTTTTCCAGCAATCCGCTCTCCATTTTTTTATAGACATACTCCTCACGGTGGTATGTTACATCGATGAAGGGCGGGTTAAACTCCATCAGAGGATCCATGTTATCAAAAAGAGTCCTGATGTTCTCTCCTTTCAGCGGCGGCAGAATTTCGATCGTAAACAACGTTTTACCATTCGCTTTCCTGATGTGTTCTGTAACTTTCATTGTTGTATTGTACAGCCTTGCGGACTGATATTAATGCTGTGCTTGAAAACCCGATGAGTCGTCCTCAGGAATTCCATCTTAAACGTCGTACGACAAATTCGGAGACAACCATTTCTCAACCATCCCGACAGTCATGTCTTTTCGTTCCGCGTATTCGATCACCTGGTCCTTTTCTATCTTACCTAAACCAAAGTATTTAGCGTCGGCATTGGCGAAATAGAAACCGCTGACGGATGAGGCAGGATACATGGCATAGGATTCCGTCAATTTGATACCGGCCGTTTTTTCCGCATCGAGGAGTTCGAAGAGGAGGCCTTTTTCAGTGTGATCCGGACACGCCGGGTAACCCGGAGCCGGGCGGATACCCTGATACTTCTCTTCGATTAACGCATCATTGCCGAGTGCTTCGTCCGGGGCGTATCCCCACAACTCCCTGCGCACTTTCGCATGCAGGCACTCGGCAAACGCTTCCGCCAACCTGTCGGCGAGGGCTTTGACCATGATATCGGAATAATCATCCTGCTTTGCTTTAAATCCGGCCAGCAGTTTTTCGATACCGATGCCCGCCGTTACGGCGAACATGCCGATATAGTCCTGCCTGCCCGATGACGCCGGCGCAATAAAGTCGGCGAGGCAAAAATTGGGGAGGCCGGGAGCTTTTTTATTTTGCTGGCGAAGGAAATGAAACGTCGCGAAAGGATCCTCGCCCTCCTTCCGGGATAATTTTACGTCGTCAGACCCGGTAGCCGATGCAGGATAAAAGGCTACCACACCATTTGCCTGCAGGCTGCGGGCATGTATGATCTGGTCAAGCATCTTCTGCGCGTCATTATACAGTTTCTGAGCTTCCACGCCGACGACCGGATCACTGAGTATGCCCGGATAACGTCCGGCAAGCATCCATGTCTGGAAGAAAGGAGTCCAGTCGATGTATTTCCGAATTTCTTCCAGCGGAAAGTTGACAAACGGTTTTTTTCCGATAAACGAAGGTTTTTTAACCGACGCTTCTTTCCAGTCGATCTTTACCCGGTTGTTGCGCGCCTCTGCCAGGCTGATATAATTTTTCTGCTCTTTGCGTTTCTCATAATCCTCACGGAGCCTGGCATACTCGCCTTTGAATCGGGTCTTGATATTCTGAAATGTATCGGGGTTTATGAACTCGCTGGCGACCGGCACACTGCGTGAAGCGTCCAGTACGTGGACCACCGGACCATCATAAACCGGATCGATCTTGACGGCAGTATGGATCCTCGATGTTGTGGCGCCACCGATCAGCAATGGCATGGACATTTTTTCACGCTGCATTTCCTTTGCCATGTGCACCATTTCGTCCAGGGAAGGTGTGATCAATCCGCTTAATCCGATCATATCCACCTTTTGCTGCTTGGCCGCTTCTATAATCTTTTCAGAGGGCACCATGACGCCAAGATCAACAACATCATAGTTATTACATGCGAGGACGACACCGACGATGTTCTTGCCTATGTCGTGAACATCTCCCTTGACGGTTGCCATGAGTATCTTCGCCGCAGCTTTATCGGCACCTCCCGCTCTTTTTTTCTCTTCCTCCAGGAAAGGAGTCAGGTAAGCGACGGATTTTTTCATGACGCGCGCGCTTTTAACAACCTGGGGCAGGAACATTTTTCCGGCACCAAACAGGTCCCCAACGACGTTCATACCGGCCATCAGCGGTCCTTCTATCACGTTGAGGGGCTTTCCGTATTTCAGTCTTGCTTCCTCCGTATCCTGATCGATATAATCAATGACGCCTTTTACAAGGGCATGAGTGATCCGCTCCTCAACTGTTCCGCTTCGCCATTCGTCGTCGAGTTCTTTCTTTTTTGCGGATCCCTTTACTGTTTCCGCGTACTCCAGTAACCGTTCCGTTGCATCCTCTCTCCTGTTCAACAATACATCTTCGACACGTTCCAGCAATCCTTTATCTACGGCATCATATACCTCGAGCATGGCAGGGTTGACGATACCCATATCCATTCCATTGCGGATCGCGTGGTAAAGGAATGCCGAGTGCATGGCTTCCCTTACTTTTTGATTACCCCTGAAACTGAAGGAAACGTTGCTAACGCCCCCGCTAACATGTGCATAGGGCAGATTTTCCCGTATCCACTTTGCAGCACGGAAAAAGTCGATTGCATAGTTCCTGTGTTCTTCGATACCCGTGGCCACGGGGAAGATATTGGGATCAAAGATGATGTCCTGCGGTGGAAAACCGACCTCGTTCACCAGGATATCATAGGCTCTTTTACAGATTGAAATCCGTCGTTCATAGGTATCAGCCTGGCCTGTTTCATCAAATGCCATGACAACCACCGCCGCGCCATAACGTTTTACAAGTTTTGCCTGACGGACGAATTCTTCTACACCGCTTTTCATGCTGATGGAATTCACAATACCTTTTCCCTGCAGGCATTTAAGCCCCGCTTCTATAACATTCCATTTTGATGAATCGACCATTACCGGAATTCTGGATATCTCCGGTTCCGATGCCATTAGGTTAAGGAACTTCACCATAGCCGCCTCGGAATCGATCATGCCTTCATCCATGTTTACATCGATCACCTGGGCGCCGCCCCGCACCTGGTCCAACGCAACATCCAACGCTTCGTCAAACTTATCCTCCTTGATAAGTTTAAGGAATTTCGCCGAGCCAGTTACGTTCGTACGTTCGCCAATATTTACAAAATTGGATTGATCGGTTATCTCAATTGCCTCTAATCCGCTGAGTTTGAATGTGGGTTTTTTCATGTTGGAATTCAATGCTCCGGGGCCATCGGTATTTTTACAACCGACCCAGGGCTTTCGTGTAAATTCGGTTTGCCTAAATCCTGTATGCCAATGTCAGGTGAGGTTAACGTGTATATGTTAAGTGATTTTTTTACGGTTCGGCAATCGCTTATTTTAAATTTTCCGCGTCAACCAATTCCTCGTCGACAACGCGTGGTTTATACTTCGCCGCCAGTTTCGAAATCACCCGGATATGGTCGGGGGTGGTTCCGCAACATCCACCGAGGATATTGACCAGCCCTTCTTTTAAGAACTCCTCCACCTGTGCGCCCATCTGTTCGGCGGTCTCGTCGTATTGACCAAATTCATTGGGCAAGCCTGCGTTGGGATATGCACTCACAAAGAACGGCGCTTTTTCGCTCAGTACCTGCAGGTAGGGCCGTAACATCGAGGCACCCAAGGCACAATTCAATCCAATGCTTAACAAGGGGACGTGGGAAACGGAGATAAGGAAAGCTTCGGTTGTTTGCCCGGACAACGTCCTGCCGCTGGCATCGGTAATTGTACCCGAAACCATGATAGGAACTTTCTTTCCAGTCTCATCGAACAGTTCCTGTATCGCAAACAACGCAGCCTTTACATTTAGCGTATCGATGATGGTCTCCAGGAGCAGCATATCGACACCACCATCGATCAGCGCTCTGGCTTGTTGCTTGAACGCTACCACGAGCTGGTCGAAAGTAATTGCCCTGAAACCGGGATTGTTAACGTCAGGTGACAGTGAAGCGGTCTTATTTGTCGGGCCCATGGCGCCGGCGACGAACCGCGGTTTATGAGGCTCCTTTTTTGTAAACTCATCCGCTACTTCCTTGGCGATCTTCGCGGACTGGAAATTCAAATCATAGACCGCGTCTTCGAGATGGTAATCAGCCTGGGCAATGGTCGTTCCGCTGAACGTATTGGTTTCCGCGATGTCGGCACCGGCTTCGAAATACTGCCTGTGTATATCTTTTATAATATCAGGTCGGGTTAACGATAGCAGATCATTGTTCCCCTTCAGCGGATGGGTATGGTTCTTGAAACGTTCCCCGCGAAAATCCGCCTCCGTGAGGGCATGCCGCTGGATCATTGTACCCATGGCACCATCCAGTACCAGGATCCTTTCTTTTAAAATGTCTTCGATTTTCATAGCTCTCCCGCTTTGATAATTTATCCAGAGAGCCCCGGCGAAATGGGTGACTTATCTTCTTCCCTCCTTCAATTTCAGAGAGAAAGGGATTTAGCACAACACTCCGAATTCGATTTCGGAATAGGATGCTAAGACGTCTTCGGGCCCAATCCCTCGGTCTTTCTGGATAAGTGATGCAAAGAAAAACAATAAGTCTCTAAAATAAAAAGCAATACCTTAAATTTGAAGCGATAATGAAATTAGCCGCAATAGACATTGGCTCAAATGCCATCCGTTTCCAGGTTTCAACTGTTCTGGATAATTCGCCCAATGTGCTGTTCAAAAAACTAGAATACATCCGCTTTCCGCTCCGCCTCGGGCACGATGTATTCTCCACAGGGCGTATCGGCGAAAAAAGTATCGCCAAATTCATCAAGCTTATGCGCGCCTTTCGTCTGCTGATTGAATTGTATGAGGTTACCGATTACATGTTCTGTGCTACATCCGCGATGCGCGAATCCGAAAACGGCGACGAACTCGTCCGGCAGGTCCAGGAAGAACTGGGCGTGACCATCCATGTGATCGACGGAAACCGTGAAGCGGAACTGATCAACCGCGCGATCAGTTCCTACCTGACAGACAAGACCTACCTTCATATTGACGTTGGCGGTGGAAGCACAGAGCTCAACTTATACGTGAATGGCAGTAAGATCAAGACCAGGTCGTTCAAGGTCGGTTCGGTACGGGTTCTCGAGCACAATGATTCTCCCGTGATGTGGGAAGATATGGAACATTGGGTCAGGGAAAATATCAAAAGAAGCTACGGTAAAGTTACGGCCGTTGGTACAGGGGGAAACATCAGCAAGATCTTTGAACTTGCCAAAATGAAACCAGGCAAAGCGATCTCGATAAGGAAAGTAAGGGAAGTTCTCGAGATGATTGAGAGCCATTCCCTTGAAGACCGGATCTATAAACTGCAGATGAATCCGGACCGGGCCGACGTTATCATACCGGCCAGCGGAATTTACATCAAGGTCATGGATTGGGCCCGCTCCTCCAGTATCATGGTACCGGAAGTAGGCCTGAAGGACGGGGTGATGCTCTATTTGTACGAGAAAAACAAAGTGCAAACCAGGCTTGCTTTCTGATCACCAAGCAACATCATTTCATTTTCTTTTTGTCGATGCTGCTTTTTCCTTTGTTTCGGTCTTCGACTTTCAGGTCATACAAATAAGCCAGTGAAACGCGAAACCCCTGGTTCCTGGATTGCAGCGGGTCCTGGAAGTACGTATCCTCAAAAATACCATTGGTTTTCCCAAGGTAGCTGTGTCCAAGTTCATAGCGGATGGAAAACATGATGCGCTGCCTCGGGGCCGGCTCGAGAACCATTCCTGCCACGAAGTTAAGTCCGAGTTGAAGCCTGTTCGGTTCCTCAACCCTCATTTCGTCGAGCGGCTGGTCGTCGGCGGGTTTCCTGAATGCGATCTTGTATGAGACTTCCTCCCGGTTATTTTCCTCAAAATCAGAATTGTAGAGCGTACCTTTCCCGCTCAGCCAATAACTAATGTTCGGGCCGATCCCAAGGAAGTATTTGAATTCTTTGCTGTTACCGATCTTACCTTTAAAGTCCACGGTGTAGCTGATCGGCAGATCGATGTAACTGTACCGGGCCGAGTTCCGAAGCTTGGTATCCAACTCGCCTTTGAGGATACGCCCCTTGGATGCATAAACAAGGGATGAATGCAGGAAAAACCGTTTCCTTACCTTAAAAGCCAGGTGGCCTCCCGCGTGGAAGCCGAATACGGGAGTCATCGAGTACGCGTCCTTGAGATCCTTGTCCCTGAACGACGTCCAGGAATAGTTGGCGCCGGCAACAGGTCCTACGAGAATTTGAGAAAATACGGGGGTAACGGAGGAAAACGAGAGAAAGACAATCAAAAAGTATGCTTTCACATTGCGGGTCGTTAAAAAATGAAGATTTAAATTAATTCTTAATCCCTCAAGTTACTGAACATCGGCTATCAATAAAAAGAAAAAAACGCCGTATATTCGTAAGTTTTCAGTAAAATGACTTTAAGTGCAGGTGAATCATTTAATTGACTAGCCTATTTTTTTAGCTGGCGAAAGAGTAAGTCGAATTTTGTTGAGTGACTTTTTTGCTTTTGCCCATATTAATGGACGTGAATGCGCTATTTTTTTAACTGTACCATAGGTTTGGCTTTTTGGCTGTCCTGTACTTTTGTGCAGGCTCAAAATTACCCCGTTTACAACAGTTTTTACCTGAATCCATTCTTGTACAATCCGGCTGAAGCGATCACCGAGTTTACGCAGATTTATGCCCTTCACCGGCAACAGTGGATGAACGTCGAGGGGGCACCTACTGTCTCTGCATTGACTTTTACCACCTTGATGAATGAATCCAGGGCAGGGATCGGAGGAAAAATCTCTCAGTATAAGCGCGGATTACTTAGCACAACGGACTTTTCCCTGTCTTACGCCTATGGAATCCCTGTGGGTCAAAAGAACTGGTTGTTCCTGGGACTTTCAGGGGGTGCCATTTCGAATAATATCGACCTGACAAAGGTTACGGATCCAAACGATCCGGCGATTGCCAACTACCTGGCGAATAATATTCAGCCTGCCGCGGGTTTTGGAGCTCTTTACAGGTCCGGTTCGGGTTTGAACATCGGTGTTTCCCTTCCTCAGCTTTTTCCTTCCACTTTTAATGCGGAGGCAAGTTTTTCAAACACGACGGTTTCGCCGGCTGATAACGTATTTGTCACGATCTACTACAAACGAAAGGTGGAAAGTAAAATCGTGAGCCGAAGCAAGGGCGGATTGAAGAAAAAAGTAAAAACAGAAGAAACAATCGCGCCGTTGGAAATGTACTTCAACTACAAATATTCTAAATTCGGGAACAGTCAATTTGAACTGCTCGCAAAGTTGAACCTGACTCAAAACTTCTGGCTGGGGGCATCTTACCGGTTACCCTATGGGTTTACCGGGAATCTGGGGATAAATACCCAACGGTTCGTTTTGGGCTATTCATATGAACCCGGTAACCAGCCCCAGGACGGCTTCTCACAGGGTACCCATGAAGTGATCCTGGGTTTAAAGCTCGGACAGGCGAAGAAGTTCAAACGTGCTGCGCCGGTACTCCGGTCCACACTCACAAAATCTCCGACGGAGAAACATACGGCGCGGTTCCAGGAAACGGTCGAAGATCCCGATCAGATCAACCAGGCACCGGGAGAAGCCAAAAAGAAATACTTTGTTGTCATCAAGGTGTTTAATGACTTCACGGCAGCCGATGTGTTTAAAAGGAAGCTTATCGGGGATAAATTCAACGCGGATGTATTCTATAACCCTCAGGATAAGAAATATTACGTCCATGTGCTGGAGACCCTGAAAGCGACGGAAGCTCATGAGGAAGTCAGGAACCTGAAAACCTACACGAAACTAAAAGAGGCCAGGATACTGATTGTGACCACTTCGAAATAGTGATTGGTTACATTTTGAAAGACTTGACGCATTTATGACACCATGAACGAAGTTCGACACACCGCCAAAAAGATCCCGGGTATAATCGCCATATGCCTCTTTTTTGGTACGACCCTGGTCGTTGCTCAAACCCCGGAAATAAAATCGATCGACAAAGTCTCCGGCAGCATGGATGAAGTAGTTACGGTGAAGGGATCGTTTTTTGGGACGGACGCAACGAAGCTTGCCGTCACCTTTGGCGCATCAAAAGGGACCATCCAGACAGTAACTGATCAACTACTGGAAGTCAGGGTACCGTTCGGCGCCACTTATCAGGACATTGGGGTCACCAACCTCACAACCGGGCTTACCGGATTCAGCCGCCAGCAATTCTTACTGAACTTTAACGGGAGTGCCGGATTCGACCTCACCAACCTCCAGGGCCAGTTTGATTTCCCCGGTGGTGTACCAACAGCCGAAGGACTGTACGATTTGTGTATGTGCGACTTTGACGGCGATAAGAAAGTGGACGTCGCAACGGCCAATGACAACACCGCCTTCATCAGCATTTTTCCGAACGGCTCAACACCCGGAACAGTGTCGTTTCCCAGCAAGATCGCCGCCACTATAGCATCGCGGTCCCTTCACATCAAATGTGGTGATCTGAACGGCGATGGCAAACCCGACCTTGTGGCGACGGAGAACGGAACTACGGATAAGATCTTTGTACTCCGGAACAACAGCTCGGGCCCCTCAAACTTTGCATTTTCCTCGCCGCTGATCATCACACTCGCCGGTAAAAGACCAAAACGAATCGAGATTGCCGACCTGGATCAGAATGGTAAACCCGAAGTGATCATCACTTCCCAATCGACGAACTCGGTAATGGTTCTCGTAAACCAAAGTACTCTTGGCTCAATAACATTCGCTCCTATTGCACCTATTCAAATTGCCATTCCCGGCGCCGCCAGTACCGAGGGCCTTGGCGTTGAGGACCTGAACGGCGACGGATTACCTGAGATCGTTACGAGCCAGTTTCAGACCAACTCCGACATATACGTAATTGAAAACAAAAGTTCTCCCGGCTCGTTTGTGGCCGGAACCATCAAGACAATAGCAGTAGGGGTACCGATAAAAAATATTCGTCTCGGAGACCTCGACAACGACCGGAAAGCGGATATTGCCTATACCAAACTTACAGCCAACGAAGTAGGCTTGCTGCTGAATCAGAGCACGCCTACCTCTCTTACCTTTGCAGCAGCACCCGGCGCACCGACCGATCTCAACCCCTGGGGAATTGACTTTGGAGACCTTGACGGGGATGGAAAGGCGGACATCGCAGTCGCGTCGATCACTAAAAAATCAATTACGATTTTAAACAACAAAAGCACACCGGGTTCGCTCTCCTTTACGCGGTTCATTCAGCCAACAACCTTTATCAACCGGCACGTGAATATCTGCGACGTCGACACGGATGGTAAACCTGACATTGTTTTTACAAGTATCGACGATAACAACCTTAACGTCCCGGCATCCAAAGTATCGGTCTTCCGGAACAGAGCGTGTATGTCACCAATTGTTACACCGCCGGGTCCGTTAAATGTCTGTAGCGGGTTTGCGCTGAAACTACTCGCAACGAAAGGCGGGGGTGTTACTTATGAATGGACAAATGAGACGACCAGTACAACGGTTACCGGAACCAACGAGTTTACGCCAACCGTTTCCGGAGATTATTCTGTAACGGCTATATCTGAAGGAGGTAACTGCAAGGAAGTTTCAAATACGGTGGATGTCACGATCTCGCCTGGTACGGCACTGGATCCCCTGCCTGTAAATAACGGGCCGGTATGTATCGGCCAGACATTAAATCTACAGATCTCCAACGACCTTGGTGCCGGCTACACCTACGAATGGTCCGGGCCCGACAATTATCAAAGCACTGGTCTGAGTCCCGCACCTGTAACGGGTTTCCAATTGAAGAACGCTGGGGTATATTATGTGGATGTAATAACGAGTAGTGGATGCGTAGCCAGGCGCGAATCGACGCTTGTCGATGCCGTCGATCTGCCTGATTTTAAAGTTTCGTTTACTGGTTCGGCACTCATCTGCCAGCCTGATTTTAAATCGCTTTCCGTGTTCCCTGCAGTAGGCGGTTTTACTTTCCAGTGGTATGAAACCAACTCGGGTATTATCGCCGGCGCAACCGGTTCGACCTTGCTCAGAAATACTTCGGGTGAATACTATTATGAAGCTACATCTTCCAACCCCAGCTGTCCCGTTACCGAATCCGATCCCATACAACTTACAGTAGTCACCCCTCCAGTGACTGCCTTTTCGCTACCAGCTACCGCCTGCAAAGGCCAGGAAGTCAGTTTTACAAACCAGTCTGTAACGGATGCTCAATCGACGGCTACATACGCCTGGGCATTCGGCGATGGTCAGGTTTCCAGTGATCAGAACCCAAAACATATCTACAACACGGCAGGACCCTTTTCGGTGAGTCTGTCCGTATCGTACCCGAGTAACACGTGCCTTGTGACACTGTCAAAGCCGATAACGATAACCGATGCGCCCGCGGCAAGTATCGTGAACGCCGGAAACACCTTCGAAATTTGCCCGGGTGCAACGCTTGTACTGGGCTTGAACGACACGTTTACTTCCTATTCATGGAGCACAGGGGAAAACAGTCCGACGATCACCATTGATGCTCCGGGAGAGTATAGTGTGGACGTTACAGCTACCAATGGTTGCGAACTCAAGGCCATCAAAGAAATTACGGAATTACCCGCGCCCGTGGTCACCGCGGCTGCAACACCTGAGCTAATTAACGAAGGTGAAAATGTTCAACTGGTAGCCTCAGGCCTGCTTACGTATAGCTGGACACCGGCTGAATCGGTCTCTCTTCCAAACCAGGCTGAAACATCCGCTACTCCCCTTTCATCCACGACGTATACCGTAACCGGTACGGACGGAAACGGTTGTGAGGGTACAGCTACCGTTGAGGTTAGGGTAAAAGGTGAGTCCATTGTGAGTAAGTTAAACCCCGGAAATTTTATTTCTCCCAACGGAGATGCCACCGGGCAGTATTGGGTGGTGGAAAAGATCGACGAATACCCGCAGTGCACAATCACAATCTACGATGACAAGGGAGTTAAGGTATTCGACGCGAAACCATACCAGAACAATTGGGAAGGGACATTCACGAACGGGAAGCGTTTGCCCGATGGTGTTTACTACTATATCATACGTTGTGACGGGGAAGAAAACATGCCCAGAACGGGAAGTATCACGGTGTTGCGATGAGCCAGTAAGACCGGCAAGGCAGTTTTGGAGATTGGTACTGATTTTGAGAAGCGACGGCATTTTACTAACTCCCCTCAAAACTTACATTTCCGGTTACGAAAACTATTGCTTGAAAATACACTAGTTGAATTGTATCCTCGATAACTGTGAACTAGATTCAAATATAAACCTATGAAGCGGCTCCTTACCCTCACCACGCTACTCATTTGCTTAAGTACCGTGGCTTCCTTTGCCCAGGAAATCTGCGCGAACGGTCTGGATGACGACGGCGATGGCTTTATCGATTGCTTCGACAATCAGTGTGCGAACAACATCGTATGTACCGGGGGATATGTAGGAAACGACCTGCTTTGCGAGGCCAAGCCATCCGAGTTCCCGAAGTTCTCCCTGGCGCTGGAATCCGCTTCACCCGACGGCTCAGCCATTCACCTGGGTAGAACCGTTGTCGGAGATCTTGATCGCGACGGAGTCCCTGAAATGGTCACCACCAACCGGTATTCAAAAAAAATCTTCATACTGAACGGCAACAACACGGCCGGCGTTAATACGATTCAAAACGAACTGACGGTGAGCTACTCCCCTGCCTGGGAAGATGTGGCCATCGCCAATATCGACAACGACAGTTGTGCAGAGATCTTCGTACTGAGCACCGGATGGAGGTTGTATGCATACGACTGTAACCTCGTTCAGCTTTGGTCCACCCAACTCGACGGCGATCCCGGAACCGTGGGACTCGCGGATTTTAACGGCGATGGCAAGGTTGAACTGTATGCCAGGAATGCCATTTACAATGCACATACCGGCGCTGCGATCGTAGCGCCCACAGGGAGTTGGGGAAGCTTTAATGGCGGTCCCGTTGCTGTTGATATTCTTAACGATGCTACCAAGGATGCCCACTTGCCAACGGATGCCATAAAGGACGACAACCTGGAACTGGTGGTTGGTGGTACCATTTACAGCGTCAATATCGGTGCCGGTACGATCAACGCAGAAAAAACAATCCCTAACTACGGCAAAAAAGTGAACAGCGACGCAACGAGCATCGCCGACTTCAATCTCGACGGATCGCTGGATGTTGTTGCCACCGGAAAAAATACTACCGACGACAACACGACGATTTTCTTCTGGGATGTCAAAACAAATGTTGTAACGACTTACTCGGATCCATTGCCTGGCAATTTTACCATTAAAGCTTGTCCGACCAATACGGGAACCTATTACGCAGACGGCTGGCACCAGGGTGCGGGTCGCGTAAATATCGCCGACCTGGACGGAGATGGGAAACTCAACGCGGCATATGTATCCGGAAAATTTCTTTATGCCCTGAAAGAAGACCTTACCCTTTTGTGGAAAGTTGTCGTTAACGAAGAAACATCCGGTAATACCGGTTGTACGTTGTTCGACTTTAATGGCGATGGTCAATCTGAAATTGTCTATCGCGACGAAAAGTTTATTTACATCATCAACGGTACCGATGGAACTATTTATACCCAGCAGACCTGCGTGTCCCGGACAAACCGGGAATACCCGATCGTTGCCGACGTAGATGCCGACGGGAATACGGAACTCTGTGTAACCTGCAGAACAGCCGACTTTATCCAGAACGGTGGTATCACCGATCCAACCGATCCAAACTATCTCGATGCGGATGACGCGAATTTCTGCTCTCTCAGCAACGCTGAATTTTCGCAGGTAAGAGTCTTCCGGTCGGGTGCCGAGCCCTGGGTTCCGGCACGCCGCGTGTGGAATCAGCACGGTTATTTCAATGTGAATGTCAATGACAACCTGAGTATCCCCAGGGTCCAGCAAAAGCACCACCTCGTTTTTTCCACCAACGTGTGTACGGTGGGCGCTAACAGGCCATTGAATAGCTTTCTCAACCAGTCTCCGTATCTCAATTCGCTCGGATGTCCCAAATACGCGTCACCCGACCTCGCCTATGTTCCCAATTCCTTAACTGTCGCCCCTCCTACCTGCCCGGATGGAAACTTTACGGTTTCATTTCAAATCACGAACCTCGGTGATGTCTCGCTCAGCGGCACAGTACCCATCACGTTTTACAACGGAGACCCCAGACTTGTCGGAGCAATTAAACTTAATACGGTAAACGTTACACTCAATTCCTTCGGTGTTGGAAGCATTCAATCCATCACGAATGCCACGGTCAACGGTCCCGGTTCGGCGTTTACACTCTACATTGTTTTGAACGACAACGGAACCACCGTTCCGACACCCATCACACTTCCAAATACGAATTTTATCGAGTGCGACTACACCAATAATGTTATCTCGACCCCGGTCATACCGCTGCCCGTAAGCATTACGGCTCTCAAGGTTCAGGATAACTTAAAATGCTTTCCAAGTGCCGCGCCTGATAACGGGGCGGTACGGGCATTTATACCCAATGGCGCGGTCGAAAACACCACAGATTACAATTTTTACTGGTCTAACGGTGCCGTGGCAAAACCTGTTGCCAGCGCGGATTTTGTAGGACCCGTCTACAGCGGTCTCCCAGCCGGCACGTATACGGTATACGCCATTCATAAAACCGCGAGCTGTAGTTCCGACACGGTCCAGGTAGTCGTCGGCCAGGCGAGTCCTACCATACTGGTGAATATCAAACTCGAAAACCCTTTCAATAACTGCAAAAATCCGAATGCAAAGTTACGGGCTGTCGTAAATGATACTGACGGCGATGGAAATGGAGATCCCGTAGGTGGATTCACGTTCGCGTGGTACGAAGGAAACGATATCTTTACATCCCCTCAGATCGGTGTAAGCCACGTCGTAACTGGGCTGGGTCCGCTGACCTACACGGTATTGGTAACGGACAAAACCACGGGGTGCCAGACCATTGAGTCTTTTTCTATTCCCGATCAATCTGTAAAACCCGTTCCGGTCGTAAACACGCTCGACATTCTTTGTTCAGCAGCGGCAAGCGGCAGCGCCTCGGCAACGGTAGGTGGTGCGGTCGCCGGTTTTACCTTTGAATGGTACAACGGCAACGCTCCCAAACCAACCGCGGACTTTACAGGCGCGAATTATCAAAATCTGGCTGCGGGAAATTACACCCTGGTAGTTACCCAAAATTCTTCCCAGTGCAGCTCAGACCCCGTGACCGTTACGATCACCCAGACCCTTCCCCCTGTAATAACCACAACAGTCGTTTCCGGACAAACATCCTGCGACCCTTCGTTGCCCACCGGCTCAGCGTCCGCTTCGATAGGTGGCGTAACGACCGGTTTTACGTTTGAATGGTTCAAAGGTCAAAATACACTGCCAGCCAACCGGGTATCCACGTCTTTTAATGCAACGGGATTGACCAATGCGATTTATACCGTTAAGGCAACCGATGATGTCACAGGATGTACAGATACCGAAGAGGTCGTCATTAACTTTGCCGTGGTGACGCCTGTGCTGACCCTGGCGTCGTCATCTAACGCAACGCGCTGTGTACCACCCGATGGATCGATTACCATCGCGGTCAATCCGGATACCCCCGCTGACTATACATTCTCCTGGTACAACGGAACGACCGTAAAAGCGACACCGGACTTCGCAGACACGGATGAAACATTGAGCGGATTACCGGCGGGGACTTATACCGTAAAAGCGGTCAATAATATCAGGCATTGCGAAACAGCTCCATTAACGATTACGATCATTAATGCGGCACCCACTATTTCTTTCAACCCCACAAATCTGATACGTCCAAGCACCTGTAACGATAATAATGGGTCGTTAACGGTATCGGTAACTGCCCCTGGAAATGTGTCAGGGTTTGATTTTGAATGGAGGAAAGGTCAAGCCCCGTTCCTGGCCGGCGCCATTACAACCACGACAAATACGGCGACAACCACGTCGGCAACATCACTCGTTACCGGTGTGTACACCCTTATCGCAACAAACCGAGATAACGGTTGTACGGCATTCCAGGTGTTTGATCTGCCGTTCGATGATGCCCAGGTCCTTTCGCTGCTTGCCAAGGATGATGTTCAAACCTGTATCCCAGGAAACGACGGATCAGTAACGGTACGCCTGACGCCTACCCCTGGATTCCTGGAAAGCGATTACCGGATCGATGTGTTTGAAGGGACGAATGATCTTGGAGCGTCGGCTCCCACGTTCAACTCTTTCAATGCGACCAATGGTACCGTTGACTACACGCAGCCCAGTCCCCTGCTTCCCGGTTTCTACACATTTGTCGCCGTTACAGTAAACCCGGCAAGGAGTACGTTTAACTGCCGCTCGGTACCGGTAACCGTAGAGATCATCCAGGATACTCAGGATCCTGTCTTTACCGCCAACGCACCGGTGAACAATATGAACTGTACCGGCGCACCCGGCACAGGCCAGCTTTCTGTTACAATGGTCAGCCCGACGGCGAATCCCGCCGACTATACATTTGACTGGTTTGAAGGTCCGGACGCCAGTTCGCCTCCGCTCGGTACCGCCACCAGCGGCGTCGAAGCAGGCGTCAACGGAGAAGTGATTCAGAATCTTCCGGCTGGAAAATATACGGTGGTCGTGACGAAGATTGCCGGTACGAATGCAGGCTGTTCTTCTACAGCCACCTATGAGATCTTCGACAATACGCCGGTCATTACATTAGCTAAAGCAGACGTCTCCATTGTCGATATCGCCCGATGCGATATGATGACAGTAGGATCGATCACCGTTAACTTTGTATTGGAAGGCGGAGTTCAGGTACCTCCCGGTAATTATAGTTACGAATGGTTCTCCGACTCCCCGACGGGACCGCAGCTGATTGCAGGAGTTACCATCAATACGATTACGAATCTTCCGGCCGGTAAATATTTCGTCAGGCCCACGAATACGACAACCAATTGCAGCACAGGAGAATTGATCGAACTCGAGATCCTGAACAAGACGCTGAATACCGTGCAGGTTGACCTCGCGGCCTTTACAATTCCAACGCTGTGCCTGAAGCCAGTCAATATCTCGGGTGTCCTTGAAGTTATCGGCAGCGGAACGAGTGTGAGCGGTTACACGTATACGTGGCACGCGGGGACGACTACGGCAGACCCGGTTTTGAACCCCGCCAATGTAACCGGACCTAACGGCGAAATTGCACAGAACCTGACGGCTGGTTTTTATACCGTCGATGTGCTCAATAATACCACTCAATGCAGCATTGCTGAAACCTATGAGCTGCCCGTCGACAGAAGACCTGTTACCATTACCGCGTCCGCAGAACCATTGACCGTCTGCTTTGACACGCCAAAAGATGGTGCCGTTTTTGCGACCGTGACAAGCGGTTCGAAAAACGACTACACCTACAATTGGTATTTCGGAACCGTTAAACCTGCAGCGGATTTTACCAGCACGACGATCGCACCGGTCACAGACCTTGCAGCAGGTGACTATATTGTTATTGCCACTGACAATATGGATGCAACCTGTATCGTCTCCGACACGGTCACAGTCGACGACAGCAGGATCTTCCCGCTCGTTACGGCTGAAGCTTTGAATCCATTGACGATATGCGATCCCGCACGCCCGGATGGTGTAGCGGCAGCCAACGTGGAGGGCGATGTTATCAACCATACATTCGACTGGTTTGTAAACGCGCCACCCCTGGGAGCTTCGTTCTACAGCGGATCACAGGCGTCAGACCTTGCGGCAGGGATCTTCTCTGTGATCGCGACGAACCGGGTCAATGGCTGCGCGGATACCACACAGGTCTCCATTGATATCATGCAACTCCCCATTCCTTTGCCCCAGATCGAAATCCTGTCGATGGTGACAAGTTGTGTGGATGACAACGGAGCGCTAAGCGTTTCTGTGGGAGGGAATACAAGCGACTATGTTTTCGACTGGTACATCGGCAACCAGGAAAAAGCAGTTCCCGACTTTGTCGGTGAAATTTACGACAGTCTTGCCATTGGCTTTTACGCTGTTACCGCGACTAGCCGTATTACCGGCTGCAAGTCGCCGGTAGTGGTGGAGGAGATCATCGAAGATCCGCTTTTCCCGGAGTTTAACTTTACCACGGTTGCCGCGCTTTGCAAGCGGGATGCGAGCGACCCGGGCACGGGTATGGCTGCGATATTTGTTACTAACGGTGTCGATATTGCTTCCATCGAATGGAATGTCAATGGCGCAATTGTGAGCGGACCGATCCTTTCAGGTGTTGACGCCGGTGTATATCCGGTCACCGTTACAACGGCCCTGGGATGCGCTGTCACCAAGGAAATAGAGATCAAGACCGAAATACATCCGTTCAACGGAGTGTCCAGGAACGGAGACGGTGAAAACGACATCTTCTATATCAATTGTATCGAGAGTTTTCCCACTAATATTGTGAAGATCTTCAACCGCGTAGGGACACTGGTTTACGAAGCAGAGGGGTACGACAACAACGGAACATTTTTCGACGGCAAATCCAACAAAGGGATCAGTCTGATGGGAACGTCCTTGCCGGGTGGTACCTATTTTTACATTATCGATAAGCGCGACGGTTCCAAACCGCTTGCTGGATATCTAGAAATAGTTAATTAACTTGTAAACTCATGAGGACCCTGCTCAAGAGATTTTTTATCACATCGTTACTCGTCCTAACCTTCACGTCGTGGAGTCTGGCCCAGCAGTATCCCGTTTTCACGCAGTATTTCTGGAATGAACTCGTGATCAACCCAGCCTTTGCCGGTAATCACGTCCAGCTTAGCCTGACGGCGATGTACCGGAACCAATGGGTGAATTTCCCCGGGGCACCGAAGACCTTTAGCGTCAGCGGACATACCTCGCTGGCCAAGAACAAAGTGGGCGTAGGCCTTCTAGTAAACCATGATGAAATCGGAAGTTACAAGAACGATCATATCTACGCGAGCTACGCTTACAAGATCCATTTCCAGAAGGCCACGCTTTCCATGGGTCTTCAGGCAGGGATCAATTTACTGGGGGCCGATTACAGTAAACTGGACCTTCAGAGTCCAGGTGACGCTTCCTTTTACAATATCCTGAACGTTATAAAGCCAAATTTCGGCGCCGGATTATTTTACACGAAGAAGAATTTTTTCGTCGGTTTTTCCGTCCCCTTCATTCTGAATAATAAGATCGCCAACTCCGTCGAGGGATTGCTCGGCCAGCTGAAAGAAGCCCGGTATTATTATCTCAGAAGCGGTGTCGTGTTCCCGATTGATAAGATGGAAAAAGTAAAAATGAACCCGTCAATCCTGATTCGAACACAGGAAGGCCAGCCGCTCAGCGTCGACATCAATACCGCTTTCATCTTTTATGATGTTTTTAGCACCGGAGTTTCGTATCGTACGGGCGATTCATTCATATCTTTTATAGATCTGAAGATCAGCGAACGCTTTCATTTTGGATATTCTTACGACTGGACGCAGTCGGACCTTAACAAATTTTCCAACGGAACACATGAGTTTATGATCAACTACCGCACCCGGATCAGGGGCGTTCACAAGAACCCGGAGTGTCCTCAATACTACGATTACCGATAAACGCAAGTTAGCGTCAGAACAGTTTTGCCTCCATTACGATTTCGCGGGTAACCCGATAGAATTCCTTATGGATGTTGAAAGGCGGTTCGCCGTTCGGTTCCTTGATCACATACGTGCCGTCCTCCAGCATCCTGTACGCATTGACGTTATCCTTCAGGTTGTATCGCAAATTATTAATCGCCTGCTTCTTCAGGAAATCATCATCCAGCAGGAACAGTGATTCTATTCTCCTGTCAAAACTCCGCACCATCGCGTCGGCGCTGCCGATGTAGACCTTGGGATTTCCCCCATTGTGAAAATAATAAATGCGGGAGTGTTCCAGGTATTCGCCGACAATAGATATGACTTCGATGTTCTCGCTTACGCCTTTCCGTCCCGGCTTGAGGCAGCACATTCCGCGAACAATAAGCTTGATGGGAACACCTGCCTGTGACGCTGCAAACAGTTCATCGATGAGTTCTTTATCCTGAAGTGAATTCAATTTGATTACAATTCCCGAAGTCAGGCCACTCCTCGCATTCTCCGCTTCCCGCCGGATGATATTGCACAATTGAATACGCATGTCACGTGGCGATGTGATCAGGTTCCGGTATGTGGAAGGCTGGGAATGTCCGGTGATGACGTTGAAAAATTCGGAAACATCATTCGCATAAATTTCCTTCGTGGTCAGCAATCCGATATCCACGTAAAACCGCGATGTTGCTTCATTGTAATTGCCGCTGGAAAGGTGAACGTATCGATAAACCTTGTCCTCCTCTTCTTTGCGTACGATCAACAGTAATTTTGTATGCGTCTTAAGACTACCAACGCCGTATATAACAAAGCAGCCCGCTTTCTGCAGCCGCTGGGCTTCGCGTAAATTATTTTCTTCATCAAACCGGGCTTTTACTTCAAACAGAACGGACACGTGCTTGCCATTCTCCGCGGCCCGAAGCAAAGCCGCCGTGATCCTCGACTCGCGGGCAACCCTGTAAATGGTGATCTTAATGGAGAGAACATAGGGATCATCCGCAGCCTTCTCCAACATCTCCAGGACCGGTTCCATGGAGTTGTAGGGATGGTGAAGCAGGATGTCACGCTCCTTTAGTACTTCAAACAGGTCGCGCGTGCCATGCTCGGGAAAATTCAACGGCTTGATCGGATCGGGAAGATGAACACGCTTGCTTTTGAATTCTTTATGGCCGATGATCTGCATCAGGCCTGAAAAATCCATCATACTCTCCTGGGGAACATAGAAGATGTTATGCTCATCCAGGTCCCATTGGATCTTCAACAGCCGCATCATCCACGGATCCGGGTTTTCCTCGGTCTCCAGTCGTACCACGCGGCCCGATCGCCTGGTCTTCAGTTTGCGTTTCAGGTCTTCCAGAAAATTGGATTCAATATCCTCACTTTCTTCCAGTGTAAAATCGCCGTTCCTGTTTATCCTGAAGATGTTGGTACCTATAATCTCCACATTCCGGAACAGGTTGTGGATATTGTGACGGATGATCTCCTCGATCGGTACAAACTGGATCAGGTCATCTTCGACAAGCTCATAAAACCGGGGAAGGTTCTGCGGCACCTGAATGAACGAAACTTTCTGCTGGTTTTGATTTTCATTCGGATTTTTCGTCACTACTCCGAACAGCAGCCTGTTGTTCATCAGCACGGGAAACGTGTGATATGAATCGAAGACCATCGGCGTCAACATCGGATAGATGGTCTTGTTGAAATAGTCGTTTACCTTATGTGTGTTTTCGAGCGACAACTCATTGAACGAAGCGATGGAAAATCCATTTCTGAAAAAATTCGGTTTCAGGTGATTTACGTAATAATCGTTCTGATCCCTGTAAAATTTCTGCGTTTCCAGAAGCAGCAATTTCCGGAAGGGCTCTTCGCGCAGCCCGTTATAGTCGAACCGCTCTTTACCGTAGTCTATATAATTATACAGGCTTCCCAGCCGGATCGTACAAAATTCATCCAGGTTGGATGCCGTGATCGACAGGAACTTCAGCCTGTCGAAGATGCTGCGGTCCATGTGTTTAGCCTGGTCGAGTACACGGTAATTGAATTTCAGCCAGCTCAGATCACGGCTGATGTAGTTACTTTCCTCAATCTGCTGAATAAATTTTTCCGTCGATATCAAATACTCCTCCATAACCCCCGGACTAACGTTCTGTTATATGTCAACGCGTGCATACTTGGCGTTCTTTTCGATAAATTCCCGGCGCGGCGCAACTTCATCACCCATTAACATTGAAAAAAGGTGATCGGCTTCAGCGGCGGATTCTATACTTACCTGCTTCAAAGACCTTTTCGAGGGATCCATTGTTGTACTCCAGAGCTGTTCAGGGTTCATTTCTCCCAAACCTTTGTACCGTTGTACACCCACCGAATCCTCTTTTCCGCCGGAGAGCTCACGAACGATGATCTCCCGCTCTTCTTCCGTCCAGCAATATCGTTCCTCCCGGCCTTTTTTGACCAGGTATAACGGAGGGAGTGCGATGTAGACGTAGCCATTCTCAATGAGGTCTCGCATGTACCGGAAGAAGAAAGTCAGAATAAGTGTGCGTATATGACTTCCGTCGACGTCGGCATCCGTCATGATGATTACCTTGTGATAGCGAAGCTTGTTCATATTCAGCGCCTTGTCGTCCTCGGGGGTTCCAAAGCTAACCCCGAGCGCGGTGATCATGTTCTTGATCTCCTCGTTGTCGTATATACGGTGCTCCTGGGCTTTCTCTACATTCAAAATTTTACCCCTCAACGGAAGGATTGCCTGGAAATTCCTGTCTCTCCCCTGCTTGGCTGATCCACCGGCAGAATCGCCCTCCACGAGGTACAATTCACAAATACTGGGATCGGCGCTGGAGCAGTCGGCCAGTTTACCCGGCAGACCCGTTCCAGAAAGAACGTTCTTCCGCTGGACCATTTCGCGCGCCTTACGGGCGGCATGGCGAGCCTGCGCCGCAAGAATGACCTTGTTCACAATCAGCTTGGCTTCGCGCGGATGCTCCTCCAGGTAATATTGAAGTACCTCTCCCACTGCCTGATCCACGGCACCCATTACATCCGAGTTACCTAACTTGGTTTTTGTCTGACCTTCAAATTGAGGTTCCGCAACTTTTACCGAGATCACCGATGTGAGGCCTTCACGGAAGTCGTCTCCGTTGATTTCAATTTTCACTTTTTCCAGCAGACCTGACTTGTCGGCATAGTTTTTTAAAGTCCGTGTGAGCGCACGCCGGAATCCGGCCACGTGCGTACCGCCTTCATGCGTGTTGATATTGTTCACATACGATACGAGGTTTTCACTGAAGGAGGTGTTGTAACTCATGGCTACCTGCACCGGTATTTCTCCTTTGTCGTTTTCGATATAGATCGGTTCGGGAATAAGTTTCTCGCGGTTCGAATCGATGTAAGCCACAAATTCCTTTAATCCACCTTCCGAGAAAAACTCATCCGAACGGGCTTTTCCCGACTCGTCCTTTTCTCTCAGGTCTGTAAGCGTGATTTTGATCCTGGGGTTCAGAAACGACAATTCACGAAGACGGGTCGCTACTGTTTCATAGTTGTATTCAGTGACCTGGAAAATCTGCTTGTCCGGCAGGAAATGCACGGTCGTACCTCTTTTATCGGAATCGCCGATCACCCGAACCGAATATTTCGGATGACCACGTTCATATTCCTGCTCGAATACCTGACCCTCGCGGTGAACCGTGACCAGCAAAACCTCCGAAAGCGCGTTTACGCACGAAACGCCGACACCGTGCAAACCACCTGAAACCTTGTACGTGTTCTTATCGAATTTTCCGCCCGCGTGAAGCACTGTCATCACCACTTCCAGGGCCGAGCGCTTCTCCTTTTCCATAATTCCGGTAGGAATACCCCGGCCATTGTCCGTTACAGTCACGGCGCCGTTTTCATTAATGGTCACGGTTATGAGATCGCAATAGCCCGCCAGCGCTTCATCAATGGAGTTGTCGACCACTTCCCAGACCAGGTGATGCAAGCCCTTGACACCCACATCGCCAATGTACATGGCCGGTCTTTTCCGTACAGCTTCTAAACCTTCTAAAACCTGGATATTATTGGCTGAATAATCAGCTGGTACTTTATCTTTATTTTCACTCATGATGTATTATTAGAACCGTCAAAAATAGTGTTTTTGAGCTTATGATAAGACGTTTATAAAACAATTATTAAACATAAAAAACCACCTTGACATTGTTTAAAAAGTATTTTAAGGTTATCTTCACCTAAAGACTTAGTTATGCACCAACTGCTTCAAAGGTCCTTACACACATCCCTGTTTTTACTCGTACTTCAACAGATATTTGCACAGGAAGCCATTCCCGTTTTCAAGACGCCGGCAGACTCTGCGTTGTATTACAGTATCCAACATGCCATGCGTACACACGACCCGCTTTCAAGCAGACGCGTACGAATGGACAGCCTGTGGGAAGCACAACAGTCGATCCTTAAAAACGGAATCCTGGGATGGCAATATATCTACCGCCGGGATGAAACCTTTGTCACGTTCGAGGCGCTTGCGAACAACGAAGTTGATCCGCTCTCGGTAACAAAGCTGAGTGTTGCTGATTTTAAAGGGCGGAAACTTCCACGGGAACTATACTCCTGTTCAAATCTGGAGGAGATCGAACTGATGAACACGAAAATTCAAAAATTACCGAAGCGCCTTAATAAACTCAATAAACTTCACTCCGTCGAAGTCTACAACAACCAATCCACGGGTTCCTTACGGCTGGGCAGGAATGAGCACGTCACATTCCTGAAGATCAGGAGCAGCAAGCCGGGAAAGGTGCCTTTGTCATTCAGAAATTTTAAGGCATTGGATTCCCTTGACCTCTGCCGGAATTTTCTGACCCGGTTCCCGGACGTCCATCACAATAAGAATCTCAGGCAGTTGGTACTGAGCGAAAACAATCTTACGCTGGACAATCTCAACGTAAAAAGAAACGAAACACTTCAGACACTCTATATCCGCAGAAATAAGATTACGACAGTTCCCGGTGCCATTGGTAATTTTACAGCGCTGAAAAAACTTTCCTTCAATTACAATGAGATCAGCTCCATATCCGATGACCTTTCAAACCTGAAAAACCTGGAGGAACTTTCATTATACCAGAACAAGCTTACCGCCATTCCCCCCAGCGTTTACCAGTTAACCAACCTGAAGGTTATTGACCTTTATTACAATCGAATCGAGAAGATCGAAGACCAGATCCGGAACCTGGACAAACTGGAGGTCCTTTATCTTGCGAACAACAGAATTCATATTCTTTCCGAAAACATAGGCGCACTTTCGAACCTGCGCGAACTTTACCTGCACCACAACCGGATCAGTTATTTTCCCTCAAGTCTCGGCAACCTGTCGAAGCTGAAAGTCCTCCGTTTCAATGACAACTCGTTCGCCGCTTTTCCGGACCCGATCCTTTCGTTGCGCGATCTTGAAAACCTCGATATGTCGAGAAACAGCCTGCAGAACATCCCGCCGGATTTCGGACGTTATGAAAAACTTCAGTTGCTGATTATGACTGAAAATCCCTGGGAGGATAAGGACACGATTACAGCACTTGCCCGAAAGATGCGTTCGAATGGTACCCTGGTGCACCTCAATTCCACGGGTAGTGAATTCGAGGAAATTACTCCGCCGAAGGATTAACTTTTTTACTCTTTTTGTTTTTTCCGCTTTTTTTTTCCTCCGGCTCCTCCATCAGCATATTCTTCGCCTTCGTGAGTTCTTCCTTTTGAACGGCGTTCACTTCCGGGTAATTTATACTAAGCTCCTCAAACTGCTGATGAATAATCGCCGCGATGGCCAGGCGCGCATACCATTTATCGTCCGCGGGGATGACAAACCATGGCGCATGCTTTTTTGAAGTGGCGCTGAGCGCCTTTTCGTAGGCCGACTGATATTCACCCCAGAAACCACGCTCGACAAGATCTCCAAAAGCGAATTTCCAGTTTTTGGTAGGGTCGTTAATGCGTTCCAGGAAACGTTTCTTCTGTTCTTTTCTGGATATGTGAAGGAAGAACTTCAGGACTATCGTGCCGTTCTGGTAAAGGGTCTTTTCAAACTGATTGATCTGCTTAAACCGGTTCTCCCAGAAAGCATCATCTATTTTGTCGACCGCGTCAATACCCGGAAGGTGTTCCCGGAGGATGTATTCCGGATGAACACGGGTGACCAGGACATTTTCGTAGTGAGAACGGTTATGGATAGCGATTTCGCCGCGGGCAGGCAATGCCAGGTAGTGGCGCCAGAGATAGTGGTGGTCCAGTTCATGGGAGGACGGGGCCTTGAAACTGTGGACCTTCACGCCCAGGGGATTAAAACCCGACATAATATGTTTGACGGCACTGTCCTTTCCCGCAGCGTCCATCGCCTGCAGGATGATGAGCACGCTGTATTGGTTGTGTGCATACAATTTGTCCTGTACCGTCGATAGGTGTTTTATCCCTTCTTCAAGCAGACCCGCCGCGAGCTGCTTGTTCAAGGTCTCACCGTTGTAATCGGTTGGGTAGTTCTTCAGGGATATCTGCTTCCCCGGCTTCACTTTTAACTTCGATATTTCAATAAAATCCTTTTCGGAAACCATGGGCGCCGTTTTTTTTATGAATGTACTAAGATCCGTCGTAACCTTCTATTTATGTGTCCTCACTTATTTCCCCAATACCGGTTGCATTGATGTCGCTATGGCCGGTTCGTGAGTGTCTTGCTATGCCGGATCTGAGGGGCGGGTAGCCCGCCCGGACAAGGACGGAAAACGGAAAAATGATAACCCGAAATCGATTGAAATATGTCTTTTTTTAATTAAGTTTAGCTATATCCACCAAACGAGAAACGCCATGAAAACGACTATCAGAATTTTTTGTGTCTGCGTGCTGTTGGGCCTGCAATTCGATATTGCAGCCCAGAAAAAAAACAAAGATGTTGAGGCGATCAAAGCGCTTATCGAACGCGAGACAAAGGCGTTCTTCGAGATTGACTATAAGACCTGGGCTGATAGTTGGGCGCATACACCCTATGCGTTTTGGTCGTTTGCCGATACAACGGATGTGAATTCTTTTTCGGGGTGGAATCAGATCGAAAAAGGGTTCGCGGAATACTTTCGCACATCCAAGCCCTCTACGGCGCGGATCGAAAGGGAATGGCTCGGTCTGGAAGTAAGAATTTTCGGGAATGGGGCATATGTACGATTCAACCAGCACGTTAAAGACGACTCCGAACGCCCCGCACAGGCGGAAGTCCGGGTGCTCGAAAAAATAGATGGCCTTTGGAAAATTGTCTGCGTCTCCGTCATTGCATTGGAAAAAGACAACCAGCCGAAACGTTAGCTATTGTAACGTGTTCGGAACAGGAAACGGCACGCCGCTTGATTTCGGCCGGATTGCCTGTTCCCCAGTTGTTTCCCGACTACAAGCATTATCAGTCTGTCCGCGGGCAAATACCTATACGTTCATGCAGGGGCGGCAATAAAAAACAACGGTACCGGCCCCCTGCGTCAAAAAATGAAACCTCCTGGAATCTCCCGCAGCTAAGTAGGACTTCCAGATACTTACCAGTTCAGCAACCGATTGTTTCCCCAGGGCAAAAATTTAATTTCTAAAAAATAAAATACTTCGCGGGAATATGCCATCTTAGGAAGCACATACCTCTATGCTTTCGAAGTTGTCGTTTAAAATCGCGGTCGTTATCCTGCTATTTGAGTTTTCATGCCAGGCTTTTTTGCCCTTTCATATCGCGTTAACGCGATATGACGACGCAAGCGTTTACAATCACCCGTTTTACATCATTACCCACATATTATTGGAGGACCAGGAAGAAACCGAACCGGAAGAGGACTGGTTTCGTCCGCGACCGGCCACGTTGCTTGACCTGATCGTACACTCGCTACACTTAATTTCACGACATCAGGCACGCTTCACAACGTTGATGGTCCAGTATGGCACCAAAACGTTATTTTCCGTTGTCTTCCTCTGCATCTTGCTTATTTGATTTGCATCTAACGGTAAGGCTATTCTCCATACCGGAAACGCTTTATTTGAAGGCACGAGCCCGAAAAAAACAGACCTCGTGCCTTCAGTCTCAATCGCTTAAGAAATCACTCCATTAAAATCTTAAAAAAAATGAATATCGATAGTCGCAGGTTGTCACCGGATGAAGTTATTAATACAGAAGTCTGCATTGTCGGCGCGGGCCCGGCAGGCATTACGCTTGCCCGGGAATTGGCGGGACAACATTTTCGCGTATGCCTTTTCGAAAGCGGTGATCTCAAATCTAATGAAGATACTGCATTACTCGCCGATGGTGAAAACGTTGGTGACCCCTTCCCCAACCTCCGCGACATGCGCCATCGTCAGTACGGAGGGATGAGCAGTCTCTGGTATATTAAAATCAGGAAAAATCAACTGGGACTCCGTCATGCCACCCTGGATCCGATCGATTTTGAAAAACGCGACTGGGTCCCGGATAGTGGCTGGCCGTTCGGTAAAGATCATCTGAATCCTTTTTACGAACGTGCGCAAACAGTTTGTAAACTTGGACCCTTCCGTTACGATACCGAGGCCTGGGAAAATGGTCAGTCAAAAAAAATTGACTTTAACTCAGATCAAATCACAACGAGTATGTTCCAGTTTGGGCCACGTGATATCTTCCTGGATGAATACCGTGCTGAGCTGAACAAGTCTTCAAATGTGAAGACTTTCTGTAATGCCAATCTTGTAGACCTCGAAGTAAACGAAAATGGTCAGACCCTTCAAAGAGCAAACTTCGCCTGTTTGTCAGGCAACCGGTTTTCGGTTGTGGCGAGAATATTCATTCTAGCAACGGGTGGAATTGAGAACGCACGACTGTTGCTTCAGTCACGTCGTCAGCAGAAGAACGGGCTGGCAAATCAATATGATGTTGTGGGGAGATACTTTATGGATCACCCGCTTGTGAATACGGGAATGTTATACCCGAAGGACAGCAGTGTATTCAGGCGGATGACATTCTATGATCTGCGCGAAGTCAACAATACACCGGTTATGGGCAAATTCAACCTGACAGATGCTGCAATGCGTCGTGAAAAATTGCTAAATATGAGCGCGCTGGTTCTGCCCAAGGATGATATTGTCCGGGACGGGGGCATGAGGTCCGAAGCAACGAAAGCTGTAAAAGCTCTTTTCGCCTCAGCGCGAAGGAGGAAGTTGCCAAAAGAGAGTCTAAAGCTTATTGGAACCGCTGTTACCGGTATCGGAGATATCTTTGGTGACCTTTACAAACATAAGATCGCTAAACAGGACCTGGTTCCCGGCCTGGATCAGGGAGGCTGGTCCCTGCTTGATCGTTTCGAAGAACGGTTTACAAAATTCGAAGTCATCAGTCAAACCGAGCAAAGCCCGCATCCCGACAACAGAGTGACATTGAGTGAAAAACTGGATCAATTGGGAAATCCCATACCAAAACTTTCCAACCGGTGGAGCGAGTTCGACAGGGCTAGTGTACAGCGATCACAACAATTGTTTTCGGAGGAGTTTGGCAGGGCTGGACTGGGTAAATTGGAACTGGCATCGGATGGAGAACGTCCGGCAGTATTTTCGTTGAGCACACATCATAGTATGGGGACAACACGGATGAATACAGATCCCCGGAAAGGGGTGGTGGACGGGAACTGTAAAGTTCATGGAATCTCAAATCTGTTCATGGCCGGAAGTTCCGTGTTCCCGACGGGAGGCTTCGCAAATCCGACACTTACTATCGTTGCACTTTCCATCCGGCTGGCGGATCACATAAAAAGGGAAATAACGGGATGAATTATTAATATTGCCGTGACCGCAGCAAGACCAGCGTACAGGCCTCTGTAGTTTCAATGCCTTTCGCTTCCGCCAGGTTTCTGAACACTTCGTTTTCTGTCCCGGGATTAAAAATTATCCGCTTCGGCCTCAACCCCAGCAGATAATCGTACCACTCACCCTGATGTTGTGGACCGATATAAAGTGTAATCGTATCAATGTTTGCTATCTCCGGTTTCTGACGGATATCCAGGATCTCCTTTCCGGCGACTGTTCCTTTTTTTATTCCTATCGGAACAACTTCATGATCATATTCGGTAAGCATGTTCGCTGCCAGGTAAGCATATCTCCCAGGATTAGGTGATGCTCCGACTACGAGTGTCTTTTTCTTTTGCATAGTTTATTTTTTTATCGCTTGCACAGCCGCCTCTGCGCATCGCTCGCCATCCATCGCCGCGGAAACAATTCCGCCTGCATAGCCCGCGCCTTCGCCACAGGGAAACAAACCCCTGACCTGCAAATGCTCCAGCGTCACTTTGTCCCGTGGAATCTTCACAGGCGATGATGTCCGGCTTTCCACACCAACCACTTGAGCTTCGTTGGAGAGATAACCCTTTATTTTGCCTCCAAAGTTCCGGAATCCCTGACGAAGGGCCGAAATAATAAATGGCGGGAGTACATCCTTCATATCCGCCGCATAAAGCCCGGGTTGATAGGAAGTGTCCAGCAGCGATCCCGATACTTTCCCTTCGACAAAATCGTATAACCGTTGCCCCGGCGCCCGTTGTGTTCCGCCTGCAACCGCACAGGCTTTACGCTCCAACGACGCCTGGAAGTGCATACCTGCCAAAACACCATACTGCCTGAAATCGTGAAAGTCGTTTTCCCCGACGGCAACAACAATACCTGAATTGGCATATTGGGAATCCCGTCGCGATGGACTCATGCCGTTTACAACCACCTCCCCGGGCGCGGTGGCGGAGGGTACAATAAATCCTCCCGGGCACATACAAAACGAAAAAACTCCGCGGTCATGACCATCCACGTTGGCCTGGTGGACCAGCGAATAGGAAGACGCAGGTAAATATGGACCCCGGTCGATATCGCAATGGTATTGTACCCGGTCGATCAACGACTGCTGATGTTCCACACGAACGCCAATAGCAAACGGCTTTGATTCGATCAGTATTTTCCTGCGGAGCAAAAGTTCGAAGATATCCCGGGCCGAATGTCCGGTCGCGAGTATCACCGCGGAGGCCTTGATATTTCCTGAGCCGGTCACAACGCCTTTCATGACATTGCTTTCGATGATAAAGTCGATGACCTTTTCATCAAAGTGAATGCTACCTCCGGAATCCAGAATACGTTGTCTTAACTTCGATACTAATAACGGTAACTTGTTGGTGCCGATATGCGGATGGGCATCGTAAAGGATCTCTTCTTTCGCTCCATGAGCCACAAATATTTCCAGTATTCTACGGATATCGCCACGTTTCTTGGAACGGGTGTACAATTTACCATCGGAATATGTTCCGGCACCACCTTCGCCAAAGCAATAGTTTGATTCCGGATTTACAATACCATCTTTGTTAATAGCCGCGATATCACGCCTCCGTGCCTGGACGTCTTTTCCTCTCTCGAGAACGATCGGCCTGTAACCGAGTTCAATAACCCGCAAGGCGGCAAATAATCCGGCGGGGCCGCTCCCGACAATAATCACCGGCTCTTTGCCGCCGACATCCGGTACGTCGGGATAAGCGACCACTGGTTTCCGTTCCCCGGCATTTATTATTTCACATTGGACACGGATGATCACGTTCCTGGAACGCGCATCAATGGAGCGTTTGACCGGATGGACGAATACACTGCCGTCGTCTTTCAGGCCAAGCTTGTTATAGAGGGCCGCGTTGAATCGATGTTCATCAAAAGCCTCTTCCGGCTTCAGGGTGAGTTCTACTATACGCATAAGGAAGGTTTTTATCCTTCAGTTATTTAGAAAGGGCAAAGATATAAATGGTCAGCGGAAGGAAAAGACGTTTCCCAAATTCAGTCCAAAATGAAATGTTTTGGAAAACTTGTCCTGATCCAGGTCTTCGAAATATGTTGCGTAATCCGGATCAACATCAAATCCCCGGTATCCGATGTCGCCGGAGATAAACACATCGATGGTGAAACCTTTTGCATTGTTACGCCGCATAATACGGTAGCCGAGCAATGCGCCCCATTCGATCCGCTGCTCCACGGCGTTAAAAGTAAAGATGTCGGTTGGATTCTGACTGCTGACCTGATTCTGGTTTACAAAGTGACCCAGGTTGGTAAACCGGATCTCCTGTCCGAAATACCACATGCCGGCCTTCATGGCATTATAGAACTTCTGCTTGATGGCGATACTGTATCCGCGCTCGAATTGTTTACCGGGAGCAATATTGGCATCGGCCTTAAAGAACGGGTCTCTGATTCCGATAAATTCAAATTCATGACCGATTCTTTCCTGAAGATAAAATTCAATGCCGAGCGGTAGTTTACCGGCAGCGAGCCAGACGGGGTTGCTCCCGAAGATCACACCCTGAAACTCATTGAACCGCGGATCAAAATACGTAAATCCTTTTTTCTGAGCGACTGTCTTTTTTATGGTAGTACTTTTAGCCGCAAGCTCCGTTATTTCCGCGCTCAGTTTACGATCGTCGTAAAATGGACGGTAATATCCCGAGAGTTTTCCATCCGCTTCGTAAATCTCCCACGTACCGGTCTTTAAGTCATTCTCCATCGCTCCTTTCGTCTGGAGGTTTCCGCCCGGATAATAGCCGTAATAAGTTCCCTTTCCGTTATCGTATTCGCAGGTGCCTTCTTTCTTTCCGTCCTCAAAGAAGAATTCCCACTTGCCCTGTCTTTTTTCATCGATGATCCTTCCCTTGAGTTTTAATTTTCCGCTTTCATAGTATTCGCGGAATTCACCCGATCCTTGGTCAAACGTCGCTTCGCTCTTCAGTTTTCCGGAAGCCGTGAAAGCCTTCCAGTATCCGTCCTTTTTTCCCTCTTCGAACTGACCGGTCGAGCTTACTGTTCCATCTTCAAAGAAATACTCCCAGTTGCCCGCCGCCATATCTCTTGAATAACTTCCGCGGGAAGACACCTTGCCCGACGGGAAGTATGTCGTCCAGGTTCCGTTCTTTTTGCCATCGGTAAATTCACCTTCGCTTTGCAATGTGCCGTCTTCGGCGAAGTATCTCCAATGGCCGACATTCCTGTTACCTGCCTTGGGACCTTCGCCCAGTATTTTTCCGGAATGATAGTATTCCGTAAAACGGCCGAAGTCGTCGGTATATTCAATTTCTCCTTTCAATGCACCGTCTTCAAAGAACGTTTTCCATTGACCGGTGTGCTTACTGTTCTTATACTCACCTGTTTCTTTTATCCGGCCATTCTCATAATACATCTTCCATTCGCCCTCCCGGTTCTTGCCGTTGATTATACCCTCCATACTTTTCTGGCCGCTCTCGAAAAAATATTCCCACATGCCAAAGTTCGCCCCCTTAAAAAGGATACCTCTCATCTTCAGCTTTCCGGTCTCGTAATAGAATTCCCAGACACCGGTCGTTTCATTATTGGTGAACTGGCCTTTTGATTCGATGTTGCCGTTAAGGTAATAGGATATGTATCGGCCATGAGGGATATTCTTGACGGAATCCTTTACCTGGTAGACTTCCTTAAGGTGTTTTTTCTCATTGTCATGGTAAGTCTGCCGCATGGATCCCTGCGCGAAAGCGCCCGATGAAAGGCATACGGATATTACGGCGGCTAAAAAAGTAAAAAATCTCAAAATCAATGAGTTAGCTATCCCAAAGATAAAAAAAAACTGACTTCTTCACAGCGTCAGCTCAAATTACAAGCGATACCCCGACGCTCAATGGCTTACAAAAGCAGCTTTACCCCACTCCTCTTTCTCCTGTTCGTTCCACAGCTCGGGGAAGAACATGATCTTCTGGAAACGCGGCGGAAGAAATTTTTGCCAGTTCGTACCGCCGGTCGCCTTAATGTCCCTCGTGTTTTTTTGCAGGTAATGCCCGGCAGCCTTAAGGTGCGCCAGCGGCCAGAGGACATTGGAAAGGGTATCCAGCTGGCGCAGGCATTGGCGCACTTCGGCGGAATGAGGAAAATGTTTCAGGTATAGTTTGCGTATGTTTCTGTCGCGGTACTTCAGGCCCATAGCCTTGAACGTTGACATATATTTCTCTTCGAATTGCTGCAGTGTCAGCGTGCGTTTACCTGTAGCCAGTTCGGTAGCGCCGCTCCTCCAGTACAACCTTTCTATTTGTTTGTCCAGATCGCTGTACTCCGTCAGCGCCTCCCGTTCCGCGACATTGACCAGGTTGATCATGTCTGTACAGGAAATCTCGATTACGCGGTATTGCGCGGACTGAAATCCGCTGGCGGGTAAAAGGGACATTCTGAATTTCAGAAACTGGTCTTTTTCCATTCCTTCAACCATGATGGAAAACGATTCTCGCAACTGATCGAAATACCGGATAATACGGTTCAGCCTGTCGACAAAAAAAGCTTCTGTAGGGTTCTCGTTTCCCGCGATCTGGTCGATCTCCCAAAGGATCAGGTTGAAGTATAACTCCGTGATCTGGTGATAGATGATGAAGATCTTCTCGTCGGGAAAACTGGTTTTGGGTGTCTGAAGGCTCAGCAGCGTGTCGAGGTGAATGTAGTCCCAATAGGTCAGGTAATCGGAATACAACAGACCATCCAGGTAGGATGACAGATCCTGTCCCATCACATTGTATTTAGCCTGAAGCTTTTTGAGCTGTTCTAAGAGATTCGGATCTACGGTGTCACCCATCAGCGTGGAATTAGAATGTAAATTACTTGTGTAAATTTGCCCGAAAGTTATAATAAATAGGTTGCGGAGCGAACTTGAAAGGCTAAACAATCTGAAGGAATTCTTAATTATTATCAGGCGCTTTATTACTACAATTAATTACATCTTATGTCACATCACGCCACCAACGAAACGACACAGGTAAAAAAATCTCTCAAACAGGATTTGTTTGACCATCCTGATTTTTACGCGATCGACGACCTGCTCACAGACGAGCATAAACTGATCAGGAGTTCGATCCGTGAGTTCGTAAAGCGTGAAATTTCTCCCTATGTGGAGGATTGGGCACAACGCGCTTATTTTCCTTATGATATCGTTCGGAAATTCGGGGAGATCGGGGCATTCGGTCCGACTATTCCCGCTGAATACGGTGGCGGCGGACTAGACTACATCTCGTACGGATTGATCATGCAGGAAATCGAACGGGGCGATTCGGGAATGCGGTCGACTGCTTCAGTGCAAGGATCATTGGTGATGTATCCGATCTATAAGTTCGGGTCGGAAGCCCAGCGAAAGAAATACCTCCCAAAACTGGCATCCGGCGAATGGCTTGGTTGCTTCGGGTTAACCGAACCGGATCACGGCTCAAATCCTTCCGGTATGGTTACCAACTTCAGGGATATGGGCGATCATTACCTGTTGAACGGCGCCAAAATGTGGATATCCAACTCCCCAAGAGCTGATGTTGCGGTCGTGTGGGCGAAGGACGAAACGGGAAGGATACATGGTCTCATTGTTGAACGGGGCATGCCCGGTTTTTCCACTCCGGAAACTCATGGAAAATGGTCATTACGGGCCAGCGCGACGGGAGAGCTTGTTTTTGACAATGTAAAGGTTCCGAAAGAAAACCTCCTGCCCGGAAAGAACGGGCTGGGCGCGCCGATGATGTGCCTCGATTCCGCACGCTTTGGAATCGCCTGGGGTGCCATCGGAGCTGCCATGGATTGTTACGATTCGGCTCGGAGGTATGCCGCCGAGCGTATCCAATTCGGAAAACCAATCGCATCGTTTCAGCTCACGCAGAAAAAACTTGCCGAGATGCTCACAGAAATAACAAAGGCACAGCTCGTGAACTGGAGGCTCGGTGTGCTCATGAACGAAGGGAAGGCCACCACACCACAGATATCGATGGCAAAACGAAACAATGTGCAGATCGCCCTGGAGATCGCCCGTGAAGCGCGGCAAATTCATGGCGGTATGGGCATAACCGGTGAATATCCGCTCATGCGGCACATGATGAACCTCGAGTCGGTACTGACCTATGAAGGAACACAGGATATCCACCTGCTGATCCTCGGACAAAAAATTACGGGAATTCCCGCCTTCAGTTAGTTCTCCACGTACGCGGTAAATGTGACGCGTTGAACAGGGTTTTGCGGATCGTTTGAATAGACGGTGACGGCTTTCTGAAGTGTACCCTTTCTTTCCATGGGGTTGAACTCGATCCTGATCACGCTGCTCTCGCCCGGCTTTAACGATGTCTTCGACGCTGCCGCACTGATGCAGGTACAGTTGCCTTGCACCGACTTGATCTCCAATTCTCTTTTACCGGTATTCACGAACAGGACTTCCCTGACGGTCGTCGTATTCGGTCTTAACCTTCCAAAATCAAGAGAAGATGATGCCAGGCTCAGCTGCGGCGCCCTTGATACGTCCTCCGGCTTAAGGTCCTTGAAGTTATCCTCCAACGTAGCGTATACTGAAAACGACTTGGATGCGTTCACCTCGTCGTCCGTTATTATCTCGATGTTATCGGATTGAAAACCGTATTTATTCTTCAACTTTCCGTTGTAGCTTACTTTAATGTGACCTTTTTCTCCTGGTGCGATGGTCTTGGGTAGAACGTCCACTTTAATATAGGATGGACCAACATATTTACCCGTATACGTGACAGGTTTGGTACCGCCGTTCACAAACTGAAAATCGCGCACGGTAAACTCGTCCTTTAAATAAACCTTTCCCATGTTGAATGAACCCGATTTGAGTTTCCAGTTGCCGTTTGAGGTTTGAAATTCAGTATTGGCGCTCATCAGGTCGCCGTCGGCGGCCACCTGGCCTTTGATCTGGAGGATAACGGGGTTTGAATCCAGATCCGTTGTTACCGTCAACGATTTATTAAAATAACCGGGCCTGCCTTTGGGGTTGTAACTTGCCTGGATAAAGCCTGTTTTACCATTCGGTACAGGTTCCTTGCTCCAATCGGGGGTGGTACATCCGCATGAAGCCTGCACGTTAAGGATCTTTACGGGTCTTCCGCTGATGTTTGTGAACTGAAATTCATGCATAACAGGTCCCCCGGATTCCTTCACAGGTCCAAAATCAAATGACTCTTCACGAAATTGAAGCGGCTTCGCCAGTTGCGAAAAAACGGTTGTCGCCAGCAGCAGCGAGCAAAATATCATCAGTACCCTCATCATCTTCTATTTTTGATTCACAAATTTAAAACTAATTCAGTTCAGCATTATTTTATTTTCTTTGCAAAACTATGTCAAGAATTCTTACGGGTATACAGAGCAGTGGCAAGCCCCACCTGGGTAATTTATTAGGCGCGATCATTCCGGCTATTCAGCTTTCACAGCGGCCGGGCAACGAGTCTTTCTTTTTTATAGCGGACCTTCATTCCCTTACCACCATAAAGGATTCGGAAACGCGGATCCAGCACGTTCAGGCTGTCGCGGCGGCCTGGCTCGCTTTCGGATTCGATATCGAAAAGAACTACCTGTACCGCCAGTCTCGGATACCGGAAGTGTGCGAGCTAACCTGGTACCTGAGTTGCCTCACTCCTTTTCCCATGCTGGCGAATGCGCACAGTTTTAAAGATAAGTCGGAGAAACTTGCGGACGTGAATGCGGGGCTTTTCACCTATCCCGTGCTGATGACAGCCGATATTATTTTGTATGATGCCAATTTTGTCCCTGTGGGAAAAGATCAGCGGCAACACCTGGAGATCGCGCGCGATATCGCCACGGCGTTCAACAATACTTACGGTGATACATTTGTTGTTCCGGAAGCGAAGATCGAAGAAACGGTGATGACGATCCCGGGAACGGACGGGCAGAAGATGAGCAAATCGTACGGCAATATCATCGACATTTTTTTACCGGATAAAGAGCTGCTGAAGCAAATCAAATCCATCAAAACAGACAGCACACCGATGGAATCCCCCAAGGATCCGGAGAGTGACAATGTATATGCGATCTATAGCCTGGTGGCAACGGCGGAGCAGAAAGAAGCGATCCGGAACAAATACCTGGCTGGCAACTACGGATATGGCCATGCCAAACAGGAGTTGTTTGAACTCATCGTTCAGAAATTCCAAAAGGAAAGGGAAGCGTACGCATACTACATGAGCAACCCGGAAGAACTCGAGAAGAAACTGGAACAGGGCGAGGCTAAGGCAAGGGTTATCGCGCTCGATGTACTGAACCGCGTCAGAAAAAAAATCGGATTCCGGTAGCGATCTGGTGCTCTGATCCAGAAAGTGAGCAGTGGGCTGACAATTGCAGCCCCGGAAAAACCGCTTATTTCTTTTCCGACGACCAGACTACCTGTTGTTTATTTTTGTCCACACTTAAGATGATGCGGAGCGGGCTTGGCGCCAGAACCAGGCGGGTATCTTTCCCGGGCAGTTTGTCCACTTCAACCGGAACACCCTGGCCAAGATAGCCAATGGGCATCAACACATCATTATCAGGGCAGTATTCGTCGTGCACAAGTTGTAACGCCTCTTCGAGGTAGTCGCCGTATTGTTCCTGAAATTCATCCTCCAGGTCATGCAATTCCTCTTCAAGCTCGTCGTACCTGGGATTGTTATAGTTGATCTTGCTCAACTCTTCTCTTTTCGTTACGAGCTTCACCAGGGCCTGATCGAGTGCTTTAACATCCATAGTTGCGTTTTTTTGCAAAGATTACAGAATTCGGCGAATTAGAAAAATTGAATTTAAGCACGTGATCGCCGCGGCCGTTCAATTTCAACCGGCCCCGGCGCTTATAGGGAGGTTAACACTGAAATGAACTTTCTGTTATAAAAATGGAAGTTATCCGCTCAAATTGACCTGTCTTTCCTATTTTTGCGGCATTTACTGTTATTAAAAAATGAAAGACCTATTACAACTCGTTCAATCAAGGGCTCAAACCTGGCTGGACAGCCCCGCTATCGATAACGCCACAAAAACCGAAGTAAAGTCGCTCCTGGAAAAGGCCGATTCAAAGGAGCTCATAGACAATTTTTACAAGGATCTGGAATTCGGTACAGGTGGATTGAGAGGTATCATGGGGGTCGGGTCCAATTGCATGAACAAATACACTGTTGGAGTGGCTACGCAGGGACTGGCCAACTACCTGAACAAGACGTTTCCGGGAAAGAAGATCAACGTTGCCATTGCACACGACAGCCGGAATAATGGTCGGTTCTTCGCACAAGTGGCTGCCGATGTTCTTTCGGCAAATGGAATTCATGTGCATATGTTCGCCGAACTGAGGCCCACGCCTTTGTTGTCATTTGCGATCCGTTACCTGAAATGCGATTCCGGAATTGTTGTCACCGCTTCCCACAATCCGAAGGAATACAATGGGTACAAGGCATATTGGAACGACGGTGCGCAGGTCGTACCGCCACACGATAAAAACATCACCAACGAAGTAAAGGCTATCACATCCTTCGGACAGGTTAATTTCACGGGCGATCCGTCGAAGATCCATGTGATCGGGCCAGAAGTTGAAGCAGCTTATTATGAAGAAGTAAAAAAACTCATTCCGAACCGGTCCGTGATTGCCAAACACCACGCTATCCCGCTGGTCTTCACTGGAATACATGGTACAGGTATAACCATGGTACCGGAATGCCTGCGTCAGATCGGGTTCACCAATATTCAGATCGTTGCAGAGCAGAATACGCCTGATGGAAATTTCCCAACCGTTCATTCACCGAACCCGGAAGAGAAATCGGCCATGGAACTCGCCATCAAAAAAGGTAAGGAAGCCGGTGCCACCATGGTGATGGCAACCGATCCAGACGCTGATCGCGTGGGTATCGGCGTGAAAAAAGCCGACGGGGAATTTATTCTGCTGAATGGCAACCAGGCGTTCTGCCTGATGATGTATTTTATTCTGAAGAACCTGAAAGACAAAGATAACGCCTACATCGCCAAGACGATCGTTACCTCGGAACTAGTGGATACAATGGCGGCAAAACTGGGTGTGGAATGCTACAATACCCTGACTGGCTTCAAGTATATCGCTGAACTGATGGGCAAGTTCGACGGGAAGAAAAAGTTCGTCGCTGCCGGTGAAGAGAGCTATGGTTATATGGTCGGCGATTTTGTGCGGGATAAAGATGCCGTGTCGGCGTGCGCTTTCTTTTCCGCGATGGCGGCGAACGCCACGGACGAAGGCAAATCCATGTATGACTGGCTGATCGATATGTATGTCGACTTTGGTTATTACAAGGAGAACCTGTTGAACATCACCAAAAAAGGTCAGCAGGGTGAGCAGGAGATCAAAGCGATGATGGATAAGCTTCGGAACAATCCACCCTCCGAAATCAACGGTAGCCGTGTAGCCCGCTTGTTGGATTACAAGATATTGAAGGAAAGAGACCTGCTGAACGGAAAGGAAAGCAGCCTGGACTTTCCCTCGTCTGATGTCCTCCAGTTTTACCTGGAAGATGGCAGCAAGGTATCGGTAAGACCTTCCGGCACGGAGCCAAAGATCAAATTCTACATCAGTGTTCACGATACGCTGAAATCGAAGGCTGAGTTCGCGACGGTTGATGCGCATCTCGATCAGATGATCAAGGGTATTGAGCAATATCTCCTTTCCATCTAACCTTTACAGATGAATATCGTCAGCGAGTCATTGGTAAAAATTTTCGAAAGGGATCTTCAGAAACTGGAGGATGAGATAAAACTCTATCCGACCGATGAATCCCTGTGGACCGTTCGCGGAAATATCAAGAACGCCGGCGGCAATTTATGTTTACACCTTTGCGGCAACCTGCAATACTATATCGGGTCCATTTTAGGCGGCACGGATTACAAGAGGAACCGGGAGCTTGAGTTCTCGGCGACGGGGCTGTCGAAAGCGCAGCTCATCTCGGAAATTCAAAAGACAAAAAAGGCGGTTGTTGTAACGCTGACCCGGTTGGATGTTTTTTTAATGGAACGGGAGTACCCGATGCAGGTATTTGACTACAACATGACGACAACGTTTTTTATGATCCACCTCGCCGCGCACCTGAATTATCACCTGGGGCAGATAAACTACCTTAGAAGGCTGTTATGAAAAAAGTTGCCTTTTATACCCTTGGTTGTAAACTCAACTATTCCGAGACCTCGACGATCTCCAGGATGTTTGAGCAGAAGGGCTATAAAAAAGTCGACTTCACCGATACACCGGATATCTTCATTATCAATACCTGTTCCGTTACCGAAAATGCGGACCGGAAATGCCACAAGATCGTCCGTGAAGCGCGCGGTATTTCGCCCGAAGCCTACGTTGCAATAATCGGGTGTTATGCCCAATTGAAACCTGCGGAAATCGCCGCGATTCCCGGCGTCGATGCCGTATTGGGTGCCGCTGAAAAATTCAGGCTTGTCGAATTGCTGGATGGCTTCGTTCGCAAGCCGCAGACGGAGGTCTTTGCTTCGGACATCGGGGAAGCGAACCGCTTTAACACGTCCTATTCGATCTACGACCGGACCCGTACGTTCCTTAAGGTCCAGGATGGCTGCGATTATTCCTGCACTTTCTGCACGATCCCCCTCGCACGGGGCAGCAGCCGGAGCGACAGCATTGCAAATATCATTACGACGGCGAAAGCGATCAGTGAGACAGAAGTGAGGGAAATTGTGCTTACCGGTGTTAATACCGGCGATTTCGGACTCCAGCAGGGAAAAAGAGTGGAACGATTCACGGACCTGGTTGAAGCATTGGATAACGTCGAAGGAATCGACCGTTTCAGGATATCTTCGATCGAACCGAATTTACTTACCGATGAGATCATCTCATTCGTCAGCCGCTCGGCGAAATTTGTTCCTCATTTTCACATACCGCTTCAATCCGGGTCGAATAAAATTCTGAAGCTGATGAAGCGGCGGTACCTCCGCGAACTCTACGCCGAACGCGTTGAGACCATCAAATCGTACATGCCGCATTGTTGTATCGGCGTTGATGTGATCGTTGGTTTTCCGGGCGAGACCGATGATGATTTTCTGGAAACGTACCGGTTCCTCAATGAACTTGATATTTCTTACCTGCACGTCTTCACCTACTCTGAACGTGAGCACACTGCGGCGGCCAGTATGGCTGGTTCCGTTCCCGGCAGCAAACGGGCGGAGCGTTCGAAGATGTTACATATCCTGTCTGATAAAAAGAGGAGAAGGTTCTATGAAATGAACCTCGGAAAGTCACTCACGGTACTTTTTGAAAATGATATCGAAGATGGGATGATGCATGGTTTCACCGAAAACTATATCCGTGTAGTCGCAAAATACGACCCCATGCTGATCAACGAACTGCGGCATGTAACCTTATGCGGAATTAACGAAAAAGGCCTGGTGGAAATAGAAGAAGCTTCAGGGGAAGCTGAGATCTTGCATCCGCAGGTGATGCACTGACGAAACGTAATATTACACTTCCTTTTCCGCTTACGGTATCGGCTTTAAACAACTGATATTCAGGCGCCCATCGTAGCCACGGAAATCTTTACATCAGGCGTGTTTCCGGCTGCTGACCGATCTCAGCATGTATGGTTTAGGTCTATTCGACCTCGATGCCACTCCTTATTTACCGCCTCCCTCAACATCCTTAACCATTCTTACACGATTACCAAAAAGCTGGATAACGCGAGAGCCGGGTCCTGTGTGCCGTATACCTTTGTATCATCATTCAAGGGTTTAGAGTAAGAGGGAGGAAGGAAGAAGGCCACGGATTCAGCAGGAGGTAAGTGGGGTCTTCTTCCTTTTTTTATTTTTTTATCCTGCCGTCCTTCAATTCAATTTTCCTGTCCGACATTCCGGCGAGTTCTTCGTTGTGGGTGACAATTATAAATGTCTGCCCGATGTCTTTTCTCAATTGAAAAAAAAGATTGTGCAGGTCAACCGCGTTTTTTGAATCCAGGTTTCCGCTTGGCTCGTCCGCGAGGATCAGATCAGGCGCATTGATCATGGCACGGGCGACTGCAACCCGTTGTTGTTCACCGCCGGATAGTTCGGACGGCTTGTGATCCGTCCTATCCCGAAGGCCGAGCATTTCCAGGAGACTTATCGCCCTTTGTCTTACTTCAGGTTCGCTACGGCGCCCTATCAAACCCGGGATCATCACGTTCTCAACCGCCGAAAACTCGGGAAGAAGGTTGTGAAACTGAAAAACAAAACCGATTGACTTATTCCGGAACGCCGCCAGGTTCCTCGCATTCTGACCAAACACATCCTTGTCCTGAATGAATACTTTACCCTTGTCCGGTGCGTCAAGAGTCCCCAATATGTGGAGTAAAGTACTCTTTCCTGCCCCGGACGCACCGACGATGGCAACGATCTCTCCCTTTTTAACTTCCAGGTCGATACCCTTCAATACCGGTAAATCCCCGTAAGACTTCTCTAGGTTTGTGGCTCGAAGCATCGCTGAATTATTGTGTTTCCTTGAAATAAAGCTGTAAATAAAGTAGTTTCGCCCCAAACAAAAAATTCATGAACATTCACGAATACCAGGGTAAGGAGATTCTAAAAAAATATGGCGTCACAGTTCAGCGCGGTATTGTTGCCGATACGCCCGACAGTGCCATACAGGCTGCTAAAGAATTGAATGCAGAAACCGGTACGAAATGGTTTGTCGTCAAGTCTCAGATACACGCCGGCGGTCGCGGTAAAGGAAAAATCAAGGAAACAGGTTCACACGGCGTGGTCCTTGCCAAAAGTATAACGGAAGTTCCCGATAAAGTGAAAGCGATACTGGGCGGAACACTGGTTACCATCCAGACCGGTCCGGAAGGAAAAAAAGTAAACAAAGTTCTCATTGCCGAGGATGTATACTATCCGGGCGAAAGCGAACCCAAGGAATATTATATGAGTATTCTGCTGGACCGGTCAAAAGCCTGCCCGGTTATTATGGCTTCAACGGAAGGTGGAATGAACATCGAAGAAGTCGCGGAATCTCATCCGGAAAAAATCATCAAAGAATGGATCGATCCGGCGATCGGCCTGCAGTCTTTTCAGGCAAGAAAGCTTGCATTTGCACTGGGTTGGGAAGGTAATGCCTTCAAAGAAGGAGTAAAATTCATTCACGCTTTATATAACGCCTATCTCGGACTCGATGCATCGATGTTTGAGATCAATCCAGTACTGAAGACATCGGACAACCGGATACTGGCAGTCGACGCAAAAGTCAATCTCGATGATAATGCGCTGTTTCGCCATAAGGATCTCGCCGAACTCAGGGATATCACCGAAGAGGACCCCCTGGAAGTAGAAGCTGGTAAAGCCGGCCTGAACTACGTAAAACTGGATGGCAATGTGGGATGTATGGTGAATGGCGCGGGACTTGCTATGGCGACCATGGATATCATCAAATTGTCAGGTGGTGAGCCGGCAAACTTCCTCGACGTAGGGGGTGGAGCAAATGCCGAGACCGTTGAAGCAGGATTCAGGATAATCCTGAAAGACCCGAACGTGAAGGCGATCCTGATCAATATCTTCGGCGGTATCGTGCGGTGTGATCGCGTAGCGAATGGTGTAGTGGAAGCATACAAGAAGATCGGCGATATCCATGTACCGATCATTGTTCGACTGCAGGGAACGAATGCGGAGGAAGGAGCAAAAATCATTGAACAATCGGGACTGAAGGTATTTTCGGCCATTGTGCTGAAAGATGCGGCCCAAAAGGTAAAGGAAGTACTGGCCTGAGGTTTTTTCCCGAAAGGGCAAAATTCCCTATATTTAGTCTGTCATAGCTAAAAACAATGAAGAGATTTACGATCGTTATGCTCATTGCGGCTCTGGGAATACCTCTTACGGGTTATTGCCAGAGCTTTTATGCCCTTCGGAGAGATCGTAATTTCCTGGTTAGCCTGGGTTCCGGCACGGCAAACTACTACGGTGAGATGGTGAATCCCGGTGAATTCGGGAAGCTAAAACCCAATGTGGCGGCCGGTGCGGAGTATTACATGACCGACCGCATCAGCATCAGAGGGGAGCTTACCTGGTTTCAGCTTTCGGGCAATGATGCCGACGCGGACGACGACCGTGTGGAGCGAAATCTGTCCTTCAGATCAAATAACATCGAACTGAGCCTGATGGGAGCCATTAACCTGTCTCCTATGGGTTTGCGGTTCTACCAGCGCTCAAAGCTGAACTTTCATGCGTTTGCCGGTATCGGAGCGCTGTATTTTAATCCGAAAGCTAAATACCAGGGAGAGTGGCATGCCCTTCAGCCGCTTCAGACGGAAAACAAGAAGTATAGCCGGTTTCAGCCCGTCATTCCCTTCGGGTTCGGCGCTCGGATAAAGCTGGATCCTTTTTTTAATATTCTTGTGGAAGCAGGATACCGACTAACGTTCACGGACTACCTCGACGACGCCAGCAGTACCCGCTACGTAGACGGAGCGTTGTTGAAGAGTGACCTGGCGCGTGCGCTGGCAGACCGGCGCGTCGAAATCGACACCCAACCCAGTCGCCCGACAGAAGTGGGTAAACGTGGCAATCCGGCCCACAACGACGGTTACTTTATCACCAATATCACGCTGCAGTACTACATACCGAAGATCATGTTCAGCAACTACAATAAGCTATATAATTCGAAACGCAAAGCTTATTACAGAAAACCCCGAAGGAGCTAACGGTACGGAGTGGTTTGTTACTTTATTGTAACAGTATACTTCCGAATTTTGCCGGATCGTTCAACGTCTGCGCTATACCCCTTCCCACAGACAATAATGCATTGGGATCAACGTGAACGGGGACCTTGATCTTTTTTTCGAATCTATCCTTCAATCCGCGCAGCCGGGCGTTCCCGCCGGTTACGTGTATACCATTCTGCAGGATGTCGGACGCCAGTTCCGGCGGGCATGTCTCCAGTGTCTGGATAATGGAGTGTTCTATGGCGCTGACCGATTTTTCAAGGATGAAGGCTACCTCCGCATGGTTGATGGTCCGGGTTACCGGGATACCCTCCATCAGGTCCTTCCCTTTCACCTGCATTGGCGCCGGGGCGTCTGCGATTTCAGGGGTCACCGCTCCTACCTGAATCTTGATCTGTTCAGCAGTCTTCAGCCCGATGGAAATGTTGTAGTGTCTTCGGAAATAATCCTGGATAGCTTCATCAAAACTGTCGCCTGCCACCTTCAGCGACTGAAAGGCCGCAATTCCGGACAGCGATATCACCACGATCTCTGTAATCCCTCCTCCGATGTCGATTAACATTTTTCCGTTTGGTTCACGTATGTCAAGTCCCATCCCGAGCGCAGCGGCCAGTGGTTCGTAGACCATATAGGTATGACGCGAGTTAAACTGTCCAAGTGCATCGCGTAAAGCCCGGCGTTCCACTTCCGTGGTGTAATAGGGAATTCCCGAAATGATATTGTTATAACCGCTGAGGAATGAACTCGCCGAGTACGCTTCCGCCAGCATCGCGCTGATCATTTTACTTGCGGATTCATAGTCAGCAATAACCCCACAGCGCAACGGCTTAACCGGTTTCAGTTCTCCGTGACTTTTTTCATACATATTGAACGCCTTGTCGCCAACCGCTTTGACGGCATTACTTTCCGCATCGAATACAATGTATGATGCCTGGGCAAGCAGGATGCCATCCTGGTCGCTGACAACAGTATTTTGTTGTTACCCAGATCGATCGCAACGTTCTTGTTTTTAAAAAAGTTAAAGTTCATCTGCTTCAAATAATGGTATTACCGCCTATCCTACTTCCACGCTGGCACGTTTAATAAATTCCGCAATATCGTAACTTCGAAACGACCAACAACTGCACAAATATATGTCAAAGCGTTCGCAAAATTCGCGAAGAAGTTTTATCAAGAAAGCGATCTCCGGCGCAATTATTACAAGTGTGCCATCCGGCCTGATTGCACAGCATGACAATACCGTTCTCATGAAGGCCGGTTCGCAACAGGATAAATTTTCCGCGAACGACCAGGTAAATATTGCGGTTATCGGTATGGGGATCATGGGCTTTAGCAACCTGGCGACTTCCCTGAAGATACCTGGAGTAAAAGTGGTGGGTGTATGCGATCTGTACAGCGGGCGCCTGGAACGTGCAAAAGAAATTTACGGAAAAGACCTGTACACGACCAGGGATTATCGTGAAGTACTGGAACGGAAGGACGTCGATGCTGTGATTATTGCAACATCCGACCATTGGCACGACCGTATTTCCATAGATGCCATGAATAAAGGAAAGCACGTTTATTGTGAGAAACCGATGGTCCACAAACTCGAGGAGGGCGCGGAAGTCATCGCTACCCAGAAAAGAACGGGCAAAGTGATGCAGATCGGTAGCCAGCGCGTGAGTTCCATTGTGACAGAGAAAACAAGGCAGATATTCGAATCCGGCGTCATAGGAGACCTTGTCCTTGTCGAAACCTATATGGACAGGCAAAGCCCCCTGGGTGCATGGCAGTATTCTATTCCCACCGATGCCAATGCCGGTACAGTAGACTGGGACCGGTTTATCGGCGACGCCCCGAAAGTGCCGTACGATCCCATCCGGTTTTTCCGGTGGCGAAATTATCAGGACTACGGTACGGGTATTGCCGGCGACCTCTTCGTTCATCTTTTTTCGGGATTACACACCGTCACCAGTTCAAAAGGGCCAAACCGCGTTTACGCGACCGGAGGCCTCCGGTACTGGAAGGATGGCCGGGATGTGCCCGATATTATCGCAGGCCTGTGCGACTACCCCGCAACCGATAAACATCCGGCATTTACGCTTGAGCTCCGCGTAAATTTCGAAGACGGAAGCCGGTCGGGAGAAAGATTGCGGATTATCGGTACGGAAGGTGTCATCACGATGGGCTGGGGTGAAGTAAACGTGGCTCTGAACAAGATTCCGAAAACACCGGGTTATGGAGGATGGGATTCCTTCCATACTTTTACAACGGCCCAGCAAAAGGACTATGAAAAATGGTATAAGGCAAATTACCCCGATCCAACGCCGGCGATGATCAATCCGGGAACATCCTATAAAGCTCCTGAAAACTACGATGCGAATGTCGATCACCACATGAACTTTTACAAAGGGATCAGGGAAAAGGCACCAATCAAGGAGGATGCGTTGTTCGGTATGCGTGCTGCGGGACCGGCGCTGGCGTGTAACAAAAGCCTCTTTGATAAGAAGATCATCAACTGGGATCCGGAAACGGCCCGGGTCGTATAGCATTCAGGAACAAGTCGCGCGTCTGCTCCGGAAACAGGATCGAGCGCCCGGAGCTAAGGGTGATGCTGGTTGGTCGGCAGGAATACGGTAAAGGTAGAGCCGGAGCCGAAAACGGACTTGAATGCGATACGGCCGTTTAGTTTTTCCACCGCTTTTTTGACGATATAAAGGCCAAGGCCGTTGCCCTTGGATCGTTCATTCCCCCTGAAATACATGTCGAATATCCTGTCCTGATACTGCAGATCAATACCCTGTCCGTTGTCTTCGACCTCGAGCATCAAAAAATCATCCTGGTTGAGCGCTCTTACCTTTATGTAAGGCTGGTCCATTCCGCTGAAAAAAATCGAATTCTCCACCAGGTTTTCGATAATTGTTTTGAACATAGCCGGATAAGAATAAAAGGAGTCCTTCAGCTCCATCGCGCAGGAGACCCGGATGTTCCGTATTTTCAGTTCCTCGGCGAAACTGTCGCAGACATTTTCAAAGATCTCTTTTATAAACACCTCTTTGTAAACCAATTGCTGGGTGCCCACATCGCTGATGGATTGAAGCTTGATGAGCATTTTATCGAGGTTACTCGCGGTTTCTTTTACTTTGGAAAACAGCTCAAGCGCGTTGCTGTCCTTAACCGTGATCTTAGCCACTTCCGCCAATCCCAGGAAGGTGGTAAGCGGCCTTCTGAAATCGTGCGATGACCGGTAGAAAAATGTATCCAGTTCCTTGTACGCCTGGCGAAGGGCGGATGTCCTGTCTTCGATCTTGATCTCAAGGTCTTTGTTGATCTGGGCGATCGTATGGTTTGCTTCAATCAGTTCTTCCGACTGTGCCTGTATCTCTTCCTTTTGTTCCAGGATTTCGACGTTTGCCTTTTTGATCCTGGATGTATATTGGAAAGTCTTAAAAGCCAATACACCGATCAGGGCCAAGCCAACGAGTCCGAAAATTATAATGATCTTTTGCTGATTTATCTGTGAGCGTTGCAGCCTGATCTGATTGTTCTGAAGTTCCTTGTTGTGATTCAACAGTTCGATTTCCTGATTTTTCTGTTCGACCTGGTACAGAGCCTGCATTTCAGCAAGCTTGATGGCATTTCCTTCACTGTAGATGCTGTCATTGAGCCGGGCGTACTCCTTGTGGTACTGCAGTGCTTTCCGGTAGTCGCCTCTCGCTTCAAAAAGGGCCGAGAAGTAAAGCTTGTTATTCATGATGAGTATCTTCGAACCGGTAGCCCTGGAGAGGTCCTGTGCCTTAGTCAGGTAACGCATGGCTTCGGGAAAATTACCCGACTTCGTATACACCTCGCCGATCTGATTGTAGGAGATGCTCAATCCCTGCCGGTCGCCGATACGTTCATCGATCTCAAGAGCGAGAAAGTGGTTCCGCAGGGCCTTTTCATATTGGCCCAGTTCTTCAAAAACAACAGCGATATTAAAAAGACAAGCTGAAATTCCTTCCTTGTGCCCGATCCTTTTCCGTATCGCCAGCGATTTTTCCAGGAGCGCCAGGGCCTGATCGTATTTGCCTTCCTGATAATTCAGGACACCCAGCACGTTGTAACTGTTGGATACGCCGTGTTCATCCTTTATCTCTTCCCGGATCTTAAGAGACTTTTCCATGTAAGCTTTTGCCTGGACGAAGTTCAACTGGTTTTTATAAATCCATCCGATCTCGCTGTATATCTTCGCCATCTCGAACCGAACCCCGATTCGCTCCATAATTTTAAGGGCGTCGAAATAATACTTCAGCGCAACGTCATGCTGGCCGAGTTCTTCATATACTTCTCCCAGCTGGATATACAAGGAAGCAAGCAGCTGGGGCTGCTCCTTCGTTTTCAACAACTCCATCGCCTTGAACAACACCTCCAGCGACATCAGATATTCGCCATCGTGATTAAAGAAGATGCCCTGATTCTTGTAGCACAATAAAGCCAGGTAATCGTCCTTCACTTCGTTCGCGATGAAGCAGCCTTTGTCCTTGTACTCGTTTGCCAGCTTGTAATCCGTCAGGTTACGATAGACATCCGAAAGTGCGAACCACACATCCGCCAGGCCTTTTCGGTTTTGTTCCTTCTGATATATTTTCTCGGCCTTCTTGAAGTAGATTTCGGCTTCCCTGTTTTTCCATTGTGTCATAAAAAGCCTGGCCAGGCTCTTGTAAGCATAGGTCAGATATACCGGGTGAGGATGTTTCTCCAGGATGGCAATACCTTTCCCGAAGAAAAAACGGGCGGAGTCATAGCTGGCGATCGTACGGTACACATTGCCGGTCAGTATAAAACTGTACCCGACGAGGTCGTCTTCCGCGGAATTTATACCTGCCGCCTGCCGGTAATGCTGAAGGGCTTTTTGAAATTCTCCGCTTACCGTATAGCGGTACCCCACCAAAAGAAGCGACAATTTTTCGCCGGGTTGATACTTGATAAGCTTTGAATGCTCGTACGCTTCCGATGCATATTTGAAACCTTCGTCCACGTCTGTATCATAGACCGCAGCGGCAAGTTCATTCAGGATATCGACACGGAGCTGGTTATCATTTGTCTCATATAAAAGTCGCCGGAGGCTGTCAACCGGATCCTGGGCACGGGCTGCCTGGACCAGCCCGATCAGCAGTACAAAGATGATGGAGAGAAGTCGTATCATTAAATCATCGCAAAAAACGACATAACTAGCTCAATTTAAAAGAATTAGTTTTACAACCCGGGTGCTAATTACTGAAATAATTCCGATCCGGGACACTCGTGCGCCATTTTAACTTCACCTCGGATTTTATGATTGCCGCGGTCGGGGTACCTTTACTTTTCAGAGGGATATGGTCAGGCGAAGGATTAAAATCATAAACCTAAACATTAACGGATCAGTATGGGTTAATTTATTGTAGTTTTGATCACGGCATCGATGCCCGATCCCTAGCACATAAAAACTTACTAAAAACCATAAACCTTTATGAACAACCGAAGATTTCTACCCTACATTATTTTGGGTATCATAGCCCTGTTTGTCATCATGGGCATTTCGTCCAGCATCTTTTACACGATCGGTCCGTCGGAGCGGGCGATCATTTTTTACAAATTTGGAATGGGCCTCGACAAGGACAATGTGATCGCACAGGGGTTCCATATGAAGGCCCCCTGGAATGATCTGTACGTGTACAGTGTGAATGAGACCTCGTCGGATGAGAACATGGATGTCCTGGACAAGAGTGGTCTTTCTATCCACGTGGATATTACGGTCAGGTATAATCCGATGCCCGACAAGATCGGCTACATCCACGAGAAGTTCACGAAAAACTACGTCAGTGTGCTGGTTATTCCGGAGGTTCGCTCGACGGTCCGCCAGGTCATGGGCCGCTACACAGCTGAAGAAATCTATTCCACGAAAAGAGCTGAGGTGGAAACCGCTATCCGGACCGAGACAGAAAAAATCCTTCAGCAAAATTTTGTCAACTCACCGGCCGTGCTGATCCGGTCTATTTTATTGCCTGAACAAATCAAGGGAGCTATTGAAAACAAACTTCAGCAGGAACAGGAGGCGCTGGCTTATCAATTCCGGCTGGACAAGGAAAAAAGTGAGGCGGAAAGAAAACGAATCGCAGCGGAAGGCGAATCCCGGGCCAACAATATCATCAACAACAGTTTGACAAATAATCTGTTGAAAATGAGGGGTATAGAAGCAACCCTGGAATTATCGAAATCACCGAATGCGAAGGTCATCGTGATCGGGTCCGGTGGTGACGGAATGCCACTGATCCTGGGTAATAATTGACATATTTACATTTTTTAATGCATTCCTTTCTCAAACATAGCTGAACCCTGTATATTTAAAACTTGTGTTAAATCCATTTTAAAAATGTCTAAAACTGCTGAACTGATTATTGACGGAAAGTCGTACGTGTTGCCGCTGATTGTGGGAAGTGAAAATGAAGTTGCTATCGATATTAGCGAACTGATGGAAAAGACCGGGGCGATCACGCTGGATTTGGGTTACAAGAATACAGGGTCTACAAAAAGCGCCATTACATTCCTTGATGGAGATAAGGGTATCCTTCGATACCGGGGATATTCGATCGAAGAACTGGCTGAAAAATCTAATTTTCTGGAAGTCGCTCATCTTTTGATCTTTGGTGAGTTGCCCACGAAGCCGCAGTACGACAAGTTCAGCCACGATATCAAGACACACACCCTCGTACACGAGGATATCAAAAAAATCCTGGATGGTTTTCCTTCCACAGCCCATCCTATGGGCGTTCTTGCCTCGCTGTTCTGTTCGCAGACCGCATTCTATCCGGAGTCTCTCGACCCTAACCGGTCGGCCGAAGGAGTCTATTTAAGTATCGTTCGCTCGATGGCGAAAATGCCGACTTTTGCAGCCTGGGCGTATAAGAACGCTGCGGGGCATCCCGTTAACTACCCCGATAACAGGCTGGACTACAGCGCTCGTTTCCTTAAAATGGTCTTTTCGCTTCCCGCGGAAGAATTTGAAGTAGATCCCGTTATTGCCGACGCGCTGGACAAACTCCTGATCCTTCATGCCGATCACGAGCAAAACTGTTCTACGTCGACTGTCAGGATTGTAGGGTCTTCAAGAGCCAGTATCTATTCATCGATCTCTGCGGGTATCAACGCGCTATGGGGTCCCCTTCACGGCGGTGCGAACCAGGAGGTAATTGTGATGTTGGAGAATATCCGCCAGGATGGCGGCGATACTGAAAAATGGATCAACAAAGCTAAAGATAAAAACAGCGGCTTCCGCCTGATGGGTTTTGGGCACCGTGTTTACAAAAATTTCGATCCGCGGGCCAAAATCATCAAAAAGGCGGCAGATGATGTCCTGAAAAAACTTGGGGTAAACGATCCCGTACTTGAAATCGCGCAGAAACTGGAAGAGGCCGCTCTGAAAGACCCTTACTTTGTTGAAAGGAAACTATACCCGAACGTCGATTTCTATTCGGGTATCATCTATCGCGCCCTGGGTATCCCCGTTGAAATGTTCACCGTCATGTTTGCTATGGGGCGTCTTCCCGGATGGATCGCACAATGGAAGGAAATGCGCGAAAACAAGGAACCTATCGGCAGGCCGAGACAGGTTTATACCGGCGCAACGCTACGGCCATACAAAGGGATCGAAAACCGCTGAACGGCGTAGCTATACGCTGAATACAGCACCGATAAAACACAACAATCGCTTTCGCACCTAACGTAACGAGCATGGGTCTACAGGAATTTGAAAACGCGGCAGCACGGTCGAAACAATTCACCAAACGCCCGACAAACGAAGAACTACTCCTCCTGTATGCCCTGTATAAACAGGTGACAGAGGGCGATGTAAGCGGTGAAAGACCCGGCGGTTTTGATTTCAAGGCGATTGCAAAATTCGATGCCTGGGAGGAGCTTAAAGGGAAACCGAAAGAAGCAGCTATGCAGGAGTATATCAACCTGGTCGACAAGCTCCATCAACTCTACGCATAACTGCGTGAATCTTTTCTATCAACCCTTGATCGCCGAAGGGGTCCACTACCTTGACGCCGCTGAATCGAAGCACAGTACGAAAGTACTGCGCAGGAAAGCCGGCGACCGGATCCAGATCACCGATGGAAAAGGTTTCCTGTATCAGGCAGTCATTACGCGCGCCGACGCGCATCAATGTACCTTTGCCGTCCAGGAGATAATAACAGAACCCTCAAGGCAATATTACATTCATATCGCCATCGCCCCTACCAAAAATGCGGACCGGCTGGAGTGGTTTGTTGAAAAAGCCGTGGAGTTCGGAATTGACCGGATCACATTAGTCGAATGCGATCACAGCGAACGGACGCACACCAAGTTGGAACGTCTCGAAAAACTCGCCGTCAACGCCATGAAACAATCGCTGAAATTTTCGCTTCCGCAGATCACAGGACCCCTTAAACTATACGACGTAATCCGTGACGCAACGGAGCTGGAAAAATTCATCGCCTACGTCGACCCGGAAAATAATACCCACCTTCAGGAGGCTGTCACTCCCCTATCACGTTATCTGGTGCTCATCGGGCCGGAGGGCGACTTTTCAAAGGAAGAACTCCATACAGCGCAGCAGCACGGATTCAAAAAAGTCAGCCTCGGAAACAGCAGGCTTCGGACGGAAACAGCCGGGATCGCCGCTTGCCATATCCTGAATTTGGTAAACACCGGCCGATGATTGTACATTGATAAACGATAACAGGCTGCCATGATCTTAAATTACATCTGGGTCTCTTTCTTTCTCATCGCATTTGTAGTTGCGCTTGTAAAGCTGATCGTGTTTAACGACACAACCGTTTTCCCTGCCATGCTTCAATCTACTTTTGATATGGCCAAGACAGGTTTCGAAATTTCTATCGGCCTGGCTGGAGTTATGTCGCTGTGGCTGGGCCTCATGAAGATCGGGGAAAAAGGAGGAATGATTCCCATACTGTCACGCCTGGTGGGACCATTTTTCTCCCGTTTGTTTCCTGAAATACCGCGCAATCATCCGGCTACCGGATCGATCATCATGAATTTCAGCGCCAATATTCTCGGGCTGGATAATGCCGCGACGCCTCTCGGACTGAAAGCCATGAATGAATTGCAGGAAATCAACCCGGATAAGGAAACCGCGTCGAATGCACAGATCATGTTTCTGGTGCTCAATGCCTCCGGGCTTACGATTATCCCTATTTCTATCATGGCGGACCGGGCGATGCTTCATTCGGTGAACCCGACGAGTATTTTTATCCCTACATTGATCGCTACGTTTTGTTCAACATTTGTCGGTTTGCTCTACGTTTGCGTCCGGCAAAAGATCAACCTGTTCGATCCGGTCATCCTGGCTTACGTCGCCGGTATGCTGTTATTTATCTCGGGGGTTGTATTTTATTTTTCGGGCCTGACTCCCGACGAAATAAGCCGGCAGTCCTCGCTGTTCACAGGTGTTATTATTTTTTCCATTATCGTTTCATTCATTACACTCGGGCTGAAAAGGAAGATCCCCGTTTTCGAGACATTTATTGAAGGTGCAAAAGAAGGTTTTGCTACTTCGGTAAAGATCATTCCGTTCCTCGTTGGTATACTGGTGGGAATCGGGGTCTTCAGAACGTCGGGTGTGCTGACCTACCTGGAAGACGGCCTCTCGTGGAGTCTGGCCATCATGGGTTTGAACACCGATTTTGTTCCGGCAATACCGGTGGCACTCTTAAAACCCCTGAGCGGGCAGGGAGCAAGGTCGATGATGATCGAAGTGTCAAAGGTATACGGCGTGGATTCTTTCGTGGGAAATATGGCCAGTATCTTCAGAGGTTGCGCCGAAACAACATTATATCTGCTTGCCCTGTATTTTGGGTCGGTGGGTGTTCGCAAGACCAGGTACGCAGTAACAGGTGGTCTTGTTGCAGACCTTGCCGGTGTAATAGGCGGAATTTTTGCGGGTTACATGTTCTTCCATTGACCGATAAAAAGATTCAATTTGTTTGGTTAACTTGACAATCAGAATTAACATTGTTACATGGAAAAAAAGGCGGATATCCAAAAGACCATTTACGATAACGCGAAGAGCCACTTCCTCGGAAACTTCCCTGATTCTTTACCTATCGAACAAGCTTATGTACATATCGGTATGTACCTGGGCTGGATTATAGATACGGGTTTGTACTCGGAGTATTTTGAAGACGAGGCATCCAACCAGATCTTTCGCTTTAAACGCCGGGAGATTTCCTGTACCATTCTCAGCGAGATCTGGGACGGCTATCTTGGCTTTGAATTGTTTAACCGCCAGGGAAACATGTTCACCTACTACTACTACGGCGGAGGTTTATACCGGAACGACTATGATGAGATCCTGGTAAAGACACTGCCGTCTATTTACCACGTTACCGATAGTTGGGACAACTATGAGAAAATGAAGATCCGGATCAACATGCGCTTCGGCGACTGGAAAAAACTTGTTGGCGCGTGATCATTACCTGATCACCTTTCCGTTTTTGTCCATCGTGTTTTGCTGGTTGGTTCCGCCATTGATCGTCAGTTCGCCCGAATCTGCCCTGAATGAAATTTCCCGGGGAATAAAATCAAGCTGGTAGTTCATGCTCCATGCCAGTCCGTCGGACCGGTAGATCTTCGCCAGCGTAGCCGGAAACTTGTTGTCCTTGTCGCTGCGCTCTGAAAAGATCAGGACAAAGTAGATTTGCCCGGCGGCATCTGAAAACGAAACCGCCCTGGAAGCTGAAAGCCTCGCTTGCCTGAAACTTTGCTTTTCGACCGGAAAAGAAACCTTCACATCCGGTATCCGGGAAGGATTTATCGAATACAAATATCCCGCAGGATTTAATGAATCGGGATAGTGAATACCTGCCGTGTATTTTTCGTCGACAACGATCAGCGGTTTAAACGCGGAACCTCTCCCCTCCCTACTCAACGGGATTGAATCGGATCCGACCACCAGCCACTTAAGAGCATCGTTATAACGGGCGAGCTGAAGGGCTTTTATTTTCTTTTCCCGCTCCGCATACTCCTTTAGTCCGCCGACAAAACTCTTCAGTACCGCGGTGCTGCTGTACGTGTTTTCCACGAAGAAAGCATAGTCAGCCGCTTTGGCTTCCAGGTCCGCACCGGATAATTTTGCCGCCATGCTATCCAGCTTGTTCAGATATTTCAGCTCCCGGTTCAGCATGCCCAATCGCAAATGAACGTTGGTTGTATCCGGATTGCTTTTGTGCTCCAGAACCGCCGAGCGATACTCCAGGTCCGCTATCTTTAGCGTAAATATCTCCATCGGCAGAGGCTCCTGATCATATTTTCTCAATTGCTCCATCAGCAGTTTGTCGATCAGGGAAGTCAGGTCATTTTTTACGGAGAGGGAATCGTGATTTAGTTTTTCACGAAGTTTATTGATCTCAATATCGTATGCAACGAGGTGATCGCGCATCGGCATGATCTCCGTCTCGATAACTTTTATTGTTTGCGCCGCGAACTGTTTATAGTCCCACAACTTCAGGTCATCCTGGTAGTAATTGGCGAGTGATGCCCCATCGTTCTTAAAATTCCGAATCTCATCGAGTGACAGTGTATGATTATAACCCGTTCTTCCGATCGTAGCCGCACTCGACCGGTAATTATCGAATGCCTTTGTACAGGAATCAAAACGGGAGGCCAGCAGCGCCAGGTTTTGGAGCGTACCCTTATCGGCCCGCAGGTATAGTTCCTTCTGCCCGGGATACGCCGCCTGAATGGATCGGTAGAGGCGATTTGATTTTCTGTACAAACTATCGGATAGCGAAAAATAATGCTTTACCATCTTGACACGGTCGATCCGTTCGCGAAGGCCTTCAATTTTCTTTTCGAGGTCAAATTGAATGTCGGAAAGTTTGACGCCGAATTCACCCGTGCGCAGGTCCCTCCGGTTGTAGGCCTGATAGAACTCGCTGTTCCGTTTTACTTCTTTTTCCGTGATCGTTTTATAAGCTTTGTCATAGTAGAGTATAGACGAATCCATAGCCGATATGACGCGAGGCGTCCGTTTGAGTACGTCGTCTTTCAGGGATTTTTCCTGGTACACAATCCCCATGTACAAAAATGCGTTGGGATTATCGGTGTTTTCCTGAAGGTATTTTTTTAAAAAGGGTTCCGCGGCTTCATACTGTTTTGTGCTGAGTAAACCCCAAATATCCTTGTACTTGACCTTTTGCCCATAGACCGGTGAAGCCAACAGGAAAAAGACCACGCACCGTAGTAAGGTAAGTTTTGTCATGTTAAAGCCAGATTATCTTTCGAAATTAATTAAAATAGCGACATTTGGGTAACCGCTTGTTGAGTAACTATTCTTGACCGCGTCCGGAAGCAGGAATCTTCCCGCCTGCGATACGGGGCCTTTTTAGTCATGCTGAACGGGCCATCCGCATGGGAAGCAGTGGAAAGAAAGTAAAACCGTATTGAACGTGAAAACACCGATCACAAACCTGTTTCGTCACAAAGTCTTTGTGAAAGCCTGGACTGTCGTGAAGCCCTGGGTACTCGTCTTGCTGGTATTTTTTGTTTTGCGGTTAACCGGGGCATTGTCCGGTATCTCCTACCTGACGACAACGGCGATCATGAAGACCGGTATGATGGACGCGTCCGGGGATGAACCGGCTGTTATAAAAAAATTCAATTACGACTTCACCCTCCGGGACCTGGAGGGCAAGGTAGTTGACGTGAACGGGTTCAAAGGAAAGACAATCTTTCTGAACATTTGGGCAACCTGGTGCGGTCCGTGCCGCGTGGAAATGCCATCCATTCAAAACCTGTATAGCCAGGTTGATAGTACCAGGATCGTATTCATTATGTTATCGGTCGACAGGTCGCAGGACATCCATAAAGTCAGGGATTTTGTGGCTGACAAAGGGTACACCTTCCCGGTTTACACCCCTGCAGGGAACCTTCCTGAGCAACTACAGGTGGGATCTATCCCCTCCACATTCATCATCGGACCCGACGGCAGGATTGCCAGCAAGGAAACAGGCGCCGCAAACTACGACACACCCGAGTTTAATTCCTTTCTGCAAAAACTGGCCGCGCAGTAGTCCGACGTTTTTCCCTCAAAACCATCCCGGTTTGCAGTTTTTTTTAATTTAACCGGATTTCATTTACTAATTATATTAGTTTTTATATGTTTGTACGAACTAACATTATTAGTATCATGAAAACGGTAAGAACAGTATTGGGGATCAAAAAAATTGAAGACACCGATCATCAGGTAACCCTTCTCAAATTGCGTGAAATTCTCGACGCCCACCGGGGAACATTGATCACACGGTTGATTGCCGACTTACCGGCCTATCTGGATTACAAGTTTAACACCCGGGTGAATTCACAACAACTGGAATCCATACGGGAAAAACTTTCTTTCCTGAAGAATTCATCCGTGGACATGGATAAGTATGGTTTTATTTTACAGGATGTACTATCGCACGAAAGCACGTACGTCCCGACGGGGCCATTTTATAAAGAGATCGACGACAATATCGGCTGGTATCTCAACGAAAGCCAATTGAAACTGGTAAGGTGATCCGGATATGGACCGAAGCTCAGGAAGTCGTCTGCTGTATGGGAAAATGCCCCGTGAGGTGGAGGGTGAATTGTCGCCTGTTCACATCGAAAAAACCTGGGAACTCCTGGAGGAAAAATTCTGCTTCAATGTGAAAATATGGAAACAGGAATATAAGGCATACTATCAAAAACAGCCGCACAGCGTCTCAGAGCGTGAAGCATTTGTGGAGTTTGGCGCGGCTTTCATCAACCCCGTTCTGAATATGGTCTTAAAAAGGAAGCCACATCACAATACCTGGGGCAACATGCTGGTTTACATTGTAAAGAAACACTAGCCGTACCGGTCCATGAGTTCCGCCTGCCAAAGACGAGTTATCCGGTGACGGAAACCATCAAAACTTTTGCGGGCTCTATACCTTGTGGATTCATTTCAGTATACTTGCAAAAGCCCCTTATATGGAGCTTCTCGAAAAATATGAGTGAATCATCCGAAAACCGGAGACCGATAGCCTCAAGGGAATCGGGTTGGGCAAAAAGACTGGCTTCCTTCCTGGCGAAAAAAAATATTTCTCCGAATCTCATTTCGATCTTCAGTATTCTTTTTTCAATTGTCTCCTTCATTGCATTTTACCTGGACGCTACGACAGGAAATTATCACGCGCTTTTTATGATCCTCGCCGTTGCCGGAATCCAGGGAAGGCTGGTCATGAATTTGCTGGACGGAATGGTGGCGATTGAACACGATAAAAAATCCGCCGTCGGAGGCCTGTTCAACGAAGTACCGGACCGGGTAAGCGACACCTTTAGTTTACTGGGCGTTGGTTTCCTCGTTGCGAATGAACCGTATGGAATGGACCTGACGTATGCCGCGATTATCCTGGCCGTTGCTACCGCGTATATTCGTACACTGGGTGCCTCGTTAAATTGCGGACACCATTTCCTGGGACCAATGGCCAAGCAGCACAGGATGGCATTACTGAGCGCCGGATGTATTGCGGGGATCTGGTACCAGCCGGTCTTCTATTATCTTCTTATCGTGATGAACATCGGTCTCGTCATAACCTGTTACAGGCGGCTGGCGAAAGTCGCATCACTGCTGAATCAAGGAGCGATCAAATCAAAATAACACAACACACTTGGAAAACATTATACGACTCGATCTGTTTGAAAAAACCGACCTTCTGATTGCCATCGGGCTGATCTTTGGTATTCTCATATTCGCAACGATCCTTTTTTTTGTAGTAGGTCTCCTCAAGCCGAAGGCCAACCTTCACGAGCTGAAAACAAGAACCAAGTCCTGGTGGATCATGGCCTCGCTTTTTATCGGCACTACCATGTTCAACAGTACGATCTCCTATTTTGCGATCGGCATGCTTTCCTTTATTGCCTTCCGGGAGTTGTATTCAATATTAGGGTTTCGCGAATCGGACAGACGAGCGATATTCTGGGCATTTCTTGCGATTCCCATACAATACTACCTTGCTTATATCGGTTGGTATGGCGCCTATATTATTTTTATCCCTATTGTTATGTTCCTGTTCGTACCGCTGCGGCTGGTGCTGAAGGGAGATACCGCCGGAATTGTAAAATCCATGTCACTGCTGCAATGGGTGCTTATGCTTACGGTGTTCGGTATTAGCCACATGGCATACCTGTTGTCATTACCCGAAATCCCGGGCTTCGCCAATGGCGGACGAGGCTTGTTGCTGTTCCTGGTCTTTCTTACGGAAATCAACGATGTGATGCAATTCACATGGGGTAAACTCCTTGGGAAACACAAGATCATTCCAAAGGTTAGTCCTAATAAAACATGGGAAGGTTTTATCGGAGGATTGATCAGCACAACGGCTATTGGATATTTTCTCGGTTTCCTCACGCCCCTCTCCGCCACGCAAGTGCTCTTTGTGAGCTTTATGATCGCGCTCTCCGGTTTTGTCGGCGATATCGTTATGTCGTCGATCAAGCGCGATATCGGTGTGAAAGATACCGGAACATCCATACCGGGGCATGGCGGCGTTCTGGACAGAATTGATTCCTTGTCGTACACGGCGCCCGTTTTTTTTCACCTTGTCTATTACATGGCATACTAGATGCAAAAGATACTGTTACAATTCCTTTACAGCGTCGTCATCAGAAACTTTCTCAAAGTATTCGTCGGTGTCAGGATGGCGGACGCCCGGTTTCTTCTAAAAGAAAAGCAGTTCATTATCGTGGCGAATCATAACAGCCACCTGGATACCCTTACATTACTGGCATCTCTCCCCCGCAAAATAATTTTACAGGTAAAGCCCGTCGCAGCCCAGGATCACTTCGGCAAAACCAGGTTCAAGGAAAAGCTCACCCGTTATTTCATCAACGCTTTATTGATCCAGCGAAAAAGAGACAAGGAGAATATCAATAATGATCCTATTTATAAAATGGTGGACGCGCTCGACAAGGGGTTCTCGCTTATTATTTTTCCCGAGGGTACCCGCGGCGAGCCGGAAGTTCAGCAGCCGATAAAACCGGGAATCGGTTATGTGCTTTCGCAAAGGCCAAGCGTGAAATACGTGCCTGCATTTATGAAAGGAATGGGTAAAGCGATGCCGAAAAACGACAGCCTGATCGTGCCATACAATTCTTCTTTAGTATACGGCGATCCCGCTGCGGTCCAAAGTAACGATGTCATGACTATCGTAAAAGAAATCGAAAATGCCCTGAATCACCTCAGGGACAAAAGCAGCTGACGGCCGCTCATTCCGACAAGCGACCTGCGTCGGTCTCCGACCATTCCTGTAACTGGGCTTCATAGTTTATTTTGGTAAGCCCCTGGCGTGTTAATTTAATAAAGAATGTTCGTTTGAGATCCGGCGCGGCAATGACCCTGATCAGGCCGCGCGCTTCCAGGTCTCTTTTTATCTGGAGAACGTGCCAGCCTACTTCATGTTCCTTCACACCTGTGAAATTCCGGTGTGCCTCTTCCAGCAGATCATTAAGGGTAAAATCCTTTTCGGACGTAAGTGTGGAAAGTATGAACCGGCTCCATCGTTCATACACCTGTTTAGATAAAATCTCTCCTTTCCTGCCATCCACCTGGAGCATGCTCACCATTTCGTTACCGCCGTTTTCCATAGCTCAATACCAACCTCAAGAAGTTTAAATGCCGTGAAGGTATGGTGATGTAACGCAAAATTCAAAACATAGATTCGTGATGAAATTGTTAATGAAACTCTTCACGTTCATTTCAAACGTTGGATTCCATGCGCACAAACGAGAGAGTAACTATTTTCTAAAAATTCGTCAGCCAGTGGAATTTTACATAGCTGGACGCCCGGCAGGCTTCATCCTGCCATTCACGTTCAGCCATAGATGACAAAACATGGATGTCTTATTCCCCAGATTTCTCCATACCGAAAAACAGTTCACGAAGGTTAGATTATTGTTACCATTACCCTCCCCTGTTTACGAAACAGTAAAAAGTATTACTTTTCGGCAATTTAATCGCCTTGACTACTTTACCCGAATATCGCGAGCTGGTAAAAAATCTGCGGAAAGGAGACCCACATAGCCTGGAACTCCTGTTCAGGAGATTGTATCCGCGGTTATGCGCGTTTGCCAACAAGTTCTTGCACGACATGGATGATTCGGAAGATATCGTGCAGGAAGTTTTTTACAGGATATGGAAGAACAGGGCAAATCTGGACGAGAACAAATCTTTTTCCACCTATCTTTTTTCTGCTGTAAAGAACGGCTCTATTAACCATCTTGAACACAAAAAACACAAGGATAAATACGCTGAAATAATGGGAGTTGTCTACCTCAGGCAACATCAACCTGACAGTACCGATACACTCGTTGCCATGGACCTGGAGCGGGATTTTAACAAGGCGCTGGGCCATCTTCCCTCAGAGTGCAGGAAGGTTTTTGAACTTAGCCGCTTTGAAGGACTCCGGTACCAGGAAATCGCAGACAGGCTAAATATATCCATCAAGACCGTGGAGACCCAGATGTCCAGAGCCCTTTTTAAGATCCGTTACGAGTTGAAAGACCATCTCGCCGCGCTGATCATCCTTTTCCTCCTCCATTGCGAGTAGGAATACGCTTTTTTTTTCGATTTTTTTTCGTCGCGTGTCAGGGTAAACCGCTGTCCGGCTGTATAACCCGAAACCGGACACAGTTCATGGATAGTTTTCAGGACACACCTGCCCATATGCGGGAGATCATTACAAAATTCCTGCACAGGGAAGCCTCGGATGAGGAATTGGACATTCTGAAGCACTGGCTTGAAGAAGACGAAAAGAACGTCCGCCATTTTGAAAAGATCAATGATACGTTCCAATCCCTGGTAACAGTAACGAGGTTCAATGCCGGCAAGACCGATCAGGCCTGGAAAAGTTTGTCGGGACGGATTGGCGGGGACTATAGTTCTGCACCTGTCCGCCGTGAATATTTCACATGGCTGAAGGTTGCCGCAGCCGTTACATTTTTGGCCGCTTCCTACGCGGTCCTGAGGTCCGTGACGGGAACGTCCGAAAATCCCGTCCTCAAACAGACGCTGGTCCAGAATTCAAAAGGCAATAAAACCAGTCTTCTCCTCCCCGACAGTTCGGTGGTTTTCCTGAACGCAAACAGTACGCTGGAGTATTCCGACGACTTTGGAAAAACTTCGAGGAACGTCAGGCTTCAGGGTGAAGGTTTCTTCGATGTCAGGAAAGGAAAACATGACTTCATTGTGACTACGCAGAATCTTTCCATACAGGTGAAGGGAACCCGGTTCAACGTAAGTTCCGCAGATACGGACGGTACGGAAAAAACCACGCTCGAAGAAGGTCGTGTCATCCTGCAGGTCAAAGGAAAAAAGGCCAGCTATGACATGAAACCCGGAGACCAGATTATGTTTCATGCGCGGTCGAAGAAGGTGGTCCTGAAAAAGGTGAACCCTCAGCATTATTCAGCCTGGAAGGAAGATTACCTGCGCTTCGACAACACTCCTCTCAGCGATATCATCCTTAAACTGGAAAACAGGTACAAAGTGGATATAACCATTGACTCCGCTCTCGCAAAAAAAGAGTGGATAACGATGACCATCGAGGATGAAAGTATCGAGGAAGTGCTGCAACTGATCAAACTCTCGTCAAACCTGGAATTCAAAATAAGCGACAAGAAAATATTGATTTTCGAATAACACTGTACCCGATTAACCCCCAATCTATGAAACACTTTTACTATCGTTTATGCCGAAGCCCGCTGGCGCGATTCCGCCAGGAAGTATGCAGAATCGTGATACTCTTTTGTATGGGGATTTCGCTGACGGGCTTTTCCGACCCGAAGCATCAGGCTCCGAACACCATCGAACTTAACCTGAAGAATGTTACGGTACGCGAAGCGCTTCGTGAGATCGAAAGGCAGAGCCATTACAATTTCGTCGTGAATCACAACCGCCTTCAGATTTTAAACAAGACCGTGTCGTTGACCGTTTCCGATAACAAGATCGAGAATATACTCAACCTGCTGCTGGAAGGCTCGAATGTCACCTACACCATTCGCAAGCGGCAGATCACCCTGATACCTCCGTCGCCCCAATCCACTTTTATTCCCGTTTCAAATGCAGGCGGTGTCAGCTCGGTGGATAGGAGTACCGACACGTATGCGTCGGCTAAATTTTTCCTTACCGTACAGGCTGTAAAAGGAAAAATAACGGAAGAAGACGGCACCCCGCTGCCGGGCGTGAATGTGCTGGAGAAAGGAACTACCAATGGCACGGTAACAGATACGGATGGAGTTTACACCCTGAATGTTTCGTCGGCGGAATCCATCCTTGTTTTTAGTTTTATCGGCTACCTTACGGAAGAGATCGTGGTGGGCAACCAGGCTACCATTGATATTCAGTTAAAATCGGATGCCAAAACATTATCGGAAGTTGTCGTTGTCGGTTATGGCACACAGGACAAGAAAGACGTTACCGGCGCTATCTCTTCCGTAAAGGGTTCTGATTTTGAAAACCTTCCGGTCTCATCCACGCAGCAGGCGCTGCAGGGCAGAGCGTCCGGCGTAACCATCGTCCGCAGTGGCGGCGAGCCCGGAAACAGCGGTTCAATCCGTATCCGGGGCGTTGGAACGGTCAATAATGCGGATCCCCTTATCATTATCGACGGTGTCCCCTCAGACGGTCCTCTTGGCGATGTTAATCCCAATGACATTGAATCTGTTGAAGTTTTAAAAGACGCATCCGCTTCCGCCATATACGGCACACGTGCAGCCAACGGTGTTGTTATTGTAACCACCAAACGCGGCAAGTTCGGGCAGGGTCTCAAGATGAGTGTCAACGGTTACTCCGGTATTTCAAACCGGATCAAATCGATCGACGTACTGGATGCCTCGACACTGGCAACATTGAAACGGGAGCGCTATACGAACGATGGACAGGCTATAGATCCCATCTGGGAAGACGCGTCCTACCAGACGCAAAGAACCAACTGGCAGGATGAACTCCTCGGTCAGGGAACCGTCAATAACCTTGACATTGCCATCGCAAGCGGCGGTGAAAAATCAACCTTTTCGCTGTCCGGGGGAATCTACAATGAACAGGGTATGATCAAGAATTCATACTTCAAGCGATATAGTTTCAGGATAAACTCCGATCACAAGATATCAGATAAATTCAAGATCGGTCAGAGCCTCCAGCTCACCAATCAGACAGGAACGGCGCCGAATACGCTTTCCGCTCAGGATGGCCTTGTGTGGAGCGCCATCCGTTTTCATCCCGGCCTCCCCGTACGAAATCCCGACGGAACGTATAGCTCGTCGCAGGTAAGTTCACAATTCGGTGATATTAATAATCCGATCTTCACCATCGATACACAGGATAAACGCTCCGGGCGGGCACGTATCCTGTCCAGCCTGAACGGTGACCTCGAGTTGCTGAAAGGTCTGCACGCGCGGGCTAATGTCGCGTTGGATGCAAGCTTCAGTGACTACCGTGAGTTTAACATCCGGGTATTGGATCAAACCCGAACAACAACAAACAACTCCCGCCGGATCAGTTCGTCGAAAAGCTATTCGTTGCTGCAGGAGTATTTCCTGGCGTACGACACCGAAGCGGGTGATCATGACATCGGAGTGGTAGCCGGATACTCGCAGCAGACCTTCGATTATTCGGATATGACTTCGCAACGGAAAGATCTCCCCAGCGAAGATCCCAGTCAGCGCTACTTAAGCTCCGGCGGAACGATTACGGAAGCCCTGGAGACGCGTTCTTACGATGCCCTTCAGTCTGTTTTCGGAAGAGCGACATACGGCCTCAAAGACCGGTACCTGGCAACTGTTACATTCCGTGCCGACGCATCGTCGAAGTTTGGTCCTAACAACCGGTGGGCTTATTTCCCCGCGTTTTCGCTGGGATGGAGAATTTCAGAAGAACCATTTTTCCAGGGACTTACCAACGTGATCTCCAACTTGAAACTTACCGGCGGTTACGGCGAATTGGGCAATTCCAATATTCCACGACTGCAATATCTTTCCCTTATCAGCGGCGGATACCGTTATTCTTTCGGTGGAGGTCAGACACTGGGTTCAGCGCAGAGTTCCATTGCAAACGCCAACATCGCGTGGGAAAGAGCGGTGATGACCAATGTCGGATTGGAAGCCGGCCTGTTCGGAAACAAAATACTGATGACACTCGGTTACTTCAACAAGCAGACCAGGGATATGCTGCTCGCACCGCCTTCGCTGGGATCAAATGGAACAGCTAGTATCCCTTTCCAGAATGTCGGCCAGCTTGAAAACAAGGGTATTGAAATTGAGGTGAGCTATCGCAAATCTGTCGGTGACTTCTCTTATTCGCTTGGCGGTAATATGACCTGCCTCACCAACAAAGTCACCGAACTGTACAATGGAAACTTCCTGCCCGGCCCGCTTTACGGAAGAAGCAGCTCGGAAATTTCGAGAACGTATGTAGGATACCCCATCGCATCCTTTTACGGATGGAAGACCGACGGTTTATATCAGAACCAGTCGGAGATTGAAAGTGACGCGAACATTTCAGCGGATCCCAGAAAAGACAACGGTCAGATCACACCCGGCGATGTCCGCTTCGTCGATCTGAATGGCGATCATGTTATCGACGATCAGGACAGAACGATCATCGGTAATCCGACACCAAAATTCACCTTCGGAATAAACGCAACGGGAGTTTATAAAGGTATCGATCTAAGTCTCTTTTTCCTGGGAGCGGCCGATGTAGACATCTACAATGCCGACCGAATGCAGGGTATCGATCCGACGTATCCCTTCAACATGTACGCTGAAACCATAAACCGGTGGCACGGCGAGGGTACCAGCAATTCCATTCCGAGGATGACAAACAACCGTGATAACCTCAATCACCGGACATCCGATATGTTCGTTGAGTCCGGCGCTTTCTTCCGGTTAAAGACAATGACTCTGGGCTACACGCTTCCTCAGGCTATTTCCAATACCGTTCACATTGCAAAAGCGCGGTTCTATATCACGGGGCAGAACGTTTTTGTTATCACAAAATACAACGGAATGGACCCTGAACTCGGAATCATAGGCGCAAACGGTTTTGTGTCGAATAGCCAGATCAATGTCGACTATGCACAGTATCCGCAGGCTCGTACCTGGACGATCGGCGCACAACTTTCCTTTTAAGAACTCTAATGATCACAACTATGAATCGAATCATAAAAACTATAGGAACCTGCCTGGTAATCTGCTTTACCTTTGTGCAGTGTGACGACCTGCTTGAGTCAACGTCATACGGTTCTGTAACGTCACAACAGTTTTGGCGGAACGGCGATGATGTTGTTTCCGCCGTAAACGCGATCTACGAACCCCTCCTTCAGGAAAATTACTTTGGTCACTTCGAACGCACCTGGGATATTCAATCCGATGACATGTGGCGGGCGGGTGATCACGCCGAAGATCAGGCAATCGAATATTTCACCTACGATGCGAGCAATCCCAAACTTATCGACACCTGGAAGTGGCGATACGAGATGATCTCCCGTGCGAACGCCGTCCTCATCAACGCCCCTAATGTGGAAATGGATGAGAACCTGAAGAACAGGAGTCTTGGCGAAGCTTACTTTCTCCGTGGTTTCAGCTACTGGAGACATTATCTCGTCCACGGCGAGGTACCGATATTCTTAGAGGCGGATGTGCTTGCGGGAAATCTGAACAAAAAGAAAGCAACCCTCGCGGAAGTTGAGGCTCAGATCGAGTCGGATTTTACCAGGGCCGCCGAACTCCTGCCGGTATCCTACCAGGGCGACCCGGATAACCTCGGACGTGTATCGAAAGGCACGGCGAATGGATTCCTGGCCAAGTTCTACGTTTACACCGAACAATTTCAAAAGGCGATCACGGCCGGTGAACAGGTGACTCAAAACGCAAGCTATGCGCTGGCCGGAAGTTTTGAAGACAATTTCAAGATCGATTCCGAAAACAATACGGAGATCCTTTTCTCCATGCAGTATACCAGCAACTGGACCACGGACAACACGCCGCAGATATATACAACGCCAAGGCCGTGGGGCGGATGGGATTTCCGGGAACCGATCCAGGACCTGGTAGACGAGTTTGAACCTTCCGACCCGCGTCTGGACTATACGGTATTCAAGGTCGGTGATATGGTGGATCTCGGCGGCGATGCCGGTATCCAGGAATATACAGCAGATCTGTCAACCTCGGGTTTCCACTTCCGGAAATTTGCGTCGTGGAAAGACGGAGGACTGAATGCCGACCAGAACGCTCCGATCCTTCGTTCTGCCGACGTTTACCTGCTCGTGGCGGAAGCAAAAATCCGCTTGTCCCAAAGCGGTGATGCAGAACTCAACGCCGTACGGGAAAGAAACAACCTCACTCCTGTCTCGAATGCCACCATGGAAGATATCATGCATGAACGGCGGGTCGAACTGGCCGGCGAAAATGAACGCCACCAGGATCTCCTGAGGTGGGATAAAGCAGGTCTGATCGATATCGTGGCGTTTTATAATCAGGACCGGGGCCCGCTGAAGCCTGCGCGTACGTTTCAGCGCCCTAAGCACTACTACTTCCCGATCCCCCAGCGGGAACTTGACATCAGCAACGGTATTCTCGTTCAGAATGAAAACTACTAGCGGGCACGTTATGATTTTTCATTAGAATCAATCCTCACGTTTGGTTTCGAGTCGCGGATTCCCGTCCGCGGCTCGTTTTTTTTATCTTTACTTCCCGATCCCGTAACCCTGCTACGCTACTTCAGATGAATAACTCCATACCTGTGTTTGCTTTCCTGCTCCTCCTGCTGTGCTGCGCTCCTGAAAAAAAGAGGGCTATCCAGGGAATGTGGAAAGTGGATTCAATCGCCACATACTACAATGGGTTCACCTTTACACGAAAAGATATCGGTGACGAACCCATTCTGGAGTATCTTCCCGACGCCGGATTGAAAATGTCGAAAGGCGACGAGATACGGATGTTTTCATTTGATATCAGCGAAAAGGATACGTTGTATCACCGTACCGTCGACCACGAACTCCTGGAAAAATTCAGCATCCGGGAACTCGGCGCGGATCGGTTGATCCTGCGGAAAGATCTTGCCCCGGTATTCAAAGGAGCTAACCAGGAGCGCTACGAAATCCGCTATCTCTCCCGACCCCGGCACGATTAAATTTGCCGTCTGATTAATGGTGTTTTTTCACCAGCTTTGTTGCAGCGGACAAAACAACCTTGCTTATGAAACCTTTTGCCTTTGTGTTCATTCTTTTTGCCCTGATTTCCTTCACGTTTGAACAAGACATCGAGACCGGGTGGATTCCTCTCTTTAACGGCAGAGATCTGAACGACTGGAAAGTAAAAATCAAGGATCATGCACTCCACAAAAACTTCGGCAACACCTTCCGGATCGTCGACGGCAATCTCCGCGTTTCTTATGATCAGTACGACAGTTTCAACAACCAGTTCGGGCACCTTTTTTACAAACGAAAGTTCTCTTCTTACCTTCTTTCTATGGAGTACAGGTTTATCGGCGAACAGGCAAAAGGAGGACCCGGTTGGGCATTCCGAAACAGCGGCGCGATGATCCATTGTCAGACTCCGGAATCGATGGGTATAAAACAGGATTTTCCAATCTCGATCGAAGTGCAGCTGTTGGGCGGAAATGGAAAGGATGAAAGGACTACCGCTAACCTTTGCACGCCGGGAACCCATGTGGTCCTGAACGGAAAGCTGTTCACGGACCATTGTGTCAATTCCACTTCAAAAACATTTCACGGCGATCAGTGGGTCCGTGTGGATGTACTGGTATTGGGCGATTCCATTATCCGGCACGTTGTTCAGGGTGATACTGTCTTAACCTACAGTTCCCCGCAGATCGGCGGCGGTGTCGTGTCGGACTTCAATCCGCGGGAAAAAACCGAGGGCAGGATGCTGACGGAAGGTTACATCGCCCTGCAAAGCGAAAGCCACCCGATTGAGTTCAGAAAGGTGGAACTGTTCGACCTGCAACCGTACCGGAAAAATCCCCGTAAGCTAAAGTCTGTTCTGAAAACGTTGAGCCGGCACTGATACCGGAAAAGGATCGACAGGAAGTTGCGAGACATTCCTGCCGTCCTCACCGATGGGCTCCCCGGTAGATCTTTTGGCGTTCAGTTATCGGATGCGCCGTTTGTTATCCAGCATATAATAATATTCTTCTCATTCGCAGACAAACTTCCTCCCTGGGCATCTCTCCGCTGGCGACGCTGGACTTAATATCGCTCTTCGCACTGTTGACCTGCGCATAAGTCAGCAGAGGCCCCGGGCCATTGTTACTTCCGGATCCATGGCATGCCGATCGCGTAGCGCAGGACGCGAGAATGATCGGATATACATCGGTTGTAAATGACAGGGACACACCACTGCAGTCCAGTTCACTTGTCGTGTCGTCGCCGGAACACCCGGTTAGAATGAATACTGTCAATACTGTGGTGTAGATAAATACCCTGCCGGATACGCGGGTAATGCGAAGAAGAAAGTAAAGGGCGCATTGTTTTTCATACGTCATCGTGTCTTGCCCCTGGAACGAAAATATACGTCCGGCATTTCCAACACTGCATGACTTTGAGGTGAACTCCGGATTTGCTGCGACCAACTCCAACAGGATGCCGTTTCCAACCGTAACACCCATAGTGCCCCGGTTTTGTCTACACAATCACCGCGATCACCTATTACTTCGCCGGAGATCGAAAGTGTTCTGTTACTTGTACGTTATTCAAAAAAAAACATGATGATCAATCTGTTTCGAATAGGGTCGCTGTTTCTTTCGGCCGTGCTGTTCTCGTGCGACTCCGGGATAAATGACACGAATAACGCGATACCGGAAGATATCAACTTCCCGGTTCCCGACTGGACAGAGACGACGCATGGAAAAAGTAACGATCCCGATTATTCGATGGTTTTTAATCAGACACAGGTTAATTCGGTGGAAATTGTCATGACGGCATCCGACTGGACTACGATCCGGGAAGATATGGTTGAAAAAATCGGGTACACGTTTGGTTCCGGGAACGGGACAACGGCCGGACCGGGTGGCTTTACCTCGGAGGATCCGGTTTATGTGCCGGTATCGCTGAAGTTCAACGGGATCGAATGGTATAAGGTCGGTTTCCGTTTAAAAGGAAATTCGTCGCTTTCCAGTTCGTGGCGTGCGGGTATTTACAAACTTCCCTTCCGGCTGAAGTTTGATGAATACGAGGATACCTACCCTCAGATCACCGACCAGCGGTTCTATGGGTTTAAAGAACTTTCGATGTCACCCGGGGCAAAGGATAATTCACTTATCCGGGAAAAGGTCGGCGCGGATATTTTCAGGATGGCAGGAATACCTGCGGCGCAGACTTCCTTTTATGCTGTATCGATCGACTTTGGAGAGGGTCTCACCTACTGCGGTGTTTACACGATGGTGGAAGTGATTGATGATACGATGGTAGACCATGTTTATGGCGCTGCAACAGGCAATATTTACAAACCGGAATCCACCTTCAAGTCGTTTTCATCGTCGGAATTTGAAAAGAAGAACAACGAAGCGGAAAATGATTACAGCGATGTGGAGAACACCATTGCCTTGCTGAACAGCACGCTGCGGACAACGAATGCGCCTCAATGGCGTTCCTCGCTGGAGGCTTTGTTTAATGTCGACCATTTTGTGAAATGGCTTGCGGTAAACAATACAATAGAAAACTGGGACACGTATGGGAATATGGCCCACAATTACTACCTCTACAACGATCAGGATAAGGGCCTTACCTGGATACCCTGGGATCATAACGAGTCGTTGATGAGCACAGGGAGGAATGCGCTATCGCTTCCGTTATCGGGAATCACCGGCAACTGGCCCCTGATCCGGTATGTGGTCGACGATCCGGTTTACCTCGCAGCGTACAAGGCCTACGTTGAGGAATTCAACGCTAATACTTTCACCACGGAAAAGATGAATGCGCTATTTGAATATCATCACAACCTGATATCCCCGTATGTTACGGGACCGCTGGGGATAGAACAGGGAAATTACACCCAACTATCGGCAACTTCCGCATTTCCAGGTGCACTTTCCGAACTTAAACAACATGTTACCAAGCGCCGTCAGGCTGTCGATGAATTCCTGAACTAGCAGGTTCCGCTTTTTTGCGCCGGTCTACTCCGAGGACTGACGCTGATCGATAAAAGCACCCAACTCCCGTGTATATCCGTCGAGGTCTTTGATGCACTTTTTAAAACTATCCATAACCTGGTCCCATTGCTCGGAGTGTATGGCGTTCATACGCAGAAGCTCCACGAGCCCTAACATTGTCGCGATCGGTCCGCGTACATTGTGAGAAGTCATAAACGCTATCCGTTCGAGGTCCTCGATATAGGCGGTTTTTTGCAGCTCGGCATTTTTCAAATCGGTTACGTTACGGCCGATGGTCAAAATCTCGTACAACCGTCCATGCGCATCGAATATTCCCTTCAGACAAAGCGACATCCAGAATCGTTTTCCAGCGCTGTTCTCCAGTTCAAACAGGCCCGATGTTTCCGGATTCTGTACAGTCAGTCCAAGCCCTTCCTTCTTGAACGAACCAGGCAGCCCTTTCAGACTTAACTCGCACGCATTCGTACCGATAAGTGCGGACGATTCTATTCCGATAAATTTGCAATAGCTTGAATTCACATAGATGCGGGTACCGTCTGCCTGGCAAAGCGATATGATATCAGGTTGCTTCTCCACCAGCACCCGGTATCGCGCTTGACTTCTTTTCAGGTGTTCGAGGGCCAGATTCTTCTCCGCCATCGCATCCTTCGTAGCCGTGATATTGGAGGCCAGGATCAGAAATGAGGAAATTTCCCTGGCGCGATTCATAATGGGCAGGATATTCACTTTGACCCAGAAAAGCGTTCCGTCCTTGGCCTGGCTTTTTAACTCTCCCGTCCATTCATTACCCTTTGAAATAACCGAATAGATCATCCGGTAATCTTCCTGATGAAGTAACACCAGGTGCCGCCTCGAAACACGGTGAGCGATCAATTCCTCACGACTGTATTTTGTCAGGCTGCAGAACTGCTCATTGACCCAGATGATATTGCATTGTTTGTCCAGGACAGCCATGCGGATGTTTGAAGCAATGGCTTCGATGTACGGGTCCAGGAAAGATTTATCACCTTCCGGCATCTTTCCCGAAAACGATATAATTTCGTTATAGGTGCGTTGACCAGCAATCATGGCTATTTTTTTTACTGACGTAAATTGTACGACTTCCGAACCAACTGATCAAAGGTTCGTTTTTCTGTGCAGATCTCAATGGAATAACGGATGACAAAAGTGTAGTCAATCCGGTGGACCGAAAGGTGGACAACATCGGTTTTAAGCCGTTTCAAACGATTACTGCTCCACGGCGAACCAGACCCACAGGGTCATTCGTTCAATCGTCAGTTGCTGAGTTCAATATCCCTGCCCACTCCCCGGTTGTTAAATACTTCTATCCGCCTGATATCCTTGGTACCGATGCATAGCCGTCGCGAAGATTGCGACAGGTACCCGTCGCCAAAGAACAGTTCACGCTTCATCACCCTGCCGTCCGTAAACGTGATCAGAACGTACGCATCTTTCTCGTCCATCGACACGCACCTGTGTTTTTCCGATGTGCTCGCCCACGCCCGTACAGCCCCGTCATTTACGGACGACAAAATAATATCCGGATGCGTTCCGTCAACGAGCAACGCAAGCCCCTTTGCATCGCCTTCAAGAACAAATCCACTTTCGCCCGCAGGCACGGTGGTAAATGCACCCTGAGCGTTTCCATGAAGAATCAGGCCCTTGCCTGCATCATAACGTCCGGTCAGGGCATCGGGTGCGTAGGAATTGCCGGTCAGCATGAGATCCAGGCGATTATCGTTGTTAAAATCATTTACGATGATACCATACACGGGTGCGAATTGGGCCTCGACAGGCAATGGAATAAGTTTCCAGGGCGAGTTTCCCGTGTTGATCAGGATACAGGAGGCGAAGATGTCTGCTTCGTACACCCGGGGCTGAACCGCATTAACGGTCGAGAGGAAATGCTCCATAGTCTCTTCGGAATAATCCTGATAACTGGTGAAGTGTTTTTTTAACTGCGGCATCTGTTGAAAAAGATCATCACGTGGATGCACCGGGTACAGTGTGCCATTGATGTAACCGGCAAGAATGGCTTCCCGTTTTCCGTCCCGGTTGAAATCGTCCACGTATACTTTAAAAAATTTATCAGGTGAGGTGGTGAACCGGCTGTTCAGTCCGAGATTTCCCAACACATAATCCGTGTCACCGTCCGAGTCGATATCGGCGCCTGTAACGCTGTTCCACCAACCGACGGATTTTGAAAGACCGATGCGGGCTGTCTGATCGTTGAATTTGCCGTTGTCGTTTATGTAAACCTGTACCGGCATCCATTCCCCTGTTACGAGAAGATCGGCGTCCTTATCATTGTCCACATCGGTGAACAATGCAGACGTTACCATGCCGGCGTGTTTTAATCCCGGTGCGATACTGTCGGTTATATCGACAAACCTTCCGCCCCGGTTTTGGAGGAGAAAACTTTCCCCGGGATACGGGTATTGCTGAGGAGAAAGTCTTCCGCCTACAAACAGGTCGAGGTCGCCGTCGCGGTCAAAATCCGCGGCCACAACGCAAGAGCCACTCGCAGTTTCCCGGGGAAGTGCGTTTTTGTCTTGTATGAGTTTTCCATCCTCCTGTATGTAGAGCCTGTCCTGGTAGTAACGGGATCCTCCGGGAAACTCATTCCCACCGCTCACAATATATAAATCCTTGTCCTGATCGCCGTCGGCATCGAAAAGCAGGACACCCATGTCCTCCTCATACTTCGTCTCACCGGTGAGAGCGGAGCTTTCGAAGGAACCGTCTTTCCTCTGTATGGTCACGGAGCCGGATTGATTATAGGCACCTCCCGTAAAAAAATCCTCCAGTCCGTCGTTGTTGATGTCACCCACGGCAATACCCGGACCCAGCCCGGAATATTTATGGGGCAACAGAGGCTGGACCTTAAAATCGGCATAGTATGTTTCCCTGTGAATCACGTCGATGTGCATTTGATCGGTGCTCTCCACCACATCAGGTTGAATACCCTTGCCGTTCATGGCAACCGGATCACGGATTAACACAGCATCCGCGTAATCCACTTCGATTACCTGGTCTGCCTTGATCTGCTCCCGCACAAGTATTTTCCCGTCCGGCCACCGGACAACGATCGAACCGGCTACAGTGTCCTTTCCCAGTCCGAAGTGTATGTCATCTTCCATGGTAGATTGGAACCCACGGAACGGTGAAAGCTCCTGATACTGCTCATTGCCTCCGGACCTCAGCGTCACCTTCACGCCAAATCCGTTCCCGTTCTGCTGCGATCCCCTGACCTTAATTCGTATGTAATGATTCTGCGTTTGGTCGCGCTGGTGGTTTTTATAGACAAATGCCTGGGCATTCGTATTATTCATCACAATATCCAGGTCGCCGTCGTTATCGAGGTCTGCATATGCTGCTCCTGTTGTGTATGACGGCTCGGTAAATCCCCACTGTGAAGATTCATCGTGGAACGTAAGATCGTGGTTGTTCCGGAAAATGAAGTTGGGAAGGTACGCGCCGTCCAGTTTGCTAATCGCAGACAGCAGTTTATTTTTTACCCCTTCGTTATATCCTTCTTTCAACAGTTCATTTGCCTTGTAAGAAGCAAAGTCGCGGTTTGTAATATCGCGCGGATAACCGTTTGTGATCACAATATCCTTAAAGCCGTCGTTATCGAGGTCGGCGAACAGTGGACTCCAGCTCCAGTCGGTTGCGTGGATGCCGGCGAGCTGACCGATTTCACTGAACATCACCTCTCCCGAAGGCGAAAGCCCGCGATTGAGCTGGAGGGTATTCCGCATATACTGCGGATCGTAGCCATAAGCGATCTCGGACCTGTAGCGGTCCTCATTTGTTGCACCGAACATCAACTTCTGCCGCTTGTTGTCAGGAGGAAGCATATCGACAGCCATGATATCAAGCAGGCCATCGTTATTAAAATCCGCCACATCATTACCCATCGCGGAATAACTCGTGTGCCTGAAGTAACGCGACGCATGATCGGTAAACGTACCGTTGCCATTATTGATGTACATGATGTCGTTCGAAAGGTAATCGTTCGAAACAAAAACATCCGTCCATCCATCGCCATTGATATCACATACCGAGACACCCAGTCCATAACCCTCAATGGTGATACCCGCTTCCCGTGATACGTCCGTGAATGTATTATCTCCGTTGTTCTTATAAAGTTTGTCTGTGTTTGCCATTTCACCCTTTATCCGTTTGGGCCTGATAACATTCGGTCCGGTTTCGTCCGTGATGTTGTTAAGCAGGTATACATCGAGGTCACCGTCGCCGTCGTAGTCAAAAAAGGCGGCATGAGTGGTGTGGCCTGTATCGGCCAGTCCATATTCCCCTGCCCTTTCGGAAAAGGTATTATCCCGGTTATTGATATACAGTTCGTTCGCCCTGCTCTCCGGGTCGGCAAAGGGGCCTGCATAACAAACATAAATATCGATCCATCCATCCTGGTTGATATCGGTTAGGGAAACACCCGTAGCCCATTTTCCGCTGGAGGTCAGCCCGGCTTCCAGCGTAATATCACGGAACCTGAATTCGCCTGTATTCAGATACAACCGGTTGCTTACCTGATTACCGGTAAAGAAAATATCTTGTAAGCCGTCGTTATTGATATCACCGATACCGACACCGGCTCCATTATAGAAATATTCAAACGTCAGAATATTAAGATCTTCAGTTTCGGTGAGTTGGTTGGAGAAATCGATACCGGTATAGGTTGAAGCCAGTCGTTCGAGCATGGGTGGTCCGGGTTTCGTACCGCATTGTATCAGCAACAGGGCGAGGCATATCAATGACAATCGCGTTGGTAGCTTGCACCCGGCGCGGGCACACCAACACACACTTCCGGGGCAGAACAGGTGTTTTCTCCAGCGGGAAAAGAAATACAGATTTGTTCTTTCCTTCATCCGTATTTTACAACGTAATGTGCAAGTAGTTTATAAATATTCACTTTTTAAAATTGAAAATGCGTTTCGTGGCGTATTAAATAATAATCAACAGCGTTGTAGGGGTCGATGCCGATTCGACGGTATTGATTTGTTGAAACATTCTTAAGCTTATATTCCGACTTCGTTATTAAAATCTTTACTTTCGATTCAGAAATCATTTATTAAACCTATAATTATCTATGGCTGATTTTCAGATCAAGAAAACACCGAAGGCATACGACGTCATTATCGTTGGGTCGGGAGCAGGAGGAGGAATGGCAGCTTACGTACTGGCCAATGCCGGTATTAAAGTTGTTTTACTGGAAGCGGGACCTCTTTACGATCCTGCAAAGAACGTTACCCAGCTCAAGTGGCCCTGGGAATCTCCGCGCCGCGGCGCCAGCACACCCTACCGGAACTTCGGAGACTTCGACGCCGCATACGGCGGATGGGAGCTTGACGGTGAGCCGTACACGCATAAGGATGGCACCCAGTTTGACTGGTTCAGATCCCGGATGGTGGGTGGGCGGACAAATCACTGGGGCAGGATTTCTCTTCGGTTTGGCCCTAAAGATTTCAAACGGAAAAGCATCGACGGATTGGGTGACGACTGGCCGATCAGTTATGACGACGTCGCTCCGTACTACGACAAGATCGATAAGCTCATCGGTGTTTTCGGATCCAAAGAAGGGATTCTGAATGAGCCTGATGGAATATTTCTTCCGCCGCCAAAACCACGCCTTCATGAACTCTTTATAAAAGAAGGTGCCGCCAAGATGGGTGTTCCTGTTATACCCTCCAGGTTGTCTATCCTCACGAAAAAAATAAATGAAAGCCGCGGACAATGTTTCTATTGTTCCCAGTGTAACCGTGGTTGTACGGTTCATGCCGACTTCTCGTCTTCATCGGTATTGGTAAAACCGGCCCTCGAAACCGGAAATGTTGATATCATACCGAACGCGATGGTGAGGGAAGTGCTGACAAACGACCAGGGCATTGCTACCGGTGTTTCTTTTGTGAACAAGGATGACATGCAGGAGTACAGTGTGAATGCCAAGGTTGTCATCCTGGCCGCCAGTGCCTGCGAATCTTCCAGGCTGTTGCTGAACTCAAAGTCTTCACGTTACCCGAATGGTCTTGCCAATGGCAGCGGAGTAGTGGGAAAATATCTTCACGACTCTACCGGTGCGTCAATGGGAGGAATCATCCCGGACCTTATCGGCCGCAAGCGGTACAATGAGGACGGTGTGGGAGGTATGCACGTTTACACACCCTGGTGGCTCGACAATAAAAAGCTGGACTTCCCGCGCGGATATCATATCGAATACTGGGGCGGAATGGACATGCCGGGATACGGGTTCGGGTTTGGAATGCAGGGCCTCAACGGGAAATATCCGGGCCGTGATGGTAAACAAAAATCAGCCGGTGGCTATGGCGCTTCCCTGAAAGACGATTACCGCTATTTTTACGGCGCAACGTTCGGTATGTCCGGACGCGGTGAAGCTATCGCATTGGAATCGAACTATTGTGAGATCGATCCCAAAACGGTAGACAAATACGGTATCCCTGTCCTGCGTTTTCATTATAAATGGAGCGACAATGAAGTGAAACAGGCGCGTCACATGAAGCAAACATTCGAGGAGATCATTTCAAAAACGGGCGGTGTTGTTACATGGGGAAAAGGAGACGGTCCGGAAAATGATTATGGACTGGAAGCGCCGGGGCGTATCATTCACGAAGTGGGAACGACACGTATGGGAAATGATCCGAAAAAATCGGCTGTCAACTCATTTAACCAGGCGCACGAATGCAAGAATCTTTTTGTCGTGGATGGCGGACCATTTGTCTCGCAAGCCGACAAGAATCCAACCTGGACGATACTTGCTCTTTCCATGCGGGCGTCGGAATATATTATCGACGAACTGAAAAAACAGAATATTTAACCGGCTCCCATGCAAAACAAACATTCGGACAATAAGTAGATAACGGATAACGATAACAAGCTATGGACAGAAGAAAATATCTAAAGACAATGGCAGCCGGCTCTGTCGGAGCTGGTTTGCTCATTCAATCGTGCGAACCCAAAGCGGAAAAGCAGGTAGTGGAAGCACCCCCGGCATTCACCTATGACCGTACACCGGCGGAGCTCGAACACGAGAAAAAGCTGCAGGCTGAAAAGTTTTTCGATGAACATGAAATGAAGACTATTGCAATACTTGCCGATATTATCATCCCCAAGGACGAGACCTCAGGAAGCGCGACGGAAGCGGGCGTTCCCGATTTCATTGAATTCATCGCGAAGGATATGCCTCACTACAAGACTCCGTTACGCGGCGGGCTAAAATGGCTCGATATCCAGTGTATGAAACGTTTTGAGGTTGATTTTGCATCCTGCACACCGGCGCAACAAATTGAGCTCGTCGAAGAGATCGCCTACCCCGACAAAGCCAAACCTGAGATGCAGCAGGGTGTAGCCTTTTTTAACACGATGCGCGACCTTACGGCTTGTGGATTTTTTACCAGCAAGATCGGTATCGCCGATCTTGGATATGCCGGTAACAAACCGAACCAATGGAACGGTGTTCCCGATGATGTCCTCGCGCAGTATGGCTTGAAGTACGATCAACGCACACTAGACATCAGCGTGAAGTTCGACGCCTGATGCGTCTGCTACAACGCGGGAAGATCCCTGGCCTTTTTGATGGCCTGGGATCTTTTTTACTTTACAGCCCGTCCGGAAAGCACGCTACGCAATTGCCCGGATATATTCCTCCAATGAATCAGACTCCGCCAGGGCGATCTTCTTTTTTAACCGGTAACGGGATTTTTTCACACTTTCTGTTGATATACCCAGCGTATTTGCCGCTTCCTTTAGTGAAAGGTTGATCTTGATCAACGCCGAAAGGCGGAGTTCAGCGGCCGTAATATCCGGGAAGCGATACCGGAGATTTGCAAAAAACGTGGGGTAAAATTCTTCAAATGTCTTCTTGAATTTTGTCCAGTCGTCGTCAGTCAGAATGTGAGCGTTCAGTATGTCGCTGAACTTGGCGACCTGTTCCTCCCCTGCCCGCGACTGCAGCCGTTCGAGTTCCATGCTGATCCTTTCGATTATTTCCGACTTTTCGATAAGGCTCCGCGTATAAAACTCCAGTTGCTGTTTTTTTGACTCGGTCAGCGCCATATTCTGCGCGGCGAGTTCTTCGCGATGACGGTGAAGTTCATCGTTCTGCGCCGTGATCTCTTCATTCTGCGCGGTGATCTCTTCATGTTGTATCTGCAAGCTCCTGTTTTGTTCCTTGATCTCCTGTGTGCGGTCGGCTACGACCTGTTCGAGTTTTACATTTTGCAGCGCCAGGATCGATGCCTTTTCTTTCTCCGATTCCCTGAGCGCAACCTCGGTCGCCATTTTTCTATGCGTATGAAAGGCGGTGAAAAGAAGGGTCGGTATGCTGATGAGCAGCAACAATACCTGGACAAGATAGTTATCCTGAACAGCCGACTCGTACCGTTGGCGGGCAAGTGCATTTACTTCTTCTTCGAAAGCATTTACCTTCCGGGCGAAGGTCTCGTACTGCAACCACAAGTGATAACCGCGGTCCTGGTTACCCAGCCTGAAAAATTCGTTCATGTTGTTATCGTCGAATAATTCTTTCAATCCGTGTACGAAGGTAACGTAGGCGTTGATCGAATCCCTCAGGGTATAAAATTCTTCCAATGGATAGTGTTGTGACGCCAGCGATGTTTCAACGATCTGCATAATGGAATCCTTGTCCTCCGATGCGAACTTCATCGGGTAAAGGTATTTTTCATCCTTGAACAGGGCATAACCCCGCAAGCCCAGGTCGAGGTTATGGATGATCACGATCGCGAACTGGGATACCGTTACTTTGATATCCTCTGCCTGTACCTGCAGAAGCCTGTTTTCTTCCATGATCCGGTGATTATAGCGCGTCGCGATCACGTTCAGAACCAGCAGGGTGGTAATGATGAAGATAGTCACGGCAAGCAGGCTTGAGCTGATCTTTTTCACGCTTGAAACAGGTATATAAAATAGCTGTATTTAACGGTAAAACCAACCGGGTAACCCTACCGGGTCGAATCCCTTTCGATCAACACAGATGGCATCACAATTGTCCGGCATCGAGCATCCTGGTTGTCCTTCTCCAGGGAACTGAAAAGCAGGGTTGCCGCTGCCCGGCCCATTTCAAAGGCAGGCTGCGTTATGGTTGTAAGCGATGGATTTAACAGCGCTGCAATGGAAAGACTGGAGAAACCGATCACCTTCACGTCACGGGGAACATGTAAATTCAGATCCCTGCAGACGGAATACGTAAGTGTGGCGAGTTTCTCCACGGAGCCAACCACGCCGTCGGGTCGGTTTTCGTCCAGGAGGATCTTTGTGACGATGGCATAACTTTCCCGCTCATCGTTCGTGCAGTTGACAATCAGGTTTCTGTCGACCGGGATTCCATTATGCCTCAGTGCCTCTTCGTATCCGTGCTGGCGGTGGCTGATGATCGCGAGTGTTTCGGAGAGGGCAAGAAATGAAATCCGCCTGCATCCTTTCTCAATCAGGTGAGCGGTCGCCTTGTATCCAGCTTCAAAATCGTCGGTCAGTACTTTCGCCGCCCCTATGCTTTCACATGCCCGGTCGAAAAAGACCATCGGTATACGCCTGGCGCAAAGATCATGAATATGACTATCGGCCCCGGCGCCGCCGGACACCGAAATGAGCACACCATCTACTCTCCCGCTCCGAAAATCCCTTAGAATCGATTCCTCTTTATCGGGATTTTCGTGCGTCAGGTAGATAATAACATGATAGCCTTTTTCCTGGGCCACAGATTCTATTCCGTTAATGGCAAGGGAGAAAAAACTGTCGGCCACTTCGGGCAATACAACGGCAATGTTACCGGTTTTCTTTCTCTTCAGGCTGCTGGCATACAGGTTCGGGATATAGTCCATTTGTTCGGCGTATGCGAACACCCTCTTTTTCGTTTCGGCACTGATCTCATGACTATCGCGAAGCGCTTTAGAAACGGTTGATACTGCCAGGTTCAGGTCTGTCGCTATTTTCCGTATGGTTACGCTCATGTAAGGTTCATCTTGTTATTAAAATCCTCCATCCGGGACTACCGGGCACGAAACCGGTTTCGTAAATAAATTCGCAGCGGATACCCGAATGAACGGTTTTTTTTAGGAAGTTTAATATTGGCAATGTTGCAATTTAAAGCCAATTAAGGCTAAACGACAAAAATATAAACAAACTGGTATGAAGAACACTCCTGAAGCCCTTCCGCTAAAAAGCCTGGATGAATGGGAAGAAGACCTGTTGCGCCGTTATCCCGACCCTGATTCCATTGCAGACGGGAAATCCGTGGAGGAATACCGCAATTATGACAACCCCCAGCGCGATACAGTACGCGAATTCTACAGGCTCAATCACACGTATCAGACCTATGACTTTGTCATGGGCAAAAGAGCCGAGTTCCTGAAATTCGACAAGAAAGAAATGCCTATCTGGGAAGCGTTTGATTTTCTGAACCAACTGGTCGATGACTCGGACCCGGACACGGACCTTGATCAGCTGCAGCACCTCCTTCAAACTTCCGAAGCGATCCGGCGAGACGGACATCCCGACTGGATGGTACTCGTAGGCCTTCTTCATGATATGGGTAAAGTGCTATGCCTGTTCGGCGAGCCGCAATGGGCGGTAGTCGGCGACACATTCCCCGTAGGATGCAGCCATTCCGACAAGATCGTATATCCCGAGTTCTTCGCCCAAAACCCGGATACGGCAAATCCCGCCTTTAACACGAAGTATGGCGTATATTCTCCCAACTGCGGACTGAGAAATGTTCACATGTCGTGGGGACATGATGAGTATGTATACCATATGGTCAAGGATCAGATACCCGAATCCGGACTCTATATGCTGCGGTATCACAGCTTTTACGCACAACACCGGGAACATGCTTACGACCACCTCATGGATGAGCATGACCGCGAAATGTTCAAATGGGTCAAACTCTTCAATCCGTACGACCTGTATTCCAAAAACCCAAATCCTCCCGACTGGAAGCAACTCCGCCCCTATTATGAAGATCTGGTAGCGAAGTATCTTCCGGCTACGCTAAAATTCTGAGGTAATAACTTTACCGTCCTTTTCAGGCGAACATCAGACTGCTGTTTTGGTGTTCGCCTCTTTTTTCAAAGCAATTCACATAACGCCGGGTCAACGAAATGAATAAACTGCATACGGAAGATTACATCGTATTTTTCTTATACTTCGTTATTGTCTCTGGCTACGGTTATTACATCTACAGGAAAAAGAAAAACATCTCCTCCGACTCCAAGGCATTCTTTCTTGCCGAAGGTTCTTTGACCTGGTGGGCTATCGGCGCTTCGCTGATAGCCTCGAATATTTCCGCCGAACATTTTATCGGGATGTCCGGTTCGGGCTTCGCTCTTGGACTGGCGATCTCCACGTATGAATGGATGGCCGCCGCCACCCTGATCATCGTCGCGGTCTTTTTTATACCCGTGTACCTGAAAAACAAAATATACACGATGCCGCAGTTTTTGGCCACACGGTACAACAACAGCGTCAGTACCGTCATGACTGTCTTCTGGCTGCTGGTATACGTGTTCGTGAACCTGACATCGATCCTTTATCTCGGCGCTATCGCCATCACATCCATCTCGACCATCGGTTTCGAATGGTGTATCGCAGGCCTCATTATATTCTCCGTTTTCGTCACTCTTGGCGGTATGAAAGTGATCGGGTACACCGATGTGATCCAGGTCCTGGTCCTGATGATAGGCGGATTGATCACCGCATACTTGTCGCTGAGTCTGTTGTCGGAACAGTTCGGAGAAGGAAGCAATGTATTCAAAGGCCTCTCGATCCTCCGCACAAAAGCGGATTCGCATTTCCATATGATCTTTGATTCGTCCCACCCATTCTATAAGGACCTGCCAGGACTTTCCGTCCTGATCGGCGGAATGTGGATCAACAATCTGAACTACTGGGGATGCAACCAGTACATTGTGCAACGGGCGCTCGGCGCTGATCTGAAAACCGCTCGTAACGGCATCCTGTTTGCCGCTTTCCTGAAATTATTGATTCCAATCATTGCCGTCCTTCCGGGGATAGCGATGTTTGTCCTGCACCAGGAAGGATTGTTTCAGCAGGAAATGATGGATGAACAGGGTGTAATCAAACCAGACCACGCTTACCCGATCCTGATGAATCTACTTCCCGTTGGTCTTAAAGGTGTGGCTTTCGCGGCGCTCACAGCGGCCATCGTCGCTTCCCTTGCGGGTAAAGCAAACAGTATCTCGACGATCTTTTCACTCGATATCTACAAAAAATACATTCGCAAAGATGCCAGCGAAAGAGAGATCGTTTCGATCGGCAGGTGGGCGGTCGTAATCTCCATGGTGATCGCAGGACTGGTCGCTCCGGCGTTAAAGACACTGGATCAGGCCTATCAGTTTATCCAGGAATACGTCGGCTTCATCTCGCCCGGCGTGCTGGCCATTTTCCTGCTGGGGTTGTTCTGGAAGAAGACGACCTCCGCCGCGGCAATGGCCGGAGCACTGCTTACGATCCCCGTATCAACGATCCTGAAGTTTCTCCCGGCACTCACGGATGGCGCATTTCCCGATTTTCCCTTTCTCGACAGAATGTCCATTACGTTTGTGCTCATCCTCATGGTTATGATATCCATGAGTCTCGCCGCGCCTGAAAAGAACAAACCGGCTCACGTGATCGAGATCGACAGGACGATGTTCCGGGTTAACCCGGCATTCACGATCGGCTCCATTATCATCGTAGGTATCCTGGCTGCTTTGTACACTGTGTTCTGGTAGGCGAGCTAGGGCTTATGTAACGGAGGGTCTACTACCGGCTTGTTATGCCACCACGAGGCGAGCAGGGAGCCGGTGATATTCATCAACGGAGCAAAAACGGCGGGCGCCAGACCTACCGTAGCCATCTTACCCATAGCCAGCGCAATACCCGATGCAAGACCCCCATTTTGCATGCCTACTTCTATCGCGACGGTGCGGCAGTCTTTTTCGGGCATTTTTGCAAGGCGGGCAGACCAGTATCCGAGCAGGAATCCTCCCGTATTGTGGATGATCGAGGATACAATCAGCAGCGCCCCAATCTGGAGCAAGCTGTTCCTTCCGGCTGCGGTGATGATCACGATGATAAAGGCAATTCCTCCCATCGACACGAAGGGCATCGCATTGTGCAGCCATTGCGCTTTCCCGCGGAAGATCCTGTTGAACGCCAGGCCGGCACCGATCGGTATGATCACCATTTTGAAGATGTCCCACATCATTTTAAATACGTCGACTTCTATAAACTCTCCCGCGAGGAGGCTCATCAGGAACGGCGTTACGAACGGCGCAAGCAAGGTTGAGATCGTTGTCAGGGTGATGGACAGGGCCAGGTTGGCTTTTGCCAGGTAGGCCATAACGTTCGAAGCCATTCCGGCTGGAGAACACCCGATCAGAATAATCCCCGCTGCGATCTCGGGGGGGAATGTAAAAATATTAGCCAGCAGAAATCCCACCATCGGCATGATGATGAACTGCGCTAATGTACCGACTATTACCCCCTTTGGCATTTTCGCTACACCGATAAAATCCTCAAAACCGATCGCCGTACCCATTCCAAACATGATAAGCTGAATGAGCGGTGTGATCAGCGTTTTCAGCGCAAAACCATTAAAATCAACAAAGTAAGCCGGGTATGCTAACGCTACCGTTACGGCTGCAAAGATCAAAAGGGGAAATGAAAATCCACGGCCAACCCGGTAACCACGGGAACCGATTGCCGCCAACAGAAACCCAGCCAACAGGCCGACAGCCATAAGCTGCATGCTTCCGGCCGCGCCCGCGACAACACCGAGCACAAAACAGGCGACCGACAAATAGAGAAAGATACGGTATACGGTAGTTTCCATTGCCATAGGGATAAGATTGTTACCGTAAGATATTTATTTCTCAGGATAACAAGTCCATTCCTACCATGTTCTTTTCTTCATAAACTCGTCCACATCGGCGCGTTTAAGCGGAACCTCAGGCGCGTTCACGCCGATCCACTTCAAAAATGCTTCCTTGATTTCATCTGTCCACTGGCTGTCGATCTGGCCCGTCGAATAACGGCCTTCTTTCAGCATCGCATGACCAAACCGGTCGCGCAGCATAATGAACTCCGCCGTGATCACGACCTTTTCAGCCATATGAGCAGGGATAAAGATCACACCGGAACGTTTTGCCAGCACAAGATCACCGGGCAACACGATAGCCTGACCGATCCTGACCGGTGAATTCAACCCCATCAGCACCACATCCTGGAGAAATGACGGATGCCAGTCGCGGACAAAGGCATTGAAGCCCTCGATCCTGGATAGTCCATCAAGGTCCCTGGCGGACGCGTCGAAAATAACGCCGTTACCGGATTTGGCATAGATTGAGTTGCCGAGGTTATCGCCCATGAGCGTACCTTCCTTGATCTTTCCAAAACCATCGGCTACGTACACATCACCTTTCGACAGTACATCGATCGGCCATGCATTCGTGTTTCCCTGGCGCCCAAGCCGGGCACCTCTTTCCTTGATATTCTTTTCAACATCAGGCCTGCTGGGCATAAACATAGCCGTAAGCGCCCGGCCCGCGATCGTCACATCTGGGTGAACCATCTTCCAGCTTCCGTCAAACTGGTTGACATAGCCATCGTTTCGCAACACAGTCCATGCATCCTCAATGGTAATATTCCGTGCTCTTTTGATCACGTCGTCCGGAATTTTCGGTCTGCCATCCGGGAAGCGCTCGCCTTTCCATTCGGATGTCAGGAAGATCAGCTCATCCTTCGGGATTGTCTGAGCACGCAATACGGTATGGCTACTCCACACCATGAACAATACATACAGGATAAATCTTCTGGTCACGGGATATCTCGTTTCGTTATCGTCTTCTTACAAATGTATCAAACTTGTCCGGGTTACGTTCTCCCGGTCCTACTTGTTCCAGGCCGGCCTGGAAATACCATTCAGGTCATAAACGACTTTTCCGTCGCGGATCGTGAGTTCACAATCAAACTTCTGATCGCCGTCCATCCTGAATCCACCGGAATCGACAAAACCGAATTTTCCCTTATGCAGGCTGAAGATGGCAACATCGGCGACAGCGCCGGCGGAAAGATGACCGAGATCTTCCCTGTGAATAACCTTTGCAGGATGCCAGGTGGACGCAGCCATGACCTGTTGAACAGACATCCCCATATTCAGAAACTTGGACATGACATTCAACTGGTCCTTCATACCTGCGTTCATACTACCGGTGTGAAAATCGGTACTGATCGTATTGGGTATGAAGCCGCTTTTTAACGCCGGGATAGCTTGTGAGAACCGGAAGCTTCCACCACCGTGTCCGACATCAAAAATGATTCCCCGTTTCTGCGCTTCCGTAACGAACGGCATCAGCTTCCCTTGTGTATCCACTACCGGCATGCGTGATGCCAGTTGGGCAAACGTATGGGTGAAAATATCACCCGGCCTCAGGTGTTTCATGAACAGTTCTTCTATCGACAGCGGCGGAACACTTCCACCGAAGTCTATCATCACGGGAACGTTGGCGATCTTCCCCGCTTCGACGGCGCGGTCGACCGGATCCCATTCCTTTCCCATGTAGTGGGCTACTTTTATACCTACAATTTCCTTGTGCTGCCGAACGACCAGTGCGGTCATCTTCGCATCCATGTCGGCAAGGTTTTGTTCATACGCACCGCCGCGCATACCTTCCCCGACGATATTCAGGAATGATAGCACACGTGTCCTGGAGTGATCGATCGCTTGTGCTTTGAACGTATTGAACGTCTTCCAGCCGGCTCCACCGGCATCCACGACAGTAGTGACTCCGGTGCGGAAGGTGAAACCATCCGGCGGAAGAGCTTCGAAACCATCACCGAGGTAGTGGTCCTCCTGTGTTCCAAAGAAATTATGCGAGTGAATATCGATCAGCCCAGGCGTGACATACATTCCTTTTGCATCAATGACCTGTGCCTGTTTGGCATCGATATTTTTTGCGACCAGGACGACCTTATCCTCGCGGATGGCAACATCCATTACCTCGTTGATGTTATTCCGGGCGTCGATCACGTGCCCTCCCTTTATTACAATACTGTAATCCTGTGCGCCGGAAAAACCTGAACCCAGGCAGATGATAAGGATAAGTAGAAATATTCTTTGATGCATGACGAAATGTTTTTTTAAATTTTAAGAGCCGGGTTGAATACGGGCGGACTAAATGTAAGCGATACAGTCGATCTCAACCAGCGAGTCGCCGGGGACGCCACCATATACGGCCACCGTTGTACGGACGGGAGGTTTACTGCCAAAGCGTCCTTTATAGGCTTCGTTCATGGCTTTATAATCGTTGAGGTCGTGAAGAAAAACGCTGCACTTCAACACTTTCTCCATCGATGAGCCGGCTTTGATCAGTTCCTTTTCCACCTCGTCCAGAACGTGTTTCGTGTGGGCCGTGATATCACCGTCAAAGTGAGCTCCTTTACCGGCGACGAATACAAGGTTTCCGAACTTCGTAGATCCCGAAAAAAGAGGAACATCCTGGTCGTCTTTTACGACGTTGAAGACTTCTTTTTGCGGAGCGGCATCAGCTTTCGCCGTAGCAAGTCCAAGCCCGACAACTCCCGCCAGGGAACCAAAGATTTTTTTTAACGTCGATCTTCTTTGCTCTTTCATGTGAATAAAATTTTAGATGGTTAATTAATTTATTGGTTTGGGTTACACTATTTTTTCAAATCCCGTACGGCTTTTACTTCGTCGGGTGTTATTTCGCTTGCCTTGTTTCCGAAATTCTGCCGGATATAAGTAAGCACATTGGCGGCTTCTTCGTTGCTAAGAAAACTATGCTGCGGCATGGCGTTGATAAATGTTTCGCCATTCACCACTATATTTCCTTCCAGCCCGTTGAGCAATACCCCGATCAGCCTCTTTTTGTCACCGGTGACCCAGTCGGTCGCAGCCAGTGGTGGAAATCTTCCAGACGCCCCTTTTCCATCTTTTTGATGACATGTGGCGCAATACAGATTAAATATCTTCTCACCCCCGGCGACGATATCCTTTTCGAGATTGTCGTTGACGGGATCAGGCGTCCGGAGATGTGACAGCGATTTCCTGCTCTCCATTTTCGCCAGCTGCTCTGTGCCGAAGTTGTCCTTGTCGCCCTTGTACATGATCCTCCATATCTTTCCCTTTTCCGTTTCGGAAATGTAAAGAGAACCATCAGGCCCCATGGCAATACCCATCGGCCGGTAAACGGCATCGCTCACATTGACGATCGGGTCCACACCGGCAAACCCGTCTGCAAAAACTTCCCATGCTCCCGTCGGTTTACCGTTCTCGAAGGGCACAAAACAAATAAAGTACCCGGATTGCGGATAGGGTGCCCGGTTCGTCGAACCATGGAATGCAATAAAGGCGCCATTTTTATAACGCTCCGGAAACTGATCGCCGGTATAAAAAAACAAATCATTAGGAGCCCAATGTCCCGGGAAACCCATTATCGGTTTTTCAAAGTCACTGCACCTGCCGACACTGTCGCCGTCGCCTCCATATTCGGGTGCCAGAACTTTCTTTTCTTTTATCTGATCGTAATAGCAATAGGGCCATCCAAAATCCGAACCGTCGGACACCTTCAGGAATTCTTCGGAAGGAAGCACAGCACTTTCCCATGGCGTAAAGATGCTGGCCCACAGCCGCAGCAAGTCATCACGGCCATGCATGACAACATAGAGGCTCTGATCGGATTGGTTCCACTCCATGGCTACAACGCTGCGTATACCGGTAGCATACTTATAGCCGTCCTTTTGTGTCTGGCCGGTTTTGTTCGCGTCAAAGCGCCATACGCCCGCGTGGTCTTCCAGTTGAGGACAGGGGTCCAAACCCGGAGAAGCCGGAGTCCTGTTTATTTCCTGGCAGGCATTCGAGGGCGCTCCGTAAGGAACATACAGGTTACCCTTGTCGTCAAAACAGATCGGTTTGGCGATGTGCTCATGCATGCCGTGGGCGTGGTCATCAACAACGATCTTTTCGATCTCGCCTTCGGGAATGAGTTTACCGGGTGTCAGTTTCTGCCGGTAGACCACGAGTTCGGAACTGTAGTAAAGGTATCCATTGTGTACCCGCATCGCGGTTCCATAACTTCTTTCCTTCTCGTAGGAGCCGAACGTTTCGATCAGGTCGGCCTTTCCGTCACCGGTTGTATCCCGTAACGCCACATTCCTGCCGTCCGGTTCGGAAAATCTCGACTTCACATAAATATCTCCGTTGTCATTTACGGCCAGTTGCCTGGCCCGGCCTTTCAGGCTGTCGACAACAACGACGGCTTCGAAATAATCGGGGAGCGAAAGTTTTCCGTTATCCGGATCGCCGGGAGGAAGCACGTTCTTTTTAGTACATCCCGTGTTACCCATCAACACGGCTAGAATCAGCAGATAAGTAAAACAAGTACCCCTGGTCAATAGGCCCATAATGTGTAAAGTATTCGGTATAAATTTAAAAGCACGCAGATCTATTTTGGTTAAAACTCCATACACATTGTTTACCGAAGATACCAAGGACAACATAAGCGACGATTACGCAGCCTATGTGAACAGGCGTCAATCAAGACGTTGTTCTCGATAATTCTTCTTTTAATCTTGTCGCGACGATCTTCTCCTGTCCTGGTTTGAGCATGAATACGGTCACACTTACGCTGTTCGCCGGGCCGCCACCGACCTCGATCGAGGGGTTTCCGCCTCTTAAACCTTCCCGCAGTTGCTTGTCCGTCACTTTGACCCTGCCATCCCAGGTGATCCGTAGTGTAGGTGTATGGTTACCCAATGGCGGCACGTGAACTTCCGTCGTAACACCGGGTACTGTTTTTACCGTGTTTTCGATAAGGGCGAGTTTAGTCTCCCATTCCTTCCATTCCTTTTCGTGATCCTGGTTCACATACCGCTCGAGCGCGACATACATCCCCAGTATCTCTTCCTTATTTATTTTCATACCCCGGCCGATGTTAAAGCCTCTTGGTGGCATGGAAAGGCGTGCCGCAGCAATAATATGTTTTTTGCCCATGAGTAACCCGGCACTCTGCGGACCCCGGATAGCCTTGCCGCCTGAAATGACAACAAAGTCAAAACCCATGTCATTAAAACGCCACAGGTTGGATACCGGAGGTACATCCGCAGCGATATCAATGGAAGTGGGAATACCGTGTTTCTTGCCCAGGGCAACCCATTCTTCGTGCTGGATTTTTCCTTTGTCCGACTCGATGTGCAGGAAATGCATTAATGCCGTTCTTTCACTGACTGCGTTTGCCACGTCCCCGGCTGTTTCGACTCTTACAATTTTGCAGCCCGTATTAGTTAGGGCCTGGTTATAAACAATGTCATGACTTGCCTGGCAAATGACTTCCGATTTCATTCCCGTGTACTCCAGGTGTGGAAGGGCCCGGACTTTCTTTTCATCCATGCCCGTAAGGATACCCGCGAGGCCCAGCGTCATACCTGAGAACGCTCCGGAGGTAACAACAGCCGCTTCCGCGTGTACCATCCTGGCGATCTTCTCTCCCACTTTATCCTGCAATTCATCCAGCATGCAAAATTCCTTCGCTCCGTTATTGATTGCGTCCAGCACTTCATCGTGCATCAGCGATCCGGTCATGTAGGTCAGGGTCCCGGCTGCGTTGATAAATGTCCGGACACCAAATTCTTTAAACAGGTCCCGTTTAGGTATTTCCTTCTTCGGTGTCGATGCCAGTACCGACGTGATGGACGCACTTCCCAATAAACCTCCAACTATTGGAAATGCAGACAGGCGTTGAATAAGTTCTCTTCGTTTTAACATAATAGTGACTTGGGGTTAAACAAATATAATTTCATTCTCCTAATAAAATCGATGCGATACTTCCGTTCGTGGAAAATTTCCATAAATCTTCCGCTGTCATGAAAACACACACGCACACGCTATAAAAATGATAAGATGATATCCTTCCAGATAGTAATGCGGCTGAACGAAACGATGTGACGGCATCTTTGACCGTTTCCCGATAGCGGCCTCTGTAAAAAGCCTTAAGGTCTTCCCAATGCGAAGACCTGTAAGGAACACACGGCACAACTTTATTCCTGATGGAAGCAGAAATACAAACCTGAGAAATGATTCTTATTCTTTTTTGAAAATGTCCCGACGTAAACCCTGAGGGTCTACATCGGGCACTTCCCTAACCAAACGATCGTTGCAAATCAAACCCGCACTCACGACGTTCCGGCGCGGATCAGTCTTTATCCCACCATACGACGCTCGAAAGTGTGTTCGTGCCGCCTTGGCGGTCACGGGCTTCGTTAAAATGGGTGGTATTGTAAATTACTTCGGAATCCGGGATGACAAAGCGGGTAGGTATCTTACCGCCGGTTAAGTTTCCGGGATAATTGGTGGGTGTCAGATCAGGATAACCTGTTCTACGCCAGTTGGAGAAAATTTCGTATTCATCTTCCAGGAAAAGCACCAGCCATTTTTGCGTTTGAATCTGCTCCATCTGTTCCTCGAAAGAGCCCGCGGCGTTATATGGATTTTCCTCGATGTATCTCGTTACCCTGCTATCGGTGATCACTCCGCCTGCTCCGAACAACGACCATTGTTTCATACCGGCTTTAACGGCGTTGTTATAGGATTCTTCGGCCGTACTTCCGGAATACCAGCCTCTCAGCGCGGCTTCGGCAAGCAGCAAATGCACTTCGGCGCTCGTAAATACGATCAGCGGAGCGTTGTATTTTAGTATGGTGGCCGGGTTGGGTTCAGAGAAGGTGTTAAAATTTGCGGGCAATGAATTAAAAGCCGCGTTGGGCATTCCTTCCTGAAGGGCTGTTGTCGTATCGGCTACAAACGAAGATCCGGAAGGAACCCAAACGATCGAGATCACATTCAATCGCGGGTCGGATGTGGTTTTCAAATGATCGATGAGCGTTTTCGCAAATTTTCCACCCTCGACATTATCACCGCCGGGACTAACGTAGTCCGTAGACAAGAGACCGCTGGCAATAAAGTTCCGGCTTGCTGTTTGTGAACCATCCACGTATGCGATAGTGGCGACATCCGAATCGTTGAGAATAACACCTCCCGCAATTGCTTTTTCCACCCATGTCTGCGCTAAAGAAGCATCCACTTCGGTAAGCCGCATTCCGAGACGAAGCATCAGCGAATAACCGAACTTCTTCCATTTTGCGATATCCCCACCGTACATCAGATCGGCGTTTCCAAAAGTCGGTTGCGCAGCGTCGAATGCGTTGATCGATTCGTCAAGTTCCTTGAGCAAATCAGCATAAATATCTTCCTGCAGATCGTATTTCGGCGAATAGTCCTTATCGCTGAGTGCCTTCGCCGCGTCGCCGTAAGGAATGTCGCCGTACAGATCCGTGAGCCGGTGGAACATGTACGCTCTCCAGATCCGCGCGACGGAAAGTTTGTTTACACCCAGGGGGTTCTCGGTTACGGCATCGATAACCTGTTGAAGCTGGATGACGGCACTCGAGTACGCATTCCAGTTTCCCGTGGAATAACCAAAGTTAAAATACTTGTCACCCGCAGCCGGAACCTCTTTGTACGTGGCGAAATGTTGCATGGACTGGCCGATCGTCAGGTAAGCCCCTCCCGTATAATTGACGTTAACGGTACTTAATTGCGCGTTTGTAAAAAGGTATTCGGGAATAACTTCAATAGACGCATTTGGGTTGACATTCATTTCCTCAAAACCGTTGTCGCATGAACAAAAGAGTAAGGATAGTGTGGCCGCGCCCAAGAATATTTTTGAAAAGCTTTTCATAGCTAAAAGTTTTTTAGGGTTAGAATTTAATCATCAGGTTAGCTCCAAGGCTTCTCGTTCTTGGTACACCGAACGCCTCCAGCCCCTGTGCATTCCCATTGGTATAACTCGACTCCGGATCGAAGTAATTATTCCGCTTGTCTTTGTATAACAACAGGAGGTTACGACCAACCAGGGAAACCGAAGCCGCCTGAGCCCACTTCAACGCGCGAATGTTCTGCACCGGAATGTTGTAGCTCAAAACAACCTGGCGGAGTTTGATAAAATCGTTGTTGAATGTAAAAATCGCCGTATAGTTCTTGTCGTTATCATAGTATGTATCGATGTCCGCTTTTGTCCAGGTTTTACTGAACGAATCACCCGCGGCGCTTACACCGGTTACCGTAAGGCCTGTTTCGCGCCCGGGAAGTGTTTCCTTTGGCAATCCAAACCGGTATGCATACTGATAGAGGTTTGAATAGACCACGCTTCCGAACTTACCGTCGACGAGGATATTGAGAGAAAAGTTTTTGTATCTGAAATTGTTGGTGATCCCCATCGTCAATGGCGGAATTCCGTTTCCAATCCGCTCAAGAGGTCCGCGGATGGCGTACCCGCTGGCTGTATTGAAGACTACCTCCCCGTTCTCATCCGTCAGTTTACGATAGCCCCAGACTTCGCCGTATGTTCCACCCACCACGTTGCGTATCGTTCCGCCACCAACGCCGTCACCAACGGTCAGGTTATCGATACCGTCGGCCAGCTTCACAACTTCGCTTTTATTGTAGGCAACGTTGTAACTCACATCCCATCCGAAATCCGACCGTTTTACCGGGACTCCGGTGACGAGCAGTTCGATACCTTTATTACTGAGTTCACCGACATTCAGCAACGCTGCCGTATATCCTGAAGAAAGCGCAATGTTACTTTGTACGATATCATCGGTCGTTTTCCGGTTGTACAACGTAAGGTCTAAGCCTACGCGGTTATCCAGGAAACCGGCTTCAATACCCGCCTCATAAGTGGTGGATGTCAACGGTCTCAGATCAGGGTTGGGTACTACCGAACCGCTCAGTTGCTGAACAGGCCGGCCGTTGTGGCCACCCTGGCGCATACTGTACGTCTGGTATATCTGGTATGGCGCTACGGTCGCTCCGCCAACCTGAGCCCATGACCCCCGTAATTTTGCAAAGGTCACTGCTCGCGGGAAAACGAATGCATCGGAAAGTATGAACGTTCCGCCGATAGCCGGATAAAATATGCTGTTACTGGATGTGTTCAAAACCGAAAACCAGTCCTGTCTTCCCGACATGGTCAGGTAAGCGATTCCCTTGTAGCCCAGGTCGACCGACGCAAACAAAGAGTTTATGGCGCTTTTCGAATACGTTGGAACGGTTGTAGACGTGGCCAGATTCGTATAGCTATAGAAGTATGGTATTGTAAATTCCGCTCCGTTGATCGCAGTCTGGTCGTAGATACTCCGCTGCATATTGCCGCCGGCAAGCGCGGATACGCTCAGGTCGGTGAAGAGGTCCGTATGATAATTCAGTGTCAGCATTCCGTTCGTTTCGGAAGATATGATCCTCCTGCTCTCGTAAGTTCCCAGCGGTTGATATGCATTTCCCGTTGGCTGAACGAACTCCGATTGAAAATTATAATAGTCCTGGCTTACACTTCCTTTGATGAACAACTTGGAGGTGAGATCATAGCGGATATTCGCCTGGCCGAGGAAACGGTTTTTGGTATCCGAATTTTTGAATTTGTTAATAACAAAATAGGGATTCGGCGCAGCCGGAACGGGATTCCATTCAACCTCTTTTCCCGTAACAGGATCGTATCCGGGTGCAAGGCTCCTGATATCAACCGTATTGGCTACCAGATATGTGGCCCAATGTGAATTCATATCCGCGTACCCGACCTTAGGACGGTTATCACCGTTCTCAATATTATATTGCACGACCGTTTCGATACTGAGCTTCTTACCAAGAAAAGCATTAAGGTTAAGGTTCGCGATCCTGCGGTTAAAGGAAGAATTCGGTACAATGCTGTTGGAGCTTGTGTTATTTAAGCCGAACCGGAAATTGACGGTTTCATTACCTCCCGTGAACGCGATGGAATTAATGTAGTTCGTTCCGGTTCTGTAGAAGTTTTTGAGGTTATTCTTCTGAGGTGAGTAAGGCCTTAACTGTCCGTCGAATTGAATGGTTGGTTCACCATCCATCTTTGCTCCATATGAAAGACGGCCTGAACTTTTCGCCTGCGTCTGGGTAGTCGGTTTTACACCGTCGGTTCCCTGTCCATATTCATATTGCCAGTCCGGTATTACAGCAATATCTTCAAAGGTGAAATTGCTGTTTATTTCCACGCCGATTCCTTTTTGCGCTTTGCCTTTTTTCGTGGTGATCAGGATCACGCCGTTCGATGCGCGCGCACCGTACAACGCCGCAGCGGGACCACCCTTTAATACGCTGATCGATTCGATATCATCGGGGTTGATACCGCCAATACCATCTCCGCGATCCACGTTATTGCCATTTCCCGTCGACTCATTTCCGCCACCCGGCACACTGTTATCCATCGGCATACCGTTGATAACATACAGGGGCTGGTTATTACCGCTTAACGAACCGTTTCCGCGGATGATAATACGGCTGGAACCTCCGGGACCTGTTGCCATTCCCGTTGCATTCACACCTGCAATTTTTCCGGTAAGGGCATTCGCAACGTTGTTCTCCCGTGCCTGCGTGAACTCGCTTCCCTTCACTTCGCTTACCGCGTAAACGAGGGCTTTCTTTTCCTTGGAAATTCCAAAAGCGGTAACTACAACCTCACTGAGGGATTGGGCTTCCTGCGCCAACACAACATCGACAACGGTCTGATTCGAAACCGCGACTTCCTGTGTTGCATAGCCGATAAACGAGAAGACGAGGATACCGCCGTCGTCCGGAATATTTACGGTGTATTTTCCATCGGAATCTGTTGTCGTACCTGTCGATGTACCCTTCAAAACGACGTTAACGCCGGGTAGCACCTGACCATCCTCCTGGGAGGTAACTGTTCCCACAACCTGAAGGACAGGCAGAGGCTGTTCCTGCGGAGTCGTCGTTCCGCTGCCCTCCTGTTCAACCGCGGAATTCCTGGGTGCTGCCGATATGTTTCGTGGTTCCTTGTTCCGGGCGAGGAAAATGGAAAACTGTTTTTTATTTATTCTTTTGAAATCCAGGCTGGAGCTTGCCAGTATTTTCTCAAGCAACACTTCCAGCGAATAACTGCCGTTTTCCAGGAGCGATTCGGAAACGCGTTTGCCTTCAAGCAAGCCTTCGCGATAAGCGAACTTTACATGATACTGATCCTTTAACAACTCCAGCGCCTGTTTGAGGCTCAATGTACCATCGTCGGACGAACCGGTCTGCGACGTCGGATTGCGTCGGAATGCAGCGGGATTCTCGATCGATGCACTGGCATACTGCTGCCCAAAGCATTGGGGAGAGAGGTATACAGCCATCGCCAGTAAGAAGAATCCCTGCCGCGAAATTAAGTAGTCGAATCTTTTCATAAATTATAAATTAGGTTTTCGAATAGGTCTATTTACGGGCGATAATTATTTCTTTACCGGTCTCCTCCATCCTGATCCCAAGGGTCGATGACACCAGCGCCAGCAATTCCTGGACGCTTGTTACACTGACCTCTCCTTCAATTTTCATATTCATGAGTTCCTGGTCTTCCACATTCACGGCATAACCGTAGTTATCCTGCAGGGTCTCCATGATATCATTCAGGGATGGGTCGGTAAAGGTGATCTCGCGAACAGTCCAGGTCGCCGCTTTGTGTGGCCGGGTCAGTTTCTTTTTAGTAAGCAGTTTATTCCCTGCGTATTCCACGTAATCACCCGGGAGCATAACCAGTCCGCCGGAAGCCACCGACGCCGGGTCCGCATAGCTGACTTCGATCTTTCCGCTCAACAGCGCGATGTTCGTCTTGTTTCTCCTGCTTTTGACATTGAAGGATGTACCCAGCACCTGGATATCGATACCGTTACCATGAACGATAAACCGTTCACCCGGAAGCACTGCAGTCGTATCATTGTTAAGGTGCTTGATATCAAAATACGCCTCTCCCTTGATCCAGACTTCGCGGGGAGTATGATCATGCCAGTTATCTTCATAGGTAAGAACCGAGTTCCCGTTCAGCATGACGATCGACTGGTCGGGAAGGGTGACCGCCTTCACTTCACCATAAGCAGTGGTGATCGTTTGTGTCGGGTCGTTCCCGTAGATCCACAGGATGATACTGCTGGCGATCAGCAGAGCGGCGGATGCCGCGATCTTCAGGAAGGAGAACCTGCTTACCGTCCCGGCCACCGGAGCCTGTCTGGATATTGAACCGTCGATCCGCCTCCACACATCTTCTCTTCTCTCCTCGTTTGTGAATGTCTGTTGTTTTCTGTAAACGCGTATCAGTGACGAGGCCTCGCGGACAACCGCCTCCTTTTCCGGATGGTTGATGAGAAAGGATTCCCAGAATGCACTTGACCGCGGATCGGGGTTGATCACCCATTGAATGAATGAGTCATCTTCTAAAAATTCGGTCAGGGTGTATTTTGCGTAGTCTCGAAAGGTCATGCCGTGCGAATTCATTTTAAATTCATACCTATTAGACCTTGTAGTCCCTAATTATCCCTTCATTTTTAAAATATTTTAGAATTTAATTTCGCCGACGGTCAAATCCACAAAACAAACGTTCCCGGATCTGGCAATCAATAAAAACCGGACTGGTGGAGAAGCACGCGCAGGAATCACTGTGTTAACAGGATATTAACTCCCTTTAATAATAATTTGGGGGTTTTAGGTCAGACCCGGGCGAGCGCAGCTACAGCCGAAACTTCGCTATAAAGGAAACAGTCATGCATCGCCGTGTTACCATACTGGTGCTGACTGGTCAACAGACGCAATAATATTTCGGCTACCCCGATACTGAGCACGCCGATAGACTGCTGCAGATTGTCCAGCGCCTTATACAATAACTTGTAGGCCGAACTCACATGGATACACATGATGTCTGCAATTTCTTCATAGGAAAGTCCATCGTAGAAACGCAGAAATATAATCTCCTGCTGCCGGGCCGGTAACTGGTGCAGGACGTCTTTGATGATCTGCTGAACTCTCGCCTCGTCTTCATTGAGGATGAGTTGCTGATCGTAGGAAACTTCAAAGGGAATGGATTCGTCGTCTTCATGAAGGTTGGAAAAACGGGAAGCTGACTTGATCTTCCTGAAGAGTATGTTCCGGATGGATTTATAAAGATAGTTCTTGACCGATATCGGATTTCCCAGGTTATCGCGGTTGGTCCAGAGTGTAATGAACAAATCGTGAATGGCGTCTTCGATCAGGTCGATATCCTTCGTAAACTTATAGCCATAGTTGCTCAGGAGCCTGTAGTATACATGATACAAACTGGTATAGGCTTCCCAGTCGCCTTTCTTGAAAGCATTCCAAAGTATCGTATGCTGCTCCTGTTTGTTGTCCATTCGGAATGTCTGACTGCACCGTTTTTATACCTGGCCAGTCACACCATCGGCGAACTGGAATTCAATCGTGCTTTGTAAAACTGAATAAATATGAATGAAATTCAAAATAGCGATCAGCGGCACGAAACAAAATAAGTACTGCCGGACTGCCTACACAATGGATGCGCGGCGGTGGAATTCCCGGGCAATCTCAAGCGCTTCCGATTGAAAAGGTCATTCGCCATGTTATTCCGCAACAGGTAAAAAACCGGATGACCACCGCCTGAAGCGGAGGTGACGGAATAAATTGTATTGCATTTATAACAAACATCCGCTAAACTAGCTTGAAAGGAAATCTAATACATGAAGACACACACAAGCACACCACGAAGGTGGTCCCTGATGTTACTCCTCGCGGCGATGCTGATCCCGGCAGACCGGCTTTTGGCACAGAAGAAATCCCGAAAAAAAGCCGAACATGTCACCGTCCAGCAAAATAATATCGTGTTGACGGATGATGGAACAAGCCGTTACCGGATCGTTCTTCCCGCCGCCGCCACCCCCGAAGAATCAAAGGCTGCAGGCGTTCTGCAGGAATATTTAATGGAGATCTCGGGAGCCGCTTTGCCCATTATTTCTGCCTCAGCAGGCAAGAGCAAGTATGAGATCGTGCTCGGACAAAACGAAAGACTGGATGAACTTAAAACAGGAATCAACCTGAACCAACTGAAGGAGGACGGCTTCATTATCAAAACCGACAGCATGCGGCTCATCATTGCAGGTGGCAACGAGCGGGGTACGCTTTACGGTGTTTACTCCTTCCTGGAGGAATACCTCGGGTGCAGGATGTATAGTCCGAAGGTGAAGGTGGTCCCCAAACAGAAAAGGATCACACTGAAGACGATCAATAACATCCAGGTGCCCGTGATCGGGTTCCGTGATACACACTACCGCGTCACATGGGATCCCGTATATACAGAATGGCATAAACTGGACCATGATAAAGACGGTGGCCGTCCCGCATGGGGTATGTGGGTACATACCTTCAACGAACTCGTGCCACCGGAGGTCCATTACCAGGAACATCCTGAGTATTTTGCGATGGTTAAAGGGAAACGGATTCCGACGCAATTGTGTCTCACGAATGCCGATGTGCTGGATATCACGATCCAGAACCTGCGGCGCAAAATCGCTCAAAACCCTTCCGCACTTTACTGGTCGGTTAGCCAGAATGACAACCGGGACTTTTGCACCTGCGATAAATGCAAGGCTATCGACGACCGGGAGGGTTCGCCGTCAGGTTCCATTATTCACTTCGTTAACCTCGTAGCCGAACAATTCCCCGATAAAATGATTTCGACGCTGGCTTACGAATACGGAAGACATGCGCCGAAGAATTTGCGTCCCCGCGACAATGTCAACATTATGCTTTGCAGTATTGAAGCGTTTCGACACAAACCCATTACGGAAGATGAACGCAGCGCCGATTTTGTAAAGGATGTAACGGACTGGGGTAATATCGCAAAAGATATCATCGTGTGGGATTATGTGATCCAGTTCAACAACCTGATCAGTCCTTTCCCGAACCTGCACGTACTGAAGCCCAACATTCAATTCTTCGCCAGGCATGGCGTGAATGCCATGTTCGAACAAGGCAACCGGGAGACTGGAGGCGAATTTGCCGAGCTGCGGTCTTACCTGATCTCAAAATTGTTGTGGAATCCGGAGGCCAATGCCGATACCATCATCAACGACTTCCTTCGCGGGTATTATGGAAAAGCGGCAAAACCTATCCGCACCTATATCGATGAAATGAAGGAAGCGCTGCTTGCATCCGGTCAGCCACTCCGGATCTTCGGCACACCCAACGAAGCCGCCACCAGCTACCTGACTCCGGCGCTGATACAACGATATGAGGAGGTATTTCAGGAAGCGGAGCAGCTGGTATCGGACGAGGCCGAGGTACTGGAGCGCGTAAAAATCGCACGCCTTCCTCTCTCATTTGCGATTATGGAGCAGGCAAAAAAAACGTATACCGGTGAGCGCGGTGTGTTTCACAAAGTAAACGACAAATGGGAAGTGCGAACCTCCATACGTTCCATGATCGACCCATTTACCGATCTATGTATACGGCAGGGAGTGACACAGGTAAAAGAATGGAGCACGTCACCGGAGGAATACCGCGCATCCATGTATCGCCTGTTTGCGCAGGGGATGAACGAGCACCTGGCCTTTGGCAAGAAAGTTACGTTCCTCAGCCCTGACGTTGCCACGCTTCCCGCGTACGCCGGTCAAATGTTAACCGACGGCATTCGGGGAAGTCATGACTATGATTATAACTGGCTTAGCTTTACCGGAAAGGACCTTGAAGTCGTGATCGACCTGGAACAGGTAAAAAAAATAAGACGGATTGAATCAGCCTATTACCAATACGGCTTCTGGCTCCGCCTTCTTCCAAAAAAAGTAGAATATTATGTTTCCGAAGACGGCCGCCAATTTCACCTTGCCGGCAGTATCGACAACACCCTGCCGATCGACCAATACGGCGGACGGCAACGCGATTTCATCTCGGAATTTACACCACGCAACGCCCGGTACGTCAAAGTGAAAGCTTACACGATTGGCAATACACCAGGCTGGCATCCCGGCGCAGGAAGGCCGGCCAATATGCTGATCGATGAAATCGTAGTTGAGTAATAAGTCAAACAACACTTCCGTGACACCATAAAATTATCAACCTGGATTTATGAGCATCAGAAATATTTTGTACATCCTCCTGCCACTCACCGCTCACGTTTGTTGCGGACAGAAAACGGGTACCACAACCATTGCAACGTGGCAGCACGGCAGACCCGCAGCCCTTTCACTGACGTATGATGACGGTACAATCAACCAGTTTACCGCAGCGTTACCCATCATGAATCGCCTCCGTCTGCCTGCTACTTTTTTTATCATTACAGGACAGATACCGGGTTCGAAATACCAGGGCAGGTTCATCGGCCGGCCTGTTGAGGAAATCATCGCAGAAACGGCAGTTACTCCCACGAACAGGGAAAATTTTTTCGAGCGGGCTTCCGCCATTGCCTTTTCCGGATACGAAGGTACGCTGGAGTATCACACGCGGGCGGGAGGAATGTATGACGAGCAAGGCGAAGACAAGGCGGCGGAAGCATATCAGATCCTGGATGAAGGTTACGCAAAAATCAGAGCCGGCAACTTCGGGACCGCATCTGTTGAAGATACCCGTCACGGTGTGACATGGGATCAGATCAAAACTTACGCCGCGCAAGGTCACGAATTTGCTAGTCATACTGTAACTCATCCGAGGCTTGCTGTACTGGATGAAGTCAACATGCTCTATGAGCTCGAAAAAAGCAAAGAAGAGATTCAAACGAGGCTTGGGCGCAAACACACATTTTCCGCGGAAGGGCCCTATGGTACAGAGAACGAAAGGGCTGTATCCTACATTCTTAAACTGTACCCGGCGTCACGAAACAGGATGCCCGAACCGTACCTGGAAGAGTTAAACCGGTGGAACAGGATGAACCCGGGAACATCGGGCAAAGAATACGTGCAATGGCAGCGGGGTGCCACAACCAAAACACCGTTACCATTGATGAAGTCATGGGTGGATACCATTGCTGCCAATCACAACAACTGGCTGGTGCTTGTTTTTCACGGCGTCGACGGGATTGGATACGAAGCATTACCACATGAGCTGCTGGAAGACTACTTCAACTATATTAAGGAAAAAGAACACCTCATCTGGGTTGCCACTTTCGGGGATGTAACGAAGTATATGCGCGAACGAATGGCTGCAACCGTCAGACAGACGTCATCCAAATCAAAGATTACCATTGAACTTACGCATACCCTTGACCGCGAAGACTACGATCTCCCGCTCACACTAAAAACATACCTTCCGGTTAAGTGGAAGAACGTCAAAATCAAACAAGGTGCAACCTCGGAAATCCTGCCGTTGGCTAAAGATGAACAGGGTTCCTTCGTTCAGTACCAGGCGATACCCAACAGTACACCCATACAACTTACACCAACACCCTGACACCTTTGTATAGTTTCATCTTCAATATCAAAAAATGACAACCACATTAAACCCTGCGACGCAAACAACTGCCATCCGCGTCACATCCATCGATATCCTCCGCGCCATGACGATGATCCTGATGATCTTCGTCAACGACCTGTGGTCATTAAAAGATATCCCGGCCTGGCTCGGCCACGTAGAGCGTGGTGTGGATGGAATCGGGCTGGCTGACATCGTATTTCCCGCTTTCCTTTTTATCGTCGGCCTGTCGATGCCATTTGCCATCGATGCCCGAAGAAAAAAAGGAGATACAACCCTCCAGCTGGTACAACATGTACTGGTCAGAACCATTGCCTTGCTGGTTATGGGTGTTTTTCTCGTAAACGGCGAGACCTTCAACGCTTCCGCTACCGGTATGGCCCGGGCGTGGTGGAACCCCCTCTGTTGCCTGTCATTTATACTGATCTGGAATAGTTACCCGAAATCAGCAAACAAGCCACTCGTTTACGCGGCGAAGGCGATCGGCATCGCGACACTGCTGATCCTTGCATACGTGTATCGCGGAGGCCCGGACGACCAGATAGAATACTTTAGCCCGCAATGGTGGGGAATCCTGGGACTGATCGGCTGGGCTTACCTCGCCAGCGGCCTGATCACCGTTTTTGCCCGGAACAGTTTTTATGTTTTACTGGCGGCATGGATATTTTTTGCCATCCTGAGTATGCTTTCGCACGCCGGCTTAATACCCGCCTTTTTGCATTTCATTCCGGATGCGATCCGCGGCGGAACACTTGCGGGACTTACGATGGGAGGTGTACTGACTGCTTTTGTTTTTCAGTACTACAGGAACAGGCAGGACCATATCAGGTTAACGGTCGTGCTGTTGGCTGCCGCGGCTGTGCTCATCGGCTTATCTGTCCTGACACGTCCCTACTGGGGGCTCGCTAAATTAGGCGCTACTCCCGCATGGCTGTTCCTTTGCAGCGCATTCACCATCCTCGCGTTCGTCGTCATCTATTGGGTCGCCGATATGTCCGGGAAAGCCCATTGGTTCAATATTATAAAACCTGCCGGCACCGACACATTACTTTGTTACCTCATACCCTACTTCGCCTACGCAACGACGAGGGCGTTGGGAATAGATCTGCCTGAATTGATCCTGACGGGAGGACTTGGACTTGTGAAGTCATTCCTGTTTGCCTTGCTGTGTGCAGTCATTACCGGCGCATTGAGCAAGGTGGGTGTCAGACTAAAACTATAATTTTCAACGGTATATTTAACCGGCATACTACACGCTAAGCTTACGACCCCTATGAAACTGAAAATATTGCTGATCCTGTTCACAACGGCTTTGACATTTGATCCCGCCCGCGGTCAATCTTCATCCTTTAAAATCGTGGGATATTACTCACTGGGCGAAGCGATGAAAGACCCCAACACGAAAATGTTCCGAAACCTGACGCACATCAACCTGTGGTTCCTAAACCCGGATTCACTGGGAAATTTTACGCGCGACCTCGCAGCCTTAAAACCATTTGTTTCGAAGGCGCACAAAAAAAATATCAGGGTACTCTTCTCCATCGGTGGCGGAAGCAAACAACCCCAGTATCACGCCCTGATGAAAGACGATAAACGCGCGATGCTGATCAACAACCTGGTAGGCGAAGTGTTAAAATACAACCTGGATGGTGTGGATGTAGATCTCGAAGGAAGCAACATCGACGAATACTATGAAAAGTTCGTTGTGGAACTGGCGGCAGCGCTCAGGAAACACAACAAGCTGATCACTGCGGCTATTGCCGTGTACTATAAAGATCAGTTCACAGACAACGCCCTGGCTGCGTACGATTTTGTGAATGTCATGAGCTACGACCGGACTGGTCCGTGGAGGCCGGAGAAACCAGGACCCCATGCGCTTTATGAACATGCCGTGGAAGACCTCGACTATTTTGGAAATGTGCGAAAGATACCCCGGGAAAAAATGACACTGGGTGTCCCCTTCTATGGCTACGGCTACGGACCGGAACTCACCTCAAAAGCCATCAGCATGAGTTATGCAAAAATTACAGAGACATTCCCCGGCTCGGAAGAGGCAGACGAATGGACCATGCCAGGCGGAATGATCCTTTACTACAACGGAATACCCACTATCAAAAAGAAAACGGAACTCGCAAGAGAAAAGGCATCCGGCGTAATGATCTGGCAGGTACTCGGAGACGCACGGGGTAAAAAATCATTATTGAGGACGATCTACAAGGCCGCCTTTGGAAAGCGCTAGAGATCGTTATCTTTAGATGACCATCCGTTCCGACTATGAAGAACTTTTCCATTTCAGGGAGCTATACGGACCTTTACCAGCTCACAATGGCACAGGTTTATTACCTGACCGGAAAAAGCGAAGAGGACGTGTCATTTGATTACTTCTTTAGGAAATTACCGTTTGAAGGTGGTTATACCGTCTTTGCAGGTTTGTCGGATGTCCTGGATATCCTGCAAGACTTTCACTTTACCGATGAGGATATACGATTCCTGAATGATACCGGCTTGAACAAATCATTTACCGACAGTCTGAAGGGTTTTCGGTTTAAAGGAACCTTGTACTCGGCGCGGGAAGGCGAGATCGTTTTTCCGAATGAACCGATTCTTCGGGTCGAGGGTAATATCCTGGAGGCGCAGATCATCGAGACGATGTTACTGAATCTCCTCAATTTTCAGTCGCTGATTGCCACTAAAGCAGCGCGTATCCGATACGTGGCAGGAGATACAAAACACCTGAGCGACTTTGGTTTGCGGCGTGCGCAAGGTTTAGGCGGCTATCACGCGACACGGGCGTCGATCGTCGGCGGGTTCAATTCAACGAGTAACGTGAAGGCCGCCCTTGATTACAATATACCCGTAGTCGGAACGATGGCACATTCCTTTGTTCAACGGTACGATACGGAGCTTGCGGCATTCAGGGATTTCGCCATGGCACGAGCTGAAAACTGCGTGCTGCTGGTGGATACCTATGATACACTTAAGTCGGGTATTCCCAACGCTATTACTGTCGCCCGTGAAATGAAGCAACGGTCTCAGCACCTACAGGGTATACGGCTGGACAGCGGCGACCTGGCGTACCTGTCGATACAGGCGAGGAAAATGCTGGACGCGGAAGGCTTACAGGATGTTAAGATCACGGCGTCAAATCAGCTGGATGAATTTGTAATCAAGAGTCTGCTGGACCAAAAAGCCCCCATCGATGTATTCGGCGTGGGTACCAGCCTGGTTACGGGACCGCCAGACGCCGCGCTCGACGGTGTTTATAAACTTGCCCATTCGGGAGGAAAACCGAGAATAAAACTTTCCGAAAATCTCAAGAAGCTCACACTTCCCGATAAAAAACAGGTTTATCGCATATGGACTGAAGCCGGTGTTTTTTTCGGTGCCGACGTGGTTTCCCTTCTGAGCGAAACAAACCCGCCGGAGATGCACCATCCGTCAGAACCGGAGAAATCGCTTTCACTCGCCGGTCTCCGGCAGGAAGCGTTGCTTCACAAGGTGATGGAGAACGGAAAGCGAATCGGAACAACCCCATCATTACCCGAAATAGCTTCGTACTGCCAGTCACGGCTACGTAGCCTGCCGGAAGAACACAAGCGTTTCCAAAATCCTCACATCTACAAAGTAGGGATCAGCGAACAACTTCGGGACGAAAGAAACCGGCTGAAAAATCAATACAAAAAATAAGTTATGCATGCCCTCATCCTGGTCGATATACAGAACGACTTCGTACCCGGCGGAAACCTTCCCGTTCCGCTGGGAGATGAGATCATTCCGCTGGTCAATCAACTTCAACGTGCATTTAAACTGATCGTAGCCACACAGGACTGGCATCCCCCGAACCATAAAAGTTTTGCCTCCAGCCATCCCGGCAAGGCTCCGTTCGAAAAAATCCGGTTACACGATCTGGAGCAGGTATTGTGGCCGGACCATTGTGTTCAGGGCTCCCCCGGCGCATCGTTCCACCCTTCATTGAATATGAACAACGTGGAGGCTATTTTCAGAAAAGGTATGGACCCTGACATCGACAGCTATAGCGGATTCTATGACAACGGTTACAAAAAGGCGACCGGCATGGCCGGGTACCTGCGCGAGAGAAAGGTAAGCAACGTCTATATCTGCGGACTTGCGGGCGACTACTGCGTCGGTTACACCGCCAAAGACGCGTTAAAGGAAAACTTCAAAACGTTCGTTATCGAGGACGCTACACGATCCATTGAAGCCGCCGGCTTTAACCGCATGAAAGAAGATATTTTATCAAACGGAGGGCAGTTTATCCGGACGGATATGCTTTACCGGCATCTCTAAGGTTGGCGCAGCAAGATTAACGCGACGAACTAGTCGGTCGGAAAGGAGTTGAGATCTGATATCCCAAATGAACTCTATTTATGAATAAACAAGCGAGGTTCAAGAATGATCTTGTGGTATGCTTCGGAACGCATTGCCCCTTTCCCGGGATTCAGGATCTCGAGTAGCATCTCCGTGGCGCGCTGACCCTGACGGTAAGGAAACTGCTCAACGGAAGCGAGTGGCGGGTTCTCCATGTAATTGCACACCGGGAGGTTGGCAAAACTTACGAAACTGATATCTTCGTTTATCCTGATGTTCATCTTCCTGGCATATTGCATGGCATCGAGCGCGACATAGTCGTTGAATGCTATTACCGCTGTTGGCCCCGGTTTCAACGTAAGCAGGCACTGCATCGCCCGGTACGTCGTTTCGGCCGAAAGTTCCGAATGAACGAGAAGCTCCGGGTTATACGGCAGGTGCAGCGACTTTAACGCTTTCTCATACCCACACAGCGTCTCCCGTGTAGCCAGCAGTTCTTTTGGGCCGTTGATAAAAGCGATACGCGTATGATTTCCCTTCGCCAGGAATTCAACGGCTTCCATCATACCCGCTTCCATCTTGCACGTAACGGTATGCACATCCTCCTTGTCGGGAACACGATCAAAAAACACGACCGGTATATCGTATTTCCGGAGCATATCAAAATGCTGGAATGACTTGGTGTTCTTCGCAATGGACACCAGTATTCCATCCACACGGTGATTTTTCATTGCCTCCACGATCTTCTTCTCCCGTAACGTATCATCGTGCGATTGCCCCATCAACACATTGTAGTTATGTTCGCTGGCATAGTCCTCAATACCGCTGATGGCCTCTGAAAAGAAGGCTTCCGACAAATGAGGCAGAATTACTCCCAGTGTCAGCGTTCTGCCGGACTGCAAAAAAAGGGCTGTTTGATTTGGTTCGTAACCAAGTTCCTCGGCGACATCCTTTACACGTTTTGTCGTCGCCGCGCTGATCTCCTCGCTGTCATGCAATGCCCGCGATACAGTTGAAACGGACAGATTCAGCATTTTTGCGATCTCCTTAATTGTGGGTGCGTTCTTTTTCATACCTGGGCGTTTCATTACGGTTCCGTAGTATTCCAAATCATTCCTTGTTCCTTAATACCACGGTATGCCTACCAAGCTTCCTCGAAGATCCTTCAGTCCCGGCCTTGCTACCGTGATCGGTATACGTTGCTGTTAATACATATATACTTTTACCCGACGTATCACCCGATCTTTGCCTGGTCCGGAATGCGCCCGCTATCCCGGCGACAAACTGCCGGTCCGGAGCCGCACCATTCTTCAATATCCATTTCACCATTTCTTTTATTTCATCGATCTTCAATTGCGGGTGCGGCGGCATTGGTATATCACTCCATGTACCTGCCGATCCACCAAATACCTTTTTTGACAGCGCGTCGATCGTTTGAACATTATACGGATACCGCTGCGCAATAAGGTCAAACGACGGACCGATCAGCTTACTCCCGGATGCATGACAATTCAGGCACGTCGAAGTAGCCATACGGATCAGCGGCTCGTAGCTTTTTGTCGAACTTTCCAACAGGTACTTTTTCAACGAAGAGGAATCAGGCAGGTACTTTACCGTCAGCAATACTTCGTTGTTCGAAATCTCGTCATAATCGGAATTCCCGTCCTCCGCATCGGATACACTAATGGCATAGGGGATTACCGTGTCCCATTTAAACCCGGGACCCGCAAGAGGTGTGGTTATCGTCACTTTCGGGCCCTTGTTTTCTGTCTGTGAAAAGGCAGCGGAAAGGCAGAGGGCCATCAGCGTCACTATTCCGGCCGGTAGCAAACGGGTTGTGTTCATGATACATCAGGATTTGTCGATCTCATTCGCCACACGGTTTGCCGACCGCGTTGCGGCTTCCGTTCCCCAGTTCAGGTTGTCGGCGTAGGCGCCTGCAAAATGTATCCGGCCATGCGGCTTTATCAGGTTTGGCCAGAACTTATGAAGTTCTCCGATCGGGAACGGAAGTCTTTCGCAGGTAGGTGAAAACGTTTCCTTTGTCCAGTCCCGGCTCACCGCCTGCTCGATCGTATCCTTTGCTTTGCCAGGGTACACCTCCCGGAAAGCGGCGAGTGCCCGTTGCGGCGAAATACCACCCGGTCCGGTTCCCAAAATGATGACACGATGTGTATCCACCTCATCAGCGGATTGCCAGACTGACCAAAGATCGGGGTGGTCGAGTTCCATATTTATACTCAGTTTATCTTCCAGCCAGAATTTTGAATTTGCCTGAAAGACAAACCGCTGATAGGAATCATAAGTGATGTTGTCGACTATAAATTGCCTTTCCGGAGGCAGCGCGGGAACGATTGGGATATTCTTCAACGCCGGCAGGGGAATACAATTGACAAAATAGTCAGCCGACATTTCTTTTGGTTCGTTGTGTTGTTTGTAGTGAACGGTAACACCTTTATCATTGTGATGAACGGATGTGATGGGGCTGTTCAGCCAAACCCGTGATCCCAATCTTTTAGCAAATGTATTCGGAAGCATTTGGTTGCCGTCTTTTAAACGGAAGACCTCCACGGGAAAGGGATCCACGCCGCGCATCTTTAATATTGCCGACATCCACAAACTGAATAGCGCGGATACGTTTTTTCCGCCGAGAAAATTCAACGCAGCTTCCGATGCACCTTCCCTCTTATAAATATCCGTCATAGGAATCTTGTCAAATTCATCATAACCGATTCCAAAAGGTTCGTACTCATCCCTGAACTTGTCCAGGTAATGACTGACAAACAATGATTCCAGGTTCCACCATGGGTTAATCGTCAGGTATTTAGTTTCTCTTTCATTAAACCCAAACTGCTTAAGCACCACCGGGTCTTTAAGCATGTCTTCCGTGTAAAACTTGTTGTTGATCCTGCGCAGAATGTTTTTCCTCCTCGGATACGGGAGCGCTGTCAGATTAAACTCCTTAATGTAACCCCAGTATTTATCATAACCCGGTTTGGTGATATGTTCCTGTCCGAAGTCGCCGTACAAGCCATCCGATAAACCGTCGTGAACAGTGAACACATGTCCGCCGTGACGTCCGGAAGCTTCCAGTACAACCACTTCATGTCCCTTCTTCATCAATTCATAGGCGCAGCACAGGCCTCCGATGCCGGCGCCGCCGACGATCACTTTTTTTGGGGAGACTGACTTTTGGATCACCGTCGCAATCTCGTCGGTTTCACCTGCTTTCAAAGTGTCTACCTTCAGCACGGATACGCCTACACCTGCCATCACGGTGTTCTTGATAAAATCCCTGCGTTTGAAGTTACTCATGGTTATGGTGTCATTTGAATTTACTGATGCTGTAAAAGGTATTAAAAAAAACTGACACTATACGCCGGAACTGCCCAGACAGGACTTGGAAAATCTATCCACAAAAATTCAGCGAAACGTTTGCATTTCCCTTTACAAACTTCCCTCATTGGTGGAACCAGCGACCGGTTACGCTATGGGTCTCATCAGTCTTTCACTTTCAGATTGGATAAGCGGCATCAGCAGAATTACTCCACCGGCATCATCAGAATTGCACTGGCAGGTCCGGGCTATTCAACCTCGGTAACCTTCCCTCCTACCTTGAATGTATCGCCGGCACCGAGCATCTTAGCCAGGTAATAGGCCATAAAATTAAAGGGCACAACATTGGTGAGTACGGAGAGGTTCTCCGGCAATCCGGTATCCTCCACCTGAAACACGTGAGCTCCGGCTCTTGTTATACTTTCAGATAATTTTAAGGTACGGTCGTAGGATACACCGCGGGCGACAATTTGAATCACAATACTGTTCTCAGCGGTCTCCTTCGGACCATGATCGTATTGCGCCATCGGGAGTCCGCAAAAACTCCGCTTTGTACTTTCGCTCAGGATCAGCGCCGCCTCCATCGCCGTCGAAATATTCGGGCCGCTTCCGGTAATATAAATTCCGTGAACAGGTCTTGACCGGAGCAGGTCGAAAACATCGCGCGCGAGTTGTTCACCGCGCTGTTGGTAACGTTCCATGTTATCCGAAAGATGTTGCAACGCGTCCGCTGTGTGGATACCAAATCCCCGGAATAGCGCAAGCAGCGTATTGGTGTATGTCTTCGACGAGGAATTCAGTTCTTCACCCGCCATAATATCGATGACCACCGACGCACGCCTCGCTAACGGACTGCCTGCTGTGTTTGTTATGGCGGTAAACGTTTCAAATAGATCACAACACCATAATACTTCCGTACTTCGGCCGGACTGCGAAAGGATAACGGCATCTTTTTCTTTCACACCCGTCCTCAAATAGTTAAAATATTCGGAAGCAAGTGAAGGGAATATCCCGATACCCATGTAGCGGAAGGCAAGAGCTGCGAAATAGGAAGACCCCATACCCAGATAAGGGACCATCCGGGGAAGTTCGAACGAACTGGTGCTCTCCACAAACGCCCGGCCGCGGCCGGGAATCTCCAGGATCTCTTGTAAGGCTTGGTCCATCTCAGTTGCTTTTATCCGGCATGGTGTTTTACATGGAGAATTTAAGTAATCCAGCGCTTCCCAGAATACCCGCATGCTCTTCCAGGGAAGACGTGGTAATGTTTACAGAATAATTCTTATAAGGCCGGTAAAAAGAACCGCTGTTCAGGAAGCCCAGGTGTTCTTTCAAACCTTTCGAAACCCCTCCCCCCAGTACAATAATATCGGGCGCATAAATATTGATATAATTGTCAACTCCGGTCTTCAGGTAAGTCAGGTACTGCCTGACGATTGAGCCCGCCAATGGGTCTCCCTTCGCTGAAAGACCAAAAATGTATTCAGCGGTCGGTTCCTCTCCTCCCGCCGTCTTGAGTCCAACGCTATGGGCCAACGCCAGCACGCCGCCGGCGGAGACCAGGGACTCAAGGCAACCCGTCCTTCCGCAATAACATGGAATTTCCGTCTGGATAATCGAGATATGGCCACCCATATGCGCATAGGGGAATGTGTCTTCAAACCGACCGTTCTTGACAAAACCAAGACCCAACCCGGTGCCCAACGTTAGCACAAGTACACGATCAATTCCCTTACCGGCTCCAAAGAGCGCTTCTCCCAGAGCAACGGCGCGGGCATCATTGTCAATGCGGCATCGCAGGTTATAATTTTCTTCCACTAACGATACCAGGGGATAATCTTCCATAAAAGGCAAAAAACCGTAAGTGGTATCAACAACACCGTTCCGGTGCACAAAGGATGGAACACCTATACCAATCCCGGAAATATCATACCCGCGCGCCGAGGCAAACTCCCGGTGTTCCTTAATGGCGGCCCCCAGTAATTCCAGGAACCTGGATTCATTGTTCTTTTCAGTCGGGTGCATCGTCATATGCAGAACCTCCCCCGTTTCAATATTAACCAGCCCCGTTTTTGTACGGGTACCGCCGATGTCCACACCGATCGCTATATTATTCATGTTAACTGGCTGTATGCTCGTCCGGAAAAAAAACGAAGATAATGATCCCCCTGGAATTTTGGTCAACAGAAAATTTACGTTCCGGCTCGATTACGGGATTTTCAGGCCAGACTCTCCAGGACAAAGAACTGATGGACGTATTCGTTATCGCACTCACCGTTTGACCGTTCAATATTCAACGACAGCCTTGATGACGTTCTCCTCCGGGAGATACAACCGTGTAAAATTTTCTGTCAGCGTACCGAACTGCAGGTTATGAGTAACATAACCATCGATGTTCAATGCTTTCGATTTTAATAACCGGATGATTTTTTGAAAATCTTCGCTCAATGCGTTGCGTGAAGACTTCAGGGTGATCTCCTTCCTGTGGAAAAGAGGGTCGTAAAAAACGATATCGCCGAGAAATAAACCGACATAGACGATCGTCCCTCCGGGAGAAACATACTCAAAACACTTTAGCATCGACTCGCGGTTGCCGGTTGCATCTATCACAATGGTGGGAAGATTGCCGTCCAGCAACTGCGTAAGCTTATCCATAACGTTGTCACCTGCGATCATCGTCTCAACGCCGGGATAGCGACTCCCGACAAAATCAAGCCGTTTTTGATTCGTATCCAGGACAACGATACGAGGCGATTTCAACAGGGCCATCATGATGACGGCAATTCCGATGGGACCTGCGCCGACGATGAGTACAATATCATTCGGAGTTATTCCGGCACGTTCAACGGCATGGCTGCCGATCGCGATCGGCTCGATGACGGCAATGTGCTCTGGCGGTAGTCCGTTAGCGGGGAAAACGAGCGCTCCCTCACAGATTATGTACTCCTGCATGGCCCCATCCTCGTGTACACCCAATACTGACAGGCCGCTGCCGCAATTTGTTTTTCCACGTCTGACAGCCTGATCAACTATTGTGTTCCTGTAAGGCATCACGGCACACAGATCGCCAGCCTTCACATGACTGATATTTTCTCCCACTTCAATAGCCTCCGCCGCAATCTCATGACCGAGTATCCGGGGATAGGTAAAAAATGGTTGTTTTCCATTGTAAGCGTGAAGATCGGTTCCGCATATTCCTAGTCTTTTTATCTTCAACAGTACCTGATCCCGGCCGGGTTTTCCGGGATGTTCTTTTACAATTTGTTTAAACGCTCCCGGGTTCTCCAGAATAATTGCCTTCATCCTTAATAATTAAATGTATCAACCTGATGATTATGTTCCTCTATAGTTCCTGTTCGAGCTGGCCTTTGGATTTAGCTTCCGAAAGTTTTTTCAGGCTCTTGGGCATTTTTATGTGATTACCGGGATCTTCACAATAATTCAAAAGTATGGTGATCGCATTCAGCTTCACTTTCCCGGCATCCTTGGCGTCCACTTTGTTTTCCAGCGTATACTTCGTCATAGCAGCCATGTAGAGACCCAACAACTCCTCATCGTTGCCTTTTAAGATCTTGCCTGCAACATCATCCAGCGTGAACATGTAATCGGGAGTTCCCGACATCCATTTGATTATGAACTGAAGCGACTTCAACCGGTCGGGATCGTCCTTTTCGAACGGCGTCGATAGCAGGTAATTTGAGGCTTCCAGCGCATAGGGTTCAGCCAGCTTATAGTCGGCTTTCTGTTCGAGTTTGATATTGTCAAATACGGGAAGACCCTGCCCACGGCAAAGCGGGCTGCAGAAAGCGCAAAATACAAATGCGATATATTTCATAAAAAACGGCCGGATGTTGTACAATGATCTGCACAATCCGCCAAACCATCACCCGGATCGCGCCAGGGCGAAGATAACGAGTATGTGAATTATAACGCCTATTTTTTCCCGAAGAGGAAATATTTATATTTCAATATCATATCCGGACTTGTTGCGATTGTCACCGTTGCTACTTTGACAATATCGTTTTCGGATATCAGATCAGGGTTAAGCCAGACGGGTTTGACCCTGTTTGTTTTATCGGCGGGAATAAATAAAAGGTGCCGCACAGACCGGTCTCGAAGAATATCGATGACAACTGTACTGCTGCGCGGCACCTGTGATTGACTATAAAAATTATCGCTTCAACAATCGTTCTCCTGTGAAAGCAAATTGCTCCCACTCCGGAAGGGGATGAAACACCGATGCCTGAACATCGCGGAAGAGCCGCTCAAGCGTATTCTTTTTATAAAAACTCTGGCCGCCGATAGCATGCATCGCTTCGGATACAGTCTGTATACATGCATTCGCAACATTGGTCTTCAGGCTAAGCATATCCAATGTAATATCTTCACCTGCCTTAAATTCAATATTGTCGGTCAGCGCTACCATTGCTTTCCATTGCGAACGCGCGCCAACCAATGAATTGTTCATTTTGCCGAGGATATACGGTAAATGTTGCTGATTCCGCTGGTAACTCTTCCCTATTGCCACTGCGATCTCCATTGCCTTTTCAGCAATACCCACGTAAGCGGACATGATCAAAGGCATGGCTACGGTAATAACTACATCCCACACCGGGTGATATCCGTTCCGTGGGCGGCTTAGCACAATTGATGCATCCGGCACAAATACATTATCGAAAGCGATCGTCTGTGAACCGGTCGCCCGCATGCCGAGGGTATCCCAGTCGTCGAGTATGGAGACGCCATCAGCTTTTAGCGAAACGGCAAAATGCAAAACCTGCCACCCGTTTTCCGGATGTTGATAGGGTGCGCTCGTTACAGCGATGTCGCCGGCAATCGACTGGCTTGCGAAATGCTTTTTGCCGGACAGCCGATATCCGCCTTCGACCCTGGTCATTTCACCATTAGAGTCCAGCCAGTCGCGGGCGCCTGTACTGACCAGTACCAGCTGATTTGCCGCGACCTTCTGCAACATCGGACCACTTTCACCTTTATTACGATACCTCCAGATAGAGGCAGCGATCAGGTGCTGGTGCATGGAAAAAGCTAACGCTGTCGATCCACAATACCGCGCCATAATGCGGATCAGGTCGCACATTTCCGAATGACTTACGCCTCCTCCTCCCAGGTCTTCCGGTATGGCTGCTGAAAAATACCCGTGCTTTTTCAGGTCTTCGTAATTGCGGAAAACAAAACCGCCTTCCTTATCGTGCGAGTCCGCTCTTTCCGCAAAAGATTCGCCGAGTTCATGTGTCAGTTTCTTCCAGTCCGTGGAAGTGATTGTTATAGTCTCCATAGAAGTTTTTTTTACAAAGGTCGTTACCCGGAAAACTCCACGATTGGCTGTGAGGTCCAAGTTTTTTGTTATAAAGGTCACTTAAGACACGCCAAAAACTCTCAAAAACTGCGGCCGCATCCATTCTCAGCGACCAAGCCGGGCAATGAGCTTCTCAGGGCACCATCATTGAACCGGAGCCGAGTGTCCGGAACTGTTTCGGAGGAACCTGGTAACGGTCCCTGAATGCTTTATTAAAGTGAGACGGATTCTTGAAGCCTGAGGCATAACAAACCTCGCTCACGTTCATATCCGAACTCATCAGCAGTGTTTTGGCATATTCAAGCCTCCGCTCGCTGATCCATTTTCCCGGTGTCTGATTGTAAAAGTTCTTAAAGTCACGTTTGAATGTAGACAAACTCCGTCCGCAGAGACGCGCAAAATCCTCCAGTTCGAGGTCGTACTGAAAGTTCTTCGTCATGACGTAGTCAAAATCCGACCTGGATTCCAAATTCAGTTCGTTGAACAATCGGGAGATCTTTTCATGCTTTGGATTCAGCACCAGGTTAAATAACAGTTCTTTGAACTTTAACTCCACCAGGTTACGCGGAATACCACTCCCCATTTTCAGGTAGCTGAACATACTATTGAACAATACTTTCAGCGTATCATTAACATCCAGAACGAAGATTTTATCCTGGACAGCTTCCGGGTTCGCAGACAGACCGGCATCCTTGTTCTCACGCACGAAATTCCGGATAAAATCATCACTTATAAAACAGGTCAGCAGGCAGTGGTCAACATCGAAATACTGGCGTGTTGTATAAGCGCCCTTCCGGACGAAAAGCGCGTCGCCTTCTTTAATCGCATAGAGTTTTCCGGATGCGTACCAGTCTTTCCGGCCGCTTACCACATAAGTGATAATATTCAATTCCGTTACAAGTTGAAAGGTCTCCGTTTCAATAGGACATTTATATTCCGCAAAAAGGTAGTCCGGTCCTACAATTTTATTGTATGTCGGAGCATCCCTGAAATGTTGGTAGATATCAATGACCATGATTTACACTATTGGTTAGCGCCAACTGAATTACAACAAAATACGTTTGGCGTTATATTTTGTTCAACGGTTCTCAACAAATACTACGAATACATCGGTTATATAACCATTTTTCACGATTATTTACATTTTCCTCCGGAGTTTTCAGAAAATAGGTTGAGCCTTACCATGAGGCCGAAAGATGTCACAACTTAAAATGCACTAACATTCATCTGTTCGCTCCCCAAAACTACGCCGGGATTTGACCTGGCGGGGAATACTTTTGTTGCAAAAGTGAGTAAAATTGATTCATGGAACGGGGAAACGCTGAAACAAAAAAAACCAAAATGCTACCCCTAAGCCCGATGCTGCCGTCAAACGAGAGTACCACAATCGGTACTCTCATCGACAGCCTGATTACTCAATCCGCATACATCACAGCGCTGATCTGTTTCCGTTTTACCAGATCGTTAAACTTCGGAATCTCCTCGTTGAATATTTTATTAAGCGCCTGCAACTGCACATCGATCTTTTCCGTGAGTTCTTTATAGACCGCCTTAACCTGTTCTGTAGGTTTATAATCACCGCCGTCCGCCTCGGACGCAAGTCCTGCAAGTTTATCGTTTAACCGGATAGGAAAATTCAGGGGATCCTGACCGCTTCTGTTTTTTGTCTGGTACAGGGTCTCTTCAATTTTTTTCATCTCATCCTGGATCCCTTTCGCCATATCGGTGAGTTCTTTCATGTCACTTTTGTCTTTTAACGGATCGGTTACACGGTTTATTTGTTCGCGCACAGTCCGAAGTTTCCGGATCGCTTTGTGTGTCTCCGTCACTTTGTTGCGCACGGTAATCAGGAAATCGAATTGTTCCCGGATATCAGCTTCGGAGGCGCTCGTCCTGGGATCTTTCACGATCACAAAGGGAGATTCCATCGATTTTCCGTTCACGGTTAACCGTGCCGTATACGAACCGGGGGTGGCGCGCGGCCCAGTAAGGCGCCCGGACCACATGATCAACCCGTCAAAGCCTTCGGCATCAGCGTAGCGCATGTTCCACACAAACCGGTTTGTTCCCGGCTTGATCTTCAGTTCACCGTCTTTTGATTTCTTATCCGGTTTTGTCGAAAATTTTCTGATGACGGTGCCACCGGCTTCCAGAATTTCAAGCGACGCAACGATTTTCGTCGTGTCCTTCAGCATAAAATGGATCATCACACCACCGGGATGGTTTTTGCCCTCCGTTTTGGAAGGACGTCCAAATCCGCCGGCGCCTCCCATGCGATAGCTGGGCATCGGCTTATACAGGTGGAAATCGCTTTTCGCGATATCACTGCTCAACTGGTGCAACGGTGTCAGGTCATCGATGATCCAGAAACTCCTTCCCTGTGTCGCAGCGATGAGGTTATCGTTTTTAACCGTCAGATCCGTGATCGGAACAACGGGAAGGTTCAACTGAAACGGTTTCCAGCTCCGGCCATCGTCGAACGAAATGTACATTCCCGATTCAGTTCCCGCATACAACAATCCCACCCGGTTCGGGTCAAGCCGCACAACACGGGTAAAATGCCCTGCGTCTATACCGTCCGTGATCTTCGTCCATGTTTTACCGTAGTCCTTTGTCTTGAAAAGATAAGGCTTGTAATCACCCAGTTTATAACGTGTAGCGGCGATATAAGCTCCGCCTTTTACCCGGGGATCGAACTCAATGCTGTTGATCATGCTCCACTCCGGTAATTCCGGCGGTGTGATCCTGGTCCAGGTTCCTCCGCCGTCTCGGGTGATGTGTAACAAGCCGTCATCCGATCCGGTGATGATGAGGTCTTTTTCATAGGGAGATTCGGCTGCCGCAAAAACAGTACAGTAGTATTCCACGCTTGTATTGTCTTTGGTGATCGGGCCACCGGAAGGACCCAGTTTTGATGGATCGTTTCGCGTGAGATCCGGACTGATCACCTGCCAGTTTTCACCGCCGTTTGTACTGACGTGCAGGTGCTGTGACGCCGCATAGAGTTTTTTCGGATTGTGGGGCGAAAAGAATATGGGGAAGTTCCATTGAAAACGGTACTTCGCCCCTTCGGCACCGTGACCCATCGGATTATCCGGCCATGGGTTGATACTGCGCTCTTCGCCTGTGCGGTGGTTCTTACGGGTGAGAAATCCGTCATAGCTTCCGCCGAAAACCACATCTTCATCCGCGGGATCAACGGCGATGTGACCGCTTTCTCCGCCTGCCGTAATATCCCAATCACGTTCGCCGATCGAAGATCCGTCGGTACGATGGGCTATACGTATTGTCGAGTTATCCTGCTGTGCGCCATAGATCCGGTAAGGGAAATGGTTGTCGGTAACCACACGATAAAATTGCGAGGTCGGCTGATTGTGATAGGTCGTCCAGTTTTCACCTGCATCAAAAGACACCTGGGCACCGCCATCATCGCCAATGATCATGCGCTGATTATCCTCCGGCGAAATCCACAGGTCGTGGTGATCGCCGTGAGGCGCTTCATAGGCCTGAAATGTTTTTCCGCCATCCTTGGACCGGTGGTAATCCACGTTCAATACATAAACGATATCCTCATCCTTCGTATCCGCGTAGATCCTCGAATAATACCATGCGCGCTGACGCAAGCTCCGGCCTTCGTTGACTTTTGTCCATATTTTACCGCCATCGTCCGAACGGAATACACCACCATTCTCGTTTTCAACGATTGCAAATACTCGGTTTGAATTCACGGGGGATACCGTTACACCGATAATACCCCAGGTTCCGGACGGAAGGCCTTCGTTCCGGGAAATATTTGTCCACGTATCGCCGCCATCAACACTCTTCCAAAGGGACGATCCTTCTCCTCCGCTTTCGAGGCTATACGGCGTTCTCCTGATCCTCCATGTAGATGCAAATAAAATCCGTGGATTATTGGGATCCATACACAGATCAACCGCTCCGGCATCTGCGTTGGCAAAAAGAATACGTTTCCACGTTTTTCCACCATCCTCCGAACGATATACGCCACGCTCGTCCGATGACTTGAACAAATCACCCAACACGGCCGCGTATACCAGGTCCGGGTTTTTCGGATGAATACGGATCCGTGGAATGTGACGCGAAGCTTTCAGTCCGCTTTCCTTCCAGGTCTTACCGGCATCGGTTGATTTCCACATGCCATAACCATACGACACATTTCCCCGGACTGTTTTTTCTCCGCCGCCCACATACATTACGTTGTTATCCCATTCGCTCACGGCAACGGCACCGATAGAGCCACCAAAAAAACCATCGGAAATATTTTCCCATGTATTACCCGCGTCGGTGGTTTTCCACACGCCGCCGCCGGTCGCGCCAAAATAAAATAAATTCGGTTTACCGGGTACACCGGTGACAGCGGCAGACCTTCCGCCGCGGAAAGGCCCGATGTTACGCCACTCCAGTCCGTTGTAGAGGGGTTCGTCAAATGTGACTGCGGGGGGTACTGTAGCGTTTCCTTTTTTCTGCGCCTGTAAAATGAAGACATGAAATAGCAGGAAACACAGTAAAGTTATTCTCTTCATGGTGATCGCGTTTAGGTTAATGACAGGCCTAAACTACACGGATTTTATCCAAAGAAAAATCCGCCCATGTACATTCACGAATATTAATTGTTGCCCGAATACCGTTGCGGCCGGTCACTTCATTTTCCTGATTACCTTCGGTCCATACCACAACCATAGCCCGCTCAGAGAAAGCGTGATCAAACCCAGACCCATAATATTTGTATAGACCAGTTTAAACATATCACTGAAGATCGAGCCATCGTGGATATGTTCGATCCAGTCGGCATGCCGTTGCGCGACAGACAATACCTCGCCGGATGTGCCGTCAACCTGCACTTCCCAGTATCCCGGTTTATAAGTGACTTTAACTATTCCGTTATCGGGCCGGACATCCATGCGGTCCAGTTGAAGATTCCGGTTCGATACAGAGTCGGCGGCTTGCTGAGCGATGTTGGAAATGTGTTCCAGGCTTATCCAGTTACGGAGTAAAACGCCGGAACCTTTCCGGGTCGCGGGCTGCAGGAGTTGAACGTCTTTCTTCCACCCAAGGACGATGCCGGTTACACCGATAGTAAAAAAGAAGAGGGCAAGCGTCACGCCGACCACCCGGTGTAACGACCGGAACCGGCGAAGCTGCCGTACCAAATTCTGAAGTATCATAGACTATATTAAGCAGTCATACCAAACGCCTGCGTGCAAGGTAGACGGAAGCCGCGGTTTTTCCTTACCTGTTTCAGACTTTAACCCGGACTGCTAAGATGGCGTTTCTGCCCGGGGCTGTAATTCCGGAAGAGTAAGGTCTGTAGCGTTCGTCAAAAATGTTTTCCAGTCCGGCACTGACGTGAAGGAACTTCGAAAAGGAATAAGTGGCTTTCATATTCAGGGTTGCCCAACGGGGTGCGTAGGGATTTCCGTCTTTATCCCGGGTGTACAAGTGTGCGTCGGCCCGTTCACTCAGGGCCAGGTCCGGGTAGCTGATTTCACCCTGGTAAGTTGCGTACAATGTGATCTGAACCCTGGTATTCTTAAACGACAACTGGGTCGAACCGAATGCGGGAGCTACATGTGCCGGGGAAAACTCCGAGCCGGTGAGAACATCTTTTTCCACACCGTCCTGGACGTTAAGGTTCGTTGTAAAACGCAGATACCTGTTGATCTCATAAAAAACGCCCACCTGGATACCGCGTACGGAAAGTTTACTGCTGTTTTGAAGTGCGAGTACACCGCTCATCGTTCCGTCGTAATCAATGCGGGATTGTCCGTTAAAGGTATAGGCACCCCGTATGATCGCGTTATCGAGCCAAGTGTAAAATGCCGAAATGTCAAACGACAGGCTGTTGAAGATTCTGCCGGTAAATCCCAGTTCGGCATTGTAGGCTGTCTCGGGTTTAAGGTCGGGGTTGGGTACCACTACCGTACCGGGCTGCGAGTCGAATACTTTTCCGATGTCGTCTACGTTGGGTGCCCGGAACCCCGTCGAGACGTTGGAGTATATCTTCCAGTCCTCATCCGGACTAAAGACAACGCCGATACTCCCGTTCACGGCCCCGTTCCGCAACGTGGCCTCGGTAAAAGGAAAGTCAAAATAAGTACGATCATAAGGAGCGTAGGTATACACATGCGAATACCGCGTCCCGGCATTGACCAACCAATTCGAATTAAACCTGTACCGCAGGGTTGCATACGCCGCGCCGGATCTCCACACCGATCCGTCGGGATAACGGGTCGACACCCCCGACACAGTTCCGTTCACGATATCTACTCGTTCGGCTGTTGATCCAACGGTATTGGTAACATACTCCACTCCGTAAAACAGATCGGTACGTCCGTTTATCTGTTTGTCAACGTCCATGTTAACGGAAAAAGCTCTTACTTCTTCAAAGCGGTCCGTCCTGCGGTTCCGGTTGCCGCCGGTAAAGTTCCGGTTATGCCTGCTTTCCTCATAATCCTGCCAGGCAGCGGTAAGTTTAACCCGGTCTGAAACCAGGGATTTTTTCAGGTACGTAGCCTGAAGCATATGCATCATCCACCGTTGCGGGCCATAGTACCACTCCGCGCTGGTAAATACTCCTTCGGATTTTAATAACAGCCGGTCATACCGCGGTACGTCCGAAGTTTTTGAAAAATGGAAGCCATAGGAAATGTCCCATTCCCGGCCGGGACTGAAACGAATTTTCTGCATAACATTCAGCTGGTCGTATCCGGTGTACCGTTGTTTGTCGGGATCGCTGTTCGGTACGGAAATGTCATTTCCGCTAGCATCCCTCACCTGATAATCGGGGCGTGTATAATCAACGGGACCATTCGATCCCATTGTCAAATCGTTGTACAGGCTCTTCGTAACGCTGGTCGTGAACGCCCACTTGTTCAGGGCGATGTTCACATCGACGTGCCCCGTTCTTTCCGCGTTCGCGGAAGAGTAGCGCGCAAGGGCATTGCCGGTAACCAATGTTTCGTTGTGTGTTGAAAACTCAGGTCTCAGGGTATGAAAGTCCATGACACCGCCGATGGCATCGCTGCCATACATGACGGAACCCGGCCCGAAGATCACCTCTGTATCCAACACGGCGTTTGGATCCAGGGAGATGACGTTCTGCAGATTGCCGGAACGAAAGATCGCGTTGTTCATACGGACGCCGTCGACAACAAGCAGTACCCGGTTAGTGGCAAATCCGCGGATCATAGGACTGCCGCCACCCAACTGGCTCTTCTGAATAAAAACCTGGTTTGAAAGCCCGAGCAGGTCGGCACTGGTTTGTGGATTTTGGTGCGTGATGATGGGCTGTCCAACCTTCGTCACACGATTGGAGACATCCCTCATGTTTTGTTCCCACCGGTTTGCCGAAATGGTGATCTCGTTCAGGTAGGACGTTTGCGTTGAGTCATTGTTTTCCTGCGCAAACAACGGTGTAGCGAAAGAACACGCCAGGCTCAGGAAGAAGACAACTCTCATGACGCAATAAATTATACAGTCCTAAAGTTAGGCGATGGTCTGTTCTTTTTTGTACCGGTCAAATAAAATAAAAAACAGATCTACACTGTCGGCCTGAGATCAAGGAGTGTTGTTCGTTTGGTAAACCAATAATGAAGACTCTTATACTCGAGCCATCATCTCAAACAACGAGCAGACTGCTGCGATAATGGCGGATCGTTCAACGATTAATCACCGGCTACGGCAACGATTTCAAATACAGGTGAAGGGCCTTGAGTTCCGTATCGTTATAATTCTTCGTGATAGTCCACGGCATATCGCCGGGATTCATACGCTTTCCTTCAGGCGTTTCCCCGGTACGCAATGCATGCATGAACTGTTCGTGTGTCCACTTTCCCGGATTTCCCTCCGCGGTTATGTCGGGCCGGAACTTGCCTCCGGGAACCGGGGACTCTCCTCCCTTGTAATTGCTGCCGTGACAATTAATACACATGACGGCGAGATACTTTCCATATTCCTTTGTCGCCCCGGGTTGTATTTTGCCGGCAAACGGCTTATAGTGATCCGTATTTTCCGCGGGCAGCAAGGGAATCTGGTCAAATGCGGAGAGTACATAAGCTAAGGGTCCTATGCGGAACGGAGGTAATTCCCGGTCCACTTTCGGTAACTGCGAGCAATAAGCAATAATATCCGCCATATCTTCCTCGCTCATCTCGCTGAGTTCATGGGAAGGCATTAACCGCAGCGGAGTACCATCGCCGCGCAAACCGTGTTTCATCGCAAGCACCCAATCGTCCACGCCGAAGTCTTCAGGCAAACCGCCTTTGCCCCGGGTCAGGTTTTTGACGGTAAATGTACCAATGGGGAAGTCATCAACGAGGACACTACCGCCGAGGTCGGCGCCATGGCATTCGCGACAGGCCCGGATCCCGACGAGCCGTTCACCGGAGGCCACCGCGGCTGAATCGAACCGGATGGATATGGGTTCCGCCTGAACATCGTACGTTTTGTTCATCCGGGCATTGATGATGATATACACGACTGCCAGGCCGAGAAACAACAGGACAACGAGTGCCCCAAAAGCCAGGGCGATTACTTTAACAATTTTTTTAACCATAAACATGTTGATATTGGATTTAGTTTATGGTGACATTGAACCCGAAACCGGCTTTTCCGTTATAGCGAAAACGGATTAAGAATTAATGAAAACGGATAAAATCGAATTCGCCGACTGGGTCCGGACCTTCGAACACATCGAATACTCGGTGGTTCAATCGGGGCCTCGGTTTACCGAAACGGTGGTAACAGCCCGGGAAGAAAACCTGGCGACCATTAACTCGCGTTTTATGGAACTTCCGGGGATGCGCGTCCAGGTTGTCGATATCAGGCCGGAACGGAATCTCCTGATGTGCTCCAGCCAGGACGGTGAAAGCGTTCAGTCTGCATTTATCCTCGGCGGCTACGCGGATTCGCGATTCGGCAACAAGGCGGTCGCGTCGGTTGGAAACAGTCATGCATTCCAGTACAGCCCCTGCGTGGATGAGCGGCATACCATCACAAAGAACCTGGAAGCACTGCACATCGAATTTGAAGTCGGTTTTCTTAAGGGACTGATTCAATCGTCCGGTTCGCGGTGCCTGGATCTCATATGTAACAGCATCGAACGGAAAGAAACATTCCTGATACCACCCTCATCACTTCCCCTGCAGGTGCGTATGAACGAGATCATACATGCCATTCGTTACTGTACCTACAGTCCGGCGACACGTGCTATTTTCATCGAGGCTAAGTTGTTCGAACTATTCGCTCTCCAGATCGAACAGATACAGCTGGTGCATGCTCTTCCGGAAAAAAAGGAGGCGTGCAGCAAAGCGGACAAGGAAAAACTGTATGCCGTGAAAGCGTACATCGAGACAAACTACCTCCAGCCATTATCGCTCCGGCAGTTGTGTTCCACGTTCGCTTTAAATGACTTTAAATTAAAAAAGGGGTACAAGTCCTTATTCGGTTCGACGGTATTCGGACATATCCACGACCTTCGGATGCAGAAAGCGGTGGACTTGCTCACTCAAAAAAATTTATCTGTTACCGCAATAGCTGACATAGTCGGATACGCAAATGGTGTTAGCTTTTCCGCGGAGTTTAAGCGAAAGTTCGGATATGCACCATCGAAGGTGAGGGGCACCTCAGTATAATTGCGTCTGTCTTTTCGAAGGATCCTCTCCAACAACAAGAGGATACTCACTACGGCAATACTGTTTACCTTCTTGTGCCGCCATGGCCACTTGCGACAATCCTCATGATCTTAAGACTGAGATGGATGTATTTGAAAAACTGGATGAATGGGTTTTGCATTCTCCGTTGCTGCTTCTTTGAAATTTCCAGTACCATAATGTTATATGTTTACTCCGGGATCAACCACCAAAAAGGTTTCATCTTCGCTTTGTATAGGAATGCATAATGAAGCGTCAGTTTCAGCCAGTGACCGGCAAGTCCGATATCGCCAAACGTCTTCTTCAAATCTCTGCCGCCGCTATCCTTGTACTTCTCATAGTTTGGAACAATGGGGTAAGTGGTCATACTAATACCACTGCCATCGGCCATACCGTAACCCGCCGAGGCTATACATGCCGCGCCCATGTTTCCCAACGACCCTTTGTGCTCGAGCGACAACTTTCCGTGTTTTACAGCATCGATAATATTGTCGGCCACCAGTTTCGCTGTGATACCGGATGGCATACCTGTTCGAGGCGGTGAAGGAAAAATATCCGTGCCGTTTTTACTTTTTCTTGGCCTTGAAATAGCGTGAGGCGGCGCAAAGGCAATGCCTGGTGCGAAAATATTGGGGTAGCTCGGGTTCTGGTACGTCTCCGGCCAATCCTGAACTTTCCACTGTTCATACGGTTTCGGCGTATAATCAGCATCGACAACCATAAAGCCCTTGAACAATTTTTCCGTAATGTCTTTGTCCTGTTTATCAAATGCCCTAAAGCCATGGCCCGAGAATGACGGAATCAGCATGGCGAAGTCAAACGCCTCCGTTTTATACTCACCTTCCAGAGTTTCATAATGCGCAACGCCATCTTCAATTTTAAACACACCGGCACCTAAGATCCATTTGATCGCACGATCCCTGAATATCATTTCCACCATGTCGCTGGATTTCAGGGTACGGTCGCCGTAGGTGAGGAGCATCCCGTCCATTCCGAAATCGCCCAATGTATATTCATTTGATATCCAGGTGATCTCTACTTTATCCCTGACACCGAGCCTCACCAATTCCCGCTCCGCATTCAGTATATATTCAAACGCAGCTCCCTGACAGGTCGCCCTTGCATGTCCGGTGCCAATAAGCACCCTGACGCGGGAACCGGATGTTTTAACTTGTTCGACCAGAGCGTGGAGTGCCGCTGAAGCGTGTTGTGCGTGATCGTATGTACAGACTGAAAACACTTTGTTGGTCCCGGGATTTAATCCCTCTGTTAACTCAAATGCGAGCTTGGGCCCCGTAGCATTGATCAGATAATCGTACGTCACTTTTTCCTTCTTGCCAGCGCTGTCACCGAAAATGTACTCTACCAACACATACGGTTTGCTCTCTGACGCGTCGCCTTCCGGGTGGAACGACACTGCCTTCGCCTGCTTGTAGCCGATACCTTTTTTCTTATAAAGAGGTTCCAGCGGGAAGTAGACATCCTTCGGTTTCATCCTCCCTGTACCGACCCAGATATTGGATGGTACCCATTGATAGTTTCTGTTTGGCGATACCACCAGCACTTCATGCTCCCGCGAAAGCTTTCGCCTCAAATGTGCAGCCGCGACATGGCCGCCAATTCCGGCTCCAAGGACTACTATTTTTGCCATGGTAAAAGTATTTTGAAAACAACCACCTGTTTAAAGATATTCTGTTCCTCAGACTTCCTCCGCGCTCAATTCCTTCGTGCAAAAAAACCAATCGTAGCACTTGACACCTTTCACCGTGCTTTCCATACGGTCCTTTGCAACGCCGCATGAACCTGCCGTTGGCACGATCACATCATCTCCAGGGCGCCAGTCGGCAGGAGTCGCGATGCTATGTTTGTCGGCAGTCTGCATGGCTACCAATGCCCTCATAAGCTCATCAAAGTTTCGACCGAGCGACAACGGATAATAAATGATCGCCCTGATCGTACCTTTCGGATCAATAAAGAATACGGCTCTTACAGCTTTGGTCGAACTTTCTCCCGGTTGTATCATGCCATACTTCTTCGCTACATCCATCGTAATATCTTCGATCAGGGGAAAATTCACTTCCACGTTTTTCATTCCCTTGTATTCGATCTTCTCTTTGATCGTCCGCAGCCAGGCGATATGACTATACAATCCATCGACCGATAAGCCAACCAGTTGACAATTGCGTTTATTAAACTCCTGCTCCAGGCTGGCAAACGTCATAAATTCAGAAGTACAGACCGGGGTAAAGTCCGCGGGGTGACTGAAGAGAATTACCCATTTACCCTTATAATCGCCGGGGAAATTAATATCACCCTGCGTGGTGATCGCTTTGAATTCCGGAGCCTTGTCACCGATTCTGGGCATTGCTACTACTTGTTGTTCTATCGCTTCCATAATTTCTATTTTTTTATATTGTATTTTTTATTTCGTCGGCCGTCCTGATCATTTAACCAACTATTCAAAGTTGGACGATTATACTTTCAGAGTACGTAACTTAAGTCACACTGGAAGTATGACATTTGTCATATCTACCCTTGAGACTGTCTTGGGTTACCGGCGGCGTACCAACCAACATAACCGTTGATAGCCATTGCGCAGGTGATAATACTTTCCGACGAAGGATTGGCGGAAGTTCCGTGGACAACCTGTAAAGGAAACATGATGGTCGGAAAGGGCAGCTAAAACGCAGCCGTGATAAGGGTCTCACACCAACCTGAAAATCCGTTCTGCTGTTTGATTAACTTCCGCTCCTGAAAACAGGCACGTAAAAAACGGTCACCAGTAAAAGCACCCTTGTTGCCAGCCAGGGACCAGGCCCGCAGTAAACGAATGTTACATTACATCTGATGCAGTGCCTCTCTCAACATCTTTCGGGTGACAGTGAAACATCTCATTAAATGACTTGTAAAAATATGAACGACTGTTGAATCCCGTTTCATAAATCACTTCTGAGACACTCATATTCGAGTTCTTAAGCAGATCAGCGGCCTTCCTCAGCCGGTATTGTTTGATCAAACCATGAGGCGTAAGGCTTGTGATGGTTTTGACTTTCTTATACAAAGACGCTTTGCTGAGGCCTACCTCTTCCGCGATGATGTCAGCGTTAAATTCGGGCTCACTCAGATGAAGTTGAATACAACGGGTTATTTTGAGAAAGAAGTCGTCGTCCTTCTCCCCGATTCCCATTGCCAGCTGAGCCATATCCACATCTCCGAAGTTTTTGAATTTCTTCCGGATAAGTTCCATACGCTCGATCAGCTTTTCGATCCGGATTAACAAATGCTCCGGATGAAACGGTTTTGGTATGTAAGAATCAGCACCTACCTGCAGCCCTTCGATACGGTTCTCGATCTCCCCCTTTGCCGTCAATAAGATCACGGGGATATGACTTGTCTGTATATTCTCCTTGATCTTCCTGCAAAGCGTTAACCCATCCATATCGGGCATGATCACATCACTGACAACAAGGTCAATCCTTTCCTCTTCAAGAACCTCCAACGCTTTTTTTCCATTATGCGCTTTATGAATATTATACTTACCGGAAAGAATATTATCAAGCAATGAAATTATGCTTGTGTGATCATCGACGATAAGCAGGGAATACGAATGAGCGCCCTGTTGAACCGGGAGTTCCTGCGATCCTGTCATCTGGTAGTGATCCGTCTCAAATTCCATCGACACTTTTTCCCCTAAACGGGATGAAAGCAGAACCATCGGGCTATCGTCCGGAAGATCCTTGTAGTATTCCTTTACGATAGGGATAGTGACGGTGAACGTACTCCCCTTTCCAATTTTGCTTTTCACCTGAATTTCGCCCCGATGGCACTGCAAAAGACTTTTTGTGAGCGACAACCCGATTCCGGTACTTTGCTCTATTCCATTGGCGCTTTGATTATCCGAAGGGTGGTGGTAAAAACTGCCGAAGATCTTGTTCCTGTTCTCCTCCGCTATACCAATACCCTCATCCTGAATGGCGAATATCGCCTTCCCCTGCGAATGATTCAATGTTACACTGACCATCCCACCCTTCGTACTGTATTTTATTGCATTGGAAATAAGGTTTATCAGAACCTTCTCCATTTTTTTTATATCAATCAAAGCCGGTAACGACTCAGGTTCGGGATAATACTCCAGGTGAATGTCCCGGTCAATGGCGTGCTGCCTGAATGATTCAACGATTTCCTGTGTAAACGGAACGAGGTCTACGGTGGAAATAACGAGGCTGTCTTTGCCGCTTTCCAGTTTACGGAAATGGATAAGTTCATCGATGAGTTTTTGCAGGCGCAGGGAGTTGCTGTAAATTGTCTTGAGCTGCGTTTGATCTGCGGAATTGTGACTTTTATCCAGAAGCGAGGCAACCGGTCCAAGGATCAACGTCAACGGAGTTCTGAATTCGTGAGCGATATTCGTAAAAAACTGCAACTTGTAATCGTTGAGGTCTTTCAATTGTTGAGCTTTGAACTTATCCATCGCCAACGCCTTCTTCGCCCTGGCTCTCCACCGTATATACATTACGATCGCAGTCTGCAACGTTACGGCCATCAAGAAATAAAACGCGTAAGCCCAGTTGGTCTTCCAAAGCGGCGGTGTCACCGTGATCATCATCGTTTTTGGTTGTGATCCCCAATCGCCGTTCTCGTTGGTAAAATTGACATTCAGTTTGTATTCGCCCGGGGGAATGTTTGTAAGTGTCACGGATTGCTGTTGCCCGATATAATTCCAGTCTTTATCGAAATTCTCCAGAAAATAACTATACTCACTTTTTTGCTTATTCCAATAGTCAAGTGTCGTAAAAAAGAAACTGATAAAATTCTGGTCATGCTTCAACGTAATTCTTTCCGTTACATCGATGTTCCGGGTTAGTATCCGGCTCTCATCACCCGGTACAATATCGGCATTGCGTAACTGAAAGTCGGTTAATGTGAGGCGAGGAAAATAATTCTTCGTATGAAGCTTCTCGGGATAGACGATATCCAGCCCCTCGATTCCACCAAAGAAAAGCCTGGTGGATTTGGGCGACTGAAAAGCTGCACCGTCTGCGAACTCGTCATTCTTTAATCCGTCATTTGTGTCGAAATTTTTAAACGTGTTCTTTTCCCTGTCGTACATAACAAGTCCGCGGTTCGTCGAAAGCCAGATGTTAGCATTTGAATCTTCCAGTATGCCATGGATTGTATTATTGGGAAGTCCGTCGCGTTGAGTAAAATGCTCGATGCGATACGGCCGGTTCTGCAGAAATAACCGGTCAAGTCCGCCGCTTGATCCGATCCACAGCTGGTCCATGTCGTCGATGTGAAGGCTCAGTACATCATTGTTGGTTAAACTGTTCTTCTCATTCGTGCTTTTCTGAACGTGTGTTTCGATCTCCTTAGTTAATGCATTATAACGGTAGATCCCTCCTCCCCTCGTTCCAAACCAAAGAAGGTTCGGTTTTTCTTCAACGATAGAATAAACGATATTACTTTTTATGGAAATCGAACGGGTATTGCCGGGATGAGAAAGCTGATCAAATTCCTTCAGCACATATTTCCCTCCGGATTTTGACACTTTCAGGTAAATGATCCCGTAGCCGCTTGTTCCCAACCAGATACCATTAAATGCATCCACGCAAATGGAGTAGACCGAGCCGAACAACAGGTCGTCCTCATTTTCAAAGTCTTTGGGGAAATGAAACACTTTACCTGTTCCGTCTTCGATCATATCAATCCCCTCGCCATCCAGTCCTACCCAGATGTTCTTGTCGTGATCCTGATTGATGGACAGTACTGCGTTATTGCTTAATCCATTGCGTGAGTTCAGTATAACGGTCTTTCCGGTTACCGGATGAATGATATTCAGGCCGCCACCTCGTGTTCCGATATAAAGCTTTCCGACCTTGTCTTCGTAAACCGACCGGACGATACTATGTGAAAGCTGACCGGATTCGGGTAATCCCTCCGTGATGGAATAGAAGGCCCTCGGACGAGTCAGGAATTTGTAAACGCCATCACCATCCGTCCCTATCCAGACGATATCCTGTTTGGTTTCCGTGATCGTCAGGATCTTAATCCTGGCTTTCGAAAAAGCGGGAAAAAACGCATTCATCGACGTGGCTGCCAATCCGCCGGCGCCGCGCGTGATCTTAAAAATGTCACCGGATTCTGTACCAAGCCACGCTGCTGAATGATCCAGGGTTTCCGTTAACGTTGATATGATAGTGTGCCCGATGTCGATTCGCTGAGGCTCTTTTTCAATTTCCGATAAGTTATACAACAAAAGGCGGCCGGCCGCGTCGGAGATAGCCAGGTAAAACGCAGGGCCGATGCGAAGGAATTTATGAAACGTCTGGGCATTTACCTCATGAAGGTTTTTACTAAAGACCAGGCGGTTGTTTACCGCGCACATAAGCTGGCCGTCACTTCCGAGCAAGTACTGCAATCCGCCAAACTGGCCCAGGTTCACAATCTTCTTAAGCCATTGCGCATCAATCCCCTGAAAGGTCACAGGGATAAATGCATCCTGCCTGGATGAGTAGCGGCTGATCCCTTTCCCGATAATACTCGTCCAGACCGAGGAATCCGGACCAATGCACGCCCTCATGTTGTACTCCAGAAACGGAATATCCGTAAGGCTGTCGAGGTAAGAATGAAATGAATTGGTCGTGCGGTTAAACTTGTTAATTCCAAGGTGTGTCACTACCCATAGATTACCGTTTCCATCCTCCAGGAAATCGCGGATCACATTATTGCTGATCGTACCATGCAGGAATGGATCGGGTTTGTACGTTTTGATGGAACTTCCGTCATATCGGTTTAAACCGTCCCAGGATCCCAGCCACACATAATCGTACTGATCCATGTAAACCGATGTCACCGCACTATTGGAGAGCCTGGCATCTTTTCCCACATGCTGAAACGGCCATGGCGATGTGCTGTCAGCCTGAACCGGTGCAGTGATGAGCGTAAACAGAAAGAATGCATATGACATGGAATGTCGGTATAAGTCTGAAAGTTCGTGCACTGAAAAGTCCGGAAAACCAAAAGTCCGGAATCCGGAGATCTAGTGTCTGGAGATGTTAGGCTGGTGAAAGAACTGGAAATCGCGGGTGTGAGGCTGCTGAAACGGGTGCAGGCGTGTGAAAAGTAAACCAAACAGCGGAAACACGGTGAGAGATCATTATTCCCTGCTTCCGGAACAAACATAGATAATCCCCGCATAGGAAACCCGGTTTGTTTGTCCACCCGGTAGTAATGTGTCCTCTCCGCTCTCTAAATCCCAAAAATTTATAACCCTGCGTACTTTAAAAGAACCATACCGGACAGGCTAGGCATTTCTTTAGCTCACATTTGTGCCATGCAATCGAATGATATTTCGGTTGCGATGAATTATGGCAAACACAATAACCGTTGATCTTGCAAAGAGGTTTGAAGAGAACCCGCTGTTGACTCCAAAGGACATAAAACCCAGTATGGAGGGTATGGAGGTGGAGTGCCTGCTCAATCCGGGGGCATTCAGATTTGAAAAGAAGATCTGGTTATTGGTAAGAGTAGCAGAACGCCCGCTTCAGGAAGAAGGGTATGTCAGCCTCCCTATATATAACGAGTCCGGCGAGATTGAAATCCTCAAATTCAGGAAATCGGATCCGGACCTGGATTTGTCGGATCCACGCATTGTCCGGTATAAAAGCAAGGAATACCTCACCACGCTGTCTCACCTCAGATTGATGAACAGCGCCGATGGACGAACGTTTACGGTAGCTGAGGGTCACCAACCGATTTTCGGTCATAATAGCCTGGAAGCGTATGGCATCGAGGATTGTCGGGTGGCTGAGATCGATAGAATGTTCTACCTGACCTACACCATGGTATCACCGTATGGTGTCGGCGTTGGTCTTATTCAAACAAGAGACTGGCAGCATTACGACCGCAGCGGAATGATCTTTCCGCCGCATAATAAAGACTGTGCCCTGTTCGAAGACAAGATCAAGGGTAAATACGCCGCTTTACACCGCCCCAGCAGCCCGCAGCTCGGAGGTAATTACATCTGGTTTGCTGAATCACCTGATCTCATTCACTGGGGAAACCACAAATGCATCGCGACGACGAGACCAGGGATGTGGGACAGCGCACGTATCGGTGCAGGCTGCTCCCCGATCAGAACCCCCAGCGGATGGCTGGTGATTTACCATGGCGCGAACGAGAATCACCGCTACTGCCTCGGAGCATTGCTCCTGGATATCGATTATCCTTCCAACGTAATCGCGCGTAGTGAAATGCCTTTTATGGAACCGACAGAGTCGTACGAACTCACCGGGTTTTTCGGAAATGTGATCTTCACGAACGGACATATTATTAACGGAGATACTATTCGCCTCTACTATGGTGCAAGCGATGAAGTGATCTGCGGCGCGGAACTTTCCATCAGGGGAATCCTGAGTACCCTTTTAACAAAACCGATCCTGTAAAATCTCCCGCTCTATCCTTTACCGTACAATATGACATTATCCGCCCTTTTAAAGAAACCACAGGAAGAGTATTCCTTTTTCCTGGAGATGCCGCGTGATATGCGGGTGCTGCTGGTTACCAACCTGATCTATGCATTTGTACTTCCTGTTATCGAAATATTTGTCGGCGCTTATATTATGAGAAGTTCCAACGATCCCAAAATCGTTGCAATCTACCAGCTGACTGTGTATACAGGAATCCCCGTGACATTTTTGATCAATGGATTCCTGCTTAACCGGATCAAAATTTCGAATCTCTACAGCTTCGGGATGTTGCTAAGCGGTCTTTCCATGGTAGTCATGATGAGCCTGCAAAACCTTTCCGTGGTTGGTGTGGGTATCGCTGGTATTTTAATGGGTTGCTCATTCGGCTTTTTCTGGTCGAATCGAGATTTCCTCGCATTGAACACGACAAAGGATTCGAACCGAAATTATTACTACGGGCTCGAAACCTTCTTTTACACGATAACCTTTATCCTCGTCCCGTTAATCGTCGGTGCGTACCTGACCCTGGCCGATTCAGAAGCCTGGTTCGACGGGCAGATGACCCGTAGCTACCAGGTAGTAACAATCATTGTGTTCCTGCTGACGATCCTCTCCAGTATCGTCATTCATAAAGAAAATTTCAAAAACCCCCTTCAAAAGAAATTTCTGTATCTCAGGTTCCATTCGCTCTGGAAAAAGATGCTCTGCCTCGCCGGTTTGAAAGGCCTGGCACAGGGCTATCTTGTTACCGCGCCAGCTATCCTCATTATGCGTATGGTGGGAAACGAGGGATCACTTGGCCTGGTACAGGGGATCAGCGGAATAGCAACAGCCGTGATGCTCTACCTGCTGGGGCGCACGACCAAACCGGAACACCGTATTTATATATTTTCCGCGGGGCTCGTCATATTTCTTTTCGGAACACTTGCCAATGGTATTCTTTTTTCCGCCTTCGGTGTGATGGTTTTTGTGTTGTGTAAAGTGTTGTTTCAACCCCTTCATGACATCGCCTATTTCCCTATCCAGATGCAGGTGATCGATGTCGTTTCCAAAATCGAAAACCGTAATCAATATACGTACATCTTCAATCATGAATTCGGCCTTTACGTTGGAAGGTTCCTGGGCCTTGGTCTTTTTATTTGTCTTGCCACGTACGTCTCGGAAAATTTCGCCTTAAAGTATTCACTGATCGTCATCGCTGTAGCACAGTTAGCATCCATACCGCTGGCACGACATATTGTGAGGGAATCCTATAAACTACAAAAAGCATGAAGCAAACGTTGTCAGTCGTTGCCGCACTTCTATTCTTAATTTCCTGTGCACCACACAAAGCGGTTGAACAGATAAACATTTCCCGTATTTCCGGTATGCCGGATCAGCCGGCTCCCTATAAAATGATCGACTGGTTCGAAAAGGCTCATCATTTCGATCAATATGTATTTAACCTGGATCTAAAAGGCGAGCACCAGCCATTCATATGGATCGACAGTTCCAAAAGAAATTTCCCACAAAATACATTCGGCATGTACACGGTGATCGGCGATATCCGGCAGGGCCCGAAAGGAAGCAGGGAGTTTCATGAAGCGCTGTGTGCAATGGGATCGGTCATGGGAGCCGGACTTGTCGGTATTGACAAAACAAATCAGGACGGGTTGAATTATGTGAAGATGACCCAGAACTACTTCAATGCCGCCAACGGATGGAATATCATGATGAACAATACCAACCCGGAAGTGGCGCTGCTGGGCGGCGGATATGGACGCGACTGGTGGTACGATGTGTTTCCGAATGTACTGTACTACGCCGTATGCGATCTCTTTCCCGGGATACCCCAGGCGGACAGCTTACAGCATATTATCGCGGAACAGTTCTTCAAGGCGGATTCTGTCCTACACGGAAATTACGATTACTCCTACTTCGACTATAGTCAGATGAAAGGAATGTCCAATCACATTCCACACCAGCAGGATGTTTCCGGAGGGCATGCATATGTATTGCTATGCGCCTACAAGAAATTCGGTGATGAAAGATACCTCAGCGGGGCGAAGTCGGCTATGGATGTTTTTGTAAGCCAGAAGGAAAGCAGGTTCTATGAAGTACTGATGCCGTTTGGTGCACTGGTAGCTGCACGTCTGAATGCCGAACACGGAACAAGTTATGATGTAAAGAAAATATTGGACTGGACCTTTGAGGGCTGCAAAGCCGCTGACGGCCGAACGGGATGGGGTGTGATTGCCGAACGTTGGGGAGACTACGATGTACATGGGCTGCAGGGCAGCATCACCGACGGCGGCGGGTATGGCTTTCTGATGAATTCATTTGATTTAGCCTGGCCGTTAGTTCCCATGGTGAAATACGACAGCCGGTTCGCCAATGCCATCGGAAAATGGATGCTCAATGTTACAAACTCGGCCAGGCTTTTTTATCCCTACGATATAGACGATGAACATCAATGGCTTGCATCCCGGAAAGAAATTTCTAAAAATGTCATTGCTTACGAAGGTCTCCGGAAGTCCGATGATTACAAGAGAACAGATCTGCAGGGTGTCTCGCCGGTCGCCATCGGCGACGGTCCCAAATGGACTAAAGGCCAACCCGAGATCTCTATGTTCAGCTTATATAGCTCCGCGCAGGTCGGCATCTTCGGCGCGATTGTCCGCAAAACCAACGTTGAAAAGATCCTTCAGCTAAACTGCAACGCAACGGACTTCTACCGGGATGATTCATTTCCGACTTACCTGTATTACAATCCTTACGATTCCGTGCAGAAGGTGTGTTTCAGCCCGGAAGATCAATCGAAAGTGGATCTCTATGATGCGCTCACGCATGAATTTCTGGCTCATAATATAAGCGAAGAAGGTTGTTTTGACATCCGCCCAAAATCGTCACGCCTCATCGTGGTTCTGCCGGCCGGAAGTAAAGTAACAGTCAGTAACGATACCTATATGGTGAATAATAAAATTGTTTCCTATACCCAACCCGACATCCGATAAAACCCCGAATGCTGTGAGAAAAAATATACTGTATTGCACATTATTCCTGTTTGGCACCTTCACCGCACAGGCCCAGGTGATCCTAACCGGAACTGTTAAAAGCTCAACCGGTGAAGCGCTGGTCGGTGCAAGTATCTTTATCCGGGATACTTCCACCGGTACAACGGCTGATATAGACGGAGCATTTAAACTTCAGATCAGCGACAATGCGCCCTCAGCGACGCTGGTTGTCTCCTTTATTGGCTACATCACCCAGGAAATAGTAATCGGTGAAAAAAGATCCTTTGACATTATCCTCGCCGAAGATTCAAAACTACTGGGTGAGATCGTCGTGATTGGTTACTCGGCGCAGGAAAAAGGCAAAGTTACCGGTGCTGTTAATATTGTCAGTGAAGAATTAATCAGCAAATTGCCTGTACCCAGTATAGATCAGGCTTTGCAAGGACGCGCACCCGGTGTGGTCGTCACTCAAAATACCGGAGCACCCGGTGAAGGGGTAGCCGTACGGATTCGTGGCGCAGGCTCTATCAACAGCGGAAATAACCCGCTGTATATCGTTGATGGAATTCCCACACTTGACATCAACTCAATCGCTACTCAGGATATTTCCAGTATTACAGTCCTGAAAGATGCGGGAGCAACCGCTGTCTATGGATCACGGGCTGCCAACGGTGTGGTGATCGTAACAACCAAATCAGGATCCGGAAGTACACCGAAAATTCAGATCAGCAGTCAGGTGGGTGTTCAATCGCCAAGCCGCCTGATCGATATGACGAACACACGCGACTATGTCCGGATCTTTAATGAAGCAGCGACTAACGATAACGCGAACAAGAACCCCCTGCTCCACCGGGCACTGATCACGGAAGATGTTCAGGCGACATTACCGGATGTAGACTACCTGGATGCCATTCTGCAAGATGGAATACTACAATCCCATAGCCTCTCCATCAGCGGCGGCCAGGGAAAGACAAGATATTTTCTTTCCGGGAATTACTTTGATCAACAGGGGATCATCAAGAGCAGCAGCTATAACCGGATCAGCAGTCGCGTAAACATTGATACGGAAGTCAATAAATGGCTGAAAGCAGGCGTCAACCTGAACCTTACCCGGTCCACAACCAACCTCATTGGTAGTTCGGGAGATGGAGCGGGGGGAAACGGCGGCAGCGTGATCCGTTATGCATTCTTTCGTACTCCAGCCATTCCGGTCTTCGACGGTAACGGAGAGTATACTGACAAACCGGACCGCTTCGATCTTTTTGGTGACGGTTATAGTCCCGTGGGAATGCTCGCGTATAACAACAACGAAAGGATCACCAACAGGCTTTTCGGTAAGTTCTTTGCAGATATCACACCGTTCAGGGATTTCAAGCTAACGTCCAACATCGGTGTCGATTTCACCAGTGCAAACCAGCGGCGTTTCGATCGCAACTGGGGGACGGGAAACAGGATCAATAACCCCAATCAACTTGCCGTTGCCGACGGCCGGTACCAATCATTGACCTTCAGCAACTTTGCCACGTATACAAAATCATTGAACAGTCATCATTTTATTTTCCTGCTCGGTGCCGAAGCGATCAAGGTGCAGAATTATGATGTCAATGCCTCGGAAAAGAACTTCCCCGACCAGACAGATGATCTGGTCTACCTCGGAAACGGCCTGGGGCAAAAGATCACAAAGGAAAACAAGGCCGGAAACGCATTGCTGTCATACTTCGGCCGGATAAATTATGACTTCCGGGAAAAGTATATCGTATCGGCTACGCTACGCAGAGATGGGTCATCACGGTTTGGAATGGACAACCGTTGGGGAACGTTTTATGCGGCTTCCGTAGGCTGGCGCATCGATAAGACCGCTTTCCTGATGAATAGCAAATCAATTGACCGGCTGTTGGTACGGGCCGGCTACGGCTCCATCGGCAACCAGGAGATAGGAGATTACCCGTTCACAGACATGATCAATTCGGGTTACAATTACCCGATAGGCAATGTCAAGGCTACCGGCTATGCCGTTTCTAATCTCGGCAACAGCAAGGTCAGGTGGGAAACCAGTAATCAACTGAATGTCGGAGCCGACCTCGAGATGCTTGACGGAACGTTCTCCGCATCCGTAGATTACTTTAATAAAACCACGTCCGACCTGCTGGTTCGTCAACCCCTGGCGTCTTCGGCCGGCGAGGCGCAGTCACCCTGGGTCAACAATGGAAAAGTGCTAAACAGCGGCTTCGAACTGGCGATCACCTACAGTAATTCAAGCGGCCCTTTTCATTATTCGGTGAGCGGTAACGCTGCCACTCTCCACAATGAAGTATTGGAAGTCGATGCTCCCATCGCAGGGGGTGCCGTCGGTTCAGACCGTATCACCCGAACGGAGAAAGGATATCCGATAGGATCATTCTACCTCTACGAGATGGAGGGAATATTTCAAAGCGCGTCCGACATTTTTACACATGCCTTTCAGGGAAACGGAATTCAGCCCGGAGATGTAAAATTCAAAGACCAAAACGGAGACGGTATGATCGATGGAACTGATCGTACGCATACGGGAAGTCCTGTTCCAAAATTAACTGCCGGTCTTAACCTCAACCTGAGTTATAAGAATTGGGATCTGTCCGTCTTTTTCCAGGGCGCATACGGCCAGAAGATATTCTCCGTGCTTAACAGGGATATCGAAGGATTCTACAGACCCTTTAATGTCACACAACGCTACTATGACGGACATTGGACCGGTCCGGGCACATCAAATGAATTCCCGAGGGCTTCATGGGATGCTTCCGGGAACAACACAAAGTATTCAACCCGCTTCCTCGAAGACGGATCGTATTCCCGGTTGAAAAATCTGCAGATCGGATATACCATTCCGAAACAAATACTGGAACGAATCGGTTTTTCTTCGGCTCGCCTTTACGTATCCGGAACGAACCTCTTCACCTTCACGAAATACCAGGGACTTGACCCTGAAATGACCGTCAGCAACAACGCACAGGGACAAGGCGACGGATCCGCCGGGCTGGATTGGGGAACATACCCTGCAGCGAAATCATACAACATCGGTTTCAACCTTACTTTCTAAAAGCCATTTATATGAAGAACCTTAACAAAGCAATCCTTACGCTTCTGATCATTTCGTTGAGTGGCTGCTCGGACTTTTTAAATGAGGACCTGCAAGGTGTTTACTCCAATGCCACATTCTATAAGACCGAAGCACATGCCATGCTGGCAATCGCCGGAGTTTACAATGCCGCATCCTTTGTCTCCACGGACAATAACCTATGGGTATTCGGAGACGTCGCTTCCGATGATGCCGCCAAGGGAGGATTAGCCGGTGATCAAAGTGACATTCAATTCATCGATGAGTTCACTTATTCCAATAACAACGGATCACTGGAAAAAATCTGGAAAAGATATTATGAAGGAATCTCCCGGGCGAACTACCTGCTCTATTACGGTCCTGCTATTCCCATGGATGTTACGCTCAATGAAAGAGTGCTGGGAGAAGCAAAATTCCTGAGGGCATACTTCTACTTCAGTCTTGTCAACATTTTCGGGCCGGTGCCGCTGAAGCTGAATCCTCCCATCAACGAACAAGAGATCAACAAGCCACGATCCTCCGTCAGCGATATCTATGCGCAGATCGAAAAGGACCTGAACGAAGCTGCCAGCGTATTGAACGAAACCAATTCCGGCTCCGATGTTGGACGGGCGACCCGGGGTGCAGCCTTGGGTCTTCTCGCAAAGGCTTTTATCTATCAGCAAAAATGGGAAGACGCCCTGACAACGATCGACGTTCTTGACAACCCGGGTATCTATAGCCTCGAACAGGTCTATAAAAACAACTTTATGGATTCGACACAGAACAACGCCGAATCCCTTTTTGAAATTCAGCATCTCAGCAACCAGCTTCCGAAACTGGGAAGTCATCTGAATCAACACTTTTCTCCCCCGAAAGACAATGGTTACTACTTCAATGTTCCGCTGCAGAATTTCGTTAGTGAATTTGAAGTTACTCCCGGTGATATTTCAGACCCACGCCTTGACTATACTGTTGGCCGATCCGGTCACAAATGGGTAAACGGTGAAGATTTCGATCCCTTATGGTCACCAACCGGGTACCTGCAGAAAAAACATGTTCAGCCACTGAAAAAAGAACCTGTCATTGGAGATGCGAGTCTCAACTACGTGTATCTGCGATACGCCGATATCCTGCTGATGAAAGCCGAGGCATTGAATGAACTGAACAGAACGGCAGAGTCGCTGATTCCCCTGAATCAGGTTCGTACAAGAGCAAGAGAAAGTTATTTGTATGATCAGGATCTGCCGGGTTTCGGCGCAATACCCGAAGCGTTGTTACCGGATATTTTATCGAACGATGCCGCCACGGTACGGAACGCTATCCGACATGAAAGAAGAGTAGAACTTGGGTTCGAGTTCCACCGATACTTCGACCTGATGCGGTATGGCCAGCCTGCCGCTGAAGCTGCGTTGACAGGTACGGGTTTCAATTTCGCATTACACCGATACTTCCCTATCCCCCAGTCCGAACTGGATACAAATCCATTAATCAATAACTAATTCAATTTTACTTTAAACAATAATTCTATGAAAAAACGACCGATGAAATTTATCCTTATGGCTACCGTACTGCTGAGCGCCGGGCTTTTCGCTTCGTGCTCCAGTGACGATGCCACGCCGCCTGTGGTGAAGACAGATCTTACCGCCACGGTAACCGCAGCCAATCTTTTGCTTTCCACAACAATTGAAGGAGTTGCTACCGGGAACTTCCTTAAAGGATCACAGGCTCCCCTGATAGCCGCTGTTGCCGCCGCACAGGCTGTTATCGATGACATTACCGCTACGCAGATCACCGTTACAAACGCCAATGTCGCTCTTGCAGCAGCCATTGCGACCTATAATGCGCTCGTTGTCGTGCCAATTGATCCGACAAACCTGGTCGGTCAATGGACCTTTGATCAGATCACATCAGCTGCTATCGGAGCCGTTGTGAAAGACTATTCCGGAAACAGCCGTGATGGTGTCATAAAAGCCGGACACGCCTATTGGGGCGGAGGAACACCAACACTGACTGCTGATCGTTACGGCATCGAGAATAAAGCCCTGCATTTCGATCTCGGTGGAAACGTGGAAATTCCTTACAACACAGGGTTGAACCCCACAACAATGTCCATTTCACTGTGGGCGAAGGCTGATGTAAATACTCCGACCATTATCAACAATCAATACATGGTATCCATGAATCGTTGGAATGGTTATAAACTTCAGTTCCAGGATTCCCCCAAGGCATTCTTTACGGTAAAGGCTGATGTAGCCGGCGTCGTCGACCCTGCATACTATGACCGTGATAACGCATCGCCGTTGGTTGTTCAGGGACAGTGGTGGCATATCGTTGTTACATTCGGTGGTGGTCACATGGTATTCTATCTCAACGGTGTGATGGTGAAAGACTGGGATGATACTCCGGGAACGGCAATATCGCAATCCGGTGCACCTGTGAACCTTGTATTCGGACAGGACCTGCCCAGCACAGGCTATTCGTTGAACGATACAGACCCGAACTACCTGAACTGGGGTGGTTTTTACATCGGCGCATTGGACGAAGTACGGGTTTACAAAACCGTATTATCCGCTTCGCAGGTCACCAGCATTTACGATGTTGAAAAACCTTAGAACAATATTCTCGTGCATTACGACTTAACATTTCAGTAAATGAAGGGGAACGGTGATTATTCACCGTTCCTTTTTTATTGATAGATATCTTTTTATTGATCTCACGTATGGAAAAAGAATACAGAAAATCGATAAGCATCGTGTATTTAATCCTGTTGTTGATTCTCCTGGGATTAAACTTCAGATCCTTTGCCCAACCGGGTCAGATCACCATACCGCGGGTTACACAAATGCCGGACTTTCCTTCACCTTACCTTATGCGGGACTGGAAACAGGTCGCCATAAAATACGACGCGCTGCTCTTCTCCACTACCGCTACAGGTCAGTTCTTACCTCTTGTTCACATCAAGCCGGGTGGTCTGAACTATCCCGCGCTCCAGCCGATCATAATGGATACGTATGTCGGGGCGGAAAGCGCTGGCAACCAGGCGGAGGGAATCAATATCATTCCGGCGCTGGTGGGCGGCACGCTGGCGGGACTCGACAAATCCAGCCAGGATGGCATCGACTGGGTCATCAAGGCCAACGAGTTTTTTAACAAGGCAAATAACCAGAACGTCTACCTGAACGGATATTCATCCTCCAGCGGAACAGACTGGTGGTATGACCTTATGCCTAATGTATTCTTTTATCAGTTGTATTCGCTGTACCCGGAAGTTCCCGATTTCAGGTCGCAGTTCACCTCCGTCGCCGACCAATGGCTTTCCGCTGTTCATGCGATGGGAGGGTCTGCTACGCCCTGGGTAATTCCGGACATGAATCACAGGGCCTGGCGGCTCTCGGACATGACACCAAACACCAACGGAGTCGCTGAACCGGAATCAGCCGGTGCTATTGCCTGGCTTTTGTACCACGCATGGATCACTACCGGTGAAAAAAAATATTTAACGGGCGCTCAACTGGCGATGGATTTCCTGTCGAATCTCACCGTTAATCCCTCCTATGAACTTCAACTGCCTTACGGAGCTTTTGTCGCCGCGAAAATGAATGCGGAACTGGGCACCCGTTACGACGTGGAAAAGATTGTCAACTGGTGCTTCGACCGGGGACCGATTCGAGGCTGGGGTGCTATCTCCGGCGAATGGAACGGCACGGATGTCTCGGGACTTATCGGCGAAGCGAATGACGCCGGCAACGACTACGCCTTCGCGATGAATGGATTTCAGCAGGCCGCTGCACTGGCGCCCATGGTAAAATACGATAAACGTTTCGCGCGCGACATTGCCAAATGGATCCTGAACGTAGCGAATGCGAGCCGGCTGTATTATTCGCAATTCCTCTCCCCTTCCAGCCAGGATGACTACGCCTGGTGCTCGCTATACGACCCGGAATCGGTGATCGCATACGAGGCGTTGAAAGAGAATTCGGACGGCAGGAAACTCTACGGTACCGGTGACGCGAAAAGAGAAGGCTGGAGCGAAACGAACCTGGGTATCTACGGGTCGTCGCATGTCGGTTACATGGGGTCGATCATTGAATCAACTGACGTCGAAGGTGTGCTGAGAGTGGATATTAATAAAACGGATTTTTTCGGCGAGAATGCATTTCCCTCCTATCTTGTTTACAATCCTCATGAAGAAACCCGCACCATAACCTTCGCTGTCGGGTCCGTACCATCTGACGTTTATAATGCCATTTCAGAAACCGTCGTCAAAGAAGGCGTCGCCGGTAATGTGTCCTTCGACGTGCCGGGCGGCGAAGTGATGATGCTCACCATTCTGCCAGCGGGCGCACCGTTGGCACAGCAAGAGGGAAAGTTATACCTTGGCCAGTCGGTCGTCGATTTTCATTATGGAGGTAATTTCGAGGGAAAACTCCGCATCAAATCCCTCGACGTATTGTCTCCTCAAGCTGAATTCGGCCAGGCGGTGACGGTATTCAGCACAATTGAAAACGCACCCGGCCCCGTTACCTATAAATGGTTCGTGAACAACGTTCCGGCGGCAGAGTCTACGTCTCCGGGCTTTACCTGGACCGCAGCTGATACGGAAGGGGTATACGAAATCTTACTCGAAGTCATTTCTGAAGGATCGTCGGCAAAGGACAGCATTGATCTTACCGTGCTGGCTAACATACCGGTAGTACCGGTGATCACCGGATTTGCGACCGATGCTTCCTGGTATCTGAAAGGAACCGAGGCATCCATAATATGTCAGGCGACAAACTCCACACAAAGCCGGCTGGACTACAAATGGACCATTCCTGCCGGTACACTGCTGAGTCAACTTGACTCCGTCATTCATTGGAGCCTGCCCACGGCGGAAGGAATTTACCAGGTCATATGCGAGGTTACAAATGACGACGGGCTCAGCGCTACTTCCACCTTAAACGTGCTGGTAAAAGGTACAAGCGACGGAACGACCACTCCCGTTGCCTATTACCCGCTCGACGGCGACGTGTCCGACTACAGTGGCAATGGCTATCACGGAACACTGGAAGGAACAATACCTTCCCCGGATTCACGTGGTGAACCGGAAAGCGCGTTCCGTTTCTCATCCGGGAATGATATCATATTCGTCAACAATAACGAAAAGCTGAACTTTACAGATGCGGTCACGATATCGTTCTGGCTGACGCTCGACGCCGTAACGCAGGAATCCTTCGTGCTTTCACACGGGAGTTGGGAAGAACGCTGGAAAATTTCCGTCACACCCGATCGTAAACTCCGCTGGACGGTTAAAACTGCTGCACGGACAAAAGACCTCGACAGTACGTTTCCACTCCTGCTAAATCACTACTACCATTTCGCTGTCACTTATACCGGTCACTCTCTTGAACTTTATACGGACGGCCTGCTGGATAATTTTCTGCCATTTAACGGCCCTGTATCCGTCACCTCCAAAGACATTACCTTCGGAAAAAAAGACAGGTCGGTGACAAATTATTTCCTGAGAGGAAGCATCGATGAAGTGAGGATCTACGATGAAGCATTACAACCTGATGAAATTGCGACACTGAACTCACTATGGAATATTACGACTGGTATTACGCAGGAAGCGGAAACCAGTGTTGCCATTTACCCCAATCCAACCCGTGGCAACATTAATATTGTCAGCCTTTCGGAGATCTGGAACATACGGCTGTGGGACTTGTTAGGGAAGGAAGTGGACATTACATCACCCGGTCCGGGGCATTTAACTTACCGTGCTGATTTGTCGCTCGCTAAAGGGATCTATTTTATTAAAATAGAAACAGCTACTGCTTCGGTTTACCGGAAACTACGGGTAGAGTAGAGATCTTCGCCCTGCCCCATCGTTGCGCAGTTGGAACGAGCGAAACCTTTTTCATCCTGTATCCTTGCTGTTTTTGTCAATCCGCAACCCCAGGAATACCGGGTGCCTCACGCTGCCGTCTTCCGTGATCTCAGTATACTTAATCGTACATACCAAAACAGGGTCCACCCAGGTAACATCTGACGCCTCTTTCACGGGAACATCAAGTGGGGATGATTTCCGTGTAATTTTTTTCAGTTTAGTATAAAGGTCTTTGAGGCTTCGGTCGGTGAACCCGGTGCCGACATTACCCATGGAGATCAGTTTACCCTTTCTCCTCTCCGCCAATATCAACGAACCAAACGAACTCCTCGAGCCCTTGGGCGCCGTAAACCCTACTATGATCGCTTCCCGCGTTTGCACGTTCTTGATCTTCAGCCAGTCGGAAGAACGCTTGCCGATAAGGTACCTGCTGTCTTTTCGTTTGGCGATTATACCCTCGAGATTCATCTTCTTCATCTCCCGAAACAGTATTTTTCCCTCTCCATCCACGTGGTCGCAATAGCGGATAATTTCGGATTCCACTAACAGCCGTCGCAGCAGTTCCTTTCGCTCCGTCAACTTCAGGGACGTAATCGATTTACCTTCCACCTCGAGACAATCAAAGACATAATACTGGATGGTGTATTTATCAGTATTCTTATAATTCTGGAGTTTTTGAAAGTTCGGTCTCCCGGATTCGTCGAACACGACTATCTCGCCGTCGATGATGGCATTTATCCTGATTTTTTTCAACGCTTCGAACACTTTCGGATAAGCTTTGTCGAACGAAAGGCCGTTCCGCGAATACAGTTTATTTCCCTTCTTGTCGATCTCGGCAATGGCGCGGTAGCCATCCCACTTGATCTCAAAAATCCATTCAGGGCTGTCGAAGGCGGGCAAGTCGGACAGCTGAGCCATCATCGGCGTGATGAATTTCGAAAGTTTTCGTCCGCCTTCAATCCGGGGATATTTCATGGAAACTATAGCTCGGTGATAATTTCTTCGGTCCCTGTCTTCTCGTACGTGTGAAGCTTCAGCACTTCGTCCGTATTGGTATCGGCATCGCGGGTTGTGATCAGCTTTGAAATGGTATTGGCTTTCATCGCTTCACGCCGGAACGGCCGGCACAATGCCAATACATCATCCCGCGACAGGTCTTTATTCAGCCAGTCTCTTTCATATTCCCTGGGAATAATAACCGGCATCCTCCTCTTGTTGTTGTGAACATATTCCATCAACGCATTAGCCGGAGTCGTGAGAACGGTGTAGCTGTAGTAGTATTCATTTGTTGTCCGGTCTTTCCAGCGGCTGTACAATCCCGCGAGTGACATGATCGGTTGTTCCTTAAACGATACATAGTAGGGTATTTTCACTTTCCCCTTCTCATCCATCCACCGCCACTCATAAAATCCTGTTAGCGGGATCAGGCATCGCTGCCCGTTTTTAGCCGCGTCCTGGAACGATCGTTTCTCATACATCTCTTCGGAAATACAATTCAGGGTGCTGACCCTGAGTCCGAAGGCCCTTTCCCGGTCGGGCATAAAGAACGGAACAAGTCCCCAGCGGAAAAGCTTGAATTCTTCGGGAGCTCCGGCCGTAATGATGGGCGACGGCAGGAAGTCAAATCCGTTTTCATGATACATCCTGTATTCCGTTTCCCCGTAACAGCTCAGGACCTTTTGAAGATCTTTGAGTTCTTTGATCTCGTCTTTGTTATAAGGCTCTTGTTTCTGATCCCTTGCCATCAGCACGGAAAAACGTTCACGTATCAGCTCAAGTTCCTCGGTAACCGAATCGAAGGAAGCAGAATAGTGGTCAAGCAGGTGGTTGTATTTTGCGACGAAGGATTTATGGAAGCACATGGGCGAAGCGTCCTGGAAGCCGGATGGAGGCGTTTAATACTGCGACAAATATAGCGAAAACGAAATTCAAACGGAGCTACCGTCAAGGCCGGAAAGCTCCCGCAGATGAAAGGTGAAGTGGAAACAGGTATCATTCTTCGTACGCCTTGAGACGATTCTTCAGCCGGGCGATATTCTCCTGCATGGCCTCCATCCTTTCCAGCAGATGCGTGATGGTCTCAATCCCTTCGAGGTTGATGTCGAGTTCGAAGTGAAGACGCACGATTCTTTCCAGCCGTCCCAACTGCGACAGCGGAAGAAATATTTTATCTTCCACCCGGATGGTTTCGATCATACCATAATCCTGCAGCGCATGGATAAAGGACAACTCAATGTCATGATGTAAACAAAACTCATTTGCCGGTACCATATCTTCCTTTTGCATGGTCGTCTATTTAAGTTTCGACAATTCATTAAACAATTCCTTCTGCTTCTCCGTGAGGTTCGTGGGTAGTGTAACCTCGTATGTGATATAAAGGTCACCGCTCTTACCCTCCTGTTTGTAGACCGGGACACCTTTTCCTTTCAGTCGTACCCGGGTACCCGGCTGTGTTTCCGGATTCACCTTCATCTTCACTTTGCCGTTCAGCGTTTCCACCACAACATCGCCCCCAAGCACGGCGGTATACAGGTCGATGGAGGCGGTGGTAAACAAGTCGTTGCCCACGCGTTTGAACTTCGGATGATCGGAAATAGCGAACGTAATATACAAGTCTCCCGATGGTCCACCGTTTACCCCGGGAGCGCCGTAACCTTTGAGTTTGATCACCTGGCCGTTCTCGATGCCCGCGGGAATTGTGATCCGTATGTTTTTACCGTTTACAGTAAGCGTTTGCTGATGGGTCGTTAACGTATCCGTTAGCTGAAGGTGCAATTCGGCATTAAAATCCTGACCGCGGAATTTCGTCCGGCGTTGTCCCTGTCCTCCGCCAAACATGGACTCGAAAAAACTGGAGAAGTCGCTGTCCCCGGAAAAATCCTCCGCACTGTAACGCTCCTGCCCCGGTGCCGGCCGTTGCTGCCGTTGTTTTTCAAAGTGTTCGGCATGCTGCCAGTCTTTTCCATACTGATCATACTTTTTACGTTTCTCCGGGTCGCTCAGGACTTCATTGGCTTCATTGATCTGCTGAAATTTTTTATGCGCTTCCTTGTCAGTTGGGTTCAGATCGGGGTGGAATTTTCGGGCAAGTTTGCGATAAGCCTTTTTTATGTCGTCCGCACCCGCATTTTTATCGATTCCCAGAATCTTATAGTAATCAATAAATTCCATGAGTCGCAGCGGTTGAGTTGAAGTCAAAAAGAAGGATAAAGATACAACGTGTGGATGCTGATAAGTATGACAAAAATCATACCGGCAGATGGCCATGCTGGTCTCAAAATCCCGTACCTTTTGCTTCGCGAATATAGATTCGAATAGCCATTTATTCAGAGTATCTCTTTTGTTAGATTTGTGTATGCAAACAACTGAATTAGGAAAAGAACACGTTGTGTTCACATACAACGAAAATTCTCTTAAATCGAAATTAGCCGATTGTATTTCACGCCATACGTCCAAAGAAACATGGAGCTGGCTCGCAGATAAAGCATCGCAGATCAGCAAAAACGAAAACGTTCAGAACCTTGTGATCGCTTTTTCAGCGGCCACCCGCAAAACGGGAAAGCAGGCTGTTGTTTTATCTGAAACAGAAATCGCGGAGATCCGTCAGATCCGTCCGGGCCTGACGGTTCAACATTGGCCAATCGATCGCCTGTGCCGGGTCTGGTTATTAATGCACGTTGATACTACCGATCAGAACCTGTATTTCCGCACGATCGAAAACCTTTTTCCCACGGCAGAGATGAGCGAACAGGTAGCCTTGTATTCGTCACTGCCTGTGCTGGCTTATCCGGACTTGTGGCGCGGACGTTGTGCGGAAGGTATCCGCAGCAACATCGCCGATGTACTCGAATCGATCATGTGCAACAACCCATACCCTTCGGAAAACCTGGATGAACCAGCCTGGAATCAACTGGTACTGAAAGCGATCTTTACGGAAAAACCGATTCACAAAATTATCAACCTGGAAGAACGGGCTAATCAGACACTGGCAAATACCTTGTCCGACTATGCACATGAACGATGGGCTGCCGGTCGTAAGATCCATCCCCTGCTTTGGCGTTGTGTGGGGAAATTCATCAATGAAAAGATCTTCCCGGATATTATGCGCATCGCGTCTTCAGAACAATCTTCGGAGCGCGAGGCCGCGGCGCTGGCTTGCACTCAGAGCAGCTATACTCCCGCTCTTGAACTGGTGGAGAAAAATGCAGAACTCAGGGCCATTGTAAAAAGCGGGATGTCCTGGGATGACCTCGCGAAAAAACTGGAAGGGAATTCCTGAGAATATGTCATATTTGTCAGGTAGTATACTGATAGAACGTAAAAAATAAAGAATTATGTGCTGTAGTCAAGACCTTAGTGAAAAGGACCTCGAACCTCGCGTCGAAATACCCTTGTACCTGGAAAATATCAAGGGGATGAAATTCTTTGATCCGCATGTGCACATGACCTCGCGCACGACCGATGATTATCAGGCGATGGCTGACGCCGGGGTTGTTGCCCTTATTGAACCTGCATTCTGGCTGGGTCAACCCCGCACAGGTGTGGCTACATTCCAGGATTATTACAGCAGCCTGATCGGATGGGAACGGTTCAGATCCGCGCAGTTCGGTATCAAACACTATTGCACGATCGGTCTCAATTCCAGGGAAGCAAACAATGAAGCACTCGCCGAACAGGTCATGGAGATCCTGCCACTCTTTATATATAAGGAAGGTGTTGTCGGCGTGGGAGAGATCGGTTTCGATGACCAGACTCAGGCGGAAGAAAAATATTACCGGCTTCAATTATTGCTGGCAAAGGAGGCCTCTTTACCCGTACAGATCCATACGCCGCACCGCGATAAGAAACGCGGAACACAACGCAGCATGGATATCGCCATTGAATGCGGACTGGCCCCCGGCATGGTGATTGTCGACCACAACAATGAAGAAACCGTTGAAGAGGTTCTCGACAGGGGATTTTGGGCCGCCTTTACCATCTACCCCTTCACAAAGATGGGAAATGAACGAATGGTGGAAGTAGTGAAGAAATACGGAGCCGAACGCATCATGATCAACTCGGCGGCGGACTGGGGAATCAGCGATCCGCTGGCCGTTCCCAAGACTGCGGCCCTGATGAAACAAAATGGAATACCGGACGAGACCATTCACCTCGTTACCTATAAGAATGCCATCACTGCTTTCGGGCAAAGTGGTCAAATCAATGAAGCCGATTTTGCAACCGTTCAGCAGATCGACCAGACTCTTAAATTTCAGGGCAACACCATTCTTCGCGGCGGACAACAACCCCGCGTTAACAAGGACTCTCTGATCATTCGGTAACGTGAAAAAACTGGTCGGATTTCTCAGGCTCACACGGCCTGCCAATATTGTCACGGCGATCTCGGATATCCTGGCCGGTGCAGCCGTGGCGGGATATGCAGGCGGGATGGACCAACTCTCTTCTGTTCTGTTGTTGGTTGTCGCTACGATCGGCTTATACGGCGGTGGTGTCGTATTCAACGATGTGTTCGACGCCGCGCTGGACCGGGTCGAACGACCGGAACGTCCTATTCCCAGCGGGCTGATCTCGGTAACAGAAGGTACAATCCTGGGAACGTCCTTGTTGGTCATCGGAGTAGCTTCAGCTTTTGGATTTTCTGCTTACCCATCGGGAACTATCGCATTTGCTATTGCCGTTGCCGCGCTGGTCTACGACAAGTGGGGTAAACATCACCGTTTTCTCGGTCCCCTGAACATGGGTTTATGCCGCGGTCTGAACCTGTTGTTGGGAATCAGCCTGGTACCGGAAGCGTTGCCGCAGTATGGATTTCTGGCGGCGGTACCGATCATCTACATTGCCGCGATCACCATGATCAGCCGGGGCGAAGTACACGGTGGAAAAAGCAAGACCATGCTCCTTGCCGCATTTTTTTACCTGGTTGTCATTGCTGCGATAGCATATATTTCCGTAGCGAATGGAAACGTTACCTACACCCTGCCTTTTCTTGTTATTCTTGCAGTCCTCATTTATCCGCCGCTGATCAGGGCCTTCCGCGATCCCCAGGGAAAGAACATTGGAAAAGCGGTGAAAGCCGGGGTTCTGGCATTGATCGTGATGAATGCCGGTTGGGCGGCCGCTTTTGGCGCCATTTACCTGGCCCTGATGATCGTTCTGCTGCTACCCCTATCCATTCTGTTGGCCAGACTGTTTGCTGTGACCTGACCGGCTGAAAAATATATACAAACGGAGGGGCGTCCCTGACTATTCCTGCTAATTTTGGCGATTGGAATTATCTCAAAGAAGGTCTTTTATGGATTTTTTGCAGCAGTCATTCAGTGTCCGGTTTGATTATAAAGTGTTTTTCACCACCCATTTGTTCAAGCGGGGTAACCCGGCAGTTGGGGAATTTCTCACGACGGAAAAAAAATCCGATACACCGCCAAAGATCTATTTTGTTTTGGATGAAGGCGTCGTCACTCATCATCCCGGCTTGATCAATGAGATCAAATCCTATTTTAAGGACGTTCCATCCCTGTCCCTTGTGGAGGATATGCTGGTTATTCCCGGCGGGGAGACCGCCAAAAATGATGAACACATCTTTGATAAGATCGTTGCCGGAGTAAACACGAACAAGATCGACAGACATTCCTACCTCGTAGCGATAGGTGGCGGTTCAGTCCTCGATGTCGCCGGATACGCGGCAGCCGTATCGCACCGTGGCATCCGGCATATTCGGATTCCCACGACAGTGCTTTCACAAAACGACTCGGGTGTAGGTGTCAAGAATGGCATAAACCATTTCAACAAGAAAAACTTCCTGGGAACCTTCGCACCGCCGGTAGCCGTGTTCAATGACTTTCATTTTCTCACTACACTGGAAGATGTGGACTGGCGTTCGGGAATATCCGAGGCGATCAAAGTGGCGTTGATCAAAGACGCCCCGTTCTTTCAGTGGCTGCTGGACAATGCCGTACTCCTTGCCAAACGGGATATGCCTGCCATGCAGTACCTCGTCAGGCGTTGTGCCGATCTTCATATGCAGCACATTCGCGGAGGCGATCCCTTCGAGATGGGATCGGCACGTCCCCTGGACTTCGGACATTGGAGCGCACATAAACTTGAACAGCTGACAAACTTCAGCATTCGCCATGGCGAGGCGGTAGCGATCGGCATCGCGCTGGACTGTGTGTACTCTCATCTGAGCGGCCGTTTGAGTAAAGAAGCGCTGGACCGGATCCTGAATCTGATTAAAGTACTTGGTCTGGATATTAACCATCCGCTACTTGAAGTAAGCGATGATAAAAGCCCCCTGCTTCTTGGACTGGAAGAATTCCGCGAACACCTCGGAGGAAAACTCACCATCACGTTGCTCAACGGTATCGGTAAAGGCGAAGAAGTTCACGAAATGGACGGAGCCCTGATCCGCCGGGCCAGTCGGTATTTGAAGGATATTGGTTAAACGGATATTGAAATTATAAAACAGAAACTATGCGTACGCCTCACGGATACCTTACCTACTGTACAAATATACACGCGGGAGAAAGCTGGGCCGATCATTTTGCCGCGTTACGACAGAATATTCCCGGGATTAAAAAAAGGATCTGCCCGGACCAATCATTCGGTATCGGTTTACGGTTGTCGCATCAGGCCAGCCTTCAGCTTCTGGAGAAGGACGCGCTTAACGGTTTTAAAGATTGGCTGAAGCAGGAAGACTGCTACGTCTTTACCATGAACGGATTCCCGTACGGTGGATTTCATCACACAAAAGTGAAAGACCATGTACATTCTCCGGACTGGACAACACCCGAACGGGTCTCCTATACGATCCGCTTATTCGACATTCTCGCGGAGTTATTGCCCCGTGAAATGGAAGGCGGAATTTCCACCTCGCCCCTTTCGTACAAATACTGGCATAGTCCGGACAGCCAACAGGAGGTCTTCGAAAGGACAACGAAAAACATCCTGCTGGTAATCGAACATCTTGTTCAGATCAAAAAGAAAACCGGCATACTCCTTCACCTCGATATCGAACCCGAACCCGATGGTATGCTGGAAAGCGGACCCGGTTTTTTTGATTGGTATGAACGCTACCTGTTGCCTATGGGCGGAGATTATTTGCAGAAGCAACTCGGTTATACCGCCGGACAGGCCTCCGATGCGATCAGGGAACACCTTCAATTGTGTTACGATGTATGCCACTTTGCCGTGGGGTATGAAGAACATGCCGCCGTGATCCGGCAACTCCGGGAGAAAAAAATAAAAGTGGGGAAGATCCAGATCAGCGCGGCGCTGAAAGCCGCCATGCCGGACGACAAAACGAAGCGTGAACCGGTGACCGAAGCGTTCCGCCACTTTAACGAATCAACGTACCTCCACCAGGTGGTGGCGCGTCAGGCAGACGGTTCATTAAAACGTTATCCCGATCTACCGGAAGCCCTGAATGACGCGGCTAACGAATCGACAAAAGAATGGCGTTCACATTTTCACGTTCCGTTGTTTGTTCAGGATTATGGATTGCTGAAATCAACGCAGGATGACATCCGCACAGTCCTGTCCATTCAGTGCAAGGAACCGTTTACGAATCAACTGGAAGTGGAAACCTATACCTGGGAAGTATTACCCGATACCCTGAAAGCGCCCCTGTCGGAATCGATCATCCGTGAAATGGAGTGGGTGATCAGCTATTTAAACAACGCTGACTGAAAACAAATCCGGCATGCACAAAACGGTTGTAATTGATATTGTGGGATTGTCCCCGGGACTCATTGGTAAACACACACCTTTTTTAACAGGGTATACCCAAAACAAATTTATACAAACGATCTCACCCATGCTGCCGGCCGTGACAACATCGGTGCAGTCCACGTACGTCACGGGGAAGTGGCCCAGTGACCACGGTATTGTCGGGAACGGCTGGTATGACCGTTCAGACGCCGAGATCAAATTCTGGAAACAATCAAATAAACTCGTACAAGGCGAAAAGATCTGGGACCGGGCAAAGCTGGTTGATCCGCAATTCACCTGTTCGAAAATGTTCTGGTGGTATAATATGTATTCCACTGCGGACTATTCCGTTACTCCCCGGCCCAACTACCTCGCCGACGGAAGAAAAATGCCTGACTGCTATTCACATCCGCCCGAATTACGCGATGAATTACAGAAGGAGCTTGGAATATTCCCCCTGTTTCAATTCTGGGGACCGGGAGCGAATATCAAATCCACGCGGTGGATCGCGGACGCTTCGGTAATCACCGATAAAAAATACGATCCCACCTTAACCCTGATCTATCTTCCGCATCTCGACTATTGTCTGCAGAAGTTCGGCCAGGATCCCGATCGGGTATCCGGGGAGTTGAAGGAGATCGACCGCGTAATTGAAGATCTGGTTTCACACTACACAAAAGCCGGAGCCCGGATTATTCTTTTATCGGAGTACGGGATAACCGATGTGGATCGTCCCGTTTATCTCAACCGCGCATTGCGGGAAAACGGGTTGCTGCAGGTCCGTGTGGAACGAGGTCTGGAGTTACTGGATCCCGGAGCATCTCCCGCATTTGCCGTCGCCGATCACCAGGTGGCTCATGTCTATATCAATGATCCACGGATTGTCTCGAAGGTGAGAAGTGTGATCGAAAAGATTCCCGGTGTTGAACTGGTACTGGACCGCGATGAACAGCGGGCACATCACATCGACCACGAACGGTCGGGTAATCTTGTGGTCATAGCTGACGCGCGAAGCTGGTTCTGCTATTACTACTGGCTGGATGACGACAAAGCTCCGGACTTTGCAAGACTCGTGGATATTCACAAAAAGCCGGGATACGACCCGGTTGAAATGTTCATGACCTCAAAGTTGCGCGCAGCTTATAAGCTCCTCCGGAAAAAAGCGGCGCTGAGGTATGTGATGGATGTCATTCCCTTAGATGCTACGTTAATAAAAGGATCTCATGGAAGGATCAATACACCAACATCATTCCATCCTGTGATGATCACCGGTCATGAGCTTACAAAGAAGGAGCTGCTACCAACGGACGTATATGACGTGATCTGGCAACACCTTACCACAACTTCATTGTAGTACCAGGGATTTCATCACGCCTACACTCCCCTTCACGACGGACAGACCAACGAATACTACAGGCTCGTCATAAAAAAGAAAAGGATCGTTCTGTTAGTGTCAATCGTTTGCTTTCTGACAGGCGAGACACGTGAACCCGTTGCAGACATGTAAAGTATTCCACTGATTCCTCTTGAAAATTCTGTCCGGCAATTGCCTCTGAAAAATCCATGCATCTCCGTGATTTACTGATAAAGATCAGTATCAGTCATGAGTTTTCATCATGGGATCAGGAGAAGGTCGAACATATCTTTATAGAATGCAGGAACTCAAGACCCAGTCCGGAACTGCCGCCCCAAACTTATCCGATTATGAAACGGTCGTCGGATCATTTAGCTGGGAACGGGAACGCGGGAACCTCGCTGGTCTCCCGGGTAACGCCGGACTGAACATTGCGCATGAAGCCATCGACCGTCATGCGACAAGTCTCCTCAAAAATCATGTAGCCCTTCGCTGGATCAGAAACGATCGGTCATCGAAGGATTTTACCTATCACGAGTTGTCCGAACAGACCAGCAAATTTGCAAACGTGCTTACTACGCTCGGTGTGAACAAAGGAGATACCGTGTTTACATTCGTCGGGAGGATACCCGAATTATACATAACAGCATTGGGTACGCTGAAAAAGACAGCCGTATTCTGTCCACTGTTTTCTGTGTTTGGTCCCGATCCGGTCAAGCAGCGCTTGAGCAAGGGAAATGCGAAAGTCCTCGTTACGACCATGGAGTTGTTTGAAAAAAAAGTAAAATCGCTGATCGAACAACTGCCCGCGCTTGAGTACGTCCTGCTGGTCGACACCGAAAATGATCTGACTGACCGGGTCCTGTCATTACCGCTTATTATGTCGAAGGCATCGCCGGTATTCACCATACCCCCGACACAACCCGATGACGCGGCCTTGTTACACTTCACCAGTGGAACAACCGGTATGCCGAAGGGTGCGCTACATGTTCACGGAGCCGTATTGACTCATCTTGTTACCGGAAAATTCGTTCTCGACTTTCATCCCCATGATATCTATTGGTGCACAGCCGATCCCGGCTGGGTTACGGGAACTTCCTACGGTATAATTTCTCCGTTCGTTAACGGTATTACAAACGTCATTGATGAAGGGGAGTTTGATGCGGCACGGTGGTACTCTATCCTGCAAGAACATAAAATCAACGTGTGGTACACCGCTCCTACCGCTATCCGGAGACTGATGCGCATGAAAATCCAACCCCGCAAGCAATATAATCTGGAGCACCTGCGGCTGATACTCAGTGTTGGCGAACCGCTCCATGCGGAAGCAGTACGCTGGGGTGAAGAAACATTTGGCGTACCGGTTCTCGATAACTGGTGGCAAACTGAAACCGGCGGAATTATGATTTCAAATTACCGGAACATGCCTGTAAAACCCGGTTCAATGGGCAAACCCCTTCCGGGTATTGAAGCGGCTATAGCTGAAATCACAAACGGCAAACTCACGGTCATCACCGACCCGGGAAAGAGCGGGCACCTGGTATTGAAGAGAGGCTGGCCCTCCATGTTCAGGACGTACCTGTACGATGAAGAGCGTTACGCAAAATGCTTTCTGGGGGAATGGTATATCACGGGTGACCTTGCACACCGGGATGCTGAAGGCTACTACTGGTTCGTCGGACGCGCCGACGATATCATCAAAACCTCGGGCCACATGGTGGGACCATTTGAAGTGGAAAGCACGCTGATGTCACACCCTCAGGTAGGCGAGGCCGCGGTAATTGGAAAACCGGACGCTCTTATCGGCGAGCTGATCAAGGCTTTTGTTGTATTGAAGCCGCATCACATTGCCAGTGAAGAATTAAAACTGGATATCATCGCCCATGCACGCAGAAAACTCGGCTCGGCCGTAGCCCCCAAGGAAATTGCTTTCGTTGACAGCCTTCCTAAAACCCGGAGTGGTAAAATTTTACGAAGGCTTCTTAAAGCAAGAGAACTTGGTTTGCCCGAAGGAGACTTATCAACACTCGAACAATGATGATGGAGCAACAAACCGTACGACCGGACCCGTTACACGCTGATAAAATTCAGGGTCAAAAGTTTTTGTACCAGATGATGTTGATCAGAAGGTTCGAAGAAAAGTCAGCCGAGATGTACACCAAGGAAAAAATCCGCGGATTCCTTCACTTGTATGTCGGAGAGGAGGCGGTGGCTACCGGTGTGATCAACGCATTAAAATCGGAGGATAATATATTGTGCACCTACCGGGAACACGGACAGGCGATCGTCAGAGGTGTGGAGCCCGGCGCGATCATGGCGGAAATGTATGGCAAGCAGGAAGGGTGCAGTAAAGGAAGAGGTGGCTCCATGCACCTGTTTGATGTCAAAACAAAGTTCTTCGGAGGCAACGCAATTGTGGCAGGTCACCTACCCATGGCTGTGGGACTTGCTCTCGCCGACAAAAAAATGAAACGCGACCAGATCACATGCTGCTTTTTTGGAGAAGGTGCCGTTGCAGAGGGTGAGTTTCACGAAGCGATGAACCTCGCCTCCCTTTGGCAGGTACCCGTCCTGTGGGTGTGCGAGAATAATCTCTACGCGATGGGAACCGCGATCCATTACACACATTCTGTTACAGACCTGGAGAAAAAAGCGACAGCTTATGGGATGTCATCCGCCTCCGTGGACGGGATGGATCTTCTTGCCGTACGGAAGGCGGCTAAAGCGGCAGTCGAGACGGTACGTCAAACCGGTAAGCCGTTTTTCCTGGTCTGCAATACCTATCGGTTCCGCGCTCATTCCATGTTTGACGCTGAACTGTACCGCGAAAAATCGGAAGTAGAGGAATGGAAGAAACGTGATCCGATACCATCTTTCACAAAACACCTTCTCGACAACCAGTTGATAACCGACATTGAAATAAAAGACCTGGTGAACAAGGTTGAAACTGAAATACAACAAGCGATCGACTTCGCTGAAAAAGGAACCTGGGAACCTGTTGACACCCTCGCAAAATATGTATACAGCGAAATTAAAAGTTGAAAAAAAGAGGTTGTGGACCTGCCCGAAATGCAAACGCAGGTTCGGGCGGCAGGGTCAGTCCCATTCCTGCAAAGCCTTCCCGCTGGAACGGCATTTTGAAAATAAGCCGGAAGGAAAACGTTTATATCAAAAACTGAAAGAAGCTGCCAAAAATGAGTTGGGCCCTTTTAGAGTCGAGTCGTTGGAATGTTGTATTCATTTTGCAACAAACTTCGCGTTTGCCGGCGTTAAAATATTCAAAAATAAAATCCGTGTCGATTTTAGTCTTAGCCGGAAAATTATAAATAAAAGAATCGTCCGTTTTACTCCCATGTCGGCACATCGTTATCTCTACTGCGTGGATGTGATGAACGAAGAGGATGTCGATCCGGAATTATTGGAATGGCTGAAGGAAGCGCGCAACAAGGTCTAAATCATTCAGAACTATGACAACCAATGAAACACTAACAACAATCTATAAGCGAAGAGCCGTTCGGAAATACAAAGAGACGCCCGTCGATAAAGGATTGATTGAGCAGATTATCGATGCCGGCAGAATGGCTCCATCCGCCATGAATCGTCAATTATGGAAATTCTACGTGCTAACGGACAGGGAACTCATCCGCTCACTGTCACCGCTCATTGTTAACGTAGCCAATAAGGTTCTGAGCTGGGCACACGGTGTTGACCATTCAAAAACCACGGATATTATTTTTCACAACGCCCCGGTAGTCATTTTTATTACAGGCCCTAAAAAAAATGCGTGGGTTTCCCTGGACATCGGTATGTGCTGTCAGAACATGATGTTGGCTGCGAAGTCATTGGGGCTTGACACCTGCCCGATCGGCTTCGCCAAATTCCTGGAGAAGACTGATAAAATTTCAGTGCTCGGCATGCCGCGTTCGGAACAAATTTATCTGGCGCTGGCGGTCGGATACGGCGATGAAAGTCCGGCCGTGCATGAACGCAAAAAAGATAATGTAAAGTTTATAACCAGGGAGGCAGAACCCGCCTGATATGGAAACTCCGTTACAAAGCACCGTAAAGATCACGTATCGTGAAGCCCTTAAACAGGGAATCCGGGAAGCGTTGCAAAAAGACGACAAGGTGTTCCTGATAGGTGAAGATGTGGGTCGTTATGGCGGGGCGTTCGCAGTAAGTAAAGGACTACTTCAGGAGTTTGGACCCGACCGCATTATGGATGCACCCTTGTCTGAGTCGGGCTTTGTCGGGGCAGGCATTGGTGCAGCACTTGGGGGTATGCGGCCCATTGTGGAAATTATGACTGTAAATTTCGGTCTGCTGGCGTTCGATCAGATTGCAAACAACGCCGCCACATTATTGCATATGTCCGGCGGACAGCTTAACGTACCCGTTGTAATCCGGATGAGCTGCGGTATCGGCCGACAGCTGGCCGCGCAACACTCCCATAGCTGGGAACCACTGTTTGCGCACATACCCGGACTGAAGGTAATCTCCATTGGTACACACGAAGACGCCAGGGGAATTCTGGGTGTCGCTTTACAAGACCCTGATCCGGTGATTATCTTTGAATACACAGCGATGCTCAACCTGGAAGGTGAAATTCCCGAAAAAACGCAACCTGTAAACATCACAAGCGCCAGGGTGAGGAAAGAAGGAAAGGATATTTCGATCATCACCTATGGATCATGTGTGTACAAAGCGTTGGAAGCCGCCGCCGATCTCGCCAATGCCGGGATCGATGCGGAAGTTGTCGACCTGCGTGTACTCAGACCCCTGGATGAAAAAACAATTGTAGAGTCCGTGAGCAAAACTCACCGCGCATTGATCGTGGAAGACGCATGGCGCTCCGTGAGTATCTCCTCGGAGATCAGTGCGAGAATTATGGAGGCATGCTTTTACGAGCTTGACGCTCCCGTTCAAAGGTTATGCGGCATTGAAGTTCCCATCCCCTACCCTAAACATCTCGAGGATGCATCGATACCGCAAAAAGATCAGATCGTTTCCGCAATAAAAAATATGATCAAGCATGGTTGAGTTCAGAATGCCAAGTCTGGGAGCTGATATGGAAAGTGGTTTCCTGCGGGAGTGGCGCGTGAAAACCGGTGATCCAGTCCGGCGCGGTGATATCATAGCGGAAGTGGAAACACAAAAAGGCATAATCGATATCGAGGTATTTGACGAGGGGATCGTGGGTGAACTGCTGATTAAGGTGGATGACAAGGTTCCCGTAGGAACTTTAATGACCTACATCCTCTCACCTGAAGAGGCAAAAGCCGGTATTCAACCGCCACCGGTCGCGGAAGAAAAAGTGAAGATCGTCCCGGCAGTCAGATCAACAGAAGAAAAAACCGGTATCATTCCGGAAGTTCACCACATACGGGCTTCTCCCCTGGCCAGGAAAATTGCCGAAGAAAAAGGAATCGATCTTTCCACTGTGAAAGGAAGCGGACCGGATGGCGCCATAACCAGGGCGGATATCGAGATAGCCGCTCAATCCGGCGTTCAGGCCCCAGCGGAAAAAACAGCAAATGAAAGTATACGAATGGCTGTTGCCGCGGCCATGAGCAAATCAAACCGCGAGGTACCACACTATTATCTTCAGACGAAAGTCGATATGAGCCGGGCCCTCGCGTGGCTGGCGGAAGCCAATAAACAACGCCCCGTAAAAGACCGGCTTCTGCCTGTCGTCTTGTTGATAAAAGCGGTAGCGAAAGCACTTGCTGATGTACCCGACTTGAATGCATGGTGGGATAATGGATTGCACCGTAAACAGGATATCCACATCGGCTTTGTCGTATCTCTCCGCAACGGAGGCATTATCGTACCCGCTATCCACCATACCGGAAAAAAAACCCTCGATGAATTGATGAAGTCGCTTTCCGATATCATCCCGCGGGCGCGAGCCCTGAAATTAAGAAGTTCTGAGCTGGCTGATTCAACCATTACCATCACGAGCCTCGGAGAAGGGGCGGTGGAAACCGTTTATGGTATCATCTATCCTCCGCAGGTAGCCCTGGTGGGTTTTGGAGGGATCACGGAAGAGCCATGGGCCGAAAACGGAATGCTGGGAATACGACCGGTATTGACCGTAAGCCTCTCGGCAGATCATCGCGCCACAGATGGAAGCACGGGAAGCGCATTTCTCACGGCACTAAAGAACTACCTCAAAAAACCAGAGCAGTTATGAATGAAGGAGAGATAAAAGGAGTCATCCTGAAGCTTCTGAAAAGTATCGCCCCCGATACAGAGCCCGAACGGCTCAAGCCGGACGACAATATCCGGCATACTCTCGGAATTGACTCATTCGATTATCTGCAGTTCATCATCGGGCTGGACGAAGCACTCCATATTCAGACCGCGGAGGAAGACTACGGCAAGGTAGAAACGCTCCGCACACTGCTTGAGTATATCGCAACGAAGAAAGCGTAACGAGCCAGACTATAAAAGACGAGATAGAAATTTTTTACCATAGGTGAAGTAAAGAGCTGCCTTTGGAGTTGTCTGATTCAACCGGCACCGGGTATCTTTGTCACACAATCAGGAACACCTTAAGTCCCCAATACATGGTACTGACAACCGAAGACCTGGCAGAAATTGAGAAACTTATCGTTAAGCATCTTGTCAACCACCTTGCACCGATTCGAAAGGATCTCGCAGCCATCAAAGAAGACGTTAATTTGCTTGCCAACCTCTGTCAACTGGATGAGATTCGAAAAGATCCACGGCTGAGGAAGCTTTACATTGACCGGGATCGGTTTGAAGGGTGATGAAAAAAATGTGAGATCCAGACTCCGACCTCAGTGCAGAAGTTGTTTTTACTCTTCGCATTCGTTCAATTAAACGGCAAATGAAACCATTGTCAAAAAATGAAAGCCTCCCATCCGCTTAACGGACTTTCTAGCGGCGAAGGTTTGTTACCAACGTCAAATCCGGCTTCCCGTTTAATGTCTGTATTTGCTGAATCAGTTCTACTAATAAATCCTCCATGGCTTGTGTCTTCAAATAAAACTCATATTTATGTGTCTTTGAATCTGAAACAAACTCTATCCAATTCCCAAATCCATGTTTTGCAGATCTTTCACCAAATTCTTTTGGTGAATTAACGATAAATTTCAAAGATGAAATTTCTGACCATTTGTAAATATTTCCGTTTAAATTCAGTCTTACCAGGTCCATCTTCAGAAAACCTAGATTGAACGACTGGCTTGTTTTGTAACCAACAAATCCAACCATAAATAAAGAAACGACCATCGAAAACACTCCGATTGTCCTAATGATTTCAAGATTTTGCTGTACAAATTCATTTGCTGAATGAGCTAAAATGCCTTTCGAATGGGAGCCAACGATTCCACCAGAAGTTGCAAATAAAAAAATGAATACCCAGTTAATACTCGCGTAGAACTTATAGCTACGATAGTTTACTAACACCGTCTTAACATTTAGGCTATCAACATTCATAATCTCGAACCAGCTATTATTAAGTAATGCAAAAGTTATTTAATACTCTCAAAATAAATTCTCTCTCTAGAATTATTTTTTTCAGACCTATCCGCAACCAACAATATTAAAGTGTCCCTTATCAACCTTTCAATTAAATATCGCCTGTTACCCAGATGTGGTTGATCGGCATTGACGTTGGTACCTGGCATATGGAGTGGAGTATCGCAGAATCAAGCGATTACTTCTATTCGACGCTGTTTTTCGCTTGCTTCCACAATTACAGTTTGATAATCGTTTTCGTGTTTAAAGTTGTTGAACGAAGGAAGATTATTGAACTCAAACAGGACGTAAACGGTCGGTAAGACATCCGTAAAGTTTGTCCTGGTTTCAAACGGAGTATACGAGTTATTAATAGTTGGGACGGGTGCCAGTTTCTTTGCCCACGCTAAGGCTTCACTTCATTATTTCCGGTGATGGTGCAAATCACATTCAGATTCGGGATAACAAGTATACCGATTTCACGCTGAAAGCTCAAGTTCGCGTACAGGTCAACACATAATGAAAAAAGCCCAAAATCCGGGCGGAATCAGGCTTTATCAGTAGACCTGACGGACAGATTATCGAACCTTTTAAAACAGCTTTATGCTGTGAGTCAGCAAGTTATGAGTTATAAATCAGCTTAAAACGGGTTCGAACGCTTCCTGCCAGGTTATAAGGACCATGCGATCAAAAGGTTGGCAGCCTCACAGACTGGCGTGGAAGGTCAGACAAGGAGGAATGTAATAAATAAGACATTCAGTGGTCGGTTATAGTTGATAAGAGTATAACCCGGATGATTTGACTCTTGAAAAAGAAATAATGGGAATCGGAATTGTTGTTTTTGAAATGTAGTATAAGGGTAGTTCTTCGGAAGAAATTATGACAGATTGGATTTCATACGTTCTCGGATCGGAAACATATTTTGAGAGCTGATCCATGTTTGCTTTTAACCACGTATCCCTATCAATGTGCTTCTGAATTTTCCCGGTACTTCCGGGCCGACCAAGATATTTGTCGAGTTCAGTTTTCATTTCATGGATTATCCTTGCGCTAACTGTATCCTTGCACTCTATAGACAAAATCTTTTTGCGGGATTCATCAATCGCCAAAATATCAATGTCACCATAATTCTTGTCAGCCACTAAATGACCTTTTACATCAATATCAACTTCATATTCAATGACAGTTAACTCCGTGTTTTCACTTAGCCATTTCGCCACTTTGTTTCGGAAGATTTTTCCTTTTCTCCGGTTGATTTCACTGAGTAAATCCTGAAGTGTAGAACTCTTGGCGGTAAGCCTGCCATTAAACAACAAGTACTTTAAGTTTTCAGCGGCACTGAGCATGTGTCTGAAACCCCAGTAGAATATCTTTTGTCCGTCTTTGTGATGAAACAGCAACAGTGGTTTTCGCAAGTAAGAAAGCTCTCTGCTATATATCCAAGGATAAATGTCAGTTTTATCATACTCGGGCGGAGCCTTCAGGATCGAGGGACGTTGCGTGAGCATCAGTAAATTAATACCAGCCAATAGTTCAGCATCATTCAGTTCAGGAAGTCTTTCTTTCAAAATCTTTATAAGCTCGTCATACGATGCCTTGCCCATCGAATCATTCCCTTCTATGGCAATACGAACCAATTCACCATGCAGCCAAAGAAGCTTGGTAAGACCGATTTTCCATTCAGCTTCGGTTGCTTTTTCCACTTCATCAGCATCATCCGGTTTAATCAATGGATCATGCGTTTGCTGGACAACATCGAAATTTTCTAAATACTCATTTACGATTGCTTCAACTTTAAGCCTGTAGAACGGTGCGAGTTTTTCAGTTGCAAATTTTTTATTTGTTCCGATTCTTCCCGAAGGCAGGAGACCCATTTCCGGGTCATCGAAGTCAAAGTTGATCGTGTCGGAGAGAACAGCCCATTGTATTACCTGATCCATCAGGGCGATTAATTCATCAATATCATCTACGTTAGGCCAAAGGCTGCCTTCTGATAGCGCTGCCACAACAAACTCAATCAGGCAACGAAGTGACAACGATGTTGCAACCAACTCCGGTTCTTCCGCACGAAGTTTTTCAACTTCTTCCTTGAAGGAACTGAAACAGGCAATCTTCGCAGGGATGTGGATTTCCCTGAACTCACGATTGTGAATGGTTCTTTCATGATATTTTATCAGCCATTTTATAAGTTCTTCAGAATTGAACTGTTTAAGTTTTTCAATGATCTGGTTGACCAATGTTGCAACGATGTCATTACACAACTTTATTTTTTCTTTGCTGGATTCAAGTTTTTCGGGAATGGGTTGCTCATACTTCAGCATGGCAGCAAGGTTATCCAGGATCAGCGACACTTCACTTTCCTGAATTGGCCGGTAGCCCAGGAGCCACCGATTGTCAAGTCGTAGATTGTTATTGGTATCGAAAAAGAGAATCATTTTCGCATTGGATGGCTGCATGAATTTTCCCACCCAGGCGTTGATGGCATCATCCGTAAATTTTAACGGGTGATTGTGCGCCTCCAGAAGCTGGCGTAACGCTGAGAGTACGAATCTCATCATCAGCTTTTCACCGTTGTTGTTGGGTAACATCAAGAGCGGCATTAAATCTTCCAGAAGGGACACAATGGCTGTACGGCCTTTGATCGAAGTCTCGATCAAAATGTCGGTTTCATTTTTGACTTCTTTGGGCACTGTTCCCATTTGAAAGTACGATTCATGCAGATCAATTTGAATTTGTATGGGAAGCGTTCCGAATTGGTCGATGTAAGGCCTGAGTTCATTCTCCATTCGGAATAACCAGAAAGCAACTGCTTCAAGAAACGGATTGGCTGCTTCTTTCATTTCCTCGGAGGTGACCTGCCGGTTGATCATCCACACCGGAGGTACAAATGATTCCAGTAAAATGCTGTGACCGTCAATAGGCTGTAGCTCAATATATACAGGACCATATTTTCTTAACCTTTTAACAGGGGCATGTACGGTGCCTTGTGTTGAAAACTTTAATACAGAATGCTCGTCTCTCTTCCTGTAAACCTCCCGTTTGAAATCATCGGAATTTCCGATTGGGAATTGGAGGTAATCCGGTCGTGCGTGATCGCTGTGTATAAGCGATCCGCTATTTTCATTAAAGATGACATAGGAATCGAGCATTCCGCCAAATGAGGATATGTCTGTATTCTCGCTGGTGATCTTATATATTTTACCAAATTTCCATAGCGTAAGCGCATCGAGGTCACCGGAATCAACAAGTGTTTTGAAGTCCGTAAAGCTGAATGTGATGGTAGCATTGTCTTCGGAAGGCTTGTTGAACGCGAAAAAAGTAGTACCGCCATACTCTCCGAGAATAAATAATGTAAGGTATCGGTACTTGGTCTTACCGTTCAGCTCATTGAGGTATTTTATAACTTGTTGTTCACGCTCGTTAACGGATTTTAGAGAATTGGATTGCGGAACGGAAGATGGCTTTACAAAACACACGTAAGCCAGCTTGTTATTGTCAAACCTGTAAACAGCTTCTTCTGCCGGTAAGCTGTCCGCAACGGGAAGTGTAATCGTTGTTTCGTGCCAGTGTATGTTGTGCAATAACTCTTTTACTTTATACCATTGCCATTGATAAAGAACGTTCAACAACTGATCATAACAGTTTAGCTGTCTTGCTTGCGCCAGGATAAACTCGGTAATTGCGTTAAGTGAGGCTCCCGGATTTATAAGAAGAAAACCCTCATCATGTTTAATAAACGGCTTGACGGCAACGGGATTATTTTCAGGATCATCATCAGAGAAATCATCAGTCGCTGGATCAACCGTAAAATGCTCCATAGCGTTGACGCTGAAACGGTATCTTTCAGAAAGTAGGTCGACTGTTTTCCCGTCAACGAGCACGGCTTCGCGTAGTCGATCATAAAGTTGTTTGTCAGGAACGTTGATAGCACTATTGGCGGAAGGTTGAAAAATGTTTCTTTTCAATGAGGCTTTTGAAGCGACCTCATTGCATAGTGACAACATGCACTGCACTCCATCGTAGATGATCTCCTTAAAGTTGTCAGGTAAGTCGTTATCAAAAGTGAAAATGGATTCCAGGTATGTATTGACAAGAACGGTACCGTGACTGTTGATGCCCGGAAAAAGAATAAAATCTCCACCAAAGAAGATAATGTTCTCTGTAAAGAAAGCACTCACAGGGTCTTCCATGTAGTATGAACGGAAGTTGACTTTAAAGAACTCCTGAAGTTTATTTCGCGAAATTTTCTTTTTGCTACTTTGGCCCTCCGCAACGATTTTTTTTAGGAGTATTTCAAATCTTAAATTTTTGCCATGATTCACAGGCAGAAGTTGCAGGGAGGCAATTGCCCGCAGTGATTCGGTTTTATCATAATCGTTAGCGAACTGATCAAGGCTTACTGACGGCATAATTATATGTGAGAGTTTATCGAATATTCGTTCAAGCCATCGAAGTATAAGTTTCCACATAACGGTGTGGTTAATTTTAAGAAGTTAGTCTTTGATAACCCTTTTGGAAACTACTCAGGAAAATGAAGATCTGCCTGCTGATAAAATTTAAATGTAAAAACGAAGCGAAGAAGGCGGAGTATCATCACCATATTCAGCCATTATACCGCCAACCCGTCTTGAAAAAAGCAATGTTACCGGGCGGCCACCGGTAATGCTGGCGGTATTCCAGTTCATCCGAGACAACGCCAGGACGTCCGAAGCGACCCTAACCAAGTCGATTTCTCTATCGGGATCTGTTTTTATCTGGATCGGAACAGGAATATGCGGACCAGGATACGTGCTCAAGCTTTTCATAAAGCCTGTAGTAAACAGATAGGTTGAGTCTTCATTGATTTGACATAGGGTACCTCTCATGGGAGGATAAAGACCGAACCGGACAAGTCGAAACTCTGTCGGGGCAAGATTGACAAGTTCCACAATAGGAACATTGTTAAGGGCTGCATAAAGTCCGGCCTTTTCTGCTTCGTCAAACATGGTTGTTTTATGCAGCACAATCCTGAGTGGCGTACTGCCTGTTCTATATTGATATTCCCCTAATATTCTTTCACCTAATTGAAAAGCCTGATCTTCGGTCAGGTGAACGTTCATACCTTGTTCTTCCGTCCACGGAACGTTTACTCCACGAATCGCGAAGCCTTCTCCATCTGAGGAGAACGCCTGAGCGATACACGATCTCACAAGGTGTTTGCCGTGCGTAGTATATAGGTGATGGAAACTTATTCCAACGTAGCATGTTTCGACACCCTCTCTGCGAAGCCTCCAAGGAATTCCTCCGGCTTTATAGTATAAGGCGATATTGCTGTTCCATGCGCGGATAGAAGTATCCTGATTCTTGGGCAGATCGAGAAAGAGATTATCGGTTCCGATCTGAATCGGGATGCCGAACCGCATTGCCTTTGCTTTCAGGGCTCTCCTGAAATCACGGTTTAATATATCTTCCTCCTGTTCTTCAATAGGTTCCTTTGTCCAATCGTCCAGTGAGAACAGACTAAGTTGGTTCGCTAATGCTTTTATTTTCTTTTTATCCTCCCGTTTCACCTTTTCATTTACGATGCTCCAGCATTTATCAATAACCTCGCTGGATAAGCAACAAAAAATAACATCCGGCTTGACGGTATCTATTTTTGACAAATGCTCGATGCCACCTGTGAAAAGTGTCAGTACTTGTTTAAACGTATCAGGACGTTTGCGTGCTCCCAACGCACCCTGAAGAGCCTCGTCACTTATTACAAAGTTCCAGCGCGGGCTAAATTGTATGTCAGAACGGAAGACCTGCTTGAACCCAGGATAGTTGGGGTATTGGGCGGTGTTGGCCATCTTGGATTCGATGGGTTGTTTGCACAATTCCAGCCACCGGATACCTTTTTCAATCATCTTTTCATCACCTACAAAACCAACGTTGATCGTTTGTCTTCTGGCAAGACCGAACCTGAGATCAAAAGGCCCGCCCTGTTTGAGCCCTTCTTTAGGGTCAATGAATTCTCCGACACCGCCAAACTCCAAATGTGGATCGGGAAGCTGTACTATATCCACATTAGTTGCCATCTGTATTTTCGGTTTGTTGATCTTCCGCTAAATGTTCTAACTCTGTCTCTACATCTTCAATATCTTCAACCTCATCAGGCTCGACATATTCCCCGCCAATCAACACATCGTGCATAATAACAACAGGCAGTTTTGAGGATAACACTATTTCAGGCACAACGATAGATTTCTCGTCAACGTCTTTACGAAGATTAGGCCGTAACAGAAATGCGCCATCTTCACCCTGGGAAATATAATTTGCCCAAAACGTGATGTCGTTATGTATGGTCATGTTGTAATCCCTGCTCGCTCTCTTTGTAGAAAGGATATTAACACGTTCCGACTTGAGCAACAGCTTTACTCCATCAATCGTGAATATATAGGAAGGATTTATGAACAGGTACCAATTCTGACCAATTCGTTCAAAGCTATACCATATTGACTTGTGCTCCCAGTAATAAATCTTGCCGGTCACCTTATTCGTTCTTGGCTTTGCGACTGTTCGCGTTGCTTTCTTTAATCTTGCCTGGTACTTGATTTCTTTCGGTGTACCATCGTAGTTCTTAGTAAAATAGGCACGTTTCTTTGCTGTATCTACACGAAGCCCTATTGAAAAAAAATGGTCGGCAATGCAGTCATTCAGCATTCTTACCAGTTCACGCGTACCATTATTCAATTCGATAAATTCTTCAACGCTCATTTCCTCAACGGTGCCTTGTTCAATAAACTGAGTCAGGTTATGCTTTGGATTCTCCATGTCATAAAATGACCACAGCCTATCCCGATGAAGGAGAAAGTGAGGGAACCATTGATCATTTTTTGAGGGATCAATGTCTTTCCTATAACGAAGCTCAGTAGCAGCGTGGAAAATCTTCTCAGGCAGCTTCATTACTTCCAGAAAGTTGCCTGCAAAACGGCTTGGTTCATTAACCACCAGAGGCGTGGCGGTCCGGGTGGTCTCATCTACTTCTTCAATCCTGCGAAAAATCTCAACATGGAACTCACTTTCATCTTCGGTGGCACCGAATGTAATAGCCGATCCGTTGCTAGTGACTTGCTTGACTACATCCGAAAGTCCTGAACCTTCCTTATCCATTGCACCGGCACCGTAAAACAGGTCAGCCAGCACGGGATTACGATAGCCCTTTATCCCTTTGCGCCCCTTCTTAATATCTTCTTCCAGCGAATCCGTGACTTGCCTTTTAACTTCTTCAATCAGTCCGCCAGGGCTCTTGAAGATCAGGCGATCCTGAAATACTTCGATAACCACAGGTTTGTTAATGGAGTAGTCCCTATGAACAAGGCTGTTCACAATTATTTCCTTGAGCGCCAGGGTTGGATATGGATATACGTTTTCAGAAATCTCTGCTTTTAACCTGAAGGGCCTGTTAATCAGCGTCAAGGCGTCAGTAATGTCATTAAGCTGATTCCATAAATTGCCACCTATCTTTTTCTCCACGCTGCCGGATGAGAAATTTTCCTGATCCAGGTCAGTGTCTAAAGAAAATGATGTGATCTCTTTCAACCATTCCGGTTCGCCTATGAATTTCAGTGTCGTGTAACTGTCGGCAATGAAAGACTGTGCTTTCGATGAAAAGAGAAGAATACCTGACGAGGTTAGTTCATAGGTATCTTTCTTAACCATTTCTGCTACGCTAAGCCTGACCATTTGCTGGTACAGCCACCAATCTTCATCGTATATTTTGATCCGCAGGCGTTCACTGTAGTTCTTTATGCGCTCCCGAATGACTGCTAATTCAACCGGCCCGATTGTATTTTGAGCTATGATCGATGAATCATAGGAAAGCGATGCGTCTTTATCAGAAACTATGGAGATCGGTTTAGCTTTCAGGTCAATCTCTGTGGCCTGAAGGCGTCCCCATATTTCTTTCGTCATCAGCTCGTCAAACCCATCAATGGGAATAGCCTGAAAATTAGCTTGTGTCTTTGTAATCAGGTCACGTAGAATCGGTGGCAATTCCTGCTTCCCTTCCTGAATCAGTTCCAGTTCCTTGCGAAGAAAGCACCAATAAATTCCCTGATGGAAATTATTTGTATAGTTCAGGTTATTGATGAACAAATCATTCATTACGGACGGCTCTGAACCCCGATAACCAACGACAACGAGAGGGTGATCTTTCAGCGTTGGCTTTATTGCTTCAACCAAAGCCGGGTTAAGATTCTGAATCTCGCTGACGATATTCTGATCCGTGTAGTGTTCAACAGAACCGTGCAAGTAAACGAGTTGACCGTGCCGGGGAGCATACGAAAAAGTGGCGATGTCGGAAGGTGTTTTAAACGATTGAATAAAGGCAGGCTTTCGAACCTGACTCTTTGCTTCCAGCAGACAGTTATCAAAATTTCCTGTCAAGATCGTATTAACAAGCTGAAGGTGCATTATCTGACAAAGAATCTCATATCCCTTGCTCGGTGGCACTTCAGGGTTGACAATGCGGAGGAAAAAATCCTTCCTGTTTTGCCTGGGGTTCAGGAGCTTGTCAATTATTATCGGATACAATACACTGTAATCTTCCGTGAACCAGGGAAAACTCCGCAGCCATTTGTTCCAGTCACTCATCGTTACTCTGGGGTCATTGAAGTCAAGGCCATGCTGGTTACAGTAAGCCCACTTGGCAGCTTCTTCAACAATCTCTACCACCAGCTTAACCCCGGATTGCTTGGATGCACCGGCTCCCAAAAAAAAGATAGGTTTTACCGGGCTGTTCAGCAACGAGACAATGGTAGCAGGTTGACCAATATTCAGGGATATGTTCGCAGAGATTGCTATGGTATTGAAGTAATATAAGGTCAGGAAAACGTTTATTGGGTAAACTTAAAGCTATCAATCGACACTTTGTGTCATTCACAAAAAATCGGCCGATCGAAAAAGTTCTCAACCAATGTAAAAAAGCCCGGCACACGTCATTTTATAGGCATGTGCTGGGCTTATCACGAAATTAATTGAAATACAGGAAAATACAAAGAACCACTCACACGTTGAACCAGCACATTTTTGTTCGAAAAAATCCATTTAAAGCCCGCTGTCAACGTTCACCCATTCAACTTTGCACGAATCACATTTCGTAGTTACTCCACATTGAAAAACATCAGCAGTGCGTTCTAATGAGTCACATAATGTAAGTCACCACAACCGATTGTTTCAATTTATCAATGATGTGTATTTAGCTTGCCTGGATAAACTACCATTTATTCTTATGAGCATTACAGTTGAATTGATTAAAACTCTCAAGCCCGCCAAACCAAATCTTCACAATAAGCAAACTCGCAATACAATCATTTACACGCGAGTATCATCAAAGGAACAAGCGTCACCAACCAAAGCCTGGAGACCCAGAAGAAACATTGCCTTCAGTACGCGCTTAACCATGATCTCAATGTCATTGGATTTTATGGAGGAACATATGAAAGCGCCAAAGACAGATGAGCGAAAGGAATTTAATCGGATGATCAACTACATTAAGACTAATAGAGAAAAAGTGTCTTTCATTCTTGTGTATAGTCTTGATCGGTTTAGTCGAACAGGTGGCAACGCTATTTTCATTTCATCGGAACTGAAGAGGCATGGAGTTTCTATTCTATCTGTGGCACAGCAAATTGATACCGATAGCCATACTGGCAAACTTCAGGAAAGCATTCATTTCATTTTCAGCCAGTACGATAATGACCTACGAAGAGAAAAATGTATAGTTGGCATGAAAGAAAAACTGCAACGAGGCGAGTGGATAGGAAAACCTCCAATTGGATATCGTCGCTCTGATGGAAAAGATAGACGAATTGAATTTGATGAAAACGCAGAATTTGTCGCACAGATTTTTCTTTTGAAGGCTTCTGAAACTTTATCCAACACGGAGATATCCCGACAAATGGCGACAATGGGATTCCATATCTCGAATAAGATATTAACGAACATGCTTAGAAACCCATTTTATTGTGGTTATATATCTCACAAAATGTTAGACGGAAAGATCATAAAAGGTAATCATGAACCGTTGATCACAGAAGAGATATTCTTAAAAGTTAATTACATACTACAAAGTGTACTCAGCGGTTTCAAACATTCCAAAATGGAGGTGATCCCATTAAGGCAATTTCTAAGGTGTGGAAGATGCAACGCGAAGATGACTGGATACCTTGTAAAAAAGAAACGGTTGTTCTATTACAAATGTTCTACTGTAGGCTGTTGCAACAACCGCAGTGCAAATGTCATACACAAGCTATTTGAAGAATTTCTTCAGACATATTCTCTGAAGGAGCACTTCCTTGACCCACTGAAAAACAATTTTCAAAAAACTTATGAAGGCCTGACTACGCCTGAGAAAATTGTTTCTATGAAACTTAAAGCAAGTCATCGTACAATAATTAAGAAAATCAAAATGCTTGAGGAGTGTTATACTCTTGGATACGTTGATATGAATGTTTTCAATTTCACATTATCAGAATTACAAAGAGAAAAAAACGAAATCGAGAGTCATTTGGCAATGACTATGCATGAATTTCGAAACTCATCAATGTTTCTTGACAAGGCCGTTCGGGAATGTTTTAGCCTTGCCAGCCTATGGAACACTCTAACCTGCTACGGTAAAAGGAAACTTGCTGACATCATTTTTCCTGACGGATTGCTTTACTATAGAAACACAGATAGATTGGCAGTGCTCAGCGAAAATTTGGAATTGATTCAACCGACCGTACAGGAATCGAACCGAGAAAGTGAGAAATCAGTTCAATTTGGATGATTCGTAAAAATTGAGGCTTGAATCAGTAAAAAATTATCGAACCGATTAAATGTCTTGTATGTGATTTATTTACAATCTGTTACAAGAGAAAAAAAGCGAAAAATCAATCCGTTTTTTTTCTTAAAGTAGGCTGACGGACAGATTATCGAACCTTCTGAAAAACTTATATGCTGTAAGTCAGCAAGTTATTAGCGGAGCAAGGGTATAAATTGGGTTCGATTCATTCCCGTAGGGTTCCGTTAGGATTTGTTAACAGATTTAACCATGAGTAAAAGGCCTCCACTGGAAGCCTTTTCTTTTTGACTCAGACTTAAACCAGCCCTTCATACTCTTACAAGACTTGAAGAATCAGATGCCATTGATCAGGTTAGAGCAAATCACTTTGCCCTCGACGATAAAAAATTGTAGCTTACTAATAAAGTGATGCAAGTTATTCCATCATGGCCGAAAGAATTGCAGTTGAAACTTTGACATTGAATGAGATTTCGGACCTCTTCAAACGGTCCCTTGAAATCGCTTATTCCAGAGCGAAGGGTGCGATTGCCAATAAAATGAAGAAACTCGACAAAGCGAAAGTGAGCAATCACAAATGGGTACAGACGTATGAGATTTTCAAGGGTGCAAAATTCAACTTCTACTGTCAAAAAATATCCACTGAATCCAGCCCGATCGTTAGCATCGGCATGACGCACAGAACTACTAACGGTTTAGTGCTTGTGGCTGTCGATGTGTCCAACGGAGGAATGAGCAAACCAGGCATCAGGAGTCCACATTGGGACAAATGGGTGAATGTTTATACCGCCCACTTTTGCGAGCGATATGCTGGAAGAATCATGAAAGTCGATGCCCCGACATTCAAAACAGGCTCTGAGGGAATTAAGTTTGCTGACATTTCCGGTGTTGCTCGCGTAACGGATACTATCTCTGACGGAGTAGATGAGATAGAATTCCAATTTAAAGAGGGCCAGTCCTATGGTTATCGCGACAGCAAGAGCAAGATTGTTTACTTCAAAACGGTTTATTCAAACGATATGTTGAAGGGCGACCGCCTGGACTTCAGAGGGGACTGGAAAGAGACGATTGACCAACTGTACGAATTGTTCAAAAGGGATTCATAACATTTTACTACGATCTGACAGTGAGGTGATCAGTGGAGATAAAAAATCAACATTAATAGAACTAATTAATTAATTGTCTCGCTTTCATGGGTAAAAATGCTCCTCATCCTTTCGATGCTTTCCATGCTCCAACTGGTTTCGAGCAACCTTTTGGCTTTAGTTCTAATCTCATTAACAGAAAGCTTGGATTCTGGTAAATTTTCTCTTGTGTGCGTAGTCGCCTCATTTACGAAGTCGTTCCGCTTACGAGCAGTGTCCACCCGATTCATGAACTTTGCCAACTGCATGTCGAATAATCCGTAACAGGATAGAAAAGAATATTTTGTACCGCCATCCCTGTTGGCGATCGTCCCGTTCAGGCTTTCGATTGCCGCATCGAAACTACTTTCCTTCAAAAGTGATTCAAAAAAAGCAGAAAAATTGACCTCTAGTTCCTCGGCCTCAATAGTATTTTCTGGTCCAATGTACCCAAAGAAGGGGCTTGGTTCCCGCAGGCTCAGTATCTTAAAAAGGTACGCACCAAAGCATGTCGCCACGGATATGAAGAGATTATTCTTGGTGATCCGGTTTATCTTCAACAATGGAGCCTTTAAGCTCTCCCAGGCAACTAATTGGTGATCGATTTCAAGTCCGTCTTTACAGCCATGAAACTCGAAGTGAATGTAGGGTACCATTGCATGAGAAGATGCAATACTGCTAATTTGCTCCAGTGTTTCAAAAAATTGCGTTGGCGCATCGATGTTAACAAGTTCACAAAGTACCTCTGGCGATCGCTGCATTGAGCTGTACTTAGTTATTTTCTCAATTTCTTCTCCAGTCTTGCGGTCGCCTTTACGCAGGTGCTGAAGTATATATATCTTATTGAAACCAACGGAATTCGGATCTCTTTTCATGTCACAAAGATAACAGCAATCCCTTCGATTTTACATCGATTGGGAATCCGCATCTGCCAGTGGAACTAAGACGCACTGGTAACACCCTCCTTTATGTTGTTCAATAAGTTGGTTATTCGGTGGCCAAATGACCTACAGGTTGCAGCGCTGACTTCGGATGAGTGAAAAGTTGCCTTACCGCTGGCTGGGTATTATGAGTAATCCATCCATTTTGACTTATCGGATGAATTACTACCTCATAGTTATTATCAGCGACTACGAAATCCGGAAACTCAGCGTATACAAAAACGTAAAGTTGGCCATCAGCTATCAATCTGACTTTCTGATGAAGCTCATTATTGAATTGCATGGGATTTGAGGGTTAGCTTTTAAAAATTAACACAATATCCTGAAGTTATAGTTTAGTATTGAAGAATCGTCACTCACTCATCTGGCACATCCCAGGGCTTGCGGATATAGATGCTGTAGTATTGCTTTTCAAGTTCAGGAATGACTTCATCCTTCAGCCGGAGCTCCAAGAACTGCCGTACTTTGTCACACTTGGCAATGTGGCGAAAATAAAATCTTGTTTTGCATTCCGTTACCCAATAGGGATCGAAATTTTCATAGGCAAAACGTTCCATGTCAAGCAACCAATCATAATAGGGACTGAGTTGTCGAATGGGGCGGAATCGTTCGCTCGTTGTGTCAAGCCCTACCTTAAAAGCAAGATTGATCAGGTCATTTACCCCGTTGTACCGATCACTCGGCCTGCCAAAGACGTATCCTTTAATTTCCTGCCGCCGCTGGCTAGGGAGAACGCTATTGATCAGCTTTGGAAAGTCATCATAAATTGAGTGATTAGTAAAATTTGGAGATAAGGAAAATCGAAAAGTTTCGAACCGTCGAAATATCTTATATCCAATTCATTTTCAATTGATTATAAGACAAAAAATGCGAGAAATGCTTCCTTCGTTTTCTTAAAGTAGCCCTGGCCGACAGATTATCGAACCCACTGCGTCAACTGTACGCTGTAAGTCAGCAAGTTATGAGCGAAGTGGGGATGTAAAATGGTTCGATGCGTTCTTCGTGAGTAGTTGGCAATCCATTTTTTTTCAAGAATGCTTTGGCATCTTTAGCCTTCTTTATAAAGAATGGGTGTGCACTAAGGTCGCTTACTTCTTTGACCCGTTCTCTAAGTTTATTCTCCTTTTTTTCTTGGCTGACATAGATTTGTCTTTGCTGACTCGTCTCATTGCAATGCTCTAAAAGGATTGTAAACGATTATGAATGGATGTTCCGTGTGGAACTTATTGATTGTGCCTTACTGAAATTACTATACACCTTTTTTCCTTGAATTTTTTATCCCTTAAATAGCTATACACTATTTACGACTTGCAAATGTGCTTGTCCCTGTGTTCAGCAATTCTATTTTCTTTCTGTTACCTGCAAATAAGTAGCAACCGCCAACTTGTATTGCGTTTGTGCTTCTATCAATTTATCGGCTGTTTCAGTAATTAATGCCTGTGCTTCCAGTAAATCGGATAAGGTTACTACACCGCTTTCATAGCCTGTCTGACTTACTTTCAAATTTTCTTCTGCTTGTATGGTTGTTTCTTTCATAATGGCTATTTGCTTCCAAGCTTCATTTACGTCCGTCCAAGCCTTTTCCATTTGAAGGATAAGTAACCCTTTGGCATCTTCAAAAGTGTTTTCGGCTATCTGCTGTTTTATTTTGTGTTCTTTTATGGCGTAAGAGCCTCCCCACCAATCGGATATTGGAATAGAAACGGAAACATAAGCCAAACCATTGGTATAATTTTTTGCTCCTTCTTCCAACATATTGATATGATAACCTGCCAATCCAACGGCCACAGTGGGCATATATTCGCCTGTTTTCATTTTGGTTTGCAATTGTGCGGCTTCTACAGATTTTCCCAATAGATTGTATTCGGTTCTGTTACCCAAAGCGGCTTCGCTGTTTGTATAGAAAGAAGCGGGACTTTGGCTTATATCAATTGTTTCTTGTAGTACCAATGTGCTGTCAAAAGGTATTCTTATAGTTTGGCAGAATTGCATTGTTGCCAATTTTTTTCCGTTCTGCAATTTGTTTTTATTGGCTTCCAATTCGCTTTGTTTGATTTGAACTTTCAGCACATCGTTTTTTATAATCAAACCTGATTTAAAAGCATCATCAACTTGCTTGCGAATATCCTTTAGCAGGAGTTCATATTTTTCAAGTGTCTTTTGTTTTTCCTGCAAGGAAATCAATTGCCAATACTGCTGTTCGGTTTTAAGTAAGATTTCCTTTTCTGTTAGTTGTTGCTGATGTTCTTTCACATCTACATTCAGGGCTACCAATTTGTTGCCAGTGCTTATTTTCCCGCCCGTATAAATGGGTTGTGCTATGTTCAAAACACCTATTGCCGAACGTTGAAACATACTTAATTCCAGTCCGGGAAAGTAGGCGAATTCTGTGGCAGCGGGTAAATTGGCTGGATTACCATCATACACCGGCAGGTTACCGCCCGGCATATTAAATTCAATAAGCGGATTAATCGCTTGAAAACCGATTATATTCGCACTCACTTTTGGAAAGTAGTTTGTAAAAGCATTTTTCTTTACCTGCTGTGCTGCTTCTATTTCCAAGGCACTGTTTTTTATAGTCGCATTATTTTTTACCGCTAATGACTTGCTCTGTTTCAAAGTCAGAACGGTTTGGCTGTAGGCTGTTACTGAGAATGTCAGAGCAACGGTTATCATCACTGTTTTTTTCATTCTTGTTTACTCATTTTAATTGCTAATAATTCTTTTTCAAATTTTTGTGCGTATTCGTAACCGAATTGGTAAAGTTCATCAATCTTCTCAGCATCGAATGTGCCGAAACGATTGATTTCATCGGGTTGGATATAGATATCACAATAGCTTCTGGCATCTGTTCTGATGCTGGATGTAGTGATCCTGATTATTCTTACCACTATTTCCTTGTAGCCTAATTTCCCATCAGATTTGTTGATTGGGTTGACATTGATGCCTATAGTCCTGCTACAGGTAGCACGAATTTGTTCCACAGGAAAGTTATTCAACAAACCGCCATCACACAGATAGATGTCATCTTTGTAGTGAACTGGCTGAAATACTAAGGGAAAGCAACAAGATGCTTTGACCGCAAAGGATAGGGAACCTTGATTGAAAATCAAAGATTGTGCATTTGTCAAATCAGTTACGGAAACATACAGGGGAATCTTCAATCCTTCAAAACTATCGTGTGGGATATACTTTTTAATAATCTTCTCAAAAATAACTGTATTAAATAAGCCACCATTTTTAGTAGATATATCTGAATAGCTGAAAAATTTCTCAACTTTGGAAAACTGGGAAATTTCAAATGGTGTGTAACCTTCAGCAATGAGGGCGCCTATCAGGGATCCGACACTTGCACCTGAAACGGCATCTAACTCAATTTCTAATTCCTTTAAATACTGTAACACACCTAAATGTGCCACGCCTCTGAATCCGCCTCCGGATAGTGTAATTCCTATTTTGTTATTTACCATCATTTCTGTTTAATTTTTAAGCGTAATCCTTTTTGAATAATTGATGATACATTACGGGTATCATAAAGAGTGTGAGTGCCATTGATACCAATAGTCCGAAACACACCACTGCAGCAAGCGGCCCCCAAAGAGTAGAGCCACTCAGCATCATCGGAACTACACCAACGGCTGCTGCAAAAGATGTGAGAAATATCGGACGCAATCTGCGTTTGCCTGCTGCAATGGCTGCGTTGTAAAGTGTCATTCCGTTTTTGGTTCGCAATTCTTCCGCATGGTCAATCAGGATAATACCGTTTCGGACAACGATACCCATAAGGCTCATAATACCTAAGAAAGAAGTTAACCCGAACGGATAGCCTGTAATCACTAAGCCCAATGCTGCTCCAAGAAAACTCAAAGGCATTGTCATCATTACAAGAAAAACCAACTTTGGATTTTTGAATTGAAACAAGAGAATAAAAAATATTAACATGACACCTGCTAACAAGGATTTGGCTAATGGAGTATAGTTTTCTATTTCGCTTTCTTCTTCCCCGCCATACGTCAGAGTAACTTGTTCTGCTTTGTGTAATTTTTTGATTTCCGATTTTAAATCAGTCAATACTTTGTAAGTCAACACACCACGTTTTACATCAGCACGAACCGTAATTGTTCTTGTGCCGTTTCTGCGGATAATTTGTCCTTCGCTCCAATCGTTGGTTATGCTTGTTGCTATTTGTCTAACAGGAACAGTTGCCCCTGTCAATGGCGATGTAACATTTTGATTAGCGATATCATCAAAGCCGTTTTTTTGCTGCTGTTCATTCATCAGCTTTATGCTTACAGGATAATCGCCTTCCCATATAGTGCCAATAGGTATTCCTGAAAAACCTGCTGCCAATGAAGTGGCTACTACACCTTTGGTCAGTCCCAACCGGTTAGCGGTTTCATCGTTTACCTGAACGCTTACGCCTTGTCTAGGATTTAAGTAATCTGTTCTTGCCCAAATAACATTTTCATTTTTTTCCATTGCAGCTTTTACTTCCTGTGCCACTGCTTTGATAGTGTCTTTATTATCCCCGCTAATCCGCACTTCAATGGGTGCGGTGGTACTCAACAGGTCTAATTGCTTCATGCGTACATAAGCATTCGGAAAAAGATTTTTGTATTTAGTTTCGTATTCACTCAATACGTCAACAGCATCCTCTGCCGTTTGGGTATTGACCACTAACTGAGCATAATTTTTTGCGGGAAAATTAGGTGCATACGTTGTGTGAAAGCGGGGCGAACTTGTACCTACAAATGCCGCTACATTTACCACTCGCTTATCTTTCATCAGCATTTGTTCTAAGCTGTCGGAAACAAAAGCGGTTTGTTCTAATGTGTTGCCTTCGGGTAAATAAATCTCAACTGCAAATTGATTTCTTTCCACTTTTGGAAATAATTGACGAGGAACTAAGGCAAGAATTATCCCGCCTAATACAATAGAAGCAATTCCCAAAAAAATTGTTGTTTTAGGAATGCGAAACGCTATTTCCAACGTGTTGTCGTAACGTTTCTGCACGAACTCCAATAATGATTTTTTCTTTGGTTTGTCTTGTTCTTTATTAATTCCTTTTTTGATGAATACATAACTCATATAAGGTACAAGCAAACAAGCTATGAGCAAGGATGTAATTAAAGCTACTCCGATCGTGATGGGTAATGAACCTACAAAATCACCAACCATTCCATCAAGGAAAAACACTAATGGAATGTACGTGGCGATTATTGTCATGGTTGCAGAAAATACAGGAACGAAAAGTTCTTTCGTACTTTTCCAAGCTGCATTCCAAGGCGTTTCTCGGTGGTCTAATTTTTCTATATGACCATCTAAAACCACAATGGCATTATCCACTACCATTCCCAATACTACAATCAATCCTGCCAACGAAACGGTATGAAGTTCTATTCCCAGTACATATAAAACTCCAAGTGTAATAAATATGGATATTGGAATAGTGGCACCGGCAACAGCTGCGACACGGAAGGGTAACAATAGCATGATAACAATAATCACTGCAAAAATGGCGATGGCAAATTCTTTTAAAAAGTGCGTAATAGAATGCCCAACGGCTTGTGGCATATCGGCAATTTTTGCTATCTGCACATCAGACGAAATTTTACCTTTCAGCGTTTGCAATGTTTCGTCCACCGTTTTACCAAAAGAAACAATGTTGTTGCCGGGTTGCATTTCTAAAGAAATAAGCAAACTGTTGGTCCCGTTATTTTTAATATAAGCGTCAGGCTTTGGATATTCCCTTACTACACGGGCTATGTCTTTTACACGGATAACGTTGCCTGTCGGGTCGGTATAAACGATTTGGTTTTTAATATCTTCTTCCGTGTTGTATGTAGCGGGAATGTGTATCGGGGTAATGAGCTCGCCATTGTCCAACTCCCCGCCATAATATACCGCCCCTTCCAACTGTGCGGCTGCCAATACGCTAATTGGTTTTACACCATAATAAGCCAACTTGTCGTTATCAGGATAAATGGTAATTTGTTCCTGTGTTAAGCCAAAGTGTTTTACTTTTGAAACCTCCTTTATTTTACGTAATTCAGTTTCAATGATTTTCAATTCACGGTCAAGTTCCTTATAGGTTTTACTATCGGATTGCACCGTGAGCAAAATGGCTGACGTGTTGCCAAAATCATTATTGGCTATCAGTGCTAAAACCTGCGGTGGTAATTCTGCTTTCAGGTTGTTTAGCCCAAATTTTATCTTATCCCAAAAACCGTCAGGGTCTTTTACATTGTTATTTACCTCTACAAACACAATCAGCATTCCCTCTTTAGAAATGGAATAGGTTTTTTCCCTGTTTACTTCTGCAAAGCCATACAAAAAACTTTCTACTTTGGTAGCTAATTGTTCTTCTACCTGTTCGGAATTAGCCCCGGGATAAACGCCTATAATTAGTCCCTGACGAATGATAAATTCAGGAAATTCGTTTCTCGGCATTACTATTAGTGAGAACACGCCAAACAGCACGAATATAGATGTAATGATGATGGCTATCTGCGTATGCTTCATAGCCAATTCTATGATATTGAAATTCTTTTTTGACATACCTTACTTGATGATTTTTACCGATGTACCGTTACTTAATTTTTGCTGTCCTGAAATGATGATGTTTGCGTCTTGCGGTACTTCGCCTTGTATCAAAACTTTGTTGTCAATCAAGGCAATGGTTTGTACAGGTATCTTTTCGGCTTGTCCGCCTTTTTCAATAAAAATGAATTGATTGCCGTTTACGTCTTTTTGTAGTGCTTTATTGGAAACCAATAATCCTGAACGGTTGTCTTGTGCTGCAACCTGAACGGAACATATCATTCCGGGCTTTATAGCTCCGTCCGTATTTTGCACTTCAATTTTTACGGGATAAGTATGTGAGAGAATATCTGCCGATACACCGATTTCCTTTACCGTTCCTGTTACCGTTTTTTTTATGGCGTTGATACTGATTTGTGCCGTTCCACCTTTTTTAAACAGGTTTATTTCATTTTCCGAAACAGGAATTTTAACGTAAATCGTTTGTATGTTCAGCAACTCCAAAGTGGTTGTTGTCGGCACTACATTCATACCTGGGAGAGTGTTTTTTCTGCCAATAGTACCATTTTCAGGAGCGTACAAATTATGGTCGTTGATGTTTTTTCTGGCAATGGAAACAGCGGCTTTTGCCTGATTAAGTCCTGTTTCTACTTCCACCCATTTTATTTCTGGAAGTGTGCCGTTTTCTTTCATAGGCTTTAAACGATTGTATGCGTCTTCGGCTTGTTGTTGTTTGAGCAAAGCCATTTGATAAGCATCGGTGGCATTAGCTGAATTTACTTTGGCAAGCAATTGTCCCTTGCTTACCGATTGTCCTTCTTCCACCAATACTTCCGTTACAGTACCCATTACAGCAAAACTTAATTGTATAGTTTGCCTTGCTTCCACAACTCCTGAATAACCCGATTGAATAACTCCGGTGTAACGTATCGGCCGTTCGGTTTGAACGTTTACGGTTTTGTCAGTGTCGGCAGGTTTAGTTTTTTCCTGTTGTGAACAAGCTGCGAGTGCTGCAATGCCTATTATGGCAAAATGGTTTATTACCTTCATTTTCTAATTTTATATTTCACGTTTAGACTATATCCGTTCTGTGGTCTGTTTTTAATTCTAAAAAAATGCCCCGAAGAGCATCTTACTGATTTCATTGTGCTGTTATCTCCCGATACCTTTGGTAAGGATATTTACCAGCATATCAGCCTTGTCTGTCAGTGTTTTGTATTTGTTATGTGTTACAATTTCCGTTTCAATGCCCCGTACACAAGTAACCAGCAACTCACTTAGTATTTCAATTTCAGCTTGTATTTCGGCTCTGTAAAGTTTGCTGTCTATGCCCAACTTCAGTATGGAACCTATCAGCTTTTTTTCTTCGTTATCATATCTGTTTTTAAGTTTAATAAACAGGTCATTGATTGCTCCGGGGTGCAAATCTGTTTCAATGGCAAACCTGTACAGGTTTACTTTTGTTTTCAATGTTTTTATTTTGGTAACAATGTATGCTTTCATCATTTCGCTGGCATCAACTTGTTTGTTTACAGCCGTTTTTACCGTTATGAAAAAATCGTCCATTTCCTGATTGATTACCGCATCAAAAATTTCTTCCTTGCTCTTGAAATAATAATATAATGTGCTTTTTCCTTTACCTGCTGCTTTGGCAATATCTTCCATAGTAGTTTTGCTCAATCCATATTGTTGCATCAGTTTTTTGGCGGCATCGATGATGCTTTGAATAATAATTTCGTCCTTGTCCATTAAAAAACTTTTAGACTATTTTCGTATTTTGGTCTGTAAACATAGCAATAATTTTTTTTATTGTTCATTTTTTTAGTTTAAAAAAAGCCTTTTCAGGTTTCCATTCATTGGGCGGTGGGTGGGCTTGGCTCTTTTGAGTTTGTGAAAGGTTGGAATTCCTACTCTCAACTGGCTTAAAGCACCAGCAATCCGCTGATTGTTGTTCTAGTCATACACGTTTTGCATCTTGGCAAAGCGGTTGAAAATGAAGCAGAAGTATTTAGTTTTGGACAAAATTTAATCGACACTGCCATTGAATTTAGCAACAAACCCACCATTTTGCAAACTGCTGTTACCTGCCGACTATTTTATTTCAGTTTCAATTCTATACTTTATCCTATTTCAATATTTCCATTTTTTGCCTTCAAATTCAGTCTAAGTATTTAGAATTTAATTAATACACACACTAGTCTTGTTAACTCAACTTCAGTTTTATTGTAATTTAAATTTCAAGTCCATTTTACTTTTCCGTTGAATTATCTATTGAAAAAAAATTATATACACCTTTTCCTTCTGCAATTAGTTCGTCATTTTGGAAGGCTTTCATTTTCGTTACAAGTATTCTATTTCCGAATCTAACAATTTTACCTTCTACAATTATTGATGATGCTTCTGCTCCTTTTAGATAATCTATTCTCAAATCGATTGTTACTAATTTATCCTCAAAAGACTTGAAGTGAGTTCCGCCAGCAATTCCGCCAACAGAATCCATTATTGTTGCAATAATTCCCCCGTGCCATCTGTTTCGTCTAAAATCTCCCACTACTTCATCTCTAAAAGGAACACTAACCCTTACAAATCCTTTTTCGAGAACTAATAATTTTAGTCCTAAAAATTGATGAATTGGGATGTGTTGTTCAATTACTTGTTTAAAAAATTCGATGTTTTTTTCTATCATCTCTTTCTGTTTTGGCTTTTTTTACATCACTCAAAATTTCTATTTTCATTTTAGTGTTTACATTAGTTATTCAGGTTTCAATAATAAAACTACGTTCACTAAAAGCCGGAATAGTTGGGTCACCTTCGAAAAAATACTTGATTTCATCACTCTCGTCCATAAGTCCTAAACTGTAAAGTACAGGCACGTAGTGATCGGGGGTAGGGGCGGCTAACTTACCCAACGTATGACTGTTTTGATAATTAGTGATATTGGCAAAGTTTCGTGTATCAATCTGTTGTTTGAGCCAGGCATCATACTCTGCTTCCCAACCGTAAACAGTCCTATCATTTTTACGCATTTTTTGCATTGCCAACGGCAAGTTATGGATAAGCGAACCACTGCCGATAATCAACACGCCTTTGTTACGTAATGATTTTAGCTGTTTGCCCAACTCATAATGGTATTCGGGTTTGGCGTAATAGTCAATGCTCATTTGGAAAACAGGAATATTGGCATCCGGAAATAAGTGCATCAGCATAGGCCACGCACCATGGTCTAATCCCCAATCTGTTGTTTCGGAAACGGAAGGAACGATTTTCTTTACTTCATGGGCAATACCGGGCGAACCTTTGGCTTTGTAATAATAATCGTAAATCTGTTTTTGTTCGGCCGATATGTTTACGAATGTCCCTTTTGTGCACCAATGGGCTGATACAACCAGCGCAGCTTTTACTTCATAATTCTTTTGCAGGTTAATTCCCAACTCGTAAAGCTTTTGCCAAAATTCTCTGTCACTTCTGGAGACAGGAATATCCATAGGATTTCCGTGAGAGGTAAACAGCACCGGCATTTTCTTACTTTGTGTGGGTAAAAAATCTGTAAATGCCTTAAGTTGATTTAATGTGGCCATACCTCAAATTGTTGCTGATGTTTTTTTTATAAAAATTCTTCTTTCCATCTAATCGGTTGTAGCGGCTGTTGTTCTTGTCGTAGTTTGTCTGTCGTTTTAAAATTAGTTTTCCGCTTTAATTTTCTCTTTGACAAGCGGAATTACTTTCGTCGCATAAACCCTGATTGCTTCTTTAACAATATCGTGGGGCATAGTTGCCAATGGCATTTGAATGATAAATCTGTCGATGTTCAAATGTTTGCGAAGCAATAAAATTTTGTCAGCTACTTCTTCGGGTCCACCTACAAATAATCCTTGTCCTGCTGAACGTGCATAATCAAATTCCTCTCTTGTGTAAGGCGGAAAACCACGTTCTCCCAATAAGTGATTTCTGTAATACTGTAAGTATGGAAAAAATGTGTCGGCAGTTTCTTTGTTGTTGTTAAGCACAAAACCGTGTGCGTTAACACTAAATTTTAATTTATCCGAATCGTGTCTAATTTCTTGTGCTACTGCGCGATACAATTCTGCGTAATTATTAAAATCAACAATGTTGCCACCCAGCATAGCCAAAACTACAGGAAGTCCAAGTTTACCTGCTTTTATCACGGTGCTTCTTGAACCGCCCAACGCCATAGATATATTCAATGGTTTTTCGGTTCGCGGATAAATACCTAAATTAATAATCGGGCTTCTGTTCTTTCCGCTCCATGTAACAAACTCGTTGTCTCTTGCTTTAAGTAACAATTCAAGTCGTTCATCAAACAGTAAATCGTATTGTTGGAGGTCGAAACCAAACAAAGGAAATGACTCGGTAAATGCTCCACGACCAACCAATAATTCTGCTCGGCCATTGCTGATGGCGTCAATCGTAGCAAAGTCTTGATAAACCCGAACAGGGTCGCTGGTAGATAAAACTGTAACAGCACTACCCAATGTAATGTGTTTGGTTTTTCCCGCAGCAGCAGCCAACACTATCGCTGGTGATGAAACTGCAAATTCAGGTCGATGATGTTCGCCTACACCATAAAAATCAACTCCTAACTCGTCAGCTAAGAAAATATCATCAACTACTTGCCGAATGCGTTCTGCTTGTGAAATAGTTACGCCTGTATGTGGGTCGGGCATAACATCAGCAAATGTGGAAATGCCAAATTCAATGTGCTTTTTCATACGTTACTAATGACCAAAATAAGGTAACTACTTTTTGCAGTTGATGAATCCCACTATTTTTTAAGACTGGAAAGTTATTGCCAAAATTTCTAATTATTTCTTGTAACAGTAATATCCATAATGTCCGTGAAAGGTAAACAGCACCGTCATTTTCGTGCTTTGCGTGGGTAAGAAATCTGAGGGGATATCCCTCAGATTTCTAATTTCCTGTTGCAATCATGGGTTGAACTCAGACCAGACAACTATACGTTTGAAGTGTGTATGATCTTTTATTTTTTGAATTTGATTGAAAGAAATTCTTGAACTGAAGTTGATTTACGACCAAGAAGTTTTGTTAAATCAGTTGCAGGAACATTCATAGTATTGGCAGCAAAAGCAACTGCGAAAGCGGTAAACATTCTTGCGTACGCTTCTGGAACACCATATTGCAATAGGGTTTGCTGATAAACTTCAGGTTCGGGAGAAACATAGTTGATAGCAACTCCAGTAAGTTCTGAAATGTATTTGGCGATTTCTCCAAACGACACCGGTTGTTCAATTCCAATGTTGTACGTTTTATTTTCGTGTCCGCCTGTAGTTAAAACAGCAGCAAGTCCTTCTGCAATTTCATTTCGCAGCACAAAATTTATTTTTCCATCACCTGCAGGAACAAAAATGGTTTTAGTTTCCAATACCTTTTCACCTACGTAATCCATTAACATATCCAAATAAAAACCGTTTGCAAAAATGGTATAAGTAATGCCAGATTCTTTAAGATATTTTTCGGTTGCCACATGATCTTCGGCAATAAACCAAAGTGGAGATTTTGGGTCTTCATGGGTTCTCATAAAACCAGTATAGATGATATGCTTCACCCCATTTTCTTTAGCCGCTTTGATCGCATTGATGTGCTGAACCGCTCTGCTTTTGGTCATTTCGCTGGAAGAAATTAGAAGCATAGTTTCTACACCTTTCAGAGCATCGGATAGGGAATCAAAATCATCATAGTTACCTATTTTTACTTCTATGCCCTTCGATTTTAGTTCTGCTGCCTTAGCTTCCTCTCTTGCCAAGACTGAAATTTGATTAGCTGCAATTCCTTTTTGTATCAGAAAGTTAATCGTTGACTTTCCTAACAGTCCTGTTGCTCCTGTGATGAATATTTTGCTCATTGTTTGTTTTTTTAGTGACTTATTTTTTTAACTGGCCGAAGATACTTAAATTAGCTATACTTTAGTAATTACTATATTAGAGTATATCAGTATACTTTTGTATATCGTTAGAAAAGACAATATAAATGAGCGGAATATCACAATTAGAAAGGGTAAAGAAGTGTTCGGGAGAGTTTGTTTTAGCCATAAACGACACGATGAATGTGTTGAACGGCAAATGGAAACTGCCCATAATCGGTTCTTTGCTCTATGGGAAAAAGCGTTTCAAGGAATTGGAAAGGGAAATTCCCAAAATCACACCCCGCATGCTTTCCAAAGAGTTGAAAGATTTGGAAGTCAACGGCATTGTAATCCGCACGGTTTATGATACCATACCTGTTACGGTAGAGTATGAGCTGACAAAATCGGGAAACTCACTTAATACCGTTTTAGATGCTATGATAGCATGGGGCTTGCAACACCATAAAATGGTTATCGGAAAAAAGGAGAAGGTTGCTGAAGCTGTCAGGGTTTAACAAAGCGATGGGATTGCTCACTTCGTTTTATTTTTCAATGGAATTGGTGAATCGCTTCGCTTATTTGAGTGGTAAGCTTTCCGGATGAAGCGACCGAACAATTCCAAACCTATTCGTTTGCTAGTGCACAGGGGCACCGACAAAAGTCTATATCGATTGAAATGAATCATTTCTTTTTCCAGACAACTTTCGCAGTTATCGGACCTCCGTTAGTGGTATTCGTTACAACCTAACTTAAGAGATTATTCTCAAGTGTGTATTTTCTTATTTGGACATCGCCCTCCTAATTAGGATAAAATGCATGTTGCACATTGCGGGATATGCTTTGAATAAACCCATAAACTTACTTTGTAAAGGATTTTATCCTCATCTACTGGTCAGGCAGGATCGGTGTAGACTTTTTGTATTTCGAGACTTCAACCCTGAATGGGATTTGCTTTTACTTTAGGTTTAAAATTATAGAAAGGTTGGCCAATATCATATCTACTTTTTTTGGAATTTTACATCACTGATTTTGGTGTTCGCAAAGACAGTAATGTAATTAATTAGTCCTTTCTTACAATAGTCCAGCACTACCTTATCCGACTTGCTGTTAAACAAATAGTCTTCGAATAGAGCTATGGATTATTGTGAGTCATTGCAGTATTAATCATGGAAATCACCTCGCTTACATGTCTTTAAAATAAATTTCCAAATCGATTTGCCATTCACTTTCATTTCCATTCGAGATAATGTTCTTGGATGTAACCATCACGGGTATTTTATCAACGACCTTTGTTTTAAAAATTTTTCCATTACCTGCCACCTGATCTGCCCGCTCAAACTGTTCCCATTTCCATCGAAATAGTGTTCGCCAAAAGGAACCTCCACAAATTCGATGGGCTCCTTAACTTCCTGCAACCGCTCAACAAGCTTTCGGATACCGGCAATGGAAACAACATGATCGTATGTGCCGGTAATAATCAACGTGGCAGGCAGCCCCGGCCTTACCGAATTAATAATATCAAGTTTGGCGTACCGTTCCGGAAATTGATCGGGCGGTCCACCAATATATTGTTTTGCATTTGAGCTTAAATCAATTGCATCATTTCCGAATTTCCACATTCCTGTCATATCCACCGGGGGATAAACCGCTATGATAGCTGTTGGAATTTTAGGAACCCTGTTTGAATACGATTTTACATTTCCATTCCCCAGTCCGTAGCCAACCTGCATCACCAACCCTCCACCGGCTGAACCTCCAAACAAAACCAACTGCGTGGTATCAAGATTGAACTTTGGGGCGTTTTCCATGATGAAGCTAATCGATGTGGCGACCGCATTCGCTGCAGACTCCCAGGTTTGAACACTGTCCGTACCCAGGGGATAATCGACATCAAAAACTGTAAAACCTCGTTCGGTGAACCATTGTTGAAACCGGTCGTCCGTTCGCGAGCTGGCAACAAAGCCTCCACCGTGGACCTGTATCAAAGGGATGGAAAACCGATTGGATGGCGCAGGTTGATAAACATCCAACAAATACTCTTTTCCCTCCAGGTTCAGGTAAGAATATGTTTGATGCTCCGTTTTTTGTCCGAAATCTATTGTAAGGGCTTTCGTAAAGGAAATAGAAATGTCATTGACCCATGCCCTGTGATAGAGTGTTACCACTAACGCAACTTGTGAAGTAAAAAGCAGGGCAAGAATGATAAAAACATATTTTGTGAAGCCTGTTCTTTTGATCCGATAAACAACGAAGGTTAAAATCAGCACGGCAAGAATCACCAAAAATATCTGAACGGAATAATGTGACTCAATCAAGGCAGAATAGCCACCGAGATACATAGGCCAGTTGGCAAAGGTTCCAAACAGGAAGAGGCCCAGGATCAATATCACTACGATCATTATAAGGACATACAAAACATACAGTGCTTTTTTCATTCGATAGTATCGGGAGTGTTTAAATTCGTCTCTTATTTTTCTGTAGACAGTTGAAGTAACTGTTCCCCGGCAGAGACAGGCTTGTCTTCAATAATATTTTGTCGTAGCCACTCAACGTAAGTCAGCTCCCCGGAATTACATGCGTACAGGCTTGAATCAGAACCAAGCAATGTGTGTGGAGTTGCAATCTTTACCGAATCATACCGGCAGTCAGTCACGAAATACTCATAATCAATATTTCCATCCGCGAGGCGCACTACTGATTCGCGCATCCCTTTCGACCATTCATAGATGTAGTCATTATTGCTGGTGCTGCGATGATGTAGCACAGCATAGAATCGTGGGAGGATAGCATCATACAGGGTGTTGCTATTCAAGTGTTTTATTTGTTTGCCTGCAGAATCTGTTCTATTGAGTAACGCATCTGCATACGCATCGCGGTCAACCTTGAAATTCAGAAATGCCCGCGTGTCGCTTTTCCATACAGAATCCATGATTTCCGGCCAGCGGTTCGTAGTAAGTTGCGAGCAATCAGTAAGCTGGTATATTTTTTTATTGTCTTTGTAGTGCTCGGCAACAAATGGCGCCCAATAAGCTGATGCAAAGCCACCCGCGCTTTCACCGGAAACCAGAATCTTTTCAGGACTCGTAAAATTGGCGTACACCCACTCGAGTGCCGCTAACGTATTGTTCCGGCCATTATGATGCACTTCGGTTTTTTTGTTACCAACTTTATACGTGGTGGTAACATTACCAACATGAAAATCGCCAGTGCAGTACGGTATAAAGGCAACGTTCCAATCTTTGAAGGGATTATTTTCCCGCTCTTTGTTAATCGCCCCACCGGTTAAGAACCGATCAAAGAAGTCAATGACTGTAGGATAGTAAAAAGCTTTAAGATCCTTTTCATCTCCGTGCATGAACGCAGCGGAAATTGTGATGGGCGCTGAACAGGTGGGATCATCCCAGCAGGCTCCGCCACCGGAAAAATGAATGATTACATTTTTCGATGTTCCCTTTCTTACAAAAAGAAAATACTCAGAACCATCGCTGCACAGTGATTTTCCCCCGAGATTAACTGTATGCCACGTAGCGTTCTTGACTTCCGTCATACTGGCAACGCTGTCAGGCTTAGCAAGCAAAATAAAATAGATGTAGCTAAACCCAACTACAAGTATAACGGCAAGGCCAATAAAGAACCACTTCAGAATTTTTTTAAATGTCTTCATCTATTTTATTTTTTAATAAAAAAAGTCATTGGCAGTCAATGACTGCCAATGACTTCATTAAAACTTAATTGTAGCAGTTAGATAAAACGCTCGTGGTTGGATCCCCACCGTATTGTAGGGTGTATTTGCCGCCACGGCCGCCTCATACTCAGCTTTTGAAAAGCCGTCATTGCCCCCCAAAAACTGACTCAAACTTCCGGGGCGTATAAACGTCATCACGCCATACGTATTGAACAGGTTATTGACATTCAGGCTAAGCTGAAATGCTTTCGTGATATTATATCCGGCACTAAAGTCGAACTGCGAGAAGGAAGGCAGCTTGAATACGTTAGCGGCATTCGCCTGCCGACTTCCCAGATACGACCAGGTGAGGAAGGTATAGAATTTATTAGTCGTGTAGGTCGGAGTGATATTCAGCATTACCCGCGGTGCATTGTCCGCTTCGTTACCCGAATAAGATTTCTTGGTATCATCAGCCCTTCCATTAGCGGTTGACACCCATACTTCGTACTCATCAAGTTTGCCTTTCTGAAAGGTTCCTACCCCACGAACGCTTAGATGAGAGGTTATATAAATATTTGTTTCGATTTCAACCCCGGTGGTCTGGTACTTGGCATAGTTGGCTGGTGTGAAATAATAGGTAGCATCAGTGTCCTGGAATATCTGCCCTCTCGGCACACCACTCAGTACACTATAGAATGGTGTTACAAACAGATTGGATTTACCAAACCCTGCTTTCAATCCAAGTTCTAGCTGTTCGGTACTTCTAACCTTTGGTTTGTAAAGCGCCAAGTTTTGCGGTGTGTTAAGGGTAAAATAGAAGTCAAGATCCGGTGCTTTTTTACCTTGAGAATAGCGCGCGTAGATGGCCAGGTTATCGTTGAACTTATAGTTCAGCGCGGCAGAATAGGAGAACGTGTTAATTGTATAATCGAATTTATAGTGGCCCAGGGTGTCTAACGTGTTATTGTCATAGGTAGTGTATGGATTTGCATCCGTTCCGCCCGTAGAGAATGGAGACCCGATAAGATTAGGCCTGATGTTATGACCCTTTATATTCACGGTTTCATGCCGCACGCCCCAGTCGAATGTCCATTTGTCGCTAATGTTCCAGGTGTGCCCGAAAAATAATGCGCCTTGATATTGTGTTGCGTTAAAGGAGATGTAGGAGCCGAGATTACCCGCTCCCTGACCTACTCCCGCTGAGTTTGTAAATTGATATGTGCCTGGCAGACCGGTAATCGGTACCCCTAGAGGGCTCACGCCAAAAAGAGGTGTACCCGAAAAAGTCAAGGATAACATCTTAGGATGATTCTCCATCGTGGCCAGCCCGATATCTCCACCGGAGTAACGACTTGCGTCTGAGTAGCCAAAATAACCTCCAATATTAAAATTCATGTTGTCTATTTTCTTATTGAAGGCGAAGCGCTCCAGAAATTCAGTGACTGTATTATCATAATAGCTAAGTGGAACAATCAGTATTGAATTCGGCAGAATATCCTGCCCGGGAAGTGTGCTGCTTGTTACAACCGGAACGCCAAAGTCAACAGAAACATTTGCTAATGCTTCGCCCGTCTTAACATTGCTGAACGTAAACGACCCGGGGAATCCAGCGCCAAAGCCTCCTAAGAAAAAGTAAGGAACTAAATCAGTTATTGAAGATGGGATCACACCGCCTTGGGTATTATAGAGAACTGAATTATCAGAATACTTGGCCGAGTTGGTAAAGCTCCAGCCCTTGCCCAACTCATGATCCCAGGTAAAGGCAATGGAATTGTATTTACTTTTTACCTGATTTCTGGAATCAAACTTATAGGTACCTCCATTGACTAGATCCTCTGCTGAATAACTGAACGCTTCCGGAAAATTGGTCGAACTACTGTTGTATCCGGGTGCCAACTCCGGGGCATCAAACCCCTGAGTAAGCATCGGTTGAGCAAATCCATTTCTATCGTTAAGGTATTTGAGGAATATCTTAATGCTTCCCTTGGAATATTTCTTTTCAACATTGGCTTTCACCTGTCCGCCTTCGTTCATCGGGTAACCGGGATATCGGGCACCCTGATCATAGCGGTAGAATCCTCCTATATTATAGAACCAGTTTTTACCCAACGGTCCTCCGAAGTCTCCATCGACACGGGTCAAACTGTTTGCTCCATTTCCCAGCAGCCCTTGCTTAAGGCGCACTTCACCTGCAAATTTGCTTCCCCCTGTTTTAGAGATATAGTTAAAGATACCTCCGGGCGCATTAGCGGCAGCCACAGAAGCCGGGCCACCGCGTACGGCATCCAATCGACCGAGCGTGGCATCGGCCCGCAGGAAAAAGTCAGGACCATAACTGAAATAAGTTGTATTGGTTACGGGCAATCCGTCCTCTTGCATCGACACATATTCGTATCCAAAACTTCCATCGGTTGAACCCACTGTTATACCTCGTGAAGAAACACTGTTCCGGATTTCGCCTACCGATGAGTTGACATACACACCCGGAACATTTCTCAAAAGATCTGATGCACTGTTGTGAACCTGGTTCTCAATGAGCTTGCTGCTTAAAGTGGTGATAGCGATCGATGCATCCATTCTTTTACGCTCATCAAACACACCCGTCACCACTACCTCATCCAATGTACGCACATCCTCATTTAGCACAATTGCTATAGTAGTTGTATTTGCATCCAGGTTTACTTCGGCAGTGGCAAAACCAACAAATGAAGCTACAACTGTGACTGCATTGGTTGGCACATTGGCGAGAGCGAACATTCCATTGCTGTCGGTGACAGCACCGAGATTGGTGTTTTTTACACTGACATTCACACCCGGCAAGGTAGTACCGTCCGACCCGGAAATTGTTCCTGTGATCGTTCGTGTCTGGGCAAAGGCCGTAATCATGGAAAGTTCCAGAAAGAGCAACAAACACAATCTTCTCTTACGTTGTAAAATTTTTATTTTCATAGGTTAGTTGGTTAATAGTAATTTGAGAGTAGATACTTTATAAATTATTTTTACTTGCCATAATTCCATACCCAGTCCACGGCAGATGTCAATACAAGCGAGCGCGTTTTCATTTCATTCATATTGAGATCGTGGCCGGCACCGGGAATTGGAAGCAGCTTATGTTCGATTCCCAATGAGATGAGTTTGCGTTCCAGCATTTCAGATTGCGAGAAGGGCACCACTACATCGGTTGTTCCATGAATGATCAATACAGGAATGTTTTTAACATGCGTGATCGGACTTGATTGAGCGTATGCGGGATCGAGCGCCACTCCTTTCACGTAGTTTTTGCCTGTCATCATCTGAACCACTTCTATCAACCCCACTTTTGAAGCATAATTCAATAAGGTCGTGTCGTTTAAATTTGTCGGACCGGAAAAATCGACAACCGCCTTGATGTTCTTCGAGGTAGTGAAGGCAGAGAGAAGAGCAAGATGGCCACCCGAACTGGCCCCCATCATCACAAACCCATCTTTGCGGGTGTTCCAGGTAGCCGCATGCTCGCTGCAATAGCTGAGTACCTCATTCACATCCTCTAGCATTTGTGTGTAATGAATATCTGTTGTATTTGCATACCGGTGATTAATACTAGCCACGGCAATTCCATGATTGAGAAGCGTGTCCTGAATATCGCGAACGTATTCCTTCCCTGCCTTTACCCAGGCTCCGCCATGGATCAAAATCACAAATGGCGTATTGGCATTTCGGCCAGCGGGTAAGTAAACGTCCATTACATTGCGTGGATCCGTTCCATAGGCCACATCATTAATTTTTTCCTCCTTATTTTGTTGTGCCGATGTTTTGCTTGCCGCGCAGCCATCGATCAGCCACCCCATAACAAGAATGAACAGGCCAAACCGTAGCCAAGAAGCAATTGCAATCATTCGTGTTTGCTCCAAACCATTACTTCTAATATGCAGGCTCATGTTGACTTTTGGTTGATGTGGATTATTTACTTGTTACTTCCCCTAAAACTTGTGCTCTCAAATTCTTCTTCAGGATTTTTCCGGATGCGTTGACAGGAAGTGAATCGACAAACTCTAGGTGCCGAGGATATTTATAAGCGGCTATATTTTCTTTGGTAAATTGAATGATATCTTCTTTGGTTGCTACCTTATCTTTTCGCAGCACCACAAATGCTTTGATCTCTTCGCCCATTTTCTCCGATGGTATACCAACCACGGCTACCAATGACACAGCTTCATGCTTCATCATCACGTCTTCAACTTCACGCGGATAAACATTCTTTCCACCCCGGTTGATAGTATCCTTTATGCGGTCTACAATGAAATAAAACCCATCAATATCTTTTATTGCTATATCCCCCGAATGCAGCCATCCGTTGGTGAGGATTTCCGATGTTTCTTTATCTTTTTTATAATATCGCTTCATCACATTATGACCCCGATACCATAGCTCACCCTTTTCACCAGTGGACACTTCCTTCCCTTCCGGATCGACGATCTTCACTTCAACGCCCCACACAGCAGTTCCCACGGAACCTGCTTTTCTACCAATCTGCTGATGATTGAAGGTGACAACCGGTGAGCCTTCACTCATCCCATACCCTTCCAGTATAGGCACGCCAAAACCTGCTTCAAAATCTTTTAAAACTTTTACAGGAAGCGAAGCGCCTCCGGAAATGCAAAGGCGAAGCTGATGTGCGTGGCGCTCATGTTCCGGTTCATCCTTTGTAAAATTGAGCAACGCCCAGTACATCGTGGGAACACCGACAAAGACACTTATCTTATATCGGTTGAACAGCACCAACACGCTGTTGGGATCGAACCGCGTGAGAAGAATGCAATGTGCCCCTCGCAAAATACTCGCGTTCATTTGAACCGTCATTGCAAAAATGTGAAACAAAGGCAATGCGACCAGTTGAACATCCTTCGGTTTAAGATTCAGAATTCCATCTGCGCTGAGCATCGCATTGAACAACAGGTTGGAGTGCGTTAGCTCGGCACCTTTGGGTAATCCGGTAGTACCTGATGTATAAATAATAACTGCTGTTTCATCCCCACTGGTCTGAATGGTTTCAAATACGGTTGACTGTTGTGCAGTAAGTTCATCCAGCGTTTTAGCCTGCTGTATTGTTGATTTCATCCCATGCCTTGGCATGATCATAAAGAAATGTTCGCACGATGGTGTTTCCTCAAATGCATTCCAACTGTATTGCCCCATTGGCAAATCGGCAGTTCCCTCCAAGCAAAAGAACAATTTTGCTTCGCTGTCTTTCAACTGGTAGGCCAGTTCATCCTTTTTAAGCTGAACGCTTAACGGCACCACCACCGCGCCCATTTTTAGTATTCCAAAATATAAAATCGGAAACTGGGGAAGATTGAGACAATTCAAGGCCACCTTATCGCCCGGTAAAATTCCTATCGCTTTTAAACCATTGGCTACCTTATTTGCCTCCTCATTGATTTGCTGAAAAGTATAAGAAATTTCTTCGCAGGTGAAAGCAGAGTTTCTGCGATGCTTTCGGGCGCTATCTTCGAGAATTACCGATAAGTTTATCACGATCTTTTCATTTGGGAAACTAGTACATCACCCAGCAAATTCAAGGGTAATGATCGCAATCGTTTTCTAAAAAATGGGATCGAAAACGGAAAAACTTGATACGAAACGGGAATGGTTACGAAAAGGATAGCGTAAAAGGCTATTTTGGTTTCGTGGTGATCGCTCGAATGCGATCGTTAAGGGGCGTAACTCCGTACAGCTTGAGATAAAGCTGTGCAAAATGTCCTCTGTTGGTATACCCTACCTGATCGCAGATATTCTGGATAGGAATGTCGGACTGTAGGATAAGATCATGAGCTTTTTCCAATCTGGCTTTGATAATGTACTGATGTACCGGTAGCCCGAAAATTTTGCGAAAGCCGCTTTTAAGATCGCACTCGTTAATACCCGTTCTGCGACTTAATTCTTTAAGCGAAATAGCAGCCGATGTATTTTCGTCAACCAGTTCCTTAGCCATTTTTAGACAAGCGAGCTGGTGATCAGAAAGATCAACGTAATGAGCACTTACATCTTCTTTCTTCAAAAATTCAAAAAACAAATAGATATATTCAAGTACTTTGCTTTCAACAAGAATAGAATTTCCCAGAGCCTCATAATCAATCGAAAACAATTTCTTCAGCATTGAACTGATTTGAGGGTTGAGACAGTAATAATCCAGCTTTGAAGCAATTTTGTAGCGATCTCCAAGCAAATATTTTTCAGGAATAAATATTCTCAAACCGTCAAAATTGGTTATATCATATTGAAATTTCTTATATCCCTTTAAAGCAGTAGAATCAATTGCTCCATCGGAGTTGATTCTCAGATCGATTATTCCATTTTTACCAACCTCATCGGGTGAAAGGAATGTGGTTTTCTCATTTAGATTCCATTTCCCACGAAAAAAATGAATGTCATTACGAACAAAAAGCAATAAAGAACCGCTGCCCATCGCTACGGGTACACCTATGTGATTAGCATTCCACACTTCATGCGAAGTGAAGGCATGATTTTCAGTCAATGCATGGGCAAACTGAGCAGGGTCAATATAGGGCAACTTTAATTTCAAAAAGATTGCGTCGATTCATGTTTACTAAATAATACATAATGCAATGCCATTATGTTAAGCAACTCATACTGATGTGTGACCCACGACAAACTTAGTAAATGGATTTTTATTCCTGCGCATAGATTGAGCCTTTCTTGAAAACCCTAGTTTGCATTTCCCCCTTTCTCTTCGAAAATCTTCTATATGCCTGCCATTCGTTCCATTGGTGCACCAATCAAAAATAGATTTTTTAAGTTTAATAAACAGGTCATTGATTGCTTCAGGTTGCAAGTCACTTTCAAGGGCAAACCTATACAGGTTTACTTTTGTTTTCAATGTTTTGATTTTGGTAACAATGTATGCTTTCATCATTTCGCTGGCATCAACTTGTTTGTTTACAGCCGTTTTTACCGTTATGAAAAAATCGTCCATTTCCTGATTGATTACCGCATCAAAAAATTTCTTCCTTGCTCTTGAAATAATAATATAATGTGCTTTCTCCTTTACCTGCTGCTTTGGCAATATCTTCCATAGTAGTTTTGCTCAATCCATATTGCTGCATCAGTTTCCTAGCGGCATCTATGATGCTTTGAATAATAATTTCGTCCTTCTCGATTTAAAAACTGTTAGACTGTTTTCGTATTTTGGCCTGCAATGTATAAACAGTTTTTGATTATACAATTTTTTCGTTTTTGTGAAAAATAACCTTTTTCAAGTTTCTATCATTGGGTTGGTAGGCTTGGCTCTTTTGGGTTTGTGAAGCGTTGGCTTGTGTGGCGTGCCAAGCCAAATGTGCCAAAGGCGTTTGGAATAAGACTTCATTTTTTGCGAGTTGAAGCAAACTAAAAATATAGAAGGGACGGCTGCCGTGTTGGTTTAGTGTCTACCTGAAAGCTGCAAAGGTCAGTCGGTTGATGTCCGCACCGTGGTCGGTTAGGGTCCTGACTAACGTTTGACAAGTTGTTGATATTCAATTGTAATCCGAGGTCGTCCGGTGTAATATCAAACTTATGAACTAGATTTTTTATTTCCAGTACTTTCCTCTTTCTTTTTTGGTCGAGGAATTTGTAAGTGTTGTCTGATTTGTATGGGACTTTGCGGATACGGTCGACACTCTTCCTTTACGGAAAGCAATGCGTGTGAGAAATTGGATAATGCTGTGTTCTTTAAATTGCCTTTCACATTGGCCGCATTTTGCAACGCAATCTTCAACCGATTACTTCCTTTCGGAATTTTGCTACTCAATACTTTGCCACCGCTGATTTTGTTATTGGGTGACAACCTGAGCCATAAGCAAATTGCTTCGCTGTATCGAATCGAACTCAAACATTGCAAAAAAAAATTTATTGGCGGTAGTGGTGTGGCGGCCTTTCACCAAATCTAATTTTTAATCTGCGCTGTCCTATTTCTTAATTTTTGAAATCGTCTTTCCTATTGATTTTGTTGGTTTATCGATGTCTTTAATTGCAAAGTCCACCGCAGATTTTATTAGATCTTTTACCTTTTTGTTTCTATAATCTTTAGGATTGTCAACTGGAATATGTCGAATCAAATTTCCAGTCCCAGTCAATAATTTATTTGGGTCTTTGAGTAAGGTGCCTTTATTGAAACCTAAGTTTAGATGGTTCGTATAGATCGGTAACATGCAGAAAGCGTCCGGTAGTTTGTCAGAAATGGAGAATACAGTGGTTAAAGCGTGAGTATGATAAAGTATCTCGTTACAGTCTGGGTAGATTTCAAGGATGAACCCACGGAGGTCTTTGAACAAATCAATTACCTTTTGCTCCTTAAACTCTAATAAGTAGAGAAAGTCAGGGTGAATTTTCCGTAACGTATCCATTCGCTCAACCTCTTGCTGAACTGTCAGACTGCATTGCACAGACAAGATTTCCTTCAGTATCCAAAAACTTTGTTATCCAGCCAACATATGGAATTCCTGTCTTTGGCATAAGTATTTGTCCACCGTTGCTTTGAACCCTTTTTATTATTTCGTCAACGTTTTCTACTGTCACCGTACATTCTAATCCGACCAACCTTTCTTTCACCGGAGAATATGCCCTTGTTTGTAAAGCTCCGATTAGTTCTCCGTTTTCGGTGTTGTCAGCCTTTATTTGCAAAAAGTCGGGGGGCCATAAGACGCAAAGCCCCAATCAAATACTTGCCCGTAAAAATTCTTTGCTCGTTCAATGTTGTCAATGTGAATTGCAAAGTGTGTCATTTTGTTTTTCATATCGTCAGTTTAATTATTTAGATCTAAGTTGTCTGATAGTCCTGGCCACATTACACCCAGTCGAGTCACCCAAGGGAGTTGCACCCTTAGGTTCTCACAGAACTGTGCATGAAAGTCTCCCTTCACACAGCTCCTCCTGTTTAATCACGAATGTAAGTAATCGCGCGAAGCGAATCAACTTACGGATTTACCAACTTCCAGTGCGCGAATAAGTCGGGGCGTTCATCACATTTCTTCTTCAACCACCTCGCGGATGCCATTTGGTAAAGGCCCTTTTCCCATTGCACCCATTTCTGTAATCGCTGATTCAGCTGATGCCATAACGGCTGCGTGTGATAAGACCAAAACTTGCAATAGTAATTAATCACTCCTCGAATGACTGGATTCAATTCACGCGCTAATTCCTCGATACTGATGCGTCTTTTGTGAATAGCTTTAAATTTACCCAGAACACCCGTAACTGATTTCTTGCTAATGACCGAGCGCGGCAATATTTTGCAAACACCGCCTTTCACTCGCGCATAATGTGGCTGGATTGTGAAACCCAAAAAGTCAAAACTCATCTTGTACTTCTTCTCTGAGCTTCCCCGGATGTTCACAACCTTCGTCTTCTCACTGTGTACGGTTAGCTTGCAATCAGTGAAGCGCTGCTTAATCTGCTTTAACAGATAGATTGCTTGCCGCTCCGACTTGCAATGCACAACAATGTCGTCGGCGTATCGCTCAAATGGTTTTCCTCCATGATGTTGCTCCATCCATTTATCGAATGTTACATGTAGAAAAATATTTGCCAGTAACGGACTGATGACGCCACCTTGAGGGGTACCGCTAGTCCGGTCTACATAACAACCATCTTGTTGAATGATACCGACTGTTAACCATCGTTGCACATACATCAAAACCCACTTGTCGTTACAGTAGTACCTCACTGCCTTCATCAGTAGCTCGTGGTCTATCGTATCAAAGAAACTCTTGATATCAAGATCAATCGCCCAGCAGTGTGTGAACGCATTTTGAGTTGCTTTCTCCACGGCGTGATGACAATTCCTGTTAGGTCGATAACCAAATGAACTTGGATGAAATTGTGGTTCTACGATTGGCTCCAGATAAGTCTTAACAACTTCCTGGGCTATACGATCAAGCAAGGTAGGAATGCCGAGCTTACGTACACCGCCTGACTTCTTCTTAATGGCTACTTCTCGGACAGGCTCGGGAAAGTAACTTCCTGAACTCAGGCGATTCCAAAGTTTGTATAGATGAAATTTCAGATTACGATCTAACGCAACCCAATCCATCTTGTCTACTCCGAAACTTCCTTTGTTTGATTTTACTTTCTGGTAGGCCTGCCATACCATCTTTCTGGTAATTGGCTGTGATTTTGTCTCGTAGTAGTCGATCATCCCATGAAATGGTTGGCGTTAACTACGAAACCAAACAGGCTAAGTCCTTTGCTCCATTGTCTTTCGACAACTTCAACACTACTACGACTTAGTCCGCCGCCGCTATCTGGAGTCATCCTTATTCCCGGGATGGTTATGAAACTCATCCCAGCGATAGCGACTTCTCTTGTTCCAAACAAAAGCCCATGTTGAAGTCCTGCCAGCTTTACCCCGGATGTTATGCAATCAGAAATCAGAACGCCCATTGCACTTGGTCACAGATACAAACGTAACTACCTGTTTTTAACATCGTCTCTTTAACATTACGAGGCTTCAGTCGCTGATTCACTCTATTCAGCTCTTCAACAATCATCTTCGGAAATCAAGTCTCCGTTTTTCCTTATCGTTCACCACAACGTATGTTTCCACCGTTGCAGCATAAGGTGATTTGCAGGCTATCTCTGACGATCGCCTGCGGAAGTTCAATCCTCTTCTTCCGATCAATTCATTGGCCAGTTCTGTTCGCTCGACTTCCACATGATTTGTGATCCTTCAAAGAGTCTTCCATCTTTTGTACAGCATCTTCATTCTCACAACTGAATGAAGTTCAAGACACACACGTTTATGTTTATGACGGCATGGGTTTTCGAAGCGCGTCACTGGCCCATGTTGCCGAACGAAATTAAGAAAACAAAACTTCAAATCTACACACCCCAAGCTGGCATTTAAACATTTTGTGTGCGCCCTCCGCCATTGCACAAACCTGCAAAAAGTGGAGCATAATTAATTTGTTTAACCGTAGTATGTTTAAACATATAATATATATCTTGTATCAGATTAGAAAGGTTGGGTTCGCCAATCCTTTATAATAACCATTTGAAAATTTTATGCACTTAAACAACCCAAAATTATGACACTCAAGGAAAAGATCGAAGACTTGAATAACATGGTACTAAGCGGACAAATGATGGATGCTTTTGAAAAGTATTATCACAAAGAAGTGTCAATGCAAGAGAACAACGCACCGCCCACTGTCGGGAAAGATGCGAATAGAGAGAGGGAAATCAAATCAATGGGAATGATTCAGGAGTTCCATGGAGCAGAAGTCAAAGGTGTGGCTGTTGGTGATGATCTATCCATCGTAGAATGGGAAATGGATGTTACTTACAAGGGTGCCCCTCGGGCAAAAATGGCGCAGGTAGCCGTTCAGCGATGGGCTGATGGACAAATTATTAATGAGCGGTTTTATTATTCATCTATATAAAATAAATGTTATGAGCATCCGAATTGGTGATAAGGCTCCTGATTTTGAACTTACAAATCAACGTGGTTCAAAAATTAGATTGTGTGACTTAATAATGAACGGGAAAGTTGTTCTGTTCTTTTACCCTAAAGATGACAGCCCGGGCTGTACTCTGGAGGCATGTGCTTTCCGGGATAGTTACGAAGTTTTTAAAGAAGCCGGAGCGGAGGTAGTAGGAATAAGCTCTGATAGTGAAGATTCACACCAACATTTTGCAGATAAGCATAATCTGCCTTATACATTGTTGAGTGATAAGGGCGGTACTGTGAGAAAACTGTATGGTGTACCTAAGACAATGGGGATTTTACCAGGTAGAGTTACTTACATAATTGACAAGCAAGGTGTAGTTCATCATATTTTTAATTCACAATTGAATTATGAAGGGCATATCGAGAAGGCGCTAAGTATTTTAAAATCAATGAACATTAACTAAAAATTAATAAAAAACTATGGAAACAAATCAATTGAGTAAAGGAAGAAAAATCACCGCATGGGTGATCGCTGGATTAGTCACTGCTATGTTGCTATTTAGTGCTATGGGCAAGTTTACTATGCTAGAGATGACAGAAAACTTTGCCAACTGGGGATTGGGTGACTGGATAACAATCATAGCCATTGGAGAGACTATCTCCGCACTGCTTTTCATTTTTCCAAAGACCAATGTTTTTGGTTCATTCTTACTTAGCTCTCATATGGGGGGTGCTATTGTCGTGCACATGAGTAATGCCGAGTCATTCATGGTGCCATCTATAATACTCATTTTGGTATGGGTCGTAGCATTTGTTCGCAATCCCGAACTACTAGCCAAATTTAGATAGTTAGCCATGAAGAGAATCGGCATTTTTGGAGCAACTGGCCGGACAGGCAAACATCTTGTCAATTTGGTGGCAGAGCGAGCAATGATTCCTGTTTGCATGGTCAGAAAAGAGTCAAAGGAGAAGCCTGTACATGAGTCAGCAGTTCTCGTGGAGGGCTCTCCATTGATATATGATGACGTGAAGCGCGCATTGACCGATTGTGATGCGGTGCTGGTCGCACTGAATGTGGCTAGGAAGAGTGATTGGCCATGGGCTAAACTCGTATCTCCCCCAGATTTGCTTGAGGTCAGCATGACTAATGTAGTGAAGGCTATGGGTGAGACAGGAGCTAAGCGTGTCATCACGGTTTCTGCCTGGGGAGTGGGCGACAGCTACGCTGAGATCAATGGGATATTTCGATTCCTTATCAATAAAACCAACATTGGGACGGCCTATGCGGGGCATGAGCAACAGGAGAAAGCGTTGAAAGAAAGCAACCTCGATTGGACAGCCGTGCGGCCTGTCGGGCTGACCAATAGCACTAAGCATTACCCGACCAGAGTTAGTCAAAATGGATCTACTAAGCTAAAAATGTCAATTAGTAGAATGGATGTGGCTATATTTATGGTGGATATACTTGATGATGTGAAATTTTACAAGACAACACCTAGCATTTCCAACGATTGATACATGGGCATTGAGAATGAAATAAAAAGCAAATTCAGAAATGAATACCACAAGGCTTTGGTAAACCTTTATTACACCAACAATGTAATTGGTGAGCGGTTCTTTAAAATGCTAAATGAGTATGGGTTGGCAGCCCCTCAATTCAATGTGCTTAGAATACTAAGAGGGCAATATCCCAATGCAGTTTCAATAGGGTTGATTAAGGAGCGAATGCTAGATAAGAATTCGGATGTGAGCCGCATTGTAGATCGATTGTTTAAAAAGAAACTTGTTGAACGTAAGGAAGGTAAATCTGACCGAAGGCAGAAAGATGTGTTGATTACAAAAACGGGTCTTGAATTACTTGAGAAAATGGCAGTTTGTGAAAAGCAGGAAGATGCTATTCTTTCCAACCTGAATAAAAAAGAAGTGAAACTATTGAACGAATTGTTGGATAAGATTAGGGATAAATGAACCGTCCATCTTTTATAAAACTATTAGGTATGGGGACACTTGGTGCAGGAACATTTGGTTTGTCAGGTTTAGCTAAAGCACTTAATGAAACAGAGCAGACAGGGCAAAAATTACCGGTTTTATTTACTTCACACGGAAGTCCAATGGACATTCCAATCCCACACTATGGAAATCCTTTCAACTCATATCTTGGCGATTTGGGTAAGCAGATTAGGAAGAAATATGAGGTCAAAGCTATATTGGTTGTATCCGCACACTGGTGCACCAGAGGTAGCTTTGTAAACATTTCACCCTCACCTAAAACTATCTATGACTATTACGGATTTCCTGATAACTACTATACAATCAGGTATTCTGCTCCGGGATCTCCTGATATAGCCAAGCAAGTTGCCAAAAGTGTAAAAGAAATTGAAACAACTACCGATTGGGGTTTTGATCATGGCAACTGGCCAATGCTTATGCATCTATTTCCTGATGCAGACGTGCCTGTTTTCCAGTTAAGCATAGATTATTACAAACCTGCACAGTATCATTATGATTTAGCCATACAGTTAAAAGAAAACAGGGAAAAGGGAGTATTGATAATTGGTAGCGGGGCATTGGTGCATAACCTTAAGATGGCTATGTCTAAAATGCAAAACGGAGATACTCAACTATTTGGATGGGAAACTGAATTTGACCACTGGATAAAAAAATGTGTTGATGACAGAGATGTTAAAGCCATGGTTGATTACGAGAAGTATAAACTGGGAAAATTGGCTGCTCCAACTCCAGACCATTATGTACCCGTTATTTATTCAATGGCACTGGCCGACAGTAAGGATATAATACACCATACTTATGCGGATATGCTCCCCGGCTTTAGCAACCGCAGTTTTATTATTGAGCACAAATCATAAGTGGTATAGTTTGAATAATTGAGAGTCTTTGCGAAGGTTGGCAGAAAAAAACCTTTTCATCGAGCAGGGGTTTCCATTTCTTTTAGTCCACGAGGCACTTGTCAACCAGCAGTGAAGTTGATTGTCGTCCAAATAGTCCACCAGGTCAATTCTCTTGACCTCATCCCAAAGTGATTTTCATTTACCTTCCATAATCAGCTGTATAAAGCCAAGAAGGCTGTCAAACGAGTTGTTTTTAAGCCGCCAAGTTTGTCAGCCTTTTCAGATCATCTAAAAATATAAGTTCGAGAATTGTACAGGGAGGGCGACTTCGCCCGCCGAAGCATGTCTCTGCGCAGGCGGGCATTGTCCCCGCACCCGAAGGTTTAAACAAGGGCATGTTGATAATTTTTTTGATACATCCGCTTGTAATCTGTTTTCCCCTACACGAACGTCATCGGCTGGCACAGCAGGTTATAGGTTGGGTAGGCCTCGGGCTGCAGCCTGTGAATGACTTCGTCAGAAAACGTAACGGAATATTATGGATCGAAAGCAAACCGGGTGAAGGGGTAAGCTTTTATTTTTCGTTGCCCATAAGCAACGACGCGTGACAGATCTTTTATGATCTGGAAGCTCATCGGCAACTAAGGGTATATTATTTTCTGACGCTCCAACGATTATTAAATGGACGCCAATACACGAGAGAAAGCCTTTCTATAGAGTGAAGGGGTCTGTTTTGTTACGCTCTTAAATTGGCGATTAAAGTTGGCGAGACTTTCGAACCCGCTGGAATAGCACACTTCCTTGATATCTTTTTCTGCATGCACCAATTGCTTGCACGCGTAGCCCACTCTTAGTTCTTTCAGAAATTGAGAGTAATTCTTTTTTGTCCTTGCCTTGAAGAATCTGCAAAATGCTGATGTATTCATACATGCAAGGCCGGCGACATCGGAGATTCGTATCGTGTTGGTAAAATTGGAAAGTGTGTACTCATAGATTTTGTTGATCCGTTCGTCGCTGTTCAGGTGATACTTTTCGGTGAAACCGATACTCGACAGATAGCTGAATTCTGTGGTTTCCGAGATCAGGTTGACGATCCGCAGGAGGCCCAGCACCTGGTCAAAAGGAGATAGTTTTGGAAGATCAAGAATTTGCTCACGGATTGTCTCCGCCGTCTTGCCAAAGATTTTCATTCCACGCTTTGCTCGTTCAAACAAGTAAAGCAGATGCGCAAATTCAGGAGTTCCATACAATTGGCTGCCTGCAAAATTCCTCAAAAATTGGATGACGATCACATGTGCACGATCCGTCTGGACATCATCCTGGAACTCGTCTATACGCCAGTAATGCGGCAGGTTTTCGCCGAGAAAAACGAGATCACCGTCGTAAAATGGCTCAATGGAATCACCAATGAATTTCATACCCCGCCCCTTCAGATTCAGCTGGATTTCAATCTCTGGATGAAAGTGCCAATCGTTACCCGCCTCCATGAAATCCTGCTTATATATAAAGGAACTCAATGCCGGATGGATGATCTTCTTCTGATAGGGTTCCATGCCATAAATTTACTAAAAAAATGGCCTTGTCCGGGATACTTGGCAAAAAAAATACCAGTCTTGGTTAATAACTGCTCGCCCCGGAGGCGATATCGTGGCTAACTTTAAGGTAGATAAACAATCGATTGTTACTAAACCCTAAGCCTTACTACTATGGAAAAGATTTACTTTAATGAAATGATCACCTTAGCGGATTGGGCTCGATCCACTAATCAAATATTTGCACGCAGCTTTGCATGCAAATATATCGAGAATCATGAGCACAGCTTATCATCGCCCATCGCAACTAACTTATGAGGAATGCAAATTCGAGAACTGCGCAGGCTCTAGGAAGCCTCGTGTTCCTGGTCATTTTCATGACCTCTTTGGCCGGCAGAACATCGGCGAGTGGCGAAACGGTACCACGACTTTCGTCAGGTTTGGACCCATTTGTAGTAAGTGGGGTAGTCAGGGATGGAGGCGCCCAGCCGATTCCCGGCGTAAATGTTGTTGAGAAAGGCACGACCAACGGAACGGTCACCGATGCGGACGGAAAATTCTTGCTGACCGTATCAGACAGAAATGCGGTTGTCGTATTCTCTTTTATCGGTTTTGCCAGCCAGGAAGTTTCTGTCGGAGGTAGGGCGACCTTAGATATCATCTTGTCTGAAGATGCACAGAGCCTTGATGAAGTTGTCGTAGTGGGCTATGGTACGCAGCGAAGAAGCGATCTGACCGGCTCAACAGTTTCTCTCAAATCAGAAGACCTCAAAGTTCTGCCTACTCAACGCGCCGATCAGGCACTGCAAGGCCGTGCTGCCGGTGTGTTGGTATTGAACACTGATGGCGCACCCGGTGGAAATACGACCGTCAGAATCAGAGGAAGCAATTCTGTTCTTGGCGGAAATAACGCGCTGATCGTCGTAGACGGACTGCAAGGCGTCAACCTCAATACAATCAATCCGAACGACATTCAGTCGATGGAAGTATTGAAGGATGCTTCGGCGACAGCGATCTACGGCTCAAGAGGTGCAAACGGCGTGATTCTTATTACTACTAAGCAAGGTCAGTCTGGCAAATCAACTTTGTCCTATTCCGGAAATGTCGGATGGCAGGTATTAGCCAACAAACTCGATCTGATGCAGGCGCCGGATTACGCCCGTACGGTGAATTTGATCAAATCATTGAACAATTCGGGCGCACCACCTGTTCTGCCATTTACTGAAGCGCAAATTGCCGACTTCGAAAGGAATGGTGGCACCGACTGGCAGGATCAGATATATCGGACCGCACCGATGCAGAATCATCAGCTTTCGATAAGCGGCGGTGGTGCAAGTACGCTGAAATATTTCGTTTCTGCAGGTTATCTCAAGCAGGATGGCATTGTGCTTAACACCGGATATGAACGTTACACGCTCCGCGCCAATATCAGCCAGGAAATCAATAAATGGCTTGGATTTGCGATCAACTTTTCGGGTGTTAAGGACGAGGGATCAACTTCGGATTTCGGGGAAAATGGTGGAGGGCCGATAAATGGCGCGATCAATTCAACCACTCAATGGGATGCTGCTTCGCCGCCATTTGATTCGGAAGGAAATTATGCCATGCATCCACCGACCTATGGAGCTGTCGGCGTTTGGAACCCATTGGCCGAAGCAGTCGAGCCCGTCAAGTCTGTAAAGAGTCTGGCCAACTACATCAATGCGGCGCTGAACTTCAAACTTGCCAAAGGGCTGACACTCGCAATAAACGGGTTTGCCACGCTCAGCAACAGCAAGAACAGCAATTATTACAATGAGAAAACCGTTCAAGGTATTGTTCAGGCAGACGGTACCTCCGGATACGGGACACTTAACAACGGAGAGTTTGAACGATACCAGAACACGAATATGCTCACGTATGATAAGACAGTCGCCAAGCATCATTTTACCATTACTGGGGTAGTGGAACAGTCGGTTGAAAACTATACGGCCTCCTGGCTCACGGCGATGAACTTTATCGCAGGCCAAACGGGAATAAACGACCTTGCAGGTTCCGGCTTTGTGAGGAATTTTTCGACCGCAAGCAAGCGTGTCCTGAACTCGTATCTGGGAAGGATTAACTATGCTTTTAACGATCGCTATCTGGTCACAGCCAGTTATCGCGCGGACGGGTCTTCGGTGTTCGGGGCAAACAATAAGTGGGGATACTTTCCTTCTGTATCAGTGGCGTGGAGGCTCGACCAGGAATCGTTCGTCAGTGACCTGGGCTTGTTCTCAGAATTGAAATTACGCGGAAGTTTTGGTATAACCGGTAATCAGGCAATCAGCCCTTACCAAAGTTTCGCGAGAATCAGCTCGGGCCAAAATTACCCGTGGAACGGTGGCACAGCAACGAATTCCGGCTTTGGTGTCTCCGCTCTTGCCAACCCGGATCTCAAGTGGGAAAGTACAGAACAATCCAATATCGGGTTGGATATAGGTGTATTCAACGGACGGATAACCGCAACTGTTGATGTGTACAAGAAAGAAACAGACGACCTGTTGTTGTATCGCCAGTTACCCGGCAGTAGCGGCGTCACAAGTATAATCGACAATATCGGATCCACTGAAAACAAAGGGCTTGAGATCACCATTGGGGGCGATCCGTTGGTAGGTGCGTTGAAGTGGAACACCGGTTTCAATATCTCTTTTAACCGAAGCAAAGTCCTGAATCTTGGTGAGGACTTGAGGATTCCATTTACGTCTTCATTTGGTGGATACAATGTCGACAGGAATGTAATGGAATTGCGTGTCGGCGAACCCTTCGGACAAATGATGGGCTACGATTATGAGGGAGTGTGGAAGACGGATCAGGCCACTGAAGCCGCTGTTTTTGGACAATTGCCAGGTGATCCGCGTTACAGAGACGTTAATAATGACGGAAAGGTTAACCTCGACGATATCGTTAACATTGGTAATGCTTCTCCCAAATACATCTTTGGGTGGACTAACCGGATGTCATTCAAGAATTTCGACCTCACGTTCCTGATCCAGGGGACGTATGGAAATGACATTTTCAATCAAACCCGGATACGCATGGATCAAGACAATCCGAACAGCGTGCGTGCGCTCAATTACTGGACTCCTGAAAATCAAAACACTGACATTCCCGGATATATCGATGCCAAGACCCGACAGGCGGCAGGACTTGCTTATGCGGTCTCTGTTGATGGTGGCACTTCACGATGGATTGAAGATGGGTCGTATGTAAGGCTAAAGAATGTAACACTTGGATACAGCATACCCAGTGCATTGTTGTCAAAAGCGGGTATAGGAAAAGCACGCGTCTATGTTAGCGGTACAAACCTGTTGACCTCCACGGACTACATGGGTTATGACCCTGAAGTAAGCTCGTTCAACGGCAACGATGCGCAAATCGGGATAGATCTGAATAACTATCCAACTGCGAAAACATTCCTTTTTGGTTTAGACATCACCTTTTAATTATGACTAAAATGTTTACAATGAAACGTGTAAAACTATTCCTGCTTCAGGCTGCTGCCTTTCTGGTGTTCGCTGGTTGTGAGAGTCTGGATGAGGTGCCACCAGCTACGTTATCACCCACCAACTTCTATGCTAATAAAGTGCAGGTACGTTCAGCTTATACCGCATCCATGGAAGCGTTGTATCCCCGCTGGGGAGGTTACTCTTATCCGGGTCTGAATTTTTTCATATATGACGACCAGTTCGGAGGGTACGGAACTGAAAACGGAGCCGATCTGAACATTCCATCTAACATGGGAGCGGAACTTTGGACCAGGCACTATACCGCACTTCTCAATATCAATTCGGCATTGAAATCAATAAAAGAAGGCAACGTCGAGGGTGTGACCCAAAGTGAACTGGAGGAGTTGGAAGGCTGGGGCAGGTTTCTCCGTGGCTTCAATTACTTCATGTTGGTCAGGATGTTTGGTGGAGTTCCCTTGTATCTTGAAGATGACGACCCTGCGTTGAATCCCGAAGCAAGGGCATCCGTTGAGGAGGTATATGCAGCGATCACGAGCGACCTTGAATATGCTGCCTCGAAATTACAATCCGTTTATCCGGATGCAGGTGTTCCCAACCGAGGAGCGGCGAATGGATTGCTTGCGAAAGCGTACCTGACTATGGCCACTGCGCCATTAAACAAAACCGAATACTACCAAAAGGCTGCGGATGCAGCAAAAGCTGTGATCGAAGATGGATCTTACTCGTTGATTCCGGAAATCAATATGGTTTTTGACCTCTCGAATAAGTATGCTTCGGAAAAGTTGTGGAGTTTCAACGCGACAACAGATGATCCAAGTACCGAGGCGCAGATCTTCGCTCCGACGGTCGCGCCATATAACGGGTGGATGAACGAAGGCATTCAGCCGGAATTTTCTGATGATTTTAAACCGCTGACCCGTAAAGACGCATACATCCTGACAGAAGTGGTTACAGAAGAAGGAACAGTACCATATACGGAATGGGGACCTGGCCGGCCCGCCATTAAGAAGTATCTGTATATGCCGCTGGCAGAATATAATGGTTATATCAACAACTCAAATCAACCTATCATCCGATATGCAGATGTCTTGTTGATTTTCGCTGAAGCGGAAAATATGGCGACGGGAGGACCTACACAGGCAGCCGTGGACGCCGCAAACCAGGTCATCGACAGGGCAAACAACCATGTTGTAAATCCTGATTATCCGCTTCTTACGACAGCAATGTCCAAGGAAGATTTCGATAAGGCGATCATTCAGGAAAGAAGCTTTGAGCTTTGTTTTGAAATAGGCGATCGCTGGTTCGATATCTGCCGTAAGAGATTACTTCTGGAAGTCACCAACTTTCCGCAGAATTTTTCCGAAGATGATTACCTTTATCCCATCCCGGAACCCGACTTGAGATTGAATCCTTTGCTTACACAGAACCCGGGATACCCGGTTCCGGGCGGAGGATAGCCAAAGCGTTGATTATCAAAGCTGTGATTGTTACTCTTATCATCGATGGCCTCGGCGGAACCCGCTTGGGCCATTGATTTTTTCTTTAATTACTACTCATGACTTCGACAAGAGACCCTTCGAAGGAAATAGATACCATGTAATACGCATGCATGCCAAGCCGTTGAAAAAATTCGGATTACCTGCCATCGAACAGTGCGCACTACTTATCCTCGCATTGATTGCAATAGGTTGTGAAAGAAAAGAGGCAAACTCTTCCCATCAGGGTCAGGCGAGTACGTTATTCGATCTACTCGATACGGTTTCAACCGGTATCGGATTCAGAAACACGATTGTAAGCACCGATCAGATTAACATCATGAATTATGAGTACTTGTACAACGGGGGCGGTGTCGGGATCGGAGACTTCAACAACGACTCGTTACCCGATATTTTCTTCGTCGGTAACCAGGTACCGTGCGGCCTGTATGTGAACAGAACGAAAGGCGATGTAATTCACTTCGAGGATATTACCGAGTCCAGCGGAATTGATGACCATGAGGGATTTGCGTTTGGAGTATCTGTCATCGATATCAATCAGGACGGCTTGTCAGATATTTATGTGAGCATTGGCGGCCCGGGCCCAGGCTCGAGAAGCCGATTGTTCATCAATCAGGGACTGGATAGATCAAAGAATCCTCATTTTCAGGACATGGCTGTCGAATACGGGCTTGATGGTATCGCTCAGTCGGTACAAGGCATCTTTTTCGATTATGACCGAGACGGAGATCTCGACTTGTATCAAGTTGTTACAAGCGGTTTCGATCGCTCGCCAACCGCTCCCCTGCCAATTATTAAAGACGGTAGCGCGAAAAATACAGATAGGTTATTTCGTAACGACCCCGATAAAGCACTGGGCCATCCTGTATTTACTGATGTGTCGCATCAGGCAGGGATTGTGCATGAAGGATTCGGGCTCGGCGTTGCACTCCTTGATATCAACGATGACGGTTGGCTTGACTTATATGTCGATAATGACTACATCAGCAACGATCAGCTGTATGTCAACAATAAGAATGGTACTTTCTCAGAAAAGCTTTCTGAATATTTCAAACACACCAGTCATTTTGCCATGGGGAATGATGTGGGCGACATCAACAACGATGGTTTTCTCGACATCGTTTCGGTGGATATGCTACCTGAGGAACGATACTGGAGAAAACTGATGTCCGGAGCAAGTCCGTACAATCTGTTTTATTCGGCAGTCAACAAAGGATATGCTCATCAGTACATGCGTAACACACTTCAACTGAATAATGGCAATGGCTCATTTAGTGAAATCGGTTATATGGCAGGCGTCTATAAAACGGATTGGAGTTGGTCCGTTCTTTTCGCCGACCTCGACAACGATGAATTTCAGGATCTGTTTATAACCAACGGATTTCGAAAAGACATAATGGACTTAGACTTTGTGAAATTTCGTTCGACTGTGCTGAATAAATTGAATGATCCGATGAACCAGCGAAGAGTGCTGTTAGACTGTCTGGCCGTCCGTCCGGGTAGAAAGGTACCCAACCATGTTTACAGGAATATCGGAGATCTAAGCTTTTCCAACATGAATCGTGAATGGGGATTTGATATTCCCACATATTCGAGCGGTGCAGCGTATGTCGATCTTGACAAAGATGGGGACCTCGATATTGTCGTGAATAATATCGATGATCGGGCATACATATTTGGAAACAATTCAAGGCAGGTAAAAGCAAAATCAAATTATCTTGACATTGACCTGCAGGGAGTTTCTGGTAACCTGTCTGCAATTGGAAGCATAATAACACTCAGATACAAGGGAAGACTTCAGAGGAGGATTCATAGTGTCGTTCGTGGATTTGCAAGCACTGTGGACGAAACGATTCACTTTGGTCTCGCTGGGGTTGAAACGGTTGATACGTTGGAAGTGAAATGGCCGGATGGAAAAATCAGCACAATCACGAATGTAAAGTGTAATCAAATCATTGCGGTTAATCAATCTTCTGCCACACGCGATCCTCGCAAAGTTAAACCAAAGGATCGTTTCCTTCTGTATCCTCAAAGATCCTTACGTATTCCTTACAAACATGAGGAAAATGAATTTGTTGATTTCGACTATGATCCCCTCTTGCCTCATAAGTTTTCGCAGGGCGGGCCGGGAATTGCTGTTGGGGATGTAAACAAGGACGGACTGGAGGATTTATATATCGGAGCGTCACTCGGGCATACCGGCTCGCTTTTCATACAAAACAGTAAGGGCTACTTCAGGAAGCGTGTCACAGGTCAGGAAGATTTCGAGAGTGAGGATATGGGATGTCTATTCTTTGATGCCGATAACGACAATGATCTTGATCTATACGTGGTAAGTGGTGGTCATGAATACACCATTGAAAACAAACGCAACCAGGACCGTCTGTACCTTAATGACGGAGCTGGAAATTTCCGAAAACGGACCAACTCCTTACCAGAGACGCAGGCCAGTGGCTCATGTGTGGTGGCCGCAGATTTTGATCATGACGGTGACTTAGACCTATTCGTTGGCGGGCGCGTCTGGCCTGACGCTTATCCGAAATCTCCAAGAAGTTATCTATTGCAAAATGATGGCTCAGGAACATTTACAGATGTCACCAGGGAACTTGCGCCTTCCCTCGAGAGACCAGGGATGGTCACAACTGCCCTGTGGACGGATTTCGATAATGACGGCTGGATCGATCTAGCAATCGCGGGTGAGTACATGCCGATCATGTTTATCAGGAATGATAATGGCAAGCGATTCCACCTGCATCATGACGATGGATTGAAAGACTCGGAAGGTTGGTGGAATAGTCTTGCAGGTGGTGATTTTGACAAGGACGGGGATATCGATTATATAGCCGGAAACCTCGGATTGAACACACCCTTGAAAGCTTCAGTTGCCAACCCTCTTAATATTAATTATAAAGACTTCGACAACAATGGTTCGGTAGAAGCAATTACTTCTTATTATGAAAACGGTATCAATTTTCCTACAGCATCGCTTGATGCGATCACTGCGCATTTGCCGGCTCTGAAGAAATATCTGCTCTACTATCATGTTTATGCAAGTACCACCACTCCGGAGCTCCTCCAAATGGCCGGTCAAGAGGGTGTCGGGACGCTGCTGGCGAAAACCTTGCAGACAAGTTATGTCGAAAACAAAGGCAACGGCAGGTTTCAAATCCGGCCACTGCCTGTGCAGATGCAGATGGCTCCAGTTTACGGTCTGCTGGTTGCCGATGTAAATGTCGATGGTAACCAGGACTTTGTCGCAGTAGGAAACTCCTATGCCCCGGAGGTTGCGATTGGCCGATACGATGCGTTCAAAGGTGAGGTGATGTTGGGAGACGGCAAGGGAAGTTTTCACCGCTTAAATTTTTCTAACTCCGGGTTTATCGTAGATGGAGATGCTAAAGGGCTGGTGCTCGCACACCTCGGGAGAGCCCGGACGCTGATCGCCACTCAAAATAATGATTCGGTAAGCGTATACAGGATCGACGATCGCTTAGGGACCAGGTGGGTGGTCCCTGCGAGGAACGAAATGGTCGCTTTGTTGAAGCACAGAGATGGACGCACGACACGGATTGAACTCGCTTATGGTAGCGGTTATTTGTCCCAGCCTTCAAGGCAGATAGTGGTATCTGCGGATGTCGAAGCGATCGAGTGGTATGATGGCCAGGGAAGTAAAACGAGAACTTCGGAATTCTGAGCGGATTGCAGATTGATGTGCAGCCTAAGTCCGGGGCTTGAGGCGAGGACATCCGATAATAAACGAGGACATCCGACAATAAAGTTGTTCACTCGGTTTGCTTTATGCAGCCAGTATACGACCAGAAACGTATGGCAGGCCTTAATGTCAATTTAGTATGACAATCGGCTAACAAGAGTACTATACGGTGAAATTGTGCCGGTGTAATTTCGGCCACATCATTTACGCTAGATGGAGAGAAGTGGCGGGTAACGGAAATAGTTTAATACGTGATTTGATAAGAAGGATGCCTTAAAGTTGGAACGTTTGTGACATTGTGTGGGTATTGTGTGGGTAAAGAATGACCACAAGCTGGCCAGACTGTGAGTGGCTGGTATTTTAAGAGAAATCGACTGCTGAATGCTACAAGTTCATAATAAATTGATTAACCAAAAACAAAGACTGAATAATGACAAAACTCAGATTTCTTGGAGTTGCTGCTTATGAAATAATCAATAACCGGGGTCAAAGGATCTTGATTGATCCGTACATTGATAGCAGTCCAGGCTGCCCGATCAGATCTAGCCAATTTGATAAAGTTGACCTTATCATTGTGAGTCATGCTCCTTACGATCACTTCGGAGATACCGAAGCAATCGCAAGACGGACCGGAGCACCGATAATATGCGGCGGTGAAATTCGAAATTATCTTATCGCAAAGGGAATTCCATCGAGCCAGATCCGGTCAACTGTTTGGGGCATCTGGATTTCAATCTCTGGATGAAAGTGCCAATCGTTACCCGCCTCCATGAAATCCTGCTTATATATAAAGGAACTCAACGCCGGATGGATGATCTTCTTCTGATAGGGTTCCATGCCATGAATTTACCAAAAATTGCCTTGTCCGGGATATTCGGCAAAAAAAATACCAGTATTGGTTAACAACTGCTCCGTCTGGGGCCGACATTGTGACTTACTTTAAAGTAGTAAGAACAATCGATTGTGACTAAACATTAACCTCACAACTATGGAGAAGATTTACTTTAAGGAAATGACCACCGTAGCGGATTGGGCTCCATCCACTAATCGAATATTTGCATGTGGGCTCGCATGCAAGTGTATCGAGAATCATGAGCACAGCTTATCATCGCCCATCTCAAATAACTTATGAGGATTGCAAATACGAGAACTGCGCAGGCTTTAGGAAGCCTCGTGGTCCTGGTCATTTTCATGACCTCCTTAGCCGGTAGAGCATCGGCGATCCTAAACCCTAAAACCAAAACCTAGATTTATTATTATGGAAAAAATGTACAAAAATGCTGGACTAATTGTTGTTCACCTTTTGTTTTGCGCCGGGTCGCATTACGTGTTTGCACAGAATAGGGTAATATCCGGAATTGTTCAAGATGAGAGCGGTTCTCCTATGCCGGGTGTAAACGTGCTGGTAAGTGGCACAACTAACGGTACAGTAACGGACATATCAGGAAAATATTCTCTGCCTGTGGATACAGGCGCCAAGCTTTCGTTCTCATTCATTGGCTATACCCCTCAGGAAGTGGAAGTTGGTTCTAATACTGTTGTGAATGTGAGTTTGATGGCTGATATTACAGAACTGGCAGAGATTGTCGTAACGGGATATGCTTCTCAGGAGAAAAAGGACCTTACCGGTTCCGTGGGTACAGTTAAAGTGGCAGATCTTACCCGGATACCCAGCAGTAATATAACTAACCAGTTGCAAGGACGTGTTGCGGGTGTAACTGTAAGTGGTGATGGACGTCCTGGCCAGCCTGCAAAAGTAAGAATACGCGGAATGGGTTCATTCCTTAATAATGATCCTTTGTATGTTGTGGATGGCGTGCCTACACAGGATATTTCAACTGTTAACCCGAATGACATTGAATCACTTACTGTATTGAAAGACGCTGGCGCAGCTTCCATATACGGTTCGAGGGCATCCAACGGAGTAATTATAGTAACCACTAAAAAGGGTACTAGAAAGGGAATAAAGGTTAACTATGACATGTATTATGGGGTTCAAGATCCAGGAAAAGGACCTGATTTTCTGGCAAATACCCAGGAGTTCGCTAATTTGCAGTGGTTGGTTTATAAGAATGATCAATTAGACGGTACAGTTGATTTAAATCCGGTAAATGGAATACCAGATTCTGAAACCCATCCTACTTATGGATCTTCTGCAAATCCTTCACCAGCCATTCCTTCTTGGGCTGCCGATACAGATTGGTATAAAGCGATGACCCGGAATGCGATTATCCAGAACCACGACCTCTCTTTGTCAGGAGGAAATGAAAATGCAAATTTTTATGCAGGGCTTAATTATTTCGATCAAGAGGGTATTGTGATAGAAAATTTCAGTAAACGATTTTCAGCTCGATTGAACTCAGAATTTAAAATAAAGGATAGGATTACAATAGGTGAAAACCTCACTATAACCGGACGAAGTGGTTTAGGGATTAACGGTAATGGTAGTGAATTTAGTCCAGTTGCCGAAGTCTACAAGATTCAACCTATTATACCTGCAATAGTAACCCAAACTATCCCCGGTATATCCAGAACTTTCCAACCAGGGGAATACGGTGGAACAGGAATTGCCCAACGATTAGGGTTAGGTGCTAACCAACTTGCCGTGCAAGCCCGCAATGCCGATGATCGAAATCAGGATATCCGACTATTGGGAAGTCTTTTTGCTGACATTAAGATTTTGGATTTCCTTAGTTTCCGAACCACGTTTGGTGGTACCTATCAAAGTGGTTATAATACCGATTGGATAGGAACTACATATGAAAGTACGGAGAATATAAGCACCGCAAATTATACCGAAAGTTCTTTCTTTGGTAGTGATTGGGTGTGGACAAATTCATTAACATTCAACAAGACATTTGGTGATCATAAAATCTTGGCTGTTGGCGGTTATGAAGCGGTAAAATATGGTATCGGTCGGTTCGTATCCGCCACCCGGGCGGGTTATTTGTCTGAAGCTTTCTCGTTCAGAACTGTTGCGAATGGGTCTCTAATTACATCAGCAACTTCGTCTTTAGGAACACCAACCACTTTGGTTTCGACTTTTATTCGGGCAGACTATAGCTTTAAGGATAAGTATTTGTTTAGTGCAACGGTTCGCAGAGACGGATCGAGCGTTTTTGGAGCGGATACCCGGTATGGTGTTTTTCCCTCTTTTTCAGGCGGATGGAGAATAAGTGAAGAAAATTTTATGGCGGGTTTGGATTTTCTTTCGGATTTGAAAATTCGTGGTGGATATGGCTCTATGGGTAATCAATTGGCTGTGTCTCCGTTTAATCAATTCTTTTTGTTTGGGGGAGAGACTTCAAGTTCTAACTATGATCTTACTGGGACTGGCACATCATCTCAGCAAGGATTCAGGCCTACGCAGATAGGCAATCCAGATGCGAAGTGGGAAACTAACACAACGATAAATGTTGGTCTTGATGCCGGCTTGTTCGATAATAAATTGCAACTGACATTAGATTGGTACAGCAAGGAAACTACTGATCTTTTATATAACCCGCCTGTAGCAGGAACAGCTGGTGCTGCTTCTGCCCCTTTTGTTAACATTGCTGAAATGAAGAATACGGGGGTAGATGTCCTGGTTGGATACAAAAAAATTGTTTCATCAGATTGGTCCGTTGATGCAACACTTACATTGACTACTTATAAGAATGAGATTAAAAGAATTGCCGAAGGATTAAATTATTTTGATGCAGGAGGATCACGGATCGGTGGTTTTAACAGGAATCAGGTAGGAGGACCAATGTCTCAGTTCTTTGGTTATCAAGTTGATGGATTGTGGCAAACGCAAGATGAAATTGAAGCCGCTAACGTAGCTGACGGAGATGAAAATACCCTTTTTCAGACTGGGGCAGAACCCGGGTTCTTCCGCTATGCAGACATAGATGCTAGTGGGGTAATAGATGACCAGGACCGTACTCCAATTGGTAACCCTAATCCGGATTTTACATACGGTTTAAATTTGGGAGTAAACTATAAGAGTTTTGATTTTTCAGTTTTCTTCTATGGATCCCAGGGAAATGAAATTTTCAATTATAATCGTTGGTGGCTCGATTTCTGGCCCTCATTCCAGGGACAAAAGAGTACGGATCTGCTATACAATAGCTGGACGCCAACCAATACAGGGGCCACCACACCAAAGGCCTCTAACAAATCAAACTTATCAACCAACACTGTATCCAACAGTTATTATGTTGAAGATGGCTCATTTCTTAGGTTAAAAAGCATTCAAATCGGGTATAATCTTCCCCCTTCGTTGATTAGCAAAATCGGTCTTACTAAGGCCAGGGTATATGCACAAGGAGTAAACCTGTTTACCATTACCGATTACACCGGCCTTGATCCTGACCTGAACACCAACGACGACCGTTACTTTGGTGTCGATCAGGGGGCTTTTCCGTTGGTTAAACAATATACGGTTGGTCTAAGTATCGGATTATAAGGAACAACTAAATTTTGAGAAACTATGAGAAAGATAAATATAAAAGTAGGATTTACGGTTGGTGTCTTATTGATGTTCACTAACTCCTGCAACGAAGATTTCCTCGAAGTAACGCCCAATGGTTCATTAGACGCACAGGTTTTAGCCACGGAGGACGGTGTGAATTCTCTGCTTATCAGTACCTATTCCATGTTGGATGGGGTGTCAAGCAACGGTTTCGGCTGGGAATCCGCTTCAACTAATTGGGTATTTGGTAGTATCCGCGGTCTGGAAGCCAACAAGGGTACAGATGCAGGAGATCAGCCGGATATTAACCCTCTACAAACATTTTCTGAAACTCCTACCAATCCTTATCTTAATATTAAGTGGAGGTCATTGTTTGAAGGTGTTTCCAGGGCAAACGCAGCCCTGCAGGTCTTAGCCAATGCCGAAGCAAAAGGTACGATAAAGCCAGAGGTAGCTACTTCTTTCCGAAAGCAGGCAATAGCGTTGAGAGGTCATTTCCACTTTGAAGCCTGGAAAATGTGGGGTTCAGCTGATGGTACGGGAGTTCCCTACGTCGACGAAACAACCGATCAATCAACCTTAACGAATGATGTTGACAGCAGAGATAAAATTCTGGCTGATTTACTGGAAGGAACCACCTTGCCAGACGATATGGTACAGGTTGGCCGATTTAATGGAACGGTTGCAAAGGTTATATATGCTAAAGCCCTTATGCAACTAAAGAAAGATTATGCAGGTGCCAAACTCGTTTTGCAATCAGTGGTTGGGCCAGATGGTGGAGCAGCACCCCTTGGGAAGGCCCCCGATGGTTCTGCCATAGGTTTGGCAGCCAAATATGGTGACATTTTTGATGCAGAATACCGGAACGACATAGAGGCAGTCTATACGGTTCAATACTCTGTGAATGACGGCTCTGGCGGATGGAATGGTGGTTGGGGCGAGGTGTTAAACTTCCCTTATAAGGGTGGGGCATCACCTGGTGGCTGTTGTGGGTTCTTCCAGCCATCAAATGATTATGTTAATTCATTCCGTACTTCTGGCGGCTTACCACTGTTGGACGATACCTACAATTCCCAACCTGTCGCTAATGACCAGGGATTGACCCCTGAGCAACCCTTCACAGAAGATGCATTTCCACTTGATCCCCGCTTGGATTGGTCAGTGGGAAGAAGAGGAATTCCATATTTAGATTGGGGCATTCATACTGGATCTGATTGGGTAAGGGAACAATCCTATGCAGGCCCTTATAGCCCTAAAAAACAGGTATATAAAAAATCGCAGGAGGGTCTGCTTACGGACGTTGGTAACTGGACGAACGGCTACACAGCTAACGGATACAGGATGATCCGATTTGCCGATGTAGTGCTTTTGCTTGCAGAGTGTCAGATTGAAACCAATGATCTACCTGCTGCAAGAGTCAATATTAATGCCATTAGAGCACGTGCTGCTAACCCTGCGGGATTTGTAAAAGAGGCCGATGGCACTACCAATGCGGCCAACTACGTCATCAGTCAATATCCCACAGTTGGAGCCCCATTTGATACACAAGAAAACGCAAGAAAAGCTTTGCGCTTCGAGCGTAAGCTTGAATTGGGTATGGAAGGACATCGCTATTTTGACTTACAGCGCTGGGGTAATATTGTTATTGAATTAAACCGTGTATTGACCTATGAAAGAACTCAGCGCTCTCCCTCGATGTATGGTACGGCAACCGTTGGCCCTGAAGATGTGAATTATCCTGTTCCTCAAAATCAGATTGATATAATGCAGGGTCGGTTAAAGCAAAACCGATAAAAGTTCTGTCTGTACAGGAGCTGCTATATTTATAGCGGCTCCTTTTTTTAGGCCTAATATCTCCCGGATTTCAGTCATGACAAAGGCATTTTCCTTTCTGAGTATTTTAGTTTGTCTATTAGTATGGGCTTCATGCTTCAAAGCAAGTCCGCGCTTTGAACGATTGAACGGAAAAACAACGGGAATATTTTTCAACAATAGCATAGTAGAAGAGGATACATTCAATATTATGCGAAATGAGTATATATATAATGGTGGCGGAGTGGGGGTAGGCGATTTAAACAATGACGGCTTACAGGACATTATATTCTCCGGTAATAAAGTTTGCTCAAAAATTTATCTGAATATAGGAAATTTTTCCTTTACTGACATTACTTCAAGCTTCGAAGGTCTAACAAGCGATCAATGGTTAAGTGGCGTGTGCGTTGTGGATATCAATGCGGACGGCTGGAATGATGTTTACTTTACTTCCACCATGAACAAGGATAGTCTGAAACGAAAAAATCAATTATGGATTAACCAAGGGCTTACAAATAATAATGAACTTAGATTTAAGGAATTGGCAGACGAATACGGAGTTGCTGACTTGGGTTATTCTGTACACTCGGCATTTTTTGATTATGACCTCGATGGTGATTTGGATTTATATGTCCTTAACAATATTGTAAATAATCAAATCCCTACCAATTATAGGCCTAAAATAGTGGACGGAAGTGCGGTTAATAATGATCAACTCTATCAAAATCTTGGCAATGGTAGGTTTAAAAACGTTACTAAAGAGGCGGGAATTGTTTACGAAGGATTTGGATTAGGCCTGGCAATTGGGGACCTCAATAAAGATGGATATCCTGATATCTATGTGTCTAATGATTATATCTCAAACGATCTGCTATATATAAATCAGCGCGATGGCACTTTTAGAAATTTGGTCACTGACTACTTGTCGTACCAATCAAAGTTTTCCATGGGAAATGACATGGCTGACTTTAACAATGATGGTTGCCTTGATATCATTACCCTGGACATGTTCCCGGAGCAATATTTCCGAAAAAAACAAACCATAAACGGACATAGCTATTATTTCTATGTAAATGATGAAAAATTTGGTTATCAGCATCAGTATATCCGCAATATGCTACACATGCATAATGGATTTCGCGATGGCAAAATGTTACCCTTTAGCGAGGTGGCTCAGTTAGCGGGCATTTACCAAACAGAATGGAGCTGGTCCCCGTTGTTTGCAGATTTCGATAATGACGGTGATAAAGATCTTTTTATAACAAATGGATTTCCAAAGGACCTGACAGACAAGGATTTTACAAATTATAAAGCCCAGGTTTATGGATCATTGGCAGATGATGATCATATGCTTGGGCGGATACCTGTAGCTAAGGTATCAAATTACGCATACGAAAATATGGGTGATTATCATTTTGCTGATCAGACAGAAAAATGGGGAATGAAAATTCCATCTTTCTCAAATGGAGCTTCCTTTGTAGATTTAGATAATGATGGAGATCTTGATTATGTCGTTAATAACATAAACGATGAAGCATTCGTCTATAGGAATAATTCAATGGAGAAAAACAAAAATAATAACAACTATCTGAGCATCCTACTTAAGGGTAGCGGGCAGAATACCCTGGCAATAGGCTCTAAGATTGAACTTTGGTGCCATGGCAACTATCAGTATGCAGAGAAATTTCTATCACGCGGATATATCTCCTCGGTTGACCCAAACATACATTTTGGGATAGGAAGAAATACAATTGTTGATTCAATTAAAGTTACTTGGCCAACAGGGGCAAAAGAAACAATTCAAAAAAATATTGCTGCCAATCAGGTTTTAATTCTTAATGAAAAGGATGGGACTTCAGTTAAACTTAAACCAAACATTTTGAATGACAATTTTCTTTTCATAGAGGCTAATGATATGATAGTTTATAGCCACGAAGAAAAGGATCTTGTTGATTTTTTTTTCGGACAAAACATTCTTCAGCATAAGTATACTCAATTAGGGCCCTGTTTTGAGCAAGGGGATTTAAACGCAGACGGACTAGTTGACATTTTGATTGGGGCGTCAAACACGCAACCTACCCGTTGTTACTTGAGAATGAGTTCTGGATTTGTTGAATCCGAATTGAAGGGACTAACTGGAAGCAAGGGTGGTCAGGAATCTGATTTATTAGTATTAGACATTGATGGAGATGGAGACAATGATGTAATAGCCTTGGGTGGTGAATATTTATCTGAGAATGAAGAGGGTAATAAGCATTTTGTTTATCGAAATGAAAAGGGATCATTTATAAAGGAAGAACTTCCTCTTCCTTTATTTCACTCTGAGGTTGCAAGAGCATTTGATTTTGATCACGATGGTGATCTTGATGTATTCATTGGTAGTCGTGTAAAGAAATTTGGATTCCCCCTTGGTCAGACTTCATATCTCTTGGTCAATGAACAGGGCAACCTTCACATGAATGAAAGATTTTGTTTTGAAATTGGCATGGTTACCGATGCCCTGTGGACTGATTATGATAGTGATGGCTGGGATGATTTACTTGTTGCACGAGAGTGGAACTCACTACTTATTTTGAGGAATATGCAGGGCAAAGGTTTTGTTGCAATTACAGACAGTCCATTAAATGATAAATATGGACTCTGGTCCTCCTTGGCAGCTGGTGATTTTGACAATGATGGGGATCAGGACTACATCGCTGGAAACCTTGGATTAAACAATAGATTCACAATAAGCGAAAAGTATCCTATGCGTGCTTACGCCATAGATCTCGATAAGAATGGTTTTATTGACCCGGTAACTACCGCTTATTGGAAGGATGAAAAGGGCACGATGCAGGAATACCCAATTAATTACCTGGATGAATTAGCCGGCCAGTCTCCATTTTTTCGAAAGATGTTTACCTCCTATACCAAGTTTAGTCATTCAACGGCTAAGCAGATTATTGACCCTGACACAATTCGGGAGGATCATGTATTCTATGTAAATACGGCGTCAAGTTACGTGCTATGGAATGATAAAGGTAATTTCGTATTTCAGGAGTTGCCCATAGCCGCTCAGGTATCTCCTTTAAAACGAATGCTTGTGCATGACTTTAACGGTGATAAAATTCAGGATGTATTGATTGCTGGCAATGACTACTCGTATGATGTATCTACAGGTTATTATGATGCTAATAAAGGCGTCATTCTTTTAGGTTCAGATTCCAAGTCTTTAGAGATCTTACCTCCGTCGAAAAGTGGTCTTTTGCTCAATGGTCAAGTGGGGTCATTGATTTATCTGGAGGGGGATACTTCATATATGATAGGTGGAATTAATCGAGGAAAGGCCATTGTTTTCAGACATCATAAGAAAGAGTAGCAAATAATAAAAATTAAAAACGATGGCAAAACTCAGATTCCTTGGCGTAGCCGCCTATGAAATAATCAATAACCGAGGTCAAAGGATCTTGATTGATCCGTACATTGATAGCAGTCCAGGCTGCCCGATCAAATCTAGCCAATTTGATAAAGTTGACCTTATCATTGTGAGTCATGCTCCTTACGATCACTTCGGAGATACCGAAGCAATCGCAAGACGAACCGGAGCACCGATAATATGCGGCGGTGAAATTCGAAATTATCTTATCGCAAAAGGAATTCCATCGAGCCAGATCCGGTCAACTGTTTGGGGCATCTGTATCATGATAAATGGCATGAAGATATATCCGGTCGAGAATCATCATTGGTCGCAGATGAAAATGCCTGATGGAAGTTATGCATCCGGCGTACCAAACGCTTATGTTCTTTATCTCGAGGATGACGTCCGGTTTTATCACTATGGGGATACGGCCATTTTCAGCGATTTAAAATTAATCAGGGACATACATCGCCCCACACACGGTTGCCTTGGCATAACCAATCCGCCGGAACTACTGGCAATGTCTGATGCACCGGGAAAGATTGTAACCGGTGAGATGAATCCATTGGAAGGCGCGCTGGCGGCTGAATGGCTTGGTTTACAAACTGTATTCCCCTGTCACTACTACGACAATCAATGTCCTGATGTGATTGAATTCACTCAAAGGATAGAAGTAGCTCGCGGTCAGGGTAAACAGGTGCCTCACAACGTAGTGGCCTTAAAGCCCGGTGAATGGTTTGATCTATTACCCGTGCCGGATTGGAAACCGTTGTATGTGTGACTTGTTTTTCTTTCCCTGCCTGCGAACGACTGATTAAATTGATTTTGATTGAACCTCAATAAAGGACACATTCCATGTTTTGCCAACATAAGAGTCTAGTTATCTTTTTGATTGTTTTTCTTGGATCGTATTCTGGCCGCTCGCAAAACCATATCTATCCTTTGAAGGTCAGCGATAACAGGAGATTCCTGGCAGATCAGAACAATACGCCTTTCTTTCTTCATGGGGATTCTCCCTGGGAAATAGTGTGGCAATTTACCACAGAAGAAACTTCAGAATATTTTCAAAAAAGGGCGAAACAGGGCTTTAACACGGTGCTGATAAACCTGCTTCCCGATTCAAAAGGCGATGGGCATCCATTTACAAAAAACCGCTACGGTGTGATGCCATTTAGCAACCCCAATGATTTTGGCACAGCCAATGCGGCTTATTTTGATCATGCCGAATGGGTGGTGAACGAGGCTAAAAAAAATAATTTGCTGGTAGCTTTTTTTCCCTGCTACCTGGGAATATTTGTTACCTGGTCTGATGATTTGAAAAATAATGGTGTTGAAAAAGCAAGGGCTTATGGCAAATATGTGGCAGAACGGTTTAAGAAATATCCCAACATTATATGGATTATGGGGGGCGATCAGGATCCTGGCGAAACCATGCCTGAACAGGTAGCACTGGCAGAATCCTTGCATGAAAATGCCCCCGCACAATTAATGACTTTTCATGGCCGGGAACACTCAAGCGCTTCACTTTTTAATGATGCCAATTGGCTCGATTTTAATTTTACTTATAGTTACAATGAAACGTACACCCAATCACAGGAAGATTTTCGACGCACACCTGTAAGGCCTACCATCATGAGCGAAAGTGGTTATGAACGGGAATCTAATGATTTTCGCATGGGTACTCCGCAACGGATCAGGCGGCAGGCATATTGGACATTACTTTCGGGCAGTTGCGGGCATTTTTATGGAAGTTCCTATTGGTATATGGGAAAGGGCTGGCGGGAGTCCATCAACTGGACAGGGGTACTAAATATGAAAATTTGCCGCAATTTTTTTGAAAGCATCCCCTGGTACACACTCGTTCCGGAATTTGAAAAGCAATTGATTGTAGAAGGTAATGGGCAATACGGCTCTAACGATGATTATATAACCGCAGCAGCCATGCCAGATTATTCCCTGGCGGTATTGTATATGCCAATTGCCAGACGTATCCGGTTAGATTTATCTTTGTTTCCCTCAAAAGTTACGGCTCGTTGGTTTAACCCTTCTACCGGGCTCTACACAAATGCCTCACCTAAAATATTAGATAATAAAATGAGCGATGAATTTATGCTACCGCCAGTCCGTGATTGTGACGGGGATTGGGTATTGGTTTTAACAACAATTAAAAATTAATCCGCATGAAAAAAGCAACTTGTTTATTTTATATAGCAATTATATTATTTAGTACACGGTGGTTATCTGCAGGCGCAGAAACTGTTGCCCCATCCGCATAACCCTCATTGTAATAACCCTCATTATTTAGAGTTTAATGGCAAGCCGTTGATACTAATTGGCGCTACAGACCATAAATAAAGATCAGCTTTTAAGAATTGATTTAATGCTTGAAAATTTCAGTAAAAAATACATATACCATGAAAAAAATCAAATTACACTTAGCTTTTATTTTTGGGTTAATTGTAGTGGCAGCTATAACTGCCTTTTTTTATTCATGTGACATAAATCCATCTACTCAGAAATCTATGCCGGCCAGCCGGATTACGATCTCCCTTGACGGGCAATGGGCAATTGAAGAGAGTATCGCCCCTGATTCAATGCCTTCCTCTTTCACACATACTGTTCCTGTCCCCGGACTGAGCAACCAGGCCCAGCCGTCATTCCCCGACGTGGACCATTACGAGTCCCGCGAGTTCGTTGAGACCATGGGTTATTACGGTATTCCGATAGACCAGGCTGGCTTGGTGCAGGCTCCCATCAAAACTTCGAGCCAACGCACGGATCCGCAACTCCCAGGCCTGGGCCGGACCCGGCAGAAGCGGAATTTCTTCTGGTACCAGCGGACGTTCACCGCACCCACAAAAAAACAATCAGCCATCCTCGTGGTAAACAAAGCCCAGTTTGGAACTGCGGTTTGGGTAAATGGGAGGAAAATAGGTGAACACCTTGGCTGCTTTACCGGAGGACGGTTTGATGTGACCAACGCAATCCAATGGGACGGCCCCAACCGCATCGTGATTCGAATCGGCGCCCATCCCGGGGCATTGCCAGAGTGGGCCCATTATGGCGGTGACTATGAGAAGGAACGCTGGACATCCGGCATCTACGATAATGTTTCGTTAATCCTGGCAGACAATCCACAAATAGAAAGTGTACAGGTAGCGCCTAAAATTCAAAATTCGGAAATAATAATACAGACTAAGTTAAAAAACACCGGCCCGGCCTGCAGTACTGAATTGGTACAGCAGGTAAAAGCCTGGAAAAGCGGGCAATCGGTGGGGGAGCCGGTACGATTAAAAATACATTTGGCAGCAGGTGAAGAAAAGCTTGTGACACAAACCATCCCGGTCCCCGGGGCCACCCTGTGGACCCCCGAAAACCCCTACCTGTATACGGTGGAAACAAAAACGGATGGTGATAACTGCACCACTCGCTTCGGGATGAGGGAATTCCGGTTCGATACGCACTCGAGAAGGGCTTATTTGAATGGAGAGGTTTGCTTCTTACGCGGATCGAGCATCACACTGCACCGTTTCTTTGCCGATTCCCTGTGTGCCGGGTTGCCATGGAAAGAAGAATGGGTACGAAAACTTCTGGAAGAAATTCCTCACAAGATGCATTGGAATTCTTTCCGTATTTGCATTGGCCCGGTGCCACAAAAGTGGCTCGACATCGCTGACGAGGCGGGCCTTTTGCTCCAGTATGAATATCCGGTCTGGAACAAGAAAGAACGTTACAAACTCTTTAAAAAAGACTTACTGAAGGAGCAATACAAGGAGTTTCTCCGCGACAACTGGAACCACCCGAGCGTGGTACTCTGGGACGCTTCCAATGAAACGCCCGAGGCCGCAAATATGGTACAGCACTACTGGGGATTCCTGGACAGCCTCGTTGCAGAGGTGCGTAAACTTGATTTGTCTGGGCGCCCCTGGGATAATGGCTACAACACGCCCCAGGGGCCTGACGATCCGTTTGAACAACACCCCTACCTGTTTACTGATATTTGGCAAAACGAACCTCCCTTTTTCGAAATGACCCGGTTGGAAGACGTTTCGCGGAGAGGTGGAACTGGGGGATCGAATGGATACTTGCCACATTCCGCACATGCGGCCATTATCAATGAATATGACCTTTTATGGCTACACCGGGATGGCCAGCCTACGGTGTTGAGCAAACCAGTCTTTGACCGGCTGCTGGGGCCGCAGGCCACGGCGCAGCAGCGGCAGGAATTGGCGGGCTATCTCATGGGCGGCCTGACTGAGTTCTGGCGGGCGTATCGGTATTACGCCGGGGTGCTGTGGTTGGCGTATCTGGATGGCGACACGCCACATGCCATGACAAGTGACTTTTTTCAGGACATCAGGCAACTGGAATTGGAACCTTATTTTGAAGATTATATGAAAGAAGCTTCCAAACCCCTTGGAGTATATATTGCCTTTTGGCAGCCCAATCTAAAAGCAGGGACAAAACGTTATTACCAGGTTATGATGCTGAATGACGATCAACAACCCGTTGCAGGGAAACTGGAAATAACCTGGCTTAAGGAAGACGGTAAACAAGAAGGACCAACAATATCGGATATGTTTAACATTAATTCTGCCGGCCAAATGACTTATGACTTCGAATTGACGTCACCCACTATACCAGGGGAATATACATTGACGGCAAAAGCTTTTTCTGATAATCAACCCCGGAACCCAACTATTTCGAGACGGAAAGTAAAGATCATCCTTTAGGTTAATGAGTAATTTAATTTATATGATTCCACGATCATTAAAACTGGAAGAACTTACCTGGCCCGAAATCAGTAACTTGATTCAAGATGGTTGGACCAGGATAATTGTTCCCCTTGGGGCGACCGAGCAACATGGCCCCGGATTGCCGCAAGGCGTTGATTCCTGGCATGGAGAGGAAACTGCTTTGAGGGCTGCCGCTCAGTTAAACCAGACTCTGGTTTCGCCAGTTGTTCCTTTTGGTTATTCGATTGAACACCAATCTTTTCCTGGAACAATTTCGCTTCGAAAAGAGACCTTGACCATGCTTTTGGAAGACATATCAGAAAGCCTTGCCCGCAGTGGATTTACCTTCATTTATTATTGGTTTGGACATGGTGGCGACTGGGCTGTGGCAAAGGATTGCCTGGCAGCTTTAAAGAACAGATGGCCCGGAACTATCGTCACATTTACCAAAGAGATGGAGCGCTATATTGCTGAAACATGGGATTCCTATCCATTGGAAGAAGGTATCGCACTTGAAATTTCAGGTTCACATGCAGGAGAGTTTGAAGCTTCGATTATAGCCGCACTTCGGCCTGACCTTATCCGGCTTGATGAGTTAGAAGCAGGCGACCCACGCCCGCTGAAAGAAATAGGGGAATCAATGATGAGATTTGGAATAGAATCAGTTTCAAAGAACGGTGTACTGGGAGACCAACGTCATCCGGATCCTTTCAGAGGGAACAGATATCTGGATTGTATGGCATATTGGTTAATTCAGGATTTTAATCTTCAATATAACGAAAGTGAAAAATAGCAAATTACAAATAGGCTTTATCGGAGCAGGACGTGTTGCCGATGTTCATTACGATGCATTGCTGCGTTGCAGTGATTTGGCCAGTTTAATTGCATTTTGTGATGTCAGGCAGGAAGCAATTTCCAAAAGGGAGAAGGAATGGAATGTTCCTGGATTCAATTCAGTTGATAAAATGCTTGATGAAGTAAAATTGGATGCGGTAGTTGTATTGCTTCCGCATGATATTCATCTTGAAGTGATGAAAAAATGTCTGGCGAAAAAAATGCCTGTTTTACTCGAAAAGCCAATAGCGGCCAACGTTGGAGAAGCTGAAGAAATAGTAAAACTTGTTGATGAGGCAGGCGTGCCTGTGCTTGTTGGTCATAATGGCTTATTTCATCCAGCAAAAGATGAGGTAGTACGGTTTGTTGAAGAAGGCTGGATTGGAAAGCCGTTAATGGCTTCAGCCAAATCGTATCAATGGCTGGAATTCAAACCCTGGGACTTCAGGAAAAGTAAGGAAAAAACCGGTGGCGGTGCATGGGTCGATTGTGCCGGACATTTAATTTATCGGTTAAATGCTGTACTCGGTGAAGTCCGGAATGTAGCTGGATTTACTTCTCACCTGGCCCGTAAGGAAATGGAGGGTGAGGATACTGCTGCAGCTGTAATTCAATATCCTTCGGGAGTCATTGCACAAGTAGCTGTTAGTTATGGCTGTAAACTGCCTGAATATGAAAAAGACTGGCCGGCTGGATGCGAACAGATGATGATGATTTCAGGAGATAAAGGAATGGTGGAATATCATATATGTCCAACTTCACATTTACGTTTTTATACTGAAATTTCGGGTTCGCCCATCGCAAAACCCGGCGTTTGGACCGAGGTGGAAATAAAGGAACCGTTCGAAGTGAGTTTTGATAACCAGATGCGCCATTTTTTGCAATGTGTTCTAGGAAAGGAAGAACCTAAAGTAACAGCCAAAGACGCTTTAACCCTTCTAAAAACTTTATTGAGCCTTTATGATAATAACTAGAATTGAACCATTTATTTTATACATACCAGTAACGGGAAGTGGCATTGCTGACAGCACGCATTCAATAACTCAATGGGGAGTGGTCGGTGCATCAATTGAAACTTCAGATGGATTAACCGGATGGGGTTTTACAGGAACTCATGCGTTTCTGCCCGGAGATCAGTTGATTGCTTCTTGCATAAAGGATTGTTACGCCCCAATTCTGATTGGTGAGTCAGCACTCGAAACAACCCGTTTATGGCTTAAGATAGCCAGATTTCCTGCAATGCAATGGATTGGAAGGGCTGGCATTGCCCAGTTGGCACTAGCCGCTTTGGATACAGCGTTGTGGGATTTGAAAGCAAAGAAAATGGGATTGCCGCTTTGGGCTTTGCTTGGGGGCACTACCAAAGAGAAACTGCCGGCATATAATACGGATATCGGATGGTTATCTATTCCCGAAAAACAATTGGTTAATGGTGCAAAACGTGTCGTTGAAGAAGACGGGTTTAAAGGTATAAAAATTAAAGTAGGTTCTTCAAATCCGTCTATTGATGTTAAGCGTATTGAAATGGTACGCAAAGCTATTGGTCCGGATATTATGTTAGCAATAGATGGCAACGGGAAATGGGATTTACCAACCTGTGTAAGATTTTGCCGCGAGGTGGAAATGTTTAATATTTTCTGGTTTGAAGAGCCGTTATGGTACGACGATGTACGCGCCCACTCTGAATTGGTTAAAAGGACAAGTATTCCTGTCGCATTGGGCGAACAACTCTATCATTCTGATGCGTTTCAGTCTTTTATTGATGCTGATGCCGTTCATTATGTACAGCCGGACGTAACGAGATTGGGTGGGGTAACTGAATTTCTTACTGTTGCTGATGCCGCTCTTGGACGTCGTTTACCAGTTGCTCCCCATGTAGGCGATATGGGGCAGGTACATGTTCATCTGGCATACAATCACCCCGCATGTCAAATGCTTGAATACATTCCCTGGATAAAAGATGCTTTCGAAGAGCCAATCGTTGTAAAAGACGGGTTTTATCTTCAACCACAACATCCAGGGGCAGGAACTACGCCTGATAAAGTTGCATTTAAAAAATATGCACAACCATTAAAATAATCAATATAACGGGAAATCTTTTTTATAAACACACACCGGTTACTTTGAAAATATGAATAGAAAAACTTTTCAAGCCAATCTTAATAATCTTAGCGATTAGTTGCTGTTTCAATGGGCTAAATTTAAAAGGTAACCAATTATGCAGGAAAACATAATAATAGGGTTTTTATTCGTTGTCATCGCAGGGGTTTTTGCGGGGGCATTTGCTTTGCCCATGAAATTTACAAAAACCTGGAAATGGCAACACAACTGGATTATTTTCGTGTTGTGGGCCATGTTTATTATGCCCATTATCATAGCATTGGCTACCATCCCCCATTTATGGCTGATCTATCAATCGGCAGATACTGTTCTCCTTTTTAAAGTATTCCTGCTGGGCATGGCCTGGGGTGTAGGCGTGGTCTGCTTTGGACTGGCCCTTGAATACCTTGGTATTGCATTGGGTTTGTCAATTATGCTCGGCCTTATGATATCCCTTGGCGCCCTGTTGCCGGTAATAATATTCCACCCTGACGAACTGGCTTCTGAGAAAGGCCACGATATATTGCTGGCTTCTGTAATCATCCTGGCAGGCATCATAGTTTGTGCTGTTTCCGGCGCAATGCGGGACAGAAAAAAGACAGACAATGCTACTACCGGAACCAAAGTCAAACGGCCGGCATATGCAATTGGGCTGGTCATTGCCATTACTGCAGGATTGTTAAGTGCGCTGCAAAACATAGGGTTTGTTATGGGGGACCCGATAAAGGAATTGGCAATCCAATCCGGTGCAAATCCTGTTTTTGCAGGAAATGCGGTTTGGCCTATTTTAATGCCCGGATGTTTCCTTGTCAACTTTCTATACTGCACCTATCTGATTAATAAAAATAAACAGTGGGCTTTGTTTTGGACGTGTAAGAAGTGGTATTGGCCAGTCATCATTACTTCAGGAATTATGTGGTTCCTCTGTATGTTATTTTTTGGAATGGCCGCAGCAAAACTTGGCAAGTTAGGGCCATCAATCGGCTGGGCTTCTTTTCAGACATTGGCAATTGTAACCGGAAATTTTGCGGGCTTGTTCACCGGGGAATGGAACAATACGGGAAGACCGATTCGCATTTTAAATTTTATCGGAATAGGTATCCTTATTGCCGGTATAGTGGTAATGGCGTTTTAGTTTTTGTTGAATTTGAACGGGATGTAAAAAAGTGGTCCTCTGCGATAATTGTAGTCATATAGATATAAAATATGAGAATAGTAGGATCTTTTAGAACAGTACCGGAACAAAGACAATTGTTGGAACAGTTTTTTAAAACAAAAGCAGAAATTGTTTTCCTGGAAGACTATCCGGCAGAAATGAAGAACAATCTTATTTCCGGTGGGGATATTTTATTAACATGGAATCCAGGGAAAGAAGGACTTTATAGTTCGGATGACAATTTGTTCAGTAATACACAGTTTATTCAGCTTCTTTCGGCCGGCTATGATCACGTTAACCTGGATATGTTCCCTAAAAAAATAAAAATAGCTGCCAATCAGGGCGCTTATGCCGGGCCAATGGCTGAGCATGCTGTTGCTATGATATTGTCACTAAGTAAAAAGTTATGGGTTTATCATAATGAATAGGCAAAAGGAATTTTTAATCAAACTGAAAGTTTGACAAAGTCTATAAAAGGATCAGTGCTTGGACTTGTTGGCTTCGGTTCAATTGGGAAAAAAACAGCAGAGTTGGTAAGAGCGTTTGATGTAAAAATAATGGCATTAAACACGACAGGTAAAACAAAAGAAAAGGTTGATTTTATAGGCACTTTAAACGATCTGGATCATGTACTTAAAAATTCCGACATATTTTTGATTTCCTGTCCTCTTACCAAAGAAACAAACGGCTTGATGACTAAACAAAAATTTGAACTGATGAAAGAAGATGCTGTGCTGATAAATGTGGCAAGAGGGGCAATAATAAATCAAAGAGACCTGTATTATCATCTGAAAACTCATCCGGATTTTTATGCCGGGATTGATGCCTGGTGGATAGAACCATTTAAGGATGGAAAGTTTGAAATAGAGTATCCCCTGTTCGAATTACCAAATTTGCTTGGCTCGCCGCATAATTCGGCAATTGTAAAAGATGCTATAAAATTGGGAACTGAAAAAGCTGCTTTTAATGTGGAACGTTTTATTAATAATGAAAGCATCGCCGGATTAATAAATTAACATAATGAACCTTAATTTGTATTAAAGAAAGTAATCATTTGGAAAAATGAGAAGGGTGGTTATGGTTTGGAAATTAGAGGTGCCCATTAGATAATAAAAAGAGTGATGAATTTCTAATACCGCCTGTCCGTGAGTGTGACGGCGATTGGATATTGGTTTTAAAAACAATTAAAAATTAAGCTGCATGAAAATAGCAACCGGTTTATTTTATTTAGCAATTATTTTATTAGGACATGGTGGTTATCTGCAGGCGCAGAAACTGTCGCCCCATCCGCATAACCCTCATTATTTAGAGTTGAATGGCAAGCCAGTGATATTGATTGGCGCTACCGATCATTATGGCAGTGTAATGAATAGCCCATTTGATTATACTACCTATTTAAACACCGTCAAAGCAGACGGGTTTAATATTATCAGGGTAAAAAGCGGCACTTTTACAGAGTCAGGCGAAGATAATAATACAATGGCGGTGCTGCCGGGTAAACTGATAACCCCTTACGCAAGGAGCGGTGAACCATCTTACATTAACGGGGGAAATAAATTTGATCTCTCAAAATGGGATGATAACTATTTTAAAAGGCTGAAAGACGTGGTAGGTGTGGCAAAGCAAAAGGGTGTATTTGTAAATTTTATTTTCTTTACCCCTTTTTTCGACAACGAGCAATTTGAAGTAACACCGTGGAATGAGCACAATCATATCAATGGCCCGGCACCTGTAAAGCAGAACGATTTTTATACCCTCGATAAATCCGGAGGGTTTTTAGCGTTACAGGAAGCCCTCATTAAAAAAGTGCTGAAAGAATTAAAAGATGCAGATAATGTAATGTATGAAATTACCTATGAAAGCGGCATAAAATGGGTTGCCCAGGATTGGGAAAATTATATGAACAATGTGTTGCAATCTTCCTTAAGAGAAAACGGCTCAAAAAACCTCACTGTTCAAAACTGCGGTTCTAAAAGATCGTTAGCCCCAACACCTTTTGCTGAGGCAGCTATCCTTAACCGGGTTTTTACTTACCCGGAAGTAATGGCTGCCAGTTGGCAGTTTAATCGTGTTGGCGGTGTGGGGGAAACCGGGTTTGCCCCTTCAAATAACGATGAAGTGAGGATGAGGGCATGGCAGTTCCTTCATGCCGGCGCCGGCATGTATGTTCACATGGATCATTGTTTCAGGGTTAGCGACCCTACAGGCGACTGCGATATGAGCCCCGCAAAAGCGCTGTTCGGTGGTGGCAAAATACAACGGCATGAGCTGGGCATATTAAAAGGGTATTTTGAAAAACTGGATTTCATAAACATGGCACCGGATACCAGTTTTATTCTTTCTTCTTTACCGCCCTTTATAATTGCTTATACTATGGTAAATAAGGGCAAAGAATATTCTATTTACCTGAGCCGGGAATTAGAAACTAAGGATGGACAGCTGGTAAAGCAGTCACTGGCAAAGCTCCCGGCCACCACACTTACCGTAGCATTACCGGAAGGCAATTATTTGGCAGAATTGCTTAACCCTAAGGACCTCACCGTGCTGCAAACAAAAAAGCTGTCGCACCGCGGCGGTAACCTCACACTTAAGTGCCCTAAATTAAAAGAAGAAGACGTGGTTATCCATATTTCAAAACAATAAGTAAATGAGTCAAAACGCCGGTACTGCCAAAAACATATCTCACTTTAAGCCTGTGCTTTCTTTCGGCGCATTACTGATGTTTGGCGTAGCCTTCGTTGGTCCTACAGCACCATATACCATGTTTGGTATCGGCACGGAAAAATCGCACGGGCATTTAGCCCTCACTTATTTAATAGCCACTGTGGCCATGGTGTTTACGGCCATCAGTTTTGGCCGCATGGCAAATGCCCATCCTTCATCAGGCTCATCATACGCTTATGCTTCAAAGGAAATACATCCGATGGCCGGCTATTTCACTGGCTGGTCGATGATTTTAGATTATCTTTTTTTACCCATTATCTCTTTTATCATCATCGGCGTTACGGCCAATAAGCTTTTGCCTTCGGTGCCTTACCCGGTATGGGTTATTGGGATGGCCGTTATAGTAACCTTGCTGAACCTGCGGGGTATTGAGGTGACGACAAAGGTTACTCTTTTTTATAATATGCTGCTATTGTTGTCGGGTACCTGGTTTTTAATAGTGGTGGTCAGGGCCCTGCTGGCAGGCCAGGGAGAGGGCACCTTGTTGTCGGTAAAACCATTTTATAATCCGGCCACTTTTAATATTTCTGCTGTAATGTCGGCATCGGCTATTTGTGTGCTTTCGTTTTTGGGGTTTGATGGTGTGGCCACCCTTGCCGAAGATGCAAAAAATCCCCGCAGGGATATACCCAGGGCTACCATTTTAACGTGTTTAATTTGCGGCGGCTCTTTTGTATTGCTTACTTATTTTGGCCAGTTGGTATGGCCCGACTGGACTAAATTTCATCCCCTTGATACGGCGTTTAGCGAAATTGGCGGCTTGGTAGGCGGCAAAGGCCTCTTCCTTACCGTGGCCGGTCTGGTGCTGGGTCAGGCATTTATATCGGCCATTGCCAGCCAGGCAAGCGCCTCACGCTTATTGTTTGGAATGGCAAGGGAAGGGCGGCTGCCTGCAAAAATATTTTGTAACCTGCACCCCCGTTTCAATACACCTCATTACAGCATTATGGGCATTGGCGCGATAGCTGCTTTAATACCTTTGTTAATGTCGCTTGGCCAGGCGGCGGAGATGGTGAATTTTGGTGCCTGTATTGGTTTTATCGGGGTCAACTTATCCGCATTGCTCCGCGCCTTTAAAGAATGGAAACAAAACCAAAGATCATTGTTACGAGTTGTGCCGCCATTTATAGGATTGGTTATTTGTTTATTGATTTGGATAACCTTATCGTCAATGGCTATGAAGCTGGGGTTTCTCTGGACATTTTTTGGAGTGCTATATTTATGGGTATTGACCCAGGGGAAATTTAAGTTAAATTAGTAAGGAGGGGCTAAGGCTTTCTTGCTCAATAACATGAAAGAACTGAAATTTGCTTTTTTTGGTGCAGGCTTTTGGGCCGATTGCCAATTATCCGCATGGCAGGAAATAAAAGGCCTACAATGCGTAGCAATTTACAACCGCACCGCCAGCAAGGCAGAAGTGCTCGCCAAAAAATTTAATATACCGAAAGTATATAGCGATGCGGAAGAGTTGATAAAAAATGAAGCTGTTGATTTTTTAGACATCGCCACCAGCAATGACTCTCACGAGGCGATGGTGTTGTTGGCTGCGAAATATAAAATCCCGGTGATTTGCCAAAAGCCTATGGCGCCTGCGCTTGCAGCCTGCCAACGAATGATGGATGCCTGTACCAAAGCCCAAATCCCTTTTTTAATCCATGAAAATTATCGCTGGCAAACACCCGTAAGGGCATTAAAGGAAACGCTGAAAGAAGGTACAATCGGAAAAGTTTTTCGCATGAGGGTAGATGCTATTTCAGGCTTCCCCGATATTACCATGCAACCGTTTTTAGCTGAACTGGATGAATATATCATTGCTGATTTAGGTGTGCATATTTTAGATATGACAAGGTTTCTTTTAGGAGAAGCAGGTTCTGTTTTTTGCCGCACACAAAAAGTGCATACACATATTAAGGGTGAAGATGTGGCTACCATTTTTTTAAATATGCAAAATGGTGCTACGGTTACGGCCAATCTTGCCATGGCGGAAAATTATGTAGAGAAAGAATGTTTTCCCGAAACGTTGTTTTTTGTGGAAGGTGAGAAGGGTACTATTGAAGTGGCACCTGATTACTGGCTAAGGGTTACCACAAAAGAAGGTACTTTTTCCAAACGGTTTCCACCGCCCAATTATCCCTGGGCCGATAAAGATTTTTTATTATCCCATGCAGCCATTGTGCCTTGCCATGCCAATCTTTTAGCCGCCCTTCGTGGAGATACAGTGGCAGAAACTGCCGCCGATGATAATATTAAAACTTTAAAACTTGTTTTTGCAGCGTACCAGTCCGCAAAAAATGGAAATTTAATTTCAGTATGATGCAGGATGAAGGATTACAGCAGAAGATGCTTCGCCTAATTACGGGTTATTGGATAACCCAGTTAACATACGTGGCTGCTAAACTAAACCTGGCTGAAAAACTTTCTAATGGGCCGGTAAGCTGTCATCAACTGGCCAGAGCTTGTGATGTGCAGCCCCGTGAACTGCACCGTGTGTTACGTGCCTTATCTGCAGAAGGTATTTTTGAAGAAGTTGCCCCACGTACTTTTGCCAATACTCCGTTATCTGAATGGTTGCTCCCCGAAAAGGAAGGCTCCCTTCATGCAAGGGCAGTGATGACGGGGGAAAAAGATTATATGGCCTGGGAAGGGTTGATGTATGCTGTTAAATCCGGTACCCCTGCGTTCCCGAAAATATTCGGAGAAGAGCATTTTTCTTATCTCAGGAAAACCCCTGAAATGTCCACGGCCTTTAATCAAACCATGACGCAGTTTGCCGCACATTTTTATCAGGCGGTGCTGGATGTGTATGATTTTAGCGACTTTAAAACCTTGGTGGATGTAGGTGGCGGGCATGGAAAATTGCTGGCATTAATATTGGCTAAATTTCCTGCCGTCAATGGTATCTTATTTGACGAAGCGAATGTGATTGAAACGGCAGGCGAGCCGCTAAGGATGGCGGACGTAGCCGGAAGATATGTGATGCAGCCCGGTGATTTTTTCAAATCCGTACCTGCCGGCGATGCCTACGTGCTGTCACATACTATTCATGATTGGGATGATGAGCCTGCGATAAAAATTTTACAAAACATCCGCACGGCAATCGTACCTGGCGGACGTTTATTGTTACTTGAAAAAATTATACCGGAAGGCAATCAGCCATCCCTTGCCAAGCTGATGGATATTCACATGCTGGTGCTTACCGGTGGATTGGAACGCACTAAGGCTGAATACGAACATTTGCTCTCTAAAGCTGGCTTCCGGTTGGAAAAAATCATTCCTTCCAAATCAGTTATGTCGGTGATTGAAGCAAGGCCGGTGTAGGTTAACTTCTTAAGTTGCCCTTATTTATTTAAAGCCACTGAAATTACCTGTCCTTAAAATTATACCTTGTCATTTAACCTTAGAGATTTCAAATAGTGAACCATCAAACTCTTTATCAAATTTTACAGGAAAACCTTTACTGCCCAATTCTTTCCCGGTAGCGCTGGCAATTTTTTCTCCACTGGGAGCAAGGTACACATCATACACGGCATCCGCATCCAGGAATTGAACTGTAACGGACCGCTGGCTTTCGGCTGAATGATGGCGGAAAACGCCAACGATACCTCCCGAATGAGATTCTGGGTTAATGCGTTGGTAGCCATCCCAATTTCCTTCTGCTGGTTCGCCAAAGCCAGGCAAATCCTGTCTGAAGGACATGAAGTCGTGTTTGTCCTGCATCTTCTGCAACCAATCAGACCATGATTTAATACGGGCCCTTTGTTCAGTGGTTAATAACCGGGGATCGCCAAGCACAATCGGCAATGAGCCGGCCAATGATTTAAGGGATAGTTCAAAATTCGGATCATCGAGGTGCTGATTGCCAATAACCATGGCCGTGGCGGGAATAACCGGTGAACGCCACCATGACATCTGCCGGATACGCATGGACAGCATGGGGGCTTTTTCGCCTTGTTCTCCAAAATTTGATAACCAGTTACCGTCCGCATGTTTGCACATATCCAGGTCAATCAACTGGTAGGCGCCCATCGTTTCAAACGTGCAATCAATAAAAAGATTGGGAGCTTCTTTATGAAGATCATCAAAAAGCTGCCAGGTGAGTTGATACATTTGGAGCATGGATTCATTACGGTCTTGGTGCAACGGGTGATTTTTTGCATGGCAGCCCGACCTTGTTTTATCAGTCGTATAAGCTCCTGAAACTACGGCAAAATCACCTTTGATGTATTCCAAGCCATTTTCTTTAACGAGGTTAAGGATGATATTTTTAATATGATCGTACCAGCCGGTGGTCATGCACATGGAATAGGTTTCCCAGAAATGTATCTTGTCAAAATCTGCCTGCAGATTGATGGGGGAGCCATCAGCTTTCCGGGCCAGCCATTCGGGATGTTGTTTAAATACGTTACTGGTATGCTCTACACCGCCCAGGCTTATCCACAGTCCGGGCTTCATTCCTTTTGATTTAATGTAATCAAAAACCGGCTTAAGTCCGTTTGGAAATTTTTCTTTGTTTATACCCCAGTCTCCATAAGAAGATTGCCACCCATCGTCAATAATAAATTCCTTAAAGCCACAATCGGCAGCAGCATCCACCAATTCATAAATAAGTTTTTCATTGATGTTGTGTTGGAACGGTTCCCAGGTATTGTACACAAAAACAGGTTTCTCTTTTATTTTGCTTAAACGGATACCCATATACCTTCCGATAAAATCGTTAACGGGCCCATTTAGCACCGCATACGGATCATCAGAATTGGCATACGCTCCGATGAATACCCAGGTGCTTTCCCATGTTTTTTTTGGCTCAATCCATTTTCTGAACCCGAAATTCTGGTTGGCATGGGTGAGGCCAGCAGTTACCACATCAGATTTAAGAAAAGCGCTTGTTCGTTTCAGTACCCCTGGAGCTTCGTTACCGAGTACCAGACCCCGGTGTTTGTTTACTTCATGAACCACCACCACCGGGTCATACCATTGACCGATAAACTGTCCAAGCGATTTTTGGCGGGCATAATCATTCATCACCCAGCAATGTGTACCTGTGCCGGAGTAGAGGAAATTTACCCGTTCAATATCCACTGATTCAATTTTTATCTTTTTGATCCCTGTATTTTCGAAAGATATTTTTTTACGGATGATGGGCAAGCCTGGATAAAGCAGGTAACTGATACCGATCCTGATGGTTGGATTTTTATGTTCCAGCACAACCAATGCGCCATTGCCATTCTTATCTCCGGTGATCTTTTCAATGGACACCACACGCCAAGCATCCAAACCTGTCATGGGTTTGCCATCCATTTCAAAATAAAACTCTTCTGAACCAGGCGCCAGGAAATCGTCCGCCGAAGTATTGATCCTGATGCTTGTGGAGGCAACACCTTTTTGATTGGGGTCGATTTGTAAAACCCGTTTGATGCTGCCGTTATCCAGCGTTAATTGTTTCTCATCCCAGGTTGCATACTGCTGTGCGGAAAGCCAGGTGCAATGAAGCAACAAAATGATGGCAAGGAATGGTTTGATGTTCATGTCTTTATCTTTATATTATACAATAATGTTTTTTATGTTTCAATGTTGGCTCAGATTCCCGTTGCTATTTTTTCGCCAGGTACTGTTCTATTTCTTCCAGCGATTTGCCTTTGGTTTCCGGTATCCGGGCTTTAATGAAAAGAAAATAGCACAGGCAAATGACTGCATGAATAACAAAGGTGATATGCAATCCAAAATAAGATTTTAACACAGGGAAAGAGGCAGTGGTAATGAAGTTGGCAATCCACAACACCAGCGTTGCCAGCCCCATGGAACTGCTTCTGATCCTGTTAGGAAAAATTTCTGATAAGATAACCCAGGTAACAGGGCCCAGCGTGGCTGCATAAATGGCAATAAAGCCCAGCACAAAAAACAACATGAAATAACCGGGAGCGCCAACATAAAAACAATACGCCAGGGCAAGGGCATCCATCATCAACAGGAAGGAGCCGTATAAAAGTAATTTTCTTCTACCCGTTTTGTCAATAAAAACAATGGCGACAAACGTGAAGATGAAATTAATGAGGCCGGTAATTACAGATTGCAGGAAAGCGGCATCTTCAGCCATTCCAGCCTGCTTGAAAATTTCAGAGGCATAAGAAAACAAAGAATTTTGCCCGTCTGCCTGCGAGAAAAAAGCTACGGCAATCCCGATTATGACAATGTGCCGCACATCTATTTTAAAGAGGTCACGGATATTTTCTTTCACTTCATGCAAAAAACTTTTTTGAATGCTGGCAGCTTCTGCAGTGGCATATACACTGCCGCCAACTTTATTGAGAATTTTGGTTGCATCGGTCATCCTGTTTTTCTTAATCAGCCACCGGGGGCTTTCCGGAACAAAAAATAAGCCGGTGAAAAAAAGCATGGCTGGAATGGTTTGTGAAGAGAACATCCATCGCCAGTTATTTACGCCACTATTCAATAAAAAATAATTAGATAGATAGGCCAGCAATAATCCTGAAACTATGGCCAACTGATAGAAAGTAACGAGCCTGCCACGCAAGGAGGCCGGAGCAATTTCAGCGATATACATGGGGCAAACCAATGCAGCCACACCTACGGCTACACCACTTAACAGGCGGGCCGAAACAAATAACTCAAAATTGGGCGCCCATCCGGTAGCCACCCCGGTAAAGGCGAATAAAAAAGAACAGAGCAATAATGATTTTTTCCTTCCGATGGAGGCACTCATCTTGCCCGCTATCAATGCGCCTGCCGCCGCACCCAAATTGATACATCCCACAGCCCAACCCTGTTCAAAATCACTCAATTGAAAATGTTGGGTAAAAAAAGGGATTGTACCCGAAATGATGGCGAGGTCAAATCCAAACAGCACACCGCCCAGAGCCACCACGATGCAAATGGGGAAAATATAGGATGAATGATATTTAACAACAAGTGTATCAGTTTCGGTATTGCTTACAGGTAATATGGCAGCCATAAAATTTGATGATACTTTTTAAAATTGGTTTGGCAATTTGTTATTTTTGTTTTTTTTGATGTAGAGTTAACCATCGTTTTGTTCTATTCTATTCACCACTTTCATTGCTTCTTTTACATGCGCTCTGATCGCTTCATAGTTTTTTTCTTTAAGTAGTTTTTTACCGGCCAGCCAGGAGCCACCGACTGCTGCTACCTGCTTCAGCGATAAATAGCTGTCCATATTATCTATACCTACGCCTCCCATTGGAATATAACGGATACCGGTATGTGCATAAGGGCCTTCCATTGCCTGCAGGAATTTTACACCGCCTATTTGTTCCATCGGAAAAACTTTTACCAGCAGGCAGTTCAATTCTATAGCTGCTTCCATTTCCGATGGCGTCATTACACCGGGAATAAATAAGAAGTGTAATTTTTGTGCCTGTGTTACAACGGTACGGTTAAGGCCGGGAGCCAATCCAAACTCAGCGCCTGCGCTGATGGCCGCTTTTAATTGCCGTTCATTTAAAATGGTACCTGTCCCAATCGTTAACTGGTTTTCAAAATTCTTTCGTAACAGGGTGATCGCTTCCAATGCAACGGATGTCCGTAAAGGCACTTCGATGCAGCAAAGCCCTTCTTCAATAAATATTTCCGCCACTTTTAAAACAGCATCCGTAGTTTCAAAAGTTACTGCCGGTAATATTCCCTGTATGGTATTTTTATCAATCAACATAAACTTAGTCTTTGATTGCCTGGTTAATTTTAGCCACCATTGCATCCAGCGCCTGCTGAATAATTTTTTTTCCATTTTCAATATCGGCTTTTGTTGGATCTCCGTTTACACCACCAGAGGAAGGGTCTAACGTAAACCTCGAACGTATTTTATACCAGGTCTTATCCACGTGGGCTTCTTTTGCCAAATTCATTTTAGCGGGTACATCAAGCGCCAATGCTACTTCCGTTTCCCCTTTATCGGCATGGTGAATACCGGCAATTCCGCAATCAGACCACCAGTTCAACACAAGGCCTTTGAAATCGGGATAGGTTTCCCAAACTTCATTGAAGGCCATTTCAACAGGCGTTTTGTTGGCGCCATGGCCAATAATAAAAATGATTTTCTCAAACTTCTTTTCGCAGAAGGAAAGTATAATATCCTTTACCAGCAGGGTTAAGGTTGTATGCCTTATCCCAAGCGTGCCGGGATATTCTTTCATTTCATCGGCAAAGCCATAAGGAATGCCCGGAGCTAAAATAGCGCCTGTTCGTTGTGCGGCTTCACTTGCAAAATATTCGGCTGTAACAATGTCAACCGATACGGCAAGGTGCGGCCCGTGGGCTTCGATGAGGCCAACTGGTATAAGGATGGGGAATTTCCTGTCTATTGAATCTATTTCATCGGATGTAAGGTCAATTAATTTTGCCATGCTGTTTTAATATTGGGTCACTAATGAATGTTTTAAATAAACTGCGGCGCCCATTACGCCTGCATATTCCTGGATGTTGGAAATAAGAATGGGTACAGGCTCATTTACCGGGTAACGGAAAATGTGGTGATTGACCTGTTGTTGAATTTTATCAAGAAAAAGATCTGCTGCCAGCGTGGCGCCACCGCTTAATATCACTACCTCGGGTGAATAGGCGTGGATGGCATTGATAATTAAAGTGGTGAGATGGCCGCTCCAGTTTTCCAGTTCTCTTATACATAGGCTGTCTCCTTTTCTGCAGGCATCACTCACCCGTTCAAAGTCTATTGAAGCGGGGTTTAAAAAATAATCATCTGATAAGGCGCTCGGAATACCGCGTTGAATTGCATTTCTTACCTGTGATACAAGCGCTGTTGCGGAACACAGTGTTTCCCCGGTGCCATAATTTCCGGTTAAACAATATGCATGGCTATCCTCATTTAAAATGAAATGCCCTGCCTGTGTGCCGAATTGTAAAAAACGATTGGTGAGCAATTTTCCATCTACAATAACTCCGGAGCCGACACCTGTTCCTATCGTCAGCACCACTGCCCAGCCGCTATTCTTTGCCAGGCCAAAATATTTTTCAGCGTAAGCGGCTAAGCGTCCATCATTGTCAGCAACTACCGGCACCCCGAAAGTTTCTTTTAACTTTTTTACTAAAGGATACCCTTCCAGCATTTTGAATTTTCCGGGTAACAATACCACGCCCTGATCGGGATCAATGACTCCTGATAAACTAAGTGCTATGCCCAACAGATTATCGCCATATTCTTCCTTTAATTTTTGAACGGATGAAACCATTGAACTAAACAAAACTTCCGCTCCGTGGTTGGCATGGGATGGTATATGATGTGCTTTCAGCAATTGATATTGCTCATCCACCACACCGATTTTTAATCGGGTGCCACCGGCATCAAATGCTATGAAATAGGCTTTACTCATGGTTCATAGATTATAGCTCCGTTTTCAACCAGTATTTTTATTAATTGCTTTACATCCAGCGCAGCAGGCGAAATGTTTTGCTTTACACATAAAGCAGCGGCAACGCCTGCGGCTTCACCCATCACCATACATTGTGCCATGGAGCGAACGCTGGAATGGGCAACATGATTGGCGCTAAAGCATCTTCCTGCTACCAATATATTTTTTGTGTTTTTAGGAATTAATGTCCGGTAAGGGATACCCACTGTTTTTCCTTCGGGGAGGTATTGCCATTTGGTGTCTTTGCCATCATGGTGGTCTTCCATGGGCGCCCCGCATAATCCTATCTGGTCATCAAATTGTTTAGCCGACAATACATCTTCTTCATTCAATCTGTATTCGCCATAAATCCTCCTGGTTTCCCGGATGCCGATTTGAACGCCAAAAGTGGATAGCTCTGCTTTTTCATATCCCGGAACAAAGTCTTTTAAAAACCGGATATACTCCAGTGCCTGAAGTCTCCCATTGATTTCAGAAGCGCTGAGGAATTCAGGGTTTGTGGCATTAATGGTTTTACCATTCATTGTTTCATACGACTTCAACCTCGTCATAATAGTAGCCGTCATTCCATCTACTGGTGTAATGTGATCGCTGCCTTCTTTTCGTGGTAAATGATAATGGCCACTTTCGGCAGCTTTTGCCATCAATTGATGAAACTGTTCTTTGGAAATTGATTTTCTTTTTACGGTATCCACATTCACCATTTTGAATGTAGTGGTTAGTGTTTGTGCCGGATCTATTTCTCCCGCCAATTCATAATCAAACCCCGCCTGATAGATGATATCCGCATCACCAGTGGCATCAATAAATTGTTTGGCCGAATAATAAGTCAGGCCGCTTTTTGTTGCAACCAGTAACCCGGTTATTCGGTTACCTTCTTTAAACACATCCTGCACCCAGGCATTGAGCAGTATATGGCATCCTGCTTTTGTTGCCAGCTTTTCCCACACTATTTTAAGGTATTCGGGATGATACGTAATTCCGGTGCCTGCGCCAAATGTATTAGGTCTTTCAAAAGACGCCTTGTATTCCTGTAAACCTTTCACCACATCATCAGCAATACCACCAACAATTTTCCTGGCTGCTTTTCCCGGGGTATAATATCCATAAAACGTATCCAATACGGCTGTGCTGATCCCTCCCAGAAAAGGCAACCTTTCAATCAATAAAGTTTTAGCGCCTGCCCGTGCAGAAGCAATGGCTGCCGTTGAACCCCCTGAACCAGCGCCGGCCACAATTACGTCATACGCTTCTTTCGCCTGAATATCTTTTGAATAATTTATTGTGTTCATGGTTGAATACATTAACGATTTAAATTAAGAAATACTCCAGCCTGCATCTACCACCAATGTCTCCCCGGTGATCATTAAAGACTGACTGCTTAGTAAAAAAATGGCTGCTTTAGCTATGTCAGCTGCCTTCATTACCGTACCGGCCAACGGTTGCTTTTCTTTCATTGACTGAACAACCAATTCATTTTGGAAAGCCCGGGCACTCATCCCCGTTAAGGCCAGGCCGGGGGCAATGGCATTGATACGGATTTTATTTTTTGCATAATAAGCGGCAGCAGTTTGGGTCATGCTGATAATGGCCCCTTTACCTGCCGCATAAGCAATGGCGGTGAAGTTGTTTGCTTCAGGTGAAAAGGCCAGTACACTCGACATATTTACTATTGCGCCCCTCATGCCATCTTCATCCGGTTCCTGTGTTAGCATTTGCGTAATTACATATTTGCACATCTGAAACTGAGTGGTGAGGTTGATGTTTAAGGTTGTTTGCCAGCCTTCCAATGTACATTCATGCAAAGGGCCATCGCCATATTTTCTGCCACTTACCCCGGCTACATTAAACAGTCCGTCAATGCGTTTATATTTAGTGATGCAGGAAGAAACCAGTTTGTTTACAACCAACTCATCGGTAAGGTCACCGGAAATAAAATCGGCACGATAGCCAATCTCCTTTATTTCTGCGAATAATTGATCACACTGTGTTTCATCCTTTCCAGCGAAAAAAACATGATTGTTTTCTGCCGCTAATAATTTAATGGTCTCTGCTGCTATACCGCTTGAGCCTGTTACTATATATACTTTACCAGCCATCGCTATTTGTCTATATTTTTTACAGGTGGTAAAGCATCGTCATTCTGAATGGCTTTCGCATATCTTTTTCGCTGATCCCTTAACCAGGAATCATAATTTACTTCGGTATTATTCAGGTGCATGTTTTTAAGTACGAAGTGTTCTATTCCCCTTGCATCCAATGCTTGGAGAGTAAGTTCGTTCAACGACTGAACGATGGTAAGGGCGCCAATGGAACTGAGCGGACCGATTTTATATTGGCCACAATTACATTCCAGGTTGATACTTAAATCTCCGACAGGCATTCCATTGTCAATAAAAATGCCGGTTGAAGCTTGTTGCACGATATGCCATAAATTAAAACCCGTACTGTGTTTAGCTGGAGCATTTTTAGATTGTTCTGCACAGGAAATAGCGATTAACGGCAGGGAAGGATACCGTTTATTAAATTCAAAGGCAATATCAACAGCCGCTGGTGTAGTGCCGGTAGCGGTGATTACCAGTAATACATCCTTCGGGCCAAAATCAATTTCATCTAATAGCGCTGCCCCGCTCTTCTCCACCTTTTCAAAAAATTGATTGACCCGTATGCCATTGGAGCCAACTACATCCGTAAAAGAAGTTAACCCGGTAGAAAGAATGGCACGAAAACCTGTAAGGGCACCCATTCGGATACACATTTCCTCTACAGCAATCCTGGAGTGGCCATTGGCATACACATGGATTAAACCTCCGCTTGCAAGGGCATTTGCATAAATCTCTGCCACAGCTTTTAGTGTTTCTTCCTGCTGGCGTATTTTATTCCGAATGGTATCAAGCTGATCGGGAAATGTTAGTTTCATACGCTACTTAAAATTTTTAAAGTTTACTCGTTTAAAACTATTATGTATTGAAAGCGAAACGCATGGCTCACAGAGCAGACGTTGAAAAAAAGTTATCGACAGTTTTGTTTTAAATGCCTGAATGAAAATCAAACAGCCTTCTGATTGTTTAAAAATACCATGCTTGATATGATAATTGGAATCAAGCCTTAAAGCCTTCCAAAGTTGCAGATATATAAAAAAATGAAAAGGATAGAATTTCATGGCTTAACAATCGTATAAAAAATACAGAGCTTCTTTTATTATTAAAACGAAATTAGTCTGACTACTCTGTCAAAAAATATACGATCCGATATAAAACATGGATTATTCTATCTTTGATTGGAATATATATATTAATTACTTTATGCGACAATCAAAGAAAATAAGCGCCGGATTTGAAGGTGAGCAAATTATTGATTTCCCTAAAAAGATATTATTTGAATGTACCCGCTTGCCTCTGATAAGTCAGCTATATATCAGCCGAATGGGAATTTTCCCTCGAGCCGCGAATCATTATTTCAGAAGACCATTAGGCGGTTCTTCGTTTGCTGTTTTTTTACATTGTTTCGGCGGCGAAGGATGGATTAAAATAGATAACAAAAATATTGGCTTAAAATCGGGGGAAGCATTTTTTATTCCACCGGCAATGGCTCACAGTTACGGAGCATCCCCAAATAAACCCTGGAGTATTTTTTGGATGCATATAGCCGGTAATAAAAACCGGGATTTAATCAATATAGTCAATCTGAAAGGCGACCAGGAGCCTATAAAAACAGTTTATTCAGAGGAAAGAACAGAGTTGTTTAATAATATATTTGAAATATTCTCAAAGGGCTTTAGCAAATCCAACCTGATTTATGCCAACCTTGTATTGCCTCATTATCTTGGTACGTTTATTTCACCCGATAGCTTCAGCAGTTTATCCAAAGATTCAACATCTTTTGTAAATACAATAAACGATGCGATTATTTATATGCAGGAAAATATTGCAAAAAAAATTACCGTAGAATCAATTTCAAAATACTTATGCCTTTCTTCTTCGTTTTTTTTCAAGAAATTCAAGCATGATACTGGTTATCCACCCATCGCTTATTTTAATTTTCTAAAAATTCAGAAAGCCTGCCAGTTGATCCATTCCAACAGGTGCAGTATTAGCGAAATCGGGTCAAAAATCGGTATTGACGACCCCTACTATTTCTCAAGGCTGTTCAAAAAGCAAATGGGTGTTTCTCCAAGGGAATACAAAAAGTATTTGTATTCAAAGTAAAATAATCTTAACCGCGTAAAGATTTACAGCCATTATTAATATTAACACCGATCTTTATGGGGTTCACGCTTTAGGGGATGAATATTATTATTGGTATAAATAGTACTATTTTTTGCAATTATTGCATTGACGGATATCAATCATAACCTTTATATTCATAATAGCAATATTTTGTCAGGTAATTCCCTTGTATGCTCTATTATGAAATTTAGTAAAAATATTCTCCGTGTAGTCGGTTTAATGGCTGCTGTTGGAATAAGCTTCGTAGCCCTTATTCCATCGCAAAAAGTGGACTTCAGCGCTGACATAAAACCAATTTTCAATAAGAAGTGTATTTCGTGTCACGGCGGAGTTAAAAAGAAAGCCGGATTTAGTTTGTTGTTCCGTGATGAAGCATTAGCCAACACAGAATCTGGTAAACCTGCCATTATTCCCGGTAAGCCCGATGAAAGTGAAATGATCCGGAGGTTGACTATAAAAGATCCGGAAGAAAGGATGCCTTATAGACATGACCCACTGTCTGAAGATGAGATTGAGAAACTTCGCAAATGGATTAAGCAGGGAGCGCAATGGGGTGAACACTGGGCTTATGTATCCGTAAAACCAGTGGAGATTCCTGATATAAATAATGAATGGATCAGAAATGATATAGACAGATTTATTTATGATGATTTAAAAAAGGAAAAAATAAGGCCTTCCCCTGAGGCAGAAAAAGAAATATTATTACGCCGTGTAAGCCTGGATCTCACCGGATTACCACCATCCAAAAGCGTTGCGGAAAGATTTTTAAATGATAAAACCGATAAAGCCTATGAAACTTTAGTTGATAGTTTGCTCGCCTCTCCTCAATATGGTGAACGATGGACAGCCACCTGGCTTGACCTTGCCCGCTATGCAGATACCAAAGGTTACGAACGGGATCCGGGACGCAACATCTGGCGGTACAGGGATTGGCTGATCCATGCATTTAATGATGATAAGCCATATGACCAATTTCTCACAGAACAAATTGCGGGGGATTTATTGCCCAACGCCACAGATAAAGAATACATCGCTACCGCTTTTCATCGCAATACAATGACCAATGATGAAGCAGGTACAGATAATGAAGAATTTCGTACTGCCGCAGTATTAGACAGGGTGAATACTACCTGGGAAGTATTAATGGGTACCACTTTTGCTTGTACCCAATGCCATAGCCACCCTTATGATCCTTTTAAAAATGATGAGTATTATAAGTTTGCAGCATTTTTTAACAACACAAGAGATGAGGATACGGAGGCAGACTATCCGCTCCTCTACGAATTCCCTGATTCACTTCAGCAGCAATTAAGTAGGTTGAAGGATTGGCTAAAGCAAAATACGATTCCGGAAAAAGCAGCTTCTGTCGTTCAGTTTGTAAAAACAAGGCAACCTGCCTACAATGGCATTAGCTGCATCCCCGTAATTAATAGCGAATTGAATGAAACCAAGTGGCTTGCAATGCGAAACAAGGGGATAGCCCTCCTAAAAAATGTAAACCTGAAGGATAAGAATGTATTGATCTATAAATTCATTTCACGGCCTGCGGGACGTGGAGTTTGGCAAATCCATCTTGACAGCGCCAAGGGGCCGGTAGTTGCATCTGTTACTTTTCATAGTCAAAAAAAACAGCAGGTTCAATTTAGCATTGCAGAAACAACTATAAATGCTGTCGAAGGAGTTCATGATTTGTATTTTACCTATAATTCCGACTTGAAAGTATCAGACTATTCCGAATTAATTTTTGAGTGGTTTTATTTTACAGAACTATTTCCCGGGCAGGGTAAAGCGGGGTATGCTAAAAATAAAAAGGCTTTCCGGGACTTCATAACGATGAATCTCTCCGGTACACCCATTATGATGGAGAACCCTGCTGACATGACACGTACAATGCGGGTCTTCGAAAGAGGCAACTGGCTGGTAAAAGGAGATACCGTACAGCCGGATGTTCCTCATTCATTAAACCCATTACCTGTCAACGCACCAAAAAACCGTTTGGGCCTGGCCATGTGGCTTACCGATAAAAAAAATCCGCTTATTTCCAGAACCTTGGTCAATCGTTTATGGGAACAATTGTTCGGGCAGGGGCTTGTAGAAACTTTGGAAGATATGGGTACGCAGGGAATGGTTCCTACGCACAAAAAATTACTGGATCACATGTCATTTCAATTTATGAATGATCAACAATGGAGCGTAAAAAAGCTATTGAAGACTATGGTGCTGTCTGCCACTTACCGGCAAAGCTCAAAATTAACAGAAGAGTTGCTTCAAAAAGATCCCTATAATAAATTGTATGCAAGAGGGGCAAGGGTACGGTTATCGGCTGAGCAGGTAAGGGACCAAGGTTTGGCAGCAAGTGGATTACTCAGCAAAACAATGTACGGTGTCAGTGTGTATCCTTTTCAGCCTGGAGGTATTTGGCAAACCCCCTGGAATGGTGAAGTGTGGAAAAAAAGCGAAGGTGAGGATCAATATCGCCGTGCATTGTACACTTACTGGAAGCGTACAGCACCTTATCCATCCATGATGACATTTGATGGCGTATCACGGGAAATTTGCGCACCCCGCCGCATACGTACCAATACGCCGTTGCAGGCATTGGTTACATTGAATGATGAAGCCTATTGGGAAATGGCGAAGTATTTTGGAATACGCATGAAAAAAGAAGGGGGGAATGATATAGCTGCACAAATAAGCAATGGGTATAAATGGATTCTCTTTAAACCAATTGCTCCTCAAAGCCTGGCAGAATTACAAAAACTCTATAAGGATGCGGTAGTGAATTTAAAAAAGGATAAAAAAAAGGCACTTGAACTAATGGGCGATGACAGTGAGAACAATAAGCCTGAAACAGCAGCGCTGGTAGTAGTTGCTAATGCTATGCTAAACCTTGATGAAGTGGTAACAAAGAATTAGGATTGCATTATCGCATGTTGCTAACTGGCAGAATTGGATACAAATCGGCATTAAGGGTTTGGCACATGCTTTTAAAAACAAAGGAAATGTATTTTTGAAATAATAATCATGACACTAAAGGAATTAGATAATCAACGAATGCAGGATGAAGCCAATAAAAAATTGCTTACCCTTAAAACCCGTCGGCATTTTATAAAAGAAAGCGCCATGGGTTTTGGAGCATTAGCGCTGGGTTCTTTGTTGGGAAGTTGTGGTGGCAACTCACCTGAAAAAGCAAAGAACCTCTTTGATGCAGCTAATCCTTTATCGCCAAAAATGCCTCCATTTCCTGGCAAAGTCCGATCGGTAATTTATTTGCACATGGCGGGTGCGCCTTCACAATTAGAATTATTTGACTACAAACCTGAACTAATGAAACTTGATGGTCAGGATTGCCCGCCAAGCCTGTTGGAAGGAAAGCGGTTTGCATTTATCAGGGGTGTTCCAAAAATGCTGGGGCCACAGATTACATTTAAACAAAGGGGCGAAAGTGGTTTATGGATCAGCGACCACCTTCCGCATTTTTCGACAATCGCCGATGAAATATGCATTTTAAAAGGAGTAACAACCGATCAGTTTAATCATGCACCTGCACAATTGTTAATGCACACCGGCAGTCCCAGATTAGGGAGGCCCAGCATGGGTTCCTGGATTACTTATGGGTTAGGAACCGAAAACCAAAACCTTCCCGGCTATGTGGTACTAACCAGCGGGGGCCGTAGTCCTGATGCTGGCAAAAGCGTGTGGGGCAGCGGTTTTTTACCCAGTGTGTACCAGGGTGTTCAGTGCAGAAGTGAAGGGGATCCGGTTTTATTCTTAAAAGACCCTCCTGGTGTGGATAGGGATATGCGAAGGGCTTCTATTGATATTATTAATAAAATAAATAAACATGAGTACGAAGAGTATAAGGATCCCGAAATCCTTTCGAGAATTTCACAATATGAAATGGCATACAAGATGCAGATATCTGTACCGGAAGTAATGAACATTAATAGTGAACCCGACTACGTTCATGAAATGTATGGCACCCAGCCCGGTAAAGCCAGTTTTGCCAACAATGTGCTCTTGGCCAGAAAGCTCGTAGAGAAAGGAGTTCGCTTTGTTCAATTGTTTGATTGGGGCTGGGACAGTCATGGAACCGCTGCTGACGAAGCTATTGATGTGGGATTTATTAATAAATGCCGGAGCATAGACAAGGCAATGACGGCCCTGATATTGGATTTAAAACAACGTGGCTTGTTGGAAGAAACGCTGGTAGTTTGGGGAGGGGAATTTGGCAGAACGCCCATGCAGGAAAACCGTGAAGGTAAATCAGTGCCCTTTAAAGGAAGGGATCATCATGTAGAAGCATTCAGCATCTGGATGGCTGGTGGCGGAGTAAAAAAAGGATTCAGTTACGGCGAAACCGATGAAATAGGATACAGCACAATAAGTGGAAAAGTGGAAACTTATGATGTACAGGCCACTATCTTAAATCTTCTGGGCTTTGATCATGAAAAATTTACCTATGAATTTCAGGGAAGGCCCTTCCGATTAACTGATGTAAAAGGGAAAGTGATTAATGAAATCCTCACTTGACAATGGCGATTAATAAATACCTGTAAAGGTTTTATAAAAGGATTTGCCTATAACTTTTGTTAGCTCGGATGGTCAGGTGGTACATAAAAATTTACAGGGTTACCATACAGACAGGCTTTTCATGTATTTTTTTTCAAATATCCTGCGATAAATATTAATATGGAATAAATAGTCCAATTTTTTGCAGTTATTACGTTGAATACTTTTGGAAAGATTAATAAACTTTGAATTTATAGCTGAGAGAGAATCTTAACTGAAATTGCAGGCTTTTATAAAAAATTAACCTATTCACCCTACTGGTTGCCATTATGAAATTTAGTAAAAAAATACTTCTTGTCATTAGTTTATTGATAGCAGTAATATTAAGCTATCTCTATCTGTTGGTGCCTTCAGAAAAAGTGGACTTTAGTGCTGATGTAAAGCCCATCATAAATAAAAAATGTATCACTTGTCACGGTGGTGTAAAGGCAAAGGCAGGTTTCAGTTTATTGTTTCGTGAAGATGCTCTGGCCAAAACAGAATCAGGAAAGCCAGCCATTATTCCTGGTGACCCTGAAGGCAGCGAACTGGTCCGCCGTATCACCAACCATAACCCGGAAGAAAGAATGCCCTATAAACATGAACCGTTAAATAAAGAGGAAATAAGCATTTTTAAAAGATGGATAAAACAAGGAGCTCAATGGGGGGATCATTGGGCTTACTTACCGATCAAGAAAGTTGAAGTGCCGGATGTAGAAGATAAATGGATACACAATGATGTTGACAAATTCATTTTTGCAAAGCTGGAAGACGAAAAATTAAAGCCCTCAGCCCAAGCTGATAAGGCTACTTTGCTTAGAAGGGTTAGCCTTGACCTTATTGGAATGTATCCATCCACTGCTATTGCGCAGCAATTCTTAAAAAATGATGATGAAAAAGCCTATGAAGTTTTGGTTGATTCATTACTGGCTTCACCACATTTTGGTGAGCGATGGGCTTCCCTCTGGCTGGACCTTTCACGGTATGCGGATACCAAGGGATATGAAGCGGATGGTGGTCGTCAGATATGGAAATACAGGGATTGGCTGATCAAAGCGTTTAATGATGACAAACCTTACGATCAGTTTTTGACGGAACAGATTGCCGGAGACCTGCTTCCCAATCCAACTGATGCCCACTACATTGCTACATCATTCAGCCGCAATACAATGACCAATGATGAAGGTGGTACCGATAATGAAGAATTCAGAACTGCGGCTGTATTGGATAGGGTGAATACTACCTGGGAGTCGGTAATGAGCACAACCTTTGCCTGTGTTCAATGCCACAGTCATCCTTACGACCCTTTCCGTCATGATGAGTATTATAAATTCCTGGCGTATTTCAACAATACCCGTGATGAAGATGTACGGGGTGAATTTCCTTTGCTCCGGGAGTATGACGATTCATTGAAACAAAAACTGGATGCCGTTAAAAACTGGGTAAAAAAACTTTCGTCTGAAGAAGAATCGAAAAATGTCAGTCTTTTTTTGCGTACTGGGCAACCTGCAATTAATGCTACTACTGCCGATAGTTTAAAAAATGCGGCCATAGGGTTTAATAATAATACAATGTTATTCCATAATCATGCAGTGGCAAGATTGAAAAAGGTGGATCTTCAAAATGCCGGCAGAATAATTTGGAGTTATAAATCCAATAAAAAATCAGGCATACTGAAAATAAGGATTGATGCGCCTGACGGACCTTTATTGACAACCATCAATATTAATGGCGATGTGAAAATTAATATGGGGGATAATAATATCTGGAAAACAGCATCCGCTGATTTTGCCGAACAGGCTGGGGTGCATGATGTTTATCTTACCTACGATAATCCAACGTTGCCTGCCGTCATTAAAGATTTTGTAATCGTATTTGACTGGTTCAGTTTTGTAAAAAAAATTCCTGGAAAAGGTTTGCCCGGATATGCTGAAACCGAGAAAACATTCTGGGAACTGTTAACCGCCAATGTCCACCAAACACCGGTAATGGTAGAAAATCCAACGTGGATGTGGCGTAAGACCAGGGTATTTGAAAGAGGTAACAGGTTGACCTTGGGAAAAGAAGTAGAACCTGCCGTTCCCAATTCATTGAGTTATGCTATGCCTGCGAATGCTCCTAAAAACAGGTTGGGTCTGACACTGTGGCTAACCAATAAAAAAAACCCGCTGGTATCCAGAACAATGGTGAATAGGTTATGGGAGCAACTTTTTGGAACAGGCATTGTAGAAACACTGGAGGATATGGGAACACAGGGTAGCCCACCCACCCACCAGCAATTGTTAGATCATCTTTCCTGGAAACTGATGAATGATTATCAATGGAGCATTAAAAAATTGCTGAAAAAACTGGTTATGAGTTCCACCTACCGACAGGATTCGAAACTAACAGAAGAGCTAAAACAAAAAGACCTTGCTAATAAGTTTTATGCAAGAGCCCCAAGAGTGAGATTAAGTGCTGAGCAATTGCGGGATCAGCATTTATGTATAAGCGGGGAAATCAGTTCAAAAATGTATGGTCCCGGGGTAATGCCCTGGCAGCCTGAAGGAATCTGGTTATCCCCATATAATTCAGCAAAATGGCAAAACAGTAAAGGGGAAGATCAATACCGCAGGGCTGTTTATACCTATTGGAAACGTACAGCTCCTTATCCTTCGATGATTTCATTTGACGGGGTACAACGAGTGTTGTGCTCGGCAAGGCGTATCCGTACGAATACACCATTGCAGGCATTGGTTACTTTAAATGATTCTGCTTATATGGATATGGCCCGTCATTTTGCGTACCGGATGAAGAAAGAGGCTGGGCAAAATGTGAATAACCAGATATCGAAAGGATATGAACTCATGCTGTATAAACCGCTACCTCCCGAAAAATTGAAAGTGTTCGTTGATCTGTACAATGAAGCATTGAATGAGTTTAAATCAGATGCAGATAAAACCAATAAAATGATCGGTGTGAACAGGGAACATACAGATCAATCTACAGCCGCATTGGTGGTAGTGGCGAATGCCATGATGAACCTTGATGAGGTGGTTATGAAGAATTAACCCATGTCTCCTTTAAATGGGGAACTTAGGTACGATGTCTCCCTTTTTAACGAATTTTTTTGAAAAAAGAATGATAAAGACAATAAGGACTATTTTGAAAAGAAGACTGTGCATTGGTGACCTCCCTTTAGGAATCGGGATGGTTTCATAAAACAAATTAAACAACATGACACAAAAAGAATTGCAGGATCAGCGGTTGCTGAAAGAAGCGCAGGACGAAGTGAGGCGGATGCATACCCGTCGCCATTTCCTGAAAGAAAGTGCCATGGGGCTCGGTGCATTAGCATTTGGTTCGTTGCTGGGTGGTTGCGGTAGCAAAAGATCATCTGCTACATCATCTATAGTATTCGATCCGGCACATCCGCTACTGCCAAAGTCACCTCCGTTTGCCGGCAAAGCCAGAAGTGTGATCTACCTGCACATGGCAGGCGCACCATCACAGTTAGAGTTGTTTGATTACAAACCCGAATTAGCGAAGATGGATGGACAGGATTGTCCGCCATCCTTGCTGGAAGGAAAACAATTTGCATTTATAACCGGTGTGCCCAAGATGCTGGGACCGCAGGCAAAGTTTGCCCAGCATGGACAGGGCGGCGCCTGGATCAGTGAAAACTTACCGCATTTTTCTACCGTTGCTGATGAAGTCACCTTTTTAAAGGCGGTAACTACCGACCAGTTCAACCATGCACCGGCGCAATTACTCATGCATACCGGCAGCCCAAGGTTGGGAAGGCCCAGTATGGGAAGTTGGGCTACCTATGGACTGGGAACTGAAAATCAAAACCTGCCGGGATTTGTAGTACTTACGAGTGGGGGAAGTTTTCCTGATGCCGGTAAGAGTGTATGGAGTAGTGGGTTCTTACCTTCCGTTTACCAGGGTGTGCAATGCCGCAGTGAAGGCGACCCTGTTTTGTTTATTAATGATCCGGATGGCATGAGCCGTAACCTGCGCAAAGCATCTATAGATGCTATCAATAAAGCAAACCAGCAGGAATATGAGGAATATAATGATCCGGAAATATTATCCCGTATCTCTCAATATGAAATGGCCTACCGGATGCAGATAACGGCTCCTGAAGTAATGAATATAAATAATGAGCCTGCGTACATTCATGAAATGTATGGTACCAAACCCGGCAAATCATGTTTTGCAAACAATGTTTTATTGGCAAGAAAGCTAGTAGAAAAAGGTGTTCGCTATGTGCAGTTGTTCGACTGGGGCTGGGATGCTCATGGTGATAGCCCCAACGGTTCTTTGAACATTGGTGTTGTCAATAAATGCAGAAGCATAGATAAAGCTATTACGGCCCTGTTGCTGGACCTGAAACAAAGGGGCTTGCTGGAGGAAACATTGGTTGTATGGGGGGGCGAGTTTGGTCGTACGCCGATGATGGAAACCAGGAATGGTATAAAGAATCCATTCAAAGGAAGAGATCATCATACCGAAGCGTTTACTATCTGGATGGCAGGCGGTGGCATCAAAAAAGGATATACGCATGGCGAAACCGATGAAATTGGTTACAGTGCTATCAGTGGCAAAGTGGATGCACATGATATACAGGCAACCATATTAAATCAATTAGGATTTAACCACGAAGAGTTTACCTATCCATTTCAGGGACGACCTTTCAGGCTTACCGATGTGGCTGGCAAAGTGATTCATGAAGTAATTGCTTAATAAATCAACAGAATTAAACCAACGACATCATATAGGTTTAACCCGGAAACAACTAAAAAAAATAGTGGGTGCATTTAACAAGCATTAAAAATAAATTCAATCATTCTTATGGAACATAACAGACGGGCATTTATTCAAACGACCACTTCAGCAGCTACTGCGCTATTACTTTCTTCAATGGATGTTTTTGCTATAGCTAATCAACCTCTGAAAGTGAATAAAAATTTTGAACTAAAGATAATGGCCACCAGTTGGGGCTTTGCAGGAACACAGGACCAGTTTTGTGCCGCTGCAAAAAAGGAAGGTTATGATGGAATAGAAGCATGGTGGCCCGGCGACAAACAAGGTCAGGATGAATTGTTTACCGCTTTAAAAAAACATTCATTGGAGGTCGGTTTTATTTGGGGAACGTTTGAACCAGACTGGAAGGGACACCTGGAAACGTTTAAGAAAGTTACTACAGAAGCTGCAACGAACAGCAGTCAAAAACCCTTATATATCAACTGTCATTCCGGGAAGGATTATTTCAGTTTTGAGCAGAATAAAATGTTCATTGATCACACTACAAGGCTTTCTAAAGAAACAGGTATTTTGATCTGCCATGAAACCCATCGGTCGCGGATCATGTTTGCAGCACACACAACTAGGCAATTCATCGAAAAAGTACCCGATCTTAAACTGACGTTTGATGTATCGCATTGGTGCAATGTGCATGAAAGCATGTTAAGCGATCAGAAGGAAACGGTGGATATGGTACTGCAACGGGTAGAACATATTCATGCCCGTATCGGCCATCCTGAAGGACCGCAGGTAAACGATCCCCGTGCACCGGAATGGGAAGCCGTGGTGAAGCAGCATTTTGACTGGTGGGATATAGTGGCGGAACGAAAGAAGAAAAATGGAGAACGGTTGACCTTTCTCACAGAATTTGGACCTCCGGATTATATGCCCACTTTGCCTTATACCAGGCAGCCCATGGCAGACCAATGGGCCATTAATGTATACATGATGAAATTACTTAGAAAGCGTTATTCTTAAAAGCCAGTACTAACTTATTCATGACTTTATTACTTATTTCCGATCTGCTTGGCCGTTTTCATCCTGTACTCGTTCATTTACCTATAGGTATTTTACTGATAGCCGCCTTTTTTCAGTTGCTTGCCTGGAGGAAGCCCGCATTTGCTTTTTTGCAGCCAGCCATTCCACTAATATTTTTTTTGGGAATGATAGGAGCAGTATTTTCGTCCATCACCGGGTACATGCTTTCTTTAAGCGGCGATTATGATGAACAGTTGGTAAGCCGTCATCAATGGATGGGTATCATTACGGCTGGTATTTCTTTAGTGTTGTGTTTATTGTACCGGTTTTCCGTAAGTAAGAAAATTGCCGGGTGGTTTTCAGCCGGGATTATTATTTTAATTTCCATCACCGGCCATTTAGGCGGCACACTTACACATGGCTCAGGCTATCTTACTGAAGGTTTTAAGAATACTGCTGAAAAAGAAGTGGCGATGAAGCCGATACCGAATATCCTGGAAGCGGCTTTATACGCAGATGTGGTACAGCCGCTTTTGCAGGCAAGATGTTATAGCTGTCATGGAAAATCTAAGCAAAAAGGAAAACTCCGCTTAGACCTGCAGGAATTTATTTTAAAAGGGGGAAAGGATGGACAGGTTGTTAAACCTGGCAAAGCGGAAGAAAGCGCAATGATTGCAAGGTTATTATTGCCAACAACAAATGAAGACCACATGCCTCCTAAAGAAAAAAAACAACTTACACCGGGTGAAATTTCTTTATTACATTGGTGGATCAATACAGGTGCTGATTTCAATAAAAAAGTAAAGGACTTTCCACAAACGGATAAAATAAAACCTGTTTTACTGGCCTTACAGTCAGGTTCTACAGATGCTCAAAATAAAACAACGGATATACCAGAAACTCCTGTTGACAAAGCGGATGAACAAGCAGTTAGCCGGTTAAAAAAAGCGGGTGTGGTGGTTATCCCAATTGCTCAAAATAGTAATTATTTATCGGCTAGCTTTTTTACGGCAGGTCCGGCCGCTGACAGCTTAATTAAATTGCTTGAACCTTTAAAGAAACAGCTACTCTGGTTAAAATTAGACAATGCATCTATCAACGATGCAGCGTTAGATAATATTGCAAAACTTTCGGCGCTAACCCGTTTACAACTTACTAATACCGGCATCACAGACAATGGCATAGTAAAATTGCAAGCGTTGGAGCATTTGCAGTCGCTTAATCTAATGGGAACAAAAGTTACTGCGCAAGGTGTGCTACAGCTAAGTAAATTGAAGGCGTTAAGAAATTTATATCTCTATCATACCGGAGTAAATAATAATGATTGGCCTGGGCTAAAAAAAGCATTTCCTGCCACACAAATAGACTCAGGGAATTATGTTGTTCCAACGTTGCAAACTGATACTACAGAAGTAAAACAAAATTAATCTGCAATTTTTTAAGGCCAAACCCTTATTGGAATAAATAGTACGATTATTTGCAAATAATTGCATTGATACTTTTTAATAATAATACCAATATTTGACTTTTAAAATTTTAACGAATGTTGCTTGGTATATTTTTCTTCAAAGGTATGTTTTACAGCCACTCTTCGGTGCTCTTACTAATAAGTAGGGATTGCAGCAAAGATGAAATACCTGTTAAGACCGCAAGATAAGTAGCAGACAATGGCTGCTAAAGTCGTTTGAAAAACTATTGGATAATTATGGGAGATACAGTATTGAGAGGCGCAATAATCGGATCAGGTTTCTGGAGCAATTTTCAGATTGCGGCCTGGAAAGAATTACAGGGAGTAGAAATAGTGGCTGTTTATAACAGGACAAAATCAAAGGCTGAAGGCATTGCCCGTAAGTTTGGAATACCAGCAGTATATGACGATGTAAAGCAATTGTTAGATAACGAAAAAATGGATTTTGTTGATATTATTACGGATGCAGATACTCATTTGCAGTTTACCAAAATGGCTGCGGATAAAGGACTGATGGTGATTTGCCAAAAGCCCATGGCCTCGACACGGGCACAAGCTGAGGAAATGCTGGATTTATGTAAGAAGGCCGGGGTTAAATTATTTATACATGAAAACTTTCGCTGGCAGGCGCCCATCCGGGCTTTTAAAAAAGCAATGGACAGCGGAGTAATTGGCAAAATCTTTAAAGCAAATGTTTCGTTCTGCACTGCCTTCCCTGTTTATCAGAACCAGCCTTTTTTAGCGAAACTTGAAAATCTTATCCTCACTGATCTGGGTTCCCATATATTAGACATTTCACGTTTTTTATTTGGCGAACCGAATACACTGTATTGTCTTACAAAACGTGTGAACCCTGAAATAAAAGGTGAGGATGTGGCCAATGTATTAATGGAGATGGATAGCGGCGTACATTGCTATGCCGAGATGAGCTTTGCCAGCCTGTTTGAAAAGGAACAATTCCCTCAAACGTTGGTTTTGGCAGAAGGTGAAAAAGGTTCCCTGCATCTTACGCATGATTTTACTTTAAAAACCACTACGCGTCAGGGTACAGTAACAGAAAAGGTCAGGCCAGTGAGGTATCCCTGGGTTGATCCCGATTACAGCGTGGTACATTCAAGTATTGTGGATTGTAACCGTGATATTTTAAACGGTTTAAAAGGCGGTTATTGCGAAACAACCGGAGAGGATAACTTTAGAACCGTAACAGTAGTATGGGATAGTTACAGATCCGCAAAAAATAAATCAGTCATTCATTATTAACAATAACAATATACATATGAAAATAGCAATAATAGGTGGTACGGGAGCGATGGGCCTTATATTCGGGGCAAGGCTTGCGGATGCGGGACATAAGGTAACACTGCTGGATGTAAATAAAGAAGCAGTTGATTCCATCAATATGAATGGCGCTAAAATCACCAATAAGAATGGTGAAACAGAAACCATAAAAAGTGTAAACGCCACCATTGACGCTTCTTCTATTGATAAGGTTGACCTTGCTATCGGGTTTACAAAATGTTACCATACCGATACTGCAGTTAAAGGCGCCCTGCCTTGTTTCAATTCAAACACCACCGTATTAAGTTTACAAAACGGATGGGGCAACTATGATGTGATTTCAAGTATTGTGGACCCCACACAGATTATTGTGGGGGTTAATTATGTTAGCGGAACCACACTGGGGCCGGGTCATGCCAGGCAGGTGGGTAACCCGATCGCTTTTATCGGAAGAGTGCGCCAAAAAGCAGATGAAAAAGTAAAAGAGATTGCCGGTGTGTTGAACGGCATCAATGTGCAAACAACGGCCTCTGATAATGTATTAGAGGAAATATACAATAAGCTTGCTTTGAATGTTGCAACCTTGCCATTAGCTGCGTTATTAAATTTTGAAGCCCATAAGCTTATTGAAAATGAATATACTATTAATACGATGGATCACTTGCTCAAAGAATTTGTAGCAGTGGCAAGCACCCAGGGAGTGGTTGTCAATTTTGAAGAACGAAGAAATGCAGTGCACAACGTACTGAAAAATTCTGTTGGGGCCAGGGGCTCTATGCTTCAGGATGTTACAGCAAAAAGAAAAACAGAGATTGATGTGATAAATGGGGCCATTGTAAATATGGGGGAAAAAGCGGGCATAGCAACGCCTGTCAATCAAACGATGGTAAACATGATCAAAGCAATGGAAAGCAACTATTGAGAAAGGATGTTTGATAAATGAAAGTTGAAATAAATGTAAAATGTCTTCAAACAAAAAGTTATGAATGCCTTAGTGATGGATGAACTCCGTTCAATGAAAGTAGCGGATATCGCTGTGCCGGTAATAGGCCCCACGGATGTACTAGTGAAAATCAAAGCTACCGGTGTGTGTGCGGGCGACATTTACATTTACCAGGGGAAAAATCCGTATGCCAGTTATCCCATTGTGGGTGGCCATGAAATTGCCGGTATCATTTCGGAAGTTGGTGAGGAAGTGGATAGGGTAAAAATTGGCGACCGGGTAGTAGTGGATCCATTTATAGGCTGTGGCAAATGCTACCCTTGTAGTGTGGGCAAATATAATTGTTGCGCCAACCTGCATATTTTAGGTGTACACAGCAATGGGGGGTTTGCCGAATATATGGTAGCTCCGGCAAAACAAATTTATAAAGTGCCCGATCATTTACCATTAGAGATTGCCGCTTTCGCTGAACCTATTGCCATTGGCACACAGGCGTGTAACCGGGCTGAACTGGTTTCAGGGGAAACCGTCCTTGTATTGGGTTGCGGCCCCATTGGCATGGTAACCATTGAAGTAGCTAAAGCCCGGGGTGCTAAAATTTTTGCCGCAGACATCAATGCGGAAAGGCTATCCATCGCAAAAAAAATGGGCGCAGAAACCATCTTGTCGGATGAAAACCTGCTGGCAACGGTTTTATCATTGACCAACGGTGAAGGAATACCGGTAGTAATTGAAGCAACAGGCGTACCCGCAGTGATGGAACAAACCGTTCACTTAGTGGCGGCAGGTGGCAGGATTGTTATTGTCGGATTAGTGCCAAAGGGCGTTGGGGTTACATTTCCCGGCCTCGACTTTACAAGGAAGGAATTGACTATCCTTGGGTCAAGAACTAATAAAAACTGCTTTCCGGAAGCAATCAAGTTCCTGGCTTCAGGCCAGGCTGTTTTTCCTTCATTAGCAAAACAATTTTCCATGTGGGATGGCGCTGATTTATTTAAAGAATTGGGTAATAACCCGGCATTGTATCATAAAGCAGTCTTACTTAACTAATAAACAAAACCAAAGATGAAACTATACAGTTATCAATACAAAAGCAATCTGCACATTGGAGGCGAAAAAGAGGGGAAGCTCGTTGACCTGTCTCCTGCAACTGGCACTAACAATATGCAGCAATTTATTCAACAGCATGAAACATTAATGCCCAAAGCCATTAAATCTCTGGATGAGGCAACTGCATTTACTTCATTTTCTGATGTAAAAATAGTAACACCCATTCCGCAGCAAGTAAAAATATTATGCTCGGGGCTTAATTACAAAAGCCATATAGACGAAGAACCTGGCGCAAAATTCCTGGATGCACCACGATATTTTGCCAAACTGCCTAATACCGTAATTGGCCCCGATGACCCCATAATCTGGCTGGGAGAAAAATTTCAAGTGGATTTTGAAGTTGAGTTTGCCGTAGTCTTTGGGAAAAAAGCCTCCCGTCTCACCGAGCAAAACGCTATGGATCATATTTTTGGTTATACCATTTTGCATGATGTAGGCTCACGCTATATACAGTTCAAAGACGGCAATGAAGTGATGGGAAAAAACCTTGATAGCTTTTGTCCCATAGGACCCTGCATAGTTACAAAAGACGAAATACCAAACCCTGAAAAATGCAGGCTCACGCTTAAATTGAATGGCACGACCATGCAGAATGAAACCAATGAAGACTGGTGCTTTAGCCTGCCACGGCTTATTGAATGGCTCACAATGGCCATTACAATGGAAGCGGGCGATATACTTTCCACAGGCACACCTGCCGGAATAGGTTTTTTCAGGAACCCGCAAGTATTTCTGAAACCGGGCGATGTTTGTGAACTGACGATAAGCGGAATTGGTACCTTGTCTAATCCTGTGGTGGCTGACAAATACATTTTCCCTTTGCAAAAACAGGAAGCGGTTGGGTTGGAAAAATAATAGCAAGCACTGCATTTATTCGTAAAAAAAAACTTTGCCGCTTTTGCATTGAGCCGGTAAAACCGCCTTGTATAACTCATCTATATTTTAAACAATTATGTTCAACGGATTAGACCATGTAGCCATTGCGGTTTCAAATACGGACGAAGCACTTAAAACATGGCGCGATAAATTTGGGTTTACCGTATTGTATGCAGAAAAAGTAAACAACGAAACTTCTTTATTAACCCATTTGGATATGGGGAATGTCCAACTGCAATTAGTAGAGCCGCTGGTAAAACCCCATCCTTTGTGGGACTGGCTTGAAAAAAATGGCGGTGACGGTCTTCATCACCTTTGTTTGAAAACAGATGACATTATGCGGGCCAAAGAACAACTTCCGCAATACGGGTTATTGCCTGCCGACAAAGCACACCAGGGTACAAAAGGAAAGAAAGCATTATTTATTCAAAAAACATCTACTGATGGCGTACAAGTGGAGTTAACTGGAAAATGATAAACGATAAAGGCTCAATTGCTATCATACTGGATGATGACCCAACGGGTACTCAAACAGTATATGATGTTACTGTACTCACCGGTTTTTCAGTTGCCATGCTGGAGAAACAACTGAATACGGGAGAAAAAGCCTTTTTTATTTTAACTAATACCAGGGCATTCCCTCCTGAACAGGCTGCCTCATTAATTGCAGAAATTTGTACCAATATTAAGAAGGCTGCTGCTGTTACAGGTAATAAAATAACCATTATCCTGCGTGGCGATTCTACATTGCGTGGGCATTTTCCGCTGGAAGCCGAAACGGTGGAAAGTGTTTTTGGCAAGGCAGATAAATGGATCATTTGTCCGTTTTTTTTTGAAGGCAACCGGGTTACTAAAAAAGACATCCATTACCTGGTAGAAAACGGTCGGCATATTCCTGTGGCAGAAACGGTATTCGCCAAAGATGCTTCATTCGGTTATGTTTCTTCCAATTTGAAAGAATGGATAATTGAAAAATCAAAAGGCCGTTTTTCACAGGAAGACATCATCAGCATTGATGGCGAATTGATTGATGAGCACGGTGAAGCATATATACGGAAACAATTAAACTGTAAAGGAAAAATAGCTATCATCAGCGCTGAAACAATGCAACAGGTAAGCATTGCCGCTAATACATGCAAAAAATCAGAAGCTGGGAATAATTCATTTATTTACTGCACAGCGGCTTCATTTGTACAAGCTTATTTACACAAAGAGAAGCGGGAGCCCTTGGGAGCAGCATCCTTAATTACAAAAGGCGAGGAAAAAAATAATGGCGGGTTGATCATCGTAGGCTCGTATGTTTCCAAAACTACACAGCAGCTTGAGCAGTTACTTTTATTGCCGGGATTAGCAAAAATTGAAATCAATGTTCGGGAAATATTAGATAAAAAAATTACTGTCGCGTCAATCGCTGAGACAGTGAATACAGCTATTGGTAAGGGAATAACCGTTGTTTTATTTACCAGCCGAAAATTAGTTACAGCAGATAATATCATTGATAATTTGTCATTGGGCAAACAGGTATCTGATACACTCACTGCCATTGTGCAGGCACTAAACACCGCCCCTTCTTATTGTATAGCAAAAGGAGGTATTACGTCAAGTGACATTGCCACGAAGGGCTTAGGAGTAAAAAAAGCTACCATATTGGGGCAGGCGTTGCCGGGAGTGCCCGTTTGGCTAACAGGCGCTGAAAGTAAATTCCCGGGTTTGAAATATATCATCGTTGCGGGCAATGTAGGCGATGTACAGACCCTTCAATATTTAGTAAACGAATTAGAAAAAATAAAAACAAAGCCGGTAAAGAATTTGAACTAAAAGTATGCTTCAGTTAGACCAGATCAGTAAGTCATTCCAGGGCGTAAAGGCGCTTGCCAATGTTTCCTTTACTGTGGAGGCAGGAGAAGTGCATGCCCTATGCGGTGAAAATGGCGCTGGTAAAAGCACACTGATGAATATTATCGCCGGCAATCTGCAGCCGGATAAGGGCAAAGTATTTTGGAATAATAATGAAGTTAATTTCAGCGACTTTCGAGAAGCGAGGGAAGCTGGTATCGGCATTGTGTACCAGGAAAGAAGTTCGTCGCTTTCGATGAGTGTTGCTGAAAATATTTTTCCGGACCGGCAGCCCAAAAATAAGTGGGGCTTTATCAATTTTCCACAGTTGTATCTTCAAACAAAAGAGTTATTGCACCAGCTTCGACTGCATCATATTTTACCCTCTACTTTGGTTGAAAAAATTTCTCCGGCCGACCAGCAAATGGTGGAGATCGCAAAGGCACTGGCATCAAAACCCAGGTTGCTGATACTGGATGAGCCTACCGCTTCCATTACCCAACAGGAAACGGAAGTCCTGTTTAGTATTATCAAAGAATTAAAGCGGGAAGGTGTGGCCATCATTTATATTTCACACCGCATGGCAGAAATAAAAACCATAGCCGACAGGATAACCATTCTAAAAGACGGCAAATTTCAGGGCACTTTTTTGGCCGATGAAATCAATGAAGAAGCTATCATACGGTTTATGGTGGGCCGTGAATTGCAAAAACAATCTTACCTATCCAATGCAACCCAGGAAGTGGTGTTGAAAATTGAAAACCTTTCAGGCAAAAAATACCATAATATAAACCTTCAGTTGCACAAAGGTGAAATACTTGGCCTGGCAGGATTGATAGGAGCCGGAAGAAGCGAACTGGCGAAAGCCATTTTTGGCGCTGACAAACCGGTGAAAGGGACGATCAGGTGGCACAATGTAATATCTGCCATTCATTCACCGGAAGATGCTATTGCAAAAGGCATTACGTACTTGCCTGAAGAACGAAAAGCACAGGCCATCTTTCCTCAGTTGAATGTTATAGAAAATATTGTGACATCTTCTTTTAAAAATTTTACGGGCTTAATTAACAAAAAGAAAAACAGGCAGGTTGCTGCCGGTTATGTAAATGAGCTTAATATCAAGACACCATCGCTGCAGCAACTTATCAGTAAACTAAGTGGCGGCAACCAGCAGAAAACCATCCTGGCCCGTTGTTTATACTCCAATCCGGAATTGTTAATTGTAGACGAGCCTACGCATGGTGTTGATGTGGGTGCAAAATCAGAGATATATTCCCAATTAAAAAAATTAACAGCGGCGGGGAAAAGTATCCTGTTAATATCGAGCGACCTGCCTGAACTATTATTGTTAAGCGACCGGATTGCAGTAATGCACGAAGGCGAGTTGAGGGCAGTTATAAATAAAGAATCGGCAACTGAAGAAATTTTATTGCGCCATGCATCTGCATAATGAATAATATGAAGCTACAAAATATTTTACAGGACAGGGTTATTACACTAAGCGTAACTATTGCCTTGCTCTGCATAGCGGTGAGCCTTATCTATCCGGGTAATTTTCCAACTGCAGAAAACTTTTCACAATTACTGCTCAATTTATCCATTGATACAATAGTTGCGGTAGGGATGATGATGTTAATGATTGCGGGCATGTTCGATTTATCCGTTGGCTCAATCGTAGCTTTTTCAGGTGGGCTTGCCGGTTATCTGATGTACTATCATAACGTAAATTTTTTGGTGGCCATTGCCGGCGCTCTTTCTGGCTGTTTATTGATTGGGTATATTAATGGTGTACTGATTGCTAAAGTAGGTATTAACCCCATGATACAAACCTTAGCCATGATGGGTATAGTCCGGGGCATGGCGCTAATGCTGAGCGGAGCAGGCATTCAAAACCTGCCTTATGAATTTATCTACATTGGCCAGTCGAAATTACTGGGTTTACAGTCCCCAATCTGGTACATGATCCTCATTGTAATTGTATTTGGCTTTCTGGTAAACCGTACCGTTTTTTTCAGGCGTTATTATTTTATCGGCAGCAATGAAAAAGCCGCTTTTCTTTCAGGCATACCTGTGCAGCGTATGAAAATTTGGGCATTCATACTTATTGCATTGCTGGCTGGTGTTGCCGGTATCCTGTTAACTTCAAGGTTAGGGGCCGCGTTATCCACTTCCGGCCGGGGCATGGAACTTCGCGTGATCACTGCAGTGATTTTAGGAGGCGCAAGTCTTTCGGGAGGACAAGGAAAAATAGGAGGAGCATTCCTTGGAGCTGTCTTTATGGGCATCGCCAACAATGTGCTCATCATCGCCCGGGTCTCCGGTTACTGGCAAGAAGTAATCATCGGTATCATTTTAATAGCTGCGGTAAGTTTAGATCGGTGGATTCAAACCAAAGCAGAGAAATAAATAACAAGGAGCAAGTGTTTCAAATTAAATACAGTCACTCCACCCCTTTCATCATGATCGTAAAAAAATATTTCTTTTGCCTGTTGTTGACGATTTTCTTTTTCGGCTGTGAAGCGCCACCACGCCATGTTTCATCGAATGTAAACGCGGCATCCTCAACGACCAAAGCCATCGAAACTTTTGAAACGGTCTCTCCCACCGAGGAATATATAATGATTACCGGTGCGGTTAATCTTCCCTTGTTTGTAAACCACGAACAGCCCGTGTTTAAAGAATGGGGTAAAAAGCATGGAGTAAAAACAGCCATATTAGGAACTGTAGAATGGGATGTGCCCGGCCTTATTGCGATCATTGAGCAAGTGATACAATCAAAGCCTGCCGGCCTACTAATCATTGGCGCTGATCCGGGGATTGCTCAGGTCATTAACAAAGCAGTGGATGCCGGCATTCCAACGGTGGTGTATGATTCTGATGTGGCCGCTTCCAAAAGACATTGCTTTATTGGCAGCGACTGGTACACGATGGGAAGACTTCAGGCCGAACGAATGGTAAGCCTGATTAACAAAAAAGGTAAGGTAGCCATCATGGGTATTTTAGGACAGGAAAATATGGAAGCCGGTTTTCGCGGGTTTGAAGATGTGATAAAAAAATATCCGGATATTGAATATGTTGGAAAGTTTGATGATAAAACCAATGTGGAATTAGCAGCCAAACTCACTGCTGACTTACTCACGGCCCATCCCGACTTGGCGGGCCTGGCAGGCTTTGATTCCAACTCGGGCCCTGGCATTGGCTTGGCCGTAAAGGAGGCTGGCAAAGCAGGTAAAGTTCATATCACTTGCGTGGAAAAGGAACCAGAACATTTAAAGCTGGTGAAAGAAGGAGTGATTGATTATCTCGTGGGGCAAAAGCGCGAACTGTTTTCTTACCTCGGTGCCCAGATGTTGTTTGACCTTCGCCATCAGGCGGTAACAATCTCCAAAGACGATGGCAAAGCCGGTGTGACAGCGATCCCTCAAACTGTTCTGACTGGTTCAATAGAAATTGACAAAACCAATGTGGACTTGTTTATAGAATAACATGAATTATTTCGGAACCTATAAGTCACTGCCACCACGCCAGCCGTTACAGGCGGGATTATTAAGTTGCCTCTATGAAGATGGCAATCTGAGATACATAAAATCGGGTAATGATGAAGTTGTTCGGATGTTGTACAGTGCAGTCAGGGATGTTTGGGGAACTGCGGTGGCCAGAATTACAGACGAAAAAATTCAACAATCAGACAATAGTTTTTTTATTCAATACAGCAAACTATATGAGCTAGCGGATATGTGTTATAAGGGAGACTTTACGATAACCGGAACCGAAAACAGTGAGCTTATTTTTGAGATGAACGGAGTGGCGTTGAGTGATTTTATGAGCAACCGGATCGGGCTATGTGCCTTGCTTCCTCTCAATGAATGCATTAGCAAACCATGCTCCATTTTACATAGCAACGGGCAAAAAGAAGACAGCAAATTTCCTGAACAAGTTGCTCCCCATCAACCCTTTAAAGACATCTGTGGCATGGAATGGAACCCGGCGGATAACTGCAACCTGTTTCTTCAATTTGAGGGCGAGATATTTGAAGGCGAAGACCATCGCAACTGGACGGATGCTTCTTTTAAAATCTATGGCACACCGCTCTCAAAGCCGTATCCTGTGGCAATAAAAAAAGGAGACACTATAAGCCAAAAGATTACCCTTCGGTTTAATAAGTTAAAGAATGACTTGCGGAAAACAATATCGCAAAGTCCATCTATTACCATTACCGATACTAAAATTCCTTTCCCTGCCATCGGGTATGAAAAATCGTCCTTTGCCGGAAAGTTAAACGGGCATGAAATTGTTTTATTGAAGCAAATCCCATTCAATCACTATCGTGTCGAAATTGGATTTGAACCGATGTGGAAAAACCGTTTAAAGCAAAGTGTTGAAGAAGCTTTTCTATTGAATACAAAAATAGAGTTGGTTGTTTTTTTTGAAGAACCGGAAAAGGAATTGCTTTTGCTGCTCGAAGAGTTAAAAAATCATGCAAATACGATTGGCAGTTTACTGGTTTTACACAAAGGGTTTACTATTACTTCTTCCCATCTTTGGAACAAGGTGTGTCAGCCATTGAAAAATAAATTGCCTGGCGTTCGGGTAGGTGCCGGAACGGATTTTCATTTTGCAGAGTGGAACCGGGAATATGTTCCTGACAGCGAACATGATTTCATTGCTTACTCCATCAACCCGCAAATGCATGCTTTCGATATAAAATCATTGATTGAAAATGTGGAGGCACAGAAACACACTGTTGACAAAGCAAGGCTGGTAAGTTCCGGCAAACCCATTCATATCACACCGGTAACGCTCAAAGAGCGGCTTCGGTTGAGTACCGGTATTAAGAATACATCAGTCAATCATGATGAGCGGCAATCAACATTGTTTAATGCAGCATGGACCTTGTTAAGCATCCGTTACCTGGCAGGAGTTGCTTCCATCACTTATTTTGAAACAACAGGAATCAATGGATTGATGAACGAGAATCCCTATCCAGTGTACGACTATTTAAAAGTACTTCAGAATTTCAAACCGATTTTCATTCGTGATATAATGTCAACTCATCCTTTGCAGGCCGATGCCCTGGTGGTTGAAAACAGTAAAGGTGAATTAGCCTGTTTTCTGGTCAACTTTACTGAAAATAAAATTGAAATCGCACTTGGCAACTATGGCACACAGACAGTGCCGCCCTGTTCCATCTTAATGCACTCTTTAAGTAGTCCTATTCATCAATATAATTATTAACTATTAAATAGGCAACCATGTTAAGGCAAACTTTCTTTTTCCTGTTCTTAAGTCTTGCCTGTGCAGTAACCTATGCTCAGTCCGGTAGCGCAGACATTTCAAAAAAGTTTGACAGCCCCCTAAGAGCTTCGGCAGCCAACTCCCATTTCTTTACCGATGCAAGAAGGTGGAGATTCTTCACCTGCCCTATTTTTTCATCGCACAACAATGATGATTTGTATCCACTAACCATTTTTATCTAATAATATGAAATATATTCCAAGTTCCTTCTTTTTCATCCTGCTCTCAATCTTCATTGTATTGAGTATCCAAAAATCAATAGGACAGGAGGTCAAAATATCGAATGAACTTGAGGTTCCAATTAAAGGAGTTAAACTAACTGGCGGGGTACTAAAGAAAACTTTTGATCGAAATATCACATACCTGCTCAACAATTTTTCGGAAGATGATTTGCTCTATGCATTTCGGAAAAGATCCGGGATTTCCAATCCGCCTGGCGAACCATTCAATTGGGATTATCATCCGCCTAAAGTTACTGGCTCAATAGCCGGTTTATTTCTCATGGGTTCCGGAAACTCGCTGCGATGGATCGAGAATGATGCATTAAGAAAAAGAATGAATGCTGTAATTGATGGTATTGATGCTAACAAGAAGCCAAACGGTTTTATCATGGCGTATCCTGAAGAGGAGACAGATCAATCTGAAAATGCGAATTATGTTAGGTCGTGGTTAACCCATGGCCTGATAGATGCCTCCATCGCTGGCAACAAAAAATCTCTAAAGTTAGTACGTGGCCAACTGGATTGGTTTAATGAATGGCCTGGGATAATCAAAGTAGTGGATAACAAAAATGGTTATATAGCAGGACATTGGATACCTTATCAGGGAATGATATCTTCCACCCGTATGTACCTTTCGCCTCTCGGAAAAAAAGATGATATCGAACTGATATTTAACCATTATCAGGAGGATTGGTGGCTTGACCAGCTAATATCAAAAGATGATAATGCTATCTATAACCGTCCGGATGCGCATGGCTATGAAATCACTGCCTTCGAAGCATATCTTGATCTATATCGTATTACAGGTGAAAAAAAATATTTAGAGGCAGTTCTATGCGCATGGGAAATGCTGCGTGATAAATGGGAGATGCCGGGAGGTAGTTTTGCGCTTTGTGAACGTAAAGTATATCCTCCAAAGTCATATTTAATGGGGGCTGAAAGCCGGTCTGGAGAAACCTGTGTTTCTGTTTTCTGGGTAAAACTTAATCAGCGCCTTCACCAGCTGTTTCCGGAAAAGGAAGTATATGTTAATGAAATAGAAAAAACGATTTACGGCTCATGTATCGGGCAACAAATAGATACAACCATGATCAACTATTCGACAGTATTGCATGGAGAAAAGCCCAAAGCTGTATGTCCCCCATTCGGAACTTGTTGTGAAGGTCAAGGCACCCGGATTTTCGGCTCTTTGCCTGAATTTCTTTATTCATTTTCTAATGATGGTATTTATGTTGATATATACGCTCCCTCGGAAATAAGTTGGGAAAAGGATAATGCAAATATTATCCTTCGGAATAAAAGTACATTTCCTGAGGATGAAAACATCCTGCTTGAGGTTTCGGTATCCCAGTCGGTTCATTTTGATTTGGCTCTTCGAATCCCTTCTTATGCAGCCGGTGTAGTGGACATATACGTTAATGACGAAAATATTGGTTCAGGTATTCCTGGTTCCTTCAAACATATAAAGAGAACATGGAAAGACAAGGATAAAGTTTCATTTTCCATTCCACTTGATTTTAATCTGGCAAAATATTCAGGCTTTGATCAGATCGATGGATTCAACCGGTATTCCCTGGAATATGGCCCTGTGTTATTGGCGCTGAAAGGTAAATTCAATTTTAGGGACTTATGCACCCGGATTTTAATCGATCCTGCCAATATCAGAAAATGGCTATCACCTGTCACCGGTAAGCCACTTCATTTTCGTATAAAAGTAGATTCCGGTGATTGGAACTTAAGAGAAGATGGAGGCTGGGGCGAAAATTATTTTGAATATATGCCCTACTATGAAATTGGTTTGGATGAACAATTTACCGTGTTCCCAATTATCCAGTTCTAAATAGGAATCCAAATTTGATAATATAAATTCAGGAAATCTAACATCGGTTCCTGTCCTGCTTTTAAACAGTTGGAAACTGTAACTATCTGGTGATTGTCAGATTTGGAAGTGATTATGATGATTAATATGATGATTAAGTTGAGGATGATTAGTTACGAGCTCATGTAAATTTTTAAATAAAAAAACAGAGACTATTATGATAAAGGCAATATTCATTTCATTTTTTTGCGGTGCGATTTTAACTGCACAGATCGGAACCGCTCAGGAAATCCACAAAAAATTCAATGGTCCGTTAAAGGTTTCGACCACCAACTCCCATTTCTTTACCGATAACAGTGGCAAGGCAATCCTGCTTACCGGGTCCCATACCTGGGCCAATTTTCAGGATATATATGAAGAAGAAAAAAAGCTTTTTAACTGGAAAGGCTATCTCGATTTTATGGAAGAGGAACACCACAATTATATGCGTTTTTGGGTATGGGAGCACGCCTCCCGAATGGCTTTTACAGAATCAATGGTACACATTGAACCTTTGCCCTATCAGCGTACAGGAAAGGGATTGGCGCCTGATGGCAAGCCAAAATATGATCTTGATAAATGGAACCAGGAATATTTTGACCGCATGCGTACCCGCGTGATAGAAGCCGGTCAGCGGGGTATCTATGTTTCGATCATGCTATTTCAGGGTTGGAGCCAGAATAAACTGGGAATAAAAAATGCGGACCCTTTTCTTTCGCATCCTTTTAATAAGGCCAACAACAGCAATGGCATTGAAGCGCTGAACAGCAACACCGATGAAGCGGGCAAACCTACATTACACAGCCTTGGCAATAAATCAGTCTTGCAACGCCAGGAGGCTTATGTGAAAAAGGTAATTGAAACCGTGAATGATCTCGACAATGTATTGTATGAAGTAATTAATGAGGGGGGCAATACCGATTGGCTTTATCACATAGTAAACTATGTCCATAATCTTGAGAAAGGGATGCCTAAACAACATCCGGTTGGAATTGGGAACCGGATAGCACCGGTTATGCATAACAAGGAGTTGTGGAACAGCCCGGCCGACTGGGTTTCACCGGCATGGATGCCTTCGGGCTGGTCATTGCCAGGCAGCCGTTTTGTTGATGATTATGGAGGGAATCCGCCTGAAGATAATCATGGAAAGGTAGTGATACCAGACACCGACCACCTGTGGGGCCATGGAGGAAATTATATATGGGCCTGGAAGAGTTTTTGCCGTGGGCTTAACCCAATCTTCATGGATCCCTGGCAAGCTATGACCAGTAAACTTGATCCTGAAAAGGCTAATTGGATTTTTGTTACCGGTGGCATTAGTAAAGACCAACCGGATTATCCGGATTGGGCGCCCCTTCGCAGCAACATGGGCTACATCCTGAAATATGCGGAGAAAATGGACCTGGCTACTATGTTTCCGCACACTGAATTATCAAGCACAACTTATTGCCTGGCCAATCCCTCCAAAGAATACCTGGTGTTTTTTCCGGAAGGTGGGAAACATACCCTTGACATTTCAGCGGTAGAAGGTGAACTGGAAGTGGAGTGGTTTATCCCCTCTCAAAACAAAACCATGAAAGGTGTATCAACCGTAAAAGGAGGATACTATGCGGTATTTGAACCTCCCTTTACCGGTGAGGCGGTGCTGTATCTGAAGAAAAAATAATGACAAGAAAATATTTCAGAGTCGTATTTAAATAAGACCGATATCCAATGATGCCTGAAACGGTAACAAATCAACTGTTTAAGCTTAATCAAAGTAAAAAAATACGCTAACAATAAAATTAACAGTATGCAAATCTTACAATTGAAACACAGCCTTTTTTTACCTGCTGCTTTTTTGCTTTATGCAGTTTCAGCTTATTCCGGAAACGGGAAAGAGATACAAGGTAAAAGCAACGTGTGGGTATATCCTGCTTTGCCCGGAAACCAAATGATGTCGGATCGTTATGAAGTCACAATCATTGCGGGTGGTAAGCCCCTGAGTTCTTATGTTTATAAAGACCCAAACAACGACCCCCGGTGGGCTAAAAACTGGCCAGTCTCCGAAGCTTATATGACGCTGGAGAATCACTTCACTACATTTTCATTTAAGGGTAAAGTCACCGTTCAAATCAAGCTTCCGTTACGAACGGCTGTTTCTTCCGTGGTGGTCCGGCCGCTTTCAAAAAATATATCCGCCAGCTTCACCGGCAACACTATCTCTATTCCGTTAGATAGGCCTGCCAATTTTTATGTGGAGATTGACGGTGAGAAGCGTTACCCCTTGTTTATTTTCGCCAATCCTCCTGAAGCGGATGTCCCTTCAGCATCCGATCCCAATGTTATTTATTTTGGCCCGGGCATACATGAAATAGGATATAAAGGTGGCCCGATGCAAAACATTGCTTCCGGCAAGACCATTTACCTGGCGGGTGGGGCCTATGTAACGGGGGTTATGAAAATGGATAGCCTCAACGGGGTTATCAGCATCCGGGGCAGGGGTATTTTGTCGGGAATTGACATCCCCGGTTATTCGGCATACAACGGAATGATTGCAGCAGGAAATGGATCAGCAAAAGTGGAAGGGATAATCATCAATGATTCACCGCAGGGCTACCAGGGAGTGGTAGCATGGGGAAACGGCTCGGTGCTGGAAAATGTAAAAATGATTTCATGGGCTATGGAATCAGATGCCGGGGCGCTGGGGCCAAACTCTCAGATTGCAAACTGTTTTTTCAAAATTAGCGATGATATACTGAAGCCTATTGCGTCAGGGATGGTGATAAAAAACAATACCGTGTGGCAGCAAATGTGCGGATCGGTAATTATGTTGGGTTGGAACAGCACAAAAGATATAACAGATGTAACCATATCTGACATTGATGTAATAGGATGTGACGTAGGCGGATTGACAGATCCAACAGTAGAAACCCTGGGGATCATAAATCTCAGGAATACGAATGGCGCTTCGTATAGAAATATCACCATCGAAAATATAAGATTGGAAAAAAAGCCGTACATGCTTTTTGCCATAGATATAAAAAACAACGAGCCCAATTGGTTAAACGATACACGATATAATAAAGGCCTGGGATCAATTGACGGCCTTACCATTCGCAATTTTTCGGTACCCGAAACTCCGGTACGCATGAGCTACTTTAACGGCAATGGGAATGTGACACCTGAAAGCAGTGGGGATATCAGGAACGTAAGGTTTGAAAATCTTACCATAGGAGGAAAGCGGGTTACAAACAAGAATGTCGATTCACTTATTATCCGTATGGGCAATACTTCAAACTTTATATATAATTAGCCCACAGGTAATCATGTAATAATTTAATAAATAATATTTTGAAAAAATCATTTCGTCCGCTTTTTGCATCCATTTTACTTGTAATCACGGCATATCAGGCTGCATCACAGGTAATCAGCCTTCATCCCGGCAACCCGAATTATTTCCTGTATCAGGGCAAACCCACCATACTGGTCACGTCCGGGGAACATTATGGCGCAGTAATGAACGCTGATTTTGACTATGAAAAATACCTGAAGGCATTGCAGAATGCGCAACTAAACTATACCCGCATTTTTATCGGCCCTTATTCAGAAATAGACGACACTACTTTTAGCATTAGCAACAACACCATGAACCCTAAGCCCAAAAGTTGGCTCACGCCATGGGCGAAGGAATCATCTTCGGATAAGTATGACCTGTCCCGTTGGAACGATGTTTTTTTTGAACGCCTGAAAGCTTTTGTTGCATCAGCCTGGAACAAAGGAATTGTAGTGGAAGTAACTTTGTTTATGGCTTATTATGGTGGGCATCAATGGTCAGTAAGCCCATTCAACCCCAAAAACAATATTCAAGGCCTCGAAACGCTGTCCTTTAAGCAAGTAAATACACTTGACAACGGATCACTGATGGGTATCCAGGAAAAGTATGTCCGGCAAGTGGTTCGGGAACTCAATACCTTTGGCAATTTGTTCTTCGAAATTCAGAATGAGCCCTTCTCGGACAATCCGAAATTTTCCGAAAAAATTATTAAAACCGATACGCTCAGCCATTCCGAACCGTGGCAACGTATTGTTGAAACAAGCAATTCATTATCACTTGAATGGCAAAAGAAAATTGCTGAAATAATTGTTGATGAGGAAAACGGGCTTCCCAACAAGCATCTGATTGCGCAGAACATCGCCAACTTCAGACATAAAATTGAACACCCCGACCCGAACGTTTCCATTTTCAATTTTCATTATGCGTATCCTGAGGCGGCATCAGCAAACCTGGGCTTAAAAAAAGTAATAGGCCTTGACGAAACCGGATTTATGCCGCAGATCGATTTTCTATACCGCTCCCAAGCCTGGAAATTTATATTGGCTGGTGGCGCATTATACAATAACCTTGACTTCTCTTTTACAGTTGGGTCAGAAGACGGGTCGTATCCTATCGATGCCAAAACACCCGGCTGGGGTCATGCGCAATACCGGAAGCAACTGAAAATCATGAAGAATTTTGTAGAAGGGTTTGATTTTATTAAGATGAAACCAGACAATTCTATTTTGCAGGCAAACAAACACGAGTTCGTTCCTTTTCAGGTTTTGGCTGAACCCGGAAAGCAATATGCCATTTATCTTGAGAAAGCTGTTGGTAATTCCATCCTGCTCAATATTCCAAATGGAAAGTATCGGGTAGAATGGCTTGATCCCGTTACAGGAATGACTGCAAAGCCGGAAACAATAATTGCCAGAAAGGGAAAAGCAAAACTGGCATGCCCGGAATTTGCTGAAGATGTAGCGTTGCGAATAGTCCGATTATAAGTATCAATTAAATTTTATGAAACTCAATTTACTGCTATCATCAGCTTTTCTATTTACTGGCATTACTGGTTCTTTGGAAAATCGAAACGATGATCAAAAAATACAATCAAGTGTTTCAGTCTATCCTGCCCTCCCGGGAAACGAGTTTAGGTCTGACCGATATGAAGTCGCTGTTGTTGCAAACCGCAAATCGCAGAACTCATACGTTTACATGGATCCGGATACGTACACCGAGTTCCCGGTGTCACGAACTTATATGTCCGATGAGAATCATTTTACTTCTTTCTCATTTAGCGGCAACATAGATGTAAGAGTAAAGCTGCCCGGGCGCACCAAGTTGTCATCGGTTACGATACGCCCGTTGTCCAAAAAAATTTCCGCCTCCATAACGGGCAATACCATCTCCATTAAACTAAGCTCTCCCGCTAATATCTATGTGGAGGTGGAGGGCGAGGAAAAGCATCCGCTGTTCATTTTTGCAAATCCCCCGGAAATACATGTTCCGTCACCCTCGGACACAAGTGTTATTTACTTTCCTCCCGGCATCCATCACATCGGGGATAAAGGCAGCGCCTATCAGAGCATCCCGGTCGGCAAGACAGTATATGTGGCGGGAGGCGCTTACGTGAAGGGCGTACTAAAAACAACGGATGAAGTAGGAGTAACTACCATCAGGGGCCGGGGAATCATTTCCGGAGTGGACATTCCGGCTACCAAAGGCTACAAAGGACAAATTCACAGCCTGCATGGCGGCTTTAACATGGAAGGCATTATTAGTATTTCATGTCCCTATTTGTACCAGGCTGCCGCAGCTTTTGGCAGCAATTCCGTTATTGATAATGTAAAATTCCTGCAATGGCATATCGGTTCCGGGTCATTGCATGTAGGTCCAAAATCCATTGTCAAAAATTGCTTTTTTAAAATCAATGACGATGGGATGATGCCTATTTATTCTGATATGAAATTTTTAGATAACACGGTTTGGACGCAGTCTTGCGGGCCGGTAGTGGAATTGGGATGGAACAGCGAGGCAGATATTACCAATTCAATTGTATCGGGAGTGGATGTAATTGCTTATGACATGTCGCCCTGGACTAATCCTGACATAGAAAACACGCCACAGGGAATTGCCTTACGCAACAGCAAAGGCGCTAAATACAGTGGTATCGTAATTGAAAATATCCGGTTCGAAGTTACACCGCATGTGCTTTTCTTATTGCAAATAAAAGATGATTATCCCGGCTACACCGAAGGCCTTGGTTCTGTTGATGGTATTGTTTTTCGAAACTTGACAGTTCCAGGTACCCCCAGGTTAAAGAGCCTTTTCGATGGAAATGGTACCGAAACAGGAGAAATAAGCAATGTCGTCTTTGAAAATATAAATATTGGCGGCACGCGACTTACACAGCAAAATGCAGATTCCATGATCCTCATGAAAGGTAAGACTTCTAATTTTTTCTATAAATAACAGACAACCATCCATTGTTCAATTCCTGATTATGAAAAAAATAGTTTGCACTGCTCTGATTTTGATTTCGGCATACGCTTTTATCGGTGCACAGCCAAACAAGGATTTGGAGGTTTCTAAAAAAATTAATGGAACGCTCCGGGTTTCTTCCGGTAACTCCCATTTTTTTACCGATGCAAGCGGCAAGGCAATCCTGCTTACCGGTTCCCATACCTGGGAAAATTTTCAGGATCATTACTCAGATACCGATCTGGCTGTTTTTAGCTGGAAGGAATACCTGGATATGATGCAGAACAATCATCACAATTTTATGCGGTTGTGGATGTATGAACAACCTCAGGGTCAAGCATGGACAACCGACAAAGTATATATAGATCCCATGCCCTATCAACGTGCTGGGAAAGAAACCGCTTTCGATGGGAAACCCAAATTTGACCTGAATAAATGGAACCAGGCATATTTTGACCGTATGCGTGTCCGGGTCATTGAAGCCGGCCAACGGGGTATATATGTTTCCATTATGTTTTTTCAGGGATGGAGCCAGAATAAACTTGGCTTGAAGGACGTTGATCCCTTTCTTTCGCACCCATATAATAAAACAAATAATATTAATGGCATTGATGCCCTGAACACCATCCAGGATGAGGCCGGTAAACCTACCCTGGTATCAACAGTAAAAGGTGGATACTAGGTTGTATTTGAACCTCCCTATACAGGTGAGGCGGTGCTGTACCTGAAGAAAACAACAGGCGCAAAAAAATTGTAATAAAAAATAATGTAATGAACAAACGAACATTCCTTTTTCTGATTTTATCGTCCGGCTGTACCATGATAAATGCACAGTCCAGCAGTGGAACAGAAATCTCAAAAAAATTCAATGGCCCGCTAAAGGTATCGGCAACCAACACCCATTTTTTTACAGATGCAAGCGGTAAAGCAATATTGCTCACCGGATCACATACCTGGGCAAATTTTCAGGAAGTGTATGGAGAAGATAAAGAATTATTTGACTGGAAAGGCTATCTCGATTTTATGGAAAGGGAACACCATAATTTTATGCGTTTGTGGGTTTGGGAACATGCATCACGCCTGACCTCTACTAAAGACATGATCTATTTAGAGCCTTTGCCTTATCAACGTACAGGAAAAGGTTTGGCCATAGACGGCAAACCAAAATACGATCTGGACAAGTGGAACCAGGAATATTTTGACCGCCTGCGTACCAGGGTAATTGAAGCCGGGAACCGGGGTATATATATTGCCGTAATGTTTTTTCAGGGCTGGAGCCAGAATAAACTGGGTACAAAAAACGCTGATCCTTTTTTATCTCATCCTTTCAATAAGGCCAACAACAGCAGTGGCATTGATGCCCTGAACACCAACCAGGATGAGGCCGGTAAACCTACTTTGCACAGCCTTGGCAACAAAGCAGTGCTCTTGCGACAGGAAGCGTATGTTAAAAAAGTAATTGAAACCGTTAATGATCTTGATAACGTATTGTATGAAGTAATTAATGAAGGGGGTAATACGGACTGGCTTTACCATATTGTAAACTACACTCATAAATTGGAGAAAGGAATGCCCAAACAACATCCGGTTGGAATTGGAAGCCGGGTTGCACCCGTTATGCATAATAAGGAATTATGGGATAGCCCTGCTGACTGGGTTTCACCCACCTGGTCGCCCGCTGGCTGGTCTTCGCCAGGCAGCAGGTATGTTGATGATTATCAAAACAACCCGCCAGCAGATAATCATGGTAAAGTAGTCATTTTAGACACTGACCATCTCTGGGGTGCTGGCGGAAATTATAAATGGGCCTGGAAGAGTTTTTGCCGGGGGCTTAACCCAATTTTTATGGATCCCTGGCATCCGTTTTTTAAAAATCGTGATCCAGACATTACCCCCTGGAGTTTTATTGGTGGCATTAACAAAGATCAGCGGGACTATCCCGACTGGGCACCGCTACGAAGCAACATGGGCTACATCCTGAAATATGCGGAGAAAATGGACCTGGCTACTATGTTTCCACACAGTGAATTATCAAGCACAACTTATTGCCTGGCCAATCCATCCAAAGAATTCCTGGTGTTTTTTCCGGAGGGTGGACAACATACCCTCGACATTTCAGCGGTAGAAGGTGAATTAGAAGTGGAGTGGTTTATCCCTTCTCAAAACAGAACCATGAAGGGAGTTTCAACCGTGAAAGGCGGGTACTATGGTGTGTTTGAACCTCCATATACCGGTGAGGCTGTGCTGTACCTGAAGAAAACAACAGACGCAAAAAAAATGTAATAAAAAATAATGTAATGAACAAACGAACATTCCTTTTTCTGATTTTATCGTCCGGCTGTACCATGATAAATGCACAGTCCAGCAGTGGAACAGAAATCTCAAAAAAATTCAATGGCCCGCTAAAGGTATCGGCAACCAATTCCCATTTTTTTACTGATAACAGCGGTAAAGCTATATTACTTACAGGCTCCCATACCTGGGCCAACTTTCAGGACCATTACTCCGATGCTGATCCGTCTATTTTTAACTGGAAGGAATACCTCGATATGATGCAGAACAATCATCACAATTTTATGCGGTTGTGGATGTATGAGCAACCTCAGGGGCAGGCATGGACAACAGAAAAAGTTTATGTTGACCCAATGCCCTATAAGCGCACAGGAAAAAGTTTGGCGTTCGATGGCAAACCTAAATTCGATCTGGACAAATGGAACCAGGAATATTTTGACCGCATGCGTTCCCGTATTATTGAAGCCGGGAGCCGCGGCATTTATGTATCCGTAATGCTTTTTCAGGGCTGGAGCAACAAAAATCTTGGGATGAAAGACGCTGATCCTTTCCTGTCTCACCCCTACAATAAAACCAATAACAGCAATGGTATTGATGCACTAAGCAGCAATGGTGACGAGGCCGGAAAACCTACCCTGCACAGTCTTGGCAATAAGGCCGTTCTGCAGCGTCAGGAGGCTTATGTGAAAAAGGTAATTGAAGCTGTGAATGATCTCGACAATGTATTATATGAAGTAATCAATGAGGGGGGCAATACGGATTGGCTTTATCATATAGTGAACTATGTCCATCATCTTGAGAAAGGAATGGCAAAGCAACACCCGGTAGGTTTGGGAAGCCGCTATGCCCCGGTAATGCATAATAAGGAATTATGGGACAGTCCTGCCGACTGGATCTCACCGGCAAGTATGCCAACCGGGTGGTCACTCCCTGGTAGCCGGTTTGTTGAAGACTATGGTGAAAATCCTACGGCAGACAATCATGGTAAAGTTGTCATATTGGACACCGATCATATATGGGGGCATGGCGGAAATTATAAGTGGGCATGGAAAAGTTTTTGCCGGGGACTTAACCCGATTTTTATGGATCCCTGGCAACATCTTGCAGGCAAACTTGATCCGGAAAAAGCCAGTTGGATTTTTGTTACCGGAGGCATTAGCAAAGACCAGCGGGACTATCCCGATTGGGCGCCTCTCCGCAGTAACATGGGCTACATTCTCATGTATGCCGAAAAAATGGATCTGGCTACTATGTTTCCACACAGTGAATTGTCCAGCACAACTTATTGTCTGGCCAATCCTGCTAAAGAATACTTAGTTTTTTTTCCTGATGGGGGCAAACACACCGTTGACCTTTCGGGAGTAGCAGGTGAATTGGAAGTAGAATGGTTTATCCCCTCTCAAAATAGAACCATGAAAGGGGTCTCTACCATAAAAGGCGGATACTATGGTGTGTTTGAGCCGCCCTATACCGGTGAGGCGGTATTGTACCTGAAGAAAAAATAATGAAAAAAATATAGGAGCATGGAATTAGAAAATTCAGTAGCCATTATTACTGGAGGCGGAAGAGGCATTGGCCGCACCACGGCAATAGCATTGGCACAAGAAAAATGCAAATTAGTACTCTGTTCACGAAACCAGGAGGAACTGAATGAAGTGGCAACAGTTTGCGAAAAATGGGGGACAGAAGTGTTGCCTCTCCGCGTTGATTTATCAGACGCTTCAAATGTAGACCACCTGGTTGACAAAACCCTTGAACGATTCGGTAAAATAGATGTACTTATAAATAATGCAGGCATTATCGTGCCACGGTCTTTCACTGAAATAAGCCTGGAAGAGTGGGATGAAACAATGGACATTAACCTGCGAAGTGTATTTTACCTCAGCCAGCGTGTATTAAAAAATATGATTCCATTGCATTCGGGGTACATCATCAATATTTCCTCTACCGTTGCGCTTGGGGTTCCCCCTCATCTGGCTGCTTATGGGGCATCGAAGGCCGGAGTAATTGGATTAAACCAGGCCCTTTATGAAACAGCCAAAGAGTATGGTATAAAAGTTTCTTGTATTTATCCTGGCATAACAGATACTAAAATGGTACGTGGCCTCCATCCGCCTACCCGGCCGGAGCAATGGATGCTGCCGGAAGACATTACGGATTGCCTTTTATTTTTACTTAAAACAAATAGCCGCATGGTGATTAAAGATCTTGTACCCTGGTCAACCGGATACGATAAAATCTAAATAATTATTCGTGAAAAATATTCCGACAACAATAAGAACGCTTCATGGAAAATAGTTTAACCAATCAAAAGAAAGGCATCATACAAATTCACTCTGGAAACAATGTATTGAAATACGTAAAAATTATTCCTGTTGTTTTATTCTGCACATTTTACTTTTCAAGTTACGGGCAAATGGCGTTTAAGCCAGGTAAAAAATACGTAATAAGGGCCCGAATAAGCAATAAAGTGGTTAGCATTGCAGCATTTCCTACCCTTCAGCAAAAAGAGTTCGGCAGCCGTGAAGAACAACTCTGGAAATTTGAAAAAAATCCCGACAGCACTGTTACCGTCATTAACAAAGCACATGGAATGGCCCTTACAGCTCCCGATTCAATCAGGACTGCAGCCTTTCTTTACCTTACCCCGGTTGACCACTCCCCCAAACAAAAGTGGATGATAAAAAAAATTGACAATGACAATATCGCTATCGTATCAACGTACAGCAACCAGGCAGTTGATATTATGGAAGGTGCACATTTTAATGGCGCTTACATCATGCAATGGCCTCTCAGCAGCGCCAATCAATATTGGCAAATAACCAATCCACATGATGATGGATATTTATTTTTGAAAGCATTAATCAGTAGTAAAATGCTTACAGCAGATTACGGGGCCGATAAAAACGGAGCCAATATTTACCAGTGGGAATATGCCGGCAAAGACTGGCAACAATGGTATGTAGAACCCGTGGCCGGTAACGCATTCAAAATTATTTCCGTCCATAGTAAAAAAGCCATGCAGGTTTCCCTGGGCTTATATACACAGCCCGGAAACATAGATCAGGGTGAGTATTGCGGAATGCCCTGGCAACACTGGCGCCTCATTCCCTTAAAAGGCGGGTATCAGTTTCAATCGGTATTTTCCGGTAAGGTACTTGACAACAAAAGCAACGGCATCATCAATGGAACCAACATTATTGAATACGACAAACACGAAGGAGAAAACCAGATATTCATTATTGAAGAATTAAGTAAACTGAAAAAATAAGTTAGGTGAACAAACGCATTTAAAATTTAATCTTAAAAATCATGAATAAAGCTATCGTTGTATTTTCCCTGCTTTTCATTTCAATATCCGCTTATAGCCAAAGGGCCGAGAGCACAAACAATAGTGCTTATATTCTTACCCCAGTGCCAGCGCCGACTCCAAAAATCAATGGCGCAAAAGTGTTTGGCGTGCGACCGGGTAGCCCTGTCATCTTTACCATTGCAGCCACAGGCCAGCGCCCCATGACGTTCTCGGCAAAGAATTTGCCAATGGGATTAAAACTGGATGGCACTACCGGAATGTTTTCCGGCTCTATCGAAAAACCCGGAACTTACCGGTTGATGCTCTACGCCAAAAATGAATTAGGATCTGCAGAACGTGAATTCCGCATTGTTGTTGGCGACAAACTGGCGCTTACGCCTCCTATGGGATGGAATAGCTGGAACGGTTGGGGCGATTTGGTGACCCAGCAAAACATCAAAACCACGGTAGATGCCATTCTGAAAACCGGTCTTATCAATCATGGATGGAGCTTTGTAAACATTGACATCGGATGGGAAGGACAACGCGGAGGAAAATTCAATGCCATTCAGCCTAATGAAAGATTCCCCAACATGAAAGAGTTAACCGACTATATACAGGCTGTAGGCTTAAAGGTAGGGATATATTCAACCCCCTGGGTAAGAACTTACTTCGGCTATACCGGAGGATCGGCTGATAACAAAGAGGGCGTTGTGCCGCCCATTGAAATAAAGAAAGAAACCACGGAAGGACAATATTTTGGCAAGTACAGGTTTGTAGAGAATGATGTAAAACAATGGAACGAATGGGGCATTGATTATATTAAATATGACTGGGGCGAGCCTTTGGATAAACCTGATACTGTGAACCATATCAAGGAACTGTACGATGCTTTAAAAAGGCAAAAACGGGATATCATTTTTTCCTTATGTCACTTGCATACCCTCGATGATACCCCTGAAAAACTACCTTATATTCAACTGTGGCGAACATGCAGTGATATACGGGATGTGTGGGATAACTCACAGCTTCAAATAGATCCGTGGGCACAGGGTCTGACTGATATTTGGAATCTGCATCGCCAATGGCAACCTTATACCAAGCCGGGCAATTGGGCCGACCCGGATATGCTGGCACTCGGCTGGGTTGGATTTGGCGATAAGGAATTACACAAAACCAGATTAACGCCTGATGAACAATACACCCATTTCTCCCTTTGGTGTTTATGGTCGGCACCGCTCCTGCTGGGCAGCCCCGTTGAAAAATTAGATCCATTTACCTTGAGCTTGTTAACCAACGATGAGGTAATTGAAATAGACCAGGATCCGCTCGGTCGACAAGCTTATCTGGCACAAACCGAAGCAGGCGGAGAAACCTGGATCAAAAGAATGGAAGACGGATCAAAAGCAGTAGGCCTCTTTAATCGTTCTAACAAAGAGATTACCGTCAATGCAAGTTGGCTTCCCCTTGGCCTTTATGGGAAACAGCGGGTAAGAGATGTATGGAGGCAGAAAGACCTGGGTGTTTTCGAAAAGAACTTCAGCATAAAAGTACCGCCACACGGTGTAGTTCTGGTAAGAATGTTTCCACAAGCAAAATAATATTTATAGGCCGATCATTAAAAAATTTATTCATACACAGAAAAAATAATAATGTCAAAATACCGTAGCGCAGTTTTATTTGGTGAAGAATTGGAAGCATTGTACAATGATGCAAAGCAAAATGAATTTGCATTACCTGCAGTTAATGTAGTAAGTTCAGAAACGATTAATGCCACAATGGAAGCAGCAGCTCGTGTAAACTCACCTGTTATTATTCAATTCGGCAGCGCAGGCGCAGCGTTCATGGCTGGCCAGGGAATACCGGCCGGTAAATTTGATGCAGTCGTTGCTGGCGCGGTAAGCGGGGCTTTGCATGTACATAATCTGGCCGAATATTATGGTGTACCGGTTGTGCTACATACCGACCATGCTGCCAGAAAATGGCTGCCTTGGCTAAATGGTGTGATGGATGCCGGTGAACAATTCTTTAAAGAAAAAGGTCAGCCATTGTTCAGCTCCCACGTGCTTGACCTTAGCGAAGAACCTATTAACGAAAACATCAACACCTGCACCGCCTTGTTACAGCGCATGAAACCATTGGGCATGGGCATTGAAATAGAATTGTGCGTAACGGGTGGACAGGAAGATGACATGGACAACCGGGATGTTGAAAATTCAAAACTCTATACCCAGCCAGAAGATGTAGCGTATGCGTACAAACAGCTGCATCCTTTTCAAACGCGGCGCTGGCGTTCTGTAAAAACTCCTTTTTCCATTTCGTGATTTGCACTGGGTGAACCTTGTAACGCTTTGTTAGCTCACTCAACGTCTCCCGCTCTTGAATAGCGGCCAATGCAACCTGTGCTTTGAACTCCGGTTTAAACTTTCTCCTCGACTTTTTCATATACTTTCCACAAGTTAGTTTTTTAGCTTAACCTGTGGTCTGAATTATGGGGAGTATTATAGTGTAATTCCAGCTATCATATTCAGGCATTTCAAAAGTCCCCTTCTCCAGCTTCTTGTAAAAAATAGCAAAGCCATCACCTTCAAACCCGGAGCAACTTGATTGCATTACGGCGCTTGCTGAGGAATACATAAATGTCGCCACTCAAGGCATTGCATTGCATCTCATATTTGATGATGCTGGCAAGTCCGTGAAAACTTTTTCGCATATCCTTATTACCGATGTAGAACAGATAACAGTGTTTATCAGAAAGGTGAAGCATCACAACAAAGCTTTAAAATAAGAGGGGTCTACTTTGCAGAATAATCGGATGGTCATTTTCCCCGGCAATTCTATTTCTGCAAACAGTGAAATGTTGGTAACAGGTTCGCTGATCTGCATCGGAATAAATCCGCCAACAGACGAATGTTAAGCTTTACCGTCATATCTTTTTTTTCAGTAAAAAGTGGCCTCATGAATATCATAGATCTCACAAAACTCTTTTACACTCACATTGCTTTGTTCTTTTTCTTTGAGTAGTGTCCTGATTTCTGATGCTGACCGGCGTACACGGCACGACTTTGAAGAGTTGGCTTCCATAATAAACTTTTTAATTAATTATGTCAAAGAGCCAAATGTATCAGTCGAATACATTATTGCAAACACGGTGCACGCCGGGCATTTACCAATTATGAAAAAGAAAATTTAAAGCTGCACGAATTTTCTCCATTTTGAAATAACAGTAAGTTGGTAAATAAGTAAAAGACATCAGCCGTGAATATGCAATAGAATAGATATGTTACATTTTACAACCGGAAAGGCAGGAATGAAAATCTGTGATCTAAAAAGATGAAAGAATTGGAATACGGGATCAACCGTTTAAAACGATTTATTGCGAAATTCAAGTGGGATAATGATGCAATTATAACCGAAATGGAAAAACGCCTGACGACAAAGAAGAAAGCTGTAGTTTTTTATTATAGTATACAGCACTTTAGCACTTTTACAAGGCAGGTGAAGTCTTACTCCCTGGTTAACTTATGTGTGTTATTCCAATCATACAGCTATCTTGTCAGAATCGTTCAGCTATTTGCAATAATAGTAGAGATGAAAGTTTGCAATAATCGTCAATTTTAACATGAACTTTAAAGCCAAACTAACCAAGTCAGGTTAGAAAGTTCATTTTCAAGCTCCTAAAACAAACTGCTGTATGAATCTTATCAAAAAACTACTCATTCCCCTATGGGATGTTGCTGTTCAGGTTGTTCCCCTTGGCGACGGTAGCTCAAAAACCGTTACAGGAACCGTTACGGATGCAGTAAATAAAACTGCTGTTGAAGGCGTAACCATTTCTGGTAAAAGGGCAGATACCGGAACGAAAACTGATGCGAATGGCAACTTTACTATTGCCGCTTCTGCCGGACAAACATTGCTTATTTCCAATGTTGGATTTAAAAATTTAAATAATGAAAAAATCAATTTTATTTTTGACTATTCTGTCAGTGTTCTGTGTAAATATTGCCACAGCAACCATTAAAACGTATCCTGCTTTGGCAGGAAACCTGTATAAATCAAGCAGGTATAATGTTTCCGTGACTCAATCCGGAAATACTGAAAGCTCCTATGTTTACAATAGTGTAAATACGTATACTGATCAGTGGGGCAGTCAGAATTTAATGACACTCGACAACAACTTTACCAATTTCTCTTTTGATGGTTCGGTTGTAGTAACGGTAACTTTACCATTGCGAACAACGGCCATTACCTCGGTTGAAATTCTTCCTTCCATAAAAGGAGTTACAGCAACCTGGAATGGATATACAATAACTATTTCTATTGGTACACCCGGGAATTACTATGTTCGTATAAATGGAGAGGAAAGAAATCCACTTTTCATATTTGCTAATCCGTTAGAGATAAATCCACCGGCATCGAGTGGCGACCCCAACGTTGAGTATTTGACACCTGCAAATTTTACTGCGAATTTTTCTTCCACAAAGGCGATTTGGTATTTTGCGCCGGGTGTTTATGCTGCCGGTTCGTCTGGCGGAACACTCCAAAACATACCTTCGGGCAAGACGGTATACCTTGCTGGTGGTGCGTATTTAAAAGCACTTTTAAAGGCATCTGCAAGCGCCACAAATCTTACGGTTCGTGGCCGGGGTATTCTTTCCGGAATTGACGTTGCAAATGAACCTGGTTTGTGGGGTAATCATATGGTAGATGGCTTTACTGCGACCACTCTTACCATGGAGGGGATTATCATGACGGATGCTCCATCGCAATTCGTTCAATCCTATGCATCAGGTTCAACTTATGACAATCTCAAACTTCTTGGATGGTATGCAATGACCGACGGAATTACTGACGGAATAAATAGTACCATAAAAAATTGTTTCCTTAAAATAAATGATGATGGTCTTAAACCGATGAGATCAAATTCAATTTACAGAGATAATGTTGTTTGGATTCAAGCGATTGGTAGTTCCATTCAGCTTGGTTGGAACATAAAGGCAGCTGATAATCCCACAAACATTATGGTTGACGGAGTAGATATTATAGGTTGCGATGTCGCAAATTTAACCGGCACTGCTAATAACGTTAGTGTTGTGTCTCTTCAAAATATTGATGGGGCTACTTATAGTGGAATTACGATTCAAAATATACGTTCTGATGTGAAGGTTTATAAGGTTTTTGAATTGCAGATAAAAAGTACGTTGCCTGGATATACAACTGGCACTGGAACGGTAAACGGTATTACTTTTAAGAACTTCAATATTCCGTTTGGTCAACAATACAAAAGCACCTTCAATGGAAATGGCACACAAACTGGTGAAATAAAAAATGTAACCTTTGAAAACGTTAAAATTGGCGGAACCCTCCTTACTGAATCAAACGCAACGACTTATCTGACACGTTCTGGGTTGACCTCCAATTTTTTTTATACATCGGGCGACACTCAACCTCCCACAATTCCAACCGGTTTAGCTTCATCAAATGTAACTTCAAATAGTTTCACTTTAAGCTGGACAGCTTCTACAGATAATGTGGGCGTTACCGGTTACGATGTTTATAAAGATGGTGTTTTGTTTGGCAGCAGCGCTTCAACTTCTTTAAATATTACAGGATTAACAGCTAATACCACTTACGCAATGACTGTAAGGGCAAAAGATGCTGCTGGTAATGTTTCGGCAGCAAGCACAGCTCTTTCTGTAACTACTTCATCAGCTTCAGCAGGATCTTTCAAGATCATGCCATTGGGTGATTCTAAAACTGAAGGTGGTGGTGGTGGTGGCCACCACAGCTGGCGTGGTTACCTTCGTGCCAAATTAGTGGCAGATGGTAAAACAATAAATTACGTGGGCCCGAGGGCTAATACTGCAAATGGCGATGCAACCCCAAATGACAACGATCATGCGGGCTTCGGTGGGTATACTATTGGACCTGATTCGCAAACATTTTGTGCTGGCTGTGAAACAACAGGTATTTATGAGCACATTCAGGATTATTTCGTGGCTCAAAATCCGGACGTTGTATTAGTGGCAATTGGTGTGAACGATTTCTTTAATGCAGCTAATCACCCAGCCAATTATTCGGCCACCGCTCCGCAACGATACCAGGATTTAGTAAACAAAATTTTGCAACTGAAACCCACTGCAACAGTAGTTTTAGGTACGGTTGAACCTGTAAAATGGGATCAAGCCTGGGGAGGCAATCCAAGTGATGGTGCTCTTGGTGCTTTGAATCAAAAAATAAAAGATATTGCCAACGCCAGTACCACTGATAAAATTTACTTAGCTGATATTAGAGCCAAGTTTTTGCTTTCATGGAGCGCCACAGATTATTACGATGATGTTCATTTAAATCAACAAGGTGCAACTAAGGTAGCTAATGCCTGGTATGATGCGCTTGTACCAATTTTATCGGGTACAACACCACCTGCCGATACGCAGGCTCCAACTGCCCCTACAAGTTTAATTTCGAGCAACGTTACCTCAACAGGGTTTACAGTTTCATGGACCGCTTCAACCGATAATGTGGGCGTTACCGGTTACAATGTTTATAAAGATGGGATTTTGTACGGCAGCTCTGCTTCCACTTCTTTAAATATTACAGGTTTAGCAGGTAATACCACATACGCGATAACCGTTAAGGCAACAGATGCCGCAGGTAATGTCTCGGCAGCAAGCACGGCATTAATAGTGACTACTTTAGCATCCGGATCCACCAACCTGTTGCAGAACCCCGGATTTGAGAGCGGAGTATTGAGCCCATGGGTAAACTGGGGCACTGCTTTCAATGTTTCAAATGATGGCAATGCTCATGCGGGTTCCTGGTCGGGGAAATGCAATCCTAATACGGGCGGAGCCCAGAATGTAGCAGCAACAGCCGGCGTAACCTATACGCTTTCTGCCTACGGCAAGGTATCGGGAACGCAATATGGAGCAGTTGGATATTATATAATGAACAGTGCCGGGACTAAAATAGTAAATGATACATATATGGCTCAATTCAGTACGGTCTATAGCATGAAGAGCATCAGCTTTACCGCTCCTGCCGGAACTGCGACAATAGGGGTAATATTATGGAACACAGACGGGGGTACGATGTATGTCGATGATTTTTCGCTTACCAGCAATAACACACCTACAGCAACCAGCAACAGCCCTGTATGTGCAGGTTCAACCATAAATTTAAGCACACCTGCGGTAACTGGGGCTACCTATAGCTGGACAGGCCCCAATGGCTTTACATCGGCTTTACAGAATCCATCTATTGCAAATGCCACAACAGCCATGTCGGGGACATATTCCGTAACTGTTACTGTAAGTGGCAATCCCAGTTCCCCGGGGACAACAACAGTGGTAGTGAACCCAATACCGGCAACACCCGTGGCCAGTAGTAACAGCCCTGTGTGTACAGGTACGGCTATAAATTTAACCACAGCCACAGTAACAGGGGCCACCTATAGCTGGACAGGGCCCAATGGATTTACATCGGCTGTTCAGAATCCTGCTATCGCGAGTGCTACCGCAGCCATGGCCGGAACCTATTCTGTAACGGTTACTACAAATGGCTGTACAAGCACAGCAGGAACAACAACAGTGGTAGTGAACACAACGCCGGCCACACCTTCTGCCGGCAGCAACAGTCCTGTATGTACGGGTGCAACCATCAATTTAAGCACAGCCGCTGTAACAGGCGCTACTTATAGCTGGACAGGCCCGAATGGATTTACATCGGCTGCTCAGAATCCGGCTATTGCAAATGCTACTGCAGCCATGGCCGGAACTTATTCTGTAATGGTTACCACCAATGGCTGTACCAGTGCAGCGGGAACTACTTCGGTAGTTGTGAATACCATCCCATCCACACCAGCGGCAAGCAGCAACTCGCCGGTAACTGTAGGGGCGACAATAAATTTAAGCACAGCCGCGGTAACTGGCGCTACCTATAGCTGGACAGGCCCGAATGGGTTTACATCGGCTTCTCAGAATCCTGCTATCGCCAATGCCACTACAGCCATGGCCGGAACATATTCTGTAACGGTTACCACCAATGGCTGTGCCAGTGCGGCAGGAACAACTTCGGTAGTTGTAAATGCTACATCATCCAACTTAGCTCTGAACCGGCCTGTTACAGCTTCTTCCGTAGTAAGTCCCTATGTTGCTGCCAATGCAGTAGATGGGAATGGTTCAAGTTTCTGGGCAAGTGCCTACACGAATAATGAATGGATCTATGTTGACTTGGGGGCTTCATACAATGTGAACAGGGTAAAAATAACCTGGGAAACAGCTTATGCTACCGCCTATCAGATACAGATATCATCCGATGCCAGCACATGGACTACATTGAAGACCATTACAGGTAACACATCGCTGGTCAATGATCACACCACCGGCATTGCAGGAACCGGTCGTTATATCAGAATGTTAGGCACAACACGGGCCACCCAATGGGGCTATTCTATTTACGAGTTGGAAGTATACGGAACACTTTTTACAGATACCCAAGCCCCCACAATTCCAACCGGTTTAGCTTCATCAAGTGTAACTTCAAATAGTTTCACATTAAACTGGACAGCTTCTACAGATAATGTGGGCGTAACAGGTTACGATGTTCATAAGGATGGTGTTTTGTACGGCAGCAGCGCTTCAACTTCTTTAAATATTACAGGATTAACAGCTAATACCACTTACGCAATGACAGTTAGGGCAAAAGATGCTGCTGGTAATGTTTCGGCTGCAAGTACTGCTTTAAACGTAACCACCTCATCATCTAACAACCTGTTGCTCAATCCGGGCTTTGAAAGCGGAGTATTGAGCCCATGGGTAAACTGGGGTACTGCTTTCAACGTGTCTAATGATGGCAATGCTCATGCGGGTTCCTGGTCGGGGAAATGCAATCCTGATGCGGGCGGAGTCCAGTATGTGTCAGCAACAGCCGGAGTAACCTATACGCTTTCTGCCTACGGCAAGATAACTGGAACGGAATATGGAGCAGTTGGATATCATATTATGAACAGTGCCGGGGCTAAAATAGTAAATGATACATATATGGCGCCTTTCAGTACGGTTTACGGGATGAAGAGCATCAGCTTTACCGCTCCTGCCGGAACCGCATCAATAGGGGTCATAATGTGGAATGTAACAGGGGGCACGATGTATGTCGATGATTTTTCGCTTACCAGTGTGGCCAGTGCGTCTGGGAGATCCGCTAACCAACCTCCAAAGCAGGAAGAAACTACTAGCCAGGAACCGAAGTTTAGGGTATTCCCGAATCCCGTGGCGAATATTTTAACTGTTAATGGAGAAAGCAGTTTCGATATTTTAATATTTGATACCCATGGACGGATAGTTAATAAAGTTAAAGCAGTTAATGCTCAAACGGAGATTGACATGTCTTCTTTTAGTAGCGGGTTGTATTTCATAAAAGTACAGTCTCTCAACAAGTCTTATATTAAAAAAGTAATTAAGCAATAGTATTAATAATTCAAGTTGTCACCAGACTGATTAAAAGCGTGATGACAACTTGATTTTAAATTTCTGTAATGAACAAAAGAAATAAGTTTTTAAAAATCCTGCCCGCTCTTTTCATTTTGAGCGGCTCCTTTTTCAATGCTTTCGCTCAATCTTCCTCAGGCAACCTAACCGTTGAACTGCCGCCCGGAGAAAAAATCGACATTATCGAAAACCTTTCGCTTAGCGTCGCTGTAAAAGATGCGGACTATATTTTTCAGGGCACCGATCCTGTTTCCTTTGATGTGAGTGTGACAAACAATAATAAAAAAAGTATAAAGGCCATTGTTCACTTCGACATCACCACCGATGATCATCAACCGGTTTATGCTACCAGTGAAAAACTGAGACTCAACCCCGGGCAAAACATGCAAAAATCTTTTACTCTTCCTGCACCTAAACCTGGTTTTTATCGCAGCTATACGTATATGGAATTTGATAGTGGAAAAACAAAACCGATACATACTATTTTTGGATATGAAGCAGAAAAGATAAAAGCCCCGGTTGATGCCAAACCAGATTTTGAATCTTTTTGGAAAAACAACCTGGCCGAACTGGCCGCCATTAATCCTGATTACAAACTTGCGCTTCAGCCTGAACTCTGCAATAACGATTATGATGTTTATATCGTAGAGATGACCTCCTTGGGCAATGAAAGAATAAAAAGCTATTATGCAAAACCCAAACGGGAAGGCAAATTCCCGGTTACAGTTGAATTTATGGGATATAGTTCCGGCCCTTACCCTGTTTCTACTTTTTGGGATGGGTTTGCCCACATAATAGTATCTGTACGGGGGCAGGGGCTCAACAAGCCAGGCCATAAATATGGGGATTGGATTGTGTATGGTTTGGAAAGCAAAGAGAATTATTATTACCGCGGCGCTTTTCTCGATCTTGTTCGTGGAATTGATTTTGTTTGTTCCCGTTCTGAAATTGATACTTCAAAAATAGCAGTACAGGGTGGCAGCCAGGGCGGAGCCTTTTCGTTTGTAGCAGCGGCGTTAGACAAACGGGTGAAAGCCTGCGCACCAACAATTCCATTTCTATCAGATTACCGGAACTATTTTAAAATAGTTAACTGGCCCCGGATGGCTTTTGATAGGTATATGAAAGAACATCCTAATGCAAAATGGGAAGATATATATGACCTGCTTACTTATTTTGATATCAAAAACTTCGCCCCATGGATTCAAAGCCCGGTGTTGATGGGTATAGGTGTCCAGGATGAGACTTGCCCGGGTCGCACAAACTTTGCCGCTTTCAATAATGTTACTTCCCCAAAAAAATGGATGGCCTATCCAACTTACGGTCACGATGTGAATCCTGAATTTTATCAGGAGAGGTTTAAATTTTTTAAAGAAACATTGAGATTGAAATAAGCAATTGAAGTAACCTAAAATGAATGCCGATGACTCTGAAAAATCAACCCGGAGATGCTAAACGAAAGATAAAGTATAATGGCGAATTAAATAATAATAGTATTAATGTCTTTAATCAAAAGAATGAAATTGTATTCACTGATTGCTATGTGTTTTGTAATGTTGATCGAAGCCTCCTGCACATCACATCCCGATACAGCTTATGAAGGGTGGGAGATATACGGGGGTAATAAAGAAAATAACCGCTATTCATCATTAACAGAAATTGATACTGGTGATGTTACTCATTTGCAGGTGGCATGGACATATCACACAGGTGATTCTGAAAGGACGACACAGATTCAGGTAAATCCTATTGTTGTGGATGGCATTCTTTATGGTATTTCACCAAAGTTGAAATTGTTTGCGGTGGATGCAGGAACTGGAAAAGAGAGATGGGTATTCAACCCGGTTAGCGATGCGGTAAATGAAGTAAAAGGTTCGGGGTATTTTCTTTTCAATGTTTGCCGGGGCGTTACCTATTATACAGATAGCAAAGAGGATAAGCGTATATTTTATACAGCAAGCTCAAAGCTTTTTTGCATAGACGCTACAACTGGAAAACAGATCACAACATTTGGTGATAAAGGAAAAATTGACCTGCACAATGACCTCGGCAGAGATGTAAAAGATCTTTACGTATCATCCACCACTCCAGGTATTATTTATAAGGACCTCATCATAGTAGGCACACGGGTAGCAGAAGAAATGCCTGCGGCCCCGGGTCATATAAGGGCTTATGATGTGCATACGGGAAAACTGCGCTGGATATTTCATACCATCCCCCAGCCGGGGGAAGAAGGCTTTGAAACCTGGGCCAATAAAGAAGCATACCAACATGTAGGTGGAGCTAACTCATGGGCTGGTTTTAGTTTGGATGAGGAGAAGGGGATCGTTTTTGCACCAATAGGTTCGGCAGTATATGATTTTTATGGAGGCAAAAGATTAGGCCAAAATTTATATGCCAATTCATTACTTGCCCTTGATGCGGCAACTGGTAAAAGGCTATGGCATTTTCAAACCGTACACCATGATATTTGGGATAAGGATCTTCCCACAGCACCAGCATTGGTTACAATCACCAAAGACGGCAAAAAAATTGACGCAGTAGCGCAACCAACAAAATCTGGTTTCATCTTTTTATTTGAAAGGGCAACAGGAAAACCTGTTTACCCTATTGAAGAAAAACCTGTGCCGGCAGAAACTGACCTGGCAGGAGAAGTGCCCAATTCAACACAACCATTTCCAACCTGGCCGTTACCATTTGTAAGGCATTCAATTACTGAAAAAGACTTGAACACACTCGTTTCTGACTCCTCCTACCGGGATATCAAAAAAAGATTAGCCATGTATAAGACCGGCTCCGTCTTTACTCCGCCCTCCAAACAGGGAACGGTGATATTTCCCGGCTTTGATGGTGGCGCGGAATGGGGCGGGCCGGCAGTTGACCCTGAAACCGGAATTATTTATTTAAACGCCAGCGAAATGCCCTGGATACTTACAATGGTTGATATTAAGGATAAGACAGTATCCAATGAAACAAATCTGCAGGCAGGCAAGCGTTTATATACAGCAAATTGTATGTCTTGTCATGGCCCGGAACGACAGGGCAGCGGTAACAACCCTTCGCTTATTGGTATAGACAAAAAATATAATGCAGACACATTAGTGCAGCTTGTTTCTTCCGGTAGAAGGATGATGCCTGCTTTTGGCCAGCTTGCCGAAAGTGAAAAGAAAGCCATTGCCGCATTTGTGCTTGAAAACAAAACAAAACAAGAAGAAAAATTTGTTGCCCCGGTAAGGCCGGAAGATGAATGGAATAAAATGCCATACAGTTCCACCGGGTATAATAAATTTCTCACTAAAGAAGGTTACCCTGCTGTAATGCCGCCCTGGGGTACATTGAATGCCATTAACCTGAATACCGGTGAATAGGTATGGAAAAATACATTGGGAGATTATCCGGAGTGGAAAGCGAAAGGAATACATACAGGTACGGAAAATTATGGGGGCCCGGCTGTAACAGCTGGGGGGCTTGTATTTATTGCGGCAACAAGTGATTCAAAGATCAGAGCCTTTAATAAACGTAGTGGTCAATTGTTATGGGAGGCTAATTTGCCGGCATGTGGTTTCGCCACGCCATCAGTATATGAAGTAAAAGGCAGGCAATACGTAGTGATAGCCTGTGGCGGAGGGAAATTAGGAAAGCCATCCGGGGATGCTTATGTGGCTTTTGCATTGCCTGATAAGAAATGATTTTATTTTTTAACGGATAGAGCTGTCAATTCAATGAATTTTAGTTAAGTGTGTTCTAAATATTAATCAATCATTAAATTAAATACAATGCAATTAAAAATTGCTGATCTGATAAAAACGCCTGTTTGCCTGCCGTTTTTTGCAACAATCTTTACTTTAATATTATTAAGCTGCAATTCCTCACCAAAAAAAGAAACAGAAAAAGAACCAGAAAAAAAAGAAGCAGCCAATAAAGATTGGGAAGGGAAAATAATGACGGTTAACGGCCTTGTGCCTGCTGATTCAATGGGAATTACCATGCCACATGAACATCTGCTCATTGTACACCAGGGACCAAAAGTAGATCTTACCGATGAGGCTGCTGCCATTTCTGAATTAAAAAACTATCCCGCTGCCGGAGGTAAAACATTGGCCGAACTAACTACTATCGGCATCGGTAGAAACCCTGAAGCATTAAAACGAATCTCAACAGCAACGGGAACAAACATCATAATGGGGGCGGGCTTTTATAAAGACAAATGGTTGCCTGATTCTATAAAAAACCAAACGGTGGAGCAATTAACCAATACCATAGTAAGCGACATCATGAATGGAATAAATGGTATTCATGCTGGTGTTATAGGCGAAATTGGTATTAGTAATCCCATCACCGCTTTTGAAGAAAAAGAATTGGTGGCGGTAGCCCACGCACAAAAAGCTACTGGTGCTTCAGTAAATGTGCATTTTGATATTGAAGACAGTTTGAAGGCAAGAAACCACGCCATAGATATACTGGAAAAAGAAGGCGCTGATTTAACAAGGGTTGCCATCAGCCATAATCCTCCTTATGTGAAGCAGATGAACGATTTTATTGCCATTGCAAAAAGAGGGTGCTATGTGGAATTTGACTTGTTCGGCCTCGAAATATGGGATGCTGTTGCAGGCCAGTTAAAGGACAAAATTGAACCGGTGAAAGTGATAAAAGAATTGATTGATAAAGGGTATATTAATCATATTCTGATTGCTCAGGACCTTTGCAGCCAGGTTTGTTATAAAAAGAATGGCGGTTATGGATATGGCCATATTTTAAATGATGTTGTGCCGCAATTTAAAGCGGGGGGTATTACCGATGAGCAGATAAAAATGATTATGGTTGAAAACCCCAAAAGGCTGCTCCCATTTAAGATTTATACTGATAAATAATTGATGAATTAATAACCATATTCATGAAAAAGTATATTTATTTCCTTGTGATACTGTTGGTATTCACTTTTTTTTCTGTAGCAATAGTGATGATGATCCTGCCCCAACCAGTGAGCCTGTCCCCACGGTGGATTTTACCTTTGATGTAAGCAGCCTTACAGTTATGTTTACGTCATCAACCACTAATACCAATAGCTATCTCTGGGAATTTGGCGATGGAGATAAAAGTCCGGAAATAAATCCAGTTCATGGGTATAGAGCCGCCGGAAATTATACGGTAAAACTTACCGTTACCGGCACGGGCGGAACAAACAAAAAAGAGTATCAGGTTCCTATTACAGAGCCCACAATAACGGCAGGAGTACCGGCAAATCCCGGTGCCAATGCAGATGCCAGGAAATTAATGAACTATTTGTATAACCTGAACCGGACAGGTTTTTCAGGAGGAGTTATTGTTGGACAGTCGGTTAATTCTGCTTATGCAGGTTTTGAAGAGCAATATTCACATAATATTGATGGGCTATTTGCTGTTTCAAACAAGTACCCTGGTTTTCTCGCCGTTGATTATACGGATGTAAATGTGCCAACATTGGACCAATTAAGAGCAGCTAACGTTAAAATAAAGGCATATTGGAATAATGGAGGATTGATTGAGATTGGTTGGTCGGCGGCTAATCCTTTTGGGCCGGTTCATTCATGGTCGGATGCTTATGCTACCGTAGAAGGTTCCATTAACCTGAACGAAATTTTGCCAGGTGGCAGCAAACGAAACCTATGGGTAACTTATATGGATGTTATTGCAGGTGGCCTTCAGGATTTGCAGGATGCAGGTGTGGTGGCTTTGTTCCGCCCATTGCAGGAAATGAACAACTTTAATTCCGGCTGCTACTGGTGGGCAAAGTTTGGTTCCGGTGGCACGGCAAATAATGCTGCACACGAAACTTATAAAAAACTGTGGATAGATATATATAACTACTTCACTTATACAAAACATCTTAATAATCTATGGGTGTTTTCTCCGATGGTGAATGCAAGCTGGTCATCCTTTCCATATCCCGGTGACGCCTATGTTGATATTGTAGCCGGAACTTACTATAGCGACCAGCATATTGATCAATATGGAAATTCAAAATTTCCGGGCTATGATGATTTTCTGTCGTACACCAAAAAAGGCATTGGCCAGGCCGAATGTGGCCCCCGATTTGGACCAGGAGGCACGTATGACAACAGGGATTATTTAAACGAAGTAGAAAACTATTTTCCAAAAATGCCCTGGTTTCTGGTTTGGACCTATTGGCCAGCGGTACAGTTGTCAATCGTTGACCATAACTATGCAAATGAATTTATGAATGATCCAAGAGCTATTTGCCGGGGTGATGCCCGGTTGAACTGGAGGTAAAATGATGTATAAATAACTAAACCACTATCGACTGGAAGTCGATAGGTTGTAAAAAGAATGAAATTCTTATTCCAGAATAATCGTATCGGTATCAATGTTACCAGGTTTCCGGTGATGCTCAAGATATTCTTGTACCATCTCATCGGTTATATTACCTGTACTCCAAGCACCATAACCTATAGCCCAGAAGTGACGACCCCAGTATCTTTTAGACAACTCTGGATATTCCTCTTGCAATCTACAAGATGTCCGTCCTTTCAAACGCTTAACTATATCACTTATGTTCAGCGAAGGGCGATATTCTATATGGATGTGAACGTGATCTTTGCTAACAACTCCTTTCAGAATTTTTATATCCTCCGCGTCACAAATCTGTTTTACCAGCTCGCGGCAACGTCACTGAATATCCCCCTCCAAAACTTTATACCGATACTTTGTAACCAAAACTATATGAGCTGTAAGCCAAGATACCGTGTGACTTCCCAATACGCTGTTCCTTACTCATTAAGTAAAGTTAGAGAATTGGGTAGCAACTGAAAGTCTTGCGCTGAAAGCGCATAGTTTTTACTAACGATTGAGACCAATAAAAACAGGAATTAAAATAAGTATGCAAAATGTATTCCAGAGTGTTGTGATCGAATTAAATCAGATAAAAACTACTAATTATAATTTAATTAATCAAAAATGAAAAGCTACCTCTATTTTGTGACTTTTGTAGCAGCTCTTGGCAGTTTGCTATTTGGATTTGAAACCGGTGTGATTAACGGAGCAATTGCGGATGTAGCCGTATATTTTGACTTAACACCAGCATGGCAGGGTTTTGCAGTAAGTATTGCTTTAATCGGATGCGTTATAGGGGCCCTTTTTGTAGGTAAACCTGCCGATTTGTATGGTCGCAGATACATGTTGCGATACATGGCTGCATTTTTTCTTTTGTCTATGTTGATGACAGGACTTGCTACTGAATTTTGGGTATTTGCTTTGGGAAGGTTCATTGGCGGACTTGCCGTTGGCGGTGCATCGGTAGTTACTCCAATGTATATTTCTGAAATTGCTCCGCCCAAAATGCGTGGAAGATTAGTAGCAACAGCTCAATTGGCGATTGTGATGGGAATACTCGTTTCCTTTTTCTCTAATTACATTATTGATAGGTTGGGTGCCGGAGATATAAAATGGAGATGGATGTTTTTATTCGGTGTTATTCCATCCATCGTATTTTTTGTTCTTTTGTTTTTTATTCAACGGAGTCCCCGTTGGCTTGTTAAAAAAGGTAAGATTGAAGAAGCACGTCAGGCACTTTTACGGGTTGATAAGGATGTGGATCCCAATATTATGATAAATGAGATTAAGGATTCCTTGGAAAGTGAAGTGTCAGTTAAATTTTCTGCGTTGTTAAAGAAGCCATATTTAAAATTAGTGTTGATAGGGATTGGTGTGGGTATGTTCAACCAAATGTCCGGTATAAACATCGTAAATTATTATTCTACAGAAATCTTCAAATCTGCAGGATTGAGTCGTGAAACATCCTTTTACCTGACTGTACTTATTGGACTCACCCTTCTGGTTTTCACTATTGTTGGGATGTCGCTTATTGATAAATTTGGACGAAAGTTTCTACTTTATATTGGTGGAATTGGAATGCCGTTCTTTCTTGGACTTTTTGCGTGGGCGGACATTACCGGACAGCATAGTATCTATCTTATCTTAGTTTCCCTGCTTGGTTTTATTGCATTATTTGCCGTATCACAAGGCACCGTTATCTGGGTTATTTTGTCGGAAATGTTTCCAACTGATATACGGGCAATGGGCTCGGCAATTGGGTCATTCTCACATTGGTTTTTCAATGTTATCATTACGTTTGTTTTTCCTATAGCATTGTCATCAATTGGTGGAGGATACGCATTTTTATTCTTCAGCATCACCACTTTATTGAGTCTTGTTTTTTACAAATATGCCTTAATTGAAACTAAGGGGAAATCACTCGAAGAAATTGAAAAGCTTGTTTTAGGAACTCACAAATGAATACAAGAAAGTGTTGAAAGGTACAATATTCACAATTGAAGAAATGTACCGGGATCAGATTATATCAGGTATAGAATTAAGTGTTTAAAGTTGTCTGACGAACTGCTCAATGTGTGGAGAGAATACAACATTTAAGAATCATAAATAATTAGAAACCGAATTTTAGAACAACAAACTTAAGTATTTAAAATTATGAAAGGATTAAAAGGGAAAGTAGCAATTGTAACGGGCGGTGCGTCGGGAATTGGACGATCATGTGTCGAAAAGCTTTGTGAATCGGGTGTTTCGGTTACGTTCTCTGACATGAGTGAAAGAGGTGTGGATGTTGAGAAAGAATTTAAAGAAAAAGGGTATAGTGTACAATTCCTAAGGGGTGATATGTCTGAGGAATCGTTTTGTAAAGAACTGGTTGAATCTGCTGTAAAAAGTTGGGGAGGAATAAATTTTCTTATTAACAACGCATTTTCGTTTGTGGCCAAAGGCTTGGATGTTACAAGAGAAGATTGGGATAGAGTCATGCACGTTGGGCCAGTGGCATATGCAACAATGGCAAAATATGCTACACCTTATATGTTGAAATCGAATGGAGGAGCCATAGTCAATGTGTCAAGTATTTCCGCTCATATAGCTCAGCCCAACAGGTGGACCTACAATTCCGCTAAGGGTGCCGTTTCTCAGCTAACAAAATGTATGGCCATGGATCTTGCGCCCAAGATTAGAGTAAATGCAGTAAGTCCCGGTTGGATATGGACAAAGGAGGTGGAGAAGGCAGCAATTGGTGGTCGGGAGAAGTGGGAGCCAGTTTGGGGTAAATTCCATCTTTTGAAACGTATTGGAGAAGTTGAGGAATGTTCTGGTCCAATAGTTTTTCTTCTTAGTGATGAAGCAAGTTTTATTACTGGGACTGACCTGTTTATTGATGGTGGATATCTAACTATGGGTGGAGAAGGTTTAGGTGAGAATTCTTCATTTGCAGGAAGCCTGTGAGTAAAATAAAGTGACGTTTAATGTATAAATAATTCATTTTAGAAGTATGCCATCATTTCCAATAATTGATACGCACCTCCATTTATGGGATCCTGAATATTTGACATATCCCTGGTTGAACGATGTTCCTTCTTTGAATAAGTCATATTTATTGGATGATTATAATCAAGCCACAAAAGGAATCGCTGTTGATAAAATGGTTTTTGTACAATGTGAATGTCAGTTTTCTCAATCTGAGGATGAAGCATTATGGGTAACTAAATTAGCAGCATCTGATAATCGTATTCAGGCAATAATACCCTGGGCTCCATTAGAAAATGGGTTTAGGGTAAAAGATGTTTTGGATCGTTTTTCAGATAACAAATTAATCAAAGGAATTCGCCGCATCATTCAATTCGAACCTAACCCTGAATTTTGTTTACAACCTGATTTTATTCGTGGTGTACAAATTTTGGCTGAATATGACATGACATTTGATATCTGTATTTCCCATCTTCAGTTGAAGAATACTATTAAACTAGTTAAAGCGTGTCCGGACGTTCAATTTATATTAGATCATATAGGTAAACCAGACATTAAAAATCAATATTTCGAACCTTGGAGAACAGGGTTAAAAGAATTATCTAACCTTGAAAATGTATGTTGTAAAATTTCGGGGCTTCTAACTGAAGCTGACCACAAGACATGGAAGAAAGAAGATTTGTCCCGGTATATTGATGATGTATTGGAGTATTTTGGAGTTAATAGGTTAATGTTCGGGGGCGATTGGCCAGTTGTCTGTCAGGCAGCAAATTATGGAAAGTGGGTTGAAACATTAGATTGGGCGCTCAATGGGCTTTCCCAAAACGAGCTTAAAAAAATTTATCAGAAAAATGCAGTTGAGTTTTATCGCTTGGCTTAAGTAGATTAAAAATTTAAAATATGCAATTAGACTTTAAGGGGAAAGTAGTTTTAATAACTGGTGCAGCCGGCGGAATTGGCAGTTCATTAGTTAAAGAATTTTCAAAACTTCAAGCAAAAGTTTATGGAACTGATATTTCCAAAGGGGCTGAGGAAATTTTTTTTCAGGGAGATATTACCGATCAAACTTTTATCAACTCTATGGTAAATGAGATTGTGAAGAAAGAGGGTAGAATTGATGTGTTGATAAATAACGCAGGCATCTATCTTAGAACACCGGTAATGGAGATAACCAAAGAAGAGTGGGAGCGGCTGATGAACATCAATCTCACATCAGTTTTTTTACTATCACAATCGGTAATAGATGTCATGATAAAACAAAAATCTGGCTCAATAGTGAGTTTAACTTCGTTAGCAGGCAAGGTAGGCGGATTGATAGCAGGGGCACATTATGCGGCAAGTAAAGCAGCAGTTGAATGTCTAACTAAAAATCTGGCTAAATTTTCTGCACGGCATGGGGTTAGGGTAAATGCTGTCGCACCTGGAATCATAGATACCAGCATGCAGGATGGAGTGCCGCCCGAACAAATGGATTTCCTGATGACTAATATACCAATGGGAAGATTGGGAACACCAGATGAGGTTACTGGTACAATCATGTTTCTCGCCTCTGATCTGTCATCTTATATTACGGGGCAAAACATAAATGTGAACGGTGGCACTTATATGTAGCCAGTAAAGCAGAGTTTTAATCTAAATAAGAAAGGAGAACTAATTATGAAAGCGGTTGAATTATTTGATGTTAAAGGAAAAATAGCATTAATTACTGGATCCACTGGAGGTTTAGGGAGTGCCCTGGCACACGGATTATGTGAAAATGGAGCCACCGTAATATTGAACGGCAGGAACAAAGAGAAATTAGATCGACAAGTACAAGAGTTTACTCAGGCCGGCTATAGCGTTTATGGATTTGCGTTTGATATAGCCGATTCGGAACAAATAAATGAAGCGGTGGCGAAAATAAACCATGAAATTGGAACCATTGACATATTGATAAATAATGCAGGAGTTACAGTTAGATCGCCATTGGAAGATTTTAAGGACAGTGATTGGGACACCATAATTAATATTAATTTGACCGGTGCATACAAGGTTGCCAAAGCTGTAGTTAAAGGTATGATTTCAAGAAAATCTGGAAAGATTATAAATATAGGTTCCCTGCAATGCGAATTGGGAAGGCCATCTATCACTCCCTATGCAGCATCCAAAGGTGGGCTTAAAATGCTCACAAAAGGAATGGCAGTGGAATGGGGAAAATATAATATTCAAACCAACGGTATTGGACCAGGCTATTTCAAAACTAGTATGACTAAACCGCTGTATGAAAATGAAGAGTTTGATAAATGGGTATGTTCACGCACACCTAGTAATAGATGGGGCTTGCCCAAAGAACTCATTGGAGCATTGCTTTTATTGTCATCCTCTGCGGGCAATTATTTAAATGGTCAAATGATTTATGTAGATGGCGGATTGCTAGCTAGTGTTTAACAAAACAGATTGGGAAGTAGAGTTAGCCATTGTAATTGGAAAGGATGCACGGTATCTCAAATCTGTTGAAGATGCGAAATGCCACATCGCAGGTTATTGCATTTCTCATGATGTGTCTGAACGGGAATTTCGGCAGGCAGGGATGGAAGGGAAGTAAAAATAATTAATAGCCTCATTCATATTTCACTTAATAAAAGTTTTTAATCTATAACACATGAAACGATTTGAAAACCAGGTAGCCGTTATTTCAGGCGGTGCAGATGGATTGGGATACGGAATTGCCAAGCGAATTGCTTCTGAAGGTGGAAGCATAGCACTGTTTGATATAAACCAAAAATTGTTATCAAAGGCATTAAAAACACTAAAGGAAAAAGGTTATACCGTTGAAGGTTTTAAAGTTGATATATCATCTGAGTATGAAACTCAGCGGGCCATGGGATTTGTTGAAAGCAATTTTGGTAAAATTGATATCATGGTTAATTCCGCCGGTATAGTTGGTCCCACCAATACAAAAATTACGGACTACCCGGTGGAAGAGTATGATAAAATATATGGCATTAACCTTAGAGGTGCTTTCCTGATGACAAAGTTTGCGATTAAGGCCATGGAGAAAAATAATTATGGACGCATTTTGTTGCTGGCATCCATTGCAGGGAAAGAAGGCAATCCATTTATGGCTGGTTATTCGTCTATGAAAGCAGGTGTGATAGGGCTTGTGAAAGGCATTGGTAAAGAATATGCGCAAACCGGGATAACAGTAAATGGCCTTGCCCCCGCCGTTATCAAAACTGCTATGAACGAAAATACTGCACCTGAACAACTGGCTTATATGACGGCTAAAATACCTATGGGCCGGCTGGGCACTGTTGAAGAGGTGGCTTCTATTGCATCATGGATCGTATCGAAGGAAGCAAGTTTTAATACGGGTTTTGTATTTGATATTTCAGGTGGCAGGGCTACCTATTGATCAATGTTTATTATTGTTTGCTATGGGAAAAAAAATTGTATTAGGTGGATCTTCAGGCATAGGAAAAGCCACCGCTGAACGTTTTGCCAAAGAAGGCTGGCAGGTACTTGTTGCAGCACATGATTTATTGCAATGCCTTGCCACTGTCAATGAACTGGAAGGTGAGAATCATATAGCATGTGAAGTAGATGTTCGTAATGAACTACATCTTAATGATCTCCATCAAACCGTTAAAGAAAAAACACATAAAAAATCAACATGAAAAAAAATCTAATGATTCTCTGCTGTTTAATTATTACGTCAGGCTTATCATTTCATGTATCTGCCCAAAAGCAGAAAGTTATTCTTGATACCGATGCAGGTAGTGATATTGATGATATTTGGGCGGTTGCCCGACTTCTCCGTTCCCCTGAAATGGAGATGATCATAAACCTGATAAAATATGAAAATGAATTGTAATAATGGCGCTTCAACCTGTCAAACGATCAAAAGATTTTGCTTAATATATTTTCTGTTCATCGTGGCTGTTTACCCGGCCGTGGCTCAGGATTTTGCCAGTTGGAAGGATAATAAATATTTAACACTCGATAATGGAAGCGTAACACGCCAGATTGTTGTTGAAAACGGGCGGATTCTCACCGATAGCCTTACACTGAAAAAACAGGGACTGAATTTCAATAACAAATCGGAAGAGTTCTCTTTTTTGATTGATGGCAAAGCATACAGCGGAGCATCGGGCTGGGATTTGGTAGCTTTTGAAAAGGCAACCGATAAGTACATGGGCGATGGCGCTACGGTAAAACTCAAGGGTAGGAATGAATTGAAAGGAATAGCATTAGAAATAACTTATTTGCTATATCCTGACCTGCCGGTAATCCGCAAACAGGTTAGCATTCTGAATAATACAGCAAAGGAAATCAAGATCGAATCGTTCGATATTGAAAAGCTGCTACTCGGTTTCAGTTATGTGGAATCAGTAGTCTATACAAATTATGGCCGGCAGAAACATTTGGGTACGTATGTCGGTAATTGGGACGATCCGGTGCTGGCAGTTCATTCCTACGCGAAAAATTCCGGGATCATCCTGGGCAACGAAACTCCCGGTGTTTTAAAGCGGATTGATTACAATACCCACTATGATAATGCCAATATAGGCCTTACGCATACCAATGATATTTATCCATTCCGAAAGTATATAAAGGCCGGAGAAAAATGGGATAGTCCCCGGACATTTGTAATTCCTTATGTCAATACTTCCGATCCGTGGGAGATAATGAACACTTCGCTATCCGATTTTATTCGAAGGCACATGGGGCTGCGCATTTTCGATTACAAAAACAGTCCTGTTTTTGCATTCAATACCTGGAGAGGTTACCGGGATAAATTTAATGATTCAACAATAATCAATTCCGCCAAAGCCGCGGCCGAATGTGGAGTCCAGCTTTACACGATCGATGTGGGATGGTATGTCACGGAAGGGAATATAAATAAAAACAAGGGTTGGGATGATAACATGGGTGACTGGATTGTTGACAAAACAAAATTCCCCAATGGGTTAAAACCTGCTTTTGATGAATTGAAAAAAGCAGGCATACAGCCCGGTTTGTGGATCAGTTTAGCTACTACCTCAAAAAGTTCCTCAAAAGCGCTGAAGGATCATCCCGGATGGGCCGTGAAAGATGAAAATAACAATCCGGCTAATTTACACTCTTCCGGAAATTCCGATTTTATTACCATGTGCTTTGGTACGGATTGGAAAGATCATATCAAATACAAAATCGCCAACCTGGTGGATGAATATGGTTTGAAGTATGTTAAACTTGATGTTGCAGCCTTAACCAGCGCCTACACCATGGAGTATAATCAGTCCGGGTGTTCAGCAAAAAACCATCCATACCATAAAGACCGGGAGGAATCCTTTATAGTCATTTATGAACGCCTCTTTGAATTGTTTGATGAACTTCACAATCAATTCCCGGATTTATACATTGACTGCACATTTGAAGTAACCGGCAAATTACAGCTTATTGATTATGCTTTCTGCGAGCATGCCGAAGGCAACTGGCTGACGAATATTGAAGAACCTTTTCCCGTGGGCGCGTTCCGCATCCGAAACCTGGCCTGGTGGAAATCGCCAGCCTTACCGGCCTCTTCATTGCTTATTGGGAATATGGAAATAAATAGCTCTGATTTTATTGAGGAACTCAAAACACTGATTGGCACTTTTCCGATTGTTTGTGGCGATCCAATGCAAATATCCAAAGATCAGAGAAATAAAATAAAGCAATGGACGGATTGGATGAAATCCATGCAGGCGAAATACAATTATGACCTGTTCCGCCAGGACCTGCCTGTTTTTGGAGAACCGGCAGAAGGTAACTGGGATGGATGGTCAAGGATAAATACGGACACTAAAGTGGGTGGGATAGTTGGGATATTCCGGCATGGTTCGCTCGATGAGGAACGAACTGTTTCGATACCCCGCCTGGATGAGACGAAAATGTATAGTATAAAAGAGGCTCCAGGTAATGTAGAGGTAGCCAGGATGACAGGGAAAGAACTGGTGGAAAAAGGTTTTAAGGTGAAAATGAAACGGCACTACGACAGCCGTTTATTTGAAGTTGAAATGGTTAAATGATAAGCAGAATAGGTTTTATAACATCCATTGAAACAATAATTTTTTGAGCAACACACGGTTGACAATATGTGAACTAAGGAACTACCGGTTCAAAAAATTCAAAATTTTTAAGTTACAAACTCAATAATTAAAATTATGAGAATAAAATTCTTAATGCCTGAGTTATTATTATTGTTTTCTATATTCTTTTGCGCTTGCACCCAAAACTCACTTAGAAATATACAATCACTGAATGGCAACTGGCAACTTGCTGTCTCTCATCAGCAGGCAGACATGCCTTCTTCCTATCCTTCCACGGTTCCTGTTCCGGGTTTGGTGGACATGGCAATTCCACTTACAGATACCGGAAAATATGAAAATAAAACATACTGGTATAAGAGGGAGTTTAAAACGGAGGTGGGAGAGTTTGCTGTAGTGAAACTAAAAATCAATAAAGCGCAATACTACACCCGTGTATATATAAACAAGAAGTTCGCGGGAGAAAGCCCCTACAGTTACACACCCATTGAGCTCGATATAAAACAATTTCTGCGCAAACCAGGCGAGGTAAATGAAATAGCCATTGCCATAGGCTGTAGAAATAATTTGCCTGACACGGTTGTAAATGGCCATGATTTTGAAAAAATTAGTTATATCCCGGGCATTTATGATGATGTACAAATCATATCATCCGGGGCGCCTTATATCTCCAATATTCAAACGGTGCCAGATATTGCAAATGAAAAACTCCGGGTGGTGGTGGAACTTGATGGCATGCCAGTCAACAATCAAAATAACATTCAGTATAAAGTTAGGGAACTGGCCAGCCATAAAGTGGTGAGCCAGGGAAAAACGGATGTTGGTAAAAACACGAAAGCTGATTTTACTATTGACCTGCCCGGCTGCAAATTATGGACACCCGAAAATCCTTTTTTGTATGAATTGGAATTAATAACCGAAGGCGATAATAAGAAGGAACGCATTGGCATGCGTAGTTTCAGTTTTGATACAATAAAAAAAGTGGCGATGCTCAATGGCAAGCCCTCCTACATGCGTGGCACCAATATATGTATCCACCGCTTTTTTGAAGATGCTGCCAGAAAGGACCTGCCCTGGAAAAAAGGCTGGCCGGAAAAATTGCATGTTCAATTCAAATCCATGCATTGGAATTCCATACGGTATTGTATCGGTTTTCCACCGGAACGCTTTTACGAAATTGCAGACAGCCTTGGATTTCTCATTCAGGATGAATACCCGGTCTGGGCAGGGCCCAAAAATGCAGAAAAAGTATTGGGCAATCTTTCATCCCAGAATTTAGTAAACGAATATACTTCCTGGATGCGCGAACGATGGAACCATCCGTGTGTTGTAATCTGGGATGCCCAAAATGAAACCGTGACCAATATAACCGGAGCGGCCATCCAAATTGTCAGGCATTTGGATTTGTCAGGCAGGCCATGGGAAAATGGATATTCATCTCCTCAAAAGGAAACCGATCCTATGGAAGCCCATCCTTATTTCAATTACAAATATACACTTCCCGATTCCTTTCCTTCACCCAAAGGAATGGTATATGATAACTATGCGATTGCTAAATTTCCTGATAACAGCGCTAATTGGGCAATGCCGCCCAAAGAGGGTGGCATCTATCCCAACCCGGTTATCATTAACGAGTACGGTTGGTTATGGGTAAACCGGGACGGTTCGCCTACAACTTTAACTGACAGGATATTCAAAGTAATTATTGATTCAACGCTTACCAATCTTCAGCGAAAAGAATTATATGCCAGGCATATCGGCATGGAAACAGAATACTGGCGTTGCCACCGAAAGGCCGCAGCCGTAATGCACTTTTGCGGACTTGGCTATTCACGGGAATCTGAACCGCGGGGCCAAACCAGCGATATCCTTATTGATGTTGACAATGTACAGTTTGACCCGGATTTTGTGAAATTTGTGAAGCCTGCCTTTTCACCGGTTGGCCTGATGCTCGATTTGTGGGATAAGACACTTTCCGGGGGTAGTGAAATAAACAGCAAAATTTATTTCATTAATGATACAGAAAAAGAATTTACCGGGAAAGTGAATCTTTACTTTACTCAAGGCATTAAAAAGTTAAACGAAAAATCTTTTGAGATAACAATCCCGCCTTATGGTAAAATTGAAAAACCCGTATTGATTAAAACACCTGAGCAAAAAGAAAAGTATGAAGTGACAGCAGAACTTACCTATCATGGTGAAGCGGTAAAGAGCTGTAGGGAAATCGTAATTAATTAATTCAAACGGGATAACAATAAATAAAATATAAAATGAAAAATATCCGGCTAACGATTGGAATTGTTTTTTTATCCATTGTATTTTCAGGGAATTCATTTTCTCAAAACGCTATTCAACTGCCTTATTTTTTTGGAGATAATATGGTATTGCAAAGGCAAAAACCCATTAGGATATGGGGTACCGCTTCACCTCAAAAATCTTTTGAAATTGAATTCAGGGGAGAAAAGAAAAAAGTAAAACCCGATGGCTCCGGCAAGTGGAGAACAGCATTTCAGGCTGCTGAAGCAGGCGGCCCTTATGAAATGAAGTTTAGCGGAGATAAACCATTTGCCATTAAGAATATACTGATTGGCGATGTATGGCTATGTTCCGGGCAATCCAATATGCAGTGGGAAGTGATGTCTTCTTTTAATTCCGGCTATGAATTGCGAAATGCCAACCTTCCTGAAATACGGAGTTTTAGAGTGGAAGACAGGTTAAGCTCCACGCCATTGGCCAATGTAACGCAGGCACAATGGCAAATCTCTACACCGGATAATGCAGCATCCTTTTCCGCGGTTGCCTATTTTTTCGCTAAAAATATTCATACCTGGGAAAAAATTCCTATTGGTATCATCAATGATTCATGGGGCGGAACAGTAATTGAATCATGGACAAGCGTGGAAAGCATTGGCACACATCCTGATTTTACAGAAAAGGCAAATCAACTGAAAGCGGCACGGAATACGAGCCGGTCATTTGATACGTTACGCACAAAATCAAATAAGGAGAATTGGCAATGGCAAAAGAAAGTGGAAGCGATTGATTCCGGTTACATTGAAAAATGGTACTCACCGGATTATTCACCCAGGGGATGGAAGACCTTACTTGCTCCCGGCTATTGGGAAAACCAGGGCCTAAAAGATTTTGACGGAGTGGTTTGGCTGCGTAAAGAAGTCAATATCCCCTCCTCCATGGCAAATAAAAACCTGCTGGTGAACCTGGAAATATTAAATCAAACGGATCACACTTTTTTTAATGGGGTTCAAATAGGCTCAGTGCAATGGTCTCTTGGTAGAAGGATCTATCCTGTTTCGAAAAGCTTAGTGAAGGAAGGGAAAAATTTAATTACCATCAGGATAGTGAACAAGGATGGCAACGGAGGTTTTGAAAGTAAAAATACGGCAGATCTTCGCATACAGGAATTAGTGGAGTCAGACAATCCTTTAATAGTTCCGCTTTCAGGGGAATGGTTGTATAAACCCACTTTGAAAGTGGAACAATTGCCTACCACACCTGCACAAGGCCCTGATTTTAACACGCCTTCAACCATATACAATGCCATGATAGCGCCTTTTGCTGACCTTTCATTAAAAGGGTTCCTCTGGTACCAGGGCGAATCGAATAGCTGGAGGGCCTGGCAATACCGTTCTCTTTTTCCATTGATGATAAGAGACTGGCGCAAACAATTTAGCCAGGGCGACCTTCCGTTTTTATTTGTTCAATTGGCCGGCTTCGGCCCTTTAAAGGAAGACCCTGCGGAAAGTTTTTGGACAGAGTTGAGAGAATCTCAAACCATGACATTATCATTACCACAAACCGGCATGGCGGTAACGTTCGATATTGGCAACCCTTATGATGTACATCCCACCAACAAACAGGAAGTAGGCAGGAGGCTGGCGATGGAAGCAGAAAAGTTAGTGTATGGAAAACCCGACCTGCAAACCTCCCCTGTATATAAATCCATGCGTACGGAAGGCAATAAAATTTATTTGCGGTTTACCAATTCAGACAAAGGCCTCATTGCAAAATATGGTGATCTGAAGGGCTTTTCCATAGCCGGGGCTGATAAAAAATTCGTGTGGGCCAAAGCTGCAATACAAGGAAAGGAAGTGGTGGTATGGAGCGACATGGTGATTAATCCGGTTGCCGTGCGTTATGCATGGACGGAAAGCCCATTGGAAAGTTATGGCGCCAATCTTTATAACACGGATGAGTTTCCCGCTTCCCCTTTCCGCACGGATGAATGGGAAGGCGTGACGGTTCATAATAAATAAATGATAACAGCCGGATTTTGTAAGAACAATTAATTAAATCATTATGCAAGTAAACCAAACCGGATTTAAGCAAGGATATATTCTCACCGTCTCTTTCATATCAGCTTTAGGAGGTTACTTATTTGGTTTTGATTTTGCGGTTATTTCCGGTGCACTTCCTTTTTTGAAGGAACAATTTTTATTCGATGAGTATTGGGAAGGTTTTGCAACTGCATCTCTTGCATTGGGCTGTATAGTTGGCTGCTTAATAGCAGGTACTGTAGCGGATAAATACGGGCGCAGACCCGGCTTGCTGACCGCTGCTTCTATTTTTTTGCTTTCCTCTTTGGCAATGGCGTTTTCAACTACCCGTGGCTTATTTATTTCCGCCCGTTTTGTTGCGGGTATTGGTGTGGGAATGGCTTCCATGCTATCTCCCATGTATATAGCAGAAATTGCCCCATCAAAAATCCGGGGCCGAATGGTGGCTATAAATCAATTAACCGTAGTTATCGGTATATTGATTACTAACCTGGTAAATTATTCTTTGCGTAATCAGGGAATAGATGCATGGCGATGGATGGTTGGTTTAGGGGTAATCCCCTCCGCCCTATTTTTATCAGGTGTAGTGTGGCTGCCGGAAAGTCCCAGGTGGCTATTAAAAATGGGTGACCGCCACAAGGCTGAAACGGTTTTAAATAAAATTGGCGGCCCGGGTTACGTAAAAGAAACCATTTCCTCCATTACAAATTCCCTGCAAAACCTTACAAAAGTCAGTTATGCAGATCTGTTTAATAAATCAGTTTTGCCAGCCGTTATGGTTGGCATAGGCCTGGCGGTATTCCAGCAATTCTGCGGCATCAACGTAGTATTTAATTTTACCACTACCATTTTTAATAGTGTTGGATTTAGTCAGGATGATCAACTGAAACAAACCGTTTTTATCGGGATCATTAATTTGCTGTGTACTATTCTTGCCATGTGGCAGATTGATAAGATTGGAAGAAGGCCATTGATGCTTTTTGGTTCACTTGCATTGGCGTTTTTATATATCATCAGTGCTGTATTGTTGCAACAAAAATCTCCACTGGCTGCGTGGTCTTTACTTGCCGCTATCGGCACGTATGCCATGTCTCTTGCTCCGGTTACCTGGGTTTTAATTTCAGAAATATTCCCCGATAAAATACGGAGTTTGGCCACCTCTGTCGCGGTTATTGCGTTGTGGATTTCATATGCAGTATTGGTATTTACATTTCCAATTCTTGCCAGAAAGCTGGGCGCCTACACCCCTTTTTACATATATGCTGGTATTTGTGTTATCGGGTTCTGGTTTGTGAGAAATAAGGTAAAGGAAACAAAAGGTAAAAAGCTTGAGGATATGGAGAATATATTTTCAGGGCATTAATATAATATACATCCTGGTACCATCAATAGTTTAAAATACAAACCACTTTGCGAATGCTTTAATTATGTTACTTTTTAAATTAAAATAATCTATCATGAAAATAATCAACTGTTATGCAGCCCTGATCCTATCATTTTTTTCCCTAAAAGTGCAGGCAAATCAAACCGGGGATTCTATAATTATTTCCACCGAAAATCCGAAAGGCTGGATGATACAAACCAAATCTTCCGTTTACCAGTTGGTATTGTCAAATGAAGGCGCGGTGCAACAGGTTTATTACGGCCCGGAAGATCAGTTTTCATTTCGTCAAAAAAATGCGCAGTGGATAAATGGAGCGGATGAGATCCCCGTAAGGGGAGCTTTCCCCACCAAAACCCCTTTACTTGAAGTAGTGTTTGGAGATAATGTCCGGGATTGTGAACTCACATTTGTGAATGCTGAAATAATTTCGGTTGAAGGGAAGCAAACTTTAAAAATTGTCCAGAAGGATAAATTTTATCCGTTAGAAGTTACTTCATTCATTCGTGTGTTACCGGAATTTGACATCCTCGAAAAATGGGTATCGGTAAAAAATACCGGCAAGGGCAATCATATCAAAATAGAGAACCTTCAATCTGCCACTATCAGCCTTCCGCCCAACCTATATTCCCTAACCCACATGGCTGGTGAATGGGGGCACGAATTTCAAGTGCGGAATACAGAATTAACTACAGGTATAAAAACACTACAGGCAAGGGATTTTAAATCATTTACTACTCCCAATTGGTTTATGGTACGTCCAAAAAACGAAATGGAAGATACAACTGGCTCGGCATGGTACGGTACCCTGAAATACAGCGGCAACTGGCGTATGGATTTTGACCAGTCCTTTAAGGGAGACTTGCAAATCATTGGGGGTATCAATTTCTGGGATACCAACTGGGATTTGAAACCCGGGGCAACTTTTGAAACACCAAAATTCATCTTTGGTTATACTCAATCGGGGGCAGAACGGGCGGCACAAAACTTATCAGCCTATATCCGTAAAACAGTATTACCGGAACCGGATCGGGACAAATTGCGGCCGGTTCTATATAATAGCTGGTATGCCACTACTTTTAATGTGAACGAAGAGCAACAATTGGCCCTGGCAAAAATTGCAAAAGACATAGGGGTAGAATTATTTGTTATTGACGATGGCTGGTTTAAAGGGCGCAATGACGATAGTGCGGGTTTGGGCGATTGGACGGTGGACCAGAAAAAGTTTCCCAACGGATTAGGCCCCCTGATAAAAAAAATAAATGATATGGGAATGGATTTTGGCATTTGGGTAGAACCAGAAATGGTCAATCCAAACAGCGATCTCTACAGGGCACATCCTGATTGGGTATTTCATTTTCCTCATCGTACCCGCCATGAGAGCAGAAACCAGTTGATGCTGAACCTGGCCCGTGAAGATGTCTATCAGTACCTCTTAAAATCATTATCAAATTTGCTAAGCGAAAACAATATTAAATTCATTAAATGGGATCATAACCGCACCCTGTCTGAGCCTGGATGGCCGGATGCGTCGGCGGCAGTGCAGAGGGAAGTAAGGATAAGGTACATTAACAATTTATACAGGTTAATGGATGACCTGCGCAGTCATTTTCCCGATGTACGGTTCGAAGATTGCTCCAGTGGCGGTGGGCGTATTGATCTCGGCATACTGTCACGCATGGGGCAGGCTTGGGTTAGTGATAATACGGATCCTGTTGACCGTCTTTTTATTCAATATGGATACCTGGGTGCGTTTCCCTCCAATACGATGGTTTCCTGGATTACCCAGGAAGACTGGCACCACTTAAATCCGTCCCTTGATTACAAATTCGATGTAGCCATGAGCGGTGTTTTGGGCATCGGATATGATATCACGAAATGGACAGAGGATGAAAAGAAACTGGCGGCAGCAAAAATTGCGAGATATAAGAAGATCCGTTCTGTAATTCAATTTGGCACACTGTACCGGTTGATTTCTCCATTTAAAGAAAATAAATGCGCGTTGGAATACCTATCCGATGACCGCAATTCAGGAATTGTGTTTTGTTATAATATGGCAGAATACCTGGAAGGAAGTATTCCGCAAAGACCTATAGCCAATGTATTAAAATTAAGGGGACTGGATCCGCAATCATCATACAACATACCGGAATTAGGTGAAGCGGTTTATAAAGGGAACTTTCTAATGAATATTGGAATACCCTGGCCTGTAAAAGGCGCTTATAAAAGCCTGATATTAGAAGTTAGAAAAAGGGAAAAATAATCTTCCAATCTAACTAACCGTTAGCCATATCTTAAAAATCAACTTTGATCTTAAAAAAATAAAATAGCTGAATAATGCAGGTAAAAGCTTGGCAGGAATTAATTACAATTCCCACTTACAAAATTGGAAAACCGGATAAAAATCCAATGTTCCTGGAAAAGAGGGTTTACCAGGGCAGCAGTGGCGTGGTGTATCCGCATCCTGTAATTGATAAGGTTTTTGATGAGAAAGAAGACAAGCAATGGACCGCTGTGTATCTCGAAAATGAGTACCTGAAAATAATGATACTCCCGGAGCTGGGCGGACGTATTCAAATGGCTTATGATAAGGCAAACGATTATCATTTTATTTATTATAACAGTGTAATTAAACCCGCTTTAGTTGGTCTTGCCGGCCCATGGATCAGTGGAGGTATTGAATTTAACTGGCCGCAACACCATCGGCCATCCACATTTGATAGCACCGACTTTACGATTGAAGAAAATGCTAATGGCAGTAAGACTGTTTTGGTAAATGAATATGAAATTATGTTTCGTACTAAAGCTGCATTGGGCTTTACCCTTTACCCTGGTAAGGCATACATTGAATTATATGCAAAACTTTATAACTGTACGCCTTTCCCCCAAACTTTTTTGTGGTGGGCTAATCCTGCAGTTGCTGTGGATGAGCATTATCAAAGCGTTTTTCCGCCGGATGTTCATGCTGTATTTGACCATGGAAAAAGAGATGTAAGTACTTTCCCGATTGCCACAGGCACTTATTATAAGGTTGATTACGCTCCTGGTACCGATATTTCAAGATATACAAATATCCCGGTTCCCACTTCTTATATGGCCGTGAACAGCGAATTTAATTTTATAGGTGGATACCACCACAAGAAAAGAACAGGCATGCTTCACATCGCCGATCATCATATCAGCCCCGGTAAGAAACAATGGACCTGGGGCTGTGGTGATTTTGGCAAAGCATGGGACAGGCAATTAACGGATAATGATGGCCCCTACTTTGAACTGATGTGTGGCGTATTCACAGACAATCAGCCTGACTTTAGTTGGATTATGCCGAATGAAGTCAGGGAGTTCAGGCAATATTTTATGCCCTATAAAGATATTGGATATGTAAAAAACGCTTACATTGATGCAATGGTAAATTTTGAAATCCATGAAGATATAGCAAACATTGGTGTGTATGTATCTGAAAGGAGAAATGTAAAAATCACGGTAAGAAAAAAAGATAAATCCGTTTATTCAATAACCAGGCTACTATCCCCAACTACAACGTTTTCAGAAAGCATCCGTTTACCATTCCCCGTTTTAGCTCCCGAAAATTATAGTATTGAAATTTGTGATGATCACGAAAATTTACTGATCAGCTATAAACCGGTAGTAAAGAAAGATAATCCGCTCCCAAATCCTGCAAAACCAATACCGGCACCTTCCGAACTATTTACAAATGAAGAATTGTATTTAGCGGGCCTCCACCTGGAGCAATACCGGCATGCTACTTATTATGCCGGAGATTATTATTTAGAAGCGATTAAAAGAGACCCTTCTGATATCCGGAATAACAATGCATTAGGACTTCTCTATCTAAGAAGGGGTAAATATCAAAAAAGCGAAGCGTACTTTAGAAAGGCAATTGAAAAACTGAGTAAACACAATCCTAATCCTTATGATAGTGAACCATTTTACAATCTTGGTCTTTCCTTAAAATTTCAGGAACGGAATGATGAAGCCTATTCCTTTTTTTTTAAAAGTACATGGTCCGCTGCTATGCAGGAGAATGCTTATTTACAGTTGGCTTATATTGAATCAATCAAACAAAGCTGGGATAAGGCTTTATTTCTCATTGAAAAATCCCTGGTAAGAAATAAATCAAGTATTAAAGCAAGACACCTGAAGACAGTTATTCTTCGCCAGTTAAAAGAACTTGAATTAGCAACCCTTTGGTCTGAAGAATCGTTACGCTTTGATCATTTTGATTTTGGGAGCAGATATGAGTTATATAAAATCCTGTTGCAAAACGGTAAGGCAGACAACGCATTGGATTTGATGAAAGATTTACAAAAGCTGATGAGGGATTACAGCCATAACTACATTGAGATATCCATTGATTATGCAAATGGGGGAAGATATACCGATGCTTATGACCTGTTGTCACTCATCGCTGGTTCAACAAAAGACCCCTTAATATTTTATTATTTGGGTTGCTATGCTTTGCGCAACGGGGATGCGGACATTGCCAAAGAATGGTATTTTAAAGGCTATGAATGTTCGCCTGATAGGGTATTTCCAAACAGGTTGGAGGATATCAATGTTTTGCAAAAAGCCACCGAAATTAATAAAGGGGACTATAAAGCCCTTTATTATATGGGCAATTTCTATTATGCAAAACGCTGCTATGATGATGCAAGAATTTGTTGGGAAAAATCAATAGCGATATGTGATGAGTTCCCGACAACACATAGAAACCTTGGCATTGCATACTTCAATAAATTCAACAAAAAAGAAAAGGCGCTGGAAGCTTTTGAGAAGGCTTTTCAGTGTGATAAAACTGATTCAAGGGTTTTATTTGAGTTGGATCAACTATACAAACTGTTCAACAGACCGCTACGTGACCGACTGACATTTTTAAAAAAACACGAATTGCTCGTTTCAGAAAGGGATGACTTATATACCGAGTACATCCTCCTGCATACTTTATCCGGCCAGTACGAACAAGCCCTAAAATTATTAATGGCCAGAAATTTTCATCCCTGGGAAGGTGGAGAAGGAAAAGTGATAGCGCAGTTTTTAACCTGCCATTTAGAACTGGCTAAAGAGGCATTGTATAACAAAAGGTTCGACCAGGCGATTGCATTATTAAATGCGCTGGAAAAATACCCCGAAAATCTTGGAGAGGGGAAATTATACAATACTCCTGAAAACGATATTGATTTTTTAAAAGGTTGCGCGTTGGAAGGGCTCGGAGAAGAAAAAGCTGCAAAACAATTTTTTGAAAAAGCTTCCTCCGGTGAAACCTCGCCATCTCAGGCAATTTTCTATAATGACCCACAACCGGATAAAATATGCTACCGTGGCCTGTCATTGTTAAAATTGGGAAAAAAGGACAAAGCCATGAGTATTTTTGACCAGCTAATTGAATTTGGCAAACAACATATAGATGATCATATTAAGATTGATTACTTTGCCGTATCACTTCCCGATCTTTCCATTTTTGATATAGATCTAAACCTTCGCAATTACATTCACTGCAAATACATGATGGCTTTAGGGGAATTGGGCAAAGGCAATTTCCCCAGGGCCAATGAATTATTATTGGAAGTTCAGGCTTTAGATGTAAATCACCAGGGTGCACAAATTCACCTGGGCATGCTGAAACATATAGATATGTATATATCTGATTGATCACCAACAAAAAATAATAGTATAAAAGTCTTACAATATGAATAGACCGGATTATACATCTCAAAAAATTTCCGAACCAATTACCATAGATGGCAATATCAAAAAAGAAGTATGGCAGAGCGCTCAATGGAGTACCCGTTTTGTGGATATGGTTAGCAGCGAAGCGGGGATGTATAACACACAAACCGCACTACTGTGGAGCAATACACATTTATACATTGCGTTTATTGTTGAAGAACCTTTTATTGAAGCAAGATTTACTGAAAGGGACAGCCTCATTTTTTTAGAAAGCGACCTGGAAGTTTTTATTGATGGAGGTGACTGCTATTACGAACTTGAGGTAAATGCTATCAATACACTATATGAAGTTTTTTTTATCTGGAAAGATGCCTATACCAAAGGCAGCAGGTTTGATATACCACAATTTGATGTGCATCATCCGCAGGCATATACCTTTGGTGGCAACTTTGACCGCAGCGGTGACACTTTCTGGAAAGGCACCCATTCACGTGGCATCCGATGGGCCTTTACCCATTTTGATATGCCAGGTTTACAAACCGCTACAATGATAGAGGGGACATTGAATGATAACAGTGATATTGATAACTACTGGAGTTTGGAAATGGCCATTCCCTGGAGCAGCCTGCAGTTGTTAGCCGATGGCAAATCTATACCACCAGCACACGGTGATGTTTGGAACATGTTTTTAGGAAGATTTCAGAAATTAATGCATTCGGGGATTGAAACAACACCGCATCCGGCAATGGCCTTGAACAGTCATGGTATTTATGATGCACACTTGCCCGAAAAGTGGAGCAGGATTGAATTTGTAATCTAACCTTTGAACATCAAATTATAGCCGAAGTCGGTTAACATTCGCTTTTCTTTTTTATCCATCGACGGAAGGATAACCGAAGGCACAAAGTTTAGAAATTGACAATTGATATAAAACGTAGCATTTAACACACAAAATATTTTAAAATGAACGGCATCTTACCACCAAAATTAAATTTCAGCGATAAAAAACTATCCGAAAATTCAATCAGCAAACTCACAAGGACATTAAGCGATGTGAGGAGTATTTTCAGCGATCAAAAAGCTGCCGGTGAAATGCTCGCGGAAAAAATTATTTATGAGGTAGCCTCTCATTTCCCCGTCCCTGAGCATACGGAAGGCGGGCTGTTTTTGGGTATTACCTATATCCATCCCGGTACAGTAGGCAACGAATACTTTATGACCAAAGGCCATTTTCATCAGATCAGAAACCGGGCAGAAATCTATTACGGGATGGAAGGCGAAGGTATGCTGATATTAATGGATGAAAACCGCAATACATGGGCAGAAAAAATGTATCCCGGCAGCATTCACTATATCAGCGGCCATACTGCTCACCGGACAGCAAATACAGGAAATACAATTTTATCTTTTGGTGCAGTTTGGCCTGCAGATGCTGGCCATGATTATGATACAATCAGTCAGCATGGATTTTCTAAAATATTGATTAACCAAAATGGTGTGCCGGCTCTGGTGGATAGAAAATAGATAACTTTTAAATATTGCTGCTGTGACTAAAAAATATGCGATTGGAATTGATCTAGGTGGAACAAGAATAAAAATAGGTTTAGTGGCCGGTAATGAGATTATTGAAAAAAAAATAATTGAAGCTGATTCTGCCAATGGCCTTGCTGCAAGACTGCCTTCCATTAAAAATGAAATAGACGGATTGATACAAGCAAACGATGTTATTGCATCTTCCTTGCAGGGAATAGGTCTGGCCTTTCCCGGTATTGTAAATCCCGGAACAAAAAAAATACTTTCTACCAATGAAAAATATGATGATGCCCCTGGCTTGGATATGGAAGCATGGGCAAGTGAAAACTGGAATACATCTTTCTTTATTGATAATGATGCAAGGATGGCTGCTGTAGGCGAATGGAAGTATGGCGCAGGAAAAGACACCAACAACCTTGTTATAATGACCATCGGCACAGGCATTGGCACATCCGCAATCATTGAAGGAAAACTTTTGCGGGGCAAACATTTTCAGGCCGGTTGTTTAGGGGGCCATTTTTCAATTCAATTGAATGGGAAAAAATGCTCCTGCGGAAATTTGGGATGCGTGGAGGCCTATGGTTCCTCCTGGAGCCTGCCCGAAACTGTAACCTCTGATCAGGGTTATGCCAATAGCCTGTTAGCGTTAGCGCAAACAATTGATTTCTCCGTTCTTTTCGAAGCAGCGAGGAATGAAGACGCATTAGCCATCCAGGTTAAAAACTCATATATGGATGTATGGGCAACCGGTATTGTAAACCTTATTCATGCTTACGACCCTGAAGTTGTGGTATTAGGAGGCGGCGTACTCAACAGCCAGCAGGACATCATTCCCTATATCAGCAAAAAAATAAAAGAAAATGCATGGTGCCCCTGGGGCGATGTACAGATAAGAGCCACTCAACTGTTAAGCAATGCCGGCATACTTGGGGTTGTTCATTGCCTGCAATATGATGTGTGAAAAAAAAAGATGAATGATCTCAATAATTTAAAAGTAGAATACTTATGCCTGATTTAAAGTCAAATTACGATAAACTACCTTGTATTATCCCGAAAAATTTTTCGGGAGATTGTCGTAAAGGGTGGGAACAAACCTGCAGTATTATAGAGAAAAAGGTTAATGAAATTAAAGGTAACAAAAAAATAATCATACTTGAATGTTACCCCGGTGTACTGGATGAAGAGATAGTGCCCAACTTAACTCGGCGGCTCGGGGGTACATTTTATTTTGCTAACGACTTTTTGCTCAGTGAAGAAAAGGTAAAGCAATTGATATGGCCTGATGTTACGGATGATGAAGTGTTTGGTTACATCACCCGTTTGCAGCTTGCTGATTTTTTTGACCCGGTAAAAATATCATGCCTGCAAGCTGTAATTGACAATGCAGTGGAGGGTACTATTTACCTGTATGGAACCGGGGCTTCTGTATTATGCAGCAAAGCGGATAAACTTATTTACTTTGATATGCCGCGTTGGGAAGGGCAGCTTCGTTTCCGAAGAAATGAAGTTAGTAACCTTGGACTGAACAATAAATTGGAACCGGCATCTTTGCAATACAAGCAGGCGTTTTTTGTTGACTGGCGTGTGTGCGACAGGCAAAAGAAAACATTGATGGATAAATGGGATTTGGTGGTGGACACTACACAAAAGGGAAATCCAAAAATAGTTAGTGGACAAGCCCTGAACAATGCGTATAAGCAAGCGGTGAACCAGCCCTTCAGGGTGGTTCCTTTTTTTGATCCGGGACCATGGGGCGGGCAATGGTTGAAGGAAGTTTGTGACCTGGACCGTTCCGTAAAAAATTTCGCCTGGGGTTTTGATTGTGTACCGGAAGAAAACAGCCTGCTTTTTAAATTCAATAATATCATTTTTGAAACACCTGCCATCAATCTTGTTTTTTTTCAGTCAAAAAAATTATTAGGCGAAGCCGTGCAGGCAAGGTTTGGCGATGAATTTCCCATCCGCTTTGATTTTTTGGATACGATGGAAGGAGGTAACCTCAGCCTGCAGGTGCATCCCACAACGGAATATATTCAAGAGCATTTTGGTATGCATTATACACAGGATGAAAGCTATTATTTCCTGGATGCCACAGCCGATGCTTTTGTGTACCTTGGATTTAAGGAAAATATTTCTGCGGATAAGATGATTGCAGAATTGCAGGATGCAAAAGATAACGGCAATTATTTTGAAGCGGAAAACTATGTAGAGAAATGGCAAGTTAAAAAACATGACCATGTACTTATTCCTGCCGGAACGATACACTGCTCCGGGAAAAACGGCATGGTACTCGAAATCAGCGCCACTCCTTACATTTTCACTTTCAAATTATGGGATTGGGGAAGGATGGGCCTGGATGGTAAACCACGCCCGGTGAATATCGATCATGGAAAAAACAATTTAGATTGGAGCAGAACAAAACCCTGGACAGAAAAAGAGTTGGTGAACAAGGTGGAAAAAATAGATAGTGGCGATGGCTGGACAGAAGAACGCACCGGTTTACATGAAAGGGAATTTATAGAAACCCGAAGGCAATGGTTCTCCAAAAAAGTAAATCATTTTACAAACGGAGGCGTACAGGTGCTGAACCTTATTGAAGGCAGGGAAGCAGTGGTGGAGAGCCCGGATGCTGCATTTGATCCCTTCATCGTTCACTATGCGGAAACCTTTATAATACCTGCTAATGTTAAAGCATATAGCATTTCGCCTTATGGCGAAAGCATCGGTAAGAAGTGTGCCACCATCAAAGCATTTATAAGAACCAATCCATAAAATTGTAAACAATAAAACCTTTATATATGTCTCAATACATCACCAAACCTATTCCTGCATCCAAACCGGAAGCGAGTTTTGTTTCAAGGCCTTGGGGAACATTTAAGCAATATGCCAATAACGAAGATTGCACAGTAAGTCTTATGACGGTTTTGCCCGGCCAAAGGCTGAGCCTTCAATCCCATACCGGAAGGGCTGAGCTTTGGATTGTAATTGATGATGGCGCTATTGTGCAGGTTGGCGATTTAATACAGGAATACAAGGCAGGCGATGAAATATGGATACCTGCGGGAGATCGGCACCGGTTAAGCTGCAGCGGTGATATGCCAATAAGAGTATTGGAAGTGGCTTTTGGCAATTGGCAACAGGAAGACATTAAACGCTATGAGGATGATTACATCCGGTAACAAACAAGGCTGCAGTTATGTGCCGACAAATTAATTGAAAATAAAAAAATTACCTTGAAGTATTTAAAAGTTTCTTCTAACCTTACCTACATCTGTATTACTGCATCCATTGGCGGCCTTTTGTTTGGATTTGATACCGCCGTAATTTCCGGCGCTATCAGTTTACTAAAAATACAATTTGCATTAAGCACTACAATGGAAGGCTGGCTGGTAAGCAGTGGCCTGGCAGGTTGTATTGTGGGGGTATTAATAACTGGTTTTTTAAGCGACCGGATTGGAAGGAAGAAAACAATTATGCTTGCAGGAATTATGTTTTTACTTTCCGGAATTGGTTGTGCGTTTGCACCGTCAATATCAATCCTAATCTCGGCCAGGATGATGGGGGGCATAGGAGTGGGTATGGCTTCCGTGGTGTCACCGATGTATATAGCAGAATTCGCCCCTGCTGATAAACGGGGAAGAATGATTGCCTGGTACCAGTTAGCCATTACAATAGGAATACTGATTGCCTATTTTTCCAACGCATTGCTGGCCTCTTTTTCTGCTGTTAATTTTTCAAATAACGAAGTTGCCTGGTTTTTTAAAACCGAAACATGGCGTCCGATGTTTTTGGTAATGGCCGTTCCTTCGCTTGTTTTCATAGGGATGCTGTTACGTGTGCCGGAAAGCCCACGGTGGCTGGTGTCAGTAAACAAACGGGGAAAGGCAGGGGAAATATTAAACAGTATAAAACCAGCCCTGGTAGCTTCAAAAGAATTGGCTGCTATTGAAAAGGCTGCACAAAAATCATCGGTAATAAAAAAATCAGTGCTTGCCAAATCTGTTCGGTTGCCGTTGCTGATTGGAATTGTTTTAGCGGTACTACAGCAATTTTCCGGCATCAATGCGATTATTTATTATGGCCCCGGAATTTTTGAAAGAGCCGGTATCGATAGCAATAGTGCGCTGTTGTTCCAGGTAATTGTAGGCGCTGTAAACCTTGGTTTTACTTTTATTGCCATTAAATGGGTAGATAAATATGGGCGTAAAGTTTTATTAAAAGCCGGCCTTGGGGGCATTATATTTTCGCTGCTGTTGTGTGGCTTATTATTTTATACCGGGCATACCCAGGGTATCCTGCTGCTGATTTTAATCCTCCTCTATATCGCCTGTTTTGCTTTTTCATTGGGGCCAATAACATGGATAATCATCAATGAAATATTCCCTACGGAAGTAAGGGGAAAAGCCGTTTCTATTTGCGTACTTGCATTGTGGGTGGCGGTATGGATGGTGGGCCAGTTTTTTCCGTGGCTGCTGGAAAAAGCCGGGGCAGCAATTACTTTCTGGATTTTTGCAGCCTTTAGTATTGTCAATTTCTTCTTCAGTTGGAAAGTAGTTAAAGAAACAAAAGGAAAAACATTGGAAGAAATGGAAGATGTTTTTGTTGCACCCCATTAAAAAGCAGATTGAGATTATGATATGAGCAATATTGGGGAAAAAGCCAATTTTTTTATTTCATTGTTCTTTTCCGGTGCTTCAGGCCCCACTCCCTCAATTCTTCAATCACTTTTCCTAAAGATCGTTCCGTAAGGAGCCAGGGCAAACGCATCTAAATTATTGGATAAAATCTAAGAGTAATTAATTTGCTCTTCCAAAAACAGCATGGAAAGTCCGCTACAATTTTTTGCGGGGTTAAATGATCCTCGTGTAGAGCGCACCAAGGCCCATTTTCTGAAGGACATAGTATTCATTGCCATTGCTTTAGTGATATGTGGAGCAGGAACTTGGAACGAAATGGAAGATTTCGGAATAGCAAACAGTCATGGCTAAAAACATTTGAATGAACAATCACGCATGCAAGGGCGATCTTAAGAAGACTGTGGTGAGCTCATTCAAAACGGAAAAAGCAGTGACCTAATCCAAAAGGAATTTTGTGCTCGACAATGCCTCGCCTATAGAAGTTTTCATTATTAAGCTAAAAAGTCATATGGACTTATGGACCAAGGTTCCATGAATGAATGAGTGTATGGAGTACTGGAGTTGAACTGTAGTAGAACACTAAGCTTTCTTTGAGGGATATCCGTTCCCTAATCTGGAATATTACCGATGTTCATATACAAGACAATCTAACCAAAGAAATTCTTGTATTCCAATCTCCCACTCAAGACATCTTGGCTAGCTCCCTGGCTCCCCTTATCAAACGCTGGAATCTCCACCCGCACTAATTGTCAGAAGTCAGGAAACATCCGAGATATCGCTGTAAAAGCTCTTTCACGGCATACGTTCGATATTTGCACACGAAGTTTCATACAGGCATACAGCAAATTTAGCGTGTATTTTGGATTTGCTAAAAAATGTTGAAATAGCAAAAGGAACTATGAACTCACAGGTTTTTCACGCATCGAAAACCTGCATTATTAAGACCGGAGTCGATGCTTGAACCCATTCTTCGCGATACTCGGTATCAGGAAGTTGGATAACAAAACATGCTGGAAAAACAACGCTGAACATCTCTGCAATTGGTGAAAAACGAGTCTGGCTGGACGGATTATTCGATATCGTCAGGCAAAAAAATCAGCGACTTGAATTTTCTATTGCATAATCTGGGTTCAAAAAATTACATTTGTGTCGATTTGTCACAAATGTAATATTTCTATTTTCCAACTTGTACAAATGACTATCCAAAAACAACGTTTTGCCATAGCGAACACTTTCGTCACTATTGTTTTATGCCTATGTAATGAATCTCTGCTATCTGCCCAAGACAATAAAAAACATGGGACACTTCGCATAACTGAAAACGGTCACTTCTTTGAATTTCAAGATGGAACTCCGTTTTTCTGGCTTGGAGATACCGCGTGGGAGATTTTTGTTAGGCTGAAAAAAGAGGAAATTGAAAAGTATCTTGAAAATCGAAAGAAGAAGGGCTTCAATGTCATTCAAGCGGTTGCGGTGGCTGATACCGACAATCCTTTACAACCCAATCAATACAACGAGTTGCCCTTGGTGGATAATAATCCTGAAAAGCCAAATGATCGTTATTTCGATTTAATAGACTGGACAATCCATCAAGCAAGAAAAAAAAATATGTTTATTGCTCTGATACCAATGTGGGGTGATAAGGTAAGCAAGTTTTGGGGTACGGCAGAAGCGATTTTTAACGAGCAAAACGCATACGCTTACGGCTTGTATTTGGGTAAACGCTATAAAAACTCTCAGAACGTGATATGGGTTACCGGCGGTGATCGCCCGGCTTTCGTGGATAGTATGGACTGGAGACCCGTTTGGCGCGCCCTTATAAAAGGATTGAGGCAAGGCACTAATAATAACGCCTTGATCACTTACCATCCATGGGGCGAACATTCCTCCTCTGAGTTCTGGTCAAACACTGATTCCATCATTGATTTTAATATGCAGCAATCAGGTCATGCGCGGTATGATATAGAAGTCTGGAAATGGATCGATCGCGATTTTCATCTTGCTCCGCCCAAGCCCGTTTTGGACGGAGAGCCCACCTATGAAGATCACGCAGTGAACTGGAAGTTTGAAAATGGGTATTTCCGCGATTATGATGTCAGAAAGCAATTGTATCGGTCTGTTTTCTCCGGAGCCTGCGGGGTGACATACGGACACCAGGCCTTATGGCAATTTTGTAGCCCCAGGGAGAAGGGCGTTGGCTTCCCGGAATGCTATTGGACCGATGCAATTGACCGGCCGGGAGCATTTCAAGCTGGCTATCTTAAAAGACTAATTTTATCCAGACCATCACTCAATAGAATTGCCGATCAAAGTTTCATTACTGATCAGAATTCAAAAGAAGGATACATTACCGCGTATCGTGATAATGACAGCACCTTTGCCATGATTTATATGCCAATAGGCGAGAAAATTGAATTAAATCTTACTTCTCTAAAAGCAGAAAAACTTGTGGCGTCCTGGTTTAACCCGAGAACTTCAAAAACGGAAAAGACGGAGGTCTTCCTAAAGAAGAACTACTATCTATTCACTCCGCCAACTGAAGGTATAGCTAATGACTGGGTGCTGGTGCTAGATGACGCTAGTAAACGATATATACCTCTTAATTAGGGATTTGGCTGTGCCTAAAACATATTATGTATTCCTTTCGATGAATCGTCGACGCTTTGACTTTCAATGGCAACTTTGTTGCGTATACGTATACCTACTAAAGCTTCACCCAAGACCTTCGCCGATACCATGTAGTTGAAATCGACATTGAATTTATTCTGAGTAATCTAATCACTAAAGTTGATGTCCTATACTTTCAAAAGGCGGGCGTTAATGGCGACTACAACCGTACTGACGCTCATCAGCTGCTGCGCCAATCGCAGGGCTTAACACGATACCGGCTTTGTAGAGCACACCTGCTGCCAACGGAAGTGCGATCACATTATTAAAAATTCCGCAATCTGTGAGGTTTTGTGAATATAAAGCTCTATTTTCTTGCAGATTTATCAACTCAAACCAACCTCTTTTTTATCAATCAGTAAATAGTCGTCCCTTAAAAACTCATTTTGAGGGATTGAAAATCAAGAGCCTGGGTTTGTCGTGTTTTGTGGATTCTGAAAAAGGTTTCAAAAATACAAGACAAAAATAGAAGTGGGTTTACCTTCCACTTGTTAATTATCCGTTTGAAGTTCATAGCTGCCGCTGCCAACATAACGTTGATGTTATCTCCCTTGATCCCTTTGTAAAAGTTACGGCTCAGGCGATGGTCTTGTTTTAAGTGCCCTATTTTTGGTTCGATGGCGGCCCTGCGTTTAAACCCTTTTCGTAGTTTTTGTTTTTGATAAGGTGTTCTCTGCTTGTCGGGCTTATCGGGGGAAATGATTGTTGTCCCCAACACTTCTTTCACTCCGCAGTAGCCCCGGTCAACAAAATTATTTTTTAGGATGATGCCCGTTAACCGTTGTTGTTGCTGGATGGCAGGTGGCAAGGTTTTGCTGTCGTGTACATTCTTTTCAATATTGATAGCCCCGATAATAACACCGGTTGTTTTGGTGGTGATAATACTCACCTTGCTGCCAAATTCATACTTCTTATGTTCTTTGCCTTTGCTCATGCATTGGGTATGTGGCTCGTGCAGGCTATAGATTTTGTTGCTGTCGGCTTTCTTTTGTGCTAATACTTTTTTAAACAGTAAGAGTCTGTCTTGATACATTCCGGGGGTGAGTTTGCGCGCTAACTCTCTTACTAATCTTCCGGCAATGGTTTTTACTTTTCGGTCTGCTTTCCTTGCCCTACCTTTATTTTTCGGATGGTTCCTGAAACGTTGTTCCATCAATAATTTCTTCACTGTACGCGTGTAGCTCTGGCGTAGTTCAACACCTTCCTTCGAAGCGATGGTAATACATTTTTTGATGATCTTGCGGTGCAATTTGTTATCCGTGGGATACGTGATGTTTTTCTCCTGTACCGTTGTGTCGGTGGTGGCTTCCTGCTCTCCGCCATCTTTTCCGTTTACACGGATACTTTCCTTAAAGATCAATTCGATCCCTTCTTCACCGATGCGGTTCCTAAAATGAACAAGTTCACTCGGCTCACAAGGCACACCACAGGCATATGTTTTTTCTCCGCTAAAATATTGGTAGTAGATATTTTCAAACCATTGCTCCACCACGCTCTCATCACTTAGGTTACGAACATGTTTAAGCATTAGTAAAGATACCATCAATCGTATTGGTTTTGCCGGACGGCCTTCTTCAGAATAAAGTGAAGCGAAGGCCTCTTCAAAAATTTCCCAATTGATTTGGTTGGCTAAAATGTAAAGCGGGTGGCGACGGCTAAGCTGCTCTTCAAACGTGCTGTAAAAACTGAGTTGTGTTGCCGAAACTTGTTTTGGAAGCATAAAAAATCTGCAAGGTTTTCGATATAAAGCTCTACTTTCTTGCAGATCTTATCAAGCCAATTGACCATAAATTCCTTATTATTTATATCCTATTAAGGTTTTTAAGGGATGACTAATTATTATCCGTTGAGGTTTTTAAGGGACGACTAGTTAATGGTTTACATTTTTACAAACGACTGGTTGAACAAGTAAATCAAACCCACATTACTAATCTTTTTCATTCATGTATTCAGCTGGGATTATGCAAAATGAACTATGAACTCACAGGTTTTTCACGCATCGAAAACCTGCATTATTAAGACCGGAGTCGATGCTTGAACCCATTCTTCGCGATACTCGGTATCCACTGCAATAAGAATCATTGCATAAAAAAGAACCTCCTCTTAATACTCGTTCATGTGGTGGGTCGTATGCGCCTATTGAGCTGTGTGAGGTCAGGGGAATCTTATCTTGAACCATTTCAACATATCCATGATTATTGTAAACATCTTCGCACCATTCCCATACGTTCCCTGCCAAGTCATATAAACCGAATTTGTTGGGAGGAAATGATTTCACAGGAGCGGTGGCATGAAAGCCGTCTTCCGCTAAGTTTTCATAGGGAAAGTATCCTTGCCAAAAGTTTGCTTTGTCTGATGATTCGGATGCTGGTTCATTCCCCCACGGATAGATCACATCGGAGGAGCCACTGGAGGAAGCCCATTCCCACTCGGCTTCCGTGGGAAGTCGCTTGCCGGCCCACTTTGCATACGCTTGCGCATCCAACCATGAAATGTGCACCACCGGGTGATTCATCCGATTCTTAATATCAGAACCCGGCCCTTCGGGATGACGCCAGTTGGCTCCGCTGGTCCAACGCCACCATTGTGAATAGTCGTTGAGGTTTACGGCCGTACTGGTCTTTTTAAATACCAATGAGCCGGCAACAAGCAAACTATCAGCTGGCTTGGGGGTTCCTTCCGGCACTTGCTTTTTCAATTCATCCCAATCAATGTTTTTTTCTGCAACGGTTATATAACCGGTTGCATCTACAAATAATTTAAACTCGGCATTGGTAACTTCGGTAACATCCATGTAAAATGATGAGATAGTCACCGCATGTCGTGGAAACTCATTAGGCCCTGCCTCCTTAGACCGACCCCCCATAGTGAACGAACCACTAGGAATCAAGACCATGCCATCGAGAAGATTGCCTGAAGATTCCCCCGTTGACTTTGCACAGCTCATCAGGAGTATCCCCCATACTACCGTGTAAAATAATTTTAAGATAAGATTGAACTTCCGCATAATTTCCATCGCACGATCAGTTTTCTCTAACAGTCAATTAGTAGTTCTTCTGTTTAGTAGTTCTTCTGTTCTTGTCCGTTCAATGGTCACCTTCAGCGTGTGTCAATGTTGATTCCTCGTAGCCAATCCTTTTGGCTTTTACAATTAAGGTATCTCCTTTTGAAAGCACTACAGCCTGACCACTGCTGTATACATTCCAAGGTCTTTCTGATTGAAAGTCTTCTTCGTTTTTCACCGCGCGTCCCAAAATCAAAGCAAAGTCATAAGAAAAAATTTTATGTGTTACTTTATCAGGTGCATGATCCATTCTGATGATTTGATAGCCGATAGAGGCACCCTCCGTTTCGCAAAATAACTTGATGCCTTGCGGTGAACGAATAATCATAGATGTAGCGGTTTGCGGGGCCTTATCCTCTCCATGCCACCAATCAATAAGCATCTCTTTTTCTTGTATCGCGCCCATATCAAAACTTATAGACCTCCACGCCTGAAAGGCTCCACGGAGTTCGTTTAGTTTATCGGCATATTGTGGATTGTTAATTAGGTTATTGAATTCATCGGGATCGGCTTGCGTGTCATACAGTTCCTCTTGCGGTTTGGGTTCAAACCACCGCTTCATTAAGGGATTTAGTTGTCCGCTCTCCTTCTGAGCCAGGATCTCCTTCACCAGCGGTATGGCTTTTCTAAAAGCCAGATCCTGATAATAGGGCAACTCAGGCATATAGTTGAATAGATACTTGTAGCGACCATCGCTGACTGCTCTCACTCTGTCATATCGGGTCGCCATTCTATCTCGGGCAGAATATACATATTTACGAGGATGTTCTGATTTTTGATTACCCAAGAAAGCCTGACCCTGAATGTATTTTGGAATTGGGACTTCCGCTATTGACAAAACCGTGGGGGCAAAATCAACACCGCTAATCAGCTCATGATTAACTGTTCCTGCTTTCACACCGTTTGGGTATTTTACAATGAACGGGATATGCGTACCTCGTTCATAAAGTTCCCTTTTCATCCACGGTAAGGCTCCACCATGATCGCTATAAAACATGATCCAGGTATTATCATAAAGCCCATCCTTTTTTAGCGCTGCGATAATCTCGCCCACTTGTGAATCCATTCTTTCTATATTGGTGAGTTGGCGCGCAACTGCTTTAGCCGCTGTTTCCGTTTTGTTGTAATACGCCGGTATAAGTACCGTCTTGGGGTCCACCGTCAGGGGTTCTTTTTCGCGTATGAAAAGATTCATCTCATGCGTGATTGCCAGGTTAAAGACTGAGAAGAAGGGCTGGTTGGAATCCCGGTTTCTCCACGATGCCGCCACACTGTTTTCATCCCAAACGGTAACAGGTGGTATAAACTGGTAATCCTGTTTCTCATTATTGGTGGTGTAGTAACCCACCATACGTAAATACTCCGGAAAGCATTTAACATAGGGAGGGATAACGGACGAATAAGAAGGCAATGGAGAATTTGACGGATTATCCTCATTTAACGTTCGCATGTGCATGGTGCCAATCGAAGTTTGGTACATACCGGTAATGATGGATGACCGGCTGGGTGCGCATACACCTGCCGTAGTATAAGCCCGGGTATACCGTACACCCTCGCTTGCCAGTTGGTCAATATGAGACGTTTTTACTCCTTTATATCCGTAGGCACCGATATAAGGCCCAATATCTTCGCACACAATCCAGACAATGTTTGGATGATTCGTTGATGGCTGTGCCTCGGCCGTCACCACAAAAAATAACGATGCTGTGAAGGTGAGTAAAAGCGAATTAATTAAATGAAGTCTCCGGTTCATGGTTCAGGATTTTAATGATAAACGTCTTTCTTTTGAATGATCTGTAGAGAAAACAAGGCACGATGACCTACGTGCCTTGCTTAACCACCCAACGAACCCCTAACTAATTAGAACCCGTACCATCCCGATCTTTTAGCATGTCCGGTCCCTTCACCATTTTTTCATCGTGGAGTTTTACTATCTCATTGATCTTTTCGATAACATGCGGATTAGCTGCTGCAATGTCATACTTTTCAGATGGATCGACATTTAAATTATAGAGAAGGGGTGGATTATGCTCTGTCATGTCTGGGCCATAAGCGGGCTGCGTTATGAAATGTGCTTTGTAGTCACCGACTCTAACCGCAAACAGCAATTCACCCCGATAGAAGAACATATCCTTTCGGGGACTTTCCTTACCTTCAAACAATACCGGAGTCAGGTCAACACCATCCACTACTCTGTCCGCTGGGATTTCGACTTTGGCCGTTTTGCTGAAGGTTGTGAAAAGGTCCATGGTTGTGCCAATCCCTGTGACAAGTGCTGGTTTAATATTCCCCGGAGACCAGAATATAGCGGGCTCACGCATACCCCCTTCCCATGTGGAACCTTTTCCATCACGTAGCAACCCTGCACTGCCGCCCTCATCGTTCATAAGCAACCAGGGACCATTGTCAGAAGTGAACACCACGATCGTGTTTTTATGCAGACCTGCTTGTTTCAAAAATGATAGTATCTGACCAACACTAAAGTCGATTTCTTCTACACTATCCCCATACAATCCACGTGGGCTCTTCCCCTCAAACTCCTTAGACGCAAAAAGTGGTACGTGTGGGAGGTTGTAAGCCAGGTAAAGAAAGAAAGGTTTGTTCTTATTTTCTTTCATAAACTTGATCGATTCCTCGGTGTATCTTTTAGTGATTGTGTGTTGGTCGGCCGGGCGTTCAATGATGTCCGTATTCCGCATCAGTGGAACATTAAATGAGTTGATATCCTTACGGGCTTCTGATTTCCAAAATTCCATATACCCTTCTTGCCCTCGAAAAGGAACCACATTATCCATGTCATTGCTGTAGGGAATTCCATAATAGTAATCAAAACCATTACTGGTTGGCAAAAACTCTTTCTTATGTCCCAGGTGCCATTTGCCAACACAGGCGGTGGAATAACCTGCGCTTTTCAATTGTTCGGCAAGTGTTATTTCGCTTACAGGTAACCCATTTTTTGAGTCGGGAAAAAGTACACGATTTACCCGGCTTGTCATTCCACTTCGAACCGGATAGCGCCCGGTTAGTAACGCTGCACGACTGGGCGTGCAAACGCTGGCTCCCACATAGAAATTAGTCCATTTCTGTCCCTCCACAGCCATTTGATCAAGGTGTGGGGTGCGAATGGTGGGGTGACCGAATGTACTCAAATCACCATAACCCAGGTCATCTGCAAACAGGATAACGAAGTTGTATTGCTTGGAGGCTTTCGCCTTTTGGGCATATCCGGTTTGTTGTAATGTTACAATGATGACCATGATCACCATAGGGATAAATGCAAGTTGGATTGATTTGAAGGGAATGCAGAATTGTCTCATAGTGCTATTTGTGGATATAAAATATGTAAGACCTTTTATTTTTATTAACTCTATGTTTAATGACCAGCTTCGTTAAATTAAAATATTTTGATTTCTATGCAGCCAGTTCATTCTTTGTGTTGATGTGTTTCGTAAATTATGGAGCCATTATAGCTTAAATCGTGAAAGCCCAGGTCAACAATAATGATGACGTGTACATTTGCCAATGGTTTTTCTGGTAACGCTGCACTTATCAAGGGGCTACAAATCCAAAGCAACAACTCCCAAAAAGGATCCGATTTTATATGATTCATACGATTTATACTTATTAAATTCTTACGAATTCATGGCCTATTCATTGGATTGAAAAACCAAAATTGTGGAAAATGTAAAGTGGAAGAGGTTGGGCATCAGCCTATTTTTCTTCCACTTCACTTCTTAATTGCCAGAGCTATACCCGTCATTCTGTACGAGCAGTGAATTGGCATCCAATTCCGTTGACGGAATAGGATAGAGTACATGGTAAGGTTTTGCGTTTTTCCCCCGAGCTACGGCCCGTGAGATAAACACACCTTGCCTGATTTCGTCTTCCCTGCTCTTTCCTTCATGAAAAAATTCCCACTTTCTTTCCTGAAGAATGGCATTACGGAGTGAGACTTGATCAAAATCTGCCAGAACCAGAGGTGTAGCCCCCGCCCTATTGCGAACCTCATTGATACGATCGATGACCTCCTGGCTTGGACCAGAAAGTTCATTCAGTGCCTCGGCTCGTGATAACAATATGTCAGCATAGCGGATCACGGGGACATCATTTCCCTGATTGGCGCCAATCGAATTCCCATCCCAACCGTACTTAAAAGGAAAAGATCTATCGTTGCCGAGGCCTGTTTGAGGTCCATTCGCTGTTGATACCCATGAAGTAATAATGGAGTTCTTGCGGGTGTCGCTAACTTCAAAGGAGTTTACAAACGAGTCGAATAGGTAGGTCCTTGCGGCAAACACCCCATTGTTAGCATATGGACGGGGATAGTCGGGAGGAAAAACAAGCGCCACCACATTGTTAGCAACACTTACAACGGCTGCGTTTTTGGGTAGTGCCCAGATCAATTCATTGTTGCCTTCATTCGTCAAAGAAAATACATCTGCATAATTTGGCTGCAGTGAATACTTGCCTAAATCAATGATGTCTTCCGCCATGTCAGCTGCCTGTTGCCATTGCCTGGTATTCATGTAATATTTACACAATATGGCCATCGCATTTCCCTTGGTACCCCTGCCAAAAGCCGCATTGTCCGGCAAACCGGAAATAGCAGTTGTCAGATCACTCTCAATCAATAACCTTGTTTCGGCATCGGAAGCACGTGCTTGAAGGGGATTGTCATTTGAGGATGTGTATAATGGCAGAGGTCCGAAAAGGTTGTGCAACTCTGCGTAACTCCAACCTCTTATAAAATAGGCTTCGGCTTTGGTGGTGGCAATAAAAGCTGCACTGAATTTTGGGTTTTCAATATTGTCAATAATAATATTGGCATCCCTTATTGCACTGTAGTAAGTGTTCCACATGGCACTGACCTGTCCATTAGTAGCGTCCCAAGTAAAATCCTGAAGCTGTACCCATAGCGATTCAATAGAACCCCCGACTCCCCATATTTCACCGGTAGGATTTCCGCCAAGATAATAACCTGACCAGGTGGCAGTTACGCCAGACCGATGAGCATTGGCATATGCGGAATTGACCAAAAAATTAACTCCACTTTCGGATGTAAATAAGGTGGAAGGTGCCAATTGTGAGTATATCTTCTCATCTAAAGGATCCTCGCAGGAGAACCCAATTAATGTGAGCCCGAACAATAGTGATATTAGTCTAAATGATTTCATTTGTTTAGCTGTTTAGTGTTTTAAATTAGAACGTTGCATTAAATCCGAGTGTGTAAACACGGGCTAACGGATAACTGCTGTAATCCAACTTAACATTGTTCCTTCCAAATGAATTGGCCTCGGGATCGAAACCGATATAGTCGGTAACCGTAAATAGATTCTGGCCTGTTACATAAACCTTCAGTGAACTTAGAAAACTGATTCTTGCCGTAGGCACTTGGTAACTTAGTTGCACATTCTTCAATCGCCAGTAGGACGCATCCTGAAGTACCATCGAGTTTACTTTGCTGCCACCATATGAATTTGGATCCACTGCGGAAGGCCACGCTGCGTCTGCATTGCTTGGCGTCCACCGGTCTAACATTGTGGCTAATCTGTTCCTCCTAAAATTGGGAGGATACATACTCTCCAACACGTTGATGTTTAAAAGGTCAGCACCTTGAACAGCTTGGAAGAAAAACGTCAGCGCAATATTCTTGTGTTTAAGCGTGTTGTTTAAGCCCCATGTGAAATCTGGATAAGGGTTACCAATGATGACTTGATCATCTGGCGTAATGCTACCTTCACCTGTTTGATCCTTAAACTTTGGAAATCCGGGTTTAGGATCTCCTGCCCTCTGAATGCCGATGACTTCATAACCATAATAGGAAGCCAGTGGATGGCCGACTTTGATGATTGCCGTGTTTCCCACCGCCTGAACATTGCCGGTGACAATTTGATCAACCCTGCCTAGATCAACTACTTCATTTTTTATGGTCGTAAGATTCAGCGAAGTGCTCCAGGAAAATTTATCAGTGGTAACGTTGTTTGAATTAATCATAAATTCGAACCCATTGTTCTTTACTTCACCCACATTGGTCAAAATGTAACTATATCCCGATGACACAGGCAAGGGCAAATTAAACAGCATGTCGGTTGTGCGTTTTAGAAAATAATCAAGTGTAACACTTATCTTTCCTTTCAACATACTGGCATCAATGCCAATGTTGGTTTGTGTGGTTGTTTCCCACTTCAGATCCGGGTTTGGTATTCTGAGGGGTTGAACACTTCCCAAAATCTGACCGCCAAGCACCACATTGGGCCCGGTACCAAACGTAAGTTGGGAGGCGTAGTTTCCAATTTCCTGGTTGCCCGTTTGTCCCCAACTTGCTCTTAACTTAAGCTCTTCAAAAAAGTCGGGGACGAATGGTTCCTCAGATAATTTATAACCAAAGGCAAATGAGGGGAAGTATCCATATTTATTGTTCTCACCAAAACGGGAAGAGCCATCTGCACGAATGGAACCTGTCAGCAAAAACTTGTCGTAAAGTGTGTAATTGAATCTTCCCATGTAGGACAGGAGGGTGTTTTCTTCCTTATTGCTCAGGAGATTATCTGTATTGGTATCGCCTAAGCCCAGGTTGTTTGTTTGTATGTCATCTGATGGAAACCCGGAAATATTGCCGCTGAAAGTTCTAAACTCAAACTTTTGAAAACTGGTGCCACCCAGTAATGAGAATTTATGATTTGAATTGATTGTCTTATCATAGGCAATCGTAAATTCAGTAAGATAGGACAACCGATCAAGGGTGGTAATGTCTGCAGAACCTTTAAGCGGATTTCCTCTTAATGTCAATGTACTGACATGGACATCTCTCCGTTGATTCTGAACATCAACCCCCATGTTTAACTTGGCTGTCAGTCCTTCAATAATTTGGTAATCAATAGAAAAATTGAGGAGATTCCGGACAGTCTTGCTTGTACTTTTAACCCCTTCCACCAGGCTCATCGGATTGTTAACCGTCAAAAATGGAGAAACTGAAAAAGTTCCATCGGGGCCATAGATTGACTCTGAAGGATCATAATTAATTGACGCGTAGATTGGACCCGCACTTTCGTTGGTGTTAACACCATCTGTGCCATTTTGATCGTCAACCAGACTGCTGTTGATGTTGAATCCTATATTGACCACCTTCCCAACTTTGCTGTCAAAATTCAACCTCCCGATATATTTTTTTATGCCGGTGTTTTTCAAAATACCTTCCTGATCGAAATAATCAAGTGAAGCAAAGATTTTTGTATTGCCCGCTCCACCGGTTATGGAAATATTATTATCGGAGATTGGGGCTGTTTGATAAATTTCCTTTTGCCAGTCGGTTCCTTCTCCGATAGCGGCAATTTGGTCCGCTGTAAACACCACTCCGTTCTCCTGATCTGCGGAAACATCGTTCATAAACTGCATATACTGAGGTGCCGACATCACGTCCACCTTTTTGGCTATACTTTGAATTCCAAAATAGGAGTTGTAGTTGACAGTCATTTTGTCGGTCTTACCTTTCTTTGTAGTTATCATAACTACGCCATTGGCACCCCTTGATCCGTAAATAGCCGTAGCCGATGCGTCTTTCAAAATCTCAATTGATTCGATGTCACTCGGATTTATTGAATTGAGTGGATTTCGCGGACTAAAGTTACTTCCTAAACTAAAGCCGCTACCCGGATTATTGGGGTCGTTACTCATACCATTGCCCGTCAAATTCGAGCTGTTATCGATTGGAAACCCATCGATCACATAAAGTGGTTCATTGCTTGCATTGACAGAACTTGCCCCTCTGATCCGCACGGAAAGACCTCCTCCAGGCTCTGAACTGGCCTGTGAGATCTGAACTCCCGCAGCTCGCCCAAGCATCATTTGATCGATTGATGCGTTCGCACCTGGATTGAGATCCGAAGGCTTCAACGAACTAACAGAACCTGTAAGGTCGCTCTTATTGACAGTTCCGTATCCAATAACCACTACATCCTCCAATGACTTCACGTCCGGCTGCATCGTAACATTAATTACCGTTAAGTTGTTGACCGATATTTCCTGAGTGAGATATCCAATAAAACTGAAAACCAAAACTGCGTTCTCATCCACTGTTATCGTAAAATTACCATTAGAGTCAGTGGTCGTTCCGTTTGTAGTGCCCTTCTCAAGAATATTTGCTCCAGGAAGTCCATCCCCATTTTCGTCCGTCACTTTTCCACTTACCGTTATTTGCTCATCAATCTTCACCTGTTTTTGCTGGTTGGCTGCGTTTTTACGTATCACAATGTTGTCATTGGATATCTCAAAGTTCAATCCATTCGGCATCAGGATTTTTTCAAGAATCGTTTCAATGGGCAAACGCTCTGCTTCAAGGTCCACTTTGGGTAATCCTTTGAGATGATCTGATCGATATATGAAATGATAGTTACTTTGGTCTTCAATTTTACGCAGCACTTCCTCGAATGTAACTTGCTTAACCTGGATTGTAATATAAGGTTGGGAGTGCACGTTGGCCGAAACTTGCATGAGAACCAATAGATTGATTAAAAATGTAAGTTTCATTATTAAAAACAACCTCCTAACTGCAGGGGAATGTGGTTTGGGTAAATCCTTTTTCATAATTTAGGGGATTAATTATTTAGTTTTATTTTATCGGGGGAATGGTGCAAACATTCCTCCATTTTTACATTCAATTCATATCATTGATGATGATAGACCTCCCTTCTATCGTGAATTTCACTTCCTGAGTTTTTTCAATTAGTTCTACAATATTTTTGAAATCTTCGTGGCGTTTTATATCACCTGTAAACCGGATATGCTTTGCCTGTTCGGTTTCAAAAACAATCTCTACATCATACCATCGTGAAAGAGTTTTCATAATGTTTTCAAGGGATTGCTCTTTGAAACAGAACCTTCCCTCTTTCCAGGCTATAAATGCGCGGGGATCCACTTCTCTTCTTAGAATTTGACTCTCGGTTTTAACGAGTATGCTTTGATGATTAGGCCTAAGGGTTTGCCGGATGGTTGGGTTCTCACTGAGATGCACATCCACTTTACCCTCAATCAATGTAGTGACAATGTCCTGGCTCTCCGGATAGGATGAGATGTTAAACTCCGTACCCAAAACCTCCACTACTTGTTGTCCGGAAATAACCCGGAATGGACGAGTATCCTTTTGCACCTCAAAGTAAGCCTCCCCGATAAGTTCAACTTCTCTTGTTTCGTCCGTGAAGAAAACCGGAAAGCGAAGAGAGGTTTCAGAGTTCAGCCAAACTTTAGTACTGTCCTCAAGGTAAAGAACAAACTGTCCGCCCCTTGGAATCTTTAGGGTATTGTATCTGATTTCTTTAGGTTTAGGTGCACCTTCATCCTGGGTATACTTCAAAGCATTGCCAATACTACTAATACGGCTTCCTCCGGCACTCAGGGATAAGTTCTGCTCAGCCGATAATTCGTAGCTTGAATTGTCATCCAGTATAAGTATGGCCTTATCGGTGCCAGGCGCGATTACCTGGTGGGCTATCACGGGTGTCGAAACTGGTATTTTTTCAGCAGCATGCCAAAAATAATAACTCAATCCAAGCAATAGTATAACGCCGGCAGCAATACCAAATGCAAATTTTGGATAGAGGACTTTACTGCGCTGGCGGCCATACATGTTACTTGCAACTTTTAACCACGCCTCCTCCTTATTTACGGATTTAATTTCAACCTCTGATCCCCGACCATAAAAACGCTTTGCGTTTTCAAACAGGCGTCTGTGATCCTCATGCTCAGCCAGCCAGTTGTTTAAAGCCTCTTCCTCTTCTGGGCTTATGCTCGCATGAATCTTTCTCCAAATAACTTCAAAGTCCATTAATACCATCGTTTGTATACCGATGACACAATTCAACTTGAAATGGGTGACAAAAATTTATTTTTTGTGAGAGAAACGGATCGCGGGAGAAGAATTAAAGAGCGCTTTTCTGAGCTTCTCCTTAGCACGGAGGAGTTGGGTTTTTATTGTATTTTCGGATATATGAAGGCTTTCAGCGATCTCTTTTACTTTTTTCTCTTGAATATATTTAAGCTCAAAAATACGAGCCATTTCCGGGGGTAACTCACTCATGGCGGTCATGATGGTTGTATTGATTTTCGGATCGTTTTCGGCCTGATCATTTGCATTGGTCAATATGGTCTGTAGGTAAAGCAATCCATACTTGTCCGACACTTTCATATCCCTTAGATAATTAAGACATCGGTTCCTGACAGCTCGAAAAAGATAGGAACTAAGGGAACTTTCGATGGATAGATTATCCGCATGTTCCCATATATAAATAAACAGTGTCTGCACAATATCCTCGCTCTGTTCGGCATTGAACACAAACCTTTCCGCATAATCGGTCAGCACTTCATAATAATCAATGAATAATGATTTGAACACAACGTGATTTCGCTTCCTGATCTCCCTAACTATGATTTGATCACTGATATTCTTCACCTCTAGAGTCGTTTAAAAGCTAATATAAAGAATATAATTTTTTTTCAAAATCGTTTGCGGAGTCGGTTGGAGAATAATCAATGTAGTATAACATTTGGCAATGGAATGGTAATGGCTGGGATTTTAGAGAAGGTTAAAATTTGAATTTTTACGTTCAACAAAAAAAACGCAGTATGAAGAAGACTGAAGCTCAGATTATAGGAATTTTGAATGCGCAACAGCAGAGGATCAAGGTTTCCGACTTGTGCCACAGCATGGCATCTCGATGCCACATTTTACAACGGGAAAAGCAAACCACTTAACAGGATCGCGCTGAAAATATTCTTGTCAGTGGCGCTAGGTTCGGATAAGAGTTTCTTAGCCTGTGCGCTAGGTCATTAGGTGTATGATTGGATATAGGTCCTTTATCTTAACCTGAATCGATTTACCGAGAGGATCATGGTTGCTGGACTAGACGAGTCGTTCATCAAACTTCCTAATCAACTGGAAAAAGTAATCTCCTCATCCTGGACGACTTTGAACGGGCATCACAACACTAAGCTTGCACTGCTTCAAATCTTGGAGGATCGCTATGCTAAATGCTAAAAATCTGTTATCATTGCTTCCCAACTACAAATTGGAAATTGGCATGAATACATCGCCGAACCAACGTTGGCAGATGCAATTATGTATCGACTTTTAACCAACGCTCATCGCTTTGAATTGCAGGGGTGAATCCATGGCAAAAAAGGAACGGGTAACACAACGAAAAGACAATAACTTCAAATTAACTCTGTAAAAGTAGGCTGATAGCGATTGGCCGATTTTACAAACTGCTTCATAATATCGCTCACTATATGCTTGGGCACACCTTCAAAATATTCCATACATAGATTCATTGAAGGCGCCAGTTGTTCCATACTTGCATCGTTGCTTCAAAAGGGAGCTTTTCAATCTAAAGAAGATGCGATAACCGAGATTTTTAACTACATCGAAATCTACCACAATACTGAAACTGCACTCATCCATCGGATATGTGTCTCCCGCCAGTTACGAAAAGCAATATTATGATTACATTGAAGCGGAGCGAGACGCATGGGTTAAATGTTGAAATATGGACAACTCCACAACAAATTTATCAGTATTAAAAGGATCACATCCGGTGGAGTTGACCACATTACAACATTATAATAATAGCAACAGAATGATTTTTATATTTGACAAAAATACTGTCCGGCTAAACTAGATCACCTCACTCCAGATATTTTTCACTCGTGCGGCTTCAAAGACGTGTGGAGCCCCTCATAATTGAGCGGATAAATGTCTAGGATCTCTGACCTCCGGATCTATAAAGGAAAAAAATTAAAAGGAGATCACTGGAGCCTTCATATCACCGAAAATACAGCTTCTCCGAGCAAAAGGATGCTTTCAGGAAGTGTTACAACGTCTCGCCCTTCAATTTACTTCTTTTAAAAAAAATGAAATTTTTGTCACCCTTTTTCGGGTGTTTGGTGTCCACTTATCAACTTATAGGTGACGATTCAGAATCTAATTTGTGAAAGAAATGAAATCCGGAAGCAGAGAACTTTTGATCAGATTTACTGCCAACATATCAATCAGTTATTAGAATATTTATATAGTCACTTTTTATAAACATAAACTATCAACAGATGAAAAAATTACTCCCTGTACTTCTCCTCATATCGTTATATGCTCACGGGCAATCAGGCTTGATCAAAGAGAGTTTGAAATTTAAAAGTGCAATCCTTGGGAAAGAAGTCGAATATAGTCTCTATCTGCCGCCCGATTATGATAAATCCAACCGAAGGTACCCGGTACTTTATCTCTTACATGGTTACTCAGGCGATGAAACTGTTTGGACACAGTTTGGAGAGGTAAAAGCAATAGCTGACAAGCAATTACAGGCAAGCCAAATCACAGAGATGATCATTGCTATGCCGGACGGAGGCGTGAGTTTTTATATTAATAGCGCTGATGGGAAGGTAAAATACGAAGATTTCTTTATTAATGAGTTTATTCCGCACATTGATGCTACCTATCGTACCCGAACTGAAAAGATGTATCGCGCGGTAGCGGGTAATTCCATGGGTGGCCACGGTACGTTGATCATGGCGATGAAACACCCGGAGCTCTTTGCTGCCGCTGCACCCTTAAGTGCAGGAATCCTTACAAAAGAAGATTTGATAAAGATACCTGAGGCTCGCTGGAACAGTGTTTTCGGACCTCCGTATGGAAATAATAAAGGTGCTGACCGAATCAATGATCACTTGAAGAAAAATTTGATTTTAACCATCGTAGAAGTCCAGAACGCAGAAGAATTGAAGAAAGTCAGATATTATATTGATTGCGGTGATAAGGATTTCCTGATCAAGGGTAATATGGAATTGCACGCACGATTAATGGATAAGAATATCCCACATGAATTCAGGGTTCATGAGGGTGAGCATAATTGGGACTATTGGCGCACAGCACTACCAGAAGTTCTGAAGTTTGTTTCGGTTAGCTTCCAAAAGCGTTAAAAAATGTAATAGCTAAGACTGATCTGACAGTCTTCGCGATACAAGGGAGCAAGATGTTTTTCACGGAGTTGTATTCGATAGTTTTCAACTTCCTTGTTGATTTCGTAAGTCCGTTTTACATCTTGGAACCACGAAATCTTGTAACTGGTTAGTTTTAGGAATGCGAAGCGGAGTATCTTTACAATACACAACACCGGATGCGGCTCAAACTGTTTTATCGAGATGATTTGACTTTCCCATTCGATAGTTATAGTCTTAACGCATTCCATCAGTAATTCTTCTTTGTGATTGAAATGAGCGTGATTTTTCAACAATCTCGTTTTTTTCCATATAATTTTGAGTGTTCTCGTTTAAGGTACGAAAGAATGGCTGATGCTAAAAAATCTAGCGAGCAGTTTGTCGTTCAGAAAAAGTAAACGTTTCTATTCGAACTGCAAGGATTCGTTCTATGCTCTCAAAGTGACGGTGGTGAGCTATCATTTTCGGTTCATCAGAGGCGATGATAGTTTACACGTCAAAAAAGTTTGCCTTTTTTTTAAAAATCGCATCATGCAATAAAAAAAGCTTTTACTCCCATCCACCACCAAGCGCCCTGTATAAGTCAACGACCGAGCTGAGCCTATTGAATCGCGCGTTGATCAATTCCAGTTGTGAGTTCAAGGCATTCTGTCTCGCCGTAATTACTTCCAGATAATTCACGAGCCCATTGTTTAACAACTCTTCCGAAAATACCACAGCCGTATCATAGGCTTGCATCTCCAGCGACTTCAATTCGATTCTTTCCTCCGCCGCTTCAAAAGAGTACAAAGCATCAGACACTTCCTTGCTTGCATTAAGTATGGATTGCCTGAAGTTGAGATAGGCTATTTCCTGTTGTGACTTGGCTACTTCATATTGTGTCCGTATCCGTCTTCCATTCAGGATCGGTTGCGTGATTCCACCGACAACCGTTGCAAACAGAGAATTTACGCTGAATAGTTTATCTAATTCTAAACTTTGTAAACCACCTGTTCCCGAGGAAATCGTCAGGGAAGGATAGAAATTACTTCTCGCTACATTGGTCAACTCAAAAGCATTGATCAAACCATGTTCACTTGCAATAATATCTGGTCTTTTGCGCAAGAGCTGTAGAGGAAAGCCAACTTTCAGTTCAACATCTGCGAGCTGTTGCTGATCTATGCTGTTTCTCCGAATTTCTCCCGGCTCATCTCCCAGTAGTATCGACATCGTATTTTCAAGAAGCTTGATGTTTTGTTTCGTTTCAACCACCAGGGCCCTGGCTGAATGCAGTTGTGCTTCTGTTTGTTTTACACCAACTTCAGTAACGTTACCCGCCTCTTTCAAAGCTTTTGTGGTTTCAAGACTGCTTTCACGATACACTACTGTCTGCTCTGCATTTCGAAGCTGTTCGTCAAAAGCGATCAGTTGAAAATAAACAGAGGCGATATTTGCAATCAATTGTGTTGTCACTGCCTGATGGGCTGCAACAGATTGTAAATACGAAGCTTGTGATGCTCTTTTATTACTTCTTATTTTTCCCCATATATCAGCTTCCCATGACAGCACTCCGGACAGTTCATACTGTGTGATAGACCCACTAAAAAAGGATCCAAACTGGCTGTTCTTTGATAACTTCTGATAATTAACCCGTCCGGTTGCACTGAGGGTGGGCAAATTACCCGCTTTGCCCTGGCGATAATATGCATTTGCAGCTATAACTTGTTGCAAAGCAATTCGAATGTCAGTATTGTTCTCAAGACCTCGTTCAATGTATGACGCAAGAATACTATCGGTAAATAGTTCCCGCCACGAAATATCGGCAAGCGTAACGCTATCGCGTACGGCAACATTTGTTTTGTATGAAGATTTTTGAACAACCTCGGGCCGTGTGTAATTCTTTGCCACAAAACATGATTGCAACGTCAGGAGCACAACCGGAATAACTGCGAACTTAAATATCTTGTTCTTTTTCATTTTAAATTTCTTACGTAGACTATCTAAACCGCCGCACCGGATGCCTCCGCTTGTGTTTTCTTTTTGCTTACTTTTTCCTGTAACCATTGGAACAGAATGTACAATATCGGTATGACAAATACACCCAAGATTGTTCCGATCAAAAGACCACCAACAGCCCCTGTGCCAATTGATCTGTTTCCTGCAGCTCCGATACCGCCGGCAAAAACCAGTGGAAGCAAACCAATGATAAAGGCAAAAGAAGTCATAAGGATTGGCCTGAGTCTTGCTTTGGCTCCTTCCAAAGCGGCTCCGACAATTGACAAACCTGATTTGCGTCTTTGCATGGCAAACTCTACGATCAGAATGGCATTTTTAGCTAGCAAGCCTAGGAGCATGATCAGCGCGATCTGGAAATAGATATTTGCTTCTAACCCGGAGAACTTTGTAGTTACATAAGCGCCCATTATGCCCACGGGCAATGAAAGCAGTACCGCTAATGGAATCAAATAACTTTCATACTGCGCAGCCAGGATAAAATAAACAAACAGGATACTTAAGATAACGATGAAGGTCGTTTGATTGCCAGCTGCAATTTCCTCTCGCGTTAAACCGGAAAAATCTACTGTGTAATTTGAAGGCAGTGCGGTCGAACTGACTTCCTGAACGGCATTGATCGCATCACCGGTAGAATAACCTGGAGCTGCAGCACCGCTTACGTTGGCCGAGTTGAAAAGATTAAACCTGGTCACCGATTGAGGTCCATAAACCCTTTTTAATTCGACGAATTCGTTAATCGGGGCCATTTGACCGGAGCCATTTCGAACAAATAAAGCATTGAGGCTGCTAACGGTTGCCCTATCCTCAGGCAAGGACTGCACATATACGCGATATTGTTTTCCGAAGCGTGAAAAGTCGGCTGCGTAAATTCCGCCGATATATCCCTGTAAGGTTGCAAAAATACTGCTTATTGATACACCGGCTTCCTTAGCTTTCGGTACATTCAGATTGATCTCGTACTGAGGATATTTTGTGTTGAATGAACTTTGCGCATACTGAATTTCCGGACGCTGCATCAGCTGCCTCAGGTAATTCTGAGTAACCTGGTCGAGGTCATTAAAGTTTCCACCCAGGCGATCCAGCACCTTCAATTCAAATCCTGCTGAGATACCAAAACCGGGAACACTCGGCGGAGCAAAAAAGAGAATATTAGCATCGGGTATTGTTGCAGCAATGCCAAACATTTGAGCAATAATAGCATCTGCCGACATCGATTTGTCTTTGCGTTCATTCCATGGTTTTAGTCTAAGAAACCCAAGACCATAATTGCTACCTGCGCCCCCAATTAAACTGTAACCATTTACTAATGATCCACCTTGAAGGCCTGGTATTTGTTTTATTTCGTCATATAGTTCCTGTGTTACGGCAACGGTACGGTCTAACGTAGCACCTGGGGGGAGCTCGATGTTAGCGAAAACCATGCCTCTATCTTCTGTAGGGACGAAACCTGTAGGCGTTGTTCTTGCTGCCCACCAAATTCCACCGATAGAAGCCACCAGAATAACAGGGGTGATCCATTTGTGCCTGTATAAAAACGAAAGTGACTTTGTGTATTTTCTTGTCGTTACTTCAAATGCAATATTGAAGGATGTAAAGAAACGTTTTAAGAAATTTTTCTTCTCATGCTTCTCGTCATGATGAGGCTTTAGAAACAACGCACACAGCGCCCGACTGAGAGTTAACGCATTTACTGCCGAGATAGCAATGGCAACCATCAGCGTGACACCAAACTGTTTGTAAAAAACTCCTGTGGGCCCGGTTATAAAAGTCACAGGAATAAACACTGCGGACATAACAAGTGTGATCGAGATAATCGCACCCGTGATTTCCTCCATAGCCGAATGAGTTGCATTTAATGCACTCTTCGCACCCTCTTCCAGTTTAGCATGCACGGCTTCCACTACTACAATGGCATCATCAACCACAATACCGATGGCAAGCACAAGTGCAAACAAGGTTAGAAGATTAATGGAATAGCCAAATAAGTTTAAGAAGAAGAACGTTCCCACGATTGAAACAGGCACTGCAATCGCCGGGATGAGTGTCGATCTGAAATCTTGGAGAAAAATAAAAACCACAATAAAAACCAGAAGGAAGCCATCAATAGGACTTTTGATGGTTGCATAACTAATGTTCGCGCTCACACTATTATAATTAGCTTTAGCCTGGGCTAATCGCGCTTGTGCGGTTTCAAGCTGCACATCGCCGATAATTCCTTTTGCCACCAAAGGTTTTAACCGGTCTACCTCAACCTGTGCTGCTATAACATTTGCTTGGGCTGCTCCTGCGTCTTCGCTCAGCGCCTGAGTTTCAATAGTGAAGAGGGTCTGACCTTTTTTCACAGCTTGTCCTTCATCTATTAATACTTTGGTGATGTATCCCGGCACCTTCGCAGTAGAGTAGAGAGTAGATACCAAGCGGTAAAGGGAAGGCCACATTTGCAGACCTTGTTATCTACTCCCCCTCATCAATCCGTACGTGCAGTTTTCCCGCATACGGCTTTCGCTAGAACTTTCATCTCAAGCGTTCACAGTGGGTCGTCGGACGAACTTCCTTGGATCTATTAGTCCATAGCGTTGAACTAACAGCTCAAATGCCTGGGTGCGATACAGGCGGCTTTTCCTTTGACTCTTACGGTTGAAGTATCTCCCTAAGCGCATGCGCAGATAGTCGCTCAGTTGCTTTTTGGCCACATACGAATAACTAACTCCGGTGATATCGAAGTAATTCAGCCACCCCCTGAGTATGTCGTTCAGTTCACCAACCAGCACGCCTGGTTTGTAATGCCCCATGTGTTTTAGGGCCACTCGCAATGTTTCCCTCATTTTCTGGTTGGATCTATCGCTCGGTTTTACATTCCAGAAATTACTCTTTCCGGCATTCGTAAAGCTCCGGTCGTACCGGAACACAAATCCCAAAAAGTTAAATGGCGTTTCTGTGGCTTTTACCTGCCTGCTTTTCTGCTCATTTAAGCTTAATCCCATTCGGGTCAGCAGCTCCTTTAATTTGATGACAATTTCTTCTTTCAAGCTTTTCCCCATCAGCACAAAATCATCAGCATAGCGTATCATGACCACCCTGTTCTTACTGAATATGCTCTTTACTGAAGTTACAATCCTGTCTAGCAGGTTAAGAAACAGGTTGGAGAGCAGAGGAGAGATCACTCCCCCTTGCGGAACTCCTACCGTGTTGTGTTTGCCTCCCTTGTATTGACCATCTTCGTATACAGGTGCTTTTAGCCATTTGTGTATCAGTTTCAGTACGCGCTCGTCTGCAATCCTTTCTCGTATTGCTACCTTAAGCTTCTCGTGAGGGATTGTATCAAAGTATGCACTGAGATCTGCGTCATACACTTCTGTTTTTCCCGATTTTAGTTCTTCCTTGATCCTTTTGATTGCATCATGTGCTGACAGTTTGGGTCTAAACCCATAGGAGCATTCTTCGAAATCCGCTTCAAATATCGGTTCTATTACCAGTTTGCACGCCATTTGGGCTACCCGGTCTTTTATGGTCGGTATACCAAGAGGCCTTTTTTGTCCATTAGCCTTGGGTATCCATTCCCGTTTGACCGCTGAGGGCGTATAGGACTGCGTCCGTAGTTCCTCTTGCAATGTCTTAAGAAACTTCTCCACCCCTTCTCCGCCTTCTATCATTTTGAAGGTAATCCCATCCACCCCTGGACACCCTGCATTTTCTTTAACCCTTTTCCAGGATTCTTTCAATACATAGTCCAGGAATATCTTGTCATACAAAACGTAAAACCGATAGTTCTTTTCCTGCTTGGCCTTTTGATATAGCTTCCTCTGATATAGCTGAACCCTTTCTGCACTGCTCATATCCTTGCGCTTCTTAGCGCTGGATAGTGCTGATGCTTCGACTTTCTGTTGATTACTTTCTGCCTTCATCAATTGGTCTGTCTCTATTCATTTGAAACTCTTTTCTAATAATGCCCCTTCGCTCCTGCCGCTTTTACCTTTTCGGCTATCTTCACTACTATGGGCATATCCGACTCCCTCTGACATAGGACCCGCCGGCTCTATCAGTTAGGGCATCCCACGTTCATGTGCTACCTTATCCTTGCACGCAACCTCATATTACCCCGGATGCCCCATGCTGGTTAATGCCATTTGTGACCAGCACAGTAACAGGTTTCGTCATCTCCGAAAGATTGACCGACATCAATTGTGTAACGAGGCTTGACTGAAGCAGCTTACAAGGTTCATGTTCACTGAACTTATTACAGGGCATTTCTTTCCCGTAACTCAGCTACACTTCAACCTGAACGGCAAATTGGGTTGTGAAGAACTCTCATCTTCATAGGTATTTAATTTATATAAAACACACGCCTCGTGGCGTACCGGATGGCACTAAACACACGACCTTCAATGCTTACCGGATATGAAGTATAGCCAGTTACCGTTTTGCGTGGAACTTCAACAACGGGCAGGGGCAACGCACTACTTCGTGGTGCTTGTTGCTGCTTATCGCTATTACAGGATACAAAAAATATGCAGGCTACCGCAAGTGCGATATAGGTTAGATCTTTCATCTGTCTTTTTAAAGTTACTTTAATGATCGTGTTTGATTAGAGCTGTCGTCAGGCGCGGCGATACCGTCCCAAAGAATTTCGATGATGGTTTCTAAATCCGTTTTCTCCAAGCGTATATTCCCGAAGGCGTGAAGCTTCGCTCCTGATGTGATGCTTCCGATGAACAACGTCAATAGGATATCAGTCTTTAAGGATTTTATCTGCCCGGTTTCGATTCCTTCAACGAAAAAATTGTATAGCGGTCGGTCCTGCAGATGATCTGGATTCTTTTTTTCATTATAAGGCGAGTTGATATACTGTTCAAAGAATATTAACACGTCGGTGTTTTCTGTATAGAATTTATACATCGACATCCACATCTTAAAAAATTTGTCTTTGTACGATGCATCCTCTTTTAAAACTTGCTTAATGACCAGAATTATTTTCTGCTTGTTAAACTGATACATTTCGCAGATCAACTGATCCTTGCTGGCGAAATAATGATAAATAGTACCGGCAGCCACTGCCGCATTTTTTGCAATCAAACTCATGGGTGCTTGAAACCCATGCTGTTTGACTAGGAGAAGAGTACTCTCAAAAATTGCCGTTTTCTTATCAATATTCTCCATATGCTTAGCGGTCGCTATGGTTTTTGCTGCTTGTCCAGCGAATCGACTGCTCTAGGTCACCAAAACTACTAGATTGAACGTTCATTCGGTTTAACTTTGGTCAAAAATTAGCACCGACGGCATAAATCCGAGACAAACGGTATAGCAATCGCGTGCAACTGAACATGGAATTTTCGAGAATCAAATTTTGCTACAAATTTGCGTCAAGTCATCGATGATTTAAGAGAGTTGCCTCAAAATTGCCATACGGTTTGCGCAAAATTTTCATCTTAAAATATTCGAAAGTTTCTAACGGACGTCCAAGTAAACTTTTTGTGAATGCCTTAACTAAAACTCAAGCCAGTTTCAAATAGTCAAATTCGTTAGACTGAAAATTCATCAACTTTGACACAAATTATGGAACAGAAGAAAGAAGAACAATTCAACCTTGAGGAGATTAAGAAAAAAGCGCTCGAGCAGTTTCGTTCGGGCAAATCACTTTATGGTAAGGATGGCGCATTCGCGCCTATGTTAAAAAGCTTCCTTGGAGGGAGAGATGGAATCCCATCTTGATGATGATGAGCGCCAGGAAGGAAATCGCCGAAACGGAAGAACACGAAAGACGGTACAGACATCCAGGCGGTCCAGTAGAACTTGAAACAAGTCGTGACCGGAATGGAACCTTTGAGCCTGATCTGATTAAGAAAAGAGAAACGGTACTGGTACTAGCCGATACGTTGGCGAGCAAAATTGTCGGCATGTACGAGCTGGGGATGAGCTTTCGCGACATCAGCTCTCACTTGAAGTGAAGGAGATGTATGATGCTGACATTTCTCACACAACGCTCAGCGCGATTACAGACCCGTATAATTCCTGCTATCAAAGAATGGCAGGCTCGGCCGTTGGAATCGCTCTATTGCATCGTATGGCTAGATGCCATGCACTATAAGGTCAGGGATCAGGGCAAGATCGTATCACGAGCGGTCTATCACATCTTGGGAATCAACCAGGAAGAACGGAAGGATGTGCTCGGTATGTATGTTTCTGAAAGCGAGGGTGCTAATTTCTGGCTCAGTGTCTTGTCTGACCTGCGGAATCGCGGTTTGGAAGACATCCTGATTGCATGCATCGAGAATCTCAAGGGATTCGCTGAGGCGATTCAAACCACTTTTCCGAAAACCGAGGTTCAAAGCTGCATCGTTCATCAGATACGAAACAGCCTGAAATATGTTGCTAGCAAAGATCAGAAGCCATTCTTGGCCGACTTGAAAGAAGTGTACCATGCTTCCACGAAGGAATTCGCTGAACAGCAGTTGGACAGCCTTGATGACAAGTGGGGCTAGAAATATCCTGTGGTCATCTCATCATGGCGGAATAACTGGCCTAAACTCTGCACCTACTTCAAGTACGACCCATCAATTCGCAAGCTGGTCTACACTACGAATACGATTGAAGGCTTCCATCGTCAAGTCCGTAAAGTAACAAAGACAAAGGGTGCATTTACTTCCGATATGGCGTTGCTGAAATTAATTTACCTGGCATACGCCAACGTTCAGAAGAAATGGACTCATCCGTTACAAAATTGGAGCGTCACTATTTCCCAATTGGCAATATGGTTTGAAGGGCGAATGAAATTATCAATTTGAAGCGGAGCGCTTACGCGCGTTTTTTTTCTGATGTCGAAATATGGATAACTCCAAAAATAATTTTGATCCTGATTTGAGTAAGTAATCTCCTTGGAGTTACCCACATTGCAACATCAATTATTATGATAATAAAATTATTAACTGACACAGTTTATTTTACAGACCCTAGAGATGCGCTCAGATTGTCGAAAGAAATTTGTTGCTTCATTTCATGCCGTACAAAATAACAGGCCGTATTAATTTTTAAGGAAAGATGGCTAGCTGGCTACAGTCCCACCATGGCTGTTAAATTTCTTTTTGTTAGGCGTTTATGTGTATTGATAACACAATGAAATCTTCTTACTATTGTGTTAGCTGTACACATTTTAACCCCCTAATCATGGACAGAGAAATATACCGAATATTGAAAGCAAATAGGACTTCATGAAACGTTTTTTGAAATATCTCTTATATGTTGTTCTGACATTGATCGTATTGATTGTGGGCCTTTTTACATATTTGTATGCTTCTTCTGCCATCCAATCTAAAAAGAATATGCGTTTGCTGGCCCAGGAAGCTCCAACGCTGATCATTGAGAGTAAAGCCTTTCGTGATTTGAATAAAAATGGAAAACTGGATGCCTACGAAGATTACCGACAACCAGTCGAGGTAAGGGTAAATGACCTGCTCAGTCAAATGAACCTCGAAGAAAAAGCAGGGCTCATGTTCATCACCATGACGGCCATGGGTGGTGATGGTGAGTTGAGCGAAACGAAATCCATCTTCAATCCTTTTTCGATACCCTTTTTAGCCAACTCAGAGATGGTGGTTAAAAAGAAGATGAATCACTTCAACACCCTTCAATCGCCTGAACCGAAAGTGATGGTGATCTGGAATAATAATATTCAGAAGCTCGCTGAGCGTACTCGGTTAGGTATTCCGGTTACGCTTGCAACGGATCCTCGTCACGGAGTACCGAATGCACCTGGAGCCAGTATTTATACACCCTATTTTTCGAAGTGGTGCTCGTACCCAGGGTTTGCCGCAATTGGTGATACGGTGTTGATGCGTGAGTTTGGTGACATCGCCCGACAGGAGTATCTCGCTGTGGGTTACAGGCTAACCTTATCGCCTATGGCAGATCTTGCTACGGAACCTCGGTGGTGGAGAATTAATGGAACCTTCGGTGAGGATGCAGAGATGTCGGCTAAGCTGACGAAGGCCTACATCCTGGGTTTTCAGGGAGACAGTATCTCGAGCCAAAGTGTGGAGTGTATGGTAAAGCACTTTAGTGGGGGCGGACCACAGGAAGATGGCATTGATTCACACTTCCCGCCGGGCAGGCAGGTTTATCCCGGAAATAATTTTGAGTATCATCTCATTCCTTTTGAGAAGGGAGCCTTTCCGGCAAAGGTTGTGCAAGTCATGCCTTACTACGGAATACCTGTAGGCCAGACCAGTGAAGATGTTGGTTTCAGTTATAACAAGGACATCATCACCGGGTTGCTGCGAGATAAATATCATTTCGATGGCATTGTGTGTACCGATTGGGGTCTGGTTACAGATCAGGGCATTATGGGCATGGTAGGCAAACCGGCATCAGCACACGGTGTTGAGAACCTGACCGAGATTGAGCGGGTGAAAAAAATTATCGATGCAGGATGCGATATGTTTGGTGGCGAAGCAATTCCTGAACTGATTGTTGAATTAGTAAAGGCTGGTCAACTCAGCGAAGAGCGGATCAATACTTCCGTTCGTAGAATTTTAAGAGAAAAATTCAAACTCGGTCTTTTCGATAATCCTTACGTCAATGAAGACGCAACTTCTATTTTGGGTAATGAAAAGTTTTTAGAGAAGGGCCGCGAATCGCAGCGCAGATCATTGGTATTGCTGAAGAATGAGCAGAATATACTCCCTCTAGGATCTTCCATTAAAGTCTACCTGCAAGGATTTAGTGAAGAGGAGTCAAAGAAGTATGCAGGATCAATCACCAGCATCACAGATGCCGATGTTATTATTTTGAAAGTAAATACCCCCTATGATCCGGAGGCTGCACGCTATGTAGTGGAAAAAATATTTCATCAGGGAAGTCTTGCATTTGCTCCGAAAGAAAAAGAAGAACTGCTCAAACTAATTCAAATAAAGCCAACCATTACGGTGATTAATTTGGAACGACCTGCTGTGTTTCCTGAAATCAATGCAGCCAGCAAAGCGGTGATTGGAGATTTTAGCAGTCAGGATGATATCATACTGGATTTAATTTTTGGTCAATTCAAACCTGAACGCAGATTACCCTTCGAATTACCTTCTTCTATGGAAGCGGTGTTGAATCAAAAAGAAGATGTACCACACGATTCGAAAGACCCGCTCTACCAATTTGGCTTTGGACTGAGGTACGAGTAAGCATATAAACAATTGTACGCAAGAAAATATTCGCATATGTGATTGTTATAATCATGTTAGCAAGTTGTGGCCCTAAATGGACGGAAACGGAATCGAATGGTTGTATCCGCACACTGGTGCACCAGAGGTAGCTTTGTAAACATTTCACCCTCACCTAAAACTATTTATGACTATTACGGATTTCCAGATAACTACTATACAATCAAGTATTCTGCTCCGGGATCTCCTGAAATAGCCAAGCAAGTTGCTAAAAGTGTAAAAGAAATTGAAACAACTACCGATTGGGGTTTTGATCATGGCAACTGGCCAATGCTTATGCATCTATTTCCTGATGCAGACGTGCCCGTTTTCCAGTTAAGCATTGATTATTACAAACCTGCACAGTATCATTACGATTTAGCCATACAGTTAAAAGAATACAGGGAAAAGGGAGTATTGATAATTGGTAGTGGGGCATTGGTGCATAACCTTAAACTGGCTATGTCTAAAATGCAAAACGGAGATACTCAACTATTTGGATGGGAAACAGAATTTGACCACTGGATAAAGAAATGTGTTGATGACAGAGATGTTAAAGCCTTGGTTGATTACGAGAAATATAAACTGGGAAAATTGGCTGCTCCAACTCCAGACCATTATGTACCGGTTATTTATTCAATGGCATTGGCTGATAGTAAGGATGAAATACACCATACTTATGCGGATATGCTCCCCGGCTTTAGCAACCGTAGTTTTATTATTGAGCACAAATCATAAGGGGTATGGTTTAAATAGTTGAGAGTCTTTGCAAAGGTTGGTAGAAAAAAACCTTTTCCTCGAGCGGGGGTTTTCATTTCTTTTAGTCCACGATGCTTGTCAACAAGTAGTGAAGTTGATTGTCGTCCAAATAGTCCACCATGTCAATTTTCTTGACCTCATCCCAAAGTGATTTTCAGTTACGTTTTATAATCAGCAGTATAAATTGCCAACTGGTGACCAAGAACCTACACTCTCAGAACGGTAGCGCATATAAGCAACTTCAGATAGAAATCCAGCCTGATTTGAAATCGACTTTAATGTTGCGCATATATTTTTTAAAGAAACGAAATAGGCTGTACCCAACTGGTTGGTTGTTTCGGCACTTTTAGAGATCACCATTGTATGGTTCCGAGGTTCTTCTCCTGACAGTCTACCATATCGAAATGGAGCCTTAACATGAATCTTATTTTTTATGCTAAGCCTTTTTTGTCTCCAAGTTTTCGGAGGTTACTTCCGTTTCGTAGCCGGTCATCCCAGAAAAGAGACCCAATGATTAGTATTCCACCCTGAGATTTAGATTCTTCACAATGCCCAAAATGTATGTAAAGTAATTTACATGTTTCAATCAAAATACTCAGATGATCCTGATTGATACTGATTCGAGAAATTTAGGGCTTGGTGTTAAAACGGTGTTAAAATCGCAAGGCGTATTTAAAACCTTTCAATGTACGCAGTTCCTAGCCCCAATTTACTACTATGTTCAATCTGGTGAAGCCTGGTGTTTGGATCGGAATTGTATTTTAGCTGAAGTTCTTTTACGATTGCACCTGTGCCATTGGGTGAGCCGTCATCCATAACGAGCATATCAAAATTGTTGGGTAATAAAAGTACCTCTTTAATAACGAGATCAATATTTTCCCGCTCGTTGTAGGGGGGATGATGACCAGTGAATTCTTCACGCAACCTTAATTTCTTAAATTAAAAACCTATTTACGTTAGACAGAAGGCTTTGCAACATACAGAAAAACTCGAACAGTACTTTAGTTATCACCGATCTTAAATGATGGGTACCGCCTGATGACACCAAAAGCCGGCGTTTCCAGCATCAGCTGAATTTCATGTCGGTCATTTCTGAAATCTTCTGGAAGCTCAAATTCCAATATCGGAGTCGCTGACTCCGGAGTCACTGTCCACTGTTGCTCCAACACAGGCTTCTCCGCATTTATCTTATGAACCTGGAGGTTGATTACTACAGGATGGGCCTTAGTGAAAGCGTAAAACGAGAGTGGCTTATTCCAGTTGACAACAATCTTGAATGAGCCTCCGGTTTCCGGAGCTTTCAATTCCACATTAATGAATTTGAAGATCGGATAGGAGTCAATGAATTTGATACCCATACCCTCCGTTACGTTCACATCATTATCCAACGACTTATTCAAAAATGCCACGCGCTTCCCAACCAGGATAGTATCAAACTCCCACAAATCATACTGTGACAATCGGGTATTGATATTAAACACCGGCACTTGTTGTCGCGTGTAAAATGCCAGACTGGATGCCGTTTGATATCGATGCGCTACGATAGGCAACCCCCCGGCAGCTTTCACTACTTTATCTGCAAATTCTTTATGCCCTCTGAAATCGGCGGTACGATCTTTCTTAAAATTTACGAATGGAACAATGGTATGGATTTTAACCAACAAAATTATCGGAATACTAATCCACGCAAAGCGATAGAGCCATGCCGTAGAAGTAATTCTTGTCTGATAATATCGAACGGATAGTATGACCATCGGAACAAGCATCGCTAACGTCCAGTTAACCTCCACTCTGCCTTTGAAGGTTGCCAGAAAGAAAAACACGAGCGTTCCAACGACGGTGTATTTCAATGCTTTTTCAAAAAGATCTTTTGTCTTAATTCTGAAGGATGCCCAGTAAAGAAAGAATCCCATGAAAGGACCGTAGTAAAGCAATTGAGCTCCGAAGTACTCAAATGTAAAATCAATTTTATACGACTTGGCCGAACGATCGACTAGGTGATACTTTACACTTGGAAAATCATTTGAATACTGCCAGTATAGATGACGTGTGAATAGTATTGCGCCAAAAATACTGGCCATCCAAAAACTTCTCCGCTTAAGCAACGCTGGGTTAGACGCTAATGTGAATAAAATTACCAGCACCGACTGGTACTTCGAATACAGCATTAACGACATTACCACTCCTAGGATCAATGCTATCTTCGTTGAATCGTCTTCGAGGTAGCGCTCATAAACAAGAAAAAAGAGCGCCGTAAAAAACAACAGGGGACTATCCGGCATGGAGGTAAGTCCAAAAAGATGGAACGGAAAGATTGAAAAGATCAGCAGCGCAAAAAGTTTCTGATTCTCCACCTTGGATAATCTGAAGAGTATCCATATTGTAAGCGTGATTAGAATAACTGAAAAGAGTCTGACACCCAATTCGTTTTGAAAAAGCTCGTAGCCCGCACGAATCATCAGAGCCACCATGGGTGGATGATCAAAATATCCCCACTGCATAAATCTGGAATACGCCCAGTAGTAAGCCTCGTCACTATACAATTGTATGAATGCTGCACCGACAATGCTCAGGATAAACCAGACGATAAGTAAAATCCAGATGAAACGTTTCTTCATGAGCGCTTAATTACTATTGATTTTGCATAATCTGGTAGCCGTTGACCGTTAACCCTAAAACCAGAAAACCACGGACAACGATTGACGGATAACGGTTAACGATTAACTTGCAACATGAATTCAACCCCCCCATCATGTATAAAGAATTCCTCGGCAAGGTCATTCGTTTTGGATTGATTGGTGCCTCCGGTATGGTGATCGACTACGGTTCTACTTTCCTTTGTAAGGAAGTATTTCTGCTGAACAAGTACCTGTCAAATTTTGTGGGGTTCACGTTGGCTGCATCCAGCAATTATTACCTAAACCGTACCATCGTATTTAAGAACGAAGCCCGGAATCACACCCGGCAATACTTTGGCTTTGTTGGAATTTCTTCCATTGGACTTATCCTCTACAGCTGTATCGTTTGGTTGCTGACGGATCAATGGTTTCATTTTAACTTTTACATTTCAAAAGCCATTGCCACAGGCGTTGTGTTTTTCTGGAACTTCTCTATGAATTATTTTCTGAATTTCAAAAAACCTTCTTCGGAAGTAAACTAAGGAAAAGCAAAAAAGTCATCCCTTTCAGAATGTCGCGCCTTCCATCATGCGGTGGAAATCCTACGTTACTTTCTTCATACCAGTGGCTTTCTCCAACCCTTTTACAATCAGGTCGGCCGCTTCTTGCCAGCCCATTCATTTAATTTATTCTACCACGAATTGACAGTCGACATCTCAACCAAACATACTTTATCATTTTCCATATATCTATAATTATAAGTTTCACTAATAAGGTGAGCCATTCGTTGTTTCAAAATTGGTCGTGCAGTCAGGCTGATAGATAATGCATTAGCCTGAAGCCTGGGCGGCACCAGGTTGCCTTTTTTTGAAATACTTCACGAAGTTCAAATGATCATAAAATTAAGTTTAAAGCCCCTGCCGGTTGTTACATAACATAGCCCACAAGTGTAGGCGTGCCTACACTTGTGGAAAAAAAACTAAGTCTCAAATTCTTTGTAGCTGGCTTTTCTTTCTTCATTTAACAGCCCGGTTTTTATCAAAGCTCTGTCAACAAGCTGATACACTACAGGAACGACTACTAAAGTTAAAAACATGGAACTTACCAAGCCACCAATTATTGACCAGGCAAGGCCATTTTTCCAATCCGCTCCTGCTCCTCTAGCCAATGCCACAGGCATCATCCCCGCCACCATGGCAATTGTTGTCATCAGGATAGGCCGAAGGCGTTCCTTAGTTGCTTCCAACAACGCCTCTTCAGTAGTCATCCCTCTTTCTTTGAGGTGATTTGTAAAATCAACTACCAGTATTGCATTTTTGGCCACCAATCCGATAAGCATAATAATACCGAGGAGAGTAAACAAGCTCAGGGTTTGGGCGGAAAGGGCCAAAGCAGCCAGGGCTCCAATGATTGCCAGTGGTATGGAAAATAATACAACAAGAGGGTAAACAAAGTTGTCGTAGAGTGCCACCATTATGAGATATACCAATAAAATAGATGTTATAAACGCAAATCCTAACTGCCCAAAAGATTCCTCTTGTCTTTGCTGATTTCCACCAAAAATCACACTTACACCTGCGGGTAAAGTCATGCCATCAATGATTCCCTTTATTTCTGCAGCAACCGATCCTGATGGGCGTCCGAGTAATTGAGAATTAATATTGACGGAAGTTATCCGATTAAACCGTTCAAGTTTGGATGGCCCAAAACTTTCTTTTACTTCGGCAAACTGGTCAAGCCTAACCAGCTTTCCATATTTACTTAGAAAAGTTAGCGCACGCACATCCTCAATGCTTTTCCGGTTAAACTCATCAAATAGTATATTAATATCATACTCATACTCGCCTTGTCTGAAACTCGCATCATTATTACCATTAAAAGCATATTGCATAGTGGCTCCTACAGTTTGGAGATCCAGGCCCAACTCGGCCATCTTTTGCCTGTCTGTTGTAACAACAACCTCGGGACTTCCCGCCTCTACCGTAAGTTTTACCTCCTGCGTTCCCTCTACTTTTTTTACCTTCAGCATGAGTTTATTGGCCGCGACCATTACCGTGTCAAAAGACGGGCCGGTAACGATAAGCTGAATCGGTGCTTGCTCGGCAGTACCCATCATTGATATGGGTGTCGATTTTGCTTTTACACCAGGAAATTTATTCATGATCTCATTCTTTAAAAGAACACCATAAATGTCTGAACTCTTTTCGCGCTGATCTTCCGGCACAAGTTTAACTGTAATCTCAGACTTGTACGGTGTTCCGGTAGCGGATCCAAAGAAGCCACCTTCATTGGTTTGTCCGATGGTAGTGATGGTTGATACCACCTCTTTTTTGGATGAAACAAACTCCTCAATTTTTCGCGATAGAGTATTATTCTGGGCAACTGAAGTTCTCTTTGGATATTCAAGAACCATGACGAATTCGCCACGATCTCCCTGGGCGATAAATTCCGATCCAATAAAGCCTGCTACAATTAAGCTAACAGATCCAAAAAACAGAAGTACAGCGACGCTGAGGGTGATAAATCTGTGTTTCAATGACCATCTCAATACGTTCTGAACCCAATGAATAAATCCGTCTAAAGTTTCCTCAAATCGCAAAACAAATCTTCCAAAGAATGTTTTATTGGTTAAGCGCTCCAATTTTCCAAATCTTGAAAATAGAAAAGGAACCATCGTGAATGACACCAGTAATGACAACAATGTTGCGATCACTATCACGATAGAAAACTGTTTCATAATATTAGAAATAATACCGGTTGTCAGGGCAATGGGCAAGAACACAACAACGATTACCATTGTGATCGAGGTAACCGTGAAGCCGATTTCTTTCACGCCATCGTATGCAGCCTGAATTTTATTCTTACCCATCTCCATGTGACGATAAATATTTTCAATTACCACAATGGCATCATCTACCAATATGCCAACCACCAACGAAAGACCAAGCAGTGACATCAGGTTCAGTGTAAATCCGAACAACGACATTCCGATAAAAGTAGCTATCAGAGAAAGGGGTATCGCTACCATGACAATGATTGAATTCCTTAGGGAATGGAGGAATAGTAACATAATAACCGCTACCAGGATTATGGCGAGTATAAGATCATGGATTACGGCATCGGCTGCCTCCAGGGTGTATTCGGTAGAGTCCCTGGCAATGGTAAACTTTAAATCAATATTGGAATACAAGTGCTCAAGTTTAGCTAACTCCTTGTGCACCAATTCACTCACAGCTACTGCATTGGCGTCAGTTTGCTTTTGAATGCTCAGCCCGATTGAGTTCAATAAATTGATGCGGTTGATGAGTTTGACCTCCTTCTTGGTATCCTGAATTTCTGCAACATCTCTTAAATAAACAGGTCCTCCTTGGGGTGTTGAGGCAACAACCAGATTTTTTATTTCTTCCAACGTTTTGTATTTGCCGGCCAATCTTATCAGGATTTGTTCATCCTCGGAAATTATTTTCCCGGTAGGAAAATCAATATTAGAAGTTTGAATCAGTTGAACGAGTTGGGGAAGGGAGAGTCTATATGCCTGCAGTTTATTTTTGTTGACGTTTATGCGAATCTCACGTTCTTCACCACCTATTAGGTTCGTCTGCGCGACACCTGGAATTTTTGCCAGATTTGGCTGAAGACGTTGCGTAACCAAATCATACAAATCAGTCGCGTTCATTTTAGCCGAAATGCCAAGATTAATAATTGGTAGATCATCGAACGAGAACTTCCCTAATGAAGGTGTCTTTACATCATCCGGAAGATTGGACAAAATAGCGTTCACTTTTCGCTGAGCATCTTGCAGCGCCAAATCAATATTAGCCTCAGTCCGGAGTTCAATGACAATCACCGATAGGCTCTCATAAGAACTGGCAGTGATTTTATCCACATTTTCCATGGATGATACGGCATTTTCAATTTCCTTTGTTACGGAGTTTTCCACTTCATTTGGCGAAGCTCCCGGGTAGATTGCGGAAATTGTTATGATAGGCGCACTGAATTTGGGCATCAATTCATAACCTAGTTTTTGATAGCTGTTAAGGCCTAGAAATGTCAGTGTTATAAAAAGAACCAATATAAGAGATGGCCTTTTTATCGAAACTTCAGTTATTTTCATATCAGTGTTGTGCTAAAGGACATAAATTAATTTTCATTCAGGATAGTTACCTTGGCACCTTCAGTCAAGTTGATTTGACCGCTGGCAACTACCTTCTCACCTTCGTTTATACCATTAAGTACTTCGACATTATTGGAGAAAAGCCTCCCAATGATAATGGCCCTTAACACAACGGAGTCTCCTGAAACGACATACACCTGAGCGTTTTCAATGCTCCCCAAGAGTGCAGCTCGGGGAATCACCAGGGAAGTTTCAGCCGCAGGCAATTCAAATGTGGCGCGACCAAACATTCCACCCCGTAGCGGTTTGTCTTTTACATTTGTGATCTGGAGTTCTACCGGAAAGTTCAAGTTGACATCCGCAGTCCCGCCCACAAACTTTACACGAGCCTCGTAATTGACAACAGGATAAACATCTGCTGACACCTTAATTTTCCGGGCTTGATTTACTCTCAACACTTGATCTTCTGTTACGTTCACCACCATTTTCATCTTCGTCAGGTCGACAATCTCAAAAGCGTCTTTGCCGGATGCGATGTACTGGCCATTTTCTATAAAGCGCTTATTCACATAACCGGCAAAGGGTGCGGTCAGGTAAGTGTCTTTCAATTGTTCACTGGCATTTATCAACCTTGCTTCCGCGTTAACGTAGTTCAGGTTGATCTCATCAAGCTGAGCCTGCGTAACTCCCCCTGTTTTTACCAGGTTCATATAGCGCTCCTTATCGGTTTCCAACTTCTTTAGGTTAGCAGTTGCTGACTTGACATCCGCTTCAAGCGTCTGATATTCCATTCTTGCCATTAATTGTCCCGACTGAACGAATTGTCCTTCGTCAACGGAGATGTTCACAATCTTGCCAGCCGCTTCTGTGGAAACAACGACTTGTCTGGATGGCGAGAAACTGCCAGTAGCCGTAAAACCGCCACCCAACGCTTCCCGTTTTGTTACTGCTACCTGTACTGGAATTGTTGCGTTACGAACCTTTGCAAGCTCCGTTTTTTCCCCCATCCTCTCCTTGTTGTTCTTGAGCACATAAGCACCAGCCACTACAAGTGCAATGATGATAATTAAAGCGATTATGGTTTTTTTCATATAATAATTCCTGGATTAGATTAATTAGAATTTAGTTTAATAAAGATTTGATGTTACCGTTGGCCCTAAGCAAGTCTATTTCCGATTGTTTTACCTTTAACAACGCCTCGATCAGCTGGCTTTGCGCCTGGATTCTGGCAGTCTCCGCTTGCAATAAGTCAGTTAGAGGACTGATCCCTTCGTTATAATTCTGCTCGGTTGCATCGTAAACACTGTTGGCTAGCAGAACATTTTGCCGTTGGGCCTGGAAATTTTTGTAATTCACTTCAAGTGACCTAGCAGCATTTTCACTAGCGGTTGATGATTGCTGCTTAACGAAAGCCAAATCCTTCTCTGTTTTCATTTGCCGGATACTGGATTGCTGCATTTGTGCAACCTTTCGAAAACCATCAAAGATGGAGATGTTTAACCGTAAGCCAATTGATGCGACATCAAACCAAAGTGGATCCGCATCACTCGACAGGAAGAATGAATTAGATTGCCCCTGGTAAGTGTAATTCGCAAATGCAGATAAGGTCGGGTAATAACCTGCCGAATAATTTTTTCTCTCCAGTTTATACAAGGAGAGTTGGGTGGTTAATTGCTTATACTCAATCTTTTCTTCCCATACGTATTCTGTTGCTAATGAGCTCGGTGTATAATTTAAGAACGCAGAGTCTAAATCAGCAGGCAATTGGAAATCAATGTCGAAAGCAAAATCCTGGTTAATGCCGATTAATAATTTTAACTGGCTTATCGACACACTATAACTGTCCTGTATGGTGGCCAATTGAGTTTCTATATTGGTGATGCCTATCCGTAACCTGTCGACATCAAGCTTCCGGGCTAAGCCATTGTTAAAACGATCATTGGTGATGGCAAGGCTCTTTTGCAATTCTTCTTGATTAGTCTGCAAAACAATTTGCTGCGTCTTCAAAGTGGCCACGCGGTAAAACAAGGATGCAACTTGATGGATTGTCTCTTCTTCAATACGTTCACGGTTAAACTTGTAATAATCTTCGCCTACTTTTGCAGCCTTGATACCCGTAAACAGGCTTTGGTTAAAGAGCTGTTGACTAGCCTGCACATTAATTGATGTTGAATATTGTAGCCCGCCACGTAGCACAACGTAATCATCTGGACTTGCATTGGGATTGCCCAATGCTGCCGGAAAAACGAACGCTTGCCGCAGCACATTATCAATCAGTTCCCCAGTTGCATTAATCTGAGGAAGGGCTGTTGCTTTCACTTCCTTTGTTTGTTGCCTTCCTTCATCCTCATCCATTTGAGCCTTAAGAATGGAAACATTCTCGGTCATGGCCTGTTGAATACACTGCCTGAGAGAATAGTGTTGAACCTCTTGCGCAAAAAGTATTGCTGGGAAGAGATTAAAAAAGAAAAGTACTGACTTTAGATACTTCATACTCATTAACTGATTATTATTTTATGATTTAATCCAGATTTTGAAGATTGTTTAATTTCAGATACTTGCTAACACGCCTCCCTTTTTCGGTTGCAATCCCGCTGATCAGACAATCAATTAAATTGATTGCTAATGCCTGTTCTGAATATTTTGCCCGTGGGAAAAGTTTCTCATTGCCAGCCAACCGAACCACTTCAAGAAAAAAAACGACATAGAAATTCACATCGAGTTTTGAGTTGAGGTAATGTTTCCTGATTCCAGAAATTACAATTTCTTTAATCTTGCTGGCCAAAAAATCGTCTCTGAACTCCTGTAGAATTTGCCAGCCATTCTCGTGATACTTTTGTAAATCGTAAATCAATGAAGGGCTGGTTTCTCTCATCATGGATGTGATACAGATGAACATTTTCATCAACCGTTCAATAGGGTTGGCAGGTTTGTCAAAAATGGTCTCAACTAATCCTTCCAGTCTTTTTCGAAGGACGGTTATGATCTGATATACGATTTCATTTTTGTCGGTAAATGACTGATAAATGGTTTTCTTGGACATGTTCAGGTGATGAGCAATATCATCCATAGAAATGCTTCTGGTGCCGTATTTTCTAAAAAGATTCTCGGCACACATAACTATTTTCTCCCTGTTTTCAGAATTGTACATAGCATAGCTATTTAAGTACAGAAGCAACACCTTCAAAACCATTTGGACTATTAAACCGAACGCCAAGCATTTCTGGTATTACGAGGCATTGTTCCGTAAATGTAATCCCACAAAGGAGAAGAAACGCCAAAGACTGATTCGCTGTCCTTGTAATGGTGAATGCTGTGGTTTATCCAAAGTACTTTAAAAAAGTTTCGAGGCGGCGGAAAGGCGTGAACGATATAATGGATGCCAAGATAAACTGAGTACCCCACTAAAAATCCGGGTAAAAATGCAAAAACATAGTCACCCATCACTAATCGTAAAACCAATAACAGAATTGTGGCAATGCTTAAGCTTAGTATTGGAGGCATGGCCAGCCTGTCTTTATCTCTTGGATACTCATGATGGACACCATGTATTGTGTATTGAATCTTTGATCTCAGCTTTGAGTACGTGGCCATGTGAAAAATATACCGGTGTGCATTGTATTCAACCCATGTAAATACAAACCATCCTGCAAAGAAAAGAAGGGTAGCAATGCCCAATGTCAGTGCAGTATTTGTCAGACTCCAATAAAATAGGGCCGCCGCATACAAAACAAGCATTGAAGTTGGGACAGCAATATGCGTTCGTGTTAATCGTTCAAGCACCACGCTGTCAAATAGTTTACGTGTTCCGGCATTCTTTGGCGCTACCTCCATAATTCCTTTTATATTTTATTTTAGTGAGCTTCTCTTCTATAAGGTATAACGATAACCGGCACAGTCGCGTGCCTTATCAAATACTCTGCATTACTCCCCATAACCCAATGGGATAGTCCTGTCTCACCATGTGTTCCAATGACCAGGTAAGAAATGTCAAGCTTTGCTGCCTGCTCGATTATTTCCTTTTTTGGGTCTCCGATTCTGATCACAATTTCTTTGTCAATGTCGCAATACTTTTGCGTTCCCATGGTGAGAAATTCGATTGCGTACTGTTCAACTTCCTCCCAGTTCCAAACTTTAGGCAGCCCCGGAACATAATTGGAATACTGTGATGTATTGTCCACAACATGGATAATACAGACAGCTCCATTAAGTTGTCGGGCAAGCTTGAACCCATGCTCTATCACGAGCAATGAATTTTCACTCAAATCACTTGCGATCATGATTCTTACCTCGTACACAGAACTTATCGTCTAATATCTTGACCTTGTAAAATTAATAGAAAAACTTTATTTTTAACAGAATTGTTAAAATACTAAGTTAAAATCAAAAAAACATTGAAATGAACGCAGAAACAAGCCTTTCCACGGAGGAGGCAATTTTGGCGGCCGCAAGAAAAGTGTTTGAGTCGAAAGGATTTGATGGGGCCAGGATGCAGCAGATATCGGATCGTGCCGGAATCAACCGGGCATTGCTCCATTATTATTTTAGGTCAAAGGAGAAAATGTTTGAGCGTATTTTCGATGAGGCGCTCGAGCGCTTCATGCCCCTTTTATCCACATGGGATCAGGATCTGGAAGAAAGTTGGGAATCGAAACTGAAAAGATTTATCATCAAGTTCATTACTTTTCTCAAAACGAATTCGATGCTATTCCTGCTGAGGGAAATTATTCGCAAGCCTGAATTATTGGTATCAAAAACTAAAAAGTATAGAAAGAGCCTCAACAAATTTGTGCTCTACTTCGATAGATTGAAACAGGAGCGACTGATTCGTTCTGATGTGGATTCCAGGTATATCTATATAATAATTCATTCCCTTTGCTCCTTCCCGTTGATGAATGGAATTATTTTTTCGCATAGCCTGCGAATTTCTAAGAAAGAGTATGATGAGCTAATGACAGGATATCCGGAAAAAATCAGCGACTTGTTGATCCAATTGCTGAAGTATCAAAAAAACTGAAAAATCAATGAAAGAATTTGAACTTTCGGATCGTGAGGACTGTGCCCCATTAACCACCGCGACCAGCCCGCACAAACAATTGTCTCAAAACGGAGCCTATCATATTCATCGCCAACTTGTGCTTTGGACGTATACCATAAGCTTTGTAGAGATAAAGCCATCAATAATATCAAAGTCCACAGAACATGGGTTGTTTCTTTCCGAAATGGTTAAACTTATGAATCCACATGCGTTGGTGCAACGGGAATTTGGTCATATTCATCCATACCCTGATGGAAGCTCACACTTTTTTCTTCCGATGAAAGATGCTAAGGAAATTGTTGTAAAAGGATGGGGAGAATTCCATCCGTTGGCTTTTCTAAAAGAGATTCCGTCAAACTTTATTATGCTTTACAGCCCGCGTTCGCAGGATGAACTTTCATTGGTCAAACGTATTATTTTAAGATCGTATTCATTTGCTGCTTTGTCAGCTAATGGTCAAAGAAATACTCATGTCAATATTTGAATTTGATAGTAATCCACTAATTTTTGAATCCAGATTTTACGTCACTGGGTTGTTCAACAATTATCTTCCTGTAATCTGCAAGTTTCACAATATTCAACATACCCTTCATGTTGTTCAATTTTGCCATGAGCTTGGCGAACATTATCGGTTTACAAAAACTGATATGGAGAAGCTTCTGATTGCTTCCTGGTTCCACGACACTGGATATTGTTTGGATATTGACAATCATGAAAATGAAAGTGTTACCATCGTATCGAAATTTCTTGATTCACACAACGTGACTGAAAAGTACATGCCCTCAGTAAAAAATTTAATTTTCGCTACAAAAAGATTAGAGGAACCAGTAACGCTTGCGGAACAAATTATATGCGATGCTGATACTCAGCATCTCGGGGCCGAAGATTATTTCAAATGGTCGATGCTCCTCAAAGAAGAGTTTCAACTAAAAAATACCAAGGAACTTTCTGATAAAGAGTGGAACCACATGAATATTTCTTTTTTTAATTCTCATCGCTATTTCACAGACTATGCACAAAGAATGTGGGGAGAGCAAAAATTAAAAAATCTCAACCGACTTAAGGGATAAAGTAATTACATAAATTAATGTTCAAAAAACTTCTAGAAAAAAACCTAAATATCAAACCATGACAAACATCGTAAACGGGTTAATTGCTGGGACAGTCTTTGGCGCAGTCTCCATTATTCCAATGGTTTCAATGACTTTTGAGAATAAGGCACAGGCAATGACCGCGTCCTTTATCAGCCGGTTCGCCATAGGATTTATAATTTTTAATATGGAACTTCCATTGCCAGGCTGGATAAAAGGTGGTCTAATCGGGCTAGTCCTTAGTTTGCCTGATGCCTTGGTGACTAAACAGTATGCACCAATTTTGGGGCTTGGTCTGATAGGGGGCATTATTTGTGGCTTTCTTAGCAAGTAAGGTATGTTTCAATCCCACTCACTTACCTCTCCGACAGCAATAAAGCAAGAAGATCCACTATTTTTAGGAACTGAACATTTCCGGGAATGTACCTGATATTTTGCTTGGGTGAATCGCCCATTTGCTGTCGCCAGCCTTCCTTAGCTGACAAATGGTGTAACAATTTCAGACTGTATAATAAATTCCGGTTCAGACAAATAATTCTTCATAAGCAAGTTTTCAACTCCCTTTAACTTGCTTCGATCTTTTTCAACAGAATTTCAACTTTAATTTAACGGAATCTTCACCATCAGGTTACGAAGACCGACTTTGTTGTCAGTCATATCTTTTTTATTGAGGATTGTAAAATTTCTGTATCCGAGTAAACGTTAGAGATAATTAAAACCCTATGCTCTCGGACAATATTTGCTTCAGCTATACTTCTCTATCCTCAGAGAGAAATGCTCAAGACTCCTACATGTCTTTTAGTGTCTAGTTCGTGCGAATTCATTCATAATCATTTAAAATATTTCAAAATACTTTACAAACGTTACAGAGGCCATTCCTCTTACGTACATATTAGCATCTGTCTAAAAAACAAAACTACAGCAGTATGAGAGAAGAGAGGAAGAACAACAATTCAATTGAGAGCAAAGAAGAGATTTTTATACTACGACCCTATACACACAAAGAGCTGGCTCAATTATACAACGTTAGCTGGCTAACCTTTCAGCGATGGATAAAAAAAACAGGAAAACGATATTGGTAAAAAGCAGGGACACTTTTACCACATCCGGCAGGTGCTCAAGATTTTCAAAATCTACGGGATACCCAAACGAGTTTCGGTGATCTACAACGGAGCCAACCCCAAATCCAAATGCGCCACCAACAGCCGCACCTCTCAAAATTGCCTTCATTAACCTCGCCCAATCAAACTTTTGGTCTGGAGTGATCGCAATTTCCGATTGCTGCTTAACAGCGTTCGCGATAAGCGCGATCAAGGCACCGAATACTGCAGCATTAATTGCATACTTATTTGATTTCTTCATTGCGTAGATTTTGTTGCCTTTGTCAGCCACTTAGAATACTCCATGACATCAATCATTGGAACGGTCCCGCTGTACTGAAGTTCGGAGATTAGCTTGAGAAGAAACGCAGTTGCTGGTTTCCCACCGTCGACCACCTCGTAAGTTTTCGACTGCTTATCATAATCAAAGTACCCGTGTGCTGCTACGCAGCCAATATTAATGCATCCTTCAGAATCGCCCTTTGCCAAGGCCTTTAACAGAGAGTCTCCTAGTCCAGGACTCCAATCGCTGATTTTGCAGGGAACAATATCAATCCGTTGTTCACGGCCACCGATGTCGAATATCACACCTATAGACAAGGGAGGAGTTATCATTTGTAAGTCCGATAACAAAGACCCACAGTACCCAACGTTTACGAGTTTGTTTATGAAGGGTTTTTAATTGTGGGGTTTTGAGATTTTTAATTAACTCAACTGTTAGGCTCATAAGATATAGATTGTTAGTAAATCTAGCTCTTTGCCTATTTTTAGGGTGTACACACGGGTATCATCAAAGGAGCAAGCACTCACTAATCAAAGTCTGGAAGGCACAGAAAAAGCACTGCCTCCAATATGCGCTTAACCATGATCTTAATGTCATTGGGTTCTACGGAGGAACATATGAAAGTGCTAAGACAGATGAGCGAAAAGAATTCAATCGTATGATTAACTTACGGACCGATTATAGAACCTTCTGAAAAACTTATGTGCCGTAAGTCAGCAAGTTATTAGCGGAGCAAGGGCATAAAATTGGGTTCGATTCATCCCCGTAGGGTTCCGTTAGGATTTGTTAACAGATATAAGCATGAGTAAAAGGCCTCCACTGGAAGCCTTTTTTTGAATCAGACTTAAACCAGCCCTTCATCTGCAAACGAAAAATAACCTTCACTGGTTAGAATTATGTGATCCATAAGTTGGATTTCCAGAAATTTTCCGGCTTCCTTTATCTTTCTTGTGAGGTCTATATCTGCCTGGCTCGGCTTAAGATTTCCAGAAGGATGGTTGTGTGCCAGCAGGACCCCCGATGCCCCAACTTTGAGGGCGGCTACGAAAATCAGTCTGGGATCCGCTACCGTTCCTGCGATTCCACCGGTGGATACTTCATAGATTCCCAAGACCTTGTTGGCACGGTTGGTAAACATCGCTTTGAACTGCTCAACAAGTTCAAGTTTGGAATCATCCCAAGATTCCTTTAGCACTTCATAGGCATCTTTTGAGCCTGTAATTTTAGGCCGTTGAGAAGGTTTAACGGTCGATTTGTAGGTGAGCTGAATTTCTGATACCTGCCATTGTTTTTTTTCAGTTGTACTTTCCATAATTGTAAGGATTAAATTATGGTCAGCACAAAAGCTCCGGGAGCAACGTGAAGCCTAAAGACTACGGAATTAATGGGGGCTCCTGAAAGCAAAGCTGCAAGGGGGAAACCGTTCATCCGTGTAGGCTTTAGGCGCAACGTTAAACTCTCCGGAGCTACTTTTTACCAGAATTTAATCCCATACCTATGGAAAGAAAAAACAGGAGGTGGATATCGGGATTCCAAAACCTACCATCCCAACCATAAACTACATATAGAAAATAATTCAAGAATAAATCATTGAATAAAAGACTACATGCACCCCGGTATTCGGATTACAAAGGTGGAGGCAAGCAGCCACGGGGCTACGTTTAAAAAATATACGACCCGAGAAAATGAAACGCAGTGAAATGTCGCAGGGTGGAGATATTTTTTAAATGGGGGAATGGTTGCTTGCTGGAACCTTTGTAAACTTAAGGGGTGCATTTAGTTTTTAGGTCCCCCCGGACTCCGCATCTTGAATTATCCATCCTAAGTTTTTTACACACATTCCAAAAAATAAAAAAGGAGGCTTATGCCCCCTTTTCTTCAAGTTCCAGTTCAACTTTTGCTTCTTCACCCTCAACCTGTTCTGGTTTGAGGTTAAGTATATAGTCTGATGCTCGTTGCGCGTGGGCAAAAGCTTTTACAAGAAACTTATCATCTTCCTTTATAATCGGAGTAAGTCTTTCCAACCATCCTTTGATGTACGCTGTGCTGTTGTCAATTATCTTATCCGCTATACTTGCTTCATTGCAAAGGGCGCATGCTGAGGTTTCTGCAACAAGTTCTTCAAACGAATATTGCTTTGATCCAAAGATACCGGACATATCCCTGTTCAATCTGGATGGATGCCCTGTGCTGTGGGAAAGTTCGTGAAAAAGGGTTGCGTAATATTCTTCTTCCGATTTGAAGTTGGATAAATGAGGAACTTTCACTTCGTCATACACCTTATTGTAGCAAGGCTCGTCACCTCCGTGTTCAATTGCCGGTGAGTTAGGCATTTGCTCAATGATTCGTTCGCAATTTTCTAACGGATGTAGTTCAAGGTTCTTCTCCGGCAGCCTAAATTCAACGCCTTCTACCGAATCGATATTAAACACATAATAATAGCGTAGAAAGGGAATCGTCTTTACGTCTTCGGGAGCATACTCCTTAATCTTTCGCAGGTCAATCTTTCCGGAGTTTCCGTAGTATAGTTTTTTTCAGAATACTACAATGTTTCCTTTCGACCCTTTTTTAATATGGCCACCGAGTTCTTTGACCTGGTTAAATGTTAAAAATAAAGGATACTCCGATTGTGTATGATTTAGTAGCATCGCGTTAATACCCCGGTAAGGTTTACCGGATATGTAATTGCGAGCTGGGCCAAATTTGTTCCAGCTTTGCTTCCATGGTAACGTGTTTTGCTGAAGCTTTTCCATGATCATGCTGTTGATGATACCGTAAACATCTTTTCTTTCTTGTGTCGTTTTCATAACATCAATTGTTTTAGTTGAACATTGTTTTGATGCTATGGAATCCGGGCTTTTAGATGACAGCGCTAGTGCAAAGCAGGGCGCGTTAGGCCAGGAGGAAACGGCTTTAATGGGGGGAACCTTTAGGGCGGAGACCGTTCATGCCGGAGACTATTGGCCACAGTCAGATAATAAGCCCGAACTTTGCGTACCAAAACAATGGAATGGAGTGCTTTACCATTTATGAGAGCTCACAAATGATTTTTAGAAACGAAAAAAGCGGCTTCGTGTGAAACCGCTTCTCTATCTAACCTATAACAACTTTAATCTTACCTGAGCCCATCCGTTATAATCAAAGCGGTATGATCGAGCGTCATGAATTAAATGGGTTAGCGGGTGGTATTTACTATTTAAATTTAACATCCGGTTTTATCTGCAGGAGTAACTCCTATAGACAGTGCGTTTCCATGCTGAAATCCCCTAAAATTTTCTGGTTTGCGGGAGGATGATTGCGGGGCGCTTCCGCTTATCAGGGATCGGCTTCGGGCCGATCGCTGGTTTCTTGTTATCGGCTTAGGTATGAAAAATGGGGAGTGTTGCTGAACGTGTGTGACTACTGGCAGATAACTACCCGCACACGTTCAGCAACTCTCCCCATTAGGTGGATTTGCGAAGTTGTTTGCGAAAAGCCTAGACCGACATGCCTTTTTTCTTTGACCTTGTCCTTTCGGGTGAATCAGTTTCAAAACCTCTTTTCTCGGATTTGGCCTGGTCAGTACTTTTTTTTTCTTTTTCAGCAGCTTCGGTTTTACCGTTTGAATTAGCTCCGGGTCCACCCACCCCCTGTGACTGGTCATTTGTATTGGCGCGAGCATTTTCCTGGCCTTCATTAATCTGTGGCTGGTGTCTACGCACTCCCTGACCTTGCCTGTACATTTCCTGATCATAGATGGTGAGACTTCTTTCCTTTGGATTGGCTTCGACAAACATCTTTTCTTCCTTGCCATCTCTCACAAAAGTCACCTGTGGAATGTTTCCCTTTTCCAGCGACTTGACAAGCTGTTCTTTTTGTGTTGGATTTTCCAATTCCTTGATCGGCTGTTTAGCAAGGTTCTTGTCGAGATCATACTTCCATGCCTCATGATATTGCTGAACTTTGAAGTTCCCTTTATCATCTTTGTTATTGAAATCGATCTGGAGCCATGCCTTATATTTCTCTCCTTCTTTGTTTTCGAGCTTGTCCTTAAAAACAGCTCTTCCTTCCAGCATGTTGAAGGCTTCCTTGGCGGTAACCCCGGAACCCTTGTTGAGATAAAATTTGTGCGTGACTGATTTATCCGGATTATCGGGATTCAATGTTGCAGTATAGTTGTTCAGGAAATACATATCGTTCTGCTTCGATTTAGAAACATCCAGGGTATAATCCACGACACTTTTCTTACCACTGTTTTGAAATTCTGCTTGAAAGGACAAGTTGAATTTATCTTCCTTGTCTGTAATTTTCTTCTCAAGCTTCGCGCTAAGATTGTCTCCAAAACCAAGGTAAAAGAGACGCTCTTTTAAAAAATCTACATTTTCTTTGTTCATGACTATTAGTGTTTTAAATGTTTAAATTCATTTACTCCAAACTATAGAAGGCCAGTTTCATATGGACTTTCCTTTTCGCTTGTTTTTCTTAATCGAATTCTCCGGCTGCTCCCAAGGCATAGTTTCGTTTTGGTTATTTTGCCGGATCTTGGATTCGAGGAACTTTATACCTGGCTTCGAATAAACTTTTACAGCGCTATCCTTTGGTGATGCCTCCACATATCCTCTTACTTCTTTACCATCTTTGATCAATGTGACTGGCACGGAATTCCCTGTGTAGAGAGCAAGAATTAATTTAATCCGGTCATCCGTGCTTAGGAGTTCCTTAATCGGATATTTCTTAAGCCCTTCGCCAATCTGGTACTCCTTGTCAGTGATCCTAAGTTTCTCAAGTTTGAAATTCCCGTGTACATCTTTCTCAGTCAGATCAAGCTGAAACCAGTTTCCGCTCATTCTTCGTTCATCCCAATCAAGAATCCATTTATAAACTGCACGTCCGTTCAAAAGATTGAAGGCATCCCGTGCAGTAAAGGCATCATCATTGGCCATTCGAAAAGCCTGTGTCCTTTCGGGCTGATCTTTCAGCGTTGCCTGATACATGTAAGGGTGATAAGCATCCATACGTTCGTACTTTTTAAAATGGATCGCGTACTCCATATCTTCTTTATTTCCGAATTGTATGAACTGCTGCTCTCCTTTAACCTGAAATTTGTCAACGTCTGCACTTACTTTATCAGCAATCTCCTTTTCAGGAACGTTCTGAAAACCTAAGAACATGAGTTGCTCTTGTACGAATGTCAAATCCCTCTTATCCATATCATGGTCACCAAAAGTCAGGACTGAATCGGTCTGGCTTTAACAATACTTTTGTTCTTGATCAGCACCTGCAGATGTCGCCCTCCTTTTTTCTCCATTAACTCGATAGTCAGGATTTTGGCATCGGGTATGGTGAACTTGGGAAGTGCATAGATGAGGTCCTGAGTTGCGTTTGCCTCAATTACCTCTGCATTTCCAAAGTGATAAACAGGCGTTTCGGTGAGTTCCTGCGAAGCGGTGCGCTTCACTTTCTGTTTATCTTTAACAAAGAAACGGAGCATGTCCGTATGGTACGGTATGTTGGACTTATTGGTCAGCTTCAAATGATAGAACATGATATTGCCTTGGATATAGATTCCATGTAATGAGAGGCGCATATCATACTTTTCCGTACTTTCTATTCTGATCTTTCGCGGAGCAGAAAGAATTGCTTCTGAAAGTTCCTCCATCTCCGTATCCGTCATTTCAGATTGAAACAGCAGGGGAAGAACTTCATCCGGATCGCCTCCATTGTCGGATTGAAACGCCTGAATAGTGAAGGTTGATGGCTGGTCAGCGTAGCGCACAAAAAAGTGGTGCAACTTGCCATCTGCCGTAATCACGGTAAGGTTTGTCTCTTTAAAGTTTGTTCTTCCGGCTTTAAGTTGAAGGACGTTGTTAACGCCTTTTGCTTTCTGTGCCAGTACGTCTCTGCTTCCCCGATCCACAGAGGTAATGACTGCCGGAAAAACGATGCTGGATGTTTTGTTGAACGTCACCTCAACGTTTTGTGAATCGACTGTCGATTGACTGTTGGCCTTCACTGCAAACAATGCAAAGAAGCCGCCAAGAATGATCCTGATGTACAGGTTATTAATGAAGTATAACATAACTTATCTATTTAGAAGTGAAACATTTTTTGATGTTCTTAAAAGAGGGACGGCAAAGCCGCCCCTAACTCTTTTAGAGTAGCAGGATGAGCAATACTGGCCACGCATGTGTAACGAAGGCTGCAATAGCTCCAAACAATAGTCCAAACATATTCTTGTCTTTAATGGTGATACTTAAATTCATAAATGCTCCTTTTCAGGGTTAACCACATTGCCGGGTAGCTACCTTCGGCACGTGTACGTTTGAGTTTCGAACCTCACTCCGCCTGGCACTACAATGAAGAAACAGTGGCAGTAGCTGCATTCTCCTGTTTTGTTCGGGATTGGCTGTTAGCGTCTTTTAACATCAGCATGAGCAATCCCCATAAAATAATTCTCACAAATAGATTCATAGCGTGAATTGTTTATGATTAGAAGTCCTTATAAGTTTTGTTGATCAGTGTCTTGTAAAAGAATCTGGTATCCTGCCTTGAGCGTAACCTTGACAAGCTTGGCCTTCTTGCTGAATAAACCTTTTGCGGCTTCAATTCCCGCAGTGGCCGCCTGAACACCTAAAGAGTTATCCATCGAGTATAATTGCATGTCTTGAATGGATTGACTGCTGGCTTGTTTGGCCGCATCCCGTGTGATCGCGCCAGGAATGTAAATACCTTCCATTCCATCGAGGTCGAATACGCTCATGGAAACAGGGAACAATGATTTCTCATTGCGAATGGAATTTATGGCGATTGTCAGCCGCTCTCCGCTGATACTGCATACACCGTATACGAACTCATCTTTTTTAATTAGCTGCCCATTGATATATAAATCAGATAACAGGCGCATCTTGACCGTGGAACCGGCAACAACTGTTTGTGTATCGTGTATGACCGCTTCTATTGCGTTGGAGACCTGTTCGCTTTCAGATGTTTCATCGTCAAGGCCATAAAATGAATTACGGGCAATGCTTGTCCGATACATTGACTCAAGGCTGTCATTGGGGTAGACAATCCGTTTGCTAACCGTACTTTCAACGAGGGAAATATTATCTTCTTCCTTCGCTGCTGCTACCGGGAATACATTTTGTTTGTGTTCAAGGCTTTGTGCTTTGATCCGTTCTTTCACCCTGTCTGGATGTTGTATATCGAGAATTTTATCAAGCATTCCTTCGATCTGCTGCATCTCAGGATCGTTGGGCTCTCCGCTGGCCATGATCTCCATCATCTTTTCGAGACGATCAACATCCTGGCTCATCTGAGGATCTCCGGTTTCCACCTTTTGTTCACCAACGTTGCTGCGCATTGTCTGTGAGAGGGCAACAGGTTTTTCGGGTTGACTAAGCTGGCGTGTGAGTTGATCTAGTTTCCGATTGATCATCTCTTCGTTCTTATCGATCTGTTCGTATTTTTCCTTGCTGCCGAGCGAGGTATTAAGTTTGTTCCCAGGCTTGGGAACCGAATCCTGTTGGACATTGACCTTCAGCGTTGCTACTTCATAGTATGGATCGTTTCTGCGCGCTTCTTCGTACTTAAGCGAATCACGCTTGGCCTGTTCGTACAGGCTGAACTTATCCCATAACTCATCTTCCTTGCCAAAATGGGCACCGGGGAGGCTGAGGTTCAAACCGGTCCCCTGGATTTCCTTTGCTTGTACCGTGGTACCTTGTCCTCCACCGAGCGCCCAAAAGATCATCGTAATGAATGGTAGCGCGAGCACAGGTAATATCATATAGAACCTGCGTTGCTGTAAGAATTTTTGCGTATGTGGTTTCATAATTTTCTTGTTTTAAAAGTGAATGCTGAATTGGTTATTGATAAAATCTGATTAAAAAGTTGATACTGTCAAGCAAGCCTTCACGACCTTTGATGAGTTCATGGTAGGTAGCAGGATCATATTGTTTCAAGCTGTCCAGTGTGTGCTTGAACCCGATGAGCAGTTGATAGTTCTCTTGCGAGAAGACAGAATCCGAAGGCTGAATGGGAACCGTTGTGAATGGTGGCGATAACTCCTTTGTAAAGCCGTATGCATTGACGGGGGAATCTCGAAACGGGGATGTGATCAATGCGAGGCTAACGCCTCCCATCACGATTCCAAAGAATACCAGGGAAAGTTTCTTTCCATTCGGAGAGAGTCGTTCACTTGTTCTTCCCAGAAATTCTGCGATCGCTCTTTTTCTTTTTTCAATTGCATCGGACAATCTTCCCCACACGCCTGTGTTGGCTGGTTGTTCTTCGGGGATACGATTCTTATTTGATGGTTTCATTTCTATTGCAGTTTATCGGTTGACAGTTTTTATGTCTTTGTTTTCAATGGTGTTCCATCGCTCAATGAGAAACCCATGAGGGTTGTTATCTGATCGCGCAACATTTCTCAAGTACCCTTCGCTGATCAGCGTGCGCATGACGATGGAGGTTGCCCTGGTAATTCTTTGTTTGGAGTAATAGCGGAAATAATATGGATAGGTATCCAGGTCGATACGAATGCTGTCCGTTTCAATATCCTGACTAATGTTTCCGCTGATAATGTTGGAGTAGTACCGGCTTTCTTTCAGATTGTCATATTGACGTTTAGCCGATACATCTGCCAGGTACAATGCCTTGGTGATGTTGACCTGAATCATTTTATCATCGGGGTCGAGGGTAAAGAAGAAGTGGTGAAACATCTTCACATGATCTCTTGCCTCTACCGGGATATTGTCTTTGCGTTCGGCAGAAAATGCTTCAAGCGCTTTACCGTTGGAGAGTATGTAGATCCGTTCTTGCGTTTCAGTGACAAGCTGATAGCTTTTGTACACAGTATAGCAGCACAGAAATATGCAAGCGACAATGATCGCCAGTGAAAACAAGCGGATGTGCTTAAAGGCTGTATCAATATTTTTAAGTTGGTGAAACATACGCTGCACTATTTATTGCCGGATAGTCTGTCACGTTGAAATCCTCCGGATTGATCAGAGGGTTTACCTGTCTGACCTGATGAACCTCCTGTAGCGGACGATGAACCCCCCGCAAGGCCTCTTGCTGCGGCTGCTGTTCCTGCTATTGTCGCGGAATAAGCAGAACGTGTTGTTCCGGTAAATACGTTGGATGCTTTTTGGAGAAGGACACTTCCACCACCGGCATGAACAATATAGTTTGCCACAGATGGTACGGTGAAGTAACCTACAATAGCGATGATGAGAAAAATAATACGTCCGCTATCGGTAGCATCGAATGAAGTATCTCCGAGTGTTTCAATCTGATGAATGTCGTGGCGGAGCATGTTCACTTGAATTCTGGAAATGATGCTCCCAAAAATATTGGCGACCGGCAGCCACAGGAAAACATTGATGTACCTGGCGATCCAAACTGGTAAGGTATTCTGAAGCCCATCAAAAACTGACAAACCAAACACCAGCGGGCCGAGTATTGCCAACACGATCAGGTAAAATGTTCGGAGTGTGTTGATGCAAAGCGCAGCTGCTTCATATAGTATTTGCAGGATTTCCGCCAACCACAGTTTGATCTGATTCTTGATGCTGTATGCCGTTTGGGCCATCAGGAATTTTATGCCACTGCTGATCAGATCCGTTCCAGTCTCCTCTTCGGCATCCGGATACAGATAGCGGTAGGTTTTGCCATGCGTAGCGTCATCACCGTAGAGTTCGTATGTCTTAGAGTTTTTTATTGCTTCTTCCTTGACCCTCAACAGGTAGGCAATCGCGTCATTGGAATTTTTCATCATGGCGGAAGTGCCTGTGACCGTGGGTTTCAAAACTCCGTTCATGACAGCTATCACATACGGAAAAAGAAGTATCGCAAGACCCAAGCCGAATGGACGCAGTAGCGGATAGAAGTCAATGGGCTCGGCATTAACAATGCTTCTCCAGACACGGGAAGAAATGTACCAGAGTGCTGCAAACCCAGCGATGCCCCGGGCAACATCAATAAGTTGACTGCAGAGCGGCAGCATCTCTGCGTAAAGCTGATCGAGAACACTTTGCAAACTGTGCATTTCATCAGCAACACCCTGTGCGTTCGAAACTATCGGTAAGAGAATTGAGACGATCACTCCAAACGCGATTCTTATTATTTGCTTTTCCATGGCATTGATATTTTAAGGTGTCACATCATAAAGCTTCTGTACTTTATTGACATCATGCCGTTCCTTTGCCCGATGCATAACCAGTATTTGTGTGTTGCCATTGAACAGCTTCAGGAAGACAATCTTGTTTTCCATGTCATAGAATATGCGGTCGATGGCTTGCAGTCGTTCTTCGTCACTCATTCGTAGTTTGCTTGCCGTTACTATCATGAGTAGTTCATCGAGGTTGCGCAGGCTTTGCTTGAACAGGTAGCCATAAACATTTTCGAGGTATTTGATTTCCCGTACTTTGAGGTTGGGATCGTTCCGGAATTTGTTGAAGGCCCGTTTATATTCCTTTACCAGCAATTGCTGGTACTGAATGATATATGGGATGCGTTTATAATTCCTGACAGCGGGGCTAACAGCATACAACCCATCGAGGAATACCTGGTGCAGACTAAAATTTCCTTCGGCAATGTCTTTGATGGTGTTATAGCCTTTGGTCAGGATCTTATAGCCCTTGTACATGTTGTCGAGGATTTCTTCGAGCTGTTGCAATTTTTCATAGTTCAGGACAAGCTGCACGGCTTCCTGAGACTGCCCCTTTACGCGCAGCGGCATGTATGCGCTGACGACTAACAGGATTAATATGATGGTCTCTTTCATGGTAGTATTTTTTTTAGTTAGACCTCGCTGTATAACTCTTCCAATTCCTTGATTTGCTTCTTCTCCTTTGCACGTTTGAGTGAGAGTAGACGCGTGCTGGTGGTGAAGTCCTGTGTGAACGCATATTTTTCAAGCATATCCTCATGGACTTTATCAAGCCGGAGAAGGCGTTCATCGTCTTTCATTTCAGCTTCACCTGAAGTAGTGATCAGTGTTAGTTCATCGATAGAATCATCACATTCCGTGAGTATCTTATGGTAAACATTCTCGATATATCGTACTTCTTCCTGAGTCAGGTTGTGATCCTTTCTTGAGTCGTCATAGAGTTTCCTGAATTCCTTAATGATGGTGTGCTGGTAGATCAGTATGGAGTTGACCTTTGGTGAATTCCTGACCACCGGGCTTACCTGTTTCAAAGAGTTGAAATAATCCTTGTCCAGGTTGAAGGTTCCATTCTTAATATCTCCAATGGTGGTCAATCCCTTTTGGGCGATGTCGTAACCCTTCTTTAAGTATTCGAGATAGACTTTCAGAGCAGCGATTTGCTGGATGAGGTATTTGCGTTGTGTTTTCTTTTGGCGAAACCACTCGTTCCAGTTTGGTGACTGAGACTGTCCTGCAAAGCAGGTTGCCAGAATGATTATTGTTAAACAAAGCTTTTTCATGAATTTGTGTTTAGATTTTCATTTTATTTTTCTTTCCGGTCATCATACGGTTTACCTGTTCACGATCAGGAAGCATCACATTTGAATCAACTAGAATATCTTTTTTCCTGATGCTGCCGTAAAGGTTTCGATAATCGATATTGAGCTTTACCACATTGAATCCGTCATTGTCGTTGTATCTGACCTTGAAGTCACATAGCACGGATGGACTTTCATCATTCTGCCACTGTGCGTAAGTAGTTAAATAGAATGGCGGTATGTGGGTAGTCCCCTGAAGACATCCGAGAAGATGGTTCTGCAATGACTCTTCAATCTTTCCCGGATGACTTGAGTTGCAGAGAAAGTGGCCGTTGTATCCTTTCTGCTTCATCAATTCAACAAAGGCATTGATATGTGCTGATAGTGCTTTCATGGTCACTTGGATTATTGCTATTCTTGATTTAGTACATCGTGAATCTTAAGTAGTGCTACGTGTATCTCACCGGTAATGTGCTGCAACCTTCCCAACTCGTCCATGATGTCGGGCTTGTCAAAGGATTGATAGCCCCGTACGAGGATCTTCTCTCTCATCTGGTTTAATTGGCTAAGCGGGTTGCTCAGCTTAAAGCTTGTCGTGATCAAACTACCGATGGATTGAGAGACATTTTGTTGCATGGTATTCATAACAGTAACTTTACAAGCCGTATAGTTTTTTAACCCTGTCTATTTCATACTGTGATCTTGCTCGGTTGAGGCTTAGCTGGTAAGTATTCATGTTGAATTCAAGCAGGTCAATCAGGTTTTGCTCTATGCGGTCTCCGGTTTGCGTGATGATAGCCAGGCGTTGAGCATCGGTCATCTGCGTTTTAAAGGAGTTGATGACAAGTAATAGCTGATCCAGATTTCTTACGCTTTCGTTGAGTATGCCTTTATAGACTCGGTACATATAGTCAATCTCAGCTTCAGTAAAATTCTTGTCTTGCCTAACCAGGCTCCATGCGCGTTTGTACTCATCGACTATCCGGATTTGCTTGTCCATGATCTGGCGTATGCGTTGATAGGCCGCCAGTGTGTTCTTTATTTTCCAGAGTTCATCGTAGTACTCCTGGTAGAGCTTCCGATGTTTCTCTGTCCATTGCGCTATCTCGGTGAGTTTTAATTCGGATAGCTTGTTCTCCAATACTTTCTGTGCGTTTTGCAACCAGATAGTTTTGTTCTGTAACCGTTGAATCATGAGGTCAACCGCTTTAATAACTTTCTTCACAGCTTCCTTAATGATCTTGGCAATAGCGATAGCGGCTTTTGCTTCCTGCGCAGGCGGTGTCACTGTAACAAACACCGTGGTAAGAAGCAGTATGACTAAAATTCTTTTGAGTTTCATAGCTGTATTTTGTTTTATGCTGCAATACCTAATCGTATGTCGTTGGCAAGGGCTGCGATTCCTTTGCGGATGTCGCCATCCCATCTCTTTGTATAAGCCTGCACTTTCATTTTTTCAGACTCTTCTGTTGTGTAGGCTAAGTATTCTTCGAGTGAAACTTCGGTAGCATATACCTTGGATAGCACTCCACCGAGGGAAATGAATACTTCCTTGTATTTTCGTGCAGGGTCGTTATTCTTGTTGATAGAAAGCACAAGCGCTTTTTCTTTCTCCGTTAACCCCAGGAGTTCCTGTATCTGATCGAACTTGTTTTGATACTTACTTTGATCAAGCAAAATTTTACAGTCCGAATTATTGATGATAGCCTGCTTGACTATAGGCGAACTAATAATGTCTTCTACCTCTTGTGTGACAACGATAGCTTCGCCATAGAATTTCCGAACTGTCTTGAATAAATACTTGATGTATTCGGCCATGCCTTCTTTGGCGATGGCTTTCCATGCCTCCTCGATGAGGATCATTTTGCGTATGCCTTTGAGCTTACGCATTTTGGAAATGAAGACCTCCATGATGATGATGGTGACGACCGGGAACAAGATGGGGTGATCCTTGATGTTATCGAGTTCAAAGACAATGAAACGCTCCCGAAGCAAATCAAGATTTTCCGTTGCGTTTAAGAGATAATCAAATTCACCTCCGGAATAATAGGGCCTTAATACATAGAGGAAATTTTCTGCATCGAAGTCTTTTTCTTTTACTTTATCCGCTTTAAGAATGGACAAAAATTCGTCACGGATAAATTCGTAGTAGGTGTTGAAGCAAGGAAACAGCTTTTTATCCTTGCCCAAACGTTCATAATACATTTGCAGTGAAATGGAAAGCGCTACGTACTCCGAACGGTTGAACGTTTCATCGTCCTTTTTCCAGAGGGCAAGCAGAAGTGTCTTGATGCTTTCCTTTTTCTCCGTGTCCAGGCTGTCACCGGCACCAATATAAAATGGATTGAATTTGATAGGGTTCGTTTCGTCATACGTGAAATAGTATCCCTTGACCAAATCACAGAGTCCTTTATAGGAATGGCCAACATCCACGAGTACGATATGCGTACCCTGCTCGTAGTATGACCGTACCATGTGATTGGTGAAGAATGACTTTCCACTTCCCGAGGGACCGAGAATGAATTTATTCCGGTTAGTACAGATGCCCTTTTTAACAGGTTCATCGGAAATATCAACATGAACAGGCTTGCCAGTAAGACGATCTCCCATCCGAATACCCACCGGGCTTAGTGAAGACCGGTAGCTTGTTTCAAGGTTGAGAAAACAGGTAGCTTGCTCGGCAAACGTGTCGAAGGTATCGTTAAGGGGAAAATCTGCTTCGTTACCAGGGATGCCTGCCCAGAATATCTGAGGCGCGCCATCGGACTCCTGTTTGGCTACTGCATCCATCTGGGCAAGGGATGAAGAGACCTGTATTTTAAGCTCCTTGAGATCAGACTTATTGTCTGTCCAAAGCATTACATTGAAGTGCGCCTTTACGGGTTGTCGTTGTGAACCGATCGCTTCGTTGAGAAAATCATTGGTTGCGTCACGACTGATCGCGTTCTCTCTTGAATAGGTTGAAAGGGATTGTAAGCGAAGTCGTTTGCTCTCCAATGTCTTGATGGTCTTATTGACATCTTCAATAAAAATGAATTGATTGTAGATATGGTTACAGGGAAGCAATTGACCGAGTGGAGACGCAAAGCCAACACTGAATTTAGTTTTGTCCGTGGAGTACTTATCGTAGTTTATCCTGGACCCGCAGAGTGCTGGGAGGTCTTCCACATCGGCCAATGCAAAGAGCTGACAATATTGATCGCCTATTTTTAATCCGTCTTTAAAGTGAATGTCCCGCACCATCGGTGGCTCTGCCTCGGAGAGTAAAAAGCAATAGCGTTCGAGAAGGCCAGGTTGTTTTGTTGTTCCTGCTAAACCGTCATCCTTAATTCGGGAAAGCTTGACAAAGCCACTGTCATTGAGTATCCGTTCAAACTGTCCCGCGCTATCCAGGAATTCCTGTGTGTGGTGATTGATCGTTTCTTCCGGGACAATACTGTTTCGAATCAAGTTGGAGAACATCGAGCTGGAAGGCTTCCGGTTGGAAGGTTTAAGCGTGAGCATGATATAGCACTTGTGATCCAGGTACGGACGTTCATTAAAGAAACGTTCGCTGGCCCGCGACAGGAAAGACAGGTCTGTGTTTTCAAAATCTGCTTTGTGCTTATGAGAGAAAAACCAATCCTGCTTATGAAAAACGGAATTCCTGGGCAGTACTTTTATTGCTTTGATCAGCGTCTGATGAAATGCTTCATAGTCCTGATCGGATAGCGTAAAGATTTCGGGCAACGCAGCTTCATAAGCAAGCGTCACATCGCCCTGTTTGGAGAGAATGCAGTCCTGTTCGACTTTGTAAATCGGAAATGCCTTGGAGAATGAATGCGCGCCTGACATAGTTAAGCTTTACGAAGTTGAATGAAGATCTTCCGCGTTTTTCCGGTGAGGCTTTCAGGTACGCTGCGCTTTGCCAGCTTTTTTAGCAGGCCATGCTGACCGTAGGTATCACTGAGATTGTAAATGCCCATAAACAAGGCTGTTCCGAGCAATGCAATTAGGCCGAGACAAACAAACATGTTGACTCCGCTGATGTAGAGCACGGCAAAAATTATGAGCAGTAAGATGACTCCGACACCGAGATAACCGATGTATTGAGCTTTCAGCCCCTTGAATTCTATCGGCTTGTTAATTCCTTTGTTGATCTTATATACGCTGTTGTTCATAATGCTTTGGTAGTTTTAAATTCTGTAACGTTTTCCTGTATTATTACGAAGCCTTTTTGGTGCTTCCTGCAACTCTTTTTTCGCTAAGGTTTCACGGGTTGCCTCCTGAGCAAGCATTTGCTCCATCTCTTTGAGTCGTGGAATATAAACACGTTCAGTCATTGGAGGAACTCCGCCTTCTGGCATGTATCCTTCGTACTTGTTCCGGGTGAGTTTGTCGAATAGCAGTTCGTAGCCACCTTGACCCTCATTGTACTGTAGCTTTCCAAAAGGAATTGTGTTGTGAGGATTATTTGCATCCCGGAATTCACGCCTGACACCATCGACAAGAAAATCCGTGTTGGAGATTCTGATCTTTGTCAGCGGTGGCTCGCGATGGATAAATGGCAGTTTCATAATGATTGCGTTCACTGGATTGACCTTTAAAGTCCTCTTCCTTTTCTTCGTTTTCTCTTCTCCGGTTCATGGTCACGTTCACCCTGTTTTTCATTGGATGATTTTCTTTTTGCGTCCACCCGGTAAGGAAGTGTACTTTCATAGAATTCGTCATCACCTTTAGCCAGCACTCTATCCATTTTTTCTGCAATGAGATCACCTATGCGATTAATTTCATCTTCATGTCGCTTGACTCCATCGCGGATCATAAGATCAAGTGGAGGTAATACGAGGGCCTTAACATCATCACGTTGCCGGGCTTGTTCCAATGTTCCTGTGAAGGCGTTCTTGGTAGTCGTGTTATACCAGAGCATGAAGTGAAACTCATCGTCACCGAGGGCATTCCATTGTATCTTGTTGTTGGGATTGTCCACTTCTCGAAATTCCTTTAAGCGGAGATCGAGAAAGAAGTCAGTTCCATACAGGTTGATCATTGGTAACAGGCGGGGCTGGTTGCCTTCAACAGGTTTCCAGGCATGTATGCCATCAGGATCCGAATAGACAGACTTTCCTGCGCGAATGAGGGATTCAGCTTCCTCGGTTTCCAATGCGATCTTTTTGGAGAATCCCGGATCAAGAGATTCAATCGGGAATGAAACGTGTTGGATATTTTGCTGATCTTTTGGTGATGGTTCGGCAACGATCTTCTGAGTTTCATGATTATACCAGAAAGCAAGCCTGTCGCTTTCAACATCCATCTTGAAAAACTCAAGCGCTTTCGATTTGTCTTTTACAAAACGAAGTTCACCGGCAGGCATGTCAACTTCATACTCATGCCTTCCAACTATCACGCGCGGTAATGCCGTTTCCATAACTTATACTCCAAAGAATGATTTGAGGACTGTGGCGACCACCACGAGGAAAATGCAGCTACCGAACCAAGCGGCAGCTACGCGGCCGGTGTCAGGATCTCCGCTGTTCCACTTCTGGTAAACTTTCACCGCACCGATCAACCCGAGTACCGCCCCTATGGCGTACATGAGATTTGTGCCCGTATCGAAATAGCTTCTGACGCGCATGTTAGCTTCATTGATTCCTGCGTTACCATCCTGCGCATAGGAGTACAGATACGTGGTCACGTAAACTGTAAGTGCCAATGCGAATGCTTTGCCTTTGCTTCTGATAAATTGTAATGATGTTGTTTTCATGATGAATTTTGTTTTGAATTGATTTTTATTTCCTAGTGTCTTTTTCGTCTTCCCACCAGGTGTTTGCTTCTTGCAGATCAAGTGTGAAGGAGAATTGGGTTGCGGCCTGGCAGATGTAAAGGGATATTGCGTCCTTGTATTCGGTGGACTTCACATGGGGATAGCGAAGCAACAGCGTCCTGAAAAGCGAAGCGCTCTCTGCTTTATTTGAATTATATTCGGTGATGAGTTGGATTAACGTTTTGATCTCTTGCAGTAAATCAGCAACGCTTCCAATGATCAGGTGGTCACTCTGTGGTCGTGAAGCCGTTACGGGCTTAACCATTTCCGTTCCCTCATCTTCTGACGATCCGAAGCTTAGATCTTCCGCGTTAACGGAAGAGGTGCGTGGCGTTGCCAACCGATCATCGGAGTTGACCTTACCCAGAATTCCCTTGCTGTCGATTTTGTCTTCGATAACTTCAGTTGCAGGTGAAGAGGTTTCCGGTGACTGCCCTGCGCGGGATTTAACCCAAGAAGTAATTTCCTTGTGATAGAGAAGGAAAGTTGTGATGAAGTAATATCCTCCAACCAGGAGAATAATTGTGGTGAGAAAAGCTTCCCATGTAATTGCGTTGAACATAAGCCTTGCGTTTGATTTCAAGGCGAATGTGTCACAGTTTAAAATTGAATGTTCAACATGTGGTACACATGTGCATCAATATTTTAAGAATATTTTTTAAATATTTTGTCGTTGATTCCTGATGGACTGAAATGAACTGAGACGGAACGTTCCATGTGAAATTTAAATACGTGTACGTTGCTTAACTCTTTTATTTTGTCTGGCCAATTCAGGCGTTTTAATTGTCTCTTTCACTTCCTTATCCGTATCCTTTTTTTCGGTAGCCTTTTCAATGCGAACGTTTAATTCATCGATCTGATGTTTGATGTCTTTGATGAGCACTTTGTCTTTGAATTCAGAGGTAAGTACCTTATCATAGGTCTTTATTTTTTCGCGACATTCCTGAATGTCCTCATGCAGATTAGCGATGATTTTGGGGAGGCGCTTTACAGAATCAATAACATATCGACCAGCCAGTGCGGGGCTTTCATTTAGTTTTCCATCGGCATAATTGTAGACCTGACTGCTGCTACCGGAAACGTAAACTTTTGCCAGTCGCGGGTCGTACCGGAGATCAAAGTCGAGGAAGCGCGCAATGCTTGTGTCCCTTTTCTCTATGTCCTCTATGCTCAGATTCTTGACGATAGCAAGCAGTTGGTCTCCGGCTATTTTCCTGTCGTTAACTGAGGTGTTGTTAATCAGTAAGGGCACTTTTTCGAGGTCTGTGGCCTGTATGGGCTTCCAATCTTTTTCTAGGCGCGCAAGACTATTTTCCCGCTCTGCAATAATTTGTCGTGTAAAGCGGATTTGAAACTCAGCTTCGGATTTGCGTTTGAGGAATACCTGGAAGGTGCGTTCAATGTCAAAAAGTTTCTTCTCAAGTTTTACTTTTTCAAGCAGGTCAGTGTTGCCGCTTAACAGGGCTACATATTCCCCGAAATTCATACCTCCTTCCTGATCAAAGGCACCTTCATCTATCTTGCGATGGTCGAATTGTTCTTTATCTGGCTGATGAACTTTTGCTTGTTAGACAGGATATTGAACTGATAGGAATCCAGCGTTCGGTTAACTGCATAGATGTAATTCCGGACAATGTTATTGCGGTATGCTTTTGCCATCCTGTTGCCTTGTCGTCCGCCCCGCCCGGTACGTTGTTCCATATCGCTGGGTCTCCACGGTATATCAAGATGATGAGTCGCGATGACACGCTCCTGAACGTTGACCCCGGTACCAAGTTTTTTCGTGCTTCCGATCAAAACACGAACTTCGCCTCTATTGACTTTCTTAAATAAGAGTTCTCGTTTCTTTTTGGTGTCGTGGTCGTGAATGAACTGAACCTCATCCGGCCTTATATGATACTTCTCGACCAGTATTCGTTTGATCTCTGCATAGATATTAAATCCATTCCCTCCAGGTGTTCCAACATCACTGAAGATGAGTTGAGTACCTTTGAAGTGGGTGCTGTCGTTATACTCTTTAGCAACGGTATCACATAGCTTTGCAATCTTGCCATCTGGCTCGAATGGATATTTGACCGGGTCGATCAGTCGCATGTCGATGCTCATCTTCCGGGCGAGGTTTGTGGCGATGAGCATAAAGGCACTCATTTCATTTTCGTTTAGGACCAGATCAACGTGTGAAGGATCTTTAGTTTTAGTAAAGTTGATTAGCTTTTCTGTGTAAGCCTGCTGATGTGTTGTAGGGTCAATGTTTTGAATGACATTGTCTACGGCTGGCTTGTCAACTTTGAGGTTGAGGTCTGTTATTACGTGTGTGATTTCGGCATAAAAGCGTGCCAGTTCGGGGACTTTAATAAACTCCCGGTAACGCTCTTTCATCTTGAGTTCATTGGTAACCGAGAATTCGTAGGTAGCACTTTTGCGAGCATACATTTTTGCCCAGGCATCGAAGGAATTAATCCGTAGCTCTTCCAGCTTTTCAGGTCTGAGGTATTTGAAAAGCAGGTAAAGTTCGACTAAGCTGTTGCTGATGGTAGTGCCTGAAAGGAATGTCGCTCCCTTATCACCACCTTTCTTTTCCTGGATGGTACGAATGGCGAATTCGAGGTTGAGAGCCCGTTGGCTTCCCGAAGGGTCACCAAGTCCGGCTACCTTTTGATGCCGTGTTGTGAAGTGGAGATTCTTGTATTCCTGACTCTCATCTACGAAAATGTGATCAAAGCCCATCTTGTCAAAGTCCAGAATATTATCATCGCGCTTGATCGAAGCGTCAGCTTCCTGAATGCGGGCTTTCAGGTTTTCCTTACGTGCTTCAAGTCCTTTCAGAACACGCTTGGACAAAGTCCTATTCTCAGCCAGAATGTTAAGATCTTCTTCCAGGTTCTCCAGCTCACGAGTTAGGACGCCTTTCTTTATTTGGGGTGATTGAGGAATCGCTTTGAACATATCGTGGGTCATGATGACCGCATCCCAATCATTGGCGGCAATGCTGGCAAAGATTCCCTGACGCTTCTGTTTTGTAAAATCCTTTTGCGGATCGGGAGCTAGTATTTTCGCAGAAGGATAGGCTTTCAAAAAGTCCGCAGCGACATCAGCAACGTTGGCTTTCATACATAGCAGCAAAGGTTTTTGCGAGATGCCCAGCCTGCGCATCTCCATGGCACCGGCTACCATCACTAGCGTTTTTCCCGCGCCAACCTTATGATCAATTATTCCACCGTCTTGCTGGAGGATCATCCAGATCGCGTCCTTCTGGTGCGAGCGTGGTGTAAAGTGATTTAATGCGCTTAGTTGCAGGTGCGATCCATCATAGTTTCTCCGGACCGTGTTATTGATATTCCGGTTATAAAGATCTTCGATGCGTTCTGCAATATCCTGCCGTTCATTTAGGAATTCTTCAAAGGCTTCTTTGACTTCCCTGATTTTCATCTCCACGTTCTTCATCCCGTCTACATCGGGTTTGTATTGTGGTGGGTTATCCGAGATGCGAATTTGCAGATAGGGCTGGGTATCGGCCATCGCATATTCCATGATCCTTCCACCGGTTATCCTTCCGCTATGCGTGGATGCGCCATAGGTAATCTGCTCTTCATTGCTGTGGCCTAACACGTGGAGAAACTGATCTGACGAGCCTAAATATTTAATCTCTGTTTGCTGCTTGAAAAGATGCTCAGCGAAACTTTCATAGACATCAATCGGAATCCAGCGTTCACCAATATTGATATCGATCAGGTCTCGTTTAAGTAAAGTCGGCCTTACTTCATTGAGCTTTTCAAGATGAAGGTCAATGTCCGCTGGTGCCATATCAGTACTTTCACGTGCCCTGTTGTTTCTGATGCCTTCCAGCAGCTCTATCTTGCGTACGACATTTCCACTCAGAAACTCATCCTTGGTGACGTAGCGTTCGCTAAGGGCATCCGTTGCATCGCGAAACAATAACTGACTTTCCAGGCCTTCGCGAATGATCTTCTCTTTATCCCACTGCAATAGTGAACTCATGAACTCGATATCAACACCATTTCGTGCATTGAGCGAGAGAAGGATCGCATCATTCAGTGATTCGGGTCGTTGATACGTTCGCTCAACGTTGTTAACCTGCTTTTCAAAGATGTCTGCCTTGAGATATTGTTTGCCTTGAAGCCGCTCCATGGAAAGCACTTTGAATCCCTCTGCATCCAGCAGGAATAATTTTTTATTGGATGGGTGATTCAGGTTCCCATAGCGAAATACAAAAAGATCGTAGCGGGCATTCAATTCGCTCCGGAGCTTTTTCATTTGAGCTTCGTCTCCGTCCAACTCGGACTGGACAAGCCTGACCATTGTGTTTCGTAAACCGGTGAAGAGAAATGCGCGGTCAATGTCTTTGATTAATGGTTGGGGTTGAATGATCTTGTCCGTGCGTTCAAAATCGATGATGCCTGCTTTGCCTTGATGAATAATTAGATTTCCACGTTTCAATAAATCGTAATCCGGGTGTTCTTTGGAAAGTACATTGCTTAAGGGTTGCTGATGTTGGCTTTCCGCTTTCGCTGAGGTTTTTCTTTCTTCAGTGTTAACATCACGCAGGGCTGCAATGCTGAGGATTGACTTTGCAATGCTCTCCCGAGTCGTTTCCTCATGCGGTAGTACATCCAGAGACCTGCCATCATATTGCCCACCGGCTGTCAGCGTTCCGAGTACATGATCGCGGTGTTCCAGGTAATAGGTATTGATGTCCACCTGTACAGCCTCGGATTTTTCATTGAGTACTTGTACTTTCTCGTTTGTTGAGAATGATCGCTCTATTGGGGATATGTTCTTCTTTCGTGTATTTTTCTTTAAGAATATTATATCGGTTACCGGGAACGTACCGGCTTGTTCAAAGACGGTATTAGGAAGTCTTGTTGATGAAAGAAGGTCTGCGTTCTTTACCAGGTACTCACGAACGTCTTTATTGCCCGGGGTATCCATTACACCGGAAGGCGCTAACAATGCCAGCACTCCGCCTTCGTTTAGGTTGTCCAATGATTTGACGAAGTAATAATTGTGAATGCGTGTTGTGGCTTTGATCTTTGCCGGTACGGCCTCCCTGAACATGGCATCATCAAACACGTTGATGTTACCGAAAGGAATGTTGCTGATGACCAGATCGAAGTTCCTGTTCTTGAAGTTTTCATATCCGGTGTGAATGGTCTCGATATCGGGATGAAAATGTTTCAGGGCATTGAAGGCTGTATCATCCTTTTCGATAGCCGTGATGGCCGCCTTGGGAAAAGCTTTCTTAAGAACTGAAATGAAGTTGCCGGTCCCGGCAGCAGGTTCAAGAATTGAATCAACCTTAAATGAACTTTGTCTGACGGCTTCTACAATTGGCGTTGTTATAAATTCCGGTGTGTAAAAGGAAGAGAGAATACTGCTCTTGAGACTAGCTACTGCTGGCTTGTATTGGGTCCCAAAATGTTCCTGTAACAATTGGTGAAACCTGAACACCTCTTTTTCATACCGAAGATCCTCTGAATTCCATGCGGCCTTGTTATCGAGCGGGAGTAATAATTCTTTGAGCGCACCAAATCCATGAAACGGTATCGTTTCTTGTACACCATTCGACTTGTCTTTTCTCAGGAGTAGTTCCAACATGGACAAGCCGTTCCGGTAAGCCTCACGCTTCGAGAACTTCTCCATCGTCTTCCCGGATTGAGTGGAGGCATTCCCGTAACGCGATCTCCTTCGCACCAAGCTCATCATAGCCCGTGTGCATGGCGGCTTCCAACTCGAACAGGTATATATCTACCCGTTCTGATACAAATTCATCTTCTGTGAGGCGACCAAGAACTGTTGTCTTCCGGCCACGCGGTAAATCAGACAACGCCTCTCGTATCACAGAGGCAATTGGAAAATCAAGGTTGGATATGTCTTTATCAGCATCGTTCATAGTAAAAGCAGTTATCAGTTAGCGTCATTTATAATTTGGGAAAGTTTGTCACGGAGCTGATCGAGGAAATTGGTCTGACCACTCTTTCGGATTTTTATATCGGAGAACATTCGCGCATAATTGCTCAAGTCAATGGAGAATACTTCTTCAAAGCACATGGCAATTTGTTTCACATCGGCTTTACCATAGTTGAGAACACTAGTTGCATGGAGTGAGTAGATCAATTCAATGAGGGCTATTTTTGAACCCGTCCACGGAATCGAATAAGTGGATGTGCCTGTTCGGTCATCCTGAAGTTTACGAATGGCTGTAAGAACAAATTGTTTGATTAACTCGTGTGCTAGAATTTTTGAAAGGATTTTGTCATATCCTGTCGTGAACTTCTCGTCCTGATCTACACCAGAAAGATTTTGCCTGTTACGTATAAAGTAGGTGATGTCCAGGTACGTTGATCCAGCCATGCAGTATTCATAGAATGCCTGGTGTTTCCGGGCAAAGTTTTGAAGCTTTTGCAGGAGGCGATAGTAATTATCTATCCTGCTCCTTCGGTCACGAAAGGAATCAAACAATGCGAGTGCAAATATTCTCTTATAGAAATAGTATTGGCTCAACAATACCGGTTTGATTTCCTTAAAGAAACGGACCTCTTCTTCGGTGTCTTTGAAAGTGTATGTGATGGCGAACTGCTTGAGTTCATTGATACCCTGCCGGATAGTGCTTAAAGCTTTTCCGTTCCTCACGATATCCGTTTCCTCGGTGACGGAAGTATCAATTTCTTTGATACGCCTTTGAAGTTGTTCTGAAAATGTGATGATGTCCATAGTTTCTTCAGTTTAGATTATGCGGCATCCGGAAGCCTGTCTTCGATGATGTAGCGGATGTCCTCTTTTATTCTCAAATAGTTTTGCTGTATTTCCTGTTGGCTGACGTTGCGAACTGCGGGAATAGGTTTGTATCCTGCTTCTTCCCGTTTCAGTGCATCATGGTCGTTCAGTATTTCTGCATGAAATACCTTAAGCGCGATTTTCTGATCGGGATCATCGGCAACCATACCGACAAACTCACCGGAAGAAAGGCCTGCGATTTTGGATGGCGGAATGGCCGCTTCCAGTTGCGTGGACCGGCTGATCGAAGTATCTGTTCGGTTGATGGAAACGCTTTCGCGTTCCTGAACAATTTTGCCAAATCTCTCCGATAAAAATTTAGAAGTTTCACCCACTACCTGGCCGCTGACAACATTGCCCACGATGTTCATGATGACTTCCGCCTGGTCACGTCCGTAATCCTTTTTCAACTGCGAGTAATCCTGTACGGCTAATGTGGTTGCTACTTTATTTGATCTGGCCGTAGCAATGAGGCTGTCCATATTGTTGAAGTAAATGGTGGGGAATTCATCGAAGATCAAACTGCTTTTCATCTTGCCTTTCTTGTTAACCAGCTTGATCACCCGGGATATGTAGAGCGATAGAACGGCTCCGAAGATCTGTTGCTTCTGCGGGTTGTTGCCCATACAGACTACCTTCGGTTCGTCTGGATTATTAATATCAAGTGTGAAGTCGTTGCCGGAAAGCACATAGTATAGTTGGGGTGAGGACAACCGGGCCATTCCGATTTTAGCGCTCGCGATCTGGCCTTCGAGTTGCTCCCAGGCCTCATGCCGGTAAGCGGATTCAAACGGATTGATCAGCACGTCAATTTCCGGTTCTGTTCTCAGTAACGGGAACATCGTTCTGTAGTCCATCTGCATGAGTTCGATCACATGCGGAAGCGTACAGTATTTGCCGTCTTCATATTTCCTGAGAAACCAGATAATGGCAGTGACGAAGTTTATGGGTGATTCAACAAAAAAATCTCCTTGCTTCTTTATCCAGTCTCTATTCAAACCAAGCATGATGGTCCGCGAAGACTCATTGGCATCGGTTATATCTTCCATCGTCACGGGGTCGAGCGGGTTACACCGGTGCATGATCCTGTCGAATTCAATCACGTAAAACTTGGGTGCGACCTTATATTGATGACTGTACCGTAGCAGTGTGTTGTAAACTATGATGGAGAGATCATCGTATTTAAAATCATAGATGAACATCGAGAAGCCTTTCCGGATGTGCTGTGTGATGACGTGACGGATCACGAAGTAAGACTTACCGGCACCGGGTGTCCCGATAACTAGTAGCGCCCTGAACGGATTGATAAAGTTGATCCAGCTTTTGCGCAGTTTTCCTTTCAGAACATATTGAGCCGGAAGATTTATAGAGTATTCATTTTCGAGCAAGCGTTCTTCCTGTGGAAAGGATTCGTTGAGCTTGTTGAAAATATCGTTACGCATCTGGAGTTTGATAAGCCTTGACAGCCATGTTCCCCCAGTCACCACAAGGATGTAGCCGGTGATCATAATGATCATATAAACTCCGGCCTGCACTGGAATTGTCAGAGCGATCAAGTAGATGTAGTGACCTAATAGAAACAGGATGAAGCCTGAAACCAGACAGGTCACGGTTGTCGAGATACTGATCTTCTCATCCTTCTTGCCTTTTGCACCGATGAGCGAAACCAGTAACAGCCCTAAAGAAAAAAGTTTGGAGTGCCAGATGGTTTTAAACAGTCCTGTCCCCGCTATGTTGATCATAACCTTGTCAATAAATTCGAGCGTATAGCCCCATTGTTTAAGCGCTTCGTGACAATGGAAGTAGAAGTGCATCATCAGAATGACCATGCTGCACATTCTTGTCATGTCGATGATCTTGCGTAAAGCCTGATCGTTTTCCCCGGTAGTCATAACTTCTTGTTTATAGTTTGCGTCCCTTTCTCTTTCTTCTTTTCCTGCCCAGCCGCAATGCAGCTTCCGGTGAAGTCGGGTCGAAGCTGTCAGCCGTTATTAAATTTTCGACTACTGTCCCCAGACCGTGATCAGTCGTGGGCTTGTTACTATCGTTTGTTGATTGAATATTCTTCTCGTTCGATAAAGATTCAGCCTGCGTCTTTTCCTTCGTGGGAATTGTTGGTGTAGCAGGCAGCTTGTCCGTTGAGATGGTTGGCTTAAATGGAGTTACTGTATCTGCCTTTGCTCCAAGCCGTTCAAGGATTGCGTTCGCACTATAGGATTTTCCCAGCGCGCTTCCATTGAATACGCCTCGGTTGTCATGGTTGACAAATGTGATCCCATAGGTTCTTCCTTCTGTATTGGTTCGGAATACAACCGTTGTTCCGGTGTTCTCCAATGCGGCAGCAAATTGCTGGCGGTTCAGAATACCTGGGGATGCTAAAATCTTATCAATAATTTTCTTTAGCGGTTCGCGGAATGGCTGCCGCAAGGCTTCGTTGAGTTTGAATTGTTTTTCCAGAAAGGCAAGCGTTGGCTTGCTGTAAATGGAACTTGCCTTAACAGGAATACCAATGCGTTTGCCATGCTCATCCATGAGACAGTAGATGAGCCCTTTCTTTTCAAACATCTTGGACCGCTCCGTTCCCCGCTCTGCCGTCACGTTGAACTGTCGAAGGACAGCATTCAATTCATGCAGGGATGTGTACTTATAGGAGCGCGTTACCATGCGCACGATGTTGGATATGCTCCTTCGCGTGAGGGATTTTCCATAGATGGCTTTTTCTACATCGATGGGTTGAATGATCTGCGGCTCCGTTTTCTTCTTTGTGTCTGCTTTAACAAGTCCAAATTCAAGTTCGATTTCCTTGCGCGCTTTTTCCGATTCGTTCTTACCGAGGTAGTGAATGGGAATACGTTTCCCATTTTCCTGAATGATGGTGCTGACGATGTGAACGTGCTGGTGCGCGGCATCCTTGTGTTCATATACCAGATAAGGCTGATCGCCAAAGCCTATCTTGTCCATGTAGGTTGAGGCAATGCTGTTCAATGTGCCTTCGTCCAGCTTTTCAGAGGGGTCGAAGTTCAGGGAGATATGAAGCGTGTTGGTTTTGGTCCGGGTGTTCCGGTTGTTGAGGTCAACAAAGCGATTGAGCTTATCATAAAAGTTCATCGTCTGTCCGTCCTGAATAAATCCGCTTGCTTGTATGAGCGTTGCCTTGCCTTCGAGTACTTTCAACTCGTTGTAGTTAAGGGCACCTTTTATGTCTTTCCCGCTAATCACTTTGGCGACCATTTTAGATTGGAAATAATTGTTAACAGATTGTCAACCTTATCGCTGATCTTCTTGTATTCATCCAGAATTTTGATCGCGTCAAAAATCTTTTGGTTCGGCAATGCCGTGCTGTTGAAGTAGCGGGTGACCTGATTGATGTTTGTGCCGATGGCTTTCAGCTCTTTTTTGATCCCTGCCAGTTCGGCAGCCACGCCATCCATCGTTGCATCCTTGTGATACCAGATGATCTCCTCGCGCTGTAAAATCAGGCGGGCAAATTCTCCGAGCGTCTGGCAGTTGCTGTCCTTGCGCAACGCCTCCAACTTGTTGAAAAAAGGTGTCGAGACCCTTACTCCAATGAGTTGGTCTAACGGCTCGGTCTTGTTGTACTTACGCTGAGCCATACCCTTAGAAATTTGAGTAAGCTACGGGAGCCGAGTTCCGAGGCTCCCTTCCCCGAAACGCCATAGGCGGTGAGGGCAAGATCACAAATGTGTTAACATTTGTACATCTTGCTACTGCCGGAAAACCGGCAGTTGTATCGCAAGAAGCGTTCAATTTGAAGTAGTATGTGTGTTTCGATTTCATAACTTTTATTTGGAGTTTTCTGGAGTTATAACTTGAGGAATTTGCTTGTGCTCAGCGACTACTTTTTCGATGTCGTAATAGTCGTAAATGATCGCTCTTCCGAATTTTGAATAAGGCAGCTTTCCACTTGCACGAAGCCTTTGAATTTTGCCATGAGATAAGGGCAAGATCTTCTTCAGCTCGTATGATTTGAACCAGCGTTGCGCTATTGGTGTGGACTGTCGTTGTGACAGCAGTTTCTTAATCTCCTCCAGCAGTTGCAGCTTAAAAGTTTGCAGGTCTTCATTTGAGATTATTGCTGTTGCCATACATTTTCATCGTTGAAATGATGATGGCACAAAGGATGGATTTGCAGCATTTCGAAAACAGTTCCTGGGGTTCCGGAACCCCGGCTAACTATTTCATTTTCAGGAAGAAAAAATTTCTATGTGATGATCCTGAATTCATAAGTATGGTTTAATTTCAAGTCTGGTTTGCCCTCTGCGGCTCAGAGATTTTCACTTTCGGAATAGCTTATTATTCCGCTGTTTAAGTTGAAAGTAAACACCAACGAAGTGACCAAGGAACTCACACATCCAATACTACAGAAGCCTATCCAATCAATGAATTTGAGCAAGGAATTTAAGGCAATGGCCAAGGCAAATGAATTCAATACCCTTGAAGAAATACTGAAAGAATCTCTTCATGAACTTCCTTTTAAAAAGCTATCCGGCTACCGTATGTTAAAGGAAATGATGGATGTTTTGGAGCAAAATGGCCTTGCTGAGCTGATCGAAGACTAAATGAATTCCCTTCTTTACGGGATCAATTACTAAGCTCTTAAAAAGCTGATTTAAAGGCTATTCGGCTTAAATTTGAAAAAAAATGCGTCTGAATGTAGGGTTTTTAGTCTTCCAAATTGAAAGGGTAAATAGGAAGGATCTAAATTTTCTCCCCTTCATCCGAAATCCTGCCACCACTTTCAGGTAAGTATTACTTCAGGAATATCCGGAGGGTCTATTTTTTGGTAAACCCCTTTCTAGCGATGTATGAATACAGCGGGACTATTCAAGGTATTATCGGACATTCATCCGCTAACAGAAGGATTTAAAAATGCGGTAGTAAAGGAATTGACCCCACTATCTCTTCCTAAAAATCACATGCTTTTGGAGGCTCCTAAAATCGCAGAACATGCCTATTTTTTAGATCAGGGATTTGCAATGACATACACTTTCGTGGATGGCAAAAAGTTAACAGATGCTTTTTGGAAACCCGGTCAGATCATGCTCTCATTCAAAAGTTTTTTTGAACAAATACCATCACTGGAATATATTCAGTTGATGGGAAAAAGTGAATTGCTATGCATTAGTTATTTAAGCCTGCAGAAAATCCTGGACCTATACCCCGAGGGCCATAATATATATCACATGGTCATGAACAGGCATTATGCACATAGCTTAAATCGTATTCATGACATGCAACGACTAAATGCATTGCAACGACTTGAAAAGTTGTTAAATGTTTTTCCTGACATCGAACAGATAGTTCCCCAAGATGCCATTGCCTCATATTTGGGAATTGCCGCTCAGTCTTTAAGTAGATTAAAAAGACGAAAAGGTGATTTTTAACAATTGTTAAGTCAAAGTCTGAACCTTTGTCCTATAAAGTCTGAACATTGGTTAATCAATATATTTAGAGAGGACAGCTAATTTCACATGGCCAATCCGTTGTCCCATGAACCGCGAAAACACAGTAAATATTATTTCATTTTTATTTGCGTTACTATTCTCATATGCTGCCATAAGTAAGTTGCTTGATATTGAGAAATTTCAGGTGGAGTTAGGTCAGTCGCCTATGTTAAACTTCGTATCAATACCGGTATCCTGGGCAACCCCCTTTCTGGAGTTGGCACTTTCCGCGGTGGTCTTTATTCCCAGATTTCGCAGCGTTGCTTTTTACCTTTCACTCGGCCTCATGGTAATGTTCACAACCTATATCATCATCATTATGAATTATAGTTACCACATACCATGCTCATGTGGCGGGATACTACAAAACCTTGGATGGAAAGAACACCTTGTTTTCAACATTGGATTTGTGCTATTGGCAGTTGCAGGTATCGTATTGCAAGCAAGGTTGAAACTAAGACAGGATATAAAGCATGCCTAACCCATCATGAAAGGACACGCTGCAACCATAAAGAATCCGGCTTTAAAAGTTTCCACAACGGGAAATAATTTTATCAGAAATTACAGAATTGTCTCTGTACTAAAAATCGATCAAAGGGGAAGGGTTTTGCTGGCTATCTATTTCAAAAATCTCTGGTTCAGAAAATGCATTATAAAAGAGGCCTTTTACAATGGGAAAGCATTAGTTGAAACTACAGATATGTATAAAAGGATTTTATGGCAATTTAAGTTACATCAACAACTCTCCTCTTTTCTGCCCATAGCCAAGCCGATTGAATTCTTTGAAGAAGACGGAAGCCGTTACCTGGTGCTTACATTCATCAATGGTGATCTTCTTCAGAATGCTATAGATGAAGTTTATGAAAATCACTCCTTTAAAACGTTATCGCAAAAGGATAAGGTCATGCTGTTAGGATGGCTTATCCAGGCAATTCATACCATCGAAATCTTACATATCCACGGGTATGCTCACCGCGATATTTCGGCATCCAATTTTATAGTTAAAGACGTGAATCAGTTATTTCTACTTGATCTGGAATTGGTCTGTAATCTTTCTGAAGGACATCATAAGGAAAATTTATTTAGGGGCTGGACGGATGGTTATTCATCCCCCCAGCAAATCAGAAATCAACTGCCGACAGTGAAAGATGACATTTATTCTATAGGCGGTTTGATCATTATGTTTTTAACGCATGTTCATCCCAAAACACTGGATCTTGAGAATTCTAAAATCTTAAAAGAAATACTTTCTGCAAAAATTGAGCATGTGGACATTATAGATCTGGTTATTCAATGCCTTGATCCTGACCCAAAGAAAAGACCTGAATTGAAATTCATTAAAAATGAATTAACAAAATACCATGAACTACAACTATAAGATGTTGAATAATCGGTGGAGTTTATCCAAAGACTACACTAAAGATTTTACTAGTAAAGCAGGAGAATGCCGAAAACCTGAAACAGAGTAGGCGTTGTAACCATTTAAATTTAAACATTATGAAAAGCGTAAAAATTTTTCTGAGCGTAACAGCCCTCATTTTAGGGTTTGTAGGAGCTGTGACTTCCAAGGCAATGATGGACATCACAAATCGTGGCGTTAAAATAAACACCACCGAGGAGTTCTCCACCGTGCAGTCCAATGTCTGTGACAACGACCGCACTTCTGGTCAGCAGTGCACACTTTCCACTGCGGGTACGCCTCTGGCGTATCAGGTTAGCGCACCGTCACAACCTTTATTCAGACCTTAAGTATTGACCTAAACCTGGGGGATTGGTTTTGCCAATCCCTCTTTTATTAATTAAAATCCGCAGTGAAGGAAATTGGCAGAATAAAAACTCTTATTATCACATTAACAGTGTTAATTAGTAGCGCAGGATTGGTGATAGGGCTTCATCACTATAGTGTATGGAACATAGGCTACATAGGCGGAGGATTTACCCGAACCTTTGCACCGGCTCCGCTGCTTTCAGTAAAGTCAATGGATCTTCATTTTAATTCTTTCTACATTGCAGGGGTTTCTAATTCCCACATTTACTTAGGTAACCACACAGCACCATTTCGATTGTTAGTAGTCGATAATTCTCTACTCGATAGCAACCAGATTCATTTGAAAGTAGATTCATTATTAGTATTTCCCAGAGGGTCGGTTCAACTCTCTGTGGATTCACCTGACTATTATATTTTAAACGGTATAGTTCCTTTTATTTACAAGGGTAATTTATATACGCACACTTCAATAAAGATCCCGGATGATTCAGTGTTCTTTAAACAAGCTGTTCCCATAAGAAACAACTCCTTCATTTACCGCTCGGCTAGTGGCAAAACGGGCCAGGACATAATCATTAAAAAATCGAACATGCCGAAAAATATTCAGGTAAGCTCGGAAATACTTCAAAAACAAATTGACGGAATATTCTGTACGGATGGTATGCTTCATTATTCCGAAACGTTGTCTTCTCTGGTCTATGTTTATTATTATAGAAACCAATACATAATAGCCGATTCTAATTTAACAAGCATCGTCCGTGGTAATTCTATTGATACAACCTCTAAAGCTAAAATCAAGATTGCAGAAATTAAATCGAATCATTCCGTTACAATGGCTTCACCCCCCGTGGTGGTGAACAAGTATAGCGTAGTAGATGGTAAGTGGCTTTTTATTAACTCCGGGATAATAAGCGACAATGAGGATAAATCATACTTTGACAGTTTCTCCGTTATTGATGTCTATGATCTAACAAGTCAAAAATACAGGTTCAGTTTTTATCTCCCTCAGTTTGAAGGTAGGCATATAAGTTCATTTAATGTATTAAACCTAAAACTGATCGTCTTGTACGACCAGTTCCTGGTTCTTTACCAGATTTCTCCTAAGGTTTTTTCGGAATGAATTGCTTAGGAATGCGGTATGAAATCTAATTGGCAATAGTGCTTTCCCTCCCAGGTTTAAAGAAACCTGTTTCATAGATTACCAGTACATCAACCTCACGAGGTTGTAATGTAAATGTTAATCCAAAGGGATTCAACGCCCTGTTCAGCGCACGATGGTCCAATACATCGGCATCAAACTTAATAATGCCTATCTTTCCTTTAATACCTGTTTCATCCAATAATGGGTAAGATGATACATGATAATCTGTTACGGCCAGCAGATTCTGAAGCATTTCAGTTGGAGTAATATTATTCAGATCCATTCCGGTTGCTGTTATTCCGGCTATTGGGGTTCCTGATTTATAGGTAAGCTTTGTAGTATCTGTAGCGGACAAGACAAGGCACATTTTGCGTTGTTTGTCCCAATAGCAATCCACACCAAAATATCTTTTAATATCTGCCAGCATGATGGAGCGAATAATAATTTCTGACCTTGGGACTTTGGAATATAATTGATACGTATAAAAGTTCTGGCTCTGGACCTCTCCATTGACCTTATAACAATACCGAGAAGTATCCCTTACCTTAAGCTGAATTCTACTGTCTGGGAAGAGATTTAGGGCACCGAACCTGTTGGACTGCTCTTTAAACAAATACCTGAACATCGTGGTGACCATGGAATTTGAAAAGACACCATACGTGCTATCAATAAACATCGTACTATACAAGCCAGGAAAGTAACCGGAAACAACAGATTGCCATTGTAAATGATCTCCGTTTCCGCCATTTGCCTGTATGAATAGTGGCTGAGAAAAATCAACCTTGTACTTTACCCCCTCTTTTTGAGGCATGGTGGTTTGTTGCTTTGTTATGATGCTGGTAAGGTTCCGTTCGTTTACTTGATCTGCACTGGTGATGGATATGAGTCTACCTTCTGTATCAATCCAAACAATATGCGGAACCGTCTTACGTGGGAACCATTCATTCAGATTGTGATCAAGACATACAATGGGCAATGTCATTTTCACTTTAACAATCCGCGATTGATCATTTATGATTTTTCGAACAGCATGTTCCTCCTGTGATTCATTAACAAGAATGATCTGAAGGTCATTCTTAAACTTTTGCTGGAGCGTCAACAACTTGGGCCATCCATGGATGCTGGATTCACAGTCTTCATTCCAAAAATATAAGATCAATAATTTGCCCTTAAAAGCAGACATTTTTTCTGAAGCGGAAGGATAGTTGATAAGATTGTTAATGGTGAGATCAGGAATTTTATCACCGATTTTAAGCGATACGTGCTTTTTATCTGTACTTGACTGTGCCTCGGAGATTTCTTGAACGCATAGTAATATTAGTAATAGAAAGATTCGTTTCATTTGTACAATAGTTTTATTCACTCCTCATAAAGAGGTGCAGAAATAGTTTATTAATTGAGTTAGAACTAGTAGCCGGGATTTTGAGGCAACAGATTTGTATTGTTTTGAATTTCTGTGAATGGAATTGGATATAGGATGTCTGTGGACTGCCACGAAGAACCTATCTTACTGCTTAACACTTCATCTGCTCTATCAGTCCTTTTTAAATCCAGCCACCGGTGTCCCCATTCAGCAAAAAGTTCTAAACGTCTTTCCTTCTCAATGGCAAGCAAAAGATTCTCTTTGCTAATTGCCGGGTCGGTCTCCTGATATTTGGATACACCGGCTCTTTGGCGAATAGTGTCAAGATCAATTAAGGCATCCATCAATTTCCCCTGATTGGCTTTCGCTTCAGCCCTAATAAGGTATTGTTCAGCCAAGCGGAATACCATAGAGTATTCTTGCAACTCCGCCCCCGACTTAACTTTATACTTATAAGCATAGTTAAAAAGTGTTCCCGCTATCGTGGCCGTCCCAATCCATTTAGCCTTACGTAAGTCTTCCGCTTCAAAACTCTCAACTAAATTGTCAGTCAATGAAACTTCATTGGGAACACTGGTTAAGATAAATATGGCGCCCTCCTTTGTATTGGTTGTTCCTTTATGCGGTATCAATTGCCAGATAGCTTCGTTGCTGTTTTTTAGAAAGACAGCATTTAAATCATTTTCTAGGGCAAAAGAATTATTATCAATCAACAAGCTTGATTCCATTTCGGCTTCAACCCAGGATTGCGTGTATAAATATACGCGGGATAAAAGAGCAACTGCAGCCCATTTATTAGGCCTCGCTTTTTCCTCGGCAGAAAAGGAGTAATCATCAGCCAACAATGTTTTGGCTTCGATCAGGTCTGTAATAATCAATTTATATACTTCACTGGCTTCCACACGGGAGGCCACGCTGTTTGTCCTGTAGTCTGTACTGGTAATCAGGGGAACTTCGTTAAAAAAATTGACGAGGTAGAAATAACAAAACGCTCTTAAAAATTTGGCCTCTCCCTGCAGTTGTTTTTTAAGTGGCACCGTTATTCCAGAAGACCTATTCAAACCTTCAATGATGGCATTAACATTATATACGTACCTGTATACTTCTTTCCATAAGCTATTGTTCAGAAAGCTGTTATTCTCCGTTATTTCATTTGTTGAAAATTCGGCAGTCGCATTTTTTGAATAGCTTTTAAAATCATCGCCTGATCGTCCCGCCAGAAGTGTTACACTGGAAAGTCCACCGCTGGCAAATCCGGAAGAGGACATCATTTCACTATAGATACCGGTAATTGCCGAAAATGCTGCTGCATCATCTTCAAAGATAGAGTTGCTATTGACCTGCGTAGACGGATCATCTATTTCCAGAAATTCCGAGCAAGAAAAGAAATTGATTGTTAGCAAGAGAAAGGCTTTAGTTATGTTGTTATAAAATAATCTTTTCATGGTTTCTCATTTTAAAGTGAAAACTGAAATCCAAGTGTTAATGTCCTTAATGGCGGGAGAACGGATTGATTCTGAGTCTCAGGACTTAATCCTTTATAATTTGTTATAGTCAGAATATTCTGTCCCTGAAAATAAAGTTTCGCATCCCTTAATCCTTTCCTGATCCATGCCTTTGGGAATTCCCAGGCGAGGTATACATTTTGAAAACGGATGAAAGACGCATCCGTGATTGAGTTATCCCCAGCATAGGTGCTGGTAGAGTATAGGCCACCGGCTTCGGTGGCGTAGTCATTGGTAAATTTCTGGAACGCTGAAATATCACCGGGATTTTGCCAGCGGTCCATGACTTCCCTCATCTGATTTCCTTGGCGACCCGGTGCATAAAAGTTTGAACTGGTGATGTAAGAATACCCAGTCTGCTTGACAAACTGAATAAAGAAACTTAGATGAAACCCTTTATAGGATATTGAATTCTGAAGGCCACCATAATACTGCTGAGAAACTTCTTTTAACGTCTGAAGGTCATCCGGATAGTCTGTACCACTTCCATTTTCGTTTTTATCTTCAAACGTAATCAAACCTGTTTGGGGATCAACTTGTGTATAATGGAACAGTTTCTTTGCATACAAGGATTTTCCGACTTCATAGGTCGTAGCATACGGGGAGCCTTCGAGGTTGGGATATGATACTAATTTGTTCTTTGGGAAAGTGAGGTTAAGAGAAGTTGTCCATGAAAAATCATTGTTTTCAACGTTGACAGATTCTAACATTAATTCAAGGCCTAAATTCTGCACCGTTGCCGGAAAGTTATATTGAACGGAAGTGAAGCCAGTGATGGATGGCAGTGGAAGTCCTACGAGCTGATTCGAGGATCTGTTCCTGAACCAGCTTGCTGAAAGCTGAATTCGATTCTTGAAAAAGCCAAGGTCCAAGGCTGCTTCAAACTTTTTATTTGATTCCCACGAGTAATTCGGATTGGCCAACCTTGATGGTATCAAGCCACTTTGTCCCTGATAGGTTCTGAAGGTGGAACGGTATGAATCAAGATACTGGTAATCCCCGATCTGGTCGCTTCCGGTAACACCATAGCTGCTTCTGATCTTACCGAAACTTAACACCATGTTGTCCTGAAAAAAGGGTTCATTAGTAAAAATCCATGCCGCCCCGATTGCTCCAAAATTCGCAAAACGGTGTTCCGGCCCAAAGCGACTGGAACCGTCCCGCCTTGCAGTAAGATTTATCAAATACTTTTTATCCCAGTTAAAGTTGATACGCCCAAAAACAGCGTTGTAGCGGTAGATAATATCCCGTGCATTGATAATGCTTAAGGTGGAAGCAGCCATCTTGTTCTTTAACATTGCATCGCTGGTGAATCCAGAGGCTTCAATGTCTTCACCTTTCCGCGCGTTCTGAAGAAACGTTGTTCCTGCCAACAGGCTTAAAATTCCCCGGCTGATTAAGCGCTGATATTCAATCTGCGGCTCAACATTCCATGTCGTGATGCTGTTGGAACTGAAAACAGATGACCCGGTGGTAATGCCATATCCCGGCATCCAGGTATCAATAGGGAACGAAGAAAACTCCTTGGTCTGCGTGTCCGTAAATCCCAGGCTTGCTTTAAGATTAAGCCCCTTTAGCAATTCGTATTTTAATCCCAGAGAAGTTATCAGGTTGCTCGTGCGTCCTTCGTAGGGTCTTTCCAATATTGCATACGGATTTTCCCACGTGGAATTTTCCCAATTCAGTTTCCCATATTCATCATAGGGTATAGGTGTATTAGGGGGCAATGTTATATATCGCGTGATGTCTTGCCTGAGCAAATTATTGTTGTCGTTCACATAGCTGGAAGAAAACGTCAACCCAAATTTTTCATCTGCCGGCATGTGATTCAAATTGATGTGACCGGAAATCTTTTGATCATTGAAGCTGCCAGGAAAAACTGTAGACTGCCTGAAATATCCGCCACCAATAAGAAATTGTGTGTCCTTTGTACCTCCGGAGACCGAGACCTTGGCATTGGTGGTATGGGCTGTACCCCCGATCAGGTCCCTTTGCCAGTCAGTGTATCGGGTGGTATCCCAGAGCGTTAAATCCACATCTGCAGCTCCGGGCTCAACACCGTCATTCCGGAAAGCTTCTCGTCGCATTCCTATATAGGCAGGAGTATTAAGCAGATCCATAAAATGACTGACCTGACTAATGCCTTGGTAAACGCCGACATCCACATGCGTTTTTTCAGCTTTACCCTTTTTGGTAGAGATCAGGACAACGCCATTGGCACCACGAGAACCATATATTGCCGTAGCGTCTGCATCCTTAAGAACTTCTATGCTTTCAATATCGCCTGGACTTAATGCGTTGAACGGATTACCATCGGGTATAATTTCACTGCTCGCCGAACCCGCAAACGATGATCCATTATAGGGTACACCATCAATAATATACAAAGGCTCATTCCCATCTGACCGTAAGCTATTCTGTCCCCGGATTCTCACCGTGAAACCACCTCCGGGGATTCCTGATTGCTGCTGAATATATAATCCTGGAATTCTACCCTGAAGCGCCTGAAGCGGATTCGAGACAGGTTGTTTTTCAATTTCCTCGGCTTGCAGTTTGGCTATATTACCAGTACGTTCACTGTCCTTAACCTCCCAGTATCCTGCATTAACCACAACCTCGTTCAGACTTTTTATATCCTCTTGAAGAGCAACATCAATCGTACTACGTCCGCTCGCTTGTATTTCGAAAGATGCATAGCCAATAAACGAGAATACAAGAATGTCATCATCTTCAGAGTTTATAGCGAATAGTCCTTCTGAGTTAGTAGTTGTTCCAGATGTTGTGCCTTTGATTACAACGTTAACCCCTGCCATTGGCTGCTGAGTAGCAGCATCTGTAACCTTGCCTGTGATAATATTAATATGTTGCCCTTTTTCGACTTTAAGGGTTGGTTCATATACTCTTGAGTCAACTTGATTTGATGATTGCTCCCGCTTTCTTAATATGATGGTCGCCTCCTTTTCATATACTTTGTATTTGATGTGGTAAGGGTTAAGCAATTTATCCAGTACAACGCGCAACGGCTCTTCTATTGCTTCAACAGAAACTTGCTCGCTCAATTCCAGCTTGTATTGGTCTAAACTATAAAATATTTTGACATTAGTGGAAACCCCAATTTCTCTTAGTGCCAATTCAAGAGATACTTCTTTGAGTGAGAGCGTAACCTGCCTATCCAATAGTTGGGCATAGTTATCATGGGCTACAGACATGCCACACAAGATCATTGCCATCATTCCCTGCACCGCACATATTTTCATAACTTTCCAGATTTTCGATTTAGCCGTAAAGCTTTTTTTCATAACTTTAATTGTTTTGTTTTTGGTTCCTCAATTGAATAAAGACAAAGCACCCTTTACCAACCCCGCCAAGGGTCGGATAAAACGGAGGGTTAACAAGACAGGAGTGGTAATGACACTCCTGTTTTTATTTTAAGAAGTGTTGGATTGGAAAAGGAAGGAATTCATATAGGTAAGGTTTAGGTTTTCAAGAAATCAATCACATCCTTTTCCGGTGATAGCAACACTGTTTCCACTGATCTTATAATCAAGCTCCATCAATTCCGAAAGCATTTGAAAGGTTCGTTCGAGTGATCTGTCTGTAAAGTCGCCTGTCACCCTACATTTTGTCACCTGCTTATTTTCAACGGTAAGTTTCACGTCAAACTTCCTTTCAATTTTTTCGAATACCTTCTCCATCGTGGTATTGTGAAACTGCATGTTGTATTCTGTACTTGCAGTTATTGTTACTATATCATCATTGGATAGGGATATTTTTTTAATGTCACCATTCCTGGTATAGACCGCTTTTTCATTGGGGGTTACGTCAACGCCAGCCTTATCTGCAACAGAGGAAAGATTAACCTTGCCTGTTAATACTCTCAGTTCAATACTTTCTTTATCTGTTTTCAAACTGAAACTTGTTCCCAATACTTTTACAGTAATATCTCCGCACGAAATAGCAAACGGATTGTTGGGATCTTTTGCAACTTCGAAAAGCGCTTCGCCACTAAGTTCAGCATGACGTATTCCTTCATCAGTTTTCTGATAGTATGTGAGTTTACTGTTCTTATGCAGCCAAACTATTGTTCCATCATTCAGGATTATCTTTTCAATGCCGTTACTAGCGATTGTTTCTTGTACAGTTGGTTTAGTATTTAGTGAATACCATATCGTGTAAGATGCTACGAACAATATCAGCAGGGAGGCAGCTACCCTAAACCAACGGTTTGCAAATAGTGAGCGTAGCTTACCTTGCTGCGGACGAAATGCTATTACTTCATCAATATTGTCCAGGTTACTTGTTATTTTTTGAAACAGCTTCTCTTCATCCTCTTTCGAGATTTCGAGAGCTGTATTTTTCTCTTTCTTCATTACATCAAGCCATGCTTCAAACTTTATTCTTTCCGATTCGGAGAGCTGGCCGTGCAAGTACCTTTGCAGTAAACGGTCGAAATTGGTTTTTTCCATGACGGTATTACTTTAATGAATCCCACTACTAATTTAATTAAGGAAATCCACCTGTTTTCATATCAGACATTGGGTTAGCCCTAAACTCCCTATACTTTACGAAATTTATTTTCCGCAAACGAGTTAAAAAACAGGGTTTACTATTGAATTTCAGCTTTTTTACAGAAGATTATTAATCCATACCCTCAATCTAAGGGTTTGGCAATTGGAGTATACCAGGATGGAATATTAGGCCGGAGAAACGAAATCCGGGAAGAGCTATTGGCCTGCTTTGTATAAGTCTTGATAGGATGCCCGAAAGTGGGTGTTGACAATATGCATGTAGTTATCCACGGTTTTGTTAGTTATGTTCATTCGCTTGGCGATCTCCTTATTAGAAAGGTTCTCAGTTAACCGCAGCCGGATAGCCACTTGAACACGCTCAGGCATTTTTTGAATACCTCGCTCAATCATTAGATGTATGGTTTCCGCGTTCCGTTCTTCTTCATCAACACTATCATAAATAACTCCAAAAAAACGATAGTGCTCGGCATATTTTTTCTTTACCTCATTGTGCTGAAAGTAATTGATAACCTTATTCCTTACACTTTTATAAAGATAAGGGCGAAGAGCTTTTACTTTGAGAGTTTTATGAAGCGCCCATAGCCGTTCAAAAACTTCCTGCACTATTTCTTCACAATCTTCTTTGCTTGAAATTATATGTCTGGCGTACCTGTATAAGTCTGAAACGTAGGTTCTGTATATAACTTCAAAGGCTTTCTTGTCTCCCTGATTAAGGAGTGCCACCATCTCAGCATCCGTATGGTCGCTGAGTGGCTTCATGATCCTGCAAAATTGCGTTTAAACAAAAAGTTCATGCACTGGCAGATTGTTTTGCCAGGCACGAACAACCTGGGCTCCACTCTCATTTTCAGTAGCAGAGATTTTTTGTCAAAGATAATAGATAGGCTGCTGAAAAGTCCTGTTAGGGGAGCAATGGGATTAAAAAGCGCGGGTCTCGTCTTATCATTACAGAAGCGTGAGAAAATGCTCGCGTATGCTAAGAGAGGCCCAGCGCTTAATGCGTTGGATATCTTGAATGTTTGTCTCATTGTCTCGCATTACGTTCAGTTTCTCACGCTGCTGTAATGGAACAAATCGACTGTTTCGGGGATAAAACGGTATCGAATAACGCATTATACCCGTAACGCGAAATAAGGGATTAAATTCTGACCCTGAAAACGGGAATAGGGTGTAAAATACTCGTTTTTCAGGTGTTCCTGAGTGTTTTTAACACTTCAAAATTTCGTATCTTTGAAGACGATGGCTAAGAACAAACCACATATTGGAGAAAACATACGGGCCATACGCCAGCTTAAGGGTGTGAAACAGGAGGTCTTAGCAAAAAAATTAGGTATCGCTCAACAAAACGTTTCTAAAATGGAAAAGAAAGAAAAAGTATCGCAAAAGAAGCTTGAGGAAGCAGCTAAAGTATTGGGTGTTACCGTTGAAACTATTAAGAAATTTAATGAGAAGGCTATAATTAATAACAACTTGGCTTTCGGTGATGATAATCAGGTAAACCATTTTAATCCTGTACAGGAAATCATCTCTTACTTTAAAGATGAACTGTCCAAAAAAGATACGAAGATTGAGGAACTACAAGAAAGGCTAAATGCTTATGAACGTGGTGAGAAACCGGGGAATGGTGAAGGGGAAACAGCTAACGGTAGCCAGTCTAAACTGACTGCTGTAAAGTAATGGTTTTAGTTAGTCTTAATTTTTAATTCATGAAAACACTGACCATAGATATTTTAAATGAAAAGGTGATAAGCCTGCTAAGAGAGTTGGAGGCGCTGAATCTGATCAAAGTTCTTAATACAAAATCTTCCCTAAAGGATAGACCCCCTGGAAGAAAAAAAGCATCGGATTATAAAGGCATCATTCCGGACGAGTTAGGTGAAAAAATGCAGGAACATATCAGGCAATCCCGTGAAGAATGGCAGCATCGTATTTAATGGATTCCAATGTCCTGATTGATTACACCCGGAGAAAATTTACAGGCAAGGCTGAACAGACCCTTGACGAAATTTTTGATAGTATTTTCTATTATTCCATTATATCCCGCATGGAAGTACTTGGCTATAATGCTTCTGCGGAAATATTGCAGAACATTGAAGATTTTCTCGCAACCGGTACGATGTATTACATTACCGATCAGGTAGGGGATGAAAGTATCCTGATCAGGCGTTCGTTGCCCAGGTTGAAATTGCCCGATGCGATTATCGCTGCTACGGCAATAGTCAACAATGACACTTTGCTTACCCGCAACGTTGATGATTTTAAGAATATACCTCGGCTAAAAATGGATAACCCGTGGAGTTGGTGACCTTCTCCCTAATACCCCCTACCGGTCGAATTTGAAGGATAGCCTGGGGACTTTGTAAAGCAGGGACCGGATTATCTTCTTATTAAAGCCTGCGTCCTGATATTCCTTTTTCCATTGCCGGAAATCTTTATAGTCGTTTCGCGGGTCAATAGTTATCTGGTCAAACAAATCTAACGGGTCTATTTCAAGATAGTATTTATCAGTATTCAATTTTTCCGGTGAGTAATAAATTAACCTCACTTCTCTTTCATGACTGAAAGCAAGTCGTTTGAAAAGCAGAGTAGTCGCCTGACCGATACCGCTTGTGTCTGTCATTAGTCGCGAAATGGTTTTTCCGTCTTTTAAGAAATCCGTTAGTGCTTCCTTCTTTTTGTACTCTACTCTTCCGATGAAGCAGGATATATCCCTAAACTTATCTCCTTTGCCATACAACGCATTGAAGAGCTTCCGCACCGTGGTTTGAACTTTAATGCCGTCTTTATCGGGAGCATAAATGCGCCAGATGGCATCGCTTTCTTTTTTGAATGTCCAGCACTGGCCGTAAATTTTTTTTCTAAATTCTATCTGAAAAGGAGTGCCGTCTTTAAGTTCGCCAGTCGAGTTCATGATGTAGTTTTCGAAAGGATCATCCCATAAGCTCGGCCACACCAATACCAGTTTTTTCGTTGTAAGAACTTCGTCAAATCTCTTCTTTGAAAAAACTCTGTAGATAGGTTTGTCCAGTTCAGCTTCTGACAGGTTAAGGAAATTATTGTGCATCGTATGAAGCAATCTTTTCTTTACAAATTCTCTCGACTATCGGGTTCATGAGTTTAACGCGTTCAATAAGTACGGAAAGTTCTTCTTCTGTTGTCACGTAATCGCTTCTGTACCGTGCATCCACGTAGCCACGCTTCAGTAAATCGAACAAGTGTTCTTCATGCTTGTCTGTCTCAGCCCGGAACACCTCAAACAACTCTTTTGAATACTGCTTCGATTTTTTACGGAGCTTCCAGAGGTTGTGCGTTTTTGGCTTATAGTCTGTAAACACTAATAATGTAGCATAGTATAGACTTTCCGTGGCTTGATGTAATTGGAATGCTGCTATTTTAAGATTATCCATATCCGCGAAGAATTTACTGGCCAAAATAAATTGTGGAGCTTGCGGATACCATGTATCAAAATATCGCTGTGCCTTTTGTTTTTTCTCGACTTGAGTAAGTTCTCTTGGTGTGGTAAACTTTAAATTACTTTTGTTATAAAGCACAATGCCTTCACTCACAATATCAACAAAGAAGTATTCACCTGTTTCCAGCCCTTCATTGATGTAATCAATACTATGTATTTCAAGATTAACTGGAGGCTTATACCGATCAACCTTGTCCATAATTTTAGCTTCCTGTAAGTATGTTTTTTCAGGGTTGTCTCTTGTGACCACCAGGAAATCGTAATCACTAATGTATTCGTATAAAATACCATCCTTTGCCCTGTAACGGTCTTCCACATAAGTACCTTTGGAATGGCTTCCGAACAGGATAATCTTTTCCGGATCCACCACTTCCCGGATGATCTCAGCTATCCGCTGGATCTCATGTTGTTTGTTTTCGGGAAGATGGGCCAGGGAGGTCTTCATCTCATTCAATTCTTAGCTTAAAAGGCCTTAATTTACCAAAATTTAATTGTTTTTTGGATAATGTGGTCTCGGAGGCTGAAGCTATTTCCGGGCCGGAAAGTGGATTTTCTTGCTTATCTTTGATTCTCAGGGAACTTCATGTTCTAACTGCGGTTTAATAATATGAAGTAGGTATCAAAAGCCTTGCAAAATGAAAGAGGTAACCATAAAATATAAGGATTCAAAAACGCTGGAGCTTTTAAAAAGCTTGGCTAAGTTTTTTGATTTTTCTATATCTGAAACAAAAGAAGCATCTGCCAATGGCAAAAAGAAGGTTTCATTCACCGTTCTTCATGTAGATACAAAGGGCTATAAATTTAACCGGGATGAAGCCAATGAGCGATAGGGTATTTTTAGATACCAATATCCTTGTTTATGCCCATACCGATGTAGATGTTGCCAAGCAGTCAATCGCCCAAAAGCTAATCATTGATAACCTTTCATTTATCAGCACCCAGGTTTTGCAGGAACTGGCTAATACGCTTAACCGTAAATTCAATCATAGCTGGAAGGATGTTGCAAAAGTCCTGGCTGACGCGACCGAAAATAATAGCCTGCACATCAATACCGATGTCACAATCAAAAGTTCCTGCAGATTAGCTGGCATCTACAAGTTTTCGTTTTATGATAGCCTAATCATTGCTGCTGCCCTTGAATGTGATATGCTCTACTCAGAAGACCTAAATAACGGACAAATAATTGAAAAGAAATTAACAATTGTAAATCCATTTATTCCGGTGTAGTCCATTCTATTTTTTGAAATCCCCAGTACTTTTGTGAGGGTTAAAAGCATCTTCGATTTCCTTCACCTTTCTGAAACTGACCAATACGCTTACCAGTGGGATAACAGTATTTTTCTTATCTCATGCAGCAATGGGCAAGTGTCCTTACTCTATACTCATGTAGTAATTTTTTTGTGGAAGTGAAATACGAACAGGGTTCAAAACCGCGTGGAGGATTTACGCGTGTTTAAAAATGTCTCACAGCTTTCACCATATCTTCAAGTATTCCAAATCGAATTTTGAAGGCTACATCGTTGCATCAAATTTGTATTGAATCAAAGTCCAATAAAAAAAGATAAGTAAAGACCGGGAGTTTTTGTCTCCTTACCTGACTTATATGTGGTTTAAGGATAATCACATAATACGAATAACATGATCAAACGTTTATGCCTGCCGGTAATGTTCCTTCACTTCTTTTGCGCAGAATTCAGCTTCTACTCAGGGAAATCAACAAGTGACATGGGCATTCAAAACAGACCTCGTGTCAGTGAATGAAGTGCTTCTGACTATAACAGCGGATATTTCACCGTCATGGCATTTGTACTCACAGTTTCTAAAAGAAGGTGGCCCTCAACCAACCAGATTTACATTTAACCAAAGTGATGATTACTTACTGGTTGCAAAACTGAAGAAAATGGAAAACCAAACAAGTTCTACGATGATATATATGAAATGGACATCACCTGGTATTCCAGTATCGTTACCTTTTTTCAGAAAATCAGACTGAATAAACCTGTAACTACAATTAGTGGAAAAGTAGAATACATGACCTGCAATAACGAAGTCTGCATTCCCAGTATGCATGAATTCAATGTTGATGTGAGACCAGGAATTAAAACGCACTAACAACCCATTCAGAGCCGGACCGCTTTCACAAGAATAAGTACAGTAGAGACTTCTTCATTTTAGGTTAATGAAAGCGTCCGGCCTGTGTATTTTTATTTCTGCCGGCATTCAATTCCGTATCAAGCATGTTGGAAAATGGTAAGTTCCGAAAAACTAGATCGATTTATTACTCAAATTCAAAGCATTGTTGAAGACCTGCGTAAACATAACACGCTCACTGTTCATCAGCATATTAATGAATCATACTACATGCAGAAAGAAGCCGAATTAAAGCTTTTAAAGGAACAGCTAGAAGAGTCAAAAATGAAATTAGAAGCCACTCAATCAAGAATTAACGAGCATTACAAAAATGCATTTTTCATTTGGCGAAAAGATGTAAGATGGCTTAACCAGTATATAATTAAGCATAAGCATCCAGAAACATTTTCGAATTAAATCTTGTAATTATCCTATTCCCAGACAGTCATTATGCTCAGCATGCTTAACTCCTTCAATTAATCTCACATTTTCTCTCTCGGTACCCATCCCATTTCCACATAAAAATTCCAGCCATTTAATAATAGCAACCGGAACATATCCAACTCCAAATCGGATAATGGTTCACAAATATGGAAAGCTGATCCACCCCTCCAAAGGGGTATTATGCCGAAATCTATTCTGTTCTTAAAATCAACGTTTACGTGGAGTGGATAGAAATAAAAACCAATCTCCTTTTTGAGAACTAAAACACCAGCAAACAAAAATCCTTTCTTGTTTGTGGGATGCATGCTCCTCGAACGAAAACCATGATTTGTCCAAAGTTCGTATCGAAAGGTCGTATTACTCCTGACATCAAGCTTCTTAGAATAAGGTTTCAGTAATTCTACTACCTGATCAAAAATATTTCGATTGATCTGTGAAATATCGGACAATTTGGTACTGTTGTTTTTAGGCATCGTACTGGTTTGCGTGATCTTCATATTGCCATTCTGATCTATTTAACACTGGCTGTTCCTTATAATTAATTAATCTTTTCCATAAGCGCATCACCAATCTCGTTTGAAAGTTTATCAATATCAATTGTAATGGATTTTATGTTTACTGTATTCACCAAATTCAATTCTCTTAGGTGAACTAAATCCATGGTTACTGATTACGGGTAAGAAGAAATTATGAGAAAGATATTTTTATAGCGGTACTCTTTAATGTTTATCAATATGATCAACCATTTTGATAAGAATAGTTTTTACGGACTCTTTTGTGCCATTCTCAACATTATAGAATTTTGCCCGAAAGCTGTCATAAGAGAAACTTTCAGTGCGTTTGCTTACCAAAAATTTTGATAAAAAGCGAAGTAGTCCGGTAACATTGTTGGTAACAATAATCCTTGTCTCTATAAAGACTTTTATCAAGTAAGCAATTTGAGCCACTGACATTTCCAATTGAATTTTAAATGACCGTAACAGCATTTCCAGCGAACGCGAAGTTGGGATATTTGCAAGTTGTTGCAATCTTTCCAAGTGCTCAATTTCCTCAACGATGTAGCCATTTAACTGACTGATTAAAGATGGTGCATGTAGGTTGTATCCTATGCCAGGCTTTATCTGAGCTTGGTTAATGGTCTTTAATAAAAATGATAACTTTTCGATCTTTTCTGCCCTTGTTTCCACAGCCTCAAGAATCAAATTAATATATTGTGCATGGTAGGTAAAGCACCTGATAGAGTTATAATTAAGGTAGTACATGACCAGCCGCAATTCCTCATTAATACTCTGATTGATTTCGGGGTTATCAAGTAGCCGGAAAAGTTCTTTTTGAATTTCTTTAGCATAGATGACTTTTCTATAGGTTGTGTCTTGATTGGAAGAGTCATCCATGATTTTGCGTAAGGCATACAGCATTAATTCAATAATACGGGCATCAGCGTTTTTCCTTGTAAGGCCTTTTTGAATCTTCCTGGAATTGATACCGGCATCTTTCCTTGCCAAAGCAATATAACTTTCAGGTGCCTTTGCATCCTGATCGAAATATTTGGCAAAATGCCTTTCTACAAATGAGAGTAGTTCTTCAAGGCCATTGTAATAATATTTATTGATGTCAACAGAAGTAGATACGGCATTTTCTTCCCCGGCTACTTTATCCATCAATCTTATTAACGCTTGTTGATGGTATTGTATGTAACGTTCGAGGTGGCGCTCGTCCGCGAAGCTGAATACTTCATGTATAAAAGTCTGTTTTATGCGTCCAACTTCCTTGTCAATTGTATCCCTTAAAGATTTATACAGCTCATCACCATCAGTCTTTTTCCAGCCTGAGGAGATAAGGTGATCAAGTTCCTGCAGTTCATATTTGACATTTGGATACATAATGTTCCTAAAGTATTCTTAATACAAAGAGGTCGTTTATGCATAATTCTATACCACAGACATTTCGAGATGCGGAAAAGCCATCTTCCGTTCATTTATTGTTATTAACAATAGCAAATTTTGCTGGCCGTTCTACGCCTTACATCCTTTACCACGTATTTCATAATTATGTTCGCTTAGGGCTGCGTATTCAAATCCAATGGATTCTGATAAGGTGTGAACGATATCATCAATAGAAATTCCACGGTAAAATGTTCCTGTAAACCGGCAAGATAGCAATTCCACTGTGCTGACTTTGACGACCATTCCATATTCCTTTTCAAGGATAGCAATAATTCTGCCTAGTGTATCATCATCGAATTTTAGATTTTCCAGGAGTATTTTATTTTGCACATTGTTGCCGTCATTATTGATGGTAGTGGTTATTTGAATTTTAGAATATGGATGCCAGTCAAAGATATAAGCGGCAATGCCAAAGGAGAATATGAGCCCTAGCGAAATTAAACTTAGTGTTTTGTAGAGCTTGATTTTTTTATCCTTGCGCTTTAGAACTTCGATCGCACCCTCAATCTTTCGAAGACCATCATAAAAAGGATTGTTTCTATCAGTCCTCTCGTCAACATTTTTGGCACTGTCCATTACAAATTTTATATCTTCGAAATCCTCCTTATTCGCAGGATCGCTTGCGATCCATTCGCTTAACTCAACTTTCTCAAGTTCACTGGCCTGACCAGATAAAACTTTGTGAATCAACCATGTCTTATCCATAATTTTTCAATTTTTAAATTGGATAGCCCTGTATATACCCTTCAATAAAGTCTCCCCGAAACCCTATGCTGTCAGTATTTTTTTTCATTTTTTTAATGAATCTTGGTAAAAACGCTAAAAAGAGCCCTTTTTGAGTTCAGACGGTTCGTATTGTCTCAATCGCTTATAGGCACTGGTAACACTTCTTTCTACCGCTTTTTTTGAGATATTCAGGTACCTGGCTATCTCATCGTTAGACATATTTTGTCGATGCTTCAGTGTAAGACACTCCCTTTCCTTTGGGGGAAAGGTTGCTATAATCCGCCAGATAGGTTTTTCCTCTTCCAGTGAAATAAGATTTGAATCTTTTGTCTGATTTGTATTGAATTCTTCACCGTTCAAATATTTCCTCTGGTTTTCGTTAAGCCAAATAGATCTCTTATAGAAATTGATAGACTTGTTCTTTACTATTGTAAAGAGATGGGCAACAACAAATAAATTTCGATTCAGCGCAAGTCGTTGGCGGTTTCCCCATATGTCCGCGAATGCTTCCTGCACAATATCTTCCGAAGCTTCGCGATCATGCGTCTTTCGTTCTGAAATACGGAGGAGGCTATTGTAGTAGTCTTGATACAAAAACTCTATTGCCCTTTCTGGCCAGAAAAGTAGTAGGTTTTTAAGGTGGTCATTTTCGGAAGAATCTGACATTCATTGTTCAATTGCGATAACCAAGTCAAATGATGAGCCGAGAACTGTCTCAAACTGATGAAGCTGACAAACCAAGATAAAAAAAGTAGGGAATTTTCATATTTCATTATCGACAAGGGACCTACATACGGATTAAAAAAAGAAGCAAATCCGAATCAAACGTTTGCGAAATTCGAACGTTCACAGAAAAAGCCTTTGCCCAGTAACCCTAAGACTGTAATACCAACGCGTATCTGCCTCTCACCACTTTAAAATCCCTGGGTCATTATAGTACTCTGCTTCTATATCTCCGGCAAGATCCCAGATCAAGCAATATATTTCAAACTCTCTGCGGTTCTTTCGGCTTTTGCAAACCCATTTAGCCAGCCTTTGAAGCTGATCTCCGCTAATGTCATTCACTAAAAAACGCGCAATGAGTGACACGTAATTTTCTCGCTTCCCTTTCATAATATGATCCTCCTTTCACTTACTATTACACACGAAATCATTGTTCACCCTACCATTTTATTGTGCTAAATTTTTGCCGAGCAAGCCTCTTACCCTTTGACCATATTGTTCAATACCGTGCTTTATGGTTTTCAGTCCAAGTCACATCATCGTCAATAAATGTTTCAAAGGTTGCGCGTTCCACAATGGCAAAGTATAGATCAATAAGCATTGACTGCTTATGATCTTCATCCGAGAGTTTCTACCTGCGTATTTCCCAGTCGCAGGAACTGTATTCAATAAATGGTGAGGTAGAATAATAATAAGAAGTATGAATCTTTATTTATTAGGCAGGTCGATGTACTGGCTGAGCTTACTAATAAAATTGTTGGCCATCATCCAGCTAAAAATGTGGTTGGCTTGTGTTTCCTGGGACGGCTCGATACCAGTTCCTTCAAGGACATGCGAAAGCCGACCTTCTTTGTGCATGTGGTCCAGCAACTTTTGAGCAATATCCACTGGCTCGGATGAGGCTGACACTGATACACGCATAGCATGAAAATCCGGGTACGGGGAAAGATCAAGGTCAACGATTTTCAGAAATAATTCTCCGATCTCATCTGCTGTGGCTGAACCATTTTTGCTTTTGAAACCTCTTGTAGCCTCAAAGAATTCTACAAGCGAAATGAAATCAGCCTGAGATCCGGCCCATTTTATTTTTTCATCATCCTGTGAAAATGGAAGTGCAAACATATTTTTTCTTTGACCATTTAAAGGTCGGAATTTGTTAACAAAAATTGGGCATTCATTTCATAGTAAAATATACCCGGTGAGGGCACGTTATTTGCAATACAGCTATTCCCCAAAGCAATAAAAGGGTGAATTTATTAAATTTTCAAAAGTATAGACTAAATCTGTTGAGGCATGAAAAAGACATATAGTATCCCGTTGATGACTATCTTCTTGCAGATGGTTATGGTTGGCTGTGGTCCGAAAGAATTAAGCAGGGCCGATGCTGAACGTATTATCCGGAAGGAATTGAAGTTTCCGCGCATTATGGATCACAGTATATTTCGTGCTGAATCAGAGCAAGTGCGTATAGCCTCCAATTCCAACCTTGATGAGGAAGGCCTGCTTACAGTTAGCCAGGATGTAAGCAATCCCGTGATTGAGTTTACTGAAAAGGCAGAGGCTTATCTGCTGCCAACTTCTGAAGAAGATAAGGCTATGCGCATACAGAAAGTAAAGCTGGCCGATGAGGACCTGGTAGAAGTTACCGGCATCCAAACAAGCAGTGACGGCAAAAGAGCCGTTGTTGAATTTACAACAACATTAAAGAATCTCACGCCCTTGAATGCTCTGCTTACGCGTAAGCTAAAGGAGACCGATGCAGTAAATAAAGTGAGTTTTATTCTGTACGATGACGGTTGGCGGCTAGAGAGAACTCCGGGACAATAATAGTTTGCCAACCAAAACAGTACCGTTTTTGTCAATACTATCCAGCTTGAAAAATTCCCCTTTTTCCATCGCGCGAACAAATGGAACTATAAAAAACGGCTGACGGCAGGAGTAACTCCTATCATTATAGAAAAAGATTACTTGACTTTGTAATTTGATAAGAAATCCAAAATCAGCGGCTATGGTATATGAAAATGTACTGAGCGGATCTTTTATCTATTCCCTCGGAGTGGTTGCCGGAAGGCAAGCCGGTGTGGATGAAACCACATTGGATAGCATTAACTTCTTTCAGCAAACCCCTCACGACAGGCGGATCGGTGATTTGCTTGCAGACTGGGGTGGGAAAACATTTTTAATTGAATTTAAAAGAACGGTGGCCCAACTGCGAGACGAGCTGGCGAAAGATGGCAAGCAAGAACTTGGGAACAAAATAGCAGATCGTAAAAGAATTAAGGGCTTATCTGAAAGATGTCACTTTCTCGGCTACGGAAAGTACACCAAGCAGAAAGCTGGTGGATTGATCGATACAGCGTTTGTGTTTCAGTCCTATTTTTCGGACTTAACAAGAAACAAGAATGTAGAAAACTCATTGAACTCCTTTATTCAAAGCATGACCACGGATAAAGATTTTGGTCTTACATCACGGCAAGACTTCAATGACTACCTTGAATTTCTCCTGAAGCATGCAGAGTCTGCCGTAACAACCTCCGGCTCAGGTCAAAAAATGCAAAAGCCTATCACCGGAATATTGACCGCAGTTTCGCCAAAGGGCTCAGTTGTTTCATTCGCATATCAGAGCTATGCGCATCTTACGTTTTTAATGAATCAGAAAATAAGCCTGTTGCAAAACCTTGCCCAACAGACGAGCTACACACAGTCTCCGGTTATAGGCCAATCCATTAGCAAGAGCAAGGATAAAAGCCGGGGACAAGGGTTTTAGCTTTTAAGAAGTTCAGAATCTGTAAAGATTACTTACTTAGGATAAAAGAAATGCTGCGGGTTATTCAGGTCTTCAATTGGTTTTAACCGGTCACTTTCAACTGATTCTATACCTTTTCCCGGAATTTCAATGCTAAAAAAAGTCTTTGAACGATTAAGCGCTTTTAATGCCGTAACCTTGGTTTTCCCATCCAGCAGGTAATCTTGTCCTGTTTCAATTTCCATTAAATTTTCAATTTTGATTTCCTTCGCTTTGGGATATTTAAAACTATTTGAATTAGGTATTCTTGTAAAGGTCGGTATCCAACCACCGCAATAAGGAAGGATCTCCTCTGTGTGGAAATACGATCAAAAACAAAGGAAGCAAATAAGGAAACTTCTTTAGATAAGATGGAATCACATTGCCTTCGGTTTCTCCCGCGTCATCCTTTAGATGCTTCCAGCTTTGCGTTGGATTAGGAGTTTTAGTAGTCTCTTTACCTTCTTTATTGCGCCACTGGTAAAAATCTGTAGTTTCTTTATAAGAAAATGCTTTGAAGAAAATTCTTGAAATATCCGGCCACAGGAATTTCATCGCCTGTAAGTAATTATCACGAACGAATATGTGGGTCAGACCTTCAAGATAATATGAAGCACCTTTTTGATTTCGTTCATCAACTATTCTCTTGTCTTTTTCCTGAAACAATGCTAATGATTCATCTATATCATAGTACGGTTCCGGAAAAATTTCGTCCCATTTTCTTACCTTGTGAATTATTGTTCTGATCAGTTTCAATAGAACCCGGATCGGTTTCTGCGTAGCGTCATTGGCAGTATAGAACCAATAGTATGCTAGTATATTGGGTATGGCTGACTCTCCCCAAAGATCAAGTTTTTCTTCCTGACTATTACAGAATTTCAGTATCCTGTACATCTCCTCTTCATTCGTCCCCCTTAATTTGTAATGCAATCCCAATGCAGAAAATAATCCAACGAACCACGTAACTCTGTAGCCCTGGACAAAAACATCCTCCGTATAATCTTCAACCAGGAAATGATCTTTTTCTTTAGCCTCATTCCACAGGTTTTCCAATGATGTCCATATAATTTGATTGGCGATCCCAAATTCGTTTTGCCATTCTTTCTCCGGAATGTTATGTACTTCGCAAAACCATAAAAGATATGATGTATAAATGGTCCAGGCTTCAGTCAATGCAACATGATTCTCCTTATTCGAGTAGCTGGAAGTGGCCAGGGCTGTGAGGAGGGCGCTTCCCCTGATTAATTTTCCTCTTTCTGTCGGCTTGGATTCCTGAGAGAAAAATGATTCGATTAAATGTGAAAATTTTGTTTTATCAAGAATACCCGTACCATCCTCCATATAGAAATCGATCAAATGCCGGAAGTCGCCCAGGCCAGGAGGAATAAAGCCTATGCCAAGTTTTTTTGCTTTGTCTATCAGTTCGCCCTTTACAATTGTGTTTAAAAAGAATTGAGGCTGCCCGGCAAGCTGATATTTTTTATTGTGCGCATCTATAGCATTGAATACTTCTTCTTCAAGTTCTCCATTGGTTACAAAAAATGATTTGTGCTGCCCTGCACCGACCGGAATGGACGGATGTGTTACTGGCGTGAAGACTAACTGCATAGCCTGCCCGAGTAATTCCTGTTGCCATTGCCTTAGTTTTATTTTCCCCTCCGGGGCTCCTTTCAATTGAAAGGCATAGGGGGTTCCATTTGGATCGATGGCAATGATATCCTTACCGTGCTCCATTCCGCAATGGCGTGTAAGGTGAAGGATCGTATAACCTTCGTTGGCAAGGATATAACAGAAGGGAATCTGAAAAGATTTTTCAGACGCCTTAGTCAACCAGTTTTCTATTAACCTCTCGATCATGCCATTTTTGTTTCTGTCTGTCCATTATATCGGTAAATTTTTTCGTCAGGGCAGGATCTTTATCGATTTGCTCAAACACTTTCGGGAATGCACGCATGATTGCTTCACCACCCCAAATCTGTGGCATTCTCGCTGATCCGTCAGCGTTAAAGTCAATAGTAATTTTTTCAAACGCATCAAAAAGATCTTCCGGGGTTATTTCTTCTTTATACTTTGTGACATTGCTTATCTTCTCAGTTACATCAGAAATTTTATCCACTACTAATTTTAGCTCCTGCATCGCATGGCTCTTTGCCATTTCATTAAGCTTTGAAAAGATATCGCCAGGATTTTTAATAAGTTCCCTGGCATTGAACTCAAAGGAACTGTGCATCAGCGTAAGGTTAGTATCATCTATCATTCCATCTTCGTATTCCATGATAAAGCCATTCCCCTCATGAATTATCCTTTTTGGAATGTCCTTGATAAGACCCCCCGAATGAACGAACACCTGGTTCTGAAAAAAATCCATTAAAGCATTGTGCAGGTTTTGTTTTGTCTTAGGAAAATTGGGAAACATACATCACAATTATTTTAAAATTAATGGATAGTGCTAACTCTGGGTCTGGATCCACGCCAGGTACTCTTCAATCTGCGATACTGCATAGTAAGGAAGGTTAACCAAATTAAACTGTTTGCCCGCTGGCGTTGTTGCTTTTGTGATCGAAACTTCTCCGGCATAAAAACGTACAGCGATGTTATGCGGTGCGGCATCCATGAACAAATGCAATGAGCGAAGCTTTCCTTCACTTCCCGATTTTACTTCAACAGGTATGAGCTTTCCATCGAAAGGGAATAAATAATCTACTTCCGCAACCGATGTTTTCTTTTCGCGCACCCAAAAATGCAAAGCGCTTAACGACTGGTGCTGAAAGGCAAGCAATTCCTGACCTACCAGATGCTCGATCATGCTACCCTGGTACACTTTGTTCAGGTCGTCAGTACTTAAAATTTCTCTTTGAATACCCACAAAATAATTCATCAGCCCGGTGTCCAATACATGAAGGCGTGGTGACTTTTTAAGGTCAGGAAGCAATGGCAGCGTATAGCCCGTTTCGGGATAAACAATGTACAGCAGCAATGCTTTCTGCAAAGCACGCAAAGCTTCACCCATTTCTCTTGATCCGTAACTTGAGTTTCCGAATCCCTGGAATTTAATCCGCTTTCCTGCTTGGGCAAACGATGCTCGGATGGCGTGCCGTATCAGCTGCATCTGCGTATCATTCCGCGCATACTTCTCGGCATCGTCCATGTAAGACGTGAGCAATGAATCGTAAATTGGTGCAAGCGACACGAGATCTTTATGTGTTCTGTAATGCTGGACGGCTTCGGGCATTCCGCCTGTTAGCGCATAGGTATGGAACAACGACAGTAATTTTTGATGCGCAAATGAGGCTACCGGGATTTGTTGTAACTGGTCGCGGGCAGCCGTTTCATTCATAGCTGATAAAAATTCGGGGAACGATACAGGGCGTAGCACTTTATACTCTACACGGCCTACCGGAAAGCTAATGTTCTTATCAAACAATGTTTCCAGCATACTGCCCGCGGCAATTACGGCTATGGTTGGTTCCTGCTCATAGAAGTACCGGATTTTTGCGTTAACAAATAAATCCAAATCGCCACCATCCACTTGGATGACCATATTCCGGCCTTCGACAAAAGGTCAAGAGGGTGATTTGGCAAATTTAGGATAGACACTTACATTATTACTTTTGTTTACTTTTCATCATAATAATGTGCTAGTGGAAAAACTCATTAACCAGATAATTGCCGAGCCTGCGTCTATTATTGCAACGGCAGCTTTACTAGTGTCAATCATTTCATTGTATGTGAGTATAGTTACAATAAGGCAGACCAGGAAGCACAACAGGCTTTCAGTAAAACCAATCTGCTATGTCTTTCCTCCTGACTTTGAAGACTGGGTAGCTGTGGTAATTCAAAATAAGGGAGTAGGCCCTTTAATCACCAAATCAACAAAATTCTATGATGAAAATAACAACATTAAAAAATATCTGATTGATCTAATGCCTACTCTGCCGGACGGATATTATTGGAGCAATTTTACCAAAAACGACCACTTTGTTCTTGCGCCCAACGATGAAAAAATCCTCATTGAACTAAAATGTAATGAAAACGATAAGACTTTTCAGGAAACGAGGGATTTGATCAGAAAGAAGTTAAGTCAAATTACTATGGAATATGAATTCACGGACATCTATGGCCAGAAATTCCCTACGATAATTCATAGCTTGACATGGTTTGGTAGATCAAAAACAGTTCAAGTTATAGACTGATGATTAAGATCAACGGTATGGCTAGTCACGGGTTGTTGTCCAACAGCCAATGCTGCTAAACGGGCTTTTTCGAATATCTGCCTTCCAATTTCCTGGCGTTCGCTTTCAGTCAATTCATAAAATGGCCTTGGCGCTTCGCCTTTTTCCAGCACGATAGTATAATTCTTTGTTTTCATACTCAATCATTACCGTTTAAAATAATTTACCCTTTCGTTTTCTCAGACTTTAATGAAGCTTTCCATTCTCGTAGAACAGAAAACGTATTATTCAGGTTTGTTGTGCTTGTTGAATTTAAAACTGCGATTTCTTTATTAAATGTTTCTGTCTTATACTTTTGTTTATAGAATTTATGAGCTTTCTTCCCATTGAAGATCACCTTCCTGATTTGCGGAAAATTCCCGAAGAAAACTTCAAAATCATTGATCTTTTCATCCTTTATTTTGCTGTCTCTGCTTCCCTCACGATAGCAACATTCGATGACGTCCCATAAACACAAATTATTTCGAAGCAGCAAGGTCCGCTTTTGATCATAACTTAATTTTTGGTCTGCCAGGTCAAACTGATCCCATTCATCAACAAACACCCTCACCAAAACATCCCAAAAATGATTTCGTTTGTTCCCATAATAATATCCTTTTTTCAGGGATTCGACACCTGGTATTGTACCAAGAATTAAGGTAGTGGAATTTCTATCTATTATAGGTTCAAAACATTTAATATTCATAAATAATCGCTCAAGTATTTCGCCCTTAGATGCTGTCCAGGTTCCACAAGTCTGCCGCAGCTTTCAATATTTTATCCTGCCTTTTTACGATAGCAGGCTTGTCCCATACCGGAGCGTTCAGGTCTGCTACAAACTCTCTGATTTCTTTTTGCTGGTTTAGCAAATTCTCCTTGCCGTAGGAGGAGAGTTTCTCATCAAATGGCCTGTTGCCAATGGAACAATTATGATGCTGTGATATCAACATGAGATTGCCGATGCTGTTAAGCCAGCCGCCTGAAGCAATACCTTCTTGAGGGTTTTGCTCATTCTTGTATTCGCCATAACCATTGGACGTGGGATTTTTATCTGTCGGGGTCTGGGGAGCAATATGTTCTATGTTCTCATTGTTAATTAAATCGTTAAATGAAACTTTATGAGGAGTGGGATGATGTTCATCGCATAGATGTAGTTAGTACTTCCAAAGCACATAACTATCCACTCTGTTTTGATAGAAATAGCCACTTAAATAGCTTGTCACAGCCTGATCGTTCCAGTAGCCCCACCAACCATTATGCTTGATACTATCAATTATATTATTGATATTTTTGTTCAGTTCTTCTGCTGCATTGTAGTTTACCAAATGATGATTTAACCTGGATTCTATTTCGGCCCTTCCCCCGCGCAAGAGATACCGGAATGTAATATTCTCAAAAAGCCTAATTAACCGACTGATTGTCTTTTCGGAGGCATTCATCTTATATGCTCTGATGATGAAAGGATAAGCCAGCGCCATGTTATTGAGATAAAGTAAATCCCTGGTATACCTATAATCACTTTTCTCTATCTTCTCAACGGTCTGGAATGCCTGTGACAGACCCGATACAAATTCCTTGATCCAAACCGTTTTGTCTGTGGTTAAAGAGCCGATTAATTCTTTGATGCCTTTGATTACCTCATCACTGTTGAACCCCTTACCGCTTACAGCGCGCCAGTAATAATTCAGCACTTCGTCCTCATCAATGCTAATACGAACAACTTGTTTGTAAATCTTCGATAGTTCGCCTTCCAGGTAAACAATGTTTTCTTCCATCTTTTCTTTACTGTTGCTGGAGAGATAGATCTGCAACATAAAGTTGGCCTTGATTATTTCAAGGTTTGAAAGCTTTTTACCACGGTCATTTTGAAAGGCAAAAATCTGTGTTGCCTGGGTTTTATCTTTCACTACATATTCGGTAATAGCTGCGTTCTCGATCAAACCGTACCATCGTTCTATATCAATGGTTTTTTCGTCTGAAAGTTGCCTCTGGAAAATCTCCTTTGCATTTCTGATCCGTATCTTAGAGGCGGTGTCAGATTCTTGTGAATGCTTTTCCTTTTGGTCAACTATTTCATCAATGAAAAAGTTATTGTCGTCACGGACTGTCCTGAATTTTTGGGTGTCCTTCCGGAGGTCTCTTAAATAGTAGTCTTTTATATCATCCAGATTCAATGCTATACTTTTACCGTTATCTTTCCGCTTCGATAATAACATTCTTACAACGCTAAAAAAGATGATGCAAGTTGTAAGCCGCTGCTGCCCGTCAATGATCAGAAGTGTGCTCTCCTCGTTGTCCTTTGTTTCAAACAGGAAGTGTCCTAAGTAATATTGGTTCTCTGCATTTTTCAAATCTTCCAGGAACTGCACAATCTGTTTCTCTTCCCAGGAATAAGCCCTTTGGTATGAAGGGATCTCGAATTTCCTATTCTTGCTATCAAATAATTTGCAGATTGTACTTTCCATTGCAATGAAATGAGAATCCAATTTATTTAAATAAAGGCAAATTATCCGGGTTTTCAACTCAATTCAATATGGGGGTACATTAACCTACAATACACCAATTTCCTTTTGAAGAGCTACCAGTGTTTCACCTAATTTCCGTGCTACAGAACTTAATATCGCATGGACTTCATTTCTCTTCATCCTATTATTCTCAAATTCCTTAAAGTCTTCCTCGGTCAAAAGGTTAAAGAAAGCATTTGCTTCACTCAGATCTGCTACGGTTCTCCTCCTGTATCGATCAGGTACATCCAAATCGATGAAGTCTTTTGCAAGCGCATCAAAATGATCACGATGCTCCTTAAGACTTTTTGTGTTGACATCTACCTGGAACGAAATCAATCTCTTTCTTAAGCTTTTGATTGTATCATAGCTTATGTTCACTTTTTCCATTTCGGTGTTCTTAATTTGACGATCAATTTCTCTTTTTTTACCAGGGCTACCCCAATTAAAAAGACTTGTTAAGTATTTCAATAGTTTCATATAAATTAAATACTTAAAAACTCCGGGAAAACGATCCTTTTTTGAAAATAAGTGAAAATATTATTTTGTTGCTCGGGAGCCTTGGAAATGCCTTTTTGATCCTCCTGATCTCCATTCAATAACTAATTTAATGAATTAAGGATTTTCCCACTGACTTTTAACGCAATAGGCGCCTCCTGAAAGCGTGTTTTTTAAAATTCCGATTTGTTCTTACTTTAGTAAAGATTCCTTGGCCCCGATCTCAATTGATCACAGCCCCACTTGGAATCAACTTTAACTACGATCTGGCCTTAGTTTCAAAGGGTATTTTCTTAATCCAAAACTGCTTCCCTTTGGCTGGTACAGGTCTATTTGTGAAAGCTGCGTCATTTAATCTAATTCCCGAATTTTGTATTGACCAAACGTTGAATCATGATTGATTTTTCTAAAAAACTTGGCGGGTCTTCAATGGGGAAAAAAGCCGACCCTATTCAAATTTACAATTCCCTGGATCGGGCAAGTGATAAGGGTCCGCTTCGCCCGGCTCAGGAGTCGATACTTAAAGATTGGTTTGCGAACTACATAAACGAGAACGATGTAATTCTGAAATTGCATACAGGTCAGGGTAAAACCTTGATTGGTTTATTGATCCTTCAGTCAAAACTGAATCAGGGATTAGGTCCCGCAGTCTACCTTTGTCCTAACAATTACCTTATCCAGCAGACCAAAGACCAGGCAAAACAGTTCGGCATCAGGGCGTTGACAACAGATGACGAATTACCTCTAAATTTTCTTGACGGAAAAAACATCCTGATCACATCAGTTCAGAAGCTATTTAACGGGCTAACGAAATTCGGCTTAAATAACAAGTCACTAAAAATCGGCACGCTGGTAATGGACGATGCGCATGCTTGCATCGAAGCAATACGCGGCAGCTTCATTATTAAATTGAAAAGTAATGAAAATGCTTACAACGAAATTTTGCAATTGTTTGGCCAGGAGTTGGAGAGCCAGGGTATGGGAACTTTCGCGGACATTAAGAGAAAAGAATACGATTCATTTCTGCATGTGCCGTATTGGTCCTGGCAAAGAAAACACGCTGAAGTTTCAACGATCCTTTCCAATCATAAGGATGAAAAAGCTATAAAATTTCAATGGCCACTTTTAAAGGATCTTATCAAGGATTGTCATTGTATTATTTCCGGTGATAGTCTTGAAATAGCACCATATTTAAATCCTATTGAAGCATTTGGCAGTTATCATAAAGCCGATCACAGGGTGTTTATGTCAGCAACCGTAAATGACGATTCATTTTTTGTAAAAACGCTGGGTGTTGATCCTGAAACAATTAAAAAACCCCTTGTCCTGAAAAAAGAGAAATGGTCTGGTGAAAAGATGATCCTTATACCGGAAATGCTTCATGAATCTTTAGGCCGAATTGAAATTGTCAATCATTTTGGAAAAGCACGAAAGGGCAGAAGATATGGAGTTGTGGCGCTTACACCCAGCGGTAAGAGGTCTGACTTATGGGCAAAGTGTGGATCAACCGTGGCCACTACTGAAACGATTGATGAAGAAATAGAAAAGCTTAAGAATGAGAAATGCGAAAATGCTTTGGTAATAGTAAACCGGTATGACGGAATAGATTTACCCGACCACACCTGCAGATTACTGATTATAGACTCTAAACCGCATTCCGAAACCTTATCTGATCGTTATCAGGAAAGCTGTCGTGCTGAAAGTGACCTTGTTGCTATTAAAACTGCTCAAAAAGTCGAGCAAGGTCTCGGCAGAGGCGTAAGAGGTGAAAAGGACTATTGTGCAATAATCCTAACTGATTCCGAACTGGTTCGTTCGATAAAACGCAAGGATTCACATAAATATTTCAGCAACCAGACACGCACGCAAATTGAAATTGGTTTCTCGGTGGCTGAGTTTGCCGAAGAGGAGATAAATAAGGGAAAAGATCCCATTAAGGTTCTCACAGCGATACTCAACCAATGCCTGCTCCGGGATGATGGCTGGAAAGCATTCTATGTCGAGCGTATGAATGAGATGACTGAGAGACCCGCCAACAAAAAGATCCTGGATATCCTTTCCTTAGAACTACAAGCTGAAAAGAAATATAAAGAGGGCGATTTTGAAGGCGCTGTGAAAATAATTAACAAGTTGATAAGTTCATCATTGGTAACAACAGATTCTGAAAAAGGCTGGTATATACAGGAATCAGCACGTTACATTTTTCCGGATGATCCGGGAAGGTCAAATGAACTTCAAAAGGCAGCTCACGGATTGAATAATTTCCTTCTCAAGCCCGAATCAGGCATGGTAGTAAAGAAAATTAACCTGATCGGTCAAAAGCGTATTGAGAATATCAAAACATGGTTGAAGCAATGTGGGGAATTTGAAGAAATCATGCTTAAGATCAATGAAATATTGAGCAACCTTTCATTTGGAATCGGTGCCGATAAATTTGAGAATGCGCTGAATGAACTTGCTTTTGCCATTGGATTTGTTGGTGAGCGGCCGGATAAACAATGGAAAGAAGGACCCGATAATCTTTGGACAATTCGTGACAATGAGTATTTATTGTTTGAATGTAAAAATGAAGTCAAAGTTACACGCGTTGAAATAAATAAAGATGAAACAAAGCAAATGAACAATTCTATTGCATGGTTCAAGAAAGAATACGGAGACATGACCGTTAAGAATATAATGATTATCAATGCAAATAGTTTTGCTAGGGGCGCTGTACTTAATAAGGAAGTAGAACTTCTTAAAGAAAAACACCTGAAAAAACTTGTGAAGAATGTCCGGTCTTTTTTCAATGAGTTCAAAGAACTTGATCTCCTAAACTTGTCAGACACCAAAGTTCAACAATACCTGACTGCACATAAATTGACTGTCGATGACGTGAGACAAGAATATTCGGAACGGATCAAATCCTGATCATATCAAAATTCGTTGACCAGAAATGTAGTGTTTTTACATGCTTCCCAACTTAACCCAAATACGCGACCTCCTTCAAAACAAGGACCATACGTTTAATGTGGCAATGGAATTTCTAAGGCATAGGATTGACAGGATGGAGGACGAAGATCTGGTGAAGAAGATGCTGACAACCTGGGGTGAATTCATTGTCAGGAGAAATGTGGATGAGATTTTTGACCATGCTGAATCACCCATTGAAAAATTATTTTTGAATTCTGTACTGTATTTCGGACTGCTTCACGATACACGCATTTTCATTTTTACACCACGTGGTATTTCCATTAAAGGACAGTTGGATCAGTATACAGCTATCAGAAAGGGCATGGAAAAAGTAAGGGTCGCTTATCAGGAACAAAATCCAGGGACTAATGCTATGACGGCTGAGATTGAAATCCTGAGGCTGATTGAGGGACGAGGTGATGAAGATTTTTACCAGCTTAATATGATCCATTCGTTTTTGTATGACACGTTTGATCTGAAGAACTCGTATCACTTCACCTTGCAGACTTACATCGAAAATGTGAAACTGAATGGTAAACAAATGAGGCCGGATATCACCATCTGGCTCCCGGAGGACCCCGAATTCAAGCTGGTGATTGAATGTGATGGGTTTCAGTACCATTCCAATAGGGAATCATTTGTAGCAGACCGGCAAAGAGACAGGCTTCTTCAGAAAAACGGTTATAAAGTGCATCGGTATTCAGGATTGGAGATTTATCACAAACCCGTTGAAACCGGTTACGACCTATGCCAGTACCTTTTCCAGGAGTGGGGTAAGAAAGTTTCAAAAGCTTAATCACCCAGCATTCTACTTTCAAGAAAAACCCAGTCCTGTCGATTTCAATCATCGTATCCACCCGACCAAGTACGTGTTAACCTTTTTGTGGTAGCAAGTCTTCAATGTTGTTAACCGTTCTGTTTGGTAGTTCTTCCAATGCATGATTAAGCCATCGCATGGGGTCCACACTATTTACTTTACAAGTCGCGAGCAGGGAATATATCATTGCTATCCGTTGCGCAGATTCATGTGATCCTGCGAACAAGTAGTTCTTTCGCCCCAAAGCAATTGGACGGATTTCATTCTCGATTTTGTTGTTGTCTATTTCCAGGCGGCCATCCGTTGTAAATACGGTCAGCTCTTTCCATCTTTTCATAGCGTAGGATAACGCTGTGCCGATGGGGGACTTGGGGGTTACCGCAGGATATTCTTTAAGCATCCATGTATGTAGCATCTCCAGCTTTGGCGCAATAACTTCTTGACGTAATTGCTGGCGTTCTTCAACAGTAAAATCTTTCATCTGCCGCTCCTGCTCGTAGATTTCCTGAAACGCAAGCAGGGCATGCGTTGCTCGTTCTTTGTCGTTTTTCTCTGCCTCTGTAAAGTAGCGACGTGCATGGGCCATGCAACATAAGGTGGTTAAACCTGTGCGTTTTGAAAATTGATCATACCCTGCATATCCGTCGGTCTGTAAAAAGCCTTTAAAATCTTTTAGCATTTTACCAGGACCTTCCTTATTGCGTCCGCGTTGATATTCAAACAATACCAAATTTTTTATCACATCCCGATAGGCCCACAGGTAGCCTTGATGACTGCCGCCATTCTTTTCACTGTCCAATACCTTTAACCCTGTTTCATCCGCCTGAAGGTAGATGCTGGTAAGTATTTTCCTTTTCAGTAGTTCATAAAGAGGAACCAGCACATCCAGTCCCTGATTGGCCCAATCAAGTACCGTGTTATAGTGCAGATTAATACCTGATCGTTTGAAGATAGCGATCTGACGATAGATGGGTAGGTGATCGACAAACTTTCCAACGATGAGCATAGACAGCACCGAGGCACCAGCAATACCTTTTCCACTGGCTCTGTTGGGTAGATCACCAATAGCGATACCTTCACCTTGCTTGCGTACATATTTGTGACGTATGTATCGCTTCACATAAAACTCCGCTGCCTTTACTTCCAACACTTCGGTAACTTCATCTTCAAGACGCGTACACCCCGTTACATCCTCTTGGGGCTCGATGATGATCTCTTCCCTGCGAAGGCTGGAGGGTAATGGATTACGACCCGGATGTTTCTTTGTTTCAACCTTTATTTTGGTTCGGTCATGTTCCTTTACTGTAGTCTTCTTTACTTGGATCTCAGCAACGGAGTCAATGGATACACCAAGTGAAAGCTGATTGGCAGGAATTTCTGTAGCGGGCTTAAAGCCCTCACTCCGAGGACCGAATGCCAACTTTTGCAGCAATGACACCTGATGCTCAAGCTGCATAACCTTTGCAATCAAGTCATCTTTAGTAAGTGTGGTAATGTCTGTGTTCTTGCTCACTGCAAGGCAAAGATATCACATAATCTAAGCGACGGAAGCGTTGTTGATCGTATGTTGATAACGTGGTCTAAGAGTCACTTTTTTTAGATTTACACCCGCCAAAATGAAATTTAGCTGCTCGGCCGTAATGCTTTGATGAACGGCACTTCCATCAGGCATCTCGAAGGTGCCTCTTTCCAGCCGCTTCTGATATAAAGCAAATCCGTCCTGATCCCAAAGAAGTATTTTTACGCGCTTGCGTGCACGACAGAAAAAAATAAACAGCTCTCCACTTAAAGGATCTTTACCCAGTTCATTGCGGATCACACCGCAGAGGCTATCAAATCCTTTGCGCATATCTGTTCGAACCCGATACAGATAGCAGCGATGAAGTCGTGTTATAGATAACATTTAACGAACAAGATCGCGAAGCCAATTCACCGACACTTCTCCTTGCAAGATCATGCGCGTACCGGAGGGAAAAACAATCTCATGGCCGACACCAATCGTCCGATCATTTACCTTAATCTCTGTAAAACCAGAATTTGATACCGATTCCAGACGCTTAATCCAATAGTGAAACGTCTGGTAAGTAATGTTCCGTTGCCGGCAGAACGCTTTCTTGCTCAATCCTGATTGCCCCCATTCGTTGATGGCATTCTGCATTTGTTCCTGTGTCTGTCTCATGATTTTTTCTCACAAAGTAACACATCAATCATCTTCCTGTAAAGACGCAGTTAGTCGGGTGCTTACCAATCATCCACCTGCGTGCTCCATAACCACCGTTTCCAGGTACTATCATATTTAACCCATTGGTTCTTTCTAAGGCCATGATGGCTTAACCGGGGTGTGGACAATGGCAGTCCAAAATGTTTGTCCTTAACTTCCTCTTGGTACAGCTTATCATATCGCTGAAGGTTACCGATTATGAAGTTGTATAACAATAATGTCTTATGAAACCGGATCTCCCATTCTTCAAAGGGTATATTGTGCAGCTTATAAAATTTATTCTCTTCCTTATTTGCCAGTTGCAGATTCCTGCCCATGAAATAATATTTTGAATGTGCCACAGCATTCCTGATCTGCGCGGAATAGTTCTCGTCAACCAACTTGTAGAATTTCGGGCAAACAGTTTTCATGGGCCCCTGTATTTGTTCCCGTATTAATGACCTGCGGGAATACGACAGCATAAAATCCCAGTCATAGTATTTGGCAGATGCAAGGTTCACCAAGTTGAAGAGCTGGCGGAGCAGCAGATCCGATTCCCAGAATTTCAGGTAGATGAGCAGTTCAAGGTTCAGGGCAAGCCTTTCTTGGTATTCGATCTCGTCTTTCTTCTCCGGATTTTTCAATTGATTTTCAAATTTCAGTTTCGACAGCGGTGTAGTTCGATAGAAATGAAAGAATTCATAAAACGTATCGAGGCTATAGCCGATATGGGCGGGGCCGAATACATACGGGCTTAACTTTTCGCACTTATGAAATTCAAGGTGCTGAACATCGTAGTATCCGTGAATGATCACGATCAACAGGTCGGTGTCGACCCCTATGATTTTTAAATGCGGTGTCAAAAAGCTCATCAACAGCTTCCTTTACTTCGTCTTTATAAGCCTTAAGAGTTTCAATGAAAACCATCGGTCTCGGGGATTCGGTTGATTATATAAAAATGAGGATCTTGAAGTTATAACAGGCCTTGAAAATGACTAATTCTGATTGGTTTTCCCATTTCATCGGTAAATAAAAACTACCAAACCGGATAACCAGCAACCGATCTCAAACCATGCAATTTAGATTTCAATACCGTACCGGAAATTTTCGTAGTCTCGCCAACCCGCAAAATGGAATGCCGTATGAAAAACCTGACCTGCATCAACAGTTCAGGCGTGCAATTATGGTGGGATAAGATTCACCATATCAGCAGGGCTATTAACTATTTTCACAGCATTAATTAAATGGAGTACCGGATACCATACAATAGTAATCTTTGCTTCTTCTGTCAATGGTCTACCTTTATGCAGCACGATTCTTCTTTCATATAACGCAGGTCTTTGAAATGTTTTCATTTTGATAGTTTATGGTTAACCTATACACCAAAAGGTTTTTGATTTTTATAAACCGGAATCTGCATCACTCATGCAAATGTCACCATGACCTGTCGGGCCGTTGTCATACGTGGAGCTATCTTCCCACGGCTCACCTGATGATTCTCCCTCATCGGTTTGTTCTTTTTCAAGTTTATACCCATTCGCCTTCAGCTCACTCAACGCAATATCATCCCAGTTGCCACATCCGCCTTCAACAAGCCCCATATAATCCAGATGGATTTGATCTTCGTCATCGTAAAAAAACTTGATGTCGATGTATGTACCAAAGTCATGTGGGTTATGCGCTAATGCGAACTTCGTTCCTTCGGGATTTACACCAAATGCTCGGGTGAGCTGCCGGATGTACGCGTGCGCTTCTAGCCTGGAATGCTTCATGTAATCATCACTCCCTACCTGTGCGCATGCTTCATCGTAAGGAGTTGTTCCGGATAAATGAATGTAATCTGTCATAACAAAATTGATTTAGTTGAACATTTTTTTTAATGCACAACCCATCGGTCTTTTTCGTGACAGCACTCCAGACAAAAAACATGAAACAATGGTGCGGAAAGACAAAAGGAACACGGAATAAATTTGAACAGAATGTAGGGCCGTCAGGCACGTAGAATTTTATGCCGGACACTTTTGGCGGTAGTCACGGAATAAGGCCGAACTTTGCTATTAAAAATGATGAGAGAGTATAATGTTGATTGTAACACGGAGTGAATAAAAAAGTGGCTTACTGCCCCTTAGCTGTATTCTCAATTTGTTCAACAATCCAGATCAGATCGTCTATTGAAATACATCCCTGATCTTGAATTTCATAAGTAAAGTACTCCTGACCAAAATTATTATCACAAGTCAAAAGTAAATACTTGTCTTCTCGTTTTATAGCAATTCTCATTTCTTCGTCAGCATAGCTTAGGTTTACATTATCCTCAAATTCCAAATGACCATTTTTATCCAGGTACTCCTTAATTTCTATTATCAATTCCTGACACATCTGTTTTAATGCAGCGCTTATGAATTGGGAGTTATTGCTTCCCTTTCTCGTATTTTCAGGAATCTTCTTGGTTGATTCATCCGCCAAAAACCAATAGGAAAATGCCTCGCTAAGTTTTTGCTGGTTCACCGAGTCAGCAATTTGAAATGCTTGAAATAGTTTAGTTTGAAAGCTTCCAAGCATCGTCAGTTCACCTGCCCTCCATCTTTTAAACTGAGATTTCAATGTTTCCATAATTATAAGATTTTTATTTAATTGAATAATTTGTTTTAATAGATCAGTAGTACCTTTTACAGTCGTTGCAGATACCATAGCCAGCATCCTGATCAAACTTGAGTTGATCCTTTACATTACCTTCAAACCAGGAACCGCAACATCCACAGGTAAAATTTGCCGTTTCATCACCCTTTGGTTTGCCTACAATTAGCTGCGCGTTACCAGCCATAATCCATTCAGAAGTTTCTGCTTCAATAAGATATTTAGCTAACACTTCCGGGCTTTCAATCCAACCGTTTGTAATGGATTCGACTTGCTGATAACCGGAATGTGCTTTCGCGATTTCCTTCCGAAGGATGGCCAACTCTAATAATGGATTGTCCAGATGACCGTCAGGTACTGCAAAGAATTGATACTGCCTGTCTTTGCTTGTCCAGGTCGCTACCTGATAGCTGTGAAATGTTCCGTTTTTAATTTTCCTTGCTGCGTCATAAGCATCTGATGTGCTGATAACCTCATGCACCCTTGATTCGTAATACATAATTGTAAGATTTTTATTGAACATTATTTTTAATGCTCAGCTCACCGGGCTTTTTCGTGACAGCACTCCAAATCAAACATGAAATCATACGTGCGAGTAGCCAAAAGGAATACGGAATAAATTTGAACAGGACACAAGGCCGCCAGGCACATAGAATTTTATGCCGGAATTTTTTGGCGATAGTCACGGAAGAAAGCCCGAACTTTGCGGTTAAAAATGATGAGAGAGTAATCTTCCTTAAAAAATTGATGATTGCGAACAAAAAAAGAGCGTTAGCCCCTAATCACAATCCACTAGTTTACCTTTCTCCGTGAAATAGTATTGGTTGGCGTTTGTCGTTTCGCTGATTGCCTCTTTTGAAGTGAGATGATCAAATTCATCACGCAAGGTCTTGAACAGGAAATGATTTAATTCCTCACATACGCTTGAAACAAATTCTTCTGTTTCTTCAATTGCCTTATCAACATTAATGGGATTCTGACATTTACAAGCTCTGTACTTGGTTGAATCGAAATCAGTATTAATGGCAGTTTCGCGGTTAGTAGGTTTAACACAAGCTCCGAATTCAATTGTATTATTAATGATCAGTTTTCTGATCCGAAGGATTGCATTTGTAATCTCAGGAAAGTTAAATTCAAGATCAGGAGCATATTCTTTCCATGCCTTATCGTATACACATTGGATCAGTTCAGATGTGTCAATATCTGCTGTAAAAGCTGATCCCTGTCCCTGGTGGTAGAATCCTGTAAAGAATGTCTTCTTCAGATTTACCTTAATCCCGGATGTCTTTGCGAGATTACAGAAATCGTCATACACAAATTCCCACCATCCATAATCCACATTAATGCAGCAAAGCTTTTTGATGACCTTTTTCTTGATTTCTTCTGAAAACTCTTTAAACTCATACAGTTGAATTGTTTTAGTTTTCATAACACAGTTATTTAAGGTTGAACATTTTTAATGCTCACCTCAACCGGGCTTTTCACTGACCAGGCAAGCGAGTGCAGAGGGAAGAGGGTTAGACCAAGAGTACCCGGTTTTAATGGGGGGAACCCTTTAAGGGGGGAGGCCGTTCATGCCGGATACTATTGGTCGCAGTCACGGAACAAGCCCGAACTTTGCAATAAAATGTTGAGTACCGGCTTCTCGTGTTGTATCATTTTAGTTCATCAGAAACTATTCCAAGCCCTTTCAGTACAATTCAGTTCATCTGAGACTTTCTCAGCTCGACCCAGTCAAAACCCCAAACTTTCATGTTTCAGAGGTCGTTAAAAATTAGTTAAGCGTATTAATGAAGAAATATGTGCAGTAAAGAAATATTAATGCCGGATCAGAATGAGACTGAACTATTGAAGCTCATTCGCTCAGGGGACTATGATAAGATTGTAGTCATCTTGAAGAACAAGAAAATGTCTTCGCTCGCATTGGTGAAAGAACAAAACACAAAAAAGAAAATTGTTGAGCTACTTAAGGAAAGTGCCTTCCAGGAAATTTCCGTAAAAAGTCACAACGGAAAGATTACCAGGTTGCAGAATACGGTAAAAGTGCTTTTCAACAAGTAGGACGCTACACAACAGTACAGATACATGCAGTATGTGAATGCTCCACACCCGCATAAAGTCAGATTAGAATGTCCGATCATCGACCAGAAGTAGAGAAACTTTCAATAGAGTATTGCAGGAAAATTCTGAATAAAAATGGCTTCAATTATACTGATGAACAGGTTGAAAAAATCAGGGACTTTTTGTATATTCTGGCTGATATAGAGTTACAAAATTTAAAGAAAATTGAGCATGAAGAAGAAAGCAATTCTCTACATCCGCGTATCGACTGACGAACAGGCGGAGAAAGGTTATAGCCTTGCCGATCAGGAAGATCGTCTCATCAGGCATTGCGAAAGAAACAATTTTGAAGTTGTAAAAATATATAGGGAGGACTATTCCGCTAAGACTTTGCAACGTCCTGCACTCACCGAACTCAGAGCATTTGCCAAAAAGAACAGAAGGGATATTGATACCCTCTTGTTTGTAAAATGGGATAGGTTCTCACGGAACACGCGCGACAGCTATTACCTGATTGATGAGTTACAGAATTTGAATATCGAATCGTGCGCTATTGAGCAACCGCTTGATCTTAACGTTCCTGAATCCAAGATCATGCTTGCCATTTATGTAACCACTCCGGAAGTTGAGAACGACAGGCGTTCTATGAATGTAAGCCGGGGTATGCGAAGGGCAAAGAAAACGGGTCGCTGGGTGGCCACAGCTCCCCTGGGATACAAGAATAGGCGGGATGATAGTAACAAGCCCATTATTGTACCTGATGAAAACGCAACCCATATACGCAAAGCATTTGAGCAAATTCTATCCATGAACTTAACCATAGAGGAAGTTCGCAGAGGGCTAAACCGGAATGGATTCTATTGTAGCCGGAGTAACTTCAACCGGCTTATCCATAATCCGGTTTACATGGGTAAGATTCGGATACCTGCCCTTAAAGATGAGCCGGAAGAATTGGTGGATGCCATACACGAACCTATTATTGATGCCAACATATTTTGGGAAGTGCAAGAAATCTTGGACGGTCGTAAACCTAAGAACACTAAGAAGATTAAAACGAATGATCTATTCCCACTCCGTGGATTCCTGCAGTGCTCTAAGTGTGGAAGCACATTAACCGCGAGTACCTCGCGCGGCAGATTAGGTACATTATACTCGTATTACCATTGCAGCAATGGCTGCTCCGAAAGACATCAAGCTGATCAGGTTAATACAGACTTTATACAATTATTTAAGAAAATATCGGGCAACAATAATACAATCGAATTATACGCATCGGTTTTGAAGTCATTATACAAAGCAACTGGTCAGTACAGAAAGCAAATACAATCCGAGATCCAGGCTAAAATAGATATTAATATGAGCAGAATCCATAAGGCAATGGATGACAGGACGGATGGAAAAATCGACATAGCGGAATACAAGGAATTCAAGAATCGGTATGAAGACCTGAATACCAAGTTGAGGATACAAATGGTAAAGTTGGGAGATGTAGAAAATAATAGCACTTACTTAAACGGATGTGCTCAATATCTGAAGCAACTGGATAACCTGTATCTCAGATCAGACACGCCATTAAAACGCGTCATGATTGGTTCGATTTTCTCTGAAAAACTGGTCTACGAAAAAAGTGGTTTTCGAACCCCGGAGTTGAGAGAAGAAGTCAAGTACATAACACTGAAAAACAGTGAGTTGGACGAAATAAATACGGGATTGAACCAAAAAAATTTGGAACAATCCCGTTGGGTAGTCCGTACGGGAATCGAACCCGTGTTACCAGAATGAAAATCTGGTGTCCTAACCCCTAGACGAACGGACCGGTTAGTTTATCTGTTCTCTCTTTGCGTAAAGAGGGTGCAAATATAGATCGGTGATGCGTATTTGCAAACCTGTGCGGTAAAATTTTCCGAAAACCATATTTTATTTCGTTGGTTTTGGCCGCCGCGTACTTTATTTTTGGCATCTCGAAATTTAAACCAGACAATAAAATGACTAAAGTAGGAATTAACGGATTCGGCCGCATCGGTCGCCTTGCTTTCAGGGCTGCCATCAATCGTAAGGATATCGAAATCGTTGGAATTAATGATCTCGTCGATCCGGACTATATGGCGTACATGCTGAAGTACGACTCTACACATGGAAAATTTGATGGCACTGTCGAAGTAAAAGATGGTCACCTCGTCGTAAATGGAAAAAAAATCCGCGTAACTGCCGAAAAAGATCCCGCTAACCTGAAATGGTCCGAAGTCGGCGCTGAAATCGTTGTAGAATCCACCGGCCTTTTCCTTACACAGGCTGACGGTCAGAAACATATCGCCGCCGGCGCGAAAAAAGTAGTATTCTCCGCTCCCGCTAAAGATGATACCCCTACGTTCGTAATGGGTGTCAACCATAAGAAATTAACTGCTCAGCATACCATCGTTTCGAACGCTTCCTGTACAACCAACTGCCTGGCTCCTATCGCCAAGGTGTTGAATGATACATTCGGAATCGTGGAAGGTCTGATGACTACCGTTCACGCGGTAACAGCAACTCAAAAAACCGTCGACAGCCCATCTTCCAAAGACTGGAGAGGTGGCCGCGGTGCTTACCAGAACATCATCCCCTCCTCTACCGGCGCAGCTAAAGCTGTTTCCCTGGTAATCCCCGAACTTAAAGGCAAACTTACGGGTATGTCTTTCCGCGTTCCCGTAGCCGACGTATCTGTCGTGGACCTGGTGGTCCGCCTCGACAAACCCGCCAGCTACGATCAGGTAAAGGCGGCGATGAAAGAAGCGTCTGAAGGTGAATTGAAAGGTATTCTTGGCTATACGGAAGACGATGTCGTTTCCCAGGATTTCCTCGGCGACGCCCGTACCTCCATCTTCGATGCGAAAGCCGGTATCGCGCTGAATGACAAGTTCATTAAAGTGGTGAGCTGGTACGATAACGAATGGGGATATTCCAACAAACTGATCGACCTCGTTCAGGAACTGGCGAAAGTGAAATAACAGTACTGCAAAACATAGTCGAAAAAGCCGTCCTCATGGATGGCTTTTTTTATGGCATTGGTGTACAGGGTACCGGGGGGAATTTTTTATCTTGGTGTGTAGCAATTCTTGTCCGTTGTACGTTAATGGGATGGGGACGAGATACGGCAATGTGATTGGGGATGTTACCCGGCACCTGACAACGACGATAACCGAACCTTGACCAACTACTACGAAATATTAGGAATCGATCAGTCGGCGGACTCGAAGCAGATCAAGGCTGCCTACAAGCGGTTGGCTATGGAATACCATCCCGACCGGAATCCGGGTAATAAACAGGCTGAGGAAGTTTTTAAGATCGTCAACGAAGCGTATCATACACTTTCGGATCCGTTGAAAAAATCGCGGCACGATGCACACTTCCGGCCGGCTTACACAGTCCCTCCCGCAGAATGGCCTCAGAGCCGCACATACAGAACCGTAAAAAAGGATGACAACGATGTTCGTAAATACTACCGGGTGGACCGGAACTATTACAAGATGCAGGCACTCGCTGTGCTGGTATTCCTGGTGCTTGCCGGCGTATCCTATATTATCCTGACGACGACCACCTATTTTTCTCTCCGGAAATCAAACAAAGAAATTGCCGAAAGCAGGAAGGCATTGCGATATGCCGGAACGTTGTTCAGCGACGGCCGCTTCGACGATGCTTTCAACACAATTCACCACCTGAAGGAAAACAACCCGACGGAATTTAAGGTGAACCATACGCGGGACAGCCTCGTCAGTGAGCTTCGGTCGATGGCGCTGAAGAAATTCAACGAAAGGGATTTTGCGGCGGCCACAACTTTCTACCTCACTCTCCGGAAATATGAACAACCGGTCACCGTGGAGACGATCAGGAAGATCGCCATGTGCCAGTATTACCTGGGCAATTATAAAGAGTCTTTGCAGTCCATGGTTCACTTGCACAATCAGTATCCCGACAACCTGGAACTGGTGTATAGTATCGGGATGATCAACCTGGATAACCTGGAAAATCCAACGGAAGCCCTGCGGTATTTTACGTTTGGTACGGACCTGTTCACGAAAAACCTCAGCCGCATTTACGGAAGTTCATTCGAGACCACCATGCGTCCGGCGGACGCGCCGGATATTTATTTCGATATTTTTCAGGCTCGAGCACAGGCCAACATGGCCCTTGGCCATTTCGAAGACGCGTTGACAGACTGCAACCGCGCTATCCACCTCCGGCCTTACAAAGGTGAGCCTTATAAGCTGCGGGCGATCGCCAACGCTTCGATGCGGAAGTTCGCCGCAGTATGCAGCGACATCACCAACGCAAAAAAACTCGGCGCGGCCGATACGGATGCGCTAGGGGAAAAATACTGCCGCTAGTGCATCATAGCAAAAATATTAGTACGGCAGTATAGGACACAACGCATTGATTTTTAGAACTGTATATTCTGGATGCATGTACACTTATTTTTGCGACGATGTACTAGTGCGTCATAGCAAAATACATGTACATTGTTTTTGCGACGATGTATTAGTGGCAAGTCAAGCTTTGATTGTCGTAAGCGACACTATTATTAAGCCCCTTCAGGGCTGAAATTCAAATTACCGCTTAAAACCCAGGGCTTCACCCTGGGCAAATATGTAACGCCCTTTCAGGGCTAAAGACAAAAGCCAACGGATGCGACATTATGATAGTGACTTAACACTAGTGTCGTGTCATTGATTGATTGTCGTAAGCGACACTTTTATTAAGCCCCTTCAGGGCTAAAATTTAAATTACCGCTTAAAACCCAGGGCTTCACCCTGGGCAAATATGTAACGCCCTTTCAGGGCTAAATACAAAGCCAACGGATGCGACATGATGATAGTGACTTAACACTAGTGTCAGGGTGTCATTGATTGATTGTCGTAAGCGACACTTTTATTACGCCCCTTCAGGGCTAAAATTTAAATTACCGCTTAAAACCCAGGGCTTCACCCTGGGCCAATATGTAACGCCCTTTCAGGGCTAAATACAAAAGCCAACGGATGCGACATTATGATAGTGACTTAACACTAGTGTCGTGTGATTGATTGTCGTAAGCGACACTTTTATTACGCCCCTTCAGGGCTAAAATTTAAATTACCACTTAAAAACCAGGCCTTCACCCTGGGCCAATATGTAACGCCCTTTCAGGGCTAAATACAAAAACCAACGGATGCGACATGATAATGGTGACGTAACACTAGAGCTTCAGGTAAACACCCAATCCATAATTAGGTGATGCGAGGATATTTTGTCCTGAAAACGCGTAACCGCCGGAAGCTGACACACCCCATTTCTCCGTCAGGGCATAGCCAACCTCCACCATGGGGGAAACGTATTCCGTGTTGTTCGAAAATATTCCGTTCTCGGCTACCCGCGTACCTCCATTGTTCAGCGACCGGACCACGTTAACCTTACCGATAACCGTGAGCTTTTTGAAAAACGTATAACCCGCCTCCACGCCGGCGCGGAATTCATCGGAGAAATCGCGCGTCCGGTTGTTAAACGCCACGTAAGCCGAGGCGTATAGCGGCGCCGGATAGAACGAAGTGCTGGCATCGATCCGGATCATCTGGTTGAACTCGCCGTCGCCGGTTTGGAGGATACCGCCTGCCCCACCCGATGTTTCGCCCAGCGGGATACCGAACGATAACATGGCACTGAGCACGACAGGCTTGTCGACGATGATACCGTATTTAAAAGCGATATCGGTATCGCCCAACGCATTTAGTGCTTCGCCTTCGATAACGGTACCGCTGGGGCGATACTCCTCCCGGTTCAGCGTGTTGCGCACAAACAACGGGAGATATAATATAGCGGTAAGGCGTTTTGTAATTCCGTACTCCCCGTAAAAGCTCGTGGTAAAAAGACTGGTGGTCCTGATGCCTACAATATCCCCATCGGGACCATAAAAAGAATCGGCGATGATCCAGTTCTGGCCGAGTTTATAGTAGCCCGATCCTTTCGGCTGAGGCCAGCCGCCACCGGCGAGACTACAAATGGATGTAGTGCAAAAGAAAAGGATGACGAAAAATTTATTCATAGGTCTTTGATGATTTAATGCCGGAAGCGAAGTTTTATAACACGTCAGTTCAGGTCCGCGTAACCAAACGTCACCCGGGCCGGTTTGCAGAGCACGATCACGTACCGGTAGTCGAACAGCCCTACCGTTGGATGCAGTTCCGTTACATTAAAGGTCCTGGCTCCGTTTTCGAAGATCTGCGAAATCTCCAGCCCGTTGGAAAATGTGCCGGAGCCGGACGTGGTGTTTGACAGGTATATGAATGTCCCCAGCGCAAAGCTCGTCTTGAACCCGCTTCCGAGTTCCAGTATCACATCGCCTCCATCCTGCCGCAAGACAGCCATTCCCTCGGCGTTATAACCTCCGGCAGGAACGAACGTACCGCTGCGGACTGACCCGACCACGAAGTCGATCGTGTTGCTCTTCACACCCTCCGATTTCGCGTGAATCCCTCCGAGTCCTGGCGCGATCGCCGTCACTTTTCCTTCGTCGTTCACGGTTACAATGGTTGAATTCTCGCTGAACCACTCCAGCGGACGTCCCTCCAGCTCCATCCCCTCGATATTCCTGATTGCGGCCGTCAGCGTCGTCTCCTCGCCCACCTCAAGTGCCGTTTTTTCCGCCGCGATTTCCACTGACGCTACCCCATTTTCATCGGGCACGACTTTCACATTCACCGCCTCGCTGACGGCAGTCTGAAAGGAGGCCGTGATGACCGCCTGTCCCGCACCTACTCCTGTTACTACCCCGTCTTCATCCACTAAAGCCACTTCCGGTGAAGCCGAAATCCAAGACAGATCCACCTCGCGTTCGATACCATATTCATCGAAATAAACACCGGTCAGTGTTGTGGTCTGCCCCGGCATAAGGGCTACCTGGCTGGGCGCCACTTCTATCCGTTCGCCTATCACAGGGTCCTCCAGATAGTCTGTCCCGATGCACCCAGAAAAAGCAGATGCCATAAAAAAAATCCGTAATCTCGCTTTCATCCTGTATTTTTACGGAAATTACCTTGTTCTCCCCGGGGACAAAGTCGGGTAAACGACATCTATTATGAATGATCCTAAAAAAGAACATCTCACGTCCGTTAAGAAGAGCTATTTTAATATCCTGGCCCTTTTTCTGGGAAATGATAAGATAGAAAGCCGTTTTCTGAGATGCCTCCTGAAGTGGGGCTTCCAGCTTCAGTTAACCCCCGATGACCTCAAGCATGCCAATGTTGATATCTCAAACCTGAAGTTCACCAATATCGGCGACAAGGTGGAAAAGCTGGAGGCCATCTATCACCTGGTCTACATGATCTACCTGGATGAGGTCGTGGAAGATATCGAGCTGGAAGTGGCGACCATCTACGCGGGAGAGCTGGGTTTCAAGTCGACTGTGGTGAGCGAGTTGTTCAAGTCGATTGCAACGGAACCCTACGATGAGACCAGCGCCCGGAACGTACGCCAGGAGGTTATGGATTTCCTGAGCCTTTACGAAGCCTGACCATACCATGCGAGCGTTCAGCCTTTTTATCCTGTTATTTTCCGGTACGGTCGTACTGCCGGCGCAGAACCTTCACCCGGAAATCAATGCCTTCATCGACAAGTGGCATCAGGCAGCGAGCGACGCCAACGCCGAGGTATTCTTCGGAAGCATGGCCGACCATAGTATCTACATAGGTACCGACGCATCGGAGCGCTGGACCAAAACGGAGTTCATTTCGTTTGCAAAACCCTACTTCGACAAAGGCAAAGCCTGGGATTTTAAACCCTACGACCGCGATGTCCATGTAACATCTGACGCAAAAATTGCATGGTTTTCAGAACTCCTGACTACATGGATGGGTGTTTGCAGAGGTTCCGGTGTACTGGTCCGTACCGACCAGGGATGGAAACTCGAGCAGTATCATCTTTCCGTAACCGTTCCCAATGACCTGATCAAGGATTTTATTTCCCTCGTCGATACAAAAGGAAAGCGTTAACCACTTTTTGTATCAGCTCGCCCGCATTGTTTCAACCCACGGAAATAATGTAACTCATGTATGATTTCACATAACTTTTACTGGAAGCTTTTGCGGATTCATCTCACATTTGATCCGTTATTAATCACCAGAGCGACTATGGCATACATGAACAACGTTGACTACCGCAGTGTATCAAATTCACGTGCTTCCTCCCGGGTTAAACAAATACTGGTCCTGATTACCACCGTCCTGATCGGGATGCTGGTGTCTGTTTTTGTAAATTTCTAACGGAAACGAAAACACTATTATAAAGATAATGAGTTTAAACAACTCACCCCGCTTGTCATTCAACTACGGCCAGAAGGGCTGGACGTAGTTGAAGGCATGCTTTTTTAACAGTTTCTCAGGTCCCACGCACGTTGTGGGACTTTTCATTTTCCGGCTATCCGCCTAGCTTTGAGGTATGGACTTCAGCCCGGAAACATTTCTCAGCCACCTGGCACAGACTACCGATTCACCTTATTTGATCCCCATCGCCCGGGCGGAAGGAATTTATCTTTATAGCCCCGATGGGAAACGGTATACCGATCTGATATCGGGTATCGGCGTCAGTAATATCGGGCACGGGCACCCGCGGGTTATACAGGCAATCAAAGACCAGGTCGACCGGCACCTGCACGTCATGGTGTACGGTGAGTATATCCAATCCTCCCCGAACCTGCTGGCTAAAAAAATCACCAGCCTGCTACCCGCCACCCTGAACTGTTGTTATTTTGTAAATTCCGGAACCGAGGCCAACGAAGGTGCTCTGAAACTGGCCAAGCGATACACCGGCCGGACGGAGATCGTATCGTGCCGGAAATCCTACCACGGTAGCACACACGGATCGCTGAGCGTCTCCGGGAACGAAGTAAAAAAGCGGGCATTCCGTCCCCTGTTACCGGATGTCCGGTTTATCGATTTCAACGACACGGGCCATCTGGACCACATTACGGAAAAGACCGCCTGCGTGATCATGGAAACCATTCAGGGCGACGCCGGAGTTCGTGTTCCCTCGCGGGAATACCTTCAGGCTGTCCGGCGCCGCTGCACCGAGACCGGAGCTCTTCTCATCCTGGATGAGATCCAGTGCGGTATGGGCAGAACCGGAACGCTGTTCGCCTTTGAGCAGTTTGGTATCTCGCCCGACATCCTCACCGTTGCAAAAGCGTTCGGCGGCGGACTTCCCATCGGTGCGTTTATCGCCGACCGCGGCATCATGAAGTCCCTGACTCACGATCCGATGCTGGGACACATCACAACCTTCGGCGGCAACCCCGTATGCTGCGCTTCCGCCCTCGCGACCCTGGAAGTCATCGAGACGGAAAACCTGCTGTCGACGGTTGAGGAGAAAGGGAAACTTTTCGAAAAACTCCTCCGCCATCCGAAGATCAGGGAGATCAGGAGGATCGGGCTGCTGTTCGCGATAGACTTCGACTCAGCTGAACTCGTTTCCAGGATTGTCGAGGAAGGAAAAAAAAGGGGAGTCATCTGCTATTGGTTCCTGTCCCATCCCAACAGTTTCCGGATCGCGCCGCCGTTAACCATCTCCGAAGAACAGATCAAAGAATCCTGCGCCTCGATTTTGCAGGCTATCGGGAATGCTTAACTTCGGGCATGACCGACCCTCTTAAGCCCTTTGACAGGCTTGACTATACGTACAAGCTTTTTGTCGTCACCGCGCTCTCTATCACGGCGATCATCCTCGCCAGGGATATTGTTATACCGATGGCTTTTGCCGGATTCCTGGCGGTGGTTATGCTTCCCGTTATCAAACGGCTTGAGGAAAGGAAAATAGGAACCGCTATCTCTATAACGCTCGTACTACTGGTTACCGTCACGTTTCTCGGCTTGGTGATCTGGCTTATTGTGGACCAGGTAGTAGGGCTCCTCAATGACCTTCCGAACCTCCAGGTGAAATTCGAAACGTACATGAATGATTTCAGCCGCACTCTTCGAAGGGATTTCGGGATCAGCACAACCGAACAGAATAAACTGCTGGGTGAATTCATGCGCAATGTCAGCGTTTACCTGGGAGACATCCTGCTGTCAACCACCAGCGCTATTTCAACTCTTATACAGATCCCTATCTACATCTTCCTGTTTCTCATTTACCGGAATAAATTCCGCGACTTTTTCCTGAGCCTTATACCCGGGGACGAGGAGTTCGGCTGGAAAACCGATATTGAGCGTGTAGTCCAGGGGTATATTTCAGGCCTGACGCTCGTTACCCTGATCATTGCCGCCCTGAACTGCATCGGCCTGCTCGCGCTGGGTATCGATCATGCGATCTTTTTTGGTATCCTCTCCGGTGTATTAACGATCATACCCTACATCGGAATTATCATCGGCGCCTTGTTCCCGATCCTGATGGCGTTGATCACAAAGGATAGTATCTGGTATACAATCGGTGTCATCGTCGTATTTTCCATCGTGCAGTTCCTGGAAGGAAACTTTATCACACCGCGGATCACGGGGTCGAAAGTCAGTATCAACGCGCTTGCCGCAATTCTGGCGCTTGTCATTGGCGGAAAGATACTGGGGATCGCCGGAATGATTCTCGCTGTCCCCGCCATTGGTGTCCTCAAAATCCTCCTGTCGCATTCCCAGCACCTCAAACCATTTGTAATCCTGCTCGAGGATACCAATGGAAAAAAAGAAATGCTTCCCCCGCGCGAAAAGGAGGAAGACATCCCCGTTGAATGATCCCGCCAGCCGTTTTTACAATTTTTCGATCACCAGGTTATGGTTTGTGTAGATACAGATATCGGCCGCGATTGTGAGGCTTTCCCTGACAATTTCTTCGGCTGACAAGTGGGATGCGTGTTTTTTTAATGCCAGGGCGGCCGATTGCGCATACATGGCACCTGAACCAATAGCGGCCACGTGGTTGTCGGGTTCGAGCACATCGCCGGTGCCGGAAAGAACCAGTATCTCGTCTTTGTTGGCTGTGATCAGCATGGCCTCCAGTCTTCGCAGGTAACGATCCATCCGCCAGTCTTTCGCCAGTTCAATCGCGGCGCGTTTCATATTTCCCCCGTAGCTGTTGAGTTTTTCCTCGAAGCGCTCGATCAGCGTGAACGCATCGGCTGTCGATCCCGCAAAACCGGCTAAAATTTTCCCGTCCGACAGTTTCCTGATCTTACGGACATTACTCTTGGCCACATAGTTGCCCATCGTAGCCTGGCCATCACCGCCAATAGCGATCTGGCCATTGTGCAGTACGGCAATTATGGTTGTTGAATGAATTTTTTCCATGTCGCTAAATAAGAAGCCCCGGTATTTAACCCGGGGCCATGATTTTTTATTGATCGGATCAGATGAGAATTCTAACGGGGTCTTCCATCAGGCCTTTGAAGGTCTTAAGGAATGCTGAACCGACGGCGCCATCCACGGCGCGGTGGTCGCAGGAAAGCGTCACTTTCATAACATTACCCGGTACAACCTGTCCGTTCCTGACAATCGGTGTTTCCTTGATCCCGCCAACGGCAAGGATACATGCATCAGGCGGGTTGATGATCGCGGTAAAATCCTCGATGCCGAACATACCGAGATTCGAGATCGTGAAAGTACTTCCTTCCCAGTCCGAAGGCTGGAGTTTTTTGTCGTGGGCTTTCTGCGCCAGGTCTTTAACCTCCACCGCGATATGCGACAGGGATTTGTTATCGGCAAAACGAACAACCGGAACCAGCAGACCATCTTTGACCGCAACCGCCACACCTATGTGAATGTGATGGTTCTTCCGCATCTTGTCGCCCAGCCAGCTCACATTGACATCGGGGTGCTGCCGTAACGCTGCCGCCACACCTTTAATCACCATATCGTTGAAGGATATTTTTACCGGGCTGATCTCGTTGATACTTTTGCGCGCCTCGATTGCCTTGTCCATGTTGATCTCCATGGTCAGATAAAAATGAGGAGCGGTAAATTTGCTTTCCGCTAACCGCTTGGCTATTGTCTTGCGCATTTGCGATACCGGTACTTCTTCGAAGCTCTCTTCTCCAACAACCTTTGGAAGAACGACCGCTGCCGGCTTTGCACCAGAGGCCGGAGCAGCTGTTGCCGCTGCCGGCTTATAATTCTCGACGTCCTTTTTGGTAATTCGTCCCTGGTCTCCGGAACCGGAAATTTTTCCGATATCCAGACCTTTGTCTTTCGCCAGTTTTTTCGCCAGCGGCGACGCCTTTATTCTGCCGTTTGAGGCATGCGATGACGCTGCTTCTTCATGCACAGGAGAAACCGGTGCGGACTTCTCCTCTGTTTTTGCAGTCGGCGACGGCCCTGAACCTTTCGATTCGTGCGCCTTGAGTAGTGTCTTCCAGTCTGCATCCTTGTCGCCGATGATGGCCAGCACACCGTTCACCGGAACGGATTTACCCGCCTCGGCGCCCATGTAAAGGAGTGTACCCGTATTATAGGATTCATACTCCATAGTAGCTTTATCTGTCTCGATCTCGGCCAGCAGTTCGTTCGCTTTGACGCTGTCGCCCGTTTTCTTGTGCCAGGCGGCGATCACCCCTTCTACCATTGTATCACTCATCTTCGGCATCAACACGATCTCGGCCTTGATACCCGAGGTATCTACAGCCACCGCGGTCGCCGTCGCAGCCGGCGCGGAACCTGAAGCAGTCTTCGGTGCCTCCACCTTGCCTCCGGATGCCGCGGCGTTTGACGCACCCGACAGCAATGCCGCATAGTCTTCTCCCTTATTCCCTACTATGGCCAGCACATCATTCACTTTTACAGCCTGCCCCTCCTGCACACCCAGGTACAGGATGGTCCCGGTATTAAAAGACTCATAGTCCATCGTGGCTTTATCCGTCTCGATTTCCGCCATCAGTTCCCCTGACTTTACCGTGTCACCCACCTTCTTATGCCATTTGGCAACCACGCCTTCCGTCATGGTATCGCTCATTTTGGGCATTCGTATGATTTCTGCCATTGTCGATTGAAATTTTTAAAAATTGCTCTGTTCGCTTAAGAAAAGCCAAAAATAGGTTTAAATCAGCCGAATTTCAAGCGCTTAGAATCCGATATTCCCGATCAAAAATTCAACCACTAAACCGCTTGTGTTATAGGCGTTTGAAAACCGGTAGGTCGTTCTGAAACCGGCTTCGAACTTGGGCAAAAAACGCATGATGTTAAAATCAAATGTGGTCTCCACACCGGCCGACTGATAAATTTCATCGCTTTCCGTCCGGTACACGGCATTGGTAGTCAAGTGGTAATAGTATTGCCGGCCGGAACCTTTTCCGAAATCGTAGAAGAAGTTCGCCTTTATCCGTTGCACGTTCAGGATGGGCCCCAGCGCAATATCGGGGTACCAGAGTGGCAGGGAGTAATTTGCGGAAACGGAAAAGAACTTCTCATCCGCCGGGTAACTGTGTGCACGGGGTTTGGCAATACGATTTCGAAACGTGTATATGTTCGTCTCAATACGCTGAAGGCTCTCCTGGTACGCCAGACGCGAATAAAAAAAGTGATGCTTGAACAGGCCCGGGAAATACAACGCGGCGCGCGCCGCCATCAACCGGCCTTCAAAGTCGCCGCCATATGGAGTATTCAGGAGATCGACGTTCAGGGTTTGACCCCAGCGGCTCAAAAAATCCCTTCGGCTCCGCTTCAGGAGATTCGAAAAAGAAAGAGAAAAACGGTTGTATAACAAATTGCCATTGTTGAGTTGATCGGTGTACAAAAATTGCAACGAGTCAAATGCGATCGTGACCCTTTCCGGTCCGCGGTAGATCACGGTTTCGCCGCGTGTCACGGTACTTTCAAACGAAGACGTTTTTGTAAAACCGACCGCATTTCCGATGGACAGGTTACGGCTGTACCTGGAATTGGTTAACTGCAGGGGTATCCGCAGACCGGCTTCCGCCGTGATCTCGTCCCAGTCGAACCTCACCTTGTTCCCAAAGTCCGTTTCTTCCGTCTTTCTGCTTCCCGCCAGCACATCGAGGTCCAGGATCGGATACAATCCCTGGTAACTTATCCCGGCTCTCCAGGAAGACGTCTCCTCGTTGATGTCGTACTGGTACCCTGCCGATATGGATGTCGTGCTGAGAATATCGCGCGATGTAATACCTGCATTGATCTGCGCCAGGTCGTTTGTCAGGAACAATCCCCAACTATAGGGATTGATAATTCCTTTCAATGTGGAATACTTGGTAACGGGGAGAACGGTTTTCGGAATACTGTCCAGCAAATGAGGCCTTCCCTCCTGCTCTACCAGGTGATCATAGAGATTTTCCGGCGAAAACGACACATTGTCAAAGACTCTCCACGATGACTCGTCATAGGGAATCTTTACGACGTCGAGGCCGTCCCGGGTCTGCTCGTTATAAAAGATTGTTTTTCCATCGGCGGAGATACATGGATTGTACGCCGCGTACCTGCTGGATGTAACCTGGTAACGGGTGCTCGTCTCCAGGTTGAAGGCGTAGATATTGTCGATGCCCCATACGGGAGAATTAAAGAACAGATGCGAGCCATGCATGACCGGATAGCCTACGTTCTCCTGCGTAACCGGCAGTACATCGTCGGACTTGCCTGACTCCGCGTCGATAACCGAGATGGTTTTCCCCGCTTTTGAGGTTTTCAGGACGACGATCTTTTTTCCGGTCTCGTTCCAGCGGGGCATGGAGTAGAAATCATTCGGGAGATTGGGAAACTCTTTCAGTGTCTTCCCGGAGTTCACATCGATCACCAGGAGCGTATTCTTATAATCTACACCGGAGCGCACGGCCACGATCTGTTTGCCATCCGGCGACAATGAAGCGCCGCTAAGCCGCTCATGCCTTCCCCCGATAACCCATTTGCGCCCGGCCTTAAAGTCGTAAACCTTGATCAGCGAATAATTCTTTACACCATACCTGGGGTGGTAACCATATTCACTCCACGCGATTTTTGAAGCTGAAACCGATAACATACCGGCATCGTTAACAAAACCCGGTGTGAACAGTTTTTTTTCTTTTCCTTCCGTTACCTCGACAAATTGTTCGATCGTACCGATCCCCCGTTTCATCACAACGACCGATCCGCTTTCCGTAGCCTGCGGATACAGGTAGTCGGTATACGCTTTTGTTTTACGTGGATTCACTTTTTCAAACGCTGTCAGCTTGCGTTTGTCAATATCGTCCTGCCATTCCTTTTTGAGGGTGGCCGCCATTTCATTGTAAAGGTCCTTGACGTACAGGCCAGTTTTGTTATGTATCGCGTTTGAAAATGCGAACGGTATAAAAGGTACACTCCAGGATCTGGCCGAGATCTTTCCCCAGATCTCCGGATCGCCGGTCTTCCTGCGCAGGTAACTCACCATATGATATCCCAGTACGTAATGATCCGGGGTATTGTGTTTATAGGACCGGAGGTATTGCTTGTGATAATTGAATGTCCTTCCCTCCAGGAGGTTGGTTCGCATCACGAGGTTGAAGTGCGGTATGCGGCCGCGGCCGCTGGGTGTAAAGGCTGTTTCCGTTGCAACGGCATCCCCTTCCCAAAACCACTGTGGCGCTGCCGCCTGCGCCATTCCCGCCAGGGTTGTGGAACCGAAAAGGTAATAGACCGCGCGGTTGAATCCGCGGGTGGCATGTTGATATTGTACCACATGTCGGTACTCGTGAGAAGCCAGCAAATCCAGCCAGTCATTCGTTCCCAGGAAATTATAATCCTGCGGAGGCATTGTATAAAATTCGGAACGGCGGGGCAGGATGGAGACAAATCCATTTGACGTGGCCGATTGATTCTGAAGGATTACGGAAATTTTCCGGGGTCGCGAACCCAATGTCCGCGCTTCGGCTTTGTGAATATGCTCCAGAGTATTGGCTACCCGCGTAGCCTGATCTTCGAATCCCCTGGGAAATAATACGCGGAAATTCGGGGTGTTGACTTGTTGCCATTTTAACCCCGGGGGATTGTTGTCTAAAACCGTCTGACCACAAACCTCCGGGGCTATACCAATGGAAATCACTATCAGGGCGAGAATATATTTCATCCGGCACACGTTTACCAAATGAAAGATGAAACTCCCTTTTGTGAAAAGCAACTATACGCTATTCTTTAATCACAATCTCCTTTATTTGAAGGGCGCTGGCCTGGAAAAAGCCGACCGCTCCGTTACTCAGGTTGGTTCGTGAATTGGAAGGTGGCTGACTGAACAATCCGCCGTCGCTGTTCAAAAGGCTTTGAAGGTCGTTGTAAAAAACAAAACCGTTACGGGTAAGGCTGTACATTTCCACACGCGCGAGATCGCCCGGGGCGTAATATATCGGTGATGGTACACCGTCGATGTTTTCGCCCAATACTTCGTCGTCGGCGTAGTAAATGTCCGTGTCGTTATACACCTTCAGCGAATCGTTGCGATAGAATTTGAAGAGGTAATAATCGGTCGATGTCTGCGGTTCCTTTGCATACATCAACACTTCATAAAACCGGCCGAAGTCCTTCGGGTCGTCCTGCTCGTCCGTACTGATCCTGGACGACAGCGAGTCGATGGATGTCACCGGGCTCATCGCATCCTCAGCCTCGTACACTTCGCCGTCAGTTGTCACCGTAAGCTTATACGCACGCCCGATGACACCCGTGAATGGAGTTTCAGGCAGATAAATTCCGGCTGAGTCTGCCAGGTTACCTGGATTGTGGGTAAACACAAACTCATTTCCCAGGTCGTCGGTGACCCGAACTGTGGCATCTTCCACTGCGGGTGATTCCCCTTCCTGATAAAATCCTGTCGTCCGTGTTATTTTCACGTATTGGTAACCGGGCTGGTTGGTAACCTGCCCCTCGATAACCAGCCGGGGTATATTCTGATTCAGATCGAGGAGGACGGTTTTTTCACATGACATGAACACAACCGATAACAATATGACAATGAATATATTTTTCATAAACAGCTTCTAGAATTTAAAGTTATAAGTAACGGAAGGAAGTATCGGGAACAAATAGACCATCCGTGCCTCCTTTGTTCTGCCGTCGCCGATTACGTCTCCGTCGTCGTTCTTTTTCGTGCGGGTGTAGATGGTAAATGGATTCTGCCTGTTATAGGCATTATACACGGAAAACACCCATTGGCCATGCCACCTGCGGTTGGCGTTTTTGCGCGGTGTAAGGGTGGCGGAAAGATCCAGTCTGTGAAATGCTGGAAGCCGGTAGCCGTTCCGTTCGGTGATCACATCGGGATTGTAGTTCTGATATTCGAATTTTCCCGTCGGTAAGGTCGTCGGACGCCCTGTGCTGTAGGTGAAGTTTGCGCCAAAAGTCCATTTTTCATTCATATCGTAAGCCGCCTGAATGTTCACAACATTTCTCCGGTCGTAGTTCGCGGCAAAAGCCCGGTCGAGGTTCACACCTTCCACTTTACGCATCGCCTTCGATAACGTGTAGCCTATTGATCCGGTGAGTTTCCCTTCTTTCTTGGTCATCATCAACTCCAGCCCGTAGGCCCAGGATTTCCCCTGGCGGAATTCCGTCGAAAGATCCTGGTTAAAAAAGATGTCGGCGTTGTCGGCGAAGTCGGTGACGTTTTTGATGTCTTTATAGTACACTTCCGCCGATAGTTCATACATATTGCTTTTGAAGTTCCTGAAATAGCCAACGGCAACCTGATCGGCCAGCTGTGGCTTTAAGTAGTAGCCGCTTGGATTCCAGGTATTGAACGGTACCGGAACCGTACCGGCCGCAATCAGGTGGGTGTTTTGTACCATCCGGTTATAGGAAACTTTTACAGACTGGCCTTCGCCTACGATGTAGCGGATCCCCACGCGCGGTTCCACATTCACATACGTTTTGATATTCTCCCAGGCATCGTAATGGACGGTATCCGTCCGTTGAACATTTATATTATCACGGGGATCTTCGTAGAGGTAGAGATCGCTGGTCCCGATGTTCTGGAAGATCGACAATCGTACGCCGTAGTCCAGCATTAATCGTTCGCTCAGTTTCTGCTGGTTACTGAGGTAGAAAGCGTGGTCCAACGCGTACATGTGCTGCATTTCGACTTCCGAAAAGATCGATCCTTCCGTGTTAGGCGCAATCTTGCCGGGAGAAAATCTTCTGCCTGTGATGTGATATCCGAATGACAGTTCGTTATTCGTGTTAATAAAATAACTCAGGTCGTACTTAATACTTAGTTCCTGGAGGTTGGATGTCCATTTAAAACCCTGAACGGGGTCCTTCACTTCCAGTTTGTAGTCGAAATTGCTCGCGATAACGGATGTATTCGAAAAGAGGCGTTCGTTGAACAGGTGATTCCATCTGAACGTAGCTGTTTTATTTCCCCAGGCAAATCCAAAGTCGTCGGCAAAGTTAAAAACGTCGCGCCCTGAATAAAAGGCCGCGAAAAACCGGTTGTTATTATTGTACTTCCAGTTCACTTTTGCGTTGATATCGTAAAAATGAACCAGGTTGTCCTGGTCGGCTGCCCTGAGGAACAGATCCACATACGACCGGCGGGCTGAAATGATGAAGGAGCTTTTGTCTTTCTTCAACGGTCCCTCTACCATCACCCGGCTTGCCATGGTGCCTATACCTCCGGCAACGCTCACCTTCTTGTTGTTACCGTCCTTGGTACGGACTTCCAGGATCGAAGAAAGCCTTCCGCCGAAACGCGCGGGAATTCCTCCTTTGTATAATTCGGAATCCTTGATCACATCGGCATTAAAAACAGAAAAAAGTCCGAACAAATGGGACGGATCGTAAATCGGCGCCTCGTCAATAAGGATCAGGTTCTGATCGGCACTTCCACCGCGTACATAAAAACTTGAAGTACCCTCGCCCGCCGTCAGCACACCGGGTAACATCTGTATGTTCTTGATGATATCCACTTCGCCGAATAACGCGGGTAATTTCCGTACCTGGGTCAGGTCAAGCGTGTTCTTGCTCATTTGAAGGGACACCACATTCTCATCGATCCGTTTGTCGGTAACGACGATCTCCTTGATGAATGTCGCTTCACTGGCCAGTTCGATATTGTTGGCCAGATCTTTTTCAAGCTCCACCGTAACCGTTTGAAATGTATAACCAACGTAGCTATACTGTACTTCGTACGTTCCTTTCGGAAGAGTTATGGAATAAAATCCATAAGCATTTGTCACGGCTCCGGCTTTTAGCTGGGGGATGAACACCGTAACTCCAATCAGTTCTTCACCATTGCTGGCATCTTTCACATAACCGTTAAGGGTAACTTTTTCCTGCGCAAGAGCATGTAGGCTAATCAGGACAAAAACAGTAAACAATAATCTTCGGGTCATTTATTTGGGGTTGATTCTGCCTTCAGACAACTCACATTCAATTAACCCCTATTTATATTTAAAAAATATCGGGTGTGCCTGAACAGCAACACTACAGACGGATTATCCATTAAATAGTTACCTTCGCGGTGACAATTTATTGCCAAGCGTGCTACGAAATTCCATTTTGTAATGTTCAAAAAGCTAAAAGAACTCTATCGCCAATACAAGCCTTACGTACGCGTCGACCTGATCATGTACGGTGTGCTGATCCTGTCCATCATGCTCTACTTTATCTTCACCATTATTTTCGGATAGCCTTTCTTGCCGGGTTGACAACCCCATAAACGCAGACCCGCACATTACGTGTTCCGACATCCATAACGTTCAACCAACCGGGTTGCTTCGCGCAACGACTACAACTTACATAAAAAAAGAAAGAGCCGTCATCAAGGCGGCGATGACGGCTCAGCTTCGAAGTGAACGTTGTGAATCGACGCCGGTGAGATAGGCCGTGGCAATCGATCATTTTGAATTACTCACAAATAAGAGGGTGACTAATACACCAAGTGTTCACTTCAAATTCTTACAATATTCTCGTTCCTCCTTTCAAAGAGGTCGGTAATCCCGACTAGGATGTGATCCTGCCCTCCATAGTCCGAAGCACTTTCAGCAGGTCAATAATCTCTTCCCGGACCTTCAAAATCCTGGCAATTAAAAACTCGTTCCTCTTCTGTACGTGATCAACAGATCCCAGTTCGTTTCCTTTTTTATACCCCGGTTGGTCCATGTTTCTGCGCTGATCTTTCAGGTCTGAAATCGCAGACGAAATAATGGTGCCAAAGACAAACACAGCCAACTAACCTTGATTATCAATACATTACAAAAAGACGAAAACTTTTGGCGGGAAAAAATTCCACAGCATGTGCCACCCTTTTCAACAAAAAAGAACCCCGGTATTCGCCGGGGTTCTTTTTTTTACGGTATCGTCTGAGGCTACATCTCAGGACTCTTTACTTTCCAGGGTTTGTCATTTGGTTCGGTGTTCGGAAACAATACTTTCACAATTTTGAAAGCGATCAACGCAAACACTCCGTAAGCCAGAACGAAGCATAAAATGATGAGGAGGAGATTCATTTGGGTTTTTGGTTTTTCCCACAGTAAAGAGAATTTGATGCCACCGCCCGACAGCACCCGCCGGGAGTGACTTACGGAAGCCTGGAAATATGCCCTGACGGCACAAAAAATCCCCTTTCTAGGCATAACCAAACTATCCGGAGGGTGTTGCGCGAGGGAGTGACTGGCCCCAAATTGAGACGGTTTTCGCATCTGTTTTTCCAGAATCTGGAAGCCGTGAAATGGCGATCCGGTACGGTGACGAGCAAACGGTGTCCCGGAGCATTCGATTTGACGCCACACAAAATTCATCGATATTTCGAGATTCATTTTCCAATACATGCTGAAGATTGACAGCCATACGCACATTTTGCCCAAAAAACTCCCGAACTGGAGTGAAAAATTCGGGTATGGCGACTTCATCTATCTGCAGCACCATCGAAAGGGCTATGCGAAGATGATGCGGGGAAACCAGTTTTTCAGGGAAATAAAGGACAATTCCTGGAATGCGGAGTTAAGGATCAAGGAATACGAAAAATATAATACGCAAGTACAGGTTGTCTGCACCATCCCCGTGATGTTCTCCTACTGGGCCAAACCGTTTGATTGCCTTGAGATATCCAGGTTCCTTAATGATCACATCGCCGAATTAATTATTAAGTATCCCAAGAACTATTTGGGACTTGGAACCATCCCAATGCAGGACACGGAACTGGCAATACAGGAATTGGAAAGGTGTAAACAAGGCGGACTGAGCGGCGTGCAGATCGGATCAAACATCAATGACCTGAATCTGAATGAAGAACGATTCTTTCCCATTTTTGAAGCATGTGAAAAGCTCGGGATGGCCGTTCTGGTGCATCCCTGGAATATGATGGGCCAGAAAAATATGCAACGATACTGGCTTCCGTGGCTTGTAGGGATGCCGGCCGAAACTTCGCGCGCGATCTGCTCGATGATCTTTGGCGGTATTTTCGAACGCCTTCCCCGTCTTCGGGTAAATTTCGCCCACGCCGGCGGATCGTTCCTCTCCACGCTGGGAAGAATTCAACATGGCTTCGACTGCAGGCCCGACCTTGTCGCGATCGATAATAATGTGAGCCCGAAGAGTTATCTCGGCCGGTTTTGGGTCGATAGTGTAACCCACGATGAGATGATGCTCGAGTACGTCCTGAAGTTGCAGGGTTCAAAACGTGTGACACTCGGATCCGATTATCCCTTTCCCCTTGGCGACCTGGAAATTGGAAAGTTTATTGAAAATATGAACCTTGAAAAAGAAATTAAAGAAGATATTTTTTCCGTTGCTGCGCTGGAGTGGCTCGGTCTGTGTAAAGAAAGATTTAATTAATGGTCCGATTCAGTTTTACTATTCTCCTCGTCCTTTCGCTACTGTCAGCCGGCTATGCACAGCAGGATAAAGTTGACGAGTACCGCCTTCAACAGGAACAAATCAAAAAAACCGCGTTACTCCGGGAGTTGGACTCCGGCGTTTATTACATGGATCTTGGCGCGTACACCAAAGCCGACCGGAAATTCCAGTATGTACTGGACAACGTGAAAAGTGTCCCATCCGATCTGACCTTTTTTTTCGGCAAAAACTCCTTCTACCTGGAAAAGTATAAGCAAAGTATCGATTGGCTGAATAAGTACATTCAACTCAAAGGAACGAACGGTCAGTATTCGCAGGAAGCGGCTCAATGGCTCAGGAAGTCGGAAGCTGAATTTGTAAAGCAAAAGGCACAGGCATCGACGAAAGTCGGAGAAGTATTGTCATCCAGTTATGACATCGATTGCGGGCCATCCGGGAAAGTAACCTGTCCGGTTTGCAAGGGTGATCACGTTATTGTGAAAAAAGGCGCATTCGGACCGGAGTATAAAACGTGTTCCTATTGTAATGAACACGGAGTGCTGACTTGTTCCGAATACAATCAGCTGCTGCGGGGTCAGCTCAAGCCGAAAAATTAGCGCCAGGCGGCCCACCACCATTTTCTATCTTTAACAGGGATGATTACCTTTGTTGCAGATTAACCTGCAATTAATCATCTATGGCACTGTACAACCGGATAAACGGTCGCGTCCTCAAGGAGAAGATGCGCTCCCTTCCTCAGAAAAGAGTAACGATCTCATTTTACAAATACCACAAGATTGCCGATCCCCAGTTGTTCAGGGACGAGTTATACCGCGGATTAGACTCCATGGATATTTTAGGAAGGATCTATGTTGCGTCGGAAGGGATCAACGGTCAGATCAGTTTGCCCGATAGCCACAAGGATATTTTTAAGGACTATTTGTATTCCATTCCGTTTTTGAACGGGATCCGGTTAAACACAGCCATACAGGATGACGGAAAATCGTTTTTTAAGCTGAAAATATTAGTGAGAAAGAAGATAGTAGCCGATGGGTTGGATGACAGCAGCTTCGATGTCACAGCCTGCGGTGTTCATGTAAACGCCGTGGAATTCAATAAGCTTGCCGATGATGCGAATACCGTTATCGTTGATATGCGTAATCATTATGAAAGCGAAGTAGGTCATTTCAGGAACGCGGTATGCCCCGATGTCGATACGTTCCGGGAGGAACTGCAGGTTGTTGAAGATCTGATGAAAGATCAAAAGGACAAGAACCTCCTGATGTACTGTACCGGGGGAATCCGCTGTGAAAAAGCCAGCGCATGGATGAAGCATCAAGGGTTCAAAAATGTTTTTCAACTGAACGGAGGTATCATCGAATATGCAAGGCAGGTGAAAGAGAACGGATTGGAGAACAAGTTTATAGGCAAAAATTTTGTTTTTGATGAACGCCTCGGCGAACGTATTACCGACGATATTATTGCGGTGTGTCATCAATGCGGGAGCCCATGCGACGATCATACAAATTGCAAGAACGACGGCTGCCATTTATTGTTTATCCAGTGTAAAGCCTGCGCCGCGAAATATCACAACTGTTGCAGCGCCGAATGCCGGGAGATCATTTCCCTTCCGGAGGAAAAACAAAAAGAGATCAGGAAAGGAATCAATAAAGGAAGACAGGTTTTTAAAAAAGGACGATCTGAAAGTATCGTCTTTAAAGCCGAGCATCCCCATTAAACCATCCTGTCGAGTTAAAAAAAACAATCCTGCGTCACGATCACCCGCCAAACATGGAGACTGGAAAAGAGCCTGAAAAGGTTATCCGAATCGGAATAATCAATGTGTCTGACAGGGCAAGCAGGGGGATCTATGAAGATATTCCGGGCAAGGCGATCGTGGAAACCCTGAACGAATACCTGAAAAGCACCTGGGAAAAAGAATATGCCGTTATCCCGGACGAGCAGGATCAAATTGAAAAAACGATGATAGATATGGCCGATATCCGGAAATGTTGCCTGATTATTACATCGGGAGGCACCGGTCCGGCCCTGCGGGACGTTACCCCGGAAGCCACTGAAGCAGTCTGTAGCAAGCTTATGCCCGGTTTCGGGGAGCTTATGCGGGCAAAAAGTCTTACATACGTACCTACAGCCATCCTTTCGCGGCAGACCGCCGGCATCAGAAACCAGACTTTAATAGTAAATTTACCCGGGAAACCAAAAGCCATCCGGCAATGTCTGGATGCCGTCTTTCCCGCGATCCCATATTGCATTGACCTGCTGGAGGGACCGTTTATAGAGTGTAATGAGCAGGTTATGAAGCCTTTTAGGCCCAAATGACTTATATTTGTAGTTTATGGCACGTATAAAATACTATTACGACACGGAAACGTGTAAGTACGAACGCGTAAAGACAAGGACCAGTGATGTCATCTTAAACGCGCTGGGGATCCTCTCACTGACCGTAGCAATGGCTGTCGGTCTGCTGATTTTATACAGTACCTACTTTGAATCCCCGAAAGAACTTTTGTTAAAGAACGAAGTTAAGGAGCTGGAATTCTATTATGAAAAACTTACAAAGGATGTCCAGACGCTCAGCACGATACTGGACAATGTAGAACACCGTGACGATAATATCTACCGCGTTGTCCTCGGGGCCGAGCCTATCGAAAAATCCGTAAGGCATGCCGGTATCGGCGGTGTGGAACGGTATACGGATATCAAGGAAAAAGACTTTTCGCACTCCGACCTTGTACTGGCCCTTCATGAAAAAGTCGACCTCCTGCGAAGGAAACTCTACATCGAAACCAAATCCCAGGACGAGGTTGTATCGCTGGCGGAGAAAAAAGAAAAACTATACGCTGCCATTCCTGCGATTCAACCGATTTCAAACAAACAGCTTGTGGCATTGGCTTCCGGTTTCGGCTGGCGCACCCATCCTATTTATAAAGTGAAAAAAATGCATACGGGGATTGACTTCGCTGCTTCCATCGGTACACCGATCTACGCTACCGCCGACGGGACTGTCGCGGAAGTAAGCGTACGGTTCAGTGGCTATGGTAAAATGGTAGAGATCGACCACGGCTTCGGCTATCGTACCCGCTATGCACACATGCACGACTTCCGCGTCCGGTCCGGGCAGAATGTAAAACGTGGCGACCTTATCGGATATGTCGGAAATACCGGTCTCTCCACCGCGCCGCACTTACACTATGAAGTGCTGATCAAAGGTGCGCAAGTGGATCCTGTACACTACTTCTACAACGACCTTTCACCAGCCGAATACGAGAAAGTTCTCGAACTCGCTTCCATCGAAAATCAATCGCTGGGTATGTAAACTTTTTTCAGGGTTTTATTCGGGGGACCGGGGCAATGCGCTTCCGGTTTTCGTTTTTTACGTTAAATTAGCCCGGTCATCATCCTGAACCACCGCCATGCCTCCGACAATCAGAGTTATTGCCTTTATCCTGCTCTATTCGGTCGCGGTTCCATACAGCTTCGCCCAGGGGTGCAGCGACGCCGGTTTCTGCACCATGGGAGCCATGAAGCCGGATCAACCCTTCAATAAAAAGATCGAACTGAAACTCCGGTCGATGGAAGTAAGCTTTTACCGGGGTACCACACCGCTCACACCGATCGTTTATGTCGCCACGGCGGATATGAACTTCAGTGTCAATTCACGAACATCCTTCCAGGTTAAACTGCCTTTCCAGGCGGTATCGGGACAGTTAGGAAATACCTCAGGCCTCGGTGATATATCGTTGTGCCTCACCCGTAATATTTTCACGTCGGAAAAGTTCGATATCAACCTTTCTGTGGGGACCAAAATTCCAACCAATCAGTCCGACAAAGATGAAAGCGGTTTTCCCCTTCCCATGTATTACCAAACAAGCCTGGGTACGTATGATTTTATCACGGGAATATCGGTGATCAACCGGAACTGGCTGTTTGCAACAGGGATCCAGCATCCGTTTAACAGGAACAAAAACCAGTTTTTATGGACTGCCTGGGAGGGTGGACCGGAAGACATTGAATACGTGAGGAAATACGCGAACGCAAAGGAACTCAAACGGGGCACCGATGTCATGCTTCGGGTAGAGCGGAACTTCAGGTTCTCCAGGCTCAATTTCACCCTCGGGCTGCTGCCGATCTTCCGCTTGACCAAAGACGAGATCACCGACAATGACGGGAATCGGATCAACCCGGAGGGAACGACAGGGATGGCCCTGTCCGGTATCCTGACGACAGGATACAGTTTTAATGTCCGGTCCGGAATCAAACTGCTAGTAGGTCATAAAATCAAACAACGGGATGTAAACACCGACGGGTTGACGCGTGAGCTGGTCTCTACCTTAAGTTATTACTACCGCTTCTGATGAGCATCTTCAAATATTCTTTATTCGTTACCTGGGTCCTGGTGTGCGGCATCCATGCTTCAGCGCAGGATTTTCACAAGATCGATTCTTTGCTGTTCGACGCGCAATACGAACAGGCCATTCGTATGATCGATGCCCGGTTAAAGGGCACTACGTCGACGGACGTGGTCATGTTGCTTCAGAACAAAAAAGCCGAGTCGCTTATACGATCAGGGCAATTCAGGGAAGGCGAAGAACTGCTTCGGGAACTTGCTTCAAAGGCAACGTCGGGCTACCAGAAAGCCGTCGTCGAAATGAACTACGGCTCACTTTACCTCAACCAGGGTAAGAATGACCAGGCACTCGAGTCACTTCAATCGTCGATCGAAAACTTCCGGAAGGAAAAGAAGGATAACACCCTCGACGGTGCGCAGGCTCTCGCTTACCTGGGGAACTTGTACCGTACCACCGGGAAATATGCACAGGCTGAGGAACAGCTGGCGATGGCGCTGACGATCCGCCAAAAGTATCTCAAGGAAAACAGCGAATGGATCGCAGCAACCTACAATGACCTGGGATTGGTCTTCAGTGAGGTTGACAACGACAAAGCCCTGGACTATTACGAAAAAGCAAGGGCGATCTACGAAAAACTCCACGGCAAAGATCACCCTAAGATCGCGATCGCAAATACCAATACGGCCTTCATCTATTCACGCCTGGAACTATTCGGCGATGCTACCAACAATTTTGAATCGGCGCTTAAAACCTGGGAGAAGATCTATCCTCAGGCCCATCCGACAAAGGCATTCCTGCTTTTCAGCCTTGGCGAGACTTATCAAAAGCTGCGAAATCAAAAAGCGGCACTGGGATATTTCGAGCGTGCATTAACCATGTACGAAGCCAGCTACGGCCGAAAGCATCCGGATATCGCATCTGTTCTAAATGCCGTGGGAAACCTTAAGCTCTCCGACAACCAATACGATGAAGCGCTGGCATACTACCAGCGGGCGCTTAAAGCGAATGTCAGCACTTTTGAAAGTGACGACCTCACTAAAAATCCAGGGCTTTTCAACTACTACAACGGACACCGGTTGTTGTACTCGCTGTTGAACAAATCTCAGGCATTGGAATCGAGGTATTACGGAAAAACACTCAGACTTAAAGACCTGGAGCTGGCGGTCAAAACACTGCAGGTATGCGATACGCTGATCGATAAACTCAGGCAGCATATCACCAATGAATCAGACAAGATCGCCCTTGGCGTTATCGCGAACGACGTCTATGCCAACGGTGTCCGTATTGCCTTTGAGACCGGGCAGGTCGCGCTGAAGAAGAGCAGCTGGTATGCTCTTTCATTTTTCTTCGCGGAAAAAAGCAAGTCGGCTGTTCTTCTGGAAGCCATATCGGATGTAAACGCCAAATCCTTTGCACGTATACCGGATAAACTACTACAGGAAGAGAAAAATCTGAAAGCATCCATTGCGCTTACTGCCCGGCAGCTGGCGCAAAAACCGTCTGAAAAAGAAGAAAAACAGTTGCGGGAAACAGCCTTTAACCTCAACAGGAGCTATGAAGCGTTCACCCGCCAGCTGGAAGCCGACTTTCCCGAATACTTCAACCTGAAATTCAATTCGGCCTCCCCGTCTATCGAAGAATTGCAGGCAAAGATGGATAGCAAGACCGCCGTCATCAGTTACTTTATCGACGATAAAACAAATAAGCTTTACACTTTCATCATCACAAAAAATACATACCGCATAATTGAGCATACGATCTCCGCGGACTTTGACAAGTATATTACCGGCCTCCGGAACAGCCTGTATTTTAATGATATGACCACCTATCAAAAGGCTGCTGAAAAATTATCCTTTGATCTCGTTCCCAAAAAACTCCCGCCATCGATCAAAGAACTTGTTATCCTGCCCACGGGAAGGCTAAGCATTATACCTTTTGAAACACTTTTTACGGGAAAGGTAAAGGGCGGGCAAACGTCGGGTTCGCTACCCTACCTGCTCACCCAGTACAGCATCCGTTACGAATTTTCAGCTTCTCTCATACTGCAGAAGTCCATAACTCAACGTAACCTTGAATCATCCATCTTTCTTTGCGCACCAGTGACTTTTGAGGCTAAGAATAATTTAAGCGAATTGCCGGGAACTGAAGCGGAGGTTAACGAGATATCGCAGCTTTTCAGGGACAGGAACCTTAAGAACGGAATCTTCGTCCGGGAAATGGCGGATGAAAAAGTGACAAAGTCGGGCACACTGAAAGACTACAGCTACCTGCACTTTGCAACGCATGGGATAGTGGATGAAATAAACCCCGAACTATCGCGAATATTTCTCCAATCAGACTCGAAATCGGAAGACGGAAACCTCTTTACCGGCGAAATTTACAACCTCGAGCTGAATGCCAACCTCGTCACGTTGTCGGCATGCCAGACGGGCCTTGGAAAGATTTCGAAGGGCGAAGGTGTTATCGGATTGTCGCGCGCATTGGTGTACGCCGGCGCGAAAAACATCGTGGTTTCTTTCTGGAGTGTGGCCGACGAATCGACGGCTAAACTGATGGCAGACTTTTACAGACAGATGCTGGAAAATCCCGGGAATAATTACAGTGAGAATCTCCGTCAGGCAAAACTCAACCTGATTCGCTCGGATAAATATGGACCACCCTATTTCTGGGCACCGTTTGTACTGATTGGATTCTAGGATTTCTGGAATTTATTCTGCCCATACAGTAGTTTATGATTTTATTCACAACTACTGTAGGGAGCAGATAAAAACACATGTGAACGCTATGGCAAAAAAGCTTTTCACTGTGTGGAGAGAACTTTAAAGTAAGGGCATAAGTTCGACTTTTCCTAAAGAATTTCTCAAACTTTGTTAAGCCTGAAAAAATGGCTTTTTTGCATCAAATTACGAAGGCGCTCATGACAATTGTTCACATGTGGAAATCGTTTGAAATCATTCAAATTACTGATTATCAAATAATTAACATGTTGTCCACAATTAATCCACAATTTTTCTTTTTAAATTAATCCATGTTCGAAGACAGTTATAAGCAGCGGGGTTTGCGTCAGAAATTGGTGAAAAAGCTTGCTGAAAAAGGCATCAAAAATGAACGGGTTCTGGACGCTATAAATAAGGTTCCACGCCATGTTTTTTTTGAAAATGCATTGCTGGAACATGCCTATCAGGACAAGGCTTTTCCTATCGGCGAAGGCCAGACCATCTCGCAACCGTACACCGTCGCTTTTCAGTCCGAAAAATTGGAGATCCGCCCCGGCGACAAAGTCCTTGAGATCGGAACAGGCTCAGGATACCAGGCATGTATACTACTCGAACTGGGGGCCAAGGTGTATACCATTGAATACAACAGAAAGCTGTTTGAAAAAACCCGCGAATTCCTGCCGCAACTGGGCTACAAACCCTATTTCTTTTATGGCGATGGCTCCAAAGGATTACCTGCAAAAGCGCCGTTCGACAAGATCATTGTAACGGCTGGCGCACCGGTCGTACCCACGGCTCTAACGGACCAGCTAGCTGAAGGTGGTATCCTCATTATCCCGGTCGGCGACCGCGAAAAACAAGCCATGATTCGCATCCGGAAAAAGGACGGCAAGCTGTTAAAAGAGGAATTTGCAAATTTCGCCTTTGTCCCTCTCCTGGGCGAGGAAGGCTGGAAAAAATAAACCGGCTTAAAACGTATGCAATAAAAAATTCCTGAAGTCGCTGAATTCGGTTGACGCCTGAATCACCTTTTTTTCCTTCAACAGGAATTTCTGTAGCGCTGGAGGTATAGCGATCGTACAGCCTAACGTATCCTCTACTACCTCCTTGAACTTGGCCGGATGAGCCGTCTCCAGGAATACGCCCGTTAAATCGCCTGAATGTTCAGCCAGATATTTTTTCAGTCCCAGGTAGGCTATAGCGCCATGCGGGTCCATCATATAACCGTTCCTCGCGTAAACGTCCCGCATCGCGGATGCTGTTTCATCATCGTTAAACGCGTAGCCTGTAATATCTTTTGATAGTGCTTCAAAATTACCTTTATACAATTCAAGTATCCGTACGAAGTTACTCGGATTACCTACATCCATCGCGTTGCTGATGGTTTGCCTGGATGGACGGGGGGTAAACGACTTTGTCAGGAGATAGTGCGGGAACACGTCGTTTACGTTGGTTGCCGCCACAAATTTGGCGATGGGCAGTCCCATTCTCATGGCCAGCAGGCCACCGGTGATATTTCCCAGATTTCCGCTTGGTACAGCGAACACCAGCGGCTTTTTCCGGTCGGCGAGACGGGCATACGTGTTAAAATAATAAAAGGATTGGGGAATAAGCCGCGCAATATTGATGGAGTTGGCTGAGGTCAGAAAAAATTTGCTGCGCAGCTGATCGTCCAGGAACGCCTGCTTAACCAACTGCTGGCAGTCGTCAAATGTGCCTGATACCTCAAGGGCTGTGATATTCTGATCCAGGGTAGTAAACTGTTTTTCCTGGATCTCACTGACCTTTCCTGATGGATAGAGCACCACTACCCTCGTTCCGGGTACTCCCAGAAATCCGTTTGCCACAGCGCTTCCCGTATCGCCCGATGTAGCTACCAATATCACGATCTCCTGGTCCTGCTGTTTTGCGAAATAGCCCAACAGTTGTGACATGAACCGGGCGCCAAAGTCCTTGAACGCCAGGGTCGGGCCGTGAAACAGTTCCAGGGCAAAGATACTGTCTTCAATTTCAACAAGAGGCGCGTCGAACCCGATGGTATGGTCGACGATCCGCTTCAGCTCCGAATCGGGGACGTCGTCTCCGATAAGATGCTTTGCCACCGTGTAGGCAATGTCCCGAAACGACTTCTGCCCGATCGTCGTAAAGAATTCAGGCGGCAATGGCGGAATCTGTTCCGGCATATATAAGCCGTTATCAGGTGCCAGGCCCTGCGTGACCGCCTGTCTCAGATCAACTTTCAGTCCGGGGTTATTTGTACTGTAAAATTTCATTTGCTTATTTCATTGACCGAGAAGGTCCGACAATTGTTTTAATAGTTATTTATCCTCAGCGACCCATGCCCCTACCGTGTTTATCTTTGAGACAAAAACGTCGCTCTTCAGCTTGATCGCAGCGAATTGCTGCTGAATTACTTTCCCCACGTTTGCCGCTATTGCGTATTCCGTACTCAAGGCAAAGATCGTCGGACCGGATCCGGAAATACCGCATCCCAGCGCTCCGTTCCTGATCGCCTCCGCCTTGATTACAGCAAACCCGGGTATCAGCACGGAGCGGATCGGTTCCGCCACCACATCATTAAGGGAACGCATGATGAGGCCGTAATCGGGTTTCATCAGCCCGACAACAAGTCCGGCGATATTGCCCCATTGTGTGATCGCGTCCTTCATAGGAATGGAGGCCTTCAGCACCCGGCGCGAATCCGAAGTCTTCAATTCCAGGTGGGGATGAACGAGTGTGCAATAAAGATTATCCGGTGTCGGTATCCGTGCAACGTCGAGGGGGTCATAGCCCCTGATCAGCACAAATCCTCCCAGCAACGATGGCGCCACGTTATCTGCGTGCGCAGAGCCGCAGGCGATCCGTTCAGCTTCCATTGCGAATGGCAGCAGTTGCTCGCGTGTGAACGGGTTATCAAAAAGGTAATTGATCGCCACGAGCGCCGCAACCGAACTGGCAGCGCTGGATCCCATACCACTACCGAGGGGCAATTTCTTGTGCAAAACAATTTCAGCTCCCTGGTCGCTGTCTATCGCTTTCAAAAATTCCTGGACAGCAACACCCGATGTGTTTTTTTCGGCTTCCAGCGGCAATTTTCCGCCGTCACCTGTGATCGCCCGGATCACCACCCCCGGCTCCTTCGTCAGCGTGACGATCACTTCATCGGCCGGCGCCTCAACGGCAAAACCAAATATGTCAAACCCACACGAGACGTTTGCCACGGTGGCGGGTGCCAGAGCTTTAATCGATTTCATCACGATGTTATTATGGGCTGCTAATCTCTAACAGCATGTTCATTTATTCCATTTCCAATTCAAAATATTCCGCACCGGGAGCTCCAAGGCTACCGTGTATAATGTCCGATGCGGATTACATCGGCAAAGACCCCGGCGGCAGTGACATCTGCACCCGCTCCTGGTCCCCGGATCACCATCGGCCGTTCGTGGTAACGCTCGGTAGTCATCAGTATGATGTTGTCGCTTCCGGACAAAGAATAAAACGGATGTCGTTCATCGACCGAACCAAGCTGTATCTTTACGACACCCTTATCCAGGACCGCCATGTACCTTAACTTTTCCTTTTTATCCGCGGCGGCTTTCCTGATCTTTTCAAACTCGCCGTCGAACTTTTCGATGCCGGCGAAAAACTGATCGATGCTCATTTCACCACGGCAGGCTTCGGGTACAAGGTTCTCAACAACGATGTCGCTAAGTTCCATGGACAACCCGCTCTCCCGGGAAAGGATGAGGATCTTCCTGGCAACATCCATTCCGTTAAGGTCATCTCTCGGGTCCGGCTCGGTATAGCCTTTGGCTTTCGCCTCCCGTACTACCTCGCTGAATTTACTTCCCGCCTCGAAGGAACTGAAGATAAAATTCAGTGTACCGCTAAGGACAGCCTCAATACGAATTACTTTGTCGCCGCTAAGCAACAGGTCGTTCATGGTATTGATCACCGGAAGCCCGGCTCCCACGTTCGTTTCGTAAAGGAATTTAGCGCCGCGTCTGAATGCGGTATCCTTCAACAGGCGGTAATCTTCCATCGATGCCGAGTTGGCTTTTTTGTTTGGCGTGACAATGGAAATGTTCGATGAAAGGATCGAATGGTAAAACGCCGTCACATCCGCACTGGACGTACAATCGACAAATATACTGTTGGACAAATTCAGGGATACCATCCGCTCAAAAAACTGCTGCATGTGCATCTCTTCGCCCTTTTCCTGAAGCTGTTGCAGGGAGGTGCTCAACGTAAGTCCACCCTCTTCGAACAACATCCTGCGGCTGTTCGCAATAGCCACGACGTTAACTTCAAGAAGGTTTTCCTTGGCGAGCTTGCTGAACTGATCCTGGATCATGGCGATCAACGCCTTGCCGATCAGTCCCGTACCCACCAGGAACACATTCAATACTTTTCTGTCCGACAAAAAGAAGGCTTCGTGCAGGGCGTTAAGGGCTTTCGCCGCGTCGACCTGCGGTATAACAGCGGAGATATTCCGCTCGGACGAACCTTGTGCAATAGCAATCACGTTTACGCCGTTCTTACCCAACGCACTAAACATACGCCCGCTTGTTCCGGGACTGTGTTTCATTCCGTCGCCCACGACCGCTACGATGGAAAGATCGTTCTCCACCTGCACATCGTCGATCTCCTCGTTCCGGATCTCATACTGGAATTCCTTTTCAATCGCCAGCTTTGCATTGGCCGCAGCGTGGTTATCAACGGCAAAACAGATAGAATGCTCCGATGATGCCTGGCTTATCAGGATCACATTCACATTTTCGCGTGCCAGCGTGGCAAATAACCTCATGGATGCCCCTACTACCCCAAGTAACCCGCTTCCCTGCAGGCTCAGCAGGCTAACGCCATTCATGGAGGAAATCCCCTTGATCATTTTACCGTTGCCTGACTGGGAATGGATAACGGTTCCCCTGAATTCAGGGTTGAATGTGTTCTTTATCCATATCGGAATACGGTTCACCATGGCCGGTTGCATCGTCGCGGGGAAAATCACCTTCGCACCGAAGTGAGAAAGCTCCATAGCTTCCTCGTAGCTCATTTCCGGAACGGTAAAAGCTTTTTTCACCTTCCTGGGGTCGGCAGTCATCATTCCGTCGACATCCGTCCAGATCTCCAGGTCAGTGGCATTCAGCGCACCGGCGAAAATCGCCGCTGTATAGTCGGATCCGCTACGTCCTAATGTTGTGGTCTCCCCGCTCTCCGACGTGGCAACAAAGCCCGTGATGATCTGCACATCTGTATGGTGTTTGAAATGATCCTTGATAAGCTTGTTCGTGATCTCAAAATCGACTTTTGCATACCCAAAATGACTGTCTGTCCGTACCACTTTGCGGGCATCCAGGAATTCGGCGGCATGACCACGGTCTCTGAACGCTTCCGAAATGATATAAGCTGAAAGACGTTCTCCGAAACTCATGACGTAGTCGAGTGTGCGCGGTGTACGTTCCTTAACAAGATAAACGCCGTGCAACACATCCTCCAGCTCGTTGATCAGAAATTTGACCTGCGCGAGGATACCACTCTGCCGCTGGATGTCGATCAGTTCACGCACCGTATCGAGGTGACGCTGCTCAAGGTCTGCAAGTTTATTTTTATAGCCGTTGTTTCCTTCCAGGGCAAGCTGACTAATTTGAATCAGCGTATCCGTCACCCCTCCGAATGCGGAGAAGACGACTGCTACTTCTCCCAGTAAATAAGGTTTTATTATTTCGATTACCGATTGTATCCTCGCCGGGGTAGCTACCGATGAGCCACCGAATTTCATGACCTTCATTTAAAACAATTCAGTTAATGATGTTGATGTTTGGTTTTAATATTTTCTGAGATTTATGCTTCCAGCTCCTGGAGGTGGGCAAAAATCGGACATAGCTGGGGTATACGATCATGACGGGTCACCCCGTAATAATAGTAATAATAGCCGTTGTTGAGGTACAAGCGGTAACAAGCTTTGTGATAAAGTTTGTCCTTTGTGATATAATAATTGTCGCTTGCATAATGGAGGCCCGAAATAATGAAATGATAAACTTGATTGCAAAGTATTTTTTATGATTTTTGCACGAACTAACGGTTAGTAGCGTGCCGGCAACGATTGAAACTATAAAAATGCTTCAAAAGAGGGCCTGGAATCGAAAGCGGTTCCAAACCGGACGTACTCCCAATGATGGATCATCAACCTGACATTAACCCCTGAAATGCTTCGTAAGAAAAAATTTCCGCGAGAATCTGCCGTTCACATGACCGAACTGGTTCTCCCAAACGATACGAATACACTGAATAACCTGATGGGTGGACGTTTAATGCACTGGATGGATATCGTATCGGCAATCGCGGCCCAGAAGCACTCCAACAGGATCGTCGTCACGGCTTCGGTCGACAACATCTCTTTCAAACACCCCATCCGGCTGGGCAACGTCGTCACGTTGCGTGCAAAAGTCACCCGCGCGTTTAACTCGTCCATGGAGGTGAGAATCGATGTTGATGCCGAGGATATCCCTTCCAGCACGAAAACGGAGAGCAATAGCGCATTCTTCACATTTGTGGCGGTAGACCAGTCCGGCCGTCCTATGGATATTCCGGAGGTGGAACCCGAAACAGAAGAAGAAAAGGCATTGTTCGATGGCGCGCTAAGAAGACGCCAGTTGAGACTCATTTTAGGTGGCAGGATGAAGCCGTCGGAGGCAAAAGAATTACGTTCCATCTTCGACATCCAGGAACCATGACCGAAACATCGCCATTCGAAAGCCTTTACCAGGAAGAACTTTATTCCCTTAAGCCTAATGTCATTGTTGTGCTTCCGGAGCCATGGGAAAGTGTCGGGGAAACATCCCGCGTACTTCTGGGGAAGATTCTTGGCTCCGTAAAACTGAGCGTCGCGGCCGTGCAGATCGTAACCAAAAAGAGTTTTGAAATGAATGAGCTGGAAGCCCTTAATCCCGCCCAGGTTATTGCCTTCGGCTCCGGATTGAATGGCAACCTGGCACTGTACGAACTGCATTCCGTCCGGGGGATTCCCGTTATCGTTGCAGACGATCTTCAGCGACTGGACGATGCGCGGAAAAAAAGCCTTTGGGGAGCGCTGAGGCAAATGTTCGGACTGTAAAGGTCTTTTCCTTTTTGATTTTGCCTATAATACATCTTCTTCTATATTTGCCACACTTTAAAAACCGTCCGCCAGCAGCGAACGGTTTTTTTGACGAGTTAATCGAAAACCTAAATCACTATGGAAAACATTCTTTATCTATTACCCGTGTTCGGAGTACTCGGGCTCTTGTTCGTCGTCTGGAAAAGTGCCTGGGTCAACAAACAGGATGCGGGAACCGACAAAATGAAAAAGATTGCCGGCCACATCGCTGAAGGCGCCATGGCATTCTTGAAAGCCGAATACAAGGTATTGTCCATTTTCGTTGTATGCGTTGCTCTGCTCCTGGCCTTTACGGCAAATAGCGAAACCTCTCATCCGTTGGTGGGATTTTCCTTCGTTTTTGGTGCATTTTGTTCGGCACTGGCCGGCTTCATCGGTATGCGCGTCGCCACAAAAGCGAATGTGAGGACTACGAACGCAGCCCGGACCAGCCTTGGAAAAGCACTTGAAGTTGCCTTCGCAGGTGGATCAGTTATGGGTATGGGTGTTGTTGGACTTGGCGTGCTGGGGCTTAGCGGGTTATTCATCGTTTATTCAAAAGTATTTGGCGTTGGCGACCAGATGAGCCTTAACCAGGTGATTACGGTCTTAACAGGATTTTCCTTCGGCGCTTCATCAATCGCGCTTTTTGCCCGCGTTGGCGGGGGTATTTATACAAAAGCGGCCGATGTGGGCGCTGACCTCGTCGGTAAAGTTGAGGCCGGTATACCGGAAGATCACCCGTTGAACCCTGCAACAATCGCCGATAACGTCGGCGACAATGTGGGTGACGTTGCCGGTATGGGCGCGGACTTATTTGAATCATATGTGGGATCCATCGTTGGAACTATGGTACTGGGTGCAGCCTTTATGGTGCCCGGTTTTGCGGATAATTTTGAAGGGCTCTCTGCAGTGTTATTGCCGTTGGTTCTCGCTGGAGTAGGTATCGTCATGTCGTTCTTCGGAACCTTCTTTGTAAAAGTAAAAGAAGGTGGTGATCCTCAACGCGCGTTGAACATGGGTGAATTTGTATCATCGATCGTCATGATCATCGCTTCCTATTTTATCATCACCTGGATGCTTCCCGCAGAATGGTGGTTCAAGGATCCATTGTACGCTTGGACAGATCCTGAAAAAGGAAATCATTATACAGCACTGGGAGTGTTCTGGGCAACAGTGATCGGATTGGTAGGCGGCGTTCTGGTAGGTCTTGTAACAGAGCACTATACCGGTATGGGTAAAGGTCCGGTTAACTCAATTGTACGTCAATCGTCAACCGGTGCGGCTACCAATATTATTGCCGGCCTTGGAGTCGGTATGATGTCGACAGCCATTCCGACCATCATCATCTCTCTCTCTATCATCGGCGCATTCTATTTTGGTGGTCTTTATGGTATAGCTATCGCCGCTGTCGGTATGCTTTCCAACCTGGGCATTCAGCTGGCGGTAGACGCTTACGGTCCTATTTCTGACAATGCCGGTGGAATCGCCGAAATGTCGGAACTGCCGAAGGAAGTTCGCCAGCGAACCGATAAACTCGATGCTGTCGGAAATACAACTGCTGCTATCGGAAAGGGCTTTGCGATCGCGTCAGCTGCTTTGACGGCGCTGGCACTTTTCGGCGCATTCATGACCACTGCTCATTTAAGTACCATCGATGTGTCGAAAGCTAATGTAATGGCCGGTCTGTTCATCGGCGGTATGCTTCCCTTCGTGTTCTCCGCCCTGGCTATGGGAGCGGTTGGACGTGCAGCCATGTCTATGATCGAAGAAGTGAGAAGGCAATTCACCACGATCCCGGCCCTTAAAGCGGCTCTGGACCTCATGCGCAAACACGGAGACAAACCCGTCGAGGAATGGTCGAAGGAAGACCAGAAGACTTTCCACGATGCAGACGGTAAGGCAGAATATGGTAAATGTGTGGAGATCTCTACAAAAGCAGCTATCCGCGAGATGGTATTGCCCGGGTTGATGGCTGTGATCGTTCCCGTCGTGATCGCTTTCCTTCCCGGTTTCGGTGTTGAAGCCCTCGGTGGTATGCTTGCCGGTGTTACCGTGTGTGGCGTTTTAATGGCGATTTTCCAATCCAACGCAGGCGGAGCATGGGATAACGCAAAGAAGAGCTTTGAGGAAGGTGTTGAAATTAACGGCCAGATGTATTACAAAAAGTCTGACCCTCACAAGGCAGCAGTTGTGGGCGATACGGTTGGAGATCCATTTAAAGACACATCCGGACCATCGCTTAATATCCTGTTGAAACTGATGTCAGTGGTTGCCCTTGTCATCGCACCACTTTTGGTACCTGACACCCCGGCGACAACAGGCAAGGATGATTCATCCAAGCCTAAAGTCGAAACGGTAAGTAAAGTTGAGGCTGATCAAACGGCCCATTGATATACTTTAAGACCCACAAGAAGCCCCGCGAATACGGGGCTTTTTGTTTGTCAGGAGTGCAACCCATCGGGATAAATATCGAACTCAATAAAAACCCCGGACACATGGCCGATCATGGCAAGGACAGGTTGATAAAAGTCGGCAGCCACATGACCACCGGCATTCCGTCCACATTAATGCCGTTAACCTTTTTTATTTGGGAGTTCTTCACTAATATTTAGGCTATGAAACTCCTTGTTCCAATGCTGTTTGTTACTTTGCTGGGTCATGCACAGACGACGGTAGTGGGGAAGTGGAAGACGGTGGATGATAACACAGGCAAGATCAAGTCGATAGTAGAGATCTTCGAACGCAACGGCCTTCTGTTCGGCAAGGTTGTGAAGCTGATCGACCCCGCGGATCCCGACCCTGTTTGTAACAAATGCCCCGGTGACGATGAACGACACGGTAAAAAGATCATTGGGATGGAAATCATTAAGAACATGACTCGATCCGGAGATGAATATACCGAAGGGCACATTCTGGACCCGGAGGAGGGTAAGGTTTACCGGTGTAAAATGTGGATGGAGGAAGGCCAACTAAAAGTACGGGGATATTGGGGGCCGTTCTACCGGACGCAGACATGGAAGAAATAACTGGATTATACGGTATTCTGTCGGGAAAATCCGAAAATTGAAAATATTAGGGGGTTACTAAGCCATTAAAGCATGGTATACAGGACTAGCGCAAACATGAACGAAAAGGAGATCTTCGAACGCATTTGCAAAGGCGATGAAAAGGCTCTGGAGTTCTTGTATCAGAAGTATTACCGGATGATGACCAAACTGGTAATCACCAACAGTGGTACGGAAGAAGAGGCGCGCGACGTGTATCAGGATGCGTTGATCGTGTTTTGGCAGAAAGCGACGTCGGGAAATCTGGTACTGACCTCGAAAATGAGTACCTATATCTACAGTATCTGTCAGAACCTGTGGAGAAAAGAACTTGACCGGAAGAAGCGCCTTTCGAATGAAGAAAAAGATACGGCCGTCACGTTGGATACGGAGTCGGCGGAACGGGAAAGGATTCTTGCCCGGTGTATTGACCAGTTAGGCGAAACTTGCAAGAGGGTTTTAATGTTTTACTACTTTGAGGAAATGTCCATGCAGGATATTGCCGACAAGCTTGGATTCGCGAACACGGATACCGCGAAAACAAAAAAATATAAGTGTAAGAAGAAGCTGGATGATTTGGTGAAAGCTCAGTATTCGGAGCAGGACTTTTTAGATTAGTGAATATGGCATCAGAAAAAGATTTGGAACTGCTGGATCAATACGTTAGTAACCGGTTAAATCCGGAAGAGAAAGCATCTTTTGAAAAGAAGCTTGACTCCGACGTGTCGCTGAAAAATGAATATCTGCTTCAGCAGCGAATTGTCGGCGGCATCCGCCAGGCGAGGACGGCCGAGTTGAAAAAATTGCTCAACGATATTCCTTTGTCCTCCATTCCGACGGAAGGCCCTTCCTTGCTCGCAAAAGCAAGCGTATGGGTGATTGTTGCCGGATTGATCGGCACGGGCCTTTATTTTTATTTTGACAAGGACAAGATCGCGCCTAAGCCGCAGGTTCCCCTGACCGAAGAACTCACGGAAGAAAAAACGCCGGAGGCCGAAGATTCGCCCGTTGTTGAGCCGCAGGAACAAACCACGGTTACCACAACACCGGAGGTAACAACAAATGCAAAAGACGATGCCCCGGCAAAACCAAAAACGAAAGCCGCTGAAAAAGAAGAAGAAAAACCCGTGACACCGTCTACCCTGGACGTTTTCGATCCAGCGGAGGAAGGACAGGCAAATGAAAAAGCAGACACGGACGGAGGAAAGACAAAATCAGCGACTGCTCCCTCAATAATCGTAGAAACCCAGACGGATAAAAAATACAATTTCCATTACCAGTTCAAGGACAATAAACTGTACCTCTACGGATCGTTTGAAAAGAACCTGTATGAGATCATGGAATTCTTTAGCGATAACAAACGGACCATGTTCCTCTTTTACAAAGACAACTACTACCTTCTGAATGAGGAAAACGAAAAGGTAAGAGCGCTCTCTCCTATCCACGACGCGGTCTTATTGCAAAAACTGAAAGACTACAGGGGTAAATAACCCCGGGAGCCCCGCTATCGGACGATGGCGGGGCTTTTGTTTTGCAGCCGGCGGCGGTTCGCTGCCTGTCCATTCAAAATTTTCTCCTACCTTTGACACCGGCATGGAGAAACCAAAACATAAGAAAAAACTCGGTGGATACCCCGCCATTGGGGTGGTGATCAGTATCGCCCTTTCCCTGATCGTGATCGGCGTTTTCGGAATCCTGGTAATTTACTCCCAGGAGCTAGAACAACAGGTACGGCAGAACATTCGTGTACAGGTCTACCTGAAGTCCAATCTTACGGAAACACAGCGCCTTCAGATCGAGAACAAACTCCTGTCCCAGGAATACGTGAGCAAAGAAAACGGGACCGGTATAGTATACGTATCAAAGGACGAAGCGGCAAAAAAATTCATTGAGGAAACGGGTGAGGATTTTATTAAATTCATCGGCGACAATCCCCTCCGTGACGCCTACCTCGTCAGTATCGACAGGAAGTTTCACTCGATGAAGGAGATTGAAAAGATCAAGGCGGATATTCAAAAAATGAATGGTGTATTCCAGGTGTATTACGTTGAAGGTCTCATCGAATCGGTTAACACCAATGTTACAAAGATCGGACTCATATTGCTGGGTCTGATCTCCATCCTGTTAATAACCGTCGTCCTGCTGATCAACAACACGCTGCGGATTGCGCTCTTTTCGCAACGTTTCCTTATCCGTAGTATGCAGCTTGTCGGAGCGAAGAAATGGTTTATACTGCGACCGTTCCTGGTGAGAGCTTCCGGTTATGGCCTGCTCGCGGGCCTCATTGCCGCCACTCTGCTTTGGACACTTTCACAGTACGCGCAGCGACAGATCGAAGACCTGTCTATTCTGCACGATCAAAATCAATTTATAGGCCTTCTGGCACTTCTCCTCATCGTCGGGGTTGTCGTTGCTGTGCTTAGCACTTTATTTTCGATCCGAAGATACCTGAGAATGTCACTGGACCAACTGTACTGAAAAATCAAACTATAACATGGAAAGTAAACTTCCCTTTGGTAAAAAAAACTACCAGCTAATGATTGCCGGAGTATTAACACTGGTTATCGGCTTCATTATTATGTCGATGGATAACGAACAGCACGGATTCGGCTTTCTCGGTTTGACCCTCGGACCAATCGTTGTAATGGCGGGTTTTATAATTGAAATTTTTGCTATTCTAAAAAAACCATCAAAATAAATATCAAGACGAAAGCGGACGTTGACTAACGTCATATTCTACGCAACAATTTCCATCAATTACTCCAACGTCCATGTCCATACTTCACGCTATTGTCCTCGCTATCATTGAAGGATTAACGGAATTCCTGCCGGTTTCCTCCACCGGGCACATGATCATCGGCTCCTCCCTGATGGGAATTGCCTCCGACCCGTTTACGAAAATGTTTACGGTAGCTATCCAATTCGGCGCGATCCTGTCTGTTATTGTTCTCTATTGGCGGCGTTTCCTGCCTGAAAAAAAATCACTTCGTGAATCGTTTAATTTTTATACCAAACTACTCGTTGCCTTTATCCCGGCTGCTGTCCTGGGCTTCCTGTTGAACGACTATATCGATGCCATGCTCGAACGTGTCGACGTAGTCGGTTATGCGCTGATACTCGGAGGTATTTTTTTTCTGTTCGTAGATGCTATATTCCATAAGAACGAGGAAGTGATCGACCAGCGGATCACATACCCTACCGCTCTGAAAATCGGTTTCTTCCAGACAATTGCCATGATACCCGGTGTATCAAGGTCGGCTGCCACCATCATCGGCGGATTAACACAAAAACTGAACAAAAAAACCGCTGCCGAATTTTCGTTTTTTCTCGCTGTCCCGACAATGTTCGCCGCCACATTATATAAAATGTTCAAATTTTACGACGGCGGAGGTTCATTCGGCTCGACGGAAATAACACTTCTTCTCATCGGAAACGTCGTTGCCTTTATCGTCGCGATTCTGGCTATCAAATCGTTTATCTCCTTCCTGACCCGTCACGGCTTCAGGGTATTCGGGTATTACCGTATTGTAGTGGGTATCGCAATTCTCGTTTTATACTATCTTGGTGTAGGACTTACAATTGTTTAATGGAGCCCAGGACCGAGGATGCAGGACGAATTCTGCTGATCAACAAACCGTTACGATGGACCTCCTTCGACGTCGTAAACAAACTCCGTTATAAACTTAAGACGAAAAAAATTGGACATGCAGGAACCCTTGATCCGTTAGCTACGGGGCTGCTCATTATCTGCGTAGGCAAAATGACCAAACGGATCGAGGAATTTATGGGTCAGGAAAAAGAATACACCGGAAAGTTCGTCATTGGTCAAACCACACCCTCGTTCGACCTGGAGACGGCAGTGTCCGAGCCACGGGATATTTCAAACATCAACGCCGGGATGATCCGCGCAGCCACGCTGCCATTCATCGGAAAGATAGAACAGGTACCTCCCCTTCACTCAGCCATTAAGATCGGCGGAAAACGAGCCTATGAATTCGCCCGCCGCGGAAAGGATATTGAACTGAAAGCGCGGGAAGTGGAGGTCAGGGAATTTGAGATCACGTCGGTTAACCTGCCCGAGGTTGGTTTCCGGATTGTCTGCTCGAAGGGTACGTATATTCGCAGCATTGCGCGGGATTTCGGAAACCTCCTGCAGGTTGGCGCTTATCTTTCCGAACTCTGCAGAACGAGGATCGGAAATTTCACCCTTACCTCAGCGATCGAACCTGAACAGATTGAACCCCTTTCCTGACATGGACTTAACAACATTACATCCGAATCTGAATTTTACTGGTTGTGAATCCGTTTTTTGTTCATGAAAATCTACCACGGCATCGAAGATTTTGTGCGGTTAAAATACGCAGTCGTCACCAGCGGCACGTTCGATGGCGTCCACATCGGCCATCAGAAAATATTGTCGCGGCTTAACGAAACCGCATCAAAAAATAACGGCGAGACCGTAGTGATTACCTATTGGCCTCACCCGCGCCTCGTACTGCACCCCGAAGACACATCGCTTAAGTTGCTGAACACCTTTGAGGAAAAAGCGGAGTTGCTGAAAGCGCAGGGGATTCAACACCTTGTCCGTATCCCCTTTACAAAAGAATTTTCCCAACTGACATCGGAAGAGTTTATCACAAGGATAATCGTTGAGACGATCGGGACTAAAAAACTCGTTATCGGCCATGATCATCATTTTGGGAAAAATCGCGAAGGGAGCTTCGAGCAGTTGAAGATCAACGCGTCCAAATATGGTTTCGAGGTCGAGGAAATACCCCGGCAGGATGTCGACCATGTAGGTGTAAGCTCCACAAAAATCCGGCACGCCCTGGAACAGGCTGATATTGAAACCGCCAATCACTTTCTCGGTAATCCGTACAGCATCACAGGCAGGGTCGTCATGGGTGACAAACTGGGCCGGATACTCGGATATCCGACCGCCAATATCGAAATCGATACATCCTATAAACTGGTACCCGCCGATGGAATCTACGCCGTCACGATACGTTATGAACATACGCTTTACAACGGTATGCTTTATATCGGCAATCGTCCGACCGTCCGGGGTGTCAAACGCAATATTGAGGTTAACCTATTTGATTTCAACAAGGATATTTACGGTGAATCGTTGACAGTCTATTTTCACAAGCTCATCCGGATGGACAGCAGGTTCAACGACCTCGAGGAACTAAAGGCACAGTTGCATCGGGACAAGTCAGACGCATTGCGCCTCCTGGGTGCCGGTTAGCGGGCGCTGAACCGGAAGATTCATCCCAAATTTCCTATCTTATCGCCTTCAATACAAAAGTATCGGGCAACGACTAACACGCAGCGTATGCAACTATGGGCACCGTCTAAGGAATTTATTGAAAGCTCCAATGTTCAGCAGTACTTGCGCTGGATAAAGAAGACTTATGACTTCGAACCCGGTGACTACCAGCACTTCTGGGAATGGTCGGTCAATAATAAAGACACGTTCTGGGAATCGATCTTCCGGTACTTTGACATCTTACATGATGGAACGTACACGGCTGTCACCAACAGGGCGCCCATGCCATACACCCGATGGTTCGAGGGTGTGCGACTGAACTACGCCGAGCATATCTTCCGGAAAAAGAATGATCGTTATCCGGCAATAATATTCAACAAGGAATCCGGTTCTATTGAAACGATCGCATGGCGCGAACTCCAGGATCGGGTGGAATCCGTCCGAACCTTTTTAAAAGGTCAGGGCGTCACGGAAGGAGACCGTGTGGCTGCTTATCTTCCGTCCATTCCGGAAGCGACCGTCGCTTTCCTGGCCGTGAATTCGCTCGGGGCCATCTGGTCAAGTGCATCGCCGGATTTTGGAACACCTGCCGTGATCGACAGGTTTTCGCAGATCGAACCCAAGGTGCTGATTGCAGTCGACAGCTACACCTACGGTGGTAAATCGTTCGACAAGAAGGGAACGGTCGGACAGATTGCGGAGGCTCTGCCTTCACTCGAATGTGTCATCCTGATCTCGGAAAACGACAGCCCTGACACAATACACAAGAACGTGTCTACCTGGAAGGACATCATCCTGACGACCGGCCAGCCCCTCGAATTCCGGAGGGTTGCCTTTAGTCACCCGATATGGATACTGTATTCTTCGGGCACCACCGGACTGCCCAAGGCTATCGTTCATTCTCACGGCGGGATTTTACTGGAGCAATTAAAATACGGAACATTTCACAACGACTATAAAGCGGGTGAACGGTGTTTCTGGTATACCACCACAGGCTGGATGATGTGGAATTATATACAGGGCAGCCTGCTTACCGGCGCAACGTTGGTCCTGTATGATGGAAGTCCTTCGTATCCGGACCTCGATGTATTGTGGGAGTTTGCCGAAGAAGCCGGTGTGACTCACTTTGGAACCAGCGCCGGTTACATTTTATCCTGTATGAAAGCGGGCGTTCAGCCGGCAAAACGATTCAACCTGAACGGACTCCGCTCGATAAGTTCGACCGGAAGTACATTACCCGCGGAAGGGTTTAACTGGATCTACGATGCGGTAAGAAAGGACCTGTGGCTCGTGTCCATGAGTGGCGGTACGGATGTATGCAGCGCTTTTGTCGGCGGTATTCCAACGTGGCCGGTGTACGCAGGTGAAATCCAGTGCAGAGCCCTCGGATGCAAACTTCTGGCCTTTGACGAGAACGGGCACCCGGTTAGCGGCGAGGTTGGCGAAATGGTAATCACGGAGCCCATGCCTTCAATGCCGGTCTATTTCTGGAATGACGAACAGTTTCATCGTTACAGGGAAAGTTATTTTGAAATGTTCCCGGGTATCTGGCGGCATGGCGACTGGATAAAAATAACGCATCACAACGGTGTTGTCATCTTCGGCCGGTCGGACGCCACCCTGAACCGTGGTGGCGTGAGAATCGGGACGAGTGAAATATACAGGGCGGTAGATAAGGTAAAGCAGGTAAAGGACAGTCTGATCGTCTGTGTTGAAAAATCCAACGGGGAATTCTGGATGCCCCTGTTTGTGCTCATGCAGCCCGGTGAAACACTGACGCAAGAGATTAAAAGTAACATCAGCAAGACCATTCGCGCCGACTACAGCCCCCGGCACGTGCCTGATGAAATCATCGAAGTACCCGATATCCCGTATACGATCAGTGGCAAAAAAACGGAAACCCCGGTTAAAAAAGTTTTGTCGGGCAAAGACGCCGCCGCTGTCGTGAGCACCGGTGCACTGCGAAATCCTTCGTCGCTGGATTTTTTTGTGAAGCTGGCCGGACGGTAGCCAGGAACAGGCCGCTGTGGCCGCGCGACCGAAAAAAAAGCTAAAAAAAGAAAAAAAAATACCCGGGGTATTAACTTGCGGCCCCTATGAAAAAATCGACCATCAATTTTACGGTAGAATTAGATCAGCAAAACATCCCGGACAAAATCCTCTGGGAAGCCACCGACAAGCCCGATCCAGGGCTATCCGACACCAAGGCGATCAGCATCGCCCTCTGGGATCATACCCAAAAAAACACCCTCCGGATCGACCTCTGGACCAAGGATATGCCGGTCGATGAGATGAAACGCTTCTACATTGACTGCATTGGAGGCCTCGCTCAAAGCGCCCTGACCGCCACCGGTGATGAGTTTATAGCCAACGAGGTAAACGCCCTGTGTGAACGGCTGGTCGCCCACCTGAAGAAATGACCTACCGCCCTGATTAGGCGCAAAACCGTATTTAATACCCTCCACAAACGTTTGTTTATTCGTGATTTTTTGTACTTTTCTGGCGAGAAGCTCGGTATGCATAACAAATTTGCTTCACCAGGCTTTAATTTTTCTTTACAATCAATTTCGCCTGTATGAAGAAATTATTACAAAATTCCGTCGCTCCGGTAGTGTTCCTGCTCCTGTCGGCGACGATCGGCTTTGCCCAGACAAGCATCTCAGGAAAAATCGTTGACGGTACCAGCGGGGATCCATTGGCGGGCGTAAACATTATCGTTAAAGGCACCGTGCTCGGGACGATAACCAATACCAGTGGAGAATTTAATCTGAATGCAAAGGATTCTCCTCCCCTGACACTCGTATTCTCTTTCATCGGTTATGCCACCCAGGAGATAACGGTTAGCGAAGCGAATACCACGGGACTGGAGATCAAACTTCTGGAGCAGACTATACTCGGTCAGGAAGTAGTCGTCTCCGCGTCACGTGTGGAGGAGAGTATACTGCAATCGCCGGTTACCATTGAAAAAATGGATCTGCTGTCGATCAAACAGTCGGCGACACCCGATTTTTATGATGCGCTGGCAAATGTAAAAGGTGTATCAACAAATTCGGGAAGCCTTAACCTCACATCCGTAAATACCCGGGGATTCGCGACTATCGCGAACGTCCGGTTCGTTCAATGGGTGGATGGTATGGATACGCAGGCCCCGTTGTTGAACTTCCCCACCGGAAGTATTATGGGACTTGGCGAACTGGACGCGGAGAGTATGGAATTGATACCCGGAGCTGCGTCGGCCCTCTATGGACCCAATGCTTTTAACGGTATTCTCATCATGCAAAGCAAAAGCCCTTTCGACTATCAGGGACTTAGTGCCCAGGTAAAACAGGGTATCACATCGTCGGACGCGGGTGGTACACACCCCCTGGGCCAGTATAGTATCCGGTATGCAAAGGCGTTCAACAACAAGTTCGCCTTCAAGGTGAATTTTTCTTACATGACGGCAACAGACTGGATCGGTAACGACTATAAAACAGATCGGGTCAATCCGGAATCGACAACGGATCTGAGCGGAACGAAAAATTTTGACGGGCTGAATTTATACGGCGATGAAACGCAGATTTCCACTCCCCTTCCCAATGTTGGCATCATTACGCGGACCGGCTTTCGCGAAGAGGATTTGCTCGACAGCCGCGAAGCTAAGACCATCAAGGGAGATGCCGCCATCCATTACCGGATTACGGATAAGATCGAAGCACTCTACAACTACCGTTATGGAGGTGGAAGTTCGATCTACCAGGGAACTGAAAAATATGTATTGAGAGATTTCAACCAGCAATTTCATAAGGTTGAACTTCGCGGCGACAATTTCTTCGTACGGGGTTATATCTCGGCAACGGATGCCGGTAAGTCTTACAACCTGTCTGCATTGGGTGCCTATGCGAACGAAGCATTCAGCCCCTCCGCCGCGCGTTGGGTTCCTGACTATATAAAGGCGATGCAGGGATACACAGAAGATCAGTCCTATACCGGAACGGTGATAGCCGGCGATCATGCGTCGGCGAGAGCATATGCTGACCGGGTCATCCCGTTGCCGGGCACAAAGGCCTTCGCGGACACCGTTAATGTAGTCCGAAACCGTTTCTTCCAGCGGACTCCTCCCGGCGGTTCCTTTTACGATAACTCTAAACTGAAACATGCGGAGTTCAACTACAACTTTAAAAATGAGATCGACTGGATGGAGATTCAGGTGGGTGGTAATCTCCGGCAATACGACCTGTTTTCCAACGGCACGATCTTCAATGAAGATCCCGACGAAGGCTCGAATTTTGAACGCATCAAGATAAATGAGTTCGGTGTATATACCCAACTCTCCAAAACGATAGCGGAGGCCCTGAAAATAACGGCATCGATACGCTATGACAAAAATGAAAATTTCGACGGTCAGTTCACCCCCCGGGTCTCAGCTGTTTATACCTTTAATGAAAATCAAAATCTGAGGGCTTCCTTTCAGACGGGATTCAGGAACCCGGATACTCAGGCGCAATTCATCTACTTCCCTTCTTCCAGCGGAATTCTGGTCGGCAGCACAAAAGCCAACGCGGAACGGTACGGAATTCATAACGGAGGTTCCTATACGCAGACGTCATACCAGGCCTTCCAGGCAAGTGGCGACGCAAGTGTTTTGGAAACTGCCAATTTCGACTATGTGCAGCCTGAAAAGCTCAAATCGGTGGAAGTGGGTTATAAGGGTGTAATAGACACGAAACTCCTTATCGACCTCAACGGATATTACACCACCTATACAAATTTCATCGGCGGAGAAATCGTAGCCAGTAAGAACGCGACCACCCATCAGGGCGTGACACTTCCTGCGGGTACGTTATTTTCACCTTACACAAACTCCAAGGAAGATGTGAAGTCTTACGGCATCGGTCTCGGCCTGACGTATAATTTACCGCGCAATTTTATCCTGACCGGCAACTGGAATTACGCCGATTTCGAAGCGAACGAAGGGCCTAATTTCAGAGCCAACTTTAATACTCCCAAGAACAAGTTCTCGGTCGGTTTGGGAAATCGTAAGATCATAAAAAATCTGGGCTTTAATGTCAACTTCCGGTGGCAGGATGAATTCGAGTGGCAGTCCTCCTATGGTATCTGGCAGGTCCCTGAATACGGCCTGATCGATGCCCAGATCAACTACAAATTAACCCCGATCAAAACCATGCTCAAGATCGGCGGTACCAATATCGGTGGCGGTGACTACCGGACGAACCTGGGCTCGCCTTTTATCGGGCAACAATATTATATATCACTCACGTTTGATGAATTTTTCAATTAACCAAACGCTAAATCCATCGCTATGAAATCGCTCAACTACTTTTTCTATATCCTGATGTTCGTTCTCATCGGAGCTTGTGATCAGGACGTGATCGACTTGAAGGAACCCGAGGGACCCCAGGAAAACACCGAATGTCAGACAGCTGTGGCCGGGTCAGCAAGCTTTACAAAATTCGTCGCTGTCGGTAATTCTTTTGTCGCAGGCTTTCAGGCAGGCGCATTGTTTACGGAAGGACAAAACAACTCACTGGCTGCCATACTCAACAAACAATTCGAATGCGTTGGCGCTCCAGCCACATTCAACCAGCCTTCGATTAATTCCGAATTTGGCTATAATATTTTTATTACCCCCAACCCAACCGGAACAGGCGTTGTTCTTGGAAGAATGTTGTTACAGGGTGCATCGCCACGCCCCACGCCCCAGGTTTCCAACAATGCGGCATTGCCAAATCCGGCTGTTAATCCCGGTTTCCTTTATGCCGGCAGCAAAGCTGCGCTGAATAATTTTGGCATCCAGGCAATCGTTCTGGGACAGGCGCTGATACCGGAGACCGGCGCTTGGGCAGGCGCTGGCGTAGACCCCAGATTCAATCCGTTTTACGGACGTTTGTCATATCCCGGAACAGGGTCCACCATCATCGGAGATGCGGCGGGCGCCGGAGGATCCTTCTTCCTGTTCTGGCTGGGACTGGACGATTTCTTTTTGAATGCGGCGTTCGGCGGTGATCCGGCAAAGGCACCGTTGACCGACGCGGCCGCTTTCGGATTTCAATATGGAGTCGCGATCAATTCACTGCTCGGCTCTAATCCCGACCTCAAGGGCGTGGTAGCTAATTTCCCGAATATCTTCGCGATGCCGCATTTTACTTCGGTAACGTGGAACGCACTGCCGCTGGATGCGACAACAGCCGCCGGGCTCACTGCATCCCTGGCTACTAACTACAATGGATTTCTGGACAACCTCGTCGCGGCAACCGTACTTTCAGCAGATGAGGCCGCTATCCGGAAGCTCGCCTATACCGCCGGTCAGAACCCAATCCTGATCTCGGACGAGACGCTTACCGATCTGAGCCCCTATATGACAGGTCCTGCGGCGGGACTGCTTCCCTATGCCAAAGCCAGGCAGACCAAAAATACGGATATCCTGCCGCTGGCCACCGGCTCCGTGATCGGAACTACAATCGGCGGCGATCCGACTAAAGTAAACGGAGTATCCGTTCCGTTGGCAGATCAGTATGTGTTGATCCCCAGTGAAATCAGCGCGATCAATGCGGCCCGCCTGGCTTTTAATGCCACAGTCAAGGCAGTTGCCGATGCTAATCCTACCCGGCTGGCGCACGCTGATGTCGACAAAGGGTTCACCGATTTTATTACGAATAAATTTTACGTTTATAACAACGTGATGATCACGCCAAATATCAATCCACCGACAGGTATCTATTCGGAAGACGGCGTTCATCCAAACAGCAGAGGCTACGCCTTTATTTCACGAATTATCATCGACGCCATCAATACAAAGTTCGGTTCAACCATTCCGTTAACCGACATCAGTCTGTACGGCGCCACGGCCCTGCCTATTCCTTAGAAGAAAGAGAATAAAAAAAAGCTGCCTGATAAGCAGCTTTTTTTTTGCCGTCATTATGGCGATCATGGTTTCTTCGTCTCAAAGCCATTCTCAACCCATGCCATATAACCACCCTTGAGGTTAAATACCTTTTTAAAACCTTTATTACCCATCAGCTCCGTTGCCTGACCGGACCTCCCGCCTACCTTGCAATAGACAAAATACGTTTTATCCTTGTCCAGCCTGGAAACCTTTGCCTTAAAGTCCGGGGCATTAAAGTCCATGACGATAGCACCTGGTATTATACCTCCGGCGGCTTCCTCAGGTGTCCGAACATCGAGCAGGATTGCTGTGGGTTCCTGCGCCAGCTTCTCCTTAAACGACTTTGGATCGAGGGATGAGGTCGCGGGTTGTGCGTTTTCTTTTTTCTGAGCCTGGCTACAGCCGTAACCAAAAAGCATGAGAAAGATCAGTAAGTTCGTTTTCATACATTTTATAAGTTTTCCATCAATCATTCCACAAGGTCTGCCCGTACCTTTCGAAATTCGACTCAAACATAGCCCGCAGCCTTATATGCCGCAAGGCCGACCCATTCCTTTATCAGTTTGTGCCAGTTCATCATCGCATCCAGCTTGGGAATGAGGAGTCCGTCCACGTAAAAAAAACGGGGATGCGCGTAAAAATCGGTACTGAATGGTTCAATTTCCAAACCTGCCTTGCGGTAAACGGCAAGAGAGCGTCTCATATGAAAAGCCGACGTGATCAGCAGGCAATCCTCCGCGCGAAAGTGCAGGGAATCCAGCAACGGTTTTACCTCCACCGCTGACTCATATGTATTCCGCGTCTCGTTCTCAATGATGATATCTTCTTCCGGAACGCCCATCAGTATCATCACTTTTTTAAACTTATTGGCCTCGGGTTCATCTTCAGTCATCAGCATTCCCGACCCGCCGCTGATGAGTATTTTTTTGATCAACCCCAGTTTATACAGCTGGATGGTATGGGTTACGCGGTCCGCCCCGCGATGAAAATAAACCCGATCGTCAGGCTTTAAAAGAGGCACAGTAGAACCTGTCAGTACGATTCCCAGCTGATGTGGTGTTACGTCTTTAAACGCCTTTGCCTTCACCTCCCAGGCGGACATAACTTCGTTGGAAATAAACTCATTAGAAAATAACAAGAGCAACACAAAACCCGTACGAAAAAATCGCTTCTTCCATTTCTCATCTCTGACCACAACAGATAACGCCACGAGTACGACCACGATGGTGTACGGCATGATCAAAACGCTCAATATCTTGGACAGAATAAAAAACATAAGGTCTGACTTATTTTTTATAAAGGGGATTGGAGAGATTTCCAATGCCATCAATAATCTTTCGCAAGACGTCAAAATAAAGCGCCAGCGCCAGGAAAATGGTCATCGACCAGATCACGCCAGTGTTAAAGTAAAATGTGTCGATATTCCGGTTCAGGAAATGTTTGGCCGGCATATAAAACTGCGCATCGAAGTCGATCGGATGCTCGGGGTCGGGGTCCTTGTATACCGGGTAGATCTTCTGGATCAGTTTGCCATCCTGCTCGACGATCCGGTGTGTTTCGGTAAGATTTTTTACCAATTCGGTTATGGCGTCGTTGTGATAAGTCTCACGATACAGGTTAAACATGGCCTGCTTTTCCGGCGTGTTGGTAAGTTCAAAAATCTTCTTCTCCCGCTGCTGATCCACGGAATTATAACGGTTGACGTATAACTTCTTGAGGCTTTCGAGGAACCGAGAGACAGCATCGTAAGTAGATGAGTCAAATTTGCCGGGACTCAGGTTGTCGAGTTCTTTGAGACTATGGTCAGTTTGCTCAAGTTCGGCCGAAACCTCCCGTTTAATAAGATTCAGATAATTCTGTACGCGCTCCTTGATTGCCGGATCGTTGGACCTGAAGTTGTTCAGACAGTATTGGAGGCGCGTCTCGATTTCCGGTATGTAGTAGACTTTTTTGTAATCCGACCCGGCCATAACCTTGTCGTAAATATAAAATTCATTTTCATACATATTGTCCTTGAATTGGGAAACCATGGCCGCTTCAAAGGCCCAGCGCGAGGCCATCAGGTCTCCGACAAGCGGCACCGTGGCCGTATTCCCGATTGTCGGGTTCAGCTTATCGAACTTGACTACTACTCCGCTCAGAATCAACTGCGGGATCAGCAACAACGGGATCAATATATAAATTGTCACGGCGGAATTAAACGCCGAAGAGATATTCAATCCCAGAAGGTTTGCAAAGCAGGCGGTAGTAAACAGGATGAACCAGTGATTCAGGAACATACCCTTTATCTCCAGGATGTAATTCCCGACCAGGACAAAGGCTACGGTCTGGATCGCCGAGAGCATGAACAGGATCGATATTTTAGAAAGCACATAACTGCTCCTGCTCAAATGCAGGAACGCCTCCCGTTTCAGGATTTTCCTGTCGCGTATAATCTCTTCGGCACTCACCGTGAGGCCCATAAACAACGCCACAATTACACTCATGAAAAGATAAGCTGGCAAGTTCGGGTTCTTGCTGAAGACGTACCCGGACAGGAGCTTGTCGTCGGTGTTGTAATAGCGAACGATAAATGCCAGTATAAATGCCAGAACAGGAGCTTCCAGCAGGTTAATGATCATGTACTGCCGGTTGTGAATCTTGGCCTGTATGTCGCGCATGGAGAACAGGTGAGCCTGCTTCAACCGCGTCGGGATCTTCAGCGTCGAATGAGGTACTTCACTGGATTTTTCTACAACAAATGGTTTATAGTTTTTCCGGAAGATGGTATTCCACTGCTCCGAGGATATTTTCCGTTCGTTGGTAAAATGACCATATTCATTGATCACTTTCGTTTCAATGATATTAAAGATCTGCTCCGGATTTACGTTTCCGCATTCATGACATTCCCCCTCGTCGCTGTTGACCAGGTTGATACTCTTCTTGAAATACACAATGGAATCGACGGGGTTTCCGTAGTAGATCTGATATCCGCCATAGTCCAGTATCAGGAGTTTGTCAAACATTTTAAATATATCCGACGACGGCTGATGAATAACAGCAAAGACGAGTTTTCCCTTCAACGAAAGTTCCTTCAGCAAGTCAATGATATTTTCGGAATCCCTTGAGGACAATCCGCTTGTCGGTTCGTCGCAAAAAAGCACGGCCGGCTCGCGCAATAATTCGAGGCCGATGTTCAATCGTTTACGCTGACCGCCGCTGATCGTTTTGCGAAGCGGAGAACCGACTTTGAGATCTTTCGTCTCCGACAATCCAAGATCCTCCAAAACTTTTGTGACGAGCGTATCGACTTCCTGTTCGGATTTATCGCTAAAACAAAGTTTCGCCGCATAGTACAGGTTCTGATAAACGGTCAGGTCCTCGATCAGCAGATCGTCCTGAGGTACAAAGCCGATAACACCCTCGATCTTTTTTGGGTCCTTGTGAATATCGATTCCATTGATCAAAACCTGTCCCTGAAAGGGTGCATCCGAACCGTTCAGCACATGAAGCAAGGTTGACTTCCCCGCACCACTACCCCCCATGAGTGCGATCAGGTTACCCGACTCTTCCGACAAGTTGACTTCCCGGAGACCCAATTTCCCGTTCTTGAATCGAAAACTAAGGTTCTTCCCTTCGAATGAGAGTCTTGGGTACTTTCCGAACTTCTTGAATTTATTGAGGATATCCCCGTAATAAACCGGCTCATCCTTTTCCCATCGCAGCATGGAACCCACGGCGAATACGGCAATCCGGCCTGACTTTACAGGAACCCCATTGAGATATACGTCCGACCCCCCCAGGTATTTGATAAAGTAGAATTCAGCCTGTTCCACGTAGAGTACGGCGATAAATCCATTCAGATGCGCCCGCTCGATGTGATGCGACTTTGTAAAAGCTGACGAGGGTGTGGCATCGATGATCAGGATCTGCGGATGGTCAAGCATAGCCGAAGCCTGGCCCAGCACAAAGGTTTTAATGGCGGCGATTTCAGTCGCGGAAATCTTGAAGTTGACACCGATGGCCTGGAGTAATTCCGATTCACGCTCAGAGATCGCGCCATCGGCCTGTATGATGTTGATCAGTTCAAGAATGATCACAACTTTTTGCTTCTGAGTCAGGTCGGCGTTAACCTCCCGGCACAGTTCTTCCAGGCGGCTGAGTTCGGACCCGAGGTCACCGGGCTTCGGGGGATAATTCTGCGAATATTCGTCAAATACCTTCAGATAGGATTCGACGGCGCCCTGGCTCAAATGCTCATCGAGGAATATTCTGATCTGTTCCCGCTCCTGATGCGTCACATCATCCTCCCGGGCTACAACTGCAAACAGCCTGAGAATGGCTTTGAGTAACGGTTCGCTCATACGTTCTGGTTTAAGTCACAATATTTTAAAGATAGTTAAAGATGCCAAATCACAGAAAAAAAGAAGGGACTGGTGCAAAGCCAGTCCCTTCTTTTTGTCCGTTACCTACGGCTACTGCAGAAACTTAGTCTGTGATGCTTTTGCGCATCCTCTCCACGATATTTGTAATCTCAACAAGGTTCTTGTCGGTCAGGACGAGGTTAGCCTTATTGTTCTTTATCTGTTCTTCAATATTCAGGGCGGCATATTGCGCCTCCAAAGCTTTCAAGTCGGTGGCGATCGCCGCGATCGGTTCGGTTTGTTCAAGGCTACTCAGCATCTTGCTAAGTTCAGTCACGGATTTCTTTTGTTCGAGTACAACACGGATAAGAGGTGTAAGTACGAGGTTCTTCGCATCATCCGGGAGCAGGTCTTTGGGATAGGATTTTATCAGACCCGTGGATATATAAAGGCCTTCTACAAAAGAACCGGTGATCACCATGGATGACAGTTTGTTTCTGTTATCATCCTTAAGGAAAGCCTCGGTCTTTTTAATGGTACGATCCAACAGGCGGGTCAGCGAGTCTTTGTTCGAAATATTCGCCTCAAATTGCTTCAGGACCTCCACATCGAATGCACCGATCACGCCAAGACCATCTGCCAGCGTTTTGGCAGAGCCCAGGTAATCGATCGCTTCCTGTGTCTTGTCGTAGGAACTGAGATAACCGATATCGGCGGCATAAACACCCAGGTTAAGAGCTGCCTTGTCCGTCCGGGATGAATACTGGTCGACTTTGGTACGGGGGTTCAGCAGGCTTTCGTTAAATTCCGCTCCGGTAGCCTGGAGGAGGTAAGGAATTTCGGATGGTGATGGAATATTATAAATAACTCCTTCAATCTGCTCTGAGAGGCTTTCTTCAGCTTCCTTGAATTCGGAGGAGTTTTTGTCCTTATCGCTTGAGGAAGATCCGCACGATGCCAAACCTATGGCAGTCAGCGCACTAAAAGATAAATAAACAAGACGGTTAAATTTCATGGTTATGCTTAGGTTTTTGGAGTTCCAATTTTAACACATTTTTTATAGCTTTAAAACCGGCGTATATAATTTTAGGCGTTTTTTTCCCCTTTTAGTTACATTTTTGCTAAGTTTATCGAAACACCATTGAAATATTTATGATATGCGGAGACTTGTAGAAAAAACGGTGTTGATAGACGATAGCGATATTGATTTGTTTATCCAGCGCAGATTCCTTGAAGTCTACAACTTTTCCAACGAACTCCTGCTTTACAAATCCGCGGAAGAGGCCCTGGGATGGCTTCAGAACCTCAATGGAGACGCCGCACCCGATGTTATTTTTCTCGACCTCAACATGCCGGAAGTCGACGGTTTCTCCTTCCTGAAGAACTTCAGGGAACTACCCGACAAGATCAAGGAGAAATCGAAAATTGTAGTCCTGACCAGTTCCAACAGCTCGAAGGACAGGGAACAGGCCTTTGCCTTCAAAAACGTCATCCAGTTCATCACGAAACCACTGAAACAAACCGATATCGAGGAACTGAAGCGCCTGATAGCGGCGACAGAACCTACCCCGCTGGCCTGAACAAGGGGTCGCCGGCTCGCTAACGGTCAAGCCAATCCCTGAATTCCTGGACCCGCTCCCGTGCGACAATGATATCGGCATCGGTAGCCTGTTTTAACACCAGTTTCAGTCTGCTGTTTGTGTAACTGATCATGTCACGGATACTGCCTGAGGATACAATGTACTTCCGGTTGATGCGGAAAAACTTTTCGGGATCAAGCAGACCTTCCAACTGATCGAGTGTAAAATCCAGGATATATTTCCTTCCATCATTTGTATAACAAAAGGTAGCCTTTTCGATGCTGACAAAAAAAGAGATCTCGGTCACTTCAACCGATCGCAGGTGTTCACCGACCTTGATAATAAAACGGGACTTATACCTTTTTGTCAACATTTGAATAGCCTGCTCGATATTATTCAAAACAACGTGCGTCTTTTTCTCGCTTGTCGTCAGCTGATGGTATTTCTTAATTGCCATCTCCAGTTCATCGCTATCCACCGGCTTAAGGATATAGTCAATACTGTTTACCTTGAATGCTTTTAATGCGTATTCGTCGTAAGCGGTCGTAAAAATAATAGGGGATTTCACTTCGCATTGCTCGAATACCTGGAAGCTGATACCGTCGGCCAGCTGGATATCCATGAAGATCAGGTCAGGCGGCGCATTTCCTTTTATCCATTCCACGGACCTTTTAACGGAATCGATCTTATCCAGTACAACGATACCGGGCACCAGTTTTTTTACCAGCGTATCCAGTCGCTGCGCGGCCTGCGGTTCATCTTCAATGATCAGAACATTCATCGTACTATACCTCCGGTATGATCGGTAGCTTTACCATAAACTTATCCGTATTTATCACTTCAACCTTTACATCGCTGAGAAATTCGTAACGCTTGACGATGTTGTCGAGACCTACGCCTGCCGATTCTTCCAGGGCAATGGACTTCCTGAGAATATCGTTCTCGACAACGATAAAGCCCTTGTCGATATAAATCCGTATCCGCAGGGGATGTTCCTCCGACACCACATTGTGCTTGATGGCATTCTCAACCAGCATCTGCAGCGCCAGCGGTGCCACCATACTGCGTTGACCGTCCAGCTGAATTTCAAGTTTCAGCTTGTCCCCGAACCGGATCTGCTGAAGAAAGAGATAGGCGTTCAGAAATCTCATTTCGCCCTCCAGGCGTACGGCTTCCTTGTCACGCGTATCCAGCACATACCGGTACACCTCCGAAAGTTGTTTAATAAATTTAGCCGCCTTGTCCTGGTCCTCATAAACCAGGTTAGTCAGTACATTCAGGCTGTTGAACATAAAGTGCGGGCTCACTTGGTTTTTCAGCGCTTCGTACTTCGCGCGTATACTTTCTTTTGCCAGTACCTCCGCGTCGAGCGTTGCCTTTCGTCCTCTTAACAGAAATTCGCGGCTGTGTAAAACCAGCGAGATCAGAACCGTTATCGAAATCGAAAAATATATAGTCCAAAGAAAGGACTTTCCGAACTGAAAACTGAAAATTTTCTCGAAGGCGATCATGGCCAAAATCACCGCTACCAGCGTGTAGCCGATCGTCGATACAAGGCCAATGATCAGTCGCTTGACGGGAAATCTAAACCATGATATTTTACCGGTTAAGTAATGCGTGATGTAATTATTTCCTTTATACAGCAAGATCCACATGATGAACGAAAAAAAGGAAATCTGGCCGTACTCCCGTACCGTATTACAGGATGGGCAGGTAAAGTAAGTCTGGCCTGTACTGGCGGCCGCAAAAAAAGCTATCAACTGAATTTCCTTGATGATAAGCTGACGACTTATTGTCATAAGACTGCGACTCCGGTTTTGTTATCCTGCGGCGTACTAATATAAGGTTAATTACATTCCTTTTTCAGCTCGAGAGCCATCTCCCGTCCCCACCGGGGGGCCAATGGGTTATCGGACTTATAGGTTTCGAATTTTTGCAAAGCACTGTCCAACGTAGCGCAAGGCTCGGTAAGGGGTGAGCCGAAAAATTTCGCCGTGCCGTGCTGCATCTGGGCCATCAACGCCAAAGCCCGGGGATTTTCCGGATTGATGGCGGACGCTTTGCCGAAATGCTGCATAGCTACTCCCGCAAACTGAGGGCCGCGGGTAGCCGGGTCTACCGTAACCCTGATCATATACGCAAAACCTTCCAACGATTCGATCTCCGACTCGGTCTCGTTCAGTGACCTTGCTTTCGCAATTGCTTCCATCGCCTGATCGAGGTACAAGTCCTTCCGTGCTGCTTCGGTTTCACGGTTGGCCATCAGGATATAACCGAACGCCGAATAGTAGTATGGCTCCCATTTGGTTTTCTCCGCGGCGGCGATCCGTTCGAGCGAATTTACGGCTTGCTGAAGTTCCGGAACAGTCTGAGCCGTATAAACTGCCCTGATATTTTTCAGCATGGCTTCCGTATACCGCTCATCGTTTGCAAACAATGAATGAACGACGAGCACCAGCAGGAAAATTAGAACGGGAATAATACTTACGGTTTTCATAATAGGGGTTTTTAGTTGTTATAAACTCGGTAATTGATTTATTGATTTGTCCTTCGAGATCGTGATAAAAATTCCGACAAACAGAAACCTCGGTGCAGCCTGCCGTATAGCCCTGCTGGCATAAACCCCGGATTCGTCCGGAATATTGGCGTATTCGTATCCGAAGATGTTATCCCGCCCCAGCAGGTTGGTGCAAGACAGGTAAAGGATCAGGTTGGGCCTCGGTAAATAGGCGACATTGATACTCAAATCAGCATAATGTGGTGTTCTTCCTGCATTGAATACGCCAGTATTCGGGTCGTTGTATGGTCGGCCGGTCGTATAGGAGTATGTAATACCTGTCTGACATTTGATGTCCGGAATAAAGTGTTTGTACACGAAGGACAAGTTGTGTTTCGATGCAAATGACGGTGTCGCCTGTCCCGGAAAATTGAGATAGTCGCGCTCGGTGTCCAGAAAAGAATAGGATAACCAAAAATCGGCATTTTTGATGGACTGGTTGTCACGCCAGAACAACTCCGCACCCCGCGCGAACCCGCTACCTTCATTTGTCAGATCCAGCGCATTTCCATCCCTGTATTTTACCAGGTCAACGTAAACCTTATAATACGCCTCTACCCTGAATGTTCTTTTGTTCTGTATCCTCTGGTAATTCAGGATATAGTGGTCGGCTTTTTCAGGATCAAGTTTTTGATCGACACGCACCAACGTATTGGCGGCTGTCTGCCTGAACTTTCCGTAGGCGAAGGAAACCTGACCACCGCGACCGGCCTTGTAGGCAAGTGAGATCCGGGGATCAATACTCGTTTCTTCCGTAAGGGTATTGTATTCCATACGGACGCCGGCCCGCGTTACAAACTTGTTGCTTGCAAAAAGGTCGGCTTCCGCAAAGGTAGCCGCTACCGTCTCGACAAAACCGAGAACATATCCGGATCCGGACTGAAGATCAATATCCTGGCTGTACTGCCGCCGGATGATTTCCGCGCCTGTTCTCAGTGCAACGCTCTCCGACAGGTCTCCTTCAAACACGGTCTTCGCGTGAATTCCCCTTTCCGTCTCGATGATATTATCCGTGTCAACGATCGCATCGTTTACGGTTGACGTGTACGATACGCCGCCTCTCACACTCCACTTCTCGCTGAGGGCATTTTTATACGAGGCGTTCATATAGCGGTAGTCGTTTTTCAGGTTGAACAACGTTGCAATGGTATAGTCATGAATGGCGTGGTTATAGAGGGAGAACTCCGAATGATTGAAATTTCCATAAAATTTGAACAACCCGTCCTTCCCAACCTGCTGCCTGAAAACACCAACGCCTTCGATAGCTGCCGGCGGAGTTTTCCAGTCCACCTCCTGATTGATCAACCCGAAGTAGGGACGAATGTTCGTGTATTGGATCTTTGCCGCCGCCGATCCGCGGTCCCATGCCTGGGTGTGAGCTACATCCCCGCCGACTGAAAGGATTCCGATATCTGTTCTTGTGGACTCGGCCTTGTCACGGGAATCGAGTACTAGGGCTGAAGAAAGAGCCTGGCCATATTCCGCGGAGTATCCGCCCGTGCTGAAACTTGTACCCTGAAACATAAAAGGAAGGAACCTTCCGCGGGAAGGAGTATTCGGAGCCGACGTACCGTATGCATCCAGCACGATCATCCCGTCTATAAATGTCCTTGCTTCGTTGCTGTCTCCGCCGCGGACAAATAGCCTCCCGGTTTCTCCAACTTTCTGGGTTCCCGGAAGGGTATTGAGCGCACCGGCAATATCCGCCGTGGCGCCGGCTGTTGTCGCAATGTCTCTCGCTTTAAATACAGTACGCCGCGATGCATCACTGGCCGTAAAAGCGCCGGCTGAGATCGTAACCGCCTCCAACTCATTGATCGCCTCCTCAAGGGACGCGTCTATGGTGATCGTTTTGTCCTGCAAATCGACCTCCCGCAGGAAGTCCTTGTAACCCAAAAATTTTATGACCAGCGTCTTCCGCCCGGTCTCCGATGTGGAGAACTCAAAATTTCCATCCGCGCCGGAGCTCGTACCATCGTAGGTGTCGAGCAGGAAGATGTTGGCGCCCGGAACCGGTCCACCCCGGCTATCGGAAACCCTACCCCGGATATCGACCTGGGCTTGGCCAGCTAAAAAGCAGGTTGAAATTAGCAGTGTCAGGATTAATCGCATGGCAATTTGTTCGCGGTTACAGGGTAAAGGTTAGCTACCGGGGTACATTTTGAAAAAACAAGTGACTGAATTGTCGGAGGGACAAGCTGAGTTGTCGATTTTTTAAGAAAGTGGCCTGCCGCGGGTTACCCCCTGATATTGAGACGCCTGCCTCCTGAAGCGGTTGAAAGGGTCGGTAACGCCAGGTTCATCACCGCCCGGATGGTGGTAAAAGATTGCCCGGAATACTTATTTTTGCACCCTTAATGACTTAATAATGGCCGATTACAGCAAAGAGGAGATCAAGCGTATAGAAGAAAAGTGGAGAACAATCTGGAAGGAGCGCAACGTCTACAAGGTTCAAAACAATTCACCCAAGCCGAAATATTATGTGCTGGACATGTTCCCCTATCCGTCCGGAGCGGGACTGCATGTGGGCCACCCGCTGGGCTACATCGCATCGGACATCGTTTCGCGTTACAAAAGGCTCAAGGGCTTCAATGTATTGCATCCGATGGGATTTGACGCCTTCGGTTTGCCGGCCGAACAATATGCCATCGATCATGGAATCCACCCCGCTGTTTCCACCGCGCAAAATATTGAGAATTTTAAAGATCAGCTTTCAAAAATCGGTTTCAGCTACGACTGGAGCCGGGAAGTACAGACCTGCGATCCCTCCTACTACAAATGGACGCAATGGATCTTTCTCCAGATTTTCGACAGCTGGTACAACAGGCGTAAAGAGAAAGCGGAGCGTATTGCGGACCTGATTGCTTTGTTCGAAAAGGAGGGAAACACAAATCATGCTTTTCCCAATGTTAAATTCCTCGTGCCCGGAACGAAGAAGGAAACGTTCAGCGGCGATGACTGGAAAAGTTTTGACGAACATACGCGGCAGGAAATCCTTATGCAGTACCGGTTAGCCTATCTGGCCTACACGGATGTGAACTGGTGTGAGGCCCTTGGTACCGTTCTGGCCAACGACGAGGTGATCAACGGCGTGAGCTACCGGGGTGGGTTTCCTGTTGTAAAAAAACAAATGCGTCAATGGAGCTTGCGGATCACCGAATATGCCGAACGCCTGCTGAAGGGTCTGGATGAAATTGATTTCAGTGACTCTATGAAAGAAATCCAGCGCAACTGGATCGGAAAGAGTGTGGGCGCAAAGGTCACGTTCGAGATACAGAGCGAAGGAGGACAATCCTCAAAACTTGTCGTTTTTACTACCAGACCGGATACGATCTTCGGTGTGGACTTTATGGTGCTGGCGCCGGAGCACGAATTGGTGAAGAGTATAACCAGCACAGAGCAAAAGGAAGACATCGAAAAATATCTCAGGTACGTGGAGAGCCGATCGGAGATCGACAGGATGGCTGAAGTGAAAAAAATTACCGGCGCCGCGACGGGAGCGTTTGCGATCAACCCGTTCAACGGAAGAAAGGTACCGGTATGGATAAGTGAATATGTGCTGGCGGGTTATGGAACGGGTGCGATCATGGGGGTACCCTGCGGCGACGAACGGGATCATAAGTTCGCCAAACATTTTAACCTGCCGGTTACAAACATCATCGGCGAATATTACAATGGAAGCGAAGCGAATCCGACCAAAGAAGCGACGCTTCAGAATTCCGATTTCCTGAATGGAATAGTAATGCACGACGCGATTGACGTGGTGATTTCAAAGCTGGAAGAAAAAGGAATAGGCAAACGGCAGGTCAACTATAAAATGCGTGACGCGGGATGGAGCAGGCAACGTTATTGGGGCGAACCTTTTCCAGTCGTTTATCGCGGCGATATACCTTATGCTATGGACGAAAAAGAGTTGCCTCTCGTTCTTCCGGAGTCGAATAATTTCAGGTCTTCCGGCAGTGGTGAGGGTCCGCTGGCAAATCTGAAAGAATGGGTATTCTTCCAAGACGGAGAGCGGCGGGACACCAACACCATGCCTACACACGCAGGGGCGGCATGGTACTTTTTGCGTTATATGGATCCGCACAATGATAAAGCCTTCGCCGATAAGAAGGCTCTTGATTACTGGGGGCAGGTGGATGTTTATGTCGGAGGTTCCGAACATGCGGTGGCGCACTTGTTGTATTCGCGGTTGTGGGTAAAGATCCTTCATGACCTGGGCTACCTTAATTTTGACGAGCCTTTCCGGAAGCTGATCAACCAGGGAAAGATCACCGGCGATTCCAGGTTCGTATACCGGGTCAGGGGCACAAACAAGTTTGTCTCCGCGGGATTGAAAGACGGGTATGATACGGATCCCCTGCACGTTGATGTGAATATTGTCACAGGTCTTGAACTGGATACACAGGCTTTTAAAAATTGGAAGCCGGATTTTGGTACAGCAGAATTTATTCTCGAGGACGGAAAATACATTTGTGGTGCGTCTATCGAAAAAATGAGCAAGTCTTATTTTAATGTAGTGAACCCGGATGTGATCATCGAAAACTATGGTGCCGACACCCTGCGCATGTATGAGATGTTCCTGGGTCCGCTGGAACTGTCAAAGCCCTGGAACACCCATGGTATAGACGGCGTCTACAAGTTTCTCCGGAAATTCTGGCATCTTATCCACGATCACCAGGGTAATATCCACGTCAGCGACGACGAACCAACCCGCGAAGAATTGAAGGTCTTGCATAAGACGATAAAAAAGATCGAATACGATATCGAGCATTTTTCGTTCAATACATCCGTCAGTGAATTTATGATCTGCTGCAACGAACTCAGTTCTATAAAATGTAATAAACGCAGTATCATTGAGCCGCTTGTCATTGCCTTGTCGCCGTTTGCACCCCACCTTGCTGAGGAATTATGGGAAAAATTAGGACACGGGGATTCCATCCTGTCCGCCACATTCCCTGCCTACGACGAAGCGTATTTAAAAGAGGATTCTTTTGAATACCCGATCTCCATCAACGGAAAGGTACGCGCCAAAATGAACTTTGCCCTGGACATGCCAAAAGAGGATATCGAAAAACTCGTGCTGGCCTCAGACGCAGTCGCAAAATGGACGGAAGGAAAAACACCCAAGAAGGTGATCGTTGTGCCGGGCCGGATTGTCAACCTGGTGATGTAAACGAGAAAGTAAACGCCAACCTCCGGGTCTGACGGAACCCGTTCTTGTTGCCGGCACTTTCGGACTTTGCGACTTCTTCGTTACATTCGCAGACTAATTTTCAATCGAATGCATCATTCAAAAATTGCCGGCATCGGGCATCACGTCCCGGAACAAGTGATCACCAATGAATACCTTTCCACCTTGATGGATACCAATGATGCCTGGATCGTCGAACGGACAGGCATTCATGAAAGACGGTGGATGGATCCGGCCAAGGATACGGTAGCGAATATGGCTGCCAAAGCTTCCCGCATGGCTCTGGAGCGTGCCGGCATTGGCGAAACCGATATCGACTTTATTGTATTCGCCACGATCACGCCCGACTATTTCTTTCCCGGATCCGGCGTATTGTTGCAGCGGGAACTCGGACTTGACGGAAGAATTGCCGCCCTGGATATCCGGAATGCATGTTCGGGATTCATCTACGCCCTGTCGGTTGCAGACCAATTTATTAAGACGGGGATGTATAAAACGGTATTGGTCGTCGGTGCCGAAATACAATCGACGGCACTGGACGTCAGTACGCGGGGAAGGAATACGGCAGTCATTTTCGGCGACGGCGCGGGAGCCGTGATCCTGAAAGCATCTGACAAACCGGGAGTACTTTCCACTCACCTTCACTCCGACGGAAATTTCGCGGAAGAACTTTACGTAAAAGATCCGGGTAGCAGCCGGCCCAGGAGCGAACGCCAGGCGGACCAGATCCTGGATACATCAACCTTCAAAGTTGTTATGAACGGCAACCAGGTTTTCAAGCACGCGGTGGTCCGTTTTATGGAAGTAATCAATGAAGCCCTTAAAGCCAATAATCTGGACCGGGATGCGATCAGTTTGCTTGTGCCGCATCAGGCCAATCTGAGAATCAGCCAATACATCCAGGAGAAACTCGGCCTGTCAGATGAGCAGGTTTATAACAATATCATGCGGTATGGCAATACCACGGCAGCCTCTATTCCGATCGCGCTGAGCGAAGCCTGGGCAGAAGGTAAAATCAGGGAAAATGATTTAATTTGTTTGGCAGCCTTCGGAAGCGGGTTCACCTGGGCCTCGGCATTGATCCGATGGTAGTGCTGTTAGGCGTTATCCCTGATCGTCGTTTTTTTATTCGATTTCGTGGATCAACGAGTTAACACGGCAGTAAAATGAATACACTTAATTAACGATATACGGATAACGATTAAAATGAAAACCTCTGCCTATAACCCAAGTCCCTTGGAAGTCGATTTCGCCAACGCGTTGTACGTGCTTCAGAAAGAGCTGGAAAAAAATCTGCACGACAATCAGATCATCCATGTTGAAAGCAACATCAAACGGGATAACCCGATGGTAAAATTCAGCTTGCTTGACAAGGACGGCGACCCGCACGAAATAGTCGTCAGGATCATCCAGATACCCGATAAATTCTGATACGACGGGATCAAAACATTATCTTACATGTTCACCCTTTAATCCTTACCCACCAGAATGTCGATCATTATCATATTGTTTTGCATTGCTGTCCTCATCCTCCTGATCACACAGTTTAAGATCAACGCCTTTCTCGCTTTCCTTGTCGTATCCATCCTGGCCGGATTGATGCTGGGTATCGAGGTTTCCAAGATCACCGCGTCGATCCAAAAAGGACTGGGTGATATGCTGGGCTCACTGGTGATCGTTGTCGCCTGCGGTGCTATGCTGGGGAAACTTGCCGCCGAAAGCGGAGCGGCCCAGCAGATCGCATCCGGACTGATGAAGCTCTTTGGCGAACGATACATTCAATGGGCGCTCATGATCACCGGTTTTATCATTGGTATTCCTCTTTTCTACAACGTAGGCTTCGTGCTCGTGATACCGTTGATATTTTCCGTCGCCTATAAGTACAAGTTACCTGTGGTTTATATCGGCGTACCCATGCTGGCTTCACTCTCCGTGACCCACGGCTTCCTTCCTCCCCACCCATCGCCTACTGCACTTGTAGCACAATTTAATGCAGACATGGGAACAACCCTTTTTTACGGAGTTCTTATCGGAGTGCCAACAGCAATCCTGGCCGGACCCGTTTTTTCCAGAGCCTTAAAAAATATCAAGGCAACACCACTTCAGACGTTCAATGCCGCCCCCATTCCCGAAGACAAACTTCCCAGCCTCGGCATCAGTATATTTTCCGCCATGCTTCCTGTGATTCTCATCGGCCTAACGACAGTCCTAACAAACATGGTTACAGCGGATGGATTTTTAAGAACAACGATCGTCTTCTTCAGCGATGCAGCCATTGTCATGATCCTTTCGTTGGCCGTAGCAACCTACACGATCGGACTCCGGCTGGGTATGTCTATGAAAAGAGTGATGGATATTTATGGCGAAGCCGTCAAGGATATTGCCATGCTGTTGCTCATCATGGGCGGCGCCGGCACGTTAAAACAAATCCTTACCGACAGCGGCGTGAGTAACGAGATCGGTACGCTGCTGAACGGCCTTGATGTCCACCCTCTGCTGCTGGCATGGTCGATCGCCTGTGTGATTCGGGTGTGTGTCGGATCGGCAACAGTAGCCGGTCTCACGGCTGCAGGAATCGTTATGCCGCTGATGGGGAGACCGGACGTTGACCCCAACCTGATGGTCTTGTCCGTCGGCGCGGGAAGCCTTATGTTCTCCCACGTGAACGATGCCGGCTTCTGGCTTTTTAAAGAATATTTCAACCTCAGTATCAAAGACACCATACGATCCTGGTCACTCATGGAGACGGTTGTGGCTATTGCCGGACTGATAGGCGTGATGACCATCTCATACCTGAAATAATACCTTTCGCATAATTCCTGATTTTGCTATCATGTTGACGCCTGTTGCTTGCGATAGTGTGAGAAACATGCTGTATTTTACGCCTTCTAAAAAATTCAAATAACCTATGTCAATGCTTACCCCCGACGAACGATTCACCGCGCTTGGTCTTACCCTACCTCCTGCCCCGACGCCCATTGGCGTTTATAAACCTTTCCTGATCGTTGGAAACCTCGCTTATGTTTCGGGTCACGGTACCGTAAAGGAAGACAAGAGCCTGATCATCGGCCGGATCGGCAAAGACATGAATATGGATGAGGGAAAGCTAGCCGCCCGCCAGGTGGGTCTGGCTATCCTGGCGACTCTGAAGCAAAACCTGGGCAGCCTGAACAAAGTAAAGCGCGTCATTAAGGTCCTGGGAATGGTGAATTGTACCGCCGACTTTGAACGGCACCCCTATGTCATCAATGGCTGCAGTGAGTTGTTCGCCAAGGTATGGGGCGACGATCTGGGAGTTGGGGTCCGAAGCGCTGTAGGAATGGGCTCGTTACCCGATAACATACCCGTCGAGATCGAAGCAATCTTTGAACTATCCTGATATGATGCCCGATAAAGAATGGTATGTGATCGACAATATAAGTGAGCTGGATACGCCGGTACTGGTCATTTATCCCGATCGCGTGAAGAGTAACATTCAGTTGCTGGTCGCGAGTATAGATGACGTAGAAAGGCTCAGACCACATATCAAAACCCACAAGTCGCCCGAGGTAAGTCGTTTTATGATGGATGCGGGCATCCATAAATTCAAGTGTGCGACCATCTCCGAGGCGGAAATGCTTGCCCTCGCCGGCGCACCGGATGTATTGCTTGCCTATCAACCGGTGGGACCCAAGGCACAACGCCTTGTTGAATTGGCGGCCCGCTTTAGCGCCACCCGGTTTTCATGCCTGATCGACAACTTCGAGACCGCTGCGGCATTATCCGGCATCTTTGCTTCACACCATCTTTCAATCGATGTTTTTATCGACCTGAACGTCGGGATGAACCGCACCGGTATCCGGCCCGCCGATGCCCTGGTGCTGATAAAAAAATGCGGATCCCTAAAGAATATCGCCGTCAAAGGTTTGCATGCCTATGATGGACACATCCGTGATGCGGACTTCGAATCGCGGAAGAAGAATTGCGACAGCGCTTTCCTCGATGTCCTACAGTTGCAGCAGGATGTTGAAAAACAGCTGGGTCTAAAACTCGTCATCGTGGCCGGGGGAACACCGACCTATTCTATCCATTCCCAACGGAGGGAAGTCGAGTGCAGTCCCGGGACGTTTGTGTACTGGGATAAAGGCTACGAAGAGATTCTCGGTGAACAAAAATATGTTTTCGCGGCACTCGTGGTCACCCGCGTAATCTCCAGGCCCGCAGCGGATACCATCTGTGTCGACCTGGGCCATAAGGCGATAGCCGCGGAAAATCCCCTGGTGAACCGCGTCAGGTTCCTGAATGCACCCGGCCTCCAGCCTATAGGCCAAAGTGAAGAGCACATGACCTTGAAGATAACCGGAGAGGGCGTGTACGCGGTCGGCGATGTTCTCTACGGCGTACCCTACCACGTGTGCCCTACTGTTGCTTTGCACGACCGCCCCGCGGTAGTAGTGAATCACCGGGTGACTGGTTACTGGCTAACCGAATCGCGGAACCGGACTATCACCATTTAACCACCTGCAGTTCACCAACACAAGACGCTAACTATTAATCCCTAACAGACATGTTTACCATAGATGCTCACCTGGACTTAAGTATGAATGCCCTGGAATGGAACCGGGATTTGAGGAAACCCATACAGGAAATAAGAGCACGGGAAAAAGGTATGACGGATAAGCCCGACCGCGAAAACAATGTTGTCTGCTTTCCGGAACTGAAAAAGGCGGATATCGGACTGGTTGTGGCTACCCAGATTGCCCGGTATGTAGCGCCCGACAATCCCCTTCCGGGATGGAATTCGCCCCAACAGGCATGGGCGCAAACGCAGGGTCAACTCGCCTGGTACGAGCAGATGCAGGAAGAAGGGGAAATGATCCAGATCAATAACCTCTCCGGACTCGAGAAACACATCGCCCTGTGGAACGACAATTCGCCAAAGGAGTCCAAGCCGATCGGCTATATACTCAGCCTCGAAGGCGCCGATTCGATCGTTACCCTGAAGCATCTTGAAAAAGCCTATGCGCGAGGCCTCCGCGCCATCGGGCCCGCCCACTACGGACCGGGAAGGTACGCGCAGGGAACAAATGCTACCGGAGGTCTGGGGCCGGACGGAAAGGCTCTGCTAAAGGAAATCGAACGGCTCAACATGATCCTCGACGCGACCCACTTATGTGACGATAGCTTCTGGGAAGCGATGAAGAACTTCAACGGGCATGTCTGGGCAAGTCACCATAACTGCCGGGCGCTGGTAGACCATAATCGCCAGTTCAGCGACGAGCAGTTCAGGGAACTGATCTCACGTGGTGCCGTGATCGGCGGGGTTCTGGACGCCTGGATGATGGTCCCCGGCTGGATCAGGCATGTATCGAACGCGAGGGACCTGAATTGTAATCTTGAAGTCGTGGTCGATCACATGGATCATATTTGCCAGCTTGCGGGAAACGCGCTGCATATTGGCATCGGATCTGATCTTGACGGCGCGTTTGGAAAAGAGCAGAGCCCCTATGACCTTGAAACCATTGCCGACCTCCAGCGCATTCCCGATATGTTGCGGAAGCGGGGGTACTCGGAACAGGATGTGGAAAATGTCATGTATGGAAACTGGCTGAGATTCCTCCGGAACGCCTGGAAGAATACCTGACGAATAATTACGGATGTTGAATTTTTCGGGGATTCCGGAAATTTCGTTGGCAGAATCCCGCAATTATTGAAGCCCGAACAGCGTTAAACACCTGCAGAGGGGACTTTGACGAGGAAAGACCGGATCGTAAAGCCAGGGGTAAGTGTAAGATAATCCCGAAAATTACCCTTCCGGGTATCCTTATTTGAGGTAAATTGCTTTTCGTCAAACCATTCCATTCAAGTTTCGTTTTCAACTGATAGATTCCCGCGCATGAAGAACAAAAAGACTATTGTAGTGATATTAGTTGTTTCGGTTGTAGCCTTATTCTCCTTTAGCAGGCCTGCGGAACGATACTTCGAAATCGCTAAAAATCTCGACATTTTCGCCACGCTTTTTAAAGAAGTAAATGCCCTTTACGTAGACGAAGTCAATCCCAATAAACTGGTACGCACAGGTATCGACGCGATGCTTGTATCCTTGGATCCATACACGAACTACATCCCGGAGGATGAGGTAGAGGATTTCAGAACAACGAACACGGGACAGTACGGTGGTATCGGTGCGATCACCCGTGAGATTGGCAACCGGACCATCGTGACCATGATCATGGAAGGCTATGGAGCCCAGAAAGGAGGCTTGAAGATCGGCGACCAGGTCGTCCGGATCGACGATATCGACCTGTCTAAGCTGTCACGCGAGGAATCAAGCCAGTTAATGAAAGGCCAGGTCGGTACGCCTGTTAGCCTGACCGTTAAACGTATCGGCGTCGACAAGCCCATCAGGCTTGAATTCAAGCGGGAAAAGATCAAGTTGAACAACGTTCCCTTTTACGGGCTGGTGGATTCAGACATCGCCTATATTCAGCTGACCGATTTTACCCCGGACGCAGCCAAGGAAGTCAAGAACGCCATTACAATATTAAAGGAGAAAGGGGCGAAGGGAGTTATCCTGGATTTGCGCGGAAACCCCGGAGGCCTCTTGATCGAAGCGGTTAATATCACCAACCTGTTTTTACCAAAGGGAAAACTGGTTGTCAGCACCAAGGGAAAAATTCCGGAGAACAACTTAAACTATGAGACGCTGAACACGCCGATCGATACGGAAATTCCGGTCACAGTGTTAATCAACCGCGGGAGCGCTTCGGCATCCGAGATCGTGGCGGGCACATTGCAGGATTACGACCGCGGTGTTGTCATCGGCGAAAAATCGTATGGAAAAGGCCTGGTTCAGGTCAGCCGTCCCCTCTCCTACAATTCACAACTCAAAGTTACCACAGCCAAGTACTATACCCCGACGGGGCGATGTATCCAGGTACTGGACTATACGCATCGGCGCGACGATGGAAGCGTGGGTTCCATCCCCGACTCCCTTAAGAAAACGTTTAAAACAACAAATGGCAGAATTGTTTACGACGGCGGCGGGATCGATCCGGACATCAAAACCGAAGCCAGGGAGGCACATGTACTCACGCAAGTATTGTTCGAAAAAGGATTGCTGTTCGATTTTGCCGCACAGTACGCCTACCACCATCCGGAAACCGTCGATGCGAAGACCTTTACGCTGAGCAATGAAGAATACCAGCAATTTGTAAGCTGGATGAAGGACAAGAACTACACCTACAAATCCTACCTGGAATATCAATTGCAGCAGTTTACAGAAGAGGCGAAGAAAGAAAAATACTACGGCGAACTAAAGGGTCAACTGGACCAGATCAGCAACCGGATTTCAGAGAGCAAAAAAAACGAACTTATGCTTCACAAGGATGAAATCAAAATGCTCCTGGAGGAAGAGATCGTTTCCCACTATCATCTGGAGAGAGGCAGTATCGAGGCCGGGTTCAAATACGATACCGATATAAAAAAAGCAACCGAGCTGTTACACAACACCGATCAATACAAAAAGCTTCTTAATATTCCGTAGACATGAAATTCCGCGTTGGAAAGAATATCAAATGGTTTTTCTTTCTGCCGACCGCGATCTTTTCGGTTTTCCTTCATTCCTGCATGACATTCAGAATGAGTCCGAAAGAGATCGACGAGTATTTCATCGCCAAAAATATTGTCGCCACACAGCATTCGTACAAGGTTAACGGACGGGAGATACATTACGTCAAGGCAGGTGACGACACGAAACCTCTCATCCTGTTCGTACACGGATCACCCGGCTCTCTAAGCGCGTTCATTCATTTTTTGGCCGATACAACCCTGCTCCGTGACGCCCTGTTGATCACAACCGATCGCCCGGGTTTTGGTTATTCAAATTTTGGCAATGGAGTAGCATCACTGGAAAAGCAAGCTGAAATGCTTAAGCCGATTTTGGAAAAGTTCAAGCGAAACAAGCCGGTGATTCTTGTCGGCCACTCGTTAGGCGGGCCGCTTATCGCACGAATGTCGATCGACTTTCCCGAACTGGTGGATGGTCTTGTTATGGTTGCCGGTTCGATCGATCCGGAACTGGAACCGAATGAAACCTGGTTCAGGGCTCCGCTGGCAACACCTTTCCTGAGTTGGCTGCTACCAAGATCACTTCGCGCATCGAATGAAGAAATCTACCACCTCAAACCGGAACTGGAAAAGATGGTCCCGCTGTGGACCAATATCAAATGTCCCGTGATCGTCATCCAGGGAAAAAAGGATTCGCTCGTGCCGGCCGAAAACGCTGACTTCGCACGGAAAATGCTGGTGAATGCCCCAGTACACTTCGTCTATAAGGACGATATGGATCATTTCGTCCCCTGGAGCAATCCTGAACTTATTCAGCAGGCGATACTCGGCATGGCAACACAAAATACATCGATGCGACACCTATCCTCGGAATAGACTACCGGGAGTACAACGCCTTGCCTGCAGCTTCAAACTTATCGCCGCTTTTCCAAACGGGCCGTTCCTTTGTGTTGGCTAAAAGGTAAGCACCGTAAACGAACGACCGGAAAAATTTTTCCAGGTATTCCATGTCCAGTGATCCCACCTCGTCCGCCGGCTGATGGTAATATTTGAAGAGCTCCGGGTCAAATGCTTTGATGCCTGGAGAAATGTTCACCGCCGGCACACCCTTCGCGGCAAAGTTCATATTATCGGAACGTTCATATAAATTCTGTTCAGGCGCCGGATCACCTTTAAGCTCAAGTCCAAATGTCCGGCATGCCTTTTTCAGAAGTTCATCAGCCGTCGTTCTGTTAAAATCGATTATGGTGGCAATAGTCTTGTCGTTGTAACCCGCGCCGTCACAGTTGTAGTTGAACACAATTTGCTGAAGAGGGATCAGTGGATGGTTTGCATACCATTCGCTTCCCAGTAAACCCTTTTCCTCGGCGGTGACCGCGATAAAGACGACGGACCTTTTAGGTGGATTTTGCTGAAAAAATTTCGCCGCCTGAAGCAATGCAACCGTGCCGATCGCATTGTCACGTGCGCCGTTAAAGATTGAATCGGGGCTGTTATTCTTCTTTACTCCTACGTGATCATAGTGGGCTGTTATGGCAATCCATTCATTTTTGAAAACAGCATCCGTGCCCTCGATGACACCGACTACATTTTTCGCGGCAACAGGACGGGGATCCGTTAATTTCACCAGGAGTTTGCCCTTTCCCGACCTGGCCTCCAGCAAGTGCCTGATCGTTGGGGAATCCACATTCCGCATCAACAGATGAGGGATGTTATTTGTCCTCTCCTTTCGTGTAACCAAGCGGGAGGCAGACAGGTAATTAACCAACGCCTGCCAGGGAACACCGGGAAGAGCCATAATTTCAATGAGACCGGCGGCCCCCCTGGAAGCCGCAAGCTTATTTTTCTCCGGCGAATCTGTTAACACCGCCTGTACCGCATTTTTTGTCGACGGTGTCCCCGCATAAGCAACTACAATTTTATTACTGACATCGTATTGCTCAAAGTCTTCCTTTGTTCCATATCCTATAAAGACAATTTCCCGGTCACCATCGGCTGAACCGCCGGTCATTAATAAGATATCATCGTTTAGTTTCAGCACATCAGCGCCAACGGTGAACACGGCTTCAAGTGGAGGCAGTATCTCTTCGAGCTTGACGGGTTGAACGAACGACGTTGTGCCCCTGACAGGTTTCACTCCCGTAATTTTAAACTGCGTTTCCAGGTAGTTAGCCGCTATATCGAGCTCTTTGGAACCGGTATCCCTCCCCCTCATTTCGTCAGCCGCCAGGAAGGACAAATGAGCGCCGGTCTCATCCGCGGTAACCAATTCGCGGATTTGCCGAAGGGTCTTCTTTTGAGCCATGACACTCGTGCTGACCACCAGCAGAAGAGAAACAAAACTTATGAATCGCATAGTATCAGGGTTTAGCCGACAACAATGTAAAGGGCGGTATTGTAAAAAGCAAAAGCGGATCCCGTTAAGGACCCGCTTCTTTTCTACAGGTTTAGGTATAAGTTAGTAGAGTTTCTCTTTTAGCGCAAGAACAACAGCTCGCGGTATTTTACCAATGGCCAGTCTTCGTTGTCGACCAGTAATTCCAGTTTGTCTACAGCATCGCGGATCGTATCAAAGTATTTCTCCTTGATATCATCGCAATACGCCACCGCGCGCTTGTGCGTATCGGTGATCTTGTTGATTCGTTTACGCTCTTCGACCATGGCGCGCACATTGGATTTTATGCTATCGATGTGACCGGAAATCTCTTTGATAGTCTGAACAACAGCTGAGTTATCAACGCCAAGGCCTTTCAGACCATTTGCATTGGCAATAAGCTTTGTCTGGTAAGCGATCGCCGTAGGAACAATGTGATTCATAGCCAGGTCACCTATCACACGGGCTTCAATCTGAACCCGTTTGATGTATCCTTCCAGCTTGATCTCCACACGCGCCTCGTTCTCCTTGTGAGTCATTACACCGTGCTTTTCGAAAAGTGCGATGGACTTTTTGGTCAGGTAGGCATCCAACGCACGAACCATGTTCTTCACGTTACCAAGTTTCCGTTTAGCCGCTTCGTTTACCCATTCTTCGGAGTAACCGTCACCTTCGAAACGTACGTCCTTGGATTCGGTAATATATTTACGAAGTACGCTCACGATAGCGAGGCGTTTTTCTTCACCTTTTTCAATTTCCTTGGTTACCGCTTCATAGAATTCATCCAATTGATCGGCTACAATGGTGTTCAGCGCGGTCATGGCCGTACCACAATTATCCGCTCCGCCAACTGCGCGGAATTCGAATTTGTTACCTGTGAATGCGAATGGAGAAGTACGGTTACGGTCCGTTGCGTCCAGAATGATCTCAGGGATCTGATCGATACCGAGTTTCATGTACATATTGTCGCCTTTCTCGATCTTGACATTACCACCTTTTTTCTCCAGTTCGTCGAGTACTGCGCTCATTTGTGAACCGATGAAAACAGACATGATAGCCGGAGGGGCTTCGTTGGCGCCGAGACGGAAGTCGTTACCCGGTGTAGCGATACTGGCACGAAGCAGGTCCGCATGGTTATGAACGGCCTTGATCGTCGTAATAAAGAAGGTCAGGAACATGAGGTTATCCCGTGCGCTGCTTGTCGGAGCGTAGAGGTTAACACCTGTATCGGTGATCAACGACCAGTTATTATGTTTTCCGGATCCGTTCAGGCCGGCAAATGGTTTTTCATGGAACAATATCCTGAGGTTGTGCCTGTCGGCAACGCGTGACATAACGTCCATCATCAGCTGGTTGTGATCGTTGGCCACGTTCACTTCCTCGAATAACGGCGCTACTTCAAACTGACTTGGTGCCACCTCGTTGTGACGGGTACGAACCGGAATACCGAGCTTCCACGCTTCGATTTCGAAATCCTTCATAAAATCGTAAACCCGTGGAGGAATAGAACCAAAGTAGTGGTCTTCCAGTTGCTGTCCGCGTGCAGGCGCGTGGCCAAACACTGACCGTCCGGCCATCACCAGGTCGGGGCGTGCATCGAACAACGCTTTATCGATAACAAAATACTCCTGCTCCGCTCCGAGGGACGCAACGACGTGCTGGATATCCTTGTCAAAAAGCTGACAAACCCGTGTGGCAGCGAGGTCAACTGCTTTCAGAGCTTTCAGCAATGGTGCTTTAGCATCCAGCGTTTCTCCCGTGTAGGAAACGAAAACGGTTGGGATACAAAGGGTCTTCCCGTATAAGAACATCGGCGATGTCGGATCCCATGCTGTATAACCGCGTGCTTCGAATGTGCTGCGGATTCCCCCGCTGGGGAATGAAGATGCATCCGGTTCCTGCTGAACCAGTTCGCTTCCTTTGAATTTTTCTATACCTGAAATGGCGTCAAAAAAAGAATCGTGTTTTTCAGCTGTCCCGCCGGTCATCGGTTGAAACCAGTGTGTGAAGTGGGATGCCCCTTTGGCTATCGCCCAGGATTTTGCTGCAGAAGCAACTGCATCCGCCGTTACCTCATCAATTTTTTCATGGTTTTTAATTGCCGAGCTTACTTTCTTGAAGATTGCCGGTGACAGGGTGCCACGCATTTGTTCTGAGCCAAAAACATTTTCTCCGTAGAATTTGGAAACATTGGGACTCGGAAGGTCAACGTGTACTCGGGGACGATCGCTCAGCTTTTTGAGCGCTTCAAATCTTAATTGAGCCATAGGTGGTTGTAATTTTGATCTATTTGTTTCCAAAACTATCGGAATTTTCGAGACTCCATTAAGAAATAATCCACAATTTTATTTTTTTGTTAAGAACACGTTTGCACTGGTTCAATTTCGAATCGCAGTTCCATATTTTTTGAATTCCTTGAATTTTCTAACCGGCTGGTCCTAAGCACTCCCATACAGGCGTGGCTGATCGTTAACGCAAGATGACGTATCTGCCCGACAGGCGTGGTCTGTGTGATTTAATCCGTGCTGCTGGCGGGCTATTTCACGTTCTCCGATCCACCATGATCCGGGGCCTGAAGAGTCCCCATCCAACGATCCCACCAAAGGAAATACAGGCCGTAATTTCCTCGAAAGGTCTGGTGATGGAGATTATGGCTGAAGGAAGTGTTGATCCACTTGCCGAAAAGACTGTCGTGAAAACTACGGGGGTATAGCTCATAGCCAAGATGTCCGTAAACATTGTAGATCATCATGAATAAAAGAAATATTCCGATAGCCATGGGATGGACCGGAAACAGGAAAGCGATGAGTATAATCACACTGCCTTCAATAACGGCTTCAATCGGATGAAATGCCATGGCGGCCCACGGCGACGGATTGGTGGACAGGTGATGTACGCGGTGCACGTAGGGATACACGGATTTTTTGTGCATCCACCTGTGGGTCCAATAGAAGTACGTATCGTGGACGAGGATCATCATAACAATGCTGAAGACGAAGTAACCGACACTATGATCAGTGATCTTCCAATACGTTTGCGTGTAGCTTGAAACGGGGGTCGCAAAAACAATAAAACCGATCGCAGCAAAAATAAATGCCGTTATAACGGAGTACGTGATCTCCCTGACGTAATCTTTCGTGGCCGGAAAACGCTGTTGTATCTTCCTGTACTTTTCACGTGTCCTGCGGATCACATAAAAAAAGAGGAAGGCAATCAAGGCCAGGACGGCATAACGCAGGATTACGACTAAAAGGATTATCCAGTAATTTTTGTCCCCGGTGAGAAAGTTAGCAGGCATACCACGGATTGTTCCTGTGACACAAAGGTAAACAGGAATACATCAAATTCAGTGGATGACGGATCAGGCTTTTTTGTGGTCGTGTCAGTTGGACTTTTTTACCGAGCCGCCGCTGCTGGAATCGGTAACGGACTTGTCGGGGTTGCCCCGGTACCGGATACTTCCGCCACTGCTCGCGTGAGCGTCCAGTTCCTCGGTTGCGTTTACTTTCAGGCTTCCGGCGCTGCTGACCTCGGCATCAACTTTCCGGGCTTCCAGGTCATCGGCGTCGATCTCACCCGCGCTGCTGGCTCCTGCCGTCAGCGACCGCGCTTTACCCTTCAGTTCGATCTCACCGGCACTCGAAGCGCTCACGTCCACGGAACCGGCATTCAGGGAGACTTCGATATTTCCGGCGCTGGAACAGCTGATCTCAATGGAACTGACTTCAATAGTACCTTCCGAAAAAATGCTGCCCGCTGAACTGGCCGATAATTTATCGATCTTCACATAGGTCACGTACACTTTGGCGTCCACCCGGCCACGGTAATTTCCGTCCCGCATATGGACCTTTAAATAACTACCCGATACTTCCGTGATCACGTTTTCCATTTTTGTACCCGTCACCTCCACCCGGACGTTCTCTTTATCACCTTTCGTGAGGTATACATCGATTCCTTCCGCGACTTTTACGCCGGTAAACGGCCCTACACTCCGGGTCTGCGATTCCTGTGCTTGTACCAGGCCCGCGGCCGCAAAGAGGAATACCACAAGTATTTTCTTCATATCATCTGAGTTTGACCTAAAGACAGGCCGCAAATATAAGGGTTGCATCGCAGTCGTTCACGGCGAATAATTTTGCCGATGTACCAAAACATCGTATTTTACACTAAAATTCAATGTACACTTTTTAACATTTGTACTTCAAACCAACAAGCCATTATGATTTTTGACAAGAAAGCCGAATTGAACGTTCTTATTAACCTGGCGGCAAGCGACAGCAATGTAGCCGCCCGGGAATCAAAACTTATCCATACCATCGGGAATGCGAACGGAATCAGCAAGGAGGATATTGACAAGATGCTCAAGAGCCCGAGGCCTATCGGAAGTATCGATACCCTGACGGCAGACGAAAAATTCGAACACCTGTATCACCTGATCCAGCTCATGAAAATGGACGGTCAGGTTTTCAGAAGTGAAATTGTATTTTGCGAACATATCGCCGAAAAACTGGGATTCAAAAAGGTTGTTGTAGCTGAAATATCCCAGCACGTGTACAGCGATCCGACCATCACCGCCGACCGTGACATGGTGAAAACAAAAGCGATGAAATTCCTGAAAACAAAGGATTAAATTTTATACCGATTTTAAGTTAAGGGAAGTTCTGCTTCCCTTTTTTTATTTCTTCTCGTAAGCAAGCTTACCGCCGACAAACACCCTGATCACTTCAGTCTCCAGTATTTCCGCTTCGGGAACTGCCATGATGTCTTTCGAAAAAATGGTGAAGTCAGCCAGCTTACCCGGCTCCAGCGACCCTTTGATCTTTTCTTCAAATGCTCCATACGCCGCATCCAGCGTGTAGGATTTCAACGCCTGCTCCCGGGTCATCTTTTCCTCCGGCTCATATCCACCGGCTGGTTCGCCCTTCAACGTCTTCCGTGTGACGGATGCATAAAACGACGGGATCGGGTTAACGGGTTCGACGGGGGCATCGGTACCATTGACGATCCTCGCTCCGGTCTTTAAAACGGACTGCCACATATATGCGCCTTCCTTTATCCTCTTTTCGCCCAGGCGCTCAATTGCCCAGGGCCTGTCGGAAGACATATGTATCGCCTGGAACGCCGGAATGACACCCAGCTTGGCAAAGCGCGGGATATCGTCCGGATGAAGATGCTGGGCGTGCTCGATCCTGAACCGGTGGTCTTTCGCGAGATCGGGATTGTCGCGAAACGCCGATTCGTAACGGTCCAGTACCTCGCGGTTTGCCCGGTCCCCGATCGCATGAGAACAAACCTGGAAGCCGTGCCGGAGCGCCTCCTGCGCCGTCTTTAAAACTGTATCCATCGACAGGGTAGCCATACCCGAAAAATCGGGACGATCGCTGTAGGGCTCCAATAACCAGGCCCCGCGCGATCCAAGCGCACCGTCACAATTCAGTTTTACCGACCGGATGGTCAGCAGCCCTGTTGAATCGATCTCCGGCCCCTTATTGAACCATTCATAAACAAGGTCGCGATCCCCGCCGGTTATCATCACGTACAGTCGTACCGCGAGCTTCCCTTCCTTCTTAAAATCATGAAAAAGTTCGATATGCGATCCCGATGCGCCTGCGTCGTGAAAGCTGGTCACGCCGTTCCGCAGGCACGCCTGCAACGCCATCTCCAGGGCCTGGCGGTCTGTTTCCTTTGTGTCGTCCGGAATATGTACGTCGATCAGCGCCATTGCCCTTTCGTTGAACAGCCCGGTCGGATTACCCAGGTCGTCGCGAATGATCTCTCCCCCTTCACTTTGCTCCCGTTGTATCTTTTCGATTGAAAGCTGGTTTACTCCGGCCAACTCCATCGCCTTCCTATTGGCGAAACCGGCGTGACCACTTGCATGACGAAGGAAAACCGGGTTATCCGGTGACACTTCGCTCAGCTTGTCATGTACGGGAAATCCCTTTACCATTTTCGGTGGTTTTATATCCCATTTATCCTGGTGCCAGCCACGTCCGACAATCCACTGACCGGGCTGAACCTTGCTTACTGCCTGTCGCACCCGTTCAATCATCTCTTCGTAACTCTTGACGTTCATCAGGTCAAGATTGAGTTCATTGTAACCGATCCCCATAATGTGTCCGTGTCCTTCTATAAAACCAGGCGTGAGGATGTTTCCTCCGAGATCCATCACGGATGTTTTGCCGCCGATGTATTTTTCCGCGTCCTGTTCTGTTCCGGTAAAAACAATTCTGTCGCCACGAACCGCGATCGCCTGAACGACCGGGTTTTTCTCCGTTACGGTGTATATCTTTCCACCCCGGATCACCAAATCGGCCGGCGCCGGTTTATTGTCGCATGAAAAAACAATGAGAATGAACAAAGTCAGGATGTGAATATGCCGCATACGATCAGGTTTTGATTCCTCAAGTTAAAAGGAATCTACCGATGTTGTTAACAGCCGACCTATCTTTAGGGTAATTTTGTCCGGGCTTCGGGCCGAAGAATCATGTCATAAATAAAAGCGATCAGTCAATTTGATTTCAGAATCACATTTCAAACGAATGCTTCCATCACCTTTGCCGGATGAAATTTAGCAGAAGGCATTTTACCAACGTAATCGTGCAGGCGCTGAGCCAGGGTACAACACCCCGCAAACTCGCAATCACGTGTGCGCTCGGAGTAGTGTTGGGTATCTTTCCGCTTTTTGGCACAACCACTTTATTGTGCCTGGCCGCTGCGTTGGTTTTCCGGTTGAACATTCCCCTCATTCAGCTGGTAAACTACATCGTTGCGCCGCTGCAGCTGATCCTGATCCTGCCGTTTATAAAACTGGGGACGTTTGTATTTCAGCTTCAACCTTTTCCCTATTCAGCCGGCGAACTGAAGATGATGTTCAAAAACGACTGGTGGGCACTGATCCGGGAGGCAGGGCTTGCGCTCGGGACAGGAATCGGTATCTGGATAATAATGTCCGTGCCGCTGTTCTTTTTATTGTTCTACACCGGGCTATGGGTATTCAGCCGATGGCGGGGAAGTCCGACTCAGCGCGAGTTATAATCCCAGTAAAGTTTTTGAATATAGGCCTTCCCTTCTTCAAGGTCCTGTCCGGCAGGTTTGCCTTTCTCCTGAATAATCCGCTGTGATACGTTGTCAAAAACAAAAAGCCTGTCCGGCCTGACAAGGCCGAACCCGTTGTTGAAGACAAATACCGCGAAGGGATCGTAAGAGGAGCTGAGTATGTTGTGGCTGAACATAAAATTCCTGTCGTACATCCCGACCTGCCCCAGGATCGTATTGGCAATATCGGGGTGACCCGCAACGGTATGAATAGTCGTATCGCGTTTTGTCAACGCACCACCCAGCCACAGCATGGGGATTTTGAATTTATCGGGGTTGGATACCCCGGGATTGTTCGGATAGATATGACCATGATCCGCGGTAACGACAATGAGTGTATTATCCCACCACGCAGTCTGCTTTGCCTTATCTATAAAATCCCCAAAACACTTGTCCGTGTAATAAGCAGAATTCAAAAAGCGGTGCATATTATCTTTGCCTTCAATAACGGTTTCCATAGGCACGTCAAAAGGCTCATGGCTGCTTTGCGTCATCATGATCTTAAAAAATGGCGTATCGGTCACCTGCAGTTCATCAAAGAATTTATCGAACACATATTGGTCATGTACTCCCCACTTGCTGGTGTTCAGTTCCTGGGGAAAGTCCATGCTATGGGTGATGTGATCGAAATCAGCATGCATGAGATAAGAATTGAAATTCGCGTAGTTGATATTGTAACCGTAGGTAAATTCGGTGCGGTATCCACGGGTTTTAAAGACCTTGTTAAGATAAGGCAGCCCCTGCGTTTTCTTCGGCTCCTTAACCATAGAAGTTACCGGTTGCGCAGGGAAGCCATTCAATACCGAGACGATCCCCTTGTCGGTGCGATCTCCGCTGGAATAAAAATGATCGAATAAAACCCCTTCCCTGGCCAGTTCGTTAAATCGCGGCGTTACATTATCCAGGCCACCCAATGCTCCGATTAAGCCCGAGGAGTAACTCTCCAGCATAATGATGATCACATTGGGTTTGGTGATATTTATCAACCGTGTGGTGGAATCCGGCGCCGGAAAGAGACGGCTATAATTTTGTTCCGTTTTCGCCTTGTCAAAATAGCTGTCGGAATATTTTAGCTTGTTCATTTTCTGGACCGCGTACAAAAAATTCCAGACGACATTTACCGCGGCGTGGTTCGCAAAAACATTTTTATTGTGAAAGTAGACAAAGCCGGTGTTCATGGGCGCGACCCCGAAACTTCCACGGATCGGAATAATGAATAACGCCGTCACAACAACGATAACCGGAAGGGAAGGCCACGTGGCGGGTTCCAATGAAAGAAACCGCGGCCTGAAGTACCGGCGCATCAAGAAAGCGGCAACGGCAAAAATGAACAGGCAATAGAGTATAAGAAGTACGGATGTCAGAAGGTCGCCCGACCCGGCGGCTTCCTTTCCCATGTACATGATAGGTGTCGCGTCGAGCCGGAAGCCCCAGTGTTTATAGAGTTCAAAATCCAGGACTACAATGAAGCTGGTTAAGAACAACACGATGAGCGTATAGGTATACCATACCGGCCACAGGTACTTTCCTTTTACAAAAAAAAGCAGGCCCAGTAACAAACCCGGGAGCAGCGAAAAATATCCCGCCATTGAAAAATCCATACGGATCCCGTGAAAGAAGATGAGGAGAATATCCGGCACACTAACCTCACTTGTTAAAGCGTGGTGGTAGAGGAGGAACAACGCACGGGCGGTAAGGAAAAAAATGGTCCAGGCGATAAATCCGGAGAATAATAAAACGATTCTTTGTTTCATGTCAAGCTGAATGGGGAATTTCCAAAAAAAGTTCCGGTTTATCGCTGATCGCTTATATCCCCGGCCTTACCCGCTCCAGGATTTTCGGATAGACCTTCGTAAGCGCGCGGTTCAGGTGATTTTCGTCGTCAATCTCACACCACGCAAGGTCGTCAATCACCTTGATCCGGATGTTATGATCGATGGAAGTACCAACGAGGGCGTCCTCGTAATTGATCAGCAGTTTACCCTCATTAAAAAGTGTTTCCGAAAAGGAAACCATGCTGGTCAGGGTATTTTTTGAAAGCTTTGAAATTCCTACGAGTTCCCCGTCGATGTGCTTGAGTACCGACCGGTCTTTACTCATGTTTTGCAGAAACCCTTCCGGAGAGTGCTGAATGAATACTTCGTCTCCCGATTGTGTGGCCCCGCTGGCCAGGATAATATCCTCCTCACCGTCGGAGAGAAGGTATTCGAGCGCTATCGGGTCGTAGAGCAGATCGCTTTCCAGCAGAAGAAAAGGACCTTTGATCAGATCCCTCAATACGTAAAGTGTGTACATACTGCCCGTTGTGGCGAACCGGTCATTCCTGAAGGTACGTACTCCGGGATACTTCAAACGAAGCGAGTCGAAGTGTTCATGAAAATATCCCGTGCCGATGAGGATGTCGGAAACACCCGCGTCGATGAGATGGTTAATCGACCGCTCTATCAGCGACGTCCCGTCTATTTCCAAAAAGCCCTTTGGCCTTTCGGTCGTATAGCCCTTCAATCGGGTACCCATGCCTGCAGCCAGGATCACGGCAGTAGAGACGCGGGTGGTCATGCAGAAATAAATTTCAATAACCTCTCTTTTACTTCGTACGGTTTTACGGTCGGCCTGCCCAATTCGGCAGGTGAGCCCTGCGAGATCTGAAAGTGTATAAACGTCAGATCGCCGTTATCGCTCCATTTTTTTACTGACTCCCGCAGCTCGGCCAGTGAATTCAGCTTCAACGCAGTTGGATAACTCACGGATGCCGCAAAACCGGCAAAATCGACGATATGAGAAACGGTCGCCTGCCCCCCGGTGGAGTCGTGAGCGTTGTTGTCAAGCAAAATATGAAGCAGGTTACGCGGCTGGTAATACGCATTGGTGGCAAAGGCGCCCATTCGCATAAGCGCGGACCCGTCGCCGTCAATAACAATTACTTTCTTATCGGGTCTTGCCAACGCCAGTCCCAGACCGAGGGAGCTGATACATCCCATCGATCCTACCATGTATAAATTATTCGGCTTGTCCTCCACTTCGAAAAGTTCGCGACCGGTCTTACCGGTTGTGGCGAGGAGAACGGTATTTCCATCCGCCAGATCGGAAATGCACTTCAGGGCTTCCGTACGAATCGGTAACTCCGGTTTTCCTGCTGACCTTGACAGCGTTTTATTGACGCGTTGATGCAGGTCCTGTCCTTTCAACTTGATATCACCGAAGGTGTTTTTCTTTACCACGAAGAAAAAGGTTTTGCCGGCTTCGATATGCTTGTTGGCTTCGCGAAGCTGTTTACCCGCCTCTTCCATATCGGCAGACAGGTACGCCCATTCCACTTCCATGAGTGCAAGCATTTTTTCCGTGATCGTCCCCATCAGTTCATGCTGCGGCTCGTCCTTGAGACCCGGCTCCCCGCGAAGGCTGACAAAGCCCAGGACCGGGAGTCTGAAAGTATAGTTGAGTGACGTAAGCGGCGAGGTGGCGTTCGTCAACCCCGAATTCTGCATGAGCACAACGGATTTTTTTCCGCCCAGCCTGGCACCGGAAGCTATCGCTACAGCATCGCCTTCATTGGCGGCCATAACATAATCACATTCATTGATCGCATAGTTAATCAGCGACTTGAGAAACGAGCAGGGAACTCCGGAGTAAAAATCAAAGCCCATGGCTTTTAATTCATCTCCAAATGTAGTCGTGTTTATCATCAGGGAAATTGTATTTTATTATAAACGAAGTTTACCTGCGTTCTGCAAATCGACGAGTGTATCAACATCCAGCCAGGCACCGCTGATGTACTTGACGGCAATGGTATTATCCTTCGCCAGTTCGTTAAACAGGTCTGAGCAGGTCATCTTTTTGAAATCTGGGGACTTGCTTAGTATGTCCAGCGCCTTAACCACCTGTTCCGCGCCGGCTTTATTTACTTTCCAGAGACCGATAAACTCACCCGATATCTCGTTACCGCTGAGGTTGGATCCCATTTTCTTAAATACCGATGTTCCGAGGTAATTCGTACGGTTGTATTTTTCCGAGGCGAACACAAAGTCTTTGTCAACACCTTTTTCATCGCAGTCGGCATCCACAACCAGGGTGATGTTGTTCTGATCATTTAACAGTTCATGCAGGACATATCGTTTGAAAATGATATCTCCATAACTGATCAGCGTGTTGTCCTTGATCTGGTCCTTTGCCAGGTAAAGGGAGTAGAGTTCCTTGGTCGTGCCGAAGTCGTCGTTGTCGATGGTCTTTATGTTGCTCAGTTTGACTTTTTCCTTCTTAAATCCACGGACTACCGACACGTCTTTGATACCCAACTGGTTGAACTCGTCGACCTGGGTCGCCAGCAACGATTTGCCGTTCACCTCAAGCAATGTTTTTGGTGTCTCTTTTGTGAGTTCGCCCAGTGAACCCTGACTTGCTGCCAGCACAACCGCGTTCACTTTCTTGCCTGTCGTTGGCAGGTACTTATCCTCCGCGGCTTCGAGTTCGTCGGCGCCCTGGAGGCGGAAGATCTCGTTGACGGAAACCACCTTGCTCTCGACATTGATCAGTGTTTCTTCTTTGTAAATCCGCGCGGATGTTTCCTGCATCGCTTTGATCGACGATCGTATGTTATGATTAGCCCAAATGATGGTACTGATACCGGTTTTTCTGAAATGGTCTGTCGGGACGGAGTAATATTTGGTCGGCACAATAATCACCGGACACCGGTTTCCCCATTCTTTCATGAAAGCATCAATGTCTGATGAGTCCGCTTTTTTACTGTGGCACAGGATCGCATCAGCTCCGGCTTTGTGGTAAGCATCTGCCCTTCGCAGGGCTTCATCCAGGCCCCATCCGGCGATAAAGGCTTCCAGTCGCGCCACGACCATAAAGTCGGGATCCAGTTGTGTGTCCTTTGCCGCTTTGATCTTCCCGCTGAACTCGTCGACATCCGCGAGGGGTTGGTTTTCACCGCCGATAAATGAATTTGTTTTCGGGAAAAGTTTGTCTTCAATACACACTGCGGCAATGTCGCGCTGCTCCAGTTTTTTTACGAGCCGGCGCATGTTATTAAAATTTCCGTAGCCCGTATCGCCATCGAGGAGAATGGGAATGGTCGTCGCATCGCTCATAAATTCCAATACATCCAGCACCTGCGTCCATGATGCTTCGTTGTTGTCCCGCACCCCAAGAGCAGCGGAAATGGAAAGGCCGCTTCCCCAAATACCCTTAAATCCGGCTTCCTCGACTATCTTCGCGGATAAACCATTGTGCGCTTCCATTAAAAATGCCATTTCCGGTCCGTGAATCATGGACTTTAACTGTGTCGTTTTCTTCATAGTAGATATCCCTTTAAAAAGGCGGCCAAAAATACAATCTTATCATAATATTTTGTTCATGTTATCGTAAAATAAGCGCCCGTTCAGCCGTTTTTAAATTATAATTCCCTTTTTTTGCGGTCTATGAGACCATATCAATACCGGTGCAACGACTATTCCTTGCTGACACCACCTTTTAAACAATGGATCATAACTCCTCTAATTCAACTCGTTCCATGGGCGGTACCCGCAAACATCATCACCCTGATTTCAAACCTCTTTGTCTATCTGGGTTTATACCTCGCCCTCCATCCGCAGGTAACAGGTGAGTATACCCCGATATATATAGCGATATGCTTGTTAATTTATCTTGTCGGCGACCACCTGGATGGTATGCAGGCAAAACGAACACGCACGGGATCGGCGCTGGGAGAATTCTGCGACCATTATCTTGACGCATTCAACAACGGGATCATTGTTTTTACCATGTTCACCGTATTCGATATTCATAACCCTATGCTCATTTCGTGCGTTATCGCCGTGTCTTATATGGCACACATGGCTGTATTTTATGAACAATTCAAAACCGGATGGCTCACGTTCGAGCGTATCGGGTCACTGGAGGGTGTGTTGTTGTCAGCTGCCTTGATCGGTTTCTCCTCGATCGATGCAGCCTATGTATTCATGACTTCAACCGTCGGAGGGACGATTACCGTCGCGGAAATCTTTATTATTCTTTCGGCCGTGGGTGCGTTTGCCACCTTCCTCCAAACCTGGAAACGGACCCCTGACGTAAAACAAGGCTTTTGGATCTTTTCGGCACTCCTGCTGATAGTCGGTATTGTCAGCGCATTCTTATTCACGGACTTCAGGGTATTTGTCATCCTCACGCTGTATGCCAGCCTTTACGTCGGTAAGATTATGCACGGTCACCTTATCGATGGCGAGGAAAAAGGTCCGGACTGGGTCGTTCCCGGAGTTATTACCGTCTACTATGGTCTCGGCTTATCCCAGGCGGATTATCTTTTCTGGCTCATAGAAGGATACCTCCTGGCGCAAATTCTTGTATTGATCGTCCGTACATTCTCCGTATTGAAGGTTTTTTGGGTCTGGCGCAATGCACGGATATAAACAAACACTTTTAAATCTTTCGTTTCCTTTAGGTTAACATTCAAACTAAGAACATGAAGCAAGTTGCCCGTAGAATTTTGCTCAATCCCGGACCCGCCACTACGACGGATACGGTCAAGAATGCACTCGTCGTCGAAGATATCTGTCCGCGCGAGAAGGACTTTGGAAAACTTCTCGACACCATCAAGGAGGACCTCGTTAAAGTCGTTCACGGAGAAGATGAATACGTAGCAGCATTGTTCACGGCAAGCGGTACTGGTGGCCTGGAGGCGGCGATTACTTCGGCAGTGCCTAAGGGAAAAAAAATCCTGGTCATTGACAATGGCGCATATGGCGCGCGTATGGCGAATATCGCGTCCACGTTCGGGATCGGCGTGGTCCTCTACAAGATCACCTATGGCGACTTCCCGGACCTGAAAGCGATCGAGTCTCTCCTGGTTAATAACCCTGATGTCAGTCACCTCGCCGTGGTTCATCACGAGACGACTACAGGCATGCTGAATCCCGTGCAGGAAATATGCGATCTGTCACGCCGGTATCACGTGGAGGTGATCGTCGATTGTATGAGTTCATATGCCGGAATTCCCATTGATATCAGGAAGTGGAAGGCGGGATATATGATCTCTTCCTCGAATAAATGTATTCAGGGAATGCCCGGAATGGTATTCGTCATCTTTAAGAAAGCATTGTTGGAGGATCTGAAAAATCAAAAGAGATCGTTCTACTTCGACATTTACAGCCAGTTTACAGGGTTTGAAAAAACCGGGCAGATGCAATTCACGCCGCCTGTACAAGTGGCCTATGCATTGCGCCAGGCCATTGACGAATACTTTGCCGAGGGAGAGTTAAACCGATGGAACCGCTACCGCATCAGTTGGGAGACATTGTTCTCCGGTTTGGAAAAACTGGGCTTCTCCATGCTACTTCCACGCGAACAACAATCGCAGATCCTGCTGGCGATCCTGGAACCCTCCCATCCGCGCTATAATTTTGATGCCATGCACGATTACCTCTTCAGCCGTGGATATACGATCTATCCTGGAAAAGGTGCCAGGGAAGCTACGTTCCGCCTTTCCGTTCTGGGAGCTATCGATCATCGCGACATTGAAAGTTTTTTAACTGAACTTAAAGGCTATTTGCAAAGTGTCGGCGTTATTTCCTGAAAATACACGGATACCGTGCGTAGCTTTGAGATTATCTGAAGGTCTGTTGTAAGGTTAACGTCCGACGTCACTAAAATCCAAGCATGAAATATATTAAGCTCCTGTTACTTATTACACTGGCAACGTCTGCGGCCAGCGCACAGGAATTCGGGTTGTCATTCTCCTATTTCATTCCAAAAAACGGTTACTTTTCAACACCGATAAGCCCGTTTTCAATCCGGGGGCTGGGCTTTGATATTAACCGTTTCCTGGCTCTTGAAACGGGGGCCTCCCTCTACAGGATGTCGGGGTTGAATGTAAAGGACCTTCCCTTTGACACAAAAGATCCCCTGGTCGGTCCGAACTTTACCATACTGGTTCCTGCGGAGCTCGTTATCCAGTTCAAGGGTTCCAACATCGAATTCGACATCAAAGGTGGTGTTTTCGGTTTTTACGGATTTGGACAAAAGATCAACTACGGCAACTTCGATAGAGCGATCAGAAAATACGAAGGCTGGAAAGTTGCCAATAGTGATCTCACATACGAAAACAAACCAGGATGGGGATATCACGGCGGCGCCGAGTTAACCGTCTATGTTACTCAGCAGGTCGGCGTCTCGATCGAGACGAACTACTTGATGGGTGAATCCGCGTTTCCCCTCAAAGGGACTTACACTGGTGGCAATGATAACCTCGAAACAAGGCCGGTGGATTATACGGATGCAAAAATTGATCTTACCGGACTGGAGTTTTCGATCGGCCTGATTTTCAACTCCGGGCAAGGTGGCGGGCCGAAGAAACGGAGAAGGTAAGGGTACGCTTTATAAATCTTCTTCCGGTTTAAGTACATACGTTCCGGGCAAGGTCTTTCTTTCCACAACGCCCTTGTTATACTTGTTGTACAGTGCGCGCGAGTCGTCTGCAAATGTTTTCAGCGCAGCTTTGGAGACGACGTCTTTGATAAAACTCACACTGTCGGTCTCTGCTTTCTGCACGGGTATCATATAGTAGTCCTTTTGCGCATCGGCTGTGCGGTAGACCCACTGAAGAAAATATCCTGCACTGTCGATCGATGTTACCGCACTGTCGGGCGAATAGCGTATCTTTTCAAGCTCCAGGTAGGCCATAGCTCCTCCATCGGTATACCGTTTACGTTGTCCCGAGACAAAATTACCGAGGGAATAGGCAACAAACTGATTCGACTCCTTTCTCCATTCCATGGGCTGGATAACATGGGGATGGGCACCGATGACCAACTGAACGCCCTGGGCGAAACAGAACTCTGTCAGTTTTTTTTGATTTCCGGATGGAAGGCTTTGGTATTCCGTTCCCCAGTGTGTGAAGATAATGATCACGTCAGGTTCGAGTTCTTTGGCCCTGGCGATATCACGCTTCATGATCATGGTATCCAGCAGGTTTACAATACTACCTTTTGGTACAGCAATACCGTTCGTACCATATGTATAGTTAAGCAATGCAATCCGGAAGCCTGCTTTTTCGAGAAGCAAGGGTGATTCATTCAGCCGGCTAACGGTATCGATGAATGTTCCGGTATGACTGATCTTAAAACTATCGAGCATCGTTATCGTGCGTTCAAGTCCTTTTTTTCCCCTGTCAACGCAATGGTTGTTTGCCGTAACCAGGGCGTCGAACCCGATATCCTGTAACGTCAGGGCTAAGGCATCGGGTGAGCTGAACTGGGGATATCCTTTATACGGTGGTCCGGCCAATGTCACTTCAAGATTGGCGATCGCAAGGTCTGCGGCCTGGACGTAGGGCCTGATAAACTCAAAGCAGGGCGCGTAGTCATAGGTTCTGGTGAGGGGATTAAAGGCCGATGCGATCTGGGAGTCGTGCCCCATGACATCTCCCGCGAAGAGAAGGGAAATGCGCGTCGTATCCTGGCACGAACCCGTACGGACGACAAGGCAAAACAAGTATAACAAGCAAGCGCGAAGCATATTAGTCATTTGAATTAATGGCCACGATTTTATCCTCTATAATAACAAAGACCTTGTCACTTTTTTTAGGGTAGATCCGGGCCAATCCCGTAAACGTGCCAAAAGCCGGAAGTAAACCGGACTGCGCACCAAAATAGAAACAGGGTAGCGTCACCGATTGCCGGGCTTTTCCGGTCATACTCACTCCCGGGTGGATATGACCGGAGAGGTTGTAACGGAACGGATCAACGTCCGTCATCGGATGATGGGTGAAAATAAATGGCCCGATACAAAGTTTGTCGTGGACTTTAATGCCTTTACGTATATACTGCTGATCACTCATGATATCGTGGTTACCGATCACAAGTTCGAAAGATGTTTTGCTAAAATGTTTCACCAGTTCGCCGAATACCTCCCACTCCGGGTTGTAATGACTATGGAACAGATCGCCAAGGCAAATTACGCGTTCCGCTTGCGAGAAGTTAACCAGATCGACAATACTCTCCAGGTTCCTGTCGTTCGCGCGGGTTGGCACAGGAATACCGGATCTCCGGAAGTGATTTATTTTGCCCAGATGCAAATCCGCCATAAAAAGTATTCCTCTGCTGGGCCAGAAAACCGCTTTTTGCGGAAGTAAATCCAACTGCTCTTCAAAAATTTCTACGCGCATAAAAAGGCAATCTACTAAATCGCAGAGGAAATCATAGTGCAAAAGTAACTATTTGTAAATCAACAACATACACCTATCAGAAAGCCTTTCTCAAAAAAAAGTTAACACTGGCTTAACAATGCGCACCTTATTTCAGGCTAGATTGCACACCGAATAAACTCCCTATGTTCGAATTAGACCTGGCCCACTCGGCACTCCTTGTCATCTGTCTTTTTGCTGCCTGCTCCTTTGAATTTGTAAACGGATTTCATGATACGGCCAACGCTGTAGCGACGGTTATTTACACCAATTCGCTGAAGCCCTGGGCTGCTGTGATCTGGTCGGGTATATGGAACTTCCTGGGTGTTTTTGCCGGCGGGATCGCTGTAGCTGTCGGGATCATCAATTTACTTCCCGTCGAGACTCTGGTAGATCAGAACATTGCGCACAGTATCGCGATGGTACTGGCACTTCTTTTAACCGCCATATTCTGGAACCTGCTCACCTGGTACCTGGGTATCCCCTGTTCCAGCTCGCACACGTTGATCGGCTCCATCCTCGGGGTGGGGTTAGCCTATTCACTTTTGCCGGAAGCCATCGGTGAAGCCGTAAACTGGAGTAAAGCTAAGGAGATCGGGCTGTCGTTGCTGGTGTCACCGCTATTCGGATTTTCCATGACCATTATTCTGATGTACCTGATACGGTCGTTGACGAAAAAGACTTCGTATGGCGACAGCCTTTTCAAGGAGCCCAAAAAGAACAATCCGCCGCCTATGTGGATCCGCGGTATTCTCATTCTCACCTGTACGCTGGTGAGCTTCTTTCATGGCTCAAACGATGGACAAAAAGGTGTGGGGTTGGTGATGTTAATTCTCATCGGAATCGTCCCCGCATATTTTGCACTGGATGAATCATTCGCCCCATCGCGACTACCGGAATCCTTTGCCAGAATTGAACGGGTCATCTCTTCGATTGATCCAACGGTTCTTTCGGCGCCAGACCGGGCCAGCCTGACGGAAGCAACGTCGATGAACCTGCGGCTTCAGCAACGGTTTGCAACATTAAACAGTGTTACATCCATCCCGAAGAGCGAACGCTTCTCCGTACGTAAAGATATCATGGTAATGGACCGCAACCTTACGTCTATATCAAAAAAGCCGGAAGTCAAATTAAGTGAAGCTGAAAAAGAGACATTGAAGGCTGAGTTGAAAAAGGTGCGTAAAGTCACGGATTACTCGCCCAAATGGGTCCTGCTGATGATCTCCCTGTCGCTGGGTTTCGGGACCATGATCGGATGGAAACGTATCGTAAAAACAGTCGGTGAAAAGATCGGCAAGGAACACCTGACGTACGCTCAGGGCGCTAGCGCCGAAATGGTGGCGGCCAGTACCATCGGGTTGTCGTCATACTTCGGCCTCCCGGTAAGCACAACACACGTGCTGTCCTCCGGTATAGCCGGAAGTATGGTGGCCAGTAAAGGCGTTAAAAATCTTCAGCCGGATACGGTAAGGAATATTCTGATCGCATGGTTCTTAACACTGCCGGTGGTCATGATCATGGCCGGTACGCTGTTCCTCCTTTTCAGAGCGGTCTTTTAGTAACCTCATGTTGAACAATCCCAAAGCCCATACTACGGGTTCTGCCTTGTTTTAAACTCTGCTGAATACTTAGTTCGGAATCTTTAAAGCGATATTCAGGATGGATGAAACCATCTCGTTAAAGCCGTGAACCGAGGACGGTTTCGTCAAAAAAAGATCGGCACCGGCTGTCAGGCAGTTTTCGCGCTCCGATGCAGCTGCCGATGTTGTTAAAATAGCAACCGGAATATTTTTCAACTCCGTCGAAGCCTTCAATTCTTTTAACACCTCCCGCCCGTGAAGCTTTGGAATGTTCAGGTCCAATATGATTACATCGGGGAATTTTTTACACACTTTTAAATAGGGCAGCACTCTGTCCCCCTGGTTGATGGTCTCCATTTCATAGCCAACTTTATTGGCCGCAAGGGCCTCTTGCATCAATTCCACATCGTCAGGATCATCTTCGACGAGCAGTATGAAAATCCCATTCTTCATCGAAATAAATATAGGCATAATTTTAGTAAGTGTGCATTTCAAAGCCAAATCCGCGCGCATACGCGGCTTATAAATAAATGTTAGAATATGAATCATGTTATCGTTGGTGTGGGCGCATCGGCAGGTGGTATGGAAGCCCTTCATGACCTTTTTGACTATATGCCCGTTAACACAGGATTTTCGTTTGTGATCATCCAGCACCTGTCACCCGATTATAAAAGTCTGATGGCCGAATTATTATCGCGACATACCAAGATGCAGGTATGGGAAGCAAAAGACGGAATGAAGATCGAACTTAATTGCATTTATGCGATTCCCAGCAGAAAAGTAATGACGATCAAAGACGGAATATTACAGGTAATTGAAAAGCAAAAGAGCAAACTTCCCAACGATGCGATTGATGTCTTCTTCGAATCACTGGCTATGGACCGCAAAAAAGACGCAGTTGGAATTATCCTGTCTGGAACGGGAACAGACGGTACCAGGGGTATCGAAGCGATCAAACGCAACGGTGGTATTGTTATCGTCCAGGAACCGATGAGCGCGGCCTTCGACGGTATGCCAAATAGCGCCGTGGCTACAGGCCTCGCCGATCTGATCGTACCACCGGAAATGATCGGGGAAGAACTGGTGGGTTATCTGCGCCAGGCTCCGCTCGTTCGATCGATGATGACCAATAGCGAAAAAAACGAAGCGCTGCTTCAATCCATCATCGAACACCTGAAAAAGAGTACTGCCTTCGACTTCAGCAACTACAAACGGTCGACACTATACCGAAGACTTGCCAACCGTATGTCGATGGTCGGTGTCGACACTATTTCCGATTATCATGAACTCCTGAAACAAAGTGATGACGAACTTACTATACTGTCGAAAGAATTCCTGATCAATGTAACCAAATTTTTCAGGGACAGTGAAGCGTTTGATTCTATCCGAACGGAGGCGATACCGGCGATCGTCACGAACCGCAAACCCGAAGAATCTATAAAGATCTGGGTTGTCGCCTGCAGCAGCGGGGAGGAGGCATACTCGATCGGTATGCTTTTTCTCGAATACTTTGAAAAAGCCGGACTGGCAACAAACCATCTGAAGATATTTGCCACCGACATCGACAGCGACGCCCTTGAAACGGCTTCCAGGGGCGTCTACAATGAAAATATATCGAAAGATGTTCCTCCAGACCTATTGCTGAAATATTTTTTACGTGTGGGAAATACATATCGCGTTTTACCGGAACTACGGAAGCATATCGTATTCGCTAACCACGATATCCTGAAAGACCCTCCCTTCAGCCACCTGAGCCTGATCACCTGTCGCAACATGTTTATTTACATGAGCGCCGTTTTACAACAAAAGATACTAAGGAAGTTTCACTTCGCATTAAAGATCGACTCATTCCTCATGCTTGGTCCCAGTGAAAACATTTCCATCCTGAAAGACGCGACTGACGAAGTAAACAGAAAATGGAAGCTCTACCGGTGCGTCAACAAGGCGGGATTAACCGAACAGGGGTCGTTTATGATGGCCCTGGAATCCGGACGGATGTACTCCCCTATCAATAAACAGAATTCAAAAAATGTAGCTAACCATCTCTCGGAGATCTTCCGGGATACCCTGCTGGAAGACCGGAAAATGGCCGCGATATTTATAGACAAGGATTTTAACGTTAAACAGGCGATCGGTTCGTATAAAGAATTCCTGACGTTTCCGGAGGAGACCTTCAATTTCAACCTGATCAAACTTCTAAGCGGAGACCTTGCTGTAGCCATTGGCGTCGGAGTACGAAAGGCTCTTGCTCAAAGTGAAAAGGTGTCGCTGCGCAACGTGATCGTCCATGAAGAAACAAGCACAAAGAAGGTCAACATCATTATTAAACCTTACTTGCGTCAGCAGGAGTTCCAGCAGGCATTCCTTTGCGTGGTCATCGAAGACCAGGAGATAAGTGAACCTAAGACTATCGCGTCCACCGGTAATCTTCTCACAGAAAACGGCCACGACAGGCTCGTTGCCCTGGAACAGGAACTGACGAATACACGCGAAAATCTTCAGGCCGTGATCGAAGAAATGGAAACCGCCAACGAAGAACTCCAGTCCACCAACGAGGAAATGATCTCCACGAACGAAGAGTTGCAGAGCACGAATGAAGAGCTGCAATCGCTGAACGAAGAACTCCATACCGTAAGCGGAGAACATCAACTAAAAATCAAAGAGCTCCTTGAGCTAAATGATGACCTGAACAACTATTTTACAAATTCCCATATCGGCCAGATCCTGGTGGATAAAGACCTGCTTATTCGCAAGTTCAGTCCAGCCGTAAAACAAATGGTGAACCTTATCGAAACGGATATCGGCCGGTCCATTGAAGATATCACTACAAAACTCAATGACATTGACCTGGTTGACAGTATTCGGAAAGTAATGAAGTCGACCGCGCCGTTTGAAAAGGAATTTTCAGAACCTAACGGAAAATATTTCCTGCTTCGGATATCGCCTTACCTGAGAAGAGACAAAACGATCGACGGTGTCGTTATCAATTTTACGGATATATCGGAGGCTACCCGGTTACATAGCATCATTCAAAGTATTTTCAACAGTTCAGCGAACGGAATTACGGCAAAACGCGCGATACGGAATGAAGCCAACGAAATTGTCGACTTTGAATACCTCGCCCTGAATCATGCGGCTCATTCGATGTTCGGGTTGAAGAATGTAACCATGGAGGGAAAGAAGATGCTGCAACTCTTCCCTGGCAAAGCATCCCACTATTTTAAAATATACGCCGATGTTGTGGAGACGGGGCAAAGCAGGAGCTTTGATTTCTTAAATATCACCGACGACAAATGGTACAATGTGAGCGTGGTAAAAATGCTGGATGGAGTAGTTACAACCCATACCGATATCACGGAAAAAAGAAAGTCTGACGATCTGATCGCAAAAAATTTCGAAGATCTCAAGGCTACATCGAATCAGCTTAAGGTGTCGAATATCCAGCTGGAACGATCAAATTTCGATCTATTGCAGTTCGCCTCCATCGCATCGCACGATTTAAAGGAACCTTTGCGAAAGATACAGGCCTTCGGAAACATCCTGCTCGACAAAATACAATCAAAACTATCCGGCAACGAGCGCAACTACTTTCTGAAGATCATCTCTTCGTCCGAGCGAATGCAAAAACTCATAGAAGATGTGCTATCCCTGTCAAAACTTTCCAACAGTGCATTGGTAAAAGAAAAAATCAACCTGGTTGATGTTGTAAACAGCATCGTCGATGATCTGGAAATATCGATTACGGAAAAAAATGCCAGGATCAGTATCGGTAAGCTACCGGTCATAAATGCCGTGCCCGGGCAAATGCGTCAGTTGTTTCAGAATCTGATCAGCAACGCGCTGAAGTTCCGGGACAAAGAAATCGAGTCACCACAAATTACGATCGGCCAGAAAGAGATACCGGAAGATACAGCGCGGAGTCTGCAAATGAACGCCGAACATTTTGTGTGCATTTCCATTCAGGACAATGGAATAGGTTTCGAGGATGAATACCGCGAGAAGATATTCGGAATATTTCAACGGTTGCACGGCAGAAATTACGAGGGCACGGGTATCGGGCTGGCTATTGCCAGAAAGATCGTTGAAAACCATGGCGGATACATAACCGCTACCGGTAAAATCAACGAGGGTGCGGAGTTCCTGGTTTTTCTTCCCATAATAAGCGAATACATGGTTAACCAGTAAACCCTTTATTGTCATGTCAAAGATCATATGTCTGCTTTTAAGCTTTGGTTTGTTCCTGCCGTCTGCATTACAAGCCCAAATGACGGATGATACCGCAGAAACAGACGAGGATACACCTGTTTCGTTTACCATAACGAACAACGACAACGTACTCCTACCCCAGGAAAATTCCGTCGACTTGAATACATCCTTACCGGGAAGACAAACAACGGCTACGACTACGGAGGGCAATTACGCTGTAGACAACTCAGGCCTTGTTACGTTCACACCTGCGCTGAATTTCTTTGGCGTAGCTGACCACAGTTACTCCATGCGCTACGGACTCCTGGGAATGCAGACAGGTACGGCGGACATTACGGTCACAATAAATCCCCTGAACGATCCGCCCGTAGCGAATGCCGACGACGCTACAACAGCGGAAGACACCCCGGTTTCTTTCGACATTCTGGATAACGACACCGATGTTGATGACACGATCGATCCGTTGTCGGTTATCACTTCCAATGCGACAGGAGGCACATTTACTGTCAATAATACCGGCGAGGTAACCTTCACTCCGGCGCCAGGGTTTAATGGCTCCGCCACAGCAACCTATACTGTCCGGGATGCCGCGGGCGCAACTTCCAATTCCAGCGCAATCACCGTTACCGTAGACCCGGTTAATGATCCACCCATAGCCATAAGCGATGCGGCCTTTACAACGGAAGGAAGCCCGGTAATAATTGCCGTGCTGGAAAACGACTCCGATCCGGATGGTTCTCTTGTCGCTTCGTCCGTTAGCATCGGCGCAGCAAGCGGCGGAACGTTTGTCGCCAATACATCCGGTGAAGTTACATTCACGCCGGTTCCGGGCTTTAACGGATCTGCAACGGCTACCTATACGGTAACCGACAATGGTGGCCTGGTTTCGAACGCGGCCACCATTACGGTATCCATCGATGCCGTTAATGATCCGCCCGTGGCGACAAACGATCAGGCAACCATGAACGAAGATGAAACACCGGTCGTCATCAGCATCCTTTCCAATGACCTGGATCCCGATAGCCAGATCGATGCTACTTCGGTTTTGCTCAGCGGAATCACCAACGGGAATTTTACTGTGAATGGGGCCGGTGTAGTAACATATGCACCTCCGGCTAATTTCAACGGCACCGCCACGGCCAGATACACGGTTAGTGACGAAGGCGGTTTGAAATCGAACGAGGCAACTATTACGGTCACGGTGAACCCGGTCAACGATCCACCTCTGGCCACCAACGATAATGTTGTGACCGACGAGGGAGTGGTTGTCACGTTTAACGTCATCGCGAACGACACAGACCCAGACGGATCCATCAACGGATCAACCGTGAATTTAACCAACGCGGCAGGTGGTACGTTCACAGCCAGTTCGGGCGAAGTAACATTTACGCCCACGCCAGGTTTCAACGGAACGGCCACGGCAAACTATACCGTCAAGGACAATGCAGGCCTTACGTCGAATACGGCGACAATCTCGGTAACCGTAAACGCCGTTAACGATCCACCTGTGGCCCTACCTGACGCAGCGACTATGAACGAAGATGCATCCGCCATTTCCATAAATGTCATTTCAAACGATTCAGACCCGGACGGGTCCGTTAACCCGGCGTCCATTACACTCAACTCACAGACTAACGGAACATTCTCGGCAACTGCAGCCGGTACCGTGACCTATCAGCCGCCGCCGAATTTTTACGGTACGGCTACTGCACGATACACAGTGAAGGACAATGAAGGCCTTTCTTCAGGCGAAACCACTATTACGGTCACCGTGAGTCCTGTGAATGACACCCCGTCATTTACACCAATACAACATCAGCGTGTACTGGAAAATTCGGCTGTTAAATCCATCACCATCACCGGTATCTCAGCAGGTCCGTCTGAAAACGAAGCCCTAACGCTGACGGCAAGCTCATCCAATCCGGCTCTTGTTCCACATCCCGTAATCGTTTATAACGGTTCGGCAACCAATGCAACACTGACGTTCAAACCTCAGCCGGGTCAATTCGGGACCGTATCGATAACGGTTGAACTAACCGACACCGGCCAAGGGGGCAGTAACAAATTCACAAACACATTTCAGATCGAAGTGGTTGAAGTCCGGTTTACTTCCGTTCCGGTAACCGTTGCCATACCGGCTGTTATGTACGAATACATAGTAACGGTCAGTGACGTGACGGAAACTCTCGCTATTTCCGCGGTTCAAAAGCCAGCCTGGCTTACATTGACATCAACGGGAAAAAATTCGGCACGGATAAGCGGTACACCTCCGTCAAACGCGTCCATTAGCAACCCCGTTACACTACAATTAAAGGATGGCACTGTTGTTCTCGATCAGCAACAATACACATTACTTGTCAACAGGATACCTTCGGCCGGACCATTCGCGCTTCAGACGCCTGAAGACACTGCTCTTCCGTTTGCGCCGGGAAATTTTGAAGGCGCATACACCGATCCCGATGGCCAGCCTTTATCTGCCGTACGGTTTTCAGCACTTCCCCGGCATGGTATGCTGGTTTTAAACAATTCAGCCCTTACCACGGAAGACAAAATTGCGGTTTCGTCTATCCCGTCCGTTTCATATGTACCCGCCGGCAATTACCATGGTCCCGACACCGTTGGTTGGAAAGCAAACGACGGATACAGTTACAGCCAAAATGAAGCGTCCATCTCATTCGTTGTTAGTCCTGTAAACGATCCGCCGGAGTTTAATTTTGTCGATACCACGCCTCTTCTCTACGAGCTGGGTAGCGAAATACCTGTAAAATTAGCTCCCGCGTCCACGGTTACGGATGTAGATGACAACCAGATTACCGGTGCGGAAATCGGCATTCGCTTTTTGAGCTATCAACCCGAAAAAGAATTCCTGATTTTTAACGATACACTTGAGATCCAGGGTGTCTTTAATGAGGCGGCGGGAATCCTTGTACTTAGCGGCGTTTCCTCCGTGCAGAACTACCAGGCTGCTATCCGGTCGATAAAGTTCAATTACGTAAACCTTGAGGAAGTACAGACGGGTACCAGTGAAGTTTATGTCAGCCTTACCGACGGCGAAAACACCGGTGAACCCAAATCACGATCGATCGAATTGATCTATACGTTCAGGGACCTCTTTATTCCGACAGCATTTACACCGAACGACGATGATGCCGTCAATGCGACCTGGGTTATCCGTTCCCCCAATACGCCGGATGGATCCGTTCCGTATGACCACGCGCGGATCAGGGTGTTCAACAAACACGGAGCGATGGTTTTTGAGAGCACGGGGTTCGAAGATCCGTGGGATGGTACGTACAACGGTGTACTCCTTCCTCCGGACACATACTACTACACGATCGACCTGAACTATAACCGGGTAAAATACCGCGGCGTTGTTACGTTATTGAGGTAAGTATTTAATCGGCATATTGGATCGCCATTCGTTTTATCCTGTCCTCAAGCTTTTCCGATGTAAGTTTTTCGCGAAGACGGTCGACCATAATTGGAAAAGCAAAGGGAGTGGGTTTGTCCGGGCTTGTGATGATGATCTTCTGGGTGGCTATCCGCTCAAGAGCCCGGCGAAGACGTGCCTCTTCCAGTTGGAAGTCCATCACTTCCTCGTACGCCTGCCGAAGCAGAAGGTTGTGCGCTTCGTAATCATGGAAGACATTGAAGAAAAGCTGTGATGACGACTGAAGGTGCCTGTCCTTCACCGGTTTTCCCGGATAACCTTTGAACACTAAGCCCGAAATGGCGGCGATGTCCCTGAATTTCCGTCGTGCCATTTCCGTCGAGTTGATACTGGCCTGAATATCGTTGAACAAATTATCGACACCCAAAACGTTTGTTTCAATAGCTTCCTCAATGGGAATCGGCTGATCGGATAACAGTTCAAACCCGTAGTCGTTCATGGCAATGGAGAACGTAAGCGGTTGTATCTGAGCGATCCTGTATGCCATCAATGCGGCGATTCCTTCGTGGACAAACCGGCCTTCGAAAGGGTACATGAGAACGTGATATCCTTCCGTGCTTTGGAAATATTCGATAAGAAACTCGCCTTTACCGGGAAGCAGGGAACGGTCGCGTTGCAAGTCGAATAGCGGTTTCAGAAACACCAGTTCCTCATCCGTTTCGATACCCCGAACCACTTCATCCAGTTTTACGCGGATCATTTCACTCATTTGCGACGAAAGCGGCATCCTGCCACCCTGCCACGAAGGGACTGCACCGGACTTTTTATTCGACTTCCGGACCTGGGCCTCCATCTCCTTGATACGAACGAGTTCGAGATTTCGTCCGGCAAACCAGAATACATCACCGGGACTTAACCTGGAAATAAAATATTCTTCAATTGTTCCCAGGTATTTACCCGAAATGAACTTAACAAACATCGTACTGTCACCGACGATCGTACCTACTGATAACCGGTGACGCATCGCTATCGCACGGTTGTCAACTTTGTATACGCCGCTCTCGATGATCACTTTGCGATACTCGTTATACGCCTGAAGTGAATCCCCGCCGGTAGTAATAAAGTTAAGCAGCCAGTACCACTCATCTTCGGACACACTGGAATAGCCGAAGGTCGTTTTGATCTCCCGGAAGATCTGCTCCTGATCGAACCCGTCCGATACGGCAAGTGTAATCAGGTACTGGATCAGGACATCGAACGAGCGTATGTAGGGGAACCGGTCTTCGACGACTTTCCGTTTGATGGCCTCACGTATTGCTGCAGCCTCCATCAGTTCGAGCGAATGAGTAGGTACGAAATAAATTCTGCTGATTGCTCCAGGCTGGTGTCCACTCCTCCCGGCCCGTTGTAAAAAACGCGCAACACCCTTCGGGCTGCCGACCTGTATGACTGTTTCAACGGGGCGGAAATCGACACCGAGGTCAAGACTGGATGTACAAACAACCGCCTTTAATTTCCCCTCATGCAACTGATCTTCAACCCAACTCCTCAACTCCTGGGATATTGAACCGTGATGCATGGCGATCAGCCCCGATAGTTCCGGGGCTTTATCAAGCATCCGCTGGTACCATATCTCGGCAAAGGATCGTGTATTGGTAAAGATCAGCGTGGTCGAGCTGGACTTGACGATAGCGATCACTTTCTCCAGCAACTGTATTCCCAGGTGGCCGGCCCAGGGCATACGCTCCAGTGAATCCGGTAAGACGGAAAGTACTTCGATCTTTTTTTCGATGTCGGACCTGATCACTTTATAATTCCCTTTCTTATAGTAGTTCCCCAACAACGCCTCGAGTGCTTCATCCATGTTTCCGATCGTGGCCGATATGCCCCATATTTTCAGGTCGGGGGACACGGTCTTTAGCCGTGAAAGCGCGAGTTCGACCTGGACACCTCTTTTCGAACCCATGAGTTCATGCCACTCATCCGCCACAATAGCTTTCAGGTTTTTGAAAAACTCACTGTAATTCTTTTGGGCCAGCAGGAGATGGAGGCTTTCCGGTGTTGTGATCAGCAGTTCCGGGGGCTTTTCTTTTTGTTTGGCACGCTCCTTCAGCGATGTGTCACCGGACCGGACACCTATATTCCATGGTACACCCAGGCCTTCAATGGCACGCCGGGCGGACAGTTCGATCTCCTTCGAAAGCGCCCGAATAGGTGTGATCCAGATTACCTGTAACCCGTTGTTCTTTTGATTCTTAAACCCGGGATTGTTCCGTATGAATTCGAGTAAAACAGGAACGATCAACGAATACGTTTTCCCGCTTCCGGTTGGAGCGTTGACAAGACCATGTTGTCCACTCAGGTATGCCTGCCACGTTTCCAGCTGAAAGTCAAAAGGTGTCCAGCCTCTTGAAGAGAACCATTCTTTTCCTAATTTTAAATCGTTGATGACCATTTCGGTTAAAAGTATGATTTCCAGGCTTCCCAAAAAACATTTTTGCCATACCGTTGTTAATGTCGGTTAAACGCTGAAAGATGGGTAAATATTCAATCAAGGAACTCGAGCAGCTTTCAGGTATCAAGGCGCACACGATCAGGATCTGGGAAAAGAGACATAAAATCATTTCACCTTCCAGGACCTCCACAAATATTCGTTTTTATTCCGACGACGACCTTAAGAAAATCATCAATGTATCCCTGCTGAATAACTACGGCATCAAAATTTCAAAGATCGCCGACATGTCCGTCGACGATGTAAATCAAAAGGTCCTTCAGATCAGCGAGATTAAAAATGATGCCATTGTTCATATCGATCAACTGGTGGTTGCCATGATCGATATGGAAGAGGAAGCGTTTGAAAAGATCCTCAGCAACCTGATCCTTCGGTATGGGTTCGAAAAAACGATAACGGAAATGGTCTATCCGTTTCTGGAAAAGATCGGTATCCTCTGGCAAACCCAGAATATCACCCCTGCTCACGAACATTTTATCTCTAACCTCATCCGGCAGAAGATCATCGTGGCAATAGACGGATTGGCGATTCCCCCGAAGACCGCGAAAAAAATACTGCTTTTTCTGCCCGAAGGCGAATTGCATGAACTTGGGCTTCTTTTTTATAATTTCCTTGCCAGGAAAGCAGGCTACCGGACCTACTACCTCGGACAAACGGTTCCGCACAACGACCTGATCTCAGTTGTCAAAAAACACGATCCGCAATTGCTGGTCACTTCGATCACCTCCAACCTGAACGAACCCATCGAGGATTACTTCAAGAGATTAAGTAATGACTTTCCCTCCCTCTCAATCCTGATCTCCGGCTTCCAGGTCCAGCGATACAGAGGTCTTAAAGTTGGAAATATCCAGACCTTCTCAACAGCCCTGGAATTAAAGGGGCTGCTCTGACAGGGACCAGCTTCTCTTTATATATCCCCCGGCGGGGCACGTCAGCTCATCACTTTTGCGGCCCCATACTGTTAACTGCCAGCGCACAACACCTCCACCGACCCTTTGTCTCCATGGACCCGGAAGAACCGCGGGACATCCATAACCACCCCTGACGTCATCCCCTGGTCTTATTAGGGGTTGTTGTCACTTTTGTTTAATTATTATTATTAATTATTAAACATTATAGGTATTTTTAAAGTTAATAGCTTAGTTTTGTCTAATAATTACAAGTTTTATATAAACATAACGAATATGAACGCCGTCGAATTCACCCATGAAATTGCAGGGATGCGTAATACGCTCCGGACGTTTACGAGAAGATTCACGCACGATCGTGATGAGTCGCTGGACCTGGTTCAGGACACTATATTGAAGGCGCTTACATATCGTGATAAATTCCGTGAAGACACGAATCTCAAAGGATGGTTGTTTACAATTATGCGGAACACCTTTATTAACAATTACCGGAAAAACCAGCGCACCAGGACGTCGAATGATACAACGAAAGACCTCTACTTTTTAAATGTGGAAGAGGAGCATACGTTCAACCGTCCGCAGGAGAGTATGGAGTTCAAGGAGATCTGGAAAAATGTCAATAACCTGAAGGACGAATTGCTTACGCCATTCAAGATGCACACATCGGGATATAAATACCATGAAATAGCCGAACACCTGAACATTCCCATCGGCACGGTAAAGAACCGGATATTCCACGCCAGAAAGGAAATTCAGAAGAACTTACACGGCTATTGACTACATTCCGAATCAGATCTTGACGATGAGTCGTATAGCGGTAATTGGTTCGGGATTTTCCGGGTTGTCAGCAGCATGTTTCCTTGCACAGGCAGGATTCGATGTTACCGTTGTTGAAAAAAATGACAGCCCCGGGGGGCGTGCCCGGAAGTTTGAAGCTCAGGGGTTTTCATTTGATATGGGTCCAAGCTGGTATTGGATGCCCGACGTCTTCGAAGAATTCTTCAGTAAGTTTAACAAACGGCCCTCCGACTATTACCAGTTGCGCCGGTTGGATCCCTCCTATCGGATTGTATATACAGACAAAGATCGGCTGGATATCCCGGCCGGGGTAGACCATCTGTGCGCCCTTTTCGAAAGGCTTGAAGCCGGTAGCGGCGCCGCCCTGCGAAAATTCCTCGATGAAGGTAAATTCAAATATGATATCGGTATCAACGACCTTGTATATAAGCCCGGCCTGAGTCTTTCAGAATTTCTGGATGTTGACCTCGTCAAAGGCGTATACAAACTGCACGTTTTTAAATCCATCTCTTCCTACATCAGGAAGTTTTTTAAAGAGAAAAAACTAATTCAACTCCTGGAGTTCCCCGTTCTTTTTCTTGGCGCGAGGCCCGAAAAAACTCCCGCGCTTTACAGCCTCATGAATTATGCGGATATGGCCCTCGGAACGTGGTATCCAATGGGAGGCATGTATGAAGTGATAGACGCCATGGTGACCCTGGCGAAGTCACTCGGTGTAAAATTCGAGTTCAATAGCAATGTTGAAAGACTTGCGCTAAGCGGCAATACAGCAACGGGGCTGGTTGTAAACGGTATATTCCGCGAATTCAGCTACATCGTGGCATCGGCGGACTACCACCATGTGGAGCAGGATCTGCTACCTGAGACGCACAGGCGTTACGATAAAATCTATTGGGACAAAAGAGTGATGGCTCCTTCCAGCCTGATCTTCTATCTCGGCATTAACAAAAAGGTTGAGCACCTCCTCCACCACACGCTTTTTTTTGATGAAGACTTCGGTAAGCACGCGGAAGAAATCTATGACAGCCCTCAATGGCCCACGGCCCCTCAGTTTTACGTGTCCTGTCCATCCAAGACCGATCCATCGGTAGCGCCTGCGGGTTGCGAAAACTTATTTATCCTCATTCCTGTCGCTGCGGGGCTTTCAGACGACGAGTTTACGCGGGAAAAATACTTTCAGCTCATAATGAAACGACTGGAGAAACTAACCGGTCAAAACATAACGGATCACATAGTATTTAAGCGGAGTTATGCGCACCGCGATTTTATCGGCGATTATAACGCATTTAAGGGGAATGCTTACGGCCTCGCCAATACCTTATCACAAACTGCCATCCTTAAGCCGTCAATGGTAAACAAAAAGGTGAAAAACCTGTTTTATACAGGTCAGCTCACTGTTCCGGGTCCGGGGGTACCTCCTTCTATCATTTCCGGGCAGGTTGTAGCAAAACAACTTATAAAAACACATCTGGAATTTGTAAATTGATATGGCATGAAGGAATTGTTCGACAAAGTCTCAATGCGCTGTAGCCGTTTGACCACCCATGCCTACAGTACATCTTTTTCCCTGGGCATACGCTGCCTGGAAAAAGAACTTCGGGATCCCATATACTCCATTTACGGATTTGTACGTTTTGCCGATGAGATTGTTGACTCGTTTCATGACTATGATAAGAAATCATTGCTTGAACGCTTTCGAGAAGATACTTACCGTTCTGTCCGGGATAAAATCAGTCTCAACCCGATCCTGAACAGTTTTCAATTTACGGTCCGCAAATACCAGATTGAAGATTCCTTGATCGATCAGTTTCTGAAAAGTATGGAAATGGATCTCATCAAAGTAAAATACGATTCCAATTCTTTCCAGGAATACATCCTCGGCTCGGCTGAAGTAGTAGGTCTGATGTGCCTCCGGGTGTTCTGTAATGGCAAGCGTGAAGCGTTCGACGAACTGAAACCGTATGCCATGCACCTCGGGTCTGCCTTCCAGAAGATCAATTTTTTACGAGACCTCCAGGCGGATTATATCGGAATGGGGCGGACCTATTTTCCGGAACTGGAAATGGACCGTTTCGATGAGGAATGCAAAAAGAAAATTGAAGTAAGCATCAAAGAGGATTTTGAAAACGGGCTAAAAGGAATAAAAAAACTTCCAAGGTCCGCGCGTTTTGGGGTTTACGTCGCCTATGTGTATTACCTTGCGCTGTTTAGAAAGATACAGAATACACCTTCGGAAATAATCCTCAGAAGCCGCATCAGTATCCGGAAAAGGCATAAGGCTCGTCTGTTGGCATATTCATTCGTAAAACACCGACTGAACCTGATATAATGGAAAATATTATACTTGTTGACGAACAGGACAACGAAATTGGTACCATGGAGAAGATGGAAGCCCATCGCAGGGGTGTTCTTCACAGGGCTTTCTCCATATTAATGTTTAACTCGAATGGTGAGATGCTGCTACAAAAGCGCTCCAAAAGGAAATACCATAGCGGGGGATTATGGACCAATACCTGTTGCAGTCATCCGCTGCCAAATGAGTTGATGTCTGATGCAACACGGCGCCGGTTGAAGCACGAAATGGGCATCGATGCTCAGCCGGAATTTGCATTCAAATTCATCTATAAAACGGACCTCGATCAAAACCTCATCGAACATGAACTCGATCACGTCTTCGTGGGAACTTTTGACGGCACTCCCGTGATAAACGAAGATGAAGTAGAAGCATGGAAGTTTATGAGTCTCAAAAATATCCGTAACGACATGACGCTGTACCCGGACAGTTACACGACGTGGTTCCGGTTGATCGTCAACCATCCCGAATTGAACAAACTTGCCGCGTGATTCGTACGCGATTTTACCAACAATAAAAAACCCAGGAATAAAGCAGCGCGTTTTCGCGTTCGTTTTACGAAGTATCAACCATAAACGAAATATGCTGTCATTTTTCAGAAAAGATCCGATCCGTGAAATGGAAAAGAAACGCGCCAGGTTACTGGAGGAAGCGATGCATATTCAGCGCTCGGGAGACCTGAAGATGTATGCGTCGCGGATGACTGAAATCGATAAACTGGAAAAGGAAATTGAAACGTTACGCTCCGCAAAACATTGAAACGGTCATAACCGGAAAGACCACGATCGTCTGGCTCAGGCGTGATCTGCGGCTTTCAGACAATGCCGCTCTCTATTATGCGCTAAAGGAAAACAGGGATGTATTGTGCGTATTTATTTTCGATTCGGAAATACTGGACAAGCTGAAGGACCGGGACGACAAACGCGTCGATTTCATTTACAGGACTCTTGATCTGCTAAAAACACAGTTGGAAGAACGGGGAAGTTCGTTGCTGGTCCTTCACGGAAATCCAGTGATCATCTTCAGTAAACTCAGTCCCAAATCGGTTTATACCAATAACGACTACGAACCGTATGCGCGGATGCGCGATAAAAAGGTGAAAGAAATCCTGGAATCCAAGGGCTGCTCCTTCAGGAGTTTCAAGGACCAGGTGATCTTTGAAAAAGACGAAGTTCTGAAGGACGACGGTAATCCGTACACCATTTTTACACCCTATAGCAGGAAGTGGAAATCAATCCTCGATAAATTTTACTTAAAAAGTTATCCGGCGGAAAAATACCTGGGTCATCTAGCGAAGTGCAAACCTCTCCCCTTTCCGTCCCTGCGGGATATCGGCTTCAAAGAGACCCTCGCATCGTTCCCCGAACGGGTTATAAAAACCTCCGTTATAGAAAAATATGACCGGCAGCGAAATTTTCCGGCGATCAATGGAACCACACGCTTAAGCGTTCACCTTCGGTTTGGCACGGTGAGTATCCGGAAGCTGGCACAGGTTGCGTTCAGAAAAAACGAAACGTGGTTAAACGAACTGATATGGCGTGACTTTTATCAGATGATCCTTTGGCACTTCCCGCAGGTCGAAACGAACTCGTTCAAAAGTGCGTATGACAGGATCGAATGGAGAAATGATTCCGACGAGTTCAACGCCTGGTGCGAAGGGAGAACCGGTTACCCCATCGTTGATGCCGGGATGCGTGAACTCAATACGACGGGATTCATGCACAACCGCGTTCGCATGGTCGTGGCCAGTTTCCTTACGAAACACTTGCTGATCGACTGGCGATGGGGTGAGGCATATTTTGCCAGGAAGCTGCTGGATTACGATATGGCAGCTAATAACGGAGGATGGCAATGGGCGGCCGGAAGCGGATGTGATGCAGCTCCCTATTTCAGAGTATTCAATCCTCAGTTGCAGACGGAAAAATTCGATCCCGATTTCGTGTACATCCGGCGCTGGGTTCCCGAGGTGGATTCCAATGAGTACCCATCTCCGCTCGTTGAACATAAATTCGCACGCGACAGGGTGTTGAAGATCTACAAGGAAGCGCTTGGCTGAGTCAACATGGAATATCAACGCTGACGCCGATATTGAATGAACGCCTAGTAAAAGAACATTTCATCAATAAATACCCAGCCCTTCTCCCCTTTGCCGCTGTGCCATGCGGGTAACTTGGCTACCGGTATGGCTATCACCTTGTAATAGGAATAGGATGCAGGCTCCAATGGTATTGATAGTGCTTCGACCTTCAGTGCCTCATAGCCCTTCGGTTGATCCACGTCTACTTTCCTGACCAGTTTTAATTTGTCTTTGCTGCTTCCCGCCCAGATCTCAATCGCCTGTGGCGGAAATATATATCCTCCGATGTTTCTTCCGTAACTCAGGACAATTTTTTTCAAGGCCGGCGCGTTCTCGCCGAAACCAAAACCCACAGAAAAAGGTGTATTCCGGTACCCCAGCCACGATGGTTCCTTCGTCACGTCCGCGACTCCTTTTCTCCCATCGGTAAGGCTCGCCACACCTTCACCCGGATATTGCGGATCGGCCGCCGTTAACAATTCGATTTGACGCGGTTTGATCCCCTCAACAAAACAGGTAACCTCGAATACATCGCTGCAATACCATGTATCCTTACAGGCTCTCGCTTTTATCACCGACGTTTCCGTAAATCTGAACGGCTTTTCATAGACAACGCCTTGCAAGGTATCTGGGTCCGTCCCGTCCAGGGTATAACGAATGACTACCCCCGGCATTGGGTGTTTCAACACGATGTCTTCGTCCGTTTTAATTACACCCTCATTGACGAGCATCGGCTTGCTCAGCTTCAGTATTGAATCGTCCCTGAACTGCGTGTTCAGAATCGTTATTGCCGGGTAGTGCTCCGACAAAGAATCAGCCTGAGTCGCCGTGACCCGGGTGTTCCAGACGAACAATTCCTTCAGCTGCGGCAATTGCAGAAGGGGTGCTATGGATTTTACCGTCACAGATGTTCCCGATAAGGACACAGACTGCAGGTTCTTCAGGGATGAAAGTTCTTTCAAACCGTCGCCTTGAACAGCCGAAAAATTCAGATTAAGGTGTTCGAGGTTTTTAAACGATTTGATAACGGACATGTCTTTGTCCGTCACGGGCATCTTCGAAAGGTTCAGAACAACAAGTTGTTCGTCGATAGCTTTCAATTCTTCAAGGGCTTTTACCTCGAACGCTTTTCTCACAAAAAAATCAACCTGAAGAGCCGGACTGTTCTGATAGAGGGGAAACACCGTACGGAAAGGGGTGTTCAGTTTTTCCAGCACTTCCTCGGAGACACCGTTAAAATTATATACTACCTCCGGGGTTTGCGCTTGTTGTACGGCCGGCGTGCTGGCTACTATTAACCGGAGAGAGTCGCCATCGGGAAGTTGCGCGAGTTTTTTTTCAAAATCAGCGCCTGATTTGATCCAGGCCTTCAATATCCGGATTTCAGGAATTGTCAACTGCGGTTTACCATCAGGCGGCATGTGTTCGTCGTGGTCGGGCGGCAGGTAAAATGCTTTGATCATCCGGCTTTCCCCGGGATTGCCCTCGATCCATGGCTTGCCGTTTTCGCCGCCAGCCCGGAATTTATCGGCAGAAGTCATGATCAGTTTCCCTTTGGCTTTGGACTCGTTGTGACAGGAGAAACACTTTCGCTCCAGTATTGGCTCCACTGCGTACTTATAAACGGAAGCATTTTCGGCGGTGAGGATCACATCCGATTTTGAAACGGGCGCCAGGAGGAAATTATCACCATGAGTAAGTACGGATCCTGTATGTCCGGTAAACACAAGGACCAGACAGGAAACAACTCCAAGTCCAAAGAACACGGACTTTTTCAGGTCTGCGGTAAACCAAACGAGTGCTGCGTAACAGAGAAAGCTTAATATGATACCACTGATTTTATGACGCATCAGAACATCCGTTCCATAGTCACCTTGCAGGCTTAAAAAAAATCCGAAGAGCGCTGCCAGTGACGCCGACAGGGAAGTAAGCAGGAGGCCGGTCTGTATAACCCGCAGGGAAGACTCTCCGATCTGCTTCTGCATCAGGAGAAGCACAACCAAAAAGATCATGATTCCGATAGGGAGGTGCAGGATGAGGGGGTGCATACGTCCGGCTACCTGTAGCCATGCCGGGAGCGAGATCCTTTCCTCGAAAAACAAGAGAAACACCAACAGGATCTGAATACAAAAAATAAAATTGAGCGCTACGCGGTTAAGTTTATCCATGAATCCCCTACGCTAGAATACCGTTCACTACTTTTCCTGCGACATCTGTTAACCGGTATCTTCTTCCCAAATGTTTGTATGTAAGTTGTTCGTGATTTAATCCCATCAGGTGGAGTACAGTGGCATGAAAGTCATTCACGTGAACCGGATCCTTGACAATATTATAGCCAAAGTCGTCGGTTTCGCCATAGACAATTCCTGGTTTTACACCACCGCCGGCCATCCAGATCGTATAACTGCGGGGGTGATGATCCCTTCCATAATTTTCTTTTGATAAATTACCCTGGCAATAATTCGTACGACCGAATTCTCCACCCCAGATCACAAGCGTTTCATCCAGCAAACCGCGTTGCTTAAGGTCCATGATCAGCCCGGCCGTTGCGCGATCGACGTCTTCCGCCTGCAAAGGCATTTCTCCGACCATATTGCCGTGTTGATCCCATCCCTGGTGATAAAGCTGAACAAACCGAACACCTGATTCGGAGAGTTTTCTTGCCAGCAGGCAGTTTGAAGCATAGGTACCCGGCACAAGGCAATCCGCTCCGTACATCTTGATGATATGGTCAGGTTCCTGCGACAAGTCCGACAGTTCGGGAACAGCCGCCTGCATCCGGTAAGCCATCTCGTATTGTTGTACGCGCGCCTGGATCTCCGGATCTCCAAACTCTTCGAAGTTCATTGAATTCAGCTGCGCGAGGTTGTCAAGCATTTTACGTGTACCGTCGCGATCCCTGCCATCCGGATCTTTCAAATACAAAACCCGTTCCTCGCTGCTGCTGAACTGGACTCCCTGGTGAATACTATCCAGGAAACCGTTTGTCCACAACTTGGAATATACCCCCTGACCATTACCTCTTCCCCGCGAAAGCAATACACAATACGCCGGAAGATTCTTGTTCTCGCTGCCCAATCCATAACTCAACCATGCACCCATGCTGGGCCGGTTACCCTGTTGCGCCCCGGATTGCATAAATGTAAGAGCAGGATCGTGATTGATCGCTTCCGTGTGCATCGTTTTAATAAAACAGATGTCGTCGACGATCTTGGCTGTATTCGGAAAAAGCTCGCTCACCCACGCGCCCGACTGACCGTACTGCTTGAATGAAAAGTGCGAACCCACCAGCGGAAATTTAGCCTGGTTGGATGTCATACCGGTAAGCCGTTGTCCCATGCGAATAGACTCCGGGAGATCCTGGCCCGTCATTTTGTTTAACAATGGTTTGTAGTCGAAGCTTTCCAGCTGCGATGGCGCCCCGTTTTGGAAAAGGTAGATAACCCTTTTTGCTTTCGGTGCAAAATGAGGCAAGCCCGTGAGCATGGGAGCGCTTTCTCCACCTGATTCAAATAAATCCGGCATCAATAAAGATCCCAGCGCCACTGAACCGAGACCGAGACTCATCTTTCCCAAAAAATGTCTCCGCGTAATGTGAAACCGCTGTTTTAAGAATTCGCTTTCCATATCAAACCTTCATAATGGATTCCTCCATGTTATAAATCGTATGAACTACCTGCATCAGCGCTGCCAGCGCAGCTACATCTTTTATTCCGGATGAAGGAAACTCGCCCGCCCGGACAAACGTTTTGGCTTTCTCAGGTGCCTCTGCAAAGTTTTTATTTTCCGACTCATAGTAGTTCAGAAGTATCTTCATTTCCTCCGGTCTGGGCGCACGGCAAACGATGGATCGGAATGCGATACTGATCTTTTCTTCCGGACGTGCATCGTTCTGCATGAGTCGCTCGGCAAAAACCCGTGCCGATTCCAGTATCGTCGGGTCGTTTAATACCACAAGCGCCTGAAGGGGTGTATTCGTTCTCATCCGGTTTACCTCGCACTGATCCCGGTTACTGGCATCAAACACCAACATACCCGGAGGCGGTACGGTGCGCTTAATGAAACTGTAAAGCCCACGCCGATAAAGTTTGTCACCATGGTCCTGCACATAACGGGCAAGTACACCACGGCCTGACGTTGACGATTCCCAGATCCCTTTCGGCTGATAGACCTTCACACTCGGACCGCCTATCTCCCGCACCAGCAGGCCGCTGCTCGCCAACGCAAGATCCCGTACGGTCTCAGCAGACATCCTCGCGCGTGGCGCACGCGAAAGCAATGTATTATCCGGATCAGCCGCCAGTTTTTCTTTTGTGATTTCCGACGACTGCGTGTAGGTTGATGACATTACAAACTGTTTGAGAAGTCTCTTGACGTTCCAGCCGTTATTCATAAAGTCGAGGGCAAGCCAATCAAGCAGTTCCGGATGCGACGGCATCTCACCCTGCATTCCAAAATCCCCGGACGTTTTGACTAACCCGCGCCCGAAAAATTCCTGCCACATCCTGTTCACAAATACCCGTGCCGTTAACGGGTTGTTTTTATCAACCACCCACCGGGCAAGGCCAAGCCGGTCGTTCCCGTACTTGACCGAATCAAAAGGCATGATTGCCGAAGGCAACCCAACCGTTACCCGATCACCCGGGGCATCGTACACACCACGTTTCAGAAGATAGGTCGGTCTTTTAACCGGCATATCCTTCATCACCATCACCTCTACCGCGGCCGTGTCCTTCTTGTTGATGAATGTCAGTATTTCGCCGATGTCTGCGCTCGTGATCTTCATCTTCGGCGGATCGGCAAGTGATGCCAGTGAGATGTCCCCTACCAGCCCTTTCTCAGGTACCTGGTTAAAAAAAGCAAATGCACGGTAATAATCCTTTTGGAGTATAGGATCGTACTTGTGGTCATGACATTTCGCACATTCGAATGTCAGGGCCAGAAAAGCTTTTCCGAATGTATTGGTCCGGTCCGTTACATATTCGATACGGTACTCTTCATCGATGACCCCGCCCTCCTGGGTTATCTTGTGATTTCTGTTAAACCCGGTGGCCAGTAACTGCTCCTGCGTCGGGCGCGGAAGGAGATCTCCCGCCAGCTGCCACAGGACAAACTGGTCGTAGGGGTAATTCTGGTTGAAGGCGTGGATCACCCAGTCGCGCCAGGGCCACATGGTGCGTAAACCGTCATCCTGATAGCCATGGGAATCCGCATAGCGCGCAACATCCATCCAGTACGTGGCCAGCTTCTCACCATAAGCCGGTTGGGCAAACAATTCGTCCACCACTTTTTCATAGGCATCCGGTGCGTCATCCTTCAGGAATCTTTCCTGTAGTTCAATGGTGGGGGGAAGGCCGGTAAGGTCAAGGCTGACCCGCTTCAGCAGGCGCTCTTTATCCGCCTTCTCATTCGGTTCCAAGCCGTTCGTTTCCATCCGTGCCAGAACAAAGTGATCGATCTCATTTGCCGGCCAGGCTGTATTACCTGTCTCGGGGATAGCTGTAGCTTTGGGTGCGATAAAAGCCCAGTGCGGTTTGTACTTCGCGCCCTGTGATATCCATTTTTTTATGAGGTCAATTTCGTACTCGTTCAGCTTCAGATTGGATTTCACGGGAGGCATGACCATCGAGGTGTCGGTGGTGGCGATCCGGAGAAATACTTCAGACTGATCGGGCTGGCCGGGAATAATAGCATGCGCGTCTGGATTGTCTTTCAGTGCCGCCATGGCCCCTTCATGCGTATCGAGGCGAAGGTTTGCTTTGCGCTGGTTGGCATCGGGACCATGACACTTAAAGCAGCGGTCCGATAGGATGGGTCTGATGTGGATGTTGTAGTCAATAGAGTCGGAGAGCTGAGCTGTTGACGACTTTTCCCGGCAAGACGAACCCCACATTCCAACGATCAGGAACAATAAAATAACAAACCCGTTGACTCTTTTTTTCATGGTTCAGATAACATCTCAAATTGGGGTTTTTAAATGAATTTCAAAACCCTTTTTACTTCAATGTGTTATTATAAATATACAAAATGAAGGTCGGGGTCGACAAGCGGGGTAGTGTGTGCGATGTGCTTATCCGCCAGGTCCCACGACATCGCAAAGGCGGTCCGAACTAATAAATCACGTCTTTATTAAATCTTAAAAAATGAAAGTGTATTCGATCAGGCGAACGCAATTCCTTCCTATCAAACCTCGTGAAGCATGGGATTTTTTTTCCACTCCCGGAAACCTGCCGCGCATAACCCCGGAAGGTATGGGATTCAAAATCCTGTACTCCTCCGGTGACGGCTCCATGTACCCCGGCCAGTTGATCCGTTACCGGGTAAATATCCTGCCGATGGTTTCGCTGCACTGGGTCACGGAGATAACACATGTCCATGAACCAGTTTACTTTGTTGACGAGCAGCGTTTCGGGCCGTATGCTTTATGGCACCATCAGCATCATTTTAAAGAAGTAGCGGGAGGAATCGAAATGACTGACGAAGTCAATTATGCCATTCCCTTTGGTTTTATCGGCCAATTGGCGAATTGGCTGTTTGTAGAGCAGAGGGTAAATGTTATTTTTGACTATCGTTTTGCGAAGTTGAAAACTCTTTTTAACGACGATAAAGCGAACAAAAGAAAGTCAGCCTGAACATGGATGTAGTTACAATAGTACTCTGCGCGCTTATTGTTATCGGTACGTTTTTGTTCTGGGAGTTTATCGCCTGGTTCACCCATAAATATATCATGCACGGGATATTATGGACATGGCATAAGTCGCATCACACGATTCACGATCACACACTGGAAAAGAACGATCTGTTCGCCGTCGTTTTTAGTATTCCATCCATTGGCCTGATCTACTACGCATCCCTGGTCGTTTACAACCCCTATCTTATTGCCGTTGGCACGGGAATATTCTGTTATGGCGCTTTTTATCTGATCTTTCACGATATTATCGTTCATCAGCGAATGAAATGGAGACCGCAAAAGCGAAGCAAATACCTGCAACGAATGATACATGCTCACTACGTTCATCATTCCAGACACTCGAAGGACGGGTGCGAGGCATTTGGTTTTTTGATCGCTCCTAAAAAATATGAACCGAAGACTTTTACGATTAAGAACTCCAGACAAGAAACCCAATAACAAACTTTGAATTCAAAATACCTCTACCTCTCGCTGGACCTTGCTTCATTCGCATTTCCATTTATGGCGAGTTTTTACAAAAAAGCTCCCTTCTACAAAAAGTGGAAATACCTGTCGGTGGCAATCCTGATCACCGGAACAATTTTTATCGTCTGGGACGAGATCTTTACCCGGGAAAAAGTATGGGGTTTCAATCCGGAATACCTGACTGGGCTTTACATTGGTTCGTTGCCGCTTGAAGAGGTCCTGTTTTTTATCTGCATTCCCTATGCCTGTGTATTTACATATTTCGCATTAAACCACCTGATTGAAAAAGACCGGCTTTTCCCGCATCAGGAGTTGATCTCAAGCGCGTTAATTGTACTGTTGCTCATCTCCGGGATCTATAACGTAGATAAATGGTATACCGGTGTGACGTTTATCTTCCTGGCCCTGTTTCTTGCTTACCAGATGCTGAAGATAAGACCCCGTTATATGGGCCGGTTCTACTTCGCGTTCACCGTTCTCCTGATTCCTTTTTTGATCGTCAACGGAATCCTGACCGGATCTTTTATTGAAAGCGAAGTGGTTTGGTACAACGATGTTCACACACTTGGGATCCGGTTAGGTACCATCCCCCTTGAAGATGTCTTTTACGCTTTTTTGCTTATTCTGCTGAACGTCGCGATCATGGAATGGCTGGAAGAGAGAGCCTACTACAAAAAAAAGTGAGTCCCTGTTAAAGGACTCACCTGCTATTTCCTGGAGGAACGATTCATTACACCGTTTCAAGCTTGTGGTGCTTTTCGATTTTTGCTTCTTTACCCTTCTTGCTTTTTCCGGATTTTCCCTTCACAGCGTTTTCCATAAACCGGGCTGCTTTCTTCTTCTTTTTGTCCTCCCGCCGAATGACGTCGGCGAAAATAGAAGCGAGTTTTTTAGAATTGCGCTGTAGCAGCTTTTTTACCTTCTTTCCGGGTTGCGGCAGCTCGAGGCTGGAAAGCGCCTCCTGCATTGAATCATTTATTAACCCTCTTAGGGCCTTTTTTGAAGTCTTTGTTTTTTCCATACCAGTGATTGTTGATATCCCTAAAGTACCAAATGTTAGGAGAATAAGAATGATTTAACAAAAACTTAACATTGACACCAAAAAACGCCATTTTTGCTATCAAAAAGGCGCTTTTTGGTGTTTACCAGACGGTTCAAACAGGTTGTAAAACCTACTCGTACCGGAGGGAATCGACCGGGTTGGTGGACGCTGTTTTAATGGATTGATAACTCACGGTAAGCCACGCAATAACGATCGCCGCCAGACCACTTACGATCAATATAACGGGGTCGACATCGATACGGTAGGCAAAACCTGAAAGCCACTGCCTGGAGACATACCAGCCGCCTAATGCAGCCGGTACAAAGGCGATGACAACCAGCTTCGTAAATTCCTTCGACAGCAACAGGGTGAGGCCAAACACGGACGCACCAAGCGCTTTGCGGATACCGATCTCCTTTGTTCGCTGCTCCGAGGTAAAGGCAGCCAGCGCAAACAAACCCAGGGATGCAATGAAGATCGCAAGGCCTGAAAAAATACTGAAGATATTTCCCATCCGCTGCTCGGCGCGGAAGAGTTCATCAAAATTCTCATCTAAAAAAACGTACTCAAACGGTTCGCTGGGCGAAAGCTCCTTCCAGATTTTTTCCACACTGGCCACAACCTCACGCGGGTTTCCTTCATAACGGATGAGCAGGTTGTTACTGTTTTTTGCATAGCGGATGGATATCGGGCGCACCTCCGTTTTAAAGGACTCGAAATTAAAATTCTTGACCACACCAATTACCTTGAGTCGCTCGATAGCCGGCCCGCCATTGTTGTAAAGGATCTCCTCGCCGATAGGGTCTGTAAATCCAAATTCACGAACGGCCGCTTCGTTCAGGACAATAGCTGTTGTGTCCGACGGAAAATCCTTGGAGAAATAACGTCCCTCTTTCATCTCAAACCTGATTACATCCTGATGATCCTGGTCTGCGAAGTAAACACCCATGATATGGTCCTGGTCCGAGCCGCCCGCCTTAAAAACCGTTGTGTTGTTCACACCCGGAAAAGTATTGTTCGAATAGCTCATTTTTACGACGCCGGTTTGCTGCGAAAGAGCATTCTTAAAGGCATCCTTGTTTGTTCCCAACCGGCCGGTATTCTGAAGGACCAGGATATTGTTCTTGTCGATACCAAGGTTCTTCTCCTGCATAAACTGGATCTGCTGGTAAACGACCATCGTGAAGATGATCAGGAAAATTGACAGCGCAAACTGAAACACTACCAGCGAGCTGCGGATTCCCTTGGTTTTCATGCCGGCTCTCACTTTTCCCTTCAGAACTTCGACAGGACTGAAGGATGTCAGATAGAACGCCGGATAACTTCCCGCTATCAATCCGACAGCTACGACCAGTACAACCAGGGCGGCAAGAATAAGCGGACTTCCCAGCACACCCATTCCCAGCATCTTACCCGAGAGTTCGTTAAAATACGGCAACAGGAAATAACACGACACAAATGCCAATACAACCGCCAGTAAGCTATAAAGTGTTGATTCCGCCAGGAACTGCCCGATCATCTGACCACGAAGCGAACCCAGTGTCTTCCGCAAACCAACTTCTTTGGCCCGCCCGGCAGACCGCGCTGTGGAAAGATTCATAAAATTAATACAGGCGATCACGATAATAAACACACCTATTGCACCAAAGAAGTAGATGTACATCATGTTTCCTCCCGGTTCAATTCCATCCTGCGCGGTAGCATGAAGGTGAATATCCGTAAGCTTGGTTGAAAAATACCCGTACTCTCCCTTTTGCTCTTTTAATTGCTTCAGCGTGGTCCCCATGAATTTTTCAATCTCGGGACCAATAAATTTTTCCACGAGATCTTCAAATTTCCGGTTGACCTGATCGACGGATGCGGTCGAACGCAGCGTATAGTACGTATACATAAAATTGTTCAACCATATCCCCTGCTTCAGGTTGTCGGATGATTCAGCCGAAATCAGCATATTAAAACCGAAATGTGAATTGGCCGGAGGATTGGCTGCTATACCTGTCACCTTATAGGTTTTATTGTCGTTGCCGATAACCATCAGTTTGCCAACCCCTGGCTCATTTCCGAAATATTTCTTTTCGATGTCCTCCGTGAGCACGACGGTGTTGGGTTCTTTCAGCGCCGTTTTTACATCTCCTTCTTTCAGGACAAAACTGAAGAATTCAAAAAAATTGGAATCGGCAAAGAAGACCTTTTCTTCCGTGAGGATTTTATCTGCGTATTTTACCGCCGGCCGGCCGAAGTAGGGAGTAACACGGGTCGCTGATTCAACTTCCGGGATCTCCGATACCAGTGCTGCTGCCATCGGTGGACAGGTATTGGCAGTGCGGATGTCCTGACCTGCGATCTTTCCATGGAGACCTACCTGATAGATGCGTTCGGCATTGGCATGAAACCGGTCGTAGCTCAACTCATCCGATACGTAGAGGATAAGAAGGAGACAGGCTGTAACACCGATCGTCATTCCCAGAATATTGATGGCTGAGAAGAATTTATGCTTCAGGATATTCCTGACGGCTACATTGAAATAATTTCTAAACATATGATGTGGTTAATGATTTCCAGCGTACAAGACCATACAGTCCGGGATTAGACGTTTTCCGCGCTCACGATGTTACAGCCAAATCCGATAAATCAGGTTGAGCCGGGCATACGCGCGCACGGATTTTTCAACCACCGGCTATTCATCCCGGAGGGTATTTACGGGGTTCATGGTGGCTACCGTAAACACTTTGTACCCGATGGTGAGAAAAGAAACGGCGAACAACAACCCGACGGAAATTACAAAGGTCACACTGTTCACTCCCTGGTAATATTTCCATATGCTACTCATCAGGGCATTCGCCAGCGTAAAACTCACCCAGCAACCCAGGATCGAAGCAATCGCCAGTATAATGACAAATTCCGTATTTACGATTCGTGTGATATTGGAAACCGAGGCACCGAGAACCTTCCGCACACCGATCTCTTTCAGCCTTTTGATGATATTCAGCGATACCAGTGTAAACAGTCCCGTTACAGACAACATCATCGCGATTACACCGAGGAAGGCAAACATGTATACGATGTTGGTGTTTACATCATTAACTTCCTGCAAATCGGAAATCAACATACGTCCGTTGTACAGACGGTTTGGAAACACCTGGTTCCATTGTTCGTTCATAAATTTGTTCACCGATGATACATTTTCCGCCTTCGTGCTTACGGCAATCTGCGAATATTTGTCAGGCAGGACATACCGGATCATCATCGGCTCCATTTCGCGCCAGAGTCCCATCGTATAAACGTCCTTGACCACACCAACCACGTAAAGCTTCACGGTATCCTTCCAGATCAGTTCCTTGCCAACGGGTTTGTCCCATGAAAAAAGTTTAGCCATTTTTTCGGTAATGATGACCGATTCGCGTTGATCCGTCTCCGAATCTTTCACAAAATCGCGTCCCTGCACGAGTTCCAGGTCCATGGTATGGAGGTAATTATCACCCACAGCGATAATATCGACTTCAATTTGTTTCGACTCGTGTTTGACTGGCTCATGGTCGCGGTTGGAGAAAATTCCACTGCTCGCGCCGGCCATTGAAAGGATACCGGGGTTGGATTGTAAGGCATTCCGGTATGTTTCGAAATCACTTTTGTTATTCACCCAGGCAATAACAGAACCGCGGACGTCAAACCCCAGGTCATAAGCCCGTTGAAACCGGGCGTTCTGGATAAACCCGATAGCACTCACGACAGCGATGAGCGATATGGCAAACTGAAGTCCCAGCAGGATGCGCGTGAAATAGTTAGTGCCTCCAAATTTCAATTTGCCTTTCAGTATACTAACCGGTTCAAACTTGCTGATGTAGAAAGCCGGGTAACCTCCTGCTAAAAGTCCAGTAAAGACGAGAACACCGACGATGAAAAACAGGAAAGTGGGATTGTCCAGGTAGTGCGGTGTTAGTTGCATATACTCCCACATATTGTTCCATCCCCTGATCAACAGGTCTGACAGGCCCAGTCCCAGAATCAGGGCAAGGAAGCATATAAACATCGTTTCGCCGATGAATTGGGTGATCAGTTGCATACGCATGCTGCCCATAACCTTACGGATACCAATCTCCTTTAAGCGTCTGGACGAAATGGCTATGGCCGTATTTGTGAGGTTAAAGCATGCGATTAGCAGGATCAGAATACCCATGACCATCGACCCGATGATCGCCGAACTTGGCGGAGCATTCCACGTATAGGCTCTTACCTGTTCTGCCCGGTCGCGGTGTGCCATGGTTGTCAGGGGATCAAGGACAAACTCCCGGATCTGAAAATCTTCGCGAACACTGTTGTTGTTCACGATGTACGGCTGAAGTGCCGAGTGTACAGCGTTCACGCGGCCGGGATCGTCTATCTGTATGAACAATGAGGCTTCCTTCTTCCAGTCGTCAGCGCGGATGTCCTTATGCTCATCCTTATAATTTTCAAAATTCAGGTATGCCGATCCGCCTGGGGAATAGAAGCTTGAATTCATCGGTTGGTCCTTAAACACTCCGGCTACCCGGAGTTCCTTTAGCTGATCGCCGAATACTTGCGTTATCGTTTTTCCCAACGCCTCTTGCGGAGTTCCAAACAATTTTACAGCCATTACCGCGCTGATGAACACGCTGGTTTTATCATTCAGTTCCGAAGGAGCGCCGCCGATAAAATCAAATGTAAACAACTGGAAAAAAGCGGGATCTACATATGAGAGGTTGGAAGGAAAGAGGTCGTTACCGCGTTTGAAGTTAGACCATGAGTGAAAGAACCGCGTGGATTTATCAACGTCCGGGAAGGTCTTTTCGACCACTTCACCCAACGGAAACGGCACGTAGCCAAAGCGTGTTTGTTGATTCTCGAATTCCCTGATCATGCTAACCCGGTAGATCTTGTCCCGATTCTCATGTTTCGCATCAAAGCCGGAGTCATATTCATGGGCAAAGTATCCGACAATACAACAGGCGATGGCTACACCCATTCCGAAGACGTTGATCAGGATGAACAACTTATTTTTCATCATACTTCGCAGGGTGATCAGCAGGTGGTTCTTGATCATGAGGGACTGGTTTTATTAATAATAGGATAAAGACGTACGATCGCCGGTATGAGTTGCATGAGGCCCCGCAAATAAGCCATTGCCCTTATTTTCACTATTCCGTTTGAATGATTGTTCAATATTGAACACGGACCGTCCGATAACAGGCATAAAAATGTCCGGCAACGCTTCCGATCAATACAAAAAAAAAGCGGACCATTCTTTCAAATGGTCCGCCCTGCTAGTAAATCAAACCCAGTATTGACTAAATATGGAATTGCTCTTTGATGTTTTCCGTTACAACTTTTCCGTCGAAGAGGTTAACGATACGATGAGCATAGTTCGCATCATAAGGCGAGTGAGTCACCATGATGATGGTTGTACCTTCTTCATTCAGTTGCGACAACAGTTTCATTACTTCTTCACCGTTCGCCGAATCCAGGTTACCGGTAGGTTCATCGGCGAGGATCACCTTTGGTTTCGCTACGATCGCACGGGAAATCGCAACACGTTGCTGCTGACCGCCTGATAATTGCTGTGGAAAGTGATTTCTCCGGTGCATGATATTCATCCGCTCCAGCACTTCCTCCACACGTTGTTTTCTTTCACCAGCCGGAACTTTCATGTATAGAAGAGGGAGTTCAACGTTTTCAAAAACGGTCAGTTCGTCAATCAGGTTAAAGCTCTGAAACACAAAACCGATAGAACCTTTACGCAACTGCGCCCGCTGACGTTCTGAATATTTGGCAACCTCATGTTCACCAAAATGGTACTCTCCGCCCGAAGGGTTATCGAGCAATCCGAGGATGTTCAGCAATGTAGACTTTCCACATCCTGAAGGACCCATTATGGCAACGAACTCACCTTCCTTGATCTCAAGGTTGATATTGTTCAGGGCGGTGGTTTCCACTTCCTCAGTCGTATAGACTTTTTCTAGATTTTTAAGTTTGATCATAGCTGGTAATTTACAGTTTGATGTTTGGTGTTCACTATTAGTTTTACGAAATACTTCTTTTTACGTCAAAGGTTACTGGCTTTAGACTACATATTGTATTCAATTGTTACAATTTTGTACTCAGATCAATCAATTTAGCAGTAATACTTCATTGTTGCCAAAATTCTCATACGACGAGGTAATGACTTTGTCCCCCGGCTTCAGACCTTCCAGTACTTCAAAATATTCGCTACCCATTTTCCGGCCCAGCTTGATGTCGCGTTTTACAGCGCGGTTGCCATCTTCCACCACGAATACCCAGTTTCCTCCGGTGTCCTTATAAAATCCTCCCACGGGTAACAATAACTCCTCGGATGACTGACCCAGCTCGATCCGAAGTCTCAGGGAAAGCCCCCTGATGATTCCCTTTGGCGGCTCGCCGATAAAATTCATATCCACCTCAAACCGGCCGTTTGTCGCGCCCGGATATTTATAGGTGATCTCGAGTTCGTAATCCTTGTTGTTGAACGTTGTAGTCGCCCGCAAGCCTGTGGTGATGCGGGGAAGGTACAACTCGTCGATCGGTACTTTCACCTTATACTCTCCCACCACGTCGATCCATCCCAGGCGAAAACCAGGGCTGATGTTTTGCCCCGGATCCAACTGTGGGCGCTGGAGCTGGCCATCTATCGGAGCGCGGATGTTCAGGTTCTCCAGAAGTTTTCCGACACCTTCCAGGTTCTGGGTCATCTTGGCCTCGGAAAAGTTCAATTGTTTGATCTGCCTGAACCGGTCACTCGAGTCATTCCTGTAAACTTCATACGTTATGGCTTTATTCTGCAAGTTATACCGGTAGTCCGCCTCTGTCTTTTCAAACTCCTGCTTAGAGATCAGCTTTTTCTCATATAGTTGCTTCTGCCGCTGATATTGAGGCTCCAGAACTTTCAGCTGACTCTCAATCAATGCCAGCGTCTGGCGTTGCTGCAGGTCGTTCTGCGTAATTCCAAGGCGGGTCTCCCGGACCCGGTTAATACTTTCATTCAGGGAGGCCTCGTTGTTTAAGACTGACAATTCGAGGTTAAGGTTGCTTAGCTCCAAAATAACATCCCCGGTTTTTACCATGGCACCACTTTGTGCAACCACACGCTTGATCGTTCCCCCCTCCACGGCATCCAGGTAAACGGTACGTGCAGGCTCAACGGTACCTGTCTGGGGTATATACTCCTTGAACTCACCACGCTTAACTTCCGCGATGGTGATCTTGTCCTGTTCTATTTTCAACTTCGACCGCCGGTCCGCAAAAATGAATTGGTAACCGACAAAAATCACAAAAATCGCGATTCCGCCATATGTTGCGATCCGCTTAACAGTCCACGTCTTCTTCTTGATTTGTTTATCCATTCTGTTCTTTTCGTTATTCGTTATCCGTTAACATTCGCAAGGCCTCAACTACCCTGAATCAGGTAACGTGTACCCGCTGATTGCCAACAAGTGTGCCAACCACAGGAAGTGCATTTTTGCCCTGTTTTACAGGAAAAGCAATCTGATTTCTCGTTCACATGTGAACGTATCTGTCCGCATTCGAACGCAATGCAAACCGAAAGAAGCTGTTTTTGAACGAATTAGACGGAATTGGCTTTCGGTATGCCCTTTGCCCAATACCGGACAACTGTGTTTGTTTATGATACAGTTTTAAGGGCCATAAAATCTAATCTTGAATGGAACAGAAACAAGGAAAAATTCTAATCGTCGACGATAACGAAGATCTTTTGAAAGCAGCCAAAATGCACCTGAAACGACATTTCGCCCAGGTCGATACGGAAAAGAATCCGGAAGCATTACCAGCGCTCATGAACAATGAAGATTATGATGTGATTCTTCTCGACATGAATTTTACCAAAGACGTCAGCAGCGGAAGCGAGGGCTACTACTGGCTGGAGCGTATCCTTCAGCTCGATCCGTCCGCTGTTGTGGTCCTGATCACAGCCTACGGCGATATTCAAATGGCCGTAAAAGCGATCAAGGCCGGCGCTACCGACTTCGTTTTAAAACCATGGGAGAATGAAAAACTGCTCGCCACCCTTTTTTCAGCCATGCGGCTACGCGAATCGCGGGATGTCATTGAAAGCCTTAAGATCAAAAATCACGAGATCAACCAGGCACTTAACGAACGGTACAGTGAGATCATCGGGCAGAGCAGCGCCATGCAAAAGATCTTTCAAACGATCGACCGGGTTGCAAAAACAGATGCCAATGTACTGATACTGGGGGAAAACGGAACCGGCAAAGAACTGATCGCCCGGGCTATTCACCGGAATTCGGCCCGTAAAAATGAAAATTTCGCCAGCGTCGACCTGGGTTCTATAACGGAGACCCTGTTTGAAAGCGAGTTGTTTGGTCACAAGAAAGGGTCTTTCACTGATGCAAAAGAAGACCGCGCGGGCAGATTCGAACTTGCCAACGGAGGAACTCTTTTCCTGGATGAGATCGGAAACCTCTCCCTGCCCCTGCAGGCCAAGTTACTGACCGTTCTTCAGAACCGGAAGGTTAGTCGTGTAGGCGCAAATAAGGATACGCCGATCGACATCCGGTTGATCTGTGCCACCAATATGCCACTTTATGAAATGGTGAAAGAAAACCGTTTCCGTCAGGATCTGCTGTACCGGATCAATACCATCGAGATCGAAATACCGGCTTTGCGCGAACGGTTTGAAGATATACCCCTGCTCGCCAATCACTTCCTGAAACACTATGCGTCAAAGTACGATAAGAGTGTGACAAAAATAAGTGAAGGTGCAATGTCGAGGATGCATAAACATCCGTGGCCGGGTAACATTCGCGAACTTCAGCACTCCATCGAACGGGCGATCATCCTGAGCAGCAGCAGTGTCCTGCAACCCGAAGATTTTAACTTTGCGCCTGCAGCCGCCAAGGAGGACGGGCAACTCAGTCTGGAACAATACAACCTGGAGGAAGTTGAAAAACTCCTGATCCGGAAAGTTCTGAAAAAGTACAACGGTAACATTACGCAGGCGGCATCGGAGTTGGGCCTTACACGATCATCCCTTTACCGCCGGCTGGAAAAGTACGGTTTGTAGCACCGGGAAAATCAGGGCATACACCGGGCGAAGGAAAATAGTTGCTTCCGGAAAGTATCACGGTTGTTTTACAGCATATAAACCCTGAACTTTATAGCCGATACTGAAATCCCTTAACGGCTACTTTGAACCTCGGATTTAATGATTTTCGTGCCCGTGTGATCTTACGGGTTGTCCTGCTTGGACTTGTTATGTCCCTTTTCCTGTACATGGTGTCGCGGCCCAACATGCTGTTCGCAGCCATGCTGACCGGTATTATCATCATCCTGCAGCTGGTTGAAATTTTCAGGTTCGTCAGCCAGACCAACCGGAAGCTCACACGTTTCCTGGAATCCGTAAAATATTCTGATTTTATTTCCGGCTTTGCATCCGACAATAAACTGGGCAAATCCTTCAAGGATCTGAATATCGCGTTTAATGAAGTGTTGGAAGCGTTCCGAAAAGCGAGGTCCGAAAAGGAAGAACACGGCCAATACCTGAACACGGTCGTACAACAGGTGCGTACGGGGATCCTTTCATTCGATACGGAAGGTAATGTGCAACTCATGAACACGAACGCAAAACGTTTCATGGGCATTACAAACATTAAAAACATCCACGAGCTCATCAACATTAACCCAAAGCTCTATCATTCCATCAATAGCGTTGCGTCCGGAAAAAGCGAGCTGTACAAAGGAGGGAATGAACTGTACCTCACCATCCAGGCTACCGAATTGCGGATCCGCGGGACGGATGTCAAACTTGTGACCCTTCAGAATATTCAGCCCGAATTGCAAAAGCAGGAACTTGAGGCATGGCAAAACCTTACCCGTGTCCTTCGCCATGAGATCATGAATTCCATTACACCGATTTCCTCGCTAACCTCCACATTGCGGGAAATTCTCGACCATGATATGGAGAAGAAGAACAGTCACTACGAACTGAAGGAGGAAGGTGCAGAAGACCTGCGTGAAGGATTAAGCACGATTGAAAACAGAAGTAAGGGACTCATAAAATTCATTGACGCTTATCGCGAGTATACATCTCTTCCGAAACCCAAAATTTCAACGGTGAGGCTGAAGGACCTGATCGAACACGTCGCTCACCTGATGAAAACCGAACTTAAAAAGACAAATATCAAATTCAGTTATTCCTGCAGTTCGGAGTACCTGACTATTCAGGCCGACCTGGAAATGATCGAACAAGTCCTCATCAATCTCTTAAAAAACGGCATTGAGGCCCTTGCCGAAACTGAAGATCCGAAGCTTGAACTGATCGGCAGATACGACGAGAACTCGGTTAAGATCGAGATCATCGACAACGGATCCGGAATCATAAAAGAAGCGCTGGAGCATATCTTTGTGCCATTTTATACCACAAAACGAATGGGCTCCGGGATCGGTCTCAGCCTTTCCCGCCAGATCATGCAAATGCACAACGGGTCCATTACTGTAGAGTCCGAACCGGATGTAAAAACCGTGTTCACGTTACGGTTCTGAATATAAATCCCCGACAAGGACACTCCCATTACTCGTACCGTAAGCTCTTCACCGGGTCACCTGCAGCGACCTTTATGGAATGGTAGGAAATTGTCGCCAGGGATATTGCCAGGCACACCGCGGCTGCCAGGATCAGTGTTACATAACCTACGTCGACGTGGTAGGCATAATTCTCCAGCCACAAGGTCATGATATACCAGCCAAGAGGACAGCCGATACAAGCGGACGCGATGACCAAAACGGTGAATTCTCTTCCCATTAGTTGCACCAGGCCGGACGTTGATGCGCCAAGGGCTTTCCGGATACCCAGTTCTTTTGTGCGGCGTTCCGCGGAAAAAGCGGACAGTCCAAACAAGCCCAGGCAGGAAATAAAAATCGACAACAATGCCATTGTGTTGAAGACTCTCCCGCGTTGCGCTTCCGCCTTGTAAAAATCCTCCCAGTCCTGGTTGAGGAATGAATACTTGAACGGGTATCCGGGTGCGTACTCTTTCCACAACTTTTCAGTTGACCTCAGGGCCGCTTCATTTTCACCCTCCTTTACGCGTATCAGAACACAGTTCAGCTGACCGGGATCCATACGCAGGATCAACGGTTCAACCGGTGAATGCAGCGAACCGAAATTAAAATCCTTCACGACCCCGACAATTCTTCCTTTCTGTTCCCACATGGAAAGTTCCTGGTCCGCCGTTCCTTTTGTGAAACCAAATTTTTCCGCCGCTTTCTCGTTTACGATATAATTCGACGTATCGGCTATTCTTCCCCGCTCGAACGGTCTGCCCTCAGTCATCTGCATCTTCATAGTCTGGATAAAGTCAGGGTCTACCGTAATGTTCGAAAACAGGATCCGCTCATCCGGGTCTTTACCTTCCCAGTCCAGATTCGATGTTGAATTGCCGATATCAATGGGCAACTGGCTTGAAGCCGTTACACTCTCGATACCGGGTTCCGCTAGCAACCTTGTTTTAAACGTCTCGAATTTCGCCTGCACATCGCCATCCATCCAGGCATAAAACATGTTATCGCGCTCGAAGCCGATATCGCGGTTTTGCATAAAACTCATTTGCCTGAAAACGACGGCTGTACTGATAATTAGAATGATTGATAGGGAGAACTGAACAACTACCAGCGCCTTCCGGAACAGGGTCGCATGATGACCGCTTTTTAATTGCCCCTTGAGAACCTGGACAGGCTTAAATTCGGAAATAAACACGGCCGGGTAGCTGCCTGCGGCAAACGCTGTAAACAAGATTATTCCCGCAAGAATCAGGATGATCCGGCCATCGAGAATATTCATGGAGAGGGACTTGCCTGTAATTTCGTTGAAGGAAGGGATCAAAAGAATCGCAAGCAAAACGGCAATGCCCGCGCCCATACAAACCGTTACAAAGGACTCGCCCATAAACTGCCGGAAGAGTTGGGACGGTACAGCCCCGATAACCTTACGTAAACCGACCTCCTTTGCCCGCTTGGTCGCCTGTGCGGTAGACAGGTTCATAAAATTGATGCAGGCGATAACAAGGACAAAAACAGCGACAATAAAAAAGATCTTCACATACTCGATTCTTCCTCCCGTTTGCACACCGTTTTCAAACTCGCCGTATAAATAGGCTTCCCCGAAAGGCTGAATAAAAAGTTTTACGTTTGTATCCTCCTCATGCGCTTTGATCTCGTCCTTAAATTTGTTACCAAACGCCACGGCATCTGTCCCGGCACGAAGCATGATAAACGTCCTGATGTTATTGTTTCCCCATTCGTCCAGCCAGTTTTTATTTTGATTCCAGAAAAAAGAGAAAGGCAGTATATAGTCAAATTTGAGCGAGGAATTCTTCGGCACATCTTTTATCACGCCGGACACGGTGAACGATTCCTTCGTATTCATCAGGAATACCTTGCCGAGCGCTTCTTCGTCGCCAAAGTACTTTCTGGCCATCGCTTCCGTTATGACGATCGAGTTATTGCCGGTCAGCGCCGTTGACGGGTCGCCGGCGACAAATGCAAAGCTGAACATTTCCAGAAAATCCTGGTCCACATATTTTCCCGTTTCATAAAAAGACATTTCACCAACCTGGAAAAGATTCGTTACATCCCAGGTAAAACGACTGGCTTTTTCGATCTCCGGATATTTCTCCTTGATAAAAGGGGCCATCGGGCCGGGAGTGGAACTGAATGTATAAAGTTTTCCATCGGTATACTGCTGGTTCTCCATGACGCGGTACAGGCGGTCGATGTTCTCATGGAAGTGATCGTACTCCAATTCGTCGTTTACCCATAGAAAGATGAGGAGGGCGCTACAAATGCCGAAAGCGAGACCCAGAATATTGACCGTGGAGAAAAGTTTGTTACGGTAGATATTCCGTAAAGCGATAAGCAGATAATTCTTTATCATGTGCTGGAATTTTGTCAAAGACCCTGGGATACCATTTGGGTTGCATCTGAATACCCCGAAAAGGAAGAAAGGTTACACTTTACACATCAACGGACTACTGCCTCAGCGGCAATTCAATAAAGAATGTGGTACCCTGTCCGACTGCCGTCTCAAACCAGATCTTACCCTGCATTTGCTCGATGGCTTGTTTCGCAATAGCGAGGCCCAGGCCTGAGCCCGATTTTTTTGTACTGAAGTGAGAAAGAAAAATGCGCTCGGCGATATGGGGCTCGATACCCTTGCCATTGTCCTGAAAGTAAAGCAGGTAGCAGGCATCTTTTCGTTCCAGCGCGATCTTCAACTGCTGCGGATAGCCGGGCCGGGCAGACTGAATGGCGTTAAGGATGATATTGGAGAATGTTCTCCCCAGCAATTGCTCGTCACCCTGAACGAATGCCTCCTTCACAGTTGTGTTAAATACCAGTTCGCCGGACTGGCTATGCAGCAGGACGATTCGTTTCACCAGGGCGACCAATTCGATCCTTTGCATGACCGGCTCCGGCATTTTTGCAAAGGTGCTGAATGAGGATGCTATATCGTTGAGGGTATCTACCTGAGTCAACAGGGAAGACAGCGCTTTTTCGATCTTCTCCGGACTGTTACCGTTTGTACCAACAGAACGCTGTAGCTGCTGGAGGGTCAGCTTCATGGGAGTCAGCGGATTCTTGATCTCGTGCGCCACTTGCTGCGCAATTTCCCGCCAGGTCCGCTCACGCTGCGTTTGCTCCAGTTCCGCCTTGCTTTCACTCAGCTTAAACAGCATCTGGTTATACTCTTTTACCATCAGGCCGATCTCATCGTCCGCCTTCCATTTCAAAGGCTGGTTGATCTTCGTCAGGGATGTTCGCTGCAGCGACTGCGTTATAAACTTCAAAGGAAAGGTCAACCATTGGGAAACGAAGTAGGACAAGATCACCAGGGCGATGAATATCAGTGCAAATATATTCAGGATATTTGCGACGATATTGATCTGGACCTTCTCCATCGAATAGGCTGACTGGAAAAAAGGAATCCCCAGTATGCCAATCATCTTTCCTGTCAGCGGAGCTTTCAAGGCCGCGTAGGAAACATAATACTCGAGTTTACCGGCGTGCTCGGTCTCGATCACGACATTTTCTCCGCGTTGCAGTCGCTCCAACGCCTTCCCGTTGATAAAACTGGAAACAAGATTATTTTCAAAAATCTGAGGCTGGCTGGTCGCCAGTAAAAAGCCCGCGGCGCTGTAGACATTGGCATCCAGGTTTGTAAGCTGGGCCAGGTCCGTAAGCTGGTTTTCAAATCCCGAAGCATTGTCGGGGTCCCTGTGCAAATAGTCCTCGAGTTGGACTGAAAGCTGGCTGCTGAACGATTCAGCCTTGTTCAGGTATTCTTCATTCAGCTGATTCTGGGACGACCTGCTCGTGAGGTCGAGTGTTGTTACACTGACAAGGATCAGCGGCAGGAAAAAAGCAAGATTCAACAACAGCTGAATACGCGCCGAGAAATACAGTTTTTCGCCTTGCGCATAGTTTATCGCCCCCTGGGTAAGGAGGAATATAACGATGATGACAAGTCCTAAAACCAGTAAAAAGGAAAAATTGGCAAGCACATATGTTTTGGATGACTGTTGAGATGAGACCACCGCCACACGGTTATTCTCGTCATCCTGTGCAATGTGAAGAAATCCATCCGCCGCGATACCTTTAATATACAGTTCCGGTTTGCTAAGCCATTCCATATTAAAGGAGCTCTCGTAGTTGAATTTTCCGGAACTGAAGAGCACCGAGGTGTCGGAGAACACGGCATAACTGATATCCTGCGTATGATAAAACTGTTGGGCGCTGTTGTCGACCAATAACTCGGGGTAGACATTTTCAGGAATTATTTTCTTCAATGACAGCTCCAGCATAACATATCCCAGGGTGGAACCGGACCGGATGATCGGGATCTTGAGCAGATACTTTTGAGAAACATCGCGCGCAAGGCCTGATACAAAGTATACATCTTCATAGGGTGTCCGGAAAGCATCCTGGTCGTAGATCCCTATAAACCGGGAAAGTGTGGCATCCGTCCGGTTGTTTAGGGGTTCGCCAGCGGAGCCGAACAAATAAATTTCGACGTCGTATTTATTAAAATAAGTAGGTAGAAAAATCTGCCTTACCTTCTGACGGATTGCGTCGCGGTTGAGGAAAGGAGTGTTGATACGGGTCTGAATGAACGCGTCCTTTCCGATCTTTATCGCGGTCTCGTGGAGGAGATACTCCCCGAAAATATCCCTGTCGATCAAAAAGTTATCGGCGAATTTGAATTGTCTGGCGATCTTTTCCTGACGACTTAAATACTGAATGGCATAGGCCCCGTTCGCGGACAGAAAAAAAATGGTTATAAACAGGTAAGAAAATGTCGCAAAGGTCAAACGTTTCAGCGCGGAATAAAGCCTTAGCAGATAGATCAACAGGAAATAACCGGACCCCAATATGAGGGAAGAGAGATACTCCTGGTTCGTCAGCATGTTGATCAGCACAAAAAAAGCTGTTGCCAGTGAAAACGAAACCACAACCCTCGCCCTCCTGCCGTCGGCGATCAAAAGCCTGGTAAACGTGTGAGCGAAGAAAAAAGAACACAATCCCGACAGCAATACCGCTACGAATGCCACGACACGGATGGAATTAAATTCCAATGATTGCGTGATGTCGAGTGCAATAAGCGAATTATTATAGATGGTTTGAATGACCACAAACGGAAACAACACGGCGAACAGGATACATATCCCGGAAAAGACGGATAGAACCCACGACAGCCAGTCGCCCGAATACAGGTACTGAAAGATCCGGAACCGCTGATAGTTTTTGAATAAATAGATACACAGGAACAGTAGCGCTATTTCATTCAGGATAAGGTCTCCGAGGGATGCGTTTAACGCCGATGATGCAAATATCTGCGGGTTAAAAAGGTCGCTGGGATACAGTGTGTTTGGAAAACCGGATTTCACCATGAACGTTCTCAGGGCATAAAGGAACCCATAGAGTACCGCCATAGCGATTTCCGGGTATGGTATTTTTTTCAGTACATTGACTACGATCGCTGTCAGAACCACGATGGAGATCGAAAACAGAAGCGCGGCGACAAAACGGGATTTTTCCTGAACGGGGATGTCATTTGCTATAAAACTCACCTTAAAGGGACACTGATCACGAACGCAGACGGAAGTGCCGATGCTTGCATCAGGTTCGAGGATCGAAATATTCCCTGACGAAAAGATCTTTTTATTCCACCACGTCTCCAGGTAATTATTGGTGATGTTGAATTTCCGGAACAGCGGGATGACAGCAATGAGGAATCTGTCGTCACTGATCACCCACTTACGGGCGAGGTATTCGCCATTACCGGCCTTCAGCAGCCTGAGTGTGAATGTATCGGCAACCGAGGCTTGCGAAGGAACAAACTGGTTATCGGACCATCGTTGGATCTGTTTCTTGTCGTAGATAAAGAAAGGATAACTGCCTGAAATTGCGGTATTGTCGGAATGCCCGGCTGACACATCTGTGAGAATATTCGCCGCCTCCTTTTCCAATAGCGTCAGCTCACGGTCAAGTCCGACAGAAAAATTTTCAATAGTTGCCTGAGGTGAGGACGGCCGACTGAAGATAAACAGCGTCAACAAGCCTGATAACAGGAAAAAAAAGAATGCACCGGTTAGTATTGAGAGCCTTGATTTCAAGCGGCCTGCACAGGATGATAATTGTTAAAGTTAAGAAATTACTTCGGTTGGGATAATCGGGAATTGTATTTGATCCCTCCGAAGAAAAACAGGTAGAAGATACGGGAATACCGGTAATTCAAAGGTGCAAGCAGAACCATAACCCCAATTATGATTCCGATGTAAATCCACTCGGATGGATCTCCCAGAAAATACAGTGCTAATCCGATGATCGTTAATATGGCCACCGTAAAGCCGTATCCCACATACATGGCTCCCTGGTAGAATCCCGGCTCAGGCTCGAGCCTTACCCCGCAATGAGGGCAGGTTTCATTCATTACGTTAAACTGCGAAAGCCGGCTGACCGGATGTTTAAATATGTCACCTTCCCGGCAACGCGGACACTTACCGTGCAACAGTGCTGCTGTGTAGCTCCTTTTGTGCATGCTTACTGGATTTATACCAAAAATATCCTATTACAATCACTGCCAGGTAAGGCATGGCCAGGAGATACAGAATTCCGGTATTGATACCGGCTGCAATTCCCGGATTGCCATTGGAGTAATTGTTCTCCAGTGTCGATCTGCACATCGCACATTGTCCGTACACATCATTTCCTAATCCGGTGATGATGGCCATTCCCAATAACATTGCTTTTCTCATGATAGCAGCCATATGTTCCCTTGTTTTCGTCACTTATAATAGGGGCTAATCATTATATATACAATCACACCCGTTATGGCGACGTACAACCAGATCGGGAATGTATATTTCGCCAGGGCCCGGTGCCTGATAAAATCCCCTTCCCATGCTCTAAGGTACGTAAAGAGAACCAAGGGGATAACACCAATTGACAGCAGAATGTGCGTTATCAGAATAAAAAAATAGGCATATCTTAAAATTCCTTCACCTCCGTAAGGTGTAGAGTCGCTGGTCATATGGTACAAAACATAAAGTACCAGAAAGAGGATGGATAAAAGGATACAACTTTTCATCAGCCGCTCATGAAGAGCGCGGTTGCTGTTCTTTATGGCAATGACTGCCCCGACCAGCAGAATCGCCGTCGTACCGTTAATGGTTGCGTATACCGGGGGGAGAAACGACAGGTCATACCCCGGAATCTTCACACCGAATAAAATAGCTACCACCACCGGGATCAACACGGAAATGGCAATGATCCATTTTTTATAATAGTCCTTCCTTTGTTCAGCTTTTACATCCATTTCAGTACTTTTTAAGAATAATCGCTACTTCGGTCAGCAGCCTGTCGACTTCTTCCCTGTCACCTGCTACATACTGCCCGCGAATGACGCCCTGCCGGTCAACCAATACGAGATTGTATGGATCCTTCAGAAAAAAAATGCAGTTCTTCCAGCTACGGTGTTTCCCTGAAGAAACGAGTTGCACTACCTTCAGCGGATCGGCAGACATCGTCTCTGTTATTCTTTTTAATTGATTGTCCGACTCCGGGTCCTTCTCTCCGAATACGAGCAGCACGAGCGAATCCCCTTCGAAGGGCATCTGCGAAAGCACCGAATCCGGGATGGCATACGGTAGTGTGACAGCCTTTGCGCATTCCCCTTTGTCCGGATACTCATCTTCATACAAGGGCTTTACGGCAAACTCATTCTTTCCAAACAGTTTCAGGAAAAGAAAGATGCAAATGGGTAAGATCAGTGCGAGAAAAAGAAAAATCGCTTTTTGTTGTTTCATAACTCTCCCACTACCCCATTTAATCAAGTCGTTATCAAAAAAAGAGGCTCAAGTATTCACTCAAGCCTCTTCGATGTTATCTTATACGCAATTTTTTAGCGAACATCAGAAATAGCAATCCCTTCATATACAAACGCTACAAGCATCCAGATGACAAAGATCATCGGTATCAGGATTGACCAGAAGAGGACCTTCACCTCATAACGCAGGTGCATAAATTCACCCACGATATAACCGGCCTTCACGATGGTCAGGCCGATAAAGATCGCCGTTTTCAGGGGACCGTGATGCATCGCGAATGCAATCACGAATTCAACAGCAGTCACGGCGCCGAGGATTCCGGCAACAGTCCATAGTTTCTTGATCTTTTCCTTATTGGGAGGGAGGACGTTTACGTGTACACTATCTTCAGAATGTTCCATTGTCTGTATCAGTTTATTAATTGTCGAATATTATACCAGGTAGAAGAACGTGAACACGAACACCCAAACGAGGTCTACAAAGTGCCAGTATAAGCCAACTTTCTCAACCATTTCATAGTGACCTCTTCTGTCATAAGTACCCATTACCGTGTTGTAGTAGATCAGGAAGTTGAGGCACACGCCGCTGAATACGTGGAAACCGTGAAATCCGGTGATGAAGAAAAAGAAAGCGGCGAAGTCCGGGGGACCATATTGATTATGCGATAGATTTGCTCCGAAAAATGTTGTACCCTGGGCTACTGCATCGCCGGCTTCCGCACCGTGAATAAAGTGAGCCCACTCCCATGCCTGACAGCTCAGGAAAGCAAGACCGCCAACGATCGTCCAGAGCATCCATTTCTCAACGGCTTTGCGATCCATCCGGTGACCCGCCTCCACGGCAAGTACCATGGTAACGCTGCTCATGATCAAAATAAATGTCATGATACCCACAAAAACGAGCGGCAATGAAACACCGTGCAGGAACGGAACAGCTTCAAATACTTTTTCCGGTATTGGCCAGTATGCCTGGGAGAACGTAAACGCATCCACAGCGCCCTGATAGGCATCGTGGGAAGAACGTACCAGACCATAGGTCACCAGCAGGGCAGAGAATGTAAATGCATCGGACAATAAAAAGAACCACATCATGAGCTTGCCGTAGCTGACGCCCATCGGTGATACTCCACCATCCCATTCGCTCCTTCCCGGAGCTGCTGTTGTTGTACTTGACATAAAGTATTGTTAGCTGTTAATAATTACGCTTTATCGTTGTGTGCAGTGACGTGTGTGGATTTACCGGTTCAATAATAGAAAAACAAATAAATATAGCCAAAGTCCATCCAAAAAATGCCAATACGTGGCGCACATTTCGATCTGCGCCAGGTTTTTGGAATGGACCCTGAATCTGAAGGTTGCGACCAGCACGATCAGGAGGAAAATAACTCCACCGATAATGTGCAGCCCGTGCAGCCCGGACAGCACATAAACAAACGATCCGGAGGGGTTCCCCACGAAATATACGTTCCGCTTCACGAGGTCTCCCCAGGCGATATACTGCCCTACCAGGAAAGCCACACCCAGGACAGTCGTTATACTGATGGCGAGCTTGGTCCCTTCCAGGTTGTCTTTTTTCGCAGCCAGGTAAGCCCAGTGCATCGTACCGCTGCTGATCAGAATAATAACGGACGTTATCCAAAATGAATCCGGAAGGTCGAACATCAGCCAGTTGCCGTCCGATTGCCGGACAATGTACGCACTGGTCAATGCTGCGAATATCATAATCACACTCGCTATGAAGATCCAAAGCGCGAACTTCTTCGGATGCATCGCCATCGGCTTGCTTGCTTCTTCAACTATCCTTATTTCAGCTGCCATATTTTTCAATTTTTCAAAACCCCTCTTTCAAACTTTATCCAGTAAATAAGCGATTTGCACGATGGGCAGGTACAGAAACGATCCGAACATGATCTTCAGCGCCGACCGCCGGTCACCTGATTTCATCAGGGAGAATGTCAATGCGAAAAACACCACACCGCATAAGGTCGCTACGATAGCCGAATTTATCCCCGTAATTCCGAAGGTCGCCGGCAATAATCCAAGCGGGATGAGAAACATCGTGTAGATCATGATCTGAACAGCCGTGTTCAGGTCTTTCTTCCCTCCGGAAGGAAGCAACTTAAATCCTGCCTTCTTATAATCGTCGTCCGATACCCAGGCGATCGCCCAAAAGTGTGGAAATTGCCAAATGAACTGGATCCCGAAAATGATCAGAGCTTCGTGGGAGATGATACCGGTCGAAGCCGTCCATCCCAGCAGTGGTGGCAGGGCTCCCGGAATCGCACCGACAAAAACGGCGATCGGACCGACACGCTTAAGTGGTGTGTAAACGAATGCATACAACACAAGCGACAATACGGAAAGTGCTGTAGTGAATGGGTTGGTATAGATAATCAGGATACTTACTCCGGCCACAAAGCATACAGCGGCAACCGTCACGGCTTCATTGACTGAAACCCTGCCTGTCGGCAAGGGGCGGTTAATAGTGCGGCTCATCAATTTGTCGAGATCTTTTTCAATGATCTGGTTGATGGTAACAGACGACCCCGAAAGCAAAAAACCACCGGCAAAAAGCATGGCAAGTACCGTCCAGTCAACCTGTGCAGAAGCCAGGACAAATCCAAAAGCACAGGAGAAAGCTACGAGGAAGGAGAGCCGGAATTTGAGCAATTCCCAATACGCTTTGGCTTTGGCGGCAGCGAAAGAAATCCCTGTTAAACTTTCAATTTGTCCAGTGATCATATTTTTATGATAGTGCAGGCGCTTCTTTTCTATTGAGCTTCAACAGGAACAGGAACTGCATTCCAAATGTCACGGTGGCAAGCAGCAAATGTACCGGCTGAAGGAAGGGAGGAACACCAAAATAAGCCATTCCCATACCTGTCAAAATTGTCCCCAAAATTAACAGGATTAGAGTAAGGGCGAAAACTTTTGAGCCCTGAGTTTTGCGCAATTTCAGGATTAAACTCACATGCAGGATCAGTACGATCCAGGAAAATGAACGGTGAATGACGAACTCTCCGCCCAGGGTCGAAATCCAGGCATCGCGTGAAGCTACCGCAGCTACCCGGTCGATGGCTTCACGTACTTGCGTGCCCAGTAGAATCTGTACCAGTAAAACCGCCATCGACGCGATCAGCCACCAAAATCCCAGCGAAGAGTTGATCTCACGCCCGTAGTTGCTCTGGTGAACGAGGTAGATCAGCAGGGCGACGATCACCAGGGCCAGAAACATGTGAACCGTGATCGTCCAGGGCATCAGGTTAGTGGATACGACTATGGATCCTATCCAACCCTGAAAGCCAACAAGAACAAACGCACACAACGCAATTATGGTAAGCGTCCGGTCTGTCTTCCAAAACCTGATAGATGCGACAAAAACTGAAAAAATCAAAAAGCCGATCACGACACCGACAAGCCTGTTAACATACTCGATCCATGTCTTGGTAGGATTAAAATCATTTTCGTGAAGGATAGAAGGGTCGTTCAAAATACTGATCGCTGTATTTTCCATGCCAAACGATGTAAGGTAACGGGCGAAGCGTTCATTCTTTTTCTGGCGATGCGCGGCGTAAGTTTGTTTGTAATCGGCAGGAAGGTCTTTTACGGATGTCGGGGGGATCCACTGTCCGAAGCATTTCGGCCAATCGGGGCATCCCATTCCTGACCCGGTACTCCGAACGACGCCACCCACCAGGATAAGGACATAAACGGCCACCAGCGTTGACAGGGAAAGTCTGCGAAATGCTCTCATAATTTTTCTCGCTGCACGGTTTCGTTCATATGGATATGGGCAGGAAAGAACCGAGGTTCAAAGTAAGTTTAAAAAAACACTTTGAACCTCGGCTTCGGGGCAGTAAAACCTAGTGCTTGCCGCCTTCAATAATAATGGCACCGTCCCCGTTGGAGGCTTCGAGTTTGATCAGGTCATTTTCATGAGGCAAGTTCGACTCGGGAGTTTCGGAATAGGGAATATGCTGAGGGATATAATCCTCCTTCGCCCCCGGCTTGCTGTAGTCATATGGCCAGCGGTATACGGATGGAATTTCACCAACCCAGTTACCATGTCCAGGCAGCCGGGGTGTAGTCCATTCGAGGGTGGTTGACTCCCATGGATTTGCCGGAGCGTGCTTCCCGCGGAAGATACTGTAGAAGAAATTGAACAGGAATATAAACTGCGCACCCAGGGTAAGGATTGCAGCGACACTTACCAGCATGTTCAAATCGGTGAACCCGCTGAACGTTTCGAAGTTCGTCCATGAATAGTATCGTCTCGGGAAACCCGCGATACCAATATAGTGCATCGGGAAAAATACCAGGTAAACGCCTACGAAAGTGACCCAGAAATGTATATAGCCGAGGCTGTTGTTCATCATTCGTCCGAACATTTTCGGGAACCAATGATAGACACCGGCCATCATACCGAAGAAAGATGCACTACCCATAACAAGGTGGAAGTGAGCTACGACAAAATAAGTGTCGTGTAACTGAATATCTATGGCCGAATTACCGAGGAAAATTCCGGTGATACCTCCTGTCAAAAAGAAAGAAACCAGACCAATGGAGAACAGCATCGCCGGTGTGAACCGGAGGTTCCCCTTCCACAAAGTAGTCACATAGTTGAATATCTTAACCGCAGATGGAACAGCGATGATCAACGTAAGCAGCATAAAGATCGAACCGAGGAAAGGATTCATTCCCGTAACGAACATGTGGTGCGCCCAAACGATAAAGGACAGGATAGCGATAAAGAGCATCGATCCAATCATGGCCTTGTAACCGAAGATCGGCTTTCTGGAATTCGTGGCGATGATCTCGGATGAAAGTCCCAGCGCCGGCAAGAGTACAATGTATACTTCAGGGTGTCCGAGGAACCAGAATAAGTGTTGGAAAAGGATGGGGCTACCGCCTTCGTTTGCCAGTGCTTCTCCGCCGATATAGATATCCGACAAGTAGAAACTGGTTCCAAAACTCCGGTCAAAAATCAACAGGAGAGCTGCTGCGAAAAGGACGGGGAAGGAAAGAACGCCAATGATGGCGGTGAAAAAGAACGCCCAGATGGTCAGCGGCATCCGTGTGAACGACATCCCGCGGGTTCTCATGTTGATTACCGTTGTGATGTAGTTGATACCACCGAGTAAGGAACTTACGATAAACAAAGCCATCGCCACCAGCCACAACGTCATTCCAAGTCCGGAGCCTTTGATGGCCTGGGGTAATGCGCTTAGCGGCGGGTAGATGGTCCAGCCTCCGCCTGCTGGTCCCGTCTCCAGGAACAGGGATGTAAACATGATCACGCTGGACAAAAAGAAGAACCAGTAGGAAAGCATGTTCATAAACCCGGAGGCCATATCGCGGGCTCCGATTTGCAATGGAATGAGGAAGTTTGAAAATGTACCGCTCAGTCCGGCAGTGAGAACGAAGAACACCATGATCGTACCGTGCATTGTCACCAACGCCAGGTAAAATTCCGGGTCCAGCTTGCCTTCAGGCGTGATCCACTCTCCCAGTACAGGCTTGAGCCAGTCCAGGTTCATATCGGGAAAACCAAGTTGCAGACGGAAAATAACCGAAAGCATCCCTCCCAGAAGAGCCCAGAATATACCTGTAATAAGGAACTGTTTGGCAATTACCTTATGGTCTTCACTGAAAATATAAGTTCTCCAGAAATTGGTTTCATGGTGTTCATGTTCATCATGGTGATCGTCATGATGGTGAACGTCCTGGTGTGGGTGAATATCTGTCGTTGCCATGTCCTTGATAAATCTTTTTTTCTTACTCGTTTACCGCTGCTACTGATGACCCGGGATCCTTTTGCATACCGGCCTTTATCATTGCTGCTTCCTTCAATTCATTCGGAACCTTCTTCAGGTAATCCGGATTCTGTTTCAACCATGCTTCCTGCGAAGCCTTCCAGCGCTCATATGATTCTTCGTCCTCAACGATAACGTTAAGTTTCATGGAGAAGTGACCCCTTCCGCATATCTCGGTACACGCCAGTTCGTAGTTGAAATTCGGATTTCCCAAATCATCACGCATCTGCTGGGTGGTTTTTGTCACCTTGAACTTGAACTGTGTAGGCATGCCCGGAACAGCGTCCATTTTTACACGAAAGTGCGGAAGAAAAACACTGTGCAGAACATCCTTTGCTCTGATCTTGAGCAAAACTTCCTTGTTGACAGGAAGGTGAAGTTCAAGGGATTTGAAATCATCGAATGAATTTTTGTCGGTGAGGTCGAGACCAAATTCATTACCGAAGTTATCGATAAGCTTGTAATTTACCTTCCCCAGTTGTTTGTCCTTTACACCGGGATACCGAACCGTCCAGGCAAACTGTTGGCCGATAACCTCCACAACTTCCGCATCCTTTGCGGCGGGTGCTGTGATGTCGTTCCACGCACGCAGACCGGTAAAGATCAGTACAGCCAGAACAATGGCAGGAATGATCGTCCATGCCAACTCGAGGTAATGGTTGTCGGGAAAATATTTCGCTTTCTGGCCTTCGCGGTATTGGTACTTGTAAATGAAAACGAACATGATGATACTGATGATCACAAAGGCTACTACTGTCACAGCCATGGTTATCCAAAACAGCATGTCGGTATGTTTTCCATGTTCGGACGCTACGGGAAGGGTATATTTATCAAAGTAGACAAACGAATACCAGAAGAACCAGGCGAGGCTTCCGATCATGAATACAATGAACAGGGCTGCGTTGATCCTGTTTGCCGAACTGGACTTCTCGTCTACGCCACCTTTTGCAATGCTTACCAGGTTGCCAACCCTGAAGATCATGTACAGGATCGCCAGAACCAGAACAACACCAAGAAAAATAATCAAACTCATCATATCAGTTTCTATAAATTAAATGTGGTGATGAAGACTCTCTTGCAACATCGGATCGTTCTTGCCAAACAACGGCAGCTTCGATAAGTTATTTAACACTACGAGCAGGAAGGCGGCAATAAAGATCAGTGCAACGCCAATTTCCATAAATCCGACGCCTCCGTCATGCTTCATAACACCAGGTGTTACCATATTAAAGAAGTCGAACCAGTGGCCGACGATAATGATCGGACATACCAACTTTAATGTTGACAACTGGCGTTTCGCATCTCTTGTCATTAATAACAGGAACGGCAACACAAAGTTCAGGATTATATTCAGGTAGAATATCCAGCTGTAGGGACTGTTTTTCATTCGTTCAACGAAGTATACCGTTTCTTCCGGGATATGTGCGTAATAGATCAGCAGGAACTGGCTGAACCAGATGTACGTCCAGAAGATCGAGAATGCAAATACGAATTTTCCCAGGTCGTGGAGGTGATTGGAATTCACAATTTTCAGGTATCCGGCGTCCTTCAGGTAAGCGACGATCAACGTAATGGTCGCCAGGCCGGTCACCCACCAGCTTGCAAATACGTACCATCCGAACATGGTACTGAACCAATGGGTATCGATACTCATCACCCAATCCCACGCTGCGATACTCGAGCTTGCGCCAAAGAAGACAAGGAACCACGCGGAAATTCCCCGGTTCTTATACCAATACGATGTTGATGCATCCAGATCTTCGGCAAGCATATTTTTTCTGATCATGGTGTAGAACCAGTACCACATTCCAAAGAAAAACACCATCCTGAAAATGAAGAATACAGGGAATGTACCACCGGCAAGGGGCCAGAAGAAATAGGGGGCCTTGCCTTTAATAATCGAATCCCCATGCTCTCCGTATAAATCGCCGTGAGTCCAGTGAAATACATCTCCTTTCGTCACGAACCAAAGACCCAGCATCAGTATCCCGGCAATCGGAATCCAGGTTCCCATCGCCAACGGTACCCGCTTCACTCCCACCGACCAGCCGGCCTGAGCAGCGTATTGAATAGTGATAAAGAACAATCCTATGATACCAAGACCGGCAAAGAACACATTGTTCATCCAGAGGGTTGTGTAAAGTCTTTTGAGCCAGGTAGCCGTTTCGTGGTGACCTCCTGCCGCCTCGGCATGACCCGCAGACGCTGCCTCATGCTGTTGTACGCTCGCGACCATCTCACTGGCTACTGTTGAAGCATGTCCTCCCCCGTGCTCATTGTGTCCTCCGTCGTTCATTGCCATAACAAGACCAAGGATGAACACACCTATCCCTACTGCCAGTAAGATATAGAGCTTCTTTTTGGTCGCTGGCTTAAATACATATTGTTCTTCAGTAACTTCTACTTGGTGAGCCATTTTATCAATTGTCAATGTTCAACTATCAATGTCCAGTTTGAGCCTTACTTCTGCAGCGTCTTCACGTATTTGGCGATCTTCCAGCGGTCTTCCGGAAGAATCTGCGAACCATGCGCCCACATCAGGCCTTTACCCTGTGTGATCACATGAAAAATATGTCCTTCTGAAATATTTTTGAGAGCATCCGATTTATAATTCGGAACACCCGCGTACTTGTCTGATACTTTTCCATTTCCTTCACCTTTTGCGCCATGACAATGATCACAGTACATTTCATAAAGTACTTTACCCTCTCCAACGACAGCAGCCGTCGAATCCAAGGGATTCTTCAGGGTTCTGGAAGCAAATTCCAGACTGTCTTTTCCGATCCGGTACGGAAGGTATCCGTTTTTATTCCTGCTTACCGTGTTTACCGGTGCTTCACGCAGGTTCATACGATATGGATTGAATTTGTTTGAATTGAAAAATTCAGCATGTCCGTCCGGATAATCGATCGATGTCAGCCATCTTCCTGCATCCTCGTCGACGATCTGGGAATAGGGTTCATACGCCACCGAGTGATACATGTTGGGCGCATATTCGACACCCTGGTTATCACCACTGGCTCCGCAGGAACTCAATAGTACTGCCGCTGATAATCCTAAAAACAAACTTGATACAAAGCGCATAGTTGATATCCTCTGATTAATCAAAATTCTTTTCATTCACTTCCGAAGCGCCCGCAGCTTTCAGTATGCTGGCAATTTCATCTTTGCTTTTCCCTTTGTTCACACCCAGGTCGATGGCCATGATGTGTTTATCTTCCGTGCTGCGCAGATCGAACTGGCGGGGCCATTTGTAAGGTTTGAGGTCGCTGACAATCATAAATGTCGCCACCATACCCAGGGCTGCGAGGAGCACCGTAAGCTCGAAGGTAACGGGAATGAACGGCGGCAGGGATGCGAAATTTTTTCCACCGATAATCATGGGCCAGTCGTAACCAAGCATCCAGATCTGCATCGTCAACGCGATCGATGTTCCGGTCATACCGAAGAGGAAAGCGGCGATCGGCAGACGGCTCCGCTTGTATCCAAGCACTTCATCCAGCCCATGGACCGGAAAAGGGGAATACACTTCCTGAATTTTCACACCGCTCTTCCGTACAGAAGTTACACCGCTGATCACAGCGTCTTCATCGTCAAATACGCCTACCAAAAAGTTTTTATCTGCGTCCATTTTCTATGTATTAATAGTGACTTCGGTTCATTAATGATGATCCGGAGTCGTTTTTTCAGAACCTACCTTAATAATACTTTTTACTTCCGCCATGTTGATCACCGGGAAGAACTTCGCGAACAACAGGAATGCACTGAAGAACAAACCGAAGGTGAACAGATACTCCCCGATATCATAAATCGTCGGGTGGAACATTGTCCAACTGGAAGGGATGTAGTCGCGATGTAGCGAGGTCACGATGATCACAAAGCGTTCGAACCACATTCCGATGTTTACAATGATGGATAAAACAAAAGTTGCCGCGATACTTGTCCTTATTTTTTTGACCCAGAAAAGCTGAGGGGAGATTACGTTACAGGTCATCATCGACCAATAGGCCCAGGCATACGGTCCCTGCACACGGTTGTAGAATGCATACCCTTCATATTCCACTCCGGAATACCAGGAGATAAACAATTCCGTGATGTAGGCCACACCGACAATCGATCCCGTGACGATAATGATGATGTTCATCAGTTCAATGTGATAGATCGTGATGTAGTCCTCCAATTTAAACACGACACGTGTTACAAGAAGAAGGGTTAACACCATCGCGAATCCGGAGAAGATCGCACCCGCCACAAAGTAGGGCGGGAATATCGTTGTATGCCATCCGGGGATGACCGATGTAGCAAAGTCCATGGATACGATCGTGTGAACCGAAAGTACGAGCGGTGTGGAAAGTCCGGCAAGGATCAATGCCACGGATTCATAACGCATCCACGTTTTGGCTCCGCCCTGCCAGCCAAAGCTGAGAGCATTATACACCGAAGCCCGGATCTTATTACCCTGCACAACGGCACGGTCACGGATGACAGCAAAATCGGGTATAAGACCAATATACCAAAAGACAAGGGATACGGTAAAGTACGTCGATATGGCGAACACGTCCCAGAGGAGCGGTGAATTGAAGTTTGGCCACAGAGATCCGAACGTGTTCGGAAGCGGAAGTGTCCAGTAGAATCCTAACCACAACCGGCCCATGTGCATCAGCGGGAAGGTTGCAGCACAAATAACGGCAAAGATCGTCATTGCTTCAGCTGCCCGGTTAATGGACATTCTCCAGCGCTGCCGGAATAATAAAAGGATAGCCGAGATCAACGTACCGGCGTGACCGATACCGACCCACCAGACGAAGTTTGTAATATCCCACGCCCACCCTACTGTCTTATTAAGACCCCATACACCTACTCCTGTCCACAATAAATAACATACGCAGTACAAACCAAAGCCAAAAAAAGCCATTGAAACAGCCATTGCCATCCACCACATGCGTGTGGGCTTTCCTTCTACCTGTCGGCTGATGTCATGCGAAACATCCTTTACCGTTTTACCACCGGTTACCAGGGGATCGCGAACTACTGAAGTTACCTGCATTTTATATCCGTTAATCGTTAATCGTTAGCTCTATTCTAAAGTGTGACGTACCTCTTTATTCTAAGCCTTTGCTTCGTCTTTGTTCCTTACTTTCGTGAGATACCAGATATTCGGTTTTACACCTACTTCCTCCAACACCTGGTATGCGCGCGGGTTACCTGTGATCTTGTCTACCCTGTGGGGATGATTTTCGTCCACCGGTTTGATCTTAAGCAACTTTGAAATCTTGCTTTCCGGGTTATTGATGTCGCCAAAGACGATCGCACCGGTCGAACAGGAGGCCTGGCACGCGGTCACAACCTCGTCTTCGCCCATCGGCCTCCTCTCCTTCTTGGCGGTCAGTTTACCCAATTGGATACGCTGAACGCAGAAAGAGCATTTTTCCATAACACCCCGTGAACGTACCGTAACATCCGGATTCAATACCATCTTACCGAGATCAGTGTTCATCGCAGGGTTAACGTTTTCAAACTGGCTGTTATCGTGATATTTGAACCAGTTGAAACGCCTTACTTTATAGGGACAGTTGTTGGCACAATAGCGTGTACCGATACAACGGTTGTATACCATTTGATTCAATCCTTCCGTGCTGTGTGTAGTCGCTGCAACGGGGCACACGGTTTCGCATGGCGCATTATTGCAATGCTGGCAAAGCATCGGTTGGAATACGACCTCCGGGTTTTCAGACGCTTCTTCAAGTCCCTTCCAGTCATCAATATTGGCGTCGCTGCTGTAATACCTGTCGATCCGAAGCCAATGCATTTCCCTGCGGTTGATCACTTCCTGACGTCCCACAAGGGATACGTTGTTTTCTACATTACAAGCCACCACGCAGGCGCCGCATCCGATACATGTGTTCAGATCGATAGCCATTCCCCAATGATGATCCTTGTATTCATGACCCTTCCAGATCGCAACGGATCCGGGATCAACTTTCTCTTTGGGATCCGCCCACGTTGTAACAGTAGGGTGAAAAGTCCGGTCCCAATGCTTGTCCTTGAATTTACCTAACGATGTTTCCTGGATAACCGTCTGACGACCCATAAACGTATTGTGCGTTTGTGTCTGGGCGATCTGATAGGTCTCGTCTGTTTTTTCAAACTTGACGTTTCCGACGCTGTAGCTCAGGGAGCCATTAACCATCGTCAGCAGCGGATAAACATTCTCGCCGATTCCGTCAGCTACTTTACCAGCCTTGGTCCTGCCATAGCCTAGCGGTACACCGATCGTACCGGGTGTTTGTCCAGGCTGAACAAGAACCGGTAACTTAATGGTCTTGGTACCGACGGTGATATTGAAATATTTCGTAAAACTCTCTTCAAAATTGATATCCTTCGCGTCTTTCGGAGATACCGTAACATAATGATCCCAAACCGCTTTGGTGATCGGATCGGGAAGCTCCTGCAACAACGGGTTATTAGCCTGCGAACCGTTTCCGAGGTTCCCACTTTCGTAGATGACCAGTTCAAAGCCTGTTGACTTCGCTCCAGCCACGGCGCCCGCTGCGGCATTCACATCACCGGCGAAAGTAAGGGTTGCCGGGGCTTCTGTTGACGGGATTTCAAGCACGCCATCGTATAAACACTTATCCCAGAAAGTCTGGAAGTCAGTTGTCTGATCTTTATAGAACCAGGTTCTCCAGTTGCTTTTTACAAATTCGAAATAATCGGCGGATACCTCACCTGCCCAGATCAGGAAACTTTCCTGCGCGGCGCGTGACTTAAATATCGGCGTGATGGCCGGTTGTCCCAGGCTGAAATGATTCTTCTTGGGTTCGGCATCGTTCCACGCTTCCAGGAAATGATGATCGGGTGCCTGGTAATTCACCAGAACGCCTGTTTCCTCTTCTTTATAACCTGTAGAGACCGAAAGGCCAACCTTCTTGATGGATGCGGCAAGTTTTTCGCCCATCGGATGGTCGTAAACCGGGTTGCAGTTATAAAAAATAGCGGCACCTATACTGCCTGCTTCCACCTCACCGACAAAAGCGGCCATGGCTGCATCATCCCCCTGACGGTAGTTCACCGGCGCAGAAAGGTCGATGGTTGAGCCGTAGCTGCCCAGCATGTCATTGATACCGTTAACCAGCACCTGGATAGCTTTATTGTTCGAACCCGCGACCACGAGAGCTTTACCCTGGCTGGCCCAAAGATCTTCGGCGGCTTTGGCAACATGCGGCTTGTCCACACCGCCGGAAACGACCGGCCTACCTGCTTTCGCCGCTATCAGGTTATATAACTGAACGATAACCGCTCCTTCTTCAGAAGGTTTTATCTGTGTTCTGTAATCCGCATTTGCGCCTGTGATGGAAAGGACAGACTCAAACTGATAATGCCGGGACATCTCACGCTTATCTTCACTGACGTCGCGGGTGATGGCATACTGTTTCGTGAATTCAACAGGGGAAATCCAGCTTCCCAGAAAATCTGCAGCTACGCTCACGATCACACCTGCCTTGCTGAAATCGTAGGAAGGGATCACCGCCGTACCGAATGACTCTTCATTGGCCTTCAGCATTCCAAACTGGGAAGACTGATCGTATTGAATATGTTGTGTGGACGGATATTTTGCTTTGAATTTTTCGATGGCCGCTTTTGTGCTGGGACTTAGTACCGTATTGCTGACGATTCTGATCTGACCTGCTGTTCCCAATTTCGCGATAACCTGTTTATCGAGGTCCTCCCATGAAATTTTTTCCTTTCCGGTCTTCGGGCCACGAAGCCTGGCGTTATCATATAAGGAGAGAACTGAAGCTTCAACTTGCGCGCTCGTTCCACCTTTTGTAACGGAGGACAGTGCGTTACCATCAATCTTTATAGGGCGACCTTCACGGGTCTTTACAACGATACTGCAATAATCACCACCATTAATGTAGGAGGAAGCATAATAGTTTGCCAGGCTGGGATCAATATCCACCGGCTTGTTGATATAGGGTATCGCTTTTCTGATGGGAGCTTCGCAGGCAGCGAGGGCCGCAGCCGACACACCAAAGCCCATCATCTTCAGAAAGTCCCTGCGCGAATGGCCCGGATCCTCTTCCTGAACAGGAGGTTCAGGAAATTCCTGATGAGCGTGTTTTACAAACTCCGGATGATTAGCCAGTTGTTCAATGCCTTTCCAGTATATCTTTTTTGATTCTTCCATAAATCGTTTATCGCGACTCGTTGATCGTAATTACTCTATATATTAATAATGACACTTTGCGCATTCCAAACCGCCAATGTCTTCCACTTTCATCGGAGTCTTGCTGCTCTTGTTGTGCAACTCCACCAGATTGTCGTAGTAAGCATTACCTTTTGAATTCACATCAGTCTTTCTATGACAATCGATACACCAGCCCATTGTTAATAAAGAGTGTTGACGCACAACATCCATGGTTTCAATTGGCCCGTGACAGGTCTGGCATTCAACACCCCCGACATTTACGTGCTGAGCATGGTTAAAATAAGCCAGGTCGGGAAGGTTGTGGATTCTCACCCACTCGATCGGTTTTTTGTTATCCCAGGCAGCAACGATCTTCGCGATTTCGCCTTCTCCGGTAATAGTACCCTGACGGATCTGGTTGTGACAGTTCATGCAGATATTTACTGAAGGAATCGTAGCGCTTTTGCCTTTCATCACACCTGTGTGACAGTATTTGCAGTCTATTTCAAACTGGCCGGCGTGAATCTTGTGCGAGAATGCAATCGGTTGTTTGGGCGCATAACCCTGTTGAATACCTACCGAGTACAAACCGTTAATGACCGCCTTGAATCCAAGGGCAGCCACGATAAACAATACGATGAACATAAAACCCGGGCTCCGGGTAATAGATCCGAATGTGATAGGCGAGTGAACAACTTCTCTGTCTTCCGGCGATAGCTCTTTCTGGTCCAGGAATCTTTTCAGGGCGGAAACAAGAAATCCCAATATCACAAGAAGCAAAACGAGGATCAGCACCATGCCGATCAGTATCACGTTCAGGTAGCCTGAGGGTACGCCTCCCTCCTGTGTCGGTTGTCCATCCGCGGGTGCCGCTGGCGTTGCTGCTACTGCGGGACCTTTTTCCGTTTCAGCCTGAATGTAAGCGAGTACATTCATGATCTCCTCATCCTTGAGGGACGAGAAGGCGGTCATTTGTGTTTTGTTGTATTCGTTGTAAAGCTTCACCGCATAATCATCGCCTGAAGCGATAACGCCGGCAGAATTTTTGATAAAGGCTTTGATCCAGTCGATAGAAGGTGCACGGTTGTACACATCGGCAAGTGCCGGCCCTACTAATTTCTGGTGAATGCGGTGGCAGGTTTTACAATTCGCATTAAACAACGACTCACCGGCTGAAATGGCAGGAGCTTCCTTTGAAATTTCCTGAGCTAGAGAAGTAAAATTGATAAGAGCGAAGACGAAAAAGAGGGAGAGAAACTTGCAAGCGGAGGAGATAAAATTTTTATTCATGTTAGGTTCAGTGTCCGTTTTCAAAACAAGTGGCACAAATCTACTATCGGAACTCATTTTTTCAAATTTATTTGCGGCGTTGCACAATAAATTATGCGGAATTTCTTCCCCGCTTCAAAACCTGCGAAAGGTAGGTACGGAATACGAAAAGGAAGGATTTTTCTGTAATTTAGAATCATTTTAAATAGATTCTGATGTCCGGATGAGCAGGCATTTTACATCACGAGCGGGAGAAGAATCATCCATCAGAAACATGTCGCTACCATCCCTCCTCGATTCCCAATGCGAACAACGCGAAATCGTATTTCACAGGATCAAGCGGATCGAGCTTCGCGAGATTCGACGTCAGTTCCGCAGCAGTCAACCAGTCTGTCTGCTTTCGCCGGATGAGTTTAAGCTTTCGTGCCACGCGATCCACGTGCAGATCACAGGGGCAGATTAACTGCGCCGGCGAGATGGTTTTCCATATGCCGAAATCCACACCCCGGGAATCGTTTCGCACCATCCACCGCAGGTACATATTTAACCTTTTACAGGCTGATCCTCTCTCCGGTGTCGATATATGCTTTTGCGTTCGCGGAGGATGATCTTGAAGGCTGAAAAAAAGATGATGGAAATGAATCAGTTTTTTTTCGACGGTTGTGTTCAGTGGATCACCCGTGAACGCCTCCTCAAGGGATTGATGGTGCTGGTAAAACCACCGCAGGAATTTAATGAAGTATAAGGTATCCGTACTATTGAAAGTCCGGTGTCTGAAATTTTCAAAAACTTTCAGATCCCGCGGAGCATGATCGAGGATAAACCGGTGCGGATCGTTGTCCATCCACCCGATCAGTTCGGTGCACTTGCGAATGATCGTAACACGCTGCCCCCACGCCAGCACAGCCGCAAAAAGGCCGGCGATCTCGATGTCCTCTTTTTTTTTGAAAAGATGGGGTATCGAAACCGGATCGTTCTCGATAAACCCCGGCTGATTATATTGGTCGGATTTCTCGTCAAGAAATAATTTCAGTTCCGAAAAGGTGAGTTTCCTGCTGGCGGCCACGGGAGTAATTTTATCACAAGGTTAGGTATTTGCCGTTACACTTCTCCCCTTTTACGACTTGCAATCCGTCCGGTGCATTAATACAATACCAGAGTCTTATATTTAGTCTGTGAAATCAACCCCATGAAAAAAATCTTCCAAATCGCCGGCTTAGTAACAGCAGGTTCTACCGTACTGGCTCTTTTTTACGTGGGAATAACTTTTCCCCCTGTGATGGCCGGGATGGCCGCAAAAACGGTGTGTTCATGTGTGTATGTGTCAGGCCGTACGGTGGCCAGCGTAAGGGAGAAAGAACTGATGGTATTCCCCGGACTTTCGGACGCAACAATCGCCGTGAACAACAGCGACTCCACCGTTACGGCTACAATCCTCTGGCAGACCAGCAAGGCGATTTTCAGAAAAGGATTGGGATGTACGTTGCTGGCCACGCTTGACGAAGCCGCCGTAAGGGGGCAACGGATCGAACTTGCGTCCAGGCCACAGGTTAATCCGGATACACTCCCCTGGCCGATGGGAAATATCGTTTACGATTCATTACAACCTCTTGTCAACTCCGGGATCATCGACCGCGCGCTTGACGACGCGTTCCGGGAGGTAAATCCTGAAAAGCCGCTGTTTACTCATGCCATTGTCGCCCTTTACAAGGGGCAGATCATCGCCGAACGGTATGCTCCGGGATTTGACGGCAAGTCGAGGCTCATGGGCTGGTCGATGACCAAGAGCATTATTAACGCCCTGACAGGAATCCTGGTGAAAGAGGGTAAACTGAACCCCGAAGCGTCCGCTCCCGTACCCGAATGGACTGACGATGACAGGAAACAAATAACTCTGAACCATTTGCTCCAGGCCAGCAGCGGCCTGAAATGGTCCGAATCATACTTCATTCCGACTTCCGATTTTCACAACATGTTTATTCGCAGCGATGATAAAGCAGCGTATGCCGCAGGCCGGAAGCTGAAGTATACTCCGGGTTCGCATTTTCAATATTCCAGTGGCACAACAAATATCCTGTCCCGGATCGTGAGACAAACCGTGGGCGACGCCCAGTACTACCGGTTCCCCTATGAAAAATTGTTTTACAAAACGGGTATGTACCAGGCGATCATCGAGCCGGATGCGTCCGGTACTTTCGTCGGCTCTTCATACAGTTATGCTTCAGCCCGTGACTGGGCCAGGTTTGGTTTACTTTATATGAATGACGGCATTTGGAATGGTGAACGGATACTGCCGGCGGGTTGGGTCGAATATACAACGACCCCGGGGCAGGCCGCCGACAAAGGTCAATACGGAGCGCAGTGGTGGCTGAATGCCGGAAAAAAAGAAACACCCGCTGACAGGTACTACCCCGAACTCCCTGCCGATGCCTTCTGGGCCGACGGATTTGAAGAACAGTATGTGATGGTTATTCCTTCCAAAAATCTCGTTCTGGTCCGCCTTGGTGTCTCTCATCATGGTTTTGATTTCGCGAAACTCGCCACTGAAATAATAAAGTCCCTTCCCGAATAGTTAAGGATGGCAGGTCATAAGATAAATTACAACCTTTCAGCAACATTGTGTGTCAAACCTTCACGCGAACCGAAATTGGAAAGTTGATTCCCCTGATCCATTTTTAATCCGGCACAGATGAAAAGCTATACGTTTCTCTTCACTATCGCCCTCCTGTCAGGCCTGGCGATTACCGGTCACGCGCAGTCGTTCGAGGCGGATTCCGTGTACTATACACCGATACCGAAAGAATACGCAAAACAGACCCGAAAGACTGTTCCACTCCCGATTTTCAGAGACACAACGAAGAATGACAAAAAGATAGAATATTTTTTTAACGTGCAGGTTGGATCACTTATCGGGTGTAACGACTGCGGGACCAAGGAAGTCATGTTCACTGCTTCAACGCTGCATGGCGTTACGCTGAGAAAAAAACTCAGGGCGGGGATCGGAGTCGGCTTCGATTCCTATGATTCATGGCAAACCTTACCGATCTATGGGAGTGTGAGCTGGGACTTGCTAGGAACCAAAAATACGCAGGCTCTTTTTGTTCAATTCGATTACGGCTGGTCAAAAGCCTGGAAGAACCTCCCTGTCGCAGAATTCGGACTGGCCGATGACACCGGCGGAAAAACATACAATGCGATCGCCGGCTACCGGATCAGATACCACGACGTCAAAATCGGATTATCGGTAGGCTCCAAATTTCAGGAGGTTACCAGCTACTATGAGTTCCCGACGTATGTCTTTAGTGATGATGGGATTTGGGTAGAAGGACCACCCTCAACCTCGGCTGTGAGAAGAAGCATGAAAAGATTGATGGTGTCGTTGACGATCGGCTGGAAATAGGCTAGCCTGCACACCCAAACCGGCCGATTAAAAAACCTTGTCTATACACTTACCGGATACCCTCTTCGGACTTACCGTCCAAAGTCATCCTGAACACGAACGATATCATCTTCATCGGAAGGGTTATTCGCATCTGTGTGTTGCCATATTTCCGCGATCATACCCCAACCGTCTAAACCAACCAGGCGATGACGCTGACCTTGCTTCAAACGGATAATCTCTCCGATCTCCAGTTTATGAACAGGCTCTTCCCGGTCTGTGTCACTGGTTACCACGCCTGCCGTTCCTGCAACAAGTTTCCATATCTCGGCGCGCCGGTAGTGATACTGCCACGACAATCGTTTATTTGCTTCAACCATCAGGATCTTCGGACTGAGTTTACCACTGATCCTGAGTGTCGATAATTCAACACCTGGAAAGTAGAGTTCGGCAAACTGCCTGGCCTGCGATTCATCGAGTACAAAAAATCCTCCCCATGGACGGGTGAAATCCTTTGCTGCAACGGAAAAGCCCGACGCCGCCAGATAGCCGGCGACACACTCCATTACGTCAACTTTAGAACCGTCCAGTTTCAATGCTGCTTCCATAATTTACGTCTAAACGAATCCGAAAAGTAGTCAATAATTTTAAATTTTCCGGGTAAAAATGCCGCTTTGGGTTTCAAAAGCAATTTGAACACGTTTCCGGAGTTAGAAAAAGTTCGCAGAGAGCGTAAACGGGTATCACCATCATTTTACCGGTCGACGGCATAGCGAATCCCGCATTTTTCCCGGATCCGGTCCAGGGTGTCCATCAGGAGAATCGAATCCGCATGGCTCATAGCAGGACTTTCGATCATACCCGACCGAAGGCACTCGGCGACATGGCGCGCTTCGAATTGATAACCAAAGCCATCCTCCCTGTCGACCTCAACCGGTATCCGTGTAAATTTATCTTTAACGATTTCCATTGTTCCGGCCGGGTTATGAAAGCGATTACTCATCCGGATGTAACCCTTTGTTCCGACCACCGTCGCTTCGACAGGTGTATCTGCTGCAAATGTGGAGCTCAACAAAGCGAGTTCTCCACCCCCGAATTTCAGATTCATGGTAATTTGTTCATCCACGCCGGATGGAAAAGGTGTCATCATGGCATTGACCTCCGTTGGTTTTCCCAGAAGCGACACAGCAAGAAACACGGGGTAAATTCCGATATCCAGCAACGACCCCCCTCCGAGCAAGGGATCGTAAAGGCGGCGTGGAGTCGGATCGGCAGGGCGAAAACCAAAGTCCGCCTGGATCATCTTCAATTCGCCCAACTCTCCCGATTGAATAATGCTTTCCACTTTTATGTACTGTGGAATAAATTTTGTCCAGAATGCTTCCATCAAAAAAACACGATTGCTTCTGGCCGCAGCAATCATTTCCTGCACCTGCGACAGGTTGAGGGCTAATGCTTTTTCGCAGAGAACCGCTTTTTTGTGATTGAGGCATAACATCGTATGCTCATAATGAAACCCGTGAGGCGTGGCCACGTAAATGACGTCCACTTGGTCGCATTCAACGAGTGCTTCATAGGATGTAAATTTCATTTTCACGCCATGGTTGCCGGCAAATTCGGCCGCTCTTTCCCCATCGCGCGATGCAACAGCCACCAATTCGGAGTCCTTCACCAGGCGAAGGTCGGACGCGAACTTGCCGGCAATTTTTCCGCATCCTAATATTCCCCATCTTATTTTTTCCATCGTTACTAAATTTTTACTTTGCCCGGAACAATCCGGAAAATGAAAGAAGTGAAGGTATGAAAAGGAAAACTCATTTTCATTTCAAGCAATTTTCGATGCGACACGATCAGTGTACCATGAAAGTAGGAACGGATGCTGTGTTGCTGGGATCATGGGTAAAAGTCCTTCCCGGCGGTTCGATACTCGACATTGGAACCGGATCCGGCGTAATAGCCCTGATGCTTGCACAACGGACCCCCAGGGCGGTCCGGATTGATGCAGTGGAAATCGAAGAACGGGATGCCGGTCAGGCCGGAACGAATTTTATTCAATCGCCATGGTCAGACCGGCTTTCGATTCATCACGTTCCCATTCAATCATTCTTTCCGGCGGAAGGTTATGATATTATTGTTACGAACCCACCCTATTTTATCAATAGTCACCGTCCGCCGGATGGCAGAAGGTTCACGACCCGACATACGGTTTCATTGGACCACTCCACCCTCATCGCCGTTGTACTGCGTTTACTGAAGGAATCCGGGTCGTTTAACGTAATACTGCCCGATACCGAAGGGCAGCTGTTCATTCAGCTCGCCGCATGCAGCGGACTTTTCTGCTCGCGGAAATACGCCTTTCGAACGCGCAGCAATAAACCGGTGGAGCGATGGCTGCTCGAATTTCAGCGCATAGAAACCAATACCGACACCGGTGAAGTGTTGCTCTACGACCAAGGACTTCAATGGTCGCGGGATTACATCAATCTCACCCGGGAATTTTATCTAAATATATAAGACAGGTGTACTCCGAACCCGTTGCCGGCTATTAAAAAAAACCGCGTATTCCGATCGGGATACATTTTTAATCCTATATTCGGCGCGGTAAAATGATTCCTGAATTGAAACACCAGGTTCCTCGTGGCTCTGGTTTTCGTCGAATTCAGAGTAATTGTTGACTACCGGGCGATAAAAATATATCTGTTTAAACAAGCACCTTAAAACTTGTGCTATATTTGCTTACTTAAAAAGAAACGTAACACTATGAAAAAAACGAACACATTATTGGCGCTACTCTTTGTAGCATGCGGTGCATTTGCACAAACGACATGGACGCTTGACAAAGCGCACACGAAGGTCGGATTTACCGTAACACACATGGCTGTATCCGAAGTAGAAGGCAACTTCAAGGACTTTGACGGATCAATTGTAAGCAAGGCTGATGATTTCAACGGAGCTGAAGTGTCATTTACAGCGAAGACTGCCTCAATCGATACTGACAATGAAAAGCGGGATGGCCATTTAAAGTCTCCGGATTTTTTTGATGCAGAAAAGTTTCCTGAAATATCTTTCAAGGGAACGCTTGTGAAGGACGGAGGCAAGTATAAACTGAAGGGTGATTTTACGATGCATGGCGTTACCAAGAAGGTGGAATTTGATGTGGCTTACGGCGGATCGATTGACACAGGCCGCGGAAAAAAAGCCGGTTTCAAACTCACAGGTAAAATAGACCGTAAGGACTACGGACTTACCTGGTCTAACAAAGTTCCTACCGGCGAACTGGTAGTGAGCGATGTGGTGGAAATTTCCTGCAAAATCGAAGCTGACAAAAAAGCCTAAACAATTGAACCCCGGCAGGCTAGCCGGGGTTTATTTTTTTTATGAAAATTGAAGACGAAATAAAACAGCAAAAATTCAAAAGCCCTCAGCAAAAAGTTGTGATCAACCTCCTCTATACAACGAGCTGGATGCAAAGCAGGCAGCAGGATATATTCAAGCAGTTCAATATCACCCTTCAACAATTCAATATTCTCCGCATCCTGCGAGGCCAGCACCCGAACAGTATCTCCGCCACCGAGATCAAATCCCGAATGGTCGACAAAAATTCCGATGTATCCAGATTGCTGGATCGCCTTCTCGCTAAAAACGTCATCTCTAAAAAAACCAGTTCAAGCGACAAGCGTGCGGCTGATATCAACCTCACGGAAGATGGCCTGGAACTGCTGAGAACCATTGACAAGAAACAACACCAGATCGATAATATCCTTGTACTGAGCGACGAGGAAGCGACGCAGTTAAGCGACTTGCTGGATAAAAGCCGGGGTTAACGTCAGATCTTTTTCAGTTCTTCCCTCACGAAATTCATCAGCTCCCGGATATAGTCAATACTAAAATCAAACTTGATCCCGGCGGCCGCGTATATCTCGGGTATCGATCTCAGATATCCCAGCTTCAGCGCGTTCTGATAACCCTGAAGGCCTTTTTGCGGGTCATTCCGGAAGTTACGCCAAACGGCGATCGCACCCAGTTGTGCCATTCCGTATTCGATGTAGTAAAACGGTACTTCGTAAAGATGCAACTGCTTTTGCCAGAGGTAATCTTTCGCCTCCTGCAGCCCTGACCAGTCGGTGACGTTATCGGCGAACTTGTCAAAGATCCCGTTCCAGGCGGCTTTCCGATCCTCTAACGTGTGCCCTGGGTTAAGGTAAAGCCAGTGCTGGTACTGATCGATTGTGGCGACCCAGGGAAGCGTTTCGATAATGTCTTCCAGGTGCTCCCGCTTCGCCCGCTTCAACTCACCTTCATCTGCGAAGAATACATCCCAGTGATCCATCGAGATAAGCTCCATCGACATGGATGCAAGTTCAGCCACTTCGGAGGGTGTTGATTTGAAGTCGTTCAGTTCCAGGTCTCGTGTGAGAAAATTGTGAATCGCATGACCGCCTTCGTGCATGATCGTAACCATATCCCTGAGGGTAGAGGTCGCATTCATAAAAATAAAGGGAACACCGATCTCCGCGAGAGGATAATTGTACCCGCCTGGTGCTTTACCCTTCCGCGATTCAAGGTCCAGATGCCCCATCTCTTTCATGATCGAAACGCATTGCCCCAGAAACGGATCCAGTCTCCGGAATACTTCGATGGTCTTATCCGTGAGCTCCTTTCCGTCTGAAAAAGGTTTTAACGCTTCCCTTCCCTCCGGATCTACCGCCTTATCCCACGGACGAAGCTTGTCAACATGAAGCGCCTGCTTCCTCTCTTTGGAAAATTCATTCAAGATCGGAACAACCTCGTGCTGAATAGCCTCATGGAAATTAAAACAATCCTGGGGTGTGTAATCGAACCGTCCCAGAGCCTTGAACATATAGTCCCGGAAATTTGCAAACCCGGCATTGACCGCAACCTGATGTCGTAATCCGACAAGCTTGGAAAACAAAGCATCGAGGGTATCTTTGTCCGTTAATCTTCGCGCGGTAATTTTCTGATATACCTCCTCTCTCTTCGACCGGTCCGTCGACATCAGAAAAACAGCGGCCTGTTGCAAGGTGAGTTCCTTGCCTCCAACCTCAACCGTCATCGCTCCATTCAGCTGCGCGTATTTTTGAGCTTCCGTACTGATCTCCGTATACAAGGGAACATTTTCCTCACGAAAGATTTCGATCTCCTTTTTGAGGTTGCGGACCATTATATCGTAACCTTCCAGCGACGCAAGTGAATCAAGCGCCGGACAGGCGGCCGCTTTTTTATTCAGCATGTCCGAAACAGGTGCCATTTGCGGTTGAATATTCTCGATAAAATACTGGTAGTTCTTGCGGAGTTCCTCGTTCTCGGTGTAACACGTCATCCGGATATATCTCCAGGCCAGATCCTCCGCAATGATCGATTCGAGTTCACTCCTGTCCTGAAACCATTTCTTCAGGTCGGCGGAAGTGTCCAGCTTTCTGCCGGCGAGTTCGTCAAAGTGTGGTTTCAACACATCCCAGGAGGTGACTTTAAAATCTTCCGCTAAAAATTTTCGGACAGGTCTTTTGGGAATTTCAAATACTTCGGCCATGTTCTATCGTTTTGAGTAAACGGAATGAATACGCTTCCGTTTCGAGGGCAAAATACTCAAATAGATTTTGACATAGCAACAACTGATAACGAATTGCCGCCAGGTGCCGGGATACGACAGGCAGGTTATGCCGGCATATGACAGACTTCGTCAACAAAATCCCGCCAATCCATCGGACTCGGTACACCATCCTTGAAAAGCGTGATCAGGTCTTCCATCAGCTCTGCCCTGAGTTTGAATGCGGTAAGCAAGTGACGAATAAATTCAATCTCATTCTCATTAGCCTGACGGTCGATGTATACAAGTTCCATCAGGTCGTACAGCATATTCATACGGTTTGCCATCGACTCGGGGAGAAATATTTCATGATGGTAGGCGCTGTCGTCAAACAGTTGCTGTATCTGCCATTCCTTCAAGCCTCTTCGCAGGCCGATCTTGTTGATCAGTAACTTTTCCTCGCCTTTCAGCGACCCGTCGGCCGAGGCCAATACGATCAGGTTGCGCAGGTAATTTCGCTTGAAGCTGGTTTTTTGATGTTCAAAAAAACTGGTCATTGGTGAAAATCTTTTCCATGCCCTCTTCAAAATTATTTCCAAAGGTTACGGCGGCGGGTTTCACAATCAAAAAAGCCCGCCAGGGGTCAATTTCACTGTTTTATTTGTTTTTTCGGTACAGTCCAATTCGAAAATATTATCAATTATGAAACAATAGTCCCAAAATAAGAATTCTTTTTAATCTTTTGAACCCCCGCCGGAGACCGCTGAAACCTTCCAGATCAGGTCGTTCACATCATCGGTGATTAATAGTGATCCATCCGGGGTAACTGTAACACCCACAGGCCTCCCGTAAACCTGGTTCTTTTTCAGGTTTGCAATAAAACCCGTCAGAAAATCTTCAGGTGCTCCCGAGGGTACTCCGTTTTTAAAAGGAACAAATACAACTTTATAACCGGCAAGTGTCGACCGATTCCACGAGCCATGCTGGGTGATAAATGCTCCTCCCTGGTATTTCTCCGGAAACGCCTTGTGTTTATAGAATGTCAGACCGAGCGAAGCGGTATGCGCACCAAGACTAACGTCCGGGATGGCTGTTTTTTCTGCCGATACGGGAGCAGGTAGTTTGACGCGCGGGTCTCGGTGATTTCCAAAATACAAATAGGGCCATCCGTAAAATCCATCTTCCTCTACATGTGTAAGATAGTCGGGAACAAGGTCGTCGCCGAGGAGGTCCCGCTCATTTACTACAGTCCATAACGTGCCGGTCCCCGGAGCCGTGTCCATTCCGACCGGGTTTCGGAGTCCGGATGCAAAGACACGAAGTCCCGTGCCATCCGGATTTATTTCCAGAATACAGGCACGTAACAGCTCGTTATCCAAGCCATAATCCGCAATGTTGCTACCGGAACCGACAGCAACGTATATCTTGGACCCATCATCATTCGCAATAAGATTCCTTGTCCAGTGCTGGTTGTGCTTTCCCGCAGGAAGATCGACGACCTTTTGCCCTTTCCCAGGGTTGACCCTTGTGTCTCCGTCTTCATAGGGGTATCGCCAGACTGCATTTGTATTGGCAACATAAAACCATCCGCCGAGTATCAACATACCCAACGGCTGGTTAAGACCTTCTATGAACACTTCTCTTAGTTCCGGCGAACCATTCCTATCCGCATCCCGAAGAAGCGTTATACGATCTGCACTGCGGGACAGGTTGTTTGACCGTGACGCACCAACGAGGAAACCACCGATCTTCTTCCAGATACTGTGATTAGAGTTGCTTTCGGCCACCAATATGTCGCCATTGGGTGTAATGTATGTCCATCTGGGGTTATCGAATCCTTCCGCGTAACGTTCGACATGAAAACCGTTCACAGCAAGGGGCTTCTAACTTTTATCCCACCCTTTCACATTGCTGAAATTCATTTTTGATTTCGTCGCATAGGGTCCGGGCAGTTGATGGTCCTTTTTATCCGGCTGGGCATTTATGTGGTGCCATGCCAATGACATGAATAATATTACGATGCCGATTCTCATGAAGAAGCCTCACAACAATTTCATGCCATGGATCAGCAGCGAATCCGGCCTGCAGGGCACGGCAGGTGGAAGCTGCTGTTGCAATCACCACAACAGGTGATGAGGAAAGTCCACAATTACCGGGCAGTTACGTCATCCGGAACGGGAGAAGTCCCGGCCTCCAACTTTGGTTCCCGCCTGGTTCCTCCATATAATTCATACTCAAACAAACGGCAATCCAGCCTGGCGGTATAGAACTCGATCCTTCTGCTCGCCTTCAAACCGATCTTTTTCGCCAGCTCAAGATTACCGGTGAAGACGTAACCCGTATACCCTCTGCACTTCTTTTTCATAAAATCGCCCATGCGCGCATAGGTTTGTTCGAGATCCGAAATCTCGCCCAGACGCTCGCCGTATTCGGGGTTGAAGAAAATAACGCCTGGCCTATCTTCATGGATAAAAGTCTCTTCGAAGTCACACTGCTTAAACCGGATCAACTCCCTTACGCCTGCCTGCGCCGCATTCGCTTTTGCTATCTCGATCGCATTCTCGCTATTGTCCGATGCGATCACAATAAGGTCCGGAACATCGCGCACCTGCGCCCTCAGCTCCGCCAATTCCCGTTCATAAACACCGGCATCGTAGCCGATAAAATGCATGAAGGAATAATTTGTCCGGAACAACCCGGGTTTCCGGTTGGTAGCCAGCAATACCGCCTCGATGGCGAGTGTGCCCGAACCGCACATCGGATTTATAAATGGGGATTTCCTGTCCCACTTGGAAGCCATGATCGTGGCGGCAGCCAGCGCTTCAAGCATGGGCGCTTTTCCCGGAATTTTCCGGTAACCATGTTTAGATAACGTTTCGCCCGAGGTGTCGATAAAAACCTCTGCGCGTTCTTTCTTCCAGAACACATAGATGACTGCGCCACTCAATTCGGACCCTGAATCCGGACGCCGGCCCATCTGTCGTGTGATACGGTCGACGATGGCATCCTTGACCTTCACATTTACATATAGATTGTTGTTAACGCTGGGGTGATCGACATTGCTGCTTACGGAGAAATAACCATCCTTCGCCAGGAGGTCCTCCCACGGATAGTCTACCAGCGTTTTGTACAGGTCGTCTGGATGATTCGCTTCAAATTCCTTCAGCGAAAAATGAACCTGGCTGGCGCAGCGTAAATTGAGGTTCAGCCGGATACAATCCTCTATTGTTCCGTGCAACTCCAGGCCGGTAGCAAATGTGTCTTCGGGAATAAAACCGAGATCCACTACCTCTTTTTCAAGGTAGGGTGAAAGTCGTTTACTGCAGGTAACAATAATGCGGCCGGGGGATTTAAAAATATTCATCGTAGTTGTGGCAAACTTAACAAAAGCAGCCCTATTCCTCTACTTTGTTCTTACCTCACGTAGGAAACCTGGCGCACATCGAAGGTTTTTTCTTCACCTCGTTCTGTTATGATAAGCCGTCCCCGGGCATCAACACCTGTGATCTTTCCCTCGAAGTTCACTCCGTTTGCATGAAATGTATGCGTTTCATTCAGCCAGTACATGGAGTCCAGGTAATCTTTCATCAATCCTTGCAGATTCTGCTGCCTTAACACCAGATACCTGGCCTCCAGAACTCCTAACAGCGTTTCGAGTTCGGATTGAAGGTTGTATTCACCACCCGTCGCAAGGCTGAGAGAGGTCGCGCTTTCCGATTCGAAATGCTGCTGGTTGATATTCAGACCGATCCCAACAACTGAATTCGATAGTTTGTTACCCAAAACCTGGTTTTCAACCAGTATACCGCAGATTTTCCTATTCTCTGCATAGACATCGTTCGGCCATTTGATGTTCACCCGGGGACAGTTTCGGGTGGCCAGATAGTCAAGAACGGCAAGGGATGTGAAGATATTTAGGTAAAACTGATCTTTTATACCCAGAAATTGTGTTTTAAGGATAATCGAGAGTGTAAGGTTCTTTCCGGGTTCTGTAATCCAGGTGTTTCCGCGCTGACCACGTCCTGCTGTTTGGCTGGCTGTAATCACGACTGTTCCATCGGTCGGAGGTGTAGCTTGCTGGCAGAGTTCGAGGGCAAATGTGTTTGTTGAATGACATTCCGGCATGAAAACGAGATTCTTGCCCATGAAAAGCGTCGTGGCAGGGATTTTATACAAAGTAATTTTGATTAGTTTTGTGGGTTAAACAGAAAACGAATATAGATTAATGGCGAAAAAAAGAAAGGGAGCCAGTTCAGAAAAGCTGAGTGATGTTATCGTGAAGGGAATGCAGGAGAAAAAAGCGGCTGATATTGTCGTCATGGACCTCAGAAAAATAAAGAACGCGGTTGCCGATTTCTTTGTGATCTGTTCGGGCAATTCGGACAAGCAACTCGATGCCATTTCGGATTCCATCGACGCGGAAGTTTCAAAGACGTTAAAAGAAAATCCCTGGCACACGGAGGGAAAAAACAATAAAGAGTGGATGCTACTCGACTATATCGATGTAGTGGCACACGTATTCAGGAAAGACCGGCGGGAATTTTATTCGCTGGAAAGGCTCTGGGGAGATGCCGAGATCACTGAAATTGAGAATGACAAAAACTAAAAATACCCCGCCACGTTATTGATTTGAAGATTTTTAATTTGACTATATAGAAATGGCTGACAAGAAAGAAAATAACAAACCTCTTTTACCTACCAAACCACCTCGGGGAAATTACCAGATATGGGTAATTCTGGCGACCGTGGCCGTGATTTTTGGGGTGATGTACTTCAGTAACACGAATGGCCTGAAGGAGATTGATTACGATGCCTTCAAACAGATGGTAAAAAGCGGCGATGTAAAAAGAGTCGTTCTGGTGCAAAACCGGAAGTTTGTAGAGGTAACATTAAAGGCGGAGGCACTGCAAAACGCCAAATATAAAGACCAGTTGAACAACGGTACTTTCGGTGGCGGGGCATCCGGTCCGCATTTCGTTATGAAAGTTGTTGACGCCGGAAATTTCGATCAGGAATTCCGCGTTTTCAGAGATAAGCTCCCGGCAGACCAGTCGCCTGAGTATAAAAGCGAAGACCGGGCAGATTATTTCCAGGAGTTCATTCAATGGGGATTTTTGTTCCTTCTCCTGTTCGGGTTCTGGATGCTGATGAGGCGAATGACAGGTGGTGCCGGCCCCGGCGGGCAAATCTTTAACATTGGAAAATCGAAAGCGGCCCTGTTCGACGCAGAGAGTAAAGTAAAGATCACCTTTGCCGACGTCGCCGGACTGGACGAAGCAAAAGAAGAAGTAAAAGAGATCGTCGATTTTCTGAAGACGCCAAGCAAGTTCACCCGGCTGGGTGGAAAGATCCCAAAGGGAGCTTTACTGGTCGGACCTCCCGGTACAGGTAAGACGCTCCTGGCGAAAGCCGTAGCCGGCGAGGCCGGTGTTCCGTTCTTTTCCCTGTCGGGTTCGGATTTTGTTGAAATGTTTGTCGGTGTTGGCGCAGCACGGGTTCGCGACCTTTTTAAGCAGGCCAAAGAGAAAGCACCCTGTATTGTTTTTATAGATGAAATAGATGCGATCGGACGCTCCAGGGGTCGTGGTCAATTACCCGGCGCGAACGACGAGCGGGAAAATACTTTGAACTCCCTTCTGGTAGAAATGGATGGGTTTGCCACTGACTCCGGTGTAATCATCCTGGCAGCGACCAACCGTCCCGATGTACTGGATTCGGCGCTTTTAAGACCGGGTCGTTTCGACCGCCAGATCAGTATTGACAAGCCGGATATCGTCGGACGGGAAGCCATCTTTAAAGTGCACCTGAAACCGATCAAACTGGATCCGGGGCTGGATCCTAAGAAAATAGCAGCGCAGACACCGGGTTTTGCCGGTGCGGAGATTGCCAACGTCTGTAACGAAGCTGCGCTGATCGCAGCGCGCCGGGACAAAAAAGCCGTGGATATGCAAGACTTCCAGGATGCTATCGATCGCGTGATCGGAGGTCTCGAAAAGAAAAATAAGATCATCCTTCCGGAAGAGAAAAAAATTGTGGCATTCCACGAGGCGGGACACGCTGTAGCCGGATGGTTCCTGGAACACGCTGATCCGTTGGTTAAAGTGAGCATAGTTCCCCGCGGTGTCGCTGCATTGGGTTATGCCCAGTACCTCCCCCGGGAACAGTTCCTGTATCAGACGGAACAGATGATGGACGAGATGTGTATGGCCTTTGGTGGCCGCGCTGCGGAAGAAATCGTCTTTGGTAAAATTTCCACAGGTGCCTTGAGCGACCTCGAACGAATTACCAAGATGGCATACAGCATTGTAACGATCTACGGGATGAACCCTGCCATCGGAAACATGTCGTTCTATGACTCTAAACAATCGGAGTATTCCTTCCAGAAACCGTATTCCGATGCGACCGCTGAAAAGATCGACAATGAAGTGAAGAGCATCATCGACGGCGCTTATGAACGCACGAAAAAATTACTGGTTCAGCATCGTGAATATCTGGATCTGATCGCCAAGGAATTGCTTGAAAAGGAAATTCTGTTCCAGGCTGATCTGGAGCGTCTGATCGGAAAGAGGCCTTTCGAAAAACTTACGACCTACCAGCAATTTACCAATGGTCAGGGCAAGTATGAGAAGAAACAACACGAGAACGAGCAGCCGGGTGTCGACCCTACTCCAACGTTAGAAGGCGAAAAGCCCGAGGAGTCGTCTCATTGATTTAAAATTATTAGTCTTACTTTTGAACTCAGGTGATTGAACCACCTGAGTTTTTTTATGATTGAACCCTTGGCCAGCCTCAACGGAAAAAAAATATTCTTCGCTTCCGACTTCCATTTAGGCGTTCCGGATCATGCAACAAGTCTCGAACGGGAGAAACGAATTGTCAGGTGGCTGGATACTATAAAACACGAAGCCCATGCCATCTATTTGCTGGGCGATATTTTTGATTTCTGGTTCGAGTACAAACATGCGATCCCGCGGGGTTTTATCAGGCTCCAGGGAAAGCTTGCAGAGCTCAGGGATAACGGCATCCCTATTTGTTTTTTTACCGGTAATCACGATATGTGGATGTTTGACTACTTCCCGAACGAACTGGGGATCCCGGTTTTCCGAAGTCCGCAAACCCTGATCGTAGGTAAACATACATTACTGATCGGTCATGGCGATGGTCTCGGGCCGGGCGATACAACCTATAAGTTTCTGAAGAAGTTTTTTGACAGCAAACTCTGCCAGTGGTTGTTTGCCAGGATTCACCCTAATCTTGGCGTCGGGATTGCCTCCTTCTGGTCGCGCAAGAGCAGGATCAGCAATTTGAAAAAGGAAGAAAAGTTTGAAGGTGAAGAACGGGAGTTCCTCTGGGTGTATTGTAAGGAAATTGAAAGTAAAGTACATCACGATTTTTATATTTTCGGGCACAGACACCTGCCGCTTGATCTCAAATTAAATGCCCAAAGCCGATACATCAACCTGGGGGAATGGGTAAATTTCAACACCTATGCCGTATACGACGGAGAGAATATGGAACTGAAAAAATTCAATTCGTGATTATGGATGATCGCCTGCGGCTCTTACTTTTTTTAATAATATTCAGTGTTACCCACACCGTTGCTCAAAAAAAAATAAGCACCGTTGACCTATCCGAACAACCAGTCAATGTCGCGATAGACAGACCCGGGGACGTGTATCTCATAAGCAAAAGCAATCAGATCCTGAAGTTTGACAGCAACGGAAAACTCCTCAGCGTTTACAAAAACCAGGCGTCGCCGACGCTCTTCGATCCACGGGACGGCGCCAGGCTATTTGCCTATTTCAGGGAGGATCAGCACTATGTGTTTATGAATCCCGCTTTTGATATCACGGCATCCTATTCGATCGATTCATCAGCCGCTATCGAGCCCTGGCTTGCCTGTATTTCGGGGGACCACAATCTCTGGTTACTGGATGCCGCCGACCTGATGATAAAACGAGTGAATACAAAGGTGGGCGCTGTTGAGGTTGATACAGCCATCCCGAAGGACTTATCCACTCCGGCAGCATCCTATACACAGATGCGGGAATATCAGGGCTTCTTGTTCCTGCTCAACAAAGAGCGTGGTATCCTGATATTCAATAGTATGGGCAAGTGGCTGAAGACAGTCGGTGTTCCCGGCCTCCGTCAGTTCAATTTTCTCGGTGAGGAGCTCTATTTTCTCCAGGATGACCGCCTCGTTTTTTTCAATTTGTTCACCGCAGAATCCCGCAGGATGTCCCTGCCCCAGCCATCCGATTTTGTCCTGGTAACCGACGAGCGGATATTCGCAATAAAGGACCAGGTCCTCACCGTTTATTCTCCCTGATCCCCGGTCGGTTAGCAAGGAAAACTGTTCAGAATTGAACATATTTGTACACTCAAGGACATTAGTGACCGTTGAAACGGGTAAAAACGACGTTTTTATTGTTGGCACAAAATTCCCTAAATAATATCATTCACCCTAAATCTAGATGAACTGTGAATTCTGAAGGCGGCAAAATTTTGATGATCGATGATGATGAAGATGTACTTCTTGCAGCGAAAATGTTGCTTAAAAAACAGAGCCACCATGTGATCATAGAAAAGAATCCGAAAAAAATACCGTTCCTGCTCAACAACGATACGTACGATGTCATTTTGCTGGACATGAACTTCAGCAAGGATATTACCAGCGGGAAGGAAGGATTCTACTGGCTGGAGCAGATCCTGCTGCACGATCCGACGGCAGTCGTCATACTCATTACAGCTTTCGGAGATGTGGAAATGGCCGTCCGGGCGCTGAAACAGGGTGCTACGGATTTTATTCTCAAGCCGTGGCAAAATGAAAAGCTGATCGCCACCATTGCTACAGCTATCCGGTTAAAACAATCCTACAACCAGGTCGATAAGCTGAAAAAAGCGAAAGAAATGCTCGAGGAACAGATCAGCAAGCCTTTCGGAGAAATCATTGGCCAGAGCGCGTCGATAAAAGAGGTATTCAGCCTTATCGACAAAGTCGCAAAGACGGATGCGAACGTGCTGATCCTGGGTGAGAACGGGACGGGTAAAGAATTAATCGCCCGGGCGATACATCAGCGGTCGCTTCGGAAGGATAATAGTTTTGTTTCCGTAGATATGGGCGCTATAACGGAATCGCTATTCGAAAGCGAGTTGTTCGGTCACAAGAAAGGATCGTTCACCGACGCGCGTGAAGACCGGCCCGGACGATTTGAACTGGCTAACGACGGAACGTTGTTCCTGGATGAGATCGGCAACCTGAGTTTAAGTCTTCAGAGTAAACTGCTAAGCGCATTACAATCGCGAATGGTTACCCGGGTCGGTTCCAATCAATCCATTGCTGTAAATATCCGGCTTGTATGTGCCACCAATATGCCGTTACATAAGATGGTGCAGGAAGGTACATTCCGTCAGGACCTCCTCTATCGTATCAACACCGTGGAGATTCGTGTCCCGCCGTTGTCCGAACGGGTAGAAGACATTTCTATGCTTGCTCAACACTACCTGAACTACTACGCTAAAAAATATCACAAGCTTGTTACTACAATTTCACCGGAAGCAATGGACAGGCTTAAGCGTTATGCATGGCCCGGCAACATTCGTGAACTTCAGCACGCTATTGAGCGCGCCGTCATTATGACCGATAGTGCGACTCTCCAGGAGAGTGATTTTCTTCTGAGCCGGTCACTGACATCCGGACCGGCAAACAACACACTCAACCTTGATGAGGTTGAAAGAGCGGCAATCGCAAAAGCATTGCAGATGCACAACGGTAATATCTCAAAGGCCGCAGACGAGCTAGGATTGACCCGCGCATCCCTGTACAGGCGAATGGAGAAGTATGCACTTTAACTGGAAATCTCCTGTACTTCCCCGGGTAGCTTTCCTGGCTGCCTCCATTTTTCTATTTTCCTTTTTTGCGTTCTCCAGGGGAGACTGGTTTTATGCGCTGCTTTTTTTTGCCATCAGCGCCTATCAGGTCCGGCTCCTGATAGACTACCTCGATCGCTCGAACGAAAATATCGCATCCTTTCTGGATTCGATACAATTTGACGATCTGTCCTATTCCTTTAAAACGGAAAGTGACGACCCCGCAGTGAAACGCCTCCACCAGGAGCTTAATGAAGCTATGTTAAAACTCCGGAATTCGCGGCGTGAAAAGGATTCGGAATTCCTTTTTTTCAAAAACATCGTGATGCACGTGGGGATCGGGCTTATCGTATTTAAGGAGGACGGGAATATTGAGATCTTCAACAGTGCTGCCCGTAAACTGTTGAAAATAAACCGCGCTGAAAACCTTAACGACCTCAAGGGTGTCAGCGAAACACTGGTTAATGTTTTTGTCAAACTGAAAACGGGCGGACGCGAACTGGTAAGATTGAAGATCGGGGAAGAATTGTTTCAACTCTCCATTTACGCAATTGAACTGACGCTCCGGGGGGAAAATGTGAAGCTGATCTCCATCCAGAACATTCAGAGCGAACTGGAAGAGAAGGAAATGGAAGCGTGGCAAAATCTCGTACGGGTTCTGACCCATGAGATCATGAATTCCGTAACACCTATTTCTTCCCTTGCCGGTATCGTTGAGGAGGAACTCAAGCCTTACGTGAACGAAGATTACCACGAACCGCTTAGTAAAGAACAGCTCGGTGACATACATCTTTCTCTTCAAACCATCAGTAAACGAAGCGACGGTCTAATTCATTTTGTGAAAGAGTTCAGGAGCCTGACCAGTATTCCCAAACCACGTCCCGTTCAGCTGAACATCCGGGAACTTCTCGAGGAACTCACCATGCTGCATAAACGGGATTTGTCTGACAGGAACATCCAGTTGAAAGTCTCTGTGTATCCGGAAGACCTGACGATCTCCGCGGATAAAAATATGGTGGAACAGGTCCTCATAAACCTGCTGCGGAACGCGATCCAGGCGTTTGAAGATCAGGAAGACAAAGTAATTGAAATAAAAGCGTCGGTAAATGAAAAGTCGAGACCGGTAATCTCCATACGCGATAATGGAACGGGTATTGATCCCGAAGCTATGGAGAAGATATTTATACCGTTTTTCACGACCAAGAAAACGGGCTCGGGAATCGGCTTAAGCTTATCCCGGCAGATCATGCGGCAACACCAGGGAACCTTGACGGTTAAATCGACCGTTGGAAAAGGAACTGAGTTCTTCATGCGATTCTGATCGGTATCTTGTCAGATGCCCGACAACCCTAAAACCTGAAACTAGACAGGCTGCAACTTGTGGGGCAAAAGCGGATTTAATACATTTACCAAACAGTTTATCGCGCTATGCAAGACATCCCCCAGAAAGTCACCAAAATATTGACTGAAAAACTAGGCATTGCAGAATCTGAAATAACCCAAGACGCCAATTTTGTTAAAGACCTCGGTATTGATTCGCTTGATTATGCGGAGATCGTAATGGAGTTCGAACAAACATTTGACATCAGAATCCCTGACGACGACGCTGAAAAAATGCAAACGTTTGGACAGGCCGTGAAATACATTCAGGAAAAAATGAATTCCAAGTAGCTGATTTCAACCTTCCTTTAAGCCTTGACCGGTTCGGGAGTCGTCGCATACCAAGTGAACTAACTCCCCCTCGCTAAACTACCTCGTTCATCAGAGCAATAGGATCAAACGACCGAATAATACCATTGAGTCTTTCGCAGTGAACCGGGAAATCAAAAAAATACTCTTTATTATCAATAAACGGGCAGGTGTCGACTACCAATCGAAACTTGAAAAAGATATTCTTACCGCCTGCGAACGCAACGGGGTGGCTGGTTCGGTCGAGTTCACAAAATCCAGGGGCCATGCTACTCAACTGGCCGCTCAGGCGGCTTCGTCCGGCTTCCACGAAGTAATTGCGGTTGGCGGGGATGGAACCTCTAACGAGGTGGCGCAGGGACTTCTTCACACGGGTATCCCGATGGGGATTATTCCACGGGGTTCGGGTAACGGACTTGCCAGACACCTTGGAATACCGCTTACCACGGCTGATGCGATAGCGGAGATTTTCAGTTACGACGCCATTTCGATGGATGTTTTTAAGGTGAATGGGAAATTGTCACTGAACGTCTCCGGGATCGGCTTTGACGGTCATATCACCAATTTGTTCGGCGTAAAAAGTACCCGGGGCTTGCTGGGATACGTGTACCTGACGGTGAAAGAATTCCTCAGATTCAGGGAGTTTTCCGCCGAAATCAATGCATCGGGTAAACGATATACCAGAGAGGCTTTTATTATCGCTATAGCGAACTCATCTCAATACGGAAACAACGCAAGGATCGCCCCGGACGCTTCTGTTTGCGACGGGTTACTGAATATCAACATCATGAGCAAAGTGCCGTTCTACAGACTGGATTTTGTATATTCATTTTTTGCGGGAACCATAAGTCAGTCCTCATTTTGTGAGGTTATTAAAACATCATCCTTACAAATCAAAACAACAGAGCCGGTAGCCTATCATATCGACGGAGAACCCTGCGGGGCCCACCATTCATTTGACATTGAGGTTATTCCGGCTGCGCTGAAGATCCTGATACCGGACCCTGCAAAACGAGGGCAGAAAGTATAAATCCCGCCCGGTGGGTGACAAACACTGTCGTGCACTTTCCCGTAACTTTACATTCATAAAACACAACCTCTATGAAAAAATTTTTAGCACTTACACTTTTAGTTTTAATCGGTCGCGTTGGATTTGCGCAGCTGACGCTACCCCCTAACGGTGACAATCAAAAATCAACCGTTACACAGGGAATCGGTCTGTCCAGTGTTTCCATTGTCTACAGCAGTCCCAATGTGCATGGCCCGAACGGAGAGGATCGCAAGGGGCACATTTGGGGGGAATTGGTCCACTATGGGTTCGTCGATCAGGGATTTGGTTCATCAAAAGCGGCACCCTGGCGAGCCGGTGCGAATGAGAACACGACGATAACATTCTCTCACGCCGTAAAGATCAACGGCAAAGACCTTGGCGCGGGTACATATGGTTTGTTTCTGGATGTAGAAAAAGACGGCCCCTGGTCATGGATCTTTTCCAAAAACTCCACCAGTTGGGGAAGTTACTTCTACGATCCGAAGGAGGACGCCCTTCGCGTTCAAACCGTTCCGGCCGATGCGCCCTACACCGAATACCTGACGTACGGATTTGACGAAAGGGAAACCACTTCAGCCACAGCATTTCTCCAGTGGGAGAACAAGCGTATTTCGTTCAAAATCGAAGTACCGGATGTGAACTCCCTCTATGTGAACAAGATGAGAGAGGAACTCCGCGGGACAACGACAGGCTTCAACTACCAGAACTGGATGACGGCCGCACAATTCTGCGCCCAGCACAAAATAAACCTCGATGAGGCGCTTACGTGGGCCGACGTAGCGATCAGCGGCGTGTTCATTGGTCAGGAAGATTTTTTCTCCCTCCAGACAAAAGCACTTGTCCTGCAAGCGATGGGCAGGGACAACGAGGCGGATGTGTTGATGGAAAAAGCGATAAAAATGCCAAGCGCATCCCTGATGGCTGTTCATCAATACGGGCGCTCATTGCTGGCTTCCGGCAAGAATCAAAAAGCGCTGGATGTTTTTAAGCTGAACAAACAACTTCACCCGGAAGACAAGTTTACAACATTTGTTGGCCTGGCACGGGGTTACGCGGCAATCGGAGACAAGAAGAATGCGATTAAAAACTGGGAAGCCGCCATTAAAAACCTTCCCGCCGATCAACAGGGGAACAAAGGCGCGTATGAGGCCGAACTCAACAAACTAAAGAGCTGATCTATTCAGCTCCAACGTGAACATTGACGAACGCCGAGTCCTTTTTAATTCTGAATGTAAAGGTGGATCCTTTTCCCAACTGGCTGGTCGCCCAGATGGATCCACCGCTTTTTTCTATAAATTCTTTTGTCAACAGCAAACCGATGCCAGCCCCTTTCTCCTGCTGTGTTCCCGGGTTTGTAAAATGCGTTTCGGCGTTGAACAGTTTTCCCAGGTCGCTGCTGTTCATCCCCACACCGGAATCTGAAACCGATATCTCCACTTCGTCACCAACACTTTTTTCACGGATCATGATCAGCCCTCCCCGGCGGTTAAACTTGATGGCGTTTGCCAACAGGTTCCTTATCACGAGGCTGATGTGATTTTGGTCTGCTACAACGGACAGCGAGCTATCAATTTCATTCATGATCGTAATCTCTTTCTGCCGCGCGATCTCATCAAACAATTGAATTTTATCTTCAACGATGGGCCGTAATTTCAACCGCACCGGATTACTCTGTAGTCCATTCAACTGCGACTGCGCCCAGAACAACAGGTTGTCCAGGTCTTCCTGTACAAAATCCAGGTTTCGTTTCAGTTTTTTAGACGTTGATATAAAGTCCTCGCTCGACAGGCCGTCGATGTCCATGATCTCCATCAAACCCCTGAGGCTCGCCAGGGGGCTTCTGAGATCGTGACTGATGATCGAGAACAGTTTGTCTTTCGAAATATTCAGGTTCCGGAGTTGCTGCGCCTGCAACTGGATTTCCTTGTTCTTCAGCGCCAGCTCGTCGTTCGCCTTTTTCTTCAGCCGGTTGCTGTAGAACAAAACAAACGCCAGAATCACCATCAGGCTCATGGAACCAATGGAGAAGTACATCCACATACGCTGGCTATTGATTTCCTCCTGTTTCAACTGTGCATCTTTTGTGAGCAGCCCGATCTTGGCTTCTTTCATTTCCGAGTCAAATTTCACCTGCATAAGCGCCATCTGTTCGCTGCTTCGTTGCTGATACAGGGAGTCATGAACATTCAGGTACTGATTCTGATATCCGAAGGCCCTTGCCAGTTCATTTTGACTGGCATAAATTTCGGAAACAAGCTTAAGTGAGCGTTCCAGTTCACTGCGCAGTTGATGTTTCCGGGCGAGTTCGATATTTTGCAACAGGTAAGACAGCGCCTTATCTTTTTTATCCAGACTGAAGTAGGTTTTTCCTATCCTGTGAAAGGTCGACACCTTCAGAAACATATTGTCCAGTTTTTCGGCTATTGCCACCACCTTGTTGAATTTTTCCAGCGCGCTTTCATATTTCTGTTCATTCAGGTCGACATCTCCCAGCGTACGGAAGGCGAAGCCAACCAGATAAAGCTTGTCAAACGACTCGCTTACCTTCAAACCCCATTCCGCATAAGCCCGGGCAGAATCCAGTTCCTTAAGCCCCAGAAATGAAAAGGCAATGTTATTGAGGCTTCGCGACATGGATGTGCCGTCGCCAATGAGTTTACTTACTGCGAACGCTTTCTTGAAATTTGAAATAGCCAGGTCGTGCTGACCTTGTTCAAAGTTGATTGCGGCTATGTTGTTCAGGCATCTGGCAACGGAAGATTGATCGTTATACCCTTCCGCTATCGAAAGAGCCTCTGCGGATAATTCAAAAGCCCTGGAAAAATCGCCTTTCCGGTAGTGGATCCAACCCAGGTTCTCCAACGCATGACCTAATCCTCTCTTATAGTTCAGCAACAAAGCAAGGTCCCTTGCCTCGTTGCCCAGCAGGAACGCTTTGTTATTGTCCTTTTCTCTTAAAATGGTTACGAGCTTATTCAGGTACCACACTTTGGTGGTATCAGACGGAATTGTTTTGACAATAATTTCAAGGCTATCTGCATCGTCCTGTTGGGCATTGCACATAGAAAAGAAGTGAAAAAAAATTACCACAAGCCATGCGCGTAGTAGCATAAAAAAGTGCCCTGTTCAAGGGATATGCAACTTCGGCAAGGTCAATCTCAAAATCACGACGAAAATTCAGGAAAACCTACATACCCGTTTCACCCAAAAAGAAAACATAAAAAAGTATGGGAGGCATCAAAAAGGCTAATAACCGTTACAAAATACCCCCTCTTCCTGGCCGATCGGCTGGCCGGGCGGAGGTAACAAAAAAGTCTCCTTCTTAAATTCCGCCGGATTTTCGTGGAATTTGCGAATTTGGTTCATCGAATAGGCATAATGCGCTTTCCAGTCTTCGCTGGTTTCAGACTTCATCCGGTTTGAAATCCAGGTGTTTAACTGGTCTATTTTTAATGTTGCAACAGACCGTACCTGGGCGGGCGCATCCTTGTCGGTCGCCAGATCCATAAGCTTGTTCAGCAATACATTATTGACGACTATCTGGACAGCCCCCTCGTAACCGGGTTTTGACGGTCTCTTGAACGTTGCATTGTACAGCTTGTCGATGACGGTACCAAGGCCTGGATAACTGGCATTTCGTGCATGGTATTCAACCAATCGGGCAGCTCGTGCGGGGTGAAAGATCAACCGAAGAGTCATGTCGGCAGCGCTTTCCGCTGCGGTAAGCGGATCGAATGTCAGATCCGTTCTTAGTTTTATCAACTCACGGTGCCTGCTGTATCCCAGTGGGCGCGGAGGAATATTCCGTATCAGGTTTTCAGGCAGCATCAACGCGTCTGGTGAGATCGTTCTGATCAGGATATCCAGGGCTTTTAGCTGCTGGTCGCCGGCAACAATCTCGGTTGCCAGTTGGCCGTCGCCCCTTAAGGCATAACGGTAATTCAATCCACCCAGCCATTTGGAACAGGCTTCGGTCTGATACCGGTGAAAAAAATACATGGGTACCAGCACTTCTTCGAGGGTCGCCATCGGCGCACCGGGTTTGATGTTGTTCTGACCCATATTCTTCAGGGCTATAGCACGAATCTCCAGCACGCGGCTTAATTCGTCCGGCGCCAGTTTACCGTTATCCCAAAGATGCGCATATGGATGTGCTCCACCGTAAGGTCTCGCATCCTGGTCGGATAAAAAGGTCAATCCGGATTTCAGCGCCTGTTGAATAATATCGTTTAAAGCCTTGTCTTCATTTGTTCCTGCCGGGAAGTCCTGGTACCCGAACGCCACCGCTGCCTTGTCCCATGTACCGATCTTATCATCGTAAGCTTCGGACAGGTCTAATCTGCCGTTTTCCAGCTTCACATAGGGATGGGGATAATCCATGACGGAAGCATTTCCTTCCGCGCTGGAGGAATAGGCATGCGCCAGCCCGATCGTATGCCCGACTTCGTGTGCGGATAGTTGCCTGAGGCGCGCCAGCGCCATCTTCTCCATGTCCTGGGAAACCGGCTTTCCATCCTCATAAGGGGCTAACAGTCCTTCCGCTATCAGGTAATCCTGCCTTACACGGAGAGAACCCAGTGATACATGTCCCTTGATGATCTCACCAGTTCTCGGATCCATTACGGTTGCCCCATACGACCAGCCACGTGTCGAACGGTGAACCCATTGAATCACATTATATCTCACGTCCATCGGATCAGCACCCTCGGGCATCATTTCTACCCGGAACGCATTTTTATATCCTGCGGCTTCGAAAGCCTGATCCCACCAGCGGGCGCCGTCCAGCAACGCCGAGCGTATGGGTTCAGGCGTTCCGCGATCCAAATAATAGACAATGGGTTCAACGGGTTCGCTGATGGCGGCTGCCGGATCTCTTTTGGAAAGGCGGTGCCGCGCAATGAACCTCTTCTCGATCGGTTCGCTTATGGGGGTTGCATAGTCGTAGTAGGATATGCCAAAGTATCCCGACCTGGGATCAAATTTCCTGGGCTTGTATTTATCGTCCGGGAGTTCCACGAAGGAATGATGTTGCCTGACGGTCACACTCCCTGGCGTTGGTGTAACACTCCTTATAAAGTCCCCGGATGCCTGACCCGTGAACGTGAGGGTAGCTTCTATCTCCGAGTTTTGTGGAAAATTCCTGGTTCTCGGCAGAAAAAAAGCGCAACGGGTTTTGTCCAGTGTATAGCTCCCCTGTTCCGCTCTTTTTAATGTTCCGGCTACATCGTGCGCATCCTGTAAAAAGAAATCCGTGGCATTGACAAGGACCTTGCCGCCGCTTTCGGCTTCCACTGCAAATCCCCACAGCACCGACTGCGCAAATGCTTCTTCAACAGCACGTTTCTCATCAGTATTTTCGGTTATCGCGCGGTAGTCATAATTCGGCTCGGTCAATAGTATTTTGGGACCTCTCCGTTCGAATTTAACGATGCGCTCCGAGCCAAGCTGTCCACGGTCAAGCCCGATATCGTTTGAACCAATACCGGCTGCCAGGGAGTTGATGTACAGGAACTCCCTGTCGAATTTATCAATAACTAAAAAAATCCTGTCCTTTTTTTCGTCATAGTAAAAATCGAAATAACCGGGGAAAGCTTTCATTCCGGCCACTTTGGCTTGAATCGTATCTTTCGGAACAGCTACAGCCGGGGTCGTGGCTTTTTTCTTCGATTGCGCGCCAAGCGTCGAGGCGATGGAAAACATTATACAGGTAAGAACGTAAGAGATCCTCATAGAATTCAGGTTATGCCTTCTAAACTATGAAGAAATGTGAGAACTTAAAATCGAAGTGTTCTCAGCGGTCAACAAAAATTAATTGGCCTTGAGGTTATAGAATTGAAAAAGCCTGATCAGATCCTCTTCCGCTTTGGGCGACAATTTGTTCGTTTCCATGAAGTTTTCGATCTCACCGGATTTATCTCCTAACAGTCCCAGAAGTTTTTTACGGTTTGACGGTATTTGAAAAACCTCATCCCCGGAAGGAAAATAATAGGCTACCTTCTTAAGAATTTTATCGTCCCGGCTACCGACGCTTAGCTGAACATTGTAGTCCGCTTTTTTGATCAGAATTTCATATCTTCTGAACAACGGTGTTTTTCCATCCACCAGTACTTCAAAAAAACCGGAAAGGGGTGCGCCCTCATTTTTATACGCTTTCGCATTTATGAAGTAAGCAGGCAAACGGGTTAAGGAATCCATCCAGATAAAACTCTTTACCTTTCGTCCATCCAAAACCTTGACACCCTTGGTGGTCTTGACATCCAGTTCGTCACCCAGGATATCGTACCTGACGGCGTAACCTTCCAGCAACTTGTCGCCGTCGTATAAAAGGATCGCAGACCGTCTCCAATCCTGGTTCAGATAAGTATCTCCAATTACTTTTCCCTCCGGCAGGGGAATACCGTACATCATTTCGTTACCCCCATAGCTGTTATTAAAGTAGGTCAGTCTTTCGATAGTATTAACGGCCCGCATATTGGTCGGGATTGCGCTGCCGGCTTGTGCCAGCAGGACGATTGAGCTGTGAATTAAACAGATGGTTAAAAAAACTCGATTCATAATGACCGGGGTTTTTAGATATCAGTTGCTTATAAAAATCAAAATGAGGCTGCCGTAAGTAGCAGCCTCATTTGACATTTCTTTTGTAAAAATAAAACTACTTCTATTTCGGCGTTGCCTTAAATACAGTAACTATCCCTTCGAGGCCGCAACAGCTTGGACTTATATACTCCAGGTCAAACGTGATCACGCCAGTCACCGGATCAACTGTGGTACCGGAATTCAGTTTTATAACGACTGCGGTACCAAAGTCTACGGAAGCGGCATCCGCCGTAAGGTTACCGCAGATGTCGGTAAACCGATACTTGATCGGGAAGTCCGGCCCGAAGATATCCATTGTCATATCGGATATCTCATAATACCCTGCAGCTTTTTGAACAATGGTCTGATCGGTTAAGGTCGCCACCTCTCCGTTCGAACCCGAAATGAGGGTAAGGTCGTACGTGCCGGCCAGGTCCGATGCACAGGCGACATTGTAAGTCAAAAGAACGGGTTTTTGAAGCACGCTGGGGCTATAGCCGCCATTGAGATACCTGCCATCGGCCATCTTCATGTAACCCCCGACGACAAACGAATCTCCCAGGTCGAGTGAGTCGGCAGTTACAACCTCCTGACTAAATGCCGCAATCAACTCATCGAAAGTAAGATTAATGGTCGCGGGCAGAGTAGTAACCGTCGTGTAAATTACCTCATCGCTTGCTCCCGTTTCGGAATTGTTGTACGTTAATACGACATCGATGCTGCTGACTTCCGCCAGTCCCTCCTTTTCCAGGACGAATGAAATATTTGTCTGATCAAAGTTTACCAGGTCGATAAACCCGGTATCGTCGTTACCTGGTGTGAACAGGGGAATTGCTCCGGTCTGAAAGTCATCGAAGAGCATTTTGTCCTTGTCTTCGCACGATGCGATAAGCAGAACGCTGAAAGCAACGAGTATAAAATATTTTAATTTACGTTTCATAGGTATAATATTTTTTTTAACTGATCCGCGGCGGATGCCGTTTAAGCGCGACACCCGTGTGGTACGTTTAGTGTTGCATTAATTAGGATCCCAGAACACGCGGTCTGTTGTCACGTTCTTCTGTGCGACCGGAGCACTCTGATTCAGGTTCAGTGAATTGGAGTTATACGCAAGCGAAACCGGATACTGGCGGCTTGTAACCGTAAACGGAAGGTCATCGGTGTTTGGATCATACAACACCGGGAAACCCGTTCTCCTGTAATCGGTATACGCGTCCATCGCAAAGCCAAAACTGGCTATCCACTTCTCGGTCATGATCAATTCCAGTTTGCCGTTGTCATCGGCCGCATCGTATTTTGCCATCACGGCATCTACATAATCGTCTATGTCGCCATCGCTGATCGCCGGCGCGGAAGCACCGGAAGCAATGTCATTGACTTTTTCAAATGAGGCGCGCATCGCATCCTCGAATAGAGCTCCGGCATCACCATTCACCCCTGGTTCGGTAAGGGCCAGCTCGGCCTGAATATAAAGCGAAGCGAAGTAAGGGAGCAGGCGTTGAGCTACCGTTCCTGGCCCGGAAACAGCGCCACTGGTATTTACTATTCCGCCAGCGCCGTCATCATACCTTCCTCCAATCGGATACAAACCTAAAACAGTCTGTGACCGGTCCTGCTGCCATCCCTGGTTCACGCCTTGGGAGGCAAAATGAATCGACAGGAAGCCGTTATCGTCCGTGTATTCCGTGGGGTTCTGCGCATCCGCGGGATCGGTAAGCTGATTAAACCAATAATAGGGAACCCTGGGATCCACTATTCCCTCCAGCACATCGTTTAAGTCGCTCTGGTCCGTAAGGATCTCATAGAAATAAGGGCTGATGTAACTCGGGCGATTACCAAGCGTGTACTCCAATGCAAAAGCCGGGTTCCGGTTGTCCGGTGAAACAGACGTACCATAAGGCAATTCAAAGTCCTCGCCGGCTTCCAACAGATCACCTTCAGTCAATAATGCGTTTACGTCAGCCGATACATCGTTCACCAGCCGGGTTTGGTTATAAATTTTGAGCTTTAATGTCTTGGCAAATTTTCTCCACACATCAAGATCACCGCCGTAGATCACATCGTCGGCGCCGGGCTGGTCATCCGAGTCTGCTTCCAGATTTGCAATTCCATCGTTCAGCATGGTGATCAGCTGGGGATAGATCGCTGCATCGTCATCATAGGCCGGATACAGGAAAACATCGCCCTGCAGGGCCTCTGAAAAGGGAATATCGCCCCACACATCCACCATCATGCTATAGGTATAGGCTGTAAGGATTTTCGCGATACCTACATAATGCAAGTCATTTTCTTCCGTCCCCAGATCGATGATTACCTTCAGGTCTTCAAGCGCACCGGAATAAAGATTTTGCCATGCAGTCTGGATCTGAAAGTCTTCACCGGAGACAAAGTAAGAATCAACGCTTCCGCGTTGTACCGTCTGATGCACTAAAATAGAAGCGGGTGTCGACAACCCGGGGTTACCAATTCCAAAAGAATTGACCATTGTGACCTGGGATTGCGTGAGCAATTGGCCGAGCGTAACCTGCGACGGGTTATTCGGGTCAACGTTTATATCCAGAAAGCTATCGCAGCCGGACACTGATACGATCATCAATGTCAGAGCCCAGAGCTTTATATGCTTGTTAATTTTCATAGTTTCTTCCATTAAATGTTAAAAGGATACTCTAAGGTTCACACCATACCGCTTCACCGAAGGTGCTGTATTGTATTCAACACCTGTGTAGTTCTGAGAACCAAAAGAACTGGTCTCGGGATCGAAGTTGGTATGTTTGGGGAAATTCGGCGCGTTGTACCATAAGTTCCGGCCCGTAAGCGTCAGGCTAATGGATCCGAACGGCGTTTTACTCAGCAGTGCCTTAGGCAATTCATAACCTACTGCCACTTCGCTCAGGCGGATGAGCGTCGCATCAAAGATGCTGTTTTCATCCGACGCGTTTATCCCAAATGAACCACCGGCTGTCTGGAAATACAAATCATTCATAATTACCTGTGTCGTGTTCACCACTTTCTCACCATCAACCAGGATCGGCAGGTTGGTATTGGTGTCACCCCATACACCGGGCACGATGAATGTACCTTCGCGGTTTTCGGTATCCTTCGTCACGCCGCGTCCAAGATAAAATTGATTTGTCGCGGAGAACAGATCGCCGCCATGGCGGTAGTTAAACAGACACGATACCGAGAGACCCTTGAACCGCACACCTGTTCCAAGACTCGCCAGGAATTTCGGGTTTGGATCGCCGATGAACTTATAGTCCTGCGACTGAATCAACAAACCGGTCGCCGGGTCGATCAGGAAATTGCCTTCATCATCCTTTACGTTATAGGTGCCTTTGAGCGCGCCGTAAGGTCTGCCGACTGCAAGTGTCGGAGTAACCGATCCGCCGTAAAGGTTGCGCAACACGATTTCATCAATACCCGACGTGAGGCTTTCCACAACGTTTCGGTTACGGGTGAACGTTCCATAGATATTCCAGGTCAGTCCGTTTTGAAGTTTAACAGGCGTTACATCAAGGCCGATTTCGATACCCTTGTTGGACAATTCACCGAAGTTCGTGATCAACTGATTAAACCCAGTTTCGTCCGGCAAAGCGATCGGTGCGATCTGATCGGTGGTGCGGATGTCATAGATAGTTGCTTTTACACCTAACCGGTCATTCAGGAATTGAAGTTCCGCCCCTAATTCTATTGTTGTTGTAAACTCCGGAGTTAATCCCGGGTCATATACGGTTGTTCCTGTTGTTGCACCAGGCTGCCCGTTGAACGGCAGATCGTTGCCCGGAACAGAACCAACCAGTCCGCTGCTGTTACCCAGGTTCAGGCTGTACGTCGGATACAACGAGTATACCGGTGCATCATTACCCACTTTGGACCATGCCGCCCGGATTTTACCGGATGACAGTATTTTGGGATTGATATCAAAGGCATCAGTGAAGACGAACGACGAACTTACGGAAGGATAAAAGAAGCTTCTTTTGCTCGCGGGAAGCGTTGACGACCAGTCGTTACGCCCGGTCAGATTCAGAAACAGGAAATCCTTGTATCCTAACGCCACATCTCCGAAAAGGCCCATCAGCCTTCGTCTGAAATAGGTACCCCCGAAAGGGGTAACGGAGTTGTAGTTGTCAAGGTCATCGATATCAAATGCAATGGAGTTCACTCCTTTCAATTGCTGATTTTCACTCGTGCGCTGATTGATGTTGTATCCGCCGATAACCTTCAGATTGAGGTCCGGATTCAGATCCTTGTTGAAGGTTACCAGCAGGTTTGATTCGATTTCCTGGAAGTAAATATCATCGGTGATCAGCTGTCCGATCCCGGCAGCACCAACCGAGCCGCGCCGTGTTACCTCTTTTCTCCTGTCGTTATAAGTATTTAAACCGGCTTTGTACGTGACGCTTAACCAGTCGGTAAAATCATAACCGATATTTATTCCGGCCGCTATCCGGTTCACCTGACTGCGCAGACCGTTGTATTTGGCAGACCAGTACGGGTTATCCGCGGCTGATCCCAGGAAAAATACGTTGGCATGGGTCAACGGGTCTTCGAAAGGCTGCCCCGAAATATCCCAGTTCCGTCCAGGGAATAGTATTCTGGAGAAAGCTGATGCGCTTACCTGTGTAGCGGAACCGTAGCCGCTAAGAGGGCCCCTCTGATTGGTGTTGATATAGGAAAGATTTCCACCTACGTGCAATCCATTTTGAAGCTGAGTGGTTCCTCCGAGGCTGAAGTTTGTCTTTTCGTATTCTGAATACGGGATATAACCATCCTGTTTCAGGTGTGAGGCAACAAGCGTCAACACAGATTTTTCGTTACCACCGCTGATGGTGATCGAGTTTTCAAAAACTTTCCCTGTTCTGAAAAAGTCTTTTACGTTGTTGGGATACGCGCGATAAGGAACCATGGTCGGTCCATCGGGGAAAACAGCTGCATAAGCGGTCCAATAAGGAATTGAATCCACTTCGCTGCCGTTTGGTGTAATGGTTCCGTCGGCGTTGTAGTTGACACCTGGTCCCGGCCTGTCAAATGCAGGGCCCCACGTTCCGTTAGCTTCTGCATAATCGCCTTTTGAACCGTTACCATATTTGTTCTGATAATCAGGAAGGTTGGCAATCTGTTCGAGGGAAAAACCCGAGGAATAAGAAATCTCCAGTCCTTTCCTGGAAGCCCTGCTGCTGCCCGACTTCGTTGTAATGACGACGACACCATTCGAGGCGCGAACGCCGTATAAGGCTGCGGCTGCTCCTCCGGGAAGGATACTCATCGACTCAATGTTGTTCGGGTCGATATCGGCAATACGACTGGAATAGGAAGAACCATCGGTAAGTTCATTCGAGGAAGTACTGTACGTATTGTCGAATGGAATCCCATCGACGACAAATAACGGCTGGTTGTTACCGAACAGTGATTTGTTACCCCTGATGGTAATTCGCGTAGCACTACCCGGCGCTCCGCTGGAGCTGAGAATATTAACTCCCGGAATTTTTCCCTGGAGGCTTCTCAACACATCGGGTTCAGATCTCATGGAGACCTTATCGCCGGATACGTTGGCAACGGCATAACCCAGGGCCTTGCTTTGTCTTTCAATACCCGCAGCCGTTACAATTACCTCACCGAGCTGAGTAACATCCTGGCTCATTTGCAGGTCAATCTGTGTCTGCTGACCGATCGATATTTCCTGGGTAAAAAGTCCGATGAATGAGAACACCAGTGTCCCCTCGTTTTGGGGTACAACGATCCGGTACTTACCATTCGAATCGGTTACCGTTCCGATGGTAGAGCCCTTTAACACAACGTTAACACCGGGTAACGCTGTACCATCCTCCGCGGATGTGACCGTTCCCGTAAGGGTACGCTCCTGTGCCATTACGCTGCTCCACGCAACGAAAAGGCAGAAGCCACTTAATAGTAAAATCTTCCTCATACTTTTTAGGTTTATTTGAGTTATTCATATCCACCCCAACGAAGTGACTAACACCTGGCAGGATGTTGTTTCAAATAACCCAAATGAATGGCCGAAAAGAATGACTTAATAGATGGTATATTCTGTGTGCGTGTATCACGCTAATTGGGTGATACACTAAAAAGCTATAGATTCTTGCCGCTAAACACGGGAAGTAGCCCCTAAAATACACCGCAAGCATAGCGGTTGGGTGAGTGAAAAGAAATGTCGAATCGCGAAAAAATTCCGATAATAAAAAAACCCTCCCGCCTGGAGGGTTGAATTCCTTCTGAGTGTTTTTATCATTAACCTAAACTTATGAAGAAAATTCTACTCAGTTGTGAAGGATCAGTGCAAAGGTGTTGTTCTAATGTGAATTATCTGTCACCCACATTGGATGAATTTGTTAAATATAAAAGGCTGCTGAACAATCACCTTATCACCCACCCTAAATAAGCTTTTCAAGGTTAGCCTTCGCAATTGCCTCCGACTTGCTATTAACCTGAAGCTTGGAGTAAATATTCTTGATGTGCGTCTTTGCGGTTTCCTTGGATATAAAGAGTTCTTCCGAGATCTGGGTATATGTTTTACCCTCCGATATCAACTGCAGAATTTCGGTCTCACGCTTGGTCAGCGGTGAATTGGGGTTCACATGAAAGTTATCGATAACCATACGCGCAATACGGCTGCTCATCGGGGCACCACCTTTGACAATTTCTTCCAGCGCCGATAACAACTCCATGTAATTCGCGCTTTTGGTTATGTATCCCGATGCGCCGGCCTTTAACGCTTCAAAGACCAGTTCGCTGTCCTCATATACGGAAACCATAATGATATCGGTGTGAGGGCTCTTGTCTTTTATCACTTTTGTGCCCTGAATGCCGTTTACACCGGGCAATTCAATGTCCATTAACACAATTTCCGGTTTATCCCGGTTCAGGTTCGAGATCGCATCCTCAGCACTTCCATAAGCATTCACAACCATGAATTTCTGAGAGCTGTTAACGATCAGCGTAAAACTGTTACGGATCTCCTGATCGTCTTCTACGATCATGACTCTTTTCTTAAAGGGCAAGGCCATACTTTAGTGTTTTAGTTAGTGTGAAGTTTAAAACGATTTTCGTTCCTTCATTCTTCACACTCTGTATACGTAAATGGGCGTTAATCCTGTCAGCTCTTTCCCGGATATTTTGAAGACCGTTCGATTTTTCTATTTCACCGGTATAAAAACCTATACCATCGTCTTCGAAAGTCATCTCAAATCCGTTTTTATCATCGCGTTTTAAGGTGAGTGTCACGTTCTTCGCTTCCGAGGATTTGAAAGTATTGGTCATCGCCTCCTTAAAAATGAGGTTTGCCTCACGGCTGAATCCATAAGGCAGCTTGATTTTCTCCCTGACCTCGTTAAAGGCCCGGAAGTTTATCGCTTTCTCTTCGAACAATTTCTCACCAAAATCGCGGATATGAATAAACAGTTTCGACAACTCGTCATTAACAGGGTCTATAGCCCAAATGAAATCACGGGTTCCATTATAAAGGTATTTTGCGGAGTTCTCCACTTTCGTATAAAGATCATGGCCATTATCGCTGCCATGACCGTTAAGCTTCAGTAAACTGACATAGTTAATGATCCTTGTCAGCTGATTCCCCATCTCGTCGTGAAAGTCGCGGGCAATCTCTTTCCGGAGGGTTTCCTGTTCCTTCTGCCGGATCCGTTCCAGCATGACGATTCGGTTTACCCGTTGTTTCACCCGAAGATATAATACAAGCGTAATAACCCCGCCTGCAAAAATAAACATACCCACCACAAACGATGCGGTTTGATAAAAAGGCGCCTTGATCGTAAAGTCATAGGCAAGCTTCGTGTCCGACCAACTACCCTTGTTGTTTGTACTCATTACCCGGAATGTATATTTACCCGGTGGCAGGTTGCTGTACGTCACCTGGTTCATCGAACCGGGAAGGGACCACGTTTTATCAAAGTTTTCCAGGAAATATTTGTACTTCACGGATTTGGAATACCTTTTATCAACACGGTTAAACTCAAAGGTGATGTGATTCTTGTCCGGTGGAAGAGCCGGTTTGTACGGAATCTTGAAGAACCCGAACGTGCTGTCGGAGTATTCCCGCGTCGAATACTCTCCATATAAGATCTGGACATCGGTTAGGTGAACGTCAAACGAGCGTTGCCGTTGTTTACTGAGGTCGTTGAATTCGTACAAACCATCCACCAACCCGAAATACTTTGACTTTTCGCTCAGGTAGAATGCATTTTGATTGGTTTCCACTCCGGTCAGCCCATTGTCATAATCGAAATGAAGGTTTTCAACCACATCGAACTGACGATCCACTTTAACCCGGTTTATTCCTTTCTCGGTACCTATCCACAGGTAATCCTTTTCATCGGCGGCGGCGAAGTACACAAAGTCGGAAGCCATTCCCTCACGCGTTGTGATCAATTTTCTGCGATTCGTCGCCGGGTTTATGACAATGACACCGGTACCACCCGTGCCCACCAGTAACAAAGAGTCCTGATAGGATTGTATGCTGATCACCGAGGTGTTTACCATTTCCGGAATGGATACGGTCGAAATCTTACCGTTTTTGATGGAGGTAACTGCAACATCCGTCCCGACAAAAAGCGTTTTGAGTTTTTTAAGATAGCGCAACGCCCATATTCCGTTTGATGGCAAACCGTTTTCGGTATTGAATGTTTTAAACGACTGCCCATCGTAGTAGCTCAGGCCGTTTCCGGTACCGATCCACATCCCCTTTTCATCAAATTCAATACTAACTACAGAATATCCGGGTAAACCATCCTCCCTCGTGAACCATTCAAACTGATCTGTTTCCTTATTATATTTTCCCAACCCGTACGAGGTGCCGATCCAAATTGTACCATCCGGAGATTCTTTGATACAATGAATCGAGTTCCGGTAGGACTCCTTTTCGTCGATGTATGAACTGACCTTACCCTTCCTGATCTTCCACAACCCCTTGTTCATGGTCCCGATCCAACTGGAACCTTCTTTGTCTTTCAGAATAGCCATTACCCCGCGCATCTTATCGGAACTGCAACGGATAAAATCCTGAATAAAATATTTATACAGCCCGTTACCATCCGAAGCGAGCCATGTGTTGCCCTCTGAATCAATTAATACCTGGTTGATGCTGATGTCCTTCAGGATCGTGTCTGTCTTTATTTTCTCGCCCTGGCGAGTCTCCCGGAAGAAAGCGCTTCCGTTGGTGGTCCAGAAATTATCCCGTTTTACATCGTACAGTAACACATAGTTGGGTATCTCCCAGGTTGACGGTTCAATTGATCGTTTTCCGAGGTCAAGCAAGAACATTCCTTTTACGGATTTGAAGAATACCTGATTCTTGTAGTTGAAAATATTGAATATTTTCCCCACACGTTCCATATCGCGCGCGATGGTGTAGGATTGCGATTCCGACCGTACTACGATCGAGCCATCGCTGAGAAACAAACATATCTCACCACCCGGTGCCACGTGGGAATACCAAACCTGCTTGTCTTTGAAGCTTTCCCTTTCCCAATAGTACACCGAATCCTGATAGATCTTACTGGTGAAGCCGTTCGAAGAAAGCAGAAAAAGAGTATCGTTCAGCTGATAAGCCCGTCTGATGGGTTTGGTGGTACCTGGATGGTTGGCCGGCGCCTGGAATTTCTGAAAATGAAGTCCATCAAATTTGGTGACACCACGGGGATGGAGTATCCACAAATTATCATACTTGTCGAATCTAAGGCCGTTGACCTGATTCGTAAGGAGGCCGTCGAGGGTCGTGTATACTTTAAACTCGCGCCCGTCAAAACGGGCAAGCCCTCCTCCCTCTGTACCGATCCAAAGGTATCCGCTCTTGTCCTCGACGATTGCCCTGACCTGCGACTGGGGAAGCCCGTCGATTGCGGTATAATTGCGGGTTGAATAAAAAAAATCCTGCGCAGGAAGGGATGCGTGACATAGGGTACAAAAAAAGATGACGAGAATTGCCCTGCTCATGAGAAACACCTTGCAAAGTATACGTTTAGACTAATTTACGTAATACCCCTTATTGTGGGATAAATTCCTGGAATATAAAGGTGATACCCGTGCAACCTGACCGGGATCCGGGAAGTCTAATACGCAACCTTATCGCACCAAATTATGATTAAAAATTACCTGATCATCAGTCTGAGGAGCCTCCTGAAACATCGGTTTTACGCCGCGATCAATATTACCGGCCTGGCGCTCGGTCTGGCCGCCTCTCTCCTGCTCACAACCTGGATCATCCATGAACTGAGTTACGATACCTTCCACGTGAACGCCAAAAGGATCTACCGCTCATCCATGGAGTACAGTTTCGGGGGCCAGACCGCCAGGACCTCCGTCTCCCCGACCGCATTGCTGCCGGCACTGCAGAAAAATTTCCAGGAAATTGAATCAGGCGTTCGCCTGTATAATCCCTCTTCCTGGAATCCTTTTATACTCCGGAAAGACGACAAGCTTTTCCAGGAAGAAAGGTTCTTTTATGCCGACAGCACATTCTTTGAGGTTTTTTCCTTCGACCTGCTGAGTGGAAATCCCGACAAAGCGTTGACAGAACCGAATACGGTAGTACTAACGCAAACGTCGGCAAAAAAATATTTCGGCAGTGAGGATCCGCTGGGAAAAACAATACAGGTGAACAACAAGACGGAATACCTCGTGACGGGTGTTATGGAAGATGTTCCTTCTCATTCCTACCTCCAGTTTGATTTCATCGGTTCTTTTTCTTCGCTCGGCGCATCCAGGGAACAAATCTGGTGGAGTGCGAACTATGAGACGTATGTGTTACTTGCTCCCGGATCGGACATCGCTTCCCTTACGTCCAAGACCGAAATATTGGTAAAAAAAGAACTGGCCTCGGAACTCACCGATCCAGGCGACTATGTCCGTTACAATTTTATACCGCTTACCGATATTTACCTGAGATCGGATATGAATGAGTCTGTGCAGGTAAGCGACATCAAGTACATTTATATTTTCGGGTCCATTGCCTTTTTACTGATGATGATCGCCTGCATCAACTACATTAACCTGGCGACTGCACGTGCGGCAGACCGGGCGAAGGAAGTGGGAATCCGGAAAGTTGTAGGCGCGTTGAAGAAGCAATTGTTCCTTCAGTTTATCGGCGAGTCGCTTGTAATTACATTTTTTTCACTGGTCACGGCGCTGGTGATCGTAAAGCTTTCGCTTCCCGCGTTCGACGCGTTAACGGGCAAAGTGTTTGCCGGAAAAATGATCTTTAGCCCGGTGTACATTGGTGCAGCCGTAGTGCTGTCGCTGGGGGTGGCGATGTTAGCCGGGGCCTATCCATCATTGGCCATTACATCATTCAAACCTGTGCAGGTATTAAAAGGAAATTTCAAGACATCCGGCAAAGGAATCTGGCTAAGGCGAAGCCTCGTTGTTTTTCAGTTCTCTATTTCAGTCGCCCTGATCGTGGGGACACTCGTAGTGATCAAACAGCTGGATTTTATTCAAAACAAAAAACTGGGTTACAACAAGGAGAATATCATCATACTTCCCCTTGATTCCAAAACCGAAGAGGTGTACAGTCAACTGAGAACGGAAGTTCTAAAAAGCGGTACAGCATCGAGTATGTCGCGCGCAACGGAGTCGCCCACCCAAATTGCCGGAGGCTATTCCATTACGCTGGATGGCGGCAACGATAACGGGATGATCGTGACGGCAATGTCTGTTGATACGGCGTTTATAAACGGACTGGGGATGGAACTTTCGGAAGGAAGAAATTTCACACAGGCAGATTTTGACAAGACCAAGTCCGATACCATTTATTCTTTCATCCTTAACGAATCGGCCCTTCATGAACTGGCGCTGGATAAAGAAAAAGTCATCGGCATCAGCGCTAACCTGAACGGAAGGAAAGGACAGATCGTCGGAGTTGTAAAAGACTTTCACTACGCGCCGCTGCAAAAAAAGATCGCGCCACTCGTTCTGTTTAACCAGGAACGTGACTTCAGCTATATATTCGTCAAGTTAAGAGCGGGAAAGGAATCCCTGGCGGAGATGGAGAGAATATGCAGGCAACTATTGCCACACAGGCCATTCGAGTATACATTTCTGGATCAGCAATACAATGCGATGTATGACAACGAACAACGCATGGGCAAGATCGTTACGGTATTTGCTTTTTTAACGATCGTCATTGCATGCCTCGGGCTGCTTGGTCTCGTTTCCTTTTCAGCCGCGCAAAAGACAAAAGAGATCGGAATCCGCAAGGTCCTGGGCGCTAATGCAACGAGCATTATTTTTCTGATCACAAGTGACTTTACGAAGCTGGTGGTCGTCTCCATTGTTATCGGGGTGCCAGTTTCCTGCTGGATGCTGCAGCAATGGCTCAATGATTTTGCCTATAAAACGGAAATTGGCCTGCTCCCGGTTTTTATTTCTTCCGGGCTTTGCATTACCATCGCCCTGGTCACAGCCGGGTACCACGCGATAAAGGCCGCATTGATCAATCCGGCGAACACGTTGAGGAATGAGTAGCGCCGGCTGAAAAGAATACGTGCGGTTCCCGGGCGGCCCGCCGTATTCTTTTTTTATAAAATCCATTTCGACTACCTTGCTTTTCAATTTTCCCGGGTTACGGAACTGGTAACCATAGATTGTGACTTTCATCGCTTCATCGCATTATGGGATTGTAATTTGAACGCATGTCAGAAGCGGAAATTCAACAAGAGTATACGATCCTGGAGCGAGCCAGAAAAAACCCGAAGGTCTTTGGCGAACTTTATGAGAAATATTTCGATCGCATATTTAATTATGTCTTCAGGCAAACAGATGACGAGGACCTGACATCCGACCTTTGTTCGCAAACGTTTCTAAGTGCGTTAAAAAACCTGGACCGGTATGAATTCCGTGGTGTTCCCTTTTCAGCCTGGTTGTATAAAATTGCCAGCAACGAGATCAACAAACACTACCGAAAACAAAAGCGGGATAAAGTCTTCAGCATTGAAGAACTGCGCGTCCGGGAGTTAATTGAACAAACGGATACTGACTGGGACGAGGAGATTATCCAACGTTTGCTGAATTATCTGAAGGAACTGCCCACAGATATGCTGGAAGTGCTGGAACTTCGTTTTTTTGAGGACAAAGACTTCAGGGAGATCGCGTTCATCCTCGACATTACAGAAAGCGGCGCCAAAATGCGGACATACCGCGCACTGGACAGACTGCGAAAGAATTTTAACTTACGGATCAAGTACGATGGGAAGGAATGAAATACGGTTAAGGCGTCAAAAAATGAGTTCCGGTCGCATTGCGCAACACCGGAATTATGCCGACGTCATGGCCAGGCATGAACGGGATATAAAACTCAAACGAGTGGTCCGGGCTTTCGTGTATTTTTTGGTCATCGCTTTCCTGCTGATCCTGTTTTTTTTCTTCAAACGCTGGGAAGCCAGGGAATCGGCGGGTAAACCGGTAGCATACACCCGGATTGGGGAAACGATCAAAAACACAGACTCTGCAAACTCCCTCGAACAACATCACGGATAATTATTCGTTTCATGCCCAAGGTTCCTAAAACTATTTCCCCGTGAAGTACATCTGTTATAAGCGGGCGAATAAAAAACAAAGGCAGCCTTTTGGTGGCTGCCTGATTGCTTTGTGAACCCGCAGGGATTCAAACCCCGAACCTTCTCATCCGTAGTGAGATGCTCTATTCAGTTAAGCTACGGGTCCTTTTTGCGTGTGAGTGCGAAATTTTGGGAGTGCAAATGTAAAGAATAATTTCACTCAACAAAACAAAACGGTTTTGCCCTGACCACAAAAAGGCTATTTTTGAGGCTTTATTAATGATTAAACGTATTGCATGATCAAGAAATTAGCGGGTATTATCGTTCTTTTCAGTCTCCCCTCGCTGGCTTTCAGCCAGGATCCCCAAACAAAAAAAACCACTGCACGCCCGGATATTCCCGGGACCTTTGTCGTTGAATTAGGGTTGAATCGCGACAATGGAGGACCCAGTGACTTTAGCCTGGGATTTATCGGGTCCCGTACGGTGAATATTTACTACCAGTACGATTTCCGCATCCTGAAGTCAGGATTCAGCTTTGTTCCCGGAATAGGCCTGAGTCTGGAACGATACCGGTTCAAAAATGAATATATGCTTGATTACACATCGAGCAGCAGCGACGAGCTGACAATGGTTTCTCCCGGCGATTCGCCGCTTCCAGGCATCCGGAAATCCCAGTTGATCACGAATTATCTTGAGATACCTGCTGAAATCCGTTATACGATCAACCCGGACGATCCCGCCAGAAGCTTTAAGGTTGCTGTGGGCGGCCGGATTGGCTATCTGTTTGATTCGTTCACCAAGGTGAAGTATAAAGAAAACTCCGAGGTGAAAAAACTAAAGGATAAACAGGATTATAACCTTAACAAGATCAGGTACGGTGTGACGGGACGGATCGGGTTTGGTAACTTCAGCTTGTTCGGATACTACAACCTGACACCTCTGTTTGAAAAAGGCAAAGGCTTAAAAGACAACAATACGGATAATGATTTCAATACATACACCGTTGGAATTTCGTTGTCCAGCTTCTGACGGAGTATGTTTCAGAAAAATTGATCTGTAAAGGCTTGATGCCTTTTTAAGGCAGGCCTAAATCTTCTGTTCGGTGTTCTTCTTAGGAGCTTCCTTCTTGGTATAAGTGGGGCAGGTATACTGACTGCACGCAGAGATAAACGCCACTAATACGACGAATACAACAAGCTTTTTCATTCTTTACAGACTTTGGTTAAAAACAAAAATATAACTCTTTTGCTAAGAAAACAAACACGACTGACCGGAAAACAACCTGCTTCAGGCTCCAATTCAGTCAATTAACAGATTACATCCACGTGCATCGCTGTTGTCCAGCCGACCCAGCACCTCGAACGAACCATCGCTTCTTACGTTGCCAAGGTCTTCGGTTTCGACAAAGGCAATCGAATAAAAATTGGCCAAATCCACAACGTTAATACCGCCTGTCTGATTGAGTAACCCTTTTTGCATCGGATCTGTGATATCTCTTGCCAACACCTTCATCCATGGTGGGCAAAAAAAGCGCTCTCCACCCCGGGTGTAGGCCTGCGACATCAGTTCCGTCATGCCATACTCCGAATGAATGGATCCAGGCCGGAGGCGGTTATTCAGCTGCCGGTGCAGCTCGGGGCGGGTGATTTCCGCGCGCCTGCCTTTCATTCCGCCGGTCTCGACAATCATGAACGGGCTTAGATCAGCCTCATACTTTTCAGCCAGGTCCAGCAAGGCAAACGATACTCCCCAAAGAATCGCTTTACGCGGACCATCGCGGAGATTATCCAGGTCGGAGAGAAGTTTATCCGTTTCGTGCAGGTAGAATCCCGAGGAACCCGATCCGCTCTCTTTGACAAAGTAGTCCATCATCGCGACAAGGGATGATCCCTTTCGTTCCAGATAGGAAGGCAACAAGGCAAGGAAATGGTAATCGGCTAACGGGCCATAAAAGAACTCGAAACACCGGCGTGCATGGTCCAGGTAGAAAGAAAGACTTGGTACGGCATGCCTGCTGGTGGTTAAGCCGGTAGTGCCGCTGCTGGTGAAGGTCACTTCCGGAAGCCAGCTACCGGTCTGGATGAGCTGGTGTTTAAAAAGGCTGATGGGTAAGAATGGGATTTTTTCCAGCGTATCAACAGAGGAGGCATCGAGGCCTAGGTTTTTGATGAAGGATGCATAAACCGGGTTGCTGACAGCCTGGAAACGAAATAACTGCAGTGCAATATCGGCAAATGATCCTTCGTTTACCGTATATAATTTAGATTCAAAACTTTTAAAAGTATCCAAGCGTTACTTAACTTAACCGGATCAAATGTACAGGATGAAAGCATTAAAAGGCCTACTATTATTTGGAATTTCAACGTTGCTGGGTGCGTGCTTTAATCCCCCTGAGTTCCCCATCGTTCCCGTGATAGACTTTGAGGGCATTTATTTCAAGGAGTCAACGGGCCCAGGTGTGAAAGACTCGCTGGTCGTTACGATCTCCTTTAAGGATGGAGACGGCGACCTTGGCCTTTCGGCTACGCAGATCGATCCTCCCTACCATGATATCAATTTCTTTCTGGCCAACGAAGGAGAGATCATACCAATTGAAAAATACAGCCTGTATACGAACCTCCCTCAGTTTGTGGATGTACCAGAGGGCGTCACCGGGAAGCTCGTTACCAACAGGACCGCCGAAGACCCCGCATATGCAAGTAAGCTGCCCTCATTCAACGACCCCTACTCCTGCACGTTCTATACGTATACGTCGATTTATATATCCGAAGAGGATAAGGATATCTTTGATAAGGAAACACACAACCTCGACAGCACACTAGAAAGCGACAGGTTCCCCGACGTTTATGTCTTGCTGGATACGTTCTACTATCAACGCAATCCAAATTACGCGAACATCGAAGTCGAGTTTCTCGTGAAGGAGGGCGGAAGCTATACGGTGTTCGACTGGGAGAAAGAATTCTGTACGGTTTCCTTCAATCAACGTTTTCCTGTTCTTTCGGAGAAGGAGGGACCTCTGGAGGGTGATCTCCAGTATGCCATGGTCACCAGCGGCATCAAGTCGATCTTCAGCATCAAAACGATGAAACTGCGCATCAAGGTTCGCGACAGAAACCTGAATGTCAGCAACATCGTGGAGACCCCGGAGTTTACACTCGACAAAATACGAAGGTAACGTTGCGCTGTATCCAGCTAGTATATCGGAGCAAATTTTGAGGGGTCCGACTCAACCATCAATCCGTATATTCTTTCAAATACTTCTTCGGGATTCGGCTTGGAGAAATAGTCCCCATCCGACGCATAGGCCGGCCGGTGTTCTTTTGCCGTGATCGTCACCGGTTTTGAATCCAGGTATGGGTAGGCATCCTGCTTTTCCAACACCTCCTGCATCATGAACGATGTCGCGCCGCCCGGTACATCCTCGTCCGCAAAAACGATCCTGCTTGTTTTTTTTACGGATTCCAGAATGGATTGATGTATGTCGAACGGAAGCAAGGTCTGTACGTCAATTACCTCGCAGGAGATTCCGAAATTTTCCAGTGCTTCCGCGGCTTCCATAACGACGCGGCACATAGACCCATAGGTAACCACCGTGACATCGGTACCGGCTTTTAATATTTCGGGTACACCAATCGGGACGGTGAACTCGCCGATGTTATCCGGCAGTCTCTCCTTCAGCCGGTATCCGTTCAGGCATTCAATGATCACCGAAGGGTCATCCGATTTTAACATGGTGTTGTAAAACCCGGCCGCCTGTGTCATATTCCTGGGCGAAATGATATACATACCCCGCAGGGAATGCAATAACATCCCGATCTGTGATCCGGCATGCCATACTCCTTCCAAACGGTGTCCTCTTGTGCGGACGATCAGCGGAGCTTTCTGCCCCCCTTTCGTTCTGTAGTACAGGCATGCGAGGTCGTCTGACAACGTAGGCAAAGCGTATATGAAATAGTCCAGGTATTGAATTTCTGCTATCGGTTTCAAGCCACGCAGAGCCGTACCAATTCCCTGTCCGATGATTGTGCATTCGCGTATTCCCGTATCGGTGACACGAAGTTCACCGTGTTTCGCCTGCAGCCCGGCAAATCCCTGGTTGACATCTCCGATCCTGCCGACATCCTCCCCAAAGGCAAGGACCCTCTGATCGCGCGACAGGGCGGCATCAAAGCATGCCTGAAGAATTTCTCTTCCATCCACCAGCGGTGAGTTTTCGGAATATTTAGCCTCGATCGCCTCAACTTTTAGCGCCGACTCGTCGGATATGCTAACCATATGCGAACTGTAGCGGTCCAGGTTGTCAGGTCCGGCGGCTTCCAACCACTGCACGAGCTCAACCCTGGCGTCGGTTACCTCACCTGCCATCAGCCGGATAGTCTGCCTGGCAGCACGCATCGTCTCCAGGCGTGTCGGATTGATCGCCTTTACCAGATCTTCTCTGATTTCCGCGATCGCCTGACCTTTCTTACTCACGGGAATGGCCTTGTCCAGGATCGCCGTTACCAGTCTTTGATCCTTCCTGACGTCGTCCATGAACGCTTTCCAGGCGCGTTCCTTTGCCTGCCTGGCTGCGAGCTTTGCCTCTTTCTCTATCGCATCCACTTCTTCCGGAAGGATTAGTACGTCGTTTATGATCCACTCCCTCATCTTGCGGATACAGTCGTGTTCAACTTCCCAAGCCAGTCTTTCTTTTGATTTATAACGTTCGTGTGATCCCGAGGTCGAATGGCCCTGGGGTTGCGTCATTTCCTGCACATGAAATAAAACGGGTACGTGCTCTTCCCGGCAGATTTTTTCTGCCTTGTGATAAGCGTCGATCAGTCCGACATAATCCCAACCCTTGACTGTAATAATTTCAAAACCCTTCTCTGTAGCCGTGCGTTGCAGTCCGGCAAGGGCAGCTGATATGCTGCTCTTTGTCGTGTGATATTCCTGCGGTACTGAAATTCCATATTCGTCGTCCCAGACCGATGTCAGCATGGGTACCTGGAGTACACCGGCCGCATTGATCGCTTCGAAGAACATACCTTCGGAGGTGGAGGCGTTGCCGATCGTACCAAAGGCAATTTCATTTCCGTTGTTAGACAGATTGGTGAATTCCTTTAGCGCCGGATTTTCCCGGAATAGTTTCGACGCATAGGCGAGCCCGAGGAGGCGAGGCATCTGTCCGGCAGTAGGGGAAATATCCGCGCTGCTGTTTTTCAAATCCGTCAGGTTCCTGAGTTTTCCCTGGTCGTCAAGGAACCGGGTGGCGTAGTGACCATTCATCAGCCTTCCAGCCGATGCAGGATCCGCTTCCACGCTGGTGTGCGCATACAACTGCGCGAAGTATTGTTGTACCGTCAGTTCACCAATGGCGAACATAAAGGTCTGATCACGATAGTACCCTGCCCGAAAATCACCTTTCCGAAATACCTTTGCCATCGCGATCTGGGCAACTTCTTTTCCATCACCGAATATCCCGAATTTGGCCTTGCCCATAAAGACCTCTTTGCGTCCTATGAGACTTGCTTCCCGGCTCTCCACAGCAAGGTGATAGTCGGCAAGAATTTCTTTGACCTTGGCCTGGGAGAATTTTATCCTCGCTTCTTTTATTGCGCTCAAAGTTTCATGGGGTTGAAAGGTGAACAGCTGTTAGGTTCAAAAATAGGCAATACCATTTACTTTCAAAAGCCGGTAATTTTTCTAAAGTTGCTCCAGTCGCCATCTTTTACCTCGGGGTCTCCCCCGGTGGCCTTCTCAAACAGGTAAATACCAAATTTAATATTACCAATAGTAACGTTTGCAAAAATATAACCTGCTTCAATTTCCATTTTGTAGATGCTTTCTTCGGTTGCTGCGTCTTTGATGGTGAAGAGATCCGCTATTATTTTATCCTCGTTGTTTCCCGTCCGCACGGCATAGGGATAATCTGCGAGGGAATACATCTTATACCCCTTCAATTCGGTTGTCTCAAGGAAATTCAAACTGTTTTTATAGGGATAGAAGTTTTCCATACCTTTTCGCAACGAGCCGTAAAATGCGTAATGACGTTGATTATTGATCATTTTGTGCCGATATTCAAAATATTGCGATTCTCTCCCGGTTTCATACCCTTGTTATTATATTTGCGGCTCCTAAATCGCTCATGCCATGATAATCGGAGTCCCCAAGGAAATTAAAAATAATGAAAATCGCGTAGCTCTTACACCGGCGGGTACGCAGGAGTTGGTGAAACGCGGGCACGCTGTTTTTGTACAAACTACGGCCGGTGTGGGGAGCGGATTTACGGATGATGAATATACCAAAGCCGGGGCACAAATGATCGCCGACGCAGCTGAAGTGTTTAACGTCGCGGAGATGATCATGAAAGTGAAGGAGCCCGTCGACGGCGAATATAAATTAATCAAAAAGGACCAACTGGTCTTTACCTATTTTCACTTTGCTTCGTATGAGCCGCTCACGCGGGCAATGATCGCCAGTGGTGCTGTTTGTCTCGCATACGAAACGGTCGAACGGATTGATGGAAGTCTGCCCTTGCTCGTCCCGATGTCGGAAGTTGCCGGAAGAATGGCTATTCAGGAAGGTGCCAAGTACCTGGAGAAACCATTAAAAGGTCGTGGAATTCTCCTGGGAGGAGTTCCCGGTGTAAAACCGGCGAAAGTATTGATCCTCGGAGGCGGTGTTGTCGGTACCAATGCCGCGAAGATCGCGGCCGGAATGGGCGCCGACGTCACGATTATGGACCTGAACATAAACCGTCTTCGTTACCTGGATGACGTAATGCCAAAAAATGTTCATACGGTGGTGTCTAACGAATACACTATACGCGAATTGGTACGGGAGTGCGACCTCATCATCGGTGGTGTGCTGGTACCGGGAGCAAAAGCCCCGAAACTTATCACGCGCGATATGCTAAAGACCATGCGACCGGGAACCGTTTTAGTCGATGTGGCCGTCGACCAGGGAGGGTGTATCGAAACGTGCAGGCCGACCACGCACGAAGATCCGACTTATATTATCGATGATGTCGTACACTACTGCGTGGCCAATATGCCCGGCGCCGTCCCCTATACCTCCACACTTGCGCTGACCAACGCAACGCTTCCTTACGCCATCCGCCTCGCCAATCAGGGATGGAAAAAAGCATCCCAGGAAAGCATGGAACTCCGGAACGGATTAAATGTCATCCAGGGCGAAGTGGTTTACAAGGCTGTTGCCGACACATTCGGACTCCCGTACAGCGACGTAAAAAAATTCCTGTAATCCCCCGCATCGGGACGGAGCCCTACCTGAATTCAGGCATCTGGTCCAGGATCGTGGTGGCCCCGGAAGACCAATCGATCTCGCAGCAGATACTGATCAGCCCATTGGTAATCGCAAGATACCGTGCACGCAGCGTGTGGTTGTATACCGACGCCTGCCGAAGCGTCTGCTGAGATAATTTCTGGTCCGGCGACTTGCACTCGACTACCATCCAGGGATTTCCGTCACGGTCAAAGACAACGATATCAGAACGCTTCTGCAACTTATTGAAGCTCAGGCCTCCCTCCACCCTGATCAGCGATTTAGGATAATGAAGCGCCGAAAGCAGGTAATGAACAAAATGCTGACGAACCCATTCCTCTGGCGTCAATACGAGATATTTTTTCCGGACGATATCCAGAATAAATACTTTGCCGGATTCTTTCTTCAGCACGTAGTCGAACGCAGGAAGGTTTAGTGCAACCATGGGACAAATAAATCATTTTTTAACAAGCTGCACCAAGGGTCGCAAATCTGATATCGGTTTTTTCCGGATTATAAATCCACCATTCATGAATATCGATTATTTTAGCGTATGAAGACAAAACAAGAGATCGTCGAAAACTGGCTGCCCCGCTACACGGGCAAACCCCTGGATCAGTTCGGCAAATACATATTACTTACCAATTTCGACAACTATGTCAGCCTCTTTGCATCCTGGCATGACGTACCGGTAAACGGCCTGGACCGCGCCATGCGAAGTGCGACAGCCGGGGGCATAACCATCATCAACTTCGGTATGGGTAGTCCGAACGCGGCGACCATAATGGACTGCCTGAGTGCTATCAAACCCAAAGCCGCCCTTTTCCTGGGGAAATGCGGCGGATTGAAGAGGAACGATATCGGCGACCTCATCCTCCCTATCGCTGCTATACGGGGTGAAGGAACGTCCAATGATTATTTTCCCCCTGAAGTGCCCGCGCTGCCGGCATTTGCCCTTCAGAAGGCTATCTCTACCTCGATCCGGGACAACAACCAGGACTACTGGACAGGCACGGTTTACACCACCAACAGGAGGGTATGGGAATGGGATGAAGACTTCAAGGTTTACCTCAGAAAAATCAGGGCGATGGCGATCGATATGGAAACAGCCACAATCTTTTCCACAGCCTTCTCCAACAAGATACCAACCGGCGCATTGCTCCTGATATCCGATCAGCCTATGGTGCCGGAGGGCGTAAAAACCGAAATAAGCGACGTTGTTGTCACGCAGAAGTATGTGGAGACCCACTTAAAAATAGGGATCGATTCACTCAAGCAGCTGATCAATAATGGAATGACCGTGAAACATTTGAGATATTAGTACCTCAATCCCTTTTCCCTATTTTTGCGGGAACCAGGACATCACGTGAGGTAACAGCGAACAAAAGGGCAACACCCAGCACAAAATACAACGTGAGGAATAAAGCGCTGTTTCTCATACTTCCGGTCAATTGATTGATCAGTCCGAAGGAGAAAGTCCCCATTACGATCGACAGGTTGTAGGTGACATCATAGAAGCTGAAAAACGAAGTATGATCGGTTGTATCCTCCGGGATCAGCTTCGAATAGGTTGCCCGCGACAGCGATTGTATACCGCCCATGATCACCCCGACCACAAATGCAAGCGCGTAAAACTGGTAGGCTGTTGTGATGAGGTAAGCGGCTATACAGACACCGATCCAGATCACATTCATGATCAGCAACGCGTAACGGTTGCCCTTGTGATACGATAACCTGGCAAACAGCCACGCACCGGCCGATGCCACCAGTTGTATCAACAGGATGATACCGATCAACTGGGAGCTTTCCAGGTGCAGTACGTCTGTTCCGAACAAGGCGGCGAGATACATTACCGTTTGGACGCCGGAGTTGTAAAAAAAGAAAGCAATCAAATAACGTTTCAGATCCGGCAGTTCACGGAGGCTCTTCCAGACTTTCACGATCTCGCGGTAGCCATTCGCCCAGATATGGTGAATAGCCTGCCGTTGATTAGTGTTTTCAGGCAATATGCGGAAGGGTATCAATGAAAAACCGATCCACCAAAGCCCGACCAGCAGGAAAGAAAACCGGGTGGCCATCAACTCCGCTTCACCGGGCGTGCCGGGGAATCCAAATGTCCCGGCATTCATGATGATTGCAAGGCAAAGGACCATCAGTAGTACACTGCCGTAATAACCCATGGAATACCCCTGAGCGCTGGTCGCATCGTACCGGTCTTCCGACACGATCTCGGGTAGGAACGCGTCATAAAAGACCAGACTTCCGGAATAGCCGATGCTTGCCAGCATGGAACACAAAATACCCCACCAGAGCAGGGAGATATCCGAAAAGAAAAAGAGCCCGATACATGACAGGCTTCCCAGCCAGACAAAAAACTTCATGAATAGTTTTTTCCGACCGGTATAGTCCGCCATGCCGGAAAGCAGGGGAAGCATGGCCGCCACAACCAGAAACGACAGCGACAGCGCATAGGAATAGAGTACCGAGTTCTGGATCGTAAAGCCCATGAATGTAACCAGATCGTTACCGTTGACGGTGGTGACGGCCTTGTAGTAAATGGGGAAAATCGCAGACGAAATAACAAGGGAATAGACGGAGTTGGCCCAGTCGTACATGTACCACGCCCTCACAACCCTTGGGTTATTGATGGTGGGGATGCTGCTGGTCTCTTTAATCATAAAAAAAGCCCCGATATGATCGGGGCGTTTTCTAAAGCTATTACCTTAAACACTTACAATTCAAGTTTCTGATTGGCCGAGTACAGGAGTTTCCGCGCGTTTGCTTTTCTGAGCTCTGTTTCCACATCGGCGATAAGCCCGCGTTTGGAATCTATATCGACTTTCAACGACACGGTCAGGGCATCACGGTCGACTTCATCGAGCTTTGATTTTTCCGCATTCACCCATTGTACGATATTCCGGGTGTCGATGAATACGTCGTTAGCCTGGATCCTCGGTTCTTTTCCGAATTCTTCTGCCTTCTTAGGAGCTCCGATATACAAGTAGGAAACCAGCGATTTTTTTACCAGCTTCTTTAATTGTGTAGCCTGCGGCATCTTCTGCTCGACGTTGATACTGGTTTCGCGCATTTTAGTTGTTACCATGAAAAAGAACAACAACATAAAAACCACATCGGGCATGGAAGACGTTGGAATCTCCTGCTTTGTATTTACTTTTTTCTTAAACTTAGACATAATTTCCCTTCGTTTAATTATCCACCAATCTTAGTAGGTTCGGCAATCGACAACGCCATCGGGATTTCTACCGATCCATCAGGTCGCACTCCCCTGCCCTTGTCGTAAGCCGCCCTTGCTTCAGGACTTGCGTTAGGATCGGATGATATTTCACGCCAATCCTTCACGGACACTCCAGCACGCTCTGCATATATTTCGTTATAGGCAGTCTGAGCAGCATCGAGAACCTCAATAAACATCTTATGGGTGGTACCTCTGTCGGCCTTGAGTGATACAATCGCCTTTTGAGGATTGTCGGATGAGTTAGGATCCGCACCATTATTCAAGATAAACACCTTTATCTTATCGGTCAGTTCGCGATTTGTTGAAAACCAGGGATCTCCCTCCACCAAAAGTTTATCGGAAGAGTTGATCTGGATCTTAAACAGGTTTCGCTCCTGGATTTCCACATCCTCGGGAGGCAAAGCTTCCGGTGGAGGGGGAAGTTGGATTAACAATCCCTTGTCACTGGCCACCGTTGTTGTCATCAAAAAGAATGTCAACAAAAGGAAGGCAATGTCAGCCATCGAGGCATTCGGGATTTCTGGGGTCGATCTTGCCATATTATTTGAAGGCTTTATTTATTTCCGAATAAATCAGGGCCAAACCGGAAAGTATCAGGGTAATGTAAAACATTATTAATCCCGCACCGATCAGTTTGGATTGTGTTTCCGTAACCCCCAGGGCAGCCGCCTTTAAGTTAACTTCAGATCCGGAAAGGGCGTACGATAAACCAAACAAGGCCAGAAGTACAGCAACCCCTATCCCCGTTTGAACAAGAGCTTTTGGCTCCTTAAGCATATGGAAGATCGGAAAAACTACAGTAGCCGCCACAGCTATAAATAGCAGTGCATAAAATACATAAAAACCAAGATCCAGCATAGTCGTAGTTATTTAACCTTGTACTTAACCAAAATATCAACCAATGAAATGGAAGCATCTTCCATGTTGTTTACAAGTCCGTCGATCTTAGATACCAGGTAGTTATACAATACCTGAAGAACCATACCTACTACCAGACCACCGACAGTTGTGATCAAGGCCACTTTCATACCACCGGCAACGATAGACGGGGAAATATCACCAGCTTTTTCAATATCATCGAATGCGAACACCATCCCGATAACTGTACCGAAGAAACCAAGCATGGGGCCCAGGGAGATCATCAGGGAAATCCAGATAAGTCCTTTTTCCAAACGACCCATTTCCACACCGCCATACGATACGATCGATTTTTCAACCATATCAATACCTTCGTGGTGACGCATCAAGCCTTGAGTAAAGATCGATGCTACAGGTCCGCGTGTGTTACGTGTGATATCCAATGCTGCATTCACGCCTCCTTTGGAGATCGCATCTTCAATCTGACCCAATAGCTTCTTTGTATTTGTAGTTGCCAAATTAAGAACGATGATTCTTTCAATAGAAATAGCCAATCCTATGATCATACAAATCAAGATCGGTGTCATGAATGAAACACCACCGGCAATAAAAAGGTCTTTTAATACTTCGTGAAAGCTTTGTTCCTCTTCAACAGGGACAGGTGTTTCTACGGTTGCCGTCTCAGCCTGTACGGCGGGCTGTGCTGTAGAATCTGTAGCCGTTGAATCCTGACCAAAAAGAGAAGAGGACGCCAGTACCCCCACAAAAGCGATAGTCGCAAATAATTTTTTCATAGTTAAAGGTTTAAGTAGCTTTGAAAGCGCCAAAATTAAACGTTTTGTCGATTTCTAAATACTTTTTATAAAATATTTCTGCCAGCGGCCGCGACTTTCTTTTTTTTAGGTCCATAATAGCATAAACCAAATAAAGTCACTGGAAATCGAACAATTGTGTAATATATTGAACTTCAGTATATGTAGAAATGGAAAAGTCCTGCAACACCCGGGGCTTCCGAGGTTTGAATGTCGATCACGTCTTAACAGCGTGGGACACGGAGTGTGCGTCATGGCGCCCCAAAATAAAAAAGCCCGCCTTCGCTAAAAGCTTCGGCGGGCGCGGTGCGGAGAGGGCGGGATTCGAACCCGCGATACCCTTTCGAGTATACACACTTTCCAGGCGTGCTCCTTCAACCACTCGGACACCTCTCCATGATGGCTTGCTCAAATGGGGCACAAAGAAATTAATAAATTAGTCCGTAAGCAAGTTTGTCAGGCAGTCAATTCTCCCGCGAGCGGCAAACCGATCAGTTCCCGCGTTTTCGGCAGACCATATTCGCCCAGCAATAACATCAGCTTTGTTATGGCAGCCTCCGTTGTCATATCCGCCCCGCTGATCACGCCGATCTGCAACAGGCGCTTGCTGGTTTCATAACGGCCTTGTAAAACCCGGCCACCGGGGCATTGAGAAACATTCAGTACCACCACACCCCGTTCAATCGCTTTTTTTAATTCTTCCAGAAGCCAATCCAGTGTCGGCGCGTTACCCGAACCATAGGTTTCGATCACCAGCCCTTTAAGCTCAGGAACACGAAGCACAGCCCGAACAACATTTTCGTTGATCCCGGGAAACAATTTAAGGATCGCTACATTGGTTTCGAAAGATGTCCGGAGTATCAGACCCGGTGAATCCGGCTTCCGGATGACAGAATAATTATAATCAATTTTTACCCCAGCCTTGGCCAGCGGAGGATAATTTCCGGAGTCAAACGCGTCAAACTGCATGCTTTCAACCTTTTTTGAGCGGTTTCCTCTCAATAACTCATAGTCGAAATAAATGCACACCTCCGGTACCAGCGGAAACCCGTCTTTACTTGCCGATGCGATATCCAGGGCCGTGATCAGGTTCTCCCGTGCGTCGGACCTGGGTTCGCTGATCGGAAGCTGAGCGCCTGTAAAAACAACCGGCTTCTTTAAGCCCTCCAGCATGAAGCTGAGCGCCGACGTTGTGTAGGCCATTGTATCCGTGCCGTGCAGCACAACAAATCCGTCCTGCCGGTCGTATTCCTCCGCTATAATCCTCCCGATAAGCTTCCAGTGCTCAATGGTAATATTGGAGGAATCGATCGGCGTTTCGAAAGATAATGCAGTGATCTCCAGTGCCAGGTTCTTCAGTGTGGGAAGCTGGTCCAGGATATAACCGAAATCAAAGGGAACCAGCACACCTTCCCTGTCGTAGGTCATACCAAATGTTCCACCTGTATAGATAATGAGGATCCGGGCGCGCGGTTTACCCGGCAACGCTGTGTTGATACTTACTTTTTTCAAATTCATCATGCGGAATAACCAAAAAGTTTCAGGGCATTGCCTGTTGTTATTTCCTGAACTTCGTCGACGGTGCAATTTTTCAGTTCAGCGATCCGTTTTGCAACGAGCGGAATATACGAGGGTTCGTTACGCTTGCCCCGGTGCGGTACCGGCGCCAGGTAAGGACTATCCGTTTCCAGTACAAGGTGCTGCAAGTCAATTTCAGGTACTACTTTATCCAGACCACCATTCTTAAAGGTAACGACCCCTCCGATCCCCAGCAGGAAACCCAGTTTTGTGATCCTCGTTGCCTGGTCCGTTGTTCCGGAAAAACAATGAAAGATTCCCGTGAGATTTCCCTCCTGAAGCCGTTCAACCAGTTCGATTGTCTGATCGATACTTTCACGGCAGTGTATAACAAGGGGCAAATGATATTTTTTCGCCCATCCTACCTGGATCATAAAAGCTTCCTTCTGATGGTCGAAAAACGTTTTATCCCAGTAGAGGTCCGTGCCGATCTCACCAACTGCGGCAAATCTTCTTTTCGAAAGCCACTCCTCCACGAGGTAAAGCTCTTTTTCAAAATCTTTCTTAACGGAACATGGATGCAGGCCCATCATGGAAAAGCATCTGCCGGGCGCGCGGCTTTCCAACTCCAGCATTCCGTCGATGGATGTGTGATCCACGTTGGGCATAAATATCTTTGAAATTCCCTGATCATCACAGCGCTGCAGCATGTCGAGGCGGTCTGCAGCAAAATCTTCGTGATAAATGTGAGCGTGGGTATCGATATAATACTTCATGATAAACGATGAACCGGCAAATATCAATAAAAGTATAATCCGAACCTTATACGATGAGATACTTTCGGAAGATTATCACACCGACGATGAGCGAGATGATGGACACGAAGAGTACGGCTCCGGCGGCGATGTCCTTAATTTTTCCAGCCAGTGGCTTCCTCTCCAGCGTGACAAGGTCTACCAGGCTTTCGATGGCTGAATTGATCATTTCGAGGCCGATAACAACGGCCATGCATATAAGCACAATACACCATTCCATGGATGTGATATCCAGGTAAAATCCAGCCCCCACCACAATGAAGGCTATCACAATCTGAACTTTAAGATTGCGCTGATCGGATATCCCGGCCCAGATCCCGTGAATGGCGTATCTAACGCTTCTCAGAAAACTTTTCATGCTTATTCTGTTACGTGGAGGTGTTATCGGTTCAATCCGTCCAGTATTTCATCTACGGCCCACGTAAACGACCCCGGATTCCGGACGGAATTAAATCCGGTATAAAGGTCTGATTCGGTCCAGGCCTTTTTCAAATTAAAGTGTTCCTGCGACATGCGGTAGGCAATACCCGACTCCATCAGACGGCCCGCCAGGTATTCCTGCTCCGTCTGCCCCGGCGTGGGTATAAAGATAACCTTCTTTCCCAGGCTTGCCAGATCCATGACCGTACTGTAACCGCTTCTGGCGATAACACAGGTACTTTGTTCGATCACGGACTGAAGATCTTCTCCATTCAGGTAATTGGCATAGCTCACGGGGCCAGCGTCGGGAAACGAATCCGGCTTCATCACACCGCGCACCAGGAAGCATCTCAGCCCCGATACTTTAAATTGCGCTATCACGATCTTCTCAAGGATTGAACGCTGCGGTTCCGGGCCGGACAAAACAGCAACAACGTCGTATCTGACCGGTGGTTGTAGGCTCCGCTCCCGGAACCTGGACAAGCAACCGATAAATCTGACGGGAACATGGAGGCCGTTACCTGAATTCAACAAGCCTGTGAAACTGTCTTTTCCCTGCAAATCCGGAATCCAGCAATAGGAAAACCGGTTGATCAAGCGTTCGTTTACATGCCGGACAGGACCTGCCATCCAGCGATAGCCGTTCGGCATAAGAATGTTCGTCTGATGGGTAATTAACACAGCGGGTACCTTCGAAGACCAGCACCCATACCGGTTGTCTGAAATAATCAGGTCAATATTATTTTTCGCGATCAGGTCGTCGACGGCCTGATGTTCCAATGCGATGACGCGTACGAACTTCGGCAATTGCAACAGCATTTTCGACACCATGGATCCGGAATACGGATACCGGGGGGCATATGCGGGCAGTACAAAAGACGGGAGCGCCGGAAACTCCAGCTTCAGAACATCGAGTGCATCACCACTTCCGGCAAGGTAAACTGTACATTTCCTCTCCAGCAGCTCACGAATGACCGGTACGCACCGCGTGGCATGACCTAACCCCCAGTCCAATACAGTGACCAGTACACGGTTCATCACCGGAGGGCTTTAAATGAATATCCCTGGGACACAAAATGCCGGATGAATCTCGGTAAAACGTATGTCAAATTACGTTCAGCCTTGTAGCTGTCATGAAAGACAATAATGGAACCGTTGCGGGTTGCCTGGATCGTATTCTTCAGACACTTTTCGGGGAGGATTCGCCGGCTGTAGTCAATGGACAGCACATCCCACATTACAATCTCGAAGTTCTTCAGCGCCCTGATCTGACTGCGTGTAATCCTGCCGTACGGTGGACGGAACAAAACAGTTGACGCCGGCTGAAACGCAGGTGAGTTTTTAGAGAATTCATTCGAACACAGATCACAATTATCAACGTATTCCTCAGTGGTGGATTTCCATCCATTGAGATGGTTGAACGTGTGGTTTCCAACAGCATGTCCGTTAGCGAGGATACTCGAAAAAACGCCTGGATACTTCCGGACGTTGTCACCGATGCAAAAGAATGTTGCCTGCGCCTGGAACCGGCTCAGGGTATCGAGCACAAATTCGGTCGGGCCCGGAACCGGTCCATCGTCAAAGGTAAGGAACAACTCTTTGCGTGGTGTTTGAATTCTCCACGTGAGCGTCGGGTAGAACAGGGGAAGCAGGAAGGGTGTACGGTGAATCATAATCAAACAACAAACTTTTTCACCCCGGCTTCACGATTTATTTATCCGACGCGACAGGAAAGGATAGTAATGTCATCGTGGTAACCTTTCCGGCCTTTGAAGGTATCCAGTGCGACTATAATATCCTGATGAATGGTCTTCAGGTCCTTGTTGAACGTCTCCTCTGCTTTAAAATAATCCAATACCGTATCCACGCCAAACTCCACACCGTTTTCATTGACAGTTTCGGTCAACCCGTCGGTGTAGCAGAAAAGTAAAAAATCATCGATACCGGTAATAAATCCTTCGTTCAAAAATGGCAGGGGATGCATGGCCCCCAGCACGGTGGCACCTTCTTCCAGTAAACGAAGACCGTTCTTCTTGTCGATCAGGATCGGCGGATTATGTCCGGCGTTTACATACACCATAGTCTTTAGCCGGATATCATAGATCGCTGCAAAAAAAGTAATAAACTTTTCACCTTTTGTATTTTCAAGGACCTGAAAATTCAGCGCCTCGATAATATCGGTCAGGTTAGGGGTTTGGCGCAGCAACGTCCGCAGAGAGGCCTGAAAATTTGACATCATCAGAGCGGCCGGAATTCCCTTCCCGCTTACATCGGCCACACAAATGAGGAATTGATTCTTGTTAATCGGTATGTAATCGTAATAATCACCACCGACCATATCGTGGGGAAGGTAACTCGCCTCTATTTTCAGTACATCTGTATTGGGCAATTTGTCCGGGAAAAGAAATTGCTGAACGTCGCTGGCGATCTCCAGCTCTTTCCGGAAGGATTCCTGATCCAGTTGTTTCCGCACTAGTTTTTTGTTTTCAATGGCAACGATAATAATGTTGCTGAGAGCCTGGATAAATTTTATCCCGTCGTCGTTTTGGTAACGGGGATCGTCTTTTTCAAGGCCGCCTACAAAGACCAGGGCAAGCGTTGTGCTCTTGTGGGTAACGGGGATAATTATATCGAAGACTGTAAAATCACATTCATCAAATTCCCTCAGGTGGGTAATATCCTGGATCGTCTTAAAGGCCGGCAACAAGTTCGCCCGGTGGAAGTGTTTCGTTGTTCCGAAACTTACCTTGCAGCTCCATTCCTCATCCAGCACAAAAAGCGCCAGTTTCTGGATATTCAGGTTAGACCGAAGTGTAAAATTGTAAATTTTATAGAGTGATTCTTCCGGAAGGTTATTGTTAATGGCCTGCGTGATCTCGAGTAACGCGTTGAGTTCGAGTTCCTTAATTTCAAATTTGGCTTTGAGAGTCTGTTCCGTCATTGTCCGGTAAAGTTAATGTGAAAAGCGAATTGTCCGCAATCCTCCACCCCTTCACCGGTTCCTTCCCTCAATAGCGGCTGACCATGAGCGACTTTAGTTTACGCCCTTTCCATTCAAATGAACGGAAGTTCGAAAATAATCCGATCGCCGCCGTATAAAACGGATAAATAACCTGTAAAAGTATAAAAGGAAGCCACCGCCACGGAATATTCAGGTGCGCGAGGACGGGCCTTAAGAACAACAACTCCAGCATAACTTTGACCAGCCACAAGGCCAGAGCCGCGAAGGGCTGGATGATTCCGGTCGCGGCGAGGACCGGGAGGAGAAGGACACAAACCTGGAAACAGCCGATGAACAATGCGAGCCCTTTGGCCACCAAAGAGGTGTTCGACATCCACTTCCCTGCCCAGCGCAGCCGTTGATTCACAAATGTGCGCACATCCCGGTTGGGCTCGGTGGTCACTATAGAGGCCGAGGCCGGGACAAAACGGACGCACCCCGGGTACAGGTTCAGGAACTTCCGCATCAGGAACTCGTCATCGCCGGATGGAATATGTAGGTTGCCGGAATAACCGCCGGCCTCTTCAAACACCGCTTTTCGAAAGGCCAGGTTGGCGCCATTGCACATAACGGGGAAACCCAGGCCGGCGGCAGACGCACCGGAGCCGATCAGGCTGGCGAATTCCATGGCCTGTAAGCCAGAAAATAAAGAACTGCCGTCCATTCTGACAGCGCCAAAGATCATGTTTATCCCGTTCGCTTGGAAACCGCGACACAGGCTGTCGAGCCAGTGTTCGCCAACCCGACAATCCCCGTCGGTGGTGACAATGACCGAACCTGTCGCAGACATGATCCCTTCAGCCAACGCGTGTTTCTTACCTACTCCCCCGCTCTTTTTCAGTCTGAATCGTGGATCGTGCTGTGTGCAACGCAGGACTTCCCCGCAGGTATTGTCCTCCGATCCGTCATCCACGATAATCACATTAAAGGAAGCATAGCGTTGGTTCGCGAGATCGTCCAGCAACAGGCCGATTGCCTGTTCTTCGTTGCGCACGGCAACCACAACAGTGACAGGGATCGGTTCAATCACGTGGCCGGACGCTTCTTGTTTTCTCAAAGCCTTGTTCCAGCCGATATACAGCACAACCAGCAGTCCGTAATAAACAAGGAATAAAGAAGCGATAATTGTCATCTCCCGCAATTTCAAAAATTTAATAACGCTGCCTATCTTGCTTCGTGGGAAAAGTGGAAAAAGAAAAGATCATACTCGGCCTGGACCCGGGCACCAATGTAATGGGATACGGATTGATCCTGATCCGAAAATCGAAAATAAACCTTCTTCAGTTCGGGGTAATTCATTTAAGCAAGTATGAGGGCCATGAACTCCGGTTAAAAAAAATCTTCGAGCGGGTGATCAGTCTGTTAGACGAGTTCAGTCCGGACGAAGTGGCCCTGGAGGCGCCATTTTTTGGCAAGAACGTCCAATCGATGCTCAAGCTCGGCCGTGCGCAGGGTGTGGCAATGGCGGCTGCGTTGTCGCGGCAGATACCGATCGTGGAGTATGCTCCGAAAAAAATAAAACAATCCGTAACCGGAAACGGCAATGCTTCCAAAGAACAGGTAGCGAGGATGCTGATGACGCTGCTGGCAATCAAAGAACTCCCCAAACTGCTGGACGCTACCGATGCGCTGGCTGTCGCGATGTGTCATCATTTTCAGAAAGACCCTTCTGCCACGAGATCAAAATCATGGGCATCCTTTGTCAAGGAAAATCCCGCGCGATTAAAAATCATCGTAAAATAGTGTCTGGCGATCATTACTTTCCGGCGCGACGAATCAAATATTCCAGTCCATGAAAAAAATCTTAGTGCTTGTTCTCAGTAATCTCGACCACGATGCCCGTGTCAGGAGGCAGGTACTGGCGCTGTCGGGAAAATATTCGGTAACAGTTCTGTGTTTTGGAGGAACCCCCTCAACGGAATACGAACTCATCCCGATGAAACCGACAAACTTGACGTTATTTCGCAAAGCTGTCGCTTCTGTTTTCCTCCTGCTCCGGTTCCATCGAATAGCGCACAAGATTCTGCATGCTTACTATGATTTTATATCCGGACTGAATTCCAGGCAATTTGATCTCGTTATCGCCAATGACGTAGAGACATTACCTCTTGCTTTTGCTCTTAATAACAACGTGAAGGTCATCTTTGATGCGCATGAGTATGCTCCAAGGCATTTCGAAGACAAAAAAATGTGGAAGTTTTTTTTTCAGCCTTTTAACATCTGGCTTTGTAAACAGTACATCCCCAGAACAAACGCCATGATGACCGTTGGTAAAGGGCTTGCGGCGGAGTACGAAAAACATTTTAATGTTAAACCGCTCGTCATCACAAATGCAAACAACTACACCCTGCTTGAACCGACGCCTGTTGCAGCGGACAAGATCAGGCTTGTACATCACGGGATCGCCACACCCTCCAGAAAACTGGAACTAATGGTGGAGATGATGTCGATGCTGGACGACCGGTTCACCCTGGATATGATTCTGCTGACTCCCGGGTTCGCTTCAAAAAAGACCAGGGGGTATATCGATGAGCTTCGCCGGCAATCGGAAAATGATGCACGAATCAGCATTATTCCTCCCGTCAGGGTTAGCGACGTGGTTACAACGGTTAATCAGTACGACATAGGGGTCTTTCTTCTTCCTCCCATTAACTTCAACTACGAAAACACGCTTCCCAACAAGCTGTTCGATTTTATCCAGGGGCGCCTGGGAGTTGCTATCGGCCCAACACCGGAAATGGCTGAAATCGTTCGCCACTATAACCTTGGAGTTGTGTCTGCCGGATTTACACCACAAAGTCTGGCAACCGAACTGAACCGCCTGACACGGCAGGAGGTGGAGAATTTCAAACGCAACTCGGGTATGGCGGCTAAGGAACTAAACGCCGAGATCAACGCCGGTAAAATATGCAGCCTGGTCGAAAGCGTGTTATCCTAAGCAAACAGGTCATAATAAACCTGTTGCAGCCGTTCGTGTGACAGGAGATTAATGATAGCCTGTCGATTCCCCTCCGGACTTCTCGCGTGCGGCAGGGAATGCAGGTCCGTCCATGGTGACGGAAGGATTCCATTCGCTAGCAGATCCGGAATAGAAATATTCTTGTCGTTCAGAAAAACAGGCTTTTTCATGTACAACATCATGAGTACATTACCGTAACCCTGTGGACGTACGTTGTTCATGATCAAGGCATCGGCGCGGCTTAGAAACTCCACGTAGTCGTCAAAGCTCATGTGTTTATCAACGAATGTTACCCTTCCATTCACATATGAACCAAGGCTTTTCCGGAGGAATCGGATGTAATGACTGTTACCGTAGGATACGGGGATCAGTAAGTTTGCCTTGATGTCGTTACGGTTGAGGTATTCCACCGCATCGAGGTGGTTATTGGTCGGATAGCCGGAATTACCGACAATGATGTCGGGCAATCCGTTTTTTCGAGGTTGTTTATCTTTCAACCGATCATCTAGTTTCTGATATGGCACCTGGTTCTCATAAAAGAAAAACCTGTGGCCGGCGCGCAACCTGGTGATGTGTGCCTTCGCGAATCCGTACTCCGAGTTCATCCACGTGAGTACATTGTCGACTTTGGCGTATGCCCTGTTGCGGAATGGCATGCCCGTTGTCCATACCTTCAGCAGGTAAAGCCACTCGTTCAGCGAACGTTTTCCCACAGGGTATTCTTCGTATGTCTTCTTCTCATACGCGTTAAAGTCAATAAACGGGAGGTTGTACAAGTCCGCACCCCAAACCATCCAGTTCAACTTCCTGAAGGAATTGCCGGCAACCCATCGGTACATCAGTGGTGAAAAAAGATGTATAAATACGGCGTCATATTGCATTGTATCTCCCACGAGTGCCCGGAACCTCGCAGAATACAATGGTGCATACGGTAGCTCCGCGTCCACGTAGCGGAGTTTTTTGGCAGATCTTACAACGATCCTGTTATTTTCTAAAATACCTAGTTCGACAAGGTTGCTGTGGAAAGAGTTGATGAACCTGCTATCCGGAACGATATGAAGGTTCATGAGCGCTGAAAATTTAGCAGGTCGTTGACATCCGCCTCAACCATACTCAGTTGTTTTGAACCCGGAGGATTATCCGGAAGATCATGTCGATTTCCTCCGGCGTCAAGGTATCGAATAACGGCAAACACAGTGCCCGCTTCGAAATGCTGTCGGACACCGGACATCGTGCGTGCGGGTTTACATAGGGCAAATCTTCCAATGAAGGGTAGAAATACCTTCTGGGATGGATCCAGTTCTGATTGAGCGTTTCCAGGACTTTTACCAGTAATTTTTCATCGTTAAAAATCACAGGGTAATACGCGTAGTTATAAAGGACATCGCGGGGCCGTTGTGGTTTGGTGCCCTGGAACGTGCCCATAAACTTATCATATTGTTCCGACAATCTCTTGCGTGTGGCGATGATCTCATCGACGTACCTTAGATTGGCCAACCCCATGGCTGCATGAAACTCCGAATTTTTTCCGTTGATGCCCAGATCTGCAAAACGATCGGGACCATCGTGTCCGAAATTGCGCAGGTACGCGATCTTCTTCAGGAGTTCCGGGTCTTTTGTGACCACTGCCCCTCCCTCCACCGTGTGAAAAAGTTTGGTAGCATGAAAACTGCAGGTGCTGATGTCACCGTATTCAAATATGGACTTGCCCCTGATCTTAACGCCAAAGGCATGTGCTCCGTCGTAAATAACCTTGATGTTTCTCCTCCTGGCGATCTCGTCGATCTTCTCGACGTCGCACGGGTTTCCATATACATGGGTTGCCAGAATCGCCGTTGTGTCCGGCGTGATCGCTTCTTCAATTTTCGAAGGATCGATATTGCAGGTTGACGCATCGATATCGACAAAGACAGGTTCGCATCCTTCCCACACAATACTGCTGGTTGTCGCTACATATGAAAAAGGGGTTGTAAGGATCTTGCCTTTCAACCCCAGCGCCTTGATAGCAAGCTGAATGGCAATGGTGCCATTTGTTACAAAAAGCAGGTGTTTTACATCCAGGTATTCCTTCAGTTTAAGCTCAAGCTCATTAACCAACGGACCATTATTGGTCAGCCAGTTGCGTTTCCAGATATCCTGAAGGTATTGCTGATATTCCTGGATCGGTGGCAGAAAGGGCTTCGTAACTGGGATCATTATCTATAGTGCCGCAAAATAAGAACTATTTCCCACGGAATGGCATTTTTCACCCGTGCGTTTATATCAAAATACCTGCAGGCTGATGTAAACTGGTGCTATGTCGCCCTGAAAGGGTTGATCAGCCCGATCTCATTCCGGTAAGCCCACCAGAGCAACCCACCACAGCAAGCCACATAAAAAATGTGTGTAAGAAACGGGTGTTGGGTTCCGAAGAGAGGCTCCAGAACAAGAACTACAGTCAGCAGGATCAGCGGTGCCACGACCATCTTGAATGTATTGAACCTGAACTCGAACATTTTATTGAGTCCCCTTTTGAGTAAAATATTCTCCAGTACCGCGCTGACAAGGGAGGCGACGATCACACCGTAAACCGTAAGCCGGTTCATCAGTAAAACCATCAGTAAGATTTTCAGAGCCGACACAGCCAGGTAGATTATGGGGAGGGGCTTGGAATATTTCATTATCCCGTATGGCACGGCGAAGAATAATCTCGCGGTCTTGAAAAGGTATAGAACAGCCAGGTAGGGAATATACTGAATTGCGGAATGGTAGTCTTTCTTCGAAACGAATGTCTCGATCGCCCAAGGCAATACCAAAATGCTTCCGCAGATAATCAGCATGACAACCGCCGTAAGGCCGTAATAATACCTGTTGATCTGAGGTGACGACCCCTTTTCTTCCTGGCTCATCACACTGCTGATCACCTTCGGGTAAAATGAGTTGTGCAGGCTGTTCATCACCAGTTCAATGGGTATCAAACACTTCAACGCGAAATCATAGACACCGACGTCCGAGAGCATCAGAAAAAACAGCATGATCACCCGGTCAAACTGATTGATCACCCATTGCAGCAGCTGGTACACAAACGTGTATGCGTTAAAGCTGAAGGATGACCGCAACCATGTAAAATCATAATGAAAGCCAAACTCCCGGAAGATGCGAAACAGCGCCCAGGCACAGGGTATGACCGAGCCTGCCAACCGGCCAATCACCGGTCCTGCGAGCGAGTTTGGATAAAGTTCAAGGCCGATAAAAATACATAAGGCGATAACAGAAAAAGATAAAACATTCGACCAAAGGAACGTTTCCGGTTTTTCACGGCTCTGCAGGAGGCTGCTGTGTACTTTGAAGATAGCCTGGAATATTCCCGAGCCGACCGACGCCAGGCCATAGGGATAAAATGAAACATCCTTGTCCGGGAGAGCTACCTGAAACAGTATCCCGCCGGTACCGGTGAGAACAACGGAAGCGGCCAGGCCAAGCAAAATCATAAATACGAATGCGGAACTTATAAAAACGGAAAGCCTGTTCGCATCGTGTTTTAACTCATGGTAATGAATGTAAACCGACGAATCGAAGCTGAATGTAACGACGATCTGAACCAGAAAAGTAAAGACCATATACACCGACAAGGCCCCGTACAACTCCGTCGATAAATTGTGAATGTAGAGCGGAAGCAATATGATGGCACTCGCCATCGGCAACATTCCGGCAAGGGTATAGATGAGCGAGCTCCTGATGAAATTTTTGCTGATCAATTTTCCTGTTCTCCCTGCAAGTAAAGAGATTTGACGGTAATGCTAAAATGAACTTTTATGTGTATCGACTTCGCGGACCACGCTCAAAGAAGCGCTGTCAGTTGCTCCGTGATCGCCCTTCTGGAGTATTTCAATCCGGCTTTTCGCGACAAGTCGACCCTTCCGTTCCTCCAGTTGTCAAACAACTCCATCACGCGCGTTTTGATCCCGTCAGAATCCGTACCTTCAATCAGACCTCCGGCGCCGGCTTCTCTCAACAGGTTTGACGCGTCACCATCCACCGGTCCTGTGCCGGTAATCGGTATGCCGGTAGCCAGGTATTCAAATAACTTTCCGGGCATATAACCTTCGGCATCCTTATATCCGGTGAGGACGATCAGCAAGACCGATGAACATCCGTACAGCGTCAACAGCTCGCTATGGGGTACCGGCGGCGTAAACGTCGTGAGGTGAGTTATGTCCGGAGATGCCCGAACAAAGGCTATAAATTGGCCGTGCACTTCGCCCACAAAATCAACCTGAACGGCGGACCTGAATTCTTTATCGATACTTGCCAGTTCACCGATTGCACGCATAAATGGCCGTGGGTCACACTTCTCGTTCACGATACCCGCATGCCGGATGATGAATTTTTCCGTTGGTTCAACCTTTAGGTTTTCAAAATCAACGTGGTCATAACCATTGGTCAACAAGTCTACTTTTCGCTTCGAAAGGTTTTCGAACTGACGGACATAGAACGGCGTAATGGTAATCACCCGGTCGGCCGATCGTAAAACCCGGGCTTCCATTTTCCGGTGAACCGTTCGTGCAAAAGACCCCGCATGCAGGCTGTCGAGGAAGCCCCATTCACTCCAGGGATCCCTGAAGTCTGCAAGCCATCGGATACCCGGGTTCTTTTTTTTCAGGTTGTACCCGATAAGGTGTACACTGTGTGGCGGACCGGTTGTGATGATCGTCCGGATATCGTTGTCCTTTAAAAAATCGCCGAGAAACCTAACGGATGGTCTAACCCAAAAAATGCGGGGGTCCGGGATAAACAAGTTTCCCCGTATCCATGTGGTTATTTTTTGAAACGCTGTCGGCGCTTTTCCGGGAACGGCTGCGAGGGTGTCCCCTTTTTTCCGGGGTCCAAAAAATGACGACAACCGGGAAAACAGTTCGTATGGCTCCCAGATCGGAAAATGAATTACTTCCGCCTCGCCGGGCACATCTTTCAGGAGCGATGGATCTTTGATGTCGAATGTGGGATTTTCGGGCGTAAAGACAAACGGTTTCCAACCGAATTCCGGCAGATACTTTACAAACTTAAGCCATCGCTGAACCCCGCTTCCCCCGCTGGGCGGCCAATAGTAAGCGATAATCAGCACTTTTTTATCCATTCGCGGTTACCGGTTGGTGTGTTGTTGTTATTCTTTACTCAGCGTGATGAGAAATCAATTTAATTATTCCACCCGGATCGGCGGGATTCATCCATACCATGCCGGCGTCGCGCCTGAACCAGGTCATTTGTCTTTTCGCATATCTCCTGGAATTTTGACCCAGGAGCCGGATCGCTTCATTACGGTCATACCGGCCTTCCATAAAACCGAAGATCTCGCTGTATCCCACCGTTTGAAGCGCATTGTGTTCCCGGTAGGGATAGAGGCTTTCTGCTTCCTCAAATAATCCTTCCCGGATCATTTTTTCCATCCGGGTGTCGATACGTTCATACAATTCCAGCCGCGGGAGTTCGAGCCCGATCTTCACGACGGAGAAGCTATGCGTTGGTTTTGCCTGTACCCGAAAAGAAGTGATCGACGCTCCGGTTCCGATGACGACTTCCAGCGCGCGGATCAGGCGGTGCGGATTTTGAATATCAATGTTTTCGAAGTGAGCGGGATCCAGCGTTTTTAACTTTTGCTGCAGGACTGCCAGACCATGGGTTTTGAATTCCCGTACCAGTGTCTCACGTATCGCGGGGGCAACCTCCGGGATATCGTCGAAGCCATCGCAGACGGCGCGGATGTACAAACCCGATCCGCCGCAAAGAACGACATGATCGTGCGTTTTGAACAGCACGTTGATCAATTCCAGCGCGTCGCGGCCGTACCGCGCGGCGTCGTACGGTTCATGTATCGAGTGACTGTTAATAAAATGATGCTTTACCTCGCTGAGTTCCGCGGCAGACGGTTTTGCCGTGCCGATGGTAAGCTCGCTGAATAGCTGCCGGGAATCGGCCGAAACGATCTCTGTCCGGAGATGTTTGGCAACGGAGATGGCTACTGCTGTCTTACCAACAGCGGTCGGGCCGGCGATGACGATTAGTTTTTTACCAAACATGGTCCAGGCGGCAAGTTAGCAGTAAGTGTGAAAGCGTAAAAGGCCGGGACTGACCCCAGGGTGGTCCGCCGGGGCACTTTTTCCAGTTACGGACTATTTCTTATCTTTGCCCCTGAAATAAACCACTATAATGATCAAATATACCACCCAGTTTTTGACAAAGTTTGAAGATATGATTGCGGAGTCCGATTATACGCTGCGTTATGAAAAAGGAAACTTTAAGTCAGGTTATTGCGTGTTGAAGGATCAAAAGATCATCATCGTTAATAAATTCTATACTACCGAGGGTAAGATCAACGCCCTCCTGGAAATACTGAGGAACGTGGAGCTCGACGGAACCCGTTTCACGGAGAAAAGCCAGAAACTCTATGAAGAACTGACTCAACAGGAAGCCGCTTGAAAATCACTTTTCTGGGCAGTGGTACCTCACAGGGTGTGCCGGTCATCGGTTGTACATGTGAAGTATGCCAGTCGCTCGATTACCGTGATAAACGGCTCCGGTCGTCTATCCGGGTGGAGGTGGAAGGGCAGAGTTTCATCATCGATGCCGGCCCCGACTTCAGGCAGCAGATGCTCCGCGAGAATGTAAGACGTGTTGACGCTGTAATTTTCACCCACGCACACCGCGATCATACCGCCGGACTGGACGATGTAAGGGCTTACAATTTTTTACAGGAGATGGATATGCCGGTCTACGGAACGCAGTCTGTCCTGGATCAGCTGAAAATAGAATACGCCTACGCCTTTGCCAAAGATGCCTACCCGGGGATCCCGCGGCTGATACTGAACCTGGTGGAGAAAGAACCCTTCTCCGTTAATGGGGTGACCATTATGCCCCTTCCGGTGATGCACTTAAAGTTGCCGGTATTGGGGTTCCGCTTCGGAGATTTCAGCTACATCACCGATGCAAACCATATCCCCGACGAAACAATCGAGAAGCTGCAGGGAACAGAAACGCTGATTCTGAATGCGTTGCAGATCCAGCCCCATGTGTCACATTTCAACCTGGCGGAAGCCATCCAGATGGTGAACAGGATCCGGCCGAAAAAAACATACTTTACTCATATCAGCCACAAGCTCGGTCTGCATGCTCACGTAGAAAAGAATCTGCCGGATGGAATTTCACTGGCATACGACGGACTGGAGATCTCAAGCCATTAGGTGAACCGTGTTTGTAACTTTCGTCGTGGGGGAAAACAAATAAGGGTACGGTTTATTGCGGCATTCAGCATTCATTTTATTTAGGAATTAGCTTTGCACAACAATTATTTCTTTCTGCGTCACCTGACAGTATCTCTTGAAAAGAGACTCGCAGGAACCGTTGTATCCGAATGCTTCAGTCAAAATAAGGATGAGTTGATTATCCGGTTTGAGACGGCCACAAGTCCCTTCTTCCTCAAGGCGAGTTTACCTGCATCATTTTCCTGCCTTTCTTTTCCCCGGAGTTTTTTCCGCGCCCGTAAGAACAGCGTGGATCTTTTTGGAGCGTTGATCGGTCAGCGCGTTCAACACATTCAACAATTTACCAATGAACGGAGTTTTGCCGTACACTTCGGCAACGCGTACTCCCTTCTTTTTAAAATGCACGGGAATCGCGCAAACGTCCTTCTGTTCCGCGAAAACCAACCCATTGAACTGTTCAAAAACAATATGACAGCGGACCTCGATCTGTCGATTGAGCACATGGATCGCCAGATCTTGTGGACGTATGACGAGTTCCTCAAAAACCAGGACAACCTTCATGCAGCCTATTTTACTTTTGGAAAATGGGTATGGACCTATTTGGATGACAAAGGTTTTGCCAATGCGCCCAAACCGGAACAATGGAGGCTGATCGAGTCCACGTTGCAGGAATTGGCAAAGCCTGTTTTTTTCGTTTCTGAAATGGGCGAAAAACTTGCTCTTACCTTGTTGCCGGTCGGTCGGCCGCTGCGAACATTTTCGGATCCGGTGGAGGCGTTGAATGATTTTTTCTTCGCGTACACGCAGCATGAGGCCTTCAGGATTGAAAAAGCGGCCGCGCTTTCGTCACTGAAAGAGCGCCTGCAGGGTTCGGAAGCTTATTATGAGAAGACACATCAGAAATTAAACTCCGTTACAACCGACAATAATTATAAGGTGTGGGCCGACTTGCTTATGGCCAACCTGACGACTATCCGGCCGGGCCTGGATCGCGTGACACTATCCAGTTTTTATGATCCGGATCAATTCATTGAAATCAAACTCAAAAGAGACCTCAGTCCGCAAAAAAATGCGGAGTTGTACTATAAAAAATCAAAAAATCAGCAATCCGAGGTGGATCGTCTTCAACAGATATTGAACAGCAAGACGGCGGAGATCGCACGTTTAAAAGAGCAAATTCTGAAAATTGACGGGGAAACCGACTTAAAAAAACTGCGGTCCGCCGTTGATCCGCTGGGGACTGTAAAGCTTCCTGCGGAATCCCGGGAGCCGCTGCCCTATCATGAGATGGACTTTCAGGGGTTTAAGATTCTCGTCGGAAAGAATGCACAAAGCAACGATAAGCTCACGCTGAAGTTTGGCTATAAAGAAGACCTGTGGCTACACGCAAAAGACGTGGCTGGATCGCATGTGCTGGTGAAATACCAGTCCGGGAAAAAATTTCCAAAGGACGTCATCGAACGTGCGGCGCAGGTGGCTGCTTTTTACTCGAAAAGAAAAACGGATTCCCTTTGTCCCGTGACAGTTACACCGCGAAAATTTGTTCGGAAACGAAAGGGTGATCCTCCCGGCGCGGTGATCGTGGAGCGGGAAGAAGTGATCCTTGTAGAGCCAAAACGTTAAACGAAGTTCACGAATGACAATCACCGCCCGTCATATACCGGCTGATGAATGGCATTCGTGAGACACCGGTCACTTCACAATATTGATCTTAATTGTATTTGTACGCGCCTTATCCTGTATCGGCATGCTGGCCAGCACAATAAATATGTCACCCGATTTTACGTGGCCTTCGCTTTTTAATACGCTCTCTACATCGGCGATCGTTTCGTCGGTGGAGTTCGTTTTGTTATACAGATAAGCCTGCGAACCCCACACAAGGTTGATCTTGTTGAGCAACGCCTTGTTACTTGTAAAGACGAAGATATTGGCATTCGGCCGGTACGCCGATGATTGATATGCCGTATACCCGGATTGGGTCATACCGACAATGGCTTTTGCCCCCACATCCTTCGCCAGTTTACAGGCAGCCAATACAAAATTATCATGGATATAAGTAGGCGATTTCTTGTCGACGTCCCGGAAGCGGTAATATATGGAAGGATTTTTTTCAACCGAAGCGATCGTACGAACCATACTGCGGATCACTTCGAGCGGGTATTTTCCGGACGCTGTTTCAGCGGAGAGCATCAGGGCATCGGCACCATCCATCACGGCATTGGCAACGTCATTGGTTTCAGCGCGTGTCGGCCTTGGATTTTCGATCATACTCTCCATCATCTGGGTAGCTACAATCACGGGTTTACCCGCCTTATTGCACTTTTCGACGAGCATCTTTTGCACCATAGGCACTTCCTCCATCCAGATTTCGACACCCAGGTCACCACGTGCCACCATGACGCCATCTGTGGCTGCAATGATCTCGTCGATGTTGCTGAGCGCTTCCGGTTTTTCGATCTTGGCCACGATGCGGGCCGCCGATTTATGGGCGTCGATTATTGCACGCATGGATGTAATATCTTCGGCTCTGCGGACGAACGACAATGCGATCCAGTCGACATCGTTTGCCAGACCGAACTCAAGATCTTTCAGATCCTTTTCAGTAAGTGACGGAGCAGAGACCTTGGTGAACGGGAGGTTGATACCTTTTCTGGACTTCAACGGGCCACCATATACTACTTCCGTTACAACATCGATATCACGAATCTCAGTTACTTTCAGTTCCAGTTTTCCATCGTCGATAAGGATCATATCTCCCACTTTCACATCCTTGGGTAGTGTTTTGTAGGAAGTACTTACCAGTTCCCGGTTACCCAGGACTTCGCGTGTCGTGATGATAAGTTCCTGGCCACGCTCGATGGTTATATTGGGTTCCATCTCATTTACACGGATCTTTGGTCCTTGCAGATCCTGGAGAAGGCACACCCGGGTTCCCAGTTCTTCGTTGAGCTGTCGTACGTTTTTGATTACTTTCAGATGGTCCTCGTGCGTTCCATGCGAAAAATTCAGCCGGAAAACATCCACACCTTCCTTAATAAGAGCGTGAAGCATGTCCTTGGAACTTGAGGCAGGGCCAACAGTGGCAACAATTTTCGTTTTGTTAAACGATACTTTTTCTAGCATATGGTTATAAGTAAATCGAATTGATGCGGATATAGTGATATGAACAACCCATTTGCAATTAAAAGATAAAGTTCGACTTCGACTTCAAACCATCTAACGGGATCATGGCAGCGAGTTGAACAGAAGTGATGGATTTGATTGAATGGATTAATTGCTGATGAGTATACTGTTCTTCCATATCAGCCAAAATTATAAAATCGTAATGAGGAAACTCAGGGATTAGGAAATACTTTCCTGCATCCGGGTCCGAAGGCTTGTTTTTGAACATTTTCAATCGATTGAGCTGGGTTTGATAGGAATAGAAAGAAAAAGACCTTTCCTCGTTGTTCCGGAAGCCGACGACCAGATCCGCTTGTTTGACCAGCTGGATATTCAGGGCCTGGTTGATCTCCCAGGCCAGCTTATATCCTTTTGCGGAGGAGATCAGGCCGAGCAATTCGAAATCAAATTCATAGTCGATGATTAATTTGCTTTTCTTCATTTTCAGCGTTCTGAACGGGACTTTGAGGCCTAAATGGCAAGATCAAAAAAGTTTGACAATATTGCCGCAAATCTCTTTCTTTGCACAGATTTTAAAATCACTAAACCGTAAAAACATGTCTGAAATTGCACAAAAAGTAAAACAGATCATCATCGAGAAACTTGGTGTTGAGGAATCTGAAGTTACTCCTGAAGCGAGCTTTACCAACGACCTTGGTGCTGACTCCCTTGACACCGTAGAGCTCATCATGGAGTTCGAAAAGGAATTCAACATTTCTATCCCAGACGATCAGGCCGAGAATATTTCAACTGTTGGCCAGGCAATTTCATACCTGGAACAAAATGTGAAGAAATAATTGGTAACTGCCTCATTACAACCACACCCCATTAAAAATGACATTGAAGCGAGTAGTCGTTACTGGACTAGGTGCACTCACCCCCATCGGCAATACCTTGCCGGAATACTGGGAAGGATTAAAGTCCGGTAAAAGCGGAGCCGCTCCCATCACCCGTTTCGATGCCTCTCGTTTTAAAACGAAGTTTGCCTGCGAAGTCAAGAATTTCGATATCGGCGACTTTATGGACAGGAAGGAAGCCCGGAAGATGGACCCTTTCGCCCAATTTGCAATGGTAGCGGTCGATGAGGCTATAAAAGATTCAAACCTCCCGTTAGCTGATCTAGACCCTGATAGAGTCGGTGTGATCTGGGGCTCGGGTATCGGGGGGTTGCTTACTTTCCAGGAAGAAGTCAAGACATATGCGAAGGGCGACGGGACACCCCGTTTTAACCCATTCTTTATTCCAAAAATGATCCCGGATCTGAGCGCCGGTCATATTTCCATTAAGTATGGATTCCGCGGTCCCAATTTCGTAACGGTATCGGCGTGCGCATCCTCCACAAATGCACTTTACGATGCCTTCACGTACCTGCGCCTGGGCAAAGCGGATATTATCGTGTCCGGAGGATCGGAGGCAGCCGTGTGTGAGGCAGGTGTCGGTGGATTTAATGCCATGCGGGCACTGTCCGAAAGAAACGACTCGCCGGAAACCGCGTCTCGTCCGTACGATCTCAACCGCGACGGATTTGTGCTGGGCGAAGGAGCCGGAGCATTGATCCTCGAAGAGTATGAGCACGCAAAAAAACGCGGTGCTAAAATTTACGGGGAAGTCCTCGGCGGCGGGATGTCTGCCGACGCGTATCACATCACCGCACCTCACCCCGAAGGAGCCGGGATCACCCGGGTAATGTACAATGCCCTCGAAGATGCCCAGGTCACTACCGAGCAGATCGACTATGTCAATACGCACGGTACCTCTACCCCTCTTGGCGATATCGGCGAGATCAAAGCCATACAGAAGGTCTTTGGAGCTCATGCTTATAAAATGAACATCAGCTCCACAAAATCCATGACAGGACACCTGCTGGGCGCTGCCGGCGCAATCGAAAGTATCGCCTGCCTTATGGCGATCAATCACTCGATCATTCCGCCCACTATCAACCATTTTACCGATGATCCGGGTCTCGATCCCAAACTCAACCTCACCTTTACCCATGCGCAGGAAAGAGCGGTAAACATTGCCCTGTGCAATACATTTGGCTTCGGCGGTCACAACTTTTCCATCGTTTTCAAAAAGTTCGTTGCCTAAGTTCCGCTCTCTGCCCTATTCAGCCCAAATCGTGCCCGTACATATTATTTAACGATTGCGGTTATTTACTAAATTAGCAGCCGCTAACTTTCAATTGAATATCACTTGGTTTGGAAGATCCTTAAGATTCCTAAAGGGAAATCGAAAAACGACAAAATGCTTGTTTCGGCTATCCAGAATATAGCCGGCTTCACACCTTCCAACCTGGAGCTTTATCGCCTTGCGACAGTTCACAGTTCCATCGCAAAAGAAAACGGGCAAGGTTATAAAGAATCAAATGAACGACTGGAATACCTGGGGGATGCGATTCTGGGGGCAGCTGTAGCGGACTTCCTGTTCAAAAAATTTCCCTTTAAACCAGAGGGATTCCTCACCGAGATCAGATCGAGGATCGTCAACCGCGAGGCACTTAACCTGCTCGCGAGAAAGATCGGCGTTGCCAATATCGTTCAGTTCGATCAAAAAAATGCTCACCTGCAGCAGGTCATCCTGGGAAATACACTGGAAGCGATAGTCGGAGCGATATACCTTGACAAGGGTTATATCCGGACAAAAAAATTCGTGATCGATAAACTAATCAATCCGAACTACGACGTTGACGACCTGGTGAATTCCGATTCAAACTTCAAGAGTAAAATCATCGAATGGTCACAGCGGGAAGGGAAAGATGTGCGGTTTGAAATCCTTAATGTTAAAAAAGGCCGGAACCATAAAGAGTTTACAGCGCAGGTATTCGTCGATAACGAAGCAAAAGGAACCGGCTACGGCAACAGCAAGAAAAAAGCCGAACAGGATGCTGCCTTTAAAACTTGCGAGATGCTGAAGTTGTTAAATAATTAATCCACAGGTAACACGGTCCGTCCGAAAACGGACTTTCGATCACCACTGGCCCATTACAACGTGAGAAAACTTAGAATTGGAGGCGCGACAGTCAATCAGATTCCTTTCGATTGGAAAAACAATACGGAAAATATTATCGCCGCCATTCAGGATGCGATCCGGCAGGACGTAAAGATCCTTTGCCTGCCTGAGTTGTGTATTACCGGGTACGGCTGTGAGGATTCGTTCCTGAGCGACTGGATACCGGAAAGAGCCTGGAAAGAACTCCTGCACATAAAAGAATTTTGCGCGGGTATTACCGTCAGCGTGGGACTTCCGCTGCGATTGGGGGAGATCACGTACAACGGCGCCTGCGTGATCAGCGAAAAAAAGATCCTGGGCATCACGTTAAAGCAAAACCTGGCAAGAGATGGCGTTCATTATGAACCACGGTGGTTTGATCCGTGGCCTTCGGGCAGGGTTGATGAAACCGTGCGCGGAGGCGTGCGTATTCCGGTGGGAGATATTACGTATGAAGTAGATGGCATCCGTTTTGGTTTTGAAATCTGTGAAGATGCCTGGCGTAAAACCAACCGGCCGGGATACCGGTTGTGCGAAAAAGGTGTTGATCTGATCCTGAATCCCAGCGCCAGTCATTTTGCCATGATGAAGAGCCTGCTGCGCGAAAAAGAAGTTGTTTCGGATGGGTCCCGCATATTCAATTGCGTATATGTTTTTGCAAACCTGCTGGGAAACGAGGCGGGGAGGATGATCTACGACGGCGATATTATTATCGGGCAGCGAGGGCAACTGATTGGTGTCAATAAGCGGTTCTCGTTCAGGAGTTATAACCTTCTTTCCCTGGATATCGACTTCGATGACCCGTCTAAGTCCCAACAAATTATTTCCGCCGACAACAAAGAGCAGAACGAGGAACTCGCGCGGGCTGTAGCGCTTGGTTTGTTCGATTACATCAGGAAAAGCAAGGCAAGGGGTTTTGTACTATCGCTCAGCGGGGGCGCTGACTCATCGGCATGCGCGATCATGGTCGCCGAGATGGTCAGGCGCGCTTCGGATGAACTGGGCTGGGAAAAATTCAACAGCGTTCTTGGCCTGAAAAGTACCATTGATCACTGGAAGGCGGGTGTAGGGGAACTGCTGGCCTGTGCTTACCAGGGGACAAAAAATTCCTCCTCCGCAACCCTCGAGGCAGCGGAGCAACTCGCAGCCTCGATCGGCGCCAGGTTTTTTCATTGGAATATCGACGACGAAGTAGCTTCCTATACCCGGAAAATCGAAACATGCATCGGACGCAGCCTGGAATGGGAAACCGACGATATCACCCTTCAGAATATCCAGGCCCGCACGCGGTCTCCGATAATCTGGATGCTGGCGAATACAAGGCGGGCCGTACTGCTTACCACCTCCAACCGGAGTGAAGGCGATGTAGGTTATGCGACCATGGATGGAGATACCAGCGGGAGCTTCGCTCCTATCGCCGGCCTGACAAAGGTATTTATCCTTCAGTGGCTTCGGTGGATAGAAAAAGCGTGTGACCACACGGGGCTTCGATTCGTCAACAACCTTCAACCAACGGCGGAGCTGAGGCCATTGTCGAGGGAACAAACCGATGAATCGGACCTGATGCCCTATTCCATTCTCGTAAAAATAGAAAAACACGCTATTGCCGACCGGAAATCGCCACCGGAGGTATTTGAGGCGATGAAAGGGGAATATGAGCACCAACCTCTGAAAGCGCACATCACGAAGTTTTTCCGGTTATGGGCAGCCAATCAATGGAAGCGGGAGAGGTTTGCCCCGGCTTTCCACCTGGACGACATTAATGTTGACCCACGCACCTGGTGCCGTTTTCCCATCCTCTCATCCGGCTTCAGCGACGAACTCGACCAACTGGCAAAAATCAAATAATTAGCCGGTTTGGGGGAAATTAAGGGAAAATAGGTGGCCGCTGCCAAAATCCCTTTGGGAAATTCAGAATAACTACAGTTTCGGCTGCTTCTATTGTTGTTTTCGGTCACCTCAAATTGGCATTTGTAATTATATTTGCCGCTTATGACAATACTGAATTACATTATCTGGAACGGAAGCCCGGAGATTTTTTCCTTCGGATCATTTGCCTTGCGCTGGTATGGCCTGTTTTTCGCGCTGGGTTTTCTCATCAGTCAGCAGATCCTGTATTACATATTCAAAAAAGAGGGAAAGCCGGAAAAAGATGTCGACACGCTCACGATCTACATGGTGGTTGCGACCATTATTGGCGCACGCCTGGGCCATGTTATTTTTTATCAGCCCGAGATTATTTTTGAGGAACCGCTGAGCATTTTCCTGCCTTTTGAACTCAACCCTTTCCGTTTCACGGGATTACAGGGTTTGGCCAGTCACGGCGGCGCTATCGGGATTTTATTTGCTCTCTGGCTGTACAGCAGAAAGAACAAACCGGGGCAGTCGTACTTACAGGTAGTTGACAGGATCGTCATTCTGGTCGCTCTGACCGGCGCTCTGATCCGGCTGGGTAACTACTTCAATTCGGAGATCATCGGTCTTCCTACGGACAAAGGCTATGGAGTTGTTTTTGTGAACAAACTAACCGAGTCGCTGCACGACAAGCGTGTCGACCGGGAGGGAATCGTGGAGTCCGTGGTTTACAAAGGAAATGATTCGATACCCAAGGGGAGTAATGGAAGGATCCCGCTGAATATATACATCTTCTTCAAAAAAGGAACATCGGACAGCCAGGCTGAAAATTTCTGCAACTTCACTGTCAGGAACATGCTGGCCAATACGCTATACGAATACTTTGATGCGGCCGGACAAAATACCAGCATCGATGTTACCGCGCAGTCTGATGGATTATTCGCTGCCCGGATCAGCACCTTCGGTATAGCAAGGCACGCGGCGCAGCTGTACGAATCCATTGCCTGTGTTTTTCTTTTCGTCCTGCTTTTCTGGATATGGTATAAAGAGAAGAACGACCTTCCTTCGGGAAGGCTACTGGGAATATTTCTGATCTGGTGTTTTGGGTTACGGTTTCTTTTTGAGTACCTGAAGGAAAATCAGGAATCGTTCGAGGATAACATGGTATTAAACATGGGGCAAATTTTAAGTATTCCACTGGTCATTGCGGGTATTGTTATTTTGTTGTTATCCTTCCGGAAAAAGGATCAGCAAATCTCCTGATTTAGCACAGGTACCCGTTAAACGTGTCACGCCGGGAGGAGTCTTAGTGTTACGAGATGCGGGCAATTATTTTCTTCGTTATATGTATTCTGTGGGTGCAAGGTGTTGTTGCAGCACCGGATAATTATGCCCTGGATTCCCTGAAGCGTCCGACGAAAAACAAGTTAGCACCGGACAGCGCGGGAAGGTTCATTCATATCAACCGGATTTTTATCGTCGGGAACCGGATTACAAAAGACCAGATCGTACTACGCGAGCTTACGTTGAAGACGGGTGATATCGTTTACAGTACTGAACTCGCCATTATCCTCGATATGGATAAGAAAAAACTGATCAACACGAGATTGTTCAATACCGTCGAGATCAAAACCCTGGAATTTCAACCCGACCAGCTGGACCTCCTGATTGAATTGAATGAACGCTGGTATACGTTTCCTGCGCCGATCTTCGAGCTGGCTGACCGGAATTTTAACGAATGGTGGCAAAACTACGATCATGATTTTAAAAGGGTCAACTACGGACTCCGCCTCTACCAGTACAATATGCGGGGCCGGAATGAGACGTTGCGCCTTACGGCACAGTTCGGTTTTCAGCGTAGGTTTGAACTCAGTTACCGGTTCCCGTACATTGATCGCAAGCAAAAACAGGGACTGATCCTGGATTTCGATTTTTCGGAAACAAAAAACCTGGCATTCCGGACACTGGACCACCGGCTCGACTTCCTCAAGTCGGACGAGCTATTGAAAATAACAAGAGGAGGAGGCCTTACCTACACCTACAGGAAATCATTCTATGCATCGCATGCCCTGCGGGTTGAATACAGGAGCACATCGATCAACGATACGATCGCCAGCCTGAATCCAAATTATTTCGGCGAAGGGAAAACTTCGCAGCGCTTTGGTACGATCGCTTATCAATATACGTCAGACCATCGTGACTATGTCGGTTATCCGCTCACGGGCTACTTTCTTACGGCCAGTGCCGCACAGCTGGGTATTGGAAACAAGGATAACGTGGACAAGTTCGAACTGAATGCAGTCTTCGCGAAATTTATCAACCTTGGCCGCAGTTTTTACCTTTCAAATAATACTGTCGGTTACTGGAGCACACCAAACAGACTCCCCTACGCGATCTTCGGTGCCCTCGGATATAAAAAGCAACTCGTTCGCGGTTATGAAGTATACGTCATTGAAGGGCCGTATTATTTTCTTAACAAAACCACGTTCAAAAAAAGGATCTTCTCCCGAACCTATAACTGGAACCTGATGCCTCTCCGGCAATTCCGTTATATTCCCCTTTCCGTTTTTCTGAAATCCTACGCCGACCTCGGCTATGTCAAGAACTATGAGGACTATGAGATCGGAACCAGGTTGACGAACAAGGTGCTAACGGGAATCGGGGCCGGTGTGGATATTGTGGCCTCCTACGACGCCGTGTTCCGGTTTGAGTACACCTTTAACGGCGAAGGTGAAAGGGGATTTTTCTTTCATATCAAAAAAGAATTTTAATACTTCCACTTTTTTTTCCCACCCTTCTTGTCATACTGATACCAGTCACCGACCCGCTCGCCTTCTTTGTACTCGCCGGAATAAGTCAGCTTCCCGGAATCGTCAAAAAATTTCCACAGTCCATGCTCTTTACCGTCGCGGTACATTCCATCCTGCATCAGAATACCACGGTCACTGAATATCTTCACAGGTCCATTCGGTAATCCGTTTTTATAAAACAGAATTCGTTCGGGCTTTCCCGTTTGATGAAAGTAAGTCCATTCGCCTGCATACTGACTTCCTTCGTAGACTCCTTTCCGTTCAAGGGAACCACCGGGATAATAGTAGGTCGCAGAGTCTTCCAGGCTCCCGTTTCGCCAGTTCTCAATGCCCTGAATATTTCCGTCCGGGAAAAAATAGGTCACTTCGCCATGAAGCCTGCCATGAAGAAAGTTTTCGGTAGCCAGCTTCCCTCCCGATGGGTATAAATACTCCCACTTGCCCTCCTTTTTCCCATCCACTGTGCTCCCCTTTTCCCGCGCGAAGTTCCGTTGATCCTGTTGTCCTTGTTTTTCCTGTGCAAACAACGTGGAGTAACAAAGTACACACAACAAAAGATGCATGAAAATCTTGACAAGCATAGGGAGATTTTGTTATCTTAAAATTACAAATATTTACCCGTTGTGATTAAAGCGTTACCGTTGGCCGTGATACTAACGTCATGCCATTACTTTTTATTTGGTCAAAGTTCATCCACACTGATCGGCGCCCGGGCCAGTGGCATCGGTTATGCGTCCTCCTGCCTCGGCGACGAATGGTCTGTCTTCAATAACATCGGCGGACTGGCGTCCGTGAATTCTCCTGTTGCGGCATTTGGGGGAGATGTTCAACCGTCCTTCGCTCCTTTCAGCAGGGCAGCCGTGGTTGCCGCTGTGCCGTTGAAGACCGGAGTAACCGGTTTAGGTATGTTTCGTTTCGGCGATGATCTCTACAATGAACAGATCGTTTCAGCGGGCTACGCCAGTACGTTCGGTCTTGCTTCACTCGGAGTGAAAATAAACTATATCCAATATAATGTGACAGGCTTTGGCAGAAAGGGTTTATTTACGTTCAGCCTGGGCGGTATAGCCACGCTAACGACACGGCTATCTATCGGCGCACACATCATCAATGTAAATCAACCGGCGCTCGCCCCGGAGTTCGATGAGAGACTTCCCACCATTCTCATTGCGGGCTTATTGTTCCGCCCTTCCGCCAATACGCTCATCACAACGGAACTGGAAAAAGATCTGGACTTTGGTCTCACCTGGAAAGCCGGCATAGAATATCAGGCCTATAAAAAATTCGCCTTCAGAACGGGCTTCAACCTGTACCCGGCATCCGGCTTCCTGGGATTCGGAATGAAATCAACCCATGTCGTATTGGATTATACTTTTCAATACAGGCCGCTACCCGGCTCCAGGCACCAGGCGGGTATAGGATACAAATTCGGGAAACGGAAAAAAAAATGAGAACGGCGACTCTATACCTGTGTATTCTTGCGACCGGCGTTTCGGCGCAGGACTTTCCCCGGAAGGAGATTGACCTCACCAGAATTGCCGACGAATGGTATGCTTCCCGGGAGTTGGATGCAAACCACGAAGAGATCTTCGAAAACCTGGCCCAATTACTCGCTCACCCGATCAACCTTAACAGGGCTACCGGTGAGGACCTTCGCTTCCTGAACATCCTGTCGGAAGAACAGATAAAAAATCTGATCAATTACAGGACAGAAAATAAAAATCTATTGTCAGTTTACGAACTGCAGGCAGTGCCCGGTTTTGACCTGGAAACGATCTATACATTGGTACCGTTTGTCTCCGTACCGGATCCGTACGGATTGCTTGACGCGTCGCTATGGACACGTATCCGGCACGAAAGCGATAATTACTTTTTAGTGCGTTACGATCGGAGGATTGAAAACAGCAAAGGAGAGAATGCCGGCGTCGCTGAACGTTTTTCCGGGTCACCGGATAAACTCTCCCTTCGGTTTCGGACCAGCCGCGCCGGTGATTTCAGCGCCGGATTCACGCTTGAAAAAGACGCAGGTGAAAAGATCCGGTGGAGCCCTGATCAACACCTTTATGGATTTGACTACATCTCCTGCCATGTGCAGTTGCAGAACAAAGGGCGTCTGAAGAACCTTGTTGTCGGCGACTATCAGTGCCAGTTTGGACAGGCCGTTATGCTCGGTGGTATCTTTGGAACCGGCAAAGGGTCGGAGACTATTACCGCTGTGCGGAGAAGTAATGTCGGTGTCCTGCCTTATACCTCATCCAACGAAAGTACGTTTCTCCGCGGAGTGGCAGGCACGGTGCAGGTGCTTCCGAAATTCTACCTCACCGGGTTTTTCTCCGACACACGCCGCGACGCAAACGTGCCCGAGGACTCGTTGACAGAGTCATCTGCTTCCTCATTACTTGTAACCGGTCTTCACCGGAATGCGCGTGAAATATCCATGCGAAAAAAAATCTCAAACACGGATTGGGGTTCTGTATTTCAATACAAATCCCACCGTATCGAAGCGGGAATGATGTTGCATGCCTCCAGGTTCGGTGTACCTCTGATCCGCGACTCCACGGTCTACAACGGGTTTGTATTCAGGGGTACTGCACATACCAACATCGGCGTGTACCTGAACCATACATTTCAGGGTTTTTCTCTTTTTGGAGAGTACGCGCGATCGATCGGAGGCGGGGCGGCGCTCTCAGGCGGGATTTTGTGGAGTCCGGGTTCATCATTCGATCTCGCCATCCTGTACCGGAATTTTGACCGCGATTTTCATTCCTTCTATTCAAACGCGCTGAGCGAGAACAGTACGGCACAGAATGAAAGGGGAATTTATTGGGGATGGAAATACAGGATCGCCCGCAAAGTGACGTTAGCGGGATACGTCGACCTCTTTCAATTTCCATGGTTGCGATACCGCAGTTATGCGCCAACTGCGGGACATGAATGGCTTTTCCGGATCACTTACCAGCCATCCCGGAAAGTCGTCGTCATTATCCAGGGACGGGAGGAATCAAAATCCAGGAACAGCCCGGACGTCCCCTCCAACTTGTACAGGCAGCAACAGGGATTAAAGCACAACTACCTGTTCACCGCTGACTATGGTTTAAGACAGAAACTCCATTTAAAAACGAGAGCCCAGTTCAGTACCTTCGCTATTAACGGGAGAACGACGAAAGGATTTGCACTTATGCAGGACATCCAGGCAGAAACGGGAAGATTCCAGGTAACGGGAAGGTATGCCCTGTTTAACACCGAAGACTACGATAACCGTCAATATGCGTATGAAAACGATGTCCTCCTGGCCTATTCTATGCCGGCGTACGATGGAACCGGGGTGCGAAAGGTGCTGATGGTTGAATATAAAATGAATAAACACCTGAGTTTTTGGCTCCGGTACGCCGGTACACGTTACCTAAATAAAGAAAAAATCGGATCGGGGCTGGATACAACGGAGGGAAATATGCGAAACGATGTTAAATTTCAGATACGATTCAGGTTTTAAAATATTCACGTCCTTGTCCCCGAGCCCATGCATGCTGTAGATCAGATCACACCCGAAATTTTGCTGGTCATGTGTATTGGGGGGATAGCCTTTATTCTGATTTTTAAAGCCATCTTCCGGAAGGGCAGGTAAGGTTTGTCGCCGAATTTAATCATTATTGAGCGGGTCTGCCGACTAACTACAGTATTAATCGTCAGGATGATTTTATAATACCGGACCCCGGTGGTTATTTGAGGGCACAATCAAACACTCCTATGAAAACCAAAATTAGTTTAATGCTGGCGCTCGTATTTGTCTCGCATTTTATGTCTGCGCAAGTCACCAAAAAGGTACTTGAGTTGCCTGAGTTCAAAAGTATATATGTGAATTCAAACTATACGGTTTACCTCAAGCAAACGAACAAGCAGGAAGTTACTATTGAATCACTGACAGAAATTTTTTCAGTGACGGAAGTAAAAGTGGAGAATGGCATATTGATGGTGAACGTGGAGCGTAAGCCCGACAATCCGAATAAGAGTCTGTGGGCGAAGATCGATGATATTAAATTAAATCCTACGATGAAGCTATACGTCAGTGTTAAAAACATAAACGATTTACAGGTTAACGGTGGTGGTAAGATTGTGTCGGAGAATTCCATTGCAACAGACTATGTTACGTTAGGTGTTTCCGGCAACGGCAGTCTGGATGTGGATCTGAAAGGAAACACCATTAAGGCAGAAGTTAGCGGAAGCGGAACTATGACACTTCGGGGCTATGCGACTTCCATCGATGCGCTGGTCAGTGGCCCGGGAACTATTAACGGTTTTAATTGTACACTTGAGACAGCTAAAGTTAAGGTAAGCGGATCCGGTCTGTGCCAGCTCAATGTATCCAGCAATCTGGATGCGTTGGTATTGGGTAACGGAACGATAAAACACAAGGGAAATACAAAGTCGGCGCAAAAGAAAATCTATGGTTCCGGCACAGTGGATCGGGCTTACTGATAAATCACAAAGGTAATTATCCCATAATTCCGGGTCGCCAAATAGCAGTGATTTGAGTTCTTTTTCGTGTAACCTTAAGGGTACTCGTTGTAACAAGAATGGCCTTATTGGTGATAGAATCCTGCGAAAACATGCTTAAAAAGGGGAAAATATATCTTTTTCCAATTAATCAAAATTTCTTATTACTTTTAAATGTTGATTGCCAACTTTTAATAAAGGCTTCTCTCTTTCAGTAGAGTCGGTTTTTTAATGGAAGGTTTGTCAGTTACATTAACCAATTTTCTCATTTACTATTTTCAACAATGAACATTTACGTTGCCAACATCCCTTTTAAGGCATCCGAACCGGAATTGAAGGGATTATTCGAAGAGTATGGCGAAGTTTCTTCAGCCAAAATTGTTATGGACAAAGTTACACAGCGCAGCCGTGGTTTCGGTTTTGTCGAAATGTCGGATGATGCTGCTGCCCGTCAGGCTATCACCAGCCTTAACGGTTTCAACTTCCTCGGTAAGACCCTGGTAGTAAACGAAGCAAGACCAAGAACTGATGCACCCCGTAGCGGTGGTGGCGGAGGTTACAGAAGCGGTGGCGGTGGCGGATTCAACCGCAGAAGCAATAACGATTATTAATAACAACCGATATTGTATGAAAAAAAACTGCCCCGGATTGGGGCAGTTTTTTTTTACTTCATTATTTATAACCCTTATCCCGGCTTACTATTATGGAGTTCAACAAAACACAAAAAATCATCCTCGGTATCTTCACATTCCTTCCGTTTGTGCTTTTCCCGATCATATTTTTCGAGATCTTCAAATTTATTGTGGACATCGTAGCCCTCAACGAAAGGGGTGATCCCGAAGCGTCTGATATTCTCGCCGCCGTTTTTTCCTTCATCGTACCCGTAATCCTTACTTCACTGTTGTGCCTCGCCCTCCTGATCTTCTACGTCGTCCATGCAGTTGCGAACAAAAAACTGGAAACAGCCGAACAACTTCTTTGGGTTTTGTTGTTCGTTTTCTTCGGAATAATCGCATTTCCTGTCTATTGGATCATTCGTATCTGGAATACCTCAAAAAATCCTTGATTTTGGCCCGATAGTTTTGTAAACTTTGTATTCATCAAAACAAAGTTATTATGAATGTAATCACCGACCTGGAAAGGTGGGGTAACAGTCATCGCCCTGGCTTTCTTGATTTCTTCAGAATACTGATGGGTTGCTTCCTGACCTATAAAGGCCTTTATTTTGTAACCCACATGGACGAACTCGAAATGACAACGTCCGGAGTAAACGTATATTTTGCCGGGATGACATTAGCGCACTACGTCGTCTTCGCCCATATCCTTGGCGGACCAATGATCATCTTCGGTCTCTTTACACGCATCGTTTCCCTTATACAGCTACCCATCCTGGTCGGAGCCGTATTCATGGTGAATTATCCCAAAGGTTTTTTATCTATTGGCCAGCATATGGAACTTTGGGCTTCAATTGTTGTCTTGGTTGGCTTAATCGTCTTCATGGTATTTGGTGCCGGTAGATTCTCTATCGACGCCAAACGCAGAAGAGAGATGGAGGCAGCTCATTCATAAATACCTCTACCTAACCTAAACCGAAGGGCATCTGAAACCAGGTGCCCTTTTTGTTTTTTATTCTTTATCTTAATGCCCTAAGCTATTAGCATGACTTACATCATAGGCATTGATATCGGCACGGGAAGTACAAAAGCCGTAGCCGTAAATATTTCCGGTGAAAGTGTACATTCGACACAAGCCTCATACCCGACTCTAACGCCGGAACCTACGTACAGCGAACAAGCGCCGGAACTGATCTGGCAGGCTTTTATCAAGTGCGTGAACCGAACTGTGGATTTCCTGAAAGAACAACCGGCAGGTATCGTACTGAGCAGCGCCATGCACAGTGTTATCCCCGTTGATCAGAACGGTGATCCGTTGATGAACATGATTACCTGGGCGGACAACAGAAGCTCAAGTATTGCAACCCGGATAAAAAACTCCTCTTCCGGAAAAAATATTTACGAGGAAACCGGAACACCCATCCATGCTATGGCTCCTTTAAGCAAGATCATCTGGATCAGGGAAAATCAGCCCCACCTGTTCGATGGAGTTTTCAAATTCATTTCCATCAAGGAATATATCTGGTTCAGGTTATTCGGAGTATATGAAACTGACCACTCTATCGCATCGGCTACCGGACTGTTTAATATCCGGAGCCTGCAATGGCATGACGCATCACTGGAATTGTGCGGGATTGGTAAACAACATCTGGGAAATCCGGTACCAACCGACCACTGGCGGAAAGGAGTCCTGCCCGGATTATCAGCCAGTTTAAAGATCGATTCCGATATCCCGGTCTACATCGGTGCCAGCGATGGCTGTATGGCAAACATCGGAAGCTTTGCGATCGAACCGGGTGTGGCCGCATTGACGATAGGGACAAGCGGAGCTATTCGTGTAGCTAACGCCAAACCTACGCTCAACGCAAAGGCTATGACCTTCAACTATTGTCTTTTTGAAAACCTGTTTATCTCCGGCGGACCCATCAACAACGGCGGGATCGCGCTGAAATGGTATGCCGAAAGTTTCCTGAAAACAACACTGAGTACACCAGGCGACTACGATAACTTGTTGAATGTTATGGGCGATATCCGCCCGGGCGCCGATGGGCTGATATTCCTTCCCTACCTGCTGGGTGAACGCGCACCGATCTGGGACAGCGACAGCTCAGGCCTTTTCTTCGGGATAAGGAATTATCACACGCAGGCTCATTTTACCCGTGCCGTCGTCGAAGGTATCTCCCTTGCCCTGTACAGCATTGGTAAGGCCATGGAGGACGGGGGACTGACAATCGACCGTATCCACGTTAGCGGCGGGTTCGTCCATTCGGAAATCTGGCTTCAGATCCTCTCGGACATTTTTAACAAACGGATCTATCTCATACACGACGAGGATGCCTCTGCCCTGGGCGCAGCTTACCTTGGATTAAAGTCGCTTGGCCTGATCGCCGCTTATTCGCAATTGAAACCTGCCCGGCATGAGTCGTTTACACCGGATCGAGCAAACCACGCGGTATACGCTAAAATCTTTGGGATATACAGCTCGTTGTACGAGAAGCTGAAAGGCGAGATGCTGGAGCTCCAGGAGATCAGGCAGGAAAGATAGTAAGGAACGGGTATCGTTACGCGTCTGGAGCTTATGAGGCGCGGATAGGTGAATTCAATCCTGTAAGGGCATTGATGTTTATTGACGAGGTCAGGATCGCTTTAGTTCGATGATCGTTATTTCGGGCGGCATCCCTACTCTTCCCGGGTAACCGAGATATCCAAAACCCCTGTTAACGTATAAGTACTGCGACCCTTCCTGGTGCAGACCCGCCCATTGTTTATAGGCATATTGCGACGGGCTCCACTTGATATTTCCGATCTCCACGCCAAATTGAAATCCGTGCGTATGACCGGAGAACATCAAATCGATATCGGGGAACAACGGACGTACCTGCGCGTCCCAGTGGCTGGGGTCGTGCGAAAGCAATAATTTTACGGGAGAATCCTCGGTGCCTTTATACGCCTGATCAAGCTTGCCGTATTTTGCAAACCGGCCGCCTCCCCAGTTCTCAATTCCGATAATGGCGATGCGGTCCCCGCCGATTTCAAGAAAACGATGATCGTTCATCAACAGATCAAAACCCATTAGCCGGTGAGCTTCTATGAGGTCTTTGAAGTTTTGCTGTTTTTCACGCTGCCCGGGCCACCGGTGGTAATCACCGTAGTCGTGATTGCCTGTAACGGAAAAAACGCCGTGCGGTGCTTTCAGCTTATTGAATACATCGAGGTAGTCCTTTACCTCGGACGCCTCGTTGTTTACCAGGTCACCGGTAAAAAAAATAACGTCCGGTTTCTCGGCGAGCGCCATTTGCACCCCTCCTCTGACCGCCGTTTTATTAAAGAAGCTTCCGCTGTGGATATCTGAAAGCTGTGCGATCCTGATGCCATCAAACGCCTTGGGGAGACCCGGTAGGCGGACCGTTTGTTTCCTTACACGATAGTCATGAGCCCCGGAGATAATACCATATGCCATCGCACCGAACGGCACGCTGGCCGCAATCAGCGCGGTTTTTGCCAGGAACTCGGAACGTGGTATGGATTCGCCCGGAAGGCCGCTTCTCTCACTTGCGAACAACCCTGCCACCCATCTTATTCCACGCTGAAGGTCGTCCAGAAAAAGAATCAGTACGGCGAACAACTTTGAAAAGTACATCGCCACCAGGCCGGTTATTACCCAATTCCGGAAGGCGGCGCTATAACGGTAAGGATCGCCAAATGCCCACCACAGCAAACCCAGAATACCAATCAATGTCGGTATCCAGAATCCATAGCGCAGGACCGGCTTCCAGTTGCCCGACCAGTTACGGGTGATCACCAATATACCCTGGAAGACATAATAATCGATCAGCAAAAAGATAACGGTGAATAACAAAAACGTCATAACTCTGTATTTCATATGTAAAAGGAAAGGTCGCCCTAATTTGGTAAGACGACCTTTCCCTGTTTTTAGTTTACCTCCTGCACATATCCCGAATTCCTCTGCTCACTGATACCTTAAACCGTTGTCACCGCGCCATCCGATTCCTTATGCGATACCGCCGCACTTTTACCAAAAAACAGAGTACTTAGTCTTGCTTTCAGTCTTGCGGAGAGCAGGTACATAACAGGTACGAGGAAGAGCGTGAGGAATGTACCGAAGATCAGTCCGAAGATCATCGTCCAGGAGAGCGGCGCCCAGAAAGCTGCATTATCACCACCAAAGAAGATATGCGGGTTGAATTCTGTAAACAGGGTAACAAAGTCGATGTTCAGTCCGACAGCCAGGGGAACGAGTCCAAGTGTCGCCGCCATGGCAGTCAGCAATACCGGAGTCATCCTGGTCTTGGCCGCTTCGATTATGGCTTCCTTCAATTGAACACCTTGCGAAATCAGCAAATCCGTGAACTCCACCAACAGGATTCCATTCCGGACCACAATACCGGCAAGCGCCATAATACCAACACCCGACATGACAATCGATATTTCCATTTTAAAGAGTGAAAAACCGAGCAACACGCCGATAACACTAAACAGGATTTCCGAAAGAATGATGAGGGGTTTGCTGATCGAGTTGAACTGTATCACCAGGATCATAAACATCAGTCCAACGGCGAGCATACCTGCAACGCCCAGGAACGCCGAGGTTTCGGCCTGATCTTCCTGCGCACCGGTCATTTTAATGGATACATCTTCCGGTCTCGAAAAGGATTTCAGCCTGTTTTGAATATCGGCTACCACTTCATTTTCATTAAAGTTTGTCAGCACGTTCGATGACAATGAGATAACCCGTTTTTGGTCAATCCTCTTGATGCCCGCAAAACTGTTTGAGTATTCTATTTTCGCAATTGCGGAAAGAGGTACCTGCCGCACGGCGCCACCCATCGCCATGTCTCTGAACGTGATTGGAAGGTTCATTAACGTATTGATGTCGTTGCGTTGATTCTCCTTTATCCTTAACTGGATCGGGTAATCATCGTTCACATCCCTGAATCTGGATACCTCATCACCGTAAATCGCCGTATTCAGGATTCCTCCGATCTGACCGGTGGAAATCCCTTCACGATTTGCTTTCTCGCGGTCGATATTAATGATGATCTCCGGTTTGTCACTTTGGAAATCCGATTTTAACTCCTCAACACCCGGGACCTGCAGCGAATCGAGATAACGCTTTGCGCGATCGGCCGTTGCGACCAGCACATCGAAGTCCTCCGCTGCAATCTCAATGTTTATCGGTTTACCCGTCGGAGGACCGCCCTGTTCCTGCCCAACCGATATCTCGGCGCCTTTAATTCCTTTGATAGCATCGCGTATCTTTCCGAGGTATTCCTTTGAAGATCGTCCGTCCCTTTCGGCGAAGCTTACAAAAGCTACCGTTACTTTTCCCAGGTGCGATTGAACCTGCGCGCCGGAAAACTGATCTTCTGCGGCACCAATCGCCACATTGGAAATAACCGACTCAACCATCGCGGTATCCGCTCCGATCACTTTCAACACACGGTCTTCGACAATGTTTGTGACTGAATCCGTGACACGTTGATCGGTACCAATAGGCATCCGGATATAAGCATAGATAAAATTGGGATCACCTTGCGGGAAGAAGACAACTGGTGGCTTCCGGATACCGGTGAAAACAATTGAAAAGATAAACAGTGCGATCACGCCAACCACGATACCCGCCGGTCTCCATCCTTCCAGGCACCAGGCGATCATCTTGCGGTAACCTGTTTGTACGGAAGGCCATGCACTGGTTTGAAAGTTTGAAATCACGCGTTCCAGTACGAATCTGTGCAAGCAATAGATGGCGAATATAAATACCGTAAAGTTTCCGAGTCCGAATGATCCGGTCACATAAAATAGAACGGATATCGCAGCGAAAACAACGGCTGATATCTTAAACCCTTTTGTTACTTTCGGTTTGCTGTCGTGATCATGGTCATGAACTTTCATAAAATCCGCGGCGAAAACCGGGTTCATGATATAGGCCACCACGAGGGAGGCAAGCAGCGCCACGATGAGGGTTATCGGCAAATACACCATAAAGCTACCGATCACACCAGGCCAGAATGCTAACGGAACGAACGGCGCCAGTACTACCAATGTACCTGACAATACCGGAAGAAAAACTTCGCCTGCCGCGATCTTTGCTGCTTTCCGGATGGGAACTTTTCCGTTGTCAAACACACGGTGTGTGTTTTCAATTACCACGATCGCGTCATCCACCACAATTCCAAGTGCCAGCAGGAATGAAAACAGCGTCATCAGGTTGAGAGAAAAACCCATTGCCGGAAAGAAAAGGAAAGCGATAAAGCTCGATATCGGAACCGAAAGGCCCACGAAGATTGCGTTGGTCGCTCCCATAAAGAACATCAGGATGATCGTCACGAGGACAAACCCGATAATAATGGTATTGATCAGGTCGTGCAATGTAACGCGGGTATTGTCCGACTGGTCCGCTGTGATGGTAACGGTTAAGCCCTTCGGCAAAATATTGCTTTCAAATTCCTTTACGATTTCATTGATCTGATCCGAAGCCACCACAAGGTTTTCGCCGCCGCGCTTTACCACGTTCAGGGTAACTACATTCTTCTCATCCAGGCGGGCAAAGCTTTCCTGCTCTTTATGGGTATCGATAACATCGGCAACATCTTTCAGGTAAACCTTACCACCCTTGATCGAACCGACGACAATATTAGCCATCTGTTCCGCGGATGAGAATTCACCATTCACACTCATGGAGCGTTTCATACCATCCACCGACAACTGACCACCGGCGATAATTACGTTTTCATAACGGATCGCGCTGGCGATATCATCCATACTGATACCGGCCTGAGCCGACTTGAAAAGGTCCACGTTCACCTGAATCTCGCGATCCAGGGCGCCGACGATGTCTACTCTTCGGATCTCTTTCAGTCCCTCGATCCTGTCCTGCATCTGCTCGGCATATTTCTTTATGGTTTGCAGATCATAGTCTCCGGCCAGGTTCAGAAACATGATCGGGAATTCGGATATATCGACATCGACGACGGAAGGGTCCGTATCAAGATCAGAGGGAAGATCGCTCTTAGCCTTATCTACGGCTTCCTGCACCTCCCGTTTGGCTTCCTTGACCTCCACGTCTGTTTGAAATTCGATAATAACGTTCGAAAAATTCTGAAGGGAGTTGCTGGTGATTTTCTTTACACCGGCAATCGACTTCACCTGCTTCTCGATCTGTTTGGAGATCAGGTTCTCGATATCTTCCGGGGCACCGGGATACATGGTCGCGACGTAAATCTGTGGAAATACCACTTCCGGAAAATTCTCTTTGGGAAGACTGTTGTAGGTCATTATCCCGGCCAGACAGATGATCACTGTGGCGACATAAATCACTACCTTATTATCAATGGACCAACTCGTTGGTCTGAATTCTTTATTTGAATCTTGCATAATGTCTGTTCTTTAATGCTTACGCCGACTACAGTTTAACAGCTTGGCCGTCATTCAGGCCCTGATAACCCGAGGTAATGATCTTGTCACCTGCTGCCAGTCCTTTTACCTGTGCAAGGTTGTCATAGACAGCATCAACAGTAACAACTTTTTTCCTGGCAACCGCCTGCTTTCCGCTCAAATCCACGACGTAAACAACTTTCTGGTGATTGATATCCTGCACCACGTTTACAGGAACGACCAAAGTCGAAGGCTCCGAGTGAAAAATAATCTTTACGACACCGGTCATGTTGGGTCTCAGGTCGGCCAATGAAGGTAACTTGATCTCAACTGTAAACGTACGGGAGAGCGGGTCGATGTTTTTACCGACGAAAGCTACCTGAGCTTCGAGTTCCCGGTTCAATTCCGGAATACTCACCAGAACCTTGTTTCCCTTTCTGATATTGGTTACATAAGCCTCCGATACATTAGCCTTGAGCTTCAGGTTGGATGAATTGATCACCCGTATGGCGGGCATCCCCGGCGACAGGTTTTCTCCGACCTTCGCGGTTACTTCATCCACCGTACCGTTGATCGGTGAAGTTATCTTCGACATATCGCTCTGCTCCTGCAACGACGCTACCTGCTTCTCCAGGTTTTCCTTATTCGCTTTCGCTTGTAGAAACTGGACTTCCGTTCCTATCTTCTGCTCCCACAGGTTCTTCTGGCGGTTGTAGATAATATTCGCGAGATCAAGTTGCGACTTCATGGCATCAATATTCTGTCGGATAACGGCGTTATCCAACTGAGCCAGTACTTGTCCTTTGTTCACCTGTTGTCCTACGGTAACATAAACGTCCGTAACAATACCCATCGACTTGGCGCTAAGCATAATGTTATCTTCCGCTTCAACGCTGCCTTGTGTCTGTACATAGTGGTTGAAACTTCTCGGCGCCAGTTCCATTACAGCGATATCCTTCATTTTTACAGTTGCCGCTTCCGGGTTGGCTTTGGCAATTTCATCTTCAAGGGCTTTTATCTCTTTTGAAAGTGTCACCTGCTCAGCTTTCAATTTATCCAGACGGGCCTGGTTCTCATTATCGGGTGTGGTTGCGCTACATGCTGCCAGAAAGCCGGCGAGGACAACTACAGACAAACGGTTATATGTTGATTTCATATCGAAATTATTTTTCATGTTGGTTAGGATTAGTTGGTTGTGGTTAAGTATTTCGACGGGTCAATCTTGGCATATGCCTTGTCGAGATCGATCCTTGCTACGATCGCGTCAAACAATGCGTTGTAGAAATTCACTTGCGCCTCCCGAAGGCTGCTTTCGGCATCCGTGACCTCAATGTTGGAGCCTACACCCTCTTCATATTTGATTTTGGTTATCCGCGCGACACGGTCCGCCAACTCCATATTCTCCTTCTGCGATCTGAACGTTTCAACGGCGTTTTTATAGATCGTCGTGTTCTGCTGAATGCTGAGGTCGATGCTCTGGCGAAGGGATGTAAAGCTGTTCTCAATCTTCACCAGCGACAGTTTGGCCTGCTGTACCTGGTACGTCCGTTGCAATCCGCTGAAGATCGGGATATTGAGGGACACGCCAAACGCCGAATACGAGTACCATTTATCCGGGCCGATGACCCCATCGTCACTGATATTTGTATTGGTCTTGAACAGCCCTGAAACATTCGGTGATTGCGTGGAATAACCAAGGTTTACAAAACCAACAAGGCTGGGCAGCGATGCGGCATGCTTGTTCTTGATATCGAGTTCCTGGAGTTTGCGTTGTGTGTCTAATACCTGGAATTCGATCCTGTTCTTGTAATCCCATCCGTTCTCATATTCATTAAACAGGTTTTCATCTACGGTTAGCGTTGTAAGGCTGCCCGATACAGACAGATCCTTGTCCATCGGATAGTTCATTTGAAACTTAAGCAGTCCGAGGCTGAGGTTCTGGAGGTTTCTGAATTTCAGGCGTTCCGATTTCAGGTTGTTCAGGGCAACCTGAGTTCTGTCCACATCAATGGCTTCCGCAAAACCGTTTTCGTTCAGGGCACGTGTGGTCCGCAAGAGGGAATCCACCCGCGCGATGTTATTATCGAACAGTGCAATTCGTTCGTTGTTGATCAACACCGAGAAGTACGCTTTTGTGACATTTTCAACAACCTGGATCTGTGTTTGCTGCGCATTTTTTGTTGCCAGCTCCCTGTACGTACCGGCCGCTTTCAGGCCTACGAGGTATGAACTATTGAAGAGCAGCTGGTTGATCGTCAGTCCAGCACTTCCGTTGCTTGGCAGCTGAAAGAAGTTTTGGGAGGCAACAACATCCGTCGGCTCAACACCCGGCAGGTCGAGGTTGGGGTTTCCATCCTCATCCTGTCCCGCAAATCCCTGCGCAGTTGAATAGTTGGCAAAGAACCTTGGAAGTTTCTGGTTATGCTGAAGACTTACGGAACCGTCGATCTGCGGGAATCCGATACCGGTTGTTTCTCTCACTTTTGCCTGGGCGATCTGTTCATCAACCCTGGCGTTCTTTACCTCCACCGTATTTTCAAGTGCGTATTTGATGCAGTCATCCAATGTAAAGGACGAGGGAACGGTTTCCTGAGCAAACGTTCCGAGGGGCAGTACGAAGCTCAATAAAAGGGTTTGTAATATTCGTTTCATGTTAGGGGTTTGATAGTTCAACAAGGGTCTCTTTATATTTTTGATAGAGTTTTCTTCCTTTTTCGGTGACGAGTCCGTAAACAAAGTGATCAAAGATCTGCATCTGAACGTCCGGAAGTTTGAAGCGGGATGCTGGAAAAATATCCTCATCAAAAGCCAACTGCACCAGTTCAAGCCGCATGGTTGCGATCACTTCCTTATCGATCTCAGGTCTGAAATAACCCTCGGCAATTCCCTGCTCCAGGTTACGGATCACGGACTCGCGGATGAAATTGTTCTTATGGTTCAACCATACATTCCAGGCTCTCGGGTGATACTTCTGAAGGTCGAACAATAACGAAGGGTTCATTTCCTCGGAATTCTGTTTCAGGCAAATGGATATCCTGGCAAGCTCGTCAATAGCGTTCTTGGAGTTTTTCCAGATCTGCTCAAATTCGCGGGACATATCTTCAATGTGCGTCTGACACGTGTTGGTCACGATGTCCTCTTTGTCGGCAAAATGCTGGTACAACGTCTTTTTCGATACCGATAAATGCCGGGCGATATCATCCATCGAGATGCTTCTTACGCCGTATTTCATAAAGAGGCTTTCCGCTCCTTTTAAAATCTTCTTTTTAACATCCGTTTCTTCCATAGGCCGGCAAAACTATGGAAACATTTTACATTTAAAAAGTTTCCTCAGTTTCCTTGAACGAACAAAGCCGTTTGTTGTTCCCCTTTTTTACAGATTTTTTGCCGCTTTTTTCCCGACGTGTAGGTTCAATCGTTTGAAGTGTTGGAATCCCGGGTTGAAGGCTTTTCTTCCCATGTACACCATTTTTCCTTCATCTTTTCCTTCAGCGCGGAGCGTTCCTCCGGTGTCATCGATGAGAACTTGTTGTAAAACTTCGTCTTCCAGTGATCCCCGGCTTTAGGATCGTGTCCATGGCAGTGGCGTTTTCCTCCAAACCCCCAGAACAGGATCTTGGATAATAACAGCAGTCCGAGCGCCTGCCAGAACGTGATAAATGGTCCATTGAAGAGAACTGGTACCAGCCAGTTCCACAACGACATCGTGACAAAACCAATGAGGAAAACCGCTAATAAACCCAGCGCAACAAACGCCAAAAATTTTATTCCCCTGTTCATAATTCCTATTTTAAATATCGTTGTACAATCGTTGTAATTTTTTTCTTAGTGACAGAATAGCATAACGCTTTCGCGAAAGCAGTGTATTGATGGATACTCCTGTTTCTTCCGAAATCTCCCGGAATCCTCTTTCTTCAATTTCGTTGAGAATGAAGATTTCGCGCTGTTCGGCCGGTAATTCATCGAGTGCATCCATGATCGCGTCCCATATCACGTCGCGCAGATAGGCATCCTCGGGTGTGTTGCCCAGATCGGGCAAAATGTCCTGAAGGGTCAATGGCGCTTCATCGTCCATTCCCGCCGGGAGAGCAAAGTCCGCTCGTTTCGGGCGGGACGAATCCCTCCTGTAACGATCGATAATTTTATTCCTCGCTACGGAGAATAGCCACGAGGTCACACGGTCCAGCGACTCGATTGTCTCATAACCGGCCACGAACTGATAGAACACATCCTGAAGAATGTCTTCCGCTTCCTCCATGGATGACACCCGGTTACGGATGAATCCCAGCAACCGGTCTTTCTCCCTGAGAAATGTCTGTTCTTTTATTTGCATGGCCATGTCCATTGCCTGTCTCGCTTGTTACTCCTTAGTCGAAGGTAAACGATTAATATTTTAACGATGACGAAATATTTCAGGTCACCCTACCGCCGGTTTGCCTTTAGGAATTAACCGTTATCCCGGTTGAAAGTTCCGGAAAAGCCCGCCGGCCTGGTCAAAAAGGGAAAGGAAGCGGACCTCAGGTCCCTTTGACCGTGCATTCAAAAAACTTAGTTTTGACGATCTCGAACCCTGAACATGGTGATTATTCCATACTCGGCCCGGCAAATTGGATTTTTTCTCGGACCTGTGTTCTTCATCCTTCTGCTTATTGTGTTACCGGAGGGTCTGATCTCGCCGGGTGCGTCGAAGGTACTGGCGTTGGCAGCCTGGATGATCACCTGGTGGGTTACCGAAGCGGCTCCTATTCCCGTCACCGCGTTGATCCCACTGGTAGCATTCCCGTTGCTCGGCGTCATGACCATAAAGGATGCGTCGGCGCAGTATGCCAACCCCATCATATTCCTTTTTATGGGTGGTTTTATGATTGCCCTCGCGCTGGAGAAGCACCGGTTGCACGAACGTATTGCCCTCAACCTGATCCGTGTCACCGGGACCTCCGGAAACGGTATCATACTCGGCTTTATGATATCCACGGGATTTATCAGTATGTGGATCAGTAACACGGCAACAGCAATGATGATGCTGCCCATAGCCCTGTCCGTTATCCGGTTGCTGAATACCGGAGGTGACCTAAAGCCTCATGAACTGCCGAAGCCGGAGAGAAATTTCGCCCTTGGCCTGTTGTTGATGGTCGGATACGCGGCAACACTCGGCGGGCTGGCGACGATCATCGGCACACCACCCAACGTAGTGTTTGCAGGCCTCCTGGATGAGTTCTATCACGAAAAACTTGACTTCGGAAAATGGATGCTTGTCGGCGTTCCCGTAGCCACTGCATTGCTCCTCAGTACATACCTGATCATCACGCGGGTTCTCTTCCCCAATCATATCCAACATGTAAAAGGCAGCGACGAACTGATCGTTGATAAATTAAATGAACTTGGGCCCGTTACAAGGGAGGAAAAACGGGTGCTGACAGTCTTTTGTCTTACCTCCTTTTTCTGGATCTTGCAGCAACCGATCAATACATACGTGTTCCGACAGGAGATCCTAAATGACACGAACATCGCCATGACCGGGGGGCTGCTGATGTTTGTTATTCCGGCCGATTTCAGCAAAGGTGTTTTTCTCCTGGACTGGACCGATACATTCCGGTTACAATGGGGAATACTTTTTCTTTTCGGGGGTGGATTATGCCTCGCCGGTGGGCTGGAAAGTACAGGCATCATTCAGACAATTGGTAAAGCGCTGGCGGGTCAAAGCACCTTTAATATCTGGCTGATATTGGGATTGATCGTGATCACCGTTTTATTATCGGAATTCATGAGCAATGTGGCACTGGTTCAGATATTTGTACCGGTTATCTTTGGTATCGCGGATGGAATGCAGGTAAACCCGATCCTGCTGGCGATGCCGGTGACCCTTGGCGCAAGTATCGGGTTTATGTTCCCGATCGCGACCCCGCCTAATGCGATCGTCTTTTCCAGCGGGTTTATCCGCATGAAAGATATGGTAAGGGCCGGAATTCTCCTGGATATTGCTTCCATTGCGATCATTCTCCTGGCTTCCCTCACGGTGGTAAAATGGGTATACGGATGATCATCCCTGCCGGTTTTTAAAGATTTTACAAGCTGCTCGTATAGAAATTAATCCCTTACGGAGATACTGGCACAATATCTGGCTAACTTGCGTATGCGATTTTCCGTGAAGATCCTTTATGCAGATGTTTAAGCAAAAACTAAAACCCACATCCGTTCAACGAAAGGTAATTGCCGGTTTTCTGCTGGTGTTTATTGCCATCGTGCTGGCGCTGGGCATTTCGAACTTCGGTTTCCGCGAGATGATGGAAACCGTTGATCAGCTGTCTGCTCCAAATAAGGAACTCAATGCCCTGAATACGATCTTTCAGGAGATCACCGCGCTGGATCAGACACAGCGCGCCGAAGCGATAAAAAATCCGGCGAAGTCATACAAGACCTTTCTTAATCAATCCAAATCGCTGGTTAACAAAATCGATTCCCTGCGAACGATGAACTGGGACAGTGTTCAGCGGCGGAAGCTGCTCGACATAAAAGACATCCTCCAAAGACGTAACCGGCTGTTCTTTTCATACCTGAAACTGAAGTCGGAACTCATCGACAACCGGAATCTGACCAGCAAGCTTGACACGTTATCCCGGATGCTGGTGAATGAGAAAGTCACCTTCGATACCAGTGTCGTCACTACCGAAAAAAAGACCATAACAACCTATACGGATTCCGTGCCGGATCAAAAAGATCAACGATCCGGTATAGCGAAATTTTTCAGCCGCAAAAAGAAGGTAACGCCGCAGACAACACATATAAAAGTGGAAGAACAATTAAGCGTGGTCGTGGATACCCTTTCAGTGGCACGGCAAAACAAGGCGCTGGAAGAAGTAGAAAAGATCATACTGGATCTTGAGAACGATCAGCGCGCTGAAAACAAACGTCTGCTGAGCGAAGAGCTTGAACTCATTCACGCCAACAGTATCCTGATCAACCAGCTGCTGGGAATTCTTCACGAGGTCGAAAACGAAGAACTCGCTCACATGCGCCGGAATAACAACCACGCCGTGGAGCTGGTCACGGAGAGTATTCTTCGCATCGTTATCGTACTCATCGCTTTCTTTATCGGAGCAGCTTTTCTGGTTTACCTCATCTGGGTTGATATCAGCAAAAGCAACTATTACAAAGTTCAGCTCGAAAAAGCCAAGGACGAAGCGGAAGAACTCAGCCTGATCAAGCAACGCTTCCTCGCGAACATGAGCCATGAGATCCGGACTCCGTTACAATCGATAATCGGGTTTGCCGAACAGTTGAGACAGGAAGACGGTTTAAACTCCGAAGCCGTGTCCGCCATCAACAGTTCATCGGAACACCTTCTTCACATCGTCGATGAGGTACTGGACTATAGCCGGATTTCGAGCGGAAATTTTGTTTTAAACAGGGAAGCCTTCGAAATCATCCCGCTGATCCGGGAGGTTGAATCCGCTTTGCATGTGCAAGCTGACCGGAAAGGGCTGACCCTTCTGCTCGACCTGGAATTCGGCGAAAATTTCCAGGTACAGGGAGACCCGTTCAGGCTCCGCCAGATTCTGTACAACCTTCTTGGCAACGCCATCAAGTTTACGGCTAAGGGGTTTGTGAAGCTGGCCCTTCGTACGGAAGCTGAACAGGATCGCATTCAATGCACCTTCGAGATCTCCGACACCGGCATCGGTATTCGCCAGGAAGACATCAATAAGATATTCAATCAGTTTGAACAAGCCAATTCCCTGATCACCCGGAACTACGGAGGAACCGGTCTGGGGCTGACCATTGTAAAATCACTGGTCGAAGCCCAGCATGGTACCCTCGATGTCAAAAGTGAACCCGGACAAGGTTCGGTATTTACCGTGAAGCTTGCGTACGAAAAAACCGAAGCAGGCCAGCCATCACCTGATACTGTTCAAAGCAATATACTCCCCGTTTTCAGGGGCAAAGTAATTGTCGTGGACGACGATGCCATGATTCTCAGGCTTTGCGGACTGATCCTGGCGAAAAACGGCATTCGTTACATTACATATAGCGACGCCAACAAGCTAATCGGGCAGAAAGCCGATCCGGAGGTAACCCATATCCTGATGGATATCCGCATGCCCGAGATCAACGGTGTGGAGTTGTGTCACATCCTGCGCAAAAAATACAATTCAACTACAACGTTCGTTGCTCTGACTGCGCACGTCTTTTCGCAGCAACGACAGGAATTGATCAATGAGGGCTTCGATGCCGTACTGGGCAAACCCTTCCGGGAGCGTGAGTTATTGAACCTGTTTGGCGTAGTCCAGGCAGACGACAATTCTACCACCTCTGAAGCGGATGAGATGGACCTGTCAACCCTGAGGCTGATGACGGCGGGCGACGAAACGTTGTTCCAGTCCATACTCAATCAGTTTATGGATGAAACCGAAACGGATATCGTTCAGCTAAACGACCATATCAGGACAATGAACCCTGGTCCTGTACGCGAGATTGTGCACAAGCTGGCTGGCCGTCTTGGGCAGGTTGGTGTGGAGTCGCTGTCGGGGAGGTTCCGAAGTATCGAGACAAAAATGGCCGATGGCATTCCACTTTACACCCTGGTGGAAAAGATCATCTCCTGCAGGGAAGACACCGAGAAGGTCCTGCAAAAGATCAGGCACGAAGTGATGGCGCAGACGGGCTAGATCTCTCCTATTCGATCCCGTACTTTTCAATTTTCAGGTATAGCGTTTTCCGGTCGATGTTTAATATCCTGGCGGCTTTCGACTTGTTATAACGGACCTCCTTCAGGGTCTTGATGATCATCTCTTTCTCCTGAGATTCCTGCAGGGCCTTCAGGTCATAAACCTGACCGCCTCCAAGGTTAAGGGGAGCAGGATTACGTATGGCCTCCAGCATCTCCGAGGGCAGTGCCTGTACGGTGATCAATCCTTCTCCGGTAAGCAACACGGCCCGTTTTACGACGTTTTTCATTTCCCGCAGGTTTCCCGGCCACTCGTATGCCTTAAATATTTCGTCAACTTCTTTATCAAAACCCGTTACATTCCTGTCCAGCTCCTGGTTGGCTGACTCCCTGAAAAAATTGAGGAACTCGTCCAGGTCTTCGTATCGCTCCCGGACTGCGGGTACTTTTAGTTTAAATTCATTGAGGCGGTGGTAAAGGTCTTCCCTGAAATTTCCCTGTTTGACGCTTTCAAACAGATCGTCGTTTGTCGCCGTGATGATGCGTACATCCACTTTAATTTCTTTGCTGCTCCCCACCGGCTGGATCACTCTTTCCTGGATGGCCCGGAGGAGCTTGATCTGTACCTCATACGAAAGGTTACCAACTTCGTCGAGAAACAGTGTACCGCGATGGGCTTCCTCGAACTGCCCGACCTTATCCTGAACGGCGCCGGTGAATGCCCCGCGTATATGGCCAAACAACTCGCTCGCCGCCAGTTCTTTTGAAATCGCGCCGCAGTCAACCGCGACAAACCGAGACTTCGACCGTGGGCTGAGAAGGTGAATACGCTGGGCCACATTTTCTTTGCCCGTGCCGCTTTCACCTTCAATAATGACGGACATATCCGTTGGTGCCACCAATTTTACATAGTCGTAAAGTTGCCGCGCCGCTGCACTGCCTCCTTCCACAAACTTTTTCTGTTGATTCAGTTTTTGAGGTGCAGGCGTTCCCGGTTTCCCCTTACCGAGCGCCTGCTGCACGATCATCAGAAGTTCGTCGGGGTTCACGGGTTTGGTAATATATTCGAATGCACCGATCTGCATGGCTTTTACCGCAGTGCGGATATCCGAGAAGCTGGTCATGATGATCACCTGCGTAGCGGGCGAAGCTTTCTTAAGCTCGCTTAAAACCTCCATTCCTGTCATATCGGGCAACCTGTAGTCTAACAAGACCAGATCGACGGGTTGAGCCGAAAACGAATGGAGCCCGTCCTGACCTTTATGAGAAACATTCACCTTAAATCCCTGCTTTGCAAGAAAACCTTCCAGGATTCTGGAAAACGTCAAGTCATCCTCAATTACCAGTATAGTGCCCATATCGGGCTCAAAATAAAAAAGAAAGCTGGAATATTTTCCAGCTTTCTTTCAATCCAGTCTACGGGTTGATGAATCGTCGCTTATTCGATCTTTTTGCCGTCCTTGTTGAACTTCACCACTTTGGTTTCCGCTCCATTCTTCAGGTGCACTTCATAGGTATCAGTAGCGGCATATTTGAAAGCGGAATCGATCAACCATCCGCGGTAGTCCTGCATTTCGAGAGCCTTTTTCACGGCATCGGGAAGTTCTTCGGATTTGATCTTTACTTTTTCGTCTTGTTGCTGAGTCGTTTCCGGAGATTTAACGATGTTGCTGCTCCCATCCTGTGCATTTACAAAGACAACACTACCCAACATAGCGGCAAAGGCAAACATTAACTTTTTCATAGTTTTTGTAGATTAAGTTTTACATATTTTTAATCAACAATAACGAAAGGTTGTGCCAACGATACGATTATCAACAAGCTACTGTGGTTCAATACTTTGAAAAATCACAAGACCTGCCGCCTGCAACATGAGGTGTAGTATGATTCACCAGTATGAGATTTAATTTCTACACCGCCGTAATCTATAGAGACCAACCGTGCAATAGCGATAAAAAAAAGAGGCTGATATAACGATCAGCCTCTTCGTAAATTATGCGACGGCGTACTAATGTTTACTTTCTTCCTTTATTTTTTTCTCTTCGATCAGGTAAGATCCTCCCAGGCCCAGCCCTCCAAATATAAAAAGCATGGCGAAGTATCCGACTTCTTCCATGTCGAAGGACTGATCGAGGAAATAACCCAGTAACAAACCCGTTCCGGCGCCGATCAGCAACAACGACGCCCGGAGGGGTCCCGAAGTATTCCGTGTTTTCTTGATGTTAAAAAATTGCGGATCCACACCTTTTTCGATCATAGACATTCGCTCCTGATTTTCATATTTCCGGAGGTATACGATCATTACAAAAGTCCCGATCAATGCGATAATGGGGATCATTACTCCCAATACTTCTGGTTCCATAATCTTGCGTTTTTAATTATGCACCTATGACGCCGCCTTTTTTGTCCGGTTACAGGCTTGCCTAATAATTTTTGTCCGGGATGTACCCGGACTGGCAAATCAGATCCGTTGACTATCAATATATATTAGGGTATTTTAGATGTAACCCGAGGAAAAGGGCGCGCGTCAAAGCCTGTGAAATGACCAACGATCCGGATCACCGCATTATCGACGATATTTTAGCCGGCGACCAATCCCTTTATGCGGGCTTGGTGAACAAGCATAAGAGCTACGCATTTACTATTGCGCAGAAGATCCTTCACAACCGGCCGGAGGCGGAGGAGGCGGCCCAGGATGCGTTTATTAAGGCATACCATCACCTGGCAGGATTTAATCGGGAATCGAAGTTCTCAACCTGGCTTTACCGGATCGTGTTTAATACTGCGATTAGCTATAAGCGAAAGGCCAGGCAGCAGTTTCAGAGCCTGGAAACAACCGTGATTGAATACAGCCAGGACGCGGATGGTCTTCTTGAAAAGACAGATAAGAAGAAATACCTGAACCAGGCGATGCTTAAACTCAGTGAGTCCGACAGAACCGCCCTGACACTCTTTTACCTGGAAGAATTTTCATTGGAAGAAATCGCCGAAATTACCGGCATGCTGGCCAATACCGCGAAAGTGAGGATACATAGGGCCCGGCTGCGGCTGGCGGACGAACTAAAAAATATTTTAAAGCAGGAAGCGTTAACTTTGTAACGTATGGAAAAGATACCACCACAGCAGGATGAAAAATTGTTGCGCTATATCGATGGAGAATTGAAGACCACCGAAGTATATAGCCTTGAAGCAGAACTAAAGGTCGACGAATCCCTGCGCGCACGGTACCACGAGTTGCGCGCTATGGATCAGGCATTGAAGAAATATACCCTGGAAGTCCCGCCGAAGAACTTCACGAACAGTGTCATGAGCAAGCTTGACCATTACCCCCAGACCTCCTCCGGTTTTTCCATGAGAAGTATTTTTCTTCTGGCCGGTGTGCTGATTGCGGCCGGGCTGGCTGCTGTCCTGGTGTCGGGAGGTGTTTTTGACAATGCTTCAACCACGATAGATCTGAACCAGATAGAACTGTCGCGCAAATACATTAACCAGAACCTGCCCTCTATTCCGTTCAACAGTAAGCTGATCGTGAACATCATTATACTGCTTAACCTCGGACTGGCGTGGCTCGTTCTTGATCGCGCGATCCTGAAACCCCTTTTCCAGCGACGACTGGAATCGGGTCATTGAGCGGCCTGAACGAAACTAGTCTTGCTTTTTTTCAGGGCAATCAATTTTCCAGTCCTTCGCGAGAGCGAGTGTTCCATCCTTTACCTTTTTGACAACCTCCTCCAGTTTTTTACTGTATTTGCAGCCCATATCGACATACCTGAACTTTGCACCGTCCACGGTAAAGTTGAAGTGGCAGGTATTAGTAGCCTTGTGCATCTTGTAACAGGAGAATTCGATGTGGCCATCCTGCTTCGGGGTAAAGGACATCAGGAAAATAACGGCGACTAAAGATATTCCGGAGTAGTACTTCATGAGGTTGTTGAACTGGTGTCAAAGGTAAAAACAACCTTAGTGCCACAAAACAAAAAAACCCGGGCTGCCCCAGGTTTTTTTGCTAATGATTTCAAACGATCAATACCGGTAATAATCAGGTTTGAAAGGTCCTGTCACTTCCACACCGATATATTTGGCCTGGGCGTCGGACAGTTCTTCCAGTTCCACGCCGATCTTCTTCAGGTGAAGACGTGCAACCTTTTCATCCAGGTGCTTGGGGAGCATGTAAACCTTGTTTTCATACTTATCCGAGTTGGTCCATAATTCCAATTGCGCCAACGTCTGGTTCGTAAACGAGTTTGACATCACAAAGGAAGGATGGCCTGTTGCGCAACCCAGGTTCACCAGGCGGCCTTCGGCCAGAAGAATTACCTGGCGGCCATTTTTTAATGTGTAAAGATCAACCTGTGGTTTAACTTCATCTTTAGAAGCGTTCTTATTCAGCCAGGCTACATCGATTTCATTGTCGAAGTGACCGATGTTACAAACGATCGTCTTGTCCTTCATGGATTCAAAATGACGGCCGAGGACGATCCCGAAATTACCGGTCGCGGTTACCACGATATCGGCATCCTTCACGGCATCATCCATTTTCTTCACCGCGAAACCATCCATAGCCGCCTGCAGCGCGCAGATCGGATCTATTTCGGTAACGATTACACGCGCACCAGCGCCGCGTAACGACGCAGCCGACCCTTTTCCAACATCGCCGTAGCCGGCCACAACAGCCACCTTACCAGCCATCATCACATCAGTAGCTCTCCGGATCGCATCCACAAGCGACTCCTTGCAACCGTATTTGTTATCGAATTTTGATTTTGTAACAGAATCATTGATGTTGATCGCCGGCAGGGGAAGTTTTCCGTTGTGCATCCGCTCCACGAGCCGGTGAACACCTGTGGTTGTTTCTTCCGAGATACCTTTGATCCCTGCAACGAGTTCGGGATAACGGTCTAAGACCATGTTGGTCAGATCGCCGCCATCATCCAGGATCATATTAAGGGGCTTACCGCCTTTGAAGGCGTAAAGCGTTTGCTCGATACACCAGTCAAATTCCTTCTCGTTCATTCCTTTCCAGGCAAACACCGGTATACCGGCAGCTGCAATCGCTGCAGCCGCGTGATCCTGCGTGGAGAAGATGTTACATGACGACCAGCTTACCTCGGCACCCAGTTCCACCAGCGTTTCGATCAAAACAGCCGTTTGAATGGTCATGTGCAGGCAACCTGCAATACGTGCGTCCTTGAGGGGCTTCTGTTTACCGAATTCCTCGCGGATAGCCATTAAACCCGGCATTTCTGCCTCGGCTAATTTGATTTCCTTACGTCCCCATGTAGCCAGGGAAAGATCTTTAACCTTGAATGTTAGTTTTTTCTCGTCAACAGTCATTTGTGTATGTATTTATTTTCATTAACTGGAACACAAAAGTAAGATAAAGGTTTTTAAATAACTATGACTGGAAGGTCCAAGACCCGAAATTCGGCCGATCATTGCCTTTTCCCACCGAACTAATAAAATTTCGGCGCTGTTAGCCTGTGATTAAAAACCCATTGGTTAAATGAAGCCTTTAATAACAATTGATATCCTGTCAGACGTTGTTTGTCCCTGGTGTTACATCGGAAAGACACGATTGGAGAAAGCGATCGTCCAACTGACCCCTTCCTACGATTTTAAGTTACAATACCATCCCTTCGAACTCGATCCCGGGATGCCCGAAGACGGAGTGGATCAAAAAGAACATTTGGCCAAAAAGTTCGGGGGTGAAATAAAGTATCACGAGATCACCAGACATACATCGGAAGTTGCGGCAGAAGAGGGATTGACCTTCGATTTTGAAAAACAACAATTCATCCCCAACACCCGGATAGCTCATGCCCTGATCGCCGCAGCCCTACCCTTCCACATTCAGGCCGACGTTGCCGACGCCTTTTTTAAAGCATACTTCTCGCGCGGGATTAACCTGACTAAAAAGGAAAATCTGATCCAGGTTGCCGTCGAGGGGGGGCTCAGCGAAGAAATCGCCCGGAAAACAATTGCGGATGAATCGGCGATCGCCGGTATCGCGCAGGAAGAAATGGAATCACAACAACTGGGAATACGTTCCGTGCCCTTTTATATCATCAATAACCGATACGGAATATCCGGTGCGCAGCCCACCGAAACATTTGTCAAGGCATTCAGGGAGATCGCATCAACGGCTCCCGTGGAAGAAAGATAAACGGTAAGGCCGCTATTTCTTTTTCTTGCTCTTGCTTTTGTCTCCTCCCGATTTTTCCGGGAACAGATCAGCCTCATTGATCACGGTTGTCCAGACACTTCTTTTGCCCTCGTCTATCCGTACCCAGGCTGGCGAAATGATCCCATTATGTGCGGCAATACTGATCCGACTGGTGAACGGCGAGTCGTCAGTGGGTGTAAACGGAGATTCGCTGACTTTAACACTTTTAAAGGTGGCCCCACTGTCATTTGAGAAAGCAAGGAATACATCGGTCTGGTTGTCCTCGTAGGCACTGCGGTCGTAGTAGACAATGTAAATGAATCCCGTAACCTGGTCGACGGTCATGGAAGGCATATACTGATGCTTCCCGTTCTTGTCATCGCCCATCTTCAAAGGTGACGACCAGTTGTCGCCGTGGTTATACGATCGCATAAACCAGACATCGGTATCTTTTTCCCCGCTGCGCTGATCGGCCCAACTCAGGTATAAGACACCCTTATACGTACCCTTTGACTTGTCGATCATCAGGGAGGGCAGTGCCTGGCTTCGGCTATGACCGGAGATTTTCTGGTCCCAGCCTCCCGTCTGATTGATGATCTGTACATCATTTTCCAGCCACATACCTCCCCCGTCGAAGGAACGATCCAGCCTGATCTTGTTATGCCCGGCCCAGACCACAAAAATTTTTCCATCCGGTCCGCCTGCCGCCATAGCTCCCGTCAGCGAATTATTGTCGTCTGCACAACCACCAGCTATTTGTGATAACTGAACCGGCTTGCTCCACTTTTTACCGCTGGAGGATCCTGAAATAAAGACAGCAGACTGGCAGGTTGAATCGGTCCCTTTGTACTTGTCGAACTGGGTCCATAACGCGATCAGGTTGCCTTTTGCATCCAGTGTAGCGGAAGGGCTCATCTGATCTTTTGATGCATTCGATCCGAAGGGGCTGGCTTCTTCCCAGACATGGCCGCCGTCTTTGGAGACATGGCATAAGATCTGGTCCAGGCTCTTTTCATTATTCAAGCCCTCGCCCGAAGGGTCTGAAAGGAGCAGCGAATAGATGGTTCCTTTGTCGTCGGCGACGAGAAACGTGTTTCCGAAGGCGCCATGGGACGACGTAATCTTTGTGGTCTCCCAGTTTTGGCCGCCGTCATTAGTGTAATAAATATGGTCGGCGTCGATACCGGCCACTATGTTTTTTACATTCCGTGGATTTATAACGATACTGGGGTCCGCTGCGGAACCTGCCGATGTCACCTCATACAGTTTAATGTTCTTGAATTGAGCCACAACACCTTGGGTCACCAGCCACAAAACGCAACTTAAGAGCACCTGTTTTATCATACTAGATTTTGATTGTTACCGTGAAAGATATGAACGGGACCCGACTTAAGCTATTTTTTGATATCGACCCGTGCCTTCAGTTTCTGCTCCCCGCCCACTTCAACTACGGAGGACCCATATACCCTTATCGTTGATTTAATAAAGTCGTCCGCGTTCGCCTTGTAAATATTATCAACATACTTCTGAGGGTTCCTGTCTATATAGGGAAACCACGTACTGTGGATCTGTATCATCATTTTATGACCTTTCTTAAAAGTGTGGAGAATATCCTGAAGGGGGAAGTTCACGTCTGTGATTTCATCCGGCGAGAAGGGTTCCGGTTTTTCAAAACTGTTTCTGAACCTTCCTCGGAAAACCTCGCTCCTTACCAGTTGCTGATATCCTCCCATGATGACATTGGCAGGATTGTGCGCATAATTCGGATGGTCGTTCGGATAGACGTCGATCAGTTTAACGATAAAGTCGGCGTCCGTGCCGGTCATCGATACTTTTAGTTTTGCCAGTATCTCCCCCGCTACCGTAACATCGTCCGTCAGCAAGTCGGATTCAAACGTCAGGACATCCGGCCGGGTGGATGCATGACGCTGGTCGTCGCTCATGAAAAGCCGAGGCGTAAAAGTAAGACCTTCCGTTTGAGAAGTATACGGAACCGGTTTAGCCGGGTCGCTGACGTATTCGAACACCGCTTGTTCGTTCGCTGGTTTGTTTATCGACAACTTTCCTTTTTCACCGAAGTACAAACGCAGGGGGGCGATATCCCGGGGTGGCCAGGCGTCGAATTGTTTCCATTCCTTCTTTCCGGTGTCAAACATATACGCTTCCGGCAACTGCAGGCTGCCCTTGTTCTTCAAATAGTATTGGAAAAATTTTCTTTCGATCTCACGCTGGTAGAAAGTCGAGATGCTGTCGCCGAAATAGATATGATTATGTACGGATTTGCCTCTCTCTCTCGCCCAGTCTCCATGTCCCCAGGGACCCATCACCAATGTATTGCGTGCCATGGGACTTGTCTGTTCGATTGTTTTATAAATATTCAGAGGTCCGTAAAGGTCTTCAGCATCAAACCATCCGCCTACGGTCATCACCGCGTGTTTAACATTTTTCAGGTGCGGAAGCAGGTTCCGTTTCTGCCAGAAGTCATCGTAATTGGGATGGTCTACGATCTGTTGCCAGAAAAAATTATCCTGGTGATATTTTTCTGTGATGTTCTTCAGGGGGCCGGTCTTCAAATAAAAGTCGTAACCGTCCTTTTCCGACATGCTGCGAAAGCGGCCTATTTCGTCCGTAAACCAGTCTGTTTTCGTCGGGCCATCTTTTTGGTATCCGAAAACGGCGAAGGCGGCTGTATAACTTTCCAGGTAAGCGCCCTGGTGGTGGAAGTCGTCGAAAAAGAAATCCGAAATCGGTGCCTGGGGCGAAGATGCTTTTAACGCCGGGTGTGCATCGGGGATAGCGGCGGCGGTATAAAATCCCGGATATGAAATCCCGAACATGCCGACATTGCCGTTGTTACCCTTGATGTTTTTGACAAGCCAGTCGATGGTATCCCAGGTATCGGAACTCTCGTCTACGGCTGCTTTGTTGTTCCTGTCGTTGCCGGGGATATTCGGCCGCATGTTGTCGAATGTGCCTCCGCTCATATACCTTCCCCGTACATCCTGGAAGACAAAGATGTATTTATCCCGCACGAGGAAGCCGGAGGGATGGGAATTCATTTTGAAGGCTGCATACCGCGATGCGTTATAACAGGTCCGGTTTAACAGTAACGGGTATTTTTCAGATTTATCGCGCGGGGTATAGACAACGGTAAAGAGTTTAACGCCGTCGCGCATGGGTATTTCATACTCGGCCAGGTCATAGTTCAAGCGCATGGCAGCCGAGTCCTGCCTGACGTCCTGGCCGGCAACCAGCAGCCACGAGAAGATACAAAAAGCTGTAAAAAGTGTTTTCATCCTGAAATTGTAAGGAGGAAAATTAACTATTTAGCGCGTCATACACCTGAAAGTCCGATGATAAAATTATACCGGCCCGGTTTTTAGGTTCGATAAAAATTAACCGGCAATCCGTACAACATTGGATTTTTTTTCAGTTCTTCGGGTCCGGCGTCTGACAGGTATTTTAGTCAGAATAATAAACCTTCCCGACCGGATCAAATCAAAAAATCAATACCATGAAAAATGCAATCGTCCTTATGCTTATCTGCCTTTGTACGGCGGGATACAGTCAAAAAATCAAATTGATTGAAGGCGACCTGAGTCCTTTAAAAGGACAGAAGTCGCTCAAGACCGAATTCACCTATGATAATATGTCAGTCGGGAAGTTTCCGAAAGAGGCCGACTACATCGCCAAGAAAAAAGCCGACCTTGATGAAAAAGAAGCGGGCCGCGGCGACAAATGGGAGGCAACCTGGGTATCGGACAGGAACGAACGGTTTGAGCCTCAGTTCCGCGAGCTGTTTTCAAAATATGCCGACATGTCTACTGTGGATGAAAATGCCGCATATACGCTGATCTTCAAAACCGTAAAAACGGAACCCGGCTGGAACATCGGGATCAGCCGGTCACCGGCGTTTATTGATGCCGAAGCTTGGATCGTCGACAGCAAGGACAACAGCAAGGTGATTGCAAAAATCACGATCACCAAAGCCCCCGGCCGGGATGCTATGGGATATGACTATGAAACCGGCGCCCGTCTGCAGGAAGCTTATGCGAAGTCCGGAAAAGAACTGGGTGCGTTTATCAAGAGCAAAACCAAATAAGCGGTAGCTTCTCTTTAGAGGCGACCTTCCAATGACTTGTGTACCGGGCGTGCACAAGTCATTTTTATTTATTGCCCTGCCACAGGTTGGGGAGTAATTACCCACTTTACTGCGGAATTTTGGTTTTCTTCAGGCCCCAACTCAGCAAATCCGGCAGTTCATCGCCATAATATGCATTTCGTCGCCAAAATTAACAAACCTGAGACTACTGCCTCTCATTTGTAATAGGGCGATTACAACCTTTTAAATAACACACTTATGATCAGAAAATTGATTTTAGCAGTACCAGTAATAGCAATGCTTTGGAGCTGCGATAAGAAAGAAAGAGAAGCGCTTCAGGCACAAAACGATTCACTGCGCACTGAGCTTCAGGTAAGTCAGCAGACTGCCGTGACCCTTCAGGAAATTGGTGTTTTGATCGACTCGATCGATGCCAATCGCCAACTTCTCCGTACCGACGTTGTAGAAGGAACTTCTTACACAGACTACAAGTCGAGACTGGCAGGTATCAACAGCCATATCAAGGAAACTCAGGCTAAGATCACTGAATTGGAAAAGTCATTGAAGTCAGCTAAGGGTTCTTATGCTACGACCATCAAAAGGCTGAAAGCTGATCTTGAACTGAGCACTCAGCAGATCGCTGCACTGCAAGGTGAAGTAGAAAAAATGAGAGGTGAAAACCAGACTCTCGCTATGACCGTGAGCAAAAGGGATTCTGTAATCAACACAAATCTTGAAACGATCAAAATGAAAGAGCAGGATGTTGCTACCCTGGAAGCTAAAGTACAGGAAGTGAATGCAGCATCGAAAGCAAGCCAGGCGGATCTGTATTTCGCACAGGCTCAAGCCCTGGAAACTGCTGCAGCCAGAACAAAATTTGCTCCTAAGAAAAAGAAAGAAACACAGCGCGAAGCACTTGAACTCTACAAGCTTTCACTTTCTTTAGGCAAATCTGAAGCACAAAGCAAGATCGACGAACTTCAAAAAGAATTGAGTTAATTTCCCGAATACCTGTAAACTAGAAAAGGTGATGCTGAAAAGTATCACCTTTTTCTTTTTGCCTATCTTCCCGGGCCTACGTACGGCTATCAATAAATTTTTTGACCTTCCGGCTTTTTCCTACCAGCTGCATTTTTTCAATTTCAGCCAGCCCAACGAACGACATTGACGGGACAACCTTCAGTTTGGATTTAAACGCATCGCGCAGGCGGCCTTCGGTTTCAATCTGCCTGTTTTCCTCCACAAGTAAATGGAGCTTCAATTCATCCGTTCCAAGTTCTCCGCTGATCACCTCCACAACATAGTCGGCAATACCATCCACCTGGTTCATCACCTCAAAAATACCGGGCGGGTAGATAGTCGTACCTTTCAGCTTAATCATTTGCTGCTTGCGCCCGATCACGGGGCCCAGGCGCAGGGTATTCCTTCCGCAAGAGCAATGATCCTGGTAAGCCGATGCGATATCGCCGGTCTTATAACGCAATAAGGGCATCGCCTCCACCCCCAGCGTGGTAACTGTGATCTCCCCCGGTTCACCGGGAGGTACCGGATTGTCATCCTCATCCAGGAGTTCTACATAGATCAATTCCGGATGATGATGTCCTCCTCTGCCATGACCACATTCCGTAAACGCCGTCTGCATTTCCGTTGACGCGTAAGTGCCGTACAACCGGATATCCCATGCCTCGGTAATCTTTCTTCCCAATGTATTTAACGAGAGGTCTGCATTACGCAGACTTTCCCCGATACAGATCGCTTTGGTTACCGAACTTTCCCCAAGCGGAATTCCCTGTACCCGTGCATAATCGATCAGTTTCACAATAAATGAAGGAACGGCTACCAGGGCCGTTGGCTTCAGGCGGTCAATGATCTCCCACTGCATTGCCGGAAGGCCGGGTCCTACCCGGATCAATCCCGCCCCCAGTTTCCGGATGCCCTCGTAGTAGGCCATGCCTGCCATAAACTGGCGGTCCAGCGTGAGCATCAGTTGATACAGATCCTGTGTGCTTCCGTCGGCACAGGTGAATGAAATACATTCATTGTAAGCCAGCCGCTGAAGGTCGCTCTCCGTCAACGCAATGGTTACCGGACTTCCCAACGTGCCGGACGTGCTGGTGTATTCAACGATCTTATGACGGGGTACGCAGAGAAAATCCCAGTTGTGCCTGTGGAAGTCGTCTTTTGTAGTGGTTGGAATCGCGGAGAGATCTTCGAGACGGCTGAATCCCCGGATATCCGCCCGGGCCGTTTCGAATAACTTTTTATAATAGGGCGAGTAGGCATTCAGGTATAACACCAGGTCCTTAACTTTCTCAAGCTGGAATCGCCTGATTTCTTCCTCTGACTGTAATTCGATGCCGGGTGTATATTTCATTGTTCAATAATAACTACCGCACACGCGATATCCTGCAGGTGCGATACAGACAAATGTATTTGATTCCAGTTATTCTGAATCGCTTTTGCCTTAAAATTTCCATGAAGTTGCAACGATGGTTTGCCCTGCCCGTCATTCACGACTTCGATGTCACGCAGCTCAAAACCGAGAGCGAGTCCCTGGCCTGTCGCTTTCAGGAATGCCTCCTTGGCCGCAAACCGAGCCGCATAGTTCTCTCCCTTGTTTGCCTTCGACTCACAAAACACAATCTCCCCTTCGGAAAAGATCTTTTCCCTGAACGCGCTGTTTCCCTCGATCTTTTCGAGCACCCGGCGCACTTCGATCATATCAATGCCAAGACCCAGTATCATGGCAGATTTTCTTTACATGTCCTCAGATTCTTTTCCATGTATTCCTTTTCCTGAACGGTTGCAACTTCCTTTGTTAATCCCGCTTCGTACATGGGTATGGCGCTGGCCCACTGCTTACCGTTGAAATAATAATCTCCCGCGAGCATGTATGCGTGATACGATTCCGGATTCCACCTGACGATACTATCGGGTTCAAGACCGGACCTCGGGTTAAACGGAAACCGGTACGGACTGAATTTCAGGTAATCGCGATATGCGGGCGTCAACAGGAATGAGTCTGCGGGTATGGTGAGACCGGCTTCATAAATTTCTTCGTTGGCGGAGGGTATGTGAGCGAATACCTTGTTCAGGTCATAACATACGAATTTTCCCAGTTGCCATGGCGTTGTGGAAATCCATACGAGTCCTTTTTCGGGTTGGAAGATTATCCCATGGTGCGCGACCAGCTGGTTGATCGCTTTTTCGTTGCCGAGGCCGATGTCTTTGTCGTCAAGGCCAAGCTGGTTGCGCAGGGTCGCCGCAGTTGTCGAAACGGAGTGCTTCTCGTGGCGATCCAGTAATTGGGCTACTCGTTCATAACGATAGGGCGATGCGCTCGTCCTCAGGTGCTCGCGGTTCAGTTCCGTGTTTCCAAGAATAGCTCCCTGAAAATGATTGGTGCTGATGATTACATTGTCCTTTCCTTCCACAAGGTCAATTCCATCCGGTGTTTTTTCGATGATGGATGCTTTGTTATCTTTTGAAGATCCGATCAAAAATGATTCAGCCACGAACATCTTGCGTTTTTCGGCAATGGCATAGGCTTCTTTGATAGTCGAAGCGTATTGAAGGATCTCACGGGCTACGAGCGACACCGGTGTGGCTGAGCCCGCCGGTATATCCGATTTTGCAGCGTTGATGGTTACGGTTAATCCCTGGTCGTTCATACCCGAGAGTACCCCGGTCATCCCGCCGAAGGTCACCATCATAAACCTGTACCCTTGCGATGGTTTGTAAAAGGCAATGATCTTATCTCTTGCGAAATCATCTCCGACATAAAAATCAAAATTACGCCCCACGGTCAGCGTGCTGTCGGCAGACCGGTCTCCCCATGTAGCAAAGGATGTACATCCGACAAGAGACATGTTCTGCAGGGCGTGACCGATATCATGCGCGGCATGGTAGTTCAGGATACGTTGGTATGGGGATGCGATATCGTCGAATTCATGAGAAGCCGACTGCGACACACCGAAGATCTCGAGTTGATATTCGTCAGTTACATACGTTGTAAGGTCGCGATTGAACCATCCGACAAAATTTTTCAGGATACCGAGGTAAAATCCGTTCGGCACCAGGCGCCGGATCTGTTCGGTAAACACCTCTTCCTGGTAGTGAACCAGATCACGCGTAAGCATTCCGTTAGCCACACCACGTTCAAATGGCTCGCCTTCGACGTATAGTTCGTACAATCCGCTTTCACTGCGCCGGAACCAGTTTTTTCCAAGTGTAAAAAAGCCGGAGTCAGGTTGCAAGACGCGTTGATCCAGGGCTGCCAGGGACGAGGGGATGGGAGGTTCTGTCCTGGCGACGATCCGGACATAGACAAGCAACGCTATTACAAGCATCGCCACTATGCCGAGAAACCAGCCCGTTATTTTCAAAATTCTCTTAAGCATTCCTGATTTTTTCCACAAGGTAATCCATACCTAAAATCTGGCTGCAGGTAACAACAGCGCTGATCGTGACGCCCAGTACACCATGCATATTGATGTTCTGACCCGTTAACAACAAATTGGGAATTTTTGTGCGCGGCGAGATGAACGTTTTCATCGGCTCGCGGTAATCTTTGGCAAACCCATACAATGATCCGTCATCCGTTCCGATGTAATCGCGGGCTGTAAGGGGTGTTGCCGTCGTATAAGACTGGATACAGTCCCGGAACCCGGGGAATTTTTTTTCAACGGCATCAAACAGCCGTTGCGCTTTCATTTCTTTAAATTCCTCGTATTCCTTTCCCCGTTCGTTTTCATGGGATACCGTATTAAACGTTTCGCGCCATTTTTCGACTTCGTCGATCCGCATGTAGGACATGACCGTAATACCCTCTGCATATTCGCTTATCGTTGACGATGCAACATAAAAAATGGCAATACCCTGCGGCCAGTTTTCCTCCGTGTACTGGAGAGCACACCATGGATCTTCTTCCGCGAAACAATAGATGTTGCTGTTCAGGTACTTAAAGGTGTCCTTCTTTAAAACGACATTCGCATAAAAAACGGAGACTGTGCTATCCAGGTTTTTCAGGCGGGAGCGGTATGCGCGTCTGAACATATCGCTCTCGGTGATATCCAGGGTCTTGGCAGGATGAATATTTGAAATAAACGTCCTGGCATAGTACCGTGTTCCGTTCTCTTCCTCCGCGTAGACAACCTGCCCACCCTCTTCCTTCAATTTTACGATGTTCACGCGTTTTTTGATCACCCCTCCCCTGGAGGTAATCTCTCTTGCCAGGAACCGCGCGATCTGGGAGCCTCCATCGACAAATTTCCAGGAGCTTTCGATGTAGTGGTTTACAATCAGCGCGTGAACGAATAACGGCGTTTTATCCGGCTGACCCGCGTACAGCAGGTTGGTACCGGCCAACACACAGATCAGCTTTCGGTTCGTCGTCAGCGTTTCAAGATAAGCCTGTGTATCGGTATTATAGGCGCCTTCGGTATCGGAGTAGTTTCCGGCTTGCAGATTATACAGGGGAAATTGCTTGCAGATACGCCTGATCTTATCACAAAAAGCCCGTATCGCAATCTCTTCTTCCGGGAAGTAGGACAGCATTACCCGGATGAAATTATCATAACCCTGAGCATACCGGTAAATCGTGGGGTCGTCCTTGAAGATAAGCCCGTCCACAAAATCCATATCCATGCGGCGGATCTTGATCTTATCCATTATACCCAGGTAAGTAAAAAACTGGTACAGGTTCTGCCCCTTGTCGAGACCACCTACGTAATGGACACCTGTGTCGAAAATAACCTTGTCGCGAACAAAAATCTGGAGCATTCCTCCGATTTGCTTGTTCTTCTCCAGCAGGCAAACCCTGAATCCTTCCTTTGCCAGGATGGTTCCGCAAGCAAGTCCTCCCAAACCACTGCCGATGATTACAACATCATACTCCTGTTTTTCTGACATTCCTGATCGATATTAACTTCTGCCCTACCTAACCGGTATCCCGGTAATTTTGTTAAACTTTTTTGCGGACCACAAAAATAACATTAGATGTAAATTTAGCATCATCGATCGTTTCCACCGCGAATCCCATCGCAGCAGCCGTTTCCCTGATCCTGTTGCCGGAGACAAAATTCAGAGCGTTGACCGACTTGTTGAACTTCAAGACTTTAACGGAGAAAAATTCCGTCAGCCGCGTACCCTGATGGCGTTCCTTCAAGTCGGCATTACCGTCGCGGACGATCAACCTGCCCCCCGGCAGCAGGGCCTCCATACAATTTCTCAGCAGGTTATCCTGCGCTCCGGTATTCAGGTAATGGAGTACGTCGCTGATAATGATCGTATCATACTGCTGAAGCCGGAATTCCGTGACGTCGGCATGATAAAACTGCAGCCGTTCGGTCTTAAGATAGCCATGACGGGCTGTCTCAATCTTATCTTCGTCGTAATCAACGCCAGTGATCAGACGCTTGTCCGACAAAAACTGCAGCATGTAACATAAAAAGCCATAGCCGCAGCCGAGGTCCAGGACGGAACCTTCCAGCGGGATTAAATTGTGGAACTTTTCATAGTTCTTTTCCAGCCGGATCTTCACGCGGAGATACCACTCCAGTACCGGACCTTTATAAAGATAATTTGTGATCAGGCGGTAAGAGAAGTACTCGGGGGTCTCCGTCTCACGCGCCAGCAGCGCGTATTGCTCCCTGAAATATTTACTGACGTTCTTTGTCCGTTCGGCGTAGGTTGTACCGAATGACGGGTCGTCCGCCTCGATGGGCGGCAGGAATTTAAGCGTCAGCTGACCCTCGTTCAGGTAAAAACTTCCCTTGGGTATTCCGTCCGCCGCACCGTGGATGATCAAAGGCTGGAGCGGCATCTTTAATTCTTCGGCAAGGTAAAACGCACCTTTGTGGAAACGTTTCAGTTTCCCGTCTTCAGACCTTTTACCTTCGGGGAACACAACAACGGAATAGCCTTCCCTGATCCTGTCCTGTAAACGTTCCACACCACCTTCCGCACCTTCGGAGACGGGATAATAATCGGCCAGGCGTACAACACCCCCAAAGACCGGCGAATTCCAAACCCATTTATTCGTCAGCAGAATAAGTTTAGGGTGAAGCATGGTCGTGAGCAGTATATCGAGAAAGGATGTATGATTGGCAATCAGGATACTTGCGCGGGAGAATGTTTCCGGCGACCTTCCGATGATCTTCTTCCGTACATTGGGCTCCAGGTAGATCAACGTCCGGGTGATCCAGCTTAGCAACGTATGATAAAAGAGCCTTACCGTTTGTCTTCCAAAGGGTATTATCCTGAACAACAGTCCCAGCAGAGTCATGATAACAGCGCCGACGACAAAAAACGTGTATGTGAATGCCGTGCGCAGCATACCCACCCACGTCATGGGTGTAAAACCCCTGCGTGTCCGGTTTGTTATCAGCAGGCGGAATAAGAACGGTTCGATCGTCTGGGACATCACAAAAACACAAACGATGCCGATAATGGAGATGGAGGCGATCGAACGTAACGCCGGATGTTTCGCAAAGATCAACACACCCAGGCCCGCGATCGTCGTAGCGGCGGAAAGAAAAATGGACGTTCGTATTGAGGGAAGGTTCTTTTTTCCCGCCCTGTATTCTTCCTGCAGGCCGTCCATGATGAAGATGCTGTAGTCATCACCCAACCCGAAAATAAAAGTTGAGACCATCACGTTAACGATATTGAACTCGATACCCAATAAGGCCATGATCCCCAGGATCCATATCCAGGTGATAAACATGGGGAAAAAAGTGATCAGTGTAAGTTCGATCCTGCCGTACGAGATGAAGAGGGCGACAAATACCAATATTGCGGTAAACGTCACGATAAAATTAAAGTCCGCGTTCACGTACTCCACGAAAAGATTGGTGAGCATTTGCCGGTCGAATGAATGTACCGGCGAGTGTTCCAGCTGTTTATAAAGAGCGGCCTTTCCATCGGGATGAACATTAACCAGTGTGATGACCGTTGATGTGTTATCCCTTTCGATAATATAGTCATCAAAAAAAGCGGACCGGATCGTCTTCATGGAATTGTTACCGGCTGTTGTGTACGTTTTGGTCACCAGTTCCTCCACGTTGTCCAGCACCTGCTGGGAAAATTTCAACGCCGCTCCTTCTTTCCGAACTGCGGCGAGGAACTGCGTTCTTCGTTCGTGTGTCCAGAACGTATTCCATTTATCGATCCTCGATCGTTGCAGCGAGTCGGAAATCAGGAATGTAGAAACCGAGACGTATTTATTAATCTCCCCGCTGCGTTTCATCCTGTCGAGCACGGGTACCACCTGCTCGTTCTTTCGCAGCGATGCATCCAGGTTCTCGCCGCTCGATACAACATAAACCGCGGTCAGTGACGATTTATTCAAAGTCTCAAGCCGCTCCTGCGACAGGCGGGTGGATGGCGTCATAAAGTTCAGCCTGCTCATGTCGCTGTTGAAATTTACCTGGCGCGCAAAATAAAAGAAGACTGGAGTCGCCAGCAGGATGGTCCACAATAACGGCTTCGACGACCCGAGATTGGAGAAGGATATGTGTTCGACCCAATTCTTCCGTACTCCTTCCCGGGCGAATAATTCACCGGACAGGAAATGGGGCAGAAAGATCAGGGAACAAAGCGCTGCGCCGATCAGGCTGAAACCTGCAAACAGGCCAACATCACGCAGCACGGCGGCGTTCGCGAACTGAAGACAAAAAAAGGCGAGCACGGTTGTACAACTTCCCAGGGTCATCGGTCCGACAAGGTCTTTGATAACAAGCCTGATGTCATGCACATGTTTTACGTGCGCGAGGAAGTGCAGGGAATAATTGACCGCGATTCCAAGGATAACGGATCCCGCCGCAATAGCAAGAATAGAAATCGATCCTTTGATCAGATAGATGGCGCACAATGAAAATAATCCGCCGAAGATCACCGGGAGGAGAATGAGAAACAGGACACGTTTTTTCTTGAAAAATCCCGTAAGCAGGATAGCCAGCAGAACCACCATCAGGCTGACGGTTAATATTGTATCGCTCCTTAGTTGTTTCGCATTCCCGACAGCCACTGCCGACGCTCCGAAATAGGATGCAAGCCACTCCGGGTGTTTGGAGTTGACCTCATCGACGATCGCATTCAGTCCTGAAATAAAAACCGAGTTGTTTCCTGTTTCACTGGGAGGAAACGTCGGCTGTATAAAAAAAATCAGGTGCCTGTGATCCCGTGTGACGATGTAGTTGTCGTATAATTCAAAATTTTCGTCGTACTGGAGTTGCTGCAGTTTTTTCAGGGCGAGGAAAGAGAAACCCAACGGATCTTTTACAATGATTTTTTTGAACGCGAAACCGGAGGGTGATACCAGTTGCCTGTAGCTTTCTTCCAGTATTTGCCTTACGTTCCCAGGTCTTGTCAGCGAGTCGAGTTTCGTGTAGTCGTTATCCGTCAGGAAGACCGGGAGGTAGTCGTGCACCGCCGCAAATACGTCGAGGATCTTTTCGTCGTCTACCCGGCTTGTGATCTTTTGCACATAGGGTTGCAGTTCCGCGCCGATCCGCGCAACCATTTCCTCCGAGATGGCTATCAGGCTGTCAGGCTGAACCTGTGATGAACTGTCCCTGACAGAGATCATGACGACCATCCGTTCCACAAACTTTGAATGTTGAAATACATAATTCAGTTTTTCAACACGGGGATCGTCGGGAAAAAACCGGGTGATATCTTCTTCCAGGGTAATTCGTGAAGCGCCCAGGGTAACAACGGCCAGGACAGAAATGAACGTCACACGGAAGGCTGTTTTCCGGCGATGAAAAAAATCATAGATATTTAAAAAGATTCCGGCCATGTTCAGCTTTTCAGACGCCTGAATAGTTTCAGTCCAATATAAGTAATCCCGCCGAAGCACAGTGCCGCGACAAGGGCGAGTGTCGAAGCACCCAGGGCATACTGGACGATGTTATTTTGAACCACTTCGAAGGTGATCTGCCTGCTGAACGAGATGTACTGCGCGTTTTCGCCCATCCATAGTCGCCCTGTATAGTGGCTGAGGTACAGGATCAGGGGGATCATCGGGGGTATGCTGATATTGGCGGCAACGATGACCAGCGCCTTGTTCAGCCGGAGAACAAAGGAAAGCGTTATCGCGATAGCAAGTTGAAATCCCCAGAGCGGAACGATGCCCATAAAAATTCCGACAGCAACGGAAGCCGCCTTTAAGGCATCTGATTCGCCTTTATCAAAGAGCTGTTCCCGCAGGATGTCCCTGAAGTTTTTTTTTTAAGGCTTCTGAACAGGTCGCGGGGTTTGATGTAGAGAAGGGCGATGGTCACCAGAACGGTGTTGAGGATACTGATCCGTGTAAAGTCCTTAAACGGTCTGAAGTGGGAGACACGTTTTCCTTTTTCCGCGTAAAACACCTTCACCGGAACATGTGTCAACGCAATTCCGCGCCACGACGCACGAACAAGCACTTCAATTTCAAATTCAAATTTTTTCGTCACGAACCGGATGTCTTTCAATAGCCTGACCGGGTACAGGCGGTAGCCGCTTTGTGTGTCAGGCAGTTTAACACCTGTCTCCACCCAGAACCAGAAATTTGAGAATTTATGCCCGAAGCTGCTTTTACCGGGAATACCCGATTGCTCCATATTCCTGGCGCCCATGATGATCGCGGCGGGAAACGTGTCGAGGCGGGTCAGGAATTTATGCAAGTCGGCGGGGAAGTGCTGTCCGTCCGAATCGATCGTAATGGCGTAATCATAGCCCATCTCCACGGCTTTTTTAAATCCCTGCTGCAATGCAAAACCCTTTCCGCGGTTGACGGGGTAACTTACGAGGGTAACCGTGGGGAATTTTTCGAGGATGCCTGGGGTGGTATCGGTCGATCCGTCGTTTACAACAATTACCTGCCCGGTATATTCCAATACACCGGACACGACCATCTCCAGGGTTTGTTCGTTGTTGTACGTTGGGATCAGCACACAAACTTTCCTCTGCCTGAACAATTCTTGGATTTGCGAAGGTTCCATCAGGAAATTTTCAGCGTGGCCTTCAATTTAAAAAATGTTACTGTTCCCGCAAACAACGTAGCATTAACGACGATCTGCGGATCATTTTCGATATAGCTGATCGCAACATCCACTTCCGTGTTCTGGTCGGGGTTTATGACGGAAAGGAATTTCATGTTATCCGCACCGGTAAGACTCAACGACTTGTTTGTCGTAACTTCCATGATCTCGCGGATGATCTGCATCATACAAACGCCCGGAACAATAGGTAATCCGGGAAAGTGACCCTCCAGGATCTTATGATTTCTGTTAATGGATATCTTAGCCTTAACGGAACCCAGGGAAGGTTCATGCTGTACTAAAGTGTAAAAATCGTTGAGCAGAATCATTCTTTGTGAATACGTGACAATTTAATCTGCATGTTAAAGGTGAAATGCAGAAGTTCAATCTGATCCGGGTCTGGATAACCCGTTCCCGGAAATTGCACGGAAACTTTCCGTTTGCGCGCTGAACCCCACTCCAACCTGTGTAAAGAAGCACAATCTTTATTGGTAATGAAATAGGCTGTTTCTTTTTTTTGCTTAACCCCAAAATATATTTCATCCCCGAAAACGTAACGATTATAGTATCCTTTACGGAAGGGTACGCCAAGCACCAATTCGAAGTCTTTCCGCAACGTCTGAATAACAGGTTTTTTATTTAACTGGGCGATAACGTTATAGACTTTAAAGTCACCCTGCCGGGAAAAACCGAAGTCAAAAAAAGTGATTCCGGCCTCGTTTGTGAACACCACCCGTTGCGAACTATCGGGCATGTTTTTAACCAGCAGCAGACCGCTCAGGTGCCGGCCCATGACATCCACACTTGCATTGTACCAGGATGTAACCAATTGCCGGGGTACTGTTTTCTCCGCGCATCCATGATCCGGTGGGGAGACCTGCAGGTTCCGGTAATCGGAAGCACAACTCATCAGCCCCGCTAAAAATGAACTAAAGAGTAAACACCGCATCTGAAATCTGTGTGTTTAATTTTTTGTCCGTGAATAAAATACTGGTTGTATCCCCGGAAGGTTCGTTCATCTCGATAAGGTTTACCGAATAATCTTTTTTATCAACCTTGAGCACAATAGTCTGAAAAAATTCCCGCAGCAATTTAGAAACCGGGGTCATCTCCAGGAGGTATGTTCCGTCGTTTTCAAACACCCTGGTCGTAAAATCCTTGCTATCAAGGATTGTACCCTGAACACAATCGATCATGATGCGGTTGACCTGCTGAAAGAGCTTATTTGATTTTACGTTGACGCGGTTTTCTTTTTGGTTATCCCTGACCATCATCTTGTCGCCATTCATCACCATGAGGTAGGTGAATGGTTTTACGTACTCGATCCGCACCTTATTACTCCGCTTGAACCAGAACTTTCCCGACGAAGTGATCTTTTCCGTCAGCGCTGTCAATACCTTCTCCTGCGTAAAAGAACTCTGGATCGACAGGACTTCCGCGGACTCTCGCTGGAACTCCTTCTTAAAGGAAGTTATATCGGCAACGGATTTATAACCCTCGTACTGGGCAAACGTCAGCATAGGGAAAAGCAGAAAACATACGGCAACGATCCATCGATACTTCCGGGGGTGTGATTCCTGACTTCTATACATACGCTTTCTCATTCAGCAACTCGTCTAACCGTACAATTTTTAATCCAACCTTTTTGATATGCTCCAGCAGCGCGGGCAGTATTTGCAGCGTTGTGTCGCTATAGTCGTGAAGCAGGATGACATCCCCGCCTTTCAGCGGACCTGTAATCCGGTTGAACAATGCCGTTCCATCCCGGATCACGGTATCAAATGAACGGATACTCCATCCGATCGTTGTATAACCTCCTCTCCGCACGGCGGCCGCAACCATCGGGTTGGTCACGCCGTACGGCGGCCTGAAGAATTTCGGTTTAACTCCGATGACCCCGCAGATCGTTTCATCAGTGTCGGACAATTCCTTTGAGATTGCGGCAGCCACCTGAAGGTCAAAGGTTGCCTTGTGCCAGAAGCTGTGATTACCGATCAGATGTCCCTCATCAAATATGCGTCTGGTCAGCCCGGGATTTTCAGCCACGCGGTTTCCGATACAAAAAAAAGTTGCCGGTACATCGTAGGTTTCCAGGATCTGAAGAATCTGTTCGGTTTTGCCGGATATAGGTCCATCGTCAAAGGTAAGTGCGATTTTTTTTGAGTTGTTCTCACCCTTGAACATCACGGGCAGGAAAAATTGGGCCGATAGAACAGAGCTACCATAGGCCTGGACGCCAAGATAGGCTATTCCAATGGCCGCATAGAGCCAGGGCGAAACGTCCCGGAACTGATCCAGGAGGAGAGTAAGCGCCAGGGTGGCGGCAAAAACAATGTTAACGGGTCTGAACTTCAGCATGACGAAGCAGGATCAGCGAATGGTACTTGCCAAAATATGGATTATAAATCAGAATATGGCGGATCGAACCCTGATGCCGGGTGGGTGAAACAACTTCGGGAATTTTCTGATCCTGAATGATACGTGCTCCCAGCCATAACGCAAACGCGGTTGCTGTTGGAAACTCGCCGCAAAGGTGCTTGAAGAGACCTGTATTATTTCCCGGGAATACGTGGTCCATAATGGATTGGGTATCCTCGTCCAATAAACGATCGCCGGATCTCCCGACCAGGACGAGGTCGATATCGTTGGCTGTTAAAGAGGCAGACTTAAGAAACGACAATACACCGTCGATCAGGCCTTTCCTTTTTGGCATGTACAGGGTCGCAACGGCATCCAGTACAACGCCGCTTCTCTCACCCCCCTCGCCTGTCAATACAAAATAGGAGGCGCCTTCTCCATTCAATGTTCCGTCGGCCTCGCTGCCGAACAGACCCAGACTGTGATCGGAACGTGATCTGAATATTCCGAAGCGCCTCTGAATAGCGTGACTTACTTCGGTTATTTCATCGACACCACCGACGAGCAAAGATTGCCTGGGATTTTCTCTTAACTCCATCAGGGCATCGGTCAATGCGTTCTCAAATGAAAACGCCCGTTGTGAATAGGTCTGATTATAACCCTGACACTGGAGCAACAGTGCGATCTGCGATCCGATCGTATTGTGTGTCGACTGTATAAACGGTGTCGGGTTGAGTGCATGTTCCCTGTTCTCGAACATCTTGGTGAGGAATATCCCGGTATCTTCCAGGCATCCCAGGCTTGTACCTGTAATGATCCCGTTAGGTACGCTGATGTTCGCTTCCTTCAGGGCCATCATTCCCGCCGCGACGCCCATTTTGATGACCCGGCTCATGCGTCGAAGCTGCCGGATGTCTACGAATTGTGTGTAGTCGGGTTCAACGCAACACAATTTATCGCCGCTATAATCGCCGGGCTGACTGAGCAACGGCTCATCCCTGCCGGTATTCTGTGGCGAGATATTTCCCATGCCTGTGATGTAGATGGACATGCCGGATTTATGTGATTAGAGATTCCAACAGTAGTTTGTACGGAAGTATTCCAGTCCTCCCGGTTTCAGTCAGCAATAAGGTAGGGGTATAAACGCTTAACCACATCATTCTTTTGAAAAAATAATGGACGAACAATTACCGCCAAATCCAAATGAGTTGCTCATAACATGGTTTACTTTTATTCCCGACTCGAATGTACGCTGGGGGATGATCCCGATCTCAGGAATGGGATTGCTGAAACGGAGGTTTGGAAAAACGCATTGCTGCTGAATAGCCATGACGGAAAAGACGGCCTCAATTCCCCCACTCGCTCCCAGTGTGTGGCCCGTAAAAGCCTTGGTCGAACTCATTCGCGGCGGTCGCGCGCCGAACAACCGGGACACAGCCGTACCTTCCGAAAGATCGTTGTTCAGGGTCCCCGTTCCGTGCAGGTTTATGTAGTCTATATCTTGCGGGCTTAAGGCTCCCATCTCAAGTGTTTTTTGCATGGCTCCGAAAGATCCCCTGCCATCCGGAGAGGATGCCGTCTGGTGAAAGGCATCGTTCGTATTGGCAAAACCACTGATGTAGGCAGCCGAGTCCGACTTGTGTTCTCTTTTGACGCGATCGGAAATGAGCACAACAAAACCGGCACCTTCTCCCAGGTTGAGGCCGCTGCGCGACGCATCGAACGGTCTGCATGGATTGCTATCCAGGATCATCAGGCTGTTGAATCCATTTAATGTAAACCGGGAGAGTGCATCCGTCCCTCCTGCGACAACGACGTCGAGAACATTATGCATGATCAGGCGGGCGCCGAGTGCAATAGCATTCACTGAAGAGGAGCAGGCGGTGTTGATCGTGGAAATAAACCCGTTGATTTCAAGGTCGTCTGCGATCAGCTCCGTGGTACTTCCGCACTCATGGTGTACCACGTCGCGGAGTTTTCCTTTCCCATGGTCGGAGAGGAAATCGGCAAAGAAGTGTTCGGTTCTATCCATACCCCCTACCGTGGTGGCTGAAATAAGTCCGGTCCTCCATTTTTTCAAGTCGATACCCGAATTCCCGACGGCCTCGCGAGCAGCGTGAATGCCGAGCAGGGCTGTCCGTGCCAGGGGGTTGACCTTCAGTTTCCGGGAGAGCTCTTCATTGCTCATCTTCACCTCGCCTACCGGGAGGGTATCCTGATAAACGGATTCAAATAACGTGACCTTTCCTATACCCGATGACTCATTCCGAAACGAATCAAACGTTTCCTCCACCGAATTCCCGATGGCGGAAATGACCCCTGTACCGGCTACATGAACACGGCCTTTCAAAATATTAAGCTGTTTGGTTTGCTTTGATGTATTCGGCAATGGATTTCACCGACTTGAATATCTGCGGTCCATCCTGCGGGTTAGCCATTTTGATGTTATAGCTCTGTTGCAGCAGTACGATCAGCTCCAGTGCATCGATGGAATCCAGACCAAGGCCTTCCACAAACAACGGCTGTTCATCCCCGATATCCTCCGGCTTCAGATGTTTCAGATTCAACGCCTCAATGATCTGTATTTTAAGATCTGCCATCAACTGTTCCATAGTTTACCTCGTAAAGTGTTTGAAGTTGTTGTGCTGAATGTTCCAGCCCTTTGTTATTACTGTTTGTTTTTTCCACCAAATATAGGAAAACATCGTGTTGCTCACCCATTACATCTACCCAACCGGCCAGGCATGCCTGTGTTTTATCCTGTCGCATCACTATTTCCACATATTCGCGAAGCTGGACGGCATCAAAGGCAGGTGTCACAAAAAATGCATTCTCTCCCTTAATGCCCTGCCGGATACAAATCTCACCCGTCACGATGTTGGATAATGTATAAACAAACAACGCCGGACTGGCCATTGTTTTGGTGGATTCAAAATATCTTACATCGGTATCCAGGCTGCTATGAGCGTTACTTAATATGACAGCGACGCGATCCGGGGCAAAGCGCGTCTGCAGGTCAGCTTGTTTAGCCAGCACCTCCGCCGCCAGGAATCCCAGTTTGGACAAGCGATCCATTTTATAAAATTTCGGATAGGATATGGCGAGGAAACCGAGTGCATTGTCCAGGAAACCGTCAAGGTCACCCGGGCTACCCGCAAATGCGATGTCTCCCTGTCGCGCCAATACGAAGTTCCTGATATGACAATATCCCGTGATGTAAGCCATTTGTAATGGTCCGCGTTATTGCTCCCGTACCCGGATCAGTTTCACAAGGCCTTTCAGGGCCTTTTCATGGGCACGCACGAAAGGGTTTTTCTGATCCCATACATAACCGGCAAGAACGGAACATATTTGTCGTTTTACCAGGGGATCGGGATCTTTGGAGAAGAATATTTTTTCCAGTGTACCGTCGTACCATGCGGTTACAAACGTACGGAACGTGTCCACACCCTGTCTTATAAAATTCGTATAGTCGTTGTCCCAGTCGACCGTATTGCCTTTTAGTTTTTCGATGACCAGCTTACTCGCGAGATGGCTTGACACCGCGGCGAACATAACACCGGAAGAGAATATCGGGTCGAGGAACTCGGTTACGTTTCCCGTGAGCACGAATCCGTGACCATAAAATTTGTCGGTGGTCGCCGACCAGGCTTCCAGCTTACGGGGCTCGAAGACCCAGCTTACATCGCCGAATCGTTTCTTAAGGTATTCATTTCCCTCGATACACGTTTTGAATTTTTGAGACAGGTCGCCTTCGATACCGTCAAAGAAATCATATCCACCCACAAAACCCAGGGAGGTGACACCCGATGAGAAAGGAATGATCCACGTCCAAACCTGTGGAGCGTACATCACGGCAATGATCCGGTTCGGTTCGTCATGGTTGTTCCTGTGGACATCGTTCACATGGGCGAAGATCGACTTGCGCGGATCAAGGCTGGAAGGTTTGTCAAGGTTAAACAGCCGGGGGATCACGCGACCATATCCGCTTGCATCGACGATAAAGCGCGCGTGTATTTTCTCCAGCGTACCGTCTTTCTGCTGTGCTGTCGTAACCGAACTTTCGTCTTCAAAAAAATCGATCGCTGTAACCGTTGTTTCGAAATCGACCCGAACACCCTTGCGCTGAACTTCCGTGATCAGTGTCAGATCGAAGTCGGCGCGCTGAACCTGCCAGGTCCAGGTCCACCCTGTTGAGAATTGTTCTGAAAAATTAAAATCCGAGACGTTGTCGTCCTTCATGAATTTCGCGCCGAATTTCTCCTGGAACTTTCTTTCCCGGATAGCGTCAATCAGTCCGGCGTCTTCGAGCACTTCCATACACCGCGGAAGCAGGCTTTCGCCGATCACAAATCGCGGAAACTTTTCGCGCTCCACGACCCTTACCGTAAAGCCAAACTTATGAATCATCGCGGCAGCAATAGAACCTGCAGGTCCCGCACCGATTACCAAAACATCAATTATCTCATTCATTTTTATGTTGCAAATGCTTAGTTCCGAACGTGGTTCAATGCCATCCTTCAAGCCGGTTTACAAACCAGCAACGTATGGCTAACGCCAATATAGTCCATTTGCTCAATCACTTTCAATCCGGCATTTTCGACGCAGCGTATGAATATTTTGGAATCGTACATCTGACTGTTTCCATTGGCCATAGCCGTGAAATACAAGGATGTTTGCTGAAGTGAAAACGCAGACGCTTCGAACCGTTGTCGATCCCAGAAAGTTTCGAGAATGTAAACGCTTCCGTCAGAAGCGAGTGCCTGCTTGCATCGTTTCAGGATGGAAACGATCTGCTCTTCGGAAAAACAATCCAGGAACTGGCTCATCCAGATCGCATCGAAACCCCTGGGGAACGCCTGTGTTTCATCCAGCAGGTTGCAAGGATGAAAGGATATCCGGTCTCCAAAACCTTTCTTTTCAATCTGTTCCCTGGCGGTATCGACATGACCCGGAAGATCCATGATCGTGATCTTCACATCCGGATCGAATTCGAAACTCTGCATCGACCATTTACCCGTGTTCCCGCCGATATCGAGTAAGGTCCGTGGTTTGTGTTTATAGACGTGAGGCAGTACTTCCGGGAATGCATAGTCGGAATAAAAATGGTCGAAGCCGAACCAGCTTTCCTTCACCTTTTCGGGAAGGCTGGATGTCAACGCTTCATAGATCGTCGGCCAATCGCCAAAGACCTTAAGACCTTCCGGTTTACCTTTTTTGATGCTCTCGTCGAGAAAGAACATCCCCTGGTAGCATACATCATGGGTAAAGTCCATGTTCACTTTGGTGAGATCGTCGTGAAGGATGAAGTATGCTGTTTTAGTGATCTTATAAAGTCCGTCATTTAATGTCATCAGCCCGATGCCCAACGCAGCTTCTACCAGCACCCGGACGCCGTAGGGTGGCAGATTTACTTTAGCCGTTATTTCTTCCAGGCTGATCCCGTCCTTATGGGCATCCACCGTAGCCAGTATACCGGTATTCCTGAGGACCCGGGTTGCCTGAAAAACGAACGGACCAAACGTGATCCACTGAGCCTCTTCCTTTGCTTTAATGGCTGAAAGTTTTTCCTTTTCAAAAAAATTCATGTTTCAAAAATTGGTTTCCATTTGTAAAATAATCGCCGCATTACATCCGCCGAAGCCTGAGGCGGTCTTAAGACACGTCTTCAACGGTTTATTTTCGAGATTCCTGATGATATTCAGATCCTGCGGCACGCCCAGCGTATCAAATCCCTTCGAAGGTATCAGCTCACCTCGTATAAGGGCCTCCGCGTTAATGGCAACCTCCGCTACGCCGGCTGCGCCGAGGGTGTGACCGAAATATCCTTTCAGGCTGTTAATAGGTTTTCTTTCGAAGTTCATCAACCCGAACGCTTTTGCTTCCATCTCATCGTTGTAGCGTGTCGCCGTTCCGTGGGCCGAGACGATATCGATGTCGTTTTTTGAAATCCCGGATTCATCCAGAGCCTGTTGAATCGCCGAGGCCAACTCTTCGCCTGTGCGCGAAGGTCCGGATATGTGGTTGGCATCGTTGGAAAACCCTCCGCCGGTAATACATACCCTGGGCGTCACTCCCAGTTTTTCCGGCTTTGACGTCAGCAAAATCGCCGCAGCGCACTCCCCGAGATTAATACCTTTACGATGGGCATCAAACGGCCGGCAGGGTTCATCGCTGAGTGCCTGAAGGCTTTGGAACCCGGATACGATGAACCGGCTGAGGACATCCGCGCCGAGTATCAGGGCATGATCATACCGGCCTGCGCCGATCATTCGTTTTCCGACGAGCAATGCCATCACCCCGGAAATGCAGGCATTGGAGACAACCATGTGTTTTTTAAAATCAAATTTCCCGGCGAGAAATTCAGCCAGGTTGTGTAAATAGATCCTTGGATGATCGGGCCGGCCTTCTTCAAGAAAGGAAATGTTTCCTTTTGTGGTCGACAGGACAAAAACGGTGCGGTCAACGGGAAGACTGAGACCCGTAAGTACATCACGGATCGCCTGCACGCAAAAAAATTCAAACCTTGTAAGATCATTTTCCTCCACTTGTCCACTCGTCATCCCGGCACCATAAAAGGGCACCGGGCTCAGGCGGCTGTCATGGATGAGAGAAATACCCGATTTTCCTTCCGTGATGTTATGGTAATTTTCGGACGTGGAGACACCCAGCGGTGACACAACAGAACTCGCAGCCATCCACACTTTTTCCATTTTCAGATCAGGTTCTGTTTCTTTTTCCACGCTTCGAAGAATGGCGGCAGGGTGAGCTGAAGTTCAAAACTTCGGGCATCGACAAATACCTGTACGGATGATCCCCTGGCAACGAGTGTTCTTTCTCTTGCTTCATAGATCCTGTATTCGAACATGAGTTTGGCTGCAGGTGTATTCATAAATGTTGTTTCCACCAGGACTGTATCGCCGTAGCGAAGGGGTTTGCTATAGTCACAATGAACGGACACAACCGGAACGGCAAGCCCGTGCTGATAACAGTCGAGGTATGAGATACCATGTATTTTACCGAATGCTTCGCGTCCGTCTTCAAAATAACGCAAATAATGGCCATGCCAGACAATCCCCAGCGGATCTGCTTCATTAAATCGGACGATAACTTCTGTCTCGTGAGTCAGCACAATTTCGGGTTTATAATGTACAGGCCCAACTTCGATCATCCTCTTTCAAAAGCCCGGCTGCATGAACAACAATTCATCAGGGGCGATAGTGTTTCTTGCGCCACATTTCGAATTCCTTCTTCTGAATCTTCGTCAGAATAGTATAGATACAACCACCCCAGAAATTACGCATTCCAAAACCTTTCGGTTCGGCCACCATTCTTTCGGTGAAGATCACTTCCTTCGTGCCCATGTCGATGAACGTGATCCAGATTGAACCTTCTTCATTCAGTTTGTTAAAACTTTCGACAACAAACATGAGTCCGATACCATTCAGGCTCTTAAAATCGTAGCCTGCCACAATTTCCGCCACATCGGAAGGTTTGATGTGCAGGTAATCTTTTTCTTCATCCGAAAACATGCTCATCACGTCCAGCTCCGCGTTATGCTCGTTGGTTACCTCCACGGCATTCTCCACTTTCTTCCGGTCTATCGTCTTGGCAATGTCGAATTTATCAGGCTCTTTCAGGATGAGTTCATTCCAGGCTTCGATCAGGTGTCTGACATCCGATTCGGAACCAAACCGCTCACGGTCACCGATCAGTTTGGTACTGCTGAAATCCAGACCAAGCCATGTTACGGGAACTTCAGGCTTGAATACGTCGCTTTTTGTCTGGCCGAACAAGTACGCGGGAGACAAATAAATGAGTAAAAGAAGAATGTTTTTTATTTTCATAAACACGCGATTTTTCAGGATTGTAACTTGGCAAATATGCGCATTTCGCAGGTACATAAAATTTTTCCCTGGTGCTCAACCTTGCCCTGCACGACGGTAATATCCAGCACTTTGTTGATGACGCTGACTGTTGTAACCACGGAAGCACCGGCGGGCGGCAGACCTGCGATCTTCAGGTCTTTAATAGCCGCGATATACCCGATCGGTATGGGGATCTTGCGCAGCGAACATTGGTATCCGACGTGGACTGCGGCGGTTTGAGCGATATTTTCCACCAATCCGGGCTCCGCAAAATGACCGGCTGCGACAAAGACGTTGTCCTGAGCGATCGAAAACTGTGTAACCGCATGGTCGTCACTGGCTTCCAGCAGTTCGTGAACCATCACAATCGGATCTCGCTGCGGTATGAATTGAAGTATTTCGGTCGATGTAGCCAGCATTTATGTGCGCAAAAATTGGTTATTTTCCCCAAAAGTTAAAATAATTAAACCACTGTTCCGGGTACAACTCTACTTTTTGCTCCAGTTGCCGCACAAAGGTCGATAGCAGGCGGTCCATAAAGTCGGTCTTTGATTCTCCTTCACCTCTGACCAGCAGGGCGCTTCCGTAAAAGTGGTAATGATGAAGCGATTCCTTAAAAGCAAAAACGACGGAAACAGGTACGCGAAAACTGGCCGATAGCAGGAACGGTCCTAGCGGAAACTGAGCTTCTTCTCCCAGGAAGAACTGACGCGTGGTCTTGTTACCCTCGAGGTAACGGTCGGCGTGCAGGCAGATCAACTCGTTCTTCTGAAGGGCTTCGCCCATGGCATACACGTGCGACATGTCGGGTTTGATGAGGATCAGGTTCAGATTCCGGCCACCCGTAACCTGCTCGAGGTAAGCTTTTATCTGTTCATGTTCGCCGTCATACATCACAACGTTAACCCGCGTATCCAGGCGGCGCAACAGGTGTCCGGCTGCTTCCCAGTTTCCCACGTGGCCGCTAAGTAATATACCTCCCTTACCTCCTCTGACGATTTCGCGTAGATTCTCTTCCCCGTCGAAGTCGTAGGTAAATTTGTTTTCGATGTTTGCCATGACAACCACCTTATCCAACAAGGTTTGTCCGAAGATGTAGTAATTGCGGTAAATACTGAGGCATGACTTGAGTACGCCATAGTGATGTCGTTGCCTGAAGTAGCGGTAAATATGGCGGGTAGACGTACGGGAAAAAACGAGGTAATAGAAGGCAACAAACCGGAGAATAAAATACGCTGGCAGTACACCGAACGTTCTGCAGATGAAGACGAATATTCTGTACCCTAAGGGGGTTCCTTTGGATTTACCCTGCCAGCCCGGCATGACTAGGACACAACTTTCTCGCTGACTCGTCCGATGACATAGTCGTAAAAACTCCTGAAGGTGTCAATGGTTGTAAAATCTTCCGGCTTCACTTTAAAGCCGAAGTTGTTTTCGATCACCACGACGAGGTCAATGTAATCAAGGCTATCCAGTTCAAGCGTTTCACGAAGGTTGGCATCCGGGTGTATTTTCCCGGGATCCACCTCGAACTCCTCCACCAGAAAGCCATTAATTTTCTCAATGATACTTGCTTTTTCCATCACTTGTTTCTCCACTTTTTAACAATCAAAGTCGAATTTGTTCCTCCGAAACCGAAAGAATTCGACAAAAATACATCAATATTCTTATTCATTGTTTGAGAGACGATGTTGAGCCGGGAAGAATCTTCATCCGGGGTTTCAAAATTGATGTTCGGCGCGATGAAAGAATTCTGCATCATCAGCGTGGAATAGACAATTTCACTGGCACCCGCCATCCAGCACTCGTGACCTGTCATGGATTTTGTGGAGCTCACCGGTGTATTGACTTCACCAAAAACCTCAAAAATTGCTTTTGCCTCGCTTGTGTCGCCCGCTGGCGTCGATGTGGCGTGTGCATTTACGTAATCGATTTCAGATGCCTGCAGGCCTGAGGCTTTCATTGCCATCCGCAGGGATCGGGACGGCCCTTGGACACTGGGGTTGGAGATGTGTTCACCATTGGAAGAGAAACCGTAGCCGATCAGCTCTCCCAGGATTGTCGCTCCCCGCTTCCGGGCTGATTCCAGGCTTTCCAGGATTACCGTTGCTGCCCCGCCGCTGGGAACAAGGCCATCGCGGTTTTTATCAAATGGCCTGGACGCGCCCTTAGGATCGTTCTCCCGGATCGAAAAAGCCCCCAGTGCATCAAAATTCCCCATGGAATACTTGTTGATTTCCTGGGCGCCCCCGCATATGATACAGTCCTGCATACCGCTCCGGATGAACATCGCCGCCAGTCCGATAGAATGCGAGCCGCTCGCGCAAGCCGCGCTGACGGTAAAATTTATTCCTTTTAACCTGAAAATGGTAGCCAGGTTCATGTTTACCGTGGAATTCAACACCTGGAATACATTTCCAGATCCCACCATCATCGTATCCTTTTTGTCCCGGATAATGTCGATCGCCTCTATCACCGGCTGAGCGGAACTGTCGTTACCATAAATGATCCCAATCTCATGCTTGTCCAGGTAATCCTGATCCAGGCCGGCTTGTAGCAGCGCTTCGGTGGTGGCCATATACGCGAACTCTCCCTGCTCTGGCAACATCACTCTTGCCCGCCGGTCCAGGATTCCCTTCAGCATGGGACGTTCCACAAAGCCGGTAAGACCCGACCGGTAGCCCATCTCCTTCCGTGCAGGGTCCAGTATGATCCCCGATTTTCCTTCATAAAGCGATTTGCTGACATCCGCCAGGCTCTTGCCTATCGAAGAGTAAATTCCCAAACCTGTAATGACTACTCTGTTCATCTCTTAATCAACTATCTGGTATCATCTGCATGCATACCTTATTGACAAAAATATAACTTTTCATGTAGTTATTCTCATTATCCCTCTCACCGCCAAATCCCGCGCACCCGTTATCTCCCATCATCGCGAAATGCATCATCAACCCAACCGCCCTACGTATACAGGCCGCCGTTTATAGAAAGTACAGCCCCGGTTATATAAGACGCCTTTGAAGAAGCGAAAAATGCCACGGCATCCGCCACTTCCTCCGGTTCACCGAAACGTTTCATCGGAACAAGTTGTTTCAATTCCGCTTCATTCAGATCCTGAGTCATGTCGGTTTTGATAAAGCCCGGCGCGACCGCGTTCACCGTTACCCCTCTCCGTGCGACTTCCTGCGCAAGGGCTTTTGTGGCACCGATTACACCAGCCTTCGCGGCGGAATAATTCGTCTGACCGGGCATCCCTTTCAATCCGGATAACGAAACAACGCTTATGACCCGGCCGAATTTATTTCCCAGCATACCATTGATGACCTGACGGGTAACATAATAAAAAGCGTCCAGGCTTGAACCCAGCACATTTTTCCACTGGACATCCGTCATCCAGATCAGGAGGGCATCTTCACGGATACCGGCATTGTTAACCAATACCTCTATGACTTTGTCTTTATTTTGTTCTATCCATCCTCCCAGCACGCGGTCGACTTCATTTTTGTCCGACACATCAAACTTCAGCAGCTCCGACGAGACATTTTTTTCCGCCAGCATTCCGGCGGTGACCTTCGCTTCCGCTTCGTTGCTTCGGAAGTTGATGAGAATATGATATCCCTGTTCGGCAAGTTTCAGGCAAATTGCCCTGCCGATACCACGGGATCCTCCGGTAACCAATGCGTACTTCATATCTTGACAGACGAACCAAGTGCGACCAGGTATTTCCTGATCGATTGAATATCGTGGTAACGGGGTTTGTCCTCCGTTATGGGAGGGACCAATCCTCTTACTTCCTCGTAAAATTTATGCGCGAAGGAGGACAGCCGTGACTGGCATTTCAGGTAGTCGATCGCCTGTGCCAGAGCCAGGGTCTGAATCGCGAGCACATCGAAACTGTTGTCGATTATCTTTCGTGTCATCAGGGCCGCGTTACATCCCATGCTCACAATATCCTGGTTATCGTTATTGTTGGATATACTGTGAATATACATAGGGAAGGAGAGCGTTTGGTTCTCCGCGGTAGTGGATGTCGCCGTGAACTGCATACCCTGCAAGCCAAAATTCAGCCCAAGCTTACCCAGGTTGATGAACGGTGATAACTTCTGATTCAGCTTGTCATTCAACAGGTAATTCAACTGCCGTTCGGAAAGCATGGTGAGTTTTGTCATCACGATCTTCAGCTTGTCCATCGAAAGGGACACATAATCGCCGTGGAAATTTCCCCCGTGGTAAACGTTCTCCCGTTCGTGATCGATGATCGGATTGTCGTTCACCGAATTGACCTCGTCCTCCAGGACTTTCTGTACTTCCAGGATGGTGTCGTACACGGGTCCCAGGATCTGCGGCACACAACGCAGCGAATAATATTCCTGAACTTTATCGGTAAAGATTGCCTCTTCGATCTTTCTGTGATACAGGTGATCGGGTCGCTTCCGGATCAGTTTACTGTCCGAAAGAACAGCCCTCATTGCCTCCGCTACTTTCGACTGACCCCGGTGATGTTTTACGTGGTTGAGTTCGAACGAAAAGTGGTCGTCAAACGACTTCATCAGTTCATTGGTGATCGCAGACAACACGATGGAGCAACCGATCAGGTAGTGTGCGTGGATGATATTGACCATTCCGATACCGGTCATGGCCGATGTTCCGTTCATCAACGCGAGGCCTTCGCGGAGATGCACATCAAGAGGTTTGATTTTTTTCGAGGCGTAAACTTCGTTTGCCGGTTTCCACACGCCATCAACGCTGACTTCACCTTCGCCGATCAGGTTTAAAGCGAGGTGTGCAAGCTGAACCAGGTCGCCGCTTGCTCCTACTCCTCCCCGTTCAAAGATACAGGCGGTAATATTTTCATTTAAAAGATCCTTCAGCAATGTGACCGCCGATGGGTGGATACCGGAAAAACCCTGCATCAGGCTGTTCAACCGGGCCAGCATGGTAGCCCGGGCCAGGTCTTCAGAAAGAGGTTGCCCTGCCCCGGAACTATGACTCCTGATCAGGTTGTACTGCAGCTGACGCTGATCTTCCTCACTGATTTTATATTGTGCCATGGGACCAAGGCCCGTGTTGATCCCGTATATGATCTTATCCTGGGAATAGGTCTTCAAAAATGAAAAGTTCTTTTCCACTTTTTCAACAGCAACCTGTTCCAATTGAACACTTTCGCCGCGATAGAGCAGTTTTTCAAAATCTTTATACGACAGTCTTTCCTGTCCAACCTTAATCATACCAGTCTCTATGGGTTAAATTAAAGGGCGCAAAATAACAAAGTGAAGGTAATATTCACATGCCGGGGCACGCGGCAGATGGATTTTGTTTAAGAAGATGTATGTTATTGTAAGCTATTGATCGATTATCGATGAACATTTACCTGAAATTCATGCCCTGACAGCAATCGGAAGTGCCGGCACCGCGGGGTTTTGTGTTGTGTAACCCCTACACATACGGACGTCCGACGGTTCAGCGGCGGACGGTAATAAAAAAAGGCCCCGTCGGAGCCCTTTTCCTGTCTAAAACTACAGAACCACAAAAACCTAGTTACATCGTCGCAAAAATAAGTGTACATGCATCAGGGATATACAGTTCTAAAAATCAATGCGTTGGGTCCTATACTGCCGTACTGATATTTTTTGCTATGATGCACTAGTCCGGCATTACCACGGCATCAATAACATGAATGACACCGTTCGATTGATAAACATCGTACGTACTGATGTTTGCCATGTTTCCTTTCTCATCTTTAATGATCACGTTCCGGGGACCGTTCATCATCGCGATCAGTTTACCACCATTGACCGTTTTGAATTCAGCCTGACCTTTTCCGTCCTTGATCGCCTTTGCAATAGCCTCGGAATCCATTCTTCCCGCCACCACGTGATACGTCAGTACGGCAGTCAACGTTCCCTTGCTCTCAGGCTTAAGCAGCCCCTCGACGGTACCCGCCGGTAATTTCGAAAAGGCTTCGTTAGTCGGCGCAAATACGGTAAAAGGTCCTTTTCCTTTTAATGTTTCCACAAGGCCGGCAGCTTTAACGGCCGCAACCAGGGTAGTATGGTCTTTGGAGTTGACCGCATTGTCGATAATGTCTTTCGTCGGGAACATTTGTTCACCGCCAACCCGGACGGTCTGTGCCAGGGCGGCCATAAACGATACACCGATCAATGAGAGGGTTAAGATTGTTTTTTTCATACGTGAGTTTTTTATTTAGATAACCCACTTACGATAGCTGGCTGATGGACGGATCTCAGCGACGGCAGTTTATTCAGAAATATTTTTAAAAACAGCTCCAGCGGGAAGGACGTTGTCCGTCAGTGAGGCGGCCGCGCAGATCTGCCGGATTCACTACTATCGACGAAAGCCGGTGCAGACGTAAGGGAAGCCAGGGTGTGCGGGTGAAAGCCGGGTTAACGAGATCCGGTTCTTATTTACTGACCAGTACCGCTTGTTCGAGAATGAAGTTCACATGATCGACATTATCGGTATTCAGTTTTAATTTTCCTTTTACCGTAATCAGATCGTCCACCTGGAATTTCGATTGGGGCTTGGCGAAATTAACCTCGGCAATGGATTCGGGTCCTGCTCCGCCACAGAAAAAACACTGGCTCATCGGAAATTTTGAGATGATGATGTACACACCGTCCTCCGGTGCAAATGGAACGTAATAACCCTCTACGGTGATGTCCTTCCCCTCCAGTGCTTTGAGGTCCGGCGGAAATGTGGGATAAAAAAGGTACTCACCGATCTTCTCGTAATACTTCGGATCGAATTTTGTCTTCGCGAAGAGGCTCCACGCGTCGGGTTTGGTCTGGCCGTATGCAACACTGCAAACCAAAACCAAACCAGCCAGTACAATCAATCGTCTCATAATGAATCTTGTCTTTATCAGCTTACATTAGTTCCCGGCAAGCACGCGGGAGATGTCGGTGCGATATGCCTGGACAGCCGGGATCAAGGCACAACACAGTCCCAATAACAAACTTCCTGCTAAAATTATCCACTCTTTCGAATAAAAAACAAAACCTGTTATTCCGGCTTTTTGTGTTTCTTCCAGGAACGCCGGTAGAATAGCCAGCACACCATGCCCCATCAGCAGTCCCGTTACACTACCCAGTAGCGTCAGCAATCCGCCTTCCATGAGGATGGCAACAAAGAGTTTCGTCCTCGAAGCCCCCATCGAACGCATAATTGCCATATCGTAGCGTCTTTCCTTCAGTGAATTGTAAAGGGCAATAAAGATGCTGAGTCCGGAGATCACGATCAGTATGTAGCCAAAACCCATCAGAATGTCGGCACCTACACCCAGTATCGAAAAAAGCCGGGCGGTCTCGAACGCCGGTGAAGCCGCCTGGAGACTGCTCTGTGAATTAATAAACCTGGGAAGCTGAACGGCACCCAAAGGCGACCTGTACTGGATCAGTATCGACGTCAGCTCTTTGGTTGAATCTCCCGCGGCGACAGACGGAACCAGCCGCGACGCGATGAAAGACGAGTCGGGTTGCTGGTGTTCCACGATACCTGTTTCCCCATCCGTTTCGTCGTGCATTTCCCAGATGCTTTCAACGCTGGTAAGGATCAGGTTATCCAGCACCGTGTTATTTCTTTCCAGGATTCCCGTCACGATATAGAGGTGATCGTTGTGCGAATGACCGCCATCGCTGAGGCCGTGCGCACTGGCAAACCGGTCGCCGGGCTTCAGGTTCGTCATCCGATGGACATTGGCTCCGATCACAACCTCGAGGCCGGAATTCCACCAATCGCCAGTAGCCAGTTCCGATTTGTACAAATCGGCATAAGCCCTGGTCGTGCCCACGATGCGGTAGGACCGGTAACTATCGCCCAACGCCAGGGGTATTGCCGCTTTTATCAGCCTGTTCCGGGAAATCTTTTCCGCCTCCCGGAGGCTGATGTTTCCTGTGGGGAAATCGATGTGAAATATATTGCATAGGATCAGTTGAAGCGGGCTTCCCTTGGCCCCGACAACCAGGTCGATGCCCCTGGAATTTTTCGTGATCTTCTCCTCCAGCTGACCGTTGAAAAGCAACAATATCGTAATGACGGCAATACCCAGTGAAAGCAAAACCACGTTGATCGCCGTATTGAGCGGTCTTGCCCTGAGATAGTTCCAGACGAGTATAAATAGTGACATACGTTATACCAGTTGGATTTGGTTTTTTATTTTTTCTTTTAGCCGCAGGTCATGCGTCGCGACGATCAGCGTGGATCCATGCTCGCCCGCGGCGTCCAGAAGAAGTTGTATCACACGGTTACAGTTTTTGTCGTCCAGGGCAGACGTGGGTTCATCGGCGAACAGGATCGCCGGTTTGTTGATCAATGCTCTCGCAATTGCCACCCGTTGGGCCTGACCCTGGCTCAGTTCCGTTACCTTGCTATGACGTTTGTCTTCCAACCCGAGACCGGACAATACCTCTTCCACCCGTTTCCCGTCGATCGTGAGTCCGGCAAGGAACGGCGCGATCAGCAGATTTTTTTCAACAGTCAATGCGCTGATGAGGTGGTTGCGCTGGAATACAAACCCGATCTTTTGTCCCCTGAACCTGTCAAGCCCTGTTTCCGAAAGCCCCGAGAGTTCCGTACCATCCACACGAACCGAACCGCTATAATTTCTGATCAGTCCACCCATCAGGTGAAGCAGGGTCGTTTTACCACTTCCCGATTCGCCCAATAACAGAAAGTGTTCACCCTTTCCCACAGAAAAATCGGGAAAGCGGATGGCTGCCGCCGGAGAATAAGAATAGGAAAGAGCTGAAACAGTTACCATATCAAAGGGCAAGATTATCATTATTTTCTCAGCAGAAAAAAGATGTTTGTTGAGCGGACACCGGCTATCACTGTTCTACGCTCGGGCACCTGCGTCCAATTGCATAATATCGACGGAGCCACTATCTTGTATGCATCGTACGAAAACGATTGTACCTCAAAAAAAGACAACCATGTTCGAGTTCCAGAAAGTAAGTTCAGGCGAAGCCCTGCAGTTAATTGATCATGTCATCGGCCAGGCCAGGAAAATCAATAAAGAAGTCGCTGTTGCCGTATGCGGTCCGGAAGGAGAATTGATTTCTTTTCTGCGGATGGACGGTGCCAGTCCTGCGGCTTCCCGGATTGCACAGAACAAAGCGTACACCGCGGCCGTGGATCGGAAGGACACAAAATTAATGGGCCAGTTTATGCTTACCAACGACAGGCCACCCGCGTTCTGGGGTGACCAGTCTATCACGGGATTCGGGGGCGGCGTAACCATCCGAAATAAAGACAAGGTAACCGGAGGAATCGGCGTTAGCGGCCTTTCTGAAGAAGACGATGAAAAGTTCGCCTATGCTGCGATCCATGCTGTCCTTGGAAAGTAGACTGACCGGTACAGCGCTCACATGACGAGTTGATTATCGTGGTTCCGGAATGGAACTATATTTAACACAAACCCCGAATCGAACAACGGACTGAGCACCTATGAAAATACCCTATCCCGTCATTCAGCTCGGGTTCATCCTGACAACCTTGATTTCTTACGGGATTTTACTCCGGCACCTGAAAAAAAGCCTTCAACACACATCTTTTACGGAACAGAAAAAGAAAAACATCTTTTCATTCACCATTGCCGCCCTGGTGGCCTGGGGTGGCATCACAGCCGTACTTTCCTTATCGGGATTTTTCGGTGATTTCAGCACCTTTCCGCCTCGGATCATCATTGTGCTTATTGTACCGCTGATCTCAATCGTATGGATGTTATCCACGAAGACAACCGGTGAAATTCTTAAACACGTTCCCGCCGATAAACTCGTCGGGCTTCAATCGTTTCGAATCGTTGTTGAGATCCTGTTATGGATGCTCTTTATCGATAACCTCCTCCCGGTTCAAATGACATTCGAAGGGCGCAATCCCGACGTGCTCTCCGGCCTGACTGCTCCGATTGTCGGTTTACTGATAGCGGGAAAAAAAATCGCCCGCCCTGCCTTGATCGCCTGGCATGTAGTATGCCTTGCCTTGCTGGTCAACATTGTTGCCATCGCGATCCTTTCGATGCCGACTCCGTTCCGCCAGTTCATGAACGAGCCAACCAACACGGTAGTAGCGACATTTCCCGTCGTCTGGTTACCGGCGTTTTTAGTGCCGTTGGCTTATGGACTGCATTTTCTTTCCCTTCGCCAATTGTTTATTGTAAAAGATGAATAGGCGGATCGTGTATCATCCGCCGGTTCCCACAACCCGTAACAAATTCCGCCGACCCGAACTAACACCTATCAATATGAAACAAATTACAGTTCTTATTCTCCTTGCCATCGTGTGTTCCTGCTCCAAACGTAAGGAAGTAAAGACGATCGGCAGTATCGAAAGAATTGACCCGGCGTTCGACGCACTGGTCAAGGCCGACGCCGCGATCGAAGTCATTGCAGAAGGTTTCGAATGGAGCGAAGGCCCTTTGTGGATTCCCGGTCAACATATGCTTCTGTTCTCCGATGTTCCGAAAAACATTGTTTACAAATGGACGGAAGAAAAGGGCAAAGAAATTTATCTTACACCTTCGGGTTATACCGGCGACGCATCGCCCTATTCCGGAGAAGAAGGATCAAACGGACTGACGCTTAACCCGGATGGCAAACTCGTACTCTGTCAACACGGTGATCGCCGGGTATCGGTGATGGATGCGCCGCTGACCGAACCCAAACCCGTGTTTGTTTCCCTCGCTGACAACTTCGATGGAAAAAAATTGAACAGTCCGAACGATGCAGTCTTTAACAGCAAGGGCGACCTTTTCTTTACCGACCCACCTTATGGTCTGCCTGAACGCGCCGATGATCCGACTAAAGAAATTCCCTTCCAGGGTGTCTTTAAGGCCAGCAATGGTTCGTTAACACTGTTGACCGACTCTGTTACCCGGCCCAATGGTATCGCCTTTTTTCCCGGAGAAAAAAGATTGATCGTTGCAAACTCCGACCCTGAAAAAGCGGTATGGTATTCTTTCGACCTCACCGATGGCGATTCCCTGACCAATGCCCGGATTTTTTACGATGCAACGGAAAATGCAAAAACAGAAAAAGGATTACCGGACGGGCTGAAGGTGGACCGGAACGGAAATGTTTTCGCATCCGGACCGGGAGGTATGTGGATCTTCAACCCGGAGGGGAAATTACTCGGTAAAATCAAACTACCCGAGGCGACCTCGAACTGCGCTTTTTCCAGCGATGAAAAAACTCTTTTTATCACGGTCGATATGTATGTGGTGAGGGTAAAGCTCAGGGATTAGCCGGATGCGATTGATTGGTAGCCGGCGCGGTGGATTGATGTGGCAAAAACATGAGCGGACGAATGCGGGAATGGTTACTTTGCAGCAGCAATGGAAGGATCCGTAAAAAATATCAGGATACAACGCTGGGTAGCCATTCTTTCGGTGGTGATACTGGCCGTTAAAATAGTGGCCTATTACCTGACGCATTCCATCGCTATCCTCACGGATGCGCTGGAGGGAATCGTCAATGTGGTCGCCGGATTTGTCGGTCTCTACAGCCTGGTGTTGTCAGCCAAGCCCCGTGACGCAGACCATCCCTATGGACACGGTAAAATTGAATTCCTGTCGGCCGCGCTGGAGGGAAGTATGATCGCCGTGGCGGCGCTATTGGTGTTTTACAAGGCGATCAGCAACCTCGTCACACCCCAGCCCATTCACCAGATCGACTGGGGGATCCTGCTGATCAGCCTGACCGCTATTGTAAACTACATGGTCGGCGTGCAGTGTGTCCGTGCGGGGCTGCAAAATAAATCCGTCGCATTGGTTGCCAGCGGCAAACATCTGCAGTCAGACACATATAGTACTATAGGCATCCTGGCCGGCCTGGCTCTGATCTACTTTACCGGTATTGTATGGATCGACAGCATAGTAGCCATGCTGGTCAGCATATTGATCCTGTATTCAAGCTACCAAATCATCAGGCCGTCCATTGCCGGGATCATGGATGAAACGGACCAGGAACTTCTTACGCTCATGGTGGATATCCTGAACAAAAACAGGAGGGAAAACTGGATCGATCTGCACAACCTCCGGATCATCAAATACGGGAGCATTCTTCACCTCGATTGCCATTTAACCGTGCCCTGGTACCTCAACGTCCATGAAGCCCATAATGAAATCGACGCGCTGGCAAAACTTGTTCGGGAAGAATTCGGGGAATCACTGGAGCTGTTCGTTCATTCGGACGGGTGCCTGGACTTTTCATGCCGCATCTGTAACAAACCGGACTGCACCGTGCGAAAGCACGCCTTTGAAAAAAAGATCGTATGGACGGTGAAGAATATTTCAGTGAATAAGAAACACGACATCAACTCCTGACCGGCTTATCCGATCTCGATCACCACATCGTCAGTGAGCGGATGGCCCACACAGGTCAGTACGTACCCTTCGGCCCGTTCCGACTGCGACAAACCTTCCTCTTCGTCTAACCTGACTTTGCCCGAAAGGGCCTTGCCGCGACAGGCGGTACACAAACCGCTCTGACAGGAATATGGCAGGTCGATCCCCTGGTCTAACGCCGTTTCAAGAATCGCTTTGTTGGGTGGAACTGTCACTTTATATTCCTGGCCGTCGTAACGTATAGTGACTACGTGAGACTTCAATTCACCCGGTGTAACAGGCTCCTTGTGAGCATCCTTGTCGATGGTTCCCTGTACAAAACTCTCCTTAAATATCTTATCCTGCGGAATGTGCCTTTCCCCCAGCAGCATCTCTACATTTTTCATCATTCCCTCCGGTCCGCACATGAGGTACGTGGTCTTCTCAATACCCCACTCGGGAATCCGCTCAAATAATTTTGTCAGCATATCGTGGTTCAGCAGTCCGGAATAACCCTGCCAGTTCATGGGAGCATTATCCAGTACATGGATAACGTGAAGACGTCCCTCATACGTTGTTTGCAGTTTATCGAACGCTTCCTTGAAAATAATACTGTCTATATCCCGGTTACAGTAGATCAGGGAACAGATGCTGTCGGGTTCCTGGGTAAGGATACTTTTGATTATGGACATCATGGGAGTGATCCCCGAACCGCCGGCAAACAGGATAATGTGACGCTTGTTAGACTTGTTGTACTCGGTAGTAAACTGACCCATAGGCTCCATCACCCTGACCGTCGAGCCGGCTTTCAAATTATCGGGAAGCCAGTTGGACATCAACCCATTATCTACACGCTTTACGGTGACCGCCAGTGCGTCGTCCACAAAAGGAGAGGAAGAAAGGGAGTATGCGCGCCTGACCTCCTTACCCTGAACGGGAATGATAAGCGTTAAAAACTGGCCTGACTTGTAATTTACCTTGCCTTCAGCTGGGTGGTGAAAAACAATTGAAATCGCGTCCCGGGTTTCCTGGATGATATCTTTAACCGTCAGATCGTAATACTTCGGCCCGGCGTGTACTTCCTCTTTCTTTCCGGGTTTTTCTGATTTCTTGAAAAAACTAAATGCCATATGCGACGATTATCTGTTGACTTCCTGGTTCATTCATTTGACTTCGCGGGACTCTTGTACTGTATAACACCAACCCATTGCCGCGGGTTTTGTTTTTCCGGGATCATTTTCAGGTCCGATGCTCCAGACCCACAAAAGTAACAATCATTGCAGGTTATACAAAAAAGTGTTTTGGCGGAGGCAGCACCATAACCATCTTGTATACTGACACTTAAACGCGCGAAGCGGCGGCATACGCGCTTGAGGGCGGGATAAAAACCTTGTACCGTGAAATAGGGGTTAATAACCTTTTCTAAATTTTGGCTTGTTCACCGAAGGGCGTAATTTTAGGCCTTAACAAGCCAAGCCGTGCAATTAAATTCACTTACTGCTATTTCCCCCATCGACGGGCGATATTTTGAAACAGTTAAACCACTTGCTCCCTACTTTTCCGAATTCGGTCTGATGAAGTATCGTGTACAGGTCGAGATCGAGTACCTGATCGCGTTGTCGGGCGCTTTACCGGAGTTGGAAGATTTTCCCGTCTACAAGCTGAGCGACCTTCGGAAAATATATAAAAACTTCACAGAGTTTCACGCCGGTGAGATCAAGGAAATCGAAAAGACCACCAACCACGATGTAAAAGCCGTCGAATACTTTATTAAAAAAGAATTCACCAGGCTCGGTCTCGACGACTTCAAGGAGTTCATTCATTTCGGACTTACCTCGCAAGACATCAACAACACATCCATCCCCCTGTTACTGAAAGAGTTTATCGAACACGAGTACATTGTAGTTGTAAATACACTGCTGAGCCGGTTGAATGCGCTGGCAAAAGAATGGAAAGACATTCCCATGCTCGCCCATACGCACGGCCAGCCCGCAACCCCTACCCGCCTGGGTAAGGAGATTATGGTTTTTGCCGCGCGGCTCGAAAAACAGCTCACTCAACTGAAAGCCGTTCCGCATGCGGGGAAATTCGGTGGAGCAACGGGAAACCTAAATGCACACTATATCGCCTATCCGACTATCGACTGGAACCAGTTTGCCGATGAATTTTGTCAGCATCTCGGCCTGGTAAGAAGCTATCCGACGACACAGATCGAACACTACGATAATATGGCTGCGCTGTTCGACAATCTCAAACGTATCAATACGATACTCATCGACTTTAGCCGTGACTTGTGGCAATATATCTCCATGGAGTACTTCAAGCAGAAGATCAAGGCCGGTGAGATCGGTTCGTCGGCAATGCCCCATAAAGTGAATCCGATAGATTTTGAAAATGCGGAAGGAAACCTGGGATTCGCCAACTCGATATTTGAATACCTTTCCGCCAAGCTGCCGATATCCAGGCTGCAGCGGGATCTCACCGATTCCACAGTGTTAAGGAACATCGGGGTACCGCTCGCCCATACGTATGTGGCACTTCAGTCCCTCCTGAAGGGAATCGGAAAACTTGAATTAAACGAACAGGCTATCCGCGAGGACCTGGACAACAACTGGGCCGTTGTAGCGGAAGCTATCCAGACGATACTGAGAAAGGAAGGATATCCCAACCCGTACGAGGCGTTGTTGGGTCTTACGCGGAAAAATGAAAAGATTACGCAGGAAAGCCTCATCGTTTTTATCGACAGCCTCGCTGTGAAAGACGAAGTGAAGAATAGACTAAAGGGTATCACTCCCTTTAACTATGTGGGGATGTAATGTTTCATGTGAGCACGTTTAACAGCAAGCGGTGACAGCCGGCTGAACGAAGGCAAAAGCGATGAAGAGGTGGCGATTAGTTCTTAGGGGTCACGAGACGGATGGATGCTGAGTTAATGCAGAAACGAAGACCGCTGGGAGGCGGGCCATCCGGGAAGACGTGACCCAGGTGGCAGTCGCAGACGTTACACATTACTTCAATACGCGTCATCCCGTACGTGTTGTCACCTTCATACTTGATCACGTTATCTTTTACCGGCTCGGTAAAACTAGGCCAGCCGGTTCCCGACTCAAATTTTTGAGTCGAATCAAACAGGGGTGTATCGCAACAGCGACAGGCATAAAGGCCGGGTTCGTGCGCTTCACAATATTCGCCGGTAAAAGCGCGCTCCGTTCCTTTTTTACGGGTAATCCTGAATTCATCGGGTGTCAGTATCTTCAACCACTCTGCTTCCGTTTTTTCAACCCGTCTTTCGGGAGCGGGATTTCCCTTTTTCGCAAAATTCAAAACATCTGTCCATTTCATGATCGTAGAACAAATTTTGAAGTGATAAGTTCTTTATGCCGGGAAAATAACCGTCGTAAAAATCATTCAACTGCAAGCTTACGCGTCGAGTTACGTACAATGAGCTCGGTTTTCATCACAGCTGTTACCGGTGTAAAGTTGTCCGGGTCCTGTCGTTGCTGGATGAACAGTTGAATCGCCCTTTCTCCTATCGCGTGCGAGGGTTGCGAGACTGTTGTCAGCGACGGCTCAATAAAAGCCGACACGGGCTCATTTGTAAAACCGACAATGGAAATTTCTTCAGGAACCTTTAACGATCGTCCCTTTACAACCTGCAGGGTAGCTACGGCAATCGGATCATTGAAGCAAAAAAAAGCATCCGGTCTCTTTTCAGCGGGAAGATCCAATAACCGGGCTACCTGAATACCCGGTTCATCCTTCAACTGATTGCAATGAACGACCCACTCGTCGTCGACGGGGATGTTATGTTTTTTAAGTGCGTCCAGGTAACCTTTCTTGCGCTGGTTGCTGATAAAAAAACCCGGGGGACCACCAATATAGGAAATGCGCCTGCATCCCGTCCTGATCAAATGGTCGACAGCCTTGAACGCCCCGTCATGATCATCCACCACAACCCTGGATACCGGCAGTGTATCGATTACACGGTCAAATAGTACGATCGGAATTTCTTTATCGATCATCTGCTGTATATGCCTGTAATCATTTGTTTCGCTCGAAATGGAGATCAACAGGCCGTCGACCCGGTTTGCGGCCAGCATATGTGTATTCTGTTTCTCGGTCTCATACGACTCCAATGACTGGCAGATCATAATGGAATAGCCGTGGCGTGCAGCTTCTTCCTGCATACCGCTTATGGCTGACGAGAAAAAATGCAGCGCAATCTCCGGCACAATAACGCCCAGCGTATTGGTACGTTTGATCCGCAGGCTTTGGGCAACACGGTTGGGCTCGTAATTCAACCGGTCCGCCATTTCGATCACCGCTTTTTTGGTCACGGGGTTAACATCCGAGACACCCCGCAACGCTCTCGACACTGTCGAGATCGAGATGTTCAACTTGATGGCAATATCGCGTATCGTAGCCTGAGTGTTTTTCATCGGTTCGTCAATTATCGGCAACACGCCTTATAATTTTCAACGTTCTGCAAATTAATGAAATGATAACGTTGCCGGAATCGTTTTTTTTCGAGATTGCAGAAAGAATAGTCCATTTATTGAGGCGGGAGCCCGTAAATTGCACGGATTACAGTCAACATGAGCCATCACGAACCTTTGAAAGAAACCGATGAAAGGAAGCTATCTCAAGCCATCGCCATCCGGGAAAAATTTCTGGAACGGTACAAAAAGGAACCTCTTCTCATCCGTTCACCCGGGCGTATAAATCTCATCGGAGAGCATACCGACTACAACGAGGGTTTTGTCATGCCGGCAGCAATTGACCGGGAGATCATTTTTGCGATTGCACTTTCCGGTGGCCCGGAGGCGTCGATCTATTCACCGAGGCACGATGAAGCCGTTCGATTCGATCCCGGAAACCCGCAAAAAATCAGCGAACCCTTCTGGGCTAACTATCTTTTAGGTGTAGCCCGGCAGTTTGTGGACAAGGGATATCCGTTGCAGCCATTTAACTGCGTAGTCGACGGCGATGTACCGACCGGCGCAGGATTGTCATCCTCCGCCGCTCTTGAATGTGGATTTGCATTTGCGCTGAATGAACTTCACTCCTATTCCATCCCCCGGCTTGAATTACTTCACATGGCTCAATGGTCCGAACACCACTTCGTCGGAGTAAAGTGCGGCATTATGGACCAGTTTTCAAGTATGATGGGTGCCGAGGGAAAAGCGTTCGTACTGGATTGCCGGACGCTCGATTACCATTATTTTCCCGTTGATCTCAAGGATTATACGATTGTTTTATGCGATACGCTTGTTAAACATTCCCTGGCCAATTCGGCTTACAATACCAGGCGACATGAATGTGAACAAGGCGTGTCAATCCTCAGAACTCACTATCCCGACATCATAAGTCTCCGGGATGTAACACATGCCATGCTTGAAAAACACGGTCATGAACTGAGTGAAAAAGTATTTGACCGATGTACATTCGTCGTCGAGGAGAACGAAAGAGTCCTTGGCGCTGCGCATGACCTGGAACAGGATGACCTTGTTGCCTTTGGTAAAAAAATGTATGCATCGCATGAAGGTTTGTCCCGCCAATACGAAGTGAGTTGTCCGGAGCTGGATTTCCTGGTAGCTCAGGCAAAAATAGCAGAGGGTGTGCTGGGTTCCCGAATGATGGGCGGTGGTTTTGGAGGATGTACGATCAACATTGTTCACAAGTCTCTCGTCGACACTTTTATTGAAACACTTGGCATCGCCTACTTTAAGAACTTCGGGTTAGAAATGAAGACTTATGTCGTTCACCTGACTGACGGCACAAGCGTTGTGGAGGTGGGAAAAGAGCCTGTTGTCTGATATTGTTGCAATTTCGCTCCCAATCCTGGTGACAATATTAACAGAATGTGATATTTTCGCTTGAGCTATTTAAATCGTATGCGACGTTATTAATGATTTCCGAAACTGTCGTCAAAAATAAAATTTTAAGCTTACAACCCTGACAATATGAAAAAATACATTCTTCGCTGTACTTTAGTATTCGTACCGATACTTGTGTTATCGTCCTGTAAAACGAAAACGGATCAAACCGAAACAATGACAGCACCTGATTCAGTAGTCGCCTCTGCTTCCATAACGGAGTCCCCATTCGGTACATTACCGGATGGAACATCGGTATCGTTGTATCATTTTAAAAACACAAAAGGAACGGAAATGACCGTAACCAATTATGGCGGAATAATCGTTTCCCTTAAAACGGCGGATAAGGCAGGTGTATTCGAAGATGTTGTGTTGGGATACGATTCCCTTGACGGGTACATTAAAGCTCCATCCTTCTTCGGCGCGCTTGTCGGCAGGTATGGCAACCGTATTGCCAAAGGCAAATTCACCCTCGATGGAAAGACCTATACATTGGCGAAGAACAACGGTGAGAACCACCTGCACGGCGGTTTGAAAGGGTTCGATAAAGTTGTCTGGACTGCCACACCGTCTTCCTCCGCAGACGGTGCATCGCTGAAGCTTACGTACCTGAGTAAAGACATGGAGGAAGGGTATCCCGGAAACCTGCAGGTGGAAGTGAATTACACCCTTACAAACGACAACGAGTTAAAGATCGATTATGTGGCGACCACCGACAAAAAAACGGTGCTCAACCTGACCAATCACAGCTATTTCAATTTATCGGGAAACACAAAACGTGATATCCTCGATCATGTCCTCACGATTCCGGCATCCCGGTTTTTACCGGTAGATCAGGGGTTGATTCCTACCGGTGAATTAAAGGAGGTCAAGGGAACACCGTTTGATTTTACATCTCCGAATGTAGTCGGCGAAAGGATTAACAACGACGACCCCCAGATCAAGGCAGGTAAAGGCTACGATCATTGCTGGGTGTTTGATAAAACGCCCGGTACCCTTGCATTGGGAGCGACCCTGTACGATTCCATCAGCGGCAGGTATATGGAAATGTTTACCACCGAACCGGGCACCCAGTTTTATTCGGGTAACTTCCTTAACGGAACCATTACCGGCAAATTCAACACAGTCTACAACCAGCGCTACGCACTATGTCTGGAAACCCAGCATTTTCCCGATTCACCCAACCGACCCGATTTTCCCAGCGTTGTATTAAGTCCGGGAGAAACGTATAAAACGCAAACTGTCTATAAGTTTTCGGCGAAGTAGGTCTGAGAAACAGTGTGAGAGCGGAGAGCGAGAGCGGGGTACGCTGCTCCCACTTCGTTCCAGAAAGGCAACTTAGAAGAACGCCTTTTAGCATTGTGTTAAATCTCGCTGAAAGATCTGAGAAAACAGTGCGAGAGTGGAGAGCGAGAGCGGTTACGCTGCTCCTCCTTCGCTCTCACACTCACACTCTCCCACTTCGTTCCAGAAAGGCAAGTTAGAAGAGCGCCTTTTAGCATTGTGTTAAATCTCGCTGAAAGATCTGAGAAAACAGTGCGAGAGTGGAGAGCGAGAGCGGGTACACTGTTCCTCCTTCACTCTCACTCTCACTCTCATTTCACTCTCTAACACGCCGATTGCCTGCCGCCGCAGTGACAATACTCGGATTAAGTAATACGAAATGATTCAACAACCGGCGATCATTTCACAACCGGAAACGCCACGATCCTGACTTTCGAACACCCATAGGGGATCAACCGTACCGTCTCAATTACAGTGTTGACTTCCCCTTTGTAAATGCCCGTGCGGTCGGTGACCGGCTGGTGCGCCACACCGTCGACTGCTTTCCAGTTGGGTATTTTCCTTACCGGAGCGGTGATCTCGACCGGCGCATTTGCCACGTTCCATGGAAAATTACCCGTCGCCGGCTTTATTGAAACGTTCAGGCTACCGGCCGGATTTTTGATCACTTCTTCCGTCAATCCGTAGTTCCATTCCCCCACGGGGTATATACTCATGTAATCGCCTTCCGTTGCTTCCGTACCTTTCTCCCATCGCTCTTCCAGCCGTAATGCATATACCAGGGGTCCGCGTTCGACTGCCCTGGAATTTTTTCCCCAATTTGATGTGCTCACCTCCATGGGCAGGACGAGCGAGAGTTTGTCCCCGTCTTTCCAGGTTCGCTCAATCGTTACGACCTGACCGCCGCGGTACGTTTGAAACGGTTGTCCGTTGACGGATACGGTTGCCTCCCGGCACCACGAAGGTATCCGCAGACTGAACGGAAACTGCAACGGACCGGCTAGTGCAAATCCGAATTCAACGTGGTCGTCAAACGGAAAATTCGTTACCTCCCTGATCACCACTTCCCGCTTCTGTATTGTTGTACGCAGTTCACTGGGACTGTATTCCAGCGCAGCTACTCCTCCGCCCCGGGTAGTGTACCAGAGGTGTGACGCAAATTTGGTCCATCCCTGATGCATGTTCGCGGTGCAACACGTATAGCCGCTTCGCAAACCGAATACATTATTCATCTTTCTGTCGAAGGGCAATGAAAAATCGAATACACCGCGGGAGACCTGAACCTGGTTGGCAATCTGGAAGTACTGCTTCATATTGTAATCGTCCGTCGTCTGCGTGGGCAGGGCGTTGTATGTCATTCTTTCCAGGGCATCCATATATTGTATATCGCCGGTGATAGCCATGATCTTTTCCAGCGAATACATGGATTCTACAATAGCGCATAGTTCCACCCCTTGCGTCGGGTCGTTGCCATGAAGGTCTTCATCTCCCGAAAAAATACCCATGGGTAAACCATGAAGCATCATCAGGTCATTCCATCCCGTCTTTAACGCGTGCAGATACTGCCGGTCACCCGTACGCTGGTAGTTGATCGCGGGAGATTTAAGGGCCATGCCAAGATTTACGGCATGCCGTCTCATCCAGTCCTTATCCGTCTGGTTCGCGGCGGCATTCATAACCCAATCGCGATTACCAAGCCACGTACTCCACTCGAACGACTGTGATTCGATCAGCGATGCCAGCTCCAGCAGGTATTGCTGCCCGGTAATGGTATAGAGCCACTGCGCCATCATGACATTTTCCGCACCTCTTGAAGCACCCCACTCCGTCCATTTACCGATAGGGCAAGTTTTCAGGGTCTTCAGCTGGTAGTTGAAATATTTTGTCATGAACGGAATGACCCGTTTGTCGAAGGTCGCCGAATAGTATTGCTGAAGGACTTTTAGCATGACCATTTTTGGCCACCAGTCCTCACCGTCGGCACAATTGGACGCCGTCACCTGGATACCCTGTTCACGCTCCTGTTTGGTGATCGGCCCGAAGTAACCGGATGGTCTCTGGTTATCGAGGGTCCAGTTGATATACTTCAGCACTTTGGATTTCAGCGCAGCGTCGTCCAGCAAATAGGCCAACGGTACGGCACCATCAAGCCAGTAGGGTGTTTCCTCCCATCCGTCGCCTTTGCCCCCAAGCCAGCCGTTATCATCGCGGAGTTTCTTGTGCACTTCATCCAGGTGACCCGTGGAGCCATCGCGCATGATCTCAAGCTGGTGTTTCAGCCAGCCGGCAGGTTTTATACTTCCCAGGGGTATTTCCAGGTAGATCTGGCTGACCAGGGAATCTTTGTCCGTTTCTTTCATGTCGGCCGGTTCTGCAACCAGGCAGTTACCGGACATCGAAAGAGCAACGATCAACGAACTCAGGCGGCTGTACTTAAGCATATTCGCAGGTCTATGGTTTCATTTTTACGAGGGAAGGTCTGTACAACTGCTGATGTACTTCATACAGTTTTGCTTCGGGCATTTTGATCACTTTCCTGTCGTACGTCATCAGTCCGTTCGTTTCGATCTCCACGTCGGTGGTTTGCGTGTACACGGCGGCCGACAGTCCCTGAACGATCAACGGTTCGAAGCGCGTGATAAAGGAGACATACTTGTTGAGCAATTCATCCTTGTTCGGAAAACTCTGGTATCCCCAATTATCCTTCGACTGCCAGGTATGTCCTTCCAGGGGAAGACCCAAACCACCGTATTCTCCCAGGACGATGATCCTGTCCCGCCCGTACAGCGCGGGATCCGGCATCACCGGTTCGGGATAGTTATGCAGATCAATGATATCTCCCGTCGCGTGAAAGTTTCCTCCGCTCGCTGTATTTACGAGGCGCGAAGGATCGTGCTCCTTCGTCCACGCTACGATCTCTTCCGTCTTGAATTGTCCCCATGCTTCATTGAAGGGTACCCATACAACAATAGAGGGAAAGTTATACGTGGCATCCATAATAGCTTTCCATTCGGTCCGGAAGATCTCTTCCGACTCAGGTGTGCGGTCCTTCGAAGTCGCGTTGCCGATAATACCCGGGCGCATCTCCCACCGGTTACCCATATCGCCGCTGGGCATATCCTGCCACACCAGCATTCCCAACCTGTCGCAATGGTAATACCAGCGGGCAGGTTCGACCTTTACGTGCTTACGGATCATATTAAAGCCCATCTCCTTCGTTTTTTCCACATCGAATCGCAAGGCTTCATCTGTCGGTGCTGTATACAGGCCATCGGGCCACCATCCCTGATCCAGCGGGCCGAATTGAAAGGTGAATTCATTATTGAGCAGCATGCGTTGTACGCCGTTCGAGTCGGGACCGCGCGATATCTTGCGCATGGCAAAATAACTTTTTACTTCATCGACGACCTTACCTTTGCGGATGATTGCCACCCGCAGGTCGTATAAGAACGGATTCGATGGTGACCAGCGTTTGGCGTCCGGAATCCGGAGAGAAACTTCTTTTGTATCCGTCGTTTTTTCGGCGATCATCCTGGCGCCGTCCCATGCCGATACTTTTAATAAATCCCCCGGCTTTGCATCCACCAGCTCCGCTTCGACTTTTATCAATTGCTGATCAATGTCGGGTGTATGCTTCGTGGATACAATGAACGTCTTCGGAACGGCTTCCAGCCATACCGTTTGCCAGATACCGGTTACGGGAGTATACCAGATGGCATGTGGCTTGTTCACTTGTTTACCTCTTGGCTGAGGTCCTTCATCGGAAGGGTCCCACACGCCGATCACAATTTCCTGGATCCCCGATTTCAGAAAGCGGGTGATGTCGATGGAGAACGGATCATACCCACCCTGGTGGTTACCGGCGATCTGATTATTCACATACACTTCACATTGCCAGTCGACGGCGCCAAAGTGCAACAGCACGGTTTTATTCTTAAAGGAAGCCGGAACAGAGATCTGCCGTCTGTACCATAGTTTATGATCACCTCCCACGGTTTTACCCACTCCTGAAAGGGCGGATTCCGCCGCAAACGGCACCAGTATTTTTCCCTCAAAAACAGCGGGAATATCTCCGGCTTCAGGTTTAATCGTGTAATCCCAGAGGCCGTTCAGGTTCAACCAGTTTTTATCCCTTACCATCTGGGGGCGGGGGTATTCGGGTAATGGATTAACGGGATTGACTTTTCCGGCCCAGGGTGTGGCAATCCTGCCCTCCACCATCTTCCAGCTGTTTTGCTGGGCGATCGCGGAGCAGGTGAAAAGTGCCAGGCCAATAGCGATGATTTGTTTTCTCATGATTGTCGGTGCTTTTGTAATATCGATTTCAAGTAAAGCATTGCATTCAAAACACGAGAAGTTCCGTCATGATAAATATAAAAATAACGATACCGGAAACGTTATCTTAACGACATGTTTCTCTCCGTACGGGTTTCAACGGCCGGGGACGATGGTGAAAACGTTGGATCATTACGTGTAAAGGTTCCGCCAGGCCAGGCGAATATCCGCTTTCACAACCATCCGTTACTCTTCATCCAGTCGATACAACGGTCCATCCACCGGTCGGGTGACGTCGGGTTGATCAGGCCAAAACCGTGACCACCCTTTGGAAACACAAACAGTTCGGAAGGAATACCATTTTTGTTCAGGGCCTCATAGAACCGGAGGCTGTTCGCCACTTTTACAACCTCGTCGTCACCGGCGTGCACGAGGAATGCCGGAGGTGTTTGTCTGGTCACCTGCAGCTCATTTGAGTAGCTCCTGATCATTTCGGCGGACGGCGACTTGCCCAGGAGATTGTTTCGCGACCCGATGTGGCCGATACTGTCGGTAAAACTGACAACGGGATATAACAGGATCATAAAATCGGGACGAACGCTGGTATTCTCCGGGTTATCGATCAGGGCCTTTTGGAAATGTGTACCGGCGGTCGAGGCGAGATGTCCGCCCGCGGAAAACCCGGCAATTCCAATCCTGCCCGGGTCGACGTTCCATTCCTTTGCCCGCTGCCGCACGACCTTGATAGCTTGTTGAGCATCCTGAAGTGGGCCGATGCTCTTGTCCTTCATGATCCTGTCGGAAGGTAGTCTGTACTTCAGCACAAAAGCTGCGATACCGGCTTTGTTCAATTCCACGGCGACATCCGTTCCTTCATGTTTGAAGGCATTGATCCCGTAACCGCCACCCGGGCAAATGACAACGGCTGCTCCGGTGGCCTTTTCTTTCGCCGGCAGGTATACCGTGAGCGTTGGCCTGGAAATATTGCTGATCCGGACGATTCCGTCATCGTTGCGTGTCTCCTGATCGGCCCCGGGAATTTCATTCGGAATTTTATCCGGATAAAGTTTCAATATGGTTTGGGCGTTACTCAACTGAGTGGTTGCGATCAGGGTTATAAAGAAGAAAATACTTTTCATATAATAAAAATGTGGCTGGGGATGGGCTGGTGCGGCGCGGGACGCCGTCTATTTTACCGAAGTATCGTTGTTGATCTCGATCAGATGACCGTCGGGGTCTTTAAAATAGATCTGTTTAACTCCGTCAACCCTGACGGTAGGCTCCTTTGCTGTGCCGGGCCAGTTCGTATATTCAACCTTGTGCTTGTCCAGGTTAGCGATAAACGCTTCAATGGATTTAACACTGAAACACAGGTGATCATTCCGGTCGCGGGCATACTCCTTTTTTTCACCCTGGATCAAATGCAGATGACCGGCGGAACCGATCGTGAACCATGTATGTTTGCCGTCCTTAAACGGTTCGGGTATCTGTTCGAGGCTTAAGATATTTTCATAAAACGCGGTACTCACCTGCAGGTTGGTAACATAAACGCCGATGTGGTTCAGCCTCACGGCAATTTCCGGGTTCTGCGCGAGGGTTACCTGAGCCGATGCAAGGGCAAAAACGAAGAAAAAGATCTGGAATAGTTTCATAGTTATGGGTCGCTGGTTATCCTAAAAGTAGGAATTAAAGTCAACAAGTACGTCAACCTTCAGCCACCCTTTTCCCGCGGTCGTACAGCGCGCCGGACGGCGGAAAATGGATCTGATATAGGCTGATCACGCGAACCTAAAAGACGGCTGGCTCGCCTTCCGCCAGCAATATAAAATCTCCCGGAGGGACATCGTATTTCTTCAGCCCCTCTTCAAAGTCCTGTAAAAGTTCATGACTTCCCTCATCGGCCAGCGGGAATGTACCAAAGTGCATCCCGACGCTCCGGTGGCTCCCCACATCGAGATGAATGCGTGCGGCCTCTGCCGGGGAACAATGCACCGGTGACATGAACCACTCGGGTTTATATGCACCCAGAGGAATCAGCGACAGGTGGATGGGCGCACCCCGGACGCCTATCTCCTTAAACATACTTTCATGATAGCCGGAATCCCCGGCAAAGTAGATATTACCGGCCTCGCGGATGAGCAGGAAACCACACCAAAGAGTGGCATCGCGATCAAACATACCGCGCCCGGAAAAATGCTGGGCAGGTGTAGAGACCACCTTCAGGTCCTCACGCACCGTGTACTCGTCCCACCAATCCAGGTCGGTTGCACCGGTAATTCCCTGAGCATCTAAAAATGCTTTTACGCCGAGCGGTGTGACGATCCTGGGGTTGTGCGTCCTGACAATTCTTTTCATCGTCTCCAGGTCGAGGTGATCGTAGTGGTTGTGACTTAACAGGACGACATCAATTCGGGGAAGTTCTTCAAATCGAATTCCCGGAGGGCGAAGGCGTTTTGGACCTATAAAGGAAAAGGGACTCACGCGCTCGCTCCAGACAGGATCTGTCAGGATATTCAGTCCATCTACCTCAATGAGAAAAGTTGAATGGTTGACGAATGTGATGCGTACACCTGTACCGTGACTCTCTCCCGCCGGAGGCATAATATTGACGGGTTCCCACGGGCCTCTTTGTCTATTGATCATCCATTTCAGGACATCGGGCAAGCCGCGTGCAGGAGCGCCACCCGGGCTGAAAAATTTCTTGCCGTCAAAATGATCACTGGCCGTTCCGGAATAGCCAGGCGCAGATATGATGTATCCGGTAACGCTTACAGAAACGATAACCAGGGCAATCAGGAACAGGGTAATGAGCATGGTTTCCTATTTGGTATGGTGGACGAAGCTATGCGATGTTTATTTCACAACCAACGGATTTTATGTCGCCACAGCCAGGTGTAGCGGAAACCCGCACGCCGGACTATACATGCTAATAGCCGGAGGCCGATGCAGGAACACCACAAAGCGCGCATCCACCTTTATTCGTATTCCGAGGCTTTATCCGCCGCGGCAAATACTTCTTTACTTTGGAAGTACCGCAGCGCACACAACGGATACACGCTACAACCTGGCATTCGCCAGTATTGCGCGACAATCGCCACAGGAAAAGCCGGATTATAAGCCATAACGCCACTGATTTCCGGCAATTGTCTCAAAACAATTTCATAACCCAAACTCATAACTCCCCGTCTATATGTCATTCGCGATCGTTTGCGTGGCAATCGTCCTTGCTATTCCACACCTTTTGTGCCTGGAGCATGATAAAGATCATTCATAACACTAAGTATTATCAGTCAGCACGTACCACGCCGGACCTACTTTGCACCGTGCTTTTAATCAACCAAACAAAAGCTGTATGAAAAACCAAAACAAAACCTATCACAGAATAACATATTGGTCTATTCCCGTGATAGTCACGATGCTCAGCACATTTGCATTTGCACAGGATAACTACAAAGTACAAAAGGCAAGTGTTGTTCTCAAGGGAACATCTTCGCTTCACGACTGGGAAATGAAAGCCGAAGGCTTTACCTGTACATCCGTTTTCCTGCTGGACAACAATAGAGTTGAGCAGGTAAAATCCCTTACGCTCACTATTCCTGTTCAAACGCTGAAAAGCGGCAAAGGTGCTATGGACAAGAACGCTTACGCTGCCTTGAAACAGGAAACGTACAAGCAGGTTACCTACACTATTACCTCATCGGTATTGCAGGGAAACAAAATTACATGCGATGGAAATCTGACTATCGCCGGCGTGACAAAACCTGTCCAGGTTGAAAGTATCTGCACCGTTAACAGTGACAATACCATTACCTGTAAAGCTTCAAAGAAGCTGAAGATGACAGAATTCAACGTTGAGCCGCCGTCCTTCATGTTCGGTTCGGTGACAACCGGAGACGAAATCACAATGACATTCGATCTGATCTTTAAAAGAAACTAACCTTTAAAACATACACTAAAATATTCAATACCATGAAAACATTAAAAAACCACAGGATAAGCTCCCTGTTACTACTGAGCTTGTTATTTCTGGCTCGTGTTGGCTTTGCACAACAACCCGCCATCCAGTACTTCCGTCCATACGACCAACGCGGCTTAAATGTATTTGAAACATCCAAGGATGATACGGTCGTGTACGATCACTTCAGGTTCCGCATAGGCGCTAACTTTGCGCAACAGTTCCAAATGTTAAAGCACGAAAGCGACTATAGTGCCGAAGGTACAAACACAAACAAGTTATACGATTTGCAGAACGGCACGAACCTCGCCATGGCGAACTTCAACATTGATGTGCAATTGGCAGATGGCGTAAGGCTGAACCTGGTGTCCTATATGTCTTCCCGTCACCACAATGAATTTTGGGTTAAAGGCGGATACCTGCAAATTGATAAAGTGGGATTCTTAAACAGCGAATTCCTGAACAACCTTTGGACCGATCTGACTTTAAAAGTCGGTCACATGGAGGTTAACTATGGTGATGCTCACTTCCGGAGAAGCGACGGTGGTAACACATTGTTGAATCCCTTTATGGAAAACAATATTATGGATGCTTTCACCACCGAGATCGGGGCGGAATTGTACTGGCACAAGAAAGGTATTATCGCCATGGTCGGTTTAACCGATGGTGAAATTCAGGGTAGTACAACGAAGAAAGACGATCGTGCTCCTTCTATCTATGGAAAATTAGGTTACGACAAAGCGCTCAGCGAAGATTTGCGCGTCCGCCTTACCGGCTCTGTCTACACAACCAAATCTTCTATCAGCAATACAATCTACGGAGGTGACCGTACCGGCTCACACTACTATTATGTAATGGAACCGGTTACCGCGACGCTTACAGCAAATGCTTTTTCAGGCCGCGTCAATCCGGGCTTCAAAGACAACGTAACCGCTATTATGATCAACCCGTTCATTAAATTCCATAACCTTGAACTCTTTGGAACCTACGAAATAGCAAAAGGAAACAGTCAGGTTGAAAACGGTGAAATTCAATCAACGAATATCGCCAACCCGACCCTTACCGCACAGAGCGATCGTAAATTCACACAATTCGCTGCGGATGTGTTGTATCGTTTTGCGAACGACAAACTTTATGTCGGCGCCAAATACAACACCGTGAGCGGAGAACAGGTCTTCGGATCTTCGACCACCCAACCCAATATCAGCCAGGGTACAAGGAAGGATATTTCAGTTGACCGGACTGCATTTGCCGCAGGCTGGTATGTTACCCGGAATGTGCTGATAAAAGCAGAATACGTAACCCAGAAATACAACGACTATCCCGACACCAATATCTTAAGTAAAGGTAAGTTTGAAGGTTTTGTCGTGGAAGGTTCTATCGGGTTCTGAAACCGGCTATTCAATTCCAAAAGTTCCAGGCAACCCGGTTGGCTGGAACTTTTGTTTAATACTTTTTTTATCTTGCAGTAACTGTATGAAAAACGTCTGGATCCTGATCGTTTACCTGCTGACAAGTTCATTTGTATTTCCGGATGAGGATGGAAGAGACTACCTGATTCACCGGTTAATCGTTCAGAAGAACAGTAAGCTGATGATCAGCGGAAAAACGAATGTAAATTCCTTCCAGTGCTCGATTCCAAATTATTCCGGCAGCGACACACTGGTTTTGCGGGAAGGTGGCCGGTCCCGGGCACCACAGTTTATCAAGGGTTCCGTTGCGCTGCAGGCCTCGCTTTTTAACTGTGGTATGGCAGTAATGACACACGATCTGATGAATACCATAAAAGAAAAAGAGCATCCCAACATTGTCATCAACTTCATATCCTTTGAGCGTCTGCCCAAATACAACGTAAAAGAGGAAGAATTTAAAGGCGTTATGACAATCTCTCTTGCCGGGATCTCCAAAAAATTTGATGTAAATTGTGTTATCTCCACCGATCCTTCCGGCCTGATCAACCTCAGCGGAGGAAGGGAATTTCTCTTCTCCGACTTTAATATCGAACCGCCCCAGAAAATGATGGGTATGATCAAGACCCATGAAGAACTGAATGTAAATTTCAACCTCGTGCTTCGCCTGGATTCGGATCGCTAGCCAGTTCCTGCAGAAGCATTATGCATCGGGAACCGACGATCCCGACTGAATCTGATCGGCATTGTACTATTAAATCGTCGCGGAGCGGCTTTTAGCCCGGCTGTCAAAATAAAGTAATATTGTTAACACGATCAGCGATGCGCTCATAAAAACGGCAATCAGGAATGTTTTCTCCTCCTCCAGGAACAAACCGAGAAGCATCGCCCCAAGCGCTAGGATACCGGCGAAGATGGCAAACAGATTGGTTTTATAAAACCAGGCATACGGGAAAAAATGCGCGCCCGTGATGATCACATAGACCATTACAAAATACTCCGGCATCCTGATCAGTGTAAAGACCAGGAAGGGAAAATAAAACAATTGTGCAAAGTTAAGCCACAACCCCAACGGCTCCAATGGGTTTTCCTTGTTGGTCCATTTGGTTTTCAGCAATTTTGAAAACAAAAATGCCAGTGGCAGCATGACGCCTCCGACAATAAATGTTAAAACGGATTTGTCGTATGCACGGTAATCGAGTGTCCAGACAAAAGCGATAGCAGCCCAGATCACACTGGCGGCAAGTGTGAAGTCCATTCCGTTTTTTGATTTCACGGATAGCTCAAGTCTGAGCTTGTCAAAGTCTTCTTTTGAAATCATTTGCTTTACTGGTTTGGCGTAGTTTCAATTAAAACAATTTCCGATGATCGGCAAACTTTCCGCCCACCGGTGTGTGCGTGTGCCCGTTGCCTTGTAATGTGGCTTGACGAAAAACGACGGAGACAGACCTTAATTCTCTGATTGCGAATACCGCCCGTCCAATTTGCTTTCGATTGCATCTGGCGATAAGCGGCCCTGAAAAAAAAGCTTAGCGACCATCCTATTAAACCCGGCTCCCCTGTCGGTTTTACAACTAAATATTTTTTAGATTGAATGAAAATCCTAATCTATCCAAAATGTCCCATTCATTCAACCGCCGAAAATTTCTCCAGTCCGGTGCCATGGCCGGCGCATCTGTTTTGCTTTCACCCCTGGCGTTGCGGGCAAAAAACACCGATGCTCCCGATTCAGAAATCGGCAAATCGAAATGGGACCTTGACAGCCCCGCGTTGTGCGTGGACCTCGACAAGATGGAACAGAATATCAAAGGTGTGCACACCTTGCTGAAGGGAACATCGTATGGTGTTCGTCCGCACATCAAAACACATAAGTGTCCGGCGATCGCGAAAATGCAAATAGCCGCAGGCGCTGTCGGCGTTTGCGCCGCCAAACTCTCCGAGTCGGAGGTTATGCTTACCAATGGTATTGAGAATGTGTTGATGACCGGTGTGAACGTCACGGCTCCGAAGATCACCAGGGCCATGGCGCTCCGGAAAAAATACAAGGGTTTCATCCAGGCTATAGATAATCCCCAGAATGCAAAGGATCTACAGGATGCCGCCAAAGCTGCCGGGATCATCGCGGATGTAGTCGTGGATATCGATGTGATCAGACGGTCCGGTGTTCTTCCCGGGGCACCGGCACTTGCGCTCGCTCAGCAGATCGATAAAAGTCCGAACCTGAAACTCAGAGGTATACTGGCTTATGACGGCGCAGTACAGCACGTTATAGGATATCAAAAAAGAAAGGCCGAGGCTATTAAAACCTTCGAACCTGTTGTGATGACCTATGAGAAAATGAAAGCTTCCGGATTAAATCTCGAGATATTCAGCGGTGGCGGGACCGGAACGTACGACATGATGTCGGCATTTCCAGGGTTCACGGATGTCCAGGTGGGAAGCTACCTGTTCATGGACTGTCAATACATGGAGATCGGAGGCGCTAAAAACGAAACGGTATTCGACGACTTCGCGCCGTCACTTACCGTGATGGCTACTGTCATCAATACCAATCACCCGGGCAGGCTCACGACCGACTCTGGTGCCAAAGCTTTCACACTGAATCAACCCACCGGGTATGTCATCGGAGAGCCGGACTTCCGCTACAACGCCGGCTCTGACGAATACGGGTCCATCACCTTTGAGAAATCCAACAAAACCTATAAAGTCGGAGACAAACTTGAAGTCATCGTACCCCATTGCGACCCGGCGATTAACCTCTATGATTTTATGTACGGTATCCGAAACGGCAAAGTGGAATCCATACTACCGATTCTCGGACGGGGAAAGTCCCAATAAGCTATCCGTCTCGTGTCCGACAAAATTCCATTCGGGAGAACGGCTGTTCGAACGTGGCCATAAAATTAAAGCGCAGGTAGCCCGGGACTCCGCTTTCCGGATCCGTCATCCTCCTGTTCTGCCCGGAAGGTGCCGGGCAAAAATCCACCTTTCTATCTCCGGTTTTTGAATCAATTCGCGAATCCGGGCCGGTTTTTTACCACATCCGGGTCAGTGTCAGCGCGAAAAAAAGAGGCTCATGGATGCATTCCGTTATCCTTTTTAACAGCCGGCCATCCCTTCCACCCGGAATTTTTGACAGCGCAGGTTAGGCGTTTATTAAAAAATGAGTATTTTACTCCGCCCTAAAACAAACGAATGAAATATGCCGTACATGGCACGTTTTGAAAATAGCAAAGGGGACAAGTTACGAACTCGAAAAAAACCTATAACAATCATAAACCAAACCAGACAATACTATGAGTGAACAAAACAACACGCGACTTTTTTATGGTAGTTGTTTCGCCTTAATAACCACTGCCTTTTCCTTCAGTATACGGGCGGGGATCCTTCCGGAACTTGCACAGACATTCAACCTGAGCGCGCAGCAGCTGGGATTCATAAACTCCATGTTCTTTTTTGGTTTTCCCATTTCCATGGTACTGGGAGGTATTTTCTATGGTACCATAGGTCCCAAAAACATCATGATTTTTGCGTTTATCGCCCACACTATAGGTATTGTCATGACGATCTTCTCCGGCGGATATGTTGGTCTGCTGATCTCCACCTTATTTATCGGACTTGGTAACGGCTGTACCGAAGCCGCCTGTAACCCGATGATCGCTGCCAGCTACAGTGGCAAGCTCATGAATACACTGCTCAACCGGTTTCACATGTGGTTCCCCGGTGGTATCGTGCTGGGTAGCCTGGTATCGCTGGCTATGACAAAGATGGAACTGGGCTGGGAAGCACAGATCTGGGTGATCATGGTGCCGACGCTCATCTACGCTTACCTGTTCTGGGGACAAAAATTCCCCGAGCCAAAAGATCAGAAAGTGGCTTCGCTCAGTACGAACCTGTCAGCTATGTTTTCCCTTCTTTTCATTTTTATTTGCGCCTGCATGACGCTGACGGCGATCTCCGAATTCGGACCTACTCAATGGGCACAGTTGATCCTGGCAAAGAGCGGTGCGGAACCGATGGTAATCCTTGCTCTTATCACCGGTCTGATGGCCGTTGGAAGATATTTCGGTGGTGAATTCGTTCACAAGTTCGACCAGACCGGTGTATTGCTGGGTTCGGCGATCTTCACTGCCATTGGTGTATTCCTGTTCAGTACTCAGACGGGCCCCATGGCCTACTTCGCCGCTGTCATTTTCGCGATCGGTGTATGCTACTTCTGGCCAAATATGATCGGATTCACAGCGGAAAAATTACCGCTGACCGGTGCTATCGGTATGTCTATTGTCGGTGCGTTCGGTATGTTTTCGACTGCGATGTGGCAACCCGTCATCGGCGGATGGATCGACTCGGCACGTGCTGAAGCCGCCGGTCTTGGACTTGAAGGTGATGCACTGGAACTTGCCGCCGGACAAGCGACACTCCAGCGAATGATGATCTTTCCGATCATCCTGATCGTGTTATTTACATTACTCCTGTTCTGGGTACGCGGCCGAAAAGAAAAAGCTGTGGCAGCCTCATAAAAAAACAGGTAACACAAAATCGTAAAAGGTCTGAGTCAATGGAGGTATCTCTGTTGACTCAGTTTTTTTATGCGCAAATGTGATCAATGAACGGAGGAACCCAGGAAAGCTTCAATCCGTTTTCGCTGCCTGAAATGATGGCGGAAATGCATTCCGGCAAACCGGAACCATTCACTGGCGCTGAAGTAACCAAGCCCGGGGTGCCGTGATTTTCCGTTGCATCCGCCCCTCGTCATCAACGCGCCGGTGTCTTCAACTTCCTTCTTTAACCGGACCAGTTCGCCAATCAGTTCTTCCTTTCCCGCCGGCTGAGGTGTTAACGCGTTTTCCGGGGGCCCTTCCAACTGCTCGTCCGGAAACGAGTTGCGAGCGAACATCGCGGTTGCCGCGTCGGACATCACCTCAGCGACATGCTCACCGGATGATGCGCAGATCCTGACCTGCTCCATAAAATACCCGGTGTTCTCAATAAGATGCATGCAGACCTGTCCGAGAGACCAGCCATCAGCCGAAGGTTTGGCGCAGATCTTCCCGAAGTCGTAGGCTTGCAAGCTATCAATCCAGGTATCGATGGCTTGTGTAAATTCGGCGATCAGTATTTCCGGATCCTGTGACATGGGGATGTGAAGATAAATAAAGGAAAAAGTATCCTGTCATTTTGTATCCGTCCATTATCAATGGTCGCATACGGGATACCGGACATCGTCACTTCCCGGGAGGAGTGACCGGCGTGTACATCCATACCTGCCGGCTCAAAAAATCGATTACAAAGGGTGTCTGGCGCAGTACGGTAAAGTTCAATGATCCGTCGTAGATAATATCACCGGACGCTGCCCTCACGATGGTTTTCTGCAGGCCCAACCGAAAGGCTACCTGATCAAATTCCCGGCGTTGTGTTACGGTATCCGCCTGTAATCCCCAGGCCGCGGCCGTGTGATGGGAAAGCAGTACGTCATTCATGTTACCCGAATCAAACAGGAACCAGTACATGCGTCTTTCGGATGGAATACCAAGGAATAGGGTCAGCTCATTTCCATCCATGCCGCTGGCGAAACGGGCCGGCACCGCATGGAGGTTGGGTTTCATTTTTGCCAGCGACGACGGCGTTTCGAGGATCAGGCGTCCGGCAGCGAGGTCGAGTGTAACGACTTTATCCGCGAACGATTTTAAAGACAATACGCCGTCAATCTTCGGAAGGTCCGGCGGCAAAATACTCATCAGGTCCCATACGCCTACCGTGGCATGAAACACATCGGTTCCGCCCAGGCGCATGAGTACGGAATCGCACGTTGCGTAACTGACTTTTTCTCCACTCATACGAAAGGAAGTTGAATTCCCGTAGATTGTCTTGCCGAGGGTTTTGGCGATCTCCGGGGAGATCATGGTCTCTCCGCCGCCGGTATCGAAGAGGAAGTTGTACGGCTGGCCGCCGATGATGACAGAAACCTGCTTCAGGTTACCGGCATATCTTTTCAGTTCGATCGAATGCTGGGCATAGCCACCGCGAACGACCAGTAGCAGCACGATGATACATACGATCTGTTTTATACCCATGGTTATTCCCGTTCCTGTTCAAAAAGCCAGTTCCACAATCCGGGCGTCTGACTCGCCAGGTGCCAGATGTTGTGTCCTTCTCCCGCGTACTCGGTGTATTTCGGATCGCCGCCCGCCGCCCGCATGCCTTCAATCATATCGCGTGATCCGCTTACCGGTACGTTCTTGTCCTTCTCTCCATGGAAAGCCCATACGGGGACATTCGCAACGCCCGGGGCACACGAGGGTTCGCCTCTTCCGCACACCGGTACAGCGGCCGCAAAAAAATCGGGGCGCATGCAGATAAAATGCCAGGAACCATATCCACCCCGTGATATTCCCATGACATAACGCCTGCGCGGATCGATGCTCACTTCATTCTCCAGGGCGACGATCGCATCAAATACCAGCGTATCGATCGTCGGATAACCGGGAATACCTCCCCATCCCTCGCCTTCCGGGCAGTTCGGTACAAAGAGAAACGCCGGATGTTTTTTCGCGTTACCCTCCTCCGCCAGTACCTGTGCCATAGGAGATTCGTATCCTCCATAGGGTAAGGTGACAACAAGCGGATATTTTTGCGCCGGATCGTAGTCCTTCGGGCTCATCAGGAGGTAGGTTAATGTTTCCCCTTTGTCGTTGGTGAAACTCCGGGTTTCACACAATCGGGCAAACTCCCGGGTCTTTTCGGCATTCTTTTTTCGCCAGTACAGCGTTGACGAACTTTCACGGGCCATCAGTACCCCGAATGTGACGGTCAGAGAGAGTGTAACCATAGCTGCCAAACCCCAAAGACTTTCAGACGAACGGTGCAACGGCATGTCCGGATGTTCCAGTCTGAGCGTTCTGATCTCACTCCGGAAATTCATGATCAGAAAAAAGGGAACAAGACTTCCTACGAGCATGGTCCATTGCGTCACTTTTTCCAGCACCACTTTTGTACCGGCATCCCCGGAAGTCATTATCCATGCCGAGGCTACCAGCAAAACACCCGCGACCGCCAGCATGGCAAAGCCAGTCTTTTTCAGCCATGGCTTCCCGCCCGCCGGGGGCACAATCATACTGATGGAATATGCAATACCTGTAGCGAGAGAAATAAATACAACCGGTATGTACAGGTTTCGCAGTTCGCCTGTCATCAAAAAAATCAGAAAAATAATGCTCTGACAAACGCCTGTCGCCGAAGAAACGGCACTCGCCAGAAAAGCGAACCGGTACTTCTTAAAATGGAGATACTTAAGCAAAAAATAGGTTGATGCCAGCGTCACCAACTGCAACACACAGAACCAGAAAGCGAACCCTTCCATCCTGAACAGTGCGCCGCCGACCAGGAGAAACATGATACTTTGCTGTAACGTCGCCGCGATCGTAACAGCCAGAATAAATATTGCAGAACGGTAGTCGCTTCGATCCATGTTTTTACTAAAGGGTTTTCGAGCTATGGCATCCGAAGTTATAAAATTTCAGGAACTTTAATTATCCACTGCCGAATACCATCAGTTCTTCCTGACTCTGGGGCGGCACAACCATCCGCACGAATTGCAAGCCCACCCGCTCCAGTAAACGAATGGATTTTGTGTTTCCCGGAAGGGTAATTGCCAGGAGTGTCGGGATACTGAGCGTCTGCTTCGCATAGCTGATCAGCGCACTGACGACCTCGAAGGCGTATCCCTTACCGGTGTATTCGGGTAAAAAAGCAAAACCTATATCGTGAGATTCCAGGTAGTCGCGTTTCAGCAATCCGCACATACCTGCCGGTTTGTTGCCGCTTTTCAACTCGACCATATATAATCCGAAACCGTTTTCATGGTAACTACGCAACGGAACGTTTAACAGGTAATTGTCGGCCTGTTCTTCCGTCCGTACGTTACGGTCGCCGATGAATTCAAGCCATCCCGGACTATTGAGCAGATCGACAATAAACCGCGCGTCGTAGATCGTAAATTCCCGGAGGATCAACCGGTCCGTTTCCAGAATAATGGTGTCGCTGGTCTGCATCTATAAATTCAAAATTTGATGATAACGATCCGATTGTATTTCCGCCTTATTGAATTGCCTGGGAACTCTTCACGACAGGTCTGGAAAATTTATTCCTGAAATCAAATACCACTTCTGAGGCGCCATTCTTCTGAAGGTAGTCAAGTTTTTCAACTGCTTCCGTCATCGTCGGATAGTGTCCCTGCGGAACCCACCACATGGCCGTGTAGGCTTTCCCGAAGGTTTGAAACCATTCTCTTCTTCTTTTCAAAAAATCGGAATGAAACGTCTTGTACATAAATTTCTCCAGTGTTTCAATGCTCTCCCAGACTGATACGTTGATGATCACCTGCTCATCGTTATACGGGTTAAAGTTTGTCGCGTTGTTCGAATCGTCCTTTAGCCGCCACACAAAACCTTCGCTGCTTTCCGCGATCGCGTTGACGCTGTCGAGGTTGTCGGCAAATTCCTTCATCACCGGATCGTCGATATTGACTCCCTTCATCCTGGCAATATTGATCTCCGCAATGTTGTATATTGTCATAGTCTAAATTTGTTGAATTTTCTTTAACACGATACCCGGGCTATAAAAACGTAAACGGATTGGTGGAAGCGATGTGTACGACCTTTACGCCGGGAAGCATCGGTTGCAACCATTTAGCGGCATATTCCATACCGGCCTCTTCGCTTACGGCGTGACTCAGGACCAGCAGCGACGTTTTTTGTCCTATATGAATACCGTCCCTCACCCGTTCCACCGTTTCCCATTCGCGCGTTTCACCGCTGAGGATCAGGTCGGGTTTATATTCCTGGATAGCCGCTATTTGTCTCTTGCTGTCCATATAACCAAATGCGAGGTAGATCGTACTGCACGGCTGATCCAACTTGCCTACAGCCCGCACGGTTGAAATCCCCAGGCGTTCCTTTGCCAGGACAGCGATGGACTTCAGCGACATCGGCTTCGGCAATGTGAGCAACCTGGGTTTGCCGGGATCGTAATATGTATCCCATCCGAGTTTGATCAGGTTACCCATAATGATCCCGTCGGGTTTATGTGCGTGCCAGTAGTCGTGAAACCGCCAGATCGCGATGTTGTGTTTTTTCAGCAGCTCAATTTTATACCGGTATGCGTCATCCTGCTGCAGCCAATCGGTTTCGTCCTGATTGTTGTAGAAAGGTGTTTCGTGAGCGATGATAAAATTGGCGCCTGCCCTGGCCGCTTTTTCAATCACATCAAGAGTCGGGAACATGGTTGTTACGATACCAGTTACCTCCTGGTCCATACTCCCCGTCCGCAGCTGATCGACGGTGGTGGCAAACGGTGCGTTTGGAATTTCCTTCAGGATAATATCGATCACCTGTTTTACCGTGGGCGCCAGCGCGGAACTTTTACCCATACTCAGGCCCGGCAGTGTCAGCAACAGGGAGGTACCGGCCAGACCGGTAATTGATGAAAGGAATTCGCGTCGTCCGCAAGAGGTGTCGTGATTGATGTGATCCATTGTTTTCGTTTTAGGGGAATAGGTCTGACTGCATTATCCTGGTCAAACGGACAGGCGTTCTGACCGTTGAGTCTGCATAGGTTTAAACATTTTTATTGCGCTGTACTGTTTGCCAACAGGAAATCATTCAGCATATGAAATCACCGACGTCCTGTATCCGATCCGCACTGCCCGCGCCGCGATCTTTTTATATGAACCCAGCGGTATGGGTTGATGATATAGCATCCAGTGTTTTCCACCGATGGTGTCGTCCGTCTGATAGGCGATACTTGCTCCTTCTGTCGCGCAGGACAGTACCAGGTTATTACCGTTCTTACCGAATTTGACGGCTGCGGTTTCTCCCTGGATCATTCCCGGCCACATCATGTTCACCAGGTCGTACTCGGGTATAAATCCCAGGTCACGGATCTCAAGCTGCCAGGCTGCCAGCGCGGTACGCATCGCTGTCAACGTTGCCCTGTGTTCCACTTTGCCGGCCAGGTTTTTTATTTCATCAGGGTCGGTGCTCAGGTCATAAAGCTCTTCTTCCTGTTTTGTCTTCATAAAGATATAGGCTGCGTCGCCGTTCAACTGCCCCGCCCCGTCCATCCCGATCAGGGTACGGGTCATATCGATCTGTTCGCGGTAGGCGTTCCTGTAGATCAACGGTAGCTCCGGGCGAAAGTTGCGGATGTACACGAACCTGCCGTCTATCACGGACCGGCTCATATCGGCGGCTTCATCAAAACGGTCGGCCGAACCGAATGTATACTTGCGGGGTATGGAAGTCTTATGGTTACCGAGGAATGCTTTTCCATGCATGTAAGCCGGAGGTTTAATACCCGCAAGCGATAATACCGTTGGACCCAGGTCCATCAGCGATACGATATCGTCCACTTTTGTGCCCGCCATTGCGCCGTTTGGGAAGCGGACGATCAATGGGACATGAAGACCGGAATTTCCCACAGCCCGTTTCTGCCGAAGTAACGGACCACCGTGATCGGACCAGAAAAAGATGATAGTCTTTTCCAGTAGCCCGTCCGCTTTCAGTTCGTCGAGCAGTTTACCAACCTGCTGGTCGAGCTCCATAATATTGGAATATACCCGCGCGATATCTTTCCTCACGACCGGCAGATCGGGAAAGTAGGCCGGTACCCTCACGTTTGCCGTATCGGCAAGCAACGGATCGTCCTTTTTCATAAATACCCGCGATTCATGGGTGATCTCGTGATTAAAAACCGAAAAGAATGGCTGATCTTTTTTACGATTCCTGTAGTGTGCGTCTTTTCCGATCTCATCCCATGCAGTAAGGGGTGCGTTAAACTGGTAATCGGTTTTGGCAGCGTTGGTTGTATAATAGCCGGCTGCGCGAAGGTATTCGGTAAACACCTTTACATACGGCGGCGGGACAGCGGCATATTCCGGAACATTTCTTCCCCGTACATCTTTCAGGGCGATATATGTTTTATACGTCTCCGCCTCGGGCTCGCGGTAAGCGTAATGAGGACCGGTACGCATGTTATGGGTGCCGATACTGACTGGGTACATGCCGGTAATAATGGAACTCCTGCTTGGTGCGCACACCCCGGCCGTGGAATAGGCGTGTGTAAAAACGATCCCTTCCCGCGCCAGCCGGTCTATGTTTGGTGTCTGGATACTCTTGTCCCCGTAGGCGTTCAACAAGGGACTGATATCTTCCACTGAAATCCAGAGTATGTTTGGCTTGTCCGGCAGTTGGCTGGCGATGGCTGAGGAGGCTGCTAAAAACAAAAAAAGCTGGATATACTTCATGAGCATGTGTCGCGGGGAAAAGTCATCGGCGTACACGAATTTAATAAATAATGTTGTGAGACGGTATACAGCCGGAATGTTCCACACGAGGGTCAATAAAAAAAGACTGCAGTACCGCCCGGCACCCAGCCTTCCTTCACAACGGGTATGCGGGTCTGTTCGCAATATTCCGGCGAATGGCGTTCATCTCAATTTGAATCCCCTGTACATAAACAGCGAGATTGTACCAAAGACCAATACCAACGCTACAGGTGTGAACCATACGCCCAGTCCCTGCAACTCTCCGGTCGCATTTTGTATGGTAGCATAGGTCAGGTAAAGGAAAACAAAAACGCAGAGTGTCTTTAGTATCCTGATCATCAGCGCGGAGTTCTTATACTGCCTTTCGGCGTTCTCATCGGTAATTGGAAGCGGGTAATTAAATAAATGGGGAAACCGGACGCCGATTGTCAGTCCAATAAAAGTGACAACCGCCACCGACGGAAGCACCAGCACGACGGATTTTCCACTCATACCATTAACTTTGCCTTTGTAATCAAAATGTCCCGGGATGGTGTCCGGTAGTTGGCCGAAATAAGCGATCACGAGTGCGATCATCACGATGATCCCCAACGCTCCGATTACGTCGAGTATCCGGTCCGTCGTCGTCTGTGCGATTTTAATCCTGGGGTTTTTCATAGTCTTCCGTTTATCCGGAGTTTGTATCCAGTGGTGTCGTTGTTAGTCTCGCAGGGCTTTGACGGGGTTGGTGATCGAAGATTTAATAGTTTGATACGCGATCGTCAACAAGAAGATCAGGGTGAGGCCAGCCAGCGCCGTCGCCATCATATCCAATCCGATCTCGATCCGGTATGCAAAATTGCTCAGCCACATGCTCATCAGAAAATAAGCGACCGGAGCACCGATAATGACGGCCATGGCAAGCGGGGCGAGATAACCTTTTACCAGTGTGGCCAGGATGCTAACGGGCGTCGCTCCGAATACCTTTCTCACACCGATCTCCCGTTGTCTCTTGGTTGAAATCAGGAGTGACAGTCCGAACAATCCCAGGCAGGAAATTACAATAGAAAGTATTGTGAAATAATTAAACAGTCTTCCGACGTAATAGTCGTCCCTATCCTGGGCTGCGAACTTCTCGTCAAGAAAAAAGTATTCGAAGGAAGCATCCGGGTAGGTCCGCGCCCAGATTTCTTTGATAGCGCGAACCCGGTCTTCCCACTCCTCTTCAGTGGATGCATCATCCCCTATTTTTAAAGAGAAGTGACCTCTGGTAGCGTTAAATTTAAATGCGATGGGTCTCATTTTGTATTTCAGGGAAGTCTGGTGATAGTCGTTGATGATCCCGGCCAGTTCATAAACCTCGCCCGATTCATGATCCGTAATTTTTGCGTTGATCATTTTTTCATAGTCGACGATACCCAGGGCGCCGGCAGCCGATTCATTCAAAATGACACTGTTCCTGTTTTTCCACATCGCGTTCGCGTTGAAATTCCGGCCCGCGAGGAACGTGACATCGTACAGGTCCAGGAAGTGCGCATCCACGCCGGTTTGATGAACCAACGATTTAGTGTTGTTGTCTTCCAGGCTCAGGTAAGTCTCCCACCGGTACTCTTCGCCCGGTACGGAAGTCGAAGACGCTACAGCGGTGACAAACGGAAGCTCCGCACAATTGTTCTTAAACAGTTCGACTGTTTTTCTCTTCACATTCCATGATGTGTCTTTTACCACCGGCGCCTGGATGATCAACACGTTTTCCATATCCATACCTTTGTCCTTACGGGTCATATAATCCAGTTGTCCCGAAATGACAAAGACGCTGACGATCAGTATCGTTGAAATGGAAAACTGAACGACCACCAGTACTTTTCGCAGTCCGATCCCTCCAATATTAGCAGTATAGTTGCTTCGCAGTACTGCGCCGGAATTTTGTGAAAAGAAAATCACGGAAGGTATGGCGGCTGCGAGAACGACACCGGTTAGAAAGATGAAGAGAAAAACAAAATTTAGGGGAGTAGGGTCATGCAAAAGCGGTAACAGGTGTCCATCGGTAAGCGATTGCAAAAAAGGTTCCACCGCCCCATATAACACAACGACGATGATGAGGGAAGAAAGGCAGATGAGCGCCGACTCAACGACAAACTGTGCTTTCAGGTTTGCCCTGGTAGCTCCCATCACTCTTAATACACCGATCTCCTTCATTCGCCAGTACGATTGTGCGATAACCTGGTTTATGTAATTCACCCATGAGATCAGGATGATAAAAATGCCTGTCGCGAGAAGCAAATATTCGGTCGTCGACAGGTGGACAACCGCCAGCGATTCCATCTCCATGACTACTTTTCTGTTCGTCGATTTCAATTGAGGTACGGCGGACAATGCATTTGTCAACTTCCCTGAAAGACTACGGGTATCAACTCCTTCCTTCAGCAAAAGAAAAGTTGAATAATCGGGAACATACCAAAATTCTTCCGGGGCGAGTGGGTTCTGGGTCAACAGGAAATCAAAATCGAATTGTGATCGCGGGGGAATATCGCTGACAACACCCGTGATTTCATACATCGTATCCCAACCCCACGGAGCTCTCAGGGTAAGGGTTTTTCCAACGGGATTCCGGTCGCCGAAGTAGCGCTGAGAAGCGGAACGGCTAAGGACGATCGAATTAGGCCGCGACAGAGCCGTTGAGGGGTCCCCGTTTATCAACGGGAACGTAAAGATGTCAAAAAAGCCGGAGTCGACAGAGAATATCTTATTCTCGATGAAAGACACACTATGGCCTGCCTCGCCATCCGCGATGATCATGGACTCGACATGATACCCGTACCGTGTCGCGTTAGCTACCTCCGGATACTGATCCAGCAGTTCTCCTACACCCCAATAGGTTGAATGGCTGCGTTTAACTTCGTTACCATCTGTGGATTCCTGCTGCGTAAGGTAATGGATCCTGTCTTTCAGAAGATGAAAGCTGTCAAACTGTAACGAGCCACCGATGTATTTGGCGATGATCAACGCCGAAAGCATTCCGAACACAAGTCCGAAGACATTAATACATGTATAATACTTGTTCTTTAACAGGTCCCTTGTTGCCAGCTTGAGATAATGGATGATCATAGCGATGTATCGGTTTGGGTAGTTTACCTCCCGCAGGGGAAGTGAAATTTTTCCTCAACACCAATTTAGATATTTACCCGGAAATTATTTCGAAGGAATGCCGGGGTTTATCCGGGAGTTTTATTCCAACGGTGTGCCGTCGTCCTGTGGCTGATTGTATTCGATCGTAATAACGATATTATCCGGTGTCTTGTCCTCGCCTTTGTAGAAGTTGTGCATCCCCAGCATATAGGCCACGATAAAAGACCACATTTGCCGTCTGATGTATCGTAAGAACGAATAGAAGAGTGATTTCATATTTTCGCTGGCCTACTGAAAGAACATTCTTATCAAATGGTTGTCCAAAACGCTTGATGTGTCATTCTGTCACGATTGTATATGGATATTGACCTTGCGAATGCCATCACCGTAAGACCTGACGGCGTCATCCCGGTGTAGAAGACATCTCAGTATCGGTCGTACCTATCCCGGGTAATGTACGGTTATCGTATGGAAGGTCTCACTCCTTTATCTTTGGAAAGATCAGACGTTGCCCGTCCGGAAATTCGTATGCATACTGTTTGACATCCCCGATGCTGTTCCTCGTAAAGATGGTTTTACCAAAGTAAGCCCTGCTGAAGAATGTGGAATCGTTCAGGGGGATGAGTTCAGATTCTTCGAGCGCATGCCTTCCCGTGAATATCCGGTCACCAACAACGGTAAAAGTGTCAGCGGCTGCCGGACCGGACCGGTACAGCCCGGCATAGTCCCGAAGGAGATCGGGGTCTACCTTGCGGCGGGCAAGATACATCACCGGGAGTGGCGCGTAGGTTGTGTACGCCATTTTCCACGAGCCGTTGTCATTCACAAAAACTTTCGTGGAGCGTGCGTTAAAATAGATGGTGTCATGGTCGAATACCTTGAATGACTGGTGAACAGACGTAACGATGACGGTTTTTTCAAAAATACGGTAAGTCCGTTCCGAAGGTCTTTGACTATACCCATCGGCAAGGTCATGTACGTAAAACTGTGCTGAGGTAGCTTGACCGCCGTCATCACCTCCGATAAACAGAAGGCTGTCATGACACGTTGCCGCCAGCGTTGCCCTGCCCTCTTCGTCATGCTGATCATACGCATCTTCCTGAATCTTCAATATCCTTTCGATCTCGGATTTGATTGATGCCTTGTCAATCACTGCCGCGGTGGGCTTTACGTTGCAACTGCCGGAGCACAACAAGACAGCAATGTGGAGTAAGGTGGTCGGAATATGTTTCATACCTGTTTTTTTATGTGACTAATTTTTCTCATTCCTCTGATAGTTCCTTCAACGAACCACTCGTATCATTCAACCCACAAGTTTCTGGTAGCGGAAGTCACACATCTTTGCCCCGGTAGCGATGGTTCCCGTCCTGATCATTTTTAACCCCGCCAGGTTTGTCGTGATTTCGTCCACTTCGCAAAGGATCGAGCTGTATTTTTCGTAACCGTGCTTTTTAAACAATTTACAAATTCCACACTCCAGTATGTTGACACCATAACCAAGGCCATAGGTCTCCTGCTTGTCCGTCACGATCTCGGCGATAAATCCTTCACGATACTTGTTTTGTCCGACCTTGCGCGCCAGCGCTTTGATAACCATCTGCCCCGGTCGGGTTGATATCAATCCCGGTACCTTCCGCTTGATGTAACCCTGTATTTTGTTTTTCGGCTGCACATAGTCGGTGACCACCTCGAGGCAAATCTGCCGGATCCGGTCGAAGGGTTCATTTCGGTTGTCCAGCGTCTTTATCAGCGCGAGGAAGTAAGAGCAGAAGTCAAGCCGCTTGTCCATCGGATTGCCCGAATCGTTGATAAAACGGATATCGTCCCGCATCGCGTGAAAGGTGTCCGTCACTTCGGTTTGAATCGTGGCGAAGGTACCGGGAAAATGTTCCTTCACCCGCCTGTCGAAGAACGGCACATAGGCCGGCTGTTTTTCCCCAAGTATTCTTTTGCCAACCAGTTTAAAGAAGAGTAGTCCGGCAGCGGGAACAAGCAGCAGGTACCAGTTACTCCAATACCCCGATTTATACAGGTATGTACCGATTGTCCCGATGAAGGCCCACTTCACGACCACATATAAGATTCCAAAGCCAGCCACACTTTTCAGTTTATTGTTCATGTGATGCGTGGTTATTTATTCTGAAACCCCCGTTAACATGTTGTATTTCCAGTATCCCTTCCGGCGATCACGACTTGGGTACAATGATGAAATCATCGTGTACCTGGTAAACGGTCCGGTCGCCCATGCGTTCACAGGCATGGTGAAGTTCTTTCAGAACCGACGGATCAAGCGGCAATACATGCTCGTCCGGTTGAAAAGTGGTTCCTGCCGGATAGTCCTTTCCCTTCGTAGTAGTCATCTCGATATGATTACCCATCACGGATGACACCGGGTGTTCTTTACTAAATGCATAGAGCCTGGTGATGCTGGAACGGAACGCTTTGCCGTCGCGCACATATAGGCGGCCTGGGTAAATGGTATCTCCCGTCAGCAGCCACCGGGTCTGATGATCATAAAGCGCGATGGACTGGTCGTCGTGTCCCGGAATAGGGATCACTGTAATCGTCCGGTTTCCCAATTCAAAGGACCGCTGGCTGTGAGGCCAACCCTTCAGCCGGAATACACTTGTGATGGAGTCTTTCACGGCCGGGATCAAACGTACATGCGCCTTATTTACGAACTGTTGATCATGTGCGTTATGATCGCCATGTCCGTGTGAATGAACAACGATAAGCGGCACACTTCCTTTCAGGATTTTCATTACCGTCTCGTAGAGCGGAAATGCGCTATGCGGAGCATCCGCTCCGGTATCGACCAGCAGCGCCTTTTCGTCGCCGATGAACAGGTAGATAAACGGCGCCTCATAGTTCAGGCATTTGTTCTGCCTGATAATGTATGTAGACGCGTTGTAACGGACCACCTGCATGCCGGGATCCGTATTTTTTCCGCAACGTTCCGATCCATGTATCCAGGTTTGTTTTTTAAGATCGACGGACTGGGAGGGCGCGGATCCGGTGTTTACATTCAGGAGAAAAAGCGACAGGACGAGTGTCGGTGTGAGGGTCAAAAATTCCATAAGGGCTTTTCCGGTTATCCGTATCCGGTCTGACGATTATATTACCTCATTTTCGCGGAATTTCAAATTCTTACGGAAAAAAGCGTGATGCTCTGCCAGGGAAACTTCATGGAATATTCTCCTGCGAATTCGCCGCTCAGGTCGTCCATGTGGGGATTCATCGAATTGATAAGCGCTTCTTTCCATTTTCGGGTCTTCCCTTTGATGTATTTTTCTCGCGCGATGGCTTCACGGATAAATTGAAAACTCTCGTAATAAACCAGTTTGTTGAGATTGTATCGCGCTGTAAAACTCTTCGGGTTCCGCCTGGTACGATGCTCCCCAAGCCTCCTGGTCAGGTTATTGGTAACACCAACATAAAGGGTAGTGTTGTGTTTGTTAGATAAAATATAGATCCACGCTACAGGCAACATGATTCCATTCTTCGATGCTACTGGGGAAGTTCGTTAATTTGCTGATATCAGTGTAGGGTTCATGTTAAAAAGTAAATAAACCTGGGATTAAACCGTCATCCTGAGCTAAAGTTCCGCGGCTGATATGACGCGTTGGTAATAAAATCTTGATCGTCATAATGTTAAATCTTTCATGGCGCGAAGGATCTTCCTACCGTTTCCAGGGGATCCTTCGCTACGCGGATGCGGAATCTTTCTCCGCTTGAAGGAATACGCTCCTGACGGGTTGGTCAGCATCGGGTGAGTGCACTGAACGGGGGATCCTTCGCTACGCGGATGCTGAATCTTTCTCCGCTCGAAGGAATACTCTCCTGACCGTTCGGTCAGCATCGGGTGTGTGCGATGAACAGGGGATCCTTCGCTACGCGGATGCGGAATCTTTCTCCGCTCGAAGGAATACGCTCCTGACGGGTTGGTCAGCATCGGGTGAGTGCGCTGAACGGGGGATCCTTCGCGACGCGGATGCTGAATCTTTCTCCGCTCGAAGGAATAATCTCCTGACCGTTCGGTCAGCAGGCTATTAATGCTCAGGATGACTGCTGAAAAAAAATGAGGAAGTAACAACGAATGGTTGGGGTGAGTGCGCTGAAACAGGGGATCCTTCGTTACCGGACTACACTGCCCCGCCGGATCTCTTCATTCGCCGACTTCAGCAACTCGTCGCCGGGTGAAAGGTTTCCGAAAATTTCGGCGTCTCCGTTCAACGCGCGGCCCGTCTTAACCGGAACCCATTCGGCTTTGTTATCCACTACCTTGATCACAAAAATACCTTCCGCAGAATCAACGATTGCCGTCTTCGGAACAACAAACGTACTGTCTTCACCCGTCAACGGGATCTTTACTTCGGCGATCATTCCGGGCAACAGTTTGTTGTCGGTATTGATAACGTCCATCTCCACTCGCTCCGAACGAAGACGGGTATCAAGGGCACCTGCGTGACGTTTGATACCGGCCTTGAATACTTCTTCCGACCTCGCCTTTACACGGAAGACAGCCTCGTCTCCATTTTGAAAATAAGCGGTAAAAGCTTCCGGTACCGACACGACAAGCCGCAGCCGTCGCTGCTCCTGTAGGGTGAACAACGGCTCCTCCGAACCTTTCCCGGTAGGACCAACATAAGCACCCGGGTTGATGTTACGGGCGCTGATCACACCGCTGAACGGCGCTCGTATCTCCAGGTAGTTGCGGGCATCTGCCACCTCGCGGTACGACGCCTTGGCTGACTCAAGCTGCGCCTGGTCCGAGTTCATCCGCGCCAACGCCTGGTCCAGATCATTCTGCGAAATTGTTCCCGGTGTCTTGCTGGTCTCCAGCAGCCTGTCATAGTTAGCCTTACTCGCCGTGTAAACAGCTTCCTGCGATTTCCACCGCGACTCCGCTCCCGCCAGCCTGGATGTCAACTCCGGCGCATCCAGCGACGCGAGCAGCTGACCTTCCTTTACTTCCGAACCAACGTCGGCATATACCTTTTTAACAAAACTGGTCTCCCGGGCATAGAGGTCTACCTGCTGGAAAGAGATCAGCTCACCCGGAAGGTTGAGTTCCGTAGCCAGCATCGTTTTTTTGAGGACGATGGTCTCGCGGGCGGGAACGGCTTTTACTTTTTCCTCCTTCGTGTCAGTCGCAGGGCCGCATCCCGACAGCAGGATGAGGACTGTCAGGCTGAAGAGGAGGGCGCCGGTATAATTGCAATTTTTCATTTCATTTTTTTTATTCATCGACTACAAGCTATCACTATCTCTCATCCGACAAAGTGCCTGCTTTCGGAATCTTCCGGATCGAGGGAGACGGACTGCGTGGATGTTTTCTCCTGTACCCAGGCGAATACCAGCGGGAGTACGATCACAACGGCAAAGGTAGACGCAAACAAACCGCCGATCACCGCCCGCGCCAGCGGGGCAACCTGGTCACCACCCTCGCCATGGCCGATAGCCATCGGCATCATACCCGCGATCATGGCCACACTCGTCATCAGGATAGGACGCAACCGCAGGGCTGCTGCCTCACTTGCCGATAACCTCGAGTCGCCGTTGTGCAGACGCAACTGCTCCGCATTCGTGATCAGCAATACGGCGTTGGCGATGGAAACTCCCACGGACATAATGATACCCATATACGATTGCAGGTTCAGCGTAGATCCCGTCATCATTAACACGGTCAATGCGCCGAGAATAACGGCCGGTACGGTGGCCAGCACCACAAGCGAAACTTTAAACGACTGAAAATTGGCCGCCAGCATCAGGAAGATCACAACAATCGCCACGATCAGACCGGTTTGAAGGCTGTCCAGCGTATCCGTGAGGATGAGTCCGAGTCCGATTGGTTCGATCGTCATTCCTCTCGGCAGTTCGCCGAGCGATGCAATAGCCTTCTTTACATCCTCCGTGGCGTTACCGAGGTCCTTGCCGTTCAGGTTCGCCGTGACGGACAAGATGGGGATAGCCCCCAGGTTATCATTCTGGCCGTACGTCGTATCGTACTTGAATACGGCGACGTCGCTCAGCACCGGTCGTGTGGAATTCCTCAACACGGGAATCTCTCCGATGTCCTCCACGCTGTTCATTTTATTTTCGGGAACCTGTACCTGTACGGCGTAACTCAGACCTGATTTTTCGTCCAGCCATACGTTCTTTTCCGTGTAGCGCGAAGACGAGGTGGACGCTACCAGGGACCTCGAAATATCCGTCATGTCCACACCCAGTTGGGCGGCGCGAATCCTGTCGATCGTGATGTTCAGCGCCGGGTACCGGATACTCTGGGAAATCTGAACATCGCGCATGTAGCTGACACTGTTCAGCTTTTCCATGACCTTGTACGCGTATTCCTCGTTCTGCTTTTTATTACGACTGGCGATCCGTACTTCCACCGGAGTGGGGGAACCCTGGCTTAGGATCTTGTCGGTTAAAGCGATCGGCTCGAATGAGATCTTCGTTTCGGGCATCGCTTCTTTCATCTTCCGCCTGAACCGTTCCTTGAGTTCATCGATGGAGATCCCGGCATCTTCACGCAGGCTTACCTGGAGCAGGGCTTCGTGCGGGCCGCCCATAAACAGGTAGATCGGGCTGGTGGAAAACAAGGTTGGATGCTGGCCGATAAACGCGGATGTCACTTCGATGTTTTCTTTCCCCACCATCTCCTCCAGGAGGCCGAGAGACTTTATCAGCATCTCTTCCGTTCGTTCCACCCGTGTACCTTCGGCGATACGCAACCTCACCTGGAACTCGCCGGAGTCCACGTTGGGAAGAACGTCCCTGCCGATGGTCGTCAGTAAAAAGACCGCGAGGCTCACAACGATGACGACATACGCCACTACCACCGGTTTTTTCATCGGCATCAGGTGCTGGAGAAAATCCATAAACCTGCGCCGGAACCGGTCGAACGGACTCGTTGACATTTTACCCTCCAGCAATATCTTCTTTTGATCCCACGTGTCCGCCTCGCCCGCGGGAACCTCGCCGTGCGCGCCTCCGTGACCCTTGGCAGAATGACCTTTCATCAGCCAGTTCGCCATGATGGGCACAAATGTCTGGGACAGCAGATACGACGTGATCATGGAAAAACCGATCGCCAGGGCGAGGGGAAAAAACAACGATCCGGGTATACCTTTCATCGTGAATGCCGGCGCGAATACCGCGAGTATACAGAACAGGATCAGTAATTTCGGAAATGCTATTTCTTTACAGGCATCCCAGATCGCCAGGGCCTTCGTTTTCCCCATATCCAGGTGCTGGTGGATATTCTCGATGGTTACCGTCGATTCGTCGACCAGGATCCCGATCGCCAGCGCCAGTCCGCTTAAGGTCATGATGTTGATCGTCTGGCCGAAGAGCTGGAGAAACAACACACCGGAGATGATTGACGTGGGTATCGTCAGGATCACAATGAGGGCGCCTCTTACATCTTTCAGGAAGATCAATACCATAAGCCCGGTCAGGATAGCGCCGATCACCCCTTCGGAAATCAGGCTCTTCACGGCATTGATGACGTACACGGACTGGTCGAACTCGTACGACAACTTTACATCTTCAGGTAGCTGGCTCTGAAAACGCGGCAGGCTTTTTTTGAGGTTCTGAACGACTTCCCACGTAGAAGCGTCGGCCGACTTGGCGACGTTGATGTAGATAGACCGTTTACCGTTTACCTGCGCATAGCCCATGGTAATATCCGCGCCGTCTTCCACGGTGGCAACATCACCCAGGTAAAGATTCTGAACACTTCCTTTAAAAAGGGGAATTTTCTCGAAGTCCTTGATCGTCGTGACGTTGTTGTTCGTCGGGGTCAGGTAGTTGAAGTTACCCATCTTGACACTGCCCGAAGGCGCGGTCTGGTTGTTCAGCCGCAGGGCTTCCACCAGCTGGTCCGGGGTCAGGTTGTGGGAACGCAGCAGGTCCGGGTCCGCCTTGATCACGATGGTTCTTACATTCCCGCCAAAGGGAGCCGGGGCGACAAGTCCGGGAATGGAAGTAAAGGATGAACGCACGTATGTATTGGCCAGGTCGAGCAGTTCATTGTTCGAGCGGGTTTCGCTGCTGATCACCAGCTGCCCGATGGGCAATGTGGACGCATCGAAGCGGATGATGAAGGGAGGCTGTGATCCCGGCGGGAAGATCGCCTGGATACGGTTACCGAAGGCGCTTAACTCGGCCTGAGCCTGAGCCATGTTCGTACCGGGGTAAAACGTAAACTTCATCAGGGTCAGCCCCTGGAGGTTTTTGGTTTCAATGGTCTTCAGCCCGTTTACGTACAGGAAAATGTTGACATATGGTTTCGCGAAGTACGCCTCCATCTGCGACGGTGTATATCCGCCGAAGGGATGCGACAGGTAGATCACCGGCATATCCATCGCCGGAAAAATATCGATCTTGATCGTTCGCACGGCGCCGATCCCGAAAAACAACATACCCGCTACCAGCACGAGGATGGAGATCGGTTTACGAAGAGCGAAGCGTATCAGGTTCATGTTTACCGGGCCTGGTTAATAAACAGATCAAAATCTCCGGCCGCAGCCGCCTTCAGCAAAAGCGCCTGCCATACATTGATGTAGGCGACACTCTTGTCCAGCTCCGCCCGGTTCAGCACGACCATGGCCAGCTGCAGGTCGGTCATATTGGTCAGTCCGTTCTTGTACAATACGTTCTTCCGGACATACGCATCGCTGGCAGCCTGATACTGGACAGGTACTTCATTGATCCTTTCCAGGCTGTTCTGAATACGCTGGTCGGAAAGGACGAGCTGGTTCTGCAGCTGTACGCTTACCTCTTCGTATTCGTTCCGGAATGCTTCCGCGATATACCGTTGTGCCTGCACCTGTTGCCTTACCCTCAGCGGGCTCATCAGGTTCCACGCCAGGCTTACACCAGCCACATAGTTGTAACGCGACGGATTGACCCCGTCCGAATACCGTTGTGAAAACCGCTCCGGAAACTGGGGCGAATAATTGTAATCAAAACCGGAAGCCCGAGCCTGGTAGATCCCGAACAGGGTAAGCCCCGGCATGATGCTTTTTTGCGCGGCTTGCGCGGCCTGGGTCGCCTGGTCGATGCGTGCGCGGTAAAACCGCATCTGCGGGTTCTCATCCGGCTTAATGGTGGTCTGAAACAGCGCCGGAATATTCTCCAGGAACGCGGTATCAAGATCAAAAGACGTAGTGGTGACGTTGAGCAACCGTGCCAGGTCGCTGCTCAACTGTTGTTCGTTGTTCCGCATCTCGATCAACGCCAGCCTGGCGCGCGAAGCTTCCGCGTTGGCTAGCGACGAATCGACACCGGCATTCAGGCCCGACCGTACCCGGGCCCTTACCTGCTGCTGAATGGTTTCAGCCCGCTGAAGGTTCGACTGCGCATTCTTCACAAAACGCTGGGCGACGAGCAGGTTCAGATAGGCGCCCGCGACCTTTATGCGGTGAACAAATACCTCCTGCGCGAGGTCCGCCGAGTCCTGCCGCATTTGCGCATCCGCCAGCCGGATCCTGGAACGCACACGACCAAACGTAAACACTTCCCAGTTCGTGTTGAAGATGTACAACGCGCCGAAGGCCGCATTCCAACTCTCTTCGGAATAACTGGGCCCTGCCGACGCAACGCCCAGCACACCGACAGCAGCCAGCGGACCGAACTGGCCGTTGACAGTTCCATAGTTTTGTTGCACCGAGGCAATGACATTGGGGAGATATTCATTTCTGGCATTCCGTGACAATGCCTGCGACGCGTTCAGGTAATGGTGTTTCGCTTCGATCCGCTGGTGGTTTGCTACGGCCTGCTCCACGGCTTCTGTTATCCGGAGAGGCTGAGCCTGCGCACCGGCCCGATATACGACCAGGAAAGACAGGACGATGACCGCCTGCAGTAATACAAAGGCCGGTCTTTTACGCGTACGGTCATAGCGGCCGGATCCTTCGGTCGGAGAAGAAATATCACAATCGATTTCTGATGCCCCGGGTGAAAAATGCAGAAACTTCAGCGTAACCGACTCATCATTCGACAGGTGTTGCATTTGCGGGTAAAAATACCTCCACGGATATTCAAGGGGTGGAAGCAATCGCAATGTAATGGCGAACCGCAAGAAAAAATAACAATTTTATGCAGGGGGTTGAAGATTTCCCCCGGTCAGGCGGTACGGTGGCTTTCGTATTCCTTCCGGATCTCATCCCACACCCGTTCGCGGGCAAAATGGGCGGATACAAATGCGTACGCCAGCGCGGAAAACCGCTGCCGCCTGGACTCATCCCGAACGAGTTCCAGCATAGCCGCCGATAACGAGGCAACATCCTTGGGCTTTACGATAAGTCCCGTTTCACCGTGGGTAACAATCTCGTTGCATCCGTTGATATCGGAGACAATACACGTTATTTGCAGCAGGCTGGCCTGCATCACCACGTTGGGGAATCCCTCGCGGTAACTGGGAAAGACGAAGATATCGGACGCCATCAGCCAGGGCCTGACGTCACGCTGATAGCCGGCGAGGATCACACGGGGATCTTCGCGGAGAAATTTCAGGATGTTGTCCGGGAGGGGATCGAGGTCGCGTTCGAATGATCCGACCAGCAGCAGGAACATCCGCGGCGCGTTTCCATCGCCCCCGGCGATGGTCCTGAACGCTTCCACCAGTTCCACAATTCCTTTGTCGCGTACGATCCGGCCCACAAACGAGAACACGATGTCGTGAGGACCGATGTTATTTTTTTTCCTGATCGCGGCCGCTTCTTCCGCCAGCTCCGGCGACCGCTTAAAATATCCAATATCGATACCGTTGCTGCTGCCGCTGCCGATCACCTTGAGTTTTCCGGCATCCGTTCCCAGCTCACGGACGATAAAATCCCGAAGCCCCCCGGAGTTGGGATAGACCTTATGGGCGCAGAAATACGTAAGGCGCTCCGTACCTTCCAGCAGCTTTCGTTTGAGTCCGGCAGCCTCCATCAGGGGAAGTCCCGCCACGGTATGCATACGGAGCGGTACGCCGCAGATCCATCCGGCCAGCATTCCCAACAGTCCGGCCTTGGGTGTATGGGTATGAATGATATCGGGCCGGATCTCCAGGATGATCCGGATCAGTTGGATCAGACATTTCAGGTCCTGCAGGGGCGTGATCTTCCGGGTGAACGGCACGGCGATATGCCGCACGCCTTCTTTCAGTACATCGTCAACCTCCGGGCCGGACGCACTGACGGTGAACACGTCGTAGCCCTGGTCCGCCATATACCGGAACTGGCCGGTAAGCAACACCTGAAGGGAGACCGGGACTGTCGTTATGCGTAGTAATTTCACCTCGGTGCCCGTCGTTAATCGTTAGTCGTGTGTGCCCGTTTCCCCTGCATCACCATCTCCGCCACCTCTCCCATACTCATACTTTCCATGCCGTATTTATTTTTACATGCCGCAAAATTTTCCAGGATGCGCTCCAGTCCTTTCATACTTTCGGCGGGATAACGACCAAAATTATGCGGATGCCACCACAAGTGGTACACTTCGTTTTTTCCTGCCGCCCTTTTCATTTCACCGTTGATGCGGTTTATCTTCATATCGTTCAGGAACATCTCCGACGGACGGTAAGGCCGCAACAACCGGCTTGCCGGGATACATAAGGGTAGTCCCTCGCGCACCTGTATACTCTCTATCGGATACGTATTTTTTTTGCCGACAGGCCAGTACGCGTCGACTCCCCGGTTAAGACGTTTCCACATGGACTCGGCCTGTGTACTCCGGATATTCCAGAACCAGTCGCGGGGGTTGTCGCGAACAGCGATAAATCCTTCTTCATAACAGACCTTCAGGTACTCCTCGTTGAACTGGTTGCGGGGAAATACGAGGGATCTGAGCTTTTTATGATAAAACGCGGCCGATGCCTGTGCCGCCCGAAGATCGGCGCGGAACTGCTCTACGGTCTGCCCTTCCTCGTTGCAGTAATAATGCGCGAACGTATGGGACGCCAGCTCCTGGAACGGTGTCTCGATGATTTTCGTGACGATACTTCCCGCGAAGTGAAAAGGATCTTCTTCCTCGGAAATACCGATGCCGTGGCGTTCAATATATTCGTAGGCCGACAGTTCCTTCTGCGCGTAAGAAGGCTTCAGCTGCGGCGCATTTTTTAACAGCGACTCGCGGTTACTATGAAACAGCATACCTACACCCGCCCACGTGACGTGTACTTCGTACTGGCGGAAAAGTTTCAGCATGGCGGGGATGACATCCCTGGTATCGAGGAAATACTGCCGGTATTCCTTCAGGGGCCATTTTTCGAAGCCACCCCAGTGGAGTTCGAAGTCCAGTGAAATGATGAACGTTCCTTTTTCCCTCATACCGTTCGTTCTTTCTGCAAGCGGGCCAGTTTCGCCCGGCGTGCGCGTTGAAACATCGCCTGCTGGTAGGCGACGAGTTTTTGTTTATCGAGGAATGAGATGATGACGAACAGGAAAAGGATCATAACCTGGCTTTTCTGGCGTATAGCCAGTCCGAGGTTTCCGGAGATCTGGGCCAGGGCGACGGTAACGGTCAGGAAGCTGAAGAAGGCGGTCTTTACCAGGAAGTTGGATGTGATGAGGAAACGGAAGCCTTTCAGGTTGAAGATCTTGAGGGTGATCAGCAGGTAGAAGACATTTTCAAAGGATACGATGATTCCAAGCATACCCGGAGCGTCGAAAAACAACGGCCGGTAGAGGAATGTAAATACCTGCATGGGGAGGCTGTAGCTTGTGATGTCGACGCCGGAGGTGGATTTCGTTAATTCAGTTGCGCGATGGGTCAGGTCGAGACCCTGGGAAATGAATTCCTCTTCGTCGATACCTACGAGAGAAAGAACATCCCTGTAAATAAAAAAGAATGCTACAGCGACTCCTGCCAGGAATACGATACGCAAGGAGGTAGAGACTCCCTTCGTGGTAAACATAAAACCGATCGCGGAGGAGATCAGCATCACCAGCATGATGTGTGGCCGCACGTGATAAATGACAAGGCTTCCGATCACAATCGCCACCCAGCGCGAGCTGATCCTGCTGATACCGAAAAAAAACAGGCCAATGCCCATAAAGATGATCGAACCCTTTCCGAAGGACGAGGACCAGAAATGCAGGTTGGGCAGAAAAAAGATAAGCGTGATCAAGTCAAATCCAAAAAGAGTATGGCCGAAACGGATATGCTCTTTAAAAAAAATATAAAAGTAAATGAACCCCACAAAACCAAAAAACGAAAACAGGGCCATGCAGGCCTCATATGAAAAGTTCAGGTATTTGATGAAAGGATATCCTACGAATTCAATAAACCGTGTACTCGTACCGTAATGTGCGGCCCAGTCTTCTCCCCTGTAGTTGTTCACTATCCGGGAATAATAGGCGACGGAGTCAGAGGGGTTAAAGGTGGCGTACAAATAGTATACGAAAGCCAGGAAAAGGTGAAAAAACAACAACTTTCGAAGCAAAGAAGCGTCGACGAATGTGTATTTCGCTTTAAGCGAATTGATCATCAGGCTGGAGACCAGGCTTGTGAATATGATTACGATTATTCCTCCCAGCATAGTCAGAATAGTTCAAGGTCGCCCAGTGAAGGTGACCATTCCCGGAATGAAATCAACCCATTCAGATTACTCATGCTCAACGACCTGAGTGTAACCATCGGCCCGATGGACAATTTAGTACTTATCCCGCTCAGGGCATTTGCCGAATCACCGTTCCCAGCACCGGAAATGGTGATGTAGTCAATATCAAATTGTTTGCTAATCTCCTTAATTTTTTCAGCTAACGCTTTACCTATGCCCGCCGTAGCCTGAAAATAATCCGTGATGCGGAACTCCCTTCCCATCCGGGTGTCCTTGATCCTTCCTATTACCAGGGCAGCGAGGCGACCTGCCTGCTCATGACCCACTGCGATATATCGGGTCACCGGGACGTCGAGGTAGCGCCATTTTAGATAAGGTACTGTAACATTAGCGGTCATGGTGTCCATCCGGTTATGATATTCGTGCAGCAGGTCCGGAAGTCCGGCATGATGAAGATAATAACTGACTGTGTCGTCCTGAGCAGTGGGCATCGCCTGATGGGCCGTCCTTTTGACAAGGTTCTTTACCATTGCAAATGGTTTCCGTGGACTTATTCGGACCGGGAGCTTGCCGGCTTCAACCCATTTCATTTTCAGGTACCCTGGTTTACTTTGTGCATTGGGTGTGTTGAATACAAATTTCACGTCTTCCTGGATACACGTTTCGACAAGTGACAAGGTCAGTTTTTTAAAAATCCCTTTGCCCTGATATTCCGGGTGTGTGGCGGTGTCGACAGCACGGACGGCCGTATAAATCCGGGAGGCTTGAATCCATTCCCAACGCATAAATGCGCGGACACCGATCAGTTGAGATCCCTCCAAACAGACGAGAACCGGAGATATCCCAAACGGGTTCCGGATATGCTTCCAGCGCCAATAGCCCTCCGACTTCGGCATCAGGCTTTCACCCAGGCTAAGTTTAAGCAGGTTTACGATCTCCGGAATGTCCTCCCTGGTTGCCTGACGTACTTCCATTAGTCAAATGTGTCACAAAAGGCGTAAATATACGACACATTTTTTTCTGCTTTCTCCACGGGTAATGTGAGCCGGTTAGTCCGTCATCGCCAGCGTTTCCCTGTAAACATGCTCCAGCTTCGTTACCATCTGTTCCATGCTAAATCCCTCGATCACCCGTTTACGGGCTTGTGTACCGTATTTTATACGCAACTCAGGATTACCGAGCAATGTAATAGCAAAGCCGGCCAGCTCATATGGTTTATCGACCGGGCATAAAAGGCCCTCCGATTCATGACGTACAACTTCTTTTATTCCCCCGGCATCCGTCGATACTATGGGACATTCCATAGCCATAGCTTCAAGCAGTGCGACAGGAAGACCTTCAAACACCGAGCTCATCATATACAGATTGAAGGCCATCAGGTACGGCCTGACTTCGGTCTCGATACCCGGCATGTGAATCCGGTTCTCCAATCCCAACTCCGCACGTTTCGCTACCAGGTTATTTTTCAGCGGACCATCACCAACGATGATAAAGTGCGCGTCGTTGCGGGCAGCCAGGATCTTCTTCGCGATTTCCAGCCACGTATCCAGGCGCTTTTGAAAGCGGAACACCGCGATTGTTCCCACTAACGGAGCATCGGCAGGAATCTTATAACGGGATCTGATGTCAGTGCTCTCAATAGAATTACGACTGAATTTCCGAACGTCCACTCCGTTTACGATAGTTTCTATGGATGCCTTTAAACCGGGCTTGTACTTATGAATAGACCCTTCAACATCCGAGGATACCGCGATGACCTTTGATGTCCAATTTAAGCTTTTGAGATTCATCAAACGGGTAATCCAATGATAACGTTCCTGCTTATTGTGCTCTGTATAAATCACCGGCACCTTTGTTAATTTGCCCGCTATTCTCGCTAAAATTCCCGCCCATGGTAAGTGCGCGTGAATCAATTGAATCTTATGCTTCCTGATGTAAGATATTAACGGCTTTAATTGAAGTATAAGTTGAATATTGTTATTGGATTTCAGGCACGTGACCAAACCACCGGCGTGCTGAATGCTATCGACCATCTGATTTTTCCAGGGCAGAAAATAGATATAATGAAATTCAAAAGCTGACTGATCGTGAAGCCGCAGCGTCTCCGGCAACAACATTTCCGCTCCTCCTCTGCCCAGTGATTTAATAATGTGGAGAATTTTTACTTTTTCCGGCATTTTATCCTCTTTCCGGGTTTGATATATCTCGATGCGACTGCCGTATTGTAGATGGCAGCGTCGTCATTGCGGCAACATAAAAATACAACATTCATATGGCCGCAAAAGGTTGGTATGTTGCTCATTTTACGCGGGCCACTACGTACAACGTATTCCATGCAGTTTCCTTAGACAAAAGTAGTGCCCTCAACGACAACAGGAATTTCCGAAGGAGTCCAAAAGTTTCATGCTTTAGGTAGCCTATTTCCACCACTTCGAATCCTTTTCTGGCCAATAAGGTTTTGATGGTAGTATTGCAAAACCAGCAGGTATGCTCCGGGTTTACTTTCAATCCGCCTGTTGCGGCATAGATGAAGTTACTTATCCGCAATGCGTTTGGTGTTGTGATCAACAACAATCCATCGGGCGTGAGATGCCGGCCGGCTGATTCGAGAAATCCACCCGGATTATCGAGATGTTCGATCAATTCGCCGGCATGTATCAGGTTAAATTTCCGGTTAAGATTAAAATTCTGGGCATCACCCTGTTCTACATCAAATCCCATTTTTTTAATTTCTGTAACACTCGTGTTATCCAGATCCAGCCCCACGATAGTCCGGGCGATCGATTTAATGTTGCGATGCATCCAATCGCTTTTTCGGAAGCCAACCGCACACCCGATATCCAGAATGTCTTTGTCCTGATAGAAATGATAAAGCTGTTGAAAGCGTGATGATTTGCTGCTTTTAACCCAACTAGGCTGGAGAACTGATTTTTTCATTCCTTACATGCGATTATAAATTTCCGTTGCAGAATATCGCGGCCTTCGTTATTACTATCGATACCACTGTTCCTTTTTGCGGAAACGGTTAACTAATACTTTCCAAAATAGCTAAAGTTTCAATGGTTTTCTCAATTTAGAAATATCTATTGATTTAATTTTCCTAGCCGGTACACCGGCGATCATAATATTGTCCTCTTCAAAAGATTTGTTCACAACAGCATTCGCCCCAATGGCAATATTGCTGCCCAGGATAATGCTGCCGAATAATTTTGCCCCAGGACCGATATAGACATTGTCTCCCAGGGTGGGCGCCTTATCCTTCGAGCCGGCCTCCGTTCCGATATTAACTCCTGCATGTAACCTGCAATTTGATCCAACCCGGGCTCCTTTGTTGACGATAATCGTCCCGTAGTGGGCAATCGACAATCCCGGTCCAAACACGTTAATGGAGATCGTAAATCCCAGTTTAATGGAAATTCGTCTGAACTGTATGTAATAATACCAGTATGCGAATGTGTTGAACAGATTCTTCCTGATGTTTGAATAATACTCCAGATGCCTGAGGATTTTTTGAAAATACCAAATTTGATCTTTCAGAATAAGACGCTTCACCCGCCAGCCAAAGGAAGGATTTTTCGGCCTGTTCAATGCGATTCGATCAGCCTCAAGATAATATTCAAGGTCAGCCTTATTTCTGATCATAGACAGAAGGGGTTTTGATTAGTTTGTCGTAGGCTAACTGGAATTGGCGTGCAATCACTGGCATTTGAAATTTGGACACGATAGTTGCCCTGCCGTTATTTACGAATGTTTGAGCGAGTGCGCTGTTTTGGACGATTTGTTCTATCCGTTCGACATACAATTTCGGGTCCCAGCTCACAATACAAAAACCATTAAACCCGTCCTGAATTACTTCAGGAATTCCACCCGCAGAAGATGCAACAACGGGAGTACCAACAGACAACGCTTCCAGAATCACACCTGGAAGTCCTTCAATTCTGGAAGGCATAACCATCACATCTGCTTTCCTGACAAGGTCAATGGCATCCTTTCTGTAGCCCCAGAACTTCACCCGGTTCCCCAGGGATAATTCTTCCACCTGCCGGGCTAGCTGCGGGCGCAGTCTGCCATCGCCAACCAGCCAGAGCTGTCCCTTCTTGTGTCGTGTATAATAGTGATGAAAGACCTCCAGTAGAAACGCGTGGTTTTTTTCGGGAGCAAGGCTTCCCACATTGACAATAATAGGATCACCCCCCGTAGACGTATTCCCGGTCTTGCTTTCAAAAAAGTCATATGTCCCGATGGTAATCGTCTCAGACCTGTCGCGCGCGGAAGCGAGAACGTCTACCAAATCAAGCCGGCAATTCTCGCTCACGGAAATGAAGTAGTCGCAGCCGTTTAACAACCAGCGGTTAAAGGCCCTCTGAAGGGGATTCCGAATGAATGCACCGAGCTTATTCGCATTCCTGAATACAATGGGAGTTTTCCATTTGAATAGTTTTTTTGAAAATACAGCGTACTTTAAGGTGTCGCTGGCGTTAGCCTGCACGATGTCGTAGTTGCCCGTTTTAACGATCGCGGCGAGCTTCCTGTAAGCCCTGAAATCCCAAAGCCGGCGGGCAGGCTTACCGTGCAACGGTATAAAATTCAAATCAAATTCAAGTTCAAAATTCGTTGTCGGGTACAGGTAAACGACGTCCACCGTTTCACCCATCCGGATCAGTTCCCTGGATAGCTGGCACGCGAAGATTTCGGCGCCTCTGAGCTGTGGCTTCTGAATAACCTGCAGGATCTTCATGAACGGTCGATATGCGTCAGCAGCTGTTCTGCTCTTTTTTTCCAGGTGTATTGATTAGTCAACAACGAAAGTGCATTTACGGACAAAGACTTTCTAAGAGTCGGCTCATTCGATAACCTTCTGACAGCGGAAATCCAGTCTTCTAAATTAACCGGATCACACAACAGGGCCGTTTGTCCGTGTTGAAGAATTTCCCGGATAACCGGAAGGTCCGATGCAATGATCGCTTTACCAGCCGACATATACTCAAATATTTTCAACGGCGACATCCACAAAGCAAGGTTATTAGCTCCGCGCTTTTCACTGATCTTAACATAAAATGTGTAAGGTGCAATCACGGCATCGAATGACGAAATATACGCTGGAATCTGTTCCTGTGATTTGAAACCATGAAATACCAGGTTAGCGATGTTCCCAGACCCGGCTTTTTGTTTCCATTCGGAGATTTGCTGCCCGCTGCCGCCGACGATGTGAAACTGCACTTCGGGGCAGGCACCCGCCAGCGGGATCAGAATTTCCATCCCTTTTCCAACGTAGAGGCTCCCGACGTATCCCACTTTAAAGGCTTCCTGCCTAATACCGGCTCGGAAGGCTGAAATACGTCCGCTCCATCGTGGGCGACAATAATGCGCTCTGATGACAGTCCAAAAGTTGCGATATAATACTCGCGTAACGCTCCGGAAATAACCACCAGTTTCAACAGTTTTCGATGCTTGATAATAAACCGGAACATGGATCTTATCCGTATTCCTTTACCTTCATAGGGTTCATGGACTTCAAAAACCACCGGCTTATTATACAGCAGAAATAGAAAGGCCGCTGTAATGGAACGGGTGTAGTTCAGGTCGGCGGTAATGCCTGCTATTCGCCACACCAGGCTCAAATTATAGAATGCACCGGAACCCCTGAACGCTACAGGCGGGAATATCCTGATTTTAAAGTTTTGCCTAACGGCGTAGAATTTATGAATGTCCGTAACATTCCTGATACAGGCTGTAGTCCTTTTCGCAATCAATTCCACTTGATGGCCCAAGTCGGCAAAGGCCTGACACATTTTCATAACGTGCACGCTGTTCGGGCTTGAAGATGGTATCGCGGAATCCGAAACATAGACGATTTTCATACTAATACTTTTCTACAATTGTCTGAAGTTCCTGATCCAGGTGAATATTTTTCGTTGCGTGTCGGCGAAGAAGCTTTTTAAATTCATCCAACTCCACATCCGGATTGTGCAATCCCACTTGTTTCATAAAATCGCGTGCCTGGTTCGCCTCTTTCATTTCGTCTCGGTATCCCGTTCCGTAGGCCGTTTTAAAGAATGTAAATCCAGCTATGTACAACTCGCTAAACTGAGATTCGAGAGCTGCAAAAAGCGCGGAAAACCCCGTTGTCGGTCTGTAGCCTCCCATGGCATTCGAAATTTCCGAATACAATTTTCGAGGGAGAACGTACGTCACTGTCGGCGACAGGTATTTTTTGTAAAAATTAAAACTGCTGCGCAACCCGGACCATTCATTCCTCGGATTGACGACGTACTTTATTCCCTGGCGCTCATACATCCCAAAATCCAACGGGCCCCCTCCGCTGTACATGTTTTCCAGAAAACAATGGAACAAAATGTCCGTACGAGTACCAATATCGCCACTATGGCGGGATGAATCCACGGTCAGGGCCGACTTGTTCACCCTGATCACAATATCGAAGTTATCAATGAACCCTCCCTTACCGGTATTAAAAGCGGAACTTGCAGGTCCGATAATAGCCACCCGCCTCGACCGCAACACATTCAAATCAAATACCTTTATACCCGAAAATGCTAACCCCAATCCCCTGACTGCGTCGAAATATTTTTTCATTGTGCGTTCAATAAGAAAATGACTTTTGGAATGTCGTAATAAAGACTGAAGAACCCCTTTCGTTCAAATGATCCTGGTCCAAAAAAAGATCGGGATCACGAATACTTTTCGAAAAATCTAAAATACGTAACTGATTGGCATCGGCCAACGAATCCATTTTCAGGGTCAGTCTTCTACTTCCCGCGTCGTTCTGAACGAGGGAGTCAAAATAAGGATGTACCGGATACCTTACCGCGATAATTTTGTAATTATTTGCCTTCGCCTGGCTGATAAGGGCCTGAAGATCCTTTAAAAGCACCTTACTTCCGATACTATCCGGGTACTGATCTTTAAAACGCGCCAGCGCTATTTTTTTGCTGAAAGCCCGGCTGCCAGGCTTGGCCAGTCCACCCTTCCTTAAAACGCCGAGGACAAATCGTTTGAAATCGAATTCAGTGCCTGGATCAAAAATCAACGGGAGCGCTGTCACAACTTGCGGGCTCAGGTAAGGGTGATTTAAAATGGCGTTAAGCCTGTTATTATTTTTCTTCTCCCGGTAGGCAGAAATAAGATGCGGTTCAAATGAAAGAACAACGGCTTTTTGTTCCGTACTATGATTTTTTTCCAGCGCATAACGAAATTTATATTGCATGTCCGCAATATTGTCGGATCCATGTGCAAAGTTGTAGCGCCGGTGATCTTCATTTGCAGCCCAAGCCCTGTTTGCATGGGAATCGCCCAGGATCACAAGGCTGATGTCACGTTCTATGTCCACGTAGCCTCTTGCATAGTTACGCAGGTTACCACCGACCACCAGTACGTAAACCTGGTTAGTCAGTAAAACCAATGCTAAAACGATAAGCATTTGTAACAGGAAAGCTTTCATCCGGTCAAAATTGAAAATAAATAAATTCAATATTTTCGTTACTTCCTTTTCCGAAAATTAACAGTATAATGATCATCACAAACACATACACCGTCGCAGGAACGAAAGTGTGGGGTCTGCGTTCGTCTTTCCTGGAAAACCAGTCCAGCAACAGGAAGACGCCGACCAGTGGAAGGGCATCAGAAAATTCAGGCCACGAAAATAAGCCCTTGGGAATACCCTGGAAATAGTGAAAGGATTCGGCTAAAGAGCCGGACCGGAAAAAAACCCAGCCGATGGTAACCAACGTAAATGTAAGCACGATCTGAAACCCCTCTTTCAACGATGGCAATACCTTTTCAAAGGCGACAATCTGCTCGTTGTACCGGCGATTGATATTCAGCACAAACAGCGGAACATACAGCATCGCATGATAAGCACCCCATACGATATAGGTCCATTTCGCACCATGCCAGAATCCGCTTAACAGGAATATCACAAAAATATTTCTTAATGCATTCCATTTGCCTCCTTTTGAACCACCTAGTGGTATGTATACGTAGTCTCTGAACCACGAAGAAAGTGATATGTGCCACCGTCGCCAGAACTCCGCAATATCTCTCGAGAAGTAGGGAAACTTAAAATTGGTGAGCAGTTCGAAACCAAGGAGTTTCGCTGTTCCGAGCGCGATATCTGTATAACCGCTAAAGTCGCAATAAATCTGAAACGCGAAATATATCGCACCGAGCAACAGTGTAGAACCCTGATATTGGTCGTCGTTCGCAAAAATCTGGTTTACGATCAGCGCCAGGTTATCGGCTACAACAATTTTTTTAAAAAGGCCCCATACGATCAGCCGCATACCATCCATCGCCTGTTCTTTTTGAAATGAGCGAGGTTTAACGACCTGGGGCAGCAAATGACTTGCACGCTCAATGGGACCCGCAACAAGCAAAGGAAAGAAACAGACAAATACGGCATAGTCAATAAAGTAGCGCGTCGGTTCGATCTTTCCGTTGTATATATCAAATACATATGACATGCCGTGAAACGTGTAAAATGATATTCCGACGGGCAATACGATATCGAGCATGTACGGATGTATCATTACGCCCAACCCCGAGAACATCGTTTGGAACGAGTCCGCGAAGAAGTTATAGTATTTGAAAAAACCCAGTATAACGAGATTGTTGAGTATGCTTATCCACAAATAAAGTTTCCGGCGTGTGTGTGTTTGAGCGATCGCCAGGCCGAATACATAGTCGATTATCGTCGAGAGAATTAACAGAAAAACAAAACGCCAATCCCACCAGCCGTAAAAAATATAACTGGCCAACAGGATCAGGATATTCTGGGCACGCAGTTTACTGTTGGCGACAAACCAATACACAAAAAAGAAAAGAATAAAAAAAAGCAGGAACGTTACCGAATTAAATACCATAATATGCCCGTTGCCGCGTTAGGTCGCTGTATCGTTAAATGCGACATTTTCAAAAGATGCAATATAATTGAACCGGGTGGTGTCAAAATGTGAATTGTTATACCCTATAAAATCGATGTCATTCATAACGGCGGCGTCATAATCGTTAATTGAGTCGCCAATTAAAACCGTCTTTGTTCTATCATAGCCGCAAGAAGCGATCAGTTCCCGGATTAACCGGTCCTTCGGTGTTGGAGAACCGTGTATCGACTTAAAGTGATGCGCGATATCAAGGCGCTGGCAGATCTCATTCAATTCGATGCCATCGGAACCGGAAACAATGTGCATCGGCATTGTTGCTGAATATTTTTTTACAAAATCCAGTGAATCATTTATCAGCAACTCTTTATTTAACAGCAGCTGCATCATCACACCGGAAAAAGCAGTTGCCAGATCCTGAAGCTCCCTGTCGCCGATACTTTCTTCCCGGATGGTCTCAAAAAAATAACGGAATTTTACATACCTGGAAAGTCCTCCGTTCTCCTGGTGAAACTCCAGTAACCGGCGGACCTGGCCTTCCGGGTAAGATGACAGCACTCTTCGAAAGCCCTCTTCCCGGATCGGCATGGAGTCCATCAGGACCCCGTCGAAGTCCCAGAGAACAGACTTATATTTTGAAAAGTTTATCATATATAGCTTCCGCAATCAAAAAATCATCTACCCAATCGATATCAAATGACTTGATCTTATCCTGTTCGTACAAGAATGGTTTATTTCCTACACGATTATGTTCTTCCTTATAGATCCGGCGCGACGTAATAAACATCGCGTGGTTCACTTCATAGAGCACACGGAGATCCTGTGTTCTTGGCCAGCGGTTTACTCCGGCGTCGTAGTTGAAAACATTACCATCGCTGTCCAGTAAAAAATTCTGCAACGGCATTACGCTGATCAAGGAATCAAAACCTTCCTCAAGTTTTGAAAAATAAGTTTCAATACCTGCATCATAGTCGCTTCCTGCAACGAACGGAGTGGTTGTATGCCCCCAGATTATATGATTCTCCTGCACAATTTCCGGAACATATGCGATAAGGTCAGTCAGCTTTGTGGTATCCAGGCACAAGTGGTCCGGGCGTGGAATCACTTTAATACGGGACTGGGCAGGATCGATCTGATTCGCCACTTCCATGGACAATTCGTCATTCGTTGACAGTACAATACTGGATAGTACCTTTGAGTCGAGTAGCTGCTTGAGTTTCAGTTCCAAAATCCCACCGGGGATACCCGCAAACGGTCTTGTGTTTTTAGATTTAACCCGCTGGCTTCCCTTACGTGTCGGGAGAAAAAAACAAATATCTTTCTTCATTCCGTGATAAAATCGTTTAATAAAATTTAAAGATAAAATACACCCGTCATATTCGTCATACAAGATATGAATAAACCGATTGTACGGGAATGCTTTTATAACTCGTAGGAGTCAGGGCGCAAAGTTTTGTGTCTGAATAGGACTTGAAGGCCCCAAACAAAAATTCGTTTTCATCAGAGAGCGTTTTCTCCAACTGGGTGATGGACTTTTCCTGGTAGCCGTCGTAACCCACAAGGTCAATTCCGTGTGCACCTAACGTCAGGGCTGTCTGTAACGCAAGGGCGGTATGTGAATCCGTCAGGCGGTCGGTAAAATCGATCCGGGAAAGCTCAAAACTTTTTCCGGCAATCGCCGCAGGAATATAGGTTCCCATTTTCCTCGGAAAAGGGGGAAGTACACACTGACCCTCGAAATGATTCAGGTTATCAAATACGGTTTCAAGGCGATGACCTTCATTCCCTACCAGGCAGAAAAACTGGTCGATTCCGATATCCTGGTAAAAACCCGCATTTTTGGAACTCGCGTGAATAAGGCAAACATCACCGCTATAAAGCTGGATATATTCCTTGACAGCCTGATGATGGAGACGCGCATTTGGACCTCCGCCGATGACAATAGCCTTTGAATATTTCCGCGCCGGCTGGAAGAGGTTTAGTTTCTCATTGTCCAGCACGTTCTCTTTCTGATTGTTCAACGCCCGGATGATGCTGTTGAAGGAATAGAACCTCCGGGTAACCCATTCCATAACATCTTTCTGCGGAAGGGAGTTACCACCCGAAATCATATAGGGCAAGTTTGTGCCCCAACCGTGGTGCTGCTGCAATTCTTCGAACGCTGAAACAATATTACCCAGTGCATTGAAATCCAGTTTCAGATCGTATTTTGAATTTAACGAAGTCAGTAGCAACTCTGTCTTCAGGTTCCCCGCTCCTCTTCCCATTCCGGTGACCGTCGAGTCGATTATCTCCGCACCGCTTTGAACCGCCGTCAGTGAATTTATTAAAGCAAGCTCAAGGTTATTGTGTCCGTGAAATCCCACTTTACACGTGGTCCGCTGTTTTACGATGTCGATGGTTTCTTTCACATCCTCCGGGTAGACCCCTCCGTAAGAATCAACCATATAGAAATAATCGGCTACATCGTTAACATTTTTTATTTCCTGAAGGAAGCCTGGATATTTTTTCCACTTCGACATGTACATGACATTGAAGGCAACGGAAAACCCCTCCTTTCGAACTGCCTCAGCAAGTTTCAGGGCACGGGACAAGTGTTCCGGGTCGAGCGCAATCCTGACCAATGCAATAAGCCCCGCACAAGGTTTCAGCAGGTCCTTAACGAATGGTGGCTGAACGTCCTTTTCATTCAATATTATAGCCAGCTTTTTGGTAGATTTTCCATGTGCCTCTTCCAGAACATATTGCGGGCAATAAAAATACTCACCCAGGTACTCTTTCATCGGGTTGCTCCGGTAACCAATTTCAAGGTAATCCACAGGGAGGTGATTAAAGGCCTCGTAATACGAGGTTACCAGGTTATGATCAAAGTCCCAGTTCGTGTAATAACCACCGTCTCTTAATGTGCAATCAAGAATTTCAAAGGGCTTTGCATTCGGAATTAAGACACTCATTATGAATTCAAGTTAGCGGATTTGAAACCGACAAAGGTAAGAAGTAATACGGTTACTTCGCCTAAGAATAGTCCAGTCGTCGTAATAGACGGTCCTCAGTATGTATTATATTGCTATTGTTCCAGCAAATTCAGGATTTTCCCGTAATTTTTGTCGGAATAGTCCGTCATCAGCTTTTCAAAATTTTGTTTAGCCATGTCCTCAGCCTGCGTCCGGTCCAGATGAATCGCCGCTTCGATCTTTTCAACCAGGTCGTTTGCCGAATCGTTCCTGAAAAGCAAGCCGTGATTTGACGCCGACAACACTTCCCGCAACGCCGGTACATCGGAGGCGCAGATCACTTTCCGGAAATTCATATATTCCAGCACCACGTTCGGACAGCCTTCAAAAAACGTCGACAACAGGCAAATATTTGCCCTGGCGATGTATGCAAAGACGTTCGGCTGGCTTCCCATATAGGTGATACCCGGCTGATCCATTTTCTTCATCACATCCGGCAGCTTTTCCCGAACCTGACCGCCAATGATCACAAGACGCAGCTTTGGGTTGCGTTCCCTCAGGGTTTTCCATGCATCCAGCAACAAATCATAATTTTTTTGCCTTGAAATATTGGCTACATGCAACAGTACAATGGCATCATCTTCAATCGCCGGCGTATTTGCCTGAGATTTCTCTTGTGTTTGAAGGAGCGGATTGACAAAGCTGTTTTTTATTACGAATGATTTTCGCGGATACTGCGATACGCGCGACGCGCTGTCGGAGTTAAAAATGATGGCCGTACTGCTCATCAACGCGATTTTTCTCACTAGTCGCCCAAGCCTGCTTGTTGCCGGCTCCCGTCCGTCATTCCGCTCCATAAAAAAACACTTCCGGGCACGGGTAAACCGCCAGACCAGGTTGATATTATAGCCCAGAATTTTGTTAAAGGGAAGTATGGCAAAGGCATCAAAAGTGTTGATCGAACGGACCAACGATTTAAAATACCTGTAAGTTCCACCGATACCACGGGCTGGTGAATGCAGCTTCATCTCCTCATAACGGATACCCTGCTCCGAGAGCATCGTACAATACCTGACATCATTGGTATCCGGCGCCAGTATGATCGGTTCATAGGAGAACTGCTTCAGGTACTTGGCCCACAAAAATGCCTGCGTCGGTATTCCGCCAAATTCAAATCTTGCAATTACAATCAAAACGATCTTCATGTCTGAGCCTGATATGTTACATCATCGCGTTCAATACCTTCACTCTATCGGTCATTGCTTAATTGGTTTGTTCTTACCACCGGAAAATATTTTACGCGCCGAGTAATATAAAACGTAGAGTATCCTGACGATATTTAAAAACAAATGACTCACCGATTTATTTTTTTTTGGTTTCAGTAGCGAAATCCATTTCAAAATGATCTCATCCATGGAAAAGGGTGCCGCTGAAGCAAACGCCTTAGATTTCATACCATTCAGATACTCGTCGTTCTCTAATTTTTTCATAAAGGAAATCCACTCTTCCTTCACATCCGTTACCAGGCCGTTGTGATAATCCCGGATAACGGTCCGATAGCTGGGCAGGTTATTGCTGAGTACGGGAACTCCAAGTGCGAGGCTCTGCGTACAGCGGTTTGCCGATTTCACCTGGTCCGCTTCGGTCGCGGGAACCGGTATAACAACCAGGTCGGCCTTATTGATGATCGAAGGCGCCGTTGCAGCCTTCCATGGGAACGTCGCCTGTTTGTGATCGGAGACGGTTATAAATTCCCAGCGGTTGCTGATCGACGGTAGTATCTCCCTGTTGAACCAAGTCACAGCATCCCATTTGCCCAGCCCTGATTTTCCAAACCAAAGGACAGTCTTTTTATTCTTTCGGACCGTTGATGGAGGCATAAACGTTTCCACGGCATCGTCGATAAAGGTCACATTGGAAATGCCCGCCGCGATGTACAGGTTACAAAGTTCCGCCGACGGGCAAACGACTATGTCAGCCAGGGATGCTGCGGCCGGTTTCAGCGGCAGATCGCAGTCAATGAATACGATACGGACGCCTTTCTGCTTAAGCTTGTTGATCAGCTTCACCGTGCGTGCGCCGCAGACCTTTTGAAATACCGCCGTATCATTTTTCGGGACCAGCATGGAAATGAGTCCGATCGTCCGGGTGTGGAAATACAGGTCTTCCATATACCGGTGCGGCTTATGTACGATCTGGCTCGCATAGCCAAGAGAGACCAGTTTATCATGAACGTTAATTCCATGAATTCTGGCGCTTGGTGTGGTTTCATTTCCGCATAAGAACCAACGTACACTCATTCCTTCGAATCCTTCTCCTGCAGGCTTTGTTTAAATTCTTCCAGATACTGCAATCCCCATTTCTGACAGGGCTCCAGGTGGTTGCCTTCCGCCCATTCGTTCCAGGCGTTGATAAAAAGGAAATTCTCTTCGGCGCTGTAGGGTCTGAATTTCCGAAGCTTCGCTCTTACCCAGTCGCCGAAAGCCGCCGGCGTACTGCCGGTAAAAATCTGGGCATAGGTCTTCATACGGCGCGACGAATTGTCCCACCCGGGACAAACACCCGGATACAATTTGTAAGCAGCCTGGGGAAAAGTCTTGTCGAATTCGACAAACTTATCGTAATCGATAATAATATCCTTTTTCACATGCTTCCGGCCCAGCCAGTTTATCCGGACATAATCGATGTACTTGGATAACCGCAAATATTTCGGCAGCGGTTTAGGGGTATTCTGCTTTACAAAATGGCTCAGCGATTGGGAAAAAGGCTGGAACTCGATGGCCGCGTCAAAGCCAAGATCCACCGGGTCGCCCGGCAGGGTCCCGCCATGCCTCTCAAATTTACAGAGGTATAAATCCATTCCGGCTTTTTTTGCCTCCTGCCGAAACGTACGTATTGTTTTTTTTATGTCTGGAAACAAGGCATCCTTGTAAAAAATGAAAACCGGTTTGCCGTTCACCTTGATATACCGGTCGTCCTTAAAATACGGGATGAGGTAGTTGATGTGCTTTACATCATCGGCGTCATGGTAATCCTGCTTTAACAGGACCTGCTCGTCGCTGCCGTCCCATCGCCGGGTCCAGTTTTCATTCGCCCAGCAAAGCATAAACGGAAAGTCGGGTTTACCGCTCTCGAAAACTTCCTGGAAAGGTCGTTCCAGCACCCGGCGGCCGTTGAACCAGTAGTGGTAATAACAAAAACCACCGATACCATAAGCTTTGGCAAGGTCGGCCTGTGCCTGTCTCGTATCAGCTACACGCAAATCGTAAAAACCCAGGTCCGCCGGCAGGTGGGGTTGATAGTGTCCGTCAAATCTCGGTTTTGCCTTCACTACATTAGTCCATTCCGTAAAGCCTTTACCCCACCACGCGTCGTTCTCCGGGATCGGGTGAAACTGCGGAAGGTAAATAGCAATGGGTCGTATTTTCGATTGCATTGTCAGGGTAAAGTCATTTAAAAAATCCGTGAATTCAATTCACTTTTCTACTGATAAATATTTCGAGGAATTCTCCGTCAAGGCCTTTTGTATTGTCCCGCTGCAGATAGATCACTGTATACATACCGCTTACGTTGTAAATAAAATCAACAAAGTCCTGGCCCCAGTCGTACGTTACCAGCGAACCGTTTTCCTGGTCTACCGGGTTTCCGTGATACACCGGCTGTTCCAGGTGAACGATGCTGCCGTTCTCTGTTTTGGCCCGCTGCCGGGTATGTGGGAGTTCAGGATACCAGGGCATGGAGAACAGGTGTGCACCGCCCGGTTTCAGGACGCGCGCGATTTCCCGGAACGCTTTGGCGGGTTCCATGACGTGTTCGAATACATCCTGGGTAACCACGAGGTCGAAAGAATTATCCTCAAATGTTAACGCGGTAAGGTCTTCGGACCGGCTTCCGTCCTTAAACGTCCCGCGCGGCACATCCGGAAAATACTGGGAAGACGAATAGTTCCTGCACCGCGTTCTCAGAAATTTTGAGGATGAACCGGTGCCTGGTGAAGATTCATGGATATACATATCCTCCCACCCGGGATAAAATCGTTTCAACGCATCGATCAGTGCGCGAAAACGCGGGATAGACTGGCATTTCGAACATTTGTACTGATCACGAAGCCACGCACCACGCTTGACAAAATGAACAGTGTCTTCGCATATCGGGCAATATCCTTTTTGCGCGGTAGCACGCTGCCAGTACCGCTGAACTTTTTGCCTGATTTTTTTAATCATAACCATTCAAATTACGATGATTTAAAAGATTTTAGCAGGGCGCTTCCGTATTCTTTCAGTGTGCCGATGCGGTTCTTACCGTGCCAAATGGAAAGGGTCAGAAAATATACCGATCGCGTAATCTTTTTTTCTCTCAGTTTCAATTTCCACAACCGCTGAAACACGGGCGTATAGCTCTTAAATAACGGATCAAAATGACTTCGTTTATAATACGCCTTCAGGTTAATGACAGAGTCTTCGCGTGAATATTTATCCGGTTTGCCTGATGAACTCTTCCCGCCACCCCTGAACAGCGCGATGATCTCATCGACATATTCCACTTTACAGGCGGCGAAGCACCGGTGGTTAAAATCCCAGTCGGCGCAAACACCGTATTCCGTGTTATAGCATCCCAGCTTTTGAAAAACACGCTTCGAATAGAAAATCGCCTGGTGGCAAATGTTCCGTTGGAATAATTTTTCAACCGTAAACACACCGTCATATACCGCACCATCCGCTGCCCATCGGGTGTCTCCGTTCATCCTGACATTTCCGTATACCATTTCGGATGCGGTGGTTGAAAGTACTGTTGAAATTGTTTCTAATACACGCTCGTGATAAAGCCGGTCGTCGGACCCCAGGAAATACAGCCACTTCCCGGACGCCAGGTTTATCCCCTTGTTCATGGCATCGTAGATACCGTTGTCCTTCCCGCTGTGAATTTTTATGCGCTTATCGTTGTAGCTACCGGCAACCTGCACGGTCTCGTCCGTCGACAAACCATCGACGATCAGAATCTCAAAGTCGCCTGATGTTTGTTCCAGGATACTGCCGATCGCAAGTTTAAGCTGCGAGGCGGAATTAAAAGTCGGTATGATGATAGATACCAGCGGATCAGCCATGAACGTCAATCCATTTTGAATTTTTGCGCCCCCTGGTCAAACCGAATCGTATTCTTCCTTCCGTCGGGAACAACCGCACCAGCCTTACCCAGCATTGCCTGGATCCAGCGTGTGATTTTTTTCTCCAGCCGAGTGCCCATGTTGTAATACCAAAGTCTTCTTCTGTCGGCCAGGCTAAGGGGATAGGCGTCTAATATCCGGATGGTTTCATTTACATAGGCAGTATAATTGGAAACGGAAGATTGCACACCGCCCGTAAGCCGGAACGATCCCAGAATCGCCCCAACGTTGACCAACTCCGCGTGCCTGAAATATCGCATCCATAAATCGAAATCACCCGCATACCTGTACTGCTTACTGATGTAGCCGCCGGCAGCATCCCAGAGTTTTCTTCTCCAGAATGTAGATTCCTGCTGAATGTAGGTGCGCGACCGGATATACTTTTTGGAATAGAAAAAGAAGCGGTTGATCTCCGGTCTCGGCGCTGCATAGACGATTCGCCCTTTCGCATCCACAATATTCGGCGTGCCCTGCAACCAGTCGACCGAACCGAAGTCGGAGAAAATCTGCGCCAACGTATGTAACGAACCCGGCTGGTGCAGGTCATCGGAGTTGATCCAACCCATAATGTCACCGGTTGTTTTTTCGAATCCTTTTTGAAGCGCCTCATACATTCCCCCGTCGGGTTCGCTTACCCAATAGAAAAGGCGGCTTTCATATTTTCTGATGATGTCAACGGAACCATCCGTACTGCCGCCGTCGATCACGATATACTCCACGTTGGGATAATCCTGGTCTAAAACAGACCTGATGGTTGTTTCCAGGAATGGTGCATCATTGAATGACGGTGTAACGATGGATATTTTAGGGAATGTCGTCACCGGTAATGGTTATAGGTAAAGAGCGGATTGTTTTTCTTTATGAAGAATGCGTCGCATTGCCAGAACGCCCCATCCCGGGGACGATTCATGACATCCACGACATCGAACAACCGGAATCCCAACGCATCCATATGCCGGCACAACTCCCAGAATAATAGCGAACCGTCGGCGATCTGGAATCCATAACACTCGATAATAAAGAGTGAGATCTGATCGGCGATCGGTACACAACCTTCCAGGATCGGTACCTCGTAGCCATGGGTATCGAGCTTCACCAGGTATGGGCCTTTAAGCCCGAGTCTTTTCACTTCGTCGGCAATGCTCACCACGTTAACTGTGCGGATATTTGCCTCGGCTTGTCCCTGCGAAGCGATTCCACTGCCATCCAGGTCGTCTGAGATCACAAAGCGGATCTCTCCAGGTCCCGGGCCGGCGGCGTTGGGAACGAAATGGAAACCGGGATGTGTGCGGGTAAGCTCTTCCAGTTCCTGCTTTCGTTCGGCCAGCGGTTCAAATAGCACGAACGACGCTTCAGGCCAGTATTTACGAGCCGACAACGACCACGTTCCGGCAGCCGCGCCAACATCGATAACGGTGTTCAGAGGGATCCCCAGCTGCTTCCAGCGTTCGAAGCCGCCGGTCATGCGCTGATTCCGGCCATAGGAAGAAGCTGTTTTTTTCTTTTTCCGGCTTACCTCCAGATTGAACAAACCGAGTATTCCGTTGACGAGCTTTTTCACGTTGTTAATAATTTGCGACAAGATAATACCGTTGATCCATTGAGCGCGTTTCCTTAATCCTCAGAGGTTAATAATTTGCAGCGCATAGTCTACGATTCTTTGTTGGTATGCGTTGGTGCCGAAACTGGTTTTTTCCAGGATACACCGTTCCAGTTGTTCAGCAAGTTCCTGCTCATTCCTGGGGTCAAAATACAACGCCTTTTCACCACATTGTTCGCGGTGGACGTTTAACGACGACAGGATCAGCGTCTGGTCCATCGCTTTGGAGTCTTCCACCACGGTACTCCAGCCCTCAAAAAGGGAAGGCTGAACGACGGCCATAGCATGTTTCATGAGTTGCAGCTGATCTTCCCTGTCAATAAACCCGAGGAACCGGATATACTTTTCAATCTGGTTATCCGCGATATATTTTTTCAGACCCGTTACATAGTCGGGGTTCCTGTAGTCTTGCTCCTTTCCTGTAAAAAGTAACTGGTAATTGTAACCCTTGTGTTTTAGCAAGGCGACGGCTTTCAGGATAACGATGTGATTTTTGTGTACCCAGAACTGGTTCGGCGAAATGAAATAGGGCATTGCAATACCGAATTTTTCCAGGAGCGCTTCGATTTTCACGTGGCTGAAATCCTGGAGGACGGCCGCAAAGGGCATAACCACCACCTTGGCATTATTGTGGGGATAAAATTTCAGGAAGTCGTTCTGAGAGTCTTTGCTGCTCAGGACGAGTTTGTTATTTCCGTTGGCGATCCTGGCGATATTCAGATCGCGTCGCTGAATTTCCTCTGCATCGAAGAAGTGAGGAAGATGCTTATGCTGAAAGTCAGGAACCCAGTAGATCGTCCGGATTTTACGGAGCGAGTTCAGGAAAATATGAGCGTTGTAGTCGCAGGGAAAAACAAAGTCAACAATTCGTTTCGGGTATTGCGGTACATACGAACTTGTGCCGGAAAAAATTTTCTGGATTTTTATGAAGACGCGTTCCGGAATGGTCGGTTTTTTTTTAAGAGGAAGGAAGGACAGAAAGGGATAATTCAGGGCACTCAGGCTCTTTTTAATATCGGTGGTTCGCCAGAAGATCGTGAGTTCGGGTTTCTGGTGTTCCGGTAAAAAATTGAGTGCGTTGACGATATTGAGAAGGTAGTACATACCACCCGCCCAGCGCTCGTCGTATACAAACAGCAATCCTATTTTTTTTCGTGAAGCCATTTCAAATAATTTTTGATTCCCGCCTCAAAGCTCACTTTCTGAGTATAGCCGAGTTTTGAAAGTGTGGAAATATCGGCCAGCCAATTGACGGGGTCACCGGCTCTTACCTGGTTGTTGAAATCATAAGTGAAGGTGGTCGGACATTCGCGTCTGAAAATTTCGATCGCATCGCCGATAAAGATCTCCTTCCCGTTTGCCACGTTAATGATATCCGCCCTAAAAGGACCACGCTGAACGACGCACGCAATGGCCTGCACGAGGTCATCGATAAAGATAAAATCGCGAGACTCCTTACCGGTGCCAAACAACGTGATGTGCGACGATCTCGTCACCTTCTGATGCCAGTCCCAGAAAATCTGTTTTCGCAAACCGGGTCCGAACGCGGAAAAAATACGCAGCGAACACGTGGGGATATTAAAAAAAGTGTGGAATTCCTGGCAGATCAGTTCCGAGTAACGCTTGTGCCACCCGTAAGGTGAAAGGGCCCCGGAAGGTGTTGACTCCTGTACCGGAAGTGTTTCCGGGTTTCCGTAAACCGCGGCAGACGATAAATTAAGAAATTTACAAGTTGGATTGTGCTTGCGGATCGCTTCCAGCAAGCTGAAAACGTTGTTTGAGTTCAGGTGAAAATCCCGTTGGGGATGTGCGAATGAATCGGGTACACTGGCTGCGCCGGAGCAATTTATACACGCCTGAAACTGGTGAGACGTAAAAATCTCATCGTAACTGGCATTAGTAGCGTCTACCTGAAAGTACAAAGGATCGTTGTATTCCACGACCACGTCACACCCGTAGGCATCGAATTCCAGTGCACGGAAATATGCTAATGTATGAGTACCTATAAATCCTTTGGAGCCGATTATCAATATTTTCATGGCTTGACAGCTAAGAAAGTATACATACGGCCCGGAACCCTTCGTTCGTCGTAGGCCAATGCAGGATTGAATCCTGAATATTTTTTATAAAGCATTTTGAACAATCCGATCCGGGCGAGCGGTCCGATCTTTCTTCTTAGCTGCCTAATAATTCTACTTTCCTCCCGTAAGGGCAGTGCTTCAACATCGGACTTTGTAAGCGGGAAATAATTAATAATGCTATCATAATACTTCAGAACTTTCTTAATATTAAATCCCGCCTTGATCATAGCCTCCTCGTATTCTTGCTGCGTATATGCATTTTCACCACCATAAAACTTATGCAGGGGGTGCGACTCCAAAAACCACTGCTTATCCTGCTCATCAAAAATAACATGGTCCCGAACTGTAAGCAGCAATCCCCCAGGTCGCAGGATTCTGTAGCACTCTCGCATCATGGCGCGAAGATCATGTGCATGATGCATTGCCTGGCGAATATAAACCAGGTCAACCTGTTCGTTCGCCAACCCGGTATCCTCACCATAACGTTCAGAAACGGATACTTTGCTCTCTACATTGTATTCTTTGACAAGCCTGCGTATGGCCCCAGCGCCAATTGTATTGCTTGGATCTGGTTCAATCGCAAAAACATTGTAACCATTTGATGCAAAAGCTAAAACCGAGATACCATTACCACTTCCGATATCGGCAATAACGGTCGCTCGGGGTACTTCATTTTTAATCAATAGTAGAGTTTCCTTAAACTCAGCGCCTGTCTTGTAGCGTTCAACATTAGCCACCAAATCTGCGTCAAAGTAGGCATCGACAACCAACTTGTCAAAGTCTGGCTTAAGGCGAATACTTTCTATTGTTTGTTCCCAGGTCATTAACTTATTCCTAAATATTAGTAATAAAAATGTTCATAGAACGATCAAAAATCTTCAACCAATTATACTAATTCATTCATAAGCAACTCAATACTGGCTATTTGATACAAATAAACCACCTGCCATACGAAATTTGGTCCTCCCATTTTGAAGGAATACAGTAAACAACTTCAAAGTGTCTTCTGAATCTCTCATACCACCAGCTTTCCGAATTATTGAAAAAACTCTGAACAGTCTTCATCCATCCTTCATCTTTTCCCGACCTTGAGACTGGTATCATGTGAAAAGAGGCATTCTTTGTATAACGCGCACTTTCCCTTATGAACGCGTCAATCCCTTCAAATGTAAAATGCTCAAGCGATCCAATTGAGTACGAGTAATCAAATTTATTTTCCGGATAATCAGTATTTGTTGCATCAGCCACTCTTAGTCTATCAACAAAAATTCCCTTTTCTTTAGCTTTCTGAATCAGAAGATCTGAAATATCGAAACCATAAACCTGAATCGCTGTGTACTTTTCCAGTATCTTCATGGTCACTCCAGTTCCACATGCTATATCAAGTACTTGCCCCTTACATCCGATAAGTAGCATTTGTATCTCATTCCAAACATTATCCTTACCCCATTCATCTAATACTTTTGCATATTCCGGATCCCAATACAATTCCAGGTCCTGCTTTTCAGGTCGGTCCAAAATTTTCTTCAAAACTGCGGGTTTGTTTTTTTGATTATTTCTCTTTCTAAAAGAAATTAAAGCGTTATAGATCAGTGGTGGGCAAACAAGTTTAAAAATTGACTTTAGCATACAGAATTGATTAATTAGTTGAATCGATTTAACGGTTCTTTTAAAAGTCTTATTAGGATTCTCCTACCCATTATTGTATTAAATAGCCAAAGGCTTTGAGTTGCTCGCTTGATTCCATTTCGAAAGCGCTCAATAAATTAGAGCCCAATGAATCCCTAAAATTTCCTACTTCACCTTTCCTAAAGAATCTGTTTGACTTATCACCTTTCCATACTAGTTCGCCATCTTTAAGACCTTGGTTAACTTCCAGAGATTTCAATTTTTCAAACGAGCAACCATCAATAACTGAAAGTAGTCTTTCTTCTGAGATTTGAAAATGTAGAAAATCACAAACACGTCTCATCTCTCTTAAAGCATCATTTTTCAAATCTTCGTATTTAATAAACAATATTTGGGAATCGTATGGGTTTTTCATCCAAGCAGAAATGTGTTCGTGCCATTTACCAGGAAAAAGGCCCACGCCTTTAAGGATCATGTCTTCCATCGAATATTCGCGGAACTGAATTTTATTCATATGGTAGTACGAAATCATTGCATCTCTTCCATCTCTTACAAGATAAATAACTTTTCTATGTTCAGGCTTTGGATAATCGTGAGATTTAAAAAAGCAAATATCGCGATATCTTTTATAGATTTTTTTGTAGTGTACGTCAGGAACAAATTCAAAAACAATTGAAAGATTTAGGAACGAAGGATCAATCCCGTTAATGATTGAAGTAATCATGAACTGCATCCATGTGTTCCCGGACTTCGGGTAACCGACGATAAACACATCTTGTGGCTGAGTTTCAGCTATTGGAATATAGCCGTATTCCCTCAAAACGCTGCTAACGCCTTGTTTGATCTTACTTGCTAAATATCTCTTTGGACTATTTATTAATTTCCTGATCATTTTTAGTTCTGAATAAAATCCCAATTAATACTTGGTACAATAATTCCTTGCCAGCGCTCAGGCAAAAGTGCCCCTCTCGGCTCTAGGTACTTTAGAAAGAATTGAAAAATATTTCGTTGCTCAAATAGGACTGTCTGGCCGGGAACTCCTGCGAAAATTTTTACATGATAGTTCCCTTCATTTAGCAGATTAGTTGGTAATTCACATTGGGTGGTATACATGCCTGGGTTAACCACTTTTCCCATGGCAGTCGCATTGGTGGTCACAAAAACAATTATACCCTCGTCGTTTTCAAGTTGCAAGCCTATACGTGCGCCGCGTAATGATTGTTTTATTTCAAAAACCAAATTGAATATTACGCGATCTTTTGACGTAAATGTATTTTGAATATTACCAACACCATCTGTTAAAGTAGCGTGGTCCAATTGCAAAATATTACTCTTGGAGGTCTCAAATTGGTAAATTCCACTATTGTCGATTACATTTTCTCCCTTCACGTAGCGTCGAACCGCCTCATGCACGTCACCTTCAAACTCTATGATTCCTTTTGTCAATATGATAGACTTTGAACATAATTGCGTTACAGCTCTTAAATTATGACTTACAAATAATACAGTTCTTCCCTCGCCAGTTGTGACATCTTTCATTTTTCCGATGGCTTTTCTTTGAAATTCCGCATCTCCGACAGAGAGAACTTCATCAACGATCAGAATTTCCGGATCCAGGTGTGCAGCGACCGCAAAGCCCAGTCTGACCTTCATCCCGGACGAGTAAAACTTTACCGGCGTATCTACAAATTTGGAAACACCGCTGAATTCGACGATCTCATCAAATTTCAGATTTATTTCCCGGCGGGTCATTCCCAGTATGGTGCCGTTCATGTATACATTTTCACGCCCGGTGAGCTCCGGATGAAAACCGGTTCCCACCTCCAGCAGCGCGGCGATCCGGCCTTTGATTTTCACTTCTCCCTGCGTGGGGTCGGTGATGCGGGAAAGGATCTTCAGCAATGTGCTTTTACCGGCCCCGTTTTTGCCAATGATCGCCAGCACTTCTCCCTGAGCCACGTTAAAGCTGATATCCTTCAACGCCCAGAACACATTTTCATCGTCCCCACCCTTCCGTGCAAGATCCCTGATCTTCCGGTAGTTGGTCAGCGGCGACAGGATCGCATTCTTCACATAACCCGCAAACGTTTCGGGTCTCCTTTCCGCCGTACCGATGCGGTATTGTTTACTCAATCCATTGACTTCAATTACACTGCTCATGCTACATCCGCAAATTTACGCTCCATCCGTCTGAAGTATAACGATCCGAAAACAAACAGGACAAGTGCCACAAAAGCTCCCTGGAGAACCCAGGTCACAGGAAAGGGTTGGTTCTGCAGGAATATGGAACGAAACCCTTCAATGACGCCTACCATCGGGTTCAACGCGTATAACGTCTGAAATCCTGGAGGAACATTGGAAGTCGGGTAAACAACCGGTGCCGCGTAGAGTAACAGTTGCACCATAAACGTCATCGCGTGTTTTACATCGCGGTATTGCACGGCCATGGCAGAGAGGATCATGCCGAGTCCGAGGGAAGCCATCAGTAAAATAACCAGGAGTAAGGGAAACAACACGATCGTCCAGCCGGGGGTGTAACCGTAGATCAGGATAAAAATCAACATGAGCGCAAAGCCGATGATAAAATCGATCGACCGCGAGATCGCCGACGACAACGGCAGGACGATCCGGGGAAAATATACCTTACTGATCATGTTGGCATTCGCAATGAGACTGTTGGAAGACTCGTTCAGTGTTCCGGCAAAGTAGGTCCAGGGTACCATCGCCACGAGGCTGAAGAGAAAGTAAGGGGTCCCGTCGGAACTGACCCGGGCCAGCCTGCCGAATACGATGGTGAATACCAGGGTGGTCATTACCGGCTGGATAACGGCCCAACCCACTCCGATGACCGATTGCGCATATTTTGTTTTTATTCCCCGCAAACTCAGTAACATCAGCAGGTCCTTATACTGGATGATCTCCGCGACGTTGACAAACTTCCAACCGCGCTGCGGGCGAATCCAGACGACTATGTCCTTTCCTGCACTACTCATTTGACTGTTTCTTTCGATATCATACTCCCAGAAAAACTGCTTTTATTCCGTATAGTAGCCATTCTGATCCTTTTTCTTGGACCCGTAGGAATACCCGTAGCTATAACCGTACCCGTAGCCATAACCGTACCCATACCCGCCATATCCGTAACCCAGGCCCGATTTTCGAAGGTCGTTAAACAGGATGCTTATGTTGGTGATCTTACCCATCTGATAAAACTCTTCCAGTGACCGCAACGCCATCATCGGCGTAAAATCCTGCCGGATCACATAAACGGTATGATCGGCATACGCCGACAGCACAAACGCGTCGGCAACAAACGATACGGGAGGCGTATCGATAACGACGTAGTCGAACATCTCGCGCAACTCGCGCATCAGCTGATTCATGGCGGGGCGCAGCAACAACTCACTGGGATTGGGCGGCATCGGACCTCCCGCGATCAGGAAAAGGTTTTCAATGGCGCTGGCCTGCAACACCTCGTCGCGGGTCGCCATCCCCGACAGATACTGGCTGAGCCCGACGGTATTCTGCAGCTTCAGGTCGTCCGACAACTTGGGCCTTCGCAAATCAGCCCCGAGAATAACGGTACGTTTACCCGCAAGTGCCAGCACTGTGGCCAGGTTCAGCGTCGTAAACGACTTTCCCTCCCCCGGGATAGTGGATGTCACCATGAAGATCTGGTGATCCTTGTTGCCTGTAAAGTAATTCAGGTTCGACCGTAACGCGCGGAACGATTCCGCCAGGGCAGACCGGGGCTTGTTCGATACGATCAGAGGATCCGCGGCGCCGTTGTGCCCGATAGCCCCGATAAAGGGAACACTTGTAATCGTCTCTATATCTTCCTTGGACTGTATGCGGTTATTGGTCAGTTCGAGAATAATAAAGATCAGGATGGGCAGTAAAATACCGGCCGCCGCGGCAATGGTATAATTCTGCACGGTCTTGGGGCGGATCGCACCGCTTGCCAGTGGCGGGTTAACCACGACAATGTCTGACGTTGTCGATGCTTTCGATAACCCTGCCTCTGTGCGTTTCTGGAGCAGGAAGACGTATAAATTTTCTTTCAGCGAATAATTGCGCTGAATGTTGACCAGTTCCCGTTCCGTGCTGGGCAGCTTCGCGAGGTGATTTTCCGCGATACGGATCTGCTCCGTAATAAATTCCATGTTGATCTGCTCCGTCTTCCGGCTGTTCTCGATAGTTTTCAGGATGTCGTTTTTCAAAAAGCCGATCCGCTGCAGGGCATTGGTCAGCAACGGGTTGTCCTGGGTGCGTTCGATATTTTTGTTACTCCGGTAAACGTTTACCTGCGTCTGCAGTGAAATTACTTCCGTGATCAGGTTGGCGATGATATTATCGGAGATACCGACGCTACCGGGCGTAAAAATGCCGTCGTACTGTTCGTTCTTCAGCAGCTTGGTAATGTAGTTGTAATAATTTTCCTTCAGCCGGTATTGGAATTTCTGCTCCTCATAACCCTGCACTTTCAGGTACAACCGGTTGGTCTCGGCATTCAACCCGGTGATCACATTCCGTCGCTTGAAGTTTTCAACCTGGGCTTCGAACAACTTGAGGGAGTCTCCGGTCACCACCAGCTGTTCATCCAAAAAACGGATGGCCAGCGTCGCCACTTTGTTTTTTTTATCAACATCGTACGCCTGGTAACGCTCAATGAATTTATTGAGGAAATCAATTTCCTTCTGGGCGACAGGGCCGTTAATATCAAGATTGACCACTGATGCGCCAGACTCCGCCCACGTGGCCATGAGCCGGTAGGAATAACTCTTGGCCAGGCTCAGGGGATTGTTAAAACGGACTACAAATCGCTTCCCGCTGATCCCGTCCAGGCTTCCGCTTTTAACAGCCATGAGCCGGAAACCGTTTACCCGGATGGTGTCGTTAAAGGGCAACGCCAGGAATTCCTTGCCCAACGGATTGTCGTTCTCCGTTGCGTACTGCAATGAGAACGAGTTCTCGTCCCTCACCTGAAAGTACATCGAAGTGCCGTAGGGTTGCTTGCTTCCCGGCAGTACGCGGAAACGAACGGGGAAGTCGTTGTCGTAATATTCGGTCGTCATGATCTCTCCTTCGCGGAAATACGATACCTGGAAACCCAGGTCCTCGATCACTTCCTGCAGGAGCGGATAGGACTTCATGATGTAGATCTCGTTGAGAAAGTTCCGGTAAGGGTTAACCAGCGCATTGTTGTACAAAAATTTCGCGCCGGCATTTTCCTCATTTTCCTTGATGATAATGGACGCATTTACCGGATAGATGCGTGTACTGTAACGGTTGACGAGGAAAGCCATGAACATCGCTACGGCGAAGGAAATCACCACGATATACCACAGACGGATGATACGATCGAGTACCCTTTTAAAATTGATTTGTACCGCCGGTTGCGGCGTTTTCTCAGAGCCGGCTTCCGGGAATTCGTTTATCGTGGATGTTGTATTCAACGCTAGTTAGTAGACAGTGTAATGATCAAAATAGCAAAAGATATGGTTGTCGTTATGATCCCCAGGTTCCCGACGAAGTATCTCCGGAACGTCCGCTGCTTCAGCGGCGGGACAATGATGACGTCATTCTGCATGACATAATAGTACGGTGATTCCAGGTAATCCTCCTTCAGGAGATCGACATAATATATTTCCGTAATGTCTCCGTTTTGCCGGATCACTTTTACGTTACTCCGGTCGGCCAATTCCGCAAGGCCACCGGCGAGCCCGATCGCTTCCATCATGGTAAGCCGCGTATTCGGAGAAATTACCGTCTGTTCGCTATTAACCTCACCCAGCACCGTATACCGGAAATTCAACATGCGCACACGTACGATCACGTCGGCTACATACCTAGAAGCCACTTTACGAATGGCATCTTCCGCTTCAAAGGGTGTCAGTCCCGCTACTCTTATCTTGCCTAACACGGCGTACTCCACCTCACCCTCCTTGTTAACCAAAACACCGTTCAGCGCCGCAGCCGCCGATATACTACCGCCTCCACCCCGGGTTTGCGGAGATAAGCGGGCCAAAAAATCAAAAGCATCATTTTCGTTGCTCAGCGTTTCAAAACTGATACTCAGCAGATCCAGGGGCTGGATCTTATACTCCTGTATGTTGAGGGTATGGGTGCGCAGTATACTATCCTTCGGAATCTCCTTCCTTCGCTTCAACTCATCCTCTTTCTGCAGGTACACCAACTTCTTGGCCGGGACGCAGGCGCTGAAAATCACTATGCTAAGACCAAAAAACAGCCAAATCCGGGTCATTTCTTCCGTTTAAGTTACTTGCCAAAGGGGGCAAATATAGGGATTAATAGGAATAAATACCGGCAAGTCCCCGGTACAAGACCAGCGACGCCGGACAGCCGGATGTCATGCCTCATTTCTTATATGGTACCAGCAATTCCCGCACATCGACGTCCAGAAGGCGGGCGATCTCATAAAAGGTTTCCAGGGGAGGCTGCATGTCGTTGGTGCACCAGCGGGAGACGGTGGATTTGTCCCGTCCCAGTTCTTCGGCCAGCCATTTCGCCGATTTGTCATTTTCCGCTAACAAGCTTTTGATGCGGTTGTACTTCTGTTTAGCCATCGGGTGTTATTTCCTGCAAACATAATAAATCTTCGCCATGGCGCCGGATTGGTCTCGTTAGGCGGAAATTTTTAAACAAAATTTGGAAATTAAATGGCGTATTTTGAAAATTTTGTAATTTTGGAGAAACGTTAGCATCACTCACAAAAACCACTCGTTATGAACATCGAAACACTCACCTATCCCCTGGTCAAGTTGCCCAGGAAGGTAGAACTTACCCTTTTCCTCATCCGCGAGGAACTAAAAAGCCGCAAATTCTTCAACAGCCTGCAACGCGCAGGGATCGACGATTGCTATTACCAGACGCACCTCGATGAACTCATCCTGAAACACGTGGGCCTGAACCAGAACTCAGACACTGATTTCGCGTTCTACTCGCGCCTCATGGAAAAAAACAGCACGAAGATCGAGGCCGGTGAAAAGTCCATCATGAAGCGCGCGGTAAAAGTATACGTCGAGCTGATGATCGAAAAAAAGCGGAGAGAATTTCAGCTGTAGGTAACAGCTCCTTCAGGATATCCGGCGTTCATACTGCCGGGTATCCTCCATTGTGATCAGAGCGGCTGTAACAACATTTCCCTGGCCACTAGTGTCGTGTCATTGATTGATTGTCGTAAGCAACATTATTATTACGCCCCTTCAGGGCTAAATACAAAAGCCAACGGATGCGACATCATAATTGTGACTTGACACTAGGACGGCTTCTCTTCCAGCTCGGAGTTGATCTGTTTGACCACCTGGTCGATCTCCATCGCCTGGTCTTCCATCTTGCTGAAGAAAAAATTATAGTCGGGGTTGGGTTCGAGCTTGTGAATGGTGATCAGTCCCAGCAGCCGCGCGACGGGCCCCCGAAGGTGGTGAGCGTTGGTATACGTATACTTCAGCAATATTTCATTCTGCGCCTGGACCTTCGCCGTCCGCTCCATCACCAGCCGCTCGAGGTTCCGGTTCAGCTCATTTACGTTTTCGTGACTCTGTAACAACTCCTCGTGCTGCGCCTCGATCTCGCTGGCTTTATCAGCAAGCTCCTGGTTCGCCTGCCACAACTCCTGGTTGATCTTATCGTAGCGCGATTTTAAAATCGCCGTGCAATAGCTGACGATAAAGTACAATACAAAGTGCGTGATCACCACGGTAGCCTGCTCCCCCCACGATGACGAGCCGTCGCCGCCCTGCAACTGCCTGGCTATTGCTGCCACCACCACCGACGTGCACGTCAGGCCGTGCATGATCCACATGAGCTTTCCCTTCAGCAGGATGGAGAAGATAAAGCCCAGCAACATGATCACGGCCATGGCGGTGACGAGGTTCACGCCGTTGATCCACTGGTAGAGCATGGCTGTAAGTGTAATGCCGGTAATGATGAGAACGGCGGCGTTATAACTCCAGCGCCGTACCAGGAATGCCAGCAGGCAGGCAGACACAATGATGGCGTCGATGGTGATCGACAGGCTGTCCTGGGCGTAGAAGGTATCGGTGAGCAATATCAACGACGTACCGGCCAGCGAGATCCTCAGCAGGTTGATCAGGAAAAACTTCTCGATATCCTCCGATGCGGGCATAGGCGATTATTACCACAAAAATACCTGAATTCAAGAAAGCCGGTCCGTGTTTTACTGAGGGCCAGAGTGCGAGGGCGGTTAAATTTCAGGACCGGAAATGGAATTTACACAGGTTTTTTGTGCAACCATGCTTTTTTTCTGGACGTGTTCGCCCAGACTTTGTCCCTTACCCGCACCAGGCTGCCTTTATTTCACTCCGGCGGTTCGGCTTGGGGGATTTTTTAGAAAAATTACTTTAACGTTTCCGGGAACGAGGGAAGTGAGGGCCGCAAGCTGCAAGCCGACAGTAAGACAGTGAGGTGGTAGTTGTAGGATGGTAAGGTGGTAGTTCCAGGGCCGCTACGCGGGGGGTGATGCTGACGGTTATTAACGAACGATATTTGGCCTTTCGGTCATTCCGCAAGCGTCACCCCCCAACTGCGCTAGCCCCACCGCTACTGTTTATCTCCCCCTTCAGGGGGCCGGGGGGTCAGCAGGGGCTGCACCGTTCTACTCGTGGAAGTTATACACCCTGAATCCGCCTTGCTTCAGTACGTTTTCACCGCGCATCAGGTCAAGGTCTGCGTCGACCATTTCGCGGAGAAGGGCGTTGACGTCGTACTTCGGTTTCCATCCGAGGACCGTTTTCGATTTTGTAGGATCTCCCAACAACAGGTCAACTTCCGTCGGACGGAAATAACGGGGGTCGATCGCCAGTACTTCGTCGCCGGCTTTCAGGCAATTGCCTTCAATGGTCGAGTTCACGGAGTCGATAATACCGGTCTCGTTCACACCCTGTCCTTTGAACACAAGCGTCGCTCCTACGTGGGCGAACGCGCGGACCAAAAACTCGCGAACGGAGGTCGTTTCGCCGGTAGCGATCACGTAGTCGTCGGCTTTCGGTTGCTGAAGGATGAGGTACATCGCTTCGATATAGTCGCGGGCATGACCCCAGTCGCGTTTGGAGTCGATGTTACCCATGTACACTTTCTGCTGTAACCCCAGCACCATACGTGCGACGGCGCGGGTGATCTTGCGCGATACGAACGTTTCGCCGCGCAGGGGAGATTCGTGGTTGAAGAGGATACCGTTACAGGCATACATGTTGTACGCTTCGCGGTAGTTCACCGTGATCCAGTATCCGTACATCTTCGCCACCGCGTAGGGAGAACGGGGATAGAACGGTGTTTTTTCGGATTGTGGTATCTCCTGCACTTTTCCGTATAGCTCGGAGGTTGAAGCCTGGTAGATACGCGTTTTTTCCGTGAGTCCCAGTAAGCGAACAGCTTCGAGGATCCGCAGTGTTCCGATCGCGTCGGTGTTAGCCACGTATTCGGGCATGTCGAAGCTCACGCGTACGTGGCTCATCGCACCGAGATTATAAATTTCGTCCGGTTGAATTTCCTGGATCAGGCGGATAAGATTCGTGGAGTCGGTGAGGTCGCCGTAATGAAGTTTCATCCGCGCTCCTTTGTCATGCGGGTCCTGGTAGATATGGTCGATACGGGCAGTGTTGAAGAGCGATGATCTCCTTTTCAGACCATGGACTTCATAGCCTTTGTCCAGTAAAAATTCCGCCAGATAGGCGCCATCCTGGCCTGTAATTCCCGTGATAAATGCTTTTTTCATTTCTTATCCGTTAATCGTTAATAGTGTTTTCCGTTTATTCGTGGCGTGTGACATGAATGGTAACTATACCCTCACCTCGCTATACGTCTCCACTTTACTCAAAAAGTCTGTATACGTGAGCCTGAGCCCCTCCTCCAGCGACACCTTGTGACGGAATCCCAGCGCATGTAACCGCGTCGAGTCCATCAGCTTGCGCGGCGTTCCATCGGGCTTGGTCTTGTCGAAACCAATCTGCCCCTTGAATCCCACCGTCTTTGCGATCAGGTGTGCCAGGTCGAGGATACTTACTTCCTCGCCCGTTCCCACATTCACGATTTCGGGTTTATCATGATGAAGCATTAAAAAGACACAGGCCGCGCCGAGGTCATCCGCAAACATAAATTCGCGAAGAGGTTTTCCTGAACCCCAGATCACCACTTCTTCGCTCCCCTTCTCCTTCGCCTCATGAAACCTTCGCAGCAACGCGGGCAATACGTGCGCATTATGCGGGTGGTAATTGTCGCCGTAGCCGTACATGTTCGTGGGCATGGCCGAGATAAAATGGCGGCCGTGTTGTTTGAAATAGGCCTGGCAGAGTTTAATGCCCGCGATCTTCGCGATCGCATAGGCTTCGTTCGTCTCTTCGAGGTATCCGCTGAGCAGACTTTCTTCTTTGATAGGCTGCGGCGCAAGCTTGGGATAGATGCATGACGATCCCAGGAACAGCAGCTTCTTTACGCCATACCGGAACGACGCTTCGATCACGTTGTTCTGGATCATCAGGTTGTCGTACAGAAAATCCGCCGGGTAGGTATTGTTCGCCAGGATCCCGCCTACTTTGGCAGCAGCCAGGAAAACGTATTCGGGTTTCTCGGTACGGAAAAAACGGTCGACATCACCCGAATTCTTCAGGTCCAGTTCCTGCGAGGTGGCCGCGCAGGTATTTAAATATCCTTCGTTATGCAGCTTTCGGTAGATAGCGGAACCCACCATTCCTCGGTGACCGGCTACATAAATCTTTGCGTTTTTGTCCATTTGGAAGAATTGGTAATGTTATCGGCTGACATTCCCCTGTAAATATAGGAATAAGGTCAGTTTTAACCGGTTTAAAAGTTCAACAGGCAGCAAATATAGGGGCTGGGCCAGGATGCGTTGATGATAAAAGTCTCAGGTGGCGATAATCTTAATCGCCCTTGGGGATGGTTCACGGGGTCAATTACGACGGAATGGCCTTCGAAAACGTCTGCGGCGAACGGTTGGTTATTTTACGAGAAAATACGGGTTGAGCAGGTTTTCCTTGTTGTAGGTAAGCGGTTGTGAGGTGCCGTACTGGGTCACCTGCATACCGGTTTCCAGGATGATGGCGTGTGCGGCGGCGGTGTCCCACTCCATGGTCGGTGCGTAACGGGGATACACATCCGCTTTGCCTTCAGCCAGTAACATAAATTTGAGGCTGCTGCCCGCGGAAACCAGGGTGGCTTCCCCCAGGTTTTTGATAAAGTCTTCGGTCTCGGGATTCATATGCGAACGCGACGCGACTACCCGCAGACCGGGACGTCCCAGGTCCAGCGGACCCCGGCGCGCAAGCTTTATTTCCTGCCCTCCTCTTTTCAGGTAAGCTCCTCCTGCCTCGGTCGCATAATATACATCGCCGGCGACGGGTACGGCAACCACTCCCAGCACCGGTACGCCGTTGTGGATCAGGGCAATGTTCACGGTAAATTCGTCGTTGCGCTTGATAAACTCCTTCGTTCCATCCAGGGGATCCACCATCCAGAAATAATCCCAGTGGCGTCTTTCTTCGAATGGAATAGCTTTCCCTTCTTCGGAAAGGATGGGGAGGCCCGATGCCTGCAACGTGGCGGCTATTACCTGGTGCGCTTTCCTGTCGGCCAGGGTAAGCGGGGATTTATCGCCCTTTGCTTCGGCCTGGAAATCACCCGAATGGTATACGCCCAGGATCTCGACAGACGCTTTTTCGGCTGCTTCGATGGCGAGGGGCAAAAGGGATATGTAGTTCATGAATGTTGTCCTTGTCGGTTAATTGAAAATTATGGCATGCGAGGAGCTGGGCTCACACGATCATGCCGGCGGCGACCGTCTCGTTCGTCCCTTCGTCCACGAGGATCACACTTCCCGTGATACGGTTCTTCCGGTAACTGTCGATACTTAACGGCTGGGCTGTGCGGATCTTCACCCGCGCGATTTCATTCATGGAAAGCTGGTCCACGTGCTCCACTCGTTGAAGGGTGTTGATATCCAGCTTGTACTGGATCTCCTTCAACACACCGCGAACATCCTTCGTGGTATGCCTCACGTGAAACCTCGAATTCATCTGCAGCGGACGCTGGTTCATCCAGCACAACATCAGGTCTACATCCTGCTCCACCTGAGGATGGTTGTTGGGCTTCGCGATAATATCGCCACGGCTGATATCGATCTCGTCTTCCAGCGTCATCGTCACGGACATCGGCGCAAACGCTTCATCCAGTTTATCGTCACCCAGGGTGATAGACCGGATCTTCGAGGTAAACCCCGACGGGAGTACCAGCACATCGTCGCCGGGCCGGAAAATACCGCCGGCTACACGTCCCGCATATCCGCGAAAATCGTGATGCTCCTTGGATTGCGGACGGATCACATATTGCACGGGGAAACGACTGTCGATATGGTTGTAGTCGCTCTCGATGTGTACGGTCTCCAGCATGTGCAGAAGTGTCGCTCCCTGGTACCACGTCATGGTCTCCGAACGGTTCACTACATTATCTCCCGCCAGTGCGCTGATGGGTACAAACTGGATATCAAACACTTCAAGCTTCGACGAAAAGGCTTTGTAATCCTCCACGATCTTGTCGTATACCTGCTCGTCGTAGTTCACCAGGTCCATCTTATTGACACAGACGATCACGTGCGGGATCTTCAGCAACGATGCGATAAAGGAGTGCCGGTACGTCTGCTCGACCAGCCCTTTGCGGGCATCGATAAGGATCAGGGCGAGGTTTGCCGTGGAAGCGCCGGTTACCATGTTCCGGGTGTATTGAATATGACCCGGTGTATCGGCTATAATAAATTTGCGTTTCGGAGTGGCAAAATAACGGTACGCCACATCGATGGTGATGCCCTGTTCACGTTCCGATTTCAGTCCGTCGGTGAGCATGGAAAGATCGACATAGTCGTATCCTTTTTTCGCGCTTGACGCTTCCACCGCTTCAAGCTGGTCCTCGAAGATGGATTTACTATCGTATAACAGGCGCCCGATCAGGGTACTCTTCCCGTCGTCTACACTTCCCGCGGTGGTAAATCTTAGGAGTTGATTGTTCATTGTCTTTCAGTTGTTTTGTACACCGGGTTTCCGGTGTGCGTTATCTCATTTCAATTTCGGCTTAAAGGTCGCTGCGGCGGCTGACTAAAAGTAACCGCTCTTTTTGCGGTCTTCCATCGCCGTTTCGGAACGTTTGTCATCCGCCCGCGTGCCCCGTTCCGTCTTACGCGACGCGGCAACTTCCTCGATGATCTTTTCAAGCGTGTCGGCGGTGGATTCAACGGCACCGGTAATGGGCATATCGCCGCAGGTCCTGAACCGGACGGTCATCTTTACGGGTACTTCGTTCTCCTTGAGCTTCAGCCACGGCGATGTGGATAGTATGGCGCCATCACGCATGATCACTTCACGCTCGTGCGAATAGTACAGTTTTGGTATGGGGATGTTTTCGGCATGAATATATTGCCACACATCCATCTCGGTCCAGTTCGATATGGGGAACACACGAAAATGTTCGCCGATATGTTTGCGGCCGTTGAACAGGTTCCAGAGTTCCGGGCGCTGGTTTTTCGGATCCCACTGCCCGAATTCATCGCGGTGTGAAAAGAAGCGTTCCTTCGCCCTGGCTTTTTCCTCGTCGCGTCGTGCGCCGCCCATAGCCGCATCGTATTTGTTCTTTTCGATCGTATCCAGCAGGGTTACCGTTTGAAGCGCGTTGCGGCTCGCGTTAAAGCCGGTCTCTTCCTTCGCCCTGCCCGAATCGATACTCTCCTGTACCGACCCGACAACGAGCTTCACGCCCAGTTCATTCACGAGCCAGTCGCGGTACTCCATCGTTTCGGGAAAATTGTGGCCGGTATCGATGTGTACCAGCGGGAACGGAATACGCGCCGGCGCAAAAGCCTTCTTCGACAAGTACGCCAGTACAATGGAATCTTTTCCCCCGGAAAACAACAACGCGGGCTTTTCAAATTGCGCCACTACCTCGCGGATCACAAAGATCGCTTCCGATTCCAGTTCCTTTAAATGACTAAGATAATATTGACTCATAATCGTGATTTCAACAGTAATATATCAAACCAAAAATTTCAAAAACAAACCAACCGGCTAGCCCTTCACCTTCGGAAGGATCATCTCCATCAGCACACCCACCGATTCATCCACACTCATGGTGCCCGTGGGAATAACAACATCCGAAGCCTCGGGCGCCTCATACGGCGAATCGATGCCCGTGAAATTTTTCACCTCTCCGGCGCGCGCTTTTTTATACAATCCTTTCACATCGCGTTGCTCGCACACTTCCAGCGGAGCATCCACAAAAACCTCGATATAGTTTTCCGTTCCGACGATGGTCCTGACCTGGTCGCGGTCAGCTTTGAACGGCGAGATAAAAGCCGACAGTACCACTACCCCTGCATCCAGCATCAGCTTCGCTACTTCGCCGATCCTGCGGATGTTTTCCACTCGCCCTTCATCCGTGAAGTTCAGATCCTTGTTTATACCTGCGCGAATGTTGTCACCGTCCAGCAGGTAGGTCTTGATGCCCGCGGCGTGAAGTTGCGCCTCGAGCTGAACGGCAAGTGTCGATTTCCCCGAACCGGACAACCCGGTGAACCAGATCAGCCTGGCGTGTTGATTCATCAGAGCCTCACGCTGCGCTTTGCTGACTTTTGTTTTTATTGGATAGATGTGATTCATCTCAGACAAGCTTATAGAAATATGAAATAAACCCGACGCAAACTACTATATAAATGATCGTAAAGATCGTTCCCACACGGATAAAATCTCTGAAGGTATATCCACCCGGACCATACACCATCAGGTTGGTCTGATAACCGATCGGTGTCATAAAATCGCCCGATGCGGCGAAGGCGATGGCTGCAAAAAAAGGCGTGTACGACAAATGCATTTGCTCCGCCATCGACATGGCGACAGGAAATACGATCGATACGGCGGCGGCATTGGTGATCAGCGCTGTCAGGATAATGGTGATGATAAACAACGCCGATAAAACACCCACCGGGCCTAAAGTTTTGCCGGCTGAGATCAGTCCCGTGGCGACCAGGGTTGCTGCCCCCGATTTCTCCAGGGCGACGCCGATCGCCAGGGAGCAAACCAATACGAGTAATAAACTGAGGTCGAGTTCGCGCCTGATCTCCGAAATCGTCAGTGTTCCGATCAGTACCAGGACCAGCAGGATACCGACACAGACACTAAAGAGGGGTAGCACACCCGTGATTCCCAGGATCAGCGCCGCGAATGCACCTGCTCCCACCCATTTCAACCACTTCGATTTCGGCGGGGCAATTTTTTGCGGCACCGATACAAAGAACAGATCCCGTTCGTGTTCGCCGTTCTCCCGGTCTGCACGCGCCAGCAGCAACAGGAAGTCCCCGCCGGCCAGCGTCATCTCTCCCACTTTGCCGGGCAATTGCTTGCCGTTGCGATGGATCGCGATGATGGATGCCTTGAAGGTCTTGCGGAAGTCTGAATCCTTAATGCGGACACCGATCAGGTCCGAGTTCGCGGGGATAACCGCTTCCACAAAATGAAATTGCCCCTCCACTTCCAGCTTGTCCTGCCGGGGAATCCGGAGACCGTTATCTTCCTTGATGAGGTTATAAATGGATTCGGTATTTCCGGAGAAAAACAAAAGGTCGGCTTCCTCCAGAACTTCTTCGGGCGACACCGGCGAGATGATTCGCTCGTCGCGGATGATTTCCACCAGGAATACGTCCTGCAGGTTCCGCAAGCCGGCTTCCCTGACAGATTTACCCGCCAGCCGTGACCCGTGAAAGATCTCTGTTTCTACGATGTATTCCTTCACATGCGCCCGCAAGGCCTCGATCTTGTTCGCGTTCGATGGAAGTAACGCATACCCTATATAATAGAGGTAGATCCAACCCAATACGGTAACGATCAGACCCAGGTAGAGGAAATCCTCCAGGCCCAGCAGAGGCAGGTTGTATTCGGCGATCAGGCCGTTCAGAACCAGGTTGGTGGATGTACCGATCACGGTGATCATCCCTCCCAGGATGGTGGCAAAAGAAAGAGGGATCAGAAATTTCGAAGCGGGATTTCCGGTTCGCTGCGACCAGTCCTTTACATAGGGGATCATAAAAGCCACGATGGGCGTATTGTTCAAAAACGCGGAGATGGTGGACACCATCAGCATCATCCTGAACAGGAAAGCCTTGGGTTTGAGTCTTGTACTGAAAAGTTTTCCGAATATTTCAGCCCCGTAGATCAGCCGGAGGCCGGCTGTAACCAGTACCAGGAGAAAAATGACGATGATCTGCTGGTTCGAAAGCCCTTTGAGCAGTTCCGCCGGGGTGATGATTCCGGGTAAAAGCAGGGCAACGGTGCAGATAAAAAAGGTAAAAGCCGGGTTGAATAATTCCTTATAAAGTGCGAAAACAAGGAAAATTACGACTATTAACGTGTAAACCTGGATAAAACTTAAGCCCACTAATTCTGTAGAATTTCGGGCAAAGGTAGGATTTAAGATCGAATGGACAAACGCACCTTATAAACCCATTTTCCAATAGCGGTGGATCATGCGGAGGAATTCCTCCATCTCGTGCAGCGGGATCATATTCGGACCGTCGCTCAGGGCTTTTTCGGGATTTGGATGGGTTTCGATAAAAAAACCATCCACGCCTGCCGCGGCAGCAGCCCGCGCCAGAAAAGGAGCAAACTCTCTTTGCCCGCCCGATGATCCCCCCTTTCCGCCCGGTTGCTGAACCGAATGGGTCACATCAAAAATCACGGGTGTGTACTGCCTCATGATGGGAAGCGACCGCATATCCACCACGAGCGTATGGTATCCGAAACTCACTCCTCTTTCCGTCAGAAATACGTTGTTGTTGCCTTCTCCCCTGACTTTGTCAACGGCGTACTTCATGTCTTCCGGAGCCATGAACTGGCCTTTTTTTATTTTCACAGCCTTGCCGGTGCGGGCAGCAGCCTTCAGCAGATCGGTCTGGCGGCAGAGGAATGCGGGGATCTGCAGCACGTCGGCCACCGTGGCGGCCTCGGCGCACTGGTAGGACTCATGTACATCGGTAACGATCGGCACCCCAAGATCCTTCTTTACCCGGGAAAGGATTTCAAGTCCACCTTCCACGGAAGGACCGCGGTAGGAGCCGCTGGAGGTACGGTTCGCTTTGTCAAAAGAGGATTTGAACACATAGTCGATCCCGAGCGCCGCGCAAAGTTCTTTAACACGGCTTCCTGTCTCCATACAGATATCGTAACTCTCGGCGGCGCAGGGTCCGCTGAAAAGAACCATCCTGTCCCCGCCCAGGGTAATCTTGTCCGTAACGCTTACCTGATCTTTAAATCTGTCCATGGTTTCTTTTTGAGTATTCAGTTCGCTAAACTCCTGACCTGTATTTTAGTCCTTCAACACCTTTTCCATCTCACCCCTTGCCGATAGTACCAGGTCGGCTACTTCCCGGAGCACACCCTGCCCGCCCTTTACGCGGGTGACGAGGTCTACACGATCCTTGATGTAATCGAAAGTGTCTGCCGGGCATACACTGAGTCCCGCCAGCCGGAGAACTTTCAGGTCGTTGATGTCGTCACCGATAAAGGCTACTTCCTTGTTCTTCAGCTGGTAAAATTTCACCAGCTTTTCGAACGTGGAAGCTTTATCAACAATTCCCTGGTGGCAGAAGTCGATCTTTAATTCGGCGCATCGTTTCGTGGTAGCTTCCGATTCCCGGCCGGATATCGCGCCGGTTATGATTCCCGCTTTTTTCAGGTAGCTGACGATGTAACCGTCCTTCACGTTGAAGTTCTTGATCTCTTTGCCGGTTTCATCGTAAATGATCCGGCCGTCGCTGAGCACCCCGTCGATGTCGAAGAAGATGGCTTTGATCTGCGCGGATTTCCGGACCTGGTCCTTGGTGTATTTTGATAAGATCTGTTTCACACCTTTAGATTTTTCCTTTAAAACAAGTCCGAAAATTAGGAAAAGCTTTCTACTTTACCTGACCATTTCAGGTCAAGGTTCTTAGTTTTACGGCCGTTGCCGGCGTAAAGACTGCAAACCGGAGCTTTTAAAGCAAATCTATGCGCGTTTTTAAGTTTATCATTTGCCTGACCATTACCCTTGGGCTTATTTACCTTCTCGACAACCGGTGGGTGATCAACGGAAATCCCGTTCCGCCGATCGGCAAATTCCTGGACCCGTTCAATGGTTTCTGGCGGAATATCGAGGCGGAGAGTGCGAAAGGACCGGAGGTAATGAGTATCGTCGGGCTTCAGGACAAGGTTACGGTCGTCTTCGACAGCCTGGCTATTCCGCACGTTTTCGCGGAAAGCGACCTCGACCTGTATTTCGCACAGGGATATATCACGGCGAAGCACCGGCTCTGGCAGATGGAGTTTCAGACCCACGCGGCCGCGGGACGCGTATCCGAGATCATCGGGGCGGGAAAGAACGATGCCTACCTCCAGTACGACCGCGGACAGCGAAGGCTGGGAATGGTAACGGCCGCCCGCAAAGCGCTCGAATCGCTGGCCGACGATCAGGATGCCCTGATCATGGTTGAAAAATATTCGGAAGGTATCAATGCCTATATCCAGTCGCTGAACTACAAGTCTTTGCCATTCGAATACAAGCTTCTCAACTACAGCCCGGAACCCTGGTCTCCCCTGAAGTGTATGCTGTTGTCCAAGAGTATGGCCCAGACGTTGAACATGAGTGACAAGGATATGGAGATGACCAACGCGCTGAACATTTTTGGAAAGGAAATGGTGGAGATGCTCTATCCCGACCGTGAACCGGTAGGCGATCCGATCGTCGACAAACCCGGTGCGTGGAAATTCAAGACTTCGATCCCGGACTCCGTGCCGATGGCTGTTCCGGATGAATTCATCCATATCAAAAAACTTCCTCCACAAGACCCGACCACGGGAAGTAACAACTGGGCAGTGAGCGGAAGCAGGACCTCGACGGGCGCGCCGATCTTATGCGGCGATCCCCACCTCAACCTCAGTCTCCCCTCGCTGTGGTACGTCATTCAGCTGAATGCGCCGGGTACCAATTCCATGGGTGCGTCTCTACCCGGTGCTCCTGGAATTATTATCGGGTGTACCGACTCGATCGCCTGGAGCGTTACCAATGCGCAGCGGGATGTGGTCGACTGGTTCAAGGTCACTTTTCAGGATAACAGTCGTAGCAAATACCTGCTGGACGGCCAGTGGCTGAACACGGAAAAAGTCGTCGAAGAATTTAAGATTCGCGACAAAGCTGTTTTTTACGATACGGTCGTTTACACGCATTGGGGTCCCGTTCCTTACGACGGGAACTTCAGGGCGGAAAGCAATCTAAGCCAGTATGCCTTCCGTTGGATTTCACAGGATCCTTCCGACGAAGTGGTGGCGTATTACAAACTGAACCGCGCCCACAACCATGCTGACTTTATCGAGGCTACCAACCATTTTTCATCGCCGGCGCAGAATTTTGTCTTTGCTTCCGTCTCGGGCGATATCGCTATGCGCGTGCAGGGAAAGTATCCGCAACGGCGGCCGGGAGAAGGAAAATTTGTGCTGGATGGTACAAAAAGTTCCAACGGGTGGCAGGCCTTTATTCCGAACGAACAGAACGTGCAGGATAAAAACCCTACCAGGGGATTCGTCAGCTCCGCCAACCAGTATCCCGTGGATGAAACCTATCCCTACTACGTTACCGCGACAAACTTCGAAGCCTACCGCAACAGGCGGATCAATAAGGTCCTCACCGGGTTGAATCAGGTCAAACCGGAAGACATGATGCTCCTGCAGAACGATAATTACAATCTCAAGGCGGAAGAGAGCCTGCCCTATTTTCTCGCGACGCTGGATAGTACGGTCCTGTCGGCGGCGGAGAAGTCCGCTTATAAATTATTACGATCGTGGGATTATTTCAACACGGCCGACGCGGAGGGAGCTTCGTACTACGAGGCCTGGTGGGACAACCTGATGCCCCTGCTGTGGGACGAAATGGAAAAAGAAGGAACCATGCTCCGCAAGCCCACGACCTTTACAACGATCAGGCTATTGAAAACAAATCCCGGTCTCCCTTTATTCGATATCCAGGGTACGCCTGAAAAGGAAACAGCCCGCGATGTGATCCGGAAGGCGTTTGTTCTCGCGGTGGACGATATCGAAAAGTGGAAGGCCGGTCATTCCGATCCGACCGTGGAGTGGGGTGACTTCAAGGATAGTTATATCGGGCACCTGATGCGTATCGAACCACTCAGTATCCATGTCCGATCAGGAGGCAACCACGATATCGTCAATGCACATTCGCGCACGCACGGACCCTCGTGGCGCATGATCGTAAGCCTCGAAAAAACCGGCGTACAGATGTGGGGTGTATACCCGGGCGGTCAGTCGGGCAACCCGGGAAGCCCGTTCTACAGCAACATGCTCGACCACTGGGTGCATGGTAAATATTACCCCATGCTCTTTATGCACTCGCGGGAAGACGGCGTGAACCGCGCATTTTACACGACTCAGTTCATGCGTCAGAAATAGCGGCGATCGGTGCTCAAAAGTTTTTTCCATCTAAAACCGGCCGCCTGTTTTTTTTATTGCCGATATGTATAAATTAGGATTGATTTTGTGAATACCGAAAAGCCACACATGAACTCACCTTTGCAGCGAAAAAAAGCTGCTAATCAGACCCCTCCATGAAATTTATTATTCAGTTCGTCGCCATACTGTTCTCCGCTCACCTCATGGCGTTGTTCTTACCGTGGTATTGTATCGGCCTGGCCGCTTTTATTATGGGATTCCTGCTTAAGTCCAATGCGAACTTCCTGGCCGGTTTTCTGGCTATCGGCGCCTTGTGGGCTTTTAACGCCTGGCTCATCGATACCGGATCCCACTCCGATCTCGCCGAAAGAGTTTCAAACATATTTTCACTCCAGCATAAGTTCCTGTTGTTCCTCGCTATGGGTTTAATCGGCGGACTTGTCGGAGGATTTTCCGCACTGACCGGCTCCCTGCTCCGGAAGTAACCGCTGTAAGGGTAGCGTGCCGGTTACGATCCTGTTTCGATCCAAAAAACGACCGCTCTATGATACCGACGTGTTCCCGCAACCCCACCATCAAACTGTCCTCAGCGATAGCTTTTTTGTTTCTCCTGTTATCCCTTCCATCGATCGCTCAGCTGAAAACGGGGGAAGGAAAAAGAAAGATAAACGGTACCAACCTATTTTTAACTGTCCGCGGAAAAGGCGAGCCGTTACTGGTCATTCACGGCGGCCCGGGACTCAACCATCGCTATTTCATTCCTCATCTCGCCGGACTTGAAAAAAATTTTACCGTCATTTATTACGACCAGCGTGCCTGCGGCTTATCCGACATTCCGTCAACGGACTCCATATCCATTAAATTTCTGGCCGACGATATTGACTTTATCCGAAAGGAACTGAAGATCGAAAAGCTCAATATCCTCGCGCACTCCTGGGGTGCCGTCCTGGCGGCGCACTACAGCCTGCAATATCCCGGTCATGTAAAACGGCTGATCCTGAGTAACCCGGGCCCGTTCAGCCGTGAATACGATGAGCAGTCCGCGGCCCTTATCAAACAACGCACAACACAACAGGACAGTATAGAACGTGCAACAATCATCGGCAAGGGAAGCCTGGATATCGGCGACTACGAAAGGCTGTTTAAGCTGAGCTTCCGTCAGTCCGCGTTCCGTCCCTCAAACATGGCGTTGTTAAAACTGGATCTGCCTGCCCGTTTTCCGGAGGCCAGCAATACACTGTTCACGGCTCTTTCAAAAGACAAGTTGTTTCCCATGAACCTGTATGACGAGGTGAAGGCTTTTCGTTTTCCCGTTCTGATTATCCATGGAAAAAGTGATGTCCTGCCGACGGCGGCTGTGGACCGGCTGAAAAAGGAAATTGTACAGGCTGAAGTTGTGATTTTCGAGCAAAGCGGGCACTTCCCGTTTGTCGAGGAAACCGCATTGTTCGAAGATGTGGTGAGCCGTTTCCTGCGCAAATGATGACGTTACCCGCTTTTTGCGTTCGTGATTTCGCCAGCGATCCTCAACCCCGTTAACGTGAGATCCGGATCGATATGCGTAAAAACTTCTTTCAATGAGGGGATTACCGAAGATAACCCACCCGTTGCGACGGACGGCAGTGATTTAACATTCATTTCGGATCCGATTCGTTCCAGCATGTGTTTTACCATTCCCTCGTAACCATAAAGGACGCCGGCCTGAATAGCATGAACGGTACCGCGTCCAAGTACGGAAGACGGCATTTCCAGGGGAACATCGAACAGGCGGGCCGTGTGCTGCGACAGCGACCTGATAGCGGTCTTCAGGCCCGGAGCTATGGATACTCCCAGGATCTCTCCCGTCTGCGACAGCGCCGTAAACGTGAGGGCTGTCCCGAAATCCACAACGACACAGCTGCTGTTGAAAAACGTAAAGGCGGCGAGCGCGTTGCAGACGAGGTCGGATCCTATCTCATACGGGTTCATCACTGTAATGGGAAGGCTGCGGTAAACATCCAGGCCCATCACAATGGGTTGCATTCCAAAAAGTGAGGCGGCCGTCCGGATGATCTTATCCGTAAGTTCCGGCACCACGCTGCTGATCACCACGCGCGACACCTCTTCACGCCGGATACCGCTTTCAAAAAAATTGTCTACGATCCTGTGGCTGTAAAACGCCTCCGGCAGATCGGTAAGAGAAGGGATACGCCAACGGCTCCGCCATTCGTCTTTGTTACCCAGTCCAAGGGTGATATCGGTATTACCAACATCGATCGCTAAAAGCATGTTGTCTGTTTTTGTCTCTCTATTTTTTAGTCAGCTTCCCGGCTGCCAGCAAGGCATTATCCCGGTGTACCGAATAGTAGTATAACCCCATAGCTACATTCGCGTTCCAGGAATGCACGTAGGTTCCGCCCTGATCGTGTACGGCGGCACTTTCCATTACCGCGCGACCCAGGTGGTCAAAGACCCTGATGCGGACCGTTCCCGGTTCATGTACGGTGTACTGAAAATCCGTACGGGCGGAGAACGGGTTGGGATATACATTCACGGACTGTTCGGTAAGCGGATCGCCGGTACTGGTTACCAGCAACGGCATGTTCTGATCCAGCCAGTCCACACGCTGGCTGACCCAGCCCTTCAGCCAGTTTACCTCGTCCAGGAAAGAATACCCGATATAGTAGTTGGGCCAGATGTATTTCCCGATCACGTTCCATGCCTGGAAATTCCGTTGCTGCGATTCGACGTTCAGCACGGTGGCAACGGAATCAATATAGGCGTGGATAACCTGCTTTTGAAATTTTGTAGCCCTGAGTTCGAACCAGCGCGCCGATAACTTTTCTGTGAAGGCTTCATCCTGAAGCAACCGGCTCCACCAGAACGGGATCAGCCAATAGTCGCTGCCGCAGATCGAATTGAATTCAGTCACAAATCCCTCCGGGTTGCCGCGCGTACAGTAATCTGCGTTTCCAAAGCCCAGGTTGAAGTCCCAGATGGGTCCCATTACCAGTTTGCCGCCGTCGGAGTCGCGCTGCTTGTAAAAAAAAGTACTCAGCCTGTATCCGTCGACATTTTTGGATATCTCCTGCATGATAAAAAAATCGATGAAGGAATCGACGTCGATGTACTTTGCATATCCCTGATCCGGATCGGCAAAGTTGTTTCCGTTCAGCGCATTCTCAAACTGCCCGACGAACTTCTGGATGTATGCTTTCTGCTCCACGGTGATATCTTCGGGCTTCGGGTAGTCGTACAAAAAATTGACTTGCTGACCGCCGGCATGAGGTGGTTTATAGGCGGATATCCACCCGTCACCGTTACCACCCGTGGTCTTGTCAATTTTAACGATGTATCCTCCCGTCAGGTCGTTACCGCTGATCTCTTCAGGATTCAGTTTGTTAATGTCTACCCGGTTGTCGTCCCGTTTTATTTTTTCCATAAGGACATAAATGCCGCGGTAAACTCCGTTGATCACGAGCTCGCAAAACCTCGTGCGCGGCGCATAATGGCCCAGCGATCTTCCCAACCTGTAGGCCAGGGCATCGCGCATCAGGCTCTTGTCGTTGTACGGCGCGAACAGGATCCAGTCTTCCTCTTCGGGCATACCTAGCAACGATGCGGCTACACCATCTCCCGCGTCGTCGCGTAACTCGATACCGTACTGCTTTTTCGGGAACATTTGCGATGAAGAACCGCGGATCTCGATCCCGATCTTTCCGGAATAATTATTAAAAGGATCGGTGACATTGTTCCTGGCGGGACCATTGTCGACTATACCCATCGTCGCCGTGATCTTGGGATCGTCGCCGATCGTGGCGCCATTCGTGTTCACGACAATGATCGGCAGGTTGGACGAAGTGAATGGAACAACGGCATCGACCTGCGCGTGTGCGCCCGTGACGAAACAAACCAGGCCGAAAAACCACAAACTCAGTCGCATATCCTTGGTCAAATTTCTACTAAGCTACCATTCCTGAGCCGGAAATAAAAAAGGCGTGTCAGCTGAAAGAAAGCAACGTATCTTTTACTTTCTGCATTCCTACGCTCGCTTTTTCTTCGATCATGTGGAGGTTGGCGATATGCCGCATATCGGGAAGTTTGGGGTCGACGACAAACTTTTGCGTATCAAACGGCACATAATCGATAAGGCCTGCGGCGGGGTATACCACCATGGACGTACCTACTACGACAAAGTAGTCGGCCTTCCTCGCCACAGACGCGGCAACCTCCATCAACGGTACCATCTCACCAAACCACACAATGTTAGGGCGAAGCTGCGAACCCTTGGCACACTTCTCGCCAAGCGCAAGCTCCCAACCGGAAATCGGATAGACGAGCGATTCGTCCACGGAACTGCGGGATTCAAACAAGCTTCCGTGCAAATGAATAACACGCGACGAACCGGCGCGTTCATGCAGGTTGTCAACGTTCTGCGTGACGACCGTCACCTGAAAAAATTTTTCGAGCTCCGCAAGGATCTCATGACCGCGGTTCGGCTTTACCTCCAGGGCTTTTTTCCTGCGTTGATTGTAGAATTCCAGCACGAGCGCCGGATTTTTTCTCCACCCTTCCGGAGTAGCGACATCGGCAACGTCATGCCCTTCCCATAACCCGTCCGAATCGCGGAAAGTAGGTATACCACTCTCGGCGCTGATACCGGCTCCGCTGAGTACAACCAGGTGTTTCATGCCTTACAGAAATTTGTTACGGGAAAACTGCTCACCAAAGGTAAGAAAATGACAAGACAGGAGGCTGGTCGTATCTTTCGATCGAGGTTTCGGACCCGCTAAAAAAACAGTCGTTTACTTTATTTTTTCTTCCTGGCCGCAGTCGTTTTTTTTGCGGCCTTTTTCGCGGCTTTCTTTGGAGGTGCCGCTTTTTTCGCGGCAACAGCCTTCTTCGGAGCGGCAGCTTTTTTCGCAGGGGCAGCCTTTTTCGCAGCTACGGCTTTTTTAACGGGAGGGGCTACCGGCGCGGGTTCCTGCCTTCTGCCGAACCGGCCTCTCTTCTCCGGCGCGTTTGCCGCCAGCGTCACGCATTCTTCCAGCGTAAGCTCTGCAGGTTCCTTTCCCTTGGGGATCTTTACATTCTTTTTACCCGCCTTGATATAAGGACCGAAGCGGCCGTTCAGGATCTGGATGTCCGGGTTCTCGGCAAACACTTTGATTGTCCGGTTCGCATCGGCAACCCGCTTGGCTTCGATCAACTCGATCGCCTTTTCGGATGTAATGGTATACGGATCCAGGTCTTTCGGTATGGAAACGAATTTTTTATCGTGAAGGACGTAGGGGCCGAAGCGGCCGATACTTACAACGACCGGCTTCTCTTCGAAAAGGCCAAGATCCCTCGGCATTTTAAACAACTCCATCGCATCCGCCATGGTGATGTTTTCAATAAACTGTCCGGGACGAAGACTGGCAAACTTCGGTTTCTCTCCGCCATTGTCGTCGGGGTTCTCTCCGATCTGAACATAGGCTCCGAACTTTCCAAGCTTGGCGTATACATTCTTGCCGGTCTTCGGATCCATACCCAGTTCTTTAGACTTACCGACAGAGGAGCGCTCGACCTTTTCCGTCTCCGTGACCTTCTTGTGAAAAGGCTGGTAAAAAGTATGGATCATCTTTTTCCAGTTGAGCTTTCCTTCGGCGATCGAGTCGAACTCCTGTTCGATTTCCGACGTAAAAGAATAATCCGTTATGTCCGGAAAATGCTCGACGAGGAAATCGTTCACTACCATCGCGGTATTGGTGGGGAAGAGTTTATTCTTCTCCGCGCCCGTGATCTCGCTGTCCTGCAGGGTATTGATCGTATTGTCTTTTAGTGTCAGAACGGTGAATTTGCGTTCCGTTCCTTCGCGGATCTCTTTCACGACGTAACCCCTTTTCTGGATTGTCGTGATGGTGGGTGCGTAGGTTGACGGACGGCCGATCCCCAGTTCTTCCAGCTTTTTTACCAGCGCCGCTTCCGTATAACGGGGAGGGTGCCTCGAGAATATCTGTTTGGCTACCAGCTGATCCAGAACCAACGATTGCCCTATTGTAAGTGGCGGAAGTACCTTGCTGTTCTCTTCTTCGTCCTCGTCGTCGCCGGATTCCATGTAAACTTTCAGGAATCCTTCGAATTTTATCACTTCTCCGGTAGCTGTCAGTGTCCGCGGCGAGGTGGATATAGCGATCGTCGCCGTTGTTTTTTCCAGTTCGGCATCCGCCATCTGGGAAGCGATCGCGCGCTTCCAGATCAGTTCGTACAAGCGCACGCCATTGCGGTCCGCACCGGCTTCAAGCACCGAAAAATCCGTAGGTCTTATCGCTTCGTGAGCTTCCTGCGCAGAAGCCGACTTGGTCTTGAATTGCCTTGGGTGACCAAATTCCTCACCATAGGCTGTATTGATCTGTTTCAACGCACCGCTGCGGGCTTCATCCGAAAGATTCACGGAATCCGTTCTCATGTAACTGATCTTTCCGGCCTCATATAACTTCTGGGCCACCATCATCGTCTGTATAACGGAAAAACCAAGCTTGCGCGCGGCTTCCTGCTGCAACGTAGACGTTGTAAAGGGTGGCGCCGGAGATCTCTTCAGCGGCTTGGTCTGAAGGTCCTTGATGGAAAAACTGGCACCCACGCACGACTTCAGGAAAGCGAGGGCCTCTTCTTCCGTATCGAATCGTTCCGAAAGTTCCGCCGATAACGTCCTTCCTTTTTCCAGGTCGAACAACGCGTTTATCTTAAAAGACGACTTCGATTTAAAATCGCTTATTTCCCGTTCGCGTTCAACGATCAACCGGACGGCTACTGACTGAACACGTCCCGCCGACAGTCCTGTGGCGATCTTCTTCCAAAGAATAGGAGATAATTCATACCCTACCAGCCTGTCCAGTACCCGTCTCGCCTGCTGCGCATTGACAAGATCGATATCGATACCGCGGGGATTTTCAAGGGAATTAAGAATTGCTTTCTTCGTTATTTCGGTAAAAACGATCCTCCGGGTCTTTGCATCGCTCAGATCCAGCGCTTCCTTTAAGTGCCAGGATATGGCTTCTCCTTCACGGTCCTCGTCACTCGCCAGGTAGACCATCTGGGCATCCTCGGAGAGTTTTTTCAGTTTCGCGATAACTTCCTTTTTATCGGGACTAATTTCGTATGTCGGTTCAAAATTATTTTCGATGTCAATAGCTCCGCTACCTTTCGGCAAATCGCGAATATGACCCATGCTGGAAGTCACCTTAAAATCCTTTCCAAGGTAGCCTTCAATGGTCTTCGCTTTCGCGGGAGATTCAACAATTACAAGATTCTTTGACATGCTGCTTTAAACGTTCATCGGCTCCAAATATCAGTAAATTTTTAAAAAGTCAAATTTGAACGTCACCGCGCACGGGTAAAAACGGGTGATGGAACTCCCCGTTTTTGAATCATTTATACACTGATGTTCACGTGATTAGGAGATTTTTAACATAAGTTTTCAACTTTTTTCGTCCGGGTGAGTAATATTGACGCTCAACGATCGGATATCGAACGAATGACCCCACGCTATTTATATTTGTTAAGGCATGCGGAAAGCCGCGAAAAGCTTCCGAACGAACCCGATAAAGAAAGGGATCTGACTGCGCGCGGATTGCGTGAAGCGATGCTGATCGGCACATACCTTTTTAAAGACAACACACACTTCGATGCCGTGCATTGCAGCGTTGCCAAACGCGCCCGGGCCACCGCCAGCCTCATCGCCGATGCGATGAAACTCACGACAGAAAAAATCGTCGAGGAAGAAGCTTTGTACGACGCTTCGACCAGAACGTTTTTTCAATTCATTTCGCAACTCGCAGACGACACGACCAGGGTGTTATGCGTGGCTCACAATCCCTCTATATCCTATCTCGCGGAATCGTTTACAAAATCCGAAATCGGCGATATGCCGCCGGGTGGTCTGGCTATCATAAAATTCAATATCCATTCGTGGAAAGAAGTAAGCCAGGGGAACGGTGAGTTGCAAAACTATATCTATCCGGGCATGCTGGGTGACGACCTGAGGGATTTGTAACGAGTGCAGTCTGCGTGATCGTCGGCAACGGATGGAAGCGGTCCGAATAATAAAATTTGATGTACTATGGAAAGCGACGTCAGTGTGGATCGGTTTGATCCGAACGGACCGGGCATACGGGGCAACCTGTTTGGTCTGCCGTTTTCAGAACAGGATGCGCGGGTAGTGATCGTGCCGGCGCCATGGGAAGTTACGGTCTCCTATCGTGCAGGAACCGCATCAGGGCCTAAAGCGATTTTAGATGCATCGTACCAGGTCGACCTTTTCCTGAAGGAAATACCTGACGCCTGGAAACTTGGTGTCACCATGTTACCGGTCTCTCCGGAAGAAAATGGGGAGACTGGCAAACTGCGGGAGCTCGCAGCAGCGCATATCCGCCGGGTGGAAAACAAAGAGATCATCGCACCCGATGATCAGGTACTGGAGAACATAAACACGGCGTGCGAGCAATTCAATACCCACATCCAGTCGACGGCAAGAAAATACCTGAAGGAAGGAAAGATCGTCGGGATCCTGGGCGGGGATCACAGTACGCCATTGGGCCTGCTCCGCGCGCTAAGCGAGGTCAGCGATCGCTTTGCTATCCTGCAGATCGACGCGCATGCCGACCTGCGGAAATCGTACGAAGGATTTATCTACTCTCATGCGTCGATCATGTACAATGCCCTGAAGATCCCCGCGGTCGGAAAGATTGTCCAACTTGGTATCCGCGATCTGTGTGAGGAGGAAATGTCGATCATTCAACGGGCGATGGGTCGCGTCGTCACGTTCTTCGACAACGACCTGAAAGCGGCGCAATACGCCGGCAAAACCTGGGATACCATCTGCAACGATATTGTCGCGCAGCTACCTGCCAGCGTTTACATCAGCGTTGATATCGACGGCCTCGATCCGAAACTTTGCCCGCATACCGGTACGCCTGTTCCCGGCGGATTTGAATTTCAGCAGATCGTATTCCTGTTATCCCGTATCGTACAGTCCGGAAAAAAAATTATCGGATTCGACCTGAGTGAAGTCGCGCCGGGTCCGGACGAATGGGATGCAAACGTGGGCGCGCGGATGCTCTACCAGTTGTCGTGCTGGGCAGCGGTTTCGCAAGGAAAGCGGCCCGCCGGAACGTGAGCAGTCACCGTCGTTTGAGAGATCCGGCTGACCAGAGAAATGTTCCGCAGATAGGAGCGGACACGATCATTGTTTATTTTTAACCTTCCTTACCTCAACCCTATCTGCATGAGTGAAATCATAAGTGCTGTTGCTACCGGTGTCTGGACCCCTGTTCTCTTTTTGCTCATACTCGGCGGTTTGTTCTTTTTCCTTTACTCCCGTTTTCTGCCATACAAATATTTCAGCCATGCTATCGCTGTTCTGCGGGGAAAATACGACGACCCCGATAACCCGGGACAGATCAGCCCCTATGAGGCATTATCCACAGCGTTGGCTTCAACGGTCGGTATGGGAAATATCGCCGGCGTGGCTGCGGCCATCTCGATCGGCGGACCGGGCGCGTTGTTCTGGATGTGGGTAACAGCCTTTGTCGGTATGTCGACAAACTTTTTCACCAGTACCCTTTCCGTTATGTACAGGGGTAAGGATTCGGCGGGCGTTATTCAGGGTGGTCCGATGTACGTGATCCGCGAAGCGTTGGGTAAATCATGGCATCCGCTGGCGGTGCTCTTTTGCCTGTGTTGTATGGTCGGATGCCTCCCTATTTTCCAGGCAAACCAGCTGACTCAAATTATTATCGATATCGGAATTTCTTCGGACAGCCTGAAATCCGCTTCCTTTACATTTTTATGGTTTGAAATCAACACCGCCAAATTCATCATTGGTTTTGTCCTGATGCTTATCTCAGGTGTAGTCATTATCGGCGGGATCCAGCGGATCGGAAGCTGGGCGGGTAAAATGGTTCCCCTGATGATCGTCGTCTATTTCTTTTCCGTTCTTGCCATCCTCATTATCCATATTGAATCGGTACCGCATTACCTGTGGCTGATCATTACGGATGCGTTCGCGGCGAACCATTATCGTGGCGAACCGCTCCTGGGTGGTGTCGTCGGTGGCCTGATCGTCGCCGGTGTACGCCGCGCTTCTTTTTCGAACGAGGCGGGTATCGGAACGGCACCGATGGCACTCGGCGCCTCGAAGAGCAAGGAACCGGTAAGAGAAGGACTGGTTTCCATGCTCAGTCCCGCCATCGATACACTCCTGGTGTGTACCCTTACGGCACTGGCGATCCTGGTAACGGACCTGTGGAAAACGTCGGGAGTGAGCGGCGTGACCCTCACTGCCAGCGCATTTGAAAGCACGCTCGGCACGACCGGAAAAATCCTCCTGCTCGTAAGCGCCTTCTTTTTTGCGATAACATCGCTGTTCTCTTACAGCTACTACGGGAACAAGGCAATGTCGTTCCTTTTCGGTGTCTCCTCCGGAAAATACTACAACTACTTTTACCTGAGCACCATTATCCTGGGAGCGATCCTCTCCATGCAGGATGTGATGAATATCATTGATGTAGCCTATGCGTTGATGGCGGTCCCGACCATGTTATCGGGTTTTGCACTGGCACCAAAAGTGATGAACGAGGCAAAGGCTTATTTCCTGAGGTTGAAAGGATGAGGCGCTCTGATCTGGCGAAGGAATAACGTTTGAAAAAGACGGTGACCGGCGTCAGTTCTCGACGGAGATCTGTTTGGTCTCCTGCCTGAATGGATAATCGAACAGGCCGAATTCCTTGATCGCTTCCTCCACTTTGTGGGGAACAAATTTTTCCCACCCGGGCTCACCCTTCTTGATCATCGCCAATACGTTATCCGAGATGATATGCAGGTTCCTGATATTGGCGCCCGTAATCTCCTCCAGTTTGTTGTTGTCCATCAGGAAACGAAAAAGGTGTTTCAGGTTTTTCGGAAGCTCCTCCTCAAAATCCTTCAGGCTGAAGATTTCCTGCGAGTCTTTCTTCAGCGCCGGATAAATATAAAGCTTGACGTTTGTACCGAACAGGGAAGCGAAACACTCCAGTATCCCGCCCCGGATATTTTCATACGTTTTTTCTTCGAACACTTTCTGCAGGGCATAGATACCCATCGTAATGGCTATCTTTTTACCCTTCGTGATCTTGGAAAGGTAATCGACCAGGCGGTAGTATTCAAAGTAATTCGAGATCAGCACATTCTGACCTAAGGAGCACAGGATATCGGCGCGGTGTAAAAAATCCTTTTCATCGATCTTCCCGTCGGGGCTAAGGTCGTTCAGGGTAAGTTCAGACACCAATACAATGTTCGAGCGGTCTACGTCGGACTCGTTTTTAAAATGACGGCGCGAAGCGAGCAGCATATCCACGTTGACGTGAGTAGGTGGCCGGAAGCGGCCGCGCAGGACCAGCACGTTCTTTTTGTAAAGTTCGTCAGACGGTTGCATCACATTGCCATCGGGGCCGAACATCGCCGCCTTTGTCAACCCGTTCTTAACGAGTTTTAACGCCATGACCCGGTTGTCAACGTGTTTAAAATCCGGGCCGTTGAGCCTGAACATATCGATCTCGATTCGCCGTTGTGTAAGTCCGTCCAGCAGCGACATCAGTATCTCTTCCGGGTTCGTCAGGAACATACAGGAGTAAAGCATATTCACACCGACGATACCCAAGGCATATTGTTGTTGCAGGGGATCCGTATCGTGCATCTTCAGGTGCAGTACGCAGTCGTTCGGTTCACTTTGGGGACGGAGCTGAAACCTCAATCCCATCCAGCCGTGTCCCTGGTTGGTGCGTTCGTAGTTGATCACTTCAACTGTATCGGCAAAAGCAAAGAAACGGGTTGTTTCGATGCGGTGCGGGAGACGCTCGGGAAGGAGGACGTATTCATGATCCAGCATCCGGATCAACCGCTCTTCGCACACATAACGGTCACCTACGCCGTAGATCGCGTCACTGAATTTCATGTCGTAAGCAGACATCGTCTTGGCAACTGTACCAGATGCGCCGCCTACTTTAAAAAAGTTTGCCGCCACTTCCTGTCCCGCTCCGATCTCGGCAAACGATCCGTAAATAGCTTTACTCAGATTGATCCGGAGGGCTTTCTCCTGAGTCGTGAGTTTCCTGAATTCTTCCATATCCTGGCCGTGCTTTCAGCTTCCAATTTACCGTTAAACATCATTCACTGAAAGATAATTGCATATTAAGTTACAAACGCAAACCTCGGGAAAGGAAACGTAAAATAGGGGAGATTTGATTTTTAAAGTATAAGGTCTATTTTGCCTGCTTTTCAATCGATATTTTATTGCTATCCTATGTCCAGCAGAGGTAATTTTTCAGGCCGCATCGGTTTCATTCTGGCAGCAGCAGGCTCTGCTGTCGGGCTCGGTAACATCTGGAAGTTCCCTTACCTGGCAGGCCAGAACGGTGGCGCGGTGTTCCTGCTGATCTACCTGATCTGTATTTTCCTGCTGTGTTATCCGGTGATGGTGGGTGAGATCACCATTGGCCGCAAAGCGGGGACGGATGCCTACGGTTCCTATCAAAAACTGGGCGGGAGCAAATGGGGATACCTGGGCCTCTTCGGCATACTTGCCGGGATTTTTATATTATCGTTCTACAATGTCGTCGCCGGTTGGGCATTCGGTTACTTTCTTCATATCTCCTTCGGCGATCTCCTTAATCACAGTGACTTCGGATCTTTCTTCGGCCTCTTCGTCAATGACCTGCTCGACGTCAGCAGCGCGAAAGGACTGGCTAATTCAAACTTCATTTTTTCGATGGTCTTTATGGCGATGACCGCGCTGATCGTTTCGCAGGGAATTCAAAAGGGAATCGAAGCGGCGAACAAGATCATGATGCCGGCGTTGTACATGATCCTGATCGGTATAATCATTTACAGCCTCACGCTGCCGAATGCCATGGCCGGCGTCCGTTTTTATCTGATACCGGATTTCGGCGAACTGAAGATCCAGACGGTCTTCGAAGGATTGAAGCAGGCTTTTTTCTCGCTGTCGCTGGGTATGGGCGCATTGATGACGTACGGATCGTACCTGAAGAAAACGGAAAATATCACAGGGTCGGCGGCCGTGATTTCACTGGCCGATACATCCGTGGCTTTCCTGTCGGGGCTAATGGTTTTCCCCCTTGTTCATTTCCTGCAGTACAAGCTTAACGTTACGGAAGTGGCAACCGCAGGACCGCCGTTGATCTTTATCGTATTGCCGCAGATCTTCCACGAGATGGGCCCTGTACTCGGGCGAATCGTCGGAGGTTCATTCTTTCTCCTCGTTTGTTTCGCCGCCCTGACATCCACGATCTCCCTGCTGGAAGTACCGGTAGCGTACCTGGTGGACCAGAAAAAAATGAAGCGCAAAAATGTCGTTTGGGGTATTGCCTTGTTGATCTTCGTGGTGGGTCTGCCCAGTATGGCAAGCCAGGGAATGATACCCGCACTGAACAAATTACCATTTTACAAAGGCCAGGACTTCCTGGTGTTCGTGGCGGATATGTGCGATATCTCCCTTACCATCGGCGGATGCCTGATGTGCATCTTTATTACATACCGCTGGAAGATCCACAACATGGACGAGGAAATTGCGTTGGGCAACGTGGGCTATATGACATCCTTCAAAAGGAAGTACCTGAACTTCACGATCCAATATGTTTGCCCGGTGCTGCTGGGTGTGTTGTCGATCCTGGTGATCATCGACAAATTCTTCGGAATTGAAAACGTGTTCTAGTCAGCCCTTCGACTTCAGATAATTCAATACTTCCACGGCGTGTTCACCTCCTTTGGCGGCATGATGAAAGAGGTCGAGACCATGCGGTCCTTTTGAGTGGAGAAGTTCCGGGTAGGATTCAATGACGGGCTTCACAATATCGATCTTTCCCAGCATGGCGGATACAAAAAGTGTAAAGCGCGCACCTTTGCCGATGAGGAACAGCGCGATGTCACGGTTTCCCACGTGGCCGGCACCTTCGATCGCTTCCTCAAAATCACCGGAACCCCAATCCCACGACGCGTTCAGGAGGGTGGGTGTGGCTTCTAGCATTTGTTTTGTTTTCTCCAGGTTGCCGTGACCGGCGATCACAAATTCCTTTACCAGTTCCGGTTTTAATGCGGGCTTGTCCTGCGCTACAGTAAGGCCGGGAAGGATCAACGCCCCGGCGGAACCCAGTGCGATCCGTTTGATAAAATCTTTCCGGGAAGATACTTCGGGTAACATAGATGTAGTCGGTTAAGGTGATCGTAAGACGCCTTACTTTTTCAAAAGATATTTTTCTTTGGCTTCACGCTTGATCTCTTCCCATTCGTCAGGCGGCGGCGGAGTGCCGCGTTCAAATTCCGCGAGCAGCCAGGCCACCAGTTGCTTCTTCATACCGAATCGCTTGACCGCCTCCTCGCAAAATTCCACCTCGTGCTTGTCGATTACATCATCGGCGTACACCATCAGGATGAGGTCGTACAACAGGTTCATCCTGTCGTTGTGATTGTCGGGCACATTCATTTCGAATTTTTCATCGGACTCCACCAGGAGCTTTACCTGCCGGTCCTTCAGCCCGTAACGTTTGGCGATTTTATACAACAGCGCTTCTTCCCTCGGGTGCATACTTCCATCGGCCTTCGCCAGCGCCAGCAGGTTTTTAATGTGATTTTTCTTGTAAGAAAGGTATTGATGTTCAAAAAAACCCATCATAGGACATGTCGTTTACTGCTTTTTCTATCGTCTATAAAAGTAATGGAAGCGGGGACAATTAAAAAACGGTCCGCCACCGCGGTCAGGCAGCTGCTGCCTCCTGCTCCTTAAGCGCGCGTCTCAGGATCTTGCCGACGTTGGTCTTCGGCAGTTCATTCCTGAACTCAATATGCCTCGGCACCTTATAATTGGTGAGATTCTCGTGACAATACTCTTTTAATTCTTCCTCGGTGAGCGATTGATCCCTTTTTACCACGAAGATCTTGATCACCTCCCCCGACTTCGCATCGGGTACTCCGATCGCCGCTACTTCCAGGACCTTCGGGTTTGTCGCCACCACGTTTTCGATCTCGTTGGGAAAAACATTAAACCCGGACACCTTGATCATATCTTTTTTGCGGTCCACAATTTTGAAAAAACCTTCCGCGTCCATCAGGCCGATGTCACCTGTTCTGAACCAGCCGCCGGGAAAGAAGACACCCTCATTGTCGCAGTTCCAATAGCCGGACATAACCTGCGGGCCCCTGGCGCAAATCTCTCCCACCTCTCCCACGGCGAGCCGGGTTCCGTTCTCATCAAAGACCGCGACTTCCGTGCTGGGTACGGGAAGTCCGATGGTTCCGCTCTTGTGTTTTCCATCCAGGGGATTACAACACAACACGGGCGATGTTTCACTTAGTCCGTAACCTTCCACCAATGGCGCGCCCGTAACCTCCTTCCATCGTTTCGCCACGACATCCTGCACAGCCATTCCTCCTCCCACCGCTCCATGGAGCGCGGAAAAATCCAGGTCCTTGAAATGCGGGTTGTTCAGCAGGCCGTTGAACAGCGTGTTCACGCCCGTAAGAATGGAGAACTTATGTTTGCGAAGTTCCTTGACAAAGCCGGGTATATCCCGGGCGTTGGTGATCAGGACGTTCTTTACGCCCGTACTGAACATAAGGACGCCGTTGACCGTGAGCGCAAAAATGTGATAAAGCGGCAGCGCCGTGATGATGATATCGTTTCCGGCGGCGTTCATGTAGGGCTTGAACCATTCGGTGATCATGGAGTTATGCGCAACGAGGTTTCCGTGCGACAATTGCGCTCCCCGCGATATCCCCGTTGTTCCGCCCGTGTATTGCAGCACCGCAGTATCGGTGAGGGAAACCTCGACCTTCGACAGGTTAAGGGATGCGCCCTTCTTCAGGACTTCCTTAAAGGACAATGCCCGGGGTATGTGATAAGGCGGAACCATCTTTTTGATCCGCTTGACGACAAAGTTCACCAGGGCTCCTTTCATTCCTCCCAGGAGGTCTCCGAGTTCCGTGATGATTATATGTTTGATCGAACTCTGATAGGCTACTTTCTCCAGGTTGTGGGCAAAGTTGGCGACGATCACAAGCGCCGAAATTCCCGCGTCTTTAAACTGGTGTTCCATCTCTCTTGGTGTATACAACGGGTTGGTATTAACCACGATGAGCCCCGCCCGCAGTGCACCGATAAAAGCGACGGGAAATTGCAAGAGGTTCGGCATCTGGATGGCTATGCGCTCCCCCTTCTTCAGCCCCAGTTCCTGCTGCAGGAAAGCGGCGAACCGTGTAGCCAGGATATCGACCTCGCCGTAGGTAAGCTGCACTCCCATGTTCTCAAAGGCGACCTGGTTCCTGAACCGATCGATACTTTTATCGAACAGCTCGACGAGCGAACTGTGATCGTACAACCTGATTTCTTTGGCTACGCCTTCGGGATACTTATTTAACCAGGGGAAATCCTTCATATGCTCGTGAGTCTTCGGAACGTTATTTATGTATTTCAAAGCAAACGATTGTTTGGCTTCAAATCAATAGCTAAACTTTGAAAGGCAAAAAAAAACCCGCCCCTGTGAAGGGACGGGCAGCTCTGAATAACTCATTAACCTAAACTGAGCTTGCTGTAGAGGGAGGCTTCGAACCTCCACGGAGCGGTTAGGTTTAAGTCCTGATCCAGTGCCGAACGTATCGTCGGAATTGGATCAGGGTGCTTTTACTTTATCCCGTAAACTCCACCCCCGAGACCGGAGGGCTTGTCTGCCAGTTTCAACACCCTACAATGTTGTGGTGTGTGTGTGATGTGTGTTTCTCCGCCCTGAGGCGGTTTGCTGTAGAGGGAGGGTTCGAACCTCCACGGAGCGGTTAGGTCGCCAAAGGCTGGACTTTATCCCGTTGTCTCCACCCCCGAGACCGGAGGGCTTGTCTGCCAAATTTCAACACCCTACAATGTTGTTTTTTTTGTGTGAGTGTGATGTCGTTCGTGTGGGTGCGTTGTAAAATCTTTAACAAAGTAACACAATAACCGGTCTACCAATCAATGAAGTATTTGAATATTTGTATATTTTTTAATTTTATTTCATATTTTTGAATAATAGTCAAAACCAAAATTTTTATATGGCCGAAAATTATAAAGTTGACAATGTGGACCTGAAGATCCTGGAAATTCTCATGCAGGACGCCAAGAAGCCCTATACCGAGGTCGCTAAGAAAGCTTTTGTCTCCGGAGGCACTGTGCACGTGAGAATGAATAAACTCGAGGAAGCCGGAATCGTCGAAAAAACAACGTTAAAAGTGAATTACGCCAAACTCGGCTATGACATCACGGCATTTATCGGGATCTTCCTTCAGAAAAGTGCTCTCTATGACCAGGTTATGGCCAAACTGAAGGCTATTCCGGAGATCACCAATATCCATTATACAACGGGAAACTATAGCATGTTTACCAAAATCCACTGCAAGGATACCAATCACCTCAAGCAGGTACTACACGACAAGATCCAGCAAGTTGAGGGAATCGAACGTACGGAAACCATGATATCACTGGAAGAAAGCCTGGACAGAAGCCTGAACCTGACCTAAATAGACAAGGTTTATCGCGGACCGGAAACTTCTATGAGGAAATAATAGCCCCGCCAGAACCTTAAAATGCCTTTTTTGTTATACTTTTGTTAGTTGTTTAAAATTAGTCTAAATAGGCATCGATGAGTAAAGACAATCAGGTACTGGAAGAGTTGACATCCAAGGAGTATGAACATGGATGGACTATAAATATAGAGACCGATTCTGCACCTAAAGGACTCAACGAAGATATCATCCGTTTTATCTCAGCCAAGAAAAACGAACCGTCCTGGTTGCTGGATTGGCGACTGAACGCCTACCGCCAATGGATCAAAATGACGGAACCGAAATGGCCCAATGTTTCCTATCCGGCTATTAACTACCAGGACCTCATCTACTATTCCGCGCCGAAGCAAAAAGCGAAAGCGAAGAACCTGGAGGATGTAGATCCCGAACTGATCAAAACCTTTGAGAAGCTGGGAATCTCCCTGACGGAACAAAAAAGACTTACGGGTATCGCCGTCGATGCGGTCATTGACAGTGTGTCCGTAGCCACCACCTATAAAGAAACGCTAGCTGAACTGGGGATCATTTTCTGCTCATTCAGCGAAGCGGTACAGGAACATCCCGAGCTGGTGAAAAAGTATATGGGATCCGTTGTTCCCGTCGCCGACAATTATTTTGCGGCCCTGAACTCGGCGGTCTTCACCGACGGTTCGTTCTGTTACATCCCGAAAGGTGTGCGGTGCCCCATGGAATTGTCAACGTATTTCCGGATCAACGCGGCGAACACAGGGCAGTTTGAACGGACCCTGATCGTTGCCGACGAGGGTTCCTACGTGAGCTACCTCGAGGGTTGTACCGCGCCCATGCGCGACGAGAACCAGTTGCACGCGGCTGTGGTCGAGATCTACGCCATGAAAGATGCCCAGGTAAAATATTCAACCGTTCAAAACTGGTACCCGGGAGACAAGAACGGCAAGGGTGGTATTTACAATTTTGTAACAAAACGGGGATTGTGTTTCGGCGACAGTTCTAAGATCAGCTGGACGCAGGTTGAAACCGGTTCTTCCATCACCTGGAAGTATCCTTCCTGTATTTTGAAAGGTGACAATTCCATGGGTGAATTCTACTCGGTAGCTGTTACCAATAATTACCAGCAGGCCGATACCGGATCCAAAATGATCCACATCGGAAAAAATACAAAATCGCGGATCGTTTCGAAGGGAATTTCCGCCGGTCACTCGCAAAACAGTTACCGCGGCCAGGTACATATTATGAAGCGCGCATCCGGCGCAAGGAATTTTTCACAGTGCGATTCCCTGCTCATGGGTGATAAATGCGGAGCCCATACATTTCCATACATCGACGTGGAGAACAGCTCTGCGAGAATTGAACACGAAGCCACGACCTCGAAGATAGGCGAAGACCAGATCTTCTATTGCCTGCAGCGTGGTATCGACGAAGAGTCAGCCGTAGCCCTAATCGTAAACGGCTATGCGAAAGAAGTGTTAAGTCAGCTGCCTATGGAGTTCGCCGTGGAAGCGCAGAAACTGCTGGCCCTCACGCTCGAAGGCAGCGTAGGCTGATCGGAACCGTATTACCAATTATTTTGAATCCCTGAATTATGTTGAGCATAAAGAATTTACAAGCGAAGATCGGAGACAAGCAGATCCTGAACGGGATAAACCTGGAAGTCAAACCCGGCGAAGTACATGCCATCATGGGTCCTAACGGGTCCGGCAAAAGTACGCTGGCGTCGGTCCTGGCGGGACGTGAAGAATATGAAGTGACCGGCGGCGAAGTGGACTTCCTCGGTAAGAACCTGCTGGAACTTGCGCCGGAAGAAAGAGCGCGCGAAGGAGTATTCCTTGCTTTTCAATACCCGGTGGAAATACCCGGTGTCAGCACCATCAATTTTATGAAGACCGCTGTCAACCAGATCCTGGAAGCCAGGGGACAACAAACCCTGGACGCCGTTTCCTTTCTCAAGGTCATGAAAGAAAAAATGAAGCTTGTGGATATCGACCAGTCGCTGTTGAATCGCTCGCTGAACGAAGGATTTTCCGGCGGAGAAAAAAAACGGAACGAGATCTTCCAGATGGCGATGCTGGAACCCAAACTTGCCATTCTTGATGAAACGGACTCCGGCCTCGATATCGACGCCCTGAAAATTGTCGCGCATGGCGTGAACAAGCTGCGCACCAAATCGAATGCCGTCATCGTGGTTACACATTACCAGCGACTGCTCGATTATATCGTACCCGATTTTGTTCACGTACTCTACAAAGGCAAAATTGTAAAGTCGGGCACCAAGGAACTGGCCCTCGAACTCGAAGCAAAAGGCTACGACTGGATTAAAGACGAAGTAGCGATCGCATAAAAAACCTGATGATGAGTGTAGCGGTGAATGAAAAAACAACGACCGGTAGCGTCGCAGCCCTGATTGAAAAAACCTTTTCGGAAAGCACTTCCGTTCTCCGTATTCGCAGGGAAGCGCTGGAAGCGTTTCAAAAACTCGGGTTGCCTGACAAGAAGACGGAGGAGTATAAACATACTCCACTCACCCGCCAGCTCGAACAAAACTTCAATCTCGAAGATTTATCCGGCGCTGTACACAGTGACCTGGATCCGTCCGGATTTATCATTCCGTCCATCGAAGGAAATGTTATCGTACTGATCAACGGCCTCTACTCGGAAAAATACTCGAAGATCGTTTCTCCTTCCGCTCAACTCACTATATGCGACCTTGCAGCGGCACTGGCAGACGGCAATGAAACGGCGACCGCTCATTTTGCCGCCTACGCAGACCACCACACGGACGCTTTCCTCGCCTGGAACACCGCAGCCTGGGCCCATGGCGTATATATTCAGGTGCCTGACAATACAACCGTCGATAAACCCATTGTTATATACAACGTTCACGATGCACGCACCGGACAGGTAGTAGCGTCCACCCGGAACCTTGTCGTCGTGGGAAAAAACAGCAGCCTGACCGTGATCGAAAAATTCGACTCCGCGGGTACCGCCCCTCATTTATCGAATACCGTATCGGAGATCGTGGTCGATGAAAACGCCGGAGTGGACCTCTACTCGATCCAGAACGACCAGGGTAACCGTTATCAATACGGTCTTACCCGGATCCACCAGCGACGGTCCAGCCGTGTCAATACCTTTACCTTCACACTCAACGGCAAACTGGTCCGGAATAACCTTCAGCTCGCGCTTGACGGAGAAGGGATCGAATCCCACATGTTCGGACTGTATCTTATCGGCGGCGATACCCTGGCGGACAACCATACCGTCGTGGATCACAAGATGCCCAATTCGTTCAGCAACGAGATCTACAAAGGTATCATGGACGATAATGCCAAAGGTGTGTTCAACGGCAAGATCTACGTGCGCCCGCAAGCCCAGAAAACAAATGCTTTCCAGGCAAACCGTAATATCCTCCTGTCCGACAAAGCGGTGGTCAACACCAAACCGCAGCTGGAGATCTGGGCCGACGACGTAAAATGCTCGCACGGATGCACCACCGGCCAACTGGATGAGGAAGCCATGTTCTACCTTCAGACCAGGGGTATTCAAAAAGAAACAGCACGGGCGATGATGCTCTATGCATTTGCCATCGAAATACTGAACAATGTGAAACACCCTGAACTAAAAGCCTATTTTGATCATTTAGTGAGTGAGAGACTTCACAAAAACTTCTGATATGACTTCCAACGCCATCCACACCGCACCGCTTGATATTCAAAAGATCAGGAAAGAATTCCCGGTACTGGATCAGCGTGTGAATGGTCGCGACCTCGTTTACTTCGACAACGCCGCCACTTCGCAAAAACCCCTGTCCGTCATCAATGCCCTCGTGGACTATTACAAAGGTTACAATGCGAACATTCACCGGGGCATCCATACCCTGGCGGAAAAAGCAACGAAAGCTTACGAGGAAACACGCGCCACGGCGAAAAATTTTATCCACGCACGATCCACGGAAGAGATCATCTTCACCCGCGGTGTGACCGAAGGTATTAACCTCGTGGCCACATCGTACGGGAGAACATTCATCCGCGAAGGCGACGAGATCATTATCTCCGGCCTGGAGCATCATTCCAATATCGTTCCCTGGCAGTTTGTATGTGAAGAGAAAAAGGCCATCCTGAAAGTTATACCTGTGACAGATGCAGGCGAACTCGATATGGATGCGTTCCGGAAATTGCTATCACCACGGACGAAGGTGGTATCCGTGAATCATGCCAGCAACAGCATGGGCACAATCAACCCGGTAAAAAAAATCATCGCCCTGGCACATGAGGCCGGAGCGGTAGTCTTTATCGACGGCGCTCAGGCAGGCGCTCACCTTCCCATCGACGTACAGGACCTCGACTGTGATTTTTATGCCGTATCATCCCATAAGATGTACGGACCCACCGGTACGGGATTCCTGTACGGTAAAAAAGAACTCCTGGAAAAAATGCCGCCCTATCACGGCGGCGGCGAGATGATCCGCGAGGTGACGTTTGAGAAGACCACCTACAACGACCTTCCCTATAAATTCGAAGCCGGCACGCCGAACATCGCCGACGTGGTGGCCTTCCGGTACGCCATGGATTTTATCACGGACCTGGGACGGGAAAATATCGCCGCCCACGAACATGCATTATTAGAATACGCCACAGCCCGGATCTCGAAGCTGCGCGGCGTCAACGTGATCGGTACAGCACGCGACAAGGTGAGTGTGCTTTCCTTTGTCGTGGCTGGTATTCACCCTTTCGATATCGGGCAGATGCTCGACGCACGCGGTATCGCCGTCCGCACCGGCCATCATTGTACACAACCCCTGATGGACCGCTTCGGAATTGAAGGAACCGTACGCGCATCGTTTGCTGTTTATAACACAACTGCGGAAATCGACCAACTGGTGGAAGGACTCGAACGTGTGATCAATTTTATGAAATGATACGGCATGACCATTAACCAACAACAGGACGAGATCATCAGCGAATTCTCCTTGCTTGACGGAGACATGGAAATGACGGTGTTCTACATCATGGAACTGGGTCAGAAACTTCCACCGCTTCCAGCGGAAGCGCAAACGGAAGAGAACATTGTGAAGGGCTGCCAGTCCAAGGTATGGCTGACCGCCAGCCTGGACGGCGACAAGGTTTATTTTTCCGCTGACAGCAATACGGCCATCACGAAGGGACTGGTAAGCCTGCTGATACGGATCTTCAGCGGCCAGACAGCCGACGCCATATTACAATCCGACCTGTACTTCATGCACCGGATCGGCATGGAACGGTTCATCGGCACGCAACGCTCGAACGGGTTTGCGTCGATGATCAAACAAATGAAACTGTACGCCCTGGCGTTTAAGACTAAAACGGAAGTGAAGTTATGAGTGAACAAACGATCCCGGCAACACAACAGAGCAGTACGGCTATTCCCGACCTGCAGGAAAAAGTACTGGCTGCGATCAAGACCGTATACGACCCGGAAATCCCCGTGGATATCTACGAACTGGGACTGATCTACGAGATCAATGTATACCCCGTAAACAATGTATACGTACAGATGACGCTGACATCGCCATCGTGTCCGTCGGCGGAAGTTATTCCCGGCGAGGTCGAACAGAAGCTGAAAGCCATCGAAGGGGTGAACGATGTAAAGGTGGAAATAACGTTTGATCCGCCTTATTCCCAGGATATGATGTCGGAAGCGGCAAAACTTGAACTGGGATTCCTGTAATTTGTTATATAACCGGAAACAACAGACTTAACTATTAATAAATATGTATCCCGAACAATTAGTAGCCCCCATGCGCAACGATCTGACGAGCGCGGGCTTCAAAGAACTTAAAACCTCCAAAGAAGTGGAAGAAACGCTGGCAAACCAGTCCGGCACTACCCTGCTGGTCATCAATTCCGTTTGCGGATGTGCGGCCGGCGCGGCGCGGCCCGGCGTAAAGTGGGCACTGGAACATTCCGGCAAAAAACCTTCCAGCCTCGCCACCGTTTTCGCGGGCGTAGACAAGGATGCCGTGGCCCGGGCCCGTGAGTTCACGCTTCCCTACCCTCCATCATCGCCTTCTATCGCCCTGTTCAAGGACGGAGAACTGGTGCATTTTGTAGAACGCCACCACATCGAAGGCCGCAATGCCCAAATGATCGGGCAGCACCTGGTGGAAGTGTTTGACGAGTTTTGTTAAGGAAATTTCCCTTACACCAAATGATTCAGAAGGCTGCCGTGGCAGCCTTTTTTTGTGGATTACGATACCGGGTAATGCCACGAATCGGATTGACTGCCTGCCGGGACCTGGCGACTATTAAAATAACAGCAATGCGTTTATTCATTTCAGGATAAGCGAACATGGTCTGACAGACTCCGCAGGGATCGTGGCAAAAACGGTTTTTCAATGTAAATGGGGATTCGATTATCTTGCTCAAGGTAACGCCAATACGGATACTGCGCTGTTGCCGCCAATACGCTAATTTGAGATGTGGTAAGACTAAACGACAATACAACAATGACAAATGTTTCAAAAAAATTAATTGCCCCCATCTTGATCTCATTATTATTCTTATCATGTAAAAGTTCATCTGACAATAGTGGCAGGAAAATTGGAGAATCTGATTACCCATCAAAAGACTTCAATGGAAAAATTTGGATGACTAAAAACCTGAATGAGACCATTGATTCTGCAGGACTATCAATTTCGTATTATATACCTAACAATGATTCTAGTAAAGTCCAGGATTATGATCTACTCTATGACTATGAGACAGCATGCAGGGTTTGTCCGACTGGGTGGCACTTACCGACAGCGGATGAATGGGATGAGTTAATTAACTCTGTAGGAAGAAATTCCAATCATCTTAAGGATTCAATCCTCTGGACAACGATGGATAACAGTTTTTCTAACTCAAGTGGATTTTCAATTAGACCTGCCGGATATGGAAATACTGGTGAGTTTGACAACCTCTTTGGAACACATGCAATTTTTTGGTCAAGCACAAAAATTGACAGCCATTTTGCAAAGGGATACGTGTTGGGAGTTGCCTCAGACTCAATGAGAAGTGCAGCACAACATCCGACATATGCATTTTCAATAAGATGTATAAAGGATACGTCTCCAAAAATAAAGTAACGGTAGACTTGACACAAGTCCAAATTGAAGTAACGTGGCCGCGTACAATTAGGGTGGCAATCTATAAAATCCTAAAAAACAATACACAATCTACGATGGACTGATAAAAGAAATTATAGGCAGCATAAAGTCCCTTCAATTCGACAATTACAGATATTGACAAAGTCCTTGGAACTATTAACCAAAATAAATTACCTGTCTCACCAAACCCATACTTGAAACGTAAAGCAATGGACAATAATTCTCTTAATACAGAGGAAATCCAAGTTGAGAATATTTACCACAGTCAAAAGCGGTTTACCATATGGCCTTGGCGTTTTCAGCCAACAATTTATCGGCAAAATATTGATCAGGGGATACGGACAATCTGATTGGTGCTCAAGTCTATTTTTTTGAAGGTTCCGGAAAATAATATTATCCTTGTCATTTGCTGAAACAATAATCTAATAAGTGACCCGGCTCGCTTGATTTATTGTAATGTACCTAACCTATTTTTATACAGCGATACAGACGTCGAAAGAATACCGAGTAAAACAACGCTGCCTGGCAATGTATATAAATCATGCCTGACGACATCAAACAACCTGACGATTCAAATAACTATCTTTAATGCCGGCAGACAATTGAAGGCAATGGCAAAAAAAACGAAATCCATACCGGTACATTCCTGGCCGGGTGAACATAACGGGGGGATTGTCATTGGAAGGATGTCAGCGAAAAATATTCAATCAGAAGAAGCAAGCCGCTCACACCGCCACGATTTTCATTTATTTATTATTCAGGAAAAAGGAACAACTACTTTTGAAATTGATTTTAAAAAATACAGCATAAATAAATCATCTGTTTTATACATTCACCCCAATCAAGTACATCGGTTTTTACAAACAACAGATGCGACTATTTTCGGTTTACTCATCAATAATGAAAACATAAACCCTGAATACCTGAACCTATTGGAAGAAATTGCACCTGCAAGACCATTGTCACTAAAAGCCGACAATCTATCCGTAGTTACCGATACAGCAACGTTGTGCATAAAATCATTTGAACGAAAACCAGACAAACTATATCAAGCTTTGCTGAAAGATAACTGTAACGCATTAGTGGCTTTGATACTTTCTCAATATCTGGAGAAATCAAAACCAGGCTATAAGCTTTCACGGTTTGAGACTGTTACGAAGGGATTTAAAACAGCATTGGAGCGCAACTTTACGACACTTAAACGGCCATCCGAATACGCTAAAGTCTTAAGCATATCCACACCTTACTTGAATGAGTGTGTTAAAAACACAACGGGGCATTCCGTTTCACATCAAATACAGCAACGTGTTATATTAGAAGCAAAACGCCTGCTTTATCATTCCGACAAATCAGTAAAAGAGATTGCGTCAGAATTGGGCTACGATGATTACCCTTATTTTTCACGCCTTTTTACCAAAGTTGCAGGAATGACCGCGGTGACTTTTCGAAATAAAAACCTCGTTTAGTCCAATGCTTACTTTGTATGAGCATTGCTTGACCTGACAATTCATTGTTATTTCGCAGTCAATAAAAGTTGCAAAATGCTATCAAGGATTCCAAAATGGATGGGGGATTTATTCGAGGATGCACTTCGCCCCAACGTGAAGGTTATACAAACCTCTTATCTCAGTGCCCAAATCAAGAAAATACGCTTTCGAGGAGACATATCAGAAATGAATTTCCAAATCGGTTACGCCAATGTTATTCGTGTCAGCGAAACTGAATACAGAAATTACACCGTTGCTTATCACGATAAGGCAAGGGGCTTTTTTGATATCATCTTTCATCTTCACGGTAACGGAGTTGGAAGCCAATACATCGACACCTTAGAGAAAAATGATGAATTGTTTATCAGTCTGCCAAGAGGAAAAAAGTTGTTCGATCCAAACATGAAAAAACAGTTTATATTCGGAGACGAAACTTCGTTAGGGCTCGCCTGTTCTTTTCTTCATATTTTGAAACAAAATCAATATCAATTCCAATTCTATTTTGAATTAGACAAAGACAACCAAAACGTTCCCGAACTTCTGGGACTGGAAAACTTCACTGTCTTTCCGAAAAACGGCTCATTCAGAAACGAAAAATGGGTAAACGATTTGCCTTTATTCAAAACAGCTGACTGGAAGGCAGCAGGTTTTATACTGATTGGAAACGTAAAGTCAGTTCAGACCTTCAGAAACGTCGTAAAGAAAAATTTATCGGGAAAAATTATATCGCAAGGTTATTGGCTTGAGGGCAAAAAAGGATTATAACGACTTAAATTCCGCGCTGTGATTTATGTATTTAAGACCTCTGTAAAGACAAAAAGATTGGTTCAACAACTTAAACCATTTTTAAACAATTCGCTACAAACGGCAAAATGGAATTTTGACCTTGAAGACTGTGACAAAATTTTACGCGTTGACAGTCCGGCAGAAATTTCAGAAACGGTAAACAGGCTTTTGCACGGCAAAGGTTTTGACTGCGAAGAACTAACTGACTAGTACGATCTATTGGGCAGTACCAAAGCAACGCCGCATAACATTACCTGCAGGGGATGTGTATAGACTAATTTGAAGTAATTTGCTAAATTAACTCCCGCAACGACCGAGACTGACGGGGAAGTCGGGCCTGGCATTCTAAACGGACATTTCCCGACAGACAAAAAAAATATTCAGATAATGGGGTTTTTCGACTTAATATTTGGCAAGTCAATAAAAATTGACAACTCCTTTTTCGGACAAATGTTATTCTTCGGCGACAAGAAAGACCCTGGCAACAGCTATTTTGAATGTCGGCGACATTTTAAACCTTCAGACAAGCTAATTGAAATTGGTATCGATGGTGCGGAAATCGGGCCAACCCAAATACAAATAGACTTCTTTAAAACCATTGAAGACAAGTATTCAGAAATTACGGAGTCAATCAAACCTCTGATCGAAGATGAATTTGGAAATTGGCAAGAAGGTTTTAAAATTAAAGATTTTAATAAAGAATTTGAACCTGTTTATCTCAGGCTTCCGAGATGCGAAACCAAACCAGTCATTTGGGAAATAGCTTTTGAGTCCGACCACGACAGAAATCACACGTTCACTTTGACAATGAACGATTTTCTGGCCACAGAAATTTCAATCGACGGGTAGTATGCGGACACCTACTTTGACGTGTGCTGTGTACCTCCACCAGGAGGCGACAATACATATGCTGCTCCGTGGATTCTGACAAATTATTTGAGTACAAATGAAAGTAATTGACAAACTGGCCTGGATTGAAATAAAAGAAAAATCAATCCTTTCAACCAGAACCTATGGTAAGGACAAATACTACATTCCAGGTGGGAAAAGAGAAAATGGTGAAACTGACGAACAGGCCTTGTTTCGCGAAATAAAGGAGGAACTAAGTATTGACATTAATACTGATACCATAAGATTTGTTGGAGTCTTTGAAGCACAAGCACACGGACACCCAACCGGAACGATTGTAAAAATGACCTGTTACAGCGCTGACTTCACCGGAAGATTAAGAGCAGACTCGGAAATCGAAGAAATAAAATGGCTCAATTACTCGGACAAGGACAAAATTTCAGACGTGGACAAATTGATTTTTGACTTTCTGAAAGAACAGGAATTATTGGACTAGGTTCTACTGCTTCCCTGCAGGCAGAAAAAGAGGACAATTCGGGTAACAATTTTCACTGCTATATGATGTGGATAAGATTCATTGTTATGGAACAATATGAAAATGAAAATTTTCCGATTGGTCCTGCCAATTGTTACCGGACTGACCTGCGAGAGTATCCGGACTAAAGCAGAGCGAGATATTGAATTGAAAAGGAAAGCTATCGCTTGATATGATCCGGCAGCTACATGAAAAGCCGAATTGAACGGACGCTCTGATTCAGGCTTACCCGCTCAGGTTTTGGGCTCGGTTTTTCGCCGCCCATTCATTTTAACACCACCACGGTAATCCCGTCACCTCCCTGCTCAATGTGCTCATCCCGGATGCTGGCCACTTCACGGTAAGATTTCAGATGGTCCCGCACAACTTTGCGCAGAACCCCTTCCCCTTTTCCATGAAGGATCCGCAGCTGACTTTGACCCAGTAAAATAGCCGTATCCATAAACTGATCGAGAATAGAGATCACTTCATCCACACGCTTACCCCGGATATCAAGGGTGGAATTGAAGTTAGCCCGTTTTTCGTGAACGTCGATTCCCGCCGAACGAAGCCGTGATACAATTTCCTTTTGAACGGTAGCCGTCACTTTTTCCAGTTTATCAAGCTTCGTAACAGACTTTATCAAGCCGAACTGGACAGTCGCATTCTTCCCCTGTACAGACAGAATGGTACCGCTTCCCTCCTGACCGATAATCCTTACCCGGTCACCCTCCTTAAGCGTTTCCGTCGGCCTTTTTACTTCCGTGGATACTCCCGATACTTTTTGTGTCAGCGTCTCCAGGTTTTTCCGGACTTTTACTGTTTCCTTTTTCTCCGCCTTGTTCTCCTTGATGTGACGTATGGTTTTTTCTATTTCACGATTCGTCTGGCGAAGCAAATTGGACGCGTCTTCCCTGGCTTTTGTGATAATTTCCTTTTTCCGCTTTTCCAGGTCGGTGTGCAGCGACTCGTATTTTGCCAATGACTGTTTCAGTTCCGCGTCCTGACGCTCCAGGCGTTTCACCTTTTCGCTCAGTTCCTGTCGCTCCTTCTCCAGTGATCTCACAAGCGTTTCAAAACCGGCAAGGTCCTTACCCACTAATTTCTCCGCCTCTTCGATAGTGTGTGCCGGAAGTCCGATCTTACGGGCAATCTCCAGGGCGAACGAACTGCCGGGTTTGCCAATATCCAGCACATATAAAGGCACCAGGTTTTTGTCGTCAAAACGCATGGCCGCATTTCGAATGCCGGGATGTTGTCCGGCAAACAACTTCAGGTTGTAATAATGTGTTGTAGCCACACCCCAGACCTTCTTTTGCAACAGGGTATCCAGTATCGCCTGGGCTATTGCTCCGCCAAAGTCGGGATCCGTGCCCGATCCAAGTTCGTCCAGCAACGCCAGCGACGAGTCGGTCGCATGCTGAATAAAGACGTTCATATTCCGGAGGTGACTGCTGTATGTACTCAGGTCATTTTCGATAGATTGCTGATCGCCGATATCCAGAAAGATGTCGTTGAAGATCCCCATGCGCGACCGGTCGGACAACGGTACCAGCATGCCGCATTGCAACATGTATTGGAGCAGACCCACCGTCTTCAGGCAGACGGATTTTCCACCGGCGTTCGGCCCGGACACCAGAAGCATTCTTTCTTTCTGATCCAACTCCAGGGACAATGGAACAACTTCACGTTTACCTTTCAGACTCAGGTATAACAACGGGTGCCGGGCCTGGTACCACACCAGTTCAGGCTTGTTTTCCACGATCGGCAGGTCGGAATTGATCTCCAGCGCAAGCTTCCCCTTTGCCCGGACAAAATCGATCTCGGATAGAAAACGATAGGCGATCCGTAATGCCGGCAACTCCCGCCTGAAATCGTCGGTCAGCTCCCGTAAGATCCTGATGACCTCGCGCTTTTCCGAATGTTCAAGGTCCCGGATCTCGTTGTTCGCGTCCAGCATCTCTGCAGGCTCAAGGAAAACCGTTTGACCCGTCGCCGATTCATCCAGGATAAAACCCTTTAACTTTCTTTTGTGCTCTGCCTGGATCGGGATCACCACCCTTCCGTCACGGATCGTGGGAAGGGCACCCTCGGGCACCCAACTCTCGCCCACAGCGTTTCTGAATATCTGATCCGCCAGCTTCCGGAGCCGTCCCTGCTCGTCGCGAAGCTTCTTCCTGATCCTGGCCAGTTCACTGCTGGCGGAGTCGCGTACGATACCCTTGTCGTCAATCCGGGTAAACACAGATTGCGCCAACGTGGCGGGTAGGGTGACTGGCTCCGCCATCCTGAACAGCGCTGGGTATACTTCGGCTGTCTTGGCTAAAAAGGTCTTGCACGATGTGATTGTTTCAAGCGAGTAAGCCAGGTTCAGAAAATCCTCCGACTCCAGCCAGTTACCCTCTACAGAAATCTTCTGTATCCATTCGGACGGGTCGAAAAAATAACGGGAAGGAAATGCCTCGCTCTTTTCCAGGATCTGCCGGAACTCGAGATTCTGTTTCAACGCGGTTTTGATTACACCTGCATCCGTACTGAACTGCATGCGATCGACCCATTCTTCACCTGCCGGGGAATAACAATAGGCTTTCAGCTTTGTCCGGATCAGATCAAAGCCCAGTTTTTGCTCGAACGAATCTGGATAAATCATTTTTTTTCTTCACCCGAAAGCACACGCTGCTCCCGAAGATTGAGGGAGTCGATCAATACGGAATAAATTCCTTCCAATACCAGCGGGTCCTCCATGTAATAGTTCATCGATTTTCTGAAAACCGAATCGGAAACGCCAGTCTTTTCAAAAATGCTGTCTTTCATGACACTGAATATCTCTTTTAAAGAATCGCGCTTGACGCCGAGTGTGCTGATCTTCTGCTCGGAAATATAGAGTTCCGAGAGCACACTGACCATCTGCCCCTTGTCGAGAATTCCGGCCGGGATACGGTCGTTCTTCCCACAGGAAAAAAGCAGGGACAGCAATAGCACCGCGCAAATGGTTGCAACGCCATAATTCACTAAACGGTTCACGGATTTTCTCAACCTATACTTATTTTGGGTGGGGCAAAATACTCATAATTGTTCTATTTTTGGACGAAATCAGACCGGGCCACGAGGTTAACGGGCTGATATAACAAATTCTATTCCAAGGGAACCAAGGTGCGGGAGCTTTTAAAAAAATTACGGCGATACGAGATCCAGATCCGGAAAGCAATCAATAGCCAGATGCAGGGTGATTTCCATTCTGTCTTTAAGGGCTCGGGTCTGGAATTCGATGATGTGCGACCTTACCAGTACGGCGACGATATCCGGACGATCGACTGGAACGTATCGGCTAAAGGTCACGGAACGTTTGTGAAGACCTTTAAAGAAGAAAAAGAACAAACCGTATTTTTTATCCTCGACGTCAGCGCATCGGAAGATATCGGAAACCCGGGAAGTACAAAAGCTGATATCGGCAAAGAGATCTGCGGTGTCCTTGCACTTTCCGCCGCGAAGGAATCCGGTCACGTGGGACTGATTTGCTATTCGGATGTGGTGGAGAAATACATGAAGGCGACAAAAGGTCACTCCCAGGCCTATGAGATCATCAGTACCCTGGTCAAACTAAAACCCCAATCCCTACGCACGAACCTGACAAAAGCAATTGCTTTCGCGTTGAATGCCATACGCCGGAGAAGTGTTGTCATCCTGGTGTCGGACTTCATCGACGAAGGATATTTTCACAACCTGAAAGCCCTGGCCCGCCGTCACGATCTTGTGGTAATACAGATCAGCGACAAGCGTGAAACGAGATTACCAAAACTCGGGATCATTCCCGTAATCGATAAGGAGACGCAACGCACGTTATGGATAAATACCTCGTTCGGAGATTTCAGAAAAAATATCAGCGACCGGCATGAAAACCGGAAACTTGAACTGGAAAAATTCAGCCGGAAGCACCAGATCAATTTTATATCTCTGGACACGGACGAAGATTATGTACCGAAACTCCTGCGACTATTCAAAGTGAGAAATAAATCTTTAAAAACCACCTAGTTCTGATGGCATTGAGGCGTCTAAAGATTTTTCCTTTCCTGTTCCTTTTTTTCGTCTGGGGTCTGAGCCGAAGCAACGGTCAGGATGTCACGGTCAGAAGCGGGTTTTTTCTCGACAGCATCAAGATCGGCGACCAGACCGGGTTCTTTCTATCGGCCGAATACCCCAGTAATCTCACCGTTCTTTTTCCCGATTCCACGCACAACTTCGCCCCGTTCGAGTATGAGAAAAGGATCTACTATCCTACCAAAACCTCGGGCGGAAAAAGTTACGACAGCGTCATCTATTACCTCTCTACCTTCGAAATCGATCGCGTGCAATCCCTGAGCCTGCCGGTGTTTCAGCTCAACCCGATGGATTGCACCACGTTCCTTTCCGCGAGGGATACGATCCTGCTGACCGAACTGGTGAAAAATCTGCCCGATACCTTAACCGCGCAAAATCTTCCGTTAAAAGAGAACACGGCTTACGAGCATGTCTCTTACCTTTTCAACTACCCCATCCTACTGTTTGTGGTCGGGACCATACTCCTTATTGGCATCGTTACCTGGATCGTTTATGGAAAAAAAATCAGGAAGCATTTCCGGGTAAAAAGAATGCAGAAAGCGCACCAGGCATTTCTGGAAGCGTACAATAAGGGGATGGAAAACATCAAAACCGCATTCTCTGCTCCCGTCACGGAGAGTACACTTTCTCTTTGGAAAAAATATATGGAGCAACTGGAGGCCAGACCATACACGAAGCTGACAACCAAAGAAACTGTAGCGCTGGAAAAAAACGACGACCTGGGAAGAAATCTCCATAACCTTGACGGAGCCATATACGGACACGACGTGCAGGTGATCGACTCGCTGGAAGGGCTGAAAGTATTTGCCGACAGGCGATTTGAACAAAAATTAGAGGAGGTGAAGCATGGATAATGATCTGACTTCGTGGTTTTCCCTTGACTGGTTCACCCCGTCCACACTGAACACGTTCACGTGGGAGAATCCCGTATTCCTCTATATCACGGCTGGCGTACCGGTTTTTTTCCTTCTACGCTGGCTCATTCGCTACCGTTTCAATCAAAAATTGCCGGTAGCTGTTACAGCAAAAGATCTAAAAGTATCGCCGCTTACCCTCGTTCGTTTCTTCCCGGAGCTATTGCTGATGATGGCGATGGTTCTGATCCTGCTGGCGCTTGCGCGACCTCAGAAGACGAACGAAAAAGTGGAGCAGTGGACGGAAGGTATCGACATTATGATCGGATTGGATGTATCGCAGTCCATGCAAATCGAGGATTTTAAACCGAACCGCCTCGAAGCGGCAAAGCGTGTCGCCAGAAGTTTTATCGAAGGCCGCATCCAGGATCGCATCGGTATTGTTGTGTTCTCGGGAGATGCATTCTCCCTCGCTCCACTGACGACGGACTACGACCTTCTGAAGTCGTACCTTGATGAAATCAGTTTTGAAATGATCGAAAACAGGGGGACCGCCATAGGCAGCGCGCTCGCGGTTGTAACCAACCGGATGGGAGAATCGGAATCGAAGTCAAAGGTCTGCATCCTCCTGAGCGACGGTGACAATACGGCCGGGAATATCGACCCGATCACAGCGGCGGAACTGGCCTCTGCGTACGGAATCAAGATCTATACTATCGTGGTGGGGAAAGAGGGACTGGTGCCGTATGGAAAGGATTTTTTCGGAAGACCGAATATGATCGAGAATACGGTCGACGAGACGACTATGCGCAAGATTGCGGATATTGGCGGGGGAGAATTTTTCCGTGCAACCGACGCCCAGGCGCTCACGCAGGTATTCGCCCGGATAGATCAGTTTGAAAAAGCAGAGATCAAGGAAACACGCTTCAAGGATACATCCGACTATTACTTCATTTACCTGCAATGGGCTATTGTATTTTTCCTCCTTTGGCTCATGTTAAAATCAACGTTCGTTGTCAACGTGCTGCAGGACTAGGTTACCCTAGTACATCGTTGCAAAAAAAAGTGTACATGCATCAAGAATATACAGTTCTAACAATCAATGTGTTGTGCCCTATACTGCCGTACCGATATTTTTTGCTGTGATGCACTAGTGCGGGATCTGATCCGGGAAAAAGATCAGTCTCCCCGCGAAAATAACCAAAACAATACCCAGTACGATATTCATGATCCGGATCACGCCGGGTGTAATCAGTATACGCAGTTTGTCCGCCAGTTTCGCTTTGATGATATCCGTTGTAAATACCGTTCCTACGATGGAGGAGAAAAATATAGTCGCTTCCTTCGTGGTTGTGTAGCCCAACCGCGTCGTGGCAACCCCGACGGTCGCGATCCAGAAGAAGATCACCATGGGACTAAGCCCGTTGATTATAAATCCCTTTGCCGAAAGGCGAAACCAGCTTCGCGTTGCAACCTTACCGGGATCGTACCGGCTTAGTCTTTTGCTCTTAATGAACAGGTAATACAGTCCGAACAACAGCAATACCCCTCCGCCGCCATAGGCGAGGTAGTGACGAAAATTATCGGCTTCGATAAATTGAATGAGCCCCAGGTAAGAGACCAGAATGTAGAGCGTGTCGCTGAGAGAAACGCCGACAGCAACGAAGACTCCGCTCCAAAATCCCTTTTCAATACTCGTCTGAAGAATGGTAAAAAAGACCGGCCCGATTAGAAAAGCCAGGACAATGCCGGACAGAATTCCGTTAAGAACGATTTCCATTAGCGTGATTTAGAAGGAAGTTCTTCCAATCGTCCAACTGAGCATTTTTCATGACTCTGGGGAATTTATTTTGCCCACCAACCTTTCCCTTGGATTCCATCCACGCATAAAATGTTTTGACCGGTATCACATCGACAAAAACCTCCTTTAATGCGGCACTTCTTTCAACGGCATAGTCGTCATTGAGGGCTTTCAGGTGCTCATCGATCTTTTCCTTCAGCAGTTTTTTATCAACCTTGTCGTCCGTGCCCACGAACCAATGGTGAGCAAAAAGGGATTGATGGGGTATCCCGGCAACGGCGAATTCCGGAATGTTAATATTAAAATCGTTCGAAACCAGCTCGATCGCCTTATTCATATTGTCTACGGAGAGGTGTTCCCCGCAAAGGCTCAGGAAATGTTTTGTCCGACCCGTAATAACTATTTCAGATTCCTCAAGAGAAGTGAATTTGATAACATCGCCGATGATGTAACGCCAGGCGCCGGCACACGATGAAAGTAAAATCGCATATTCCTTACCTTCCTCCACTTCATCAATGAGAAGTGTTTCAGCATCCGGGTTTATTTCGCCATTCGCGTTAAAATTCTTTTCCTCGAAGGGTACAAACTCGTAAAATATCCCGTTGTTTAAAACCAACCGCATAGCCCGCCTGTTAGGGTAAGCTTGGAACGCAATAAAACCCTCCGATGCAAGATAGGTCTCTATATATTGAATGGGTTTTCCCAACAGCTTCTCAAAACCTTTCCGGTACGGATCGAAGGAGACACCGCCATGAACGTATACTTCGAAATTCGGCCATAGCTCGTGAATGTTCTTCAGTTTATGGTGCTTGATGATTTTTTCCATCAGGATCTGAATCCAGGCGGGAACACCTACAATAATGCCGATATCCCATTCCCAGGCTTTCTTGGCGATCTCGTCCAGCTTGGCGTCCCAGTTCCGTGTCTTCGCGATCTTTTTCCCGGGTTTATAAAAATGCTGAAACCAAAAAGGAAGGCGTGCCGCCTGTATACCGCTCAGATCACCTTCGAAAAAGCTTCCCCTCTTATTCAGGTGGGTGCTTCCGCCCAGCATCAGGATGCCGGACTCAAAGATCTCGGGTTTCAAATCGTATTTTGAAAGGGTCAGGATCTGGCGGATACTGGTTTTTTGTATCGCCTTCGTCATGTCTTTGGTTACCGGGATGTACTTGGACGATGCCTCGGATGTACCGGAACTCAATGCAAAGTACTTAACCCGTCCCGGCCAGCAGACGTTTCTTGCGCCCTGAAGCGCCAGTTTCCACCAGTCGGCATAAATTTTATTGTAGTTGTGAATGGGCACCTGCTTTTTGAACCGGTTATAAAACTCCTTGTCACCTTTTCTGAACCCATCCAGGACGTCCGCAAAGTTGTGATATTTACCAAATTCGGTCTGACTTGCCGTAATCAGCAATTCCTTCAATTCTTTCTTCTGCAGATCAAACGGAGACGTATACTCCTGCTCAAGCATCTCGCGAAGCCGAATCCCTTTTTTCAGCAGTGTTCCAAGGATCGCCATATTTGCTTTAGCTTTGGTGTTTTAAGGGCTAAAAATAGGCATGAATATCAAGAATAACATCAACAATCTCCGTCAAAACTTGCCCCCCGGCTGTAAACTCATCGCCGTAAGCAAGACCAAACCAGCTGAAAAAATCATGGAAGCCTACTCGGCCGGACAGCGGATATTCGGTGAAAACAAGGCCCAGGAGCTGGTAGCCAAGTTTGAAACCCTTCCCAAAGACATCGAATGGCATATGATCGGGCACCTGCAAACCAATAAAGTGAAATATATCGCCCCGTTTATCGCGTTGATCCACTCCGTTGACAGCTTTAAATTGCTAGAGGAAATTGACAAGCAGGCGGAACGGCACAACCGGGTCATTTCCTGTCTGCTTCAGGTCCACATTGCCGAAGAAGAAACAAAATTCGGTTTCTCTCCCGACGAACTCATGAACCTCCTGAATTCGGAAAAGCTGAAACAACTTCAGCACGTCCGGATCACCGGATTGATGGGTATGGCTACACTTACCGGTGATTCAGACCAGATAAGAAAAGAATTCCGTGGCTTAAAGACGTTATTTCAAAAACTCCAGTCGCAATCCCTGCCTCCTTCCATTCAGATGACGGAACTCTCGATCGGCATGAGCGGCGATTACACCATTGCGGCGGAAGAGGGCAGTACGATGGTGCGGCTTGGTACAGCGATTTTTGGCGAACGAAACACCTGACAAATGAATCAACGAAATACACTTTTATGGGCGGCTGCGATGGGTTGCCTATCCGTTATGATCGGAGCTTTCGGTGCGCACGCTTTCAAACCCGCATTAACAGCTATGGGCCGGGTTGACACGTATGAGCTGGCTGTACGGTATCAGTTTTACCACGCCCTGGCGATGTTGGGAGTTGGAATCCTCATGAACCAGATCTCAACCACGGCGATGCGGCTAAGCGCCATTTTTTTCCTCACCGGAATTTTCTTTTTCAGCGGCAGTCTTTACGTACTATGCCTCTCCGGAATAACGGCATTAGGTGCCGTAACCCCACTGGGCGGTCTGCTGTTAATCGCGGGGTGGGCAATGCTTTTCCGGGGTGTGTATAAAAAATAAGAGCTCCGTTTCCGGAGCTCTCCCTATTCGATTCTGAAATGCGGATCACCACTTATTGAGGCTGCACTTTCTTCTCCAGTACGTTTGTGGTAAAGGAAATCTGGCTGCCATCGGCATTGACTGCGTTGGATACTACAGTCACGACTTTGTTTTGCCTGCCCATTTTGCCTGCGCTGTTAAAGGCAACTGTGAGTTCTCCTTTGCCTCCCGGTGCGATCGGATCGCGTGGCCATCCTTTCGGAGTGGTACATCCGCACGTTACCTGTACATTCGTGATGATGAGTGGTTCGGTGCCGGTGTTCGTGAAGTGAAAGGTTTCTTCAACTTTATCACCCTGAACGATGTCACCAAAATCGTGGACCTTCTTATCAAAAGTGATAACAGGACCAGTTGCTTTTGCCGTGCTGGTTGCCTGCGCAAAACCCTGCACCGCAAACCCCGCTAAAACGATCAAGAAAAAATACTTCTTCATACCTTGTTTTTTTTCAAATTTAAGCTGTTATGTCAACAATCCGGCCAGAATTTTGAAATTTCTGCACGATCGGTTGTGACTTTGCTATCGATGATGAATTACGCTAACGGGTAACCAGATGGATCCGGAAATAACGAAAGTTTATGGAAACCGGTTAAGAATCCGGGTGTGCGGGTTATGCTGGGAAGGCGATGGCCTGCTTCTGGTGAACCATAAATCGCTGACCAACACTAATTTCTGGGCACCTCCGGGTGGCGGAGTGGAATTTGGAGAGTCTGTGGAGGTCGCATTGAAGCGTGAATTCCAGGAGGAAACCGGATTGCAAATCGAGGTGTTGAGGTTTGCCTTCGGGTGTGAATTCATTCGCGACCCGCTTCATGCCATCGAGCTGTTCTTTTTGGTTAACCGCAAAGGGGGCAGGCTGGAGTCGGGCTATGACCCTGAATTACAGATAATTCAGGGAGCACAATACTTTTCAAACCACGAGATCGCGGCAATTCCCGCATCAGAAGGGCATGGAATCTTTCAGATCGCGGGACAAGCCGTGGATTTGCGCGGGCTCTCGGGATTTTACAGCATTTAATTTGGCTTTCTGTAAAATCTACCTTGTGATTTACCCTGTAAAATATTTATTATTGCACACTTAAACCTTCAACAATGAACCTGACTAAAATATTATCAGTCGTCTTCTTCGTCATAAGCCTTGGCATGGCCTACTACCTGTATGACAACATCAACTCTACCATCGAATTCAAGGAGGCGATTGTTACAACAGAAAAACAGATCACTGATAAGCTTGCTGTGATCCGTGAATCCGAAAAAGTGTTCCTGGAACAGTTCGGTCACTATACCGCTAACTGGGATTCGCTGATCAATTTTATAGAATACGGCAAGGTACCCATCACATTGAGGACAGAAAAGATCACGCAATTGAGCTACGGTGAAGAAAAAGTGGAGGTTCAAATTGACACGATCGGTTTTATGCCTGCCAAAGACAGGATTTTCAAAAAAACACATACGGTTAATGCTACGGCAAACGGCGTACTTTTATCGCTGCTGGCAAAACCAGGTGATTTCGTCGTAAAAGGATCAGGTGCATACCGCTTGCGTGCCGAAGGCAAAGAGAAAGCCGATGTTTATAATTTTACGGATCAGGGAACGATAACATCCGTTTCGAATTTAGCGCCGGGGACGGAGATCAAGAAGGGTACAACACTTTACAATTTGTGGGATTATGTTTTGAATCCGGCAGTTGATATTAAAACGCTCGCCGAGGTTCCGGGTTCTAATGGTAAGACATTTGATATTTACGTGGGTAAAATCGACCGGAACAATTCCAAGGTTAGTGTGATTGAAGTTAAAGATCCTTCACCTATTAACCCTGAACGGAAAGCTACCAACGAAGCTGAGAACCGGAAACCACTCGGATTCGGTTCACGTGTTGATACAAAAATAAGTGGTAACTGGGAATAGCTTGCAGACATCCGCACTTACGTATAAGCTGATTCGAAAAATCAAAGATGACCTTTTTGACGAGGAGTTTATTGATCAATACCACCTCCTCATTAACATTGGCACCCGCGATTTCCAGATACTGGTCATAGAACCGCAAGAAAACAAGGTCCTCCTGCTGGAGGACTTTGTTTTACCGGGGCTTACTTCCAATGAAGAGTTACTTCAGATCCTGGATCAGCTGTTTGATTCCCATGCTTTCCTGAAAGCCGGGTTCTGGAAAAAGATCAAAGTCTCCGTCAAGAACCAAAAATTTGTCCAGGTTCCGCAGGCTCTTTATTCCGAAGAGTCTAATGCCGACTACCTGAAGTTCAACGCGCCGGTGGATTCTTCGAGAGAAGAAAGTGTTTCAACCTTTAACCCGAGGGCGCAGGCGGTCACTGTTTTCGCAGTCAACACCGAACTCCGGGACTGGCTTAACGGGATTTATCCCAATAATCCCCCCACATTCACCCATCAGTCTGCGGCATTGATCGAAGGTACGCTGCACTATGCGGAAGGACGTAACGACAATCCGCTTTACATCTATGTGGATCGATTTAAACTGCATATACTGGCTTGCGAAGACGGAAAACTCCTATACTATAATCAGTTCGCGATCAAACAATTCTCCGAATATATCAAGTACATCATGCTGGTTATGAAGTCACTCGATATGGATCAGCGCACCAGTAAGGTTGTGTTGTGGGGATATGTCGGCGCTAATTCCCCGCATTACCATGAATTCTATAAATACATCAGCAACGTCACATTCGGGGACGAACCTGATTATTTGAGTTTCGGATATGTATTCGATGAAGTGCCCGAACATCATTATTTTGACCTCTATAGCATTCACCTCATCGAATAGCGGCCCTGATGAAGATCACGGCCGCGCGCGTTCGATAAGGACAACCAGGGCACAATTCCCGCTTTTTACCGACATTTAATAAAGATTATCAAGCGATGACTAAACGAATTGCCCTGTTTCCCGGATCGTTTGATCCCTTTACAAAAGGACACGAAGACATCGTACTTCGGGGGCTTCAGCTTTTTGACGAAATTATTATCGCCATCGGTTATAACAGCCAGAAGAGCACCCGTTATTTTGAAATTGATTCGATGGTTGAAAGCATCGGTACAACCTTTGCGAAGTATCCGAATATCCGGATCCTCAAATTCTCAGAGCTTACCGCCGAGTTTGCCCGGAAAAACGGTGCCCGCTTTTTGCTACGGGGGCTTCGCAATACAACGGACTTCGAGTATGAGAACAGCATATCTCAGGTAAACCGGAAACTGAATCACGAAATGGAATCGGTATTCCTCATCACCACGCCACAGCTCGCATGGATAAGTTCGTCCATCATCAGGGAAGTTCACCGCTACGGCGGCGACGTTTCCGAGTTTCTTCCCTATACACTGAAAGTGTAAAGCCGTCTCTTACCTGGGGGACTTCACTTCCATTAGTTCGTAGTACTGTTCAAACACATAGCTGATCGATTTGTAGGAGTGTTCCAGGGCGTGATACACCTCTTTCCGGTTCATCCATCGTGTTTCCTCGATATCTTCCTCGGCGGCAGGCCGCATTCTTGTATCGTCGAGAACATCCATAATATACCACCGTGTCTTCTTGATCATGGCGCGTTTGTTCATCGTATACGTATGCCATGTCGTGCATATCTTCTTGCCTAAACGAACAGTCACATTACATTCCTCCTCAACTTCACGAACAGCGGTCTGTTTGCTCTTTTCGCCTTTTTCTTTTTTCCCTTTCGGAAGGTCCCATTTTTTCATCCGGTAGATCATCAGGAATTTGTCCTTCTTCCGAACCAGTCCCCCCGCAGCTTTTACCACTTTGAATTTACTACGCATGTATTCTTTAATACCATCGTAGTCTTTCGCGGATAGATAAAGTGAGAGCAGGTTTGTCGGGACTTTTGAGTCAAGGAAACCGAGTAGCAGGTCGATATCTGCGTCATCTACATTCTGAACCCATACGTGGTTTAGTAACTTTGCCTGCGAAAGGGTCTCGGCAGCAGCATCAATAATGTTATTAACCCTTCCCTGATCCGGCTTTTCATCCGCTTTCAATATCTGAACAGGGATGTCGTTGATAAAAATGATCATGGTAATACGTTTTCAATTTTTACCTTCTTCGCAAAAGAGCAAATAAATATCAAGGTGGCAAGGAGTTTCCCGGATTTTTAAGGCGCCGGAGACAGAAATCCACGAACGCCATTTAATAAGCGGTACCAGGCTTTTCGGGGAAAGGATTTTAATTTTAACTTTCGAACGTATGCCAATCATCAAAATTCAAGAGGAAATGGCCGGGCCGGTTGCCGCCATGCTCCTGCAGATTCAAGCCATCAAACTGAACACAGAAAAGCCGTTCACCTGGAGTTCCGGTTGGAAATCCCCTATTTACTGCGACAACCGGTTATCCCTCTCCTATCCCCAGATCCGGACCCAGATCCGCGATGGTCTGGTGCAGGCGATCCGGGAGAATTTTTTCACGGTTGAATCAGTCGCCGGCGTCGCCACAGCGGGTATTGCACAGGGCGCTCTTGTCGCCGACAAACTGGATTTGCCTTTTCTTTATGTGAGGCCAAAACCCAAAGATCATGGTATGGAAAACCTGATTGAAGGGCGGGTTATAAAAGGCCAGAAAGTAGTTGTCGTGGAAGACCTGGTTTCGACAGGCGGAAGCTCGTTAAAAGCTGTTCAGGCTCTTCGCGAAGCCGGCTTCGATGTGCTGGGAATGGTATCGATCTTCAACTACGGGTTTGACATTGCTACCCGGAATTTCTACGAGGCGAATACATCCCTGATCAGCCTTAGCGATTACAATAGCCTTCTGAAATATGCGCTCAGCCAGAAATACATTACGGAGGATCAGGTGACCTCATTAAAAGCGTGGCGGGTCGACCCTTCAGGCTGGAAAAAATAATGACCGGGCCCAACCTCAATACATTTGCACCGCGGCACGCAGTAAAGCCGGATATCAGCACCGGCATGCCGTCTTTCAAAAAAGGAGACCATATCGTTGTCGCAGGCGCGGGCGCCTTCGGTGGTTGGTCTGCACTTTATCTGCTCCGGAGGGGATTCAAAGTTACGTTAGTGGATGCGTGGGGGCCCGGGAATTCGCGCTGCAGCTCCGGTGATGAAACCAGGGTTATCCGCTCCACCTATGGTAACAATGAAACCTATTTCGATCTGAACGTCCGCGCGCTGGAGCTGTGGAAGGAAAACCAGGAACGATTTAAGCGAAAACTATTTTACAATTCCGGCGTACTTTGGTTCTGTTATGGAGAAAGTACAGCCCTGGTGGACGACTCATTACCATTTGCTTTGAAGCATAAAATGGAATATGAGTATCTCACGTCAGGGGAACTCAAAGCCCGTTACCCGGCGATCAACTCATCCGATCTGCATCACGCATTCCTTGATCCATACGGCGGTTATCTCAAGGCGCGCGAGGCGGTGCAACTTGTTCACGAGGCGTTTATTCAGGAGGGAGGACAATACGTTCAAAGTCATGCCAGCCCGGGCTATTCAAATCAGACTTTTTCCGGTGTCTTGCTTTCAAATGGCAACAGGCTTCTGGGGGATGCCTACCTTTTTGCCTGCGGCGCATGGATGGGAAAACTGTTTCCAGGCGTTCTCGGAGAAATGATCGGCTGCACCAAGCAAGAAGTTTATTATTTTGGAACACCGGCCACAGCGTCGGCTGCATTTGAAGATCTACCCGCCTGGATCGATGTGGATGGAAAGGATTTTTACTACGGCATTCCCGGCAACGCGCACAGGGGATTCAAGATCGGTGTTGATATTCGCGGAGAAGTATTTGATCCGACACAAGGTGAACGAACCCTCACCCCGGATGTACTGGCAAATGCCAGACGCTTTCTCGCGCATCGTTTCCCGGGGCTTAGCGATGCTCCGCTGGTTGAGCACCGGGTTTGTCCTTACGAAAATTCTCCTGATGGAAATTTTATCTTCGACCTGTTGCCCGGATCCGAAAATGTGTTTTTACTGGGAGGTGGTTCCGGACATGGATTTAAACATGGTCCTTCCATCGGGGAACTGGTAGCGGGCGTACTCTCCGGGAACAGGGAAGTTCCGGCGATCTTTTCCCTGTTCAAATAGCGCGCGGGGTACCGCTACGATGTGGCAGGCATAGTGTACCCGTTGTGATACTTCGCGCTCAGATACTTGTTCGCTTCAGCCTCTATGAAATTTCCCTGCGCGTCATTCCAGTGAACGGGACCACCCGTCCGATAGGAAATGTTTCCCATCTGGCAGACCAGGGCAACGTTCGCCCCTGCCTGAATAGGACACGTGAGTTCCTCCATTTTCCTGGACTTAACAACCGACACGAAATTTCTCGTATGAGCATCGAGGCCGGAGCCCTTGTTGGGTTGCAAAGGAATCGGTTCCATTCGTTTCTCATCGCTGATCACTTCCCATCCACCCCGGCTCAGGACAAGCGTCCCGTTGTTACCGATATAGGAAATGCCGTGATCCCTTCCATAATTTCCATTGCTGATACCTTGTGCCTGCTCCCATAACATGGTGAAGTTCCCGAACTCATAGACTGTCGCGAGTGTGTCGGGAGTCTCATGTGCTCCGTCAGGATATGCATACTTTCCACCGGAAGCATAAATGGATTTCGGCTTCGGATTGTTCATACCGAGGAGCGCATAATCGATCAGGTGCACGCCCCAATCGGTCATCAGGCCGCCGGCGTAATCCCAATACCATCGGAAGTTGAAATGGAAACGGTTTTCATTAAAAGGCCTTCGCTCCGCCGGTCCCAACCACATATCGTAGTTTACGCCGGCGGGTACCGGAGAATCCGGTTTAACAACGATGTTTTTCATCCAGCCCTGATAGGCCCACGCTTTTACCGTCCGGATCTGCCCGATCTTGCCCGTGCGTAAAAAATCAAGGGCATCGACAAAATGCGGAACACTCCGCTGCCACTGCCCTACCTGAACGGCGCGGTTATATCGCTTCTGCGCGGCAACCATGGCATTACACTCCCATATCGAATTTCCAATTGGCTTTTCGACATACACATCCTTGCCTGCAGCACATGCTTCCACCATCTGAAGGCAATGCCAATGGTCAGGTGTACCTATAATAACTACATCAATATCCTTGTTCTCCAACATCTTCCGGTAATCGCCATAGGTTTTTACCTTGATATTCGCTTTGTCCAGTTCAGCTACGCGTCCGGCCAGGACGTTCTCATCAACATCGCACAGGGCAATAACATTGATCTCCGGATTTTTCATGATCGACTGCAGATCCGACCAACCCATGCCCTTCGTTCCGATCAATCCTACGTTGATCCGGTCGTTTTGTGAAACGGAGGACTTCCCTTTTGCAATGGACTCCCATGGAACAGCGCTGAACATTCCTGCCCCGGCCAGGGCAATGGAAGAAGATCGAATAAATTTCCGGCGTGAATTCATGTGGCTTCTGGTTAACGTTACTAAAAGTAAGAATTAGAAGCCTGGAATTAAATAAAAAAACGGATAAAGAATCGATCTGTATCGATTGAAATGCTAGTCTTTGCCGTTGGCTGAGAGCCAATTCGTCGTTATTTCGTTCAGTACTTTTACTTTGTTGGCAAAATCGCCCTTTATACGTTCGCGGATCTCGTTCATGTTCTGCAGCAAGTCGTCGGTGTTTTCAGGCAATGCGTCCTCGAGGTATTCGCGGATCCGTTTGGCCACCGTTGGCGATTTACCGTTCGTTGAAACACCGATCTTCAAATTACCCCGCGTCACTACGGAACCCAGGTAAAAGTCGCACAGATCGGGTGTATCGGCGACGTTGATCAATAGCCGCTTTGACCTCGCGAAATTCCGGATGGATTCGTGCAGCACGCGGTTATCCGTGGCCAGTAACACGAGATCTTTATCCCAAAGATCCCAGAGCTTGAAGTTCCGTTCCTCCAGTTTAACCGTTGAATGCGCCTTCGCCAGTTCACGAATGTCTTCCCGAATGGATCGGGCCACAAGTGTCACCCGGGCGCGCGGGCTGTTTTTCAAGATCGCCGACAATTTCTCCAGGCCCACGTTGCCCCCACCGACAATCAGGGTGTCAAGAAATTCAAGCTTCAGAAAAACCGGAAAAAGATTATTTCCGTCCATGTCTTATTGATATTGGATCAGCCATTCTTTTCCAATTTCGTGTAAAACGCGCGAATAATTGACCACTTCACCAATAACAATAACTGCGGGGGATCCGATCCCTGCGATCGCCGCAAGGCCGGTAATCGTAGCTACATTGCCAGTAACGCTCTTTTGGTCCGGCAGTGTTCCGTTTTGAATAACCGCTACCGGTACCTGATGTTTACCGTGTAACTGGAATTGCTCCATAATTTCGCCGATCTTGTTAAGGCCCATCAGGATCACAACAGTGGCCGACGACCGGGCTGCCAGGGCAATGTCAGCGGAAATCGCTCCTTCCCTGGTCGTTCCTGTCACCACCCAGAAGCTTTCACTGATCCCCCGTGCCGTAAGGGGAATGTTCATGCTGGCGGGAACGGCCAACGCACTGCTGATCCCCGGTACCACCGCAGCGGGTACTCCCTGGGATTCCGCGAATTCAATTTCTTCCGATCCCCTTCCAAAAACAAACGGATCACCACCCTTAAGTCTTACGACGTGGCCGTACAGGTAAGCGAACTCTACGATCAGATCGTTGATGTCCTCTTGTTTATACGAATGCGAACCCGCTCTTTTTCCGACACACAACGTGGGAACACCCTTCGGGATCATATTCAGTATTTCGTCGGAGACCAGCGCATCGTATAAAACGATATCAGCCGACTTAATAACATTCACGGCCTTTAATGTAATAAGTTCCGGGTCACCGGGGCCGGCTCCCACCAGCGTGACACGCGGAGCGTGGTGCGACATGAAAAAATTCGGGATCATTTGGCAACCACCGCTTTGTCCACAACTTCTTTTTCTGAAGCCCTGTACGTTGCTGCCGCTTCCATGAAGGCGACAGAGTCCGCCAGGTAAGCCTTGGCAAATGCTTCGGAAGGCTCATTCTTATTGATGCGCAGTACGTGCTCTTTAAAATTGCCCTCAAAGCCGAATGCCTTTGATTCCACGAATTCCCGTTGAAAATCGTTGATCGTCTGGTATTGCGAACTCGGTTTAATATCACGTGCAAGCAGCATGGCCTTGGCTGTGTTGATAAAGGCACTGTAGCTTTGATAGATAGAATCGGCGTACAGGTTCTTTTCCAATGTTTCCCTGGCCCACGTCAGTTTATCTTCCGAGTCATACAACAACGTCGAAACAAGATCGATCATTACACCGGCGCACTCGCCGACGGCGGTATGCAGTATAAAGTTGCTTTCCTGTCCCCAGTCGATATATTCATCCGGTGTGACCGCTGTGATATCTCCCAACGGTTTCAGTATCTGGTAAAAATGATTCCTGCCCTGACGTTTGAAGTAATCGTGGAAATATTCTCCGGCCGAACTGTTGGTTTCATAGTCGCTCAGTAAATAGCGAAGCGCCTGCGGCCCGCGTTTGCTGGGGATCTTGATGATCTTGTCGGAAATAACCCCTTCTCCGTTTTTAAGTTTTCCACCGCCGAGCAGAACAACCAGCGCCGGCATTACTTTTCCCTGTTTGTCTTTGATCGTACTGCCGTGCAGACCGATGCTGGCCAGGCCGTGCTGACCGCAGGAATTCGGGCATCCGCTGATCTTGATCTTTATATCGTTATTATAGATCAGGTCGGGAAATTCCTCCTTGATCACTTTTTCAAGCTGAAGAGATATAGATGTACTGTCGGAGATCCCCAGGTTACAGGTATCGGTACCGGGGCAGGCGGTAATATCCGCCACGCTGTCGAACCCTGGTTCCGCCAGCGCCACTTTATCGAGCGAGGCGAAGAGTGGTCGCAGCGCTTCGGGACGAACAAAACGGATCAGGTATCCCTGGTTGATCGTTACGCGCATTTCGTTTGAAGCAAACGTGTCGACGATATCGGCAAAGTGCCTGGCCAGTTTGGACGACAAATTTCCCTGCGGAACTTTCACGTAAACGCCGAAAAATCCGTCTTGTTTTTGTTTGAAGACATTCGTCTTGTACCAGCGTTCGTATCTGGTTTCATCAAGACCGGAGGGTTGCTCAACGGTCAGGGCGGGGGCCAGCACCGGCGCCGGATATTTCTCCGTATCGATGTGATAGGTTTTGTTCTTCAGCGCCTTCTTTTCCTCTTCGACGAGGTTCATCAGTTTTTCCAATCCGATGTCGTCGAGGAGAAATTTCAGACGTGCTTTCATTCTCCGGTTGCGCTCACCATAGCGGTCAAAGACGCGGAGAACCGCTTCGGTAAAGGGTATGATCTCGTCTTCCTCCAGAAATTCGTAGACGAGTTGTGCCAGGTATGGATTGGCACCCAGGCCGCCGCCGATCACTACGCGAAATCCGCGTTTTCCAAAGGCGATCCTCGGGATAAATCCCAGGTCGTGGATAAAAGCAAATGCCGTATCCTCCTCGCTGGAAGAAAATGCAATCTTGAACTTGCGTCCCATTTCCTGGCAGATCGGGTTCCGCAGGAAGTAACGGAACATTTCCTCCGCATAGGGTGACACATCGAACGGTTCGTTCGGGTCTACACCCGCCGTTGCCGACGCGGTGATGTTACGGACGGTATTACCGCAGGCCTCGCGGGTGGTGATCTCATCCTTTTCCAGCTTGGCCCATAGTTCCGGTGTTTTGTCGAGGCTCACGTAGTGGATCTGGATGTCCTGCCTGGTGGTCGCATGCAGTGTACTGCTGGCATACTCGTCGGATATATCCGAGATCCTGCGAAGCTGTTTGGTGCTTACCCTTCCGTAGGGAAGTTTGATACGGATCATCTGGACGCCTTCCTGGCGTTGTCCGTAGATACCACGGGCCAGGCGTAGTCCGCGGAATTTTTCACTGTCAATTTTTCCATCGCGAAAGAGCCTGATCTTTTTTTCCAGATCAATGATGTCGCGGGCAACGATTGGGTTGTTCAAATCCTCCAGTTCTGAGCGAAAGCTTTCCATGTTATAAATTGGTGGTTCTTGTTCTTTCTTATAATTAAGCCTTTCATGATTGCAGAAAAGGCCTTGTATGTTCTTTGTGGGTGACGGTCACTCAGTCATTACGCAGCGAATATTTCTGCTCCAAAAACGCCGGCAGCAGCGTTTTTTCGCGGTATTCACGGTCGGTTCAGGCATCCGGTCTATTGTCTACTAACTAAATAGGCATTAAAGGTAGGCGTTCAGCCACAAAAAACAAACCGGTGCGGACCGAATTTTGTCTTTTATGGCTTTTAGCCACTCTTCAAACGATTGTAAATCGTAAAAAAAATTGAATGGTAACCCGGAAAAAGAGTTAAAAACCAGGTTTTATTCGCGGGTCTTGCGCGAAAAGACGAAACAACGCCTTCAAACGTCTTCATCTCTTATTCTCAACACATCAAAATACCATGCGGTCTAAAGTTCCTAACATCTGCTCCGAAGCTTTATCAATCTTTTTAACGTATTGATCATCATAAACGGAAGGCTGGTCTCTCAGACTCAAATAACACAGCCCTCTCACGGTGGCGATGTAACTCTTTACTTCATGGGCGATTTTCCGGAATTGCACCACTCTTTCATCCAGCGATCTTTTTAAGATCTGCTGGTTGTTTTCCAATTCCTCCGTTCTGTCTCTTACCTTTTTTTCCAACATAAGATTCATAGCTTTCTTCCGGCTAATATCCCGGGTCAGTACAATCGCCAGTGCGGCAAGGAGAGCTGCGACAATTCCGGCCAAGACATTTAAAACCCTTTGCCGGAAAATAACTTCGTCGTTCAATGCAAGTATCCTTCCCTGCGATGCTATCTTCTCGGCGTTTTCACGCTCCAGGTACTGCGACTCCACGATCATCAGATTTCGGGTAAGTTCTTCGCCGTAGATACTATCCTTCAGTTGAATGTATTTTTCCTGATACAAGGAAACCTTCTTATAGTCTCCCACTTCCCTGTAAAAGCCATATAACTCACCATAAATCTTGATCAACTCGAGGCTATACGGTGCACCGACATCGATTAAACGGATCGCTTCATCAAGGTACTTTTCCACCAGATCCAACCTGCGATTTTGCATATGGATCCTTGATAAGTAAACCACATTATCCATTTGAAGCCTGACGTCATTGATCTCTTTTGCCAGAAAATACGACTTTAGAAAGTTCGTTTCGGATAGTTTCATGTTCCGCGAATTGAAGGAGCTTACACCCTGACTATAGAACGCCAATATTGACAGAAGGTCCGGACATTTATCCCGGCACGATTCGAATGCCTTTTGTACATAATCCCTGGCCGGAACGGGGTCGTTCTTAAAGGCGTAACACAGACTAATATTCACAAAAAGTAATCCCAAATCCGGGTCGTTTTTACTCTTTTTGCTTACCGCCTTTGTATAGAAAGATAACGCCTTGTCGTAATCTTTCATTTTATAATATACCAACCCTATGTTATTGAACAGGATATCCAGGCCTTCGGTGATCATACTTCGCTCTCTGATGCGCAGCGATTGATAATAGTGGCGCAAGGCCTTGTCATACTCCGCTCTAAGCGTATGGGATACGCCCATTACGTTCAAAATTTTCAGGGCTTCGTCCGTATACTCATTCTTCAACGAGATTGCCAGGAATTCCTGAGCTACAAACAGAGCCGAATCAATTCTTTTCAACCGGTAAAGAGCCATCGACACGATTCTGCCGGATTTAACCATCCGAAGACTATCCGCGATTTCTCTCGCCATTGTAAGGGCCTGTACGCCATACGAAAGGGCAAGCACATTATCAACATCGACATACTTATACGCACGTTCATAGAGTGTATCACACTTTACCCTGTCATCATTATCATCGGTTATCGCCCTGTGATATTCGGACTGGCGGCTTAGCGCGGTATGAGGAATCAGACAACAGGAAAGCAGGATTGAAAAAACCGCACAAGCCTGAATGATTTTTATTCGAAAAAGTCTGTGAAGGTAATTGTTACACACAAACGGGCAGGTTTTTCTATTTTTCATATGATTGCGTCAACGTTTTAAGAAATAATATTCGTAAGTTAATTCTGGGTTTACTTTATTAAAAACAATGGCATTAATTTTTCTCTCCACGAAAAAATTCGAAAAGCATTTGTCGGAACGAGCTTCGGAGGTTTGCGACAATATCACTTCGGAGATCGGCGCTGAAATTCACGATGACCTTGTGCAGAAGTTATCGGCTTTGGGATTTTATCTGGACAGACTTGAGCGGTCGATCAACAACCCCGAAGGTTTGGAAATATTGTTACTCAGTATGCGATCCGATTTCGAAAATATCTCCGGCAGCGTCCGTAGAATTTCAAGGATGCTTATGCCGGAGTATATGGACGATGAACCGTTTCAAAGATGTATTCAAATGCTATGTCAGAATATGGAAGGTCCCGGATCCGGAAATGTACACTTCTCCTGTTCCGGGTCGGCGCTAAGCCTGTCACCAACTGCTCAGCGATACCTCTATCGAATAACGCAGGAGCTGATACACAACGCTTTCAAACATTCGTCGGCATGGCATGTATGGGTAAGAATCAGGTGGGAAGATCAGAGATTGAACCTGGAAGTTGAAGACGATGGCACCGGTTTTACCAAGATTTCCGAATTTATCGACATACTCAGAAAAAAGTATAATACGCTGAAAATGCGGTCCACTGCCATTGGAGCCGAGATCTCCTATCATCGCGGAGATAAAGGCCTGTTGGCGCGCCTGGAGTATCACCCTGGATGATGACACGAATTCAGTCAAACCCGGGTCGCAAGCCGCATTGATTACGGGATATGAAACATTTTTCATTCCTTCTTATTCCGATCCACTCGCGGCAACAAACCAACGGCTGCCTTAACCCGGTTCTTTATCCGTTTCCCGGCGGTTCGCTTATAGTCCCCTTTCCAGGATCAACCGTGTCTCTTCCAGGTCAAGTTCGTATTCAATCCGCCGCATCGCTTCATCACTGATCTTCGCTTCAGCCCGGAGTTGCAGGATAAATTTCCTTTCCTTGTCCAGTAATTCCTGCTGAATACGATGAAATTCATTGATCTGCTCTTCATCCATCCGGTGATTTTTTACATCCTTCCGAAGGCGCTGAATCCTGATTTCATACTTCGTCTTGATCTGGTTTAGAACTTCATCGCTCAATGCCAGTGAATAATTTTCCTCTATATGTTCGATAATGGTTGAAGCCAGCTGAAGGCGCGCGTTTTGCTCGTCACGGTACTCCTTGTCGTCGGGTTTAATACCGAAGAATTTTATCATCGGACGCAGGGTAAGCCCTTGTAACACCAGGGTGGAGAATATGACGCAAAAAGTCAGGAAGATGATCATGTTACGATTGGGGAAAGGTTCCTGTCCCGCCATGAGGGGTAACGCGAGCGCCGCAGCCAGAGAGACAACTCCCCGCATGCCCGACCAGGCAACCACTGTAACGAGACGGATCGGGGGAACAGGTTCTGTCTTCCGGATATGTTTACTTAGCAGGCGGGGCACATATGTGCCCGGGTAGACCCAGATGATGCGTCCTGCGATGACGGCCAGGCTAACGATACCGCCATACTTCAAAAGGGTTGTAAAGGAGTGTTCGGTAATGTTTTCAAGGATGTAAGGAAGTTGTAGTCCGATCAGGATAAAGATGACACCATTCAGAATGAAGATGATCGTATTCCAGGTGCCGGTGGCCTGCAGTCTTGTTTGCTGAGAAAATATGGTGGAAGAATTCCAGCTCAGGAATAGACCGGCGGCTACAACGGCCAGAACACCCGACAAATGAATACTTTCGGCAAGCAGGTAACTGATGAACGGTGCCAGGAAAGTTAACGTCGTATCCGTGGTCGGGTTGTCAGGCGTGAGTTTGTGTATCCATTTAAATATAAAACCCATGAATAAACCAAGGGCTATTCCGCCAGTCGCCACGATCAGGAACTGGAACCCGGCCTGCCAGAAATTAAAGGCTCCCGATACAACGGCGGCCACAGCATAACGGTATGCAATCAAACCGGTTGCATCGTTTACCAGGCTTTCACCCTCCAGGATCGTGATAATCCGTTTTGGAATACCCAGCCCTTTTGTGGCTGATGTCGCCGCCACCGCGTCCGGAGGGGATATTATTGCACCAAGAACAAATGCTTCGGGCCATCCCAATCCCGGTATGAACAGGTGAGCGATCCATGCCACGGCGCAGGTTGTAAAAATCACGCAGCCGATGGCGAGCAGCGTAATAGGCCTTTTGGCTGCCTTGAAATCAGCCCACGAGGTATTCCATGCAGCGGCATACAGTATCGGCGGGAGGAATAGCAGAAATACTGTTTCGGGATTTAATTCGATGTGTGGTAAACCGGGAATCAGGCCGATCCCGATACCCGCAAGCACGAGCAGTATGGGATAAGGGATTTTGATCTTGTCAGTTACTTCCGCAAGTGCCGTAACAACTGCAAGCAAAACAAGGACAGTAGCGATGTTCTCCATGCTGAAACAAATTCGGAAATTAAAAAAATCGGACTAGAAACTGAACCTCGATAAAAATTCTTCCAGTTCTTTTTTCAAAGACCGGGGGTTATTTATTCCCAGCGTCTGATTGACCATCTGGTTTTCCTTCACATTCAGTTCTCTCAGCTTTAAGTGCTGGTTGATAAAAATAAACTCAAGGTCGGGAATAAGTTGTTTCAGCTCATCGACAATATCAAACACCTTTATACTTTTTTCCACCAGGTTGTACGTTCCACCGGGAAGCTTGCTCGACAGCAGGTTGTTCAGCGCTTTGGAAACCTGATCGATATGAATAAACGAACGCGACTGTTTACCATCACCCTGTATCGTTACCATCTTATTAAAGTTCGCCTCAAAGACAAACTTGTTGATAACGGAATCGAAGCGCATGCTCTTGCTATACCCGTACACGTTACCGCACCTGAAAACATATGTATCGATCTTATCGAATAACCGGCGAACATGCTCTTCGCCGCGCAGTTTGGAAATAGCGTAGAAAGTTTTGGGGTTTGGTGAAATGGTCTCATCAACAGCACCTGCGGACGAACCGTAAACACCGGAGCTGCTGGCATAGATGAATTTTTTCACACCGGATTCCTCTATCGCATATACCAGCTCGGCAGTACCCCAATGGTTGACCTGTTCATACACGTGCGAATCCGAGCTGTCGAAAGGTGTCGTTACCTTTGCCGCAAGGTGATACACCACATCAACACCCTTCAGTACTTTTCGCAGCGACCGCGAATCCAGTAATTCCCCTTTAACAAAAGTCAGTTTGGAGTGCTTCTGAAGTTTCAACCCCAGAAACAAGTTGTAATTCATCCTGCTGAGATTATCATACACGATAACCTTACTCACCAGACTGTTTGAAACCAGCAAATTGATTAATTCCGTGCCGATATACCCGGCACCGCCTGTAACTAAAACCTTCATTTACGATCTATTTGTTTATTAAGTCTGTGTGCAGGCCGCACTCTACTTTGTTCATTCCGAACCATCTTGCCTCGCGCTCCTGCATTTCGGGGTCCAATTTACGGGTACAAGGCTCACAACCTATACTGACAAATCCTTTTTCTTCGAGGGGATGCTTTGGCAAGGCGTATTCTTTTTGATACTGCCATATCATCCGGGCGTTCCAATCCAGCATGGGATGGAAACGGATACACCCGTGCTTGGCAGGTTGCTCCTCTTTCATGGCAGCTCGTGTGGCACTTTGGTCTGCACGAACACCATTGATCCATATATCATGGGACATCAAAATAGCGTCCACAGGCTGCGTCTTATTCAGATAACAGCAGTGGTCGGGATCCGATGTAAAAAGCAACCTTCCCTCCGGATCCCGCTGCATAAACTTCGGAATATCCGACTTAAGGTCGATGATGGTAAGCCCGAATTGTCCGGCGATCTGGTCTCTGAACTTCACGGTCTCAGGGAAGTGAAACCCCGTGTTAATAAAATAGATCGGAATTGACCGGTCGACCCGGCTTATTATATGCAACAGCACCAGACTGTGCGACTGAAATGACGATGTGGTGAACATGCTTCGGCCGGACTTCTTATACTCTTCCAGCCGCTCTTTAATCTTTTCGAATACCATTCAACTTGTTCGTTTTTGTCAATCGATTAACTCCATTTTTTCCGTATACACTTACCATTTTCCGGGAAGGTGATCCCGATGAATAATCCAAGGCCTTCCGGTTCATTCGTTCAAAAATGCAAACAATTCACCGAAAAAGCTATGTTTAGGACATCCGGCTACCCGAGAGCTCCTGAAAATTCCTTTACGGGAAATATCGCATTCACAACACGGACCGCCCAAAAAACATCCCATCACCCTGAAAATGATTTCATCCATAGGCTAACCCCGTGTCCTCTTCATTATAAAGAGCGAACCCTGACATTCCGGTAAAGAACCACTGGTATACTTTCACGTCAGCTGACGGCTTTTGGTTGTTGCGCGTATGCCGTAGACTGTCAGGGGCTGAATGCTGCGTGATAGACTTTATGCTGATGATCATGATCGCCCGCCCATGAATCCGTTTCCGTCCTTCGGGCCGGTGTCATGCCGTTTATCTGTACTCCGGCACTGTTTTTTTCGCAGAACAGTCTGAAAAACCACAAATCTCCTTACCGCGAAGGAAAAATCCTGAACCTTTTACAAATAATCATGTTTAACTTTATGCCATGAAGGTAAAGGTTTCCCGTAAAGAACATTTTAACGCCGCACATCGGTTAAACAATCCCGAGTGGTCGGAAGAAGTTAATCAAAAGGTCTTTGGGAAATGTAACAACGCCAATTACCACGGGCATAATTATGAACTGGTAGTTAGTATTACCGGTGAACCGAATCCTGATACAGGTTACGTATACGACCTGAAAGAGTTAAGTGACCTGATCAAAGAGCATGTGCTGATTAAATTTGATCACAAAAATCTCAACCTTGATATAGAATACTTTAAGACCCTTAATCCGACTGCTGAAAATATAGCTGTTGTCATCTGGAGGATAATAAGACAAAGAATAGACTCGAACCTTGAACTGAAAATTACCCTGTATGAGACAGAAAGAAATTTCGTTGAATATCCGGCCTCTTAAATCCTTAACGGACGATCATGAGGACGACGATCACATTGCGTCGTCAACAGAAACGCCGTTGCGTGCCGATGCGTTCGATCTTGATGATGACGTAAAAATTGAGCGGATCGAAAAGCACTTCCGCGAGATCATGACCATTCTCGGCCTGGACCTGACCGACGACAGTCTCAACGGTACTCCCCGGAGAGTCGCGAAGATGTACGTTAAAGAAGTTTTCAGCGGGCTGAATCCAAAAAACCGGCCGAATGCGCGCCTCTTCGAGAACAAATATAACTACGACCAGATGCTCGTCGAAAAAGACATCACGTTCTATTCACATTGTGAACATCACTTTGTTCCTATCTATGGAAAAGCCCATGTAGCCTATTTCTCCAGTGGAAAAGTCATCGGCCTTTCCAAGATCAACCGGATAGTTCAGTATTTTTCCAAGCGTCCCCAGGTACAGGAGAGGCTTACCGTGCAAATTGGTAAAGAGATGGAAAGGGTCCTTCATTCGGAGGATGTGGGCGTGGTTATCGATGCTAATCACATGTGCGTGGCGTCCCGGGGTGTTGGCGATACCAACAGTAAAACGGGAACCGCCTATTTTTCAGGGAAATTCAAGGATGAAAACATCAAACGTGAATTCCTGAATTATATAAACACGAAATAAGGACGTTTCAAACGATTGTTGTTTATTCATCGCGGAGCTTTTCCCGATTGAGGGATAAAATCGCTACTTTGGTATTCCTAAACCTGAGAGCCACTTTATCTATGTCCGCCGCGAAGGATATCCTGCTTCCTGACGAAAACGATCGCCAGAAAGCCCTCATTAACATCTTCTATACCTATTATTTTTTGGTTGACAAGATGAACATCAAATTCAAACAGTACGATATCACCCGTCAACAGTTCAATGTGCTCCGGATCCTTCAGGAGCATCAACCAAACTATGCGTCCGTAAACCTGATCAAGTCGCGGATGCTCGACAAGATGTCTGACGTTTCCCGGATCGTAGAACGGCTCCGCATCAAGGGCCTTGTACTCCGGCAAAGCGCGGAAAAGGACAGGCGGTCGGTAGAGGTTATAATCACCGCCAAAGGCATAAAATTGCTGGATATCATGAAGCCGGAGATCAGCAACCTGGGGCAACTCCTGACCAATTTAACGGAGCAGGAGACCTCAATCCTCAACAAAATGCTCGATAAAATCCGGATCGAGGGAGAAAACGGTCTGATCCTCAAAACCGTCGAAGAATTGTCACCTACAAGTGCATTCGAGCGAACCCGTTAATCGGAAGAAAAAATTATTATTTTAGCACCGCTAAAAAATTAAAACTATGGTATTCGATTTAGACATGATCAAGGCTTTGTATAAGCAGATGCCCTCGCGCATTGCCAAAGCCAGAAAAGTTGTAAACAAACCGCTCACGCTTTCCGAAAAAATCCTGTACGCTCACCTGCATGAAGATCAGCAGGTTGAAAATTTCGGCCGTGGGAAGTCATATGTAAACTTTTCGCCCGATCGTGTTGCCATGCAGGATGCCACAGCCCAAATGGCGCTGCTTCAGTTTATGTCGGCCGGAATCCCCAAAGTCCGGGTTCCTTCTACTGTCCATTGCGATCACCTGATCCTGGCCAAGGACGGGGCGAAAAAAGACCTTGCAGATTCTATCTCGGCCAGCGGGGAAGTATTCAACTTCCTGGAATCCGTATCGAACAAGTTTGGAATCGGGTTCTGGAGGCCGGGCGCCGGCATCATTCACCAGGTCGTCCTGGAGAACTACGGGTTTCCCGGAGGCATGATGATCGGAACGGATTCGCATACTGTCAATGCCGGTGGTCTGGGTATGCTGGCGATCGGTGTCGGCGGCGCCGATGCCGTTGATGTGATGGCGGGAATGCCCTGGGAATTGAAATGGCCCAAACTCATAGGCATTAAACTCACCGGCAAATTAAGCGGTTGGACATCATCCAAAGATGTGATCCTGAAGGTAGCCGGAATCCTGACAGTAAAGGGAGGAACAGGTGCCATTGTCGAATATTTTGGCCCCGGTGCGCAAACCTTGTCCTGTACGGGAAAAGGCACGATCTGTAACATGGGCGCTGAAATAGGCGCTACCACATCAACATTCGGTTACGACGAAAAAATGGCGGAATACCTTCGGGGCACCGGCCGTAAAGCTGTCGCCGACCTTGCCGATGCTGTCAAAGAACATCTTACGGGAGACGCCGAGGTATATGCCAACCCCGAAAAATATTTTGATGAAGTATTTGAGATCAACCTCAGCGAACTGGAGCCGCATGTCAACGGGCCGTTTACGCCGGACAGGGCTATCCCTATTTCGGAATTTGCGGCAGAAGTGACAAAGAACGGATGGCCTAAGCAACTGGAGGTAGGGCTGATCGGTTCGTGTACAAATTCTTCCTACGAGGATATTACCCGTTCGGCTTCCCTGGCTCTGCAGGCGGTAAATAAAAAACTCAAGGCTAAGGCCGAGTTTACCATCACGCCCGGCTCCGAGCAAGTACGCTATACGGTGGAACGCGACGGATACCTGGGTATTTTTGAACAGATGGGTGGTGTGGTTCTGGCAAATGCGTGCGGGCCCTGCATCGGTCAATGGTCGCGGCATACAAATGACCCCAACCGGGCCAATTCGATCATCACGTCCTTTAACCGGAATTTCGCAAAACGAAACGACGGTAATCCCAATACACACGCCTTTGTTGCATCACCCGAAATCACCACAGCGTTCGCTATTGCCGGAGACCTTACCTTCAATCCCCTGACGGATACCCTGGTTAACCAGGAAGGCCAACCGGTGAAGCTGGATGAACCAACGGGATTTGAATTCCCGCCAAATGGTTTTGATGTAAAAGACCCCGGCTATCTTGCTCCTGCGAAAGACGGCAGCCAGGTTCAGGTTAAAATTGCCTCTGATTCAAAACGTCTTCAGGCACTGAGCCCGTTTAAGGCCTGGGATGGAAAGAACCTGGTCGGTATGAAATTGCTCATTAAGGCAAAAGGCAAGTGTACGACAGATCATATCTCCATGGCAGGTCCGTGGCTGCGCTTCCGGGGTCACCTGGACAATATCGCGAACAACACGCTTACGGGAGCGTTGAATTATTTTAATGAAAAGACAGATAGCGTAAAGAATCAGCTTACCGGTGAATACGGTCCGGTACCTGCTACGCAACGCGAGTATAAGGCAGCCGGTATACCGACGATCGTCGTGGGCGATCACAACTACGGAGAAGGATCTTCACGTGAGCACGCGGCGATGCAGCCACGGCACCTTGGAATTCGTATTATCCTTGTAAAATCGTTTGCCCGCATTCACGAAACCAACCTTAAAAAGCAAGGTATGCTGGCTCTTACATTTGCCAATGAAGCGGACTACGACAAGATCCTCGAAGACGATACGATCGATGTCACCGACCTGACTGGTTTTGCCCCCGAAAAGCAACTGACGCTGGTGCTTAATCACAAAGACGGCACCCGGGAAAGTATCAAGGTAAATCATACTTATAATGCCGGACAAATCGAATGGTTCAAAGCCGGGTCGGCTCTTAATCTGATGGCGAAACAGATCACATCGGATAAAGCGAAGGCGGTGGCGGCCAAAAAACAGGCTACCAAACCTGCAGCTAAGAAGACCGCTCCTAAAAAAGCCGTTAAGAAAGCGGTGAAAAAAATTGCCGCTAAAGCGCCCGCTAAAAAGAAGGTCGCGAAAAAAGCAGTCGGGAAAGTCCTGAAAAAAGTAGCCGTGAAAAAAGTGGTGAAGAAAACCACGCCAAAAAAGGCCGCTAAAAAAGTGGTAGCCAAAAAAGCTGCGGCTAAAAAAGTGGTGGCCAAAAAAGTGGTTAAAAAGTCAATTAAAAAGGCTGCTAAAAAGAAAAAGTAATCAGGCAACAACGTGCCCCTGATGGCTCGTTGCAACGTAAAATAAAAAAAACAAAGAGCCCTTATTCGGGGCTTTTTGCTTTTTAATCATTTTCCGGTACGCTTATTAAATAAATAGTTGAGCCGAAGTTGCCACGATGAGCTTTTGACGCCGAAGCCGAGATATTGCGTGATATCACTCTTTGGGAAATAACCCAGGGATATTTCAATATTCTTCACCGATACGCCGGATTGAATTGTCATGTTAATCCAGAATTTCTCTGTCTTCAGAAAATCTTCCGTGACCGTACCAAACTCTCCGACCTGCGTGTTTTCCGGATACGTGGATATGTTCACTCCGGCACCGGCGCCACCAAACCACTTGAATTGCGGCGTGTTATAAAAATTATAATGGAGTTGAGAATGAAGAGCAAAATTCAGTTGCTTCAATTCAAGGCTGTATCCGTCAGAAGCGAATTCAGCATTCGTGGTGGTAAAAGTTACCGTATTCCTAATGTATAACCGTCCAACGGCGGGAACAATGTGTATGTCAAGTCCGCCGCCGATGAGCGGTGAAAGGTTTGACCCATTGCTCCCGGTGTAGCGGCTGGCCCCGGAGAAACTTACAACATTGTGGCTCAATCCTATACCACCAAAAAAACGGAGGGGAGAATTTTCTCCGCTCGTGGATCCTGCGACTGCCGGCCCGCTTATCCTCTCACAGATGTTGAGTATGGATTTTTTTCCATAGTTCGACCTGTCGATTATACGTCCGAGTTCCGCATCATCCGGCGCGTAATGTGAAGCCATTCTTTTCAGCTGCACGCGGAACTCACGCTCGTTAAAGACCACTGAACCGTTTCGGTATACGCTATTTAACAATTCCTCCGGTTTGTCCTTCCCGGTCTCCATGACATACCACCTCAGCTTCGATTCATCATTAAATGAAAATAACCTGATATCACGACCCGCATAAACCAATCTCAGGAATACAGCCTCCATCCGGTTCGTGGTGTCTTTCTTTTCCGGAAGATAGGACAGCACGCGTGTATCCATGCTGATCCGGACTCTGTACAAATAATACGTTTCTCTCCCGTCAACTTCAAAATAAACTATCTCCTTGTGGGAATATGTCTTCGCCGGCGAAACCTCGGTCGCGCTGAATGAAACCGTCGATGGATTTCTGTGCCATTCTTTATAATCGATAAAACCTCTCAGTGTATCGCCTGAGGCGGTTACGACAAGTCCAGGCTGAAGATTTTGTTGAGCTGTTGCAAAAAAGAAAATACAAAGGAAGACGGGTGTGAACGCTAATTTTAGATTCATTAACCAAAACAGGTTTAATAGATTTTACAACTGGAGTTACCCGCAAAGGTATGGAAATCCGCTCAACACAAAAAAACATTAACAAATCCTCACCGCGACCGTCGCGTTAAAAATCAAAGTCCGCTCCTCAGTTTACATCTTTACCTTCTTCCAGCTTTTTGATCATCGTGGCAACATTGTTTTTATTGTAATCATTGGGCGCCTGGTTAAGCGCCGCCTTCATATAGGTGAGGGCTTTTTTGTAGTTACCCATGGCCGAATAGACTCTTCCCATTCCTACGTTCGTGGTAAACTCATTCGGATACTTTTCAAAGTTTGCCTTATAAACCTTAAACGCCTCGTCCACTTGTTTCGCGCTCAAAAGTGTACGGCCGTAATAATGAACATCCAGCATCGTACCCATCGGCACTGCCTCTTCCATTACTTTTTTGGCTTCGTCTAGCCGGTTCATCTTCATAAGCACCGCCGCTTTGGTACTCAGCGTCCGGAAATTCTTCTCCCCCATTATCCGAAAGTAGATAGCCCTGTCCATCCAGGCGAGCGCCTGCTCCAGTTCGATATCGTTCTCGATACAATAGTTAGCTGCCTGAATGTAATCATAGTATGGACGTGTTGTCCTGAAATCATTCTTAAAGGCGGCAATCTGCAACGCCTTCGTGTCGGCTTCCACTTTAAACGGAATCATTCGCCTTTCCCACGACATCGCGATAGTCGCGGAGTTATCCGTCTGTTCGATGAATTCGTACTTCAGCCACTCCACGCTTTTTTCAAGCGCCTTGTTTTTGACGACAACGCGTAACGCGTCTTCCGCGGGATCATAATAGAAGCTTCCCCATGAGTTCGATACTTTCGAAAAAACCAGTGTACTTTCCTCCTCGCCGAGGCTGATAAAAAAACCATAGGTGCCGGCCGGCAGATCGCGGCCTTCCACTTTCACAGGATGAGAAAATGACATCGTCGTGTTCTCGTTTGCCCCTGCCCGCCAGGGAGCGGATGTACTTGTTCCGTGTCCCTGATCGACGAATCCATAGTGAGCGACCGGGGTGTTCCAGATCTTACCCTCCCTGCCCTTTACCCCGGGCCTGCTGTAAGAGATGGCGATTTTTACGATACCGATCTGTTCAGACACAGATGCTTTTTTGTTCCCTCCATCCGGTTCAGAGGTAAGGGGCATGATCTGGCCGATTGAAAGTGAGTAGGCAAATAAAAACAGGACAGCAATGGGGAGCGATTTTTTCTGCGTGGTTTCCATAAGTAATAAGCGGATGACGGTATGTGGTAAACTTATTTAAAAGTTCAGGGATTGGAAATACCGCCGGAAAGGGGATCACGTCAATCACGCACAATCTCCCATTCGGATCAGGACGCGAGGGCTTCCTTTTTCCGGATCTGCCTGTCCAGAACAAAGGTACCAAAGGGAATTAGTGAAGCGGCGAAAGCACCGGCGGCGAACAGGAACGTCCAGCGGCGGTTGATCCAGACAATTAACAACAACGCCGCATAGAGGATGAACAAGAGGCCATGCATCCAGCCGACGACCTTTACGGCAAGGGGAATTTCAAGGATGTACTTCAAGGGCATGGCAACGAATAACAACACCAGCAGGGAAATTCCCTCTGCGAGGCTGACGGCGCGGAATATTTTTAGAGAATCCATGAGAGCCAGATAAAACACACCGATACCGGCAGTGACGGTCAAATGTAAATATTAACTTTCACTATGCACAGGCATACGAAGGGAAGGTACCTTGCGGAGTACGTTTTTTTTAAGATGGTTTTCGGATTTCTTTTTATTTTTTCTGCCCCACCAGATATAAAAGCCCGTCACCGGTAACGACGCCGCGATCAGACTTGCAAAAAACGCCAGAATTTTTCCAGGTAAACCGATGATTGCTCCGGTATGAATATCGTAATTCATACGAATGAGGTTATCGGCCATTCCGGCATCGGCGGACCGGCCGTAAATGTGATCTACCCCCACTTCCGCGAGTGTGTATTGGTCGAAATAGCGGTAATCCGTTTTCCAGTAGGTTTTGCTGTCGGAGTTGATGCTTACTTCAATGGCTGAAGATTTTGTTGCCGGCGCATGCACTTCGATCGCCTCTGCCAGGAGGTTTTCCGCTCTCAGCCTGACGTACAACCGGTCGATCGCCGGAATATCGCTTTCCATAATCTGTGTAGTATCCGATTCCGGTTCGGCGTAAACCAATGACTTTTCACCGCCAGCCACCTTGTAGAGGCCTTGTGCAAACCATTGGAATCCCCATACCAGTCCTGTAACGGCCAGGATAATGGCCACCCAGGTGATGTAAAATCCCAGTACATTGTGGAGGTCGTAATTCTTACGTCTCCAGCGTGCACTCCATTTGACAGAGAACCGCTGTTTGGCGGCCTTTTTGTTTTTCGGCCACCAGAGAACAATCCCGCTGATGAGCATCATCAAAAAGATCAATGTGGCAGTGGCTACAACGGGCTGCCCAATCGCAGGGGGCAGCCAAAGGTAAAAATGCCCCATGAGCACAATACGGAAGAAATCGGCATTCTCATCCTTTACTTTCAGCACTTCCCCGGTATACGGATCGAGGTAGGTGATGTAGTAGTACTCGGGATCAAAATCATAAAAGCTGACCTGCGCGGCTTGCCCGGGCTTCGGGTACAGCACACCGTGAATTTTTTTTCCCGGCAATTCATTTTCCGCTATTTCCTTCAGCCGGGAAGGCATCAGCACGGGTTTGTCCTGGTATTCGACAAACCGGTAGGGCTGCGTAAGATCCCGGATTTCGGATTGAAATGCATAGATGCACCCGGTAACGGATATGATAAAAACCACTAGCCCGGACGATAGTCCGAGCCAGAGGTGAATTTTTCCAATGATCTTTTTCAGGGTCATCAATTTCATTTAAAACTTGTAACTGATGCTGAACCTGACATTCCGGGGAGGATCTGACTGCCAGTAATACGCATTCAGCCATGAATAATAAGAACCGCTGTACAGGTATTCATCGAGGACATTAAATACATTGGCTGTGAGCCTCAGGTTGTCTTTTTCCCAGAATACACCGGCATCCAGTTTGAAATAGCTGGGCAGATTTTGATCCGGGTCCGGAGATGGATCCCAGTAGGTTTCCCGTCCCGCCAGATAAGAGAATCCCGCGGAAAACCCCGTGCCTTTCAGCAAGCCGTTTTGAATTTTATAGTTCAGCCATGTATTCGCTGTGTGTTTGGCATAGCCCGGTATGACATCACCCTCTTCGACATCCGTTATACCTTCTGCCACTTCCGTAACCCTGGAGTCGGTGTATGCATAGTTCGCGATCAGGTTAAATCCGGTGAAAATTGTTCCACGAAGGTCGAACTCAATGCCTTGTGATCTTTTTTGCCCCAGCTCAATGCTCAGGCCGGAAGAAGGCGGACTATTGGGATCAGTAACCAGTTCGTTGTTTTTCAAGATACGGTATACGGACAAGGTGCTGTTCCATTTGCCATTTCCCCAGTCGCGTTTTAGGCCGATCTCCATATTGTTTCCGGTAATCGGCTGCACATCGTCTCCATTAGATAACCGGCCGGCCTGCGGTATAAAGGCCTGGTCATACAACGCATAGGCTGATGTCTGACTGTTCACCGACACGCTGACTCCGACGCGTGGCGTAAAGTGTTTTCCGGTCTTCGCTTCCCCTCCCCATTCGGATTGCTTCACATAGGTATATCGTCCCGCCAGGGTAACCCGTACCCGGTTGTCCATAAAACCCAGTTCATCCTGTATGTATACACCGGTATAACGTTGATCCATCAAGCCGCCAATAGCCTGCGCTCTTCCCTCGATCGGTGTGCTGAAGTCAAATTGCGGATATCCGTTCACGGGAGTTCCGTAGTTGGGGTTCAATGTATTGAATTCCGCCCCGACAGAATCAAGCATGTGGTACTGGCCCCAATCCGCAAAGTATTCCTTGTTAGCTACATCTATTCCACCCAGTATCCGCTGACGTACGGATCCCGTCGTAATGTCGCCGTTGATGAACACCTGTCCCATCGTCATATTGCTTTTTGCGTCCCAGCTGCTCGTGGCTCTCAGCATCGTGCCATCCGGATTTACAACGGCCGGCCACATGGAACTTCCCTGTTGCAAATAATTAAAACGGGCCAGCTGACCTGTAATTTTCCAGTCATCGTTTAAATCATGCTGGATATTTACGAGAAAACTATGGTCATCGATTGTTGTAGCGGGCATTCCCGCCGGAAGAGATGTGAAGTTACGGGGCAGCGTGGCATAACCGGCTGTGGAAAACACATAAAAGGATCCGACATCGCTCATCTTGGCCCGCTGGTAGGTATATTCGAATGTGAGTTTTGTTTTGTCATCCAACTGGTAGGAAAGCACCGGTGCAATCACGTAACGGTTGTTGAATTCGTTCGCCCGGTGGGATTTTTTAGTCTGACTGGAAAGGTTTAAACGGTATAACAGCTTGCCATTCCTAGTAAGCTTGCCGTCCAGGTCAAGCGTTGCGCGGTACAGGTCAAAGCTGCCCATGGTAAACGAGACTTCGCCTTTATCCTGGCCCGTTGGTTTCTTCGTTACCACATTATATAGACCACTGGGATCACCGTTAGCGAGCATGAAGCCTGCGGGTCCTTTTACAAATTCAATGTGGTCGACGAAGCTCATATCTTCCGTAAGAGGCCCCCAGTATGAGTTCACAACGTTAAAGCCGTTTCGAAACGCCTGGATCTGGGATCCGCGTGCTGTTATGTTGGCATAAAGATCGCCCCAGTGTTCCATTCTGACCGCGCCGCTCACATTGCGGATCAGGCCGTCGCTCATGCTGATGACTTGCTGGTCCCGCAAAATATCCCTGGTAACAATCTGGATATTCTGTGGTGTCTCCAGGAGAGGCGTTTGAAGGCGAAGTGTTGAAGAAGGGGCGTCGGCTTTGTATCCGTCGCGGTCTCCGCTGACAACGATCTCGGACAGTTGTTCCGATGTTTCGTTCAGCACAAATTCCACGGTGGTGACTTCACCGCTCCGGATTTCAACATCCCTTTCGATGGGGTTGAAACCTACAAAACTCGCAAGCAGAACGTAACTCCCGGGAGCAACTTTTCTGATCTCGAACTTGCCCTGAACATCGCTGGTCGCCCCTTTACCGGTACCTTTGAGGGAGAGATTGACGTATTCCGCCGGCTTACCGTCGGCTGTACTGATCGTACCGCTGATTGTCCCTGGCTGTGCCATGAGCATCGTTCCCCAGAGGAGAACGGCCACAGTGAGAAATGCCCTTTTTCTATTTATTAATGGATATAAATTATTCATCTGAACCTTATTTAGAATGATTTTAAATGACAAAGTAAGGCAGAGGCATTTTGCACGGCAATCGCCTCTGCCGGTGAATTTTTAACTACCCTCTTGAGGGTATACCATACCCTGTACAGACTAGGATAAATACATTTCAGGAAGCGCTTCCCTGAGTACCGAGTACGCCGCGGGCTTCCAGCATGATTTGTGTTTGCGAAAAAAGCAGGCCGACCTCATCCAGTTCCGTTTCATGAAAGGCGATGAACAGGTTGTTGAGGGGACTTTTATAAACTCTCGTTTTTCCGTGCGCGAGCGGAAGAAAAGTATCGTTATGATACCTGTACGTGATCAGCCACTGGCAGAACCGGACCAGTTCATCTTCCGTAAAAGCCAGGAGAATGTTTTTATATACGAAGTTGAACTCGCGGCAGCATTCGCATACGCCGATATATCCGTTGTCACACTCGGCCAGTATATGGAAGGACGAATCTTCGTGCATGTGTTTGGCGGTTTGATTTATCGGGGCTACCGTGTAGTCTCCAGGTTATTGGTGCCGTCGGGCTGATAGATGAACCGGAACGTGTAATACCGGGAAGCAGGTCGTGTCGCCAGGTCTGCAAATGTTTCCGTTGTCGTGGACGGATTGCCTTGGTAATAGCTGAGGATTTCAACCTTTACGAACTTTTCGTCAGCTGTCTTCAACATGAGCACTTTACCTGCGTTCGGCAGAATGGCGTGATTCGGAACCGACGAAGTTCCCGTATAAGTATACCATCCTCCGCTTCCGACGATTGCTTTCGCAGCGTCCGTATCCTGGGTATACCCGGTCCCCGGAGCTTCCGTCAGTTCATCAAAAATTCCATCGACGATCTGGCCCGATGCATTCCCCGGACCACTCGTTCCTCCGTTCAAAATGATGGTGGTTCCGCGGAAGCCGATATCCCACTTCAGCGATGCGCTATCAGCATTCAGGATCGTACCGTTTTCGGCAAAACTAAAGAGGGTATAATTCTGCGTACTTACCGAATTAAGGTCCGCTACTTCTGTTGCTTCCAGCTGAACGACGGGCGCTTCATCGTCTTCGTCACATCCGGTAAAAATTACGACAGCAAAAAGCAGTAACATGGCATTCATTTTCGACAGGTATTTCATTTTTATTATTGTTTATAGGTTGACTTGATTTATTTAACTAAAGTGTTTTTTTCTTTTGTAATCGTGAACGCCAGGCGTGCCCATATCAGCCTTCCCGCGAGCGATGGGATATGGCTTTCATCACGGTAGCCGAACAGGTTGTCACAGCCCGCCTGTAAAGTGAAGAGCTTTCGGAAGGTCTTCGCCACGGTGAGGTTGCACGTGATATAGCCGTCGACATATTCGTTGTCCGAGTCGAGAATAACATTGTTGTTGGAATCCGCGAAACCGTATCGGCCCCGGTAGATCACCCGGAGACTGGACGACCATCCGTTGTTCTTGTTTTCATAAAACAACCTGGCATTCGCCATGTGTCTGGACCGGTTAAAAAGGCCACCGTATTGATCCGGGCTCACCCGGCGGGTCGCATTGGTCGCGGGGTCACGGGCATATACATTGCCCGCTTCAAGCTGATCCACCACCGCTTTGTCTTTCGCCAGGAGGAACTGATATCCCAATGACACATTCAGGTCGCGGGAAACAACATGATTGACGTCTGCTTCGATCCCCTGCGTAAAGACTTCGGCAATGTTGTAGTAACTGAACACCTGCTGTCCGTTGGTCTTCCTGGCCACGGCTTTGGTATCGATAAGATCTTTGATGTCGTTACGGAAAATGTTGACCTGGGCCGTTGTTCTTTTACCGGGCTGAATTTTTACACCTACATTATAGGCGGAGGACGTTTCCGCTTTGATGTCGCCGAAGGTTGACGGGTCGGCCAAAATTTCATCGATCTCTCCCTGTTCTTCCAGCTGCTGAATCCCGGCAGCGAGCGCTTTTGATCCAAAGACGGAATACCCGACCGTGGAGTTCGTAAAGTTCAGGTAAAGCTGCCGGAAATCGGGGGCCTTAAAGCCGACACCAAACGAACCCCGGACGGACAGCCACGAAAGTACATCGTATTGAAGGGCGAACTTCGGGCTCAACTGCGCGCCATACGCACTATGGTCGTCGTAACGCCCGCCGGCCAGCAGGTTAAGTTTCTTCAACGGCTGCCATTCATATTGAGCGTAGGCATAACTTGTCTGGTATTTTATCTTGTCGTCATAGCGTGTGGCTTCGACGCTCTCCCAGATTCTTCCGGCACCAGCTGTAACGGTGTTCCTGGAGTTAAAGAAATATTCTGCCTGTATCTCCGGACGAACGAAGACCTGATCGAAATAGCTTTCATCATATAGTGATCCGTCGTCCTGGTAAGAGAGCTTCGAATTCGTACCGTACGATGACCCGTAAAAGCGAAACGTCGTCTTCAGTTTACCGGAAAAATTATGCGTCACCACCGGGTTCAGGTTCCAGTCCTTAACAGTTCCCGTTCCGTCCAATAAAACCGGGTTGTCTTGCGTTCCCAGGTTCGTCACACTTTCCTGATCTTCGCGGAAGGATCGTCCTGAGAACGAAAATTTTGTCCGGGTTGAAACGTCCCAGGTAACGCGTGTCTGAAACGTGTAATTGGTAAAGGGACTAACCGTATTTCCTTCCGTGTCCGGTGACAGATCGTAACCGTCTGTGTGGTACCGGTTGACAAATCCATAGACTCCCAGTTCATTCCGCTGATAGTTGACGGTACCGGCGGCATCGAATGTATTATTCGTTCCGTAGCGGGAAGAAAGTGCTCCACTCGTACCGTTGGGTCTTTCCGTTATAATATTGACGACTCCTGCCAGCGCCTCCGATCCGTACAGGCCTGAACTGGGCCCCTTCATGATCTCAATTTGTTTGATGTTGCCGACGGCTATACGATTGAGTTCCAGTGTTCCGGAAGTTCTGCCGATAAGCGGCTCGCCATCCACGAGGATCAACGTGTACTCGGGGCTGAATCCCTGCATCTGAATCCCCGTCCCGTGATCGCTGATAATCGCGAGTCCCGTTTGTTCACCCAATACTTCACTGAGCCGGAGTGAACCCATACTTTTGATTTGCTGGCCTGGTATGACGGTAACAGGTACCGGCAACTCCGCCAGCGCGCGTTCGCTGCGTGTAGCCGTCACCACTACTTCCTGCAGGTGTTGTGTGGCCAGGGTATCCTGACCCCGTGCGCAGAACGGAAGGGCTGACGAAACGAGCAATGTTCCCAGGAAGATCCGGAAGGAAAGGTGTACATTCATCGCCGCGGCAGATCATTCACCAGTTTTTTCCATCCATCCAGTTCGGGAATTCCGGGTTTACGGCGACCGAAAAACTGTACCACCAGGTTTTTATCCCGGTCAAAAAGTTCTACCGAAGTGACTTCCCCATGGGATGTGGGTTTTTTAACAACCCAGGCAGTGTGTACATTGTTTTGTTTCAAATGCATATTGAAATCCGGATCCAGAACATTCACCCACCTCTCCGGCCCGGCATGTCCACGATCCAACACACGGATCGTCCGGACTTTTCCCTGGTGGATCTGGAGGTTACCGCGATTACCGGCGAAGATCATAATGGGGAGTTTTTCGGAAGATGCAAGTTCAAGGATACGCTGGGGCGTAACGGAAGGATCGACGGGATATGTAAACCTTCCTTCCGCCAGTTCGATCGCGTCATAGCGAGAGACCTTGTGTTTTTTCAGAAGCCCGAAGAAATCATGGGTATCCAGTAATTGGGCCCAGTCGTTCAGGAATGCGTCCTTGTCAGCGAGCGCCGTGTATTCCTCTTTCGGATAGGGTTGAATGTCCAGGTCAGGGCTCTGATCAGCCGAGCGAAAATCCTTAACGATGTTGTGATACGCCGGTTCATCGCTCCTTTCCTGGAGGTAGATTTTTGTGATGGCTTCACCCGACCTGTCGAATACCTGGATGCTCTTCAAGACACGGTCTGATTTTTCTTCTGTTACCGCAAAGGCGAATCGCCAGGCATGAAAGAATACCCGGGTTTCAACAGGGCCAATTACAGTAGCCATTGCGTGAGATCCGCTTCCGATGTGATCGATTTTTTGAAAAGTACCTTTGTGTTCCAGAATACACCCGTCGTTTCGGGTTAGCGACATGACCCGGCCAAGGTTTTTAAAGCTATTCAATAATTCAGGCCACGGCCCCTCGAGACGTACGACCTGATCGCCGGTCATAGTGGCCAATAGCTCAGCTTCGCTGGCTCCGAGTTCCTTTGCCGCTTCACGGATCCGTATTCCGGGTTTCGCTTGCTGGATTCCTTTCCAGGCGTCGCGAAGAACAGATGATTTACTTTCAAGTAGTGTATGCATAATTATGGTTGATTATCGTGTTAGTCTATGATGTTGTATTTGAAGGTGCTGACGTTACGATCTGCCGCCGGTGCGGGGACGATATAGGGGCAGTTGTTGCAAGGGTCGTGGTACACGTTCACATGACAACAAAAAGCGTCTTCTATATTCGATTTTGTAAATACTTTCCGCGCCGCACCGGCAGCGGTAATTTTACCGTCGCGCATAAAATAAAGATGATCCGCAAACTGCACGGCCTGGTTGAGGTCATGAACGATCGCCATTACACCGATATTCCGGTTACAGACCTGGCGGGCGAGGCTGAATATCATTTGTTGCTGGGCTATGTCAAGACTGGAGGTCGGCTCGTCCACCAGAAGGTACCTGGGATACACCGTGTCGTCCCATACCTGCGCCAGCACACGGGCCAGTTGCACGCGTTGCCGCTCACCACCCGAGAGGGTATGATAGTTGCGCTCCCTGAATTGACCGACGTTCGTCAGGTCCATCACCTCTTCCGCCACCTTCAGGTTTTCGGTACGGGTTGTGCGATGAGGATGTCGTCCGAGAAGTATGATCTGCTCCGCTGAAAATGAGAACTGTACCTGCGAGTGTTGCGGGAGAACAGCGCGCACCAGGGACAACTCCCGCGGGGCATATGATCGTACAGGCCTACCGTTAACGGAAACATCGCCCTGAAAAAGATGATTCTCAAAGGCGAGGGTTCGCAGCAGTGAACTTTTCCCGGCACCGTTCGGGCCGACCACCGCGGTGAACGAACCGGGTACCAGCGTCAGATGCACATTGTCGAGGATGGCCCGGCCGCGTATTCGATACGATATGTTCGACGCTTCGTACATTATAATTCATTCTTAAGTTTGGCTTTCAACAGCAGGCCGATAAAAAACGGCGCACCGATCAATGCTGTGACAACTCCGATAGGTAGTTCCGCAGGCTGTACGACAGTCCTGGCCACTATATCGCTCATGATGAGAAGCCAGGCTCCGCCCAGAACCGATGCCGGCAGGACGAGTTTGTTGTCGGCATGGAACAATACCCTGACCAGGTGTGGGATAACCAAGCCGACGAAACCGATCATACCGGCAAGAGACACGCTGACACCAACGCCAAGGGCACTGAAAAAGACGATCCGGCGTTTCGTCCGTTCGACGTTCACACCCATGTGAAAAGCTTCGGCTTCGCCGAGGGCCAGTGCGTTCAAGGATGGCGCAAACAGCAGGAGTGCCGCTGAAGAAAATACGAGCACAGGACCGGCAATGAGTAATTTATCCCATGTCGCTCCACCGAGGTCTCCCAGTGTCCAGAAGGTGAACGTTCGAAGCTGGTTTTCATCCGCGTAAAAAATCGCCAGGCCTATAATCGCGCCGGCCAGCGCATTCAGCGCCACACCGACGAGAACCAACACGGCAATATTCGTTCTGCCCATCTGCGTGCTGAGCTTCAGTACGATCAGGGTTGCCAGAAGTCCACCGGCAAAAGCGACCGAAGGCAGTAGTGAATTGTATAATAGTCCGGATGCCGGGAGCGCAAGAGAACTGCCAAATACGATCACGATGACCACACCGGCAGCGGACCCACCCGATACGCCGATGAGACTGGGTTCTACCAGGGGATTTCTGAACAATCCCTGCAGCGCCGCTCCGCTTATGCCTAATGTGGCACCGATCAACGCGGTCATCAGAATCCGGGGAATACGGATACTGGTCATCACCAGCTCGTGCATTCCCGATGATTCACGGTCGGTGAAAAATCCAAGCTTCTGAAGAAGGATAACCGCGACGTCGTTTATGGGAATATATACCGCTCCTACGGATAACGAAAAGAGGATAGTCACCACCAGGCATAGTCCGAGGCCTGCGATCACCACGGCATTTCTATTGTAATACTGGACCGTTACCGCGCTCATCTATTTACCTTTCAATTCCGGATGCAGCAACATCACCAGTTCTTTTACGGTTTCACCAAAGCGGGGCCCGAAGTTGGTCAGGCGCAGGCTATCGATCGCAACAATCTGTTTCTTCTTACCGGCCGTGGTTTGCGAGACACCCGGAAGTTTTAATACACCTTCCATACCTCCCATACTCTCGAACCCTGTGGATACCATTACCAGGTAATCGGGATTGGCCGCGATCAGTGCCTCTGTGTTCAACGGTTTATACCCGGAGACATCCGCATAGGCATTGATCGCTCCCACATAGTTTATGATCTCTCCGAATGTTTCCTTGCCTGCCAGGCTTACCGTTGCAGTGCCCCGGTTATAGATACAGAGTACTTTTGGTTTTGTTGTCGTACGCTTCAGCAGCTCATTAGCTTCCGCCAGCGCATTCTCATTTTCAGCTATCAGTTTCTTCCCTTCCGCTTCCCTGCCAAGGGCCGCCGAAATCTGTGTAATAAATTTCTTTGTGTCCGCAAAATTCAGCTTACGCTCCACGATGACCAGTTTAACACCTGCGGAAGTAAGGTGGGACAGGACTGCATCCTCCACGTAGTCTTTTTCGGCGATGATAAGCGTGGGCTTGAGGCTTAAAATACCTTCGGCGCTGATGCCGCTTCGGTATCCGATTGAAGGAAGTTGTTGGATGCGCGCAGGATATAAACTGGTACGGTCTGATGCGATGATCTGATCGCAATCACCCAGGGCACATACGGTTTCAGTGATAGCACTTCCGGCCGTAATAATACGCTGCTGCGCATTTACCGTATTCGTGTAACAGGTAAGACTGATGATCAGCGGTAACAGGATTATTCTTTTCACTTGCTGTTCGATTTATTTCGAACAAAAGTATAATCAAGGTATTACCGGCGTCAATCGCCTTTGCGTGTCATTTTTTAATACCTCATCAGGGCGAAGGAAGGATACCACCCAGGGTAGACAAGTTACCCTTTAAAAGGTAGCCGGGGGTGGATCGGCTATTCGTTCCGTAAGTTCTTGTCGACGAAAAAGCGGTTTAATATTCTCTTTTCTTCCCGTCAGGCCCGGTTACCGTAAGCGTGGTCGCGCTCTTTTTTACCATGGCATGAATACCGGGATCCGTACTACCGTTCAGCAAAACCAACCCGGACCCATCTTCTCCTCCGCTGATCTTCACCCTGATAGCTCCGCTCTCATCCATCATCCTGAAAACAATCTCACCTTCAGGTTCAATTTTTATAGATGCGCGCTTTTTCCCGTTTTCATCCACCATCTCGAATTCGCGGACAGTGATCTTATCAAAGGAGTTCTGATACGGCGCCGATGCAGCCACCAGCACGATAAGCACGAACAGAAGTAGAACGAAGGAGGTGGATTGTGATTTCATAACTTTTGCGATGGTACAGACCAACTTACAAAATATCCGGAACACATCGCCGCTTGTTTGACGTAATGCGGTTTTAACGTGATCTCCAGTTGTGGTGAACGTTATTTAGGTTTGATCAAACCGAAGTCCAGCGCATAAATCACAAACTCCGTGGGCGATTTGATATTCAGTTTCCGGATGATGCTTTTGCGATGTGTATGTACCGTATGGGGACTTAAGTGCAATTCATCCGCGACTTTTTGCGTCGAGTAGCCGGAGGCGAGAAGGGCGAGGATCTCCGTTTCCCGGGCTGTCAGAACAGTCGGCGAAGCGACCGTAACTTCCGGACTGAAATGCTTTTCCATGATGATGTTCAGGATCTTATGGCAAAAGAACTTTTCCCCGCGGGCAACAGCGTAGGTAGCCATCAGGATCTCTTCACGGCTGCATTCTTTCGTGAGGTAACCGATCACACCCGACTGAAGTACTTCAAGAATATTCGTTTTGTTGTTGTCCGACGAAATCACCAGTTGCCGAGTCGCGGGTGAAATTTCCCTGGCGTCGGAAAGGTCGGACTTGGTGATGTATCCCGGAATATCGTAATCGACGATCAGCAGGTCCGGCTTGTGCCGCTCCAGTTGCGGAGCGAGCTCTTCGCGATAGGTAACCTGACCCACAATGCTGATATCCTCTTTCCCGCTGAGGATGCTGACGAGTCCGGCCAGTGTGAGCGCTTGGTTATCGGCAAGTAGTACCTTCAGCATCACAACGATTCTAAGAATTTGATCAGCGCATCACGCTCAGCCTTCGAAAGGTTCCTGACAAATTCTTTTGATTGCGCCGCTTCGCCACCATGCCACATAATAGCCTCCATCAATGTTCTCGCCCGGCCATCGTGAAGAAAGTTCTGATGCCCGTTAACAACTTTGGTCAGGCCGATTCCCCACAAAGGTGCTGTCCTCCATTCCTGACCGTCTGCGTCATTGTCCGGGCGGTTGTCCGCCAGGTCAGGACCCATATCGTGCACGAGCATGTCGGTATACGGATAGATGACCTGATTGGAAATTTCAGGAAACGAAACGTCTGTTTTTGTTCTCAACCTCGGTACATGGCATGAGCCGCATGCCGCATCCATAAAAATCTTCTTTCCGCTCAACACCACTGCATCGTCCGCCTTACGCCGCGCCGGAACGGCTAACGTACGGATATAAAATTCCACCGCGTGAAGGATGCTGTCTGATACTTCGTACTCGTCGTCAAATCCATCGTACTGGTCCTGACCGTGAGAACTTTCGTTGGGAAAAATAAAACTGGTGATCCCGATATCTTCGTTGTAAGCGCCGGCGGATTGCTGCAGTATCGAAGGATTCGCTGCTTTCCATCCGAACCGGCCCAGCGTCTTTTTACCCTCTGCGACATTCCATGCGTAATTGGGCTTACCTGAAATCCCATCGCCGTTTTTATCGTCCACATCGGCTAATGCCAGGATATCGGCATCCGCGACGGCTTCGAGAAGACCGAGACCAAAAACCGGTGGAGCTATACGCGGAGAAATCATCAGATCAGCAGGCAGTGCCTTATAGGGATTTTCAAGTGTATATGCAGGCGAACGAAGGGTGTAAGTTTCGCCGTCTGCAAACTGGTACGGAACATCCGTGTATACGATCTTGACCAGCGCCTCCGGGGAAGAACCGAAAACTCCGCGTTGCTGAAGCTGGCCGCCAAAACCGGGTACCGGGTTTGGTCCGCCATACTCGTCGGCCCCGGTATACTTAACCGGATCAGCAAGGACGAGATCTGTTCATTACCAACGGGAGGCTTACCTCGTCCATCGTTGATGTGACAGGATGTGCACGACACGTTATTGTAAATCGGACCGAGCCCGGGGTTCACAGGCGATGGTGCCGTGACAAATGTCTGTTCAAATGCGATGTCTCCGATCTCATGAACCTCTGCGCGCGCTTCCGCCAGGTTGGGAAACACGGAACTGAATGCACCTGCACCATTGTCGAAGATCGTTTGCGAGCCACCCGACAACCATTCGCTGTACGATGCGTCACTCAGGGGTTCCGGTTCCACACAGGAATAAAAGGACAGCAACAAACTGACTAAAACTCCAACCCGAATGATTACCTGGTTCTTTCGCATCTGCCTTTTCTTCCTGTAATATGATTACTTCGCGTGTTGCTGCACGAACGGGAGCAACTGGTCTTCCAGAATAGTTTTCAGTTCATTGATGGCATCCACCGCGTTCTGAACCTGGATAGGCTGCGATAGTATCGCTTCTCCGAACGGATCGGTAATGTTGTTCAACGCGGTGATCGCATTGCTGAGTTTGAGTTTGACTTCGTTGTCAAGTTGCAGGTTGTGTTGTCGTACAAGGTCTTCCAGCCCTTTGGCGCCGGAAGCCTTTTTCACGTATACCTGCTGCACCCCTTTTATGTTGTTGGTAAAATCCGTGATCGAATTTTGCGAGAAGGGTGATTCCTCAAGCGACGGATCCTGTGCAATAAATACTTCATCGATCTTTCCGTTTGCCACTTCGTCGCATATACCGATCATCGCGTTGACGAGTTCTTCGAAAGCGGACAATTGCGTGGGGTAAACGCTACTTCCGTCACCGGCTGTCGTAAAAGCCACGTGATAATTATCGGACGTGGAGGCGCTCCAGGCGGCGCTGAGGTCGGATGTCAGTACTTTCAGGTTCAGAGCAAGGCCTTTCAGGTATTCGATGTCGCGGGCAGAAAGTTCGGCGGCGGATTTGGCTCCGTCCTCGCCGAAAATGAGGTATTCTATGGGGTGAAATCCCTTGAGGGCATCTTCCAGATCGTTGATATATTCTTCCGTAAATTCAGCGTCGCTGTTTAACTGCGCATCGAGGTCTGTGAAATTAACCGGCCATGTATCGATCCTTGGATCGATGTTGTCCGTGGAGACAGGCCCGAATAAAAATGCTTCCGACTGTTCCCACGATTCGCGTGCCTGTTTCCATGTTGTGCGGCAAGCCTCCAATTCATTATCCGTAGCGCCACCTGTCTCAAGGGCAAGTACCTGGTCGTATAATGTACTTGTTTTTCCTGCCAGGTTGCTATAGGTCGCCTGAGGCAGTGCCGTTGAAAAATTCGTGAGTATCTCCGAATTCAGGGTTTCATTTACGAGTGTGCCGCCATCGTTATCATCGCAGCTGCTGAAACACAGGAGCGCTGCCGAAGCGAACAGGAATTTTATATGGTTTGTTTTCATGCTATTTAATTTAGATATGGAATCAGGAGTTAAGATCAATAGTGACGGCGTTGTCGATAACGTGGGTCTTGAATTTTTTAAGTGGCTGGAGCGCGGGCTCTTTTGTTACGTTGCCATCCAGGTCAAACGTGCTACCGTGCTCGGCGCAGTACAGTCCCGTCTTGGTGGCCGACACCGGATTCTCCCGGTGAGAGCATTTCATATATATCGCTGTGAATTCCCCCTCTGGTTTCTTTACCACCAGAATATCAAAGGGTGTTTGCATATCCCGGACCACCACCAGATTTGATTCGCTGAAAGATGCCAGCGGAACCTCGACGGTCTGCTGGCGGAGGTTGGTCTTATAAACCGGAAGAGAAGCACAGCCGGAGAGTTGCGAGAGTGTTAATCCCAGGAATGAAGTCCCGAGACAGGCATTGCAGGTATCCTTAATAAATTCTCTTCTCGTTTTCATGAATCAAAAGCTATATCCCAGCCCAAGGTTAAAAAATCCGTTTGACGTATAGTATGGCAGTTGCTGTGGAAACGGAGTTACGATAAGGTCTTCATTCCGTTCGTCGGTTTTGCGAAGCACGTAGTCGGCCTTTACGACCACACCACTGACCGGCTGGAATGTGATACCTGCCACCGTATAGTTCTTCCGGTTCGTGCCATTCTTGATTCCGTTGGTTGGTATCTTGTAGTTGAGATCCATAAACTCCTGACGAATGAAAAAAGTGAGGTTTTTAGTCGACGCCGCGTCGATGAGCTTGTAAAAATTATATCCCACTTCTCCATACATTCCAACCATCACACCCGGTGTGTTGTTGCCATAGGCCCGGTTGATCTCGAAAGCGTCGGCGATATTAACCATCGATGCCAGGGCGCGGAACGACAACCCGTTCTTGTGGTACTGCGCATTCGCCTCCACGAGCCCGACGGGTGTTCCAAACGGACCGGAATCCAGTTGCAGGCTGTCAGCCTGACGCTTTACCAATCCCGCGCTGCCGCCGTAGTAACCTGATGCCTGCAAACGCCAGTCCTTCAGATAATACAGCAGGGATCCGGTTACGGCAAGATTGGAAGCCGTTGCATTACTTCCCCCTTGTTTACCTTCACCAATACCGGAACCGTTGACGAACGTGGCCGACTTCAGTCCGTTCATGACGGCGAAGGAATAATTCAATCCGGGAACGGATCTCACGCGTCCGTACAACCCGATCCCTATTTCCCGCCAGGTAGCGGGGATCAGAAACGTTTCCACGTAAGGGCGGTCGTTTCCGTTAAATGTAGTCGGCAGGTGATTTTCGTTTGTGATACCTATTCGAGGGATGAACAGACCCGCCTGAATGTAGATATCCCGGTTGATGTTGAATTTCAGGAACAATTGCTCCATGGAAAGTTCGCCGGCGGGTTTGCCACTTTCCACCCGGGCATCCTCCAGCTCCATTTCGGAGAAAAAATAGATGTTGTTATTGAATTTATGTCCCAGGAACAAGACGTTCCTAGTCAGGTTCGCGGTCCCTGTTTTATAGCGAAGGTCATACTCAAATTTGACCTGGCCGTACCCCGACAAAACGGTGGTGTTATTGGTCCTGATCAGTCCGGCGGACAGGGAGTCTTCCCGGGTTAAAACTTGCGAAAATGCTGTAAACGCGCTCAAAAAGAGGATTCCTAGGAGACTTGACCGTATCATGTGTAAAAAATAATGCGCAATAATATCTCTTATTTAGAATTAATCCAAATACAATTAAGGGTTTGAAAAGGGGATTTTATTAACTTGTCACACCATAAAAAAGGCTATGAAAAAACAATCCATTACCCCTACCCGGTCTATCACTTCAGAGATTGAGGCATTGTTGAACAAGCAGATCGTCATGGAAGGAAAGTCATCCGCGGCCTACCTTTCCATGGCATCCTGGTGTGACACGCAGGGTTATGAAGTCTCTGCCGAGTTTTTGTATAAACACTCGGAAGAAGAGCGAAAGCACATGCTGAAACTGTTCCGTTATATCAATGCGGCGGGCGGTCATGCCCTTCAGCCGGAGATATCCGGTATACAACATTCGTTCAAGAGCCTCAGGGAAGTATTTGTCTCTGTATTGGACCATGAGCTGGAGGTCACAAAATCCATCAACAGTATCGTCGATTCGTGTTTCCAGATCAAGGATTTTGCCACGTTCAACTTCCTGCAATGGTATGTGATGGAACAACGGGAAGAAGAAACGCTCGCCCGGAGAGCCGTGGAAATTTTCGATCTGATCGGTGAAGAAGGCGTGGGATTATGGATGATCGACCAGGAAGTCGGGAAGCTCGAAGCGTACGCTGCGAAGGTTTCGGGGAAACTGGATGTGTGAACGGGCTTTTCAGCGAAACGAAGGCCTTTGAAATTAATTAGGGTCAGGTTAGCTCCCGGAGGATCATTCGGAATTCGTTAAGCATCATGGCGGTCGCTCCCCAGACGATCTCTCCCGCTATTTCGAAATGGGGTGCTCTCATCCGGTATTGGCCTGCGGCGAGTATTTCCTTTTCCCGGATAGCATCATCCCTTACCAGGTCGTCAAGAGATCCTGAAAAAATCTTTGCGACTTCATACGGATCAGGTTTGAACACTGGCGCACTGTCCAGTGTGGCTACAACCGGGGTGATGATAAAATTGCTGGGTATCACATGAAAACTGGTCAATGTACCCAGTACGGCCGGCTTCGCCCTGTTGATGCCGATTTCTTCTTCCGCTTCGCGCAATGCCGCCTGGACACCATCTTCACCAGGTTCCGATTTCCCGCCCGGCAGGCTTATTTGCCCGCTGTGGGCACCCAGGTATTCCTGCCGGAGGATCAGGGGAAAATGAATGGAATCACCTTCCGGATACAACAGGATCAGCACTCCTCCCGGTCTTGGCGGAAGCTTATGCGTAAAGGACGGCATCACACCTCCCGCGGAGACGGCACGCAGGACGGCGTGCGCACTCTCGCCCGGAAGCATCTGCGAAAGCCTCGCATTCAATTTGACGGAAAGATCTGAAATGTTCATTCGGAGGAACAAAGTTTGTCAGCCTGTTCCCTGCTGATTTCCTGTTGCTGCAATGCCTTTTGATAATACCGGCATGCTGTTTTCCTGTCGCCGGTCTTCAGATAAGCCTGGCCCAGGTACAGATGTACCTTTTCGATGAACGGATCCATTTCTTCTGCCTGTTTTAGAAGGCGTATGGCATCGTCGGTTTGCCCGGTCTCTAGGTAATAGATGCCCTTGTTTCGGTAAGCCCAACCGTTGTACGGATCAAGGCTGATGCTTTGATCGATATCCTCCCTGGCTTTTTCGAATTCTTTTGTCAGCAGAGCGATGTACCCGCGGTTATTCAGGAAGTAGGCATCATCGGGTTTCAGGTCCATCGCCTTCGTCAACCAGGTCCCGGCTTCATCCAGATCCCCTTCTTCAATTTCAATCATCGCCAGGGCGTTGTAGGTGTTTGCCTCCTGCGGATCCAATTTTATGGCTTCGTTCAGGTTCATGCGCGCACTGTCGTACTGTTTTTTATAATAGTAGACCGTTCCCATGTTGACCCATATCCGTGCGTCGGAAGGATTCCGTGCCAGCGCTTTTCGAAACGAAGCGAGCGATTTGTCGAAATTACGCACGCGGGTGTAGACCAGTCCCTGCGTGAAATAGGCGACGACAGTGTCGGGCTTCTTTTTCAGGACTTTGTCGATATCATTAAGTGCAGTGAAATATTCCTTGAGCTCATACGCTGCATTTGCCCGGTTCATGTAGGCGTCCAGGTAATTGGGCCGGCAGGTTATCGCCCTGCTGTAATAATCCAGCGCTTCCGCATATTTCTGTTGGTTGAAGTAGATTGTTCCCAGGTTATTCCAGGCATCGGCAAAACAGGAATCCAGCTTAAGAGCTTCCTTCAGGTAGTACTCCGCCTGACCCACCTTCTGATTTTTCACGAGATCGTTGCTCTGAAGCAGGAAACGCTGCAGTCTTGTCTCCCGGCTGTCGCCACAGCAGATCACTAATATTCCGATCAATCCGAAGATTCCGCGCATAGATGCATTAACTGGTTATGTATTGAATTTGTTCAACTCCAGGCGAAGCTAAAGAGAAGAGCGGAGTAAAAGAAAACGGCACCGGCTGGCATGACAAATTCAAAAAGCGAACGACTGTTAATCCGATATACGGTGGTTTTTTAATACACTTGCTGCATATTTCAACTTTTATTGACGCTAAATTTTGAGATACGGGAACAATTTGATTTCTTAGCAGCCTCAAAACAGAGACATGATCAACCGGAGCAGCCATCACCATCATCATCTGAAGCACGGGGTGCGTGGCATGGCTATATCTTGATTTATCTCATAAAGATTTTCAAAAGGCTTGTCACCACGTGACAAGCCTTTTTTGTTTTAACATATAATGTACAGGAAACATGAACACATTACTTCGAATTGCCATTCAAAAATCAGGACGCTTGCAGGAAGGGTCGCTTGACTTATTGCGGGAGAGTGGTCTTTCATTCAGCAATGGCAAGGACCAGCTCAAGACCCAGGCCCGGAATTTTCCGGTAGAAGTTCTTTTTCTTCGGGACGATGATATCCCCCAGTACGTCGAAGACAAAGTCGCGGACATCGGGATTGTCGGTGAGAATATTTTTGCCGAAAAGAAAAAGCGAAACGAGATCGTGAAGCGGCTGGATTTTGCCAAGTGCCGCCTTTCGATCGCCATTCCCCGGTCGGAAACCTACAGCGGTATCCAGTTCCTGGACGGAAAAAACATCGCCACCTCCTACCCCAATATTGTAGCCGATTTTCTGGAGAAACACCAAATAAAAGCCGGTATTCATGAGATCAGCGGTTCGGTCGAAATAGCGCCCGGCATAGGATTAGCGGATGCAATTTGTGATCTTGTCAGTACCGGCAGCACCTTGTTAAGCAATGGCCTGAAAGAAGTAGAAATAGTGATGCAGTCGGAGGCTGTGATCATTTCCAATCCGGAACTCGGAACTGAAAAACAGGAAATACTGGAAAGACTTCTGTTCAGGATCGAGGCCGTTAAAAAAGCAAAGAACAACAAGTACATTCTCATGAATTGTCCGAATGAGTCGATTCAGAAAATAACCAGTGTTATTCCGGGTATGAAAAGCCCGACGATAATCCCCCTTGGCCGGCCGGGCTGGAGTTCCCTTCATTCCGTGGTGGATGAAAACGATTTTTGGGAAAAAATAGACCTGTTAAGGTCATGCGGGGCAGAAGGTATATTGGTGATCCCGATCGAAAAAATGATTGTCTAAGTCGCGGTACACGCGCTCAGCATCCAGTAATTTTTTCTAATACAAGTCGATAAAGTATGAAGATTTATAAGAACCCGTCGAAGGAAACCTGGACTTCCCTGACCCTTCGTCCGCAAATGGAATTAGAGTTCCTCGAAAGTTCCGTCCGCAATGTCCTGAACCGCGTGCGGAAATCGGGCGATGAGGCCTTGCGTGAGCTGACGTTGCAATTCGACAAGGTCAACGTTCAGGAGCTGCGTGTATCGGAAGAAGAATTTGTAACGGCGGAAAAACTAATGTCGCCGTCGTTGAAGCAGGCGATCCGTACGGCAGCTGGAAATATTGAAAAATTCCACGCCGCGCAAAAACGGGACATCATGAAGGTGGAAACCATGCCCGGTGTGACATGCTGGAGAAAAGGAGTCCCGATCGAAAAAGTGGGAATCTACATCCCCGGTGGTTCTGCACCATTGTTCTCCACCGTGTTAATGCTGGGAATACCGGCCCGCCTTGCCGGTTGCAGGGAAGTTGTGCTCTGCTCGCCACCCGACAAGAAAGGTGCGATCAATCCGGCGATCCTTTTTGCTGCGAGCCTCGTGGGTGTAACAAAAGTATTCAAGGTCGGAGGGGCTCAGGCAATTGCGGCCATGGCCTTCGGCACTCACACCATCGATAAGGTCTACAAGATCTTCGGCCCGGGTAATCAATACGTAACAAAAGCCAAGCAATTGATCACCGAAGAAGGCGTGGCGATCGACATGCCCGCGGGACCATCGGAGGTCCTGGTGATGGCTGACGAATCCGCTAATCCCGTTTTTATCGCCGCCGATCTGTTATCCCAGGCGGAGCACGGCGAAGACAGCCAGGTGATCCTGGTTTTAAACAATGAAACGCTGCTTCCGGCAATCCAAAAGGAAATCGGAGCACAGCTGGCCTCGCTTCCGCGAAAAGCGATCGCGGAAAAAGCGTTGTTGAACAGCCGCGTGATCATAATAGAAGATACAAAAACAGCAGTCAGTTTTGTAAACGAATATGCGCCTGAACACCTGATCATAAACCGGAAGGACACCGATACCGTGTCGGCGGAAATCGTAAATGCGGGCTCTGTATTCCTCGGTAATTTTTCACCTGAGTCCATAGGTGACTACGCGTCCGGAACAAATCACACCCTGCCGACCAACGGATATGCCCGGGCATTCGCGGGGGTAGCGCTGGAAAGTTTCATGAAGTTTATTACTTATCAGCAACTGACAGAGGCGGGAATCAGGGCGTTGGGCCCGGTCGTTGAAGAAATGGCCGAAGCAGAGGAACTCATCGGTCACAAGATGGCCGTCCGCGTAAGACTGGACAGCCTGAAAAAATAATTTTTCAACCGACATAACATGACCTCAGAAAAAAATACACGAACAGATATCAGCAAACTTGTGCGCAAGAACATTCTCCGCATGAAGCCTTACGCCTCGGCGCGTGATGAATTCAAAGGACAGGCGGATGTTTTCCTGGATGCAAATGAAAATCCATACCCTACTCCCTTTAATCGATACCCCGATCCGCTACAGTGGAAGGTAAAGGAAAAACTGGGCATGATCAAAAACGTGAGGCCGGAACAGATCTTCCTGGGAAACGGTAGTGACGAAGCCATCGACCTGCTCATCCGCGCGTTTTGCGAACCGAACCAGGATTCGATCCTGATCACGGAACCAACGTATGGAATGTACGCAGTGTGCGCCGACGTAAATGCCGTCAACATTCAGAAAGTTCTGCTGACACCCGAGTTCGACCTCGATCCGGAAGCTGTTAACAGATCTGTCGATCCATCCACAAAGATAATTTTCCTCTGTAGTCCGAATAACCCGACCGGAAACCTGCTCAGCCGCGATAACATTACCGCGTTGCTGGAAGGCTTTCCCGGACTGGTTGTCATCGACGAAGCGTACATCGACTTCGCCGAGCAAAAAAGTTTTGTCACGGAGTTGAGTAAATACCCAAACCTCGTCGTCCTCCAAACCTTCTCCAAGGCATGGGGCCTTGCCGGGTTACGCCTCGGTATGTGTTTCGCGTCTGTGGAAATAATCGGTATCCTGAACAAAATCAAATATCCGTATAACGTCAATATCCAGACACAACAACTGGCACTGGCGGCACTGGGCAATGAGGAACAAAAAACAACCTGGGTAGCGGAGATCGTCAGGCAACGAAAGAAAATGGAGGCGAGTTTATTATCGCTTGCGGTCACGGAAAAAGTCTACCCGTCTGACGCTAATTTCCTGCTCGTGAAAATAAAGGACGCTTTTGCCACCTATCAGCATCTGATGAAGCTCGGAATAATCGTGCGTGACCGGTCGAGAGTGGCACTATGCGATGGTTGCCTCCGCATCACCATTGGCACAAATGACGAAAATGAAAAATTAATAGAAGAGCTGAAAAAAATCGGGTAGCCAGGTCCAACAGGTTCCGGCAACCAGAAATTGATTCAACCACAATACGATGAAGAGAGTATTATTTATTGACAGGGATGGAACCCTGATCCTTGAACCACAGGATGAACAGATCGACAGTCTTGAAAAACTGGAATTTTATCCCGGAGTTTTCTACTGGTTGTCGAGGATTGCAAAAGAGACTTCTTTTGAGTTGGTGATGGTCACCAATCAGGATGGACTCGGTACCGGGAGTTTCCCGGAAGAAACCTTCTGGCCCGCACAAAATAAAGTTTTGAAAGCTTTTGAGAACGAAGGTGTCACGTTCGCGAAAATTTTTGTAGACCGCTCTTTTGCACGCGAAAACAAGCCTACCCGAAAACCCGGGACAGGAATGCTGACCGAATATTTTTCTCCGGAATACGACCTCAAAAACTCCTACGTCATCGGCGACCGCCTGACCGATATCGAACTGGCAAAAAACCTTGGTGCCAACGGCATCCTCATCAACGATGGTTCCCTATTACCTGCCATGAAGGAGAAAGGCCTTGATTCATTTTGTTCCCTGGCAACCACCGACTGGAGCGATATACATAAGCTGCTTGCCAATCCGGCCAGGAGATCCTCCGTTGTGCGTACAACTAAAGAAACGGACATTAAAATTGAACTGAATCTTGACGGGTCTGGGAAATCATCCATTTCAACGGGACTTGCATTCTTCGATCATATGCTCGACCAGCTTTCCCGTCATGGAAACCTGGATTTGAATATCGAGGTCAAAGGCGACCTCCACATCGATGAGCACCATACCATTGAAGATACAGCACTCGCCCTGGGTGACGCATTCCTTAAAGCACTGGGCGACAAGAGAGGTATTGAGCGGTATGGCTTTTGTCTTCCCATGGACGACTGCCTGGCCCAGGTGGCTATTGATTTCGGGGGAAGACCGTGGCTGGTGTGGGAAGCCGCGTTCAAACGGGAAAAAATAGGTGAAATGCCCACGGAAATGTTTTATCATTTTTTCAAATCCTTTACGGATACCTCCAAAAGTAACGTCAATATAAAGGCGGAGGGTACGAACGAGCACCATAAGATTGAAGCGATATTCAAGGCGTTCGCTAAATCGATAAAAATGGCCGTGAAGAAAGAAGGGAATCAATTACCAACTACCAAGGGTATTATCTGAACGGGTTAAAGACATATGCAGCTTGTTATCATAAAATATAATGCGGGAAATATTCAGTCCGTTTCGTTCGCCCTCGAGCGGCTCGGCGTGAACTTCCGGATAACCGATGATCCGGAAGAGATCTGGAAAGCCGATAAAGTCATTTTTCCAGGCGTGGGCGAAGCCAGTACGACAATGAAATACCTTCGGGAAAGGAAACTGGACCAGGTGATCGTAGGGTTGAAACAGCCGTTACTTGGCGTTTGCCTGGGTATGCAACTCATGTGCGGGTATTCGGAGGAAAATGATACGGAATGCCTGGGCATTTTCCAGGAAAAAGTGAAGCGGTTTATCCCCGAGGGTGACTTCAAAGTACCTCACATGGGATGGAACAATTTGACCCTGACCAACAGCTGGCTGGACCGGGAACTCGAAAACAAGTATGCGTATTTTGTACACAGTTATTATGTACCGGTGAACTCTTTTACATCGGCAATCACGGAATACATTAATCCCTTTAGTTCGGCGATGCACAAGGACAACTTTTACGCCGTACAGTTTCACCCGGAAAAATCCGCCGCGACCGGCGAGCTCGTACTTAAAAGCTTTTTAAAACTATGAGAATCATTCCAGCCATCGATATCATTGACGGAAAATGCGTCAGGTTACAGCAGGGGGACTATTCCCTTAAAACGGTATACAATGAAAATCCCGTTGATGTCGCAAAGTCCTTTGAAGACGCCGGCTTGACTCATTTACACCTCGTCGACCTGGACGGTGCAAAAGCGGGGAAAGTTGTTAGCTGGACTGTTGTGGAACGGATCACTTCCAGGACAAATCTGCGCGTCGACTTTGGGGGAGGTATAAAAACCGAGGACGAAATTACCAGGCTGCTGGATCTTGGAATACGCCAGGTAAACCTGGGGAGTATTGCCGTCAAGCGGCCGGATATCATTGGCAGTTGGATAAAACAGTTCGGTGCGGAAAAAATAATTTTAAGCGCCGACGTGAAACTGGAGGAGATATCGATAAACGGATGGCAGGACAATTCATCCATCAATATTCTCACATTCCTGAAAGACTATGTTCAGCGCGGAATAGAACATGTCACCTGTACGGACATCGGTACCGACGGTATGCTGACAGGACCGAATATTGAGCTGTACAAAAAGATATTGCTGACATTCCCTCAACTTCACCTTATCGCCAGCGGCGGTGTCAGTAATATGGAAGACCTCGAAGAACTCCGGCGTATCGGTGCGGATGGGGCGATCGTCGGTAAAGCGATCTATGAAGGGAAAATATCACTTGACGACCTTAGCAAATTCTAGCATGTTAACAAAGCGAATTATTCCCTGCCTGGATATTAAGGACGGACGGACGGTTAAAGGCGTCAATTTTGTTAACATCCGTGACGCCGGTGATCCGGTTGAGCTCGGGTCGTTGTATGCCCGGCAGGGCGCAGACGAACTTGTATTTCTCGATATCTCGGCCACCAATGAGGAGCGTAAGACGTTCGCGTCACTGGTGAAAGACATTGCGCGTCACATAAACATTCCATTTACGGTGGGTGGCGGGATCAGTAGCGTCGCCGACGTCGCGCCGTTGCTGGAAGCGGGAGCCGACAAGGTAAGTATCAACTCTGCAGCCGTACGCAACCCGGCTTTGATCGACGAACTTTCCAAGGCGTTCGGCGCGCAATGTATCGTGCTGGCTATTGACGCCCGGAAAGTCGATAACGGCTGGACCGTTCATACGCACGGAGGGAAAAGGCCCACCGACAAAAAGCTCTTTTCATGGGCGAAAGAAGGCCAGGAGCGCGGAGCTGGCGAAATCCTGTTCACCAGTATGGATCATGATGGAACAAAGAACGGATTCGCAATCGACCCGCTCAGTAAACTTCACGATCTCCTGGATATTCCCGTAATCGCATCCGGTGGTGCCGGTAACATGGGACATTTTATCGATGCCTTCGCACTCGGGAAAGCCGACGCAGCACTGGCAGCCAGTATCTTTCACTTCGGTGAAATCAAAATACCCGACCTGAAAGATTATTTAAAGAAAAATCAAATCAACATCCGATAAGATACATGAAGACGCTCAATATAGATTTTTCAAAGCTCAACGGACTTGTTCCCTGCATTGTACAGGACGCCCGGACGCAGGTCGTTCTTATGCTGGGATTCATGAATGAAGAAGCCTACCAGAAAACCCTTCGCGAAAAACGGGTAACATTTTTCAGCCGTACGAAGCAGAGGCTTTGGACCAAGGGAGAAACATCTGGTAACTACCTCGAGCTGGTGGATATCAGGATCGATTGTGATAACGATACATTGCTCATCACGGTGAACCCGGAAGGACCTGTGTGTCATACCGGTACGGATACGTGTTTCGGCGGGAAGAACGACAACTGGGATCTCCTGTCACTGGAAGAAGTGATTCAGGACAGGAAAAAGAATCCGGTAAAAGGATCCTATACCGCAAGCCTTTTTGAATCGGGGATTAATAAGATCGCGCAGAAAGTCGGCGAAGAAGCCATCGAACTGGTCATCGAAGCCAAAGACGACAACAAAGACCTCTTCCTGAACGAAGCCGCCGATCTGATGTATCACTACCTGGTTTTGCTGACCACAAAGGGTTATACACTTTCCGACGTCGTAAAAGTGCTGAAAAAAAGGCACACGAAGTAACGAAACGGATCCGCGAGTCAGAATTTAATATCCTGGTATTCGCCGCTTGTACAGGCTCTGCACGAAAGCTTACCTTTTAGAGCGCCCGGCTTAAGCAGCGACTTTCCCAGCAGCATTCTCACACACTCCTGGATACCCTCCGTAATAGACGGATGCGGGTGTACACACTCCGCCAGTTCCTCAATGCCTTCATCCATGGAAATCAGCAGGGCAACGGCCTGGATAGCGCTTGAAGCATGGTTGCCAATGATCTTTACACCCAGGATTTTCATGGCTTCGTCATTCGTAACCAGGAGTTTAATGAAACCCTGCGTATTCCTTTTTGCAATAGCCCTGGGTATGCAGCTGTAATCGAGGGTCACAACCTTGTAGTCTATGCCCTTTTCTCTTGCGCTGGTCTCATTGTAACCAACGCCTGCAACTTCGGGGTTTAAGAACATGATAGTGCTGATGTTTTCGTAGATCAGCTTACGCGAGGGGTTTCCGAATATTTTTTCCACGGCATAGCGGCCTTCCAGCTCCCCCACGTTTACAAGGGAAATGTCGGCGGTAATATCTCCGACGGCATAAATGTTTGAAATATTCGTCTGTGTATCGCTATCCTCAATTCCCCTCTTGGAAATACTGATGTCCACGTTATCGTCCCACAGCTCTTCATAGTTTGGAGTCCGTCCGACTGCAACAAGCGCTTTCGCGACGTTGAAGGTACCCTTTGTATTGTCGTCGTATTCCAGTTCATACTCCACCCGGCCGTGCTTTATTTCCATCCGGATTAACCTGGAATTCCGGTGAATCAATACACCATTGTTTTCCATGTTGCGTTCGATGACCTTCACCACATCTTCGTCCTCGAAGGGAAGGATGCGTGCGCCTTTGTCGATCAGGTGAACTTTTGTCTTGCCAAAACCGGAAAATATGGTTGCATATTCGCAACCGATAACACCCGCACCTACGATCACCATACTTTCAGGAAAGTCTTCCATGTTTTCGATGCCATTGCTGGTCATGACGATCTTTTCATCAATGGGAAGTTCAGGCAGGTAACGGGGGCGGCTCCCGGTGGCCAGCACGACATAGTCGGCCCAGACCACCTCCTTTTCGAAGAGCCCCGTGTCGATTTCAATTTCGTTCTGGCTGATCAGGCGCGCAGAGCCTTTTTTGAACGTAAGAAGATCGTTGTAGTGCGAGTCCTTCAGGAGGTGAAGGTGTTCTTCAAGCATACCTTTACGTTCCTCTACGGCATGCCTGACCTCTTCCTGGACTTCCTTGTAATTTATGCTAGGAACCTTGATGTTAAAGCGCTTTAAATTCTTACGAAAAGATGCTGTTTCCCGGGATAGTTCCCACCACGTTTTAGACGACAACGCCCCGTTGGTTACACCTGCCCCTCCTATTTTATCCTTTTCAATCAACAGTGTTTTCTTTTTAAAATCGAGAGACCTCATGGCCGCCGCGTAACCGGACGGTCCAGCCCCGATCACTACCAGATCAAATTTCTCCATAAACAAATAAGGCAAGAATGGTTTACATACAATGTACGATAAATTGGATGTCGGTAAACCTAAAATCCCGTGAATTTAAACCATACTGAATACAGGGGCCGGGCCGGCCAAAAGCCGGAAAAAGCGTTGTGTGACACTACATATCTTACACTGCGGCAATCTTAAATCACGCCATTATTTCTACCTTTGCTGCGTTTAGCCCAGCATTCCAACCGACAATGAAATTCGTACGCTCCTTGATCTTTTCGGGAATAGATTCTGCCACGACACCATCGGCTAAACGTGGTGTCCAGCTGGCAAATTCGATCGGCCTTATCCTTTTTGCCCTGAGCCTCGTTACCGATGCCTTGTACTATATCTGGTATGGCTGGAACCTGCTTACATTGTTAATACCGGTGATCGGCTCCTTTGCACTTTTTACGGTACTGTTTAACCGGTTCGCCTTCACCAGTCTTAGCCGGGTATGGATCAGTCTCGGCCCTCCGGTTTTCATCACCCTGCTTTCCATTTATTCCAAATCAGTCTATTACGACCAGCAGGAAGAACTGGATTATTTTACCTTCCGGATCGTCATGCTTGGAAGCTGTGTTATTCCCTGGGTGATCTTTTCGCTGAAAGAAAGGAAGGCGTTGTTCATATCGTCTTTTTTAGGCCTGGCTATCCTGCTCTTTCATGACCCCCTTCATTCGGCTTTCGGTGTGCCCTACATGCAGGACAAACTAAAAGTCATCAACTACTACTTCACTAATATCGTCATCTTCATAACCTTCGCCATTCTCATCGGAAGTCTCGCCTTCCTGAAGTGGATATCCGAAAAAAACGAAGATCAAAATATTGAACTGATCAATGACCTTAATAAAGCGAACGAAGTTCTGATTGAACGAAATTCGGAGATCGAATCCCAAAGCGCCGAGATCCTCGCCCAAAGCGATGTGCTTCAGAGCAACCAGGAGCAATTGCTGGAAGCCAACCGCCTGATAGACCGGCAACGTGAATTGCTGTTCAGCAGGAACCAGTCGCTTGAATCCGAACTGGTTGAACGAAATGCCGACCTTACGGAAACGAACAGCGAGCTTATCAAACACAATAACGAACTCAGGCAATTTTCCTATACGGTATCCCACAATCTCAGGGGTCCTGTCGCCAGTTTGCTGGGACTTATCAACCTCATCAACAGTGAAAAACTGGATGAGAACGACCAGGAGGTTTTTTCATACATCGCCACGTCGGCGGAACACCTGGATCAGATCATCAGGGACCTTAGCAAGATCATCGACATTCGGCACGACATCTTTAAAATACGTCAGAAGATCGACCTTGACTCCGAGGTTGATGACGTAATAAAGGTGCTCAGGAGGGAATTCGAGGAACACCGGGTACTGTTATTAAGGAACATCGAATCATGCAGCCAGATATACTCCATCAAACCGATGGTGAACAGTATATTGTACAACCTGTTAAGCAATGCTATTAAATACCGGTCCAGCGAGCGTCAGCTTGTCATAGAAATTACAACGAGAGAGGAGAATGGTTTTTATGTGCTGGAGGTTACCGATAACGGTTTGGGTATTGATCTGAATCATAACCGGGGTAGCTTGTTTAAACTTTATAAGAGGTTCCACTTCCACACGGAGGGAAAAGGCCTGGGCCTGTACCTCATTAAACTGCAATGTGAAGCATTGGGTGGAAGCGTGGAAATTGAAAGTGAAATAAACCGTTTTGCGAAATTTATCGTTCGTTTACAAAAACCGGCGAACATCGACAGGCAGGTCCTGTATCAGGAGTCACACGCCGAAATATTTTTCGATGCCCGGATCAATGCCACAGGTGTGATCTGGAAGGGACCGGTTACAAGTGCGGAGTACAGAACTGTTTTTACAAAATGCCTCGATTTTGTTCATTCTTATAACACACCTAATTACATTGCCGATATATCCGGCCAGGGCACCATTTCAAAAGCAGATCAGAAATGGATGTTCAGCGAGATACTTCCCTTCGCTATTCATCATGGGTTGAAAAAAATCTGTATTGTCCACGATAATCTTTCAGATCCGGTGGTAACTGAATATCTCGCCGGGATCCAGTCGGAACTTACAAATCTACGGGCTGCACAACGATTCTTTGCTTCGATGGACGATGCTTTCGACTGGATCAGTCATGAGAACGAAAGAGCAACCTTACAAGTCACGTAATGTTAGATCAGCTCATCGAACTTGACAAACAACTTTTCCTGTTTTTCAACAGTCATCACACGCCATGGCTGGACACAACCATGGTGTTACTTTCCAGGACAGAATTCTGGATTCCCCTTCACGTCCTTATTCTGTGGAAGATCGTCAAGGTCTATCAGCTCAAAAGCATTCCCATTCTTGTTGCTATCGGGGTTACGATCGTTTTGTCGGACCAGATCACAACAAGCCTGATGAAGCCTTTTTTCGAAAGGCCGAGGCCTTCGCACGAACCGTCGCTGGACGGGCTTGTTCACATTGTAAACGAATACCGCGGAGGTATGTATGGATTTGCATCCAGCCACGCCGCGAATACTTTCGGTACAGCTTTATTTCTTACGCTATTGTTCAGCGGATCGAAAACATGGATCCCCTGGTTGTTTGTTTGGGCAGGGCTGGTGAGTTACACCAGGATCTATCTCGGCGTACATTACCCGGGCGACATAATAGCCGGAGCGTTAACCGGGATGTTGTGTGCCTGGCTATCCTTCGTCGCCTACCGCAGGATACAAGCATCCCTGGAAAAAAGAAAAGCTTCCCCACGAAGTGAAGAAGCATCCTGACAACGATCGGGTAGATTTATTTTCCTCCGAACATCTTTCCCAACATATCGCCAACCTGGCCCATTCCCTGTTGAGACGAACCTCCTGCTACCTTCCCCAGGATATCGCCAATATCAAGGTTGTTATTCCCACTGAACCCGCGCATCATATCCTGAAGATCAAAATCATTGTCGTTAGGATCATTCGTTTTCTTAACGAATTGATTCATGACCTGAGGAATAAGTCCAGCTGCTATACTTTGCGCTACTTGCGGCGATACGCCAAATTTCGAAGCGAAGTTGCCCGCTATATTTGAGATGATTTGTGAAACCATCGGGTTGCTGGTGATTGCGCTGCTGTTGCCGCCCTGAAACATAGAGGCTACCTGTTGAAGGTTGCCCTGTCCCACTTGCCCTTTCAGACCGCTAAAGATCTGTTGCGCCACATCTTCAATGGCAGCATTGTTAAATTGATTCGGGATGGCCTGGTTCTTGACGATGGCATCGCCCGCATTTTGTTGTACGAGTTTGATTAATTGGTCGAGCATATGGTTGAGGGTTAGATTGTGAATATAACAAAAGCCCCGCAACAATGTTCAAACATCCTAATTATTTAACAGCCGCTTCACATATTTGCCGATGATATCGAATTCAAGATTTACACGCTGTCCTTTTTTTAACTGATGGAAATTGGTGTTTTCAAAGGTGTATGGGATAATAGCGACGGTGAATCCGCCGGTTTTCGAGTTAAAACACGTGAGACTTACCCCATTTATCGCAATAGAACCTTTCTCGACGGTCACATTCCCTGCAGACGGATCATATTCAAAATCAAACAACCAGCTTCCGCCGACGTCCTCAATGGAAGTTACCAGGCCCGTCTGATCTACATGCCCCTGAACGATATGCCCGTCGAACCGGCCGTTGTTGAGCATACACCTCTCGATATTTACTTTATCGGTTATACCGAGGCCACCTATGTTTGATTTCTGCAACGTCTCCTGTACGGCAACCACCCAATGTGAATCGCCCGAGACACGTACCACGGTAAGGCATACTCCGTTATGCGATACGCTCTGGTCGACTTTAAGCTCATGACTCAACGGACTGGTAATCCCGTACATGACATTGGTGCCCTGTTTTTCGAGACTGGTTACGGTGCCGGTTGTTTCAATAATTCCTGTGAACATTTTCAGTGTCGTCTGGTCCCAATCGGTAAAATCCGATTTCCTAATGCGCAAGGTACGAACAATGAATAAATATCATATGGAAATCACTTTTTCAAGATGGCCTGCTTCTGATCTTCGCGCAGCGTGGGATAAGTAATCCCCAGCTGATCCAGGTATGTTTTGTACTTTACGGGATTGTAATAATACTGTTTTAACTGTGGTTTGAATTTTTCCATTATCTCTTTATTCAAATAGGTTGCGGGAAAATCCTTCGGACCTACCAGGGGGGTGTATTGAATTTCCTTCGTTTGTTCGTTTTTATAATAGTCCCATGACGCCGCGATCAGCTCAGGATTCAAAAACAGGTCGACCAGCGTCATCGCTTCCGTCTTTGCGCCGGCAATAATTCCCTTGTGTGCGATGGGTGTTGCCATTGATATGGCATTTGACCAATGGTGACCTGGCAGGGATGGAATATTGGATGGGTAGCGCAATACCACCGTTGGCAACGACCATGAGATATCGGCGATGTCGTCCGAGCCACCACCCATGGAGATCATCTGTCTGCCTCCCATCATGACCGGTTTGGTTTCATTAGGCAGTCCGATACTGTCGAGCTTCACTGCGAGGCCTTCCACCTTGGGCGATTTCATTTCCATTTGCGTTGCTTTTGCCAGCATCTGATCGTCTTCGGACCAGACCGGCAGCCCGACCTTTTTGATGTTTTCATACATCGCGACAGCAATAGGTTTATTGAAATGGCCCGGCCATGCCGAGCCCAGTATTTCATATGAAAATTTTGTGTCAGTCATCAGGGCTGCGCCTTCTGCAATCTTTATTCCGACGTCGAAAAGCTTTTTGATATCCGGGTACGTACGCTCCCGGAAGTAATACCATACCGATGCCTTTGACGGCACAACGTTAGGCTGATCCCCGCCATCCGAAATAACATAGTGGGACCGTTGTGTTAGCTCCAGGTGTTCTCGCCTGAAGTTCCAGCCGATATTCATTAGTTCAACTGCATCCAGCGCGCTTTTTCCTCTCCAGGGAGCTCCCGCCGCGTGGGCGGCCTGACCTTCAAAGTTAAACTGTACGGAAACCAGTCCGTTATATCCGGCATCTCCGTATCCGACGGTAAGATTATTTGCAACGTGGGTAAAAATACAGGCGTCGACATTTTTGAAGTATCCTTCGCGGATATAAAACGCCTTTGTTCCGACGAGTTCTTCCGCTACCCCGGGCCAAAGCATCAATGTGCCGGGAATTTTTTCCCTTTCCATAATTTTTTTCATCACCAGTGCCGTGACGATGTTAAGAGCCTGGCCGGAATTGTGCCCTTCACCATGACCGGGTGCTCCGACGACAATCGGATCAGCATACGCCACTCCGGGCTTTTGGGACGCTTTCGGAATACAGTCGATATCCGAACCCAGCGCTATTACCGGTTTGCCGGTACCCCAGGTCGCAATCCAGGCCGTCGGTACGTTGGCAATGCCTTTCTGGATCCTGAACCCGTTTTTCTCCAGCAACTGGGTGAGGTAAGTGAAGCTTTCATATTCCTGAAATCCCAGTTCGGAAAAGCTGAACAGCATATCGTTTATCTGTTGCGCGAGGGTGTGTTGTTTTTCAACCTCCGCTACAACTTCATCTTTCAATCGTTTGATCCTTGCATCCGTGGTCTCCTTGCCGGGTTGGCAAAGGGCATAAAAGCAGACGGAGCACAGGCTCATCATGAGTAGTATCTTTTTCATAGGAATCAGTTTAGGTGTAGAAACTTACCAAAACTTTACAACCGGAAAGAAGGATTTGTGGATAGCCGGTTAAAAAAAGAAAATATTTTAGTTTATAATATAAACTAGTTTATAACTTTTTCGTATGATTGTATGGATGTACGGGGAGAACTATCACGGGAACAGCCTGTTGAAAAAACGGTTGTCTTAGCAGCAATTCCCAGGGGACCACGAACGAAAAATAAAATGCATATGAAAGATCAAAACCTCACGACGGAAGAAAGCCTGAGTATCATTACGGAAATGATTAACAAGGCAAAAGGAAATGTAAGGGAAAACAGCACCTATTTCCTTCTTTGGGGTGTTGTCATCGCGCTGGCGAACCTGGGGATGTTCACCCTTATTCAACTCGGCTATTCCCGGCCTCAGGTGGTTTGGAGCATTACAATACCAGCCTGGATCGCGACGATCTACCTGGGCTACAAACACGGAAGCCAATCGGGATCCGCAACGCACCTTGACCGCATCAGCGCATGGCTGTGGTGCAGTTTTGGTGTTGTGATATTCACCCTCGTGGGTTTCGGCAAGGTGATCAACTACCAACTTAATCCCGTGATCCTGTTGTTCAGCGCAATACCCACCGTTGTGTCAGGCATTATCATCAGGTTCCGGCCACTGGTTATCGGGGGAATTGTCTTCTGGGCTATGGGGCTGATCAGTTTTTTAGTCGGGGGACCCTGGCAGTTTTTGATCGGTGCATTTGCCGTCGCCGTTGGATACCTGGTTCCGGGTTTTATGCTTAGGTACAGGAGAGGCATTTGATCATGTTTAAAGATCTCGATCCGTTATTGCATTCCCAACTCCGTCTTGGAGTCATGTCGTTGCTGATCAGTGTCGATTCTGCCGAATTCACTTTCATCAAGGAAAAGACAAACAGCACGGCGGGAAACCTGAGCGTTCAGATAGACAAGCTGTCGGAGGCGGGATACATTGCTGTGGAGAAGTCATTCCGCGGGAAAAAACCACTCACCACCTGTAAGATCACCCGTAAAGGGATCAAGGCATTCGAGGAGTATGTGAATAACCTGAAACAATATATCAACAGGTAAGGTCCGTACGCGGGCTTTGGTCCGCGCGAAACAATAACCGATACGTGACGCCGAAAATCCACTCTAAAAATACAATGATGTTGCATATACTGGCTGTTGCTCCGTTTCTTTTCCTGTTATTTTAAACAGGTCCGGCTCCTCCTATTCCCGGGTATTGATATCACACGAGTTTCAACCACTCTTGTCAGCAAAACTGGCAACTGTGCTCATTAGTCAATTAAATACTTAACAGGTGACAAACGCTACGGAACGAAAACTGATTCGATGGGTACATATTCTCGCGAGCATTCCCATCGCCGGATATATCTACGGACCGGTCGCTGAGATACCGGAAGCGGCGTTCGCGGTCAGGTATTTTATTTTTCCCGCGGTTGTGGCAACGGGTTTCTGGATGTGGAAAGGCTACCATATTAAGAAGTGGTTCCGCGCCGTCTAACGGCCAATTGTCTATTCCTTTCGGTGGATTTCAGAGCCTTTTGTATCTTTATCCATATGGAATTCGGAAAAGTAGAAAACGGAGACATCAGTGATGTAGACTTCAGACTTCCCGATGATGCTGAAGGAACAAACCTGATCTTGCAGATGTACAGGGATCATAAACGGAAACCGGAGATCTATGTAGGTTGTGCAAAATGGGGTCGTAAGGATTGGGTTGGCAAAATCTATCCTGCAAAGACCAAAGAGGCAGATTTTCTCAGTCACTATTCAAGGCATTTCAATTGTATCGAACTGAATGCTACCTTTTACCGGATGCCTACACAAAATCAAACCAGCGGATGGGCTTCCAAGGCGGAAGGTAATTTTAAATTCTGCCCGAAATTCACCGATCAGATCACTCACCGTAAACGGCTGAACGATGTTAAGGAACTGACGGACCGGTTCCTGGAAGGAATCAGCGGGTTTAAGGAAAAACTCGGTCCTTTGTTCCTGATGCCTCACCCGGGGATGGGACCAAAGACGCTTGAAAGAATGGAGGGCTTTATTCAATCCTTACCAAAAGACATTGAACTCTTTGTCGAATTAAGGCACCCTGACTGGTTTAGCGATCCGGAGGCGTTTCAAAATGTATTCGCGATGTTCGAAAGAAACAGGTCAGGTTCCATTATTACGGATGCGTCCGGAAGAAGGGACTGCGTACACATGCGGCTGACCACGCCGGAGGCGTTTATCCGTTTCGTCGGCAACGGATTGCATCCCACAGACTATACGCGAATTGACGACTGGGTCCGGCGGATAAAATCGTGGATGGAAAAGGGTATCCATAAGGTGTACTTTTTTATGCATCAGCACGAGGAGATCCACTCACCCGAGTTGAGCCGGTATCTCATTCAGCAACTCAATCTCCACTGCGGCACCGCGATCCCCGAACCTAAATTCGTTGACTCTGCGGCCGAACCTCCGCCGGAAGAAAAACCGGCAAAAAAGAAAACACGGAAAAAGCCGGAGTAGCGTGAGGCTCGTCAGATCGCTGACGGTACCACACTGCGGCTGTTGCCCCTGCTGTCGTGGATGATAATTTCTTTTGTTCCGGCAGGGACTTTCAGTTTCCTGGACGATTGGGACAAGTAGCCCGACCCATAATAGAATTCCACTTTTTGTTTTTTGCCGTTCAGGAAGAATACATCGGCATACGTTTCGTTCTCATGGATGGTAATAAACTCATTCCCGGGTTCGCCTGAATGCACAAAAACGCGAAGGCTATCCCGGTTCTGCGAGGCAATAAACAATTCTTCGTTTCGGGTTGTCGGAAGCATTACCAGTGCCTTGGCATCGCCCGGGACGTAAAATCCGCTCTTCGTCGAAGTCAGCGGGGAAAACGATCCCCTCCCATTGCCCGTCAGGATCAACCCGGTGAATGCGTCATAGCGACCGGCAAATACTTCATTGCCGTAATCGTTCCCCACCAGGATCACATCGAGGTTGCCGTCGTGGTTGACATCGGCAGTAACCATTCCATTGACAGGTGCAAGTTGGGCAGGCATCGGGAGGTCTTTCATTAAAAATTTACCATTTCCCAGATTTTCGATATAGGATGACGCCATATGGTTCGCTTCCAGTATCAATGCATCTTTTTGGTCGTCCGCCGTAAGAAGTTCATCGATTGTCACTTTACTGTACTGGTGGTAGCGAGAAAATTTGTTCCTGAACTTCGGGCTTTGGGTATTCAGTTCATCCCAGAAGTGAACGGGAAACAACTTCTTTTCTTCAGAAGTCATGGACTCCCGCATGTAACATGCCAATATCGGATCAATACTTCCATTTCCATCAAAGTCCTTCGCGAGTATCCTTAACGGAAGATCGCGCTTAACCTGGTAGTTGTTATTCAAACCAAGGTTACCGGCAATGTAATCCACATCACCGTCGTTGTCGAAGTCGCCTGCCGCGATACTGTTCCACCATCCCGTGGCCATGTGCAGCCCGGTTGAATCGACTCGTGTTAATTTTTCGCCGTCGTTGCTAAAAAACGTCAGCGGCATAAATTCGCCAGCCACGGCAAGATCCGGTTTATTGTCACCGTTGAAATCAGTCCACAGTGCATCGGTCACCATACCGAGAGACGACAGTTGTGAACAAACCTGGCCGGTTACATCAGAGAATATCCCTTTATTATTTTGAAGGATATAACTTTTCGCCGGAAACGGATAACTGCCCGGTACTACCCTCCCTCCTATGAAAAGATCCAGGTCACCATCGCCATCGTAGTCCGCAGCCCGGACGCAGGAGCCGCTTGCTGTAGTTTCGGGAAGGACATTTTGTCCCATGGAAAAATCTCCTTTTCCATTGTTGATATAGAGGCGATCCTGGTAAGGTTCCGCTTCCTGGAACTCCACGCTACCGCTTACGATATATAAATCGAGATCACGGTCGCCGTCGGCATCGAACAACAACATGCCTTCATCTTCATACTTCTTGTTTTCATCCTTCAGCGGTTTTTTGTATAAACTGAAGGTGCCATCGGCCAGCTGCTTATAAATGGCAAATCCATAACCGGAAGATCCGCCGATAACCAAGTCCTCGAGGCCGTCATTATTTACGTCGCCGACGGAAAGCCCCGGGCCAGACTGCGAAAATTTATGCGGCAATGTTCGCTGTATATTAAAATCGATCTTATCGACCTCTTCGTGGTAAAACGTCAGCTTGCTTTTTTCCGTAACATTGTCGAAGTGGGTCGTAGGTAAAGACGGTGGAAGTACTGTCGGTTTTTTTCCCGATGCCTGTTTATATTCAATATGAAGGACCTGGTTTGCTTTTACGTTCTTGAGTATGTCCGTTGCACCATCGGGCCACGTAACCAGAAGGGAATCGGCCACAGTCGCGTTACCCAGTCCAAAATGAGGTATCTCTTCAACAGAAGACAGGAAACCGCGGTAAACATTCTGTTCATAGTACTGAATCTTTCCCGAATCGTAATACAGCAGCAATTTTGCTCCAAGCGCCTGCCTGTTCTTTTCACTGCCGGTTAATTTGATACGCAGATAGTTTGCAGCCGGGTTTTGCGAGGGCTTTGTTTTATTCATCAGTGTATTTTCGTACACAAAGGCCTTGTCATTGATATTGTTGATGACGTAGTCAAGATCGCCGTCATTGTCAAGGTCTGCAAACGCCGCGCCGTTGGAAAAAGACGGTTTGTCCATTCCCCATTTTTTTGTCACATCCTGGAATGAAAGGTCCCCGGTATTCCGGTAGGCATAGTTTGGTATTTTGATCACCGGAATAGAATCAATCAGCAGGGCGTTGCTTGCGACGTACCCGACATCGGCACGGTAGTTTGCAAAGTCCTTGTCCGTGATATCTTTCGGGAAACCATTTGTGATCAGGAGGTCCTTGTTTCCGTCGTTGTCGAAGTCGGCAAACAATGGCGACCAGCTCCATTCCGTCTGGTATATCCCCGTCAGCTGGCCGACTTCGCTGAACTTAATACCCTGATTGAGGCCATTATTCACGTGAACCATGTTTCGTACGTACTGGTATTCATACCCGAACTTCTCGTTGTTGATGTAGTTCAGGTAGGTCTTGTTCCCGATCGTAGTCTTTTTTCTTGCATTTGTTTCGGGGAGCATATCAAGTGTTATGATGTCCGGCATCGCATCGTTGTTGATATCTGCCGCGTCATTTCCCATGGAAAACTGGCTTTGGTGGCCTATGTATTCCGAGGTGCTGTTTTTGAACGTTCCGTTTCTGTTGTTGATGTAAAGTATGTCGTTGGAAAGGTAGTCGTTGGATACATAGATGTCCGGCCATCCGTCCATGTTAACGTCAGAGATCGCGAGACCAAGGCCAAAACCTTCATAGGTAATCCCCGACTCGAGGGTAACGTCTTTGAAGGTACCATTCCCTTCATTTCTGAAGAGCCGGTCGTTGTTCATCGCAGAGCCGTCCGTGATTTTTGGCCTGTAGTTGGTTGGTACGTTGGTCAGCTTCTGGTTGACCAGGATGTACAAGTCCAGGTCGCCATCAAGGTCATAGTCAAAAAAAGCGGACATCACGCTGTGCCCGTCAAAATCAATTTTGTAGTCTGCTGCCATTTCCTTGAAAGCCGGCGAACCCGACGGGTCAAGTCCCTGGTTGACAAAGAGCATACTTTTTCTTTTTTCCGGATCGGGGTTGGTAGTGGCGCAGACAAAAATATCCATCCACCCATCGTTGTTTATATCGACCACCGCCACTCCTTCGTTCCACCTGCCTTCTACATTTACATTCGCGCTTTTTGTGATGTCTTTAAACGTAAAATCACCGTTGTTAATATATAGGGCATTAGGTACCTGGTTGCCTGAAAAAAAGATATCCTGGAAGCCATCGTTATTAAAATCCGCTATTCCTACTCCACCACCGTTATAGATGTATTCGTATGAAATAATATTGAAGCTATCGGATTCTTCAATGGTATTTGAAAAGTGAATGCCGGTATCGCCCGGGTCCTTCAAAATAAAAAGTGTGTCCGTTTTTTTCCGGCACTGAGCCATGCAAAGCGCTACGCATAACAGGAAACTGAGGCTAATTTTATTCATCGTAATAAAAAAATAAGGCCAATTTACATTGGCCTTATTTATTATGACAAGAAAATAAAATTTATTTAGAATCCTGGATTTTGAGTCAAAATACCTGGTTTCAAGTCGATTTGTCCCTGAGGGATCGGCAACAGTCTGTCAACTGCGCTGAAAGCCGCGCCAGAGAACGCACCGGAAGGAATTTTCGGCGCTTCATAGCTCAGGTATGCGCTGATCACTTTTTCCACGTAGTCTGGTGTAGTTGTGGTTGCTCCGTAGCCACCGCTCCATCTAACCAGGTCGTAAAAACGATGACCTTCGCCGGAAAGCTCAAGTTTGCGTTCAAACCTGACCTTTTCGCGTGTGGCATCATCCTTAGCCCATCCGGCAGGATACTCATTGATCACGTAGTTAGCTGCTGGCAGGCCGCCTTTCATCACGAAGCCGGCAGGATTGGCCGCACGGGCGCGAACATAGTTCACATATTCCCTTGCTTTTTCAGGATCTCCTACTTCAATCTCAGCTTCCGCAGCCATTAAAAGTACATCGGCAAAACGGATGATGGTGTAGTTGATCGCAGTATATCCAGGTGTCCATGAGCTGTTGTCCTGGAAGCTTCCTTTGTCAGACTTGTAGTAAGCGTACTTTTTGGTCTGGTAAGGACCTGCGTTAGGCTGATTGCGGATCCAGGCTTTGCCCGGAAAATCCTGCCAATCCAGGTAAGGAATACCCCTGCGACCGATCGAGTGATCCAAGCGAGGATCCAGTTCTCCGGCATCAGGTGTAAATGGATTAGCGGTTTCAAGACCCATATCAGTCTTCAGTTCATTAGCTGGGAGGTTGTAAGCAGGATCGTAAGCACCAGCTCCGTCATCCAATAGGGGAAGACCTCCGGAAGTACGGAAAGAGTTACCCATTTCAAATGTCGGCTGGAAGAAACTGCAGCAGTTACCAGGACCGTCAGCGCCTGTATTGTATGGCCAGTTAAGGTCGAATTCAGGGTTGGCATTATTCACACTACCGGTGTTGGCGGCAGCCTGGTAAGCCCAGACAGATTCTTCGTGGTTATCGTTCGATGCCTTGAAGATATTGGCGTACAGCGGTACCAAACCATATGTCTTACCATTGGAAGTTTTACCTCCAGCTCCAGGTCCACCGTAAGCGGCAGGAATGATAAGGTCATAAAGGGCTTTTGCCTCCGCAAATTTACCCTGGTACATGTAAATCTTGGCCAGGTAAGAAGCGGCTGCCCACTTGTTCACCTTTCCAACGGCAGCTTGAACATCAGGAAGATTCTGGTAAGCATAAGTCATGTCCTCTTCGATCTTGGGCCACAGGTTCTGGTCGTTCTTCACGTCACCGGCACCTGTTGCGAGGTCTATGTTTTCGTCAACATAAGGAGTCTTGTCAAAACCGCGGGCCAGTTCGAAGTAAGCATGTGCCCTTAAGAACCGGGCCTGTGCCGTGTAGGCTGTAATTTGAGCAGGCGTAACATCCGGTGCCGGAGCAAGCAAGAGTCTCAACGTAGCATTTGCACGTGCCACCAATTCGTAGTTTGCATTGTACTTGTCGTTGATTACACCTTGCGTGCTCAACGCTTCGTATCGCTGGATCGGATTGATGTCAGAAAAATCTCCAGGGTCGGTACCTTTATTGGCTTCCCCGCCGCGGATACTTCCCCAAACCCAGTTCGAAGGACTTCCCATACGGTTTCCACGTCCGTTTACAACGGAGTACGCCGCGATGATCGAACGCTCCAATCCCAACGACCCGCTTAATAGAGACTGATCCAACTGTCCCGTTACCGGGACATCCAAAAAGCTGTCGGAGCAGGCGTACATCACAGACAGTACGACCATCATGCTCCACATCAATTTATTTTTAATTATTTTTTTCATATTCTTCGTTCTATTAATTCAGATTAAAATCCAAGGTTAATACCAAAGGTATAACTTCTGTCAAGCGGAGCATTTCCCACATCAATACCGTATTGAGTATCGACGTTACCACCAACAGAAGGATCTAAACCATCATAACCGGTGATCGTAAACAGGTTGTTTGTAGAAGCAAACACACGGAGTTTAGTCATCTTAAGCTTGTTCAATAACGTCGACGGAAGTGTGTATCCGAGCGTTACGTTCTGGAGGCGCAGGTACGATCCGTCTTCCACATAGAAAGAGTTGGATTGTGTATTTGTGCTGAAGTTCGAAGCGCTTTCAAACACAGGAATCTCTGCATCCAGGTTGGTAGGAGTCCATGAACCCTTAACACGTTCGCTGATAGCAGCTCCCTGGAATGAAGGATAGAAATCCGTGAACCACTTCGATACGTTGAAGATCTTTCCACCCAATGATGTATAGAAATAAGCAACAAAATCGAAGTTTGAATAACGAAGTGTAAAGTTCAAACCACCGGTAAACTTAGGAACCGGGCTTCCCAGGTAAGTCCTGTCAGCCGTTGTGATCGCACCGTCTCCGTCGATATCAGCATATTTGAATCTGCCGGGAGCTGCACCTGTCTGTGTAGCGTGACCTGCAACATCTTCAGCATTTCTGAACAGACCCTCCACACGGTAACCATAGAAAGCCGAGATAGACTGGCCTAAACCGTTACGGATAGGTTGGATACCACGGTATCCGGGGTTGATCGAAGCGATGTAAGTCTGTCCGGGAGGAAGTCCTGTAATTTCATTCTGTAACCAGCTTGCGCTCAGGTTAACTTCATAGTTCCACTCAGGATTGATGTCTCCTTTTGTAGTGATACCTATGTCGATACCCTGGTTACGCATTTTTGCGATGTTAACAGTAGGTGCTGCGGCATTGTAACCTACAACAGCTGTGATGGGTACTTGCAGCAACAGGTCTTTTGTGTCTTTTCTCCAGAAGTCAACCACTACGTCAAGTTTTCCATCGAACAACAAGGCGTCGATACCGATGTTAGATGTAACGCTGGTTTCCCATTTTGCATCCGGGTTACCGATACGTGTCCTGTAATAGCCAACGTCCGCGCTGCTGTTAGAACCTCTGATATCGAAACCTGAGTTCGCCTGGTTACCACCGTATGTGCTGTACTGGTTGTTCGGGTTAACAGGGTTTGAGTTACCCATTGTTCCAACACCACCACGGATCTTCAGGTCGCTAAGCCAGCTGATACCTTGCATGAAGTTCTCGGAAGAAATTCTCCAGGCAATTGAACCGGCGGGGAACACACCGTAACGGTTGTTCGAACCGAAGCGGGAGGAACCGTCTCTCCGGAGAACACCACCGATGATATATTTTTCCTTAAATGTATACTTCACCTGTCCGAAATAGGATGAGAAATTTACACCCAGTGTCTGAGAGCTGGATGCCGGCTGCGGTGTAACCTGCGTCATGTCGACGAAGTTTGGATCCCAGGAGAATGGATTCTGACCGCTCTGGCCATAGTTCCAGCCTTTACCGGTATTAAGGGCTTCCTGACCTGCCAGCAATTCAACACTGTGGTCGCCAAAAACCTTTTTGTAGGTAAGGGTATTTGTGAAAGTCCATCCGAAACGGTAGCCCTGTCCTTGCTGAAATCCGAAAGCGGAGTTGTTTTCGGAGTTCTCATATTGCCACCGTGTAAAACCTTTGGTGAAGAAGTTAGAGAAATTTCCTCCGATGCTTGTCCGGGCAGTCAATCCGGGAACGATATCCAGTTCCAGGTATACGTTACCAAAACCGAAGGTCTCGAACGCTTTGTTGTTGTTCAGTCCTTCTCTGTTTGCTACGGGGTTCCGTGGATTGTTGAAGCCTTTGGAAGCTGTTCCTGCGTAACCGCCGAACTCGTCATGTACAGGAATAATGGACGGCATCCGGAATGCCTGCAGGTAGTCGTTTTCGTCGTCGGAAATACCGGAACCACCGTCATCACCCTGAAGACCAAGGATCGAACGATACGTGAACTGAACGTTTTCCCCGATGCGGAGATTAGGAAGTATGTCAAATTCAGAGTTCGCACGCATTGCATAGCGTTGGAATTTCTGGTTGATCATTGTACCATCCTGTTGTTGTGCTGAAAGTCCGATATAAAAACGATGGGTTTCGCCACCACCGCTTACACCAAGTGTTTGACGAAAGAGCGGAGCTGTCGAAGTAAGTTCGTCATACCAGTCAGTTCCTGCTTTGTTGGCTCTGGTAACCTGATAGGCCGCACCTTTACGGGGATCCACATTGTATTTAAGCGCTTCAGCGGCGAGGTCTACGTTTCCGGAAACACCTGATGCTGTTCCAACTGTAAGGAAGTCAGGTATCACAGGAGTTAATCCGCCACCAAACTGAGGGTGGTTGAACTTTGCCAGGGCCGCTGCATAGTCAACGGCGCGATTGTCGGCGGCTGCGTTGGCATCTTCCGTATTGCGCTGGGCGATCCAGGTCCAATCAGCGAAATCCTGGGGATTCATCATATCCTGCCCTTTGCCCGGTGTAGTGAATCCATACATACCATCATAGGTAATGCTCATTTTCTGGCCTTTTTTACCTTTTTTGGTTGTGTATACAATCACACCGGCTGCAGCTCTTGCTCCGTAAATAGACGCTGAAGCGGCATCCTTCAATACAGTGGTTGTTTCAATATCATCAGGGTTCAGGAAGGAAACGTCACCGGTAGGAACACCGTCGACTATGTAAAGGGGGTTGTTGGAACCGGCAGGGCCAAGGGAACCGAAACCTCTTACACGAACCTGAGCGGTTGAACCGGGCTGTCCGTTCTGAATAACGGTCACACCGGGAACACGACCTTGTAACAGCTGTTCTACGTTACCTGTAGGTGTTACGGTAAGGTCTTTCGTTTTCACGATGGATATGGCACCCGCGATCTCGCGACGTTTATCCACGCCGTAACCGGTTACCACCACTTCGTCCAGCGAAGTAAGATCAACTTCCATCGCAATGTTAATGGTAGTACGGTCACCCACAGCTACTTCCGAGGTCTTGTAACCCACAAAGGTAAATACCAGAGTGGCTGAAGAAGGCGCCGAAATACTAAATCCGCCCTGGGCGTCGGTCACCGTTCCCGTCGGTGTACCTTTTACCAGAACGTTCACGCCAGGCATGCCTGTTCCGGTTTCATCAGCTACAGTACCTGTCACCACTCTTTCCTGTGCCAGGGCTACTGAAGCTAGCATTAGCATGATCGCTAATGATAAACTCAAGCTTTCGTAGAGTTTTTTCATAATCATCGTTTGGGTTTAAATTAATTTGGTTGATAAAAGTTCTGCACATTCCGGACAGACGAAACACTATTCGGAGTGTACATTATTCGAAATGTAAAGATTTTGAGACGCGCTCCCCGAAAAACGCGATAGAATTTTTCCGCAATCGTCTCCGCAACCGATTACGGTTTCGAAAGCGAAGCACTTGTTAACGCAAACGTTTACCCTAACAGTCGTTATGGCCGCATCACCGTTTATCCGGTGATCCGAACGTTTGCACGGATTTATCAATACGGTTCATAAGTCCGTTTAAATAAGTGTTATTTTCGCCCGATTTTGAAGTATGAAGCCTTACGACAAGCACCCTATACACCTTACCAATTCGCTAACGGGTAAAAAAGAGTTACTCAAGCCTGTTAACCCGGGCCATATCGGTATGTACGTCTGCGGGCCCACGGTATACAACGATGTGCACCTGGGCAACGTCCGCACCTTTATGATGTTCGATATCGTTTCGCGGTACCTCCGGTTTGCCGGATATAGGGTACGTTATGTCCGCAACATCACGGATGTCGGTCATTTGGAGAACGATGCCGATGAAGGCGAAGATAAGATCGCAAAAAAAGCACGCCTCGAACAACTCGAGCCCATGGAAGTGGTGAAGCATTATACAGAAGGTTTCCACCACGTAATGCGCCAGTTCAACTGCCTTCCTCCCAGCATAGAGCCCTCGGCAACCGGCCATATCGTGGAGCAGATAGAAATTGTAAAGAAACTGATCGAAAACGGATTCGCGTACGAGGTGAATGGCTCCGTATACTTCGATGTCTCAAAATACGATGAACATCATCATTACGGCATCCTTTCCGGACGTGTAGTGGAAGAGTTAATGGATAGCGGCAGAAAACTGGACAGCCAGGACGAAAAAAGGAACAAAGTGGATTTTGCCCTTTGGAAAAAAGCTTCTCCCTATCATATCATGCGTTGGCCCTCCCCCTGGGGTGATGGCTTCCCGGGCTGGCATATCGAATGTACTGTCATGAGCACCAAGTACCTCGGCGAAACATTCGACATCCACGGCGGAGGAATGGACCTCAAATTCCCGCACCACGAATGCGAAATAGCCCAGGCCGTCGGCGCGAACGGAAAAAACCCCGTCAACTACTGGTTGCACGCCAACATGCTTACGGTAAACGGCCAGAAAATGAGCAAGTCGCTCGGCAACTCCTTCCTCCCGAGAGAATTGTTTGCCGGCAATCACCCACTCCTGGAAAAAGGATACGGCCCCATGACCGTGCGGTTCTTTATGCTGCAGTCCCATTACTCAAGCACGCTCGATTTTTCCAATGAAGCACTGGGCGCGGCTGAGAAAGGGTTTAAAAGACTTTCAAACGCCCTGGCCCTGGTCAAAAAACTTAATCATCCCGGTAACAATGCCGCCGATCCCGAGCTGGTAAAAGCGCTCAATGGCTTCGTCGATGAATTGTTTACCAACATGAGCGACGATTTCAACACAGCGAAAACCTTGGCTGTGCTGTTTGAAATGTCTTCGCGAATAAATGACTTCAAGTCCGGAAACGTTGCGCTTTCTTCCGTTGACGAGGCGACGTTCAACGAGTTCAAAGCAGCTTACATTGGTTTTATGGAAGAGGTGCTCGGGCTGAAAGAAGAGGAAGAGCACAACAACGACCTTCTGAACGGCGTCATCAACGTGCTGATCGAGTTACGTAAAAAGGCCCGGCAGGACCGTAACTTCGCCTTGTCGGACAAAATCCGTGACGACCTGAAGGCTATGGGTGTCCAGCTTATGGATGGAAAAGAAGGAGAAATGAATTATTCCATCGACTGATCGTGTTATTCAGTCACTATTGACATCATCGACAAAACGTCCGCTTGCTTAGAAAGTTATTCATACTGCCCATCCGGTTTTATCAGCTGAGTATTTCGCCCTTGCTGGGGTCCAATTGCCGGCATACTCCCACCTGTTCACAATACACGATCGAAGCGATTATGGAATGGGGTGTGCCGAAGGGAATATGGATGGGTGCGCGCCGTATTTCCCGGTGCCATCCATGGGGTACGCATGGTTATGATCCCGTACCGAAAAAAGGGCCGGACAGGGATCAAAATCTGACAGGATAATCCAACCAATTACCCGAGGCTGCAAACGTTGGCATAAAAAATATCGGGAGGCTGCAATCGATTACTGAAAAATGTATAGGGGAATAGTTTACTTTTAAACCAAACTATTTTTGCGCTTATGCCTCATTTTCAGATTAAGAAGACTCAAAAGGCTTACGATGTGTGTATTGTAGGTTCCGGTGCCGGTGGTGGAATGGCTGCTTATGTGCTGGCTAACGCCGGTATCAAGGTTGTATTGCTTGAAGCAGGCCCCCTCTATGACCCGGCAAAAAATGTAACACAACTGAAATGGCCCTGGGAATCGCCCCGCCGCGGTGCCAGTACGCCATACCGGAATTTTGGTGATTTTGATGCCGCTTACGGCGGATGGGAGATAGAAGGTGAGCCTTACACGCACAAAGATGGTACTGAATTCGACTGGTTCAGGTCCCGTATGGTCGGAGGCCGTACGAATCACTGGGGAAGGATCTCGCTGCGCTTTGGTCCGAAGGATTTTAAGCGCCGGAGTATCGACGGCCTCGGCGACGACTGGCCTGTCAGTTACGACGACGTCGCTCCGTATTACGATAAGGTCGACCAGTTAGTCGGGGTATTCGGATCCAAGGAGAATCTGCCGAACGATCCCGACAGCATTTTCCTTCCACCGCCCAAACCACGGCTGCACGAACTGTTTATACAACAAGCCGGCAATTCACTGAACATCCCCGTCATTCCTTCGCGGTTATCTATACTGACCAAACCGATAAACAAAGACAGGGGCTCCTGCTTTTATTGTCGCCAGTGTAACCGCGGGTGTACGGTGCACGCTGATTTTTCTTCTTCTTCCGTCCTGGTGAATCCCGCTGTAAAAACGGGTAATGTCGATATTATTCCAAACGCCATGGCGCGCGAGGTCCTTACGGACAAAGACGGCAAAGCGACAGGCGTTTCATTTGTGAACAAGGACGACATGCAGGAGTACTCCGTTTCTGCTAAAATTGTGATGCTGGCGGCAAGCGCCTGTGAGTCCGCTCGTTTACTTCTCAACTCAAAGTCGCCGCGTTTCCCTAATGGTCTCGCGAACACAAGCGGAGTGGTTGGAAAATATCTTCACGATTCCACGGGCGCTTCAATGGGTGGTATACTTCCCCATCTTGTCGGACGAAAGCGCTACAATGAAGACGGTGTTGGCGGCATGCATGTCTATACGCCGTGGTGGCTTGACAATAAAAAGCTTGATTTCCCGAGAGGCTATCACATTGAGTACGGTGGTGGTATGAATATGCCCGGCTACGGTTTTGGGTTCGGTATGCAAAACACTAACGGCAAATACCCTGGTCGTGACGGCAAGCAAAAGCAGGCCGGCGGCTACGGCGTATCCCTGAAGGATGACTACCGGTATTTTTACGGCGCCACGATCGGTATGTCGGGACGCGGTGAAGCGGTAGCCCGTGAAGATAATTACTGTGATATTGATCCCGTCACCGTCGACAAATACGGTATCCCTGTTTTAAGGTTCCATTACAAATGGAGCGACTACGAAGTAAAACAGGCTAAGCACATGAAAGAAACGTTCAGGGAGCTCATACACAAAATGGGTGGCGTCGTTACTTCCGGAGGCGATGATGGACCGGAGAATAACTACGGACTCGCAGCCCCGGGACGCATTATCCATGAGGTCGGCACGACACGAATGGGTAATGATCCGAAAAAATCGGCCCTTAATAAATTCAATCAGGCCCATGATTGTGATAACCTGTTTGTTGTGGATGGCGGCCCGTTCGTATCGCAGGCCGATAAAAATCCAACGTGGACCATACTCGCACTTTCGATGCGGGCATCGGAGTATATAATCGACCAGTTGAAAAAACAAAATATCTGAGACGACAATCGGAGTCCGGTTGCTCTCCGGCCGGAACTCGCTTACGCAAATCACAGGAACAAATGGCTAACCGATAAACAAAAATGGACAGAAGAAAATATCTTAAAGCGATGACACTCGGTTCGCTGGGAGCCGGTGCAATGCTGCAATCCTGCGACACAGCACCGCCAGCGGAACAAAAGGTAACACCCGTCGCCTTCACATACGACCGTACACCGGAAGAGCTCGCGCGGGAGAAGAAACTGAGCAGTGAAAAATTCTTTGACGAGCATGAAATGAAAACCATCGGTATCCTGGCCGACATCATCATTCCGAAAGATGAGACGTCCGGTAGCGCGACCGATGCAGGTGTACCTGCCTTCATCGAATTTATAGCCAAAGATATGGAGCACTATAAGACACCGTTGCGGGGTGGCCTGAAATGGCTCGACCTGCAGTGTATGAAACGCTTCACCGTGGATTTCGCGTCCTGTACACCCGCACAACAACTTGAAATGGTGGAGGAGATCGCATTCCCCGAAAAAGCAAAACCCGAATTACAGCAGGGTGTCGCATTCTTTAATACGATGCGCGACCTCACGGCGTGCGGTTTTTTCACCAGTGAAATCGGGATAAAGGATCTTGGCTATGTTGGCAATAAACCCAACCAATGGGATGGCGTTCCACAGGATGTCCTCGATCAGTATAAACTGAAGTACGACGACCGTACACTGGAAATTTCCGTCAAATTCGACTCTTAAGAATTGCGCTGAATACGATAACCATTAACCCAAAAAATTATGCCTTTAAAGAAAATCACGCCTCCCGCCGATTTGTCCCGACGAAAATTTATCAAGAACGCCGGGGTGGCGGCTGCAGCCTTTACCATTGTACCACGCTTTGTCCTGGGTGGAAACGGATATAAAGCGCCAAGCGATAAGTTATATGTAGCCGGTATCGGTGCCGGTGGAAAAGGAGAAAGTGATATCGCCAGTTTTGCAAAAAGCGGGAAAGCTGAAATCGCATACCTCTGCGACGTAGACGACCGCCGCGCGGCAAAATCAATAGCTTCATTTCCAAAAGCGAAATACTTCAAGGACTATCGCATCATGCTGGAAAAGGAACACAAGCACATCGACGCCGTTTCTGTTTCCACACCGGACCATAGCCACGCGGTCCAGGCGCTTGCCGCCATGCAGTTAGGTAAACACGTTTATGTACAGAAGCCGCTGACTCACGACATTTACGAAGCGCGTGTCCTGACAGAAGCCGCAAAAAAATATAAGGTCGTCACGCAGATGGGCAACCAGGGCGCTTCGGGCGATGGTGTTCGTCAGCTCACGGAGTGGTACAACGCGGGGCTCTTGGGAGACGTTCATACCGTGTACGTATGGACCAACAGGCCGGTATGGCCACAAGGGATTCCCTGGTCGGACAAGAAAGCGGAAATACCGAAGGAACTGGATTGGGATCTGTGGCTGGGGACGGCTCCGTATAAAGAATACGTCGATAAGTTAGTGCCTTTTAACTGGCGCGGCTGGTGGGATTACGGCACAGGAGCATTAGGGGATATGGGATGCCATCTCGTTGAACCTCCGTTCCGCGTGCTGGGATTGAACTATCCCACAGATGTGACGGCCAGCGTCGGAAGCGTATATGTCGATGAATTCAAACGCGGATATTTCCCGGATAGCTGCCCGCCTTCCTCCTATGCTGTGCTGACGTTCCCGGCGGCAAATGGAAAACCGGGCGTAAAAATGCACTGGATGGATGGCGGTATACAACCCGAACGTCCCGAAGAACTCGGCCCGAACGAAATCATGGGCGACGGAGGTAACGGTGTGATCTTCGTCGGTACAAAAGGAAAAATGATGTGCGGAACCTATGGAATGAATCCGCAGCTTCTGCCGACTTCCAAAACGGCGGAAACGAAAGTGCCGCAAACGATCAAGCGTGTACCGGGAGGCGCAGACGGACACTATGCGCAGTGGGTTGAAGCATCCCTGGCCGGTTACGGCAAAATGGAAGTAAGTTCTCCCTTCGAAATCGCGGGCCCGTTAACTGAAACCTTATTAATGGGTAACCTGGCTATCCGCAGTTACGATATACGGAAACCACGGAAAGAAAAACCCGATCAGTTTGACTACCCGGGAAGGAATATCAAACTGGTATGGGATGGCGCCAATATGAAAGTCACAAACTTCGATGAAGCAAACCAGTTTGTAAAGCGTGAATATCGCCAGGGCTGGAAACTTCAGTAGCCGGAATTGAAATTGTATTAAAAGCGTGGATGTTTTTCCACGCTTTTTTTATCTCCGGAAACGGTCACTTGCTAACCTACCTATTTTAACTTATTATCGTTGAGGATTCACGAAAAGAATTGAAACGGTCATTTATGGCAACGGAAAAAAAAGATCAACCAAAAAATCAATCCCGCAGGAACTTCATAAAAAATGCTGGGATGGCAGCGGCAGCCTTCACCATTGTGCCCCGCTTTACATTGGGCGGACGGGGATTTATCGCTCCCAGCGATACGGTTTACATTGCCGGTATCGGTGTAGGGGGTAAAGGTGAGAGCGATCTCACGGGCTTTGCTAAAAACCCGCACGCCAAAATTGTTTTGCTGTGCGATGTCGATGACCGGATCGCTGCGGATTCACGCAAAAATTTCCCGTCGGCAAAATATTACAAGGATTTCAGGGTGATGCTCGACAATGAGCACAAGGGCATCGACGCCGTGTCGGTTTCCACTCCAGACCATACCCACGCCGTTGCGGCTATGGCCGCGATGCAGCGTGGTAAGCACGTCTACGTACAAAAACCCCTTACCTACTCCATCTATGAGGCGCGTATGCTTGCTGAAGCGGCGAAAAAATACAAGGTCGTTACACAAATGGGAAACCAGTACGCGTCGGCCGACCACGTGAGGAGAGCGAAGGAGCTGGTAAATGCCGGCCTGATCGGCGATGTAACGGAAGTTCAGACCTGGACAAACCGGCCGGTATGGCCACAGGGTGTACCGACTCCCACAGGCAAACACGATGTCCCGAAGGAACTTGACTGGGATCTGTGGCTGGGACCTGCGAAGTTCACAGCCTATAACCCGGCTTACCTTCCATTCAACTGGCGGGGCTGGTGGAACTTCGGCACGGGCGCGTTGGGAGACATGGCCTGCCATATCATGGATGCTGCTTTCCGTATACTTCCCATCGATTACCCTTCGGAAGTCGAGTGCAGCACTACCACCATGTGGTCGGGTCCATTTACAGAGGCGGACTACGCGGACAGTTGTCCGGCTTCCTCCATTATCCACTTGAAATTTCCGCGGAAGGATGGAAAAGGTGATATAAAATTCACCTGGATGGACGGCGGATTGTTACCCCAGCGGCCAATGGAATTGGGTCCGGATGAAATGCTGGGAGATGAAAACGGGGGTTACATTTTTGTCGGCACAAAGGGAAAGCTCATGGGCGACTACAACCTAGCACCTGTGTTACTTCCGACCACGCGTATGAAAGACGAGGCATTACCGCCACAGACGATTCGCCGGGTTCCCGGTGCGGAAGCGGGGCATTACACCGAATGGGTCGATGCCTGTATGAAAGGTTATGGCCAGATGGAATTGAGTTCACCGTTCGAATATGCGGGGCCGATGTCCGAGGCCGTATTAATGGGTAACCTGGCGTTGCGCAGTTATGCCATGCGGGGGGCCGGGGGCTATCCGGGCAGGAAAAAGTTATTGTGGGATGCGAAAAACATGAAGATCACAAACTTCGATGAGGCCAATCAATATGTGAAACGCGAATACCGCAAGGGCTGGACGTTGTAAACAATCATGCCACCCGTGGATACACGCAGAGTTCAACAGAATTCCAGTATCCCTACAAGAACAATATTTTTCATCGCGTTATCAAAGATTCTGAACCTGAAATCCAGAATTTCCTGTTCATTCATGAAGCTTCGTTCCGTCGCTATCTGATCCAGAACGTCATGAAGAGTTGCCGGTGACGTAAAGAAACGGATCCAATAATTAACATCTTCGTACGTGGAAAATGGTAAAGATTTGAATACGGTCTCTCCCGTTAATGAATCAGTTTCGCGAACCACATACCCGATATCGTCACCTAAATGGTCATGTATCGGAACAAACTCAATACCCTTAGCCAGTACGATTTTTAAATTTTCAATTTCCGGCAAGGTATGCGTATATAAAACATTCAGGTTTCTAAAAAGTTTGTTTTGTCTCACCGTCAGGCTTTCCACAGCGATACCATCGTTCAACTCACTCAGTACAGCATTCACTTTTTCATAGTACCCGGGAAATTCATACTTTAATCGTAACGCCAGTTGCTCACAAGCATATCTATTTTGCTTATGCATCCCAATAAGGTGGATGTACCGGTAAACGAAGGGAACAAGGTTCAAATGGAGATGCGACACGGGGAAACGGTCTTTCGTATGCTCAAGGAGGTACAATATGTTCCGCTGCTTGTGCCTTACCATGCTGGTGAACAGATACTCCTCCATCATTTGGTTGAACCCGCCAACATTGACCAGTGGGATCATATCCCTGTTCTTCTCAAGGAGATCTCGAGACAAGTCACAAAATTCCTGAAAAAAGCCGATATCATTACCGCCAATAATTCCAACATTCGCCACCGTAGTCTGCTCAGTGGGTCTTTCCGACAGGCATTCCGGTATATACGAAAAGTTTGCAAAAATTTCATTGAGACTGGCTTTGTAGTCTCCCCAAATGGGGAACTTACTTTGGGCGATGAGAAAATCGGAAGAGCTTTGCGAAGGAAATCGTTCCCAGATGTAAACGTCATTATCCACGTGAATAAACGGACGATCCTGAGACTTGATGGCGATCATCTTCCCCATAATCCATAGCCTGTGGTCATCGTCTTTCAAGGTGTTGAGCGCGAGCGAAACTTCATCATAAGGAAGTTTCAGTACGTCCAAGAAAAGACCATAACCGTCATCATCAGTATACAACGTAATTTTTCCATGCTGTTTTCTGATCGTCAGACAACTGAAAGCCGTGCTGATCAGGAAGTCTCTGAAATTACGCCACCCACCGAACTTACGGGAGTTGTGATAGGTCTGCAGCGCGTGGAAAGAAGGCTTTGACCAAAACGATTGAATGATTTCCATCCGAACTTATTTAAACAACTAAACTACAATTTATCCACCCGGGAATTGCCCTACAATAACGCCAGCTTTTATCGTTCTTTCCTGACAATCGATTAAATGAACATCTAACACGCTAACTGCATCTCTTTAACGATTAAGAGGACGTATTGGCTTTGTAAAACCGTTTATAATTATTAATTTATCTACCTGAATACCGTTGGGCATGCGATCATTATTAATAGTCACCTATATCGACTTCTGGAGAATGGGCTCTGGTCACCGGGCCAGACTTAACGCACTTCTTCACTACCTGAAAGATAAACTCAAAATTACGGTTTTCTATGCCGGAGTTTTCCTCGAACAGGATAGGATAACACTTAAAAGGCAATACCCGGAAATAACACTGGAGATTCAGGAGAGAGAAAAAACGCTCACCTTCAAGGAATGTGCAATTGAGTTCAAGGCTTTTATCACAAATAAGGTATTTGATGCTGTAATCGTTGAATACATTGAGATGTCATTCGTGTTACCGTTCCTTCATCCGGAGACACTGACTTTTCTGGACACCCACGATCTTGTCAGTAACCGGATCGAAAGCTTTCGGGACAACAATTTGCCCTACGATGGCATCACCTTGACAAGTGAAGAGGAATTGGAAATTTTTGATTGTTATGATCTGATAATGCTCATTCAAAAATCGGACTATGCCAAGATAAAATCCCACATGAACAAGGACCGGATTCTGCTTGTCCCTCATCCTGTTTCCTTTTCCAGAAAAAAAATCCACAAGTCTGTCCGGCGGATTGGTTTTTTAGCCAGTGCATACTCGCCGAATATAGATGCGCTACAATGGTTTCTCGAACGTGTCTGGCCGTTGATACAGCCGTTCGAAATCGAATTCCATGTTTTCGGCAATATTTGTGCTCATATTTCGCCACAAACAGTTTCCAGATCGCCCGGTGTCAGCCTTCGTGGTTTTGTCCCCGATTTGTCTGTCGTTTATGAAACCTGTGATATAATCGTGAACCCGGTACGCTGTGGTGCCGGATTGAAAATCAAAAACGTCGAAGCGTTGGGTAATGGTCTTCCGTTAGTTACAACGTCTCACGGAGCTATTGGTATGGAGGACGGCATAAATACGGCCTTTCTTCTGGCTGATAGCCCTGCAGACTTCGAAAAAAACATAATCAAGCTTTTCGGTGATTACAATTTCCGGAAAAGACTGGCCGCACAATCCTACCAATATGCGCAACGGAATTTTGCCGAGGATATTTGTTACAAGCCCCTCCTTCGTGCGATCGAAGGATCTCATATCATAAAATGAGTTTATGTTTTGTTAGCTAAAATGTTAATTCCATGAAATATGATTATTTGGTAGTAGGAGCAGGTTTATCGGGTTGTGTGGTTGCCGAAAGAATCGCCTCCCAGCTGAACCGGAGGGTTCTTCTCGTCGAAAAAAGGGATCATATTGGCGGCAATTGTTACGATTTCTACAATGACGATGGAATCCTGATTCACAAATATGGACCTCATTGGTTTCATACAAACAGTGCAGTCGTGTTCCGGTACCTTTCGCAGTTCACCCGTTGGCGATTTCACGACCATAAAGTCCGTAGTTGCGTAAACGGCAAACTTTTTCCGTTTCCAATAAATTTGTGTACAGTTAATGAACTGTACGGAATGGATCTAAAAAGACCCGCCGAACTCCAGGCATTCTTTGACTCCGTAAGGATCGAACAATTTGGTTCGCCACGTAACGCAGAGGAGGTGATCATCAGCCAGATTGGTTGGGACCTGTACAACAAGTTTTTCCTTAATTATACAATTAAGCAGTGGGCTATTCACCCGATAAACCTGGAAGCCTCTGTAACCGCGCGGATTCCTGTAAGACTAAATGAAGATGATCGTTACTTCACTGATACCTACCAGGGTGTTCCGGAGAACGGATATACAGAAATGTTTAACAAAATGATCTCATCAAAACTGATCACGGTTTTGATGAAAACCGACTTCACGGAGATTATCGACCAGATCTCGTTCGACAAGATGATTTACACAGGATCTATCGATGGTTATTTCGACCACATGTTCGGTATCCTCCCCTATCGTTCACTGCGATTTGAGCACACCACCTTCGATATGGAATACTTTCAGCCTTATCAGCAGATCAATTATCCCAACGACTTTGACTTTACGAGGGTCATCGAATGGAAACATGCCACGGGGCAAAAGCACCGTAAAACAACCATTACCAAAGAATTTCCATGCCATGAAGACGGAACAAACGAAAAACTTTATCCGGTGATGACCAGAGACAATCTGGAACTCTACAATAGGTACAAAGCAGAAGCACGTAAACTCCGCACCGTCAAATTCTGCGGCAGACTTGGAGAGTATAAATACTACAACATGGACCAGGTCGTAGCAAGAGCACTCTCTATCTTTGAAAAGGAAATAAAACATGAAAACGTATGGGCAAAATTGTGAAAGTTGGTCTTCCACACAACCTCGATGAACACGATCGCCACTTATTTGCTCCCTTTGACACGTACAGCCTTGAGAAGCTAAAGGTGTTTTACCTTCAGGAGATCTTTGTGACCTATTCGGGATTAGCAATCGATGAGACCGGACTTATTCCTGGATCACATCTTTCTTATCCTGACAAACAGCAACAGTTTGTTAACGAAGCAACTTATTACTTCAACCAGTCTTCCAACGACCCGAGCAACCTCGTTGAACTGAACGATGAAAATTCGTATTTATTGATCCATCATCCCTGGTCGAGCAACTATTGGCATTGGATGTCGGAAGCTATTCCGAGAGTATGGATGGTTCGTAAGGAACTGGGGCATATGGTGCTGGTCCTTCCTGAGCACTACCGCCACATGGAATTTATTTCAGGTTCGTTGTCTCCATTCCACTTCAAGGATATTTTCTATATACCTTTCAACAGAAGCCTTCTCGTCCGCAACCTCTGCCTCCCCCAGATAAAACCCGTATCCGATTCGTACTATGCCGACGACCTCCAGGGTATCCGGAAATTTTATTTGAACTTCGTCAGAAACAAAAACATACCTCAAAGCAACTTGGGCAGAAAGTTGTATCTAAGTCGAAAAAAATCCTCAAAAAGGAAGGTTATAAACGAAGAAGCGGTTGAAGAGGTATTACTAAAATATGGATTTGCCAGCATGTGCAATGAGGATTACAATTTCCTCGAGCAAATTGAAGTATTCTCAAGAGCGAACTGCTTGGTATCCATTCATGGGGCAGGGCTCACCAATATGTTATTCATGAAAGAAAATTCTACCATTCTTGAACTTCATAAGAAAAGGACAAATACCGGTGACTGGCATAGCTTCGCATTCTGGTATTTGTCTGACGCTCTTCGTTTTAGATATTATCACCAGCTATGCGATCCAGACAACGCTGAATCGGATTTCTTCCAGGCCAATTACCACGTCGATATTGATATTCTTGAAAGAAATCTGATCGCTATGGTCGGCAAAGGTTGTTGAACCAGTCCCACCTTTTTCAAAATTGCTTTTCGAGTCCGGACCTGGAATCAACGAGTAGGCAGGGTCGTAAAGACCACTGCCTGCAACGTTGCGATACTGACTAATAACAAAGGAATACATTCGCGCAAAGGCAAGGATCACCGGGTGTTTGATAACACGGTGCATTAGGGTCATCAACTTTGGAACATCTGGTGCCACAGGCCCCACCTCCTGAACCGGCCATTACCTCCTTCATCTCATCCCGTCCGAGCACGTTGTACAAGACGTCCTTCATCTTCTGCAAACTCATCTTTTCAGTTTTCATAGCATTAAGATTTAATTGATTAAATTATGAACCTGATTCTTGTAATGGTCCAGGTCCGTTAAAACCACAGCCTCAATAAACAATTTATTCTTTGCCAGACTCCAGCAATATTGCGAATCAATGTAACAGGTACGAGGCGACTGGTCTACTTATCCATTCTTTGCCGAGAATACAACGTTCATCTATACCCATTATACCGCCAAACCAAGCGGAGGGGATCATACACCCATATTCCGTCACTGTATTCAATTAACCGTATCCTTTCAAATCTCTATCAATGGTATTTATGGTATATCTTTTTTGTGCTTATTGTAAAAGTATCAGGGATGAATTTTGGTCCCTTTTTTGGAACATATCTTTTTTTAAAATGGATCATGTGGTACAAAAGTATCTCATACTTCCGGCGAAAGAAAAGGTCACCTTTTACCCATTTCAGATGACCGGGAACACCTTCCACCACAAAGAAATCAAAAAAAGGGCGGATGTATTTCTGCTTTTCCATCCTTTTCACGACATGCATCATGCTTTCAATCTCAGAAGGTATCTCGTCGAAAGGCCTGCCTTCGGCAAAAGCGCTGAACTGAAAATTCGTTTCATCAAAACAAAAATGATTCTCCTTCTGTAAGACAAACTGATAATCCCGGCTCATTTTAAAAAGAGTATTCATTCTATCATCATTCCTGAATAGAAGGAAATAGCCCGTAAGAAAATCATGCCTGACGCAGATCAAGTCATGATCCTTCAGTACCTGATCTGTTATAAAATTCCTTATGTTACCAAAAATAACATCAAGATCTCCATGTCCCCAGAAATCGTAAGACTTAAGTAAATCCGAAAAAAGAAAGCCGTAAGTTGGTTTAAAATCACACAGCTTATAACCCTCTTTTACATTCACCGGGAATCCCAACCGGGCAGAGGCAATTCTATTAATCTCACTCAGGCTCATTGGAATTACCTGAACATTTTTTGGAAGTTGTACGAGGCAGTCATGATCATCCGTCATAATGAAAAAATCTATTGACGGGTTATACCGGCATGAATGAACAAAGTATTGAAAATACCAGGGAAGTTTTCCGATGTGACAAACTACTATGGCCAGTTTGGTAGCAAATTTTTCAGTTTGTTCAGGGACACTCGTTTTCATCGGCTGGCGTTTTTGTGGAAGTATCCAAGGTAAAGAGGCAGTCGGGATAAATGCGGCTACCTCTTCATGGGCAGACTACCAGAGTTCAGCACAAATGGGTGCCGTAAAACCTGGCAAGTTCGCTCATGTCAGCAGGGTATAAGCCAATTACCCTGGCACGCGCAGAAGTATGGATACCCTGTAAGGTTAATGGTCCAGCACGCCCCGATGGTGCATCCTCCACAGTACTCACCAGGCCCTGAACCAGCCATCACTTCCTTCATTTCCTCGCGACTTAGTACATTACTAAGTACTCCTTTCATTTTTTCCAGGCTCATTTTTTCTCTTTTCATCTTTCTTAAATTTAGTTTAAACAACCGGTCTGTTTACCTTTCGGCGGGTACAAACCCTTTTAAAACCCGTGTCAGATAAGACAATTCCATTGCTAAAATATTATCGTCGTATTGCTTGGCCGAGAGCAGGTATGCAGGTATAAGGCCGTTCCATTTTCCATCAAAAAGATGTAAAACTTCCAAGACTTATACCTGCGATGGTTTCGTCAGCACACTGGGGCGCCGTTTTCCCCCCTGCACCGGCACATCAATCCTCCACCCGGGTAAGGAGTCATATAGCAGAAGTCCAGCCCTCCGCAGTATCCACATTGCTGGCCTCCTCCAGAACCAGCCATTATTTGCTTCATCTCTTCTCTGCTAAGGACGCGATTAAGTGCACTCATTTTTTGCAGACTCATTCTTTCTTTCTTCATAACGTAAATTTTTTAGTTGACAAACTGATCTGTTTAACCGTGCGGCGGGTACAAACCCCTTAAAACCCATATTTTGATAACTCGTCTAAGCACGAGTTTAGCTAGTCAGTGGTACAGTGTGTATGGGTTCCATCCATTCATCGGCAAGAGACGGAACGATGGCAATCAAATCGGCTAACTCATACCCCTTAGGAAGAGGATAATCGTTAATAAAAAAGGTCGGCGTACGGAGTATCCCCTGGCTTTTGATCCATTGCAATTGGTCATCGACGATTTCTTCAGCCGCTGACGAATCACCGGCCTCTGACGGATACATCTTCTTGAATTTTTCCAAATCCATTACCGCGTACCAGTCATGGATAAGTTTCTGAGTGTTCGCTGACTCATTGGTCATTCCGTAAATATGGTTCAGCCAGTAGTTAACAAGATACACATTCGCGCCTCTATCCTTACTAACCACAAAGCGATAGGTGACCCTAACCTTATCGGGAAAAGTTTCGAGCAACTGCTCGATAACCTCATGCTGTTCTTTACAAGGCATGCAAAACAGGTTGCTTATCATCACCAGCTTTACAGCAGCATTCGCGTCTCCGGCGCAAATATCCCTGCTTAATAAAGGAATATCCCGCCCTGCTTGCTGCTGAAGCAAATGGATAAATACACTTCCTGTGTTTTTGATTCGGCTGGCTTTGGGTAACATCATGTTAAGTGAACTGTTATCCTCAATACGCCTCTTATAAAGAAGGATGGCACAACCGATCGCTGTGAGGGCAACCAACTCAACCAATAACACTTCGTACCGTATTGGAAAAAGAACATTATCCGCTGCGCGTACCTGGTAGCCAAACAAAAGCGCCTGCATAACTAATATACTATCGACGATCAAACATAACCGACACCATATCCCGGCACGGAAGTATTGGTAATAAACCGAATAAAATGCAACCGGTACGAGCAGGAAAGAAATCAGGGATAACGACCCGACGATGTCGGGCATAAATCCCGTAAACGCAACGGACACCGATACGAAAAAGGTCTGAAAGACAAAATAGATCAATACTAAATCCGCCAATTTGATTCCACTGATCAATTCAGCCTCACCAGAGTTCAGGAGTTTATCACAATCACTGTTCTTCCCCGCCGTGCAAAACTTCTCAACGATGTCGTACTTGACACCAAGTTCCTTCGATACCAGAAAAAAACCAACCACCACTCCAAGTGCAGCGGTAATAAATATCAGAGAAGAAAAGTAACTAAAATTATAAATGATCGGCCAGAGCAAACCAACCGCTACAACGGACAAAAAAATTATTCTTATCGCTTTATCGAATTTCTCATTCTTATAATACCGGTTGTTTTCGACATCGGTAACAGTAGTAGTCGGTTCAATGTGCAATACAATACCATCCCAATATTGAAGATCATCCTGCTTCGAATGCAGGTCCGCCTGACTCCGGATCTCAATAACCGTCCCGTATAACTTATTCAATTGCAATAAATAGGGGAAACTTAACTCATTTAACCTGCTTTTTTCGATTTTCCCCGTAACATTCAAAACACCAAGCCTGTTCAGAACATCGGAGATGCTCAGCAATGAAGGATAGTCAGCATGCGATAATAGGAGTCTTTCAAAATAAGCAGCGGAAACCGGGATCTTCAGGTAAGCAAGGAATTCAGTTATCGTCTTTTCCATATCCGACAATATTTAATTTAGTACAACATGAAGGACCCGAAAGGGTCAAAAGGAAAGTAACCGAATGTAAAAAGATTTTAATAAAATCCAAACGCATTTTCGTCGGGCAGCAGAAAATAAGTTGCCAGGGTTGTGTTCCACCAGACAATACGTTGATTGAATTAACCCGATGACAATGAAGGATAACGTTTCAGTATCCCCGGAAAACAGGGGGGTACTTCGATTGATAAGTCCGGTTCAGGAAGACATTGATTGGGAGGCAAACACATTCACATCGTGTGGTAATGAAAATGAGTGGATCGTAAGCGTATAATATCTACATTAGTGAACCGCAATGTATCGGCAGTTCTAACGTTTCGTCCGGGGAGTAATTTTGAGTGATCTCCAACATACTTGGATCTGATTGCAGCGACGAATAAAGTTTCGGCTGGAACGTTGAACAAACTGTTGTCTTTTAAACGTCATCACATTGAAACATTTTAAGACGTACCGGCAATTTGACTCTATGGACTGCGGACCTACGTGCTTGAAGATGGTTCTCAAACACCATGGAAAACAAATTAGCCTGGAGAGTCTACGGAAAGCATCGCAAATTGGAACTACCGGTGTTTCATTGCTCGGTTTGACCGAGGCGGCAAATAAGTATGGACTCAATACGATCAGTACGAAACTCACCTTTGAACAATTATCCAAAGATGCAACGCTGCCATGCATCCTTCATTGGGACCAACACCACTTCGTGGTACTTACACCTTTCGTTGATGATAAAAAATTGACCGTCGCTGATCCGGCGAAAGGATTGGTAACCTACACCAAAGGTGAGTTCATAAAGTATTGGGCATCAACCACTGAAGACGGTGAGCAAAAAGGAATTGCACTGTTGTTAACGCCGAACGAGTTTTTTCATAAACAAAAGAATGAAAAAGAGCAAAGAGGTTTGAGCTGGGAACTACTTCGAAATTATATTCTCCGGTATAAAAGCCAGCTTTTCCAACTGCTCGTCGGGCTGTTACTGGGTAATGTATTTCAACTGGCCTTCCCATACCTGACCCAAAGCATCGTTGATACCGGAATTGAGACACAAAACCTGAACTTCATTCAACTAATTCTTGTAGCGCAATTCGCACTTTTTTTCGGTCAAATCATTGTTGAATTTGTCCGTAGTCAGGTACTACTATTTTTGAGTACACACATCAGTGTCTCTATTCTTTCCGATTTCTGGATAAAACTGTTGAGATTACCATTAGATTTTTTTGACACCAAACACACTGGCGACATTTTTCAGCGCATTAACGATCATCGCCGTATTGAGACTTTTGTTACAGGTACTGCGTTACAAACACTGTTCTCTGCGTTCAACCTTATGATTTTTTCCATCGTTCTTTTCACTTATGACGCTACTATATTTTTGGTTTTTTTATCGGGAAGTGTTCTGCATTTATTTTGGATCAAATTGTTCTTAAAGTATCGGCGTACCCTGGACTTCAGTCGATTTGATTTATCCGCAAAGGAAAATTCGGCCACCATGCAATTGATCCATGGAATCCATGAACTTAAACTTAACAACGCTGAGCATCTAAAACGTTGGGAATGGGAAAATCTGCAGGGCCTGTTGTTCAGGCTAAACTTTAAGTCGCTTTCATTGACTCAGTATCAGCAAGCCGGTGCTTTTTTTATAAATCAGGGTAAAAACATCCTGATTACCTACCTGGCTGCCAGAGCCGTACTGGATCAACAGCTCACATTGGGTGCTATGCTGGCAATACAATATATAATCGGGCAATTGAATAGTCCGATAGAGCAATTAATTTCATTCAGTCAGCAGGCACAAGATGCACAGATATCCCTGGAGCGGTTAAACGAAATACATCAGTTGGAGGATGAAGAACCAACTAACCAGCATTTCGGCAGTTCGATCTCGGATGATCACTACATTCATTTCGAAAACGTAACCTTCACCTATCCAGGCGCTGGAAATACCCCTGTTTTGTCAAGCATCAATCTCAAATTTGGTGGTGGTAAGGTAACGGCTATCGTTGGCATGAGTGGCAGCGGCAAAACCACCATACTAAAGCTTATCCAGAAGTTTTACAATAACTATGGCGGAGTGATTTCAGTCGGCGGTACCGACTTCAAGTCGCTAAGCCCATTCCATTGGCGAAGTATTTCAGGAAGTGTAATGCAGGATGGATATATTTTCAGTGATACCATCGCAAGAAATATAGCTATTGGGGACGACACCCCGGATTACAAGAAACTTGAGCATGCATGCCGGATTGCTAATATCCTGACATATATTGAATCGATGCCATTGGGGTTTAATACAAAGATCGGAGCGGAGGGAAATGGAATCAGTACGGGACAGAAACAACGCATCCTGATCGCACGGGCCGTTTATAAGGATCCCGCTTTTCTCCTATTCGACGAAGCTACCAATGCGCTGGATGCGACCAATGAGAAAGCGATCATGGAGAATTTAAATTTGTTTTTTAAAGGCCGGACCGTAATTATCGTGGCCCACCGCCTGAGTACCGTAAAAAATGCGGATAAGATCGTGGTACTTGAAAACGGGCGGATTGTCGAGGAGGGGGATCACAGGGAGCTCACAATAAAAAAAGGTAAGTATTATGAACTGGTTAGAGATCAACTTGAACTGGGAATATAACAGTCTTCACACATGAAAAAAGAATTCCCTTCAACGACCGATGTACGTTTTCGCCGGTCGGAGATTATGCAGAATATTATTTCCAGTAAGCCAGGTTTCTTAATTCGCTGGGCAAATCTGATTTTCGTGGTCGTATTCACACTCACCGGTGTGATCGCCTGGTTCATCAAATACCAGGACTCATTTCAAACAACATCTGTACTAACGTCCAAAACTTCAGCGTTACCTATCAAAATCCCAAGAACCGGGAAAATTGTCGAACTGGTAATGACCGAAGGCCAATCAGTAAACAACGGACAAACTTTAGGGTACATTCAACCCACTGGTACCGATCAGGAACCCATCCGACTCGTCTCCCCTGTCTCGGGCGGGTATCCCTTTCGCCCTATGCAGAAAAAAATCAGATAGTATCGGTCGATCTGGTTATTGGACTTATATATCCGGAAAAAAATGTATACACGGTTGAAGTTGTTATTCCCGCAGCCCACGCCCAAAAAGTCCACGTCGGACAACATGTTTTCCTGACATTCGACGGCTATCCACCCTCCGAGTTCGGTTCTGTGATCTGCACTATACAATCCATTGATCCCGACCAGGAATCGAATACCTTCCGGGCAACTGTGGTTTTGAACAGTGACGATGTAACAACCCTGAATAGACGAATAGACTACCGTAACGGCTTAACGACAACAGTACGAATTGTCACAGGGAACATACGTTTACTGGAAAAGTTCTATTACCGGATTGCCGGCAACAAGTAACGATGGCGGTAAACTCTGGAACGTTGCCATTTACCAGTGTAGACCGCCAATCACCAGCATTATAACCAGCTATAAAGCCAGGGTAACCCGGCCTTACATTGGAAGTCATTCCTCACAACAGCCGAACGAACTGACTCACCTTCCATTGCCCATCGATCACAAGCGCTTTTTCGACCACGATCCTGTATTCCTTTCCGCTCGACGCGATCACGATGGTGACAGGCAAGGTGCTGAAACCGTCCCGGGGTTGTTCTTCCAGCTCTATCCCTACATAACGCGCTGTACTCCAGTTTATGCCTTTTTCCCTGCCCTCGCGCAGCAGTTCCCCGAACGAGTTTTTCAGGGCAGGTAAAAGCTCGTTTTCATAGTGCTTCGCAAAATCCCGCTGGGCCTCCGTCAGATGGACACCGTAAACGGAGGAATTCTTGGCCATCACATCTTTAAATTCCTGGAGCGTGGGAAACAATCCCGCAAAGGCCTCAACGGAAGAGTCGTTTAACGCCATGGTTATACGCTGCGCCATTTGTTCGCCGGAAGCGATCCTTTCCTTTCTTTTGGTTTCCACCGTATTGGTCCTGAACGCTGTGAGCATCAATGAAAGGGCAGCTATTGTGATTATTGTCTTTTTCATGTCTTGTTAAATTTGAAGTACTTGGAAATGACTGATCAGATTTGTTTTGGCGGCTTTGGAGCCGGCACGAGGTTGTTAACCTTCGGCATTGACATCAGGTACGTGAAGACGGCTTTCAGATCTTCCTCCGTCATGTTCCGGTACATCTGCCAGGGCATCGGCGGTAAAAGGTCGCGGCTTCCTTCCATACCTTTGTATTTTCCTTTCTGAATAGCCGTTTTGAAATTTTCGAAAGTCCATGCGCCGATCCCCGTATCGTCAGGTGTCAGGTTCGCCGCGTACGACACTCCCCAGGGGCCGACAAATGCGGTCAGGTTCATGTTGAACAACACCCATCCGTTATTTCCCGCGTTCGCGTCCATGGGTGGTAGGGGCTCATTCATGTTATGTCCCGACAACAGGCGGTTCGGATCCGGTTCGGGACCACGTTCTGTCATGATCTTGGGTGAATGGCAATCGTTACAACCGGCAACGGTGACGAGATATTTTCCTCTTTGAATCAATTCCGCTTCGGAAGGAGCAGGTGGTGGCGTAGGTGTACCATATACCTCTTCTTCGGAAGCGGTTTCTTTTGGTTCAGGTCTACACGCGGTCGCGATCACGGCAAATACCAGCGCAACCAGAATGAAGGGTCTTTTCATGTTGGATAGTTATTTAATTTGTTTTCATTCCCTTTACGGCGCTTCCTCCGGAATGATTCGGACTTTCGCGGCCGATGCAATCAACGCCCTGTCTTTTGGAATGAACGGAATGAAACGGGGAATGGAAAAATATCCGGGTATATGAAGTCTAATCCGATAACAAATTCCCGTCCGCAGAAAAATTTAACCCGAGCCGGGCGGTTAATAGAGATCTTAATGGGAAAGGTCAGCGACGGGTACCGCCTGTAATTCAAGCCTGACATGTGTTCCAGTGCCTGGCTCGCTTTCAATGGAAATATGTCCCCGGTTTAATTCGGTGAACTCCTTTACCAGCAATAAGCCTATGCCGGTACCTTTTTCCTTTTCCGTTCCGCAAGTCGCGCGTTGTCCATGCAACTGAAACAGCGTTGGGAGTTTCTGACAATTGATGCCCACACCGTTATCTTTGATATCGATCACGATCTTATCTTCGTTTGCAACAGCTGAAATAAAAATCGATCCTCCCCGCGGTGTGAACTTTATCGAATTGCTGACGACGTTTCGGAACACCGTAGCCAGCGTATGCCGGTCGGCATGGACGAAGATACCGGGTTCAACGGATACCTGGACCCCGATCTCCTTTGCCAGAAGATTGGTTTGGTAAATTTTCAGGATGTTGAGAAGAAACTCACCCAGCGGGATGTTTTCAAAGACACAGGCAATTCCATTTGTCTGGCTTAACGACCAGTCCAGGAGGTTCTCAAGCAAATGAGTCAGGTTATCTGCCGCCTGGTCCACTTTTGTGCATAAGTTCTCAACCTTGCCGTATTCTCCCGACTTGTTATAATGGCTGAACAACCTGGTCAGTCCCTGGAAGGAGGTTACCGGTCCCCGCAGATCATGACTGATGATAGAAAAAAGTTTATCCTTTGTGGTATTCAATTGCCTCAGTTCGGCGGTCCTTTCCCTGATCCTTTCTTCCATATTGTCATAAAGCACGGAATTTTGAATGGATACCGCGAGAGGTTGAGCAAGCGTGATGAGGAAATTCTCATCAGCTTTATCGTAGAAGCATAGATTCCGGCTTTCCGCCATCAAGACAGCGACGAGTTCATCGTTTGAAATCAACGGGATGACAACCTGGCTTTCCGCGTCTTCCAGGCCGACAGGCTTTACAAGGCTCAGCTCGTCCTCATGACCGACCGTCGCCAGGTAATGCTGCTTTCGACGTATACCCGTAAGGTTAATAGGCTTTCTCCTGAGAGCGGCGAGTCCCGGCAATCCTTGTCCGAAGGGTACACAACGACCGATCATTTTCACATCGTAACCGTGGCTGGCAAAAACGGTTAATACTTTAGCCGAATGATCGGGAATAAAGATCAGGGTATTCGCCAGACCAAATTGTTCATCCAGGATCGCGAGGATTTTGTCAAGCTTTTCCGGAAGGCTGATCAGTTTATTAAGCTCAAAGGAAACCTTCCGGAAAATTTCCATCTTCCGGTTGGATTCCACGAGCTGAGACATCAGTTTTTCGATTTCCAATGAACTCATAAAAAGCCGGGAATTCCCCGTTTAACGGGATCCAAAAAGAAAAGGTTATAGAACTTCAGATTTCTCCGATGGACAATACCTCGTAAATATCCGCAGCTCTCAATTTAAAGATTCCCTCCTTCCGCTCTACATGCGCAAGAGCCTCGAGCTGAATTTCCATATTCTCGAATATTTCACCGGAGGTTTGAGATTCCCGGTACAGCAACTTCAGTTTATAAAGCTTGTAATCCAGAGGCGATGTAACGATGGCCACCAGCAATGGATTTTCGCGGACGTTCCGGATCGTCTTGTTGAAAAACTGATATGACAGGGCCACGTGCCCCTCGTCCACATAATATACCTGGGAGATATATGTGACATTGGGAATATGATCTGCGGATGAAGTGGCCACGATCGTGGGAATAACACCCTGCAGAGCCGACATGATTTCTTCCAGTTTCATTTCCTTACTGTTCACGTGGCCGGTTTCGCCAGTTCTCCTCCCGTTCCGCTTTTGGGTGACTGATCAAATACCTGGGTTGCCCGGAACGTAAAAGCAACAAAAGGGTGATGAACATAAGCTTTATAATAACCGGGACCTGAATAACCAAAGGAATGCAGGATGTCCGTCAGCTGCTTCATATAGGCTAACTGAAATGAAACTTCGCCCGGTGAACACTCACGGTGCGAAATATAGGGTCCCTTATACTGATATCCTTCGTACGTGTAAAGTTCGACTCCTACCAGCGCCATCACCGGGTTTTCCTCCAGGTGTCTGAAACCTGTCCGGCAAAATTTCAACGGTGCAAAACAGGTAAATGTATCCGTTTCCGGCTGGAACAGGATACCGGTACATTTTATCACCTCCGGAGTATTGTCCAGGGCTGCGGTTGCAAGCCAAAAGGACAGTGGCTGTCTTAAAAAATCAACATGCCCGGGTGGTACGACCATGTCAGGCGAGAAAATTTAGGGTGGCTAAAAGTTGTTCCTTATACATCTTCCCGATGGGAATGGTCTTATCCGCGACACGTAACGTTTGCTCGCCGATATTCAACTCTTCAATAGCGCTTTTACGAACCACAAAAGACCGGTGAACCTGTATAAAATCATCTTTGGGAAGTTTCTCCAGCAGGTCTTTGAGGCGCATATTGATGACGTGCCTCTTTTGCGACGTGATAATGTAGCAATACTTTTCATCCACCTCCACGAGCAGGATATCCCGCAGCCTTATTTTCACCAGCCGGTTGTTGTCCTTTATGTAAAATGTATCACCCATGGTCTGCGGTTGCAGGACTGTGGCATTCTGGACAGGCTCGCTGAAAATAGCCAACTCGATAGCCGACTGAAGGCTCGCCGGATCATATGGCTTGATGATATAGGCCTTGGGGAAAGTAAGCCGGGCTTGCTGAATGGTTTCTTTATCCTTGAACGCTGTCACAAAAATAATCGGCAGCCGTCTGTTGCTGTTGATCCTGGCTGCAAGTTCGATCCCGTTTATACTGTCGTTGATGTCAATATCCATCAATACAAGGTCGGGCGATGCGTCGTCTATCATTTGAAGTGCAGCCGACGCGTTGTCTACGACCCCGACGAGTTCATAACCCAACTCACGAATCGTCAACTCCAGCGTCTCGGCATAGATTTTATCGTCCTCGACTGCTAATATTTTAATTGTTGAAACAGCCATATTTATACAATCCAAAATAAGCGTTTTAAACGATTGTTAAACTTAACTACGGCAAAAAAAGCTTTATTCTCACGAAGACGCATTCTCTTTCGATATTTTTTTTCACGATTATTACCCCTATGACTGGCATGTTACTCCGCTACAAGAACTCCTCCCTGCATTATGTATGCGTAGGCAGCGGAACGAAGACGCTCCTGATCTTTCACGGCTTTGGCCAGGACCACAAGGTATTTGAATCTTTATCCGACTCTTTATCCGGAACGTACACAACGTACCTGTTCGACCTTTACTTTCACGGTGATAGTGAATGGGGCTACGGCGAGTCGCCCCTCGAAAAGGATCATTGGAAAGCCACGGTAGAACAGTTTTTGTCTGAAAACAACGTGAAACAGTTCTGTATCGCGGGCTTCAGTTTGGGCGGCAAGTTCGCGCTGGCCACACTGGAAGCTTTTCCTTCGCAAACACAGGAAGTATTCCTGCTGGCGCCCGACGGAATCAAAACAAGCTTTTGGTACAGCCTAGCTACCTACCCGGTTATTTTCCGGTCCATGTTTAAAAGTATGATCCGGCACCACAACAGGTTTATGGCAATCATCAGGGTGCTGAACTTTCTTGGTATCATGGACAAGGGATTGCTCCGTTTCGCGCAGCACCAGATGAATACGGAAGAAAAGCGGCGGAGAGTTTACTATTCCTGGGTTGTTTACCGGCGCCTCGTATTTGACCTCAGCTACATCGCCAAGCTGATTAACGCCAATAAGATCCCATTGACAATCATTACCGGCAAATACGATAAAGTCATCCGGTCCGAAAATATGTCAGGCCTTTTAAACCTGCTGAACGAACCCCGGGCCGTGATCATGGACACGGGACATAATGGGCTGATCGAGGCGGCCATTCCCTACCTGAAAGGTGCCCCCCATGCCCAGCCGCCACGTAAGCAATGAGGACGGCGATGGATTTTTAATTTCGGGCAGAAATTGAAATAATCACTCCGAATACAGCAAAATTGCTCGTATTTTTGCGGCTCAATTTTTCCCGGACAATCCATGATTTTATTTTTCCGTTCGAAAGCCAACATCGTTTATGCCGTTGGTGCGGCGCAGGCATTACAAAATACAGATATCCAGAAACTTACATGGCTGTTCAACACAGCCGAACTGCTCGCGGAAAAGGAACTCAGAGGCAACTTCATCGGACCGCGAAAGGAAATGATCACGCCGTGGAGTACCAACGCCGTAGAAATCACGCAAACGATGGGCATTACAGGAATTCAACGCGTCGAAGAATTCCACATCGTATTGAACAACGAGGTCAAATACGACCGGATGCTTCAGGTTTTTTATCCGGTACTGGACCAGGAGATTTTTACCATCAGCCATACGCCGGAGCCTATCGTCGAGATTGAAAACATCGCCGCTTACAGCACTTCCGAAGGACTCGCGCTCAACAAAGAGGAAATCGATTACCTGGAAAACGTAGCACGCGAATTAGGACGAAAGTTAACGGACAGCGAGGTTTTTGGCTTCTCCCAGGTGAATTCGGAGCACTGCCGTCACAAGATATTCAACGGCACCTTTATCATCGACGGCAAGGAAAAGGAACTGACCCTTTTTCAGCTGATCAAAAAAACTTCGCGGGAAAATCCGAACCTGCTCGTATCGGCATACAAGGATAATGTTGCTTTTGTCAAAGGGCCAAGGATCGAACAATTTGCGCCCGTTCGTCAGGATGTAGCCGGTTATTTCAGCGTAGAAGATATTGATTCGGTGATCTCCGTAAAGGCGGAAACCCATAATTTTCCAACCACGGTGGAACCGTTCAACGGTGCCGCTACTGGTTCAGGTGGGGAGATCCGCGACCGGCTGGCGGGCGGAAAAGGCTCGTTACCTCTTGCCGGCACAGCTGTCTATATCACCTCCTATCCGAGACTGGAGGGAAACCGCCAATGGGAACAGAAATTCCCGTCGCGGAAATGGCTGTACCAGACACCGGAAGAAATACTCATCAAAGCGTCGGACGGCGCCTCAGATTTCGGAAACAAATTCGGCCAGCCGCTGATCTGCGGCAGCGTACTGACGTTCGAACACTTTGAAGGCGACAAAAAATACGGCTTCGACAAGGTGATTATGCTTGCCGGCGGAATCGGCTTTGGAAAAGAAAAAGACAGCCAGAAGGAGCATCTTCAGGCGGGCGATAAAATAGTTATCCTCGGCGGAGACAACTACCGCATCGGCATGGGCGGCGGTGCCGTATCATCCGTGGCGACCGGCGAGTACGGAAATGCCATTGAATTGAATGCTATTCAGCGTTCCAACCCGGAGATGCAGAAACGGGTGATGAATGCGATACGGGCGATGGTGGAATCAGCCGTCAATCCCATTGTTTCCATCCACGACCACGGGGCCGGCGGTCATTTAAACTGCCTTTCCGAACTATTGGAGGAAACCGGCGGCGTGATCCATCTCGACAAACTGCCTGTTGGGGATCCTACCCTGTCTGATAAAGAGATCATCAGCAATGAATCACAGGAACGAATGGGACTCGCCATTAAGACGGGTTCGCTGGATACGCTGAAAAAAGTGTCGGAGAGAGAACGCGCCCCGTTCTATGTAGCCGGCGAAGCTACTGGTGATCATACTTTTGTTTTTGAAAAAGAAGGCCAGCCGAAAAAACCTGTCGATCTGAAAATGAATCACCTTTTCGGTTCATCTCCGAAGACGGTCATCACCGATTCGACGCAACCCACCTCGTATGCGGCCGTGGAATATGATGTCACACGCATCCACGAATACGTGGAGAATGTACTGCAGCTGGAAGCGGTGGCCTGCAAGGACTGGCTGACCAACAAAGTGGACCGGTCGGTTACCGGTAAGGTAGCCACCCAACAAACCTGCGGACCCCTGCAACTGCCCCTGAACAATGTCGGCGTGATGGCGCTCGATTTTCTCAGCAATAAGGGAGTAGCGACTTCCGTTGGACACGCGCCGGGTGCAGCCCTCGTGGATCCTTCGGCGGGCAGCAGGCTTGCGATCGCGGAAGCGCTCACCAATCTGGTCTGGGCTCCGTTAACCCACGGGCTGAAGGGAGTTTCCCTCAGCGCCAACTGGATGTGGCCGGCGAAGAACAAAGGTGAGGATGCACGCCTTTATTGTGCCGTGGAGGCCGTAAGCGATTTTGCCTTGAAACTGGGCATCAACATACCCACGGGCAAAGACTCACTTTCGATGACACAGAAATATCCGGGCGGCGAAGTAGTATATGCTCCCGGAACGGTTATTATTTCCGCGGTAGGCGAGGTGGCTGATATTACAAAAACCGTATCTCCGGTACTGCAGCCCCTGGAAGGATCGAAGATCATTTACTTAAACTTATCCAGCGACGCGTTCAAACTTGGCGGAAGCAGTTTTGCGCAGATTCTGAATGTGCTGGGTAACGAAGTGCCTACTATAAAAGACGAAGCTTATTTTGCGCGGGGTTTTGAAACCGTACAACAATTGATCCGGCAGGATCTGGTTCGCGCCGGTCACGATATTTCCGAAGGTGGTATGATCACGGCCCTACTGGAGATGTGTTTCGCCTTACCCGACATCGGGCTTACAATCAACGTCCAGGACCTGGGTGAAGACCTCGTGAAGATCCTTTTCAGCGAGAACCCCGGCTTGCTGCTGCAGGTTACTGAAGCGGAAGCGGTAATCCGCATTCTCTCCGATGCAGGTATTTCCTGTCACCTGCTGGGACACGTATCCCGTGAACGAAAACTTACCATTCACCATAACAACGAATTGACACGTTTTAATATCGATGAGTTGAGGGACCTGTGGTTCAGAACATCTTACCTCCTCGACAGTAAACAGCGCCCGGTCATGCACGCGGAGAAACGATACCACAATTACAAGAAGCAGGTGCTCTCGTACAGATTTAATGCGTCGTTCAACGGTCAGTTCGCTTCGTACGGTATTGATCCGAAGAGACGTACACCGTCAGGGCTACGCGCAGCGATCATACGCGAGAAAGGCGTTAATGGCGACCGGGAGATGGCTTATACTTTATATCTCGCGGGTTTCGACGTCAAAGATATTCACATGACAGACCTGGCGGCAGGACGGGAAGATCTTTCGGACGTGAACATGATCGTCTTTGTTGGAGGTTTTTCCAACTCCGATGTACTGGGTTCGGCTAAAGGTTGGGCGGGTGCTTTTCTTTACAACGAAAAAGCGAAAGCAGCGCTCGATAATTTTTACAAACGAAGCGATACGCTCAGCCTGGGCGTTTGCAACGGTTGCCAGCTGATGATGGAACTGGGGTTAGTGTACCCCGGGTGGACGAACCACCCGAAAATGCATCACAATGGCTCCGGGAAGTTCGAATCCACCTTTATCAACGTAACGATACCGGCTAACAATTCCGTTTTGCTGGGCACATTGGCAGGGTCGCGGCTCGGTGTGTGGGTGGCACACGGGGAAGGTCGTTTTACGCTGCCCCAGGATCAGTCGTTGTTCCGGATTGCAGCCACGTTTTCGCAGGCCGAATACCCCGGAAACCCGAATGATTCCGATTATGCGGTAGCTGCCCTTTCATCGATAGATGGAAGGCACCTCGCGATCATGCCGCACCTGGAGAGATCCCTGTTTCCATGGAACTGGGGATATTATCCCCTTGACAGAAAGCACGATAAGATCTCCCCATGGATGGAACCGTTTATCAACGCCAGGGAGTGGGTCAAAAAACATTCGTGACAGTTTAACAAAAGGTTCATGCCATTTGTTGTTATGACGAATGATTAATCTTATATTCAGCTTCTGAACAACGGTTGATGGCATGAAAAAAATTTACCCCTTCCTCTTATTGCTGGTCTTCTTTGCTTCCTGTCTCGGATATAAAGAGTTACCTGTCGAGTATGACTACAGTTACAAAGGTAATTTCAAAAAATACCGAACGTACGATATAATGAAGCCAGCCGGGCCGGGAGATTCCAGCATGACAAATGATGTGATCGAAAAATCCATCATTGCGCGGATGAAATTCCTCGGATACAGGCAAAATCCCAACAAGCCACACCTGATCATCGGTTTCAAGATGTTTAACGACAGTCTGAAATTTAATGGATACAGCCAGCCGGAGATCGAGGAATGGATCAAAACCCAAAATGAAAACATCAACTACGATCAGCAGAAATTTACCCTGAACACCGGGACCCTGCTTATCCAGTTCTACGACAGGCGCCAAAATCGCTCTATCTGGCAAGGTTATGCCACGACCCAATACGGTTCAATCGATTTCAACAACAGCCGCCACCTCCGGAATGCAGTGATCTCCATTCTCGACAAATACAGGTTCTGGGCTGAAGGATTCATGGAAGGTGCTACCGCCACCGTGGATGAAAAAGACCTCTAAAATTTTAGCCGGAGGGTAATACTTTTCAAAATTAGTCCTACATTTGCAAGCCCAAAATAGAGGGTCCCGGTAGACTATCGGGTATTTTGTCCGATGGTGTAACTGGCAACACGCCTGATTTTGATTCAGGAAAGTCCAGGTTCGAGCCCTGGTCGGACAACTTATAGAGAATCCCGCCTGGCGGGATTCTTCGTTAATCGTTACCTGTGAAAAGCCTAACAGCTTTCCTGGTAACGGTTAACCCTGCCGAAAGGCCGGTTGAAGAGATAACGACGCAAGAACCATGTCTGTAAAGATTTTCAGCGGAAGAGCGACCACCTACCTGGCAGAAAAGATCGCAAATGCGTATGGCGAACCCCTGGGAGAAGTCAACTACCAGCAGTTCAGCGACGGTGAAATGTCGCCATTTATCGCAGAATCGGTTCGTGGGCACGAAGTCTTCGTTATCCAGTCAACTTTTCCTCCCTCCGATCACCTGATGGAACTGCTGCTCATGGTCGATGCTGCCAAACGCGCCAGTGCATCCAGCATTAACGTGGTTATTCCTTATTTCGGGTATGCCCGGCAGGACAGAAAAGACAAACCCCGTGTAGCCATAGCAGCCAAACTGATCGCAAACCTGATCTCCGCTGCCGGTGCCACCCGCATCATGGCCTGTGACCTTCACGCCGACCAGATCCAGGGTTTCTTCGATATTCCTGTCGACCATTTGGATGGCTCTTACATATTTGTTCCCTATCTTAAATCACTGGGACTTACCGATATTATGTTCGCGTCCCCGGACGTCGGTGGCATCAAACGAGCCCGCCAATTCGCAAAATTCTTTGACGCGGAACTGGCGGTCTGCGATAAGTACCGCAAGGAAGCCAACAAGGTCGAGTCTATGCGCCTGATCGGCGAAGTAGAGGGAAAGGATGTTGTACTGGTGGATGATCTGATCGATACAGCTGGTACGATTTGTAAGGCGGCGGTGTTGCTGAAAGAAAAGGGAGCCAAAACCGTTCGTGCTGTATGTACACACCCGGTTCTGTCAGGAAAGGCGTATGAGAACATTGAAAATTCCGTACTGGAAGAACTGGTCGTCTCGGATACCATCCCTTTAAAACAACTGGCCCCGAAGATCAAAGTATTGAGTGTATCGACCTTGTATGCGAAGGCGATCCGCAAGATCCACGACAATGAATCCATCAGCTCGCTATTCATCAAACTTTAACACGTCGAAACTTTTAAACTAAATACAATAAACAATTATGAAAACCATTGAGATTATAGGGTATCGAAGAGCAAATCTCGGTAAGACGGACTCACAGAAACTTCGCGATGAAGGTTTTGTTCCATGCGTTCTTTACGGAGGTGACAACCAGGTTCACTTTTATTCGCCGATGATCCTGTTCCGGGACCTCGTGTATACGAATGAAGCGCACTTTGTTCATTTGAACATCGAAGGCGAAGAATCACAGGCGATCCTGCAGGAAGTTCAGTTCCATCCTGTCAGCGAGATCATTTTACACGCCGATTTCCTCCGTATCGCGGATGACAGAAAGATCAAGATGAATATCCCTGCCCGTCTCGTCGGACAGGCTCCGGGTGTAACCAAGGGTGGAACACTGGTTCAGAAGCGATCAGCGTTGAAAGTATTTGCGTTGCCGAAAGACATGCCCGATCACATCGATGTGGATGTATCGAAGCTTGACTTCCATCACGCGATCAAGGTGTCCGATGTAAAGGTGGGCGGACTCGAGTTTGTCGACCCCAAACACGCATCCATTGCCGTAGTAGAAGTACCGCGGGCTGCCAAGCTTGCTGCTGAAGAAGCGGCTGCCACTCCGGCTGCTGCCGAAGCTGCACCTGCCGCGGGTGCCGATGCCAAGAAAGCGGATGCTGCCAAAAAAGAAGCACCGAAGAAAGACGAAGGCAAGAAATAATTTTTGCCCCATCCCATACAAAAGTCCTCCGGTGTTTTCCGGGGGACTTTTTATTTCCGGCTGGCCATGTAACCGCGTTGTGCCGGAAACGGGTGTAGGGTATCATGGCGGTTCGTATATCTTTGCAAACACAATCCATGTGAACGATATGAAGGCGACCATTAAATTTGCTTGATATGAAGTACCTGATCGCCGGGTTAGGGAACATCGGCCCGGAGTACGAACTTACACGGCACAACATCGGTTTCCTCGTGCTGGACCAACTGGCCGACCAGCACAAGGTGACGTTCACCACGGAACGGCTGGCACAACATGCCGAATGTAAATTCAAAGGAAGGAACCTCCACCTGATCAAACCCACCACATTCATGAACCTCAGCGGGAAAGCAATAGCCTACTGGTTGCAGGAACTGAAGATCCCCAGGGAAAACCTCCTGGTCGTCATGGACGACATAGCCTTACCCTTCGGCAGTCTGCGTCTCCGCCCGAAAGGTAGTTCCGCCGGTCACAACGGCCTTAAAAACATCGAGTTGGTGCTCAACGGCCAGGACTATGCCCGCCTGCGCTTCGGTGTGGGTAACGATTTTGGGAAAGGCCGGCAGGTAGACTACGTCCTCAGCAACTTCAATCACGAAGAATTCAAAAAAATGCCGGACATTATGATCAAGGCCTGCCAGATGATTGAATCGTTCTGCACCACCGGTATCGAACGGACCATGAGCCAGTATAATGACTGAGCAGTAATTAAACCGGTCTTTATTGACCTAACACAACGTTATGAAACACCAGGTACACGTCGCCATCCAGGTTGTTCCTATCTCCAGGGAACACCCCTACCCCATCATAGACAAGGCTATTGAAGTCATTAAAAATTCCGGTTTGGAGTACCGCGTGGGCGCAATGGAGACGGTCATGCAAGGTGATTATGACCGGATCATGAACGTGGTAAAAGAAGCACAGGAAGTATGCCTTAAGGACGGAGCGGATGAAGTGGTGGTCACGTTAAAAGTACATGCACGACGGAATGGAGATGTGTCGTGGGAGGAAAAAAAAATCAGGTAATACCCTAGAGATCTGGCATTGGCATAAAAAACGGCCTTTAATACGGGCTTAAGACAAATATAACTAAGTGCAATCCATAGCAGGATCTCACAGATAATTACACGTTATAACATAGGGAACTAATTGAAGTTGAATAGATTTTTTCCCGGTTTGCGAAATATCCGGCCGTCGCCGGAATTCTCGTATAAAAAAAATGCCCCGGCTATACCGGGGCATCCTGAAAATCTATAACTATTATTAATTACCGTTACCAAGTTTCTCCATTTCCTTATCGAAAGTTTCCTTGAACTTCTCGTAGTCATAATCGATTTTCAGGCGATCGTCCTTTGACAGGCGTTCGTTGTAAGTTGCCACCAGATCGTCCGCGGATAACTCGATCGCGATGTACGTTTTGTAGGTTGCCTGATCGGTTTTCATCAGCTTTTCACAGATCGTTTTAATACCGGTCAGCTTCTGATCAACGATCTCACGGTTCAGTTGCTCAAACCTTTCTTCTACTTGTTCCTTGTTATTCATTTCGCGGGAGTTCGTATAGTTGTCGGTGACAGCTTTCACCGTGGTTTGAATGCTGGCAGCCAGTTCAGCTCTTGCATTGGCCAGGGCTTTCTTTTTCGACGTCACCTGGTCCTGGCTTTCACCGATGGAGTTTGCGCGAAAGAATTTATTGCTTGTGAAATAGTCGGAACCCGAACAGGGAACGGTTACTTCGGTCTCACCTTTGGGTGTTTTTTCCTTGCTTTTACAGGCTACCATAAAAACACCACCAAGGAGAACAAGCAAAAAAGTAGAATAAGTCATGCGTTTCATATTCAATCGTTTATTTTAGTTAAGTTATACTTTACAATTTAAATACCAAAGTTTAGCCGGCCGGAAATGTTGTTCAATTGCCCCAAAAAAGGCTATTGCAGCACGGTATTCAACAGTTCATTCATCCGTTCTTTCTCCAGGGTATCCATCGCTTTATTGTAGGCATCGACGCTCGATTTGTCGTAGTCCAGGCCGTATCCTTTTACCCGGTCCAGCGTCGTCGCATAAATTTCCTTCCCCTCTTTAACCGCGGCCACTTTGATGACGCTTGTCAGATAGGTTATGTAAATACTTCCGGAGATCGAACCTTTCTCGGAGTCCGCCTTTACATCGAACCAGAGATCCGCGCTGCTCTTGTTTTCCGTGAACTCAAAACCGTTATTAGCCAACAGGTTCTTCAACCGGTTACTGATCTGCAAATTTGTTTTTGCCTGGCCCAGGCTTCTCTCTTCCGCTGTCAGAAAAACGATGGGACGCTGAACTTTCAGCATGATCTGCGCGCGAGGTACATTCAGGGTACGGGCGATCAACGTATAGATTGGAGAAGTACCCCCACCGCTTAGCGCATCGATATCAACTTTAACTGTAACGGTTTGTTCCAGGTCCTTCGACCCGATCTTCGTCATAAGAATCTTCGCGTGACCTTTTTCGTCTGTCACATAGGTTGGAAAAATATCGCCGGAACCCTTTTCAAAATCGGCATGCAATGGCATATGGATCGCCGGCTTGCGGATGTCCTTGTAACTGGACTGAGCGATCACCGTTTGGGCGGTTTGATTCACTCTCCTGTTCAATGATATCTCGGTCGGTTCCACCGTCACCGCGATCTTGTCCAGCAGGTTCTGTATGGAGGCATAAATTTCATTTACCAGGAGGACCTCCCTGGTGTCGATCGTAACACGGATCGCCTCGCCCAGGTATTTTTCAATACTCCTGAAAGCCTGAAAATAATAGCCGATAGCCTGAAGCCGCTCTCCGGATGTTTCGGCCAGCTTCCCCTTTTGTAAATAATCGGTTGCCAGCAGGGTGGCATTCCGCTTTTGTTCCTCTTTTATCTGCCGGTACCGCGAAATCGACAACCGGTAGTAGACCCAATAGTTGGCCGGATCTTCCCAGGCCTCGACCAGCTCAAATTCTTCGATCTCATCAGCCGCTGTCGTCTGGATAATTTGCTCATACTGTTCGGTGAGTTTCCTGTCAACTTCAAACTGGCTTAGGACGGAGGTGCTGGATACATTCACTTTGATCTGCGATACCAGGTCATCGAGGGCGCTTTTTTTGGCGGCCTGTATGTAGTTGTTCCTTCCGTCTTTGGTGCTGTGGCCGATCCCGGTGTAATAGCCGTCCTGAAAAGGAGTTGTTTTCAACCAGGCTGGCTTTAATGATTCAGGGTCCGGTGGCTGAACTTTGGGGCTGCAACCACACAGGACAATTAGAATCGCAAAGAGTCTTCTCACAAAATAAGCGGTTAGCTGTCTACGTTATTACCACATCCGTGCCAATCCAATATGACAGACAAATCTAACTGCGATTAGAATGGAATTATTGATATATGGGCATTTTTTTTAATTTTAACAGGTAAATGTGGCGATATGAAAAGGGCAATTGCAGGTTTTGTTATAGGCATAAGCTTACTGGCGTGCCGGGAAAATGAAGAAATCAGGAGCGATTACACGGGTAATGAAATGGTTTATCCCCTGCAACAGGGATCTGACTACCTGGTGGATGGAACGGTGACGTTCAAGGAAAAGGCTGACGGAACAACTGAAATCCAGGTTTTTTTGTCGGGAACAGAGGGAAATACAGAACATCCGGTTCATTTACACCTTGGGGATATTTCAGCTCCGGGTGCTGATGTGGCCGCATTACTAAACCCGGTGATCGGAAGCACGGGAGTGAGTGAATCGATCCTGGTAAGGCTGTCGGACGAAACCCCGATCACGTATCAACAGCTGATCGATCTTGACGCCTGTGTCAAGGTCCACCTGGCGGCATCCGGACCGGACCGGGATATTATCCTGGCGGGTGGAAATATCGGAGTTGCGGCTACCAGGGACATAACGACAGGACGGTCTGGAATCGGGGTATGTTCCAGTAACTGAAGTAATCCACCGACAACAAACGGAGGAGTTTCTATTCCACCCCCGTTTAATCTCCGCCTTTCAGCTGAACTTCATAGGAGCTTACCATCGCTGAGAAATATTCGCGATTCATCCTGGCGATGTTAGTCAGGCTGATTCCCTTGGGGCATTCGGCCTCGCAGGCGCCAGTGTTTGTGCATGCGCCGAATCCTTCCGCGTCCATGGTTGCCACCATTCTCTCCACCCGTTCTTTTCGCTCGGGTTTTCCCTGAGGCAATAAGGCCAGTTGCGAAACCTTTGCACTCACAAAAAGCATAGCCGACGCATTCTTGCAAGCAGCCACGCAGGCGCCGCATCCGATGCAGGCAGCGGAATCGAAGGCCTCGTCGGCGATCTTTTTTGGTATGGGAATTTCATTGGCATCCGGCACTCCACCGGTATTGACCGATACATAACCGCCTGATTGCTGGATCCGGTCAAAGGCTGTACGGTCCACCACAAGATCTCTGATGATCGGAAATGCCCTGGCACGCCAAGGTTCAATGGTGATCGTTTCTCCATCTGAGAACGAACGCATATGAAGCTGGCATGTAGTGGTCTGTTGCGGCCCGTGCGGACGACCGTTGATATACAGGCTGCACATACCGCAGATACCTTCACGGCAATCGTGATCGAAAGCGACAGACTCTTCTCCCTTCCGGATTAAATCGTTGTTCAATACGTCCAGCATCTCAAGAAACGACATATCCGCCGAAACGTGATCGAGGTTATATGTTTTGAATGACCCCTTAGTCTCCTTGTTCTTCTGGCGCCAGATCTTTAATGTTATCTTCATATTACTTGTTGCTTCTTACTTATACCTTCTTAATTGTAGCCTCAAGCTTCAATCCTGCAGCTAGGAGCTTGCAGCTTTTACTTATAGCTTCGTTGCGTCAATTTTACATTCTCAAATACCAATGTTTCCTTATGCAACACTTCAGGTTGATTGTCACCGGTATATTGCCAGGCGGCGACGTAAGCAAATTCATCGTCCTTGCGAAGTGCTTCTCCTTCCGGCGTCTGTGATTCCTCACGGAAGTGCCCGCCGCAGGATTCCGAGCGGTTAAGCGCATCGTCAACCATCAGTTCACCGAGTTCCATAAAATCAGCGACACGCATCGCTTTTTCCAGTTCCTGGTTCAGTTCATTTGAACCTCCCAACACGTTTACGTTCTGCCAGAATTCCGCCCGCAACTCCTGGATTTTGGTCTTCGCTTTCTTCAGCCCTTCGGCGGTGCGGGACATCCCGCAGTAATCCCACATGGTTAAGCCCAGTTCCCGGTGAAACTGATCAACCGTCTTCTTTCCCTTAATGGAAAGAAATTTATTGATTGTCGCGGTTGCCTTGTCCATCGCTTCTTTGAACTCGGGCCGGTCTGTACCAACTTTTTCCATGGGAAGTCCGGCGAGGTAATCACCGATGGTATAGGGAATAACGAAGTATCCGTCGGCTAGGCCCTGCATGAGCGCGCTTGCTCCCAACCGGTTTGCACCGTGATCGGAAAAATTAGCTTCACCCAGCGCATAGAGTCCCGGAACGCTTGTCATCAGGTTATAATCTACCCAAAGGCCACCCATCGTATAGTGTACGGCCGGGTAAATCATCATGGGTACTTCATAAGGATTGTCGCCTGTGATCTGCTTATACATATCGAACAGGTTACCGTATTTCGCCTCGATGGTTTTTTTACCGTCGCGTTTGATCGCATCGGAAAAATCCAGGAATACAGCCAGTCCTGAACCTACCCCACGACCTTCGTCGCACATCATCTTCGCATTGCGGGAGGCAACGTCGCGGGGAACCAGGTTTCCGAATGACGGGTACTTCCGTTCCAGGAAATAATCTCTTTCCGATTCGGGTATACTCTGTGCATCTTTTGCTTTCAAACCGGGACGCGCTGTCTTCGGAACCCACACTCTTCCGTCATTGCGAAGGGACTCCGACATCAGTGTCAGTTTTGACTGATGGTCGCCGGATACGGGTATACACGTCGGGTGAATCTGTGTGTAACACGGATTACCGAAGAAAGCACCCTTCTTGTGCGCCCGCCAGGCAGCCGTTACGTTAGAACCTTTCGCGTTCGTCGAAAGGAAGAACACATTTCCGTAACCGCCTGTACAAAGGAGTACGGCGTGAGCGCTGTGAGACTCTATTTTCCCGGTGACGAGGTCACGGGTCACGATACCGCGCGCTTTTCCGTCGACGAGTACCACATCGAGCATCTCGGTGCGGTTGTACATTTTCACTTTCCCGTTTGCGATCTGCCTGTTTAATGCCGAGTAGGCGCCGAGCAAAAGTTGTTGTCCCGTTTGTCCCCGTGCGTAAAACGTTCTGGAAACCTGCGCGCCACCGAAGGAGCGGTTAGCCAGCAGCCCGCCGTACTCGCGTGCAAAAGGAACACCCTGGGCGACGCACTGGTCGATTATATTTACGCTTACCTCCGCCAGGCGGTAAACATTACCTTCCCGGGCGCGGTAATCCCCTCCTTTTATCGTATCGTAGAAAAGACGTTGAACGCTGTCGCCGTCATTCTGATAATTTTTGGCCGCGTTAATACCACCCTGTGCAGCAATACTATGCGCCCTGCGGGGACTGTCCTGAAAACAAAACGCTTTTACATTGTACCCCAGTTCTCCCAATGAAGCCGCAGCTGACGCACCGGCCAGGCCAGTACCGACGACAATGATATCGTACTTGCGCTTATTGGCAGGGTTAACCAGTTTCAGGTTGAATTTGTGCTTCGTCCACTTCTCTGCTAAAGGGCCTTCAGGGATTTTTGAATCTAATTTCATATTTATCGAGTACTGAAATTTTAATTAAGGAACATCCAAACGGGAATTAGTGCAAATAAGGCAGGAATAACTATCGCAAATGCCTTACCGACGAAACCAATAACAGCGTTATACTTCAGATGGTTTAGACCAAGCGTCTGAAAAGCGCTGGCGAACCCATGCCAGAGGTGAAAAGCGAGCATCAACATACTCACCAGGTAAATGCCGACATACCATAGCTGAGAATAAGCCTGGTCTACCACGGCATACAGGTCTTTGACCTCTTTGCCTTCGTAATTGGCGGTCGCGATCCCACCCCAATGCATTTCGTACCAGAAGCCCTTTAAATGTATAACAAGAAAGATAAAAATGAACGTCCCTAAAATACCCATGTTACGCGAAGTCCAGGGGGATGAGTTTTTGGTCACCGCATAACCCTGCCCGCCCCGCGCACCTTTGTTCCGACGGGTAAGGAGAATGGCCCAAACGATGTGGAGGATAATAAACGCGTAATTGGCAATCGAAATAGTCTTGATAAGCGGATTGCTGGTCATGAATTGCGCATAAACGTTGAAGGCCTCCCCTCCGTCATCCTTAAGGAGCTGAAGATTACCGATCAGGTGAACGACGAGAAAAAGAATGAGGAAAAGGCCGGTTAAGGCCATCAGCAATTTTCTGCCAAGGGTACTGGACAGAAGGTTGGTAAACCAATTCATAGGATTTAGTTAGTCGAGATTTTTGATGCGTTCAAAAATACTTCCCAAACCCTATTCCACCAAAGTTAACGTCACTTTATAAAAATTCTAAATAGATTTTTGTCCACTACAGGAGTTCAAAGAGAATAATAATGACGACAATTGCAGCGACCGCAATCAATAAAAACCACTCCCTCATTAAAAAGTCAACCACTGCCTTGAAAAACTGTTTCATATTGCTTTTAATTCCTTTTTGCCCTGTAATCCAACAATCAAGCCCGATAATAAAATGCTTGATTATCAGTGATTTACTTTCATCATGATCAGCATACCAACTTCCTGCTGGATCAAAAATGAACTTTCGTCCCAATAATGGAATTAGTTAGGCTGGTTCGTTTAACTTGCCGGCACACGAAAGAATTGAAGGGAAGGAGTAACTTTGCCCATTAACTATCTCTCTGGATGTACCTCATTTTTGATACGGAAACCACCGGGCTTCCACACAATAAATCTGCGCCCATAACAGATCTCGACAACTGGCCACGGCTGGTGCAGATTGCGTGGCAACTTCATGACGCGAAAGGCGGCTTACTTGCACAGCATAATTACCTGATCAAACCGGATGGTTTCGACATACCCTACAAAGCCGAGCAGGTCCATGGTATCTCCACCAAACGGGCCATGGAAGAAGGGATCGAATTAAAGTCTGTCCTGAATTCCTTTTTAGGAGATCTGTCGAAGACGTCGCAGCTGGTTGGGCACAACATCGAATTTGATATCAATATTATTGGCGCTGAATTCATCCGCCAGCAACTGGAGACGGAAACCTTTCTCAGTCTTTCCAAACTCGACACCGGGTTAGCTTCCATCGAATATTGTCAGCTCCAGGGAGGAATCGGCGGCAAACTAAAGATGCCCACCCTGCTGGAATTACATAAGAAGTTATTCGATAGGAATTTTGGCGATGCCCACGACGCCTCATACGATGTGGCGGCGACGGCTCGCTGCTTTTTCGGCCTGGTCAGGAACAACGTTGTAAAACCATACGATACCACGGCGGTCGAGGAGATCATATATCAGGAACCAAACCTGGATGCCGCCAATTTTACAAAACGTGAAAAGAAAAAGGAAGCCGGTTATTCGTTAACCGATGAACAGGTACTCCTTACGGACAAACCCTTTGTCCATCTTCATACACATTCCCAATTTTCCGTGCTGCAGGCAACGCCCGACATAAAATCGATCGTGAGCAAAGCCAAGGCCCTGAACATGCCGGCACTGGCACTTACGGATATCGGGAACATGTACGGGGCATTTAAATTCGTACGGGAAGCGTTAAACCACGATATAAAACCCATCGTCGGCTGCGAATTGTACCTTGCGGAAGAGCGGCTGAAACTGAAATTCACCAAGGATAATCCCGACAAGAGGTTCAGCCAGGTATTGCTGGCCAAAAACAAGAACGGTTACCACAACCTGGCCAAGTTAAGCTCTCTTGGATTTACGGAAGGCCTGTACGGGATTTATCCGCGTATAGATAAAGCGTTAGTAAAGGAATATAAACAGGACCTGATCGCGCTGACCGGATCTTTGACAAGCGAGGTCCCCTATCTGATCCTTCATGTTGGTGAAAAACAGGCGGAAGAAGCCTTCAAATGGTGGCACGAGCTCTTCGGCGACGACTTTTATATTGAATTAAACAGGCATGGTATTCCGGAGGAAGACAGGGTGAATGAAACCCTTCTGCGATTCGCGGAAAAATATAAGGTAAAATATATTGCCGCAAACGAAGCGTTTTATGCCGGCAAGGAAGAAGCCAATGCGCATGATGTATTGCTTTGTATCAAGGAGGGAGAATTCAAATCGACGCCGATAGGCTATGGCCGGGGTCACCGATATGGACTGGCCAATACGGAGTACTATTTCAAGTCGCAGGAGGAAATGAAGTCGATCTTCCGGGACTTGCCGGCTGCTATCGAAACCATCAGCGAGATTATAGGCAAAACGGAAAGCTATACGCTGGAGCGAAGCGTGCTCCTTCCCAAGTTCGATATTCCAAAAGAATTCGCATCGGAAGACGACTACCTCCGTCATCTTACTTATGTGGGTGCAAAGAAAAGATATGGGGACCTTTCGCCGGCAATCACGGAACGCCTGGACTTCGAATTGGATACCATCAAAAAAACCGGCTACCCCGGATATTTCCTTATTGTTCAGGACTTCACTTCCAAAGCCCGTGAGATCGGTGTTTCCGTCGGACCGGGGCGGGGATCGGCTGCGGGGTCGGCCGTTGCTTACAGCATTGGTATTACAAATGTCGACCCGATCAAGTACGACCTGCTGTTCGAGCGCTTTTTAAATCCCGACCGTGTATCACTGCCTGATATTGATATTGACTTTGACGATGAAGGACGCGATCGCGTTCTGAAATACGTCATCGAGAAGTACGGAAAAAGCCAGGTAGCGCAGATCATTACCTATGGTACGATGGCCGCGAAATCGTCGATCCGGGATTGTGCGCGGGTAATGGAACTGCCATTATCCGAATCGAACCTTCTCGCCAAGATGGTGCCGGAACGTCCGGGCACCTCGCTGGATATGGCGTTTGGTGAAGTGAAGGAGCTCGCGGACATCAAAAAAGGATCAGACCTGAAAGCCCAGGTGCTTCAGCAAGCCGTGATCCTGGAAGGTTCGGTGCGAAACACGGGAACACATGCGTGCGGCGTGATCATCACCCCGGACGATCTTACAAAATTTGTTCCTGTGTCGACGGCGAGGGATTCGGATATGCTCGTTACCCAGTTTGATAACAGCGTGGTCGAAAGCGCCGGTATGCTGAAGATGGACTTTCTGGGTCTCACTACACTATCGGTCATTAATTCCGCATTAAAGAACATTAAAAAAAGCAAAGGTATAACGATCGATATCGACACTATTCCGCTGGACGATGTCCGTACGTATCAACTCTTTCAACGCGGTGAGACAACGGGAACATTCCAGTTTGAAAGTGTTGGAATGCAAAAATACCTGCGGCAGCTCAAACCCGATAAGTTCGAAGACCTTATCGCCATGAACGCGTTGTACAGACCGGGCCCGATGGAGTACATACCTACCTTCATCAACCGGAAGCACGGCCGCGAGCCGATCAAGTACGATCTGCCCGCGATGGAAGAATACCTTGCCGAGACCTACGGTATAACAGTCTACCAGGAGCAGGTTATGTTGCTTTCGCAAAAGCTTGCCGGATTCAGCAAGGGCGATGCCGACGTACTTCGCAAAGCGATGGGTAAAAAACAAAAGGCTGTCCTCGACAAAATGAAGGATAAATTCATCGAGGGTTGCAAGAAGAACAGCCATCCCCCGGAGATCTGCGAAAAGATATGGACCGACTGGGAAGCCTTCGCTCAATACGCTTTTAACAAATCGCACTCTACGTGTTATTCCCTTATTGCCTACCATACCGCCTACCTGAAAGCGAATTATCCGGCAGAATATATGGCGGCCGTACTGACACACTCGCAAAGCAATCTGGAGAATGTTACGTTCTTTATCGAAGAATGCCGGAATCTGGGTATCCGGGTACTTGGTCCCCACGTCAATGAATCCGGTGTTTACTTCGCCGTTAATAAGGATGGGGAAATACGCTTTGGTCTGGGGGCGATAAAGGGTGCCGGCGATTCAGCGGTCGAAGCTATCATTCAGGAGAGGGATGCAAACGGGCCTTTTGCCGACCTGTTCGAATTCGCAAAGCGCTTAAACCAGCGGTCAGTAAACAAAAAGACGTATGAGTGCCTGGCTCTTTCCGGCGCGTTCGATTGTTTCACGGGTATCCACCGCCGTCAATATGTTTATGCAAAAGACGGAGAAGCAAGCCTCCTTGAAAAGGCGATGAAATACGCGGCGAAGACACAGCAGGAAGAACAAAGTGCTCAGGCAAGTCTGTTTGGTGGAAGCTCGGGTATCGTGATGCCTCAACCGAAAATCGACTACGTCGAGCCCTTTACCGAAATCGAAAAGCTGAACCTCGAAAAAGAGGTAGTCGGCATTTACATCTCAGGCCACCCGTTAGACAATTTTAAGTTTGAAATGGATGCTTTCTGCAAAACGGCCTGCAACGAATTGAACGAGCTTGAGAATATGGTTGGACGGGAAACAAAGCTGGGCGGAATTGTTTCCGGCGTGGAACATCGAACAACAAAAACCGGCAAGCCATTCGGGAAATTTACACTGGAGGACTATACAGGGAATTATACATTCACACTCTTCGGAGAAGACTACCTCAAATTCAAAAACTTCATGAACGTTGGCTGGTTCCTGTTTGTGGAAGGGGCCGTGGTCCGCAATACCTGGGGTCAGCAGAACCTGGAGTTCAAGATCCGGAACATCGACCTGTTGAATGAACTGGGGCTCAAACGAAGTAAAGGTGTTCAGCTGAGGATCAATGCGAACGATATCACAAAGGAAATGATCGGAATCATCGAAGATGTGTGTCATGAGTACGCCGGAAACACGCCGTTATACCTCAAAATCCATGATACACGTGAAAATATCAACCTGGAACTCTTATCCCGTAAGTACAGGATAAGCCCCGTTAACGATATGGTCCGCCAGATGAAAAAAGCGGGCGAAATCGATGTTGAAGTGGTCTTTTAGATAATGAAATGGACGGAGCTATAACTTTGAACTAAAAAATATACCTTTGCGTTGGGACTTTGAAGCATTCAACACAGAACTATAACACATACTCTAATGGGAAAAACAATTGAACTTAATGACGCTAATTTTGATCAGATCATTAATTCTGACAAGCCGGTATTGGTAGATTTTTGGGCCGAATGGTGTGGTCCCTGTAAAATGATCGGCCCCGTTGTAGAAGAACTGGCAGGTGATTACGAAGGCAAAGCTGTCATTGGCAAGCTCAATGTAGACGAAAATCCGGCAGTTACTGCCCGCTTCAACGTCCGCAGTATACCTACATTACTTGTCTTCAAGGGTGGTCAGATCGTCGACAAACAGGTGGGTGCCGTACCGAAGTCCGTTTTGTCTCAAAAACTGGAAGCGCAGGTTGTTTAGTGCACTGGCATAAACAAATTATAATGTGCACACTGCGAAACGGTGAGCACATTTTTTTTGTCTACAGGTTTCTATGTGAACTTTTGATACGTTCAACCATTTCTAAAACAGCGGGACAGACGAGCGTATTTTTATAAGTCAGGTCCATGATTTGTACCATTTTCTTTCTGTCGGTATGGGGGTATTCCCGGCAGGCTTTCGGGCGGTTTTCATAAATGCCGCAGTAGTTCCCTTCGTCGAGAAACGGACAGGGCGAACTCTTCAGAACGTAATCCCTGTCCTCGTCTATCCGAAGATATTTTTCAATAAAATCGCCGGGCTTCATGCGAAGTGCTTTCGCCGCCCGTTCAATATCGGTCTGATAAAAGATGGGACTGGTGGTTTTGCAGCAGTTCGCGCAGGTAAGACAATCCATTTCCTGAAACACTTCCTCATGCAGCTCATGAAATACATCATCCACTTTGCGGGCATCCTTTGTCTTCAGGCGTTGCAGTATTTTTTTATTCTCAACCGATCTGGTTTTGGCAAGCTGACTGAATTTTTCGAGATTAACATCCATGGTTGGGAGGTCGGTTCGTCAAAGAACGAATAAAAAAAGTGATGCCGTTTGAAATCACTGTTGCCCGCGTGTTAAATGATCGGACCCTATCGCCCGGGATTATTCAACAACGGCCTGTCGCAAATGGTGAAGGCTCAGTTCTTCCACCAGTTCGATCATGATGTCCTTCGCCTTTTCAGGGTATTCGATCTCCACGGCGTTTCCGAAAGACAGAAGCCAGCGGCATATCGAATGAAAACACGCTGAAAGAAAATAAACGCGGACTTTGTTTCCCACCGTTTCTTCGGAAACATAACCATAATAATGTTTGGTCTGTTTCAGGTGGCGGATAACGGAAGAATCAAAAAGGACGCTGACCTTTTCCACTTCACTGTTGCCCTGTACGACGGTCGCCAGGTATTCCTGGAGGCTGATCAGATTCCGTGAATCGAATTTAATACCGGGCCACGACAGGCTTTTGATGCGATCCGCCCGGAAATCCCTGTAACCGTTCCGGAGTTTACACCATGCGATCAGGTGCCATGCCGCACCATAATAGAAAAGGCCGATCGGTTCCACATCCCGTTGAGTCAGTTCATCCTGGTTGCTGAAATATTCCAGGCGCATCACTTCCTTCTCCACAACGGCACGCTGAATGTCTGTCAGGAAATGATTCGGAAACTGTTCTTCGCTCGGACGACGATGTACCACAATGTGAGAATGTAAATCTTCAAGGTGATCCTTACCGGAGTCCGTAAGGACAGCCTTTATTTTGAGTAATGCAGATTCAAACGCGTTCCGGATCGATTTGTCCGTCATCTTCTCTACCAGCTTACCTGCAAGCAGCATCGCGCTGGCTTCATCCTGTGTGAACATTACAGGAGGAAGGTGATATCCATCCACGATAAAATAACCTTTACCAGCCTCCGAGCCAATGGGAACACCCGCTTCCATCAACGCCTTCACATCGCGGTAAACCGTTCGCAGACTCATTTCAAAACGATCGGCGATCTCCTCCGCTTTTACAACCCGTTTAGTCTGCAGGTGAATGAGTATTGCTGTTAATCGGTCAATCCGGTTCATATCGGAAAGTTAATTCTTCCCCGCGAATTGTTAAAATAAAAACGCCCCGCATCGGTAAAATGCGGGGCGTTTCTTTTAACGGCTAAAGGTAACTATTCGGGACCTACCACCGGCGCGCTTCCCAGTGCAGGTGAATTGAATTCGATTTCATTCGCCGGCACGTCAAAATAGCTCAGGTAATTGTAGTTGATAAACGCTTTTGTATTCACGACAGTGGATCCTGCGAAATTAGACAACACAATACTGTTCGCTCTTCCTCCTCCTTTGCTTTTATCATCGAGGATACCGTATCGCCTCGCATCGTAAAACGCCAGTCCCCTGAACAGCAGGGAGATTCTGCGCTCGGTACGCAGTTCCTCAAGCGCTTCCTCTTTCGATACGCCACCGATGGATGCCAGACCCGCACCCTGAAGACTCCTGATCGCGTCGATCAGCGTTGTTCCACCGGGGATATCCCCTGACTGGATTTTTGCTTCCGCCTTCATCAGTTCATTCTCTTCAAACGAGCCGGCCAGGTATGTATCGTCGACGCCATATTCATTGGTATGAACATATGTGAGTACGCCGGGTATCTCTTTTCCACCGTCGACAAGATAATACCGGGTACCGAACCCAAGACCCCGGCCGCGCATATTGACTACCGGTGACTTCATCAGGTCAAAGTTGTTTGCCAACCGCATGTCGCCGTCGCGAAAATCCTGAATGAGCCTTTCGCTGATATAGTAGGTCTGACCGTCCTCGGTAGCGGCATATGAAGCCGCCGTTCCAAAGTTCGGATCTATAACCGAACGGTTAAAATCTTCCGTGGTTTTTACAATAAACACCGGATCGTTTTCCTGAATACCATTCTCTGTCAGGTCCAGCAAGGCGGTCCAGTCGGCCGGAGTCATCTCTGCAACCCGTTTGTTAACCAATAGGTTTCGTGCCTTCATAGTGTTCACGTTCCTCACCCATTCATCCGGTGTCGGAATACCTCCTTTTCCCTGCTGGCAATAACCGGGGATCAGCGCGCTCAATACGTCCATGTAGGTAGACAGGTCCGCGATCGCTCCAACTTCAGCGATGACCTTATTAAAATTGCTGGTTGCTTCACTGATAATTTCCTCCCTGGAGACAAAGTTGTTATTCGTTACGTTGGGTTCATTCGCTATCACTCCGGCAATGTACATCGAACCTATCCGTGAGTATGAATATCCTTTCCACCAATATGCCCACGCACGCAACGTTTTTCTTTTTGTGTCCACGTCGCCTGAGAACGTGGCGTTGTCAACTTTAGAGAGCAGGATATTCATCGAGTTATTCAGGAAATATAGCTGCGTCCATTCCATCAGAAATGTATTGGCGGGACCGTACGCCCTGTCGTTACGGACGCGAAGCTCATAGGGCTGTGACACACCGATCGGGTTGAGGACGGTGGTTCCATCATCCAGTGTAAAGTCCGTCGGGTTGTCGGCAAACCGGAAACTCTGGTTACCCCAGGGAATGTAGATCACATCACCCATAGCTTCATGCATTCCGAATATGAGGTTCGTAAGAAATCCAAGATTTTTCCCTGGCCGGGGTCCGAGCTGATCGTCGGCGGATGCGTAATAATTCCCGATACCGCTTATGTAGGTACCGCCTTTACCGAAAGCAATGAGGCCGGACTCTGTTTCGAGCGCTGCTTCCAGCGGCTCGTTTTTATTCCTGACATCGGCAAGTTCATCCTTGCAGGACTGTGACAAAAAGAGAAAACAAACAGTGATGAAATAGTATATTTTGTTATTCATGACGCAAGCTTTAGTTGAATGAAACATTTAAACCAACCTGGAAGGATTTAAAATTGGGATACGACCAGAAGTCAAGTCCGCGCTGTGTTGCGACCTGGGGGGCCGCCGACGTCGTTCCGCCTCCTGATGTATTCTGGCTCGACTCCGGATCCATACCGGTGTAGTCGGTAAGCGTATAGAGGTTCCGTCCGGTCAACACCAACTGCAGGCGTGTGATGTTTTTTATGTCGAAAAACCGGGCAAAGTCAAATCCCACCGATACATTCCTCAGCCTCGCGAAGGAAGAGTTTTCCAGGAAAAAATCCTTTGTACCGTTGGCTTCGGAAGCATCGTAGAAGCTCTTGTAATAAGCCGTCCATGCGCCCGTTTCTCCGTTGATGGTAAGGGGGTTGTCGAAATCGCCATGCAGGCCTTCCGAATACATCCATTCTTTCGTTTGATTGTAGGTTTTCGCTCCGGCTACCCAATCGACCTGAACGGAAATGCTGAGGAAATCCTTGTAACTGAAATTATTAATGAACGACATATTGAATTTGGGCGTCGTATTACCCAGGAAATATTTATCGGGCGTGAACTGAACGCGCTTGGATGATTTTTCCACCACCCTGCCTCCGATGATCTCATAATTTGAGGCATTCGCCTGATCGAGATAAAAGTTTCCGCCACGATCCTTTTGGTCAATACTGGTCAGGGCTTTGTAACCGTAGATGGTTCCGATCTGTTCACCGGGCTTCAGTGTATAGGTTGCCGCATTTGCCCACACCAGCGGAATATCCCGTCCATCACCGGTCCGGGTCAGGGAAGACTTTTGTTTACCAAAATTCGCGGTGAAGTCCCACTTCAGGTTATCGCCTGTGTAGATATCGGCATCGACGCTGAACTGGACGCCGTTTGATTCAAGGTCGATGTAATTATCCCAAATCGTTTCCGAACCACTGGAAACCGGTTGTGTCCGTTGCCAAACGACACCTTCGCTCTTCCTGCTCCAGACGGAAATACTGGATGAAATGTAATTCAGCCATGCACCATTCTTCACAGGCGATAATCCGAAATCAAAACCATATTCGAACTCGCTTGTTCTTTCCACTTTCAGCGCCGCATTTGCAACGGTCGGGTTACTATAGATTATTGCGCCATTGTCGACACTGCCGGTTTTGAAACTTGTAGTCCGCAGGTAGTGGTTGGGAACAGGTCCTGCCAGATCGCGCGACGCATCAAGCGTATATCCCACGGGCTGAATACCGGCTTCCCCGTATGCTGCCCGTATCTTGAACTCGGGAATAAAAGACGATACGCCGTCCCAGAAATTCAGCTTGGATAACCGGAGGAATGCATCTCCGCGGGGGAACGTAAAGGGCGATTTTGCGTCTCCGTAAGTCGAGCTGTAATCCGACCGGAAACCGCCGGATACACCGGCCAGATCCTTATACTCGAATCGTTGATTAAGAACGTATCCAAACGTAATAAAAAGATCTTCGTATTCGCTGGTACTGTTTGATGATGCTTGCGCGCCGTTGACATCGTCGATATCGGAATATGACGGAAGGCCGGTAAAGGTCGAGTACCCGCGATGGAAACTGCTCTTCCTCCAGTCGAATGCGACCTGTGTCGACGAAACGAGTGGAATATCCAATCCCAGATCCCTTGCAAAGTCGACCTTTGCCGTTGCTGTTACCAGGGAATTGATGTTAAAATTGTTCGTAGTTGATTTGTTCAGACCTCCCGTGATTGACTCGCCGACAAAGCTGTTGTTCGCAACAGACGAGGCGTTACCCGTCTGATTTTTCGTGTTCCGCGAAAAATTATTCACGGAGTAGTTCACCCCAAGCTTATAATCCAGTTCAAAGATCCTGCCTGGTGTATAATGCAGGTTGATGGTCGGGATGATATCAATGACCTTGTTGGTAAAATCCTGGTATTGAAAAAAGTATAACGGATTTGAGTTGTTCGCTCCGGCACCGCCGAATTGATAAGTATAATTCCCATCGTCATCCCGGTAATCAAAATCGGCAAACGGATACGTATACATAGCTGACGAAACGGGTGCATTGTTCACGTAATAAGGGTTCACGGAATTGTCCGTATACACCAGTTGTGTAGTCGATCTGAATTTCAGATTCTTTAAGAGGTCTACGCCGATATTTGTTGTGAAATTATTGCGGTCCAGTTTGCCCTGTACGACCGACTCCTGAACCAGTTTGGAAAAGGTAAAGGAATAGTCGGAGTTTTCTTTTCCACCTGAAAGCGACAGGCTGTAGTTTGAAGTCCGTACGCTTTTGAATAATTGACTGAGGTGATCATGGTAGCGTACATTGCCGACATACGGCTTATTGTTTTGTGCTGTCGCATCGTTCTCCCAGTTGGCCTGACCCCAAAGGCCTACGTCATCCTGTTCGAGGAGCTCCCCATTGTTATCCAGGATATTTCCGTTCGCATCCGTAGTAAAAGAATGATTAAATGGCTGATGCAGATCGCCGATGTTTATAACCTGATCTACGCTGCTTCTTGCGGACGCATCGATTCGCATCGGGCCCTGCTTTCCCTTTTTTGTAAATATCTGGATGACGCCGTTGGCTCCCTGGGCTCCGTAGATCGTGGCGGCCGACGCACCTTGTACCACTTCGATACGTTCGACATTGTTGAGGTCAAGGGAATTCAGGGACGTAGATCGCATCTCAACGCCATCAACCATGATCAGGGGCTGCGTTCCGCCAGACAATGTATTAATACCCCGCAGTTGAATGCTGACCGGTGCGCCCGGGTTCCCTGAAGCGGACATGATCTGGGCGCCTGGAATTTTTCCCACGAGAGCCTGGTCGATGGAAGCGTTGGGGATTGAAGGTAGCCGGTCCCCCGATACCGACTCTACCGAAATAGCGAGCTTCCGTTTATCGGTTGCCATTCCAACACCGGTCACGACAACTTCGGAAAGCTGGGTCACATCCAGGGATAACTTTACATCGATCGTTGTGCGATCCGCCAATGCGATCTCCTGTGTCTGCAGACCGATAAAAGAGAAAACCAGAAAACCGGTTGTGGCAGCCGGGAGTTCTAAACGGTAAGTTCCTTCGGCATTGGTCACCGTGCCGTAAGAAGTGCCTTTCAGCACGACGTTAACGCCGGGTAGCGCTGAGCCGTCATCTCCGGAAGTAACCTTTCCGGAAACCACCCGTTCCTGGGCAACAGCAAAGAATGCCGTCCCCACCATAACGGTAAAGAGTAGAATTTTTTTCATAGGTATAGGTTTTGTTTTGACTTAATCAAATCTTGCGAAATCCCCATCGAAAAGAATCACGACAGGAACGTGAAGTACACGAGGACGAAATAACCCTTGAAGGTGTACCACCGGATGCTATCAACGGGGACGAAGTGTATTTTATCCGGTGATCAATCGATAACGACGGGGCGCTAGGCAAGGCTGAAAAACCTCACGCATATGGCGAAAAAAAAACGGGTTCAGGCGCTTAACCCTGAAACCCGTTTTCCGGAAATGGATTGCCTGATCTTTACCAGAAGATCGTATACAATGCCGTGATAATACCCAAGACCAGGATCGAACCGGCCGCGAATGCAGGATGCATTTTGAACATGGACCTGTCTATCTCAAGTCCCTTGGGAATAACCCCTCTTCTGTTTTCAATATTCGTAATAATGGACATACCGATGATACAAAGGATAAAGACGAAACCCATACGGTCCAGGAAAGGGATTTCGTAAACGCCCGTACCATTGTCTTTCGAAAAGCCAAGCGGAGCCATGAATGAAAGGTCTGCAAACTGAGGAAGGACTTTCAGGATGAGGGAAAATACAAATCCTCCGATGGTTGCGAACAGCGCTGCATTGGAAGTTGTACGCTTCCAGAAAAAGCCAAGAATAAACATGGCAAAAATACCCGGCGACACAAAACCGGTATACTCCTGTATGTATTGGAATCCTTGCTTCCCTTCTCCCATCAGTTTTTCACCCACAAGGAGAGAGAGGATGACCGCCAGGAACATCGAAACGACAACAGCCAGTTTTCCCACATTAACCAGGTTTTTTTCGCTCGCTGTTTTATTAAATGCCTTATTGTAGATATCGAGGGTAAAAATTGTTCCGATACTATTGGCTTTGCCGGCAAGAGACGCGACAATCGCGGCTGTAAGAGCAGCAAACGAAAGACCTTTGAGTCCTACTGGTAATAAATTCAGCAGGGAAGGATACGCTTTATTCACATCCACAATACCTTTCGAATCGAGCATTTCCGCCTGGAACATGCCCTGCTGATGTAACACATAAGCAGCGATCCCGGGGATAACCACGATAACAGGCATCAGCAACTTTAAGAAAGCGGCGAACAGGATACCGTTACGCGCTGTTGGCAGGTCGGCGCCGAGCGCGCGTTGCGTGATGTATTGATTACATCCCCAATAATTCAGGTTCGTTATCCACATACCCCCGATGAGGACGGTCAGCCCGGGCAAATCCATGTAGTTGGAATCTTCCTTCTTAAAGATCATATGAAAGTGATCGTTGGCGTTGTTTGTTAAGAGGTTAAATCCATTGAGGATACCTTCCTGCCCGGACTTTTCAGCCACAAGATTGAGGGCGATGTACGTAGCGACAAGACCGCCCAGCACGAGAAAGAAAACCTGGATAACATCGGTATAGCCAATCACTTTCATACCACCGAGGGTGATCCCGATGGCGAAGATGGCCAGCAAAAAGATGCAGAGGTAAATATTAAGACCCGATATGCCGCTGATCGCGAGGGCTCCGAGGTACAGGATCGACATCAGGTTAACAACGATGTACAACAAAAGCCAGAAAACCGCCATGATCATGGCTACGGTTCCATTGTACCTTTCGTTCAGGAACTGCGGCATCGTGTATATCTTGTTTTTGAGGTAGACGGGGATAAAAAATACGGCTACGATGATCAGCGTCGCTGCGGCCATCCATTCATATGTAGCAATGGCCAGTCCCATTTTGAAGCCGGAACCCGACATACCGATAAACTGTTCAGCGGAGATATTGGAAGCAATCAGTGAGGCTCCGATAGCCCACCAGGTCAGCGAACCTTCCGCCAGGAAAAAGTCTTTGGAGTCGGATGTTGCCTTTTTCTTGCGGTTATAGATCCAGTATCCATAAAAAGCTACGACAAGAAAGTAAAAGAGAAAGACGATGTAGTCTGTGGTTTGTAGTTGTTGTTGCATCAATATTTACGGATTAGGATAGGTTAAAGGATGTTGATCGTACGTCACGATTCCCCGCAATCAAACAAAAAGTTTGCTCAGAACCATGGCTGCACACGTTTTAACGTACTAAAAATCACGTTCTTTTTCCAAAGTAGCAAAGAAATGCCTGCTACTTTTTAGGTTTTTCTATATTGCTACCGGCTTCGTGTACTTTACCAAATCAGACAAGAATGAAACACGGTTTATTAATTGACATGGATGGGGTTATCTATGGGGGTGACTTCCTCATTCCAGGTGCAGACACGTTTATCGCCCGCCTGCTGAAGGAGAACATTCCATTTACATTCATGACGAATAACAGTCAGCGGACACCAGTGGATGCTGTCCGCAAATTGAAGAAACTGGGAATAGAGGTCACCGAGAGCCACATTTATACGAGTGCGATGGCCACGTCAAAATTTCTGGCCAGCCAGGTTCCCAGGGGAACAGCCTACGTACTGGGTGAGGGTGGCCTTTTGAACAGTCTGCATGACCACGGCCTGTCGCTGGTAGATACCGAACCTGACTTTGTCGTGCTGGGGGAAGGCCGGAATTTTACGCTGGAAATGGTTCAGCGCGCCGTCGATATGATCCTTGCCGGGGCGAAGTTTATCACCACAAACCGTGACCCCTCACCGAAGAAGACAGGTTGGAACAATCTGGGGATCGCCGCGACGACGGCTATGATCGAAGAGGCTACCGGTGTCAAGGCGTTTGTTGTGGGTAAACCCGGACCGGTTATGATGCGGTCTGCGCGAAAATTCATCGGTCTGGAAACTGCTGAAACTACCGTTATCGGCGACACAATGGACACCGACATCCAGGGAGGTGTTCAGATGGGCTACCACACGATCCTGGTGCTCTCGGGGATCTCAAAAAATGAAGAACTCAGTCATTATGCGTTTAAGCCTGACCTTGTTGTCGACTCCGTTGAAACTATTGAATTGCCCCTGCCCTGGTGGGTGTAGCTTGCGTTAACGCCCAAACTCTCCGACAGTCTCAGGCGATATCGCAGATCTGCACGCCCTGCCTGAGCGACGCCAGCTTGTCTTCTCTTTTTGGAATGAACTCCTGCGCGACAAACCCTTTAAATCCCGTTTCGACGATCGCTTTCATAATAGCGGGGTAATTCAATTCCTGTGTCTCATCGATCTCATTGCGGCCGGGGACACCACCCGTATGATAGTGGGCGATGTATTGCTGGTATTTTTTAATGGTAGCGATGACGTCACCTTCCATGATCTGCATGTGGTAAATGTCGTAGAGCAGCTTAAAACGGTCAGAACCGATCCTGTCGCATAACGCTGCTCCCCAGGCGGTGTGATCGCATTGATAGTCTTTATGGTTTACTTTGCTGTTCAACAGTTCCATTACGACGGTAACCTTATACTTTTCGGCTACCGGCATCAGTTTTTTCAGACCGATAGCGCAGTTCTCGATTCCTTTTTCGTCATCCAGGCCGTTTCTGTTGCCTGAAAAACAAATGATCTGGTTGAGGCCCGCGGCGGCAGCCTTTGGGATCACTTCCGTATAACTCCTGATCAATTCATCGTGCAGGGCGGGGTTGTTGAATCCATCGACTATACCCTTACCGGCACCGTTGGGCAGCGCGGATGTCAATCCGTACTTCTGCAGGACCGGCCATTCGTCCGGCCCGGTCAACTCAATGGATGCCAACCCGATCTCTTTAGCCGCCTTACACAGATCCTCCAAGGGAATACCACTGTAACACCAACGGCAAACGGAATGGTTGACTTTCCCTTTTAATCCGCCTACCAGCACTGACTCCGCTGCGGAGATCCTGCCGGATAATGAAGTTGCTATCATGGCTGCAGCCGTTGATCCGGCGATCTTTTTTATTGCTCCTCTCCGGGAAGAGTTTTTTTCCTTGTTCTTCATGGATACATATTGTATATGGTTAGCGTCAGTCAAGCATTTTTTATGCGACGTCGCAAATCTGTACGCCCTGGCGCAACGATCCGATCTTATCCTCACGTTTTGGAATAAACTCCTGTGCCACGTACCCTTTGAATCCCGTCTCAACGATGGCTTTCATGATGGCTGGGTAGTTTAATTCCTGCGTTTCGTCGATCTCGTTTCGTCCCGGGACTCCGCCGGTGTGGTAATGGGCGATGTATTGCTGGTATTTTTTTATGGTAGCAATCACGTCACCTTCCATGATCTGCATGTGATAGATATCGTACAGGAGCTTGAACCGATCCGATCCGATCACATTGCAGAGTTCCACTCCCCAGGCCGTATGGTCACATTGGTAATCCTTGTGGTCAACCTTGCTGTTCAGCAATTCCATCACGATAGTAACCTTATATTTCTCCGCAACAGGCATCAGGCGCTTTAGTCCTACTGCGCAGTTTTCTATTCCTTTCTGATCGTCGAGACCTTTCCTGTTGCCTGAAAAACAGATGATCTGATTGAGGCCCGCAGCCGCGGCTTTGGGGATCACTTCGGAATAACTTTTCACCAGTTCGTCGTGCAGTGCAGGGTCATTAAAGCCATCAACGATCCCCTTACCCGCTCCCCAGGGCAGCGCAGAAGTAAGGCCGTATTTTTGAAGTATGGGCCACTCATCGGGACCCGTGAGTTCAATGGATGCCAGTCCAATCTCTTTCGCGGCTTTGCAAAGGTCCTCCAGCGGAATGCTGTTGTAGCACCACCGGCAGACCGAATGATTGACTTTACCTTTCAATCCCTCATCCAGCACCGATTCGGCAGCACTAAGACGGTTTGACAATGACGTTCCGACCATGGCTATGGCCGTCGATCCGGCAATTTTCTTTAGTGCTCCCCTTCTCGACGAAATTTCTTTTCCGTTTTTCATTTTCTTTTTGTTTAATGCTTTGACCTACTGTGATTCGCGTGGCCGCCAATTGTGACGATCGTGCGTGATTGTTGACTGTCTACCGGGTTAACGCGAATACGCCGGCGCGGTCGTCGTTTCGCGATACCACAATTCTCCGGACCCCACTTTTGAAATTCAGCACAGCGATATCACGAATATCGCCGCTTAGCCAAACATTCGAAAGCGATCCGCTACTTACTTTCAAATTACCCTGATCAACGGTCAGAACGAGCCCGACGGACGCGTCGCTTCTCCCCAACTGCGGTTTAAAAGGAAAGAAATTTCCCACTGCCAGCAATTCCCGCGAATCATTCCCGTCGAAATCCTCGAACAGAAAACCGTTAACGGGCGACAATTGCGCCATTTCCGGCAGGGGTCTGACAATAAAATCCCGTCCATCCCTGTTCTCAATCCAGGAAGAATGCAGCGTGTTCACCTTGAATTTATAGGCTTTGTCCAGCATCTCCGTCGTAGCGATATCCTGAATAGTTGCGCCTGAGTAGTCTTCATATCTGATAAACTTCTTGCGAAGCGTGCCTACCTGATCCAGCAGCTCATCGCGCGTCGCCAATGGATAACTCCTGCCCTGGATGTAGTAACAAAGGACGGGATCCAGCACACCGTCCTGGTTGAAGTCGCCGGCATATAATTCGATCGGTTCCTGTGGCGATGCTTTCATCTGAAAGTTCGTTCCCGTGTTCCCCAGGAGAAAATCCATATCTCCATCTTCGTCGATGTCTGCCGGGAAAACGGAACACCACCATCCATAGGTATTTTTCAGCGCTTCGATGCCTTCCAGTTCGGTAAGCTTTCCCTTATCGTTCCTGAAGAACCTCACAGGCATCCATTCACCCGCGACGATCAGGTCCGGCCATGTGTCGTTATTAAAGTCGGTCCAGCGCGCGGTGGTGACCATTCCGACACTCGCCAGTGCGGCATTCACCCCGGATGTTGCGTCCGTAAACTTCACGTCACCCGTGTTTGATTTATTTTCCAGCAGGTAACTTCTCGGTATGACAGAATAGTTAGAGGGTGTATGTCTTCCTCCCACAAAAAGATCGAGATCGCCGTCTTTGTCGTAGTCGGCTGCCACAACACAGCTGCCACTGGTCGTTTCGAGGGGAATGATACCCGTTGTTTTGGTAAAACCTGCCGAACCGTCGTTCAGATACAACCGGTCCTGGTAGAGGGGCGCGCCGGCTACAAATTCACTGCCTCCACTCACGACGTAGAGATCATCATCATCATCGTTGTCCGCGTCAAAAAAAACGGCTTCCATATCTTCGCATAACGAGTCCTTTTCCCAGGGCTGGGACGCTGCCTTCCTGAATGTACCGTCATCATTTCCCAGGAAAAGCACACCGGACTGACCGGAGGCACCGCCGAAAAAAACGTCGTCGTTGCCGTCCTTGTTTACATCAGCGCATGCCAGTTTACCACCCAGTCGCGACAGTTGGAAATAAAGAAGGCGTTGCATTTTAAAGTCTATAAATTCATTTTCGACATGCCTGAAGTCCAGTCCGGATCCGATGGTGACATCTTTGAGCAGAAGTCTGTTGGGAATGTTCTTTTTTGACGTCCCTTCCTGTGAGGACGATTTCTGATCGATAACTATCCGTTGGTTCGGCTGCACATTATTATTTACCGATACGCTCCGGTCGGGCCATAACACTGTGATTTCTTTGACGACCCGGTTTTTTCCGATACCCACGGTCAATTCCGGTTCAACGCTCGACGCATAACCGCGGGTGAAGAAGGCCTCATGAAAGATCTCCGCCGAGTCGGTCTTGACGGTGATTTTCGCTCCCAACCCAAATGTGTTCGGGCTTTTTCCCCGCAGCCTGATCTTGATATAGTTGTTAACCTGAATCTCGTTCTCGTTATTTCGCAGTACAGATGCCTGGTCGTTCAGGTTATTGGTGACCAGGTCGTAGTCTCCGTCGTTGTCAAGGTCTGCGTATACGGAGCCGTTGGAAACCGATTGATGTGTAAATCCCCATGCCTGAGAGCTGTTCGTAAACGTGAGTCCTTTTTGATTCTTAAAGCCATAGTTACCCAGGCGTGTGGTCGGTAATTCCTGGATGAGCTTCAGATAGTCAACTTGTCTGCGTCCTTCTTTCGCCTCGTTGTATACAGTACTTGTATACTTCATGAAATCAAGGTTGGTAAAATCCCTTAGATATCCGTTCGTAATAAAAACATCCTTGTACCCGTCGTTGTCCACATCGACAAAAAACGGCGACCAACTCCAGTCCGTATTTGACAACCCGGCGAGTTGGCCGATCTCGCTGAACCGCGGCAGGGTATCGGGTGCAAATCCACGGTTCAGGTGTAACGTGTTGCGCATATACTGGTGATGATAACCGCTGTCAACGGCCAGGCTGTAGCGATCATATTCATCGGGGCCTTTCAACAGCTTCTGGCGCTTGTTGTCTTCGGGAAGCATGTCCAGCACCAGGATGTCCGGAAGGCCGTCGTTGTTAAAGTCCGCGATATCGGATCCCATTCCGAATTTTGACAGGTGACCGAAGACTGTATGCGAAACTTCCCTGAATGTTCCGTCACGGTTGTTGATGTAGCAGAAGTCCTGTTCTTCGTAATCATTCGTAACATAGATATCCGGCCATCCGTCGAAGTTCAGGTCGCTAATGGAAGCACTGAGTCCGAAGTTCAATCCGCTTCCGTGCAACCCGGATGCTGCGCTTACGTCGGTGAAGACGATATCTTGTTTTCCCGGCGCGCGTTGACTACTGTCCTGGCGAAACAGCTTGTTCCCGAAGTAAGGATGTCTCAAGTGCCGGAGCTTGTTGGTATTGAAGAAAGCCGCATAAAACATGTTGGCATGATTTACAAGAAACATATCCAGGTCGCCATCGAGATCGTAGTCGAAAAAATAGGCTTGCGTGGAGAACGTACCTACTGCATCGAGACCATACTCTTTTGCACGTTCAGTAAATGTCGGTATGCCTCCCGGCTCACAGCCGTTATTGATAAACAATTGATTCGCGCGGTTCGGATAATCCTTCACGACCGGCAAATTATACCCTTCGCCGGGCGCATTCCCGGAATAGCAGACGTAGATATCCAGCCAGCCGTCACCGTTCACATCCGCCATGGTTACACCGGTCTTCCAATCGTTGCGCCCCTGTGTTTTTGAACGTGCGGTTACATCTTCGAAACGCCACCCGCCTTTGTTCAGGAATAATTTATTCGCAACCGAGTTTCCCGAAAAGTAAAGATCGGTAAGGCCATCGTTGTTAATATCCCCCGCAGCGATTCCCGCACCGTTGTAACTGTACTCGTACGTCATGATGTTGGTGTGCTGCGTTTCGGTGATATCGTTGCGGAATACAAGTCCTGTTTCTTCCGGAGAGAGCTCCGTGAATTGAAGTGTTGGCTTTGTACACCGAATAAAAAGACACGCCACCAGGGCGAAGCAAGACGTAAAAATGATTTCCTTCAAGATCCTATTTATTAGCATTAAGGTTTTTCTTTTCCAATGCCGACACATTCAGCAGTTTATTGTCTACAGTCCGGTGATTTCCTTTGTAGTCATACACGATGATCCGGTCTACAGTGGCCGGAACACCGATACTCCTGGAGGATTGTGAAAGATATCCGGAACCGTGGTAAAACTCTACCTTTTCTTTCGTTCCGTCGCGATGTTCGAACCGGGCCCAGGTTTCCAGGCCGGAAGGCTGGAAGAACTTTCTTTCACTCCGCAGCCGGTGCTCAAATATGCGAAGGCTATCGAGGTTTTGTGTTGCGATAATCAATTCAGATCCCGAAACACTTTTTAGTTTAGCCAAGGCTTTAGCATCACCTCTTACCACAAACCCGCTTTTCAAGGGATTCATCACCGTGAATCCACCTTTTCCGTCACCCGAAAGGATTGCACCCCCAAATGCGTCGTAACGGCCGGAGAACACTTCGTTTCCATAGTCGTTTCCGATCATAACAACATCGTGATTGCCGTCGGAATTGACGTCTGCAACCAGTAACCCGTTAACCGGAGCAACTTGTATTATCCTGGGCAGTGGGGTTAATTCGAAGGTTCCATCGCCGTTATTCGAGGCATAACTCGTTTGTGAATAGTTGGCGGTCAGGACGAGCATACCCGTTGTATCGTAAGGTTTGAGCAGTTGTTCCATCGATGTCGCGCCGTACTGTTTATAGCTGCTGAACTGGTTTCTGAACTTCGGACTTTGACTATTCAGTTCATCCCAGAAGTGTACGGGGAATTCTTTCATATCACCTTCGGGTGATTTAAAGTAACAACTGAGAATAGCGTCAATACTTTCGTTGGCGTCGAAGTCTTTGGCATAGACCCTCAACGGGCGATCGGGCGAGATGTTATAGTAGTTATTCAATCCCAGGTTGCCCAGGATGTAATCTGTATCTCCGTCCTTGTCAAAATCCGCTGCGGCAATACTGTTCCACCAGCCCGAATAGTTCTCCAAACCGGACTTCGCGACGCGTTCGAGCCTGGTTCCGGAGTTCTTGTACAGGGTGACGGCCATAAACTCGCCTGCAATCATCAGGTCCATTTTTCCATCGCCGTTAAAATCGGTCCACAAGGCATCGGTAATCATACCTGCTTCTTTCAGACCCGGTGCAACGTGATCGGTAACATCCGAAAATTTACCATGGTCGTTGCGCAGCAGGTAACTTTCGGGTGGCATGGGATAAGATCCCGCCACTACCCTGCCGCCGATGAAAAGGTCGAGGTCGCCGTCCATATCAAAATCGCATGCACGCACGCAGGATCCGCTGGCACGCGTCGTTGGCAGCGCACTTGCATCCAGTGAAAAATTTCCTTTCCCGTCGTTCCGGTACAACCGGTCTTCATAACGGGACTCGCCAGCTTCACCTTCGTAGCTGCCGCTTACCGCGTACAGATCAAGGTCGCCGTCGTTGTCTGCGTCGAACAACAAAAGCCCCTCATCTTCAGGTTGGAGGGTTCCTTTTGAAAAAGGTGACATCACAAAAGTTCCATCCTGTTTCTGAACAAACAATATTGCTTCCTGCAGGGAGGATCCGCCAATGATGAAGTCGTCGAGATCGTCGCCGTTCACATCACCGACAGCCAGGCCGGGACCCGCTTGTGAGAACTTGTGAGGAAGGGTCCGCTGACGGTAAAAGTCGATCTTGTCACGCTCCTGATGCCTGTACCCGGCACGTAGTTGTGATGAAATTTCTTTAAATATCGTTTCAGGAGATTTTAACCCGTCTGTTGCGGGCGGTCCTTCCGAATCCGTGTACCGCAGTTCCAGCACCTGGTTGGTTTTTACCTGGTAAAGCTCTTGTACGTGTCCATCCGGCCACACAACGGTTAGGGTATCCACAACATGATCCGTGCCCATTCCAAAGTGAACGATATCTTCAACGGTCGACAAATACCCGCGGTAAACGGAATGGTCGTGAAATTGCATTTTGCCGTTGTGTTTCAGCGTCAATTTTGTTCCCAGTCCCCCGATATTCTTCTTGTCACCGACCAATTTGATCCTTAAAAAGTTATTGGACGATTTTTTTTTCGTTCCGTCACGGAGTGTGTTTTCGTACAGGAAGGCGGCGTCATTGATATTATTAACAACATAGTCCAGGTCGCCGTCGTTGTCGAAGTCGGCAAAGGCCGCTCCATTGGAGAAGGACGGCCGGAACATACCCCATTCCTTCGTATTGTCGGAAAACGTATAACCACCGTTGTTTTTAAACGCATAGTTTGAAACTTTCAATACGGGTATCGAATCGATCAGGGATCTGTGGTTGTTGAATGCACCTACTTCACGCTTGAACATCACATAGTCCTTGTCGGTGACATCCTTGGGAAACCCGTTGGTGACAAGAAGGTCCCGTAAACCGTCGTTATCGACATCCATCAGCAACGAAGACCAGCTCCATTCCGTCTGGTGGATCCCGGCCATTTGTCCAACCTCGCTGAAGGTACCATCACCATTGTTGGCGTGCAGCATGTTGCGCATGTACTGGAACTCATATCCATATTCCACATTATTGATGTAGTTGTAATAGGTCGCGCCCGCGCCGGAGACAGTCTTTCTCCTGAGGTTGTCTTCCGGCAACATATCGAGTGTAACGATATCCGGAAGTTTGTCATTGTTGACGTCCGCGATATCGATTCCCATTGAAAAGAGGGATTGATGTTTGAGTCTTTCATTTATCTGATTGGTGAATGTTCCGTCCCTGTTATTGATGTAGAGTATATCGTTGGAGACATAATCGTTTCCGACATAAATATCGGGCCATCCATCCATATTGATGTCGGCGATACCAATACCCAGTCCGTAGCCTTCCATCAGTATCCCGGCTGACAGTGTCACATCCGTAAACTTTCCATTCCCTTCATTCCGGTACAGTCGGTCATTGTTGAGTGCCGATCCATCCGTTATCCGCGGACGGTAGTTGCTGGGGATTTTATCGCTTTCCAGGTTTGTGAGTACATACAGGTCGAGGTCCCCATCGCGGTCGTAATCGAAGAAAGCGGCGTTCTGACTGTAGCCTGTATCAGCTACACCGTACGCCGTCGCTTCATCCGCAAACACGGGAATACCTGAGGCATCCGGGCCCTTGTTGATAAACAGGCTGTTGGCCCTTTTTGCAGGGTCGGCGTCGATAGTGGCGCAGACGTAGATATCGAGCCATCCGTCTTCGTTGATGTCGGCAAGAGCAATGCCGGAATTCCATTTCCCGGCGGCACCGATTCCCGCTTTACCCGTCACATCTTCGAACTTGAGTCCGCCGCGATTCAGATAGAGCCTGTTGGAAACCATGTTGCCGCTGAAAAAAATATCGCTCAGGTTGTCGTTATTAAAATCGCCGACGGCCACACCGCCGCCGTGATACATGTATTGAACAGTGAGTATGTTAATGGAATCTTTCTCTTCCACTGTGTTCACAAAATCCAGCCCCGAATCGCGTGGAGAAACCAATCTGAACAGCGTGTCTTCTTCCCTGGAACAGGAGGCTAGTAACACGTGAATGAGTAATATGCAAAGTCCTTTACGGCACATATCTGAGCAAGCTATAAGATAAAAAAAGCCACCTGGTTTCCCAGATGGCTTTTTACTACAAAAACCGATCAATACAACGGATTCTGAATCAAATTCTTATTACGGTTAATTTCATCAAGGATAATGGGCAGGAAGTACATTTTATCACTCCAAGCCCGGTCCTGAACTTTATTGCGTACATAGGTAACGGGTCCAGCCAGCGGCTGGGTAATGACAATACCGTTTGCGTTTCTACCCATTGCATCCGGTGCGATCATCCAGCGGCGGATATCGAAGTAGCGGTGTTGTTCGAAAGCGAGTTCTACCCTTCTTTCATTCCTGTACTTGTCTACGAGTGCCTGTCCTGTTTCCGTGATGTCGGGCATACCGGCGCGTTCGCGCAATAAGTTGAGGTACGTTTTTGCTTCATCTTCTTCACCCAGTCCGATACAAGCTTCTGCATAGTTGAGGAGGATTTCACCGTAGCGGAAGAAGTGCCATGGAGCTTCCTGGTTTCCGCCGGCAGCGGCATACTCATGGACGACGGACGGATCGATAAATTTCCGAAGGTAGTAACCGGAGTAACCGCCATTCCAGTCTTCGACGGGGCCATCGCGGGTATCAAGGCCTGGTGAGTAGACACCGGGTGCTGTTTCAACCGACCGGATAATCACTTTACCAACGGGGTCTATATCCTTCACATCACTTGGACGTGGTCTCCACAATGCCTGGTCGTATAAGATACTTGCCGAAAATCTCGGGTCCCTGTTTTCATAAGGAGCCGCAGCATGTACGGGGTTGTTCCAATCGAATTTGGAACCATCGGTCATTTCGTAGTCATCCACCAGTTCCTGGATCGGTGTATTTCCTCCCCAGTTATGATAGCCGTTGGGTCCGTTTGCAAGTCCCGGCAGTGCACCATCCTCCCATCCGCGGCTCTTGATAAAGTAGCGGCTGAAGATCCCTTCCTGGCTATCCTTTAGCAGGAATAGGTCGGTGTAATCCTTAACAGGATTACCGGTGTTCTGCAAGTTATACAGTCCAAGATCCATCACGGCTTTTGCCGCGTCTTTTGCGGCCTGCCATTTAGCCGTTCTGCTTCCGGTTGAGGAAATCAACTCGGGGTTTGCATAGCCACCAGCCCAGCTTGGGTCGTTATACAGGTCGCTGGCTGCATACAGGAGCATGCGGGATTTTAATGCCAGGGCAGCTCCCTTCGTTGCTCTTCCAACGTCGCTACTACCGCTAGAGTAAGCGTTTGGCAACAGTGATGCCGCCAGGTCGCACTCATCGACGATGTACTGAATACTTTCATCGAGCGAGCTTCTTGGGATCAGGAAGTCGTCCTGCAATCCGTAAACTTTCGTAACCAGCGGAACGCCGCCATAGAGACGAACGAGGTTGTGGTAAAAATACGCATTCAGAAAATGCACTTCACCTGACAGGCGCGCTCTCCATGTTTCATCAACAAACGGAACTTTGTCAATGTTTTCAATGAAAAGATTTATTTGCCTGATACGGCCGTAGAGAACAGTCCAGTTAAACTCGTCAAAATCGCCGCGGGAAAAAGAACCGACATCGGCAGAAGTGAGATTTGACTGAACAACCTGTGCGGAGCCATAGTTGTGAATAAAGTGCGATTCATCCGTCAGGGACCCCAGCATAAGTTCACGTATCCCGTGATTCAAGCCCCGGTACATCTCATTTACAAATGCTTCAACAAGGGCCGGATCCTGCCATACGGACACATCACCGAACCGGTCTTCCGGAACAACATTCAGGAAGTCGGTATTACAGGAAGTCGTATAGAAAAAGAATGATAGTCCTAATATATATTTTATGATGTTTTTCATAGTGTTTCGTTTAGAAGCTTAGATTAACACCTGCATTAAACGTCCTCTTCTGAGGGTAAACCGTACCATCCTGGTTATCTGTTTCCGGATCGAAAACTTTGAAGCTATCGAATGTCAGAAGGTTGATAGCATTCAGGTATATCCGCGCGGTCTTCAGGCCCACTTTGCTGACGATAGCAGATGGCAGCGTATAGCCCACCTGGATGTTCTTCAAACGCAGGTAGTTGGTATTCCTGAACCAGTAGGTATTCGCCTGGGAAATCCAGTATTCATCTTCCCTGTTGAATGTACGCGGTTTTTCGGAGTTCGGATTTTCAGTTGTCCAACGGCCGTCCGCAAAATCGCTCAGGTAGTTTCCGAAGTCCCCGGACTGCGTCCTGATATAAGACCTGGCACCTGTAGCACCCTGCATCAAGATGTTTAAGTCAAATCCTTTGTATTGCATATCCAGTGTAAAACCACCCTGGAATCTGGGGATCGTATTGTTCTCCAGTCGAATGCGGTCATCGGAGTTGATCGTACCGTCTTTGTTGACATCCTCAAAAATAATGTCACCCGGTCTCGCGCCCGGCCAATGTGGATATGCATCCACGGCAGCCTGATCCTTAAATACACCGATAGAGTTGTATATCAGAAGCGTGTTATACGGTCTTCCTGTAACGGTCTGCCAGGGCAATACATTCGGTGGTTCGTCAAGGAACACAACTTCATTCTTGGAGTATCCGCCGTTCACACCTACCTGGTACTTCACTTCACCAGCCTGGCCGGAGTAGCTGACAAGGAAATCAAAGCCTCTGTTCTTGAGTTTTCCCAGGTTTTCGCGTGGAGGGCTAAAGCCTGCCGTACGCGGGATCGATGCATTTCTGTTGATCAGCATCTGGGATCTGACGTTGTTAAAGTAATCCATTTCAAAGGAGATCTTTCCGCCGAACAGTGTTCCTTCGAGACCAATGTTGCTGTTGTTGGCTACTTCCCATGTGATAGCGGGGTTCGCGATCGGGAATGCGGATGGCGTGATGGTTGTCGTTAACGTGGTGTAATCGAACACATAGCCGCCCCCGAACCCAAAGTTGTTTGCAAACTGGAATTCATCATTGCGGGCGTTGTTTGCATCCATGCGGTCATTTCCGAGCTGACCCCATGAACCACGAAGTTTCAGGCGATCGACAAAGGTTGCGGCCTGCATAAAATCCTCCTCAGACAGTACCCAGCCTGCGGATACGCCGGGGAAGAATCCCCACCTGGAATTCTCGGGGAAGATGTAGGAGGCATCATAACGCCATACCATCTCAACGAGGTATTTTTCGTTGAAGCCGTAGTTGATACGTCCAAAGTAGTTCAAGCGTGTCCGTTTGTACAGTTTACCATCAGCCACGTTATTGGTAGCATTGGTACTCGCATTCTGCGTACCGGCGAAAAGCTCATCCACGGCCGTTGATATGTATGCATTGCGGAAAGCCTGAAACTGATTTCCTTTCAGGACCTGTTTTTCTGTTCCTGCCATGAAGGAAATGGCATGAGGACCGAAGTCTTTTGTATAGTTGATGTACGCATTCGACGTCTGACCGGAGGCTCTTTCAAATTCTTCCTGTAATTCCGGCGCGTTCAGACCCCGCTGCGACCTCAGTAATAAAGGTTCTCCGTCGGTTCCCAGGGTCGTGTAGTCCCACGTGTAAAGATACCATGGTGTTCTGAAGCGTTTGATCGGTCTGAATGACTCATCGAACGATGCGTTCAGGATCACATTCAATCCTTTTACCCAGGGCACGTCAATTTTACCGCGGATGTTACTTTGAAACACGTTGTTTACATCGTTTACGTATCCGGTGGCCGGTGTACTGATTACGACGGGGTTATCACCGTTTTCGATATCCGGACCAGGCATACCGTTGGGCCAGTAGGCCGGTAAGTTTGGCTTGCCGCGGATCAGCATCCGGAATATTGTACCAGCTGAGCGGGTCGGATAAACCCGGTTCTCTTGTCTTCCTGAAAGGTCTACCGATAACTGGAAGAAGTCGGTGATCTTCGCGTCGATGTTCGAACGGAAGTTGTATTGTTTGTATTTTGTTCCACTGTTCCTGTAGACGCCATCCTCGCTGAGACTTCCCACAGACACAAAATATTTCACACCGTCGTTTGTTCCGCCGGAAACGGATAACGTCGCCATGTCCTGTTTGGAAACGGGTTTGATAACCGCGTCATACCAGTCGGTGTTCGGATATCTCCATGGATCCGAGCCATCCCGGTATTTCTGGATATCGGCGGCGGTATAGCGGGGTGCATTTCCCCTGTACTCATCGATTTCATTCAGCATCGTTGCATAGGTGGCTGCGTCAGCCACCTCGGGCAAACGAGTAGGTGTGTTAAAACCGATGTTATAGTTGAAGCTGATCTCCGGTTTGCCGGCCTTTCCTCGTTTGGTTGTGACCAGTATTACACCGTTGGCTGCCTGCGCTCCGTAGATCGCGGCTGATCCGTCTTTCAGGATTGTGATACTTTCAATATCGGCAGGGTTGAGACGTTCAAGTCCTCCATTCCGGTTGGCAATACCGTCAATAACAACCAGCGCTGATGGATTACCCGTCGTGTTGGTTCCTCTGACCCGGATTTGCGAACCGTCATTTCCAGGTTCTCCGGACCGGTTAATAAAAACGGTTCCGGGCAGACGTCCAGCAAGTGCATTGGAAAGGTTGGATACAGGCGCCTGCGAGATCACATCGCTCTTGATGGAGGTGACAGCACCCGTGATCGTTGTCTTCTTTTGTTCGCCATATCCGACAACCACCACTTCCTGCAGCGACTGAATATCCTGCACCATGTTTACATCGATGGAAGTCTGGGAGCCGACGGGTATTTCCTGTGTGACATACCCAATGAAACTAAAGACGAGTACACTGCTCTCACTGTCCACATCAAGGGCATAGCGGCCATCTGAATCCGTGGTGGTTCCGTTCGTAGTACCCTTTACCAGAACGTTCACCCCGGGGATAGGAGCGCTGGTTTCATCCACCACTCTTCCTCTTACTGTTACCGCAGCGATGTCAGAAACGTTGTCGGCACCGGCTTCCGCGGTCAGGTCACCGGAGGGAACCGTTTTGAGTACGATTTGCTTGCCAATGACTTCATAGCCGAGCGATGCTCCGAATACCTGGGCCAATACCTCGTATAGAGGTGCCTCTGTGACGTCCAGGGAGATCCGGTCCCTGTCCTTGATCAGCCGTGGCCGGTACGTGAACTTTACATCTATTTTTTTCTCGATTTGGACGAGAATGCTTTTAACATCGGCATTTTTCGTCTGTAACGTCAATTTACGCTCCAATACCTCCTGTCCGCTCGTATCTACCGCATACCCCATCAGGACGGATACACTGGTAATCAACATATGAATTAGCGTGATTTTCATAAAGAATAGCAATGCATTTCGAATAGGTTTAGGTTTATTCTTCATAATTTTGATTGTTTTTGTTTGTTAATAGGGCAAAAACTAGATGCCTCCCCGATTCCCATCGGGGAGGGCATGACGGGCCGGTGATGGTTCCAGCATCATTGGCCCCCTTTTTTTGGTGGGTTTTGTAGGTGTCTATTGCATAGGCATTGGTTTAATTTCTGTACTTATTATCTACTGGCAGCCGGGGCTGCTCACTACAATTGTTCCGTCTTTAATTTCATATTCGGCGCCAATGGCTTCGCATATGATCTCTATCCTTTCATAAAAACCTTCCTCGGCAAATGAAGTTGTCAGGCTGCATTCGGCGAGCAAAGACTTGTCATAAACGATATCGATTCCGTAATTCTCCTCCAAGACGTCGAATATTTTTCCAACCGGTGTTCCGTCATACTCCATCTCGAATAGTGTTGGCCTTTCCAGTATGATCTGGGGATCCACGACCAGTTTCTTCGAAAACTTTGCCTGCAACGTGTTGAATACGACCTCCTGGTTGGGTGTGAGAATGATCTCCTTATCGGCTGCTTTTTTGCGCGAGTCGTAAACGGAAACTTTTCCGGTTTTTACCGCGACGGTAATTTCCTTTGACCCCTGATACGCCCTTACGTTGAATGAGGTTCCGAGCACCCGTATCGTGACTTCTCCCGTGTTAATGATGAATGGGCGGTTCTTGTCTTTTGCAACGTCAAAAAAAGCTTCTCCGGAAAGCATGACATTCCGTTCGCCTGATGAGAATTCCTTCGGAAATTCAATACTACCACCGGGGTGAAGACTGATGAGCGATCCATCGGAAAGGTAACGGATCATTGTTACACCGGTTGTATTGGTGAGTTTTTCAAAACGGCTATCCGATGTCGTCAAAACCTGATCATGTTCTGCGCCGGAACGGTTGAATGTAAGGAAGATGACCCCGGCTCCTATCACAGACAACAGCAGGAATGTGGCTGCAATCTTATAGAGACCTCCAAACCGCGAAGGTTGATTTTGCGGGGGAAGGAAATGCTGACTTCCATGAGCACCGATATTGCTTTTGATTTTGCCCAGTATTTTTTCTTCCAGATTATTCGCCTCGTGCCTGTTCAGAAGCCTTTCATCGTCTGCGTGATTTTCAAATGATTGATACCACCGATCAATTACTTCCAATTCTTCAGGTGTACACTCGCCTTTCAGGTATTTTTTAAAGAGTACGGAGAGCTTGTCATTTTTCATTGTGTTAGCACTTTTTCCGAAATCGAAATTTCAATCGATCCCGGCGTATTAATAAGGTAAGTCAGCTGAAGGCGCCCTACCCCCCACTCCGAAAAAAAATAAATGAATAAATCGGCCTGAAAGGCGTTTAAAGCACCAAAATGGAGGGATTGGCTTTAAGAAAACAGGAGAATGAGCGTAGAAAAAGTAAAATGCTTCAGGTTCAGCTTCAGCATTTTCATCGCCTTGCCGTATTGGTTTTCAACGGTCTTCTCCGATATACCCAGTTGCGATGCAACCTGTTTCATAGAAAGGTTTTCCTGACGGTGTAACTTAAATATCATTTGCCTTTTCGCCGGAAGCTTGTGTATAGCTTTTTCCAGGGCATCATTAAGATCTTCCAGCAAAACAGCTTCTTCGGTGAAATTAGCTTCCAGCGCGGCGACAAGCTGACTCTCTGAATAACTCCTTCGCGACATCTCCTTCTCCAGGTGATTGATCACTTTATATTTGACCGCTGTGAATAAATAAGCTGATAGGTTTGTGATCTTAACAGTGGCGCGACTGGCCCACAGACTGGTGAAAATATCCTGAACAAGTTCCTCCGAGATCTCCCTGGACTGTATCCGCTTGTACGACATAGAATACAGTCGTTTCCAGTATCGCCGGTATATCTCTTCAAATGCATTCAGCTCCTGATATTTCAGTAGCTCAAGTAGTGCATCGTCTGAGTATCCCTTAAACTTAGCCATCATTAAGTTAAGTATAGTTCAAAATGTATTGCCGGAAACGCCAAAATGCCTATGCTGGCAAAATAATTATAAAGTGTAAAGTTTACATCTATATTAAGGAAAATTCACCAAGAAAACGATTGCAGGAGCATATTTTCGTTAAATAGCACTAAGTTTTAGGTATGCATCCGATCTTTTACTTTAATGGCAGGGAGGCATCATAACTAACAAGAATATCCTGGTCTATCCGAAACAGCTCTCCCTTTAATCCCATGGTTGCTTACCGGGAAATTGAAACCGGGGTTATCTTACACAAGCGCCAAAGGCTTTTCTTTTTTTAAGGAACGGCTTTGTAATATTTTAGTACTTTCGATCTCATAAAAAATGTTACACTAAACCCTATTGTGATGAAAAGAAAAGCAACGGCCGTTTGGAACGGCACCGGAAAAGAAGGCAAAGGTCATCTGACCACTCAAAGTACGGTTTTAGACAAAACCCAATATTCATTCAACTCACGGTTTGCGGAAGGAATAGGCACAAATCCCGAAGAACTTGTTGCAGCGGCGCATGCCGGATGCTTTACCATGAAATTAAGTTTTGTATTGGGTGAAGCAGGCTTCACACCCAGCGAACTCACGACAGATTGCACGATTACCCTTGATATAGGAAGCGGTTCCATTTCGCAAGCTCAGCTGGTGTTAAAGGCCAAAGTGCCCGGGATCAGCCAGGAAAAATTCGACGCGTGCGCGGAAGAAGCAAAGGCAAACTGCCCTATCTCCAAGCTGCTGAATACTTCCATTACACTGGAAGCGACATTACTACCTTAGAAAATCGCATTCGGTCCTCAGATTTAACCTTCATTTTCCGGATATGAAATATTTTATTTTGCTCGCTCTGTGCTGCGTGTGCCTGCTGTCATCCTGCAACAAGCCGCAACCGGCAAATGAACGGGCCGCCCTGGCTGATACGATCGAAAAACACTCGCGGGTAGAGTTGCTGGATAAATGGTATCCCCAATCCGTAGATAAGGAGTATGGAGGATTCCTCAGCACATTCACATACGACTTCAAGCCAACCGGCGACCAGGATAAGATGATCGTGTCCCAGGCGCGGCATATCTGGACCAATTCGAAAGCCGCAGAACTTTACCCCGACACGACACACTATTTAAACAGCGCCCGTCATGGATTTTTGTTTCTACGCGACTTCATGTGGGATAAGACTTACGGGGGATTCCATTGGCTCGTCGACCGGCAGGGCAATCCGAAGCCAAGCGGCCAGGGCGAGAAAACTGCTTATGGAAATGCTTTTGGTATATACGGCCTTGCCGCATATTATAAAGCCTCCGGTGATACGGCAGCGCTGTCACTTGCGAAAAAAGCTTTTGCCTGGATGGAAGAACACAGTCATGATTCCATACACAAAGGCTACTTCCAGCACCTGAAAAGAGATGGAACCGTTATTGTGCGTGACGACAGTGTTCCATCGACTGCTGAAACCGGTTACAAGGATCAAAACAGTTCAATCCATTTACTGGAAGCATTCACTGAATTATACACGGTGTGGCCGGACCCACTGGTGCGGGAGCGTCTCCAGGAAATGCTTTTTCTCATTCGCGATACCATCACTTCTCCGAAAGGTTATCTCATCCTCTTTCTGACACCGGACTGGAAACCGCTTTCATTCAGGGACTCCACCGATTCCGTTATTCTCAAACACCATGGACTCGATCACGTATCGTTCGGCCATGATGTGGAAACCGCCTACCTGATGCTGGAATCTTCTCACGTGCTGGGATTACAAAACGATACGGCAACAAACCGGATTGCAAAAAAGATGGTAGACCACGCGCTCGATAACGGTTGGGATAATAATGCCGGCGGATTTTATGACGAAGGGTATTACTTTAAAGATAAACCTGGTATTACTATTACCCACGATACAAAAAACTGGTGGGCGCAGGCGGAAGGATTAAACACTTTGCTGCTCATGGCGGATCAATATCCAAACGACGAGCATAACTATTACGAAAAGTTCCGCCGGATGTGGAGGTACTGCGATACCTACCTGATCGATCACCAATACGGCGACTGGTACGAAGGTGGTCTTGACAAACAACCGGAAAAGAAAACGGCTCTTAAAGGCCATATCTGGAAGGCGACCTATCATCAATACCGTTCTTTAATAAACTGCATGCACCGGTTGCGGGCGGAAGATGCTCTCCCGAACGTGCACTGACACATCCGGTTCGATCCCGGGCAGGGAAGGATAGACCCCTATGAACCGGCTGTTTTGCTTATCGATGTGATCCGCTGGTTGTGAAAAATCGCTTCAGAGTTTCATTTCCCAGCCCTTTTCATACTGGCGGCTCCAAAGCTCCTGCGCTTCCCTGTCATTTTTAATGTGTCCGTTGGCGGGGTCGCAATACAACGTTCTCCCTGTACGGTAAGCGATATTACCCAATTGAGGAAGTAGTGTTGATTTGTATCCCTCGCTGATCGGACAGGTCAGCTTTGATTTACCGCGTATTGTGTCCACAAAGTTGAGCAGGTGAATGCTGTCAAGCTTGTCACCCATACCCATGGTATTGGTCGCATCGGCCTGCTGGATGTCGGTTTTTACATCACTGATCAGTTTATTGGACTGGTCATACACCTTGTAATCATCACCACCGGGGATTACCATAGTACCTTTTTCGCCGTAGAAGATCACCCCTCTGCCGGTACCTTCCACCGGGAAGTCGTTACAGCTACGTCCTTCCCAGGTCATCGCTGTGTTGTTGGGAAATTCAATTGTTATGGTTTGAGTATCGGGGGTCTCCCAATCATCCTTATAAGCAAAGCGACCGCCGGCGGAAACAACTTTTGTCGGAAAATCGACGCCCAGTCCCCAGCGCATCACGTCGATCTCGTGGGTACCGTTATTCAGCGCCTCACCTGTTCCCCAGTTCCAGAACCAATGCCAGTTATAGTGAATCAGATTATCCTTAAAAGGTTTGCGCGGCGCGGGACCTTGCCACAGTTCATAATCAAGCGTGGCCGGCGGCGCAGCAACGTTGCCGACACCTATCGGTTTTCTTCCGTTCGCATACCATCCTTTGGCAAAATATACACGGCCGATCACACCTTCTTTCAGCGCCTGGATCCCTTCCATCACCTTTGGAAAGGATCTCCGCTGGCTTCCCATCTGGATAAGCCTGTTATATTTTGTCGCCGCCGCCACAAGCATCTCTCCTTCCGCCGGATTGTGAGAACACGGTTTTTCCACGTACACGTGTTTACCCGCTTTTACACCCAGCAACGCAGCGGGTGCATGCCAGTGGTCCGGTGCAGCGATGGTTATCGCGTCAACATCCTTTTTTTCGACTAGCTGCCGGATGTCTTTAATACCCTGGGGTTTCTTGCCGGTTTCTTTTTCGATCCCGGCGATGGTCTTAGCCAGAACGGTATCATCCACATCGCAAATGTATCCGACCTCCACGTTGGGAAGGCGGGATAGCATCTTCGCCAAAAAGAATCCCCTGCTGTTGGTGCCCATCACGCCGATCACCACTTTTTCATTCGGCGATCCAACAAAACTGAATACTTGCGGAGCCAGAAAAACGCCTGCGCCGGCTATTCCGGTTTGTTTGATAAATGTTCTGCGGTTAGTCATGTCAGATTGGTTTGTGTTTGTAAAGTAAATATATCTTTTTATTACACAGCATTATCAACCGGCGATGTAAAGCAGGCATCATTGTCCCTGCCGAATTCAACTACTGTACTGAAGCGCGGTTTGATACAGTATTGAATAAAAAAGAAGCAGCCGGCAAAAGCTGCTTCCAAAGCACTATGAACATTACAGCCAACTAATCCTCTATCATATTTACTTCGGGTAACTCCAGGGCTTTTATTTCCTGGACTGCACCGCCGGCAATACCTCTGACGTCGCCGTACAAGGATACCAGGGTCTCCATGGCTCTTAGTAATTTTTTTTCGCGTTTTGCCCATTGGCTCGTAAAAAGTACTTTCTCCCTGGTCAGGTCTTCCTGCATGTCGGTGTAGGATTCAAACGCCGCTTCCAGTTTTTGCCTGAACTCATTACTCGTCACGTAACTGTAGATCATCTGCATTTTATCGCCTTTATTTTCCTGCGCAGCCAACACTTCGCCTATCCGCGATAAATTGTGCCTGAACAAAAGGGAAAGGGCTTTGAACTCGATGAACGTGCAGATCCATATCCCTTCCATTTCTCCAAACCGCGTCATACCTTCCGGAAAGGCTTCGGTTACGATCACTCCGAGGTCCGCCTGCTTCAAACGCATATCGTCCTTGATTTTGCTGATCCATTCATAACTGAAGTGTTTGGTTCGTTTACTCTCATACAGGATCCTTCCGCACTCATTTTCATAGTGGTCGCGTACAATATGCACACAATCTCCACCCCGCTTTCCTTTGGATATCTCTTCAATTACATCGCGGGGAAAAGTCGCCTGGAGGTATTCTTCAATCGCCAGTTCCTGTACCTCGCCCTGGGTCTGCATACTACCTTGTTCCGTTCTGCGCTTCATTTCGTTGATAAGTTTCGATTGATCGTCCAGTTTTTTCTGGAGCTCGGCACTTTTCATACGTTCTTCGTCGCGGGCTTTTTCGGTTTCTTCAACGACTCTCTTTTTCAGCATCAAATCCATCGTTTCACGGTCGCGGGCCAGTTTTTGCTCCCGTTCGCGCACTTCCAGCAAGGCTTTATCCAGAGCCGACTTATCGGCTTGTTCGCGGATTATCTTTTCGCGCTCCAGGAGTTTTTTCTTCATTTCATGATCGATGCGCTCTTCTCTTTCCTTTATTTGTTGCTCCCGTTCTTCCACGGACAGGAATTTTTCTTCCAGTTGCCGCAGGCGGAGCGCCTTGGATTTTCTGTCCTCCTCCAGGCGTTTCAGCTGATATTGATACTTTTCGTTTTCCTGAAAGCGAATCCGTTCTTCCAGCATTTTCGAATTTTCATCGAGTTTCATTTCAAACTCCTTTTCCAGCTGCGTGCGCAACTCATGCTGGATAGCTTCTTCGGGGGAAAATTTATTACCACAATGCGGGCATTTGACAAGTAAAGCGGCTTGTGTTGCTGTTTCCATATCCTTGATATTTTACCCTAAGGTATATTTCGCCATTGACAGGTTGTGTCAATGCCATGAATGGGATAAAATTGGTACTTTGGGGCCAATGAAAAAGATTGTCAAGGGTAAGAAGACAGAGTCCATTATTCCGCAGGCGAAGCTGCTGCGACTTTTCCAGATCATCGCTGTGCTGAAGTCCGGGCATTGGACGATCCGGCAATTAGCCGAACGGTTTGACACAAGCGACCGGACGATCTACCGTTACCTCAACCTCCTCGAAGAAGTTGATTTTCTAATCGAGAAAGACTTCGACAACCGCTACTTCATCATTACATCGGACGACGATCCCACGCAATCGCAGTTTTCAGTGGAAGAAACACGCATGATGAAAAAACTGATTCTCGCGGGTACCAATGACAATCCGCTGAAGAATCTCTTACTCAAGAAACTTTCCCTGAACTCGGAGATCGATAGTATGCCACGCCTTTTTTTAAAAGCCAGGCTGGGCAGATTCGTCGATCAGCTGGCGGATAGTATAAAGAACAAAACACAGGTAGTGTTAAAGAACTACCACTCCGCCAACAGCAATGAAATACGCGACCGGCTGGTGGAGCCTATTCATTTCGGCGATAACTACCAGACTATCATAAGCCTGGATACGGAGGACAAAATATGCAAGCAATTCAAGCTTGACAGGATCGGAGAAGTTATTGAAATGAAAACACCGTTCGCATTCGAAGGACTTCACCGGAAAAACCAAACAGACATCTTTGGCATGACCGGCGATTCAGATACCTGGATCACCCTTCAGCTGAGCCTGAGAGCGTATCTTTTATTACGCGAGGAATTCCCGTTGTCGATACCCTTTACTGAAAAGACGGAAAAAGGATATCAATTTCACGCTCCCGTTTCAAACTTCGAGGGGATATCCCGCTTTATCCTGGGTTTGCTGGACGAGATCACCATCGTCGGGCCGCAGGTGTTAAAAGACTTTGTGCTCCACAAGATCGGATTTAAAAAGCTCTAGCCGCTTTGTGACGGTCAGAAATTACCGACCGATTCCGTATTGTCTTCCGTCATTTTTTGCAACTCCAGGAGGTGACATTTCACGTGAAGAGCCAGGAAGTAGAGGGCCTGGTAAATATCCAGTTGCCCCACTCTGTCTACGGTCATCCCGGTCTTATATAATACACCTTCGCCGTGGTGAAGAAGTTCGAGGTATATCAGGCAGCGGTCCAGTTGTTCCCTGATCTCCCGCCGCACGAGGGGAAGGGATATGTTCGCCGCCGGCATAACGTTCCGGAGGTATTCCGGGTATGAGTTATTCACGGCCTGATCCAATACCTCTTCGTCGAGGCAATACGTATGCAGTATTTCATGTACATCGCCACGTTGGGTATAAAGCGTTTTCGGGTAGCCTTTGTCAATAAAGTCCAGAAAAGTCCGGTTCGTCAGCATCACGCATTCCAGTAGCTCCCGGACGCTCCGGTTACCGGATGGCGACCGGTGATCCATCAGCGCACCATCCTTGTCGAACCACTCATCCAACCCCGAAACGGAGCGGATCAATTCATTTCTAATTGTTACGATAATTTTTTCGATTGTCATACATCAGGTTGTAAAGTAAAAAAGCCCGGACTTTCGTACCGGGCTTTCTTTATTTAATCATTTAACAATGAGTCACTTCAAGAATTCAATCCCGGGTCAAACCAATCGCGCTTACGCACTGGGTTTAGTGTTGCTTTCGCGATAATATGGAACTGGTTTGTCAGCATGTGACAAATGTAAAAAAAGTTTCGTTAACCGGTATCAGACGCAGTAACATTTTATGATACTTTATTCATACAGCATTTTTTATACTTTTTCCCGCTACCGCACGGGCATGGATCGTTCCTCTCCAGTACAGCAGATGCCGGCCGGGACGTTACTTTCATCGCGGCGGCTGTATCCTGCTGAAATGCTTTCGCCAGCAATGCATACAGCGCCGGGTGGTTCTTCTGCAGAAGGTGCGGCCGTTCAAAAAAGTATTCACCGGCAACGGCGAGGAATTCCCGCTCCTGGGTTGCTCCGTATTCATTAATATCACTTTGCCCTTTTATAATCTCCGCCGTCTTCGACCGGATGAGTTCCAGCCACGGAAGGGCATACATCTTTCCGTTCATCACAGATGGTATTCCATCCAGACTACCATCCTCTTTATCTATAAGATGAATAAATTCATGGATCCCGACATTTTGCTTGTCCGTATCATTTTCAAACCCGCGATGCAACGCGGGCTTCGACAAGATCATTTTACCCTCCATTGTCCCCCCGCTACCGACCATACCCGTTATCGTTTCCTCTTTACTGTTGATCATGAAATCGCTGCCGAACGAATCCGGATACAACAACACCTCGTCAAGAAAAGTATAGTCCCATTCCGGAAATCCAAAGACAGGTATGACGGCACTGCTGGCAACCAGCAACTTATCCGTAATGTCAACGTTCGTCCGAACACCGGTGATCCGAACCCGGCTGATAAACCGGATCACATCGTCCTCAAACCGCTTCCTTTCATCGGGGCCCAGGCTATGGTAAAAATTGATTTTTTTGTCCAGGATCGATTTCCAGGTTTCCGGAAAACCGCCCCTGATTCGTTCGCCATTCCGTTGCCTGGAATAAAACAGCGCAAACGCAATCGCGAACACAATGATGATAATAAAACTGATCATCGTAACTTTGGATTTGCCAATACGCGGACAGCAAGTACCGCTCTGCGAATTAACGGATTCGTTCGAACCGGACCATTAATATTCACTAAATTACGGTGGAGAGACGTCAGGATGCGCCCCTGGAAGATTTATAAGTTCTGCCTTTTGATAGCACTGTTACAGTCGGTACCCGGCGGGCTGTATGCACAGGTCTTGTTTCAGCGTGGCGTCAATCTCACGAACTGGTTTCAGTCCGCCTCCTCTTCGCAGATCCAGTTCAACAGATTTACCAAAAAAGATTTTCAGGATATTAAGAGCCTGGGCTGCGATGTGATCCGGCTTCCTATTAACCTGCACGCGATGACAAGCGGGGCTCCCGATTACACGCTGGATCCCCTTTTCCTTTCGTTCCTGGACCAGGCTGTAGACTGGGCCGAAGAATTGGATATTCACCTGATCCTGGATAACCACACTTTCGATCCCTCCGCCCCGACGGACCCGGCCATCGGACCGGTTCTTGTTAAAGTCTGGTCGCAGATGGCAGAACATTACAAGGAGCGGTCAGACCATATTTATTATGAAGTGCTCAATGAGCCGCACGATATCAGCGATGCCACCTGGGGATCCATTCAGCAGTCGGTGATCGACGCGATACGGGCATATGACACCAGTCATTTTATTATTGTCGGCGGCGCGAACTATAATAATTACAACAACCTCAGCCTTCTTCCCTCATATACCGACGCAAGGCTGATCTATACCTTTCACTTTTATGATCCGTTTCTCTTCACACACCAGGGAGCGGGCTGGACTTCCCCTTCGCTGGTACCGCTATCCGGTGTACCGTTTCCCTACCGCTCCAACGCCATGCCTGCTGTTCCCAACTCATTAAAAGGGACATGGGTTGAAAATGCCATGAACGGTTACCCGGCCGAAGGAACTGTGGCGAAGGTCAAACAGCAACTTGACGTCGCTGTCAATTTTGGAAAACAACGACAGGTGCCCCTGTTCTGCGGCGAATTTGGCGTTCATATTCCAAACAGCAACAATGAAGACCGGGTTGCCTGGTATGCTGCGGTCAGGAATTACCTCAATGAAAACGAAATTCCGTGGACTATATGGGACTACCGGGGCGGTTTTGGTTTGTTTGAAAAGGGTTCTTATGAACTATTCGATTATGATCTGAACATACCCTTGCTTGAAGCGCTGGATTTTACAGTTCCGGATCAAAACACATACCCCACCGGTCCGCTAACCAACGGATTCCGGGTGTACGACGATCTTATGGCCGACGGCGTTTTTGATGACAGCACACCAACGGCCGGGACACTGAATTTTTATTCGGATGACAGCCCGAAAGAAGGCGATCAATGCATTTACTGGACAGGAGTCGGTCAATACGATGCGATCGGATTTGACTTCAAACCCAACCTGAACCTTTCCCTGATGCCTGAAAACGACTATACACTTCAATTCTGGGTCAGAGGTAACACGGCCAGCGCCTTATTCGACATCCGTTTTATGGATACAAAAAACGGTGATAGCGATCATTCCTGGAGGATGGGGAAAACAATAGATAATACCTTCGCCCCCTGGGACGGCGAATGGCATCAGGTAAACATCCCGTTGAAGAGCCTGGAAGAAAAAGGCGCATGGGACAACGGTTGGTTCAACCCGGAGGGGAAATTCGACTGGTCGAAAATAGATCGTCTGGAGATCGTACCGGAGTATCAATCGCTGACCGGGATATCCTTTTCATTTGACGACATACGGGTTTCCGGCGATGAGATCACCGTTATCACATCGGCTGAAGAAAAAGAGGCTAGTCATGACTTGACCATTTACCCGAACCCGGTAGTTGACTTTACCTTGATCCGATACCGGGTGGGTTATCCGGCGGCAGGCCAGCTCTACGTTTACAATCAAGCCGGCCAGGTGGTACAAACGTTTGAAACCCTGCCTGAAGAAGGAGTTCACGAGATTTTCTGGCCTCGCGAAGACAAAAAAGGTTACAGGTTGCCGGATGGCTTATACATCTTGCAGCGGGCTACCCAAACCCATGTTCAAACAGTAAAGATGATATTAACGGGGGACCGACACTAGGATCAGGGAATAATTACCAGTGGCGCTTTCAGTTGGTCGAGCAGTTCATCGAACGTTTCCTTGTTCCGGATGAGAATTCCCTTTCCGATCACCAGAAAACTGACTTTGTGCTTCCGGGAGTGGTCTTCAATGCGGTCATCCACGAACCCAACTTCAGACTTGAAATCATAGGATATGCCTTTCCCCCCTAAAACCTCCTTTTCGAGGACCGCGAAGTTTTTCGCTGCCTCCTCCTCTATTTTCTTTTTCATCTGACTGACTTCGCCGTTCTCCTTATTAACCAGCCTGTAGGTGTATAAGATAGAGAGGTGGCATCCTAATTTTTCCGCCAGTCCTGCCGACCATTTCAGGGCTTCCTTTGAAGAATCCGAAAAATCGATAGTGCACAAGATCCCGTTTGTCATACGAATTGTTCCGAAAAGAAATTACTTAATGTACAAACATGGCCGAAAGGCTGGAGCATAAAACGGATTTTGATCAGGGTAAAAAATGACTTTTATCATACCCGCAGGTTACCTAAATTACGGTTCTTGCACATTGTACGAATGGATTTTTCAATTGTAACCAACGAAGCGTTCCGCGAAATCTTTCAGAGTATGTCTGAAGGTATCATTATGGTGGACGAATCCGGGACAATTGCGATAGCGAATCCGGTAGCGGAGCAGGTTTTTGGATACGATCCAAACGAGTTAACCGGCAAAGTACTTGAAAGCCTGTTACCCGAACGTTACCGGGGAAGACACCTGAGTTTCCGTCACGGTTTTAACACACACCCTGAGCCGCGAAGGATGGGGATCGGGCGCGACCTGACAGCCTTACGCAAAGACGGTACGGAATTCCCGGTTGAGATCAGCCTGAGCTACACCAAAGTAAAAGGACAATTGTTTGTCATGGCCTTTATAAGCGACATCTCCCTTCGTAAAAAAGCGGAAGCGGCTTTAAAACAAAGCGAAGAGCAACTTATTGTGTATGCTGCCGAACTGGAACAAAAAGTACAGGCCCGGACAGAAGCCCTGAACTATACAATCATTAAGCTGGAGGGTGAGATCAAAGAACGCAAAAAAGCCGAGGAGGAAGCCCGTAAATCCCTGGAAAGGGAACGAGAACTCAACGAATTAAAGACAAAATTCGTCTCGATAGCATCGCATGAATTCCGTACACCGCTCAGTACGGTCATGAGTTCCGCATCCCTGATCCAGCAATACAAGGACAAAGGAGAATTGCCCAAAGTAGATAAACACGTTCACCGTATAAAATCATCCGTCAATCACCTCACGCTTATTCTTAATGATTTTCTTTCGTTGGGAAAACTGGAAGAAGGCAAAGTCGAGATAAAGAAAGAAAGCATTAACCTGGAAGAATTCATTCATGAAATCCATGAAGAGGTAAAGGCCTTCCTGAAAGACGGGCAACAGATTCAGATTACCTGCGAAGACCGCGCAAAAATGATCGAAACCGATGTCCGCATACTCAGGAATATTATGTTTAATCTCATCTCCAATGCCAGTAAATATTCAGAGAACAACAAAGGTATTTTCCTGTCGTGCACGAAGAACAATGATCTTCTCCAGTTCACAGTGAGAGATGAAGGCATTGGTATTCCGTCGGCGGACCAGAAGCATCTGTTCGACCGGTTTTTCAGAGCAAGCAACGCCGGGAATATTCACGGCACAGGCCTTGGACTCAACATCGTAAAACGTTATGTCGAATTACTGGACGGAAAAATATCATTTACCAGTGAGTTTGGAAAAGGAAGTTCGTTTCAAGTAGAAATACCCGCAAACTAAATCTTATGCTATGAAAAAGATCCTTTTGATAGAAGACAACCCGGAGATCAACGAGAACACCAGCGAAATTCTGCAGCTCGCGGGTTACCAGGTTGTTTCTGCGCAAAATGGTAAAACAGGTGTCGACCTTGCGCAAAAGGAAAAACCCGACCTGATCGTATGCGACATCATGATGCCCGAACTTGACGGGTACGGTGTGCTGCATATCCTGAGTAAAAAAGATGAAACGGCTAACATTCCGTTTATTTTCCTTACCGCTAAAACGGAAAAAACCGATATCCGGAAGGGCATGAACCTGGGAGCGGACGATTACCTGACCAAACCGTTTGACGATACCGATCTGCTAAACGCCATTGAAGCCAGGCTGCGTAAGGCTTCCATGATCCAGAAACTTTACGAAGCCACGCCCGAGGGACTGGAAACCTTTATACAGGATGCCAAAAAGGTTTTAAACCTCAAGGATCTATGCAAGGATAAAAAAATAAAAAGCTTCAAAAAGAAAGCCGAGGTTTTTTCCGAGGGCGATGCGCCGCTGAATATTTTCTTTATTAAATCCGGAAGTGTGAAAGTGTTCAAGTCCCACCCGGATGGAAAAGAACTGATCACGAATATTTACAATACCAATGATTTTTTTGGTTTTGAGCCGATCCTGGAAGGGAATGTCTACCAGGAGTCGGCTATTGCCATGCAGGATTCGGAGATCGTAACGATTCCCAAACATGATTTTATCACATTGCTTCAGGGGCACCCCGAAGTATCCGCCGGTTTTATCTCCCTGTTGTGCAAGAAAGTGGCGGAAAAGGAAAAACAACTCCTGAACCTCGCTTACAATTCGGTAAGACAACGTACCGCTGAAGCATTATTAAAGGTACAGGACCTGCGCGATAACAAAGCGAACATCCAGATCTCCCGTGATGACCTGGCCAAAATTGTAGGTACCGCTTCCGAATCGGTCATCCGTGTACTCTCCGATTTCAAAGACGAAGGATTGATTGAAATTGAATCGGGAAAGATCAGGATCACTCAACCTGCCAAACTGGAGAAAGTGGTTCGCTGGAACGTAGCCCGTTAATAGCTATGCAATTGTGTTGAATATCGGATTGTGAACCTGTAAGTCCGGTTTACCGGCAAAGGATAATATCCATCACACCCTGATCCGCCGCAACGTCATGGCCCTGGAACAGGAACACGCGGGCAATCAACAGACAGCCTGAAATAAACAGCATAGTGGTGGTGACCTTACCAATACTGATGTGAAAACGTTTGACCAGCTGGTTGATCACAGAGGTGAGCCCCAGCATCACAGGCAACGTGCCGATACCAAACAGCAGCATAAAATTAAAACTGCTTACAGGACCGTCAAGTGTCAGGCATACGGCCAGGGCAAGGAACGTTAATCCGCAGGGAAGGATCCCATTGAGTGACCCCAGGACAAACACAGAAATCCGTGTCTTCCGGCCGATGAATTTTCCGAAAACCATTTTCAGCCCGGTACTTACCTTCTGGAGGAATGGAGTCAGCAGGGGAATACTGACCGACTTAATGCCGACAATGGAAAAAATCAGCAGCGAAATTCCCAGTACAATGGATAGCAGGTTTTGCATATGCAGCAACGGCATTGCCATTCCTATGAATCCCACGATCATTCCCAACAGGCTGTACATGAAAATCCGTCCGGTATTATAGATCAAACGGTTAAGGAAAGCATCGCGTCCGCCGCTGCTGACGGCTAATACCAGGGGACTACACATTCCCACGCAGTGGAGGCTGCCGGCAAGACCCATGATCAACGCTGTTGCAATCATCTCAGATATAGATTACTTCTTCCAGGTAGAATTCCTTACCGTCCATTTTCCACAAAAGCTTCGCCCGGTACATCCCCTTCTGTAAACTTTGCAATTCAAATGACTGGATACGTTCTCCTGTACGGGCCAGCTGGAAGTTTCTATCCATCCGGGGATTGGAGGGGCAGAACAGTTTCAGTTCACCGGCTTCCATATCACTCCACTGGCCGAAGGCTACCTGAATCCGGTCATTTACGATCGTAAATTCCGGTTTCGATGCCAGCGCCGCGGTATTGTTCAGCCGATAGATCTGATCCTGGTACAGAAGTTCCTGCTGATAGTAATCTTTTGAGACAAGATCGATGTCCTGCCGCACACAAACCGTTACCAGCGTACCGATAAAGACGGCGAACACAACAAACGCCACAACAATCCAGGTTCCGAAGTTCATTTTCATATATATTATTCTCTTTTAGCATCGGATGCTTTACTTACTGGTCCGATAAATTTCAACTTTACGGATTCAATTTTTTTGTTGTCCCTGTAGATTCCCAATTTCACAATAGTGCGTGCGTTGGTCACATCCTTTTCAGGTATCCTGATAAAATACACACCTTTGACAAAACCCTCTGCCGGAACTTTTATGGATTTACCATCCGCCTTGACTAACTGTGCCGTTGCCGGAGATTCCACCTTGATCTCAAGCTCCAGTTCGTTAAACGTCTTGTTTACAAACTCGACATTATACAGGTTGGTAATAAAGCCGGGCTCGCGCTGGTATAAAGTACCCGGAACCTTGAGAACGGTTGTTTCCACATCGGAACGGGTTACCAAAGCAAAACTCAGGACACCAAGCAGCGCGCACAGCACAACCGTATACCCGATCACGCGTCCGTTGATAATTTTAAGTATTCCGTCTTTGATCGAATTGTAAGAGGCATACCGGATAAGGCCTTTCGGTTTTCCGATCTTCACCATAACATCGTCGCAGGCGTCGATACACGCGGTGCAGTTTACACATTCCAGCTGCGTTCCGTTGCGGATATCTATACCCGTTGGGCAAACATGAACGCACAGTTTACAGTCGATACAGTCGCCGGTGTTCGTATTCGCCTCTGCATTCTTTTTCCGGTAACCGCGCGGCTCGCCCCGCAACCAGTCGTAAGCGACAACGATCGACTCCTTCGACAAGAGAACACCCTGGAGCCTCCCGTAGGGACAAACGGCAATACAGGCCTGTTCGCGGAACTTCGCATAGATGAAATAGAACACACCTGTGAATGCCGCAAGTCCGATGAAGCCCGCGAGGTTTTCAGCCGGCGGCCGACGGACAATATCAAACGTTTCGTTGATGCCGATCAGGTAGGCCATCACGGTGTGCGCGATCAGCAGGGAAATAGCAAAAAAGATAACATGCTTCGACGTTTTTTTCGCAATCTTTTTCGTCGTCCATGGTTCTTTCGATAGTCGGCGCTGAGCAGTGGAATCACCTTCGATCCAGTACTCAATTTTTCTGAAGACCATTTCCATGAACAACGTCTGAGGGCACATCCATCCGCACCACACCCTCCCAAATACGACGGTAAAGAGAATCACAAACACAAAAAATGTGATCAACACCACGGCGAGCAGAAAAAAATCCTGGGGCCAGAACGCCTGCCCCAGGATCACGAACTTTCGCTCAAATACATTAAGCAATAAAAACGGTTGACCATTGATCTTCAGAAAGGGTCCGGCAAACAATATGGACAACAGGAATACGGTAACGGCAATCCGCCAATTATGGTACTGGCCCGCCGGCTTCTTCGGGTATACCCATATCCTTTTACCTTTCTCATCAACAGTCGCAATACTGTCCCGAAACTCCTCCTCCCCGGAAGCTATGATGGTCTCGGCATTTTTTTCAAGTCTCACCTTGCGGATATCAATTCTCACACCACCTTCCATGTCATCTTCTGTTTTTTACACTTACTCTTTACTCTTATAAAGAAGCTTGTGTTTTTGTTGTATCTGCGGCTAACGGCTCTGCTGTAAACAATTCTCCCTGGGGAGCTTTTGCGTTTTCGGGCTTCGTACCCTGCAGACTCATTACAAAAAACGTTACGTCCAGGACGTTCTGAGGACTCATGGTCTTACCCCAGGCGGGCATTCCTTTTTCCACCACTCCGTTCTTGATGGTCTGATACACTTTCTTCACATCGCCGCCGTGCAGCCAGTATCCGTCCGTCAGGTTGGGGCCGATGGTATTTCCGCCGCCGTCGTTACGGTGACAGGAGCCGCAATTATTCGACATAAAGACCTGTTTACCTTTCTCGATGATCGCCTTATCCTCCGTATAAACGATGGTATTCTCGTCGATCACAGCCTGTGGCTGGGAAGCCTTGAATTTCCTCACCTTTTCTTCCGCGACTGACAATTCATTCTGGTATTCCTGTTCCTGCAACGGAAGGGAGTCTGTGAAATGGAATACAACAACATAGACCGCGGCAAATGCAATCGTTCCGATGAAAAGCCAGGTCCACCAGGGTGGTAAATGGTTGTCAAGTTCCCTGATCCCGTCGTAGTTATGATCGAGCTCTATATTCTTTTCCTGTTCGATTGGAACGGAAGCATTTACCTGCTGAACGAATTTATCCCACCACGTGGCTTTTGGAACATAGGAAACACCGAGTTTGCTGGCTCTTTCGCGTTCGGCCTGTTCACTCATCATGTTCAGGATCCGGATCAGGTAGAGCGCTACAAAACCGACGAGTATCACGACCACCAGCATAAACAGCGTTACCAAATAAAACGGCAACATGGGGTGGTTAATCGGATCATCCCAAAATGCAGGCTCGGCTGTTGCGGCCTCCTGGGCGAATGCGCTAAGACCAGTGGTCATCGCTAAAATAAATATTAATATTCTTCTCATGGCCTATTAAAGTTTACGGTTTGGCTTTTCAATTTCAGGATCGGAATCCGTGAGTGGCATCGTCTCCATTTTTTCAATAAATTTTCTGTCTGCCGAAAAGACCGCCCAAAGAAGGCAGAGAAAGAATATAAAAAAGATCACAAACGAGATGATGGGCCATATCTCGATATTATCTATACTTTGAAGGACGTTTTTATACATGGCTGTTATTTTTCAGTTCATTAATTACTTGCCGGTCAACGCTGTCTTTTCACCTTTAATATCTTTGCCCAGACGTTGGAGGTAAGCGATCAGCGCGACGATCTCAGCATCCTCAGCCACTTCAATACCGTCTGCTTTCAGGGAAGCCACAATTTGCGCCGCCTGTTTTTCCACATCTGCGTTCGCCTCGTTTTCATAATTCTCCTCGTAAGGAACGCCTACCGACCGGAGCGCATTGATCTTTGCTTTTGTCATCGTTTTATCGATACTCTGCTCGAATAACCAGGGATAAGCAGGCATGATAGAGCCGGTTGATACGGCATCGGGCGCGAGCATATGATTGTAGTGCCAGCTATTGGAATACTTTCCGTTCAGGCGGTGCAAATCAGGTCCGGTACGTTTGGATCCCCACAGGAAGGGATGATCGTAAACAAACTCCCCGGCTTTGGAATATTCACCGTAGCGTTCTGTCTCGGAGCGGAACGGCCGTACCATTTGCGTATGGCAACTTACACACCCTTCCCGGATGTAGATATCACGTCCATGAACTTCCAGTGGTGAATACGGTTTAACACTGCTGATGGTCGGCACGTTGGATTTGATCAAAAATGTCGGGATCATTTCAATCGCTCCGCCAATAAGAATGGCGATCAGGGTCAACACGGTAAACAATACTGGTTTGTGTTCCAGTACTCGGTTGTGCCAACCGCCGCCGTGTTGTACAAATGCTTTGGCAAGCGGAGCAGCCTCGGCCGGTTCGTTTGCAATGAAGGTACCTGCGTATGCTGTCTTGATCAGGTTATAGGTCATGATGATCGCACCTGTCAGGTATAACGCACCGCCGGTTGCCCGGAGGGCATGCAGGGGAAGGATTTGTACGGTAGTCTCCAGGAAGTTCTTGTATACGAGGAATCCCTCGGCATTAAATTCTTTCCACATAAGACTTTGAACAACACCGGACACGTACATCGGCAGGGCATAGAAGATAATTCCAAGGGTTCCCAGCCAGAAGTGAACGTTAGCGAGGCGTGTAGAATATAGTTTGGTACCCCACATACGTGGAATCATCCAGTAAAGAATGGCAAAGATCAGAAAGCCGTTCCAACCCAGGCCACCGACGTGTACGTGAGCAACGATCCAATCCGTAAAGTGGGCGATCGCATTAACATTCTTCAATGAGAGAAGCGGGCCTTCAAGCGTAGCCATACCGTAGGCGGTAACGGCCACAACCATAAATTTCAAAACGGGATCTTCGCGAACCCGATCCCAGGCACCGCGTAACGTCATCAAACCATTCAGCATACCTCCCCAGGATGGAGCGATGAGCATGATAGAGAAAACAACACCGAGAGATTGCGCCCAGTCAGGCAACGAAGAATACAATAAATGGTGAGGGCCTGCCCAGATATAAATGAAAATCAAAGACCAGAAGTGTATGATGGACAGGCGATACGAATATACGGGCCTGTTTGCTGCTTTGGGGAGAAAATAATACATGATTCCCAAAAACGGTGTGGTGAGGAAAAATGCTACGGCGTTGTGTCCGTACCACCACTGAACCAATGCATCCTGAACTCCCGCAAACGCTGAATAACTTTTAAACAAGCTCACCGGCATCTCGAACGAATTCACGATATGCAACACAGCCACGGTCACGAATGTGGCAATGTAAAACCAGATCGCAACGTAGAGGTGGCGTTCCCGTCTTTTGATCATCGTACCGATCATATTCAGACCGAATACAACCCATATGACGGCAATCGCGATATCAATAGGCCATTCCAGTTCCGCATATTCTTTGGATGTGGTAAAGCCCAGGGGTAAGGTGATAGCAGCTGCCAGGATGATCAGTTGCCAGCCCCAGAAGTGCAGCCAGCTCAGCGCATCGCTGAACATCCTTGTTTTGAGCAAGCGTTGCATGGAGTAATAAACACCTCCAAACATGGCATTCCCCACAAATGCGAAGATAATGGCATTCGTGTGGAGGGGCCGGATCCTTCCGAACGATGTATACTGCAGGTCGAAATTAAACAGCGGATATACCAATTGAATGGCAGCAGTAAGGCCTACAAGCATACCCACCAAGCCAAATATGACCGTTGCGATCATAAAGGCTTTGACAATTTTGTTGTCGTAACTGAATTTTTCTATTTCCATAGGTTTAGCGCGATGCGTTCACATATTTTTACGGAGATAAAAGTAGAAGGCGCGCGAACGGCGGAGACTGATTCCTGTTATGTCAGGAACTGATTTTTGTCAGTGAGAGGGGGATGGAAACTTTGTGAGGGGATTTTTTACAGTATTTTTTTCTAATAGCCAGTCAGCGATCCGCCCACCATGCCCAGGGAATAAAAAGCCACTGAAGCTGGCCGGCCCATGCGATCGCATAAACGCCTGGCGGCGGCGGACCTGTCAAATTCAGAAACTGGATAACTACAAGAAACAGGATGAGACTCCAGAATTTCCAGGTGACGCGTTGACCGGACAAAACTTTTGCTTTCACGTAAAGAACGGTGCCCGTCACAAAAAGCAGGCCCTCGGTCAATATGGTGAGCACCATTGAATTCCATAAACCAAATCCTACTTTGATTGAGTCGCCGGGATATAAAGGCAGATCGGGTATATGTACAACGAGGTCCAGTATCCAATGGCTGAGTACAAGCGCCGCAAGCAACATTGCGGCGGATTTTTCCCTTACAATCAAATAATAGACAACTCCAAAGAGCAATGACCAGCACAGCACCATCAGGAGGCTATGCGAAATAGGATAATCCGTAAAATCCAACGGGGTGACTTTGCTGGTACCCGGGGCAATCACTACGTGTTCCAGATCGAGTAGCAGGAAAGTGGGCCAAAGCAGGTCGAGAAACTGTGCGGCCAGGAAATAGAGTGCCAGAGAAAGGGAGGGGTTAACCTTTTTAGCAGCCATCCCTGCGGCAAAATGTCCGATGAACATAGGAGACCGGTTAAATCGATAATGTCAATCCGGGGGCAGTTAAAATAGAAGGCGAGGTGCAAACAAGCAAGGGGCGAAGGTGAAAGTTAAAAATATTTATTCAGTACCTCCTCCAGCATTTCACGTGTCAGCGGCTTTGTCCTGAATTCAAAAATTGCGGAAGATGACAGCGCTTTCAATCTGTCGTCGGGATTTTCAGACGTGGTCAGCATGACAATGATTGCGTGGCTTTTACGGTGGTCATCCAGCTTAGCATATTCTTCGAGGAATTCCCAACCATTCATGCGGGGCATGTTAATATCCAGGAAGATCAGGTCAGGCCGGACATATTCCGCAGTTGATCCGAGGTATTCAAGGGCTTCCATAGCTGATTTTCTTGAAACGACCAGTTCACACATACCACTCTTCCGGATGACCCTTTCATGATAGAAATTATCATCCGGGTTATCATCGATCAGGAGGATACACTTCAAGGATTTGCTCATAGGGCGAGTTTCGGTATCGTGAAATAAAATGTTGTTTCTTTTCCCAGGATAGAATCAACCCAGATCTCACCGTTATGGAGCTCCACGATCTTCTTACAATTCGCCAGACCAATCCCACTTCCCTCGTACTCATCAGTAGTATGCAGGCGCTGAAAGATTTCAAAGATACGTTTGAAATGGACCGGTTCGATTCCTATTCCGTTATCCCTGACCGAGAACTGCCATTTTCCATCCAACGGACTCGAACGGACCGAGACCTTTGGGGTGTGGTTATCCGGTTGAAACTTAATCGCATTGGTAAGCAGGTTCTGAAACAACTGTCTAAGTTCGACATCATACCCGTTCAGCACGGGCATATCGCCGATGTCGATATCGGTACGTGAGTTTCTGATCATGGTCTGCAGATCTGAAATGATGTTGTTCAGTAGTTTTCCACAGTCCACTTCCACCAGTCTGGAGTTACGTCCAAGCCGCGAAAAATCCAGCAGCGCCTTGATGAGCAGGCTCATCCGTTTCGTGGCAAGATTGACCGAACGAAGATAATGTCTCGCCTGATCATCCATTTGATCCAGGTAATCCTCCTCAAACAACTGCATATAATTGGAAACGGTACGGAGGGGTTCCTGAAGGTCGTGTGAAGCAACATATGCGAACTGTTCAAGTTCTTTATTCCTGATTTCCAGTTCCACCTGTTTCTTCGCGACGTTCTCCTGGATCTTCCTTTCCGTGATATCAATAATGGATGCCAACACCATCTGGCCCTCCGGTGTTTCAAGGGGATTCAACCCGATCTCTACCTGTACTTCGGATCCATCTTTTCGTTTTGCGAACAAGTCGCGTCCGGCGCCCATGGACCGCGTCTTCGGTTTTTCGAAAAACGTGTTCCTGTGTCCCGGGTGATCGCCTTTAAAACGCTCCGGAAGCAGCACTTCCAGCCGGTTACCGATCAGCTCATTCCGGTCGTATCCAAACAGTAATTCGGTCTGTTTATTGACCAGTGTGATTATCCCATCCCTGTTTACCAGGACTATGGCATTCGGGGCGGATTCGACGACGAGCCGAAACCGCTCTTCCGCTTTTTTTCTTTCCGTGATGTCAATGATAGAGGCAAGTACGAGTGTACCGTCAACGGTAACCAGGGGATTCAGTCCGATCTCAATGGGGAATTCCGTCATGTCCTTCCGGGTGGCAAAGAGCTCCCTTCCCGCACCCATCGACCGGACCGTTGGAGAACGGAAGAACATATCGCGGAAGCCGGGATGTTTTTCGCTGAACCGGGATGGCAATAATTTTTCAACCAATTGTCCGATGAGTTCTCCCCGGGCGTAACCGAATAATTTTTCCGTCTGGTTATTCACATAGGCAATTTTACCTTCCTTGTTGACGAGAACTATAGCATTGGGAGAAGACTCTACAATGAGCTGAAAAGTGAGTTCCGAATGTTTGACCTGGTCCGACATTTCTTAACCTTTTTTGTAACAACTAACGACGGCTCACCGGCACATACCGGATTCCGCAGATTGTGGCCAACTATCACCCCCTTCACCCTTTTAGAAAAAGGCGATACCGGTGAGTATAATTAAATGTAATGAATTTTCGAATACGATATTCCGAATCGCCGCTTAAATGATAGATGTCGTGCAAAGGTGATACCCGATGCGCGTACAGGCATTGTATTATATCGCTTTGCTGAATAGCTGCTGCTGTGGTTCGATCTCGTCCAGGCGTTTGTCAAAAACCCTGCAAATGTTCCTGATAAAAGGTTCACCCGCAGTCGTCACTTTCATACCGCCATCTTCATATAAATAAAGAATACCTTCCTTTTCCATTCCCTGGAGCACCTCCAGCGTGGAGGGTGTAATAACCCGCTCCATTAATGATGGCTCAAGCTGGCCCCTGCAGCTGATCTGAAGGATACACTCCCGCACATGAAGGTCTTCATCCGAAAGGATATGACCTTTGACAATGCTTCCCGAACCCTTCAGTGCATTTGCGTAATCTTCTACTTTTTTCTCGTTTTGCGCATAGGCGTATTTTGCATCGCTGATCGCGGACGCTCCAAGACCGATCAGCAAGTCCGTATTTGTTGTGGTGTATCCCATAAAATTACGGTGAAGCCTTCCCGCAACGTGTGCCTTGAACAACGCGTCATGACGCAAGGCAAAATGGTCCATGCCGATATCGGCATATTCCGCCTGTTTCAATTTATGGCGCCCGATCTCATACAAATGTCGCTTTAACGCCTGGCTGGGTAAGTCGGTGTCACCATAGCCGCGTTGCCCGGGCTTCAGCCACGGTACGTGAGCATAGCTGTAAAATGACAGCCGGTCCGGTTTAAGCGCCAATACCTTATCAATTGTATCCGAAACAGTAAAGGGATTTTGAAACGGGAGGCCGTAGATCAGGTCGAAGCTTACAGACTGGTATCCGATTTCTCTCGCGTCGTCAACTACACGCTGCAAATTTTCCAGGGGCTGAATTCTGTGGATGGTACGCTGCACTTTCTCGTCGAGGTCCTGCACGCCGAAACTTACCCGCGTGAATCCCAGGTCATATAGTGTGTCCAGATGCTCCCGGGATGTGTTGTTCGGATGACCTTCAAAGCTGAATTCAAAATCACTGTGAACGTTCACACCGTCTAGCATCTCCGTTATCAGCCATCTCAAATTCCGTGGGCTGAAAAAAGTCGGCGTTCCTCCACCAAGGTGCAGCTCGCGGATGACGGGCCTTTTACCAAAGATCTTTTTGTAACCATCCCATTCCTTCAACACACTTTGAATGTAAGAGATCTCCACGGCATGATTCTTTGTTATCCGTGTGGTACAGGCGCAGTACGTGCACAAGCTTTCGCAAAACGGAAGGTGAACGTAAAGGCTGATCCCCTTTTCATCATTCGATTCGTCAAAAATTCTTCGTACCGAATGAATCCATTTTTCCGTTGTAAAAGAATCCGTATCCCACAGCGGAACGGTTGGATAACTTGTATAGCGCGGTGTAGGGACGTCGTACTTTCGTAGCAGGGAAGGCAGTGAAGGAGTAATATTCATGGTTCAAATTACCGTCCCCCGGATGCACGACCGAATGACCGCCATCAGGCCGCCCGGTGACTTTCGTCAGGTTTTTCTGCAGTATCAATAGAGTCTCCAACGGGTCCGGGAGTCCTTTTTGCAATGGAAGGCTTGTCGTCAAATAACATCCGCACCGAAGGGGAATACGTGTCGTCGTACTGCCCGTTCTTCAGGTTCCACAAGAATGCGATCAGGAAACCCGTGGCAATAACAAGACTGATCGATATTAACAAAATAATGATATTCATATTACAGTTTTTTATGGGCTACGTAATTAACAGCCAGCGTTGCAAATCCCACCACGCTCACGCTGCTGAGAGGCATCAACACCGCCGCAACAAGAGGCGTAAGGTTTCCGGTTACGGCGAAGCCAAGGGCGACTGCGTTATATAAAAAGGAAATCACGAAAGCGGTTTTGAGAATTGTGGTCGACGCCCTTGCCAGCTCAATAAATTTATCCAGCAAATCGATTTTACTGCCTTCGAGTATTCCGTCGCAAGCCGGTGTAAACACACCCGTATTGTCCGTTACAGCGATACCTACGTCGCTTTGTTTCAGCGCGCCGGAATCGTTTAATCCATCCCCTACCATCATGACCCTCCTGGATCGCTGCTGAAGATCCCGGATGAATGCGAGTTTCTCGTGGGGCGATTGGGAAAATAAAAGCTGCGTGCCGGGGTTAAAAAGCGACGCCATTTTCAGACGGTCCGCATCGTTATCGCCGGAAAGCATGGCAACACTCCTTTTTCCAAGGCGATCGAGCATTCCCCTGATGTTCTTGCGGACAGCGACCTGAATACTGAAGTAACCTCTTACCTCATCGCCAATAGACACGAATACCTTCGTTGTGTCTGCATCCACTGTTTGACCCATACCCGCATAAGAGGAAGATCCGATACGAAAACTATTGCCGTCGACAACACCCTCGATTCCCTTCCCGGGAATCTCCTTGAATGACGACATATTACCTGCCGCTTTTCCACCAATCGTTTTTGCGATCAGTTCACTCAGCGGATGCGTCGATGCGGCGGTTAGCAATTTTACGGCACTCCGTTCTGCGACGGTCAATGTTCCCGTAAAATCAACCCGGGGTTCCTGTCCATGGGTGACGGTGCCCGTTTTATCAAAAACCACCGCGTCGATTGCCGCAAGGCGTTCGATTACATCGGCATTTTTCAGGTAAAAATTGTTCCTGCCAAATACGCGAAGCATGTTCCCGTAGGTGAATGGAGCTGCCAGTGCCAATGCACAGGGACAGGCTACCATCAACACAGATGTAAGCACCAGCCACATCCGCTGGGGATCGAAGGCGTACCAGTAGAAAGCCGTCGCGACGGCAATCCCCATAACGATCCACGTGAACCTTCTTGCAGCCCGATCGATAATCTTCTGATACTTGCTTTCCGTTACTTTGCGGAAAGCGTCGTTGTTCCAAAGACTCGTAAGCTGACTTTGTGAGGTATTCTTTTCCACCCTGAAGCGCACAGGCTGCCCGATGAGTCTTCCGCCGGCATACACGGAATCGCCGCACTTCGCCTTCACCGGCTTTGATTCGCCCGTTACGAAACTATAATCGATAAAGGCGTATTCGTCGAGGAGAATGCTGTCGGCCGGAATAACCTCCATGTTCCTGATCCGTATCGTATCCCCTGGCCGTACATCGTAGATCAATACAGGTTTCCATTCCTCACCGGCTTGTCTCTGAACGGCAAGAGGGAAGTAAGATTTGAAGTCGCGGTCAAAAGCAAGGCTTTCATACGTTTTTCCCTGGAACCAACGGCCGATCAACAGAAAGAATACCAACCCGGTGAATGAATCCAGGTAACCCGGTCCGGTGGCGGTAATAATGTCATACGAGCTGCGCAGAAAAAGAGCAACGAGCCCGGCAGCAATGGGGACATCAATGTTTATCTGTCTCTGCTTAAAACTTTTGGATGCCGCATGGAAGTAATCAAACGCACTGTAAAAAAACACGGGCAGCGATAATGCGAGGTTCAGCCATGAAAACAGTCGCATCAGTTTTTCGTCGGAATGATCAAGTCCCAGGTATTCCGGAAAACTAAACAGCATGACGTTACCAAAACAAAATGCTGCAACAGAAAGCTTATAGATCAGTGACCTGTTCCATTGAGGTTTTTCTTGCTGTTCCGTGTCCAGGTTGATGCTCGGAGCATATCCCAGGGATGCCAGTAATGCCGCAATCCGGCTGAGCGAAATTTTGGAAGGATTAAAATCCACCGTTACCCGCTTTCCGGCGAAGTTTACCTCGGAACGCAGGATCGCGGCTTCAATCTTTTGCAGGTTTTCCAGTAACCAGATACAGGAAATGCAATGAATACCGGGGACGAAAAAAGAGACTTTCGCAAAAGTCTCCGAATCGAACGTGATGACCTTTTTCCGGATACCGGCTTCATCCAGGTAACTGAATGAATCGTTCGGGACACCTTTCAACGAGTTGGCAACCCGGTCTTCAATACGATAGTATTCACAAAGATCATTTGTATTCAGGATCTCAAAAACGGTTTTGCAACCATAACAGCAAAACGGTTTTTCCTCCAGCCAGTGTATTTCATCACAGGGCTGACCACAATGGTAACAGTTTACCTCCGTAAGAACCTCCGGAGCTTCGGGGAGCGTCTTCGTCATTTCAGGCTTCGACTAATTCATTCTTTAGCGTGTATGTCCAGACGAGCCGGTCCGTATGGTTGACGACGTCTTCCGTCAGGCTTCCGTTAACGAGGTGGGATATACCTCTGCGTCCGTGAGTGCCCATGGCGATCATATCCGCTTTGATAGCATTCCGGAACTGAAGGATTCCTTCTTCTTCGTTCAGATGGTTGAATATATTGGCTGTGCAGTTCCGCAATCCATACCTTTTTATAAAGGCTTCCATTCGTTCATTGGTGACGCTGTCGGACACAAAGTTTACGGGTGTATTGATCCACACAAGGTGGAGGTGCGCCTTGAAGAAGCTCTGCAGGTTCTTGACGTTTGCAATCAGGTCGTCCTGGCCTTCCAGTTCAAGTGTATTGGGGAAAACAATGTTCTTGATTGCTCCTTTATAATAATTTTTTACGATCAGCGTCGGTACGGAAGACTTCCGCACGATCTTTTCGGCATTGGACCCCATCAGTAATTCACGAAGGCCGGTTGCGCCGTGGGATCCCATAACGATCATATCGATATTATTCTCTTTGGCATACTCGAGAATGATGCCGCACACTCCACCAAACTGTACACCGCTTACCACTTTGACGCCGTTTGTATTGTATTTTTCCCTGATCTTCACAAATTGCTGTTCCGCCAGATCACTGAGATCTTTCAATAGCGTAACTTCAAAATTCATTGTCGGCATGGCCGTGGGGTCGCTTACCACCGGTATCTCCACGACGTTCAGCAGGTGTACCGTACCCTTCGATTGTTGCGCGATATCAAGCGCTACCCGGAAAGCGTTTACCGCCTGCTTCGAAAAATCACATGGAACGAGTATTTTTTTCATGGCGATGAAGTTTTATGGTTCAAAAATAGATTTCCCTACCCGGCTTTATTTTGAGAATCATCACCCGGAATCATGACTTTCATCATACTTATGCCTGGAATACATCCGTAAATATGAATACCCGGTGGTGGTAATTATCAAGAAACACATAACCATCGGTAAAACAACAAAATCACCACACCATGAACACGTTAATCGTCTACTATTCCTTCACAAAAAACAATGAAACCCTGGCCAAAGGGCTGCAGCGGGAATTATCCTGTGACATATACCCGATCCGGGAGGTGAAAAAGAGAACGGCGCTGACTATCCTGCTCGATATCGCTTTCAGACGGTTGCCCAGAGTGATGAAAGCAACGGCAGACCTCGCTTCTTACGATCATATTATTTTTATCTCCCCCGTCTGGAATGGGAAGATTGCCTCTCCGTTACGGTCATTTCTCACCGACGAGAGAGCTCGAATCAACACGTATTCATTCATCACATTGTGTGGCGGAAGAGCCGGTCAGGAGAACTGGCTCCGGGAAGAACTGAAAAAAGTAACGGGAAAAGAAGCCCAGGCGGTCGCCGAGCTAACCGTCCTTGAGCTATTACCGGAAGGGCAGCATAAAAACGCATCAATGTACCGGGTTAGCGAAAAAGACATGGAAGTGTTCAGGTCAAAAATAAAGGAATACATCAAAACGATTCAACCGGTCAAAGATCAATACGCCGTCGGTACGCCTTAAAACCGTGACCAAAATCAGTGTGTCAAATGAGTTGAATCATGTGTATGATGGTCCCCATAACGGAAATTCGTTCTGTCAAAACAAACTAAAAAAAAGGAGGTAATATGTCACTTATCAAAAGATCAGACTGGCCGTCACTGGTGAACGGCTCCTGGCTTGCCGATTTTTTCGACAACGACCGTTTTTTCGACACAGATGGAATGCGGAAACAATCCATGCCGTCTGTCAATGTTAAAGAATCCGATAACGGATTCGAAATTGAAGTTGCCGCACCCGGACTCGACAAAAAGGATTTTAACATCACAGTCGACAGCGGTGTACTGACCATCTCATCCGAGAAGCAGCAGGAAAAAGAGGAGAAGGAAAAGGACTATACACGGAGAGAGTTCAGTTACAATTCGTTCAGCCGGGCGTTTACGCTGCCTGAAAACGTAAACGAGGATGATATCAAAGCGGCGTATCAGGATGGTATTCTGAGGCTGAACATCTCGAAGAAGAACATCACCGTTTCGAAAGCGAAGAAAGCGATCGAGGTCAAATAAAAAATGGTGAACGTCAGTTAAAGCCCGTGGGAGACCATGGGCTTTTTTTTCAGATTAAAACTCCTCCATAAAATTTCAGTTTCCAGGAACGTAAATCACATCGTCGCCTACAGGAAATTGCTGATACACCCCACGCACGTGCTGCATTCGTCCGCTACGCCCCTGCCAGCGAGATGACCCGTCACGGCCGGCAATTGCATCGCTGGTAGCGTATATCATACCTCATTGCGTTATCAAATAGTTACTTAACTAATTTGTAACTTAGGCTGGTTACTCCCGCGACCACCGGTTATCTTCCGAATTGCCTCAGGAGTATTTCGGGGTATTCTGGACATACCGATTAACAAAACATATCGACATATGGCAACTGAAATGGCGGGGCATGCACCAATCTACAGGCGGAAGAAAAAATACATTTTGCTTACCGGAATTCTAGTGTTGATTTATACTTTTTGTTCAGGACAGAATCTCAAGTCTTATTATAATGGCCCCCTTGCATTGTACTACGAGGAATATGGCCTGGGGCCTGCACTTTACATCCTATCGGGAGGGCCAGGTGAGGCACCCGAACAGCCCTATTATCAGATTATTGATAGTCTTAAATCCATTTACACCTGTGTTTTACTGCATCAACGGGGCTCCGGAAAATCAAGGAATATGCAGATCGATGAAAAAACGATAACGATCAGTAACTATACCGCGGACATCGAACTTTTGCGAAAATTGCGCGGAGACAAAAAAATTACCTTATTGGGTATTTCGTGGGGTGGTTTGCTTGCTATGAATTACGCCGCACAATTTCCGGAATCCACGGCAAATCTTATTCTTGTATGTTCTGCGCCTCCATCTTATTTGGTATGGAATGTACTCTATGACAATCAATATGCGAGGCGCTCTAAAGTGGAATTGGATTCAATGGAATCTTTGCAAAAAATATTCACAACAAAAACGGAGAGAGAACTGGATTCCCTCAAACGAACCAATCCGGATTGCAAAGAAGTTGTTGCCTACAAAGAATTTATCCGGCTACATGTCAGGGCTATGTACCATGACAAGAACAAAATATCGAAGAAGGACATTGACGCCCTATTTTTCAGTTTCAATTTTCAGCCTATTCCAATAATCGACAGAGAAGTCATGGAAACGAAATGGGACATTACAAACAAATTGAAAAAATTAAAAATACCTGCCTTAATTGTCTATGGGCGACAAGATGACCAAGGCGAGTCGACCTTTTATTTACAAAAAGAAAGTTTAAGGTTCAGCGAAACACAAGTAATAGAAAAATGCGGACACGAAATTTTAGAAGAACAACCGACAGAGTTTTTTCGAATACTTATGGACTATGTAAAACGGGCAAAATAACAGGCTGTAAAAATGGATTAAGCTGAAACAAGCGTTCGGCAAAAGGTATACTCAATAATAAACCCACCATACAGGCTGACTGAATACCCTAATACACCGTGCGTTCAAACTGATAACTCTTGAACCGCTCGAATGCTGCCCGCTCCAGTCCCTCGCGATGATTGGGGTGAGCGATCTCAATAAGGGCCTTCGCCCGTTGCCTTAAGTTCTTTCCGTACAGGTAAGCAATTCCGTACTCCGTCACGATGTAGTGGGCATGCGCACGCGTGGTAACAACACCCGCTCCTGTTTTAAGGCAGGAAACAATCCGCGAGATCCCGGAAGATGTTGAAGATGGCAAAGCGATGATCGGCTTACCTCCTTCGGAAAGCGCCGCGCCACGCATAAAATCCATCTGCCCTCCCACTCCGGAAAAATGGTAAGTACCGATGGAGTCGGAACATACCTGGCCGGTTGTATCCACTTCGATGGCGCTGTTGATCGCTGTAACTTTCGGGTTCGTCCTGATAACAGCGGTGTCATTCACGTAGTCAATGGCCAGCACGGCAACAGCCGGATTATCGTCAACAAAATCGTAGAGGTCGCGGCTACCCAGCAGAAAGCTGGTAACGATCTTTCCGCGGTGTTTCTTTTTAAACTCATTCGTTATCACACCTTTTTCCACCAGGGGAAGGATACCGTCTGAAAATGTCTCCGTGTGAACCCCAAGCCGTTTGTGATTTCCCAGGCTTGCAAGTACCGCATCCGGGATTGAGCCGATACCGGTTTGAATCGTGGCGCCGTCCTCGACAAGCGATGCACAGTATTCACCGATCCGCTTCGATATCTGTGGAACATTCGACTGGTATACCTCGGGGAGTTCCTGACTGGCGTAAACTACCGCATGAAAAGAACTAATTTTGACAATACCATCGCCCAGCGTCCTTGGCATCCGTGGATTAACCTGTGCGATTACATACCTGGCCGAGCGGACTGCTGCCAGCGCGCAATCGACCGACACACCAAGGGAACAATATCCGTGCTTGTCCGGCAAGGATACATGAACAATAGCGACATCAAGGGGCAGGATACCCCGTTTAAAAAGGTTGGGGATTTCGCTGAGGAAGATCGGAACATAATCACCCCGGCCGTCATTAACAGCCTCCCTGATATTCTGAGATACGAAAAGCGAGTTTATCCTGAAGCTCTGCCTGTATTTTTCATCTGCAATAGGTGCTTCTCCCTGCATGCTGATGCTCACCAGTTCCACATCCCATAACTCCGACGCGCGCTCAACCAGCTTCCCTAACAGAAAATGAGGTGTCGCCGCTCCTCCGTGAACAAATACCCGGTCACCCGGTTTAATCGCTTTAACAGCCTCTTCACCAGAAATATAGTTTATCATGAATTTGAATATTAATTAAAACAAGGTTAGTTACTTTTCTCTTCGGTTTCGTTCTTAAGGGAATACGTCCAGATAGGTTTCGCACTGTGATTTGCAACGTTCTCCGCAAGGCTTCCGTTTACGAGGTGGGCAATTCCCCTGCGGCCGTGTGTCCCCATTGCAATAAGATCACCTTTTATACTCTCTGTAAACTGACTGATCCCTTCTTCGCCGTTCGAGTGGTTGTACACATTGAGCGTATAGTTCTTCAGCGCAAAATGCCTGGCGAAGGTTTTAAGCCTGGCAAACGTTGTATCGTCAGACGTAAAATTTAATGGCGTATTAATAAAGACAACGTGTAGTTTGGCTTTAAAGAAGTCCTGCAACTCTTTCACTTTGGCCAGGAGGTCCTCCTGATACTCCGTATCCAGGCTGTTGGGAAACACTATATTTTTGATAGGTGCCTTCAGGTATTCTTTAACAATGATAACCGGCACACGCGCTTTCCGGATAACTTTCTGGGCGTTCGAACCCACAACAAACTCACGCAACCCGCTTGCACCATGTGAACCCATGATGATCGCATCCATTCCCTGACTTTCGACATACTCGAGGATCGTTTTGAAGGGCGCTCCGAATTCGAGTTTCGAAACCACCTTAACACCGTCCTGTTCATGCTTATCTATAAGTTTCTGGAATTTCTTTTCCGTTTTTTCCTTCATCTCTTCCAGAAGAGCCGCCTCGAAGTTCAACACCGGCATAAGTACCGTATCGTGAAGCACCGGAAGTTCGATGACATTTATCAGGTGAACAGTACCCTTTGTTTTGGCGGCCATATTTAACGCAACGCGAAAAGCATTAATAGCCGGTTTTGAAAAATCGCATGGAACCAATATTTTTTTCATGTTCTATTTGGTTAAGGATGAATACCTCGCCTCTGTTTTCAAGCATTCAAAACTACACCGTCTACTACGCGGGAAGGTTGATGGATGTCAACACAAAAAATGACATTTGTCAGGCCGGTTAACGCAACATCTCACTTTTTTCATAGCGGCCTGTAATCTCTTTAACAGCGATCCGGTATGCGACAGCCTTGAGTTCTTTCATGACTACCCGGGGATCGTTCGCCTTGTGCGAAGGTCTTACGGATTCACTCAGCATAATCGGTGTCAGCCTGTCCTTCAGGATCTTCATCGCATTGGCCTGACCTTCTTTTGTCTTCAGCTCTTCGTATTTCCCCCATACGATAACGCTCCGCCAGTTAACCATGTTCTCCATCCGGTCTACCTGGAAGCACACCTTCGGGTTCTTGCGCATCATCTGAATTTTCAATCCCTCTTTCGAGTGCGCATAAATATAACCTCCCTCGTACACATAGGTGACAGGCACGACATAGACCTTGTTGTTCGCGTAACATCCGATCCGGCCGAGTACTTCCGTCTTAAGAACCTGCTTGCATTGATCCTGCGTTAAGATATCGATCATAGTTCATATTGTTTTACGGAGTTGAAAGGGTTGTACGCAATTTAGTAAATTCCCTGCGCGAATGCATGACGTAAGGCAGCCCGGCAACTGATCCAAATCAGCCGATCATGTATACCTGCCTGATCAAGGTCATAAGTTAAGAAAAGCTTCGTACTTAGTTTTCCCGTGAATTTAAATCACGACAATATGGAAAAGCTCATTATTAAAGGGGACTGGAATATCCTCAAAGGAAAACTCAAACAATTGTATGGAAACCTCACCGACGACGACCTGATTTATATAAAGGGAAAGGAAGAGGAACTTGTAGGCCGGATTCAGCGGAAAATCGGAAAGACAAAACATGAAGTGAAAGCATTACTGGCAAAACTTTAAAGCCTGAACATTATACACGGTATTCAAATGAGGTTCCTTGCGATACTGCTATTCATTCTGCCTTACCCCGGGTGTTACGGGCAGAGCGACCTGCACGCCTGGTCGGTAGGTATTGCCGGTGGTCACTTCGACAATGATGTAGGAATCATTCTTTCCGCCACGGCGCCGTTCGGTTTCAACCAAAAACTTGCGCCCAGGATTTCTGTAAGCGGTCGTCGTTTGGAAGATTATTTCACAAACACCAGTAAGTCCGCGTATTACCTCAGCGTTCAACCCGGTATCGTATATCTCTTCACTCAAAAAGACAATGTCGATGTATATGGCGAAGCGGGTATCAATTTTATTTTTCCTAATAAAGCATTTTCAAACCGGGGCTGTGTTGTCGGCTATTATAGCCTTGCAGGCCTGGGGTTTTCCATTCTTCCGGAAACCAGGCTCAATGTGGATTACTTTTTTGAAATCGGGTTCGCTTTCAATGTGGTGAAGGCCGAAAAACTGGAAGGACAACCTCATTACTGCAATGGTCCCATAGCCAACACAGGCTTGCGGTTCCGCCTGGCGCACTAAAGGCAATAGTTGATCAACGATCCGGTATTACAATCCTGCGCCAGGTGACGGGCCGTAAAGGAAGTTTATCATCGCCCTGTCTTTCTGATACAAATCGTTGTAAAAACGCAGGGTACCATCAATGGATTCGCAGGTGTAATACCGTACGTAGATCGGAATCGGATGCGGCAGGTTGATGGTTTGTTTCAGCTTCAGTTTCAGAATTTTATCTATCCTTTCCTGTCCGGAAGCAAGGTAACCGGCAAGCTCTCTGGCCTTTTCCACCCGGATACAGCCGTGACTCAACGCGCGGTTCTCCTTCCTGAAAAGTCCCTTTGCATTGGTGTCGTGAAGGAACACCTGGTACGGATTATCGAATACAAATTTGATCACCCCCAATGAGTTCTCCGTACCTTCGCGTTGCCTGAGTGTAAACGGAAAATTATTTGGTGTATAAGAAGCCCAGTTCAATGAATCCTTATTTAAAATATTGCCCTTCCGGTCCAGTACCTGAAAATTATTTCGCGACAGGAAAGATGTATCCTTTTTGATCTCCGGCAGAAATTCTTCGACCGCGATCTTTCTGGGGACGTGCCAGTAAGGATACAATGTGATACATTCAACCTGGCTGCTCAACGTCGGTGTAGGTGTATCCCGTTTACCGACAATCACCCTCGATTCAAGAGCGACCATCCCATTGTCAGTAAGTTTCAGTTGATATGCAGGGATATTGATCCAGATATACCGGCTTCCCAATGAGGCGGATTCCATTCTCCATCTCTCCAGGTTCACTTCGACACATTGCACTTTTTCAAATACTGAAGTTACACCGTATACTGTACCCGCGAGCAATGCCGCACGGGTGGCCGAATCTGTCGCATCGATCATTGATTTGAGTGATTCCCGGAGTTGCTGATACTGCTTCACCTGTGGTTCGTGCATCCTTAGCGTTGCCTCCACACTGCCTGACCTCCTCGCTTCAAGGAGAACCTGCATGTTCAGGCTGTCGTGATTCAACGGCAAGCTGACAGCATTCATCCTTCCGAATTTTACGTCGTTTGCCAGGGACAGCAATGCGTCCGTCAGCAACACGTCCCGGCGGCAAAGTGATATCCGTTCCGAAGAAAACTTCAGGTCGTTGATCTCCTTTGCATGATAATGTTGAGGAAGAAGTCCGTGCAACCGGGCATTATCAACAACTGCGACTACAGAGTCAAGCAGGTATGAAGTTCCGTCTTTGTTCCATGCAGGCTTGAAACCGGAAGTTTTGTAAAACTGATATACCTGCCGGACATACCTCAACCCGTGATAGACTGCATGGGTGGAGTCCTCCGGTATCAGGAGGGGTATTTCCACTTTAGGTACGACAAAGTTATCCGGCTGTCTTTGAACGACCGGGGCGACCGGACGGCAACCTTGCAACATTCCAAGGAAGCAACATACAAAAGCAATTTTTTTTAAATAACACAACATGTTTTTCGGGACGAAATGGTGTTTCTTAAGCCGGTAAATTTAGAACTATTGTAAGAAGAGGCGGTATGACAAAAATCATATACACTTCGCAAAAAACATCTCCTGCTCTCCGGGGGAAATTATCGGGGCGAATCCGCTCCCAGGATCATTGAAACCGTTTTCCATTTCGGGTTATGATCGGCAATGAGCTTGGCAATTCCCACAAATGGAACAAACAGGATCATACCTGCCATTCCCCACAGCACACCTCCGGCAAAAATCGAAAGGAGCATGACAAAGGTGTTTACATTCAACCGGTGGCTGACAGCCAGGGGAAAAATAATGTTCGCTTCGAGGTACTGAACAAAAGCAAAGATTCCGATGATGCCCACCGGATACCAAATGGAATCGTATGTGATCCAGGCCATGGTAATGGGAAGTAAGGAACCGATGGCAATCCCCACGTAGGGTATGAAGGTCAGCACGGAAGCTACGAACCCAAAAAGTATGGCGTGAGGAACACCGACAATCAGTAATCCGATGCTGTTCAGTATCCCGACCACGAGATAAACTATACCCATTCCTTTTATGAAGTTAAAATAAGCCTTCACGGTAAGCCTGACGATATCCTTGATGCTGTCCCGTTTTTCGCCCGGGAAAAGACGGTATACAACGCGCATCCAGTAATCCCTGTAGTAGAGTATCAAGAAGGCATAAACGGGAACCAGGACGAGCAACACCGCCGAAAAAGCGGAGGCAGCAATTGTACTCCTGATGAACTGAAGCAAGTTGCCACCCGACTGATCGGCCAGCCGCCTGATCAGCGCGTCCTGTTCATCTTTCGATAGTCCGAATGCATCGGTCAGGAGCAAACTGAATTCACCAGCCGCGGCAGAAAGTTTCAGATGAACGGCCGGCCATTCAACCATAAAATTTACAAACTGACTGATCAGCAGGGCCACCAGCAAAAGCCCGGCAACAATCAGTAGTGTGATTGAAATGGCAATTGCCGCAATTCGCCCTGTTCCCCTGGCTTCCAGCCATACACACGCGGGATATAGGACGAAGCTCACAAGGAGGGCGAAACTTACCGGTATGAGGATATTCCTTCCGAAGTATAAAATAACGGAGCCATACACGACAAGCTGCAAGACCTTCACGTACGATTTTCTTTCGGCAGATACACGCATACCAGATTACATCAACGGGATCAGGCTGGAGTTATCGAACAACAGCTTTAGTTTTATTAAATGGTTATTCTGCAGCCTGGCTGCTGAAGGAAATACGTTTATTATAGCATTGGCTGTATCGATTATCTTTCCTTTTAACGCATCTGAAAACTGCTCCCGGTGTGTGCCGTAAAATCTCGTAAAGGAGTTAAAAGCATTCTCCGAAGGCGTCGCCTGACCCAGAAGTGAGTCCATGGCGAGTACGATCAGGTGAGAAGGTTCTGATACAACCGAACCGGAGCTGTCTGGTTGGTCTGTTAACCAGTCTTTGCGCATCAGCATCTTCAGTTCGCCAAATTCAATCGGGGCCACATGCTGATCTTTCGCGATTGCGTAGAAAAGATTACCTAGTTTGTCAAATATTTCACGCTTAAAATTATCCATGATCGTCAGGTTTGATGAGAGGAATGTTATTTCAGAACAGATTCGGACGAATGCAACGCGGCCTCTGCACGCGCGATATTGGAAATACCCCGAACGACGGCATCCGGATTAAAAGAAATCGAGTCAATGCCGCACTGAACAAGGAAGGACGTAAAAGCGGGGTAATCGCTGGGGGCCTGGCCGCATAAGCCGACCTTTACACCCTCCTGATGCGCACATTCGATCAGGTGCCTGATCTGATCCTTAATGGCATCGTTGTTTTCGTCGAAAAGATCGCTCACGATTTCGGAATCCCGGTCCAGCCCAAGCGTTAATTGGGTCAGGTCATTGGATCCGATGGAAAAACCGTCAAACAGGTGAGCGAATTCCCGGGCCAGTATAATATTGCTAGGGATCTCAGCCATCACGTAAATCTCCAGACCCTTTTGCCCCCTTTCGAGACCGTAACTCTTCATCACATCCTGAACCTTAAGTGCTTCCTGGATGGTGCGGCAGAAGGGAATCATTACTTTCACGTTGTCGAGGCCCATCTCCTCCCGCACACGGCGTATCGCCCTGCACTCCAGCCCGAACCCTTCGCGGTACCGTTCGTTATAATAACGACTTGCTCCACGGAAGCCAATCATCGGATTTTCCTCCTCCGGCTCAAAGAGTTTTCCCCCCAGCAATTTGGCGTACTCGTTCGTCTTAAAGTCGCTCATCCTGACAATGACCTCTTTGGGATAAAATGCAGCTGCTACAAGGCCAACGGCTTCCGATAATTTTTCGATAAAGAACTCTTTCTTATCTATATGATGTCTCGTCAACGCTTCGATCTGTTTCTTCTCGCTGTTAGCCGGAAGCTCCGGGTACTTCACCAGCGCCATGGGGTGAATCTGAATACTGTTGCTGATCACAAATTCCATTCTCAACAACCCGACACCCTGATTCGGGTAGGTGGCGTACAGGAGCGCCTTTTGGGGATCCGCCAGTATAAACATCGGTTTAACATGGGTATGCTCGACCGCGTCCTGTGAAATTTCTTTTTCTTCCCAGGTGTGCAGTCCATTGTAGATCAACCCCTGATCGCCATCGGCGCAGGATACGGTTATTAGTTGTCCATCCGTAAGCTTCTCAGTTGCGTTTAACGTGCCGACTACAGCACAAATGCCCAGTTCCCTCGCTACAATCGAAGCATGACTTGTCCGTCCGCCTTTGTTTGTAACGATGCAAACAGCTTTGCGCAGGAGCGCGTTCCAGTCCGGGTTGGTGATATCCGCCACGATGATATCCCCCGGCTGAACCTTTGGTGCGTCCGCCAGGGATTTAACCACTGTAACTTTCCCGCTCACTATCGAGCGGCCTACTGCTTTTCCCGTCAGCAAAGGAGTATCGGTTGTTTTGAAGCTGAACTCCTTTATTACCGGATTTTTATGCTGCGCATGAACAGTCTCAGGCCTGGCCTGAACGATAAATAATTTACCTGTTTCACCGTCTTTGGCCCACTCAATGTCCATGGGAAGCTTGTAGTGCTTCTCAATTGAATAGCACCAGCTCCCAAGCAGACTGAGTTCGCTGTCATTGAGGACGAACTGGTCACGAAGTCCCGGAAGCGTTTGTTTCCAGGAAATATTCTTGTCTGAAGTATCGCTATATACCAGCATCTGCGCTTTATCACCGAGAGACCGGTGTACGACGGGATGAATGTTTCGGGCGATGGCTTCTTTGAAAAGATAGAACTCGTCCGTATTTACGGCGCCTTGTACAACACTTTCACCCAGTCCCCATGCTCCTGTTATATAGATAATATTGTCGTTGCCGGTTTCCGGGTCGATCGTGAAGGCAACACCGGCGCTTCCTTTATCCGACCGGACCATCAGTTGAACGCCGACGGAAATTCCGACCTGCATGTCACTAAACCCGTTGTCGATCCGGTATTTAATGGCACGTTCGTTAAATAATGACGCGTAACACTTCTTTACCGCCAGCAGCACATTATCAGCGCCGCTGATGTTAAGAAATGAATCGTGCTGACCCGCAAAACTCGCCGTGGGTGAATCTTCGGCTGTGGCACTGCTTCGAACGGCAACAGAAGGATTTAAACCATGACTTTCCATCAGGTTAGCGTGCGCACTCTTGACTTCCCTGATAAGGTCTTCAGGAAAAATACCGCGCATGATCAATTCGCGGCAGCAAGCGGACGCTTCCGACAGGTTGTCGAGTGTAATACGGTCAATTCTGTTAAGCGCCACCTGTAGCTGTGGCGACAGCGTGTTAAATGACAGGAAATTGTAGAACGCGTCGACTGTAATCGCGAAACCATCAGGAACGCTGACTCCCAGCGGCGTCAGGCTTTTGATCATTTCACCCAATGAAGCATTCTTTCCTCCGACGAGGGCAAGATCATTCATCGTGATCTCGTTGTAATGGATTATAAAAGGTTTCATTCAGAGCCGCGTTAAAATGCAACGGTTCAACAAATCTAATTTTAATTCGAGCCGATGTCGGTGAGAAGCATCAGAGTTGAGCCTGACAAACGTCAGGATTTTGCTATGCCGAAGGTTGCCGGGGATTACCTGATCTTAATCATTCGATAAAATGACATCCATCGTAATTTTCCCTGCCTTGGATATCTACTTTCGATAAAAATAAATCTTATGATATCAGTCACAGGTTCTTCCGGAAATTACATTCTCCAACCCGAGTTAATCGAAAAACACACAAAGACAATCGAATGGCTCTCGGCTTCCGTACTTTGGAAGAGTGAATTGGGCGCGTTTCAAAAAATCCTCGACGAACGGGCACCCCGGCTCACCGCGTTAGACGACAAGAAAAAGATCGACCACTTTCAAAGCCTCATCACCTACTATCGCGGTGAGGTGATCGATTCGCTGCGGAAAAAACTCCGCGAACACGAAACTACCCTGGCCAACATGCTGGAGACCAGGGACGAAACCAATGTCAAGTACTTCGGGGAACACCGTGCGATCATGGATGAAGCTTCGGCATTTTCAAAAGCTTTCCACGATTTCCGGGAAGAGTTCTTCGAATTTATTCAAAAAGCCGGTTAAGGAATATCCAGGCCGTTAGTACACAAGCCGGATCAAAAGACCTATTCACTATTATTATGCAAAAAATTAAGCAAAAACTGCTTGAAGAATGTATTCGCAGGCAACATTCCCTGATGAACGATTTCAAACTACGCCTTCATGAATTGAAAGAAAGTGAGGACGACGCGGCTGATGAGGAACTCGATGGCACACGGCTTGGTCAGCAGGCGCAAGCAGATTCCGAACGCACTCTATTGAAAACCCAATTGGAATTCGCTGCAAATGAGCTGGAACAACTGGATCACCTGAAGGCAACGGCAGACGTGGTATCACATTCGGCTGAACCAGGCGCAGTCGTTGTTACCGACGCCCTGACGTTCTACATTTCAACCAGCGTAGAACAATTTAATGTGGACGGCAAGACGTACGTTGGTCTCTCTGTCCAAAGTCCGCTGTTTCAGGTTATGAAGGGCAAGCGGCCGGGGGACACTTTCGCTTTTAATAAGACAACATACGTAATCAACAATATCTTCTAGGGTAGCACACATAATCGATCAGCGGTGGGAGAAATAAAATCAGAAATCAAATTTTTGCGAGGGCCTCAATCACGGTTGGAGGAGTTCCGTTTTATTATAAAAGTGATGATCGAGTTTATTCGCGGATTCCGCGCCCTTCACTTCGCCGGTCCCTGTGTGACATTCTTTGGGTCGGCAAGGTTTACGGACGATCACAAATTTTACGAAAAAGCCAGGGTCGCGGCAGGAGAAATTGCACGCCTGGGTTTTACGATCATGACGGGTGGCGGACAGGGGTTGATGGAAGCAGCCAATCGGGGAGCAAAGGATGTAGGAGGCAGGTCCGTGGGGTGTAATATTGTATTGCCTATGGAACAATCGCCTAATCCATATCTCGACAAATGGGTTAGTATCCGTTATTTCTTTGTACGCAAGACGCTACTGATAAAATACTCATTTGCTTTTGTAGTCTTTCCGGGTGGCTTCGGAACGCTTGACGAGTTTTTCGAAGCCCTGACGCTGACACAAACAAAAAAAATCAACCAGTTCCCGATCATCGTTTTCGACAGGGATTTTCACCGCGAGCTCCTGGATCACATCGAATACATGAAACGACAAAAAACCATTTCCACGGAAGACCTGGACCTTATCCTTGTTACGGATTCTATTCCCGAGGCCGTGGAGTTTATAAAAGATAAAAGTATCACCAGATACGGACTCGTTCCGGCACAAAAAACCACTCCGTTACGCTGGCTGTTTGAAAAACCTTAGGGATAACAAAATTACAGGACCATGAAACACATCAAAAAACACCTCCTGTTGATCGGTATCATCATCATCATACTGATCTCATTGGCAATCCGTGTATGGGGTTGGTGGTAGTGTCACGTTACCGGGCCTAAATCCGATGAAAGCCAAAAATCTTTACAGAAAGATCTTCTATTTTTTCATGGGCGTTTGCTTTGTGTGGCTCGTCCTTACCCTGGTAGTCGAAGCGACCGGACCTGAGAAGAGCTGGCAAGCAGGCGACAGGCAGGCTGCAAGAAAAATTCTAATCGTATTCGATCCCGATCCCTTCTATAATCTTGATGAACAGGTTTGCCGCGTCCTGGCGGACCAATTGGGCCACATGGGCCTGAACGTCCGGGTGGCATCCGTAGCGGCGGCAAATAAATCCCCGGAGGAACGATTTGACGCATTTGTATTTTGCAGCAATACCTATAATTGGGAACCCGACTGGGCGATCAGCCGGTACATCAACGGCCGGTCATTACAGGGAAAACCGGTGATTGCCATTACCCTCGGTGCCGGATCAACCGGTGCTTCCCACAAAAAACTGGAAGAACTTATACTGAAAAAACAAGCAACGATCATCGGGTCCCGTTCGCTGTGGCTAATGCGGCCCAACGACGAAACCCGAACCGGGGAACCCAATGTCGAGGTAGCTTTGTCACTGATTCGCGAGTGGGCGAAAGTACTTGGTGAAAAAATTCAGGAACATCCCTGACCTGACAATTGTCATATAAGGAGTTGATGCGCGTCAGCCGCGGAAGGGACGGAGCTGTCTATTTTTGATTTCATTCGTGAAAAGAGTAATCAATAACAACGTGAACCCATTCTTCAAAAGCAGTTACAATTTCTTTACTGAAACAGGGGATATCGCCCGTTTTACGGGTCGTTTGTTCCGGGAAAGCACAAAGCCCAGGCAGGAGTACGAGGAACTGATCCGTCAATGCTTCTGGGTGGGATATAAATCCTTACCTCTTGTTTCCATTACCGCTTTTATTATGGGTCTGGTGCTTACGATTCAATCGCGGCCGACCCTCGTGGAATTTGGAGCGGAATCATTGTTGCCGGCGATGGTTGCCGTGTCGCTCATCCGCGAGATATCTCCGGTGATAACGGCATTGATATGCGCTGGCAAGATCGGATCCGGAATGGGAGCCGAACTGGGGTCAATGCGGGTCACGGAACAAATTGATGCGATGGAGGTATCCGGCACAAACCCGTTCAAATACCTGATCGTGACTCGCGTGCTGGCTACCACACTCATGCTACCGATTTTGTCAAGCCTGTCCAATGCCATTTCTCTCTATGGAGCTTACCTGGGCGTAAACATCCGTGGCGCGGTAAGCTGGAGTTTATTCTGGACCCAGGTTTTTGATTCGCTGAGTTTCGGCGATGTAGTACCCTCTATCACAAAAACATTTTTCTTTGGTTTCGCTATTGGTTTGATCGGGTGTTACAAAGGTTATTTTTCTAAAAAAGGTACCGAAGGCGTAGGCAGGTCTGCGAACTCGGCGGTGGTCGTTGCGTCACTGCTGGTTTTTATCATTGACCTTATCGCCGTTCAGATCACGGACCTTCTCGGATTAACGTGATCGCATATGGCCGGAGTAATCGAAGTTGCAAATATTAATAAGTCGTTCGGAGATAACCATGTGCTTCGGAATTTCTCCATGGAGGTAAACCCCGGTGAGAACCTGGTGATTCTGGGAAAGTCGGGGTCGGGAAAATCGGTGTTGATAAAATGTATCATTAACCTCATGAATACGGATAATGGTACGATCAGGGTTTTGGGACAAGACATTAGTGAACTTGATTCGGATTCACTGGACCATATCCGCGCGCGTATCGGTTTTTTGTTTCAAAGCAACGCGTTGTACGATTCGATGACCGTACGGGAAAACCTAGAGTTCCCTTTACGAAGGCACTGGAACAAAGAGCAGCGCGAGAAAGGAGCTGAAGCGGCTGTGATGGAAGCACTCGAAGACGTGGGGTTGGCACACACGGTGGATATGATGCCCGCGGAATTGTCAGGTGGTATGCGCAAGAGGATAGCGCTTGCCAGGACACTGATCCTCCGGCCCGAAATCATCCTGTACGATGAGCCTACAACCGGACTGGATCCGGTAACCGCCCGGGAAATCAGCGACCTGATTGTACAGGTTCAAAAGAAATACAACACGTCGTCGGTGATTATCTCCCACGATATGAATTGCATCCGGATAACTTCCAATCGTGTAATCATGCTTATTGACGGGAAGTGTTATGCCAACAATACGTTTAGTGAACTTCAACTTATGCCGGATCCGAAAATCCGGGAATTTTTCGAATAGTATATGAAAACAAAAAAAGTCGACAATGCAAAACTGGGATTATTCGTTCTTGGCGGCGTGCTGTTTATGATCGTTACCCTGTACATGATTGGAAAAAACAGGAACCTGCTCGGTTCTACATTCACGATCAAAGCGGTTGTTAATAATGTCAACGGACTGGTTCCGGGAAACAATGTACGGTTCAAGGGGATTGACGTAGGTACCGTAAAGGCCATTACAGTCTCCGACGACACGTCCATCTTTGTGGTGATGACTATCGATGAAAAAATGAAACGGTATATCAAACAGAATGCCGTGGCGTCGATCGGAACAGACGGGCTGATGGGTAATAAACTGATGAATATCAATTCCCAGCCCGGTGATTTTCCTGCTGTTACGGAAGGGTCCATCATCCAGTCGCGGAAGCCAATCGAAACCGATGAAATGCTGCGGACCCTCAGCACCACCAACTCAAACATGGAGAGAATTACCACAAATCTTAAAGAGATCACTATCAAACTCAACAGTAGTAACAGCCTCTGGAACCTTTTATCCGACACGGTAATAACGCATGATCTGAAACACGCGGTAAGGGATTTTAGCCGTGCCGGATCAAATACAGCGGACCTCACGGGAACAGCCAAAGGTATGATCAGCCGGTTCGACAAAGGTGAAGGCCTTGCTGGCACGATATTTACGGACACATTACTCTCTTCACGGCTGGATCACTCCCTGTCAAAGATTCAGGAGGCAAGCGATCAGACTTCGGATATGATGAAGAATCTTCAAACGGTCGTACAGCAGCTAAGAGAAGGGGAAGGTACGGCAGGGTTGTTATTAGCCGATACGACGTTGAGAAATAAACTCCTGCGAAGCGTCGGGAATGTGGAACAGGGAACGTCGCGCTTTAATGAAAATATGGAGGCGATGAAATCGAACTTCCTGTTCAGGGGCTATTTCAAAAAGCTGGAAAAAGAAGAAAGAAAGAAAAAAAGATCTGCAAAAGAATAGCTGTCAACCTTTAAATAACTGACTTATGAAAAAAATACTTTGTCCAACCGATCACTCCGAAGCAGCAAACAACGCCGTGGCATTTGCCGCAAAAATGGCACAGAAAATGGGAGCCGAACTCACACTGCTGAATGTACAACCGGCTATCGAACTTTCCGCTACCGAACTGATCCGGGGAAACGCCTTGCGCATGGAGGCTAACCAGGAAATCCTCAACGAAGAAAGCGACGAAATCAGCCGGACATTCAAAATCTCGTGCCGGGCTATCGTTCAGCCTTCCACCGCTTCATTATCGGAAACCATTGCTTCAAACGCACGTGGTTATGATCTCATCGTTATGGGAACGGAAGGTCCGCATAACCTTTTCGAGTTCTTTTCCGGTAGTAAGACGTACAATGCCGCACGGAAAACAGACGTACCGTTGCTGCTCATTCCTGCGAAGTGTATGTACCGGGATATTACAAATATCGCCTACGCTTACGATTACATCCGAGAAGGTACTTTACCTGTAGAGCAGCTGATACCCTTTGTAAAAACGATGAATGCAAAGCTCACCGTCGTCGAAGTTTTGGAGGAGGCGCATAGCGACATTGTTCTCGACGAATTACGCGACTGGCAGACAGTCCTGAAAGGAAAATACGGACAGGAGGTCCCGCTTATCTTCGATACGCTGCGATCCACGGAAGTACCGCAGGCCATCAACAGTTACATCAACCAACGACAGCCCGATGTAGTCGCCGTATGCAGTATCCACCGGAATTTCATCAGCGCGCTTTTTCACAAGAGTATTTTTAAAACACTGAGCGTCATTTCCGATATACCCATTTTCGCATTCCACCAGTAGACAGCACTCTAAACTTCGCCTACCCGTGGTTAACGTACATGCCGGTGGATTCTGACCGGTCCGGGTAATTCCTGTCTTAACTGTGGACGTGGCTGGCCTCCCGGAAGAGCCACCAGGCCATCATGGCCCTGGCAAGAGGTTGGAAAGTAATATTAAAAACGCCGAAAAAACCGGATACAAGTTCCGTTGTCACGAATTCATTGAAGATCGAAAGCAGGCCTGTAAAAAACCAGACAATCAGCGCGCCGCCGATAAACCGCGGAAATCCCTTCATCCGCAAAAATTCCATTCCATAAAAAAGATTTCCAAGGGCGAAACCGAGAATAAAAACCAGAAACAACCCATTCCCTATCCCACTGAAGTGCTGGATATCCTGTTTAATGAGTGTTTTCAGCAGGGGGTCCTGCTCTGCCAGGTACGCCGTCCGTAAACCGAAGAGATATGTCAGGGAAAGAAACATCCGCGTGATCTCCGTCCAGGAAAAAACGGCGAATGAAAATATCCCCAGCAGGGGATGAATGTTTCCGGGCTTGTTAAGGGCGATATAAACACCGGCCATCGAAATAAAAACCGCCAGGCAGTGAAAGACAATCATCCAGCGGCTGAAAACATACAAGGGGCTGTTGACCAGGTTTACACTTTCTTCAAAGGTCGAAGCGGGTAACACGATCAGGTGAACGCCGAGCGTTGTAATCACCGAGATAAATCCGAATACAGCACCCAGTTTCAGGGAATAGGTGGTCATAGCAGAAGGTTGTGACGTTGTTTATTGTCAAACAATCTACGGAGGGCGATCTAAAAACCGAATACCCCCGGAAGCAGTAATTTTTTTTGCAAGCGGACACGATCAATGCACGGGGGTGATGAGCGTTTCAGCTCTTACCGGACACCATTTTCCGCATGGTGAGGTAATCGAGAAAGTAAGTCAGCCGTACCGAAACATTGTTGACCTGCGGCGTTCCTGAAGCCTGGCGGTAACTTTGAAAGTAATCAAGTTGCGCGTCATTAGTGAGGGAATTAATCGCATCCTTCCATACCAGGTTAACAAACGAGCCGGGTGCTATTTGCAGAAAATATGCAAAATCGAGATTCAAGGCGTTAAAATTTGTATCGTGTTCGGGTACACCTTCGCTGGTCAGACCTGTGTAGTCCGAATGGTTCAACGTACCATCCTCTTCAAGTTTGTAAAACGAATCATACCTGACCTTACTCCAGTAATGCCGTACCCGCAGGTTCAGTCCCATTTTATTGTTAAATGTATAGTTGATACCGGCCACATTCGTCGCTGTTTTGATATCGCGTTCACCAAATACAATATTAGGTCCGTTACCTTCTTCAAGCTGCGTAACGTATCCACGGCTTCCTTGCGTTTCTTCCGTGTTCACCTCGATATTGAAAGACAGCTTATTGTTTACGCGGTACCGCAGGAACAGACCGAGCCAATCGGAATTCTGATTCCACTCCTTTCTTTTCGATTGACCGGAGTAGACATTTCCTTTAAGTGGTTTCCGGCCATCGCTTTCGATATAAACGTTATAGCTGCTGGATGGAGCCACGGCGAAGTAATAGCCGTCGTTGCGAGGCTCAAAAAAATCGTATGCCGTTACCGGGCTTGAATTGTATTGCGCCCCAAGGCCCCAGAAATTCCTGAACTGTGCGTGAGAGTTCAGCGACATATTAAAACGGCTGAATGCATCGGGCTCGTAAAGTCTGTCGTGAAAGAACGACACTGTGCTGTTGAACCGGTTCAGGATCTTATGTGGTTTAAGCAAATTATAACGGAAGTAGCCCGAGTGGGAAACCTCATTGGCTGCCTGAAGGAAACCCATGTCGTTGATCTGATAGCTGTCACTTTCAACCATCCGCGTTAAACCGTATTGCAGTTTGCCGCTGACTTTGCTGAACTCCAGGGTGTACTTGAACCCCGGATCGGTCCGATACTTTCCATCGTCGTCTTTTTGATTCACGATACTGTAACTTCCAAAGGCTCTGGCGCGGTAGGTCAGCGTTTTGTCGTGCATCATTAGGCTTAACCCGGACGCATTGGCATCCCTCCCTCCTTCGGCACGACTGACATTTGTATTGGTGAAATTTACATTTGAATTGTGTTTCAGGTTTTGATCCACAACCAGTACGTTAAAATTCGTGAGGGGATCCACCATCACATCACGTATCGTGTTGGATTCGATATCCCGGATACTTGCGTGCGTTTTATCGGTAATAGCATTGAAGAAACCCAGACCGAGGCCTTTTTTGTTTCTTCCCGAGATCTTCACGGCATTCAGCAAATTGGCTGACGAAGGCTTGCTCAGCAGTTCTTCTTTTTCGTCGTCATATTCGACGGTTCCAAACGTGGACCCTACACGGCGCGAGTAAAACAGGCTCCCCTTGTTGAACAACTCGGTTCCTTCCGTAAAGAATTGCCTGTTCTCGTTGAACCGGACTTCATAAGCGGACAGATTCAAGACGACATTATCAGACTGTACCTGGCTAAAGTCCGGAATCAGACTCATATCAAGCGTATAACTTTCATTGAGGCCGAACTTAAGGTCCATTCCGCCCGTGAGGGAAAATTTCCGCTTGCCGGTGATACCGTCGTTGTTGAAGGCGCTGGTTACATATGGTGAAAAGGATAAACGCAACGGAGGTTGTATGTTCCGCACGCCTGTGAGAACGCCGGCCTGGTTTACAATACCCTGCACGGAATTATCGACGTGATTCCAATACGATTCCTCCTGATTCCTCTTTACACCGCGAAAAAAATTGACCGACCAGTGTTGTACTTCCTGCCGGGGAAAACGGAAAGCGTAATAGGGAATTTCAAATTCGACGGTCCACCCCTGTTCATCAACTTTTACCGCACTGTTCCAGACAGCGTCCCAGTTGGAGTCCCATGAGCTACCGGACAGGAAAAAATCGCTTTGTACACCCGCGGCTGAGACGAAAAAGGTGAAGGCGTTCATTCCACTGGCATAAGGGTCGAGTATCAATCCGAACGAGTCTGCGTTTCGTCCCGAATCGTCCCGTTTTCCGAACTCGCGAAGTATTTTTTCCGGTGCCGGGTCATACATCCTGGCCGCTACATAAATGGCCTTATCCGTGTATACCAGCTGAACCGACGTTTCGAAATCGGAGACCGCGCCGTTATTGGGTTGAAACTGGATAAATTTTACTTTTTCAGTTTCCTGCTGCCAGACCTCATCGTCGAGCGACCCGTCAATGTCCGGCGATTGCTCGACCCGTACCGCTTCCTTCTCCCGTCTGATTATCTTTTGATCTCCTCCCGAAGCAGTAACCAGTTCATATGAAAAAATAAGGCAGTAGAAAAAAAAGTTGAAACGCATTGTAGGTTAAAAAAATTTGACAGCAATTAAACACTTCATGCTAACATGCACGACACCGAAAATGATAAAACCTTACATCCATGGTTTAAATTCTCCCGCACCGTGAAATGAAACCCGGACACAAACAAAAATTCAACCGCTTATCACAACAAACGTTTGAAGCCAGTCGGACCTGCTTCATTTCTTCCTACAGTGTCAGCAGCACCGGCAGTCGTGCGATACACAAATACTGCGCCAGTCAGCCATCGAAAAATGACACACGCACACAACAAGTTGTTGCAAAAGGCCAATGATTCCCTTACTTTCCATTTGAAGGACCCTGCCTCAGGCCTGATATTATTTTCATTCAAAAAAAACAACATGAAAACCGATAAACACCAGACCGGGTCACTGCTATCGAGACGCGGGTTTATAGAAAAGTCCACAGCTGCATTGGGCGGACTCGCGCTGATATCGCCAGCTGCCATCGGCGCTCCCGCCATTCTCAGGAACTTCGGGAAACCCAATTCCAGATTTGGCGGCGTTCAAGTCGGCGCCATCTCGTATTCGTTCAGGAGCCTTCCGTGCAATGCGGAACAGTTACTCAGGTATTGTCTGGATTGCAACATCAGCGCTATTGAACTGATGGGCAACACCGCGGAGGCATTTGCCGGCGCTCCGCATACTTCAACGGAACCCAGACCTGCGGGAGGAGGCCCAAGGCCACAACAGACACCCGAGCAAAAAGCCGAACAAGAGCAAAAGGCGGGTGAAGTAGCCGCATGGAGGGCTTCCGCATCCATGGACAAATTCACTCAGCTGAGAAAAATGTACAATGATGCGGGCGTATCAATCTATGCCTGGAAGCCGGCCGCCCTTGGTGAAAAGAACACTGATGTGGAGATCGAATATGCCCTCCGTGTAGCGAAGGAACTGGGCGCCAGTCATGTCACGGTGGAGCTACCGGGAAATCCCGAACAAAGCAAAAGGCTTGGCGCGTTTGCGGATAAGCACAAAATCGGGGTCGGTTACCATGGTCATCTTCAGCAAACCCTGAACGCATGGGACGAAGCGCTTTCGCAGGCGAAGTACAACGGCCTCAACTGCGATATCGGTCACTATGTAGCGGCGGGTTTTGATCCCATTCCCTTACTTGAAAGTAAGCACGACAGGATTTACAGCATGCATGTAAAGGACCGTAAGTCCAAAGCCAACGGTGGCGACAATGTGATGTGGGGTGAAGGCGACACACCTATCGGAAGCGTGCTGCAACTGATGAAAAAGAACAAATACAAGTTTCCCGCCACCATCGAACTGGAGTACCAGGTACCAGCGGGCTCGGATGCGGTTAAAGAAGTTGCCAAATGTGTGGAGTATTGCCGGAAGGTATTGGAAAAGAACATTTGATAGCGCTAAACTAGAGCGTAAAATACCTGTTTCCGGGGATCACGTGAATGTTGCTTGATCGCCGGAAACAGTTTAAATTCGTAGCGATTCCTCGCCTTCCCGATCCCATCAACGGATCACCAGCCCGTCCCGGGAATCTTGTCGTAAATACCGGTCAAACTTATGGATAGTGTGTTTGAAATAGTCCATTCCGGATTCTCAATGGTCTTATGGATACAACATTTGATATCAAGGCTAAAAACATAAGCAAGGCTAACCGGCGACTTGTCGAGCTTATGCTCTTCGGCCTGAATCATGGAATAGAAAGTGTAAGAATCAAGGGTAAGGGGCCGATAACACCTTTCCTCATCATGGAGTCTAACGGAGAAAAAGAAGTGCTCAAACTTTTTACGGAAGACCCCGAGGCCGGACTGGGTGAGGGAATACGGTTGATAAAGGCGGAAAGAAAAAATCAATTCATTGTGCTGGTTTACGACGGACTCCTGCCTTATCATGAAAAACCCGTAAATGCCATAATTGTCAAGGGATACGACAGGGAAGACACCGTGGGTTATGCCTACGCCCAGCGGTATGTTCCAAAAAAATTGTTTTCATGGTTCAAGCTGCTCGGAGACCGTGCCTTCCTGGGTAACGTGGAGCAACTGCTTCCCGCGGTTAGCTAGAACCGGGCGCATTTAAGCAATTATCGGTTTTGTCTGGCCTCTCTTATCAGGTAAACACTGATTTCTTAAAATCAGAATAGCCCTGACAGATCTTTCCTTGCGGGAGCCGAAATTTGGTTGGTAATATCACAAAACAATCAGTCAGCCACGTGTTAAGAAGGAAACAGTTTTTAACGAAGCAGCGAATTTAAACCCAATCACAATGGATTTTGAAGAATGGAAACGAAGGCGTGAGAATGAAGGAAAAACGGTCGACACCTACAACGATATGCGCTCAGCAGGCGGAGTATTGACGCTCGTTTTCGGGATCGGAGCAATCGCGATCGTTGTCACATCGCTGGCCTTGTTGCTTATCTAAATTCGTGCTCACCCGTTTTGCCGGTTAGTAAAGCGACTTTTTTCAACACACCCGTCGTTTACGTATCTCCGGCCTTCCTCCACAACCGGTCATTGACCACCTTTTCAATTACCTCGTCACGATAGTTCCTGCTTATCGGGATCCGGAACGACTGGATAATAATCTCATTATTTTCAATCGCCTCGATTTTCGGAATGGACACGATATAGGATTTGTGTACTCTGATAAACGCGTTCTTATCCAGGTTCTGTTCTACATTTTTCAGGTACAGGAGCGTGATGTATTTTCCTTTTCGGGTATGGATTGTAACATAATTCTGCAGCGCCTGTACATAAAGAATATCATCGAAATAGATCCTTTCATATTTATAATCGCATTTGATGAAGAAATATTCAGCCGCCGGACCCGGCTTAGCCCTGTCATGTGCCGCGGATCTTGTCAATAACTTATGATAGTCCTTCACTTTATTCACAGCCTTGAAAAAGCGGTCGAAGGTGACTGGCTTTACAAGGTAGTCCATCACATCGAGTTGAAAACCTTCGAGAGCATAGCTCGGATAGGCTGTTGTAATGATCACAAGAGGCGGATCGGCAGTTGCTTTCAGAAATTCAATCCCGTTCATAACTGGCATTTGTATATCCAGGAAGAGAAGATCAACGCCGCCACTATCCAGTATCTGGCCTAGTTCCAGTGGATTGCCTGCGACACCTTCCAGGCGCAGAAAGTCGACAGCCTTGACATAGTTGGTAATACATTCGCGCGCCAGGGGCTCATCGTCAACAACCACACATCGCAAGGTCATAAGCTACATACTTTTGATTAACATACTCATGGCAGGTTCGGGCACTTCCCTTTCATGCAGACGGATCCGGAGATGCACATTGAATTTTTCCTCTCCGTGCTGAATAACCAGTTCATGTTTACCCGGATACATCAGGTCAAGCCTTCGTTTGACGTTTTTTAGGCCAATGCCGTTGGCCTTCATAAATTCCGGCGAAACAGCGGATTGAGCCCCAACACTGTTTGAAATCGTAAACTGCAATTGATCGTTGTCGAATTGAAGTTTGATCCTGATCCAGTTTGCACGGCCTTTTTCCTGCGACACATGCTTGAAGGCATTTTCAATAAAGGGGATCAGTACAAAAGGCGCGATCGACAGATTCGGCGAGTCCGGTTCTTCCATCGCTACCGAAAGTTCAATATAGTTGTGATCCTGCCTCAACTCCTGTAACTCGATAAAATTTCCCAGGTAGGTCAGTTCCTGATCCAAGGAAATTTCATGCTCATTGCATTCGTATAACTGATAACGCAGGAGATCTGAAAATTTTGCCAGCGATTCGGAAGCCATCTGCGGGTTCTTGTGGATCAAGACAAAAATCGAATTAATGGTATTGAACAGAAAATGCGGATTGATCTGCGATTTAAGGAACTTCAGTTCCGTTTCCAGTTTTTCCTTTTCCAGCGCCTGCTCCCTTCGTCGTGCCTGTATCCAGTTCTTGGCCAGTTTAACACTCATCCCCAGCGTAATACTCGCCATGGTCGACGGCAGGGTATTGACCTGGAAGAAATACATAAACTTCTGCGGATCGCGTTTATATAACTCGGCAAACGAAAGGTCGGATATCCATGCACTGACATAATAACCCGGGACAATTAGCCCCGCCGTGAATAGCACAGTCGCCAGCAAAAATGTGAGGTACCTGACGTAGTGACCCTTCTCCAGAAACCGGGGGATCAGGAAATACAGGTTGAAGTATACGCCAATCGCCTGAAAGACCACGTAAAAACAATACTTGATCGAGTAGACGGAATGGAAGATATTATGCATAGCCTGCCACGGACTGCCGATCGTGAGTGTCCACCACAAATAATGATAGAGGAACCAGAATGGCAGGTGATAAAGCTTGTACCTGAACAGCCAGTTGTATTTCGGGTCGATGGACAAATTGTTTATGTTTTGGAGATCACCTGTATCAGTCCGCTTCACCGGACTAATAAAGTTAAACTAAATTCGCTCCACAGGGTTGCGAACTATGTAAGGGGAATTAAAATATTGCCCAAATGAGGACAGGCATTGATGAACGGGATACCTCCGGGGTTCCGGGACAGGCGGAAATTCCCTAAATCCGGATTTTTCGATGTATTTCCAAAACGGTAACTTTCAGGGTTCACCCATTAAAATTCAACATGATATACATTACCCAACTCATCTACCTGAACAAGGGCGAAGAGGAGACATTCCATCAGTTCGAAGACCTTGTGTTGCCTCGGCTCGCACACTATAATGGAATCCTGATGCTACGGATCAGACCGACAGAACAACAGGTGATCGAACGGAACACCGACCTTCCATATGAAATTCACCTGGTAAGCTTTCCCGGCGAAGACGATTTTGAAAATTACAAACAGGACAAAACCAGGGGGAAATATTTACATTTGAAAGAACAGGCGATCAGATCAGTGATGATGATCAGGGGAACGGAGTGTTAGCGGCTGGTGCCTTGAAAAAAAACCAAAAGCCATTTAAACAGTCTGCACATGAAATCAGCGGGATTTTTTTTGACCATCGGGATACTTTTTTCAGTATGCCACCTCTCCTTTACCCAACCGTTAAATGTCTCACAAAAGTTAAAGGGTTTTGACAAAACCGTTGAGAAGATCCTGAAGGACTGGAATGTTCCGGGCTGCGGGATCGGGATCGTCGTGAAGGACAAACTAGTCTACGCCAAGGGGTATGGTTACCGTGACATCGGGAACAAACTACCGGTTACTCCCAACACGTTGTTCCAGATCGCGTCCAATACGAAGCTCTTCACAGCCACCGCTGTCGGTTTTCTCGTGGAGGAAGGAAAACTGGACTGGGATAAACCCATCCGCAATTACGTGCCGCACATCCGGTTTAATACCGACGAACTGACCGCCAATGTATCTATTCGTGATATGCTCTCACATCGTACCGGAATTTCGCGACACGATAACATCTGGTATAAATCCGATTTTTCCAGGGAAGAACTGTTCGACCGGATCAAATACCTAGAACCCAGTATTCCCTTGCGTCAGGGATATTTATACAACAATCTTATGTATGGGGCAGCCGGATCCGTCATTGAATATCTCTCCGGTCAGACGTGGGAGGAATTCGTGACGAACCGGATATTCAAACCGTTGAATATGAACCATTCCATATTCATTACTGAAGATATGACCAGGCAAGGCGACTTCATGAGGCCATATTATGAAAAGCGCGATACGTCGCTGCTGCTGCCCTACCCGTTTTATACAAAATTCCAGGGTGTCGGCCCTTGCGGTTCCATTATTTCAAGCATCAACGATCTGTCCAATTGGGTAATTGCACAATTAAACAACGGCAAATTCAATGGGGCGGAAGTTATCCCAGCCGCCATAATAAAAGAGACCTTGCAGCCGGCAAGCCTCACGGCGTCTGTTCCCGACAAGTATTTTGAAAACCTCAATTCGATTTACGGAATGGGGAGGGGTTCGTCCGCATATAAAGGGCATTACCGAACCCAGCATGGTGGCGCTATCGGTGGTATCTATTCCAGTGTTTCCATGATGCCGGCGGATAGCGTCGGCGTGATCGTATTTGTAAACGGCGCGCACGCCTATGTTCTGCCCGGGATCATCGCCAACATTATTTATGACAAACTCCTGGGCCTGGCTGAAACACCATGGAGTGAACGTGCCCTGAAAGAATACCTGGAGAACAGGGACACCGACCGGAAAGCGCGCCTGAAACCCGATACCGACCGTGTACCGGGTACGCAGCCTTCACATCCGCTTGCCGACTATACCGGCGCATACGAGGATGCAGCTTATGGTATCCTGAAGGTTACACAGGAAAACAACGGCCTCGCCTTCAACTTTCACAATACAAGCATGCCGCTCGCGCATTATCACTACGACCGGTTTACTTCACCCGACGACGAGATCAACGGAAAATGGTCGTTATCGTTTATCACCGATGCCCAGGGAACGGTCCACGAGGTAAAGGTCAGCCTCGATGAAAAGGAGGTGACTTTCGTCAAAAAGGCGGATGAAAAACTTTCCGATCCCGGATTTCTGAAAACGTTAACCGGACGGTATGAACTGAATGGAGGTACCCTAAACGTCGTCCTCAGCGGTAATGGACTGGTGATCGCCTCCGCGCCGCCTCAGCACCTCGATCCCTATAAGAATAATGTGTTCCGCATACGGGAATTTTCCGATCAGTTGGTTGAATTTGTGTTTGACGCGTCAGGAAAAATCAGTGGGTTGAGGGTTACATTTGATGGAAAGACGATATTCTATACAAAAACAAAATAGCCATATCATCATGAAGTACATAACGATCACGTTACTTCTATTCTGCGTCCATTCGGCTTTTTCACAAGAGTATATGGATAAAATTGTTGTTCAGTCCTGTGAATGCCTCGGCAAGGTTCCCGACAACCTGGAAGGACAGCAGTACAATATGGAACTGGGTCTCTGTATGATCGAGGCGTCCATGCCATACAAAAAACAGCTCAAAAAGGATTACGATGTAAACCTCGATGAGATCGAAACGAACGGCGAAAAACTGGGCAGGGTCATCGGGATGAAGATGGCAACGGTATGCCCGGCGGCGTTGGTCAAGGTGACCCAAAAAAACCAGAAATCTAACAAAGGGAGCGAGGATCAGACGACCCAGGGAACCATCACAAAGGTTGACAGCGATTTTTTTGTCGCATTTCACGTCCGGGACGAATCGGGTAAGACCATGAAATACTACTGGCTTACCCATATTGACTCTCAACAGGAATTGACTTCCGGATATACCGAATTCGTCGGGAAATCGGTAGCGATCACGTTTGAAAGCAAGGATTTTTTTGATCCCAAAATTCAGGAGTACAGGCCATTTTTTCTGATCAAAAAACTGGAATTTCAGTAAACCGCATTGAAGGCACAAGAAGTTTCCGGCCACGGGACCAGATAGTTGATTTTGTCAACTATTTAATTATTTTTGGTATGTGAAGACAAGCCACATCCAACCGATCCGCTCGTTTAACAGGTTTTACACGGGGATACTCGGTTTACTCGACCGTTACATTCTCACGAATCACTACAACCTTCCGGAAGCCAGGGTACTGTACGAATTATATCATCGCGACGACCTGACGGCGCGTGATCTGATTTCCCTTTTACAGATCGACAAAGGTTATCTCAGCCGGATACTCCGGCACTTCGACAAAACGAAGCTGATCCGTAAAAAAAAGTCACCGGCCGATGGACGCGCTGCATACCTGGAGCTTACAGCAAAGGGACGCAAAGAATTTGAAATCCTGGATAAAGCGTCCAATGAACAATTAAAAAACCTGCTTTCGGGACTTTCGGAAAGAGAATGTGAAAGCCTTGTCCATCATATGACAGAAATAAGAACGATCCTCTTAAAAGCGCAAAAATCTAATAGCTAACGATATGTACCCCAACATTACCCTCGACGACATTTCGATACGCACGGAACTCAGGCCCGGAGACCTTGGCTACGTGATTTACCGCCATGGAAAATTATACCATCGCGAGTACGGTTTCGGTTTAGCCTTCGAAGCATACGTGGCATCCGGTATATTCGAGTTCTACAGCGGATATGACCCTTCCAAAGACCGGGTCTGGGTGTGTGAACATGCTGACAGGATCATCGGATTTATGGTGCTGATGCACCGGGAGAACAATACGGCGCAACTGCGGTATTTTTACATCGAGCCCGAATACAGAGGTATTGGCCTCGGCAAAAGACTGATGACATTGTATATGGAATTCCTGCGGCAATGCGGCTACCAGGCAGCGTACCTGTTAACCACCCATGAACTTCACACCGCGGCGTCTCTTTACATGAGACACGGGTTTAAGCTGGTGGGCGAAAAAAACTCCACCTCATTCGACAAACCGCTGAGGGAACAACGATATGAATTTATCGTTGACACGAATTGACAGTGAGAAAAATCGAAAAGCGGAATGGGTTGTCTGTTCCTGTTTGGATGGTTGGCTAACAACCGGCTGTACTCGAGATCATCCGCGGCCACACCAGGCGGTGTTGGCTTGAGAAAAAGAATCCCCACCCGGACAAAGAAAAGTCCGGATGGGAAAAATTTTCAGCTTACAAATTTACTTTTCTGTTCAGGCCATTCAATTCGCCGAATGCCTGTACGAGACGGTTTTTAATGGACGTTTCACCATCGCGTAACCATACGCGGCCGTCATAATATTTTTTATTCGGTGCGTCTGCACCTGACGGGTTACCCAACTGCGATTGCAGATAATCTTTGTTCTTCTGATAGTACTTGTGAATTCCTTCCCAGAATGCCCACTGGATATCCGTGTCGATGTTCATCTTCACAACGCCGTAGCCAATCGCTTCGCGGATAGCTTCAGGTTCTGAACCGGAGCCGCCATGGAATACGAAATTAACAGGGTTCGGGCCTGTTTTATAATGTTTCTGAATATACTCCTGGGAGTTCTTCAGAATAACGGGTTCAAGCTTGACGTTACCGGGCTTATAGACGCCATGAACATTTCCGAAAGAAGCTGCGATAACAAAGTGATCGCTCACCTTCATCAATTCCTCATAAGCATAAGCGACGTCCTCGGGTTGTGTATAAAGTTTTGAACTCTCGACGCTGGTATTGTCCACACCATCTTCTTCTCCGCCGGTTACACCCAATTCTATTTCCAGGTACATATCCAGCTTCGTCAGCTTTTCAAGGTATCGTTTGCTGACCTCGATGTTTTCCTTGAGTGACTCTTCTGAAAAATCCAGCATGTGCGATGTAAACAGCGGCCTTCCGTTTTGCTTGAAGAACTCCTCCCCTTTTTTGATCATGCCGTCAACCCAGGGAAGTAATTTCATGGCGGCGTGATCCGTGTTCAGCAAAACAGGAACACCGTAAAGGTCGCTCACTTCGTGAATATATTTTGCTCCGGCAACTGCACCGGTGATCGATGCCTGCTGCGTTTTATTGTCCAGGGATTTGCCGGCGAAAAACGACGCTCCGCTGTTTGAGAACTGGATAATGATGGGAGAGTTGACTTCCCTGGCCGATTCCAAAGAAGCATTGACAGAATTCGTACCTGTCACATTTACTGCAGGCAGAGCATACTGATTCGATTTCGCATGCTCAAATACCTTTTTTGCCTGAGCATAGCCTAAAACAAGGGACATATGTTGTAATTTGTTTGGTTTGGGGAGCGAAAATACGAATTATATGTTATTAACAGAGCCAGAACTCCGAAAGTCAATCGCCTCTGAAAACAACCTCAACTCTTCTTTACTCACCCTGAATCATTAGACTAATCAGCAGCGATATTCCGTAACCGATTGCAAACCTCCGCAAGAGCGGTTTCATCTCCAACATTGCCCGGAAAAACCACATAACGAATTCCCGGAAACCTGCTCTTCTCATCCATCTTCCACAACGGTACTCCGGGTATAACAGGTCCGAGAACAGTTGCCTTTTTAGCGGACAGGGCCTTGGAAGCCAGGTCGCTCGAAGTAATACCTCCTTTGGCTACGATAAACACAGGCCGGACGGTGATCTGCTTTACAATGTCGACGAGAAAACCGGAAACCGCTGCATTTATTTTCAGGCTGTCACTTTTATCTGTACCGACCTCCAGTCTGCGGCTCGTATAAATGACGACGTCATGTCCCGACGCCAGCCATTCATCGGCTTGCCCGGCAATCGAATCCGGTACGGGCGAATTTGCTCCGCCTGCCAGTATCGCCGTAACATTGATTTCAATAGCTTTCAAATTGTGGTGTTCCAGTAGCCAGGCAAGCTGACCCGTGGTTTTGGGAACGTGCGATCCGACGACGATCAACGACCCGCGAGTCCGGGACTCATCTACGCGCCCGGGCACATATATCTTTCCTGATTCAAGCCCTGCGCGAATGGGTACGAACGTTGCGGAAGTACGGTACAGGAATTTTTTTCCCGACACTTCCGCATCAATAGCTGCCTTGACAAATACTTCGATATCGCGGTAACCGGCCGCATTTACTACGCATACATCCCCGTTACGGCATGCCATTAACTTCTCGTTGACAACGGCCGGGCCACCTATACGAATATCCCAAAGGGAAACCGACCTTACCTCCGATGCGTTGATGGATCCTTTTGTTTTTTCTTCGACCCAGTCCCTGAGGTTCGAATGGCTATATCCAAACACGACGTCTTTGGCAAAGGGCGTATCAGAAACCGGTATAAGTTTATCGTTCTCTACAATGTAATGGACGTTATCAATGGTGAAGCGGCGTCCTTCAATAAAAGCTGGTAACAAAACAGTAACATACTCCTTTATGTCCATCGCCGTTGCGATCGCGTCTACTTCGGCGGGAAAATGGCCTCGCAGTGTTGAATCGCTGCGACTCACGATCACCACTTCCCTACCGCTACGCCTTACCGCTTCACGCAAATTGCGACCCACTTCCAGCGTCAGCGCCACCGCGTCTTCACCCGTCAGGCTCCGCGAATTTGTGAGTATGAACAGAATGGAGGGTTTCTTCTCCAGTTCTTCCGCGATCAGATCTGTCTGCCACGAGATCAATACAATGGTATCATAGCAGGTCTGCGTACCTGTTGGATCGTCGTCCAGTACAACAATTGTCTTTTCGCTCTTGAGAAACCCGGTACGGATCGAAGAAATAAGGGACTCCGGGTACTCGGGGGGCAGTTCGTTCAATCTGGAGCTCGCATTCAAATACATTCGTAAAATCCTTTTATTAACCTTTCAAGTAATACTTCGTCGTCCCTGTCCCGGGCGCCTCAAATTAATTATTTAAAGTTTATATGTCTTTGTAAATTTCAAGTATAGAGATTTTGCTATGGAAATAGTTATTACCGGTGCGGCCGGTTTTTTGGGCCAACGTCTGGCGCGAGCCCTTCTTAATCGTGCTGCGCCTTTTGACCGGTTGCTGCTCGTCGATGTTGTAATGCCGGAGAACCCCGGTAACGATAGCCGGATAAAATGCCTTGAACTGGACCTGACGAAGGAAAATCATGTTGCATCGGTTATCAACGCACAGACTGCCATCGTTTTTCACCTGGCGGCTGTGGTCAGCAGTCATGCAGAAAAGGATTTTGATCTGGGCTGGAAAGTCAACCTGGATATGACACGTGCGCTGCTTGAAGCGTGCCGTCACAATGGACCGGGCATCCGCTTTGTTTTTGCAAGCTCGCTTGCTGTTTATGGTGGCGATCTTCCCGGCGTTGTCGATGAGACTACGGCTGTTAATCCGCGCTCCTCTTACGGCACGCAGAAGGCTATGGGAGAGTTACTGGTGAATGACTATACCCGCAAGAATTTTGTGGATGGCCGGGTATTGCGGCTTCCCACCATTTGTGTTCGTCCCGGCAGGCCGAATCTCGCAGCTTCTTCTTTCGTCAGCAGCATCATCCGTGAACCGTTGAACGGAGAGCAGGCTACCTGCCCCGTGTCGCCCGGCCTTTCCCTTTGGTTGTCGAGCCCGGCGACGGTCGTCGATAATATTATGTTCTCCTCCATGCTGCCCGGTGAGTCATTCGGCAACTGGTGTACCGTCAACCTCCCGGGTATCAGCGTAACGGTTGAACAGATGCTGGATTCGCTCACGCGTATTTCCGGTGCGGAAACTGTTTCCAGGATTGTTTTCAAACCCGATGAGTCGATCCGTGCGATCGTCAGCAGTTGGCCGGGATCACTCGACAACCGGCGCGCTTTAAAAATCGGGTTTAAAGCTGACACCAACTTTGATAATTTCATAACACAATATATCCGCGACAACCAACTCCTGAACCGATGAACGACCTTTCTCTTCCGGTCATCGGTCTGCTCATCGCCGTTTTTGTACTGGTCTTTCTGGTACTGAGAACGAAGGTACACGCGCTGATCGCCATGATCATAGCAGCCTGTATTGCCGGAATTACCGGCGGCCTGTCCGCCACTGAGACGCTGGACGCTATCACAAAAGGATTTGGTTCGACACTGGGTACCATCGGTATTGTTATCGGCCTTGGTGTTATGATGGGAAGGATACTGGAGGTGTCTGGGGCGGCCGAACAAATCGCTTACTCATTTATAAAATGGCTGGGAAACCGGCGTGAAGAATGGGCGCTGGCATTCACCGGTTACCTGGTCAGCATACCGATCTTCGCCGACTCAGCTTTTGTGATATTATACCCGATTTCAAAAGCCCTGTCGAAAAAAGGGCGGCGTTCCGTTATGACGCTCGGTGTCGCACTGGGCGGCGGACTGATCGTAACCCATACGATCGTTCCACCAACGCCCGGGCCACTCGGCGTTGCCGGTCTGTTTGGCGTCGATATCGGAGCAATGATGCTATTGGGCCTGTTATTCGCGATCCCCTGCACGATCGCTTTCGTGTGGTATGCGCAATGGCTTACAAGAAAGTACCCGGCTTTTACTCCCTCCGACGACTTAAGCGATGAAGCGCTGAAAAACATCCATGACAATTACCTGAAGGATAAACCGGTCCGGGCACTTCCTTCTTTCATGTTGTCGCTCCTCCCCATCCTGGTCCCCATTGCTCTCATTCTGATCAAAGCCCTGATCACACTTTTTCCTAACCTTGAAGGAGACAGCAGCATGCTGCATTTGGTTGTCTCTCTTTTTAACTTCACTGGCAGCCCCGTGATCGCGCTCTGCATCAGTACACTGCTGGCTGTTTATACACTCGTTCCCTATATGGACCGGCAGCAGACATCGGCGCGGCTGGAAGAAGGCCTTCAGTCGGCGGGGATCATTCTGATGGTAACCGGCGCCGGGGGTGCGCTTGGGTTTGTCGTGCGAGAGAGCGGCGCGGGAACACAATTAGCTTCGCAGATCGCGAGCCTTCCCTTTTCGCCAGTAATGATCCCGTTCTTTGTCGCTTCAGCTATGCGGCTGATCCAGGGATCGGCCACAGTTGCCATGATCACCGCTGCCTCGATCACGAGCCCGATCCTCACACACGTGCCCGGCATGAATATGTTATTCGCCGCGCAGGCGGCGGCCATCGGCGCTTTCCTGTTCAGCTATTTCAACGACAGTCTTTTCTGGGTGGTGAGCCGGCTGATCGGCATGACGGATGTAAAACAGCAGATCATTGCGTGGTCACTCCCGACGACCATCGCCTGGGCTATCGGCGGAATCATGATAGCACTGGTCAACCTTTTCTTCGGAACGGGTGGCTCGTGGCTGGATCCTGTCCTTCCCCTTGCGGTGTTAGGCATTATCGGTTGGGTGATGTGGAAAAAGTAGAATTCAAGAACAGGAAAAACTCTGTTTCGCAGTGATGATGAACTGATGTTATTTTTCTCCGGGTATCCTGATTTCCTTTACCACCTGATCGAGATTATCCAGTGACTTCAGTAGCGCTTTTTCCTTTTTACTTTTCCTGATCCAGTTAAAAAAGATCCGGCTGTCTGTCCCGGGTATGTAGTAGTCGAGGGTGAGCTTTGTCTTTCCGGCATTAATTTTTTCCAGTGTATAAGAGGTCGTTGTTTCTTTTATCTCGTCTGTTTCACTGAACTCTATTTTATCGGGTGTGTAACGGTAGCTGCTTGCATACAGTATCTCGACTCCGTCATCCGTTATAAAACGGCATTTCATTCCCAGCCGTGGTAAAAAATCATTCAACCCTTCGATCGATTTTATCCCATTAAACCAACGGCTTCGGTAGTGAAAATCTCCGGCACCATGAAACACCGCAAGTATAGATGCGTCGTATTCTTTGCTTACGGTGATTACTTTTTGTTTTGCGGACAGATCGACGTCCGGGAGCGGGTCGGGTGTTAACTCATTCCGGAGCTGGCTCAGCAAGGTATACTTAAACGGGATGTCACCATTTTCAGTTTGTCTGACACTTGTGCTCCAGTTCATCCAGGAAGGAAGTTCGCCTTGTGGTTCCCCTGGCACCAGGTCTTTTGTTACAAGCCAGTATTCGTGCTGTTGGATATCATTTTTAAGAAGCTGATGTGCGACGATCACATCCTTACCGATAAGTTTATTAAATGTCCTGACATTGTATCCTGTGAATTCCCCGTAGTGGGTGATCACTTTCAACGTGAGGTTGATCGTGGAACTACACGCTTCACATTGACAGAAACGACGTTGTTCATAAGCATTGATGTGCCGGTGAAAGGCGCAAAACATATTCGCGACCTGCTGATACAAGGTTCCCACATCAGGTGATTCGCCGTATTTGTAAAAAAGTATAGCATCGCCCTCTATTTCCGAAATTTCAAGGCCAATCCCATTAGCGTTTATCAGTATCTCCAGTAACTCCTGGATGATTATCCGGCTGTGCCCGATCTCCGTTTCGGTAACAAAACGTGTAAAACCGCTGATGTCGGGAATAAACAGAAGGCCTCTATTGCTCATGCTTCGCAAAGGTAGCGCGTTTGAAACTTGAATTCCACAGCAAAGAAAAACTAATTACTTCACCGGTATACGCGTTCCTCCCGGATGCCAGATGCATGCATTGATCTGAATACCACATGTTAAAAGTGAGATACTTAAGAACGGAAAATATCACCTTTACAACCTTCGGATTTGAAGAGAACATACTGATCCCGAAAGTATTCATTTCGATACTGCACCGCATGGCTTATTTTTGCACCCAGATGCAGGGACCAAAAGACTATTTACAGGAGATCCAGAAATTTATTACCAGTCAATACTGGAATTCGGGTTTACGGATTACATCGGGGGTCATGGTCCCGATGCTCATTATGGCCTATCAGGGGTGGCTTTCCACCGGCATGTCGTTCCTGTTCGGCGGGTTGTTCGTGAGCCTTACAGACACACCGGGACCAATCCATCACCGGCGGAACGGGATGCTCATCGCTACCGCGCTCAATACTTTCGCGGTTGTAATGACCGGGCTGATGTACGGTTATCCCTACCTGCTGCTTTCAGAAATATTGATTTTTTCCTTTCTCTTCTCCCTGTTCGGTATTTATGGCAACCGCGGCGGAGCTATAGGCACACTGGCCATAGTGGTCATGCTAATCCATATGTCTCCCTTCCGCCAACACGACCAGGTCGCATTGGATGGACTGTTGACTGCAGCGGGGGGTCTCTGGTATACTGCCTTAAGCCTGCTGCTCTACCGTTTCCAGCCCTACCGTACGGTGGAGCAGGCGTTGGGCGAGAATCTGATGCTGATCGCTAATTACATCAGGGCGCGGGCTGCCTTTTATAAAAACGGAAGTTCTGTAGAGGATACGTTTAACCGGGTGATGAAGGAGCAAGTGGAGGTGCTTAAATCGCAAACGCAACTACGGGAGTTGTTGTTCAAGACCCGGCAATTTGTCGGTGACGCCAGCCCCAAAAGCAGGTCGCTGATGATGATTTTTCTTGAATCACTTGATCTCTTCGAAGAAACCATGTATTCATATCTGGACTACAAAAGGCTTCACGAACAGGTACCCGCCTCCTTGCTGAACAAATTCTATCATCTCGCCCTGCAGGTCGTCGCCGAGCTGGACCATATCGGACTATTCGTACAGGCCGGGATCCCCGTGAAGCGGATGCCCAAACTTGAAAAGGCTCTGGATGCATTGGATGTAGCCATACTTGAAAACGACAAGAACACGCTGTCCGCCGCAGAGAAGCACAGTCTGGTTGCGCTTCAGCAAACGATTCAAAACATCAGAGGTATTGTTAGCCGGTTGCGGAATATCGTCCGGTACACACGTATGGAATCCTATGACCCGGACCGCTTTCCTGACCAGGAACTGGAAAAACCGCAGGACTCCGACCCCGTTACGATCTCCCTGCTAAAAGAAAATCTCACGCTTCGTTCCAACTATTTCCGTTATGCGATCCGGATAACATCGGCCCTCCTGATTGGCTTTGGTGCATCCGTACTGCTTTCTCTGAGTCACGCATACTGGGTCATGCTAACCATCATCACGATCCTGAAACCTCTTTATAACCTCACCCGGAAGCGAAATACACAACGGGTGCTGGGTACGTTGGGTGGTGTGGCATTGGGGAGCGGGATACTTTACCTGATTTCCGACAACACCGCGCTGGTTGTGGTGATGATCCTGTCGATGCTGGTTGCCTACAGCCTGCTTCGTATAAACTACCTGGGCTTCGTGCTTTTCCTCACGACCTATATTCTCATCACCTTTCACTTCCTCAACCCCATTCAATTCAAGAGCCTTATTGCCGAACGTCTTCTCGACACCCTGATCGGTTCGGTGATCGCCGCGCTGGCAGCACGTTTCATCTTTCCCGTCTGGCAGCAATACAACATCCAGCCTGCGATGAAAAAAATGCTGGTTTCTAATACATCGTATTTCCTTTCCGCCTGGAATAGTCTGCATGATCCTGTTTCTCACCGGAAGCAATACAATTCAGCAAGAAATGCGGCTATCGTTGCGCTGACTAATCTGTCCGATAATTTTCAACAGATGCTGGCAGAACCGGGTCAATCCGGGCATTACTCCGCGGTCCACCAGTTTGTGATCGCCAGTCATTCCCTGACAAGCCGGATCTCTTCACTTTCACGGAAAGACCTTTCCGCACCGGGGGCGTCAAAATGGGCGGATAAGATCGTTCCCGCACTGCAGCAGGCCGCCGGCTATCTCGAATCGGACGAAAAAGTTTCCAATACAAAAACAGACGAACTTCCTCCCGGATCGAAGGATCCGCTTCATACGCTGTCGATCATCTATTCGCTGGCGCTTGACATCCGTAACATAGCGAGAGAGTTGCCACCCGCGCCGGCGGAGTCAGGCGGCAGGCAGAAGTAAAACTACCGGATTGCCGAAGATTCGTTGATTTATCCGGCCTGTTCGTCAGATATAATCGGAAAGTTTTCCGGCTATACTGACCTTTTTAACAGCTATCGTTCCCTGCGCCACTTTTACGGAGACTTTTCCGTTAACAAAACTTACCGTTCCAAATCCACCATCCGTTGAAAGAAACGAAGTAAAGTCGCCTATTTTCGAATCCACATAGAGAATCTTTGTCACGGCGTCGAATCGCACGCCGGTGAGTCCCTGCAGCAACCCATAACTGGACAACGCGCGCGCGTACCAATGCCCGCATTCGTATTCATTAAAAGGGTTCCGGACACGCCCATCATAACGGTCACGGCATGCGCGCACGATATCGAGACCTTCCGCAGTTTTTCCCACGAGCATCAGGTGAGACGCTACCTGGTACTCAATTCCCGTCCACACTTCATCGCTGTATACAAACGGAAGAGAGAGTTTCCCACCCTGCGGCCAGGAACAAAGTAACAGGCCTCCCTCTTTTCCCAATGCAAAAGACGGGCGTTGCGGGTTAGCATGTTCGCTGAGATCGCTTTTGAAATTATACTTGTGAACGGCGGAAAGATGGCTTTTTATTTTCCCGCGGTCGAACGGATCGTTGAGTCCGCACATATTGGCCAGCCAGGCACCGAGTACACCGTCAGAAAGACAACCCGTGCCATACTGGTATTTTGGACCCTCCTCTTCGAGCAACCGGCGCGCTTCGTCGGAATATTCCCCGCCCATCGATTTGGCCGAAGCCTCAATGGGGTTGGGGGCATTCAGACCGGTTACCTGGATTTTCTGGTAAAAATATTCGCCGTTAAAGAGATCGTTCTCAATAATTTTTCTGCCTTTATCGTAAAGCTTCTGGTAAGCGTCCGCATCTTTCTTCTTTTTCAGGTACTTACTCATCTCGACCATCGCGTTCAACGCGCCCAGGTAAAAGCTTGTGCACATGCCATCCGGTCCCCAGAATTCTATATCGTAGGTGTTGTGATGAGGTTCCTCGACAACCCCCTTGTTTTTCGGATCCCACGTGGTGATACAATAGTCGATGCTGTTCTTCACCATCGGATACATTTTCTTCAACCATTCTCCATTTCCTGAGATCCGCCATTCCCGGTAAACTTTCATTATCCCTCCGAGCTGCCCGTCGGCGGCCGCGTAAAATCCATGGTCAACGGGACGTATAGGCAACGCCGCCCGGAAGGTTTGATGTCCATACCTGTTCTGGTTCTCGCAAAATTCGGTGTGTCGAAGGGTCCGCTCCAGTGCAGGAAACAGGTGCGGTATAGCCTGGGCATAATTCCAGACGTGTGTGCATGAACCGTGGCAGCATCCCCATGTATCACCGCATCCCTCGTATGCCCAAAGACGACCGTCGTACTCGCGCATCACGGTAGGCGATTTTAAAATCGTCAGGTTTGCCGCAACCGCTTCAACGACCTCGGCGGGAAGGGTGCTTGAATAAAACGTATCACTAAAAAGTTCCGACTGTTTCCGGAGGGATTCCATGTTCGCCGACCAGTATGTCGCAACATCCTGGATGTTCTTAAACCTGCTGCTGTACCAGGGCTTATACTTTCCCGTCGTATACGTTTTATCCGCGGTCGCCGCGCCGAGTTCCGCGGAAGTCCCGCAACAACCGGTGGACGGATCGCATTTATCTTCCTCCTTCGCTTCACCGCCGTGACGCAAATCAGACAGCGGCACGTACCATGCCATCATTACCCGGATAGTCTTCGAATCTCCCGGTGACAATTTAAACGGAACATAAAGCGATGCACCCGGTGCCCCGGATTCCACGGGAGAAACATTTTTTACTTCTCCTTTCCGGATCGACTCCCATGTGATCGTCAGCGGATCAAACCAACCGCCCCTGAACCAGCAGTGATCAACGACCGTGTCGTCCGAATCGGTAAAGATCGCAAAATCGCCTCCATCATGAGGGCGTTCGGCGGTAGCTGCCTGCGACAAAACAAATCCCCTGGCGAGGCCCTGAATAAAATTCTTCCCGCTCTTGTCGTCGGCCTCCCCCGGCTTCATGAAGTTCCTGCTGTGAAAAGAAAAGACACTTTCAACGGCATGACTACCCTTGTTAACGAATTTGTACTCCATAGCTCCCGCCGGCAGACCCGAATGATCGGTGTCGCCTGGAATAAACGGGCTCCAACCCGTTAACTCCACCGCCAGCGGGAAGTCATCCTCTTTCAGGGATACCGTGGAAAATGGGAACCTGGTTTTGAATGTAGCCTGTTCAAAACGAGGTAAGCCGAAGATCGAGCCGCTTGCGCCGTTGCCGGTGTTAGGCTGTCCAAAACTTTTCCAGTCGGGAACAGGTCCTTCCAGCACTTTCGCCCCGCCTTTTACATCTTTTACGGAAATAGCACCGAACATCCCGGGTTCGTTAAAGACGTCCGGTTTGCTTCTAACCGACATATGCGATATGGCACCCGTTCCCTCCATGCAAAACATACCGGCACCCAACCCGCCAATGGGGAAGGCTATTCTTTTTAAATACTCGTCCGTGTATACACCATTATATTCCCGCGCAGTCTTCTTTCGTTCATAAATATTTTTTCCGGGAGTGGTTTCAGCTGCAGCGTCCTGTACTATCAGGGTCGCCGGCAAAATTGCAGCCGTGATGCCGCCGGTACCTATTTTCTTCAGGAATAAACGACGGCCGTCTTCTTTTTTCATGTTGCAGTGATTCTAATGGTTGGTGATTTGAATTTAGTTTTTTTTCCGGTTCGGCACAGCTAATCGGGAAAATCCTTTGAGGATGTTTTACCTTCGGTAGCTGAAACTTACCCGACAATGAAATTGATTTTAACCGGCGGATTCCTCGGAAGCGGCAAGACGACGGCAATCGTCGCGGCCTGTAAGCAACTGCTGGCGAACAATAAGAGGGTTGCCGTTATCACCAACGACCAGGGTGATCAGCAGGTCGATCAGGCATTTGTGAGAAGCGCCGGTATTCCCGCCCGGGAAGTTTCCAATGGCTGTTTTTGTTGTAACTACAGTCAGCTGGATGCACACCTGCTATCCTTGAGAAACGACTTGCCGGATTTCGTTTTCGCGGAGTCGGTGGGGTCGTGTACGGACCTTATTGCTACGATCGTCAAACCCCTCGGTATACAAAGGCCGGAAATCGAAGTTTTTGTTACTGTGTTTGCCGATGCGCCTTATCTGCTTTCATTAATGCAAGGTCGCGCATCCTTCCTCGAAGAGTCAGTGCGATACATTTACAAAAAGCAGCTTGAAGAAGCTGATCTTTTGATACTTAATAAAACGGACATGACCGCCCCCACAGATCTTAAAACCGTGTACCAAACGCTTCAGTCCGAATATCCGGGAAAAAAGATCCAACTTCAGAATTCCTTTCATGACGCTGACATTGCCCGGTGGATAGAAGCCATCAAAGGTTTTACGGGAAATGGGAGCAGGACATCCATTGATATCGACTACGACGAATATGGTGACGGAGAATCCAGGCTGGCCTGGCTCGACAAGAGCATAATCATCCGCACCGACCAGAACAATGCCACCCGTGTTGTCCGGAGTATCGTGGGCACGGCTTTCGATTTGATCCAGCAGCACCGTTATGCCATCGGTCACCTCAAATTTTTCCTGGAAACGGACCGGTGGACGGAAAAGATCAGTTTTACTGCGGCGACTACCAGTAGCGTTGTGAGGGTACCCGAGATTGAATCGGGAGAGGTCAGGATGCTGATCAACGCGAGGATCCAGACAAGCCCGGACAATTTGCAACAGCTGATCGATCGTGTGCTCGAAAAAGCCGGGATGATTCATAAATGCACGATCGTACACGGAAAGTGGTCCGTTTTCAAACCGGGTTACCCAAAGCCGCTGCATCGAATCCCATAGCCTCGTCCGGCGCGAAACGCTACCGTTGAAAGCATGCCGCGACCGGCGTTTTGTGCCAGAATAACACCGGTCTGTGAGCATTCGCTGGCGCCACACACGGCGGAATCAAATTTTTTCTCCGGAGGGCGAAAAATAAAATACCTGCTAATCCTGTTAAATTATTTGATTTTCAGGAAACATGGATCAACCGCCAAAGATGATGGTTTACCCTACCTGAAAAATACGTACCTTCGCTTATCAATTCTATTAGTCCTGCCGGAAGGTACAAATCGCAGCGATTCCATTTCCTCCTCCAGTATTTCTTCAATTGAAAGACTGTCCCCGAGTACTGACCATTATTTTCAATCAACCGTGGTATCTTCCAAAACCATCACCTTTGCAACAACATCCAGGGATTTTGTTGTTACCCTGAACAGCCGTGTCAACGACTATTTTAAATTACATAATATCACCCGCCATGCGAACCGTGAGATGGTGATCAAAACCATTGTAATGTTTAGCCTTTATATTGTTCCGTATCTCTTGATCGTAACAAGCGTGGTGACCGGATCCGGCTGGCGCGCGTTACTGACCGTGATCATGGGGCTGGGTCTGGCCGGCATCGGCTTGTCGGTGATGCATGATGCCAACCACGGGGCATACTCTAATAAAGCGTGGTTGAATACGTTGATTGGATATTCCATCAACTTTGTCGGCGCAACCGCTTTTAACTGGAAGATACAGCACAATGTACTTCATCACACCTATACCAACATTCACGAGGAAGATGAAGATATCAGTCCCCGGGGTGTGCTGCGTCTTAATCCACATTCCGACTGGAATCACATGCACCGGTATCAATTCATTTACGCCTGGTTTTTGTACGGCTTAATGACGTTGGTGTGGATGATCACCAAAGATTTTATTCGACTGGCGCGATACCAGCGGAATGGTCTTGTTAAAAAACACAAGGCCAATCTGATCAGGGAATGGACCATACTGATCGGCACAAAACTTTTTTATTTCCTGTACATTATTATCATTCCATTGGTTGTAACGGACCTTTTGTGGTGGGAAGTGCTCATCGGGTTCTTGATCATGCACTACCTGGCGGGTTTCCTGCTGGCGATCATTTTCCAGCCCGCACATGTCATGGAAGGAACACACTTTCCGTTACCCGACAAGAACAACGCCCTGGAAAACAACTGGGCGGTTCATCAGTTGTTAACCACCACGAATTTTGCCAATACAAGTATCTGGTTCTCATGGTATGTCGGCGGCCTGAACTTCCAGATCGAACATCACCTGTTTCCCAACATCTGCCACGTGCACTACCGCAAGATCTCCGGCATCGTCAAAACCACGACGAAGGAATTCGGACTTCCCTATCAAAGCTCGAGGACGTTTATGGATGCATTGGCCGGGCATGCAAGACAACTGAAAATCCTGGGGAGAAAACCAACTGTGGTGTCGATGACGTGACCGGTTCAGATCAGCTTTTTCATTTTGAATGCCAGCATAAATAGTATAAAAGCGATCAAAACCAGCAAGTGGATTCCTGACACAATGTATTGGAATATCCTTAACGAAGTATTCCAGGTATTCGAAGCCAGGGAATACACGGAAACAACCACGACGGTTACTTCGAGACACAATACCAGTATTTCCCGCGTTTCGAATATATGTTGTGTTATGCGGAGCTGTTTTTGTGTCCAGTAAAGAACGAGTATAAGGCTACATGCCAGGTTTAAAATTGACATAAGATAAGGAAGCCTGTTCGTCACCAGTCCGGCGATAAAAGCAGATATGTGCGTCACCACGGCCGCCAGCGCGATAAACAATACCCATTGATCCGACCGGCTCATTGAAGATATGTATTAAAATATTTACGAAAATTCAAACGGCAGGGGGTATTCTTTCACCACAGGCTTCGAACTACGTGACTTCACTTCAACCCTGGCCTTCAGCGGGGAACCCAGTACCAGGTAATTTTTGATATACTGATCTTCGTGCACCATCCACGAGTAGTCCTCCAGGAGGTATTCTGTAAGTCCTGCCTTTCCCGCCTGATAGGCCCACCGTTCCACGATCACCGGCTCATAGTTGACGATGTATCCCAGGTAATGGACTTGTATGCCGGGTTTCGATTCATTGCCCATTTCGCTGTTGGCGATCACAGCGATCTTCAATGCTGAACCGTCTTCCAGGTCCTTTACCGCCCATTCTTCGATCACCGTTTTGACATTTGACATAGCTTGTTAATTAGAGGTTAAAATATTGCATACTTCAGGAACAGTTACACGGCCCGGAGTTCAACAGCAAGATAATCACAAATACCGATTACCCATTTTACTTTATTGATAAAGTAATCACGCCTGCCAAGCGGCTGTTTCACCGGAGCTTGAAGGTATCACCGGGTAACAGGATCGTAAGCCGGAGATCCGAAGCGCCCAGTTTCCCGTTCCGTACAACCTTCGACCGTTGGGGATTTTGAAGTATGATCACCTGCGATTCACCGACAACCTCCGCATCGTTTCCTTTGACGAGGATAGCGGTGGATTCGTCAATGCCAATACCCATCATATCCGGGAACTCGATAATCGCGCTGATGAGGCGATTGTGCCGGCTTCTTCTAACAAAATGCTGGTCGACGATGGCATTTTGAATCAGACCCAGCCCCTGTTTTGTTTCAATGTTCTCCGCTTCGATGTTTTTGAATGTAGAAGTATATTCCGGGTGCTTCAGTTCGTTGCCCGTGATCATGATCTTACTCATCACTGCCGCTCCGGCGCTGCTTCCGCTCACAAAACATCCGTTTTGATACGCATCATGAATAGCCTTTTCAATTTCAGTACCCAGCACGATGTCCATGAACCGGTTCTGGTCGCCCCCGGAGATATAGATCAATTTGGCATGCCTGATAGAGTCCAGCTTCAGCGATGACGGCTTTTCACCTTTAACGAACTGCAACCCGTAAATGTGAGTTATCCCCTGTTCAAGAAATTGACGCCGTCCATAGTAAACAGCAGAGTCCGGTTCCTCGCTGGACATTGGTAATACAACGGCAAAACCACCCGCCCGTAGACCTGATTCCCGGATCATTCTTTCGATCATCGCATCGGGCCGTGATCCTCCGCCAATGATAAACAGTTTGCCTTTAGGTTGCCGCTGAGCCGACACAGAAGAACACAGTAAAACAATCACACCTACGGTTAACAGAAATTTCTTCATTGTCTTAGCGGTTTCCGGTTAATGGTAATTTTTTTTGAAGTTGGGGATTTAACTCCATCTCTACAAACATGTAAAAAAACGGGAAGTATCTGAAATTTCTGGGCTGGTGGTAAAATTAAGTCATTCCGGTTATGCTGGTAAAAAGACGTCGGATTACTAACTTGCCGTACCGATGGATCAATATTTATTCAACATGATGAGACGAATACAGTTGCCCGAAGTTGGAGCTTTCGCGTTGGTTATTATTTTCAGTGCATGCGTTCTTACCTGCTTTGGACAGGGAGACAAAGACGGTTTTACACAGATTTTCGACGGTAAAACATTCCAGGGATGGGAAGGAGACACGGCGATCTGGAAAATAGAAAATGGCATCCTCATAGGCGAGGTAACGCCCGGGCAGCAGTTGAAAGTCAATACTTTTCTCCTCTGGACAGCCGGACAAACGAACGACTTCGAATTAAAACTTGAGTTCCTGATATCACCCGACGGAAACAGCGGAATCAACTACCGGAGCGAGCCGGTAAATGGTGTCCGGTACGGGCTCAAAGGTTACCAGGCCGATATTGACGGGCGGCATCAACATACCGGTCAAAGTTATGAAGAACGAGGCCGGGGTTTTATGGCTAAACGTGGAGAGCGGGCTGTTCTGGCTTTCCGTCAAAAACCCGCGATCACACCGCTAGGCGGGAACGCAGAATCCCTACGGTCCCACATCAAAACCAGCGACTGGAACGAATGCCGGATTGTTGCCAGGGGTAATAAACTACAGCACTATATTAATGGTGAACTGATGAGCGAGGTTACGGACAACGATAAGACACTGCGCAAACTCTCCGGGTACCTGGGACTGCAGGTTCACGCCGGTCCTCCCATGAAAGTACAATACCGTAACATCCGGATAAAGCCTTTGCTTTAATTTTGTTAATTTCCCTCCGGTTATTCGGTCCTTTTTTTTAATCATTCAATATGAACTTCTCTTTTAGAAAGATCCCGGCAAGTGTTACGCTGCTCATTCTATCCTCGCTATTTCAGCTGGCATGCGCACAGGCCATACCGGAATCCCTTGCATCGCAGGTAACGGAGGTAGCGCCGCTTATCATCCAGTTCCACGCAGACGAGGGAAGCCTTCGCCGGTTCTACGTCATTCAAAACTCCCCGGAAAGACGTGAGCGGCTCAAACAATTCTACCAGGATTACCGGGCGAGGTTGGAGGCACTTCCCTTCGAATCCATGACAACCGGTGGCAAGGTGGATTACATCCTTTTCAAAAGAAACCTGGAGAATGAAATACGTCTGCTTACAGAAGAAGAAAAAGAATACACTGCCGTTCTGAAGTTCGTCGCGTACGGTGAACCGTTGTACGAACTTGAAAAAATGCGCCGCCGCGGCGCTCATTTACAAAGTGCCGAAGTAGCCGGCACGCTGAACAACGTTCTGAAAACGGTAAAGCTGGCATCGGCGAAAATTTCAGGCGAGCCCCTTCTGACGCGAAAACAGGTGAGGCGTGCCGAAGGAATTATCAAGGGACATCAGGCTGCAATCAAAAGTGTTTTTGAATTTTATAACGGTTATGACCCCGAATTCACATGGTGGGTAACAAAACCTTACCACCAGCTGGACAGCGCACTGACGGAATATGCCGCATCAGTCAAAAAGAAAGTTGACCCGTCGACTCTACCGAAAGATGATGGAAGCGGAATTATCGGTAACCCTATCGGCAGCGAGGAGCTGCTTCGCCTGTTGCAATTTGAAATGATCCCCTATACGCCGGAGGATCTTGTGGCGATCGCGAACAAGGAATTTGCCTGGTGCGATGCCGAACTACTTAAGGCGTCGAGGGAAATGGGATTCGGCGACGACTGGAGGAAAGCTCAGGAGAAAGTAAAGCAATCCTACGTGAAAGCCGGCTATCAGCCTGAGGCGATGTTAAAACTTTACAACGAGTCCGTCGACTTTCTGAAAAAGAACGACCTGATCACGATCCCGCCGGTTGCAGAAGAATCGTGGCGAATGGAAATGATTCCGCCAAAGCAGCAGCTGATCAGTCCCTTTTTCCTTGGCGGGGAAGTTCTGCAGATCTCCTATCCCACGGACGAGATGGCTCATCAGGACAAGATGATGAGTATGAGGGGAAACAATCCTCACTTCTCCAGGGCTACCGTTCATCATGAACTGATTGCGGGACACCACCTTCAGGAGTTTATGGCTAACCGTTACAAGGTCTACCGTAACTACTACACGCCGTTCTGGATCGAAGGGTGGGCGCTTTATTGGGAAATGGTGCTCTGGGATATGAACTTCCCACAATCGCCCGAAGACCGGATCGGAATGCTGTTCTGGAGAATGCACCGGTGCGCACGAATTATATTCTCCCTGAACTATCATCTTGGAAAATGGACGCCACAGCAATGTATCGACTTCCTCGTCGACCGTGTGGGTCATGAACGCGCCAATGCAGAAGGCGAAGTCCGCAGGTCATTTACGGCGGATTACGGACCCTTATACCAACTCGCCTACATGACGGGGGCGCTACAGTTCTATGCCCTCAAGAAGGAGCTTGTCGATGGGGGAAAGATGACGCCAAAACAATTTCACGATGCCGTGATGCAGGAAAACAGTATGCCTGTCGAGATGGTACGGGCATTGCTTACCAAACAACCTTTAACCCGTGATTTTAAAAGCTCGTGGAAGTTCTATAAAAAATAGCCTTCCTGTTAAGTTCCTTTCTCAACAGCCATCTTCATAAAACGTCGTACCTCGGCGTTAATGTCATCTTTGTTTTCCAGGCGAAGGTGATGATTGTACTGACTGGTACCCGGAACCTGCGCGATCTTCCGGAAACACAGGTTGTCCTCGTATGGCCTATCAAAAGGAAAGACGACATCTATAAAATTTTTCCCTAACCGGATAACGTAGGCGATCCGCCTGGTCGCGGCGAATGCGATCATCGATTTGGTGGGATGAATGGTTATATCTCCCAGCTCCCGGAAGCACCCGGCAAAATCCCGGAACAGGGATAAGGTGTGCTCCCCTTTCCCTTCAAAAAATTCCGACAACGACCGATCCATACAGGAGTGAACCTGGTTTATCCGGGCAAAAGCCTGACCACATAACGGACAATTCCACATGTTCCGAAAATACCATATTTTCAAACGCCCGGATATTCCCGCATTAGAAAAAAAAGAAGCATATTCAGGCCTGCATGAATGTAAAAAAAATAATCACCAACCTTACGTTCTGGGTCTTGATCGCCATCCTGGCCGGAATCTGGCTCGGGCACTTTTATCCTGATAAAGCCATCCAAACAGAAATCATTGGAAAGACCTTTATCAACATCATCAAGGTATTTATTGCCCCTATCATTTTCCTCACCATTGTATTGGGGATCAGTGGTATGGGCGACCTAAAGAAAGTGGGGCGCATCGGCATTAAGTCGCTTGTCTATTTTGAAGTGATCACAACGGTGGCGTTAGCGATCGGAATTGTGGTTGCCCTGGTCATTAAGCCCGGCAATATTGATAAAACGGGTCTGCCGATCCAGGACGCCAGCAAATACACACGCGCACCGGAGGCGTTCGACTGGTACGGTTTTTTCCTTGCCAACTTCACGTTACAGGTATTAGCCGTCGCGCTCGTGACCGGTATCGTACTTAATTTCCTTTCGCACCGTGCCACTATCATCCGGGTTCTGGAGCGCGCTTCAAAGCTGGTTTTTTTAGGATTGAAATATGTGATGTACCTGGCACCGCTCGGAGCATTCGGCGGCATGGCCTTTACCGTCGGCAAATTCGGACTACAGACCCTTATTCCCCTCGGGAAACTAATGGTCAGCGTTTACATTACGATGTTTCTGTTCGTCTTTGTGATCCTTGGTGCGATCCTTCGTTTTTACAAGATCAATGTCATTGACTACCTGAAGTACATTAAAGAGGAGTTGTTGATCGTACTGGGAACATCTTCATCGGAAGCCGCGCTGCCCTCGGTGATGGTAAAGCTGGAGAAAATGGGATGTCATAAATCTATTGTAGGCCTGGTGATCCCGACCGGCTATTCCTTTAACCTCGATGGAACATCCATCTACCTCTCGATGGCTGTGATATTTCTCGCCCAACTGTACAACGTCCACCTTACTGCAGGGGAAATGTTCAGCATTATCGGCATACTGATGATCACTTCGAAAGGAGCTGCAGGTGTGACCGGTAGCGGCTTCATCGTGCTGGCTTCCACCCTGACCACGCTTCACAAGATCCCCATCGAGGGGCTTGCATTCCTTTTGGGTGTGGATAAATTTATGAGCGAAGCAAGGGCGATCACGAATCTTATCGGAAACGGAGTGGCTACCATTGTAATCGCAAAAAGCGAAAGAGAATTCAGGCAACCGGAACAGGAACTTTCCGATCCCGGTTCCTCATCCTGATATATCCGGTCCCGAACCACCCGTTTCCGATCTTACCGGCAGTTTATTTTTGCCTGAAAGCGTTCCTGACTACGTCTTCGCTGAATCCATCCGGAACTTTATGCGCATTGGCGTATACATAGAGGGCGGTATTGAAGATAGTACTGGCTACTGTAAAGATCAGTCCTGTAAGCAACAACAACAGCAAGCCAACAGAAATCCCGATCAATGCTCCTGTCACATCCAGTGAAGATGCCAGCATATAGGTCAGGAGCCCGGAGGCAACAATGATGATCATAAATACAAAGAATTGAACCAGTCCCAGCCCGATGGTTTTGATAAGACTTTCTCCCCAGGTACGTTTGATCACTTCCGTGGATTTTTTGATCGCATCAATAGGCCCAACTCCTTCATAAACCAAAACCGGTACGACAAAAATAGTAACGATACTCCAGGCCATTCCGAGCAGGCTGATCAGGATGTTGGCAACGAGCTGGCCAACCTTACCGAGGCTTGAAGCCAGGTTGTGAAGGATACGAAGGAGCAATCCAACGGTCGCGGACAGAAGGCTCCATTGAAATATGAGGTAGAGTTTTGACAACGCAAACGTGAAGCTCTCTCCGAAGGTAGCATTACCACCTTCGAACCTGACTTTTGTTGTATATACCACACATACGTTAAAAAATGTTGCGATAAAGGCGAGGCCGAAATACGTGAGAAATATCATCAGGTATTCAAAAAACTGAAGGGAGTCCTGCGAAAAGTCGCTCTCCATCAACGTCGGTATGATGGACGGGAAGATCATGGCGATTGCAAACAAGGTTGAAAAAATGAACGACAAAAGGGCGAACCATAACAACTCGCGGTCTTTATTAATGACGCCGAAGGTCAACCTGGTGATCATCCAGCTTCTGGAAAAAGCATTCATGTGAATTCTGTTTTAACCGGACTAAATTAATGAATTTCCGGTTAACTGCTTTAAAGTGTCGGTTGAAATCATGAGGCTATGAGCTCCATTTTTGGTTCGTCAATGATTTCAGCGGGAAGGTATACCGTAAACGTCGCACCTTCGTTTGCCACGCTTTTTACAAAAATCAATCCGCCGTGATCTTCTACGATCTTTTTGCAGATCGCCAAACCCATGCCGGTTCCTTCCACTCCAACTTTGTCGCGCAACCGTTGAAAAAGGGTAAAAATCTGCCGGGCATATTTTTGATCAAATCCGATTCCATTATCCTCGACGCGGATAGCGATATAATGAGTCTCTTTTTTCAATTCTGGATATTCACGGAAGTCGTCCTCTGTAACATCAGCGGATGTAATATTGATGATCGGCTTATCCGTACAGAACTTCAACGCATTACTCAGCAGGTTATGAAAAAGCTGGTTCATCTTAGCGGGTTCTGCAGTAATAACGGGAAGTGGGCCAAGATTTACAACGGCACCGGCTTCTTCGATCACTAATTCAAAATCGTTTATGACATCTTTGAGGAGGAAATTCAGATCAACCCGATTAGCTGTCGTCACATCCGTGTTGACCAGAACTGAAAAACTAAGAAGGTCCTTCAGTAGCGTGGACATTCTCAGGGCAGACGCGTTGATTTTATCGACATACTTCTTAGCATAACTGCTCAGGTTCGCTTCAGGATTTGACATGCGGTTGGAAAAGATCTGAATTTTCCGGAGAGGCTCCTGAAGGTCGTGACTGGTAATAAACGCAAATTGTTTAAGTTGATCGTTGACCGTTCTCTGCTCTTCCATGGCTTTTTGCAGCTCGGCTGTACGGAGATCCACCTGGTTCTCCAGGTTCTCTGACTGCATCTTTCTCTCCGTCGTATCCATACTCACTCCGATCATTCGTTCCGGCTGACCGTACGGATCAAAATACGGGTGGCCTTTGGATAACATCCAGTGAACACTGTTGTCCGGCCATACGATTCGGTATTCAACTTCAATGGGCACGCGTTCGTAGAAGGAGTTTTTAATCGCCTCCTTCAGGTTCGATATATCGTCGGGGTGAACCAGGTTTTCCCAATCCCTGTAGAGTCCCTGAAATGTGCCTGCCTTCATACCGTTCAACAGTTCGTTTTCCCTGGACCATTTCATCTCTCCGGTTTGAAGGCTCCACCACCATGTTCCTATTGAATCCCCGATCAACGATAGTTTGAGCTGCTCCTGGCTCTTTTGCAATGATGCTTCCGCGAGGGTTCTTCTCGTTATGTCATCAAAGGCCAGCAGGATCAACGATTCTTTTGGATTATCGCCCTGTTTAAGCCGGTAAGCGTTCACAATCAATTCGCGCTCGCCTATTTCGCTAAAGGTATGTTTGATTTCAAATTCCTTGAAATTTGTCTTCTTAGGTAATACGTCTTTCAGGTGTTCCCGGAGTTGGGGTATATCCCAATTGCCTTCACTCAGGGAAAACACATAGTGACCTTCCGTGTTTTCTGGTGTAAGTCCGAAGGCATCATAAAAGGCCTTGTTTGCCATCCGGACATTAAAATCGGATGTCAATACGAGCAACGGATTGTGCATTGTTTCCACGATCGCTTCCGCATAGGTCTGGGATTGCTTCAATTGAATATTCCGTTGAGACAATTCCTCAACGATCGTTGTCAGCTCTTCATTGGCAGATTGCAGCTCTTCTTTCGAAGCTTCCAGTTCCTCATTTACGCTCTGCAGTTCTTCGTTCGATGACAGAATTTCCTCGTTGTTTGCCTGCAGTTCTTCATAGGTCGTTTCATACTCTTCGCTTGTCGTACGGATGACTTCTTTGGACTGAACCAATTCCGCTTTCAGTTTTGAGATGGTCGCACGCTCGTGGCCGATACCGGTTTGTAACAGTTTACCATCCAAAGTCCCCTGGATCTGGACGACAGCACGTTCTTTAAATACGACGAGAAAGTAAATATCTCCATTCGTTATTCTGGGAACCACCTCGATGTTTATTTTCTGTGGAATTTTGTCGTTGTAAACCAGGATACCTTCCTTCACCGCGACATTCCCGGTTTTACGGGCTTGCTGAACAAGGCTGCGCAGATCGACTACCAGATCCTCGCGAATCATCTTTAAGACGTTAAAGCTTGCTTTCCCCGTGACAGGTGCCAGATAACGGGATGTAATGCCAAAAAACTGGATGATCACCATATTCTTGTTCACTACGACGCTCGGATGTACGAAACGAGACAACATGAGCTGGCTCATGACTTTCTCAATCGTAACTTCCGGTTGCTGTCCGGGGGATGAATTCACGATATGCGGTAACACGAATGCCGAAACGGAGGGATTGAACTTGGGCCTGGGTGATGTTGTCGGTTTGGCCGAGTAGAGTTTTGTTTTTTTGTCATTCAGTTCAAACAGGTCGCTCGCGGCTCCTGTTGTCTCCGACTTACCTAAAAAAAGGAAACCGGAGGCGTTCAAGGCATAGTGAAATGACTGTAATATTCTCTTCTGTGGTTGTGCTTCCAGGTAGATCAACACATTCTGGCAACTGATCAGGTCCATCCTGGAAAAAGGCGGGTCGGAAAGCAAATTGTGCTGAGAGAAGATACAAATTTCACGAACGGACTTTACGATTTGATAATGTCCGTCCAGTTTCCTGAAAAAACGTTTTAGATGTTCCGAGGAAACGCGCTGAAGGGCACTCACCGGATAGACTCCCGCACGTGCCTTCTCAATGGCGGCACCGTCCAGGTCGGATGCAAAAATTTGTATGAGAAGATTCTGACCCTTCTTTTCCAGAAACTCGATCAAACTGATCGCGATCGAATAAGCCTCTTCGCCCGTCGAACAACCTGCAACCCATATTCTTATCGGTTGACCCCGTTTGAGAAACTCAGGAAACACCTTATTTATAAGGATCTCATAAAATTCAGGATCACGGAAGAAATGCGTTACATTGATCAAAAAGTCGTCGTAAAGAAGATCTACCTCCCTGGCATTCGTTTTGATAAAGGAATAGTACTCCGCCAGGTTTTCAAATTTATTCAATACCATTCGCCGGATAATTCGCCTGTAAATACTGGCGTGTTTGTATTGATTGAAAAAATCAATACCCAGTTTATTCTTAACGACCGACAATATATTTCTAAGGTCATCGCGATGCCCGTTCAGTTCTGCAACGTGTACAGCTTCAATTTTATCCGAAGGCAATACTGTATACGGTGACTTAACAAGACGGGCAAGTTCTTCGGCAATTCTTTTGGGTGGTAATTTAAAATCCACGTAACCGGAATCAAATGCATGTCCCGGCATCCCGAAAAATTCGGCCGACTCATCCTGTGAGAACGTAATTCCGCCCTCCGCTTTAACGGCTTTTAAACCCAACGTTCCATCCGACGCGGTACCCGATAGAATTACACCAATGGCATTATTCTTATAAACCGATGCCAGTGCCGTCAAAAAGTAATCAATGGAAAAATTACCGACGGAAGTAAATGTTCGTGGCGCCAGTGTAAGATGTCCATCCACCAAACTCATAAAAGTGTTCGGTGGAATTACGTAGACGTTGTCGGCCATCACCTCCATTCCATCGGTTACCGTTTGGACCGGCATTTGCGTTTTGGCCTGTAGTATCTGCGCCAGCGCACTTTTCTGCTTTCGGGAAAGGTGCATAATGAGAACGTAAGCCATGCCCAGATTGGAGTCCAGATTGCTGAGCAACGTCATGAATGCCTCCAGGCCGCCTGCCGAAGCGCCGAAGCCAACTATAGGAAAAGGTTTCGGACGCTTATCCGCCGGAATCGTAAGATCGGGCACGATGTGTTCACCAGCTAGTGATACTTTCCTGTCTGGTCTTTTCCTGACGACTGGTTTTTTCTTTTTAGCCGTTACTGATAACTTTTTTTTCACAGATGTCAACCATCCGAACGAAAATGTAGGAATGACAAGTAAGGTAACGATAAACGCTCCCATTCCCTAATGTTTTGAACGTACAACCGAGGAAACATTCAAAGTCCGAAAAACTCAGTAATTACGTTCGTAACAGTCATCATCTAGAATAGATCAGAAATTCAGAAGAGGGATGTCCGACCCTTATTCCCAATAAGATTGCTGCTCACACAATGAAAAATAGAACCAACCGTCCACAGATTCGAAACAGGACCAGTCACCCGAACCAGTACATTCGATTGTAACTGGCAAAAAAATACAACCGTATAATAAATATTCACCGGATACTTCAGCGTTAGCAGCGATCACTTTTTAATACTGGCCCAGATTATCAAAGCCAACGAAATAAGGACCGCATACATCCTCACCGTGTGAAATGTCCACCATTCGTCCCGGAGTTCCTTCCAGTTGTCCGGGGGCGAGGAAAGATTCCACGTCATGATAATACTGTTGATCGGTTGGTTCCCTACCCTTGTTATGATTCCGCTTGCGACCATAAATCCGGCTCCCAGAAGCAAGGCAAGGAAGATATTTTTGTTATCCCGTTGCAAATACGCGGAAACGCATGTCAGCAGAATTGTGATCCAGCCCAAAACAGGCATCACCACATTGAGGCTCCGGATCAATAGTTGTTGCTGCTCGAGATACCCCTGGTATGTAAGATCCATGGGATTGCATCCCATAAAAATACCGAACACCGTACCGGCCACCAACGCGGCAAGCAGAACATTAAAAAACCGAAGTACCATTATTCCCATAATTTTTTTAAAGAAGTGCTGTGATTGTTACCACTCGTTTGTGTTTTAACCATCCTGCTTTTCCACCATGCTGGCAATAGCTTCACTCAATAGACCACTTATCACCCGGCCTGAGGATGTGATACCTGTCTCTCAACGGTCGACCTAACCTGATCATCACTTCATCCGGATAACCCTTAGCCCAAAAGCGGTTACTTTCTTCCACAGCGATAGTGCTATGGTGCTGTGGGAATATATAGTCCGGTTCCAGCGCATTGATCAGAAACACTGAGCGGTCTATATACATATTGTGTTCCGTCGGCGAGAAAAAAAGGACGTCGATATCTTTCAAAAACAAATGATCTTCCAGCAGATAGGAGTCGCCGGGCTGAAGGAATTTTTTCTTACCGACGGAAATCACATACCCGCAATCCTGCAGATTTGCCTCATAGTAGACGGCGAAATTGGCATTTCCATGAATTGCGCGTAATGCATCTACGGCGACACCCTTCACGACAAACGATTCTCTAGGCTTCGCTACAACAATCCGGTTGTCAGGTATCCTGAGTTTACGGGCTACGGGAAGGCAGCTTTCCGGCATCACGAAAATACAGGATGATTTCTCCAGGAGTACTTTCGATGTATATTCGTTGAAATGATCCCCGTGCGCGTGTGTGACAAAAGAGATATCAATCTCCGAAGCGATTTGTTCCGGCGTAACCGGCGCGGGTTCAATACGGCCGTCATTTTCCAGGTATAGATCCGTGGCAACCACCACGTCACCGGATTTGATAATCCAGCTGTTGTGGCCGGCCCACCATACAGCCGTTCCAATGGAATGCGACCTGATCTCATCGATCATTCTCTTATCCTGGCAAAAGGTATGGCCGGTGACCAGGGTGAAAAAAACAATTGCAGCCGCGTTTTTCATTTTCTGTTTTGTTAAGGCATACGCTACACGAATACCCGGCTCAACGCCTGATCATTTTAACTTCGAGAGCTGGTCGTTATAATATTTGATGGTCTGGAAAACTGACGGAAGGTTACTGGGTTTATCTTCCGCATCCCGCTCAATGTAAATTGGTCCTTTGAAGTTCTGCCTTTTGAGCTCTGCAAACACTCCCGGAAAATCCACGACACCTGTACCTACAGGAACATCCTGAATCTTGGGGTTATTGAATTCAGCGATATCCTTGAGGTGAATCGCGATGATATGACCTTCCAGTTTTTTTACTGCTTCAACAGGATCGACGCCGCTCTTTGGCCAGTGACCGAGATCGGCGCACGCACCAAAATTCGGATGACCCGCTATCGCAGCGAGCACCGAGTCCGGGTGCCAGTAAGCGCTCACACCTTTCCAGTGCTCGTGGATCGCAACCTTCATTCCGTACACGCCCGCAAGACTGTCGACTTCGTCCCACAATGTAACAGGTGGCTCAGCGGTCACAAATTTTGCTCCCAGCTCCTTTGCTATGTCAAATTGTTTTTTCCAGGCTTCGACTGTATTGTCACCTCCGATGTACATCGACTCAACCGTAATATCACGCTGCCTGAAAAGCCCTTTAACCTGTTCTATTCCCGCGGGCGAAAGGTCGCCAATAAGCGAATCGTTTAACGCACTGCCCGACTTGAAAAATGTGGGTGCTTCCACGATATCGACACCGGAACTGTCTATTTTTTCCAACGCCTCGGGAAGACTGAACGTGTGAAAAGTCCAGAAGGCAATGCCGAGTTTCCAGTCCACCGACGGGTTGACTCCGTCTGTCACAGCCACCTCCGCAGGTTTTTTCTCCTTACAGCCGGAAAAAATCAGCACGATCGATAATAATAAAGGGCAGATTCGCAAAATGGGGAGCTTCATGGTTATGGGGTTAATAGGATAAACTTACAAAATCCGGAGAACTCGTGACACTGCTACTGCGCACTCCAGCCGCCATCGACTGGAATCGCGGCACCGGTGATCAGTTCGGCCTCGTCTGAAGCCAGAAACACGCACAATGCGCCGATGGAATCAGTCGTTACAAATTTTTTGACCGGTTGTTTCGCCAGCATGATCTTTTCAATAACATCACCTTCGGACATCCGGTGTGCCCTCGCCAGGCTTGCTATCTGATCTCTTACCAGCGGCGTAACGACATAGCCTGGACAAATGGCATTGGCCGTAATACCATGCATTGCACCTTCCAGCGCCGTCGCTTTCGTGAGCCCGATCAGTCCGTGTTTGGCCGATACGTAAGCAGCCTTAAATTCGGAAGCTACCAGACCGTGTACAGACGCAATATTAATGATCCTGCCACCTTTCGCCTTTTTCATTTCCCTCAACACCAATCGTGTCGTGTGAAAGGCGGCATTGAGATTTACGCCAACGACATGATCCCATTGGGCTATGGGGAAATCCTCTATCGCGGACACATGCTGGATACCTGCATTGTTTACGAGTACATCAATGGGACCAAGCCTGCTCCGCGTTTCATTGATCAGTGTCTCAATTGAACCGACATCTAACAGATCTGTACTGGAATAATAAACAGGCACATCAAACTCCCGCCCGATGGACAAAGCAATTTCTTCGCCGTTGGATTCAAGGCCGTGAAAAGATATCGAATCGCCGTTGGCAGCAAACCTTCGTGCGATACCGAGGCCGATACCGCTGGTGCTGCCGGTGATCAGGATTACTCTGTTCATATTGATGACATCAGGTCGTTTAAAATCAGTGTCGGACCGTGGAATTCAACTACCGCCATCTTGATCAATCTCAGCTGGCAACGTAATTTTCGTCAGTTTTACAGGATTTCGCACTGTTAACTTAATGTACTATTTTAAGGGTAATATATAAAGCCAACTGGTATTTTCTCGGGAACCGGTATTTATTCCGAATCCTGAAATGATTTGAACAGACGACTATGGACAAAATCAATACCATGCTGGGCCTGGAAAGAATCAGTATTGAAAAAGTCCTGAATTTTCTTCCATACCCCTTTCTTGTATCAGAGTGGAGAAACGACAAACGGGTGAACTTGTTTGTCAATGAAAAATTCAAGGATGAGATCGGGTATACCATCGCGGAAATCCCGACGCTGGACGACTGGTTTGAAAAAGCCTATCCCGACCCCGCTTACCGTGAAGAAACAATAAATGCCTGGAAAGAGCGGTCGCTTCATCTGCTCAAGCACGAGGATTCCATTATTCTGAAGGCCAGGATAAGCACAAAAAAGAAGGGCGACCTGTGGTATGAAGTGAAAGCATCCATTTCCGGACCGATTCACCTTGTCGCTTTTGTCAATATTAATGAAGAGGTTGTTCGCAAGGAAGAGCTGAGACGGTTGAATGAAAATAAGAGCCGGACCTTATCCATTCTGAGTCATGATCTTCGTATGCCGCTTAGCAACCTGTACTCCGTTCTCCTGCTTTACGATGAAGGATCTCTATCCGAGGAAGAATATACGGAAAGTGTAAAAACGCTGATCAGGAAGACGTTTCACCTCCTCGAATTCCTGGATACAACCTTACTGTGGACTAGGAATAACTTTGATACGATCAGTCCCACAATAGAAGAGGTGGATGTTCCCCAAATACTGGACGAGATCCTGACGGTGTATGAAGGCTCGTGTGCGGAGAAAGCGCTGGAGATTTCTCTTGACCTTGACAAAAACAGGATCCTGAAGTGTGACCGCGAAATAATCTCCATCACCTTGCGGAATGTAATATCCAACGCCATAAAATTTACACAGACCGGCTTCATCCGGATCAAAACACAGCAGCAACCCGGTCGGTACATTATAACCGTGGAAGACAGCGGAAGAGGTATGACAAAGGACCGGGTCGGACATATTCTTTCCGGAAACTATGCTTCCGAAAAAGGAACGAAACAGGAGAAAGGGCTGGGTCTTGGTTTAAAGATATGCCAGGACATGGTAAAAAAAGTGGATGGAAAAATTGACATCGAAAGCGAACCGGGTAAAGGTACCACCGTGCGTGTTTCCTTTCTCACTATAACGTAAGCCCACCCGGCAGCTATAAGCCGGAGTTTTCCAGTTTGAAGATTTGCAGATACCGGCCGGAATGCCCGCCGGCGTAGCGATTGAACACCAGCACTTTTCCATTATAACTCCATAGAGCGCCTCCGACGGGTGCATCCTCGTCGGAGCTTCTCTCTGTCAGCCTCGTCGCCACTCCCCCTGACACATCAACCATCCAGACACTATTATCGGAAATGACGGAAAGCCTGCGACCATCAGGGCTAACGTTGAACTGCGCCTGAACGGAATGTTCGAGAGCAGTGACCTGCCGAATGGATCCTCCCAGGGTAGGTACCGAAAAGACCTGGACCACTCCATTGTCGTCTTTCGACAGAAAATATATTGAACTTCCGTCCGGGGCGGTACGCAGCCGGGTTCGCGGTCCCTGAATACCGGGGTACTTGCGTGATGAAAGAAATGTGACCCGGCGTTGGCGCGAACCTTCGGGGACATTAGGTCTTGTTACCGGCGTTCCTTGCAAGGGTTTTCCTTCGGCGGCACGGAGTTGTTCAGGAAGGTCAGCCACAAACACTTCCGTAACCACGGTACCATCCGGCGTAACTACATTTCCCTGGAAGGCGATAGCCCGCCTCTGAACGGTGCCATCGGGTTTGATGTAACCTGACCCGCCGATCCAGCACTCATCAAAGGCGCGTGATATTTCATCCGTTCCAGGCGTTGGATTCTCCGTAACCGTAGCAGCTAAGACGGAAAAATAAGCTCCCGAAAAATTTTCATCGTCTTCCGGCTGTACAGTAACCGCGTTTACGGGCGCCATTACACCGATTGTCCTCAGGTCTTTGACCCCTTCTCCCTGTTTTTCCAATGCTTCCATCAAAAAATCGTTGTAGGTGAAGCTGATCCATTGTCCATCACCGCTCCAGCTATGCGCATGCGTACCTCCCCGCAGTGCGCCGGCGATCAGCGGCTCCCGGACCACCCGCGCTTCCGCATGAAAAAAGCCAGGCTGTCCGCCTTCGACTATCGCACCAAAACGCCTGGTGAATCCGTAGGGACGCTCCGCGGAAGAATTAAGCAGTCCATGAATAAAGATTATTTTGTTCTCCGCCGGGTGACAAGCCACGGCACCAACGCCTGGCCCGGATGCCGTTTGATTTTGCGTCCGATACACTCCGGCAATTTCCCCTGTCAGCACATTAACTTTTTCAATACTGCCTGTCCGGGCAATGTGTGTATCCTCGTTACGTGTATCGTAAAATATCCATCGACCGTCGGGAGAAAATACCTGCGTGGAATTTAAGGTATGTCCGTAAGGGGTATTCGTGAGTTGTGTTTCCTTCATGGCTTCGTTTTGATTTTTAGTATCGCACGCCACGCACAATAGCAGCAATAGTGTCAAACTGTCTTGCCAGCTTCCGTGACGCATCATACGATCATTAATGAGGTTCAGAACCTTTAATCCGCGAGATCAGGACCCCGCATAAAAAAATCGTTAGTGTGCCCACTACGATGACCATATTCAGGTGAAGGGGGTTTTTGAATGCGGCGTACTTATCGGGCAGGAGAGCGGAAAAAGTCATCCAGAGGATGACAAGAATTCCAATCAGGGTGGAAAGTTTGGCAACGGCATTGCCTGTTGTTTTGCTGATCATACCCAGCAGGAATAATCCAAGCATCCCGCCTGCAAATATTCCCGCGAGCTGCCACCAAAGGTCCAGTATGCTCTTTACACCGATCATGACGATTCCGGTCAGGATCGCCAGCAATCCCATAGTGGCTGTTGAAATATACAGTACCCGCAACTCTTTCCGCGGCGTAACGGACTTGTCGATATATCGCTGATAGATGTCTTTCAGGAACACCGTTGCGCTGCTGTTCATTCCACTGCTGATCGTACTCATAGCGGCGGACAGGATGGCTGCTATGATCAATCCGAGTAAACCGTGGGGTACTTTTGTGACCATAAAATAAGGAAGCACCTTGTCGCCATAGTCCGCCGCTGTAAGGGCCGTAACGGGGATACCCTTGTCGATGGACACCTGTTGTTTTACCGACTCAATAAGTTCGGGATGCTGCTGATAGTAGGCATAAAGCGCCGTTCCGATAAAAAAGAAAACAAGGGAAACCGGCACGTACCAGTACACACAAAGCCAGACACTTCGGACAGCCTCTTTTTCGCTCTTGGCCGTGTGATAGCGCTGTACGTAGTTTTGGTCGATACCGAAGTTATTCAGGTTAATAAAAAATCCATACAGGAACACAACCCAGAAGGTAGATGTATTAAAGTCCAGTAAACTGAAGCTTCCCAGGCTGAACTTGTCGTCGTTACCACCTATAGTAATGATATCGGAAAAACCATTTTCCATTTCGACGATCACGATACCGAGGACGACCACAGCGCCGACTGTTTTGATAATTCCCTGCGCCACCTCTGTCCAGATAACGGCCTCCATTCCGCCGAGCATAGTGTACACGATAATACATGCTCCGCTAACGGCCATAATCGTGCGCATGTCTATACCTGTAAGCGCCTGAAGGGTCAGGGCGATACCGAAAAATATCGAACCCATCCTGGCCAGCTGGGTGAGCAAAAAACAAAGCATGGCATACGTCCTTGCCCACGGTCCGAACCGGTGTTCAAGGTGGGTATAAGCGCTGATCTCACCGCTCTTCCTGTAAAAGGGGACAAAGAACTTTGCCGCTATCCAGGCAGCCAACGGCATGGACAGACTAAAGACGAAAGAGTTCCAATTACTGCCGAAGGACTTACCTGGAACGCCCAGAAACGTATTGCTGCTTAGGAATGTAGCATAGAGACTTAAGCCAAGCGCCCATCCGGGAATATGGCCGGACGCTTTTGTGAACTGATCCGTGCTGTTGTTTTTCCTTGAAAAATAAATGCCCACTGCTACCATACCCAGCAGGTAAGCAGCAATGATCAGTATATCGATAATGGGAAGTGAGTTCATCAGGCCATTTTATGATTGCGGGGTGTTTTTGAATATCTCTCTCCAGCTTTTCACCGTAGCATTGGTAATCAGCGGTTTCGCCCAGACACCGATACTCAGGATGTAGCCCAGGGTTAAAAAAAGAACAATCATCGCTAACTTGAGCCCGGTCAGTTCTGCAATACCTCCGATCACAAGGGGCATCACGGCGCCGCCGACGATACCGGTACACAGGATACCGGAAAATGTCCCGTGGTGATGGGGGACGGAATTCATCCCCAGGGAAAATACAACGGACCACATAATGGAAAGAAAAAAGCCGGTGGCTGGAAAGGCAACCAGCGCGACGCCGGTGTTCCCGAACAGGGCCAGGGCTAACGCCACAATCCCACCTGCCGCAAATACGATCAATACATGCCTGCTATCGAATAATTTCAGGAGCAACAATCCCAGGAAGCATCCGACGGTAATGAGTCCCCAGAAATAGGAGATAGCGGTAGCCCCACCTGTAGACGGATCTACACCGTGATACAGTTGCAGGAACTTCGACATCCAGTTGGCAACGCCCTGTTCAGTTCCCACGTAACAAAAAATCCCGATAAAATAAAGGATCACGTTTTTGTTCTGGAGCAGTTCTTTAAAGGCAACTCCGGTATCCATCCGTTCGTCGGCCTTCAATTCCACCTTCTGAAACTTTACAAAAGCGATCAATACGATCATACAAAGGCTGGTCAGGGCAAAGACCCAATATAGCGACACCCATTTCAACTCAGGTGTAACCAGTTTGTTAAAAAGTAAAACGATGGCGTTGTTGTTATCGCTATGAATGTTGCTCACCATACTGCTGTACAGCAACGGGCTGAGGAAAGATGCCGCACCGAAAAAGAAATTTGCCAATACGGAATTAAACGCAAAGTGTTCCTCCCCTCCGGCATGTCTGAGCAACGGATTAATAACCACCTGAAGCATGGCCATTCCGATGCCGATCGAAAACAGGGATAATAAGGCGATCTCGAAAGTCGGGAAGATAGCAAACATAAGAGCAGCCACGGTAGCAAGAAGAAAGCCGGCGACCAGAACGGATTTCTCCGCGTACTTTTCGATGAGTACACCGGAAGGGATCGACATGATCCCGTAGGCAACAAAAAAGGAAAAGGGTAAGAATCCGGCGAGGCCGATACTCAGGTCAAAACTTTCTATGATATCGGGAACCAACGGCCCGAGAATATTCGTAAGAAAAGAAATAACGGAAAAAATCAGGAAGATCAGCAATACAATAAGCGTGTTGTGCTTCATAGGTTCGTTTTGTTCAGGATTGTAACGTGCACATCCTGCTAGTTGTATGACAATAAAATCTTATAAAGATTGACCGGATCAGCATAACTTACCGCGCCTTTAGCGGCTAAGATACCTCAAAATGCGACATTCTTTAATCTCAAAAATTTTTCACCACCCGCTCACCTCGTGTCCATGTCCGACAGTATATTATACATTTCCGTCGACACCCTTGTTCCGGAATTCCCTGGGAGCGGCTCCCATCGTCTGCTTAAATACTTTTGAAAAATGATACTGGTCGAAAAATCCCAGGTTATACGCAATTGTCTTGATCGTAAGGTTTCTGTTCTGCAACAACTGGCAGGCGCGCTGGACTTTCATTGACGTGTGCAGTTGCATGGGTGTTTGCATCGTCTTCTGCTTGAACATGGCGCAGTAGTGCGATACAGACAGGCCTGCGACATTGGCAAGTTCTTCGAGCGTAAGGATCTTGCCGATGTTTTCACGCATGTATTCGATACTTTGAATGACGCCGTCCTTCTTACTGTATTTCGGGGACGATAATACCATCAGCCGGAAGGAACACATGAAGCTGTAGAAGCGACTGTTGGCATAAACCAGGTTCTCAATATTTTCCATCAATTCCAGGTGATGCAGGATATCATTGAATTGGGCGACCCGGCCGACAAGTGGTTTAGCCTGGCGCGGGCCGGGCTCGTTCCCCGTGAGGTGAGTGACCAGATTTTTAGCTTGCGCTCCCGAAAAATATGCCCAATAAATGCTCCATGGATTCTCCCGTGACGATTCCAGGGTAGTTGCATCTTTGGCAGTCAGTACAAAAAAGTCATTCTCCGTCACTCGAAAGACGCTTTTGCCGCGACTGTATATCCCTTCTCCCCTGGCAATATAGACGAGCAGGAAGAGTTTTTCGATTTTACTTTTTGTAAAAGGACGGAACGAAGTGTTCGCCTCGTATCCGATTTCGGTCAAAAAAAGATTTTTACACAATGCATGGCGAAGTATCCGTTTTTGGACACTCTGTGGTATAATGCAATAACGGTGAGAGTTGTTATCCTGCATACATAGAACCTTCACAAAAATCTAACACAATCTTCATCATCATTTATCGTACTTCCAAGGTAAAAACAGTTTTTGACAAGACCAGATTTTTATACATCTTTTTAATAATGCACGCCATTGATTACGGGGCCTGAGATATCCAACTTGAACCCATACTCAATATGAAATTTTTTAAGCCGTAAACCCTCCTCAGCATATGAAAACGCACGCTGTTGAAATTCTGAATGCCGTATTCACTCCTATGCATAAGGATGGATCGATCGACTATAGCCGGATTCCGCACCTGTTTGAACATTGTATTCATACCGGTGCAAAAGGAATTTTTCTCAACGGGACAACGGGGGAATGTATGTCCCTCAGTCTGGACGAGCGCCTCAAACTTGTTGAAACATGGATTGCATGCCGTAAGGGAATGAACCGTCCGGATTTCAAGATTTTCGTTCATATCGGAAGTTGCAATCTTTACGAAACAGCTCACATGGCTAAACATGCGCAGGCACAGGGAGTGGATGGTATAGCGATGGTAGCAACGTTCTATTTCAGGCCCAAATCTCTGGAGGACCTGATCGATCAATGCGCGTTCGTTGCGGCTGCCGCTCCCGATACCGCCTTCTATTATTATAACATTCCATCCCTTACCGGCGTGGATTTTCCATTGATCGACTTCCTGGAAATTGCCACAAAACGGATTCCCAATTTCGCGGGGCTAAAAAACAGCTTTACCGACATCGTGGATTATCAGCATTGCATACATTATGCGAAGGAGGACTATTCGCTCTACTGGGGAACGGACGAGGCTTTTATGATGCTTTACACGGCCGGAAACCGGCATTATGTGGGAAGTACCTACAACTATATGAGCGATATCTACCGGAAAATGCTCGATGCCCATCACGCGGGCGACATTGAAAATGTGATCAGGCTTGAAGGTGAGGCGGATGCGATTTATAAGATCATTCTCGGCTACAACGGCATCGGTGCTGGAAAAGAGATCATGTCGCTGATCGGTGTAGACTGCGGTCCGGTAAGAAAACCACTAAAAACATTCGATACATCCGATCGTGAATCACTGTTGAAAAAGCTCAAGGACACGACGTTCTTTCAACATACGATCAAAAAAAACGTGTCCGTCAGCCTGCTGTAACGACAACCCTCTGATTATAATTTTGGAAACAGTATTGGAAACTCATTTACCCTAAAAATAATACGATGATCAAAATTATTTTACTTAGCGATTTCGGAGAAGAGTACAACAAAAACATTCTCCGGGGAATTACACGTTATTCGAAAGATCATGGTCCCTGGACTTTCTGTAAGATGCCTACATACTACCGTGAAACGATCGGTATCGACGGCATTCTGCAATGGGCAAAAGAATGGGAAGCAGACGGCATCATCGGTCAATTTTACAATGACGAGGAAGTAAAGAAATTCACACAGGCGAATATCCCCGTAATAGCGCAGGATTTTAAAGAACGATTTACAGACATTCCGAACATAACAGGAGCTTACCGGGAAACCGGAAGGCTGGGCGCGGAATATTTCCTTAAAAAAGGATTTAAGAATTTTGCATTTTACGGTTTCAAGAATATCGTATGGTCGCGGGAACGGTCGGAAGGTTTTGAAGAACGTATTCAGGAAGCCGGTTATGATGTTCACTATTACGAACTGCAGGACCCATGCACGATGGACTTGTGGTATTACAAGCCATCCGCTTTAAGTGAATGGCTCAAATCACTACCCAAACCCATTGCCCTGATGACCTGTGATGACAACCAGGGACATCATATCACGGAAGCTGCGCGTCATGCCGGTATACATATACCCGACGAAGTAGCCGTTCTTGGAGTCGACAACGACGACATGATCTGCGATCTCTCGGACCCTCCCTTGTCCAGCATAGAACTCGATTCCGAAAAAAGCGGGTACGAAGCGGCAAGGCTTATGGAACAAATGATCGAAGAAAAAACCTGTTGCGGTCCGGATATCATTGTCAAGGCGACACAGGTCATTACCCGCCATTCAACCGATATCTTCGCAAGCAAAGACAAATACATTGTCAGCGCACTTAAATACATCCACGGCAACCTCGATAAGAACCTCAAGGTAGATCAGGTGTTGAAAGAGGTACCACTCTCCAGGCGGTCGCTTGAAAAGAGGTTTATCATGACCACAGGATACCCGGTTTACGAATATATTTATAACCAGCGGATCGAAAAGTTCACGCAAAAACTGCTTGAGACCGATATGACCATTTTTGAAATCGCGCTTGACCTCGGCTTGACGGACAGCAAGAATATCGCCCGGCAGTTCAAGCAGATCAAAGGACTTACTCCCATGGAGTACCGTAAAAAACACGTAGTGGCCAAGCAGTCTGCGTAACGGTCCGACTACCTATTTCAATTCATTTATGATCATCTCCTGGTGCGACGGTATCAGGAGATTTTTTTTGCTGTTCAATATCCGCTATAAAACCGCAGCCTGGATCTTTTCAATTGCTTCGGCAAACTGCTGCATATCTTCTCTCGTTCCGAGCATGGCGTGCTGCAGGATCCACACCGCCTCTTCATAGCAGGCGTTTTCGGATACCGGGCAACGCACCGTAGTATAATCGACTTCTCCGGGAATCGCATAGCACATAAAATTCTTTTTCTGGAAAACAGGTTGTTTGTACAACGGCTGGGGATAACCCATAAACGACGGCACGCCCTCCGCGTTCAGCATCCTGGAAAATTCTTCCTTCGACAGTCCATTAAATTTCGACTTGTCGTACCGGAAAATATAGAGGTGATAGGTATGCAGGGTTTCACCATGGCCACGCGTCAATGGCCGGATTCCTTCCACGGGCGCAAGCAGTTCGTTCAGGTAACGGCCGTTCTCATCGCGCAACTTCGTCTGTTCTTCCAGGCGGCTCAGCTGGACGGATAACAGAGCAGCCTGGAACTGCGTGATCCTGTAGTTACAACCGGCATAGTGGTGCTCATACCATTGTCCACCTTTTACACGGCCCACGTTTCGCAGTGAACTCATGAGCTCATAGAGTCCGTCATCATCGGTGACTACAAGTCCGCCTTCACCGGCATTCAGGTTCTTCGACGACTGAAAACTGAATGAGCCTGCATGACCGATGCTTCCCAGTTTTTTACCCTTGTATTCGCCGCCGTGAGCATGCGCCGCATCTTCGATCACGCAGAGGCTGTGCTTTTTCGCTATCGCCATGATAGCATCCATATCGCAGGCCTGTCCCGCGAAGTGAACGGGAATGATCGCTTTTGTACGTGGTGTGATGGCAGCTTCAATTTTTGACGGATCGAGATTATATGTATCCGCCTGTATGTCCACAAAAACCGGCACACAATTGCACTCGATCACGACCGACGCGGTAGCGATAAAGCTGTATGGCGGAACAATAACTTCGTCACCCGGTCTTACGCCGGAGGCTATCAGGGCAAGGCGAAGGGATACCGATCCGTTAACGCAGGCGATAGCGTATTTACTTCCGCAGTAAGCGGCGAACTCCTTCTCGAACTTTTCGACCAGTCCGCCGCAATCCGGGTTGCCCCATAGTCCGCTCGCGGCTACCTGCGTCACAGCCTGTACGTCGCGTTCATCAAACAATGGCCAGTTAAAGGTCTTGTTTACCGTTTTTTTTCCTCCGTTAATCGCTAATTGTTTTTTCATATGCTTGGTCTCCGTTACAGATGATCATAACACAGCCTGATCGTCTGAAGTGACGACTCCGGCATACACTCCAGCGGCTCCGTGTTATTTTCGATGCATGAAGCAAAGTAATCAATCTCATTATAAAAGCCTTCATTGGGATCCGCTATAGGGATACGTTTCCTATCCTCATTTGTACATACCTGAATAACTCCGGGTTCCATACTGGTAAAGTTGACGCTGGCATTTTCAAACCTTGCCATAAACCCGGCCTGGAACGGGAACGCCGAATGAAATGTATTTCCGCCCTCGATCTTCGCATATACATCGCCGTATTGCCAGTATGCACTCACATAGTCCTGCATACTCAGCTTGCCGGGATAACAGATGGCTTTGATCTTTCCGGGAGCACCCATCACATAGTTGAGAAAATCGATATCGTGAATGACCAGGTCGAAAAGCGCGCCTCCTGACGACCCAAAATCCTTTTGCTTCTCTTTCCATTGTCCCCAGGATGCCAGACCGGTAAACCGGGTAAGCGATATAAATTCCAGCGCCCCGAATGAACGGTCGTCAATCCACTGCTTTAACCGAACGTAGGCAGGCATGAACCTGACTACATGGGCCACCATCAGGGTAACTTTTTTCTGGTGCGCCAGGTGTATCAGCAATTTTGCCTCCTCCTGGCGAAGGCACATAGGCTTTTCCAGCAATACGTGCAATCCGTATTCGATGGCTTCTCTCGCCATATCATAGTGCAGATCCGAATGAACACAGATATGAACGGCGTCTATCTTTTCGTTTTTCACGCATTCCCTCAGGGTCGTATAGGTGGGTATCCTGCCGATCGCCTCCCTGTCAAGAGAACCGCCGGAAAAATTTCCGACTTGCTCATTGAGTTTGGAATCGATATTCTCAGGATGCCTCGTGATGATTGCCTGTAACGTAATATTCTTGTTTCGCAGGATGTTTATGGCATGTGTGATGCCCATAAAACCAAAACCGATGACGGCGACATTTATCATTTAAAGCGGATTTGACTTCCCTTCAATTCTTCATGCGAATAAATAGCTATCACCGCGCACACGGCAAGAATGGCGAACACTGCAAACAGTAACAGCAACCACCTGACGGGCCGGCCTTCCCTAACATCAAAGTTGTTTTTCAGGGATGGCAGTATAAAAAGGATCGCGCCGATGTTGACCAGATACAAGTACTGTTCGACAGGATGCACCCATATTCCCGTGAGTAAAAAGCTCAGGAACGTGTAGAGGCCCAGATACAAGACAAAAACGCCACGGACATCGGAATAAAAATAAGCCGATCTGTAGTATCGGAGCAGCATGATGAGCGCCACCAGTAAAATAGCCAGGGCGGCCAGCACCTGAAACCAAAGAATCGTGTCGCCGCTGCCGCCGAGCTCCAGTATAAAGGTGAGCTTATCGGCTACAAAAGACTGATCCCATACAATAAAAGGAATGAGCAGGCAAACGAGGATGATCGGAACGAGGTTGGATTGCCGGGCAGACGGTTCCGCCTGTGCGGGCCAACCGGAGGTAAGTGTTCCATATGCCATTCCCAAGCCACCGAAAAACCCGATGGAATATTCCATAATGTTCCAGAAGTTGAATGGAAGGTTTGATCCATGACCCAGAACCTGAAAAAAGTTTCCGAATGCAAAGCCGAAACCTGCTCCGAGTGCAGACAAGGCCGCGACTTTTAAGGAAGCCGTCTGCCTTTCGCGGATCAAATACCAGGCGAGAGCGATAGCAGCACCCAGGCACGCGGCCCACAGTTCCGATCGCGGCGGAGTCATCAACCACTCCAGCTGATTGATGAGGAAACCGTACGTCAGAAGCCCGAAGCCAACCATCGATGCTATCAATGTATGCCACCTGACCGGAGATGTTTTCGAGTCGGCCAGGGAAAGACCGAGGAAACCACCACCCAGGAACCCGTAGAGTGCGCCGATCACAAAAAGCATCAGCAATCCGTAATAGACATTCCCGAAGTCCGAGCCTCGTCCATATCCGACGACAACTCCGTAGCTGATCATACCGCCGATACCCCACCCGAACGCACTTGCCAGGGCGACCTTGAATATCTTGTTATTCCAGTCTGCCCTTTTCGCCACCAGTATCATGGCAAGACCGCCAACGGCTCCGGCCCACGCAGCTCCCTGTTCGTGACCAAACTTGCCACGTACAGCCCATGCGGTTCCGAGGGCCATTGCCACAATAATCGAAGAGATAATAGTCTGACGGTTTTTTGTCACGTTGTCAACTGTTTTTATTGGTTTATGTTTATTCCTTCACCCAACTCAGAGGAAACGATACATGTTTCACGCTTCGGCCCGGTTTAACGTCGGCCCGGTGATAACTGTAAGATACGTGAATACGACCATCGGATCCCTGTACAACGGATGGGTAATGGCTGGATGTCGCCTTCTCCTTCCGTGTATCGTTTTCGATACTCTTCTTCCACTTCCAGCTCCGGCCCTCGTCGTCGGATACCGCAACACTAAGGTTATGCCTGTTCTCTTCAGAGTCATTAAATACCATGAGCCATTCTCCGCTCGTAAGCGTGACGAGGTCGAACCCGGCGCCGGGGTTAGGCAGGAGGTCGTCTTTGGGAATGCTCCAAGTCAATCCTTTGTCACGTGACTCCGTACGCTGCATCCGTTGGGGCGGGGGACCGTTGTCGCGCAGATACGCGACCAGTAAGCTATCCTTTCCGAGGGCAATAGTAGGCTGGATACCTGCTCCACCCAAAACCGGATTGCTGTACACCCAGTTGCCGCCACCGTCGTCCGAGATCGCAAAGAGTGAACAGTCAAAGCCATCTGAATAAAGAGGAACGATCATCCTCTTTCCCAGAAAGATTGCCTTGTTTTTCGTCTGCCATCCGAGGCGCCGTGTCAGCGGATAGCCCAATGGTGCAGATTTCTCCTCGTGGGCAGCCTTAACCTGGCCACCCCTGATCATGTTCTCTCCTTTTGAAAGACTATCCATTTTCACTTTGTATTTCTCCCATTCGCCGAGAAGCGAATGTTTCATGCTGTCCGGTAAGAGTGGCAGTAACGATTCCTTAAAATATGACTCATAGGCCTCCAGTTGGTCATCAACCTGTTTCACAAAAGAATCGCCGGGCTGGATACCTCTTTCCGTTTTGTCGCCCACTTTAACGAAGAGCACATCCTGCCAGGACCAGACGGGAGCGCCCGCCGAAAGGTAATTTTCGCTGATCCGATACATGGGAAGGGAGGTCTCCCATTGATTCGCCAGCACCGGGTACCACATCAACCAAAGCCGTTGTCGCTTATCCATAAACAGGATGGGGTTAATATCGGGAAACCCGGGAACGTCCGCCATAACAAAGGTCTGAGACCACACCGTATCTCCTTTTACCATTCTCGAACCCATGATCCGTACATCATCAGCCCAGCGTTCTCCAGAACCCTGAAACCATGCGCTGATAAGATCTCCATTCGGCAATTCAACTATTGTTGATCCGTGTACATGTTCATCCTGGTAAGGGAACACGAGATGCGTATCTAAACGGTTCGCGTCTATCACCGCACGCTGTTCACAACCGGCACATCCCGCCAACACCAGGCAATATGCAATCAAGTTTCTCATTCGGGAATTGTTTTTTTGAATTCATTATAGGTATTCATCAACGCTGACACGTCATCCGTCTGGATCAGGTCCACATGCAGGCCAATCGCTTTCCTGTATACTTCCGGACGATCATACTCACCCAGCAAATCCGAAAAGACCCGCACACCGTTCATGTGACACATTGAAATAATTTCCTCGTTCAGATCCGACGGGGACACGTCGAATGCATAGGGTTTGATCTTATGTATGACCTTCTTCATTTTTTCCTTTCCCGGATAGGCCGGCATGAGCCGCGCGCGGTCGGAGAACTTTCTGATCTCCTTTAACACAACCAGATCGCCGTAAAATACGGCCGAGTCAAGCAGGCTGTACTGGTTTAAGATCCGTACAACCTCGCCGGTATTGATATCCTTGCAATCCACATAGAGTTTTACCGACTGCCCGTTCGTTCTGTTCTCCTTACGCGCAAATTCACATACCTCCTCGAGGGTCGGTACTTTAGCCATTTTGAAATCTTCGCCGAACCACTGGCCGGCCGACAGTTCCTGGATAGAAGCAAGCGTTGTCCTTTCCACTTTTGCGTCCAGGCCGGTCGTGCGTTTCAGGGATCCGTCATGCATGATCACCTGCGCTCCGTCGGCGGTTGTACGGACATCGATCTCGATAAAATCCGCCCCCAGCTTTATCGCCTTTGAGAAAGCCTCTATTGTGTTCTCCGGGGCGTTGCGTGAAGCGCCACGGTGCGCGGAGATCATCGGGAATTTTCCCTGTGATGCAACCTGCGCTTCCGTTAAAACGACAGCACCCGCGAACAACACGGTGATCGTAAATCTTACGAAATAGTTCTTTCCCCGTTTCATGCATTCATCTGTTGACAGCAACGGAGGTTGCCGGCCTGTACCCGTATTTCTCCAGCGCTTCCAGCAGCAACAGTGGCTCATCGGTCTGGATGATGTTGGCGCCGTTTGCCAAAATCTTTTGAAGCGCTTTTTTCGCCTTGCCCAACCGTATCTCGCCGTCCGGTTCACCGAGGGCATTGATCCATATCCGCGCGTTGCTGCTCCGTATCAGGTTTGAACATTCACGCGTGTAAAATGAAAAGTCAATGTGAATAGCGGGTGGATCGAATAACATGTTCGCTGAGTCAACCTGGGCCAGTGAATGCGTTCGGGGCATGATCATCAATTCACTGTCTGATCGTTTTATTCGCTGAAGGATGGTGTAGTCGCTGTCAAAGAAAAAGACAATTTCCTTTGTATCGGTACGCTTCACCACGTCGATAACTTTTTCAATCCTGTCGGTCTTCAGGTCCAGATCCACCATTATTTTACCGTCGGCCAGCTCCAGCGCCGCTTCCAGGCTGGGAATCTTATAAGCCGTTCTTTTTCCCTTATCGACGATAGATAGCTGCTGAAGTTCCTCCCAGGTGATGTTTTCCGGATCGCCTTTCCCGGTCGTGGTTCGATCGAGAGTCCGGTCGTGCATGAGGAAAGGTACGCCGTCGGAAGATACTTTTACATCAATTTCAATGATATCGACGCCGATCCGGATTGCCTCCCGGATGGCATCGAGGGAATTCTCCGGGTAGATGTTATGGGCTGCCCGATGGGAAGCCACCATGACTGTACCGCCGGATGCATCCAGGAAATCCCTCCTGATGTCGGCAACATTCCGTTGTCCAAAAACAACGAAGCTGCAAAAGCATAGGAAAAGTAAACCTGAAATACGCATACACACACTTCCCTGTTATTTGACAAATACTTCGTCGTTATCGGCGACATACATCCTGGTACTTTCCGTGTACTCTCCCCCGTTGGCGTCTTTATACTTCAGGTCGAGATAGAAGGCACGGTAGCCACTCGCCGGATAAGGCTGCGTGGAAGTGACAATCGCTGATTTCTTTTTCAGCGCCAGGCTTTTGCCCTCCCATTTGTCGTTCCTGAAATCCGTATCGGGAGAATTTGTAGACCACAGTATGGCATCAACCAGGACGTCCGCGGAAGCATTCACCTTTAATGTAATTCCTTTCTTGGAATAGGTTAGCGAAGGAAGACAGACGGCGTACGGTTTATTGGCCAGTGTTGCACCGAAAAAAGCACTGAGGGCAGCCATCGCCTGTTTTTTATCGCCGAGATCGTGGCCGACGTTCGGCACATAGTGCACAAAGTTCTGGCCGGGAATGCTGTCGATATAATGTTTGATCGCGTCAACGGTCCAGTACTCGTCGTTCGTTCCCATAAAAAGCATCTTGGGCATGGTCAGTTTCTTCCGGTATGAATAGGGATCAACCATCGTGGTTATCGCTTCTCCTTTTTCGGAACGTGCCGTCTGGGGTATTCCGAGCTTTACATAATCCTCGATCTGGATGCTGTAGTCTTTCCACATCTTCACCTGGTAATCCAGGTTCACCGGCATGTTCAGGATATCGATCACCATCGGGGCGATCGCCGCGACTCTTTTATCGCTCGCTCCTGTAAGCCATGTAGTCCATCCCCGCTTCGACGCACCGGAAACGACAAACCTTTTTACCTCGTGGTTCAGCGTTTGTTTCGAAAATTCCTGAACGGCGTCCATAGCGCGGACGGCACTCTTGACCATCGGAAAAAGCAATGGCCATGAATAATCACCATCTTCTTTAAAATTGTGAAGAGTAAAAGATATCAGGGCATCCTCGGTAAGATCGCCGTATAGCGGCTGATTGGGAGTCTGGCGAAGCAAGGCTACAATACCTTTGTTTTTCACAGCCACTTTTGCAAGTTCTTTTGTAAACCCGTCGTCTTTTCCTTTCCAGTTGGGAAGTCCTTTTTTATTGCTGCCGCCTGTGATGAACAGCAACGCGCCGTCATAGGCATTCTGATCCGGAACAAGGATCGTGAGTTGATGGGTCCAGACGAATTCATGCCACTGCTGCGAGGTCAACAACAATTCATACGCCTTTACATTTTCCAATGCGAATGATTCTTTCAATTCCCACCGGAAGGTCTTATCGCCGTTGTTTATATAGCCGTCCAGGGCGGTTTCAGGTGTTAATGCTTTTTGTGCATAGGTATTCCTGGTGATCGCACTTTGGAACAACACTACAATCAATAGAAAAATAAAACGTCTGTTCATCGGATGAATGTTTATAGATTATTTATTATCAGGTACTGAACCATGTATTACTTTTTTGCCATTTCTTTCATCCATTCCAACACCTCATGAATGTAGATCTCGCCTGTCATTTCGCCGAGGCTGGTGCGGCTTACGTATTCGTATCGTTTAAAGCTGTTAAAATCCACCTTCGTAAGCATATATCCGAAGGCATCGTTGGTAAGTCCAAAAAGGAATGCGTGTTCCGTGCCCATGTTCCGTTTGACGTAAAAACCGATGTTGGGAAGAGCTTCGCCCGGGATCGTGAGGATCTTTGCAGTCCCCACCTGGAGGTAATTCAGCCGGGTGGTAACAGCATCGTCGCGTCCGGTAGTCATCCTGATGGGAGAGTTCTTCATGATGTAACGCATCATTTCCGATTCTACCGGAAATTCAACTTTGCGGGATGCACAAAATAACGCTGGTGATTTCTGAAGGGGAGCTTCGGCCACGATACGCAGCGCTTCATCCGCCAGTGTGTTTCCGATACGGATACATTCGTCCCAGGTGTTGTTTTCTTTACCTTCACCCGTCCGGTTGTCTGCGGTGACCATTCCGCCCTGGGCACCGTTCATAAAAACCGCCACACCGCCGGCCCTGGACTCGATCCTGTCGTACAACGGTCCGCATAGATCAGGGCTTAATATTCCCCTGCCTGAACCGATCACCTCCGGGTGAACAGCATAGTTTATAAGTGTAGCAATAACTTTTCCTTTATTACCGGCCGACTCGCCGACAGCCTGTATTACACCACAGCGTGGATCATACAACTGATCAGCATAATAATTATAAGCGATCTTTCCCTTTGCCTGCCCGACGGCGATTTTCAGGGACGCGGGACTCAGATTCCTGACCGCTTCGTTTACGGCATCGGCTATCTGCCCTACACACCAGTCCAGGTACGCGAGATCCGCATACGATTTTCCTGTTTCATCCGGAAAAGCATAGGCGTCCGGTGCGCTGTGGGTATGGGTTGCCCCGATGAGAATGTTTTCGGGAGGGATACCTTTAATCAGCTTCCTGGAACGGTCGCCCAGCGCGGCGGACCAGCCGAGATTGTCGATGCTGACGATGGCTACTCTGGTCGTGCCGTTCTCAAATACGATCGCGCGGACGTAGAGGTCGCCTTTTTTTTCCGTTGTCTTTTTCGGGGTTCCTATTCCGCCAGATACCGGCAACAATGGATCCGGTGTGATGATACGAACCGCTGCACCCGCCCGGAACTCCTGGCCGAATGAATGGAATCCATTACCGGCGCAAAACAGGAGAACGATGAAGATAAATTTTTTCATATCACACAAGTCTAAAAGTACCCCAATCCATTCAATATCTTCCGCTCACTTCACGTAAAATGTGCATCAAAAAACGCAAACGTAAAATCCGGGGAATTGTGATGTTTACCTGTCCGGTCAAAGCCGCTCGCGTACTCCGGGAATGCGGTTTACCAGCTTGTTTACTTTTGTTTTGGACTTCATCAGGTCAAATGCATCGTATAATTCACCGTGCGCCGTATATGCTTCATACGACAACTTGTTATCCTGAATGGTGATGATCTGAAACAACTGTGTGTTCCTGGCCTTTCGCTGCATCCACGGATCGTCCGATATGTCGTACATCTTCGGGCCGCTTACGGATACCACGTAGACGGTACCGGAAGAATCGTCCTTTATATTCTTCCCTGTCGGAACATTGCTGACCATTCCCCTGCCATAGGCGTGATCGTGGCCTTGCAACACAATATCCACTTTATGTTTGTCAAAGAGTGGTTTAAAATGATTTCTCAGGTTCTCGTTGTCGCGGTTCGGTTTTGTTGAGAAGACAGGGTAATGAAACGTGATCGCCGTCCATTTCCGCGGATCATGGGTCAGAACGGAATCAAGCCATAACTCCTGTTTTTTCAAATACACCGGCGATTCGTCTATCTGCTCCGCGTCCAGGGAAATCACTTTCAGGTTACTGTAGTTCACCACATAACAGGTTTCCTCCAGGCCTCTCGGCCCATTGGCCGGCAAGTTAAACTGCGGCCGCCACTGCGGTGATAGTACTACTCCCTTTCCATATTCGTGATTGCCGGGGGTCATCACACTCGGTACCGTTGCATGAATAAAATTTCCGGCATAGAACCATTCCCCCCATTCCACGTCCCGGTCGTGCCGGTTGATGAGATCTCCGGCATGTAACATAAAATCGATGCGTGGCATTGTTTTATAAGCTTCGCGGATAACCCGCGACCACATCGACTTGATATCGTTTTGGGCGTCACCGAAATAGATAAACGATAATTTTTTTGAAGATTCGGGCATCTGTACCTGGTACCATTCGCTCCAGTATCCTCCGCCACCTACCCGGTATACGTATTTCTGACCGGGCGTTAATTTGTCCAGGACTCCTGAAAAATATGCCGCAACTACCCGGGGCTCGTCGCCGTGTTTTACGGACAACTGTTCACGACGGGCGACAACATGGCTAACCTGGTCGAGGAATTCGGGTCCTGCAGTTGCAACAGCCCACTCGATTTTACCTTCCGTTACCGTTGTGTCGGTGCGCCAGTTGACGGCAAGAGACGTTTCAGGGTTTTCGGTGAGGTTAAGGATGACACGATCTGGATGAGGTGCGGGTGTTAATAATTCCGCCGTTAGCGGTGTCGCTACAGTACCGGATTCGTCATGGTAATGATCAGAGTGATCGTGATGATGTCCGGGTGATTTTGCGTGGTCGTTGAGAAAACCATAACCGATGAAGGCTACGAGAGCCAACGTGGTGAGAAAAACTGCAAGATATTTTTTACGCATGGGCGGATTGATATTACAACACAAACTAAAAAAATAGCGGAGAAAACTCTCCGCTATTCAGACAAACCTAAAATTCAAATTCTTATTCCCAGGGTTTACCTGTGCCCTGGATTACCCATGGTTTGGACCATGCGCTGTTCTTGCCATCGGCACCGGAGTAGTTAGTCTGGACAAGTTTATCCAGTGCAGTTGCGGCCATATCGGCGTTAAGCAACAACTCTGTGGTGCCGTAATAGAAACGTACGGGAAGCTTGCTTCTTTTTGCGGATGGTCCCGCTTCAAGGGCAGGCAGACCGGTTCTGCGGTAGTCGAACCAGGATTCGGTGGCAGCAGTCCAGCTGGCTATCCACTTCTGAGTCATGATCTTTCTCAGGTTCTCATCGGCACCGTCGCCGTCCGAATACTCGACATCGGGTTGAGCGATATAATCGTCGTATGAGTCTTCAACTTCCCATGCTTCCAGAGAAGCCAGTATACCGGCTTCGTAATGATCCTTCGCATTGCCCGCGGCCCATCCTTTCAGGGCTGCTTCAGCCAGAATAAAGTGCACTTCCGCAGCCGATAAAAACCGCGCCTTCAGCAAGCCGCCGGATGCATCCTTATACATGTCGCTCAATTGAGAAACGTGTGGGTTATACGCACCCTGGTTAGCGGAAGGATTCAGATTGTACATTACCGGCAGACCGGTCAGGCTTGTTGGCAATCCAACGTACTCTGGATCGGTGTTTACTTCTGCGCTGCCGACCACGTCTGGTGAAAGATGGCGGTATTGTTTACCATCGATCTCCACGATCTCGTCTGTTCCCGGAGGGAATGCCGCATCCACCACCAGGGGGATCTTTACCTTGCTGGCCCAGACACCGAGTCTGGCATCGTTGAGCGCCTGGAGTTCCTCCACCAATGTGGCCGCCATCTTCGTTCTGCTGAAGTTACTTTCAGAAGCATCGAAGACAGTATTGTTCGGCCAGGATGTATCCGAACTCGTACCGGTATAGTCCATCGTTGCATCTTCCCCGGAACTAGTAATGATAGGATACTGGGAAGGGTTTGCTACGATCTTTTCAATACCTGCTTTTGCCACATCAGGTTTCTTGGTGGAAATACGCATATAGTAACGAAGCATCAGGGAGTTCGCGAGTTTGCGCCATGCAGCGGGGTCGCCGCCGTAAATAACATCCACATCGCCGGCGATACCGGTATATTCGGATTCATCTTTTGATAACAGGGTGTTCGCCGTTTCCAGGTCCGCCAGGATACCGGTATAAATAGTTTCCTGATCGTCAAAAACAGGTTCCAGACCTTCACCCAGTTCTTCACCAAGGAGAGCGTGGGTGTACGGAGCATCACCCCAAAGATCGGTGATCAGTCCAAACATCATGCTCTTCATTACCAGTGTAACACCCTGGTGAAATTCATAGTCCAGCTCAACCGCGCGGTCGTACACGAGCTTGTTGTCGGTAAGGATCGCGTAGTAACTTGCCCAATCCTGGTTGCTCCAGTCATAATCGTTGTGTCCGCTCCACCATCCGTCTTTCTGGGTATGTTGCATAACACCGCCGATATCGCCGTAACCGAGATTCACAAACGATTTGCCGGCTTCCGTCAGTACGGTCGGGAGGACAAGGTTGGGGTTAACGACATCCGGAGGTACGCCGTTCGGGTTTTCGTTCAACTCGGTGAGGTCTTCACAGGAGAAGAAGAACGTCGTACACAAAACTGTCAGTATGATATATTTTTTATTGAAGATTTTCATATCGCTCATGATTAGATGTTAAAAAGTAAGATTGAGCTTGAAACCAATCGGCATCACCCAGGGTGTAACGTTGTAGCGTTCGATACCCTGTTTGAACTGCATACCGCCACCCTGTGTTGAAGCTTCCTGCTGGAATGCTGTCTCCGGATCGATACCGATCTTGGCTTTAGTCCAGAGCATGATATTCCGGCTATACACGGCAAGGCTGGCAGACTGTAATCCGATACGATTCACCAGTGAAGTCGGGATGGCGTATCCAAGGGATATTTCGCGCAGCTTAATGAAAGAAGCATCGAATGTTGCCGCTTTGGTGAAACTCCATGGGTAGTTGTCGCCGTAAGGAATGATCTTGGTTCCGGCACCGCCGAGGTTCTCCACATAACCGGTGATATTTCCATCATCGTCGTACTCTGCAATAACACCCGGGTTAAACACACCATAGGGATATGTGTTACCATAAACTTCGAACGGGTAACCGCCATATTCTTCCGTCGGTCCGCCGACGATGTTGAACTTATCGGTAACCTTGATCAGTTCATCGGCATTGGCCACGAGGTAGTCGCGCAACGCATCGCCTTCCAGTCCGTTGGGGTTGATCAATTGATCCAGGAAGCGTTGTGATTTCAGATCCGATTCACTGTAACGGTATGTTTGCGAAACAAATTCACCACCCTGCCTCCAGTCGAAGGAGAGGTTCAGGCTAAAGCGCTTGTACGAAACGGATGTCTGCAAACCGATAATAAAATCAGGGTTGTAGTTTCCGATCTTGTTCTTTGCATTTGCCGCACTGATACTCTGCCATGATCCGTCTTCGTCGAGAATAGGATATCCGTAGTAAGGTGAGTTTTTATCCTCCACGGTGACCAGTTTAGCATCGTAGATATCGCCGATCTGATCGCCTTCATAAGTCCATGCGCCACCTTTTGCGTCTGTCCAGAATGTGTAAATGGTTTGACCACCACCCAGTTTTTCGATGATCGACTTGTTTTTGGAGAAGTTAAGATTGGCGTCCACACGGAGGCCGTTCTTGTCGATCGGTGTTCCGCCCAGTGTCAGTTCGAGACCCTTGCTGACAACCAATCCTGCATTAAACTTGAGGTTGGTGTATCCGCTTGAGGAAGGAACCTGGTTAGACAGGATCTGGTTTACGTTTTCCAGGTAGTAATAGGTAGCGCCGAAGCGGATCTTGTTGTTGAACAAATTAAAATCGAGACCTCCTTCATACGAGGTTGCTTTTTCAGACTTCAGGTCCGGCGTGAGGATGAGTCCTGATTTGGAAAGGCGTGTAACGCTACCCCATGCCTCGATTGGATCGAGTACCTGGGCGAGCTGATAGGGATCTGTATCATTTCCGGCCTGGGCTACACCACCCCTTAGCTTGATCAGGCTGATCTGCGAAGGCATATTGAACATTTCGTTAACCAAAACGCTAACTGATCCGGACGGATAAAAATACGACCGGTTCGATTCGGGTAATGTACTGGACCAGTCGTTACGCGCAGTCAGATCCAGGAAGATCATGTCTTTGTAACCGAGGTTGATCAGACCGTAGACGCTGTTAACGGATTTTTGATACAATCCGCTTCCGTATTCAAGGTTCTGTGGTTTGATGTTTCCGAGTGTGAATAATCCCGGAATGATCAGACCTGTTCCGTTCCTGGTTTTGCTGACGACGTTACTCGTTTCATAGTACCGGTTGTTACCTCCCACGGAAGCTGTAAAGCTGAAGGGCTCAAAAGTTTTCTGGTAGGTAAGCAGGAAGTCGGCGTTCCGCTCATATTGCTTGATGTTGGAAATACCGTAAGCGCCGTTCGGCTGGTTGGTATAGCTGTTACCCATTTTTGTTTCGCGCTTTTCTTCATACGTATCCAGGGCATAGCGACCCATGATACTCAGTTCGGGCGTGATCTGGTACTCGGCCTTCAGGTTACCGAAGACGCGGTCGCGGACGAAGCTGTTGTTCACTTCATAGGCGAGGAAGTAAGGGTTGTTGTACTCACCGGCACCATTATCCTGTGTGAATTGTTGCAATCCTTCCTGACCGGGAACCCAATAATTTCTCAGGTCTCTGATGTCGATGTGAGGGGAAACGGCGTACGCCCACTGCATCGGATTGGCACCGCGGTTTGTCGCCGGACGGTTGTTTGAATTGCTCCGGCTGAAATCCAGGCTGGTGCTGATCGTCAGTTTGGATGATGCTTTTACGGATGTATTGAGGCTAAGCGCATTTTTGAACAGGTCGGAGTTAGGGATAACACCCCTGTTAGCCATATTGGAATATGACAAGCGATAGTTCAACATATCGTTGCTGTTGGCAATAGAAACACCGTTCGTGGTAGTAATTCCGGTCTGAACAAAGTTCTTGACATTGTCCTTGTGGGAAACCAACGGTGTAGGTATCGGATCTCCATTGGCATCCAGAGGGCTGTTCCACTGGATCGCGTTGTATCCTTTGTCCAGTTCCGGTCCAACACCACCGACAGATGTCTCGTCAACCTGCAATATACCACCCGGATAAGGGTTCTTGTCCGGTGTAAAAGGAAGGTAACCCGATGCAAATTTTGTGTGCATGTCCAGGAATTTGTATGGGATGTCAAAAACCGTGTTCGAGGTTACGTTCACAGAGACCTTTTTGGACTTGCTTCCGTTTTTGGTTGTGATGATAACCACACCGTTACCTGCACGAGAGCCGTACAACGCTGCTGCGCTGGGGCCTTTCAGCACGGTCATACTTTCAATGGTTTCCGGGTTCAGGTCGGCGATCGGGTTACCGTAATCTACCCGGTTATCACTTCCGACCTGGGCAATGTTGTTGAGGCTGTTCACGATCGGTACACCATCGATGACAAAAAGAGGCTGATTGTCGTTCACGAGGGATTTTGTACCGCGTATTGTCATTCTTACCGATGATCCGGCGGCGCCTGTCGAGTTGATGGTCACACCGGCAACACGGCCCGCAAGACTGTTCAGTACATTTTCCTGTGCGACGTTCACGAGATCTTCGCCTTTCAGTTTGCCCACCGAGTAACCCAATGTTACTTCTTCACGCTGAATACCCAGCGCCGTCACGACTACTTCACCCAATGTCTCGGCATTCACCTGCAGTACAACGTCAATGGTTGATCTGCCCGCTACACTGATCTCCTGTGTTGTAAACCCGATATAGGAAAACACCAGGATACCATTGTCATCGCTCATGGCCAGGGTGTATTTACCCTCGCCGTCTGTAATGGTTCCGTTTTGTGTACCTTTTACATACACGTTCACACCTGGTAAAGCGGTACCGTCATCGGACGACGTCACTTTACCCGTAACAGTCACATCGGCTCGTACGGTGCCACCAAAGGTCTGGGTGACCACCAGCATTGCCGTTAGCAGGAAAAACAAACAGCTCCTGCCCAGCTTCATTTTGTAAAAATTTAGATTCATAGTGGATTGGTTAAGATTCCGTGTTGATATTAATTATTTGTCGACTCATTTAATCCTGATATTTGTCATTTACTTCCGAAATCGATATGAAAGCGATCATATCATGATCCCGGCCAATCGTTTTCCGCAAAAAACCTGAACGGTTTATCGCTTTACCTCTTTAAAAGTCGTCAATTAACCGGTCCGGGGCGCCCGCATTTTGCGTTAACCGGTGCAGTATTTGCGCAAGAGTTCGTTATTTAATCTTGCGGTAACAGAATGAATTTCAATTTGTTAGAATGGTAACAAAGGCGTAATGAAAGGCGCCAGACCGGTATTTCAGTCAGGGTAAACTACGCTTTCAACGAAGCGTCTGCGTAAATATCCACCAGGGCTGCCGCACCGAGCAGGGTGACGTTGGCATTCACGGATTGAAAAATATGCACGCGTTTTAGGGATTCCGGATAGGCAAAGCCCTGAAGGGATTTATTCATCCCATCCTTGAAAAAATCATACGCTTTAGACAACGATCCCCCTAAGACGATCGCTTCCGGATCGTAGGCATACAACACACACTTCAGGGCCTCGCCGAGGTGCATCCCGAACTCCCTCCAGGAAATCAGGGCCTCGACGTTTCCTTCCGATGCAAGACGGTGGGCTTCTTCGGCAGTAGTGTTATAGAATACGGAAAACAGGTTTCCACTGGCGTAATATTCGATATTGTGATCGAGGTACGGTAACAGCCCGATCTCACCGGCGCCGCAGTTGTTTCCGTGAAATATCCTGTTGTTTATAATGATTCCGGCGCCCAGGCCGGTCCCGGAGGAAACACCTACTATGTTTCGGAATCCTTTCGCTGCTCCGAACTGATGTTCACCCAGGGCAAAACAGTTAACATCGTTGTTGACACACACCGGCACGCCAAACTCATCCTCCATGATATCCTTGAGCGGTACGCGCTCCCATGACGGAATGTTAGCGACGTTAAAAACGACCCCCTTTTCAACATCCACGACAGACGGGACGCCGATTCCGATACCTTTCACATCAGGATGCATCAGCGGTCTCACAAACCTGATCAGTTGCATAAGGGTTCCCTCCAGCGACTGCCTGTTGTCGAATAATTCTCTTTTGAAATTAAAGACCTGGCCCTGGTCTTCTATACCGCCGCGAAGATTCGTTCCTCCAAGATCAACACCGATTACCATGATGCTATGACGTATTAATTAAAATGACGGGCAAAAAACTGCCAAAACGGTTCAACAAAAGTATAGCTGTACCGGGGTAACCTTGTAAAACTTTTGCGTCATTAAAACGTCATTTTGCGCAGTATTAACTGTCAGTTGGGATCAACATGGACCGAACGGCTTGATTTCCCGGCGCGGTCGAATGCTTTCAGGACTACCTGGCCCTTTACTTCCACCGGTCCTTCGTACACGTTTGAACCGGGGCCTGGTTCCGTTCCATCCGTGGAATACCGGATGATCAATCCCGGGTATTCGACATTTGCTTTCAACTTACCGTCTTCGATTACGGCGCCGGGCGGCGGAATACGGTAGTTGTAACCCTTGTTCAGATAACTCAGGCGAGGCAGTTCTTTCTTTCCCAGTGTATTGGCAAACACATTCCATTGTTCCTGGATGGTTTTTTCGCGTTCTGTTTTGTCTTCGATCGTCTCCCAGCTCCTTTCCGCCGCCCAGGCGCTTTCGGAAAATCCCATGAGTTTGGGAAGCATGTAGTATTCCACCATATCGCGTCCCTTGATGGTTTCGCTCCATACCTGCGCTTCTACACCCAGGATATTCTTCCTGGCCTGTGGTTTCAAATGTTCAAGGATAACCATTCCTTTTTCACCGGAGCCGCCTGACTCCAGGTCGAGCTTGTGTCCCATGGAGTTCTTGTTCGTGGTTTTGAACATGTCATAGGGAGCAAACGTCCAGGCATTGCGTGAATCCACGAATCCGGCCCAGTACAAACCCGGTTCCTCCGGATCTTTGCTATAGGCGAGATCGAAGTAGAAATTTGAAACATTACAGAGCACCACGTTATAACCGGCATTGGCCAACCGGTATCCAAGGTCAAAATCAAAAAGGTTATTCCAGATGTAGGGTACAAGATCGTTCGCGAACTCCGGATTAGGCAGGTACTTTCCGTTTTCAGTCTTCATCATGGCTACCTCCTCCCATCCGTGGAGTTGCAGGTTTTTGCCTTTAAGCCTCCTGGAAAGTTCTCTGAAAAAATACGCCTGCAGGTTCTTGGGGTCCCTGATCTCGGGATGTTCCTTCATCAGCGCGGCGGCAAGCGGCGACTTGGTCCATGCTCCTTCGGGCACTTCATCTCCGCCGGTATGAAATTCATCAAGGGTCAATCCCGCCTCTTTGTACATCTGCGTAATTTCCTCAACAACTTTTTCATAAAAATGAAACGACGATTCGCGGGCAACGCTGACGACGTTATCGGTATATCCCTGTGCCGACAAATAAACCGACTTGTCGTCCGGATCGATCAGCCTGTATTCGTTTGCTTCCGCTTCCTTCCCCTCGCTCATTAGTCGCTGGTACCGCGCTTCCATCGCCTTGATCGCCGCACGTGCATGCCCCGGAAAGTTAAGTTCGGGTATAACCTTGATGTGGCGATCGTGTGCATATTTCAGGATTTCGATAAAGTCTTCCCGCGAGTAATAACCATGACCATATTTTCCCTCCGCCCCGGCAAAAGGTCCGGAGCCATAAGCCGGGTGAAGCACGGCGGTTTCTTTCCCCGAAGTATGTTCACGTTGTGCCCCGACCGTAGTCAGCTCGGGCAGGTCGCGGATCTCAAGTCTCCAACCTTCATCTTCCGTTGTATAGAAGAGAAAACGGTTGAGCTTGTAGAATGACAACAGGTCCAATAGCCTGAGTATCGTTTCCTTTGTCTGGAAATTCCGGCTCACATCAAGATGCAATCCTCTGAAAGCAAACCGCGGCGCATCTACAACGGTTACGCCAGGTAACGAAAAGGCGGCAGGTCTTTCCTGAAAGGTTTCAACGGGGATCATCGACCGCAGGCTTTGGATCCCATAAAAGACGCCGGCGGCGCCGCTACCGCTGATCACAATACCGCCGTCGGCGATCGTCAGCTTGTACGCCTCGGGTGACGCGGCGCGGTAATTCAGATCCAGTGTAATCGACTTTGCCTTTGATGATCCCGTCTCCGTCTTATAGTCATTGCCGGTAATATCCTTCAATCCCGACGCCAGATACGCGGCTTCCTTCTCCAGCCCACCCTGGAAAAAGATCGATACATCCTTATTGATCTCAAACGATCCCTGCGTCTTTTTTAAACTTACCGGTGACGGAAAAACGGGTTGAATCTGCGAATCATCCAGGAGGCTGGCGGCCGCATTGTTGTTATACATTACTTCCGCGGTGGGTATCGGCTCCTCGTCTTCCGGGTTCCGGTTGATTTGCTCCGGTTTTGTGAATGGCGTCCACGAATAGTCTTTGACTTCAACAATTTTTTCTTCGGCGCCTTCATCGTTAAAAACGAAATACAAACCCAGCGGCCTGTCCGTTTCTTTGATGACACCCTCCGTTCCCCGGTAAGCGATGTTCATTGATTCGCCCGGTTCCAGCACAAAGCCGGCATTGGGTACCATTTTATACCAGTCGCCGTTGATGTGATACAGGTTAGCGGGTTGTGGCGACTTATTGGAAAGGATCGGCCTGGGGGCCATGTTGAAGAACAATGTCCAGTTCTTGTCCGTAAGGGAAACGTCGCTGTTATTCTTCAGGACGAATTCCGCTTCGAACACGCCCTTTTCATCGGTAAAGTTCGTCACCAGTTCCCACCCGACGCCTATGCGATCCACGGTGGAAAAATCATTTTTCTTCTGGCAGGAAGCGAACAGGATGATCGCAGAAAGGAAAAAGAACAATCCTGATTTATTCATGTCTGTGTTTTTCATTCGCTTGGTGAAGTAGGTAGTTAGGAATTCCGTTATAGCTGTAAAATGCAAATCGTCTTTATAACTTTATAAAGATTTTCCGCGCATACAGGATACTGGCAATACCAAAATTGACACAAACAAACATAAAAGCATAGCACATGCTTGCCAATTTCGGTTCTATCCCCATGCCTGTAAAAAACCTCATAAATTGTTCATTCAGCGCGCCCGGACCAACCGGTATGAGGTAAAAGATATAAGAAATCACGTCGGAAATAAAATAAATCGCGATGGCATTCGATCCAAATACCAGCCACGGTGCCGTTCCCCGCGTGTGTTTTCGCACATCGATTATATAATACAACGCACCTAGCACCAGCGACGCCATTCCCGCTGTCACCAGCACGTAAGAGCTGCTCCACAGGTTTTTGTTGACCGGAAATACAAAACCCCAGGCATAGCCGGCGGAAACAGCCGCGAATCCCGATACCATTAATACCACCACTTTATTGCCGGCCGGCCTGTTGCCGAGTAACAAGTGACCCGCAAGCATTCCGCAGATACCCGTCACGATAGACGGGAAAGTGGACAACACGCCTTCAGGGTCCCAGGTACCCTGCCACATCCGGCCCGGGAGTACCTTACTATCAACCCAGGCGGCCAGGTTTACACCTTTGTCCAGCATTACTTCACCGATGCCGGGAGTGGGTATGAGCGTCATGGCCAGCCAGTATAAGACCAGCGTCACGACACCGGCAACAAGCTGTGTCCTGAAGGAAGTATGCAGGAAAAGGAATGAGCAGGCGAAAAAAACAATGGATATCCGTTGAAGCACTCCAGTGATACGGATGTTCATTATGTCAAACGAAGGGAGCATACTGAGAAATAGTCCTACCGCAAAAATCTTCAGCGTCCGGAAAACGATCTTACGGTGCAGCGTACTCCTGAGAGTTCCTTTTTCCAGGGTTTTTGTATACGAGAGTGTGATGGAAACACCAACGATGAACAGAAAAAACGGGAAGATAAGATCTGTCGGTGTGAGGCCGTTCCATACCGCGTGCTCCAACGGCGCATAGATAAATTCTCCGCTTCCGGGATAGTTAACCAGGATCATGGCGGCGATCGTGACACCGCGAAAAACATCGAGGGAAGTCAGACGGCCGGTGGAGTTCATTTTTTTAGTATCGTTCATAAACAATTTCCATCTACAGGCGTCCGTCAAAGTTTAATAAATATCTTTTTCCGGAATAAGATCCACGCGGGGATAAAGTTGATAAAGACAAACAAGAGGGCATACGTCATGCTGGCGAATTCGGGAGATAATCCGGTACTGATCAGGAAATTTACGACGCGGTCATTCAATGTGATGCCTCCCGCCTTCATGCGGTAAAAGATCAATGCCAGCAGGTCGGCCATCACATAAACCGTTATGGCATTCGCTCCGAAGACGATCCCGGGTTTGGTACCTTGTGCATATCCCTTCACATCGACCACGTAGTAAGCGGTTCCAAGAACCATGGCAGCCAGCCCTGAGGTTACGAGGACAAACGAGCTTGTCCAGATATTTTCGTTTACGGGAAATGTAAGGCCCCACGTGTACCCTGCAATTGTGGATACCAGTCCGGCGATCATCAGGCGGATGATCTTTTCATCAGCGGTTCGGTTGCTGATCATCAGGCTACCCGCAAGCAGTCCGGTGATACCCGATACTATCGAAGGAAACGTGCTGAGTATACCTTCGGGATCCCAGGTGCCCTGCCACATTTTACCAGGTAAAAATTTCGAATCGATCCAGGCCGCGATGTTAACACCCGGCTCCAGCATAACCCTGCCGGTACCCGGTGTCCGGATGAGTGTCATGACCAGCCAGTACGCTACCAGGATGGAACCGCCGATCCATACCTGCTGCCGTACCGTGGTATGCAGGTAGAGGAATGCACAGGGCAAAAACACCAGCGCAATTCGGGGAAGTGTTCCCGTATACCGTAAGTCTGAAAAATTAAAGTCGGGAAGGAGGTTCAGGAAGATCCCTACGGCAAAAATCTTCAGCGAGCGGATTACGATTTTTTTGTGTCGTTGACTTTCACCAATGGTATCGACCGGCTTTGAATAGGCCAGCACGATGGAGATCCCCACAATAAAAAGAAAAAAAGGAGCAATCAGGTCGGTCGGTGTAAGACCATTCCATACCGTATGGCGCAACGGGGGAAATACATGCTCATCGTTGCCCGGGAAATTGACAAGGATCATGGCTGCGATGACGAAGCCACGCATCGCATCGAGCGATGTAACCCGGGCGGTATGTGATCCTGTTGAGTTGCTCAATCCATTAACGTTTAGACCCCCTTTTCTACGGGTGCGCTGATAACATTCAGGTACCGGCCCATCCAGTATGGCAGCAACCAGATATCGCCTGCGCTGTACTCGGAAGAACCGTTATCGCCGCCGTCGAGATCAAAACGGTTTGCATTGTGGCGGCTGACAGGAAGCTCACTCGCCGGAAGCACCTCTGTGGTCGTCTGTTTCCTGAAGTTCTCCCCTACCCTTTCAATATCTTTCCGGTGACTGTTCGTCACATTCCAGTGAATAAGGTCAAGGGGAAATTCCTGAAGGTACCAGATCGCCTCCTTCAAATCAAAATCAGGCGTGCCGGTCATCGCTGTAAAAATATTCCATGCGCCTTCCTTCTCCGGGCGTTCGATCTGCCAATGGTCAAGGATAGACTCCCTGAATTTTGTTTTCAGCGTATCGTTAAAAGCATACCGGTAAAGTCCCCAGTAGCCGACAAAATACATTTCGTCATCCGAATGATTCCAGGACTCGGACAACATCTTACTCCAGTCGTCGGCGTTTTCACCGGCTCTTCCGACCTTGCTCATGGGCAACATCAGGTTGTCGTAATACCCGTGTTTCGTCATCAGTTCAAATGCTTTTTCCTTATACACTTCCTTTTTGGTGAAATGATACGCGGTTTGCAGCATCGCTATATAATTCGACGAGTTGATCTTTCTGTCACCGACGCCTACGGGCCGGGCGTTAACATATTCGGGATTCCATTTGCCCCACAGCGTAGGTTTTCCGTTCCAGTCGACCATGTAATAATTATTATCGATCGTATGCTGCATCAGGGAATCGATCAGTGTGACGGCCCTGGACTGAAGATCCTTTTGGTCCGTGAGCAATTCAGCCATGGCACCGAATACAAAAATATGGCCGATCGCTTCATCGCTGCTCGTCGTCGACTTCCAGTCCCACTCGGGATCTTCCGTTCTTCTCCATGCCACATCGTCGTATTTATATCCAGTTCTCTCGAAAGACCTGGACGGAAAGCCCTTAACCCCGTTGATGGAGTAAAGTCTTTCCATCGCATCCATGGATTCGCGGATATTTTGCAACGCTTCATCAGACTTTGTTACAGCGTAGCGAAAAACCTCGGCGCCGAGGTACATCGATGTCCACAGTCCATCGTTGTCGGAATCTTCCAGCGATCCTGTAGCCAGACTCCCGTCTTTCATATAACCCATTGTGGCATTGAAGCCATGACGGATGTGCCGTGCCCGCACTTGTTGTTCATAGTAAGTGGCTTTGTCGTGAAGGGTAATGTCATTGAAGCAGATCTTTGCAAGCCCTTTATCGGTGAGAATCAATATCGAATTCTGGGAACCGCTTTCAATATCCACCACGTGGTCCGATGGCAGCCACCGCCTGGAAGCGTAGTAAACAAATTTCCCTTCCTTGTCTTTTGTGAAAGCGCCCTTTGTGGTTCCAAACCAGAGACTACCGTCAATTTCCCGGATCGTTGTGATCTCCGTCCAGGGAAGTTTCTTTACCGGTTCACCTTTTTGCTGCCTTGATTCCGCGTCCAGTACGAAGTAGCCGTCAGTCGTGCCGATTACCAGCTCGGTTGCATTGTTTGAAAGCGCAAAGGCGGTAAAGTTATTTCCGGGCAGAACCGTTGTCAGGGACTGGTCTTTTACTGAAAACACGGAAACAGACTGCCCGGCCAGTAACCAGAACTGGTTCCGGGTCTTGTCGAAAAGTATGTCGGTAATTTTTTCGCCGGTCTTTCCGGACCACAGCACTTTCGAATCCAGAAGATACTGGAGGGACTGCCCGTCTGAGATCAGGAAAGCAAACGCCTCGCCTCCCTCAAAGAGGGAAGCTTCCCGCATATTGTGTCTCGAATAGAGTTCACCGGCCCATGCGTTGCTAAAAACGGCGCTATCTTCCAGGTAAACAAACTGGCCATCGTATAAACCGAGATTGCTGATTTTCTTATCCGCCATCGGCCGGTACGTCTTGTCCGGAACCAGCGTACCGGGATAAAGGAACTCTCCCCCGAATGTCTTTAGCAACCCGGATGAGGCATAGATCTGTACCACACCGTTGCGGTCGCTATATACGTTCCGTAGCGACACACCTTCAGTCTGAAGTTCATACTTGATACTCAGATCCTGCTTAAAAGCGACATCCTGGTAGACGGGCTGAGCGCCGTCTGTTGCCTTCTTTTCCGAGCAGGAAACGGTAATGAGAATGCTGAAAATAAGCGCTGTGTTTAATAATCGATTCATCGAATAAAGGTTATACCGGCAAGGTTGACAAAAGCCCGGATATGTCGTATGGAATTTACGTTTATAAAGGAATGCTTTGCGAAAATGGTTTTTTTTGCCGTGAATTATTCGATCATTTTCATGTACCTGCCCATCCAGTATGGCAGGAGCCAGAAAACGGGTTCGCGTTCCAGGTGATGATTCCCGCCGTTGATAGCCCAAGGATTCTTATCCCACCGGATCGTAGACCTGATGGAAGCCGGTTGCAGAGTATTTACCTGGATATCGCCCAGCACCGGATTATGAACCACTTCAACGTCTTCCCGCTTCGTATGATCAATGGACCAGTCGATCAGATCCAGCGGGGTATCGGTTAAAAGTTCAACCGACGCCTGCAGGCCCGCCTTTTTATTCCTCGAGTAACAATAGATAAAATTGATCAGGGGGTTATTGTCACCCTGGCGTTGTGTCATCCAGTTATCGATGTGGTCTTCATAAAACTTTACCAATTCCGGGTCTTTCTCGCATCCGATCAATATCGGGTAAGCATACGCCGCGAGGATGACGTCGTAGTAGATAAACCAGGCGGGGTTCTGATTGGGGATGTTAGCCATGTTTTCGCGGTATTTTTCTTCGGTGATCAGCCGAAGGTATTCGCGCTGGTATTTTTCGTCTCCCGTCATATAATGGGCGAGTTTCAGGAACGACAACATCTCCATAGAGTTCAGGCTCCGGTCGGGCGACCATTCCGGATCGCGGTTCAGTTTACCCGGAGACCAAACGCCCCAACGGGTCGCCTGTCCGTCCCGGTCCGTTAAATTCAGATCGTGGGCCATAAGGTGATCCACAATTTTTGCGACATGCTCGCCGACCACTTTCTTTTCATTATCGTCTGCGACGAGTTCGTAATAAAAATAATAACCGAACATATGACCGCATATTTCATCGCTGCTGGTATCGCCTTTCCACATCCATTTTCCGTCTGCCGATTTATGCCACCTGACGGGAACAGGTTTGAACCTCGGCTCCTTGACCAACTCTTCGGCGAGCTCCCGTTCTGTATACGTGCGGTTCCCATCATGCACGGACGTCCAGTCCGACGGAACAATAGTACGTGCAAAAAAACCGTCGCTTTCAGTCACTTCGCGCAAAAATTTCAGGAAGCGAAAAGATTTCTGCGCTTTTTGTTTCGCGTCGTCGCTCTTTGTTACGGCGTAGCGGAAACTTTCCATCGCCAGATAGTTCCCGCCGTATTCGCCGTCATTGTCGTCATCCTCAGGCTCCCACTGTGATGTATCGCCGGCGACGGGTAACCGGCATTGACCGGCGATCCAGGGATCGCGAATATGCCGCCGCATCAGTACATCATAAAAGTAAAACTGTTTGCTGTCCAGGGTCATCTTTTTTCTCCGTATCACACTTACCCCTTTGGCCGTAGCTATCCATGCGTTGCCTGCCGAATCAAAAGCGATATCATTTACCTTATCATCGAGGAGCCAGCGACGGCTAAACAACAGCGAATGTGTACTGTCTTGATTATACCGGACAACACCCACATCGGTACCGACCCACATTACGCCTTCCGCGGAACGTTTCACACAATTTACATTGATGGAAGGGATGCCATTCTCCGGCGTAAGTACCTTTGATTTTTTTTCATCTTTCAAAATGGTTACACCACCCAGTCCACCTGCCCAAACGTAACTTCCATTCACAGACACGCCGCGGATGTACGCACTGATCAGGTCGTTTGTATTGACCAGTTGCTTCGTCGAGGCAGGTGTGGCATGATAAAGACCCACATCCGTCGCGACCCACAGCCCATGGTTACTATCGGTGACTGCATCACGGATGGAACGCGCAATCGGGTAATCCTTTTTTTCACAACGATCACCCTGATAAAGCCATACCCCACCAGGACCCAGTGCGTATACACCTTCCGGTGCAACACAAAACGCCGAGACAGGAGACACGGCACCTGGCATCCTTTCCAGATGACCATCCATAAACCGGTACACGCTGTTCCAATTGCTCATCCAGATCGCTCTTCCATCCCACTCCACCGCAAAAGACGGTCCCTGCCCCGCTTCCGGGATCGCATACTGCCAGTTCCGTGTTCCGCTTTTTTTGAAAAATAAACCAACGGGAGTAGCGATCCATGCGTCACCATCAGGATCCACGGCAATGCTTCTCACTTCAAGGCCCGAAGGGTCATCATTAAAAGGGAACGGATCGTGAAACTCCTGCCAGAAAGCAGTATCGGTGTAAGATGTAAGTATCGGAGCATCCTTCGCCGTAGTCTTCAACCCTTGTTTACACGACCAGCAGAAAATACCGACACATATTAAACCTGTTAACCGGTAGTAGCTGAAATATTCGGTTTTCATAATTACAATAAATTCTTCTTAAAATCCCGTTAACAACGAAGCCATCAGTACGCCCGGATGATCCGACCTGAACTCAGTACATTTTAACCGCTTCCGGCAAACGGATCTACTTCCGTATCTCAAACTGATCCCTGATCCCGCCCTTGCTGTCCACGGTTGTGTATTTCAAATGTCCTCCTTTGATTTCCATCAGCTGATAGAAGTATCCCTCATCATATTGCTTAACCGCATAGGGCTCGGCGGTCATACTGCCGTGGGTGGACGGGATACTGATGGATATGGCGTACACGGTACCCCTGGCGTATGAATCGACCACTTTCCCGTTGTACATCGGTTTCGAACGCATGTAGTAGTGGATGTGCCCACCCATGACCATGTCGACATGATACTTGTCGAATAACGGTACCCATGCCTGTTGGATATCGAGGTATGGTTCTTCAAAATTATAGGGTGGAAAATGAAACATCACAAATTTCCAGGTGGCTTTTGTGTTTCGGAGCTTTTCGCCTATCCAGGCGGTGTGATCATCGACATCGGAGGTGGCATCGATCATGAGGAACAGCGCATTGCCGTATTCGAATGAATAGGTCGCTTCCCGTTCCACATCCGGCGGGCCGTTAAGCGGAAGGCTGAACAAATCATAGTACAGCCGGGCTCCGAGACCATCCTGACGGTCATGGTTTCCCAATACCGGCATAAGCGGACGGCGCGAAAATGCGCCTCCGGAATAGTGAAAAAGTTTATCCCAATCGTCACGATAGAGTCCGGTGCTCACGATATCTCCGGCGATGGAATAAAAAGCGATGTTGGCGTTTTTCTCAGCGAGATTCACAAGCTTTCCGGAATCCGGGAATGTGTGTGTATCCCCGAACCATATGAATGAAAACTGATCGCTGTCGACTGCTTCCGTACGGAATGCTTCGGGGCTTGTCCAGAGCTTGTTTTCCATCGAACCCACCTGGTACGTATAATCTGTCCCCGGACTGAGTTGATCAAGGTGAACGTTATAACGGTGTATATACCTGTCGTTATAAAGCATACGGTCCTGTATGGTCTCCATCGTTGCCACAGAGGTTAGCGTGTCTGTGGTTCCCGTTCTCCAGTACCGCACGTTCCCGCCGGAGACGGACATGTTTGTACGCCACTGTAGGTCGATCGTTGTGGCGGGGGATGCACTCCACGTCAGCATCACCTGGTCTGGAGTCGGGGTCGATGGGAACGGGGTCTTTCGAAATGCTCCGATCACATGTGCTTCGCGGGCACGGCCCCGTACCGTAGTGAAGAGTATTTGTCCCACCATTTTTTCCGGCACTTCCGTCAATAGCAGGCCGGACCAGTCATGATAAGTGAAAGCACCGTTCCTTAAAGTGTCGAGGTTGTAGGTCTGCGGGTATATCGAACTGATTTCCAGTTTCGCGACCGGATCCTGCGGTGCTACCGAAACAAAATATACAGGCCTGTGTTTATCAAATCCGTTTATTCCCAGCGACACGAGTCCTGGATCAAAATCCTTCGTCCAAACCTCGTATTCGTAACCTTCGGCGTTCCTTACGATATCCGGTGTTTTTTTGAAGCCGGCCGGAGCGATCCAGAACGGGACTACGGGCTGCTCCTTGTGACGCATCAGGTTGACGGTCACGGGAACATTGACGGTAAAATACTGGTAGCGGGTAGCGAGGACGTTTTTTTCATCTTCGCGAAGAAAATCCAGAATAAAAGTATCGTCGATGCTGTCGAATTTTTCCGGCGGGACGGTTTTGTACAGCCTCGTGATGACACTGTCCATTACCTGGCTGACTGTACTTTCGGATGGATGAGGTTTTTGGGGCTGGCAGGCTATTAATAACAACGCTAACGAAAACCAGGTGTGTTTAACATTCATATTCACAAAGTTGACCATTCAGCAAAGTAAAGAGCCGGCGTGTTTGGAAAGAAACACATTCCGGCTCGTACTCGTTTTACCCAGAACGAATTTATCACTAACCCTATAAAAAAACGCCGCGTTAATATTGTTCAACCCGGTTGCCCGGCAACAAATTTTCAGAAACCAAATATAAAGGGAAGGCCGTGGTAATGATGTTAACTTTTGCGTTTAGAAAACTTCAAAATACGCAAATGTACCGGGTGCAACGTTCAGGGATAAACAACACCACATTGGCTGCATATCTCGTCCATCGTTTTGGCGAGTAACAAGGTAAAATCCAATGGCATTAACGCGCTTTCCTTTTCGCCTTTGCCCAGGCAGCTCATCACTTCCTGTATTTGAAATTCAAAACCGTTTCCCCCATAAGAAACATCGATATGCTCCACATCCTTGCCACTTCTTGTCAGGGAGATCGATTTTGTATTGTACCAGTTGGAATGCATGGTTATGATACCTTCTGTGCCCATGATCTCGGCGGTGATGGGAGTATGGAGAATGTTCGCGGAAAGCATGGCCCCGATTTTTCCATCCCTATAGTAAAGCATTGCGCTTGCCAGGTCGTCGGCGCCTGTTTCAGCCAGGTGCGCAACGGATTTTATTTCATCAGGCTTTCCCAGGATCAGCAGGATGAGGAATAACGGATATATGCCGATATCCAGGATCGATCCCGCTCCAAGCTTCAGGTCATAGACGCGGCTTGAGGGATCAAAAGGAAAACTATCTCCAAAGTCGGCCCGGATATATTTTACTTCCCCGACCGCGCCAGCAGCGATCAGTTCCTGAACTTTTAATGTTGCCGGCATAAAGCGTGTCCACATGGCTTCCATAAGGAAGGTATTGTGCGTACGGGCGGCCGCCACGATCTGTGCCGTGCTTTTATAGTTGACGGAAAGTGGTTTTTCGCACAGCACAGGCTTTTTGTTTTCCAGGCACCACAACGCCTGCTCCTTATGGAAAGAGTGGGGCGTAGCGATGTAGATAATGTCGACATCCGGGTCGTTGATCAGCGCATGGTAGTCGTTGTGTACAACGGGAATACCGTATGCCGAAGCGAACGCATCGGCTTTTTTCTTATCGCGGGATGCAACGCTGTATGGACGCGCATCAGGAACGCGCTGGAGGGCTTCGGTAAAACGATGAGCGATTTTCCCCGGCCCCAGAATACCCCAGTTATATGTCTTATTCATGAATCAAATGATACCGTCTCAATGTACGGCTTTTATTCCCAATCGTTCGTGCCATGAAGAAAGGGATGTATGCAACTGATCCAAGGCCAGCTTTTGCTCCGCGGACAGCGGCGTATTGTTTGTTCTGCTGATCGTCTCAATCGGGAGCCCTCTTTTCCGGAGGAAGTATTTCGCACTTTGCGGATAGCCCTGGGAAATGATGGCGTCCGCTTTGGTGAGTTCCGACTGGAGCCATTTTATTTCCGGAAGGTCGCGCGTTTCGTTGACGTGGTCACACATCCAGACGAAAAGTTCCGGATAAAAATTACCGGCGATGCACGACATTCCCTTTGCTCCCATTTGAAGGGAATACATCGCGTTGGGAGTATGAGCGTCGTAAAATTCCAGGTTAGTTCCGCGGCACATCTCCAGTTTAACCTTGATCAGCTCAAGATCAAGCGTCGTGTCCTTGTGGTAGATAACCCGTTTGGTGGAGAGAAGGTATTTCAACACCGCCGGTGTGATAATCCGTTTATATGGAGAAGGACATTCATACGTACCCATGGGAATCTTACCTGTGGCCGCGAGGAATTTTTCAAGATTCCCGATCATGACATCATCGGTTTCATCTTTACCGGCAAAGTGGCTGGTGATCAGAATAACAGCACTCACACCCGTATCAGACATCTTCCCGGCGAATGCCGCCTGCTGGTCGATTGAATCACCGAACGAGCCTGTTGCAACCACCGGTAAGGTGCCGTTGACACGTTTTACCACAAATTCCGTCAGTGCCAGCCGCTCATCGTCACGAAGGTGATACATTTCACTGCTCAGGCAGTTGGCAAAAAAACCTTTCACGCCCGAAGCCAGGTAAAAATCGATGAGCTTTGCCAGCCCTTCATAGTCGATTCTTTTATCAGGGAGGAAAGGCGTGATCATGACGGGAACAAATTTCTTTTCATTCCGCGGAGAAAAAGAAACATCCGAAGGTACGTGTAGTGGAAGATGTTCTGCTTTACTATTCATAATCGCCAAAGTACCGGCACCCGAAGCAATGGTTGCCAGGAATGCCCGTCGTGAAGACTTGTTTTTCATAACCTTGATCTCGAAGCATCAAAGTAAATGGTTTGGGAGTAAACGGCGCCAGGTTGTTTGCATGGATTTGGCCCGCCCGCAAAACTTAATCCGCATTTTGAGGAAATGTAAATGCAAAATCGTCACCTGTGGGTTGGTACCGGGAACACAAATTCAACGTCCATCGAAGAAACAATTACCGGAAAACCGGCGTTGAATGAAGTTATAAAAAGTTTACCCCATGAATCAACATTATATTAAAAGAACCGTCGTGGTCGTCCTCACACTGGCGTGCTTTCAGATCTCCGAAGGTTTCGCACAAGCATCTCCCGGGATTTGGGTGATCGACCTGGTCAGGATAAAGCCGGGAAAAGAAAAGGAGGCTTTATACTTTTATGAAAATAACTGGCTGGTATTCCGCGAGGCGGCAAGAAAAGAGGGTTATATAAAATCATTCCGTCTGATCCGTACCGGTAAGCAAGACGTACCGCAGTTTGATCTGATGCTCATGACGGAGTTTCCCGATAGTGCTTCCTTCAAAAAAATGGAGGAAAACTTCGGGATTGTCATGCGAGCCCGTCCCGGTGGCGCACGCTTTCTCAACGAACTCCGACCAAGGGATTTTATGGAGTTTGTAAATTCAATCGAAGGCACCGACCTGGCCGCAAAACAATAACAGGCGTACCGGAACTTTCATTCACCTGCACATTTCCACCGAACACCGACAAAGCCGGGATGGGCGCAATTTTCACGTATGCCCCGCCGTATTAGTGCATACAAAACCCAACATGTATGACGCCCGCAAAAATTCCTGTTTTGATCGTAGCAGTTCTGACCCTGGCGGTCAGCTGTTCAACCGAAGGACTAAAGACCAGCGAAACAGCGCTGGATCAATATGTCGTTGATATCGCCCAGACCTCCGGGCAACTTGCCAGCGGCACCAGCTTCCGCATCGATGGGAGCAGCACAGACAGTACAAATACAGTAAACCACCATGGTAAAAAAGGACATGGCCGGCATAAGGGTATACTTGACGGCCTCAACCTGCTTGCACCGACCGATGAGTTGCTGGCGATCATCGATGCGGAAAGCGCAAGCGACATTAGAGGTCTCCGCATTTCCCACAGCGGAGGAGCAACCATCACCCATTACAACCAAGCGGGAGAAACGGTTGAACTGTCCCTCAGCAATTATAAAGGTCCACATGGATGTAGTTTCAGCGGCAAACAATATCCTGAACTTGACTCTCTGTTGTCCACGATCGCAAGAACGGAGATTGATTTCGGATCAGGAGTTACCTATACGCTGGACACAATAAAAATTACCCGCTCAGGCAAGATCTTTGTTGACCGTACGATAACAGATAATACCATCACGGAAGTTACTACGTTCGGGAATTACATTGTAAACGGCACACGGATCGAAGGTATCAAAACCAGGGTTTCCACGTACGATTCCGCTACCGGTTCCGGATCATCGGTGACGTCTGTGCAAGACGGCAAGATTATATTCGACGACGGAACTACAGCCGTATGGACCAGCGTGAAATCCCGCGTCTCCGATATTACCCTCGATTCAAATGGCGACGTCGACAGCGGGTCGATCACGACCGAGGTTAACACGGAGGTAACCGGGCAGGACGGTACCGTGATCTATTCCCATAAAACAACCACTCCGCTGATCGAGAACATAGCCTGTGAGGAAAGAAGACGCGGGCCTGTCAGCGGCACACTGGAAACAATTTACCGGTCCGATACGGTAGTGGTGGATTATGGCGACGGAACCTGCACAAACAAAACCGTCACGATCACATTCAACGGCGTGGTTACCACGAAAACGATCGACGGCTGATATAATCCATTGCCCCGGCTCCTGTTAACGCGGCAGGCGGGGCAATGGACTCATTTTACGTCAATAATGTTTTAAACGTTTTTTGAACTTCCTCCAGATCTTTAATGTGCGCCTGGACGGCATTTAAGGTGTTGGGGGATTTCTCTTCCACACATTGTTCGATAACCAGGTGAGGTCTGATCCCGATCTTTTTAATTTCGCCGGCCACCCGCTGATAGTTAATATCGCCTTCACCGAATGTTTCGGACCAAATCCCGTTTACGGACTGACGGATGTGAATTTCGGCGATACGCTGACCATAGAGCTTCAGCACATCGAATACTGCAACTTCCGAATTTTGTGATCCGCGATAAATCCAATGAACTTCATAGCATAATCCCACGTCTTCCGTGGATGTATTCAGCATCATATGATGGAACTCTCTTGCGCCGGCCCTCAACTCAATATCGTGGATGTGATACGCCAGACGCATATCCATTTTCCGCAGGGACGCTCCCAGTTTCCCCAGGTTTATCACCTGGACTTCCAATTGCTCGTCCGATTTGATCACATCGCCGCCCCATTGTATCGGTGACGGATTTGTAACGACTATTTTTGTCCCCAGTTTCTTTGCGGCTGTCGCGATAGCCAATACGTTTTCAATGGATTTTTGCGCATCCTCTTTCGTATGAAGCGTGCTGTTCACATAAAGGGACGGAACCCCGATATTATATTTCTGCAGGTATGGCGCGAGTTTGCCGACCTCTTCTGCCGAATTGAAACTTCCCTCATATGCTTTTAATCCTGTACTGGCATAGGCAGCCAGGCATGAATCCCAATCCTCACCCCATGACTCACCGCTTCGTCCGTAAAAAGTGTACCAGTTGTAGGCATTGCTGGAGATTGGAAAAGGATAGGAAGGCTCACTTTGTGGCATGGTGTGAATAAACGGAAGCGCAGAAGCGGCAACAGCCGTCCGTAGAAATTTCCGTCGGGTTGAACTCATAGCGTATTCATTTTAAAATTTATCCTGACTAAAATTTACGATTGACGATTGACGATTGAGTGACTCCGAAAATCCAAAATCATAAATCAAGCAGCTAACTAAAATGTACAATTTACGATTGACAATTAAGCGAATCCCAAAATCGTAAATCGTAAATCCAAAAATCGTAAATCAAAATTCCGTAAACCTAAAATCATCTAACCAACGGAATTCGTCCGAACGCCGTTCGCAGCGCGCCGATGATCAGGTCGCATTCATCCCGGTTGATGACAAGCGAAGGCCTCATCGTAAGAATATTGCCTTCGATCACCTTAAAGGCTACCCCCTGCCGCAAACAATCGTACATGACGGCTTCCGCATACCGGACAGCACGTTCTTTAGTAGCCGGGTCGAGTACCAGGTCGATACCCATGTGCAAACCTTTTCCCGCGACATTGCCGATCACCGGGAACTCATCCTTCAGCGCTTCCAGTTGTTGCTTCAGGTATTCCCCCAGAATTTCCGAATTGGACACCAGCTTGTGCTGCTCGATGTAGTTGATCGTAGCCAGGCCCGCTGCCGAGCATAATGGATTCTTCTCGTGCGTGTAGTGTCCGATGGACCGATGACGGAGTACATTGTATTTCTCCCGGGTGACAATTCCCGCGAAAGGCATAAGTCCTCCACCCAGCGTCTTACCCAGTACAAGCACATCGGGTGTGACATAATGTTCGCAGGCAAACCACCTGCCTGTACGGCCGAAGCCTTCGATAATTTCATCGAATATCAACAGGATATTATTCCGGTCGCAGATTTCGCGGATCTGCTGCCAGTACGAAACCGACGGCACAACCGGTGTAGCGGAGATCGGCTCGGCGATGATCGCTGCTATATCGGGGTTACGCTCGAGGATCACGTTCAGCTGCCGCAGGTACAGTGTATCGATCCGTTCCTCGTCTGTCAGCCCCCAGGGGTTCCGGTAGTAGTTGGGAAACTCGATGTGGAAAGCGCCGGGAACCATCGGTCCCATGCCCGTTGAGAAATGTTCTTCGCCGCCGATACTGGACGACTGAAAGCCGTTGCCGTGATAAGAATCCCAGTATGAAATGGTTTTCCATTTGCCGGTCACATGTTTCGCCAGCGACACGGCTATTTCGATTGCTTCCGACCCACCCGGACAATACAATACCCGGGTCAGTTCAGGTGGTGTAATCGCCACCAGTTTTTTCGCCAACTCAACAGCCGGGATGTTGGTATAGCGTCGTGGTGTAAATGCCAGCTGATCCTGCAGCTGGTGTATCACGGCGGCGATAACATCGGGATTTGAAAAGCCGGCATTGTGAACACCGTTTCCATGGAGGTCGAGGTATCGCTTTCCGTCGAGATCTTCAATCCACGCCCCTTCTGTTTTGCGAAGGACATTCATCACCGGTGTTGACAGCGCCTGGTGAAGAAAATATTTCGCGTCCTCGCCGATCAGGTTTTTTGTCGTCTCGCCCAGCGACTGAATGAATGCTTCGCGGAGATCGCCGGTATTGATATCGCCTTGTTCGCGCGAGATGTTCACATGTGCTTCTTTCATGGTTTATTGTTCGAAAGTATACGGTTCATTGCTTCGGGACTACCGTTCACTTTTGCAAGGTAAGAATTGAAACCTATTGTATTATGAACGAATCGTTAAATGACGAAACGTGAACCGGGCAACGGGCCGCCGGCATCCGGTATTCGGCCAGTGGTTACCCGTACCCAGCGACCGGCGTATGACTTCACAGGTTCATACTGTGATAAACCGTCCAACGTTTCTTCATACAGATGTAAACTTGTTGTAATGACCAGGTGAAGGATGATCCGGACCTTTGTAAAAACTGATGAGAAAAATCCAACTCTTCCTTTTCATGTGTATGTGCAGTATTGGGCTTACAGCACAGGATACGGGCACCAGGAACCTGATCATCGTAACCCTCGACGGATTACGCTGGCAGGAAGTATTCGGCGGTGCCGACTCGGCGATATTATTCAACCCGGAGTATACCCGTAACGCGGACGCCTACACTTACTGGAATTCGGCGGCGGCGGTACGGCGTGAAAAACTGATGCCTTTTTTCTGGAAAGAGATCGCCGCTAACGGCCAGCTGTATGGAAACCGGGAGCTTGGCAATCAGGTTAACTGTGCGAACCTGAGATGGTTTTCCTATCCGGGATACAGTGAAATTCTCACCGGTTTTGTGGAACGCCGTGTACGCTCCAATGATCCCGTTGAAAATCCAAATGCGACGGTTCTCGAATTCATTCACAATCAACCTGGCTTTAAGAACAAAGTGGCGGCATTCGGTACGTGGGATGTGTTCCCCTACATTTTCAGGGAAGAAAGATCGGGCATTCCGGTGAATGCCGGAAAGGAAATGGCGGAACCCGGCAGGTCGGAACGCGAAGATCTTCTCAACGAGCTTCAATCCTTGCTCCCGAACCCGCACGGCTCACGATATGATGCTTTCACTTTTTATTATGCGTTTGAATATTTAAAGCGGGAAAGGCCCCGTGTACTCTTCATCGGTTTTGATGAAACGGATCAGCACGCCCATGGGGGCCGTTATGACGATTACCTGTTGTCCGCCAGCCGCACCGACCTGATCATATCACGGCTTTGGACCTGGATCCAGTCGCAGGAAGACTATAAGGATCAGACCACACTGTTGATAACAACCGATCACGGCCGGGGCAAAAACCCGGATAAAGGATGGAAAAAGCATGGTCTTCTCTTCGGTGGATCCGGTCAGGCGTGGTTTGCCGTCATCGGGCCGGATACACCGGCGTCCGGAGAAATGAAAACGCGCGGGAAATATTTTCTCAAGCAATTGGCTTGCACGGTCACCTCGTTTCTCGGTCTTGATTACGACGTGAAAGAAGCAGGCGAATGTATCTCAACCGCGATCAGTCTGCCTGTTTATTCGGATGGGGAGTTGAAATGAATCGTAAATGGCGATGCAGACGCCAAGGAATGGTGACGGCTGTTCGTGAAAACAAAATATCCTTTTGAGCCCTTAGGGATTCAGGGTTGAAAAAATGATCAACAAAATAACGGATAGTTGTTTACGGATCGTTCGCAGGGTTTTAAACACCGAATTATAAACCGATTGAATCGTGATACCAAGTTCGTCCGCTATTTCCTGGTTTGATTGATTTTTGTAGAACTTCATTTGCAGCAGACGTTGCTGGTGGCTGGATAGTTTGTTCATCACCTTAAGGACCTGCTCTTTCTGCCAGTGATAAGCCTCGTCATCAAGGTAACTGCTGTCCGAAAGGTTCATACTCATAACGTCCTCCTCCGATTTAAGCCGTTGAACGGGCGACTTCAGACTGTCAAGCAATTTCCGCTTAAGGGATGTGAAGAGATAAAATTTGACGGATGTCGTATCGTTAAGGTTTTCACGGTTATTCCAGATCTTAATGAATAAATCCTGGATACAGTCTTTGACCAGTTCGTTGTCACTGCTGATCTTCTTGCCATAGTTGTACAATACGAAGAAGTACCGCCTGTAGATCTGGGCATAAGCAGCCACATCTCCTGACCTGAATTCCTTCCACAGAACATACTCATTGATCGATATCAACTTACCATCCGGAGCCTGATCCGGGATTACGTCGTTTAATATCCGTTGACTTCCCTTCATCATTCGCGTTCTACAAATCCATCGCGCACACATTTCAAACGTTGCAGATTGTTTGTGTACGTAAACAGGATACAAAATCGCCATTTGCACCTGAAAAGTAAAACGAAACGTTAACAATAATTTAAAGAGCCGAACAATATTCTACCATTGTTTGGCCATATCCATTTACTATGTTATCCACACCACTTTTCCACTTCCGCATTCGTATGCGACGAATTTTCCAAAACGGCAACTCCCAGCATATCTAATACCGGATGGTGAATTTTTTTTTATAAAAGCGCCGCCCAGCCTGAAATGAACGGCAGTCAGGTATTTATTCAGCGTTATATACGAACGCCAGCGCAGGCGTTATTGACCTGGCAAAAGCCTTCGGTAAAAAAACCGTTACATGGTCGTTTGCCACTTTCCACTTTACCCTGGTATTTGTACCAACCGTTTTCATTTGGCTTCCCTTTGCCGGTACATTACCGTCCCATTCGATTGTCTGAGGAGGTGTACCTTCCTGATCCAGACATGCAAGCGCATATAGTTCACCTCCCTTTCCCTGTGTAAAGAATGTATTGCCGGAACGATAGCGCTTTGCCGGCCGGGTGGAGTATATCGCTGATCCGTTTTGCTTCAACCATGTACCTATTTCTTTTAGTCTTTCCACCTGTGCTGCATTGAAGGTTCCATCTGCACCCGGGCCAACACCAAGGAGAAGGCTTCCTCCTTTTGCGACTACTTCAATCAATGTGTGAATAACCTTTGCGGCGGATTTATACCTGTCGTTTGGAACATAGCCCCAAGCATCTCCCAGTGTGATACAACTTTCCCACGGATGATCAAGTTTTTCCGCAGGAATACTTTGTTCGGGAGTCTGATAATTTTCGTAAGGACCATGAACGGTGCGATCAACGATCAGTAAACCCGGCTGTGCCCGGCGAGCCATCGCGGCAATACGCGGCATATCGACGTGCTGACTCCACGGCGGAATCGGAGCACCCCATCCCCGAACTTCGTCCGTAACAGTCTCCAGCGGCCTTACCCATCCGCCATCCAACCACAGAATGTCGATCGAACCGTATTCGTTCATGAGTTCACTGACCTGATTGTAGGTGAATTCTTTAAATTTATTCCATCGCCACGGGTATTTCCGGATATCATAGTTGACATTCCGGTTTGGTGTTGCATACTTGGGCCACCAGAAATATTCAGAATGCCAGTCAGGTTTGGAGTAGTAAGCTCCGATCATAAAATTCCGTTTCCGGAAAGAATCGAATACGTATTTTGACACGTTCGACCGGGGATCACCGGCAAATGGTCCATTGGTAATTTTAAAGTCGCTCTCCTTCGTATCGAACATATTAAAGCCGTCGTGGTGCTTTGTTGTAAATACAACGTACCGCATACCAGCATTCTTTGCCGCCTCCGCCCATTGTTCGGGATCAAAGCGCGTCGGATTAAAATCATTTTTTAATCCCCAGTACCACTCCTTATACTTATCATAAGACGAATTGCTGTCGCGTTCGATCCAGTCTTCGGAACACAGTTGCCATGACTCGATAATACCGGGTACGGCATACAAACCCCAATGAATGATCATCCCGAATTTCTGGTCCCGCCAGGTCTCAAGTTTCTTAACCACCAGGGGATCATCCGGCCATTGGTAAGTCGAAGACTGCTGATGAAGGTTACCCTGACCATGAACGGATCCCGTGACAATCAGTATAAGAAAGGTTATCGACAAAAGAATATGTTTCATTCGTTTCAGTTTTCGCTGGATTGATTCCAATAATTAACGACTATTTACGGATTCCTTTTTACTTTACCCGGGACCGGATTCTTCCTGTAGGATACAACTCCTACGCCGTTTACTCCCGCAAGCAGGTAATCCTGATGTCCGACGCGTAGTATTTTTAAAGACTTCACATCTCCCTTCAGGGAAAGCCCCGAAACGGTCTGAGGAATGTATGTGAAGTTACCCTTTCCATCGCCCTGGAAAAGCTGTCCGTAATTTGCGTCCATTTTCCCCAGGCGAATACGGATGGCACTTTGATTTCCGGCGAGGATAAAGTCCGGATTTCCGTCGTTATTGTAGTCAAGGACTTCAATAGCATAGACCGGGCTGTACTGTGCTTCGGGTGGTAGGAGGTGCTTTATGAATCTTCCTCCTGCATTCTCAAAATAAACCGTCCGGAGTTCGTTCGCATTCAGCGTCGTCGCCCGGCTCAACTCATCACCGGAAAAAATGTCGGCGAGGGAAGCGTCGGAATATGAAGCATAGTTTGTGAATTTTTTTCGCAGCGCGTAGATCTGATCCAGCATTTCATCCCGTCCCGCAAAAGGGTAAACTTTATCCTGCACGTAACTCGCGATGACGGGATCAATGGATCCGTTCTTATCGAAGTCCGCGTAAACCATCATAAGAGGCCGTGATTCCGTGACCTTGAATTGCGAGTTCAAACCGAAATTTCCCACGAGGAGATCGCCATCGCCGTCGTGATCAAAATCCGCGGAGACCATCCTGTTCCACAAACCGGATGAGGGAAGATCAAAATATTGCCCGGTTGCTTCCCTGAAACGTTCCCCTTTTTCATTAAGGAAGATGCGAACCGGCATAAACTCTCCCGCCACGATAAGATCGGGATAGGTGTCTTTGTCTACATCCATCCATAACGCATCGCTGATCATTCCACTTCCCGCAAGATCCGGTAGGGCTGATCCTGTTACCGACCGGAACCGGCCTGTTCCGTCGTTTAACAATAAATGACTTTCGGCGGCTACCGGATAAGAACCCGGTACCACTTTTCCTCCCACAAAAAGATCGAGATCGCCATCCAGGTCTATATCGCTTGCGCGGACGCACGATTTCGCACCAGTCATAAGAGGAAGGGTATGAATGGATTTGGAAAAATTACCATTGCCGTCATTGATCAGCAGCCTGTCCTGCAGGGCCTTGTCATTTTTTTGATAGTCATGGTATCCGCCACTGACGATATACAAGTCTATATCACCGTCGCTATCCGCGTCAAAGAACACCGCGTCTGCATCCGAACAGAAAAAATCCTCTTTAAAGCCGAAAGCAGCCGATGCGGTAAAGTTCCCGTCCTGGGATTGAAAGAAAAGTTTACCAGGGCTTTCGTTCGTACCTCCGGCAAATACATCGGTCAGTCCATCGCCATTTACATCGGCGGTGGCAATGACCGGACCGCAATTCGATAACATGGTTGTCAGGAGAGGTTGTCGTTTGAAATCATTAGCGCCGTATTCCGTATGTACATATCTCAGCGGTGAGTCAACCAACGTGTAGGTTGTCGCCTGAACGTTCTCTGCCTGCGGACTTTCCTCTTCGGCCTCCGCCTCATTCACAACGATTACCTGGTTAACCGGGATATTCGTGAGTACCGAATTTCTGCCGTCCGGCCAGCGTACCGATAACGAGTCGATCCTTTCCGTTTTTCCCAATCCGAAATGCAACTTATCGCTTACAGAGGATTGATATCCGCGGGCCGGCATTTGCTCCAGGTACTGCACAATGGCACCTGTGTGCACACTTACAGAAGCTCCCAGGCCGCGGGTATTTTTTCCAAGACCTTTTAATTGAACGGTCAAAAAATTATCGCCTGGTTTCTTATCGCGGGAAAGATTTTTGTAAAGCAGTGCCTCTTCATTTTGATTGCTGACGATCAGATCCAGGTCGCCGTCGTTATCCAGGTCCGCGTAAGCCGCCCCGTTCGAGAAGGTGCATTTTTCAAATCCCCATGACTTACTTTCATCCCGGAAGGTAACACCGCCGAGATTCCTGAACATATAATTATGCAAGGGAGTGGATGTCATCGAACTCACCAGTTCCAGGGTATCGGCCTTTTCACCTGCTAACACTTTCCTGAAATAATAGTCGCCTTTGTACTTGAGGAAATCACGGTTGGTATAATCGCGGAAATAGCCGTTGGTTACAAACAGGTCTTTCCAGCCGTCGTTGTCAAAGTCAGCAAAGAGCGGCGCCCAGCTCCAGTCGGTATTCGAAACACCTGCCAGTTGCCCGATCTCGCTGAAGGTACCATCGCCGTTGTTGAGCTGAAGCATGTTCCGCATGTTTTGATAGTGAAATCCCTCATTGACCATCAGGGCGTACTGTTCATAGTTATCCGGACCGTAAAGAAGCTTTTGCCGTTTATTATCCTCGGGAAGCATGTCTGCTGTGAAAATATCCGGCCATGCGTCATTGTTGATATCGGCGATGTCCGATCCCATGGAAAATTGGGAAATGTGCTGGATATAGTCTGCCAGTCTGTTGGTGAACGTTCCATCCCTGTTATTAATATAAAGGTAATCGGGCTCGGCATAGTCGTTCGACACATAGATGTCCGGCCATCCATCCTTATTTACATCCGATACGGCGACACCAAGTCCAAAGCCCAACGCATTGGACAGGATTCCGGCGGACTGTGTTACTTCAACAAATTTACCGTCTTCGTTCCTGAAGAGTTTATCTCCTGCATAGGGATGTGTGGTTGTTCGCGCCTGCGCGTATTCGAGGTCGCGGATCACTTTCACGTTAGTTGCCAGAATAAAAGCATCGAGGTCACCGTCGCGATCGTAATCAAAAAAAGCAGCTTGGGTGGAATAAGACTCATCAGCCAGTCCGAGCCCCTCTGCCATATCCTCAAACTGGAGGTTTCCTTTGTTGATGAAAAACTGGTTTTTTCGCTTCGCCGGTTCCGATTTTCCGGAATAACATACATAAATATCGAGCAAGCCGTCGCCATTGATATCGACCATCGTGGTGCCGCTCTTCCAGCCTTCACGCCCCCCTACTTTAGCGGAAGCGGTAATGTCCCTGAACGTAAAATTTCCCAGGTTCAGGAATAGCTTGTTGCGCTGCATGTTGGACACAAAATAAATATCATCCAACCCGTCGTTATTAATATCTCCAACCGCTACCCCGCCACCATTGTAAAGATTCTCATATGTCAGGGCGTTATGCCTGGCATTCTCTGTAATGACGTTTTTAAAATTCACGCCGGAGCGGGAAGAAGGTACCGATTCAAATAGCTTTTCTTCCTGTGCTGTTCCACTGACGGATACCAACATCCACATCACGGCGCAGATGTACTTCCGGGGCCAGGCGTGACAAATATGTATGCCTGCTTTCTTATCCGGTTTCATAGGCGTGCATTTATGGTGTTTTATTAAATGATGAAAGAGGCTGAACGTTTGATGGTTCAGCCTCTTATCAACAGTGTTGTTCTCTAAAACTAGTTATCCCACCAGGTCTTTGAGCTCCAGGTATCGCCACCTGAAAGTCTTCCTACCGCGGTATCGTAACTTTCTTTGTTCAGTGTGCCTTCATTCGTTGGGTAGGGTTGTCTCCGGGGAATTACTCCTCCGGAAAAATTGCCCGTATAGACCACCGGTGTCAGGACAGGATATCCGGATCTTTTCCAGTTGTTCCATGCGTCCGTAAAATTCAGCTGGGCGCCGCTGCTTGCCCAATATTGTTCGTTGATCATTTTCAAAGAATTTTCCGTGGTAGAAACATCCAGGGTGTGCGCATCGGCATAAGATGTTGCAACGGTTGAGCTGATGGTAGCATCGGAACCGAAAGGAGACAGCGACAACATCGCACCTACCACGCCGTTCCTGTAGTGAGCAGCCGCCGTACCGCCTACACTAAAACCTCTCACCGCTGCTTCAGCGAGCAGCAATTCGGTTTGTGCATAGGTCAGAATAAATACCGGACCATCGAGGTTTCCATAGATGGTTGTGCGGGGTCTGGAGTATTTTCCGATCGGTGTAAAATTTTCACCGGTTCCGGTTCCACCCGGATAATTGGGGGAATTTGAAATATCCGTTGATTCCGCGTTCAGGTCATAACCGTTCGGTAGTCCGATTTGAATGTCGGGATCAGAATTGCCGGCCAGACCGACCGTTTGATTCGCGATAAGTCCATCCTGCGGAACCTCGGCGATTACTCCCAGACGCGGGTCATCATTGACATCCAGGTAGCTGATCATTTTTTCACTCCACCTTACCTGGTAGAAATCGGCCTGTGTGGTGAAATCACGGGCATAGTCGTTCCTGTATCCGTTCGTATTGTCGCAGACGATGAATGCATCGTCGTCATTGCTTTCGAACGTTCCGCCTGTTGCAGCTTTTTCCGCGTACGTTTTGGCAGTCGCCAGATCAACTTTCGTCAGGCGCATCGCCATTCTTAACATCAGGGAATAACCGAATTTTTTCCATTTGGAAACATCACCACCGTAAATGAGGTCCGCTGTCGGGCCTGACTTCGACTCGTCCAGATTTCCAACGGCTTCCTCAAGGTCGCTCAACATGTCCGCATAAAGACTTTCCTGTGCATCGTAAGCGGGAGTTGTGTTTCCGCTTTTCACCAGCAACGCTTCGGAATACGGGCAGTCGCCGTACATATCGGTAACGTACTGCACATTCAGAATAACCATGATCTTCGCAATACTTGTCAGGTTAACTTTTTCAGGATCATCCTGGGTCAGCTCCACGATCTCATTGGCCAGGGTAGCGGAACGGTAACAACTGTTCCAGCTGCGTCCCTGGTAATCATTCGTGTTACCTGAAGGAACATACTTGTCCATGTTCGAATAGTAGTTTGCGCCACCCGACGAAGTGGAAGCAAGAATCTGCACCCAGCCACTTTGAAATAAGGTGGGACCATTATAACCCATGGTACCGTCGAGATAAACCCATTGACTGGAGGATAAAAAGTAGTTCGCGTCGAAATTACCGGGAGAAGCTTTTGTGGGATCCACATTTAACTCCGCCAGATCGTTACATCCTGCCAGAACAATGGCAAGTGCAACTGTCATATATTTAATTGTTTTTTTCATTATCAGTAGTTTTTGTACAAACAATAGCGGCCTATTTAAACTTGAGGTTCACATTCACACCATACGAGCTGGTCGATGGCAAACTGGTACCTTCAATACCGTAATACCTTACATTCGAACCGAAAGACGCTTCCGGGTCGATGTTGTCCGATTTCTTCATGATGGTTGCCAGGTTACGACCTACCAACGCCACCTGAATTGACCGGAATACCGGAACGTTTGCCAGCATCGACGCCGGTACCGAATATCCGATTGTCAACTGGCGCAGTTTAATGTAGTCACCGGACACAACGCTCGTAGACGTGATCTGCTGCGCTACCGCACGATAGTAGTCTTGTGCTTCAGCGGTAACGGTATTGGTTGCTCCCGCTTCGGTCACTCCCGTCGTAATACCTTCTTCCCTGCCCTCAAGTGTCATCTTGTTCAATCCCCTCAGGATGGAGTAGTACTCGGTTGCCGACAGAACCTTGTTACCAAAATTGTAATCAATAAGGAACGACAGTGTAAATGCTTTATAACTGAGTTCATTGGTAAGACCACCATAGTATTTCGGCATCACGCTTCCCATCTGGATCAGCTCGCCGCGAACCGGAAGGCCCGAAGCGTCCACCACAATCTCGCCGCCGGCGCTTCTCTTATAATCGTACGCCAGGATCTGAGGCCCTGAGCTGCCGACAACAAAAGCTGTTATCGCATTACCCAACGTTCCGCGGTTACTTCCCAGGTTTTGATTTTTATCGTCCTCGTCGGTGGAAAGAATTTCATTTTTCACGGATGTGAAGTTGGCAATAATGTCCCAGGTCAGGTTGTTGGTTCTCACCGGTGTTCCCTTCAGCTGCAACTCGATACCTGTGTTCTTTGTAGAACCGGTTCCGATAAACCCGCTGGTTGCACCGGAGGCCACGCTAAAATTACTCGGCATGATTTCGTTATCCGTCTTTCGGTTGTACCAGGTAATATCAAAGCCCAACCTGTTTTCGTAGAACTTCAATTCGGTACCGATCTCAACTTCGGTGGTCGTAAACGGTTTCAGGCTGTAGTTCGGCGAGGAAGTGCTGAACGATCCCATTGGAATTCCCAAAAAGGAATTATCAAGACTGTAGTACAGGCTGGTCTTGTATGCTTCTCCCAGCTCCCCGCTGGTCTGAGCAAACGATGCACGCAATTTTCCGAAGCTTAATACCTGCGAATTGAGCAACTCGGAAAAAATGAGACTTGTTGAAACCGATGGTGTAAAGATAGCCGTTGTCTTATCCGAGATAGTCGGAGAATAAAGGGTCGAGTAGTCGTCGTACCTTCCTGTTGTACTTACGGTCAGAAAACCTTTGTAGGCCAGATCCACGGAATAATACGCGGAGTTTACTCCTGTTTTAAAGTAGGTGTAATCACGGTTAAAGTTTGTGACGTTGCTGAAGCTGTACAGGTTAGGTAAAATGAAGGGTCCTCCTCCGATTTTTATCCGCTCCGATTCGTTTGTCCGGGTGTTCACGCCAAGCAGCGCGTCCAGGCTGATATCTGTCGTGATCTTTTTCGATATCCCCAACAGTCCGTCGACGTTGAGCTCATAACCTTGTGTGTTCGCGAGATCATCCAACCCTCCACGAAAACCTTGTGAATAGGCTGTTCCCCACGGTGTAACTTTAAAAAGTTTATCGCTTTGCGAATCATAGCCGATACGCGCCTGAACATACAACCAATCGAGGATATCGTAACGTGCGGACAGGGAAGAGATCAACCGCTTTCTTCCCAGGTTGTTCACGTACTTGTTGACAACAAAATAAGGGTTAGTCACATATTCATCATCACCCCAGCGGTTTTCAATACCGGTTACGGGATCATAGCCAAGGCCAAGAATGGTTTCATCAATATTGGTAGCCAGGAACTGTCCGTTGTTGGCGTTCATTGGTCCATCGCTTAATTGCGCACGGTTCTTTGACTCTTCATTGATGTAGTTGGCAACAAGGTTGATACTTAACCTGTTGGTGATCTTCTGATCAACGTTCAGGTTGATGGTTTTCCTGTCAAGTCCGCTGTTCGGAACAATCGATTTGTTGTTCAGGTTCGACAGGGATAACCTTACGGCGCCGTTTTCACCACCTTTGGAAACGGATACGGTATTGGTGAACGATGTACCAGTTCTGTAGAAATTTTTGATGTTATCTTTTTGCGCCGAGTATGCGTATTGATTACCATCGAACTGTATGACCTGGCTGCCGTCAAGCCGGGCACCCCAGCTCATACGTGACGTAAGCTGAGCGTCGGAAGCGGTAGTAGGTTTGTTGCCATACGAGCCCTGTCCGTATTCGTATTGAAAGTCGGTATTGTTGATGGCTTTATCCGCGATAAAATTCATATTGTACTCGATCGAAAAATCATCTTTTTTACCTTTTTTGGTAGTAATGATGATTACACCGTTCGACGCCCTTGCTCCGTAAAGAGCGGAAGCGGATTGTCCTTTCAGCACAGTCATGGTCTCAATATCATCGGGGTTGATGTTACCGATTCCGTCACCGTTATCGGCTCCACCCCATTCTCCAGAGCTTCCGCGTTGCGTGTTGTCCATAGGGACGCCGTTAATTACAAACAGTGGCGCGCCGCCGCTATTCATGCTGGGCATACCACGTAATAGGATTTTGGCTGTCCCGCCGGGACCGCTACTGGTTCCTTTTACATTCAAACCAGCGACCGTTCCCTGGAGGGACAGTGCCACGTTAGTCGTTCTTGCCTTATCGAGCTGATCACCGTTAACCGTTGTTACGGCATAACCAAGCCTTCTGGCTTCCTTGGTGATACCGAGTGCGGTTACAACTACTTCGCTTAGTTGCGTGGCGTCTTCCTCCAGCACAACATTTATCTCCGTTTGTGAACCAATACTGATTTCCTGGGAAGCAAATCCGATAAAGGAAAACACAATCACACCGGTTCCTCCGCCTACACCAATCGTGTACTTGCCATCAGCATCCGTTGTCGTACCGGTTGCTGTTCCTTTTAAAAATACGTTTACTCCGGGTAGCGCGGAGCCATCACTCTTCGACGTCACGGTACCCGTTACCGTGGCATTCTGGGCGTACATGACCAGGGTGAAGCAAAAACTCAGGATAAAAGTCATGATTGGCTTTACCCTCCTTCGTAAATTTTTCGTCATAGATTAATCGTTAGGTTTAAATTTTATTCATCTGAATCTGCCGTTAACCGACAGTGTATTCATTCAACAGGAAACGTGGCTATAACACAAGAATGCCGGCGATACTAACATGGTGCGCACCTTAAACCATCAAGTTCATTTTGCCAAACCCAAAAACTCAAAATTTCAGGTCCCGCGTTCACAACGGGTGAATTTTCATTCAGCGCACCAAGTCAATAACACAGGCTTCAGCCAAAACCAATATTTGTTTCCAAACGGGCGAATTGAGAGAATCTAATCTCCCCGGAAAGAAAAAAAACCAAATAATTGTGAAGCCGTGCAGAGGATGGCCGTTACGAACAAAAGCAAACGAAACAGGGTTTATTCGCGGACATCCCAGAAGATCCTGGAATCTCGCAGATCACCGGCGGCAACGCGCTGGTAGTTGCTGTTAAAAGTCCGTTCGCTCACCGGATACGTCAGCCGCCTGGGCGGCATTTCATATCCCGTCAGCCCGGAAGGAAAAAATTGCAATTGCGGAAAAGAGGTCCTTCTTTGTTCAGCCCAGCGCTGAGGTGCCTGAAGAAAACCAAAGTGAACCCATTTCTGGGTCCATATCATCTCCAGCTTGTCCTCCTCGTCACCTTCGAACCGGACGGGTTCCGATTCATCGAGGAAAGCTTCGATCATTTGCTGCGTCGGTGGTTCGAGAACGGGCCGCGTGGTATTCAGATTATTGAGGTAGTAATAAAATTTTATCGAATGTATGATGCCTTTCCTGAATTCCGATCCGGCATCTCCTCCACCCCAACGCTGAAACGCCTCCGCTTTCAGGAAATTTACTTCCGATGCCGTCATGATCACGCCCGGCAGATTGGAATTGTAGAGGAAGGTTGTCGAGTCTATGATCGCATACTTACCTAATACCGACTGTTGTTCCACCCTCGGGAGGTCAAGTGGCATAGCGTTAAACGTTTCATTGGGAGTGAACTGATTGTTCAACTCGCTTCCGAACTTATCAAACATTACAGGAATACGCGGATCGTCCGCCGGCTTCAGGACTTCTTCCAGCATAAAGTAGGGAGCCGGATAGTTTGTCCAGTCGGCAAAAGCCGCATGGAGATCGTCTGTATAATTCGAAAGTGGTGCCAACAGGATATCGCTTGTGGAAGGGTTGTAATCAGTGTCTTTCAACAATGGAAAATTATCCGGATCCGCCAGCAATGCCATCACCTCGCTGCGCGCCCGGGCTTCGTCGACAAATGAGATACGCATGAGTAACCGCAGCCTGAGTGCATTCGCATAACGCCTCCACTGATCCAGGTCTCCACGCAGAAGTATGTCCTGCCTGGATAGAAGCAGCTGTTCGGCTTGCGACAATTCAGCGGAAGAAAGGTATCCGGCAACGTCCTTCAGTCCGTCGACGGCATACTGATAGATTTTCCGTGCATCGTCAAAGACCGGATAGGTAACATCCCCGGTTTTATTTAACATTCCAGCGTCGGAAAAAGGAACATCGCCCCACAGGTCGACCATTTGTGTTACCTGATCATATAAAACCACCTGTGCCAATCGCAGGTATACCAGGCTGGCGGCTTTCTCCGTTTCAGACAACGCGGCATAGGTACTTTCCATTTGGCGAAAATGCGCGATCACACCAGCTCCGTTCGCACTCGGTCTGTAAAAATCATTCCAGCGATCCTGAATATAACTCTCGTTTTGCTGATAGACCGACTGGCTGTTTAAAAATCCAACTGACTGGGTATACACGCCAATGTGCCAGTTTACAAATGTACTTACCTCCCAATAAGACGGTCTCACACGGTTGTTGTTTAACAGCGACGTAAAGAACTTATCGATGGTAGGTGTATTCGTTTTGTCCGGGTTCAGGTAACGGTCTGCGAGTTCATCCTGGCACGACGTACTTATCATGACCAGCAATAAAAGGAGTATGGTAAAAGCTTTAGCGTTCATTCCTTATATTCAAAAACTCAGATTTAAAGCGAACCCATAGCTGCGAGTAGCTGCTCCGGCACCTTCGTCGATACCCTGGTTCAACCAATTCGTACCAATCGGCGATTCCGGATCAATGTTTTCCAACGTTCTCCATACGTACAAAAGATTCCTTCCGACCAGTGAGAACCGGATATCCTGGAAGTGCAACCTGTCGGAGATCTGTTTTGGAATAGTGTATTCCAAAACAACTTCTCTGAGCTTTATGTAGCTATTGTCGTAGACCGCGCCCTTTTCATTCCATGCATCGTTACCCCAGTCAAAAGTGTTCAGGTAATAAGTTGCCGCGTCGATCACGATGTTATTCACCGAGCCGTCTTCGCGGACACCTTTCAGCTGCACGCCGTCATGGTATACCCTGCTATCGTCGGGTGGTAGCGTGTTGTGATCGGGAAGAAGAATTTTGTTACCCGATCCATCGACATAATATGGCAACCCGCCGTGGGCCGCGTCACGGTACGCCAACGTACTCTCATACAACCCCGCTCCCATACCATACTTTAGCGCCGGCGATACGATCTGGCCACCGAAACTGAAATCAAAATTAAACCGGAGGCTAACGTTCTTGTAAAGAACAGAATTCATAAGCCCGCCTGTAAACCTGGGTAACATATTACCCACTTTGACATAACGGGAATGATCCATAACATACAGTCCGTTGCTATTAATGATGTGGTTTCCATTTGCGTCGGTCATCCGCGGATACGTGTAAATGTTACCTATTGGCTGGCCTCTCTCCGCCACGACCCGGATAGACCCTCCTTCCATACTCCTGAAAATCAATTGGTCTACCCCGGGAGATAATCGCTGCAGCGTTGTCGTGTTATATGCGACATTAATGCCTGTCTGCCAATGAAAAGGTTTTACAACGGGTGTGGTTGTAAGTCCGAGTTCCCATCCATAGCCTGCCAGCGTTCCAACATTGGTGAGTATCCGGTCCGACCCGGTGCTACCCGGAAGGTCGAGTTTCAGTATCTGATCAATGGTTCGGCTTCTGTAGTAGGTAAGGTCAACACCTAAGCGGTGCTGAAACATCCTGGTTTCCAGTGCAAACTCCATTTCGTGCTTACGCTCGGGCCGAATGCTATTGTTACCAAAAAGACTTCCGTTTGTCGTGGCCGAGATGACCGTACCGGACGATGTCTGCAGACTGTTCAGGTTAAAAAGAATGTTAGCCTCGTAGGCCGGCGGCGCGTTTCCGACGATGCCATAGGATGCCCGCATTTTTCCATAGTTAATGAACGAAGGCATCTTAAATGCATCCGATACGATAAAACCGGCATTGACAGATGGATAAAAATAACGGTTACCTCCCGGCGGTAATGTTGACGAATACTCCTGCCTTCCCGTTCCCTCCAGGAACAGATAGTTCTTATAGTGAACATTTAAAACACCTAAAAAAGCATACTTTAGGATCTTTGTATTAGACAATTTGGTGTTGAGGGTCGGGTTGTAGGAGTTACTCAGGTTAAACCAGTTTTCCAAAACCAAACCGCCATTTGTACTCACCGATTCTGTTCTGTATTTCTCATCCCTCACCTGAAAGCCTCCGTTTACGGTAAACCCTAAGTCTTTGTTAAACTTCTGAGCGTAGGACAACAATACGTCGGAATAAAATACAGCGTATTTTCCGCTGGCAGTTCCATAAGAGCCTGTACTACTAGATCCGTTAAACTGTGCAGGGTACTCGTTGTGTTGACGTGTTTCCGTGGAAGATGTGGTAAAGTCATTTCCGGCCCTGCCCCGGAGGTGTAAACCTTTTAAAATTTCATAGTCGACGGTAAAACTTGTTATCAGGCGGTCCTGAGCTTCATCCTCGCTATTGACGAGCTGTTGCCACAATAAATTCATCACCTCGAATCCGCGCGGCGTTGTAAACTTCAGGGATTCGTTAGGATTCCACTGCGACTGGTCGTACGGCACCCATTTGTAACCCCCGGTTGTCCGGTACTTGTCAAAAAACAACGACATATCCTCGGCGCGGCTAAAAAAACCATTCCAACTGGACGTTAGCCTGTTGATCTTCAACGGTCGGTTGTGCACGTGGCTGTTTGTATAGTTAACCACCAGGTCCATATTCACACGTGTATTAGGACGGAGTGAAGTGTTGAGACTGAGCGTATTCCGGCCAAGTTTTCCCCCTACCTGTATACCTGCATAATCGTTCCTGGTATATGACATCCGGTAGGACCATTTATCGATCTGGTTCACAAGCGAAACATTAAAGACCGATCCATAACCTTTCCGGTACAGGTTCCTGTAATTGTCCGGTTGCGCTGAATACTTCCGGGTCGAACCATCCCACCAAAGCACTTCCTGGCCTTCCATCCTTGGACCAAACTGGCTATACGATTCGAATAAGGGTCGTTTACCGTCAACGCTACCATCACCGTCGACGTCAACCGATACCCATCCCGCCTCATCGGCACCTTCTGCAATATTTCGCTTGCTATCGAAGCCGGGTCCATATTCGTTTTGATATTTTGGTGTAAACGCGACCTCTTCCTGTGTCAGTTGATAATTAATATTTACTCCCATTCCCTGGCGTCGCAATCCTTTCTTCGTTGTAATCAGTACGACTCCGCTAGCCGCATCCGATCCATATAGTGCGCTCGCGCTGGCTCCCTTCAGAACAGTTAACGTTTCGATGTCTGAAGGATTGATGTCGAGGATCCCGTTCCCACGGATACGAGTGTCCGTAAAATAGTCGTCGTTGTTTACACCGGCCGCACCTTTTTCATTTCCGTCGCGCATGATGACACCATCAATTACATATAGCGGCTGGCTATTATAATTCAGTGAATTCAAACCGCGGACCTGAATCGTCACCGCGCTTGTCGCTCCACCCGGAGCTGTCCGTATTCTTACGCCGGGTGCTTTTCCGTACAACGAGGAAACAACATTTGTATTTCCGGAGGCGGTTAATTCTGTATTGGATAATGTGCTGACAGAATAACCGAGCGTTTTCTGATCCCGGTTAATTCCCAGGGCCGTTACAATGACTTCCGGTAAAGACTGAATATTTTCATGAAGCTCAACGGATACTCGATCGCTGTTAACAACGGAAACCTGTTCCGTGGCAAATCCAACGTAAGAGAACAACAGGGTACTTACGCTGTCAGCAGGGATCTCAAGAGAAAAATTTCCGTTTTTGTCTGTCGTCGTCCCGGTATGTGTTCCTTTTAAAACAACATTAACACCCGGTATTGCGACACCTTCTGCGGCTGCTTTCACGGAACCATATACAAAGACCGGCTGCGTAATTTTTTCATCTTCTGTTTTCGCGGCTGAATCCATATCCAAAACGGAGGGGGGAAGTAATTTGGTTTTCTCAGCAGGTGAAATAATATAGATATGCTCCTTTATGTTCTCTATTTTTTTAAAAGACAACGCATGAGGTGTAAGGATCTCCTTAAGGTAAGATTCGATGTCTTCATCGAGGAGAGGACGGTATACTGATGATTTTCCCGACAAAAATATCTTCTGGTATGCGAAGCTTACACCATAATGATGTTCAATTCGCTCCAGTATGTCCGTCAGGGGAAGTGTACCGGCGCCGGGTGGCATGAGTGCCGTGTTTTTCTCCGAAGCTTTAAACGCAAGGTTTTGCGCATAGCTCCTGCCGATCACGCAGGAACATGATACCAATACAACGAAAACTCCTATCACCTTGGGTGACCGGTTGTTCATAGGTTTCAAACTAGGTTCAGGCCAAACCTCACTATACAAGAAACGCCGCCATTATTTAAGCGGACGAATCACGATCTTGCGGTCATCTTTTACTATCTCCAATTCCAGGGCCTGGGAAAGAACCTTTAGCAAGAGGTCCGCGTCCCTGGCCGGTACTTTCGCCGTAACTCGTCTGCCATTCAACGTAGTGTCCTGCACGACAACCGAGACGCCATAGTTATCCTCAATATCCTTCACGATCGTCGACAGCGGAAGGTCATTCATGATGTACAGATCGCTCTTCCATGCGAGTTTATCATTAGACTGTTGTGGTTCCTCCGCGTGCACCATCACTTTCCGTGACAATTTATCATAATCTGCTCTTTCGCCAGGCTGTAAAATTATTTCCTCGGTGCCTGTCTCCAGTCTTACCCGTCCGGATTGCAGGTACACGGAAAGGTTTTCTCTCCTGGTGTTTACATTAAATGATGTTCCCAATACCTGAACCGTTACTCCTGACGGTGTCTTGATCTTAAAAGGCTTCTTATCCCTCGTTTGTACAACCGAAAAAAAAGCTTCCCCCTGTAACGCCACTTCTCTCTCCCCTCCTTCATCCCACGCGTCGGAAATGCTTAGCGACGAATTCGCGTTTAGCGTAACCGTAGATCCGTCGGTAAGAACAACTTCCCGGATCTCGGCAAAGTCTGTCTTATAGATAACACGCTCGTCGTCTGCAGCTCCAAAGAAATAAATGCTGATCACTAAAATTCCGGAAACGGCCGCTGCGAGGTAAGCATATGTCGTCAGATTTACACTTTTTCGCACCGGTCTTTCTTGGCCCTTTTGTGCATTGGCCCGGAGGTTTTCCCATACGCCGAGGTAGGCACGGTTTGCTTCTTTGTCTGTCGACAGCCCGGCAAGTTTCACCATCCTTATCGCTTCTTCAATTTCCTCTTTCTGCCGCGGGTGGGCTGCTATCCAGTTGTTCCAAAAATGCTCTTTCTCATCATCTGGACTTAAAACCCACATTTGAAAGCTGTCATCCAACGCGAAATCCTTTGCCTTAAAGTCCTTATAATGACTCATTTGCTCTTGAATTAAATATGCCACAATTTAATCATGTTAAACGGTTTAATGCAGGGGATCTAATCCCTCTGGGAAAAATATTTGAATGAGCTTAGGGCCCGCGAAAATAACAGCCTTGCCGCCAGATCAAAAGCGGAAACGTTTGTGATTATCTTTCCGGATCAATTTGTCCCCTGGATACCTTCACAGGATTGACCTTCTTTTCCGGCTGAGCCTGATCATCTGACTCGCCGGGTTGCGTCGGTTCATTATTACCTGTATCACACCCTTCGCCTCAAGATCGCGTTTGACCTGAATCAGGCACCAGCCCGGGTTCCGGTCGAATTTTATGGACTTGCATGCCAGCGCTTCGTCAAGGAGCCTGTTAAAAGAAATTTCCTCCTCCTCCCTTACCCTTGAAACAATAAAGTCCGTAATAGAGTGATATACCTCCGCCGGCAAATGTGTTGTGGCACGACTGTGTACACTCACGAGTTCCATTTTCTCCATTTCTTATACTAGTTTACATTCATAACCTAAGGACCTGCCACGAACTGGCAAATGGCCACATCGTTAAAATGACTTCTCCTTCAAAATCATTGCCAGTCGGTTGACCGAAGTGAACACAATCGGGTTCGGTAAAACAACAGGTCGTTTCCTAAACGCCGCACTGCTGTTGAAACTAACCTCAAAACAAAAAAAACAATAGCTTTTTTTTGCCGGCCCGGGTTGCCTTGTCTTACCATGTTTTTTTTTCGGATTGGAACATAAGAATGGACTTCATGAATCGCCAATCACCCTGGTTATCTGGCGTGGTCCAGACGATAGTTTTTTCCATCGGATCGGCAGGGGAACGCCACGGAGAGGAACGGGAAAATGTGCAACGCTAAATCGTTGGCTGGCTATACCCTGTACTTGTTCTGTATTGCTGCGGCCTCGCGGAGTTGCTCGTCATAGGTGGGTACCTCAAACTCCCGCAAAATATCCTTCACTTTAATATCGGGATCAAGGCTCTCCAGGGTAGCCCAGTTCTCCGGATGAAATATTTTAAAACGGATTTTACGGCCGTACTTTTTCTGAATGTCACCGAACTTAAGCGTGTTCGGCCAGATATGCAGGAATTCCTTTTCAAGATTGAGCGGCGCGCAAACCCATCGCGCAAATTCGCCGTCAGCGGCGATTACCTCTCCCGTCATATCAATTATCTGCGCATCCTCTCCCGTTGCTGACACGATATAATAGTGATTAAGCCAGGCCCGATCGCGCAACGTATTGGAATAAGGACCCTGGGACGGGAAGCACACCAGTTCAGCACCACCTTGCTTCAACGACTCCCAGCCGTCAGCCCAGTCAGCATCCGCGCAGATCTGCATCCCGACGTTACCGAAGTCGGTTTTCCATACCCGTGATTTAACCGGTCCTGGCGTAATACCACCTCCCTGATAATAGGTTTCCGGACTCACTTCCGTGGACGTGGGATGAATTTTATGGAATACTCCATCGATGTTTCCCTGGCGATTCAGCAAGATTGAACTGTTATAAAAACGCCCGTCTTTTTTTGTTACAACCGGGCAGGTGATATAACAATTCTGTTTTTTGGCGACATCGGCCAGCATACGGGTAACCGGGCCAGGCACTGTTTCATCCTCTGCAACTTCCTGAAGAGATTTCTTTGCGGTGATCCACGACGTATGGATGGTCTCCGGCAGACAAATGATATCGGGTTCAAAGGCATATACGCTTTCCATCCTGTCCAGCACGTCTTTCATCCTTTGCTCAATCGTGCTGGTTGGCCAGAGACCTTTCAGGCTGATACCTGCAACCCAAACTTCGCGGGGAAGCCGGTTTACCTTTGACACATGTTTACTCATTTGAAATTTTTTCGTTCAATTAGCGAATCACGTTCTACTTCCTTTCCACCGGTAGCCTGTGTTTGTCCTGTATTTCGGTTTCATTTTTTAACAAGCCGGCGTAGGTGGGAATTCCAAACTCTTCGAGGACATTCAAAACCTTCAGCTGAGGATCGCGACTTTCAACGGTGATGACCGATGTATTACCCCAAACCTTTATTCTCAACCGGTCTCCGTATTTTTTGAAGAGATCCGGAAGGTTGTCCCGGGTCGGCCAGGTCGTAACATTGACTTTCTCCAGGTTGATCGTAGCCCAGGCGTACCGGACAAATTCGCTGGAACAATCCAGATCATTTCCGGAGATATCAATTATTCTCGCGTCACCGCCGGTACTTGAAACGATGTAATACTCGTGCAGACGTGCGTAGTAGTTCAGCATCCTCCCTCCGGGAAACTGCGACGGAAACAGCACGATATCGGCACCTTTTTTTCTGAGATTATCCCATCCCTCCTCAAAGTTCGCATCATAACAAATTTGCATACCAACTTTTCCAAAGTCCGTCTCAACGATGGGTTGATCGATGGCCCCGGGTGTTGTGGCTCCTCCTATAAAAGCCTCGTTGGGTAGTGTCTCCGTCTTGGTCGTATGTATTTTGTGATACACCCCGGCGATACTACCCTTGCGATCCAGCAGGAGGCTGCTGTTGTAAAAATTTCCGTCTTTCCTTGTGATCAGCGGGCACACCACGTAACAGCTGTGCGTCCTGGCAAATGCTGCCATTCGGGCGGTAACCGGACCAGGAACCTTTTCGTCCTCCGCCAGCTCGGTAAGAGGTTTCTGTTCCGCTACCCATGAAGTGTCAAACATTTCCGGCAGGCAGATCAGGTCGGGCTTCATCGTCACTACTTCGTCCATTCTTTCGAGCATCCTTCTGATCCGGGACTCGCGGGTAGAATCAGGCCAGAGCCCTTTGAGATCGACGCTGGCAACACAAATCTCCCTGGGTAGTTTTTTCTTCTCGTCGCGGGCGTTCTCGCCTGAAGTACCCGCGATCCCTGCACTCAACCCAAGCGAAGAACTCTTTAAAAAATTTCTCCTCGAGATATTATTGTCGTTGTCCATAAGTAGCGCTCATTACAGATTTCCGTTGGGGATTTCTTTCACAAGACGAGCATTGTATCGAAATGCTGCCTTGCAATCAAATTCACGTGATACCATTTCTTTTGAGCCGGTATATCTAAAGTTAATTTTAATCCCGGTAATTCAAAACATCTTACCGCACCGAACCTCTACAAGTTCCAGGTTGGTTCCATTCGTTATTGAAGGAAATCAACCTTGTGCCCCCGCTCTCGAATCAGTATCGCACCACAAAACTATATTCGGATCCGGGGGCGATCGTTAGTACAGCATAGTCGAAACCTTTTATTGACCTTACCGAATAAGGTTGTTCCGACCCGTCTCGTTTTATACTGCGTATCGTTTTTCCATTGTGTACGAAGGGAAGCATACAGGTGAGCGTGTTACTATGCTTCAAGGTGGATTTTACTTCAAAGGACAGCTGATTGTCCTTCCAAATCAAATTCCGGAATGCCGCTTCGTTTTTTGCCCTCAAAAATTCCAGTAGTTTCAGTTCTGTCCAGACGGGGATACCTTTGCTGTTCGCATAATCCAGCATCTTCATAAGGGGTATTTCTGAAAAGAAATATTCCGCATTGTGTGCCTTGACGCTAATGAAAGAATATGCTTCACCACCAAGACTCCGGTCCATCAGTCCCTTAAAGCAATTGAAGTATCCCTCCTTGTCGTCATGTTCCATGTATTGCTGATCGTAGACATTATTCAGCTGCTGGTACACGTTGATAATGTCCCCCCGCAAATCCGCAAACTTCATGATCAGCCCGCTTCCGGTGTAGTTACCCTGGTTCTTTCCAAGCGCACCTAAAAAATGACCCTGGTTCGATCCGTTATCATAGTGCGCATAGTTGCAGTCCAGCCGGATTCCGTTTATTTCCTCAATCCTCGCCTGGGCCGAAAAATCCCTTGCTCCGTATTTATCCTTCCCGCACCACACAAACCAGTGATTGGTGACGGTAAGCATCGAATCAATTCCATATTCCGATCTCAATTTGGTATTGAGGTTTTTATATACGCGATCCATCGTTGCCCAGTCAGGATCAACGGCTTGCCTGGTATCATCGTAGTGACCCGCGATTTCAAAACCTCTGCCGATCCACGTATCGACCCATCCTTTTGAAATAAGATCGAGCTCTTTCACGTACAACGTCATCCCGGCTCCTTTTGAATAAACATCGTCAAACTGTTTTTGAAAATCCGTTTCCTTGTTGTCTTCGCCATCGTTGTTCAGCGTCACCAGGCATTCCAACGCGTCGGGAAAATACCAGAACCGGGGCAGTGGTTTTGAATAGCCCGTCATCGTTTCGATGCCATGGGATAGTAACCTCATCTGCTCATCCGCCTGGTTGAGGATATTTTTCGTTGTGTCCACCCAACCATTGGTAAATAAATCCATAGCACGAATGCCCGTTATTCCATCCGTTTCCAGTCCGGCATTCCTGTGGTTTCCCTGCCGTGTATATACAATGCTCAGGGGGAGGTTATATAAAAATGCCATCGCATGCCCCTCACCGTATTTGTTCATAACCACAGCCGGCAGTCCCGTTGCCGTAACGCCGTCTTTAAACAACCCGGCTATCTCCCTTCCTCCTTTTAAATCATAACGATCTGCGTCTCCATGAAACTGCAGCGTTTCAGCCCTAATACCTTTGCCCGTTTCATCGCTTGTGTTGACCGCGATATAACCGTCACTCACCGTTCCTCCTTTGCCCCTGATGCCGAAAACATCGCTTAGTTTTTTGTCCGGTCTGAACGCTATCAGACTTCCCCCCTCCTTCACATAGCGGGTGAGTATCTTCGACTGCCTCCCTGTCAAAGCGAATTCGGTAAGGATCACCACGTCAAAATTTTTCAAATAGGTTACCGTGATTTTTTCAGAAAACGAGTCCGCCTGGAATTCGTTAAAGCCTTCCGTTTTTAATATTTCGCTGGTAAAAAATCCGAAGTTTTCAGAAGTATTCAATACAAGTATAGGAGACGACGGTCCGGGTGCCGCATGAAGGGACCCCATCACGATCAAATACGCGAATATTGTGTAGACAAAACCTGTTTTCATTTTTTTTATCCGGCCACAATCCGAAATCACACCGACTGCTTTACCCATTTTTCATCGTTGTTTGGAGAAAACTTATTGCTTACTTTTTTCCTGCACGGGGGATTCCGCCAGGATACTGCTATAAATGTTCCTGGCCTTTTCATAGCGACGCCGGACAACTTTATGATCCTTTGTAAAATACCGGCTCCATACCCCGCCCGGCGCAGTTTTGGCGATGATGTTGTCGATCCAGGAGATAAAAAATTGCGCATCCTCGGCACTTGCCCGAACCGGTTTGTCATTTACCGTTACAAAAACAGGAGCCGAATGTACCTGGTGTCCGTTGTCATCCATACGGCGTGCACATATCCAGCTGCTGGCAGTAATTTCTTTGTTGTATTTCAGAATAACAGGTTCGCCGGGTCTCACATGACCCTGCTGGCTGGCGATCACCTTTCCATTGCTCACCAATTCAACTCGCCCGGAAAAATCCTTTGCCGCCGTCCACTTAACTTCCAGGGAAACAGTTCCCTTACCCTTCATTTTGATTTCATCACCCGGGCCATACGTTCCATTGACCTTCATGTCAATAAATTCGCGGTGACCGTTTCTGGATACGACCGTCCTGCCGTCTTTAATTCCCTTCACCCACTTGCCATAGGTCAGCGCTTTATCCTTCACCTGGACGTAGGTTAACAATGTGCCGAATGGTTCGTTGTCGTTACAGGGATAATCAGTACCGGCCGTCAGACCCAACCTGAATCCGCAATTCAATAACCTGTAGTATGCATGAATAGCCGCTTCGCTGTTATAGGTACCGTTATTCGGAGAGTTGCTTCCGAATACATCTTCGGACACAAAATCCATGGTACCAAGAGCCGCCTCTACCGGGTACTCAATGGGAATACAACAGTTCAACTCATTCTGGATCTTGTCATCCAGGTATTGGAAATGACAAAACCCGCCGATCGCCCCCTGCTTTCTGGCCCAGTTCAGTATCCTATAAGGAGATTCATCCCATATCTGGTGTGCTTCTTTCAGACCCAGTAAGATCAGATGACCACCCAGGGCCTGCTTGCCGAACTGTTCGTACGTCGCATCCCAATGCCATTCTGCATCCCAATGGACAATCCGGCCCGGTTGGGATTGCGGCGCATCTTTCCCGTTAACCTTCAGCATATCCGCCCGGCTCTCCAGGACTTCGCCGTTGCCCATATCCGCCAGGAGTGATATGACGCTCAGGTCATTATCCTCCATCATCGTCACGAGCGCGCTCTCCGGCAATACGTCCGTTCCGCCGCAGTTCCGGTGAACGTGAACATCGCCTGTAAACCAATCGTCTGGTTCTGGTTTGAGAATAGATGATGTATGTTCCCCCGTCCCGCTGAATGTAAATATACTCTTTGCCGGTACCGTTGTCCGAAACGACTTTCCGGCTACGGCGATACCACGACCTTCACGAACATTATCTGCGGAAGTGGTGTAAAATGTTTTCAGGCGATCGATAAAGGGCAAACCTTCGAATGATCCGGAAAGATCTATCGGGCGATTTCCCCTGTTTATCCCTACAATGGTTACCTGACGCAAGGTGGAGTCGTAAAACGCAACCGCGGACAGGCTGTCTGACGAAGTAGTACTGAATATACGACGTGCCCCCGGCCGCACAAATTTCGACACCTGCTGAATGGCATAAAAGTTTTTCCTGGGCGTGTACGATTTCGACTTTGCGTCGTAAGCCAGCATTCCCCAGTAGCTGAATGGTGAGGGGGCATGATGTTCGTAATAACTGTCATACCCTTCAAAAGCAAGCGCCGCGGATGCACTGTGTTCAAAAAGGTCTAAAAGATGTCCGACGGATGTTGCGGCAAATTCATAGTTGTATTCACCCAGAATGCCGTCGTCACAACCCTTGCACCAGGCGTTCCATTCCGTAACCCAGATACTGGATCCCGGGTAAGGTGATTGATCAAGAAATTCCTCTAACCCCGGGTAATGTCCTCCGTAGCTATGAAAGCCAAGGTGACCGATCCTGGTCATCAGCAATGGGTCCTCCATTAAGGGCGGAATAAATTCCTTTATGGCGATTGCCGTATTGGCATTGTCCGGGGCAACGATCCGGATATTGCCCATTATCCCCAACGCTTCCATCCGACCTGTCAGCTTTTTTAAAATACGTGCATGCTGTACTCCGTCCAGATGCGGGCCTTCGGAATAATTGTGATGCTCGGATTCATTTGTAGGCGCAATAAGACCAAACTTCAGACCTTTGTTTTTTAAGGCGTAATGAAAAAATGAAACAAGCATCTCCACATACTCATCCTCGTATTCGGGTTTAATAACTTTGATCCCCATCCAGGGTGGAGCAAATCCCATAAAATTAATCATCAGCTTGTCACTCACCCCATGCGTGTTGAGGTAGCGGATCATATCCCATGCCTTTTGAAACTTCGGCGTCTCGTACAGCTTGTTGTAATACTCCCAGTTGAAGGTAAACGGATCGTTGTTGTCGTTTACTACTTCCCACTTCTCAACCGTCTCCACGACCACTCTCCAGATCGTTGCATGCATAGAGTCAAGTAACAGGTCCAATGCAGGCTCCAGCTCCCTGCCGTTCCAGGCCGATGTATTGGCATTGACACCGATACCGTCGATCTGTTGAAATCTCCTCAACCCGTCAATTCGCAGCGATCCTTTCGGCTGATCAGTCATTCCCTGACCCTGACCGCTGACGCTTAGGAAGGACGTTAATACGCACAAAACTGCCAGGCGCGTTATCATGTATTTTTTTCTGTTTGTTGAGCCGGAACAATATTTAGCAAGCATCGTATCGTTGAATCAGGAACCCGAGACAATTACCTTACCTGCCTTCGTCCTTTTTATCGTTACCCCATAGTCTCCGTTGCCAAGATCCTTCAACACATATCCACCATCAGTCGCGCCGGGATGCGGGGAAATGCTGGTCCCGTTCAGGGTGATCGCGGATGGCCTGAAAGCAACGCGTAAATATTCGACCCCATTTGCCTTGGTCGCTGAATATTCGACTTTTTTATCGCGATAGGCTACTTCCTTCAAAATTCCTTCGGAATATAAGATATGATTTTCACCCGGTGGAGCCCACTCCGGTACGGCTGCCAGGGCATGATAGAACATTCGCGGCCCTTCACCGTAACAATCGGACCACCAGCTTAAAACACCTTTGCTCAGCGGACTCTCAAAAGCCATTCCATTAACGTCATTGCTGTACGTGGCCCAGTTCAGCGAGCGGTACGCCTTTTCCTTGTACGCCTCGTCTCCCGAAACGGCATACCATCTGGCACACTCTGCTCCATACCGGGCAGTCTGATAATCCATCTTGTGTAAAAAATCGTCCTGCTCACCTACGATATTGGCACCCCACTGATTTCCCGGCTCACCCGGTGCACCTCGCGCGACAAAATGCGTTTCCGTCCATTCGATGAGTTTTGGAATATCGGATTTCCACGCCGCATTAAACTCGGGAAAGTCAAACATGAACAGCTTAAAATTACTCGCACTCAGGTTGCTCTTATAGGTATTGGTTTTTACATCCGTATCCGAATGGCCGTCGGTCCAGTATCCGGTCTTCAGGGGATAAGCCAACATAAAATCACGCACCTTACTACAGGCGTCCAGGTAAGCCTCGACTTTTCCCACCTTTGCGTCGATCAGACAGCGTAAAAGCATATAACAACCTGTCCAGTTGGCACCATACTCCGCAGTAACCTGGCCCGAATCCATGATCACCCGGTACGGCCACGGCGATCTGTCCGCCGTTCCAACCCTTACCTTACCCGCCAGCGTATTCGCCACATCGACTGCTGCGCTCAGATATTTCTCATCCCCCGTATACTGGTAGAGGCGGTAATAGGTCAGCCCCATCTCTCCGGCATGATCGACCTGGATCTCATGAAGGGAAAATCTCTTTGCCGTGGTAAATCCGCGGAATTCGGTGTCGCCCGCATTGGTGGTCGTATAGGGGAAATTGGGCCATGAAAAATTCCCGGGACTGGTACCGTGCTCAAGTGCATAGTCTGTAAATTTTTTTACGATATCCATTACCGATTCGTCTCCGGTATAGGCATAATACAGCCGCGCAGATTCAAACCAATTGGGGATTTTTTCACCGACATCATTCATCCACTGGTCCGGCTCCAGTTCGCCAGTCGTCTGATTGACACGGAATGCACAATAAAAATAATACTGCGGATATAACGACCGTGGAGCGGGCCCGGGGCTTTGGGGAACCAGTGTCTTGATAAAATTCCACCGTTGACGGAGGAACTGGTCGTACGCCTTGGACTGAGGTGTGATCCAGGAGATCAGTTTGGACTGATTATCCAGCACAACTTTATGGGTAGCAATGGAGTCGGGGTTCGAGGAATACCGGCTTGTGGTACTTTGTGCAAAAAGGGATGCAGTGACGACTGCACCGAGCAGGATCAGAATTCCCATACCTGCTATTGATCGTGGTCCTTTCATGTTTTTGATTGACTGGATTTATTTAGGGATCCTTCAGCACTGGCCACCGGCATTCTAAATTTACATCAAAAACGGTCAGGAAGGATAGTGGACGTGGGAAACGGAGAAGGAATATAAGGGTGAACGGATACGCTTATTGTTTGCTGGTAAGGCGTTGGATGCTTCAGTCATCTGTGTGAATAACTTTTTCCCGGGTGTGATTAGTCATGAGCCGATGGTAAATAAAATCAAGTCAGATCACAGTAGTCTGAACACCGCTACGCTTCCGGCAAAAACAAGGCTGAGTTTAAAGAGACGAAGACGCTGGTAGTTGTGTCGTAATCTGTTTTTGAAATCAACATATCGTTAAGGGCTTTGATCCAGGAAAGGTACCAGCCATTTTCAATTTCGATTTTAGATATTGTCTTTTAGCCGTTTGGATCAATCCATGAAAATTTTCCTGACAATGATTTTTTCATTATGAATCACCTTTACAAGTACTATTCCGATTTTATCTCTTTTTAGATGAAATACGCTCGTGCCTGCTGTAGTAACATCCCGGGATTCTAACAATCGCCCGGCTATGTCTAATAATTCGATGCGCACAAACCCGGCTATATTGCCTGCAATTTCCACATAAAGAATATCAAGAGCTGGATTTGGAAAGACATTACTTTGATTTTTTAGTTCTTCTATCGAGGTTGTGACGAAGATCGTGGGCAACGATCTTTCACTAACACATCCATCAACGGATGCCTCCACAGAAAAAGACCCTTCTTCAGGCGTCACGATAGATTGAGAGGCATATCCAATCAAAGCTTCGTTATTAAGGTACCATTGATTTCCAATCTCAATACTTGAATGAAGCTCAATGTCAGGGGCTTGCCCTGACTCGGTAATAACCGGTCTCGGTGGGTTAATACAAAACGAAACCTCCAAAGGAGTAGCTGGCTCGAAAATATTATTGCCCGGCTGATTTGCCCAAATGGTTGCGATTCCTGCCCGGAGTATCGTAACATAGGAACCACTTATTACAATTTTATCTGAGTTTGACGAAAACACCACAGGAAGCCCGGATGTTGCTGTCGCGTCAAGTTGAAAGGGTGCATCTCCCATTACTTTGGTTCCTGGATCATTAAATGAGATAGATTGAGCACCGTCGGTGACGACCAAAACCTGGGAAACACTCGCTGCTGGCGAGAAATTATCATTACCTGCTTGCGAAGCTGTAATTGTCGTACTGCCGACGGTATGCAAAGAAACCGTGGATCCGGAAACAGATGCAACCAAGGGATTTGAGCTTTGATAACTAATAGACAAACCTGACGTAGATACTGCCGTTAGTTCAATTGTGGCTTTTTGGAGGCGGGTGGGTGACAGGCTGAGAAAGGTTATCGCCTGGCTGCCCTTTGTAATGATGAGGGGGCGTTCAATCCTTCCGCCGTCAAAATAGTTCACATTTGCCAAGAGCCTTGCCGCTATCATCGTTGTGCCTGCACCAACGGGCTTTATCCGGCCGTTTTCGATTATTGCTACGGCAGGGTTACTACTTGAAAGCTGAATAGGAGCCCCTGATGTGGTGACTATCGTAGGTAAGAACGCAGGATCGGAAGTTTTCTTTTCCGGTAACGGAGCAAAGGTAAAGGACTGTGCCACCCGCCTAAAGAAGATGCCATTGGGGTTTTCGCCATTTTCACCATTAAACTCCCGTATTTTAGTATAGGAAGTTCCATCGGGTCTTAGCTTATACACGAGTCCCTTTTTAAATACACCTCCATATTCAGAAACAATATACAGCCAACCGTCTATACTTTGTACCATATCTACAGGCGTCGTATTTTCCCTTGAAACGAATGCGAAAATTTCATGGTAACCTGTACCGTCTTTTTCAATGCTAAAAATTGTACCATAGTTAGAAGCACCAGTCAGACCGCCCGATCCATTCAGTCTGGTAGTGATACCAAGCCTTCCGCCGTTCATTTCAATAATTTTCGTTACTTCAGGACTATCGTTTGGATAAGGGTGCACGAATATATTTGACACTACACCTGCTGGCGTGAATTTAAAAACGCCTGCATGATTGTAAGCTGTATAAAAATTTCCATCGGTACCGTGTAATAGATCCGCTGTTATGCGATTAGGAAATGGAAGTTCAAAAAGTTTTGAATAGCCTGTCCCGTCATTTTTGATTTTGAAGAAGAATGCGGGTGACGAACTTCCATCTGTTCCTCCAAATATTTCACCTTCTTGTGTCTCGACCAGGGTTACTACCGGGCACCTTTTTTCCGCCAATGCAGAATTATATGCTACAATATCTTCTCGTCCGGTACCATCCGGTTTCATGCGGAACATAAAATTTTCATCATTGTGAACGCCGCTTACCCAGAGGTGGCCGGTGGATGAGTAGAAAATTGTGGTAAGAATTTCACCTGGCGGAACTTTGTAAAGCAACATGTACGACGCGCCAGACGCACTTACGCGAAAAATGCTTCCTCCTGTCTCCAGTGAATTGGCTTGCGTTATTCCATAATAGTAATCGCCTGCAGTGTCCGAAATCAGGTTTCGTGGTGACGTTTGTTCCTGCGGAAAATCGCTGATGATCCTGAAATCACCACTCGAGTTGACCTTAAATATTGCTCCTTTATTTGCGTTTCCGCCCATTGATGTCATTCCAAAGAAATCCCCAGGAGTTGACTCCACTAGCGGACCATATGCCGGGTAGCTGGCCCGCGCATCAAGATTGACTAAAATCTGAAATCCTGTCCCGTTCTTATCAACCTTAAAAATGGTACCTTTTCCATTACTCCCTCCTTGCGCCGTGCAGCCATACAAAAATCCGTCATTGCCTTCAGTAAGTTTTCCAAAAGGATGGGATCCCAAAGGGCTACTTTCACTGTTTGTATCCTCGAAGCTGAAGATTTGTACGTAATTTGTGCCATCGGGATTCACAGCGTAGATGGTACCCTGGGCGTGCAATCCACCACCCGCTGTCATTCCATAGACCTTTCCATTTGTGCTGAATAATACATCGGATGCCGGAACCATGCCAGTAGTTGTACCGTTAAAATTAACGATTTTGGTAAAACCAGAGCCATCTGTGTTGATCTTAAACAATGTACCATATGTGAAGTCACCTCCAAATCTAGCTGCACCATAGAGAAACCCGTCCGGGCCCTGAACTAGTTCACCAACCAACGAAACGCCGGACCTTACAGGAGCCTGATCATTTAGATGAAAAAGAACAGAGAATCCGCTTCCATCAGTATTGATACTGAAAATTGTCCCACTACCATAGAATCCGCCAACCGGCGCAATACCATACAGTTTTCCGTTATCTGCTTGTGTCACGCCCCCTCTAGGTGCTTTTCCTGTCAACGCACTGAGGTTATAGATAACCTTAAATGCCGTTCCATCAGGTTTTAACCTAAAGATTGTTCCTCCATCCATATCACCGCCGGATTGAGTTGTCCCGTAGAGATACCCATCCGTAGCCTGAATAAGATTTCCCATTGGATTCTTCCCTTCCGAAGTCCGGAAATGATGAAGATAGGTGAGTCCCGTCCCATCGGCTTCCATCCGAATAACACTGCCGGCGTTACTGGTTCCACCAGCCATGAGGTTCCCATACAATTTCCCATCGATACCTTTGATAAATCCAGCCTGAGGGCTCGGCGAAGTTCGCGCAGCGAATTGTTTAAGGTATTCAAATGCAGTGCCATCCGAGTTCATAGAAAAAACCACGCCACTGTAATTCGGCCCCCCATTTGAAGTGGAACCCACCAACTCATATGTTTTACCAACGTCGCTGACGAGAAATGTCTGATGTACACTTTCCGCAGGCTCCCAGTTGGTGTTGCCGGGCTGCGAAGCAACTAGCTCTGCAACCCCGTTCCCGACAATCGTCACCTTTTGACCATCTGTACGGACAACCCCAGGAGTTAGCGATGTTAATATCACCGGCATTTCCGAAGTTGAATTTGCCGAAACTTCAAATGGCGCATCTCCAAATTTCTTAGACTCCAATGGCAGAAACGTGATGTGTTGTTTTTTTCTACGTATGACCACATTTTGTTGAACCTGAGAAAGATTGTATCCTGGATTTATCGATGTAGCAACGAGTTTGACCGGACCTGCAGCTTTAATAGTAAGAATTGAACCGTTTACGGATGCGACATCGGGTTCGCTGCTTGAAAATTTGACGGGAAGTCCGGAAGCTGCCCATGCTTCCATACTCAGCGGATTATCACCATAGGTCAATTCCGGCAGGCTTTTAAAATAGAGGTTGTCGTTAATTGGATAGATGCTCACCGTTGCATTGGCAGACTGCGCTGGTAAATATTGATCGTTCCCGGATTGAGATGCTGTAATCGTCAAGGTACCTGCGCCTAAAATAGTTAAGTAGTATCTCTCTATCGACCCAATTGTATTATCAGATAGTGTATAGGTGACTGGCAATCCTTCACTGGTGGTTGGATTCAACGGAATCGGAGGTACCCCAAAAGTTAACGACGAAGGCACATTTGAAACGGAGAGATTCTGATTCTTCTTTTTCACCACAAGTTCTTTCAACACTGGCGTCGCCGCCGGAAAATCGGACGTACCGGGCTGACTGGCAGTGATCGTTGTTTTGCCGACACCGCGGATTGTAACGAGATTACCACTGACCTCGGCAACAGCCGGATTCGTAGATGTATATGAAACGGGTAGCCCCGAGCTTGCAATTGCTGTAAGGTTGAAAGCCGGGTCTACGACGGTCTTCTCTACCAAATCAGAAAACAAAATCGTATTACCGACTCCTGGTGTTGATGCTGGACCGACCGTGATTGGGATAGAGAGGGGCGTAGCTGAATAATACCTTTCATCACCAGGTTGTACTGCCGAGATCGTAGTTGTTCCTTCCGCCAGAAAATACAAATATCCGTTCTCAACAACGGCAATACCTGGCGGAGTACTGGTAAAGGTTATGGGCAGTCCGCTGTTAGTCCCATATGTCACTTTGAGGGGAGCATCCCCTACCTTATAAGGTGTATTGCCCGCGCTGAAGGTAATATTTTGATTGGCTTTTTGGATGTCCACAGAAGCTCTTTTTTCAGCCGGCTTATAATCCTTGTTGCCCTGATGAAATGCCAAGATTTCGATCTTTCCTACAGCGCGAGGCTGAGCAGAAGTTCCCGAAATCTCTATGCCCATTAAATCGCCTGATTTAAACAAAACTGGAAGCCCCGCCGAGGAAGTTGCTGTAAGCGAAAAAAAATCACAACAAGTCCGGACCGGCGTTGGATTGAATGTGATCGATTGCTCAGCCCGTTCAACAAACAAATGCTGCTCCACAGGCGCAGCACTTTCATATTTTTCGTCTCCGGACTGATGGGCTAAAATGCTTACGTGTCCAGCGCCCTTAATGGTTACAACGTTGCCATTGACGGTTGCTACTGACTGATTTGAGGATGAGAATGTCGCTGGCAAGCCAGAAGACGTAACAGCTATGACATTGAACGGGGTGTCTCCGAATGTTTTAACTGGCAGCGCATTAAATGTGATAGTTTGACCAGTCTTTAAGACGGTCACACGTGTTTTTTCTGTAACAGGTAAATAGGCATGATCGCCAAGCTGAATAACCGAGATTTCCGCTGTGCCCGCGCCCTTGCAGACCAGCATATTATTTTCTACCGCTATCACCGACGGATCGCTACTGGCAAAATAAACTGGTAAATCAACTTCAGCTATCACCGTCGGCTTAAACGGCGCACTAAGTGTTGTTTTAACTGGCACAGGTTGAACGCTAATATTTGGTTGCTTTCTGATCATTGCAAGTGCACCTACGGGATTATTTCCCGTGGACACTTTATAGTCATATAGTTTGGTGAACTGATTGCCGTTTTGAAGTTTGAACAGCACGCCTTGATCGTTCGAGCCTCCCGCATACGTAACCCCATACATCACGGTTCCACTAACATCTACCAAGAGGTCTCCAACCGGCGCCTTTCCATTGTTACCGTCAAAATCAATTATTTTGACAAAATTACCCGTGAGGCTAATCCGGAAGATCGTTCCAAACCCGTGAGCACCTCCAGACGACGTCATTCCGTATAGGTTCCCATCAGTAAATGCTGTTAATGATCCTTTTGGATTCGATCCAGTGGCTTGACCGTTAAGATCCAGCAATTTAGTATACCCCGTACCATCTTGAAAAATACTGAATACAACACCATGGCCATACGCACCACCATTTTTAGTCATACCATATAATCGACCATTCGAAGCCAATAACAGGTTTCCTGTGGGATTCGCACCCTTAGCAAGTCCATCAAAATCCATCAGTTTAATCAACTTTCGCTGCAGGCTGACACCATCAAACGAAAAAATTACGCCATGATCATTAAGACCGCCAAATTCAGTGGTACCATACAATCTGCCATCGCTTCCCTGAATAAGAGTGCCTTTAGGAAAACGACCTGTATTGACACCATCGAAGGATGCCAAGACCGTTATTCCATTAACAAACGCATCCCCTACCGAGAATAACGTTCCTCCACCATATTGACCATTCTTTGACATCAAGCCATAAAGTGTCCCATTAGACATTGGAAGAAATCCTCCCGCAGGATTTGATCCGGTGCGACTGGTCGTAATGGTAAAGCCGAACGGCGCGACCAACCCACTTGTGCCGGCTACTATCTGAACACGGTTGCCATAGCCCAAATTCCTATATCCTAACTCTGTCAAACCTGCCAGGTTTCCGGTTAGCGTAAGGCCTAATCCCTTAATTCTTCCGGTTTCTGTGAGCTGGCTGAATCGTGCACCGTCTCCCGGGTGCTCTCCCTCATTGCCATCGAAATCCCGAAAGGAGAAAAAACCTGTCCCATCTGTATTTACCTGGTATGGAACACCTTTATTATAGGACCCACCATGCTGAGTCATACCATAGAGTACATCCTGGCCAAAGTTATCAATCGGAACACCTAGAAAAATAACAGAAAATAAACAGACAATTAGAAGGGATTTCGCTGCAACAAACTTCTTTTTCATATACAACAATTTCTTAATGGCAAATAACAGAAAATAAGCATGATTCTCAGCCTTTACCCTTTAGGAACGATGACGATTATCACAAGTCCCGGATAAAGTTCACATAGAGATGAATATCAGTATGCAAAATAACGCTGTGGACAGTAATCTCATAAACGTTCTCCTTTAAAAATACCAATATACTGATGGCTCTGTTCGAATGTCATTCGCCAGAAAGGAAATAATGAAAATTCTGGGCATTTCTTCTTTCGAATTGGCATCATTTTTCGGCAAATCTGATCGTCCTTGCGTCTACGACTCCAAATGGCATTAAAAAAATATTAACAGACGTATCAAACTGAAGACGCGTCACAATCCTTGAATTGATAGCGATCAGAAAACTCCTGGACTTTTCGTGTTCCTAAATGAAATTACCTTTGCTAGGCGCGGCGACGGACCCCACGGTTGGGGACTGATGTGGCATCAGATACACAGAAATGCTAGTGATATGAACAAAAAAAATCAGACTTTTTGGGGATGACTTTTTTGTTCGCTGTTTTGAGCGGCCGCCTTCGCGAGGCGCTACGGCGGCGGACGCCGCGTGATGTGGGGCAGATGTGTTGAAGAAGAGAATAGTGATATCAATAAAAAAAAGTCAGCCTTGGGGGGATGACTTTTTTGTTTGCTGTTTTGAGCGGCCGCCTTCGCGAGGCGCTACGGCGGCGGACGCCGCGTGATGTGGGGCAGATGTGTTGAAGAAGAGAATAGTGATATCAATAAAAAAAAGTCAGCCTTGGGGGGATGACTTTTTTGTTCGCTGTTTTGAGCGGCCGCCTTCGCGAGGCGCTACGGCGGCGGACGATTCGAACCGTCCGTTGAATAAGCAGTTGAGGTCTCGAGCGAATTGAAGAAGGTTGGCTCGAATGCACCGAATTTCATGAAACCCTATTAAAAAGCTAATTCTTCAGTCTTTAGTCCGCCTTCGGGATGATCCATTCGTAAAAAAATAGGTCAGCCGATTACTAGTTCAAATCTTTTAAACTTTTAATCCCTTAAGGCAATGGCAAAGGTAAACATTTTCATCAAAAAAGACTTCATCGACAAAATCGGTGAAGCTCCACTCCTGGTTGAGTACACTCATGAAAAAGCAAAATGGAGATTTAACACTTACATTAAGGTAAATCCCAATCAATTAAAATGTGTCTTTGATTATGACACCGAACTCTTCAAGCTGAGTGCTGTCACAGTGCTCACCCCGGAAAGGAAAAAGCGTCAGCTCATCCATAATGCAACCTTAAAAACTCTTCAAGAGAAACTAAGTCGAATTATCGAAGATTGCAGATCGTTTTCTATCACCCCGTTTCCAGAGGTAATTAAAAAGGAGTATCTGAAAGAGGATAAAGTAAATGATGTGAAATCCAAGACCATCGGTCAGTGGTATAGTGAATTTATCAAATGCAAAGAATCCGAAATTGGTGCAGGTATCAACTCTTACCGAAGCACCTGGCGGCATTTTCAAAAATTCAATAGCAAGAATAAAATTGTGCTTCTGCAAGACATCAATAAAACCGTGTTAGACGAATTCAGAGAATATATCAAGCTTCAGGGAATAGAGGGTTCGGGCATACACAAGCATTTCAAAAACCTAAGAATATTTTTGAACTGGGTTGCTACAGAAAATGACGATATTCAAATTCCCCCCTGCTACAAAAAGATAAAGGTAAAAGCCAGATTTGGTAATCCCATAGGCCTGTCTGTTGATCAGTTTTTGCAGTTATGCAATGTCGATTTATCGGACCATCCAGAGCAACAAAGAACAAGGGATCTGTTTGTCTTTGGTGTCTCAATTGGTGGGCCTAGGCATGGAGACCTGCAAAGGATGTCAGAGTCCTTTCGAAAACACGGTTATAATATTAATCAAGGTGTCATTACCTACTTTGAGAGAAAAACTGGAAACGCCCATCAGGAAATCCTTGTCAATAAATTCGGGCAGGAAATCCTCGATAAATATTCAGTGAGGTTTCCTCATGTACCCACGAACCAAAGAATGAATGCAAACCTGAAAAACATTGCGAAGAAATTAAATTGGACGGATATCAAATTCATCCCCAAATACAATGAATTCGGAAAATTGATCACGGTTGAAGAGGTGCCTTTAGTCGATATTCTTTCTACCAAGTTTATGAGGAAGACTGCCGCGACCATTGATAACTTTTTAGGCATCCCAATAAAAACCTCAATGAATCGCACCGGACATAAAACGTTCGCTGCTTACAGCAGATATGTAGATGTAAATAAAGAGTCTATGGACTTGGCGAACACAAAATGGGATGAAATGTTCGAGAAGAAAATTCGGTCGTCCAAACAAGAAGAAAATCTGGATCAGGTATCCTAAGCAAGTGTCTAAACTTATCTAAAATACAAATTCAACTAAAATGGTTTCTAAAGAAAAAATATTCCGCGAGCTTTTTGAGAAAAGTTTCAATGCTTCATTTGAAGCTATACTCCCAACCTTAATAATTACACTGCGCCAAAACGGCCTTGCAGACCGACAAGAGTTTATTCCAATCGATGAGATTGTCAAACGGTATGACATCTCCAAGAGAACATTATATAATTATCACCACAAGGGATACATTACCCTCCACACCACCGAACGAAAAACATTTATTTCAGTAAGTGAGTTAGAAGATCACATTCGAAAACACCCTATTGTGGGAAACCCCTGGTAACATCCAACCATTTCCATAGGCAGCCTTTACTCACCAAGGATTGCGTTGCACCGGGTGCTTTCTGATATGTTCTTCCAATTCGAAAATGGATACAAACGTTTTGCGCTCTGTGGTTCTTAACGTTATGTATCCTTTCTTATGGTAGTTATAAAGTGTCCGCAAGGAAATATCAAACTGCTTGCTGACCTGATGAATGGGGACAAACTCTTGTCGGTGCAAATGGGAATCCTGAATGGCGGTTCTTATGAGGGCTGGTAATATGCGAGTGAATGAGCGCGTGAAATAACTCTCAAAAATCTCGCGAACGAATTGCTCTCGTAAATCCATACCCATTTTACGAATTCAGAAATGGTAAGTTGTGCTAGCCAAAACGGACTAAAAATCAAACTTCACCAATTAGCATCATCAAATATTTTGATTCAAAAGAAACGTAAAATATCATTGCATATACTACAATTTGAATTGCAAAATATTTACAACATTTTAATGAGAGGTTAGATTAACCCCTCATCTGCAAATGAAAAATAGCTTTCGCTGGTAAGTATCAGGTGGTCGAGTAATTGAATTTCCAGTAATCGGCCACCTTCTTTTATTTTCTTTGTCAGTTCAATGTCAGCGTGACTTGGTGTAAGATTTCCGCTGGGATGATTGTGTGATAAAATAATCCCGGTCGCGCCAGCTTTCAATGCAGCAACAAATATCAATTTCGGATCAGCTACGGTTCCGGCTATACCACCAGTAGATACTTCAAATACACCAAGTACTTTGTTAGCTCTGTTTGTAAAGAGTACTTTAAATTGTTCACAAAGTTCAATCAACGAATCATTCCAAACTTGTTTCAAAACTTCGTGAGCGTCTCGTGAACTGGTAATCTTCGGTCTGAGCGAAGGCTTCACATTAGATTTGTACGACAGCTGAATTTCTGCTACTTCCCATTGTTTCTTTTCATTTGTAGTTTCCATAATTGTAAGTATTAATTATGGTCGCCACTCAGCTTGCGTGGCAAGCTCCTGCAAAAGGAAACGGAATAATTGGGGGTTCCTGGAAACGCAGTTGTAAGGGGGAACCGTTTATGCCGTAGTCTTTTGCATGGAGCGAAACACCAAGCTATCTTTACCATGATTAATACTTACTGCTTGGAAACACGAGTAAGAAATAATGAAGTGCAGAATCTTCCTTGGTACAACTACATCTTAAACCAGCGGAATTTAACCCATTGATATAGTTGGTTACACAGAATCCATATGATACCTCCGATAAATGCGCTGGATAATAAATGCCATTCTTTTTCTGAAACACCCTCCTGCACAATGGAGATGATGATGTTCAAAAGCGCACCACACAGGAAGGCAACCTGGTTGCCCGATCTGTATACTTTTTCCGTTGTTGTATTCATCTCGCCAATATGATACCTCCGGAAAGACCAGGTTAACGATTCTGAACGAATCTGTTTGATTCTATTCGATTGTGTATGAATTTGAATGATCACACCTAACCATTCTTACCGATAAGCCGCCAAATGCGCTTGTTGCAAGGACTTTGTCAAGGGTGCCGATTCAATAAAAAAAGAAAACAATCATCGGCACTTGCCCCGCCCTTTACAAAGTCCTTGCAACAGGCCTACCTTTGGCTTGACGGTGAGATGGGTTTTCGAATTATGCAGGCATTAAATTCAATACGGCCCTTTGAAATTTTCATTCCAACTACTTTAGAATCTTTACGTGCACCCTTACACTCTGTACCAACTTGATCAGTTCCTTCATTGGGAAGTAAATATATTTCCTTCTCATTTCAGCTGATAGGTTCTCTTGAGAGAGAAATCTTAATTTGGCTCATCAGTTTTAGTTGCATGACAAGTATCTTCTCAGTGTGCATCAGCTTTTGAAGCTTCAAAACGGCCTGATCAAGTCTCTCTGGATTTACTTCCACTTTCTGATTTTCCCTTTCTATCTCAGTGGCTACATCATTAATATGCAAGAAAGGAATTACCGATCCACAGAGCAATGGAAAATATGCACCTGATTTCCAGATGCTGTAGCATATCCAGTAAAGTTGATCTTTGTGTTGTTCATTGTCTCCGGTTACGATGAAACAATTCGGACAAGGCTTTTCCATTGGCCTTCCAGCATTGTTACATTTTGAAAGTATAAAGAACTGATGATTGGAGTCGTGTGTTGAATTCAATTTGTAGGTTTTGATTTTTAGTGTTTTCATGACGCAAGGCTTTTTGATTTGCCTTGGCTGGGATCATGAAACACAGTAGTACCATCGATGTATGAGATGCAGTCTGTTGAATGAAAGTAAATCAAAAGGCCTTGGTCATGACGTAAAGAAACCATTGAAGAATTGACAATGGCTCTTCAACCATGTCTTTGATGACATTGTATTTTTAAAATTCAATCGATCAGATATTTTACTAAGCGCCTGGTATCTTCGGCTGTGGATCTCCTTTCATTCCTTTAGAAACAAGAGTTGCCAGAAAGTCTGTGAATGGTTCAATATTTTGATGAACACTGGCTTGTTCCAGTGCCTCCATATATACCTTCCTTTCTTCTACCGGAACCACAGTCCACGGGTATCCTCCGGCAGCGAGCATTGTATTCATCAAAAAACGACCGATGCGACCATTGCCATCCATGTAGGGATGAATGTATACAAAAACAAAATGCCCCAGCACAACCCGAACTGCCGGATTCGGTTCTTCCCGAAGTAAATCAAACAAGGCGGGCATGGCATCCCGTACAGCATCCCGATTAAGGGGAACATGCATGGATTGTCTAATGTAGACGGGACCATTCCGGTATCCGGCCAAATCGCTTGGCTTTAGCAACCCTATCGACACACTTGGAGCAAATAATTCACGATACCAAGTACCGTGATCTTCATCTACTGACTGACCTGGATTTTGTCCTTGCAAGATTTTATTCAGACTTTGAACTACCGACTGATAAGCCTGCCAATATCCGCGTGCGGCAAGCGCATTTCGTTCCCCCTTATCCTTCCCTTCTGCTTCCGGATTCCAAGTACCGCTTCGGACACGTTCAATCAACTCGGGAGTAACTTTGTATCCTTCAATTGATAAGGAATGATATGCATCCGTTACGTATACTTCCTGAACATGCTTCATGAAAGCAGCCTTGTCTGTTGGGATTCCGGGAGCTTTTGGAAAACGTTCGATGACCGTTGTCCTCATGGCATGCCACATCACAATAAGTCGGTTTACATATGGCGATGCCTGACGACCCGTACCAACGCTAATGGTACGGTTTGTGAAAGGATCCATTTCGCGTGAGTCATAACCCGCGCTTTGCATGGTCTTAATAACATCATCTGCCATACGGTCGCGGCCGATATTTCGAAAGGCACCCGCCAGGCGACCGGCAATTACAGTATGTCCTCCATCTAATAAGGTAGGAAGAACATCAGAAGCATCCCTTACTAATGACAGTGCAGTACGCATATCAGTCGGGTTGCTCTTATAGAAACCAGGTGAAGAATTGATTAATGCAGCGGAAAGTGAATATATCCGAATACTCTCTTTTTCTTCCTGCTCTGTTGATTCGGGAAGAGCAGCGTTGATATCAAAAAGTGACGTGTTGTATGGGAATTGAGTCGTGTTGTTTTGGGCCTTCGGTGACCGTATCAATAGTTGTTGAGGAACTGTCCAGTTTCCACTGTGAATCAAAAGGGATTGATCCGGTGAAAGACACCATTCTTTTCCAAAACGATCATTCAGATACGCGGCACAAAATTGCCAGAAGGAAGCGTACCAGGAAGTACTATCACCTTGCTTCTCGTCTGGTTTGGAAGGTATGTACCACCCCTTCATAACTTCCTGTAAAAATCCGTTTTCTATCAGGCGCTCCCGGTGTGTCCTGGATATATCCTTGGCACGTATGGCAGCCGCTCCATTTTCATTTTGAAGGCCCCGAAGAACTTCAAGGGATTCAGCCAATTTTTCAGAAGGAGTTGCCATCGATAACTAGTTTGACGTGTTGTATAATAATTAGTTTATTATGTTGTACGTAAATTAGTTTATTATGTTGTTCAAAAACAAGTTTATTACGTTAATAATACTTATTTCAGGTGTCTGATCCGGTAAAAACTATACAGTTTCACACACTCGGCAGAAGGTAAATGACGAGCAACAAGCCTGTAAGAATCATCGCCAAGGTCAAAAACACCGATAGCGTCAAAGAGGGAAAGTAGGTATTGGCGTGGAGCTGTTTCTCAATATTCTTATACCTGAAAAAGGCAAGTAAACAGATGATTGTTCCCAGGCCCACGAGGGCAATGCCGATAATGGCTGAGTAGCCCTTTGTTGGAAGAGGCATCGCTTTATTGCTTTCCCCTAAAAAGAGCGTGACCTGCTTTAAGAACAAAGCGAACTTCACCACCACGAAACCAAAGGCCATAATGGCAATACCGGTCCGGATCCAGGCGAGAAATGTCCGCTCGTTGGCCAGATGGTCGGTTGGGTTGGAATTCTTTTTGTCCATGGAACAGAAGCAAATTAGAAAATTAAAAAGTAAGAATGTTTTCTATTGCTCTTAATTAAAAATGTGAACACTTTAAGTTCAGATATTAACATCAATACTTCACGTTTTCAATTGTCTTTGGAACAACTGGCAGATGAACGTATAACAATATTGATCTACTCGGGAAAGGCTCCTGTGTTTCCCAGGATCACCTTGGCTAATTCTGAATACCGTATTTTGTTCGCTATCGAAGTGAATGGAATCTGAGACCTATTGGAAATAATCGTAACCCACCATTTTTTCCGACAAGCCGCCAAATGAGCTTGTTGTAAAGCCTTTGTCAAGGGTGTCGATTCAATGTATAATTATCGAATACAAAATCGACACTCGTCCTGCCCTTGACAAAGGCTTTACAACAGGCCTACCTTTGGCTGACGGTGAAATGGTCAACCTATTTTAACGGATTCTAAATTTCGGTCTTTTTTGCATGGCTACTGGGTTACATAATTAGCACTTTCCACTAATACAACTCGGAATCATTTTCTCGAACTCACAATTATCAGATAAACACTTATCCAGCGAGCCTGTGAGTTTAGATCTGATTTCCTGAAGAAGCTTTATTTGCTCATCCACGCGATTGATCTTGTCGGTTAAATGAGTGGTTAGATTACTGCATGATGCAGACTCTTCACCCCAGGATTCTATAAATTCATCAATTTCATTAAGGGTAAAGCCTAACGCCTTAACTGTTTTGATTAGCATGAGTCGTTCGTAAACATGCTCTGGATACTCTTTATAGTTATTATCCCGTCTCTCTTTCTTATTAACATCTATAAGCCCTTTTTTCTCATAGAACCGAATGGTGTCGTGTGAAAAGCCCGTGCGCTTTGAAGGTCTCCTATCAACATATTTCAACTTTTTTGAAAATTTCCCTTGACCGTGGACTATAGTCCATGTCGTATAATTGAATGTTAAACGAAAAATACAAAGAAATGAATATGAAAACTGCAAAGGAACCGGGAAAACTGGCTAAAAACATGGGTTTATTGGGTATCGGGCTTTGTGCGCTCTGCTGTGCATTACCCATTATTGGTATTGTAGGTGGCGCTGGAATTCTGGCCACCATAGCCCTCTATGCCGAGAAGATCGCGATTGTACTTCTCATCATTTCTGCCGCCTCGTTTGCCATCTGGCAATACCGTAAAAGACAAGCACCACCGGCTTGCGCTATTGACTGCGATTGTAAAACAGAAAGTACAGAATTGAAAACCAGCGCTGACTTAAAGACAAAGTAAAATGAAGATGAAACTAATCATGTGGGTTGCCGCTTTGGCACTACCTCTCACTGTAAAGGCTCAAGAAAAAACAAAGGATATGAAAACGCTAATGGAAGAAGCTCAACTAAGCTGTAAGCTTACCACTCCGGAGTTGCAGCAACGTAAGAAGACTGTAATTGCAGAACTTAGAAATCAGGTGCTTGAGAAAACGGAGACCGATAAGGGATTCAAATACAAATTTAATGGTTCAGATAAGATGCTTGATCTTCTTAATAGTTTTATAAAGACTGAACGGTTGTGTTGTAGCTTCTTTGTTTACTTTGACAGCTTCAAGCGATAATAGTTTCGCGTGGCTCGAACTATCGGGGCCGGAGGGAACAAAGGATTTTATAAAGCACGAGATCGAGTTCTAGCCAGAAGAAATGAAGCGAGTGATTTATTTCACTCGCTTCATTGTTGCTTTCGAATATAATTCAAAATCCTTCCCAGGCTCGGCCAGTTCGAATGTTTCGATGAATTCGTTTTCATTTACAATCTGATATGATTCTTTCGCCCGAAATCCAGCCGGAATATTTTCAATGCTCTCCGAGATAAAGACAATATTCTTTCCATCGGGTGAAATAGATTCTATTTTGAATTGATTAACAAATCCTTCGATATGAAATTGCCGTAACACAAAACTTCTTCTGCCCTTATCATAACTTATGAATCCATGATCTTCATGCACTTCACCTTTAGGATTATCTTTTGAAGCTGGATAGGTTGACTTGTTCTTTACTTCTATGAATTTCTTGTTAAAGACAATTTGGTAACTGCGTTCATATATCCCCTTCCCCGGTTGACCTTCTGATGTTCCGGTCCAAGTTCCAATCATGTTTTTAAATGGAAGCCAGACACTGTCTTGTTTGGACATCTGACCAAATGAAAGGGCTGGTGTAAAGACTAAGAGGAAAATGACCTTCTTCATACCTTTTGAGATTAGCTACCTCTAAGTTACAAATTTTCTTAGTTCTATGATTTCGCTCTCTTCCAAACCTGCGACCGATAAAACGGACCAAGGTATCCTCTTACTTTTAATGTATCAGAATCAATTAACCATAATGAAGAGGAGTATGTACTCCCGTTTCCGGGATCAAGAATTTTTCCTTCGTCCCACTTACCATCAGACTTTTTAAAATCCCATATAATTTTCATTCCTACCCACTTTAGCATTTTTTAATGCCCCATCGCATTCAGTACATACAGGATCGGTTCCTTCATTTGGTAGCATATATGTCTTACGGATATATCCCCGAAGCTCACCCTTTACATTTTTTATTTCAACAAGCGACTTAACCTTGTTCCAATGATCATCGATAGTTTGCCAAATGCCAACAGGTGTTTTTTCATTCGAATTTCCATCTCGCTTCCAGGTTTGAGTTCTATAAAATAAACCGAGATACCCTCTCATCATTAAAGTGTTTTCATCTTCCAGCCACATCTTGCCTGAATAAATCTCACCACTTTCGGGATCAAGAATATTTCCTGCTGACCATGAGTCGTCAGCTTGTTTAAAGCCCCACAAAATATTCATATCAATTACTTTTTTGTTCTTTCTGTCACCCGAACATTTCGTACATATTGGGTCTTCACCCTGAAACGGTTCGAGAAATATTTGTACAACCTTACCTTCAATACTTGTGGCGGTTTCTTTTATTTCAATTAATGATAAGGGTGAACCGGTCTCTTCATTATAGGTCATCCACTTACCGGATACAGATTGAGCGAACGCAGAAGAAAAACAGAGTAACAAAATAATAGAAGTGACTACTGTCTTTTTAGCTGGCGACTTTAACTCACACGACTTTGGTCTTGACTTCACTTCATCAAATGCTTCATGGTACTTTGCGTTTTCAGTTTTCATGAACTTATCCCACCATGTAAAATACAAGCCGTAGTTACTGTGAAATTGTTCGTGATGCATGTTGTGATGCGTAACGGCTGTGTTCCAATTCAACCATTTGTTTTTGGTAAAATCCTTTGGGAATATTTCAAAACCCAAATGACCGATCACATTGCGAATAATCATGTAAGCCAGGAATAAGAATGCTGTGAGTGGATGCATTGGTAAAGTAAAAACCAGGATCGGCATCACCAGTGCTTGAATGAGTGCTTCCCAAGGATGAAATGCGTAAGCTGCCCAAGGCGAAGGATTGGTTGATTCATGGTGAACACGATGCACATACTTGAATAACTTTTTATGATGCATTAGACGATGCGTCCAATAGAAATAGAAGTCATGGAAAACGATGGCAACGAGCAAACTGAAAATCATATAGGCAATGCCGTACTCATTTACGTTATGATAGATTTTAGTAAGTCCCGGATGTTCCGCAGAGTAAATTCCAAAGCCGACCAGAGAGAAGATCACCACCGTACTCATGGAGTAAGCAAACTCTTTCCAAAGCTGTCTTGACTTGGGCATTGTTCGCTGAATGAAGAGGTGCATTAACCCATTTTTGGCAATCACCCAAAAGATTAAAAAGAACAAGCTGGCCGGGATCAGATACCGCAATAAATCAAACAGGTAAATGTGAGGCCATACATCGCTAAAGTTTTTCGCTTCCATAGTTTTAAAATTTATGGAGGCAAACCTATCTGCAGAGCTTACAAAAGTCTCTCTGATACTGAAAAATGCTTGCTGATTTCAAAATCAGCATTAAATACTCAGATAATCTGGCTTTTCCGGTAGGCGGTTGGTGTGGTTCCTTTCAAATCTTTGAATGCTTTATTGAAAGGGCCAATAGATTGATAACCCAAATCATAAGCTATCTCCAGAATAGTTTTCCTGGTTTGGGCAGGGTCAGAAAGAATTTCACATGCTTCATTAACACGGTACTGATTCAGAAAGTCATTAAAGTTTCGAAAACCGAGCTGACCATTGATCAACCTTCTCAATCGGTACTCTTGCTCGTTCAATAAATCAGCCAACGCACCGATAGTAAGCCCTTCTTTTTTATAAACCTTTTGCTGTTCCATCAACGCCTGGAGTTTTGCATTAAGTTGAGGGTCATCAATGGAGGAAGGTTTTGACTTTGGAACTTCTTTAAAGAAGAATCCAGACCGTATTCCAAAGTTGCTTAATAGAAAATAGAGTGTGATTCCGAAGATGGAAAATCGTTGAAGAATCTGTAATACGACAATGGTGTCTCGATGAATCGGAATTAACTCGACAATTAATGTTACTCCAATTAAGGCCGCAGTCCCTGACAAAAAGATATTCCGAAATCTGATCCGCGAGTCCACCAAATCTCCCTGTCTTGTTCGCAGAGCAGTGTATAGTCCGGCCAATACAAATCCGAGTGAAGTTAAATGTGCCACGATGCCAGACACTTGACGAAAGCCCAACCATGGAACAAGGTCGCCAACAAAGAAATTCAAGTGTGGAATGATAAGAACCAGAAACCAGATCAACAAAGACCAGCGAAATGTAAAGTGATCGTCAAAGATTGCCCGTGCCAGAAGCCAGAATAAAACGGGAATAGAAATAGCACCAATGGACACAATGATCCGTAGAAATAACCAGGATCGAATCACATCTGACTCAACTATAATGTAGCAGAAAATACTGACGGTAAATCCAATGCCCGTCCAGGTATTTAGTCCACTTCTTGAATGCCGGGCAAGGAGAATGCAAACCAGTCCCAACAGGGTGGCGGTAGCGGTCTGAAGAATGGAATGAACCTCTTGCATTTTGAAACGCTGAATAGTGACTAAAAATAGCCTTTTAAAACGGTTTTCAAACTATTCAATAAATTTATTGAATAGTTTGAACTATCCTGCTTCCTTTGTTGTCATGATGCTTTACACCACAAGACCATGAACAAAAGAGACTTCAAGGATAAAGTATATGGCGAATTGGCCAGGATCACCAAATCATTAGGTAATCCACATCGTCTGGAGATTATTGAACTGCTTGCGCAAGGAGATTTTTCTGTCGAACAGATTGCCGAACAAACTAATCTTCCTATTGCAAATGCTTCTCAGCATTTGCAAGTATTGAAACAAGCGCAACTTGTTGACATCAATCGCCAGGGAAATTTTATCTACTATCAATTAGCGAACAGTAATGTATTCAAGGCATGGAAAGCTCTACGCGAATTAGGTGTGGAACGTATTGCAACAATTGAAAAACTGGTAAAAGATTTCAGGCAGTCGAAATTCAAATTCGAATCGGTCACTATCGAAGGGCTTTTACTTCGATTAGAATCCAGCAAAGTCACCATTCTGGATGTCCGTCCCACAACGGAGTTTAACAAAGGCCATATCGCCAATGCGATCTCAATACCTATCGATGAATTGAAAGCGCGTATGGGAGAACTACCAAAGCGAACTGAAATTATAGCATACTGTCGCGGACCTTTCTGTGTTTACGCAGACGAGGCTGTGGCATTGTTAAACAAGGCTGGCTACAAGGCAACGCGGCTTGAAGAAGGTTTTCCGGATTGGAAAATACAGGAACTACCCGTAGAAGTTTCAATGAATTAAAACTACCACTATGATAACTGAAGATTTGAAAATCGATGTAGGCACGTTATCTAACTGGCTCAAGGAAAAAAGACCTGTTGTCATTCTGGACGTAAGACCAAAATCAGAACGTGAGGAATGGGCAATACCCGGAAGCATTCATGCGGATGTTTATGATAAACTTAAAGTCAATGATCAGCACGCACTCGATGATTTGATGCTGGAAGAACACACACCGATTGTCACAGTATGTGCAGCAGGAAAGACAAGTTTGAAAGCGGCAGAAATGCTGAAGGAAAAAGGCTTTGATGTGTATTCACTTGATGGTGGAATGAAGGCTTGGAATTTTGCATGGAATACTGCGGAGGTAACACTTCATGATGTAAAAATTATTCAGGTGAGACGTTCCGCGAAAGGTTGTCTATCTTATATAATCGGATCGGAAGATGAAGCTGTCGTTATCGATGCTTCACTTGACCCACAGGTATATTTAGACTTAGCCAAAACAAATGGCTGGACAATCAGGTATGTAACCGATACACACATCCATGCGGACTATCTGTCGCGCACAAGAGAACTGGCAAAGGCAAGCATTGCCGCGCATGTATTAATTGAGAACGCTAATGTTGACTATACTAATACGCCAGTTAAAAATGGTGAATTCCTGAAATTTGGAAATACAACTCTTGAAGTGTTGCATACTCCAGGTCATACAATGGAAAGTACATCTTTCCGATTAGGAGATGATGCCGTGTTTACTGGCGACACATTGTTCGTGGATGGCATAGGAAGGCCTGATTTGAAAGCTGACAACGATGAAGCAATGAAGCGATCAAAGTTGCTTTACCAATCGCTTCACCAGTTAATGAAACTGAATCCGAATACATTGGTATTACCAGCACACCTTGCAACGGCAGTTCCATTCGATAACAACATCATTGCGGAAACAATCGAAAGTCTTGAGGGAAAACTAAGTACGCTACGATTAAGTGAAGAAGAGTTTACTGATTACACTCTTTCGCGTATTCCACCAACGCCTCCCAACTTTCTTACGATAGCCACTTTAAACAAACAAGGTTCGTACGAGGGTTATACTCCGTCAGAATTGGAAGCGGGTGCTAATCGCTGCGCTATTGCCTAACAAAGAACTGTATAGAACATGAAAATAAAATATTTAGCTATGCCCGCATTATTTCTGACGATGGGGATAATTGCATTTATCCTTGTCAGTTTTAAAGCGCAACAGAAAGAACCCTGGATACCAGCACAGTTGCTTGAACCGCGTGATCTGGCATTAACAATAAATACTCCTCAATCACATCGGCCTGTTGTGTTTAGTGTCGGCCCTGCTGCAATCATTAAGAATTCAATTGATATTGGAGCGACCCGTGAAAAGGAGAACCTGGATAAATTGAAACAACAATTGTCGAACATTTCGAAAGATGAAGCCATTGTGCTTTACTGTGGATGTTGCCCTTTTGATAAATGTCCGAACATAAGACCAGCCTTTGATCTTATGAATCAACTTGGTTTCAAGAATCATAAACTTCTGAATCTACCTCATAATATAAAAATGGACTGGATTGATCATGGGTATCCGGTTGCAGAATAACGAAGAGTCTTGAATCAAAATAAAGTTATGAAGCAATCTAAAATTCAACTTGGCTTGAAAGAAAACTGGAGGCAATTCACTTTACTTGTTATAGTCAACGCCTTTGTTGGTGGTATGATTGGTTTGGAACGAACCATCATCCCTCAGATTGCAGAAGTTGATTTTGGGATGGCAGCGAAAACAGCAATCCTTTCCTTCATTGTTGTTTTTGGTATAACGAAAGCGATCACCAACTACTACACGGGTACATTAGCTAATCGATTTGGCAGAAAGAATTTGTTGGTGACAGGTTGGTTATTCGCACTACCAGTACCGATACTTCTGATATACGCACCTAACTGGAACTGGATCATCGCTGCAAATATTCTTCTCGGCATTAGTCAAGGACTAACCTGGTCAAGCACAGTTGTGATGAAAATTGATTTGGTCGGAGAAAAAGACCGTGGCTTTGCAATGGGATTGAATGAATTCGCAGGATATGTTGCACTCGCTGTTATCGCATTCTTAACAGGATGGATCGCTAACAATTACGGATTACGCCCTTATCCATTTTACGTAGGAATAGGCATGGCAGTAATTGGTTTGCTCATGAGTTGGCTCTTTATCAAAGACACAAACAAACACGTACAACTCGAAGCCACGTCAAGCAATGTTCCGAAACTGAAAAATCTTTTTTGGGAAACCACATGGCATCATAAAAATCTTGGCTCCATTACGCAAGCCGGACTCGTCAACAATCTGAATGATGGAATGGTATGGGGACTTTTTCCACTGCTTCTTATTTCAAAAGGATTTAATCTTCATGAAACCGGAATCATTGTAGCAACCTATCCGGCTGTTTGGGGACTAGGACAATTGTACACGGGAAAATTGGCTGATAAGTATTGTAAGAAGACATTGCTATTCATTGGAATGTTTGTTCAGGGAATGGCTTTGCTCGGAATGGTTAGCGCTAATTCGTTTCTGTGGTTTATCATCTTATCGTCATTGCTCGGTATCGGAACGGCCATCGTCTATCCAACATTTCTTGCTGCCATTTCAGACTACACTCATCCTGATCAACGTCCAAAGAGTATTGGCATTTTCAGATTATGGAGAGACCTCGGTTATGCCATAGGCGCTATCCTAACCGGATTGATCGCTGATCGTTTCGGACTTGTTGCTCCTATACTTGCGATTGGGTTGTTAACCATTTTATCATCGCTGATCGTGAAATTCAGAATGAGTTGTACTCAAAAGAAAACCACAACACCCAATCTTAATTTCCAACTCTCACATTAAATTCCAAATGCTCTTATGAAAATACTTTTCCTGTTGAATGATGCTCCTTATGGGAGCGATAAAAATTATAATGCACTCCGCACTGCTATGCAATTGCAAAAGCAAGATAAAAGTATCTTGCTTTGGATATATCTCATGAGCGATTCAGTCAATGGAGCTTTGATTGGGCAAAAGGAAAAAACAGGGCATTACAACATTGGTGAAATGTTGAGCAACATCATGAAGCAAGGAGGCGAGGTTAAGTTATGTACTTCATGTGCCGAATCACGCGGAGTTACGACTGTCATACTAGGGGCCGTTCTGGGTACATTACCTGATTTGACAAAATGGATTGTTGAATCGGATAAGACAATGACGTTTTAAAAAAATGAAGGACGTACCAATTCTTACCAACAAGTATTCTGATAAGCCTTCGGTATTTCAACCAGAGAATCTTCTCCGTGAAGCACGAAGACAAAAAGGAATAACTGAATTAGTCATTCCGGAAATCTGCATTCTCGATCCCGATGGAGATATTGAAGAGTATGTCATTCAGAAATACAATGCACAAACGAACAAAGCGTGGGCTTGCTATCATACCAAGCTGTTCGAATTTATACATGATGGCATTAAAGTGGGAATCATCGGGCGAGCGGTAGGTGCATCGTTCGCGGTATTACTTGCAGAGCAACTTTTTGCTTCCGGCTGTAAACTATTATTAAGTATGACATCATCGGGGCAACTTGTACAACGAACGGAACCTCCATATTTCATACTGATCGAAAAAGCGGTTAGGGATGAAGGTACAAGTTATCATTACTTACCCGCCACTGAGTTTAGTTTTATAAAGAAAGAACTGAAAGAAAAGCTGAACGAAGTTTTTAAGAATCTTGATCTAAAAATATTTACAGGATCAACCTGGACAACCGATGCGCCCTATCGTGAAACGGAAGAAGCAATAAATAACTATAAAAGCAAAGGCATTCATGCCGTAGAAATGGAGGCTTCTGCATTATATGCTTTTGCCCAGGCGAGGAACAAAAACGTGATCTGCTTTGCGCACGTGACAAATCAGATGGCAAGTGTGGAAGGAGATTTTGAAAAGGGTGAGCATAACGGTAGCAAAGATGCATTACAAGTTTTACTGACTGCTATAAATTCTATAACAATTAAGACCTCTTGAAAATATGAAAACAAAAATTACAATTCTTCTCGCGTTTATTCTGGGTAGTGCGGCTATCTCTTTTTTAGCAAACGAAGAAATACTCTATCATCCGGAATTTAGTAAGTCAGATGCTTCATTAGGCACTGGAGCTGCTTACGCCTATCCTCCGGCAGTCGGTATTTTGAGTAGCTCTAAAAACTGCGTGAGTTGTCACGTGAGCAATGGCCAGTGGAGTGAAGACAATAAACTTATTGTTGACATCCTTGATGCCGAAACCAAAATATCTCTAAAGCAACCTGATGGTACATTTGTGATTGAGACCAAACGATGGGAGCAAAAGAAACTGCTTACTGTAATTGGATGGATAAAAGACAAATCTGTTTCAGCTCCATATCGAAATGCCTGGCTTTATGTTGATCCTACAACAATAGGTACTTCATCTCTTTCCAAATTTGCTCCGAATTGGGATGTCAATCTTCCTTTATCCTGTCGCGTGGTCGGTGACAAACTTCCTGGTTATGAAAATGCAGACATTACTAGCTTACCCATGATCATTCAGCCAATGAGCAATGCAAAGGATACTGAATTGCAATTACAGATCATGCTCACCAAAGGAGAGAGTATAAAAGGTAATGCCCATGAAGGAATGCTTGGAAACTATTTTGAACGGAAGGTGTTTTTGAAAATCAAATGACAATGATCACACTCGATCGCGGTTTTGACAAGCTTATGAACTCATAGTTTCATTCGCTGTATTCTGACCGCGTTTAAAATGGCAAGCAATGCAACTCCGACATCAGCAATTACTGCTTCCCACAAAGTAGCAATCCCACCAGCACCAAGAGCCAATACTGCTACCTTCACCACCATAGCAAGCGTAATGTTCTGCCATACTATGCTTCGAGTGATCTTGCCTACTTTAATAGCAGATACAATCTTCGAAGGCTGATCATTCTGAATAACAATATCGGCAGTTTCGATGGTGGCATCGCTGCCCAATCCACCCATTGCAATACCTGCATCGGCCAATGCCACAACGGGTGCGTCATTTACTCCATCCCCGACAAATGCTATTATTTTTTTTTCGTTTTTCAAGGTCTGTACCTTTTCTACTTTTCCTTCCGGCAATAGATTGCCAAAGGCATTATCGAGGCCAAGTATTTTGGCCACCTTATCCACCACACTTTGTTTATCGCCCGATAACATGACGGTCTTGATCTTTAACCTATGCATGGCATCAATTGCTTGTTTAGCATCTTCTTTGATTTCATCTGCAATAGTGATGTAGCCAGCGTATTTTTCGTCAATCGCAACGACCACGATAGTATCTATCAATTTTTCGATTTCAGCAGGATAGTGAACATTAAACTTCTTCAATAGTTTTGCATTCCCTGCCAGAATATTCTTACCATCAACAACTCCTTTTAATCCGTGCCCCGAAATCTCTTCGATGTTCTCGGCTTTGCCTACAGCATTGTCCTCCGCATACTCTACCACAGCCTTTGCGATAGGATGTGTAGAGTTTTTTTCTAAGGCCGATGTGAGGCTCACCAACTCGTTTGAATCAACACTGCTGGTCACTACTTGCTGAACTTTAAAAACTCCTTTGGTCAGAGTTCCGGTTTTATCCATGACAACTGTATTTATTTTTGTTATGACGTCCAGGTAATTGGAACCTTTGAACAGTATTCCGTTACGGGAAGCCAATCCGATGCCACCAAAATATCCCAGCGGAATGGAAACCACCAAGGCGCACGGACAACTGATTACAAGAAATACCAATGCCCTGTAAAACCAATCAGCGAAATTATAATCCGCCACAAAGAAGTAAGGCAGAAGGCAAACTCCAATAGCAAGAGCAAAAACAATGGGGGTGTAAACTTTTGCAAACCTGCTGATAAATAACTGAGTCTGTGATTTACGTGCGGTAGCATCCTGCACCATTTCCAGTATTTTACTCAGCTTACTATCTTTGAAGAGCGCTTTCACCTGCACATCCGTAACCGTGTTTAGGTTAATCATTCCTGCAAACACTTTTTCTCCCTTTCTTTTTGTATCAGGTTTACTTTCTCCTGTCAAAGCTGCTGTGTTGAAGGATGCTGTTTCAGAAATCAATTCACCATCAAGCGCTACTTTCTCACCAGGTTTAATCTGAATGATTTCGTCCAATACGATTTCTTTTGGATTAACTACTTGAAGACTTCCATTTCGTATCACCGTTACCTCATCGGGGCGAATATCAAGCAGCGCTTTAATACTCCGCTTTGCTTTATTAACTGCTGAGTCCTGAAACCATTCTCCAATGGAATAGAATATCATAACTGCTACTCCTTCGCTGTAAGAACCTATGGCAAAAGCACCAAGGGTTGCCACGCTCATTAGAAAAAATTCATTGAAGAAATCAAAACGCTTTGCCTTACGAAACGCCATGTATAGCACGTTGTAACCTCCTAAAAGATATGCTATTGAGTAAGTGATCAAATCAACAGGAAATGGAGGTTTATACTTGAATCCGAATTCAAGCACTAGCATGATCAACAGGATCGTAAGGGACAGGAGTAATTGCCAATGACTTTTCCAACCGGACTCCTCTTGTCCAACGATAGCCTCATTGCCGTGTTCGTGCCCATCATCATCAGTATGACCAACCGGTAACGATGCCTTATTTTGCAAATCCGTTTCAGAGGATTTGTTCTCCTCATGAGTATTTTGATTTTGTTGATCAGTCATAGTTTGTTTCTTTTAATGAATAAAAAATGAAGCAACTCCTGTAAGCACAAGTGTAATGCCAGTAATGACTCCCGCATTATGCTCCAGCGAATGCCAATTAAGTTTTAGTAAACCTGTATATGTAAAGCGTACCCATACCACCATGCCCCCAACGGTAACTACAGTATAAAGTGTTGCTAGCATGGCAACCATCCACCAACCCTGACTACCTGCCAAAAGAAAATAGGCTTCGATTTCCAGGCAAGGAGAAAAGAACATCGCCAGTGCCAGGCTGGCAATAATCTTTTTGTCTGAAACTATTTCGTCATGTTTGTGTAGATGAAAGTGTTTGTGTTTGTGATGCTGATAGATGTAAAACAATCCCAATGCGATAAGAACTGATTGAGCAATGAAGTGGCTGAAATAGTTAATCTTATCAGCCAATGTTAAGCCGATCAAGCCAACAGCAATTCCTACCAGCACCGTACTCAACGCATGTGACAAGCCTGCGATAAACGTAATAGATGTAGTGCGACTCAATGACCAACCTTCTTTTCTTGCGATAGCTAATACCGGAAGCCAATGATTTGGAATCAAGGCGTGTAGTACACTCAATACAAGACTTCCGGCAATTAGTGTTATCATCTTAGTTTCGATAAGTTTTCAGAAGAGCCTCAAGGTCAGTAGGAATTTCAATCGGTTGAAGTGGTGGTACATTGGCTCCTCCTGTGTTGCCCACGGGAATCTTGCCCACAAATGATTTAACACCACCAACTAACAAACGCGGTATTTGCCCGACAATCTCTCTCATGTCTTTTATCCGGAAGCCAAACTTCAGCATGATCCAATGAACATGCGAATGTTCACGCGGCCAAGATTGACCAAGGATATGCGCACGCTCCAAATGTCTCCAGGCTAAAGAAAGATTTCCTTTGTCCAGTTCAAATTTGTAAAGTTCCAGTTCTTTACGGTAGTGAATCTTCAAACCGTCAGGCATACTCCAGTAGAATTTCATAGTTGAATCTTAATGTGCATGTCCGCCTTCCTCTTCACTGTTTTTCATTTTCGAAAGGATAGCATACGCTCCTTTAATTACTACCTCATTTTCGTTATTCCATCCCTCTGATAAAGTTACCTCCGTATAGCCTAATTCGCTATTGCCAACGGTTATCTCCTGCATCATAAAGTGCTCACCCTCTTCTTTGTGTTCAACACCTTCTTTTGACTCTTCTTCTTTGTGATTTACTTCTTCATGTTCATGACCTCCTTTGGTTTTAATGAAGATATATTTCTTACCCTGATAGTCAATTATTGCTTCATTCGGTAATGCTGTTACCGATGCACCGCCCGTTTCTACAATAGCTTTCAGATACATACCAGGTAATAAGTCCTTATCTTCTTTATCGATGTGACAATGAATCCGAATGGTTCTGTCAGAACTGATTTCTCTTCCTATCAGGTAAACGGTCGCCATACGTTCTTTAGTTTCATTGGCAAGAGTAAAACGTACCTTTTGGCCGATCTTGATTTTGCGAACATCCTTTTCAAAAATAATTAGCTCTGCATGTAGATGCTCAGTGTCCACAATTTCAAAAAGTATGTCGCTGGGATTAACAAACTTTCCAATGTTGACATTTACTTCCGTCACGAAGCCATTGATAGTTGAATAAATATTGGATGTGCTGGAGATGGCACCGGTCTCCAAGCTGACGATGTCCACGTTTATTAGTTTGAGCTTAGCCAGCAAGCCATTCTTTTTGGCTAACCAACTTTGATAGGTTGTCTTCGCCTGTTGTAAAGTTTTCTGCGCATTCACATTTTCCTTCGCCAGTTCCTGCTGACGTTCATAATCGGCTTGAGCAAACTCAAATTGATTCTTAGCTTCCAGGTAATCTTGTTGCAGTTGAATGTATTCAGGGTTTTCAATTACAGCAATCAACTGCCCTTTGATAACTCTTGAACCTTGAAGTAACACTGTGCTTTTGAGAAAGCCACCCAGTGGGGCAGAGACACTTACCAATTGTTGTGGTGGAACATCCAGCAAACCGTTAACCTTAATGGTTCCACTGATTTGTTTTTGTTCGACTTTGCCTAATTCAATGCCTGCTGTCTTTATCTGCTCTGAAGTGAGTTCAACAGTATTCTCCTCTTCATCATGATGTTCTTCCACTACCGCTTCTGTATTAGCGTTGCCGCAAGAAATTAGTATGGCAGGTATGTAGAATAGTAGTAGGAAGCTGAATAGTTTATATATGGTTTTCATTTTGTTCTGTTATTTATTGCCTGACAAAAAATCAATGTAAATAATGGACTGGTTGTAATCGTTCAGTGTTTGGAGATACCCTTCCTGTATGGCGATTGCTTTTTGAATACCTAATAAATACTCCGCATAACCAACCTCCCCGTTCCTAAAAGCTAATTGCGAATGCTTTAGAATAAGTTCTGCATTAGGTAATGCAGAGGTGGTGTAATAGTCTAAACTGTTTTTGTTTTTAGTGTATTCCTGCATGGCCTGTTGGTATCGCCCTTGGAGCGTTTTATGATAGTACTCATAGTTACTCACCGCTGACTGTCGATTGTATTCGGCAGCCTTCACTTTTCCCTGATGAGGAATAAACCACAACGGAATAGCAAGACCCACCTGAAATCCCATGAAACGATCGCTCGAAGTAGCGATGGCTCCTGATCCCGATTCAGTGTCTTGCACCCCAATCAAAGTTTGGGTAAAGAAGCCAACCAGAATGTCTGGAGCTGCTTTGGCCGACTCTACTTTCTTCTCATCTTTTGCCACCTGCACTTGCTGACTCATGTAGGCAGCCGTTGGATTGGACTGAACAGCAACACTATCGGGTGTATTGTTAAATAAAACCCTGGTCAAGTCACTATCGGCAATGTCTGGCAACGCTTCACTATTAATAAGTGTTTTCAGTTGTGTACGCATCACAACCTGATCAGCCTTATTTTTTGCCAGCAAGTTTTTCACCTCGTTGCGCTGCGATTCGGCTGTGGTCTGTTCAAGCAAATTTGCTTCACCTGTTTTATAGCGTAGCAATGCCGCTTTCAGAAAACCTTCGTAGATGCTATCCTGTTGCGCAAGCATTTTTTGTTTTGCCATTAGAAAGGCTAATTGATAAAAGACCTGCTTCACCTGAAAAACTAATTCGTTATCGGTGGAAGCCTTCTTCAATTCACTCGATGTCGCAAGGGATCGGTTCAAAGCACTCTGGCTACCAAAGGCAGTGAAAGGGATCGTCTGAGTAACCGTCAGGTTATTATCGTTTTTCGAATAGCTGTTGTACTGGCCATATAGCAACGATACATTTGTTTTCGGGAGATCAAATCCCGTTTTCTTCAAAGCCCTTTGTGACGCCACATTATAGGTCGCGGCCTGAACACTACCATTATTTTTCAAGGCTGTTTCAATAGCTTGTTCGAGTGTAAGCAATTGTTGTTTTTCCTGCGCTTGTGTTATACTGTTTATCCCTAATAACATAGGAATCAAAAGCATTCTGATAGATTTCATAGTGACATTAATTTTTTCGGAATAGATATATAGGCAAGGGAGTACAATCAATGTCAAAATCGTTGAACTGATCAAACCCCCAATTACAACAGTAGCCAGCGGCTTCTGTACTTCGGCACCCGCACTGGTGGCCAAAGCCATTGGCAAAAAGCCAAGCGATGCAACAGCAGCAGTCATTAACACGGGTCGAAGACGAATTTGTGTTCCTTTTCTTACGATGTCGTACAAATCGGTAAGTCCTGTTTTCTTCAGACGATTGAATTCGGCTATCAATACAATACCGTTGAGTACGGCCACACCAAACAGGGCGATGAACCCTATACCTGCTGAGATACTAAAGGGCATTCCGCGAAGCAACAATGCGAATACACCTCCAATGGCAGCCATTGGTATTGCCATAAAAATGAGAATGGATTGTTTAAATGAACCGAACGTGAGAAACAACAACATTAAAATCAGTAGTAAGGCAACGGGTACGGCAATGGAGAGTCTTGCTTGCGCTTCTTTCAGGTTTTCAAATTGTCCTCCATAGGTGGGATAGTATCCTGGAGGAAAGTCAATTTGCTTTTCCATTTTTTGCTGTAGCTCCTCTACGATACTGGCTACATCGCGACCACGTACGTTGAATCCTACAATGATTCTGCGCTTTGCATCTTCCCTTTGAATTTGATTTGGGCCAAGTTTGAATTCAACTTTAGCTACCTGATCAAGCGGAACTTGATTTCCTGTTGGCGTTGTGATAAAAAGATTCCGTACATCTTCAATACCCTGGCGATTTTCTTTTGTCAATCGAACTACAAGATCAAAACGTTTTTCACCTTCATACACCACACCTGCACTCTGCCCTGCAAAGGCAGTACTGATTGCCTGGTTAATGGTTTCAATATCTAAACCAAATCTGGCTACTTCGTCACGGTCGATATGTACAACTATTTGAGGCAGACCTGTAACTTCTTCCACATATAAGTCACGAGCTCCTTCAATGCCGGAAGCAATTCCTGCCACTTGTTTTGATAAACCGGTCAATACATCAAGATCTTCTCCAAATATTTTCACAGCCACATCTTGTCGTACACCCGAGATCAATTCATTAAAGCGCATTTGTATGGGCTGCTGAAATCCAAACGTCACTCCAGGTATTGCTTCCAGTGCTTCACCCATTTTCTCAGCAAGCTCTTCGCGATCATCAGCCTTTTTCCATTCGCTTTTGTCTTTCAGAATCACCATTAAATCACATGCCTCAATCGGCATTGGGTCAGTAGGAATCTCACCCGCACCGATTTTGCCTACTACTTCCTTCACTTCATCCGGAAATTCGCGCATCAATATTTCTCCTGCTTTTAATGAAGCATCAACTGTATGGGTAAGACTACTTCCGGTAAGCACACGGGTTTCTACAGCGAAGTCTCCTTCCTCAAGCGTGGGAATAAATTCACCGCCCATGTTCGCGAACAGGAACAAACTGCCAATGAACAAAACAACAGCTATGGCAACCACCAGCATTTTTCTTTTCAATGCCCCATTAATGATGGGTTGATACAGACGCTGAAAAAAGTCCATCATCTTATCAGAGAAATTACGCTTGTGCTGTGGATTCTTGCTCAGGAAGAGTGCCGACATCATGGGTACATAGGTCAATGAAAAAATGAAAGCACCGAGTATTGCAAAGCTCACGGTCTGCGCCATAGGCTTAAACATTTTTCCTTCAACGCCAACGAGTGCCAGTATCGGTAAGTAAACAATCAGTATAATGATTTCACCAAACGCTGCCGAGTTTCTAATCTTCGATGCAGATTCATACACTTCAATATCCATTTCCTCTTGCGTCATTCTTCGTGAAATACTCCTGAGACCGAGGTGGTGCATCGTTGCCTCTACTATAATTACTGCACCATCTACAATCAAACCAAAGTCAATGGCACCGAGGCTCATCAAATTTCCAGAAACTCCAAACATGTGCATGAGCGAAACGGCAAACAACATGGCGAGTGGAATTACAGAGGCCACGATTAATCCTGCTCTCAGGTTACCGAGAAAGAGTACCAGCACAAGAATGACAATCAACGCACCTTCTATCAGGTTTTTTTGTACCGTTCCGATAGCGCGATTCACCAAGTCACTCCGATCTAAAAAAGGTTCGATAACTACACCTTCAGGCAAAGTTTTTTTAATTTGCTCCATCCGTTCTTTTACGCGTGCAACAACCGCATTAGAATTTTCACCTTTCAACATCAGTACAAGTGCGCCCACTACTTCACCTTCGTTGTTATAAGTCATTGCTCCATAACGGTTCGCTGCACCAAAACGCACCTCTGCTACATTGCGAATCAGAATAGGAAGACCCGCAGATGTGTTCTTCACCACAATTTTTCCAATGTCATCAATGGAACTAATTAAACCTTCGCTGCGGATAAACCAGGCATTGGGCTTTTTATCGATATACGCTCCACCGGTGTTCTGATTGTTCCTTTCGAGAGCAGCAAAAACATCAGCAATACTCAGATTGTAACTTCTAAGTTTATCGGGGTCCAAAGCGACTTCATATTGTTTCAGAAAACCACCGAAGCTGCTCACATCCGCTATGCCAGGTGTACCGAGCAATTGTCTTCGAACAATCCAATCCTGAATAGTTCGCAATTCGGCAGCATCGAACTTTTCTTCATAGCCTTTCTCCGGACGAATGAGATATTGATAAATTTCTCCAAGACCCGTGGTGATGGGAGCCATCTCCGGATTTCCAATTCCATCGGGTATCTGGTTTCGTGCTTCTGCGAGGCGTTCATTCACCTGCTGCCTTGACCAATACACATCGATGTTGTCATGAAAAACAATGGTGACCACAGAGAGACCAAAACGCGACATGCTTCGGATCTCTTTTATCTCTGGTATAGTGGCCATTGTTTGCTCTACCGGAAAACTGATAAGCCGCTCCACTTCCTGTGCAGCCAGTGATGGACTCAGCGTGATAACCTGCACCTGGTTATTCGTAATATCAGGTACGGCATCGATGGGCAATTGCGTAAGTGAGTACGTTCCCCACCCGGCCAATGCCAGCGTGAGTAATCCGATCACCAGTTTATTTTTTATTGAGTATTGAATGATCTTGTCTAACATAAGTGTTATTAGAAATGATGAAGTATGATATGCCGGATTAAACCAATTAATCCAAGCCCTATAAATGCGGCCATGACATATCCTGAAATGTCCATTGTCTTTCGGAATGGTGAACGATGTTTTTTCTTGCGCTAAGCGCAAAAAATTAAAATGTGAAATTCAGATTATTCAGAATGACGGGAGCGTCATTCCATATGGGAAAGTACTAAGCAAGTTTAGGCGGTTGCCAAATGGACTTAGAATTGTTGAATAACGGTTTTTCTACATAAAGCGTTGCAACTTTTGTATTGTGAACAAAGTTGGTAAATGTAATATCAGACAAGTAATTGAGTTGAATGTGTGCGGCACAACAGGCGCAAATGCAAAATGGCGCGCAATGATCCATTTCACTATTGCTGTGATCATGGTCGTCTACCTTTACAACGATTGACCCCTTCTTACGCTCGTCAACACACGTTTCCTTGTCGCTGCACGGATAAACCGACAACGCAAAAACGTAGATGGCAAAAAGAAAGCGTATCACTCTCATGACGCAAAAGTAAACGAAAAAGCCATGCAATAGGGTTGCAACATAACAGAGTGTTAAAAATAGCTTGAAAATCCAAACTGGAATCCGGCAGTTTTAGAGGCAGGGTTTCCCAAAATGTCAGTTTGCCAGGCGTATCGGTAGTTTAGACGAATAACAGTTTGTGAAGTTGGACGCCAGCTAATCCCAGGAAGAACGGATATAATGTCCTCGCGAATATTATCGCCAGTTTCTATAAATTCCCCGGTATTCCAATCGACATATTCAAAGCGACAAACCGCATTCACGACCGACCGTTCAAAACCAAACATACTTTTTCGCCAAAGTGGCTGAACCACATCCAAGAAGCCACCCCATTGTTTATCGCCATATTGCTGGCTGTAGGTAGAAGGTATATCTACAGTAATATAACACCATTCGGTATTCAGGTATGTTCCCGTTGGTAGAACAGTATTGAAATCAAGTGCCCACGAATGATGCCTACGCTTTTCGTCCAGCACCAATCCGTCTTCCTGAAATTTATTATAGACACCACCCATATATGAAAAGCCTAACTCACCAATTTTTTTATTTCGTATGGCAACTTTAGCAGTTAACAAAGGCACACCATTAAAGCTTTCTTCAAATCGATCTTTATTTAGTTTCGAAGCCGGAAGAAATGTTTTGTTCTCACTGTTGCTGATGATCTGATCATCGAACCCATTGGTAAGGTAGGTCTCGTACGCATACACCCATTTGTCTTTATATAGTTTGCCATACAAACCAAAGCCAACATTACTCCACGTAGCTGGCAGTAGTTGTGTGGCGGAAATAGGACGGTCAATAAATTCCCATTTAGGGCCATCATGGTTTTGATTGAACGCACCAATTGGATTCATCACAATACCTCCTCTAAAATTCAATAGCGGGTGAAATTCAAAATCAACAGAAGCAAATTCAATATTGATTTCCTTTGTGCCGTCTTCAAACTCAATTTCTGAAAGAAATTTTATTCGTCTGGAAATGGTTGACGCAATAAACACGGTAAGGCGCCTCATTTGAAACTGATGACCCTCGCTTACGCCATCGGTGCCCTGGTGTTGCCAATTGGCTTCTACATAGCCTCCAACTGCAACAGGCAGTTTGCTTACGGACAGAAAGGGTCGGTTATAAACCGCATCCATATTGAGAAGCAGTTTGGAAGTGTCTTGATGTGTCCTTTTGAACAACGTAGAATCTACTTGCGCAGTCACGGTTAAGCACATCACTAATGCAACTACTATTAGTAAACTTTTTTTCATGATTGTCGCAAGTCTATGGTGATGGTCTCGGGCTGTACGATGATGGGAAAGGAACGAAGATTTTTTTCCGCTGGTCCGTTACTCACTGCACCTTTATTGGTGAATTCACTTCCATGACTTGGGCAATGAAGCGCATCACCCGATGCTTGTAACTCTGCGCCTTGGTGGCTGCATTTCATCCAAAGAGCACTGTATTCGGTATCTGAAAAGCGGTACACGTAAATTGGAAATTCTAACTTGTCGTTTTGCACGATGATATATTGACGGGTTAGCGTCTGTTCTTTTTTTAGGTATGTGAACTCTGACTTAGGTACGCTAATCCCTGTTGCACCCATTACACCGCTTGAATAGTGTGTGGCCTGGCAACCGGAAATTAACAACGGAATTAATCCGCCACTCACGCAAGTGATACAAGTTTGTTTGACAAAGGTGCGCCTGTTCATGGTTATAAACTTTCCAAAAATTGAATGAGTTTTGTTTTTTCGTCAGCATTTAGCGACTGGTAATTATTTCTTGTTTGATTAGCCTCTCCACCATGAAGCAAAATAGCCTCCTCAATGCCACTGGCTCTTCCATCGTGCATCAAAAAGTATCGACCTCCTTGCGAAAACTTTGAAAGTCCCAAACCCCATAGTGGCGGAGTTCGCCATTCGTAAGTTTTTGCCGAACCTTCCGTATAACCATCATCGAGTGTGGTGCCCATATCATGTAACAGTAAGTCGCTGTAGGGATAAAAGACCTTGTTGGCGATCGCGGCAATAGTTGAGTTCCCCGTTTTCATTTCAGGGCGATGACATTTTGAGCAACCAATGGTGGCAAACAATTGCTTTCCTTCCAGAATCGAATTGCTTTCAGGCCGCGGTGCGGGTGCCTTAAGTGTTTTTAAATAGAAGACTACATCGTTAATGGTTTGATTGGAAACTTCCGGATCAAACACCAATCCCGAATGCGTGTCAACAGGTTCAAAGCTGGAGGTTATTCCTATATCCTGATTGTAAGCAGAAGCCGTTTGCTGCAACAAATTGTACGTGGCACCTTTCTTACCGAACCTGCCTATATACCTACCGTTTTGTGGTACACTGTTTGGTCGCTCGGTTACATACTCTTTTAGATTGATCCAGTTAGGCACTCCACTAATGCCATCTCCATCTGCATCATCTGTGTCAGCCCAGGCTAAAATATCAGCATCGCTTACTGCATCAATAAAACCAAGACCTGTATTGGCTGGAGGAGTAAAACGGGAGAAAGTTACATTTTGAGGAATTGCTTCAGGTTTAAAACCAGGAACTGCCTGATGTTGAAGTTGAGGGCCACCGACATTTAAATACTGATTACCATTTTCATCGGTTTGCCCGAATCGTGTAAGGGTAGTAAAAGGGTGACCTTTTCCATCTCCTGGATGACAGCTACCGCATGATGTAGCAACAAACAAAGGCCCAAGCCCATTTTTCAAAGTGAATATTTCTGTATTAAAGGCAGCATCGCCCTTAAGGAACTGAAGATTCTCCGCTTCATTAAGCCCTGCCACAGGACCATCTAAGATGTCAAAATCGGCAGGCGCTTCGGGTTCAAATGCCTCGCAAGCGCTTAATACCAGCGAGCTAAATAGCAATGTTTTGAAGTTCATAGCCCAATAATACGACTAGTATAAATATAATGTTAGACTAATCTAATAAATTAATTTTAGGGTATTAACAAAAAGCTTTAATTTTCAATAAAAATGAAGAATGGGTTCACTAACTGAAGAAAATTATATCAAGTCGATTTATGCACTTTCGCAGGCTACGGGTGAGGTGTCTGTATCCGAACTAGCTAGAAAGCTCGATGTGAAGTTACCTACCGTAAACAGCATGATAAAAAAATTGGCAACTAAGAAGGTTGTGGCCTATGCACCCTATCGGGGAATAAAACTGACAGAAAAGGGAAAAAAAGAAGCCTTAGGCATTATCCGTAAACACCGGCTGGCCGAATTATTTCTGGTAAAAGTGATGGGCTTGGGTTGGGAAGAAGTGCACGACATTGCCGAGCAATTGGAACACGTTAACTCAACTCGCTTTTACGCACGTATCGATGAGTTATTGAACTATCCAAGGTTTGATCCACACGGAGAACCAATACCCGACAGCAACGGGAAAATACACGTGCAGAAGCGAACATCCCTCAGTGACCTCGCTGAAGGGCAAACTGCAATTATTACAGCAGTTTCAGAAGACGAAAAATCGTTCCTTGATCACTTGAATGCAAAAACTTTGCAGATTGGCGAACCGATCACCATCGTAAAAAAGGAATTGTTTGATGGATCGATGACCGTGCAACTAAAATCGAAAAAAGAAGTGATGTTAACACATCAGGTGGCGGAGCGGGTTTTGGTAAGTATAACATAGATTAGTAAAAATTAAATACGCTGATACCGCGACACATGCTACCGCTCATGGTCGATGGAAGCCTATCGATCGCATCATTTTTTCCCGTTCGGGAGCTTTCGATTTATCCTCTGAATTTGTGTAAACCTGAATAATCAGCGGTTCGCTGCCTTTTTATCCCTCCTAATGATAATAGCTATCGTCAATTAGTGGCCTATTCCATTATCTGAATTTCAATGAGAACCCTGAAGCTATGGGTTATAAAAAAATATTCATTATCTCACCTCGGGAAAAATACAACTCCGTATTCTGTCAGAATTGTGAACATCCCAATTTAGATTCTCCCACATTAGGCTTCTGATAACAGTAAGCCTATGATTGATCACGACAAAGATATTTCCAATCTCTATTTTCCGATAGCTCAAGTGGTAAGGCAGGCTTTGACTGACTTGCCCGAGACTAACCAGGTTGAGCTTCTGAAAACAACAACTGCTGATGAATTCATCTCTGATCGGGTTGATGTATACCTCCAATCTCTCGAGGATGCCATGCACGCTGGCTATGACGAGTCCGGTGCGAAAGAGATTGCATTGAACGATTGCCTTCACGGTTTGATTCAGAGCGATGGAGAAGTTCTCGAAACGTGAAGCCTATCGCAACGGATTGGCATTGCTTGAAAGCACGCTGAATGGGGCAAGCGTTAACAATCCAGGTAACTCAGATGCAATCCCCTTTCATGGCTTAGGTGCCCTGAAAGAATTACTGTTGCCATTGGACAATCTCTCCGTGTGGAGTGCTGAAGACCTTCGTTATGAAAAGGAAGTCAGGCAGTTTCATGACTTGTTGCAACAGCATTTCAATGGCACGTATAAGAATGCTCTGGCCAGTCTGAAGAACAGTATCCTTTCTTCTTTCTATACTCCAAAGTTTGTTGTGCAGCCAATTGTAGAATCGCTCAAGCAATACAACGATATCAGAACAATTCTGGAACCAGCAGCTGGAACCGGAAACTTCTTGCATGAATTAAAGAAACACTTCCCGGTGGCATCCATCACGGCCATTGAGAAAGATGACACAACATTCAAAGCGTTAAAGTCATTACACCCGGATGTAGAAGCCATTCATTCTGGCTATGAGAATTTTAAGAACAGAAATTTTGATCTGGTGATCAGCAACATTCCTTTCGGGAACATCAATGTGTTTGATGATGCCATGTTTCGCGAAGCCATTCCAGCCAAGATCAAGGCCACCACTCGAATTCATAATTATTATTTCGTTAAGTCACTCGACAATCTGAGAGAAGGCGGCATGTTGGCATTCATTGCGCCAGCCGGTGTGATGGACAGTCCGGGGAATAAGGAGGTACGCGAATACCTGATGAAGAATGCTAATCTGATTTCATCTGTGCGGCTCCCCAATACAGTATTCGAACAAGCCGGCACCTATCCGGTAACTGACGTTGTACTGTTTCAAAAGAATACGCGCAAGAAAACTTTATCATCTGATGAACGCTTGTTCATGTCTTCCGACAAAGTACAGGTGCTCAATGATAAGGGTGAATCTGTTCCTGTTGATGTTAACAACTACTACCTGGAACACCGCGAAAACATCTTGGGTACTCTTACTGCCGGAGGACAATACGATGGACGGTCACTCGATGTACTTCCTCATGATGGAGCATCTGCAGAGACGATCCGAAGAGAGCTTACCAGTATTTTATCAAAGACAGATGCGAAGTTACCGATTGAGCAAACCGCATTATCAAAGACCTCTAATGTTTTAGGTTCAGGAACTGTTTTGCCGCGTGAGATTCCTGAGTATGATTTACTAAAGCGCGGCAATCTCATTGTTCATACAGGAAAAGTTGGAACAGTAGATTTCGATGGCGTTGAAAAGGTCTTTCAGCTACAGCCGATAATCAAAGATCTTGACAGGACTTTTCTGTTTACCGGCTTACGCAACACACTTAATAAACTGGTTCAGGCTGAACTGGATGGCAATGCTGTGGAGATGAAAAAACAGCGTGGTGAACTCAATGTCCGGTATGATTTTTTTGTATTCCGTTACGGCAATCTCAATCACCCTTCCAATAAAAAGTTATTTCTTCTGGATGCAGAAGGCTTCAAGGTTCTTTCCTTAGAAAAGCTTCACGGAAAGTCATACAACAAAGCTGACATTTTTGAAAAGCAGATCAACAATATTGAGCGTGTTCATGATAGGCCCGCGTCACTCAAGGATGCCATTCTGCTTTCGTTAAATGCCCGGAATGCTGTTGACCTTGATTTCATCAGTTCATTACTGGAGAAGGATAAACGCTCCGTAATCCAGGAAGGTCTTGATGGGGAATTGCTTTTTCGAAACATTGAGGATAAGCTAAATGAATCCTATGTCACCAAAGATGAATTTCTCAGCGGAAATGTGGTTCGTAAGATTGAGCTGCTGGAAGAGTTGCAGACGAGCAACCGTCTTGAGAATACCAATCTGTCACAAAAGGATATCGATCTCCACCTGGAAAGACTCAATGAAGTACGTCCGACTTTTCTCAAACGTGAACTCATCGACATCAACATCGGTGAACGCTGGATACCGATGGACATCTACGAAAGTTTTGCTGAGCACCTTTTCAAACAACCCACAGAAATTAAGTACATGGGTTCATCGGATATGTATTTGGTGAATATAAAGCGATACAGCCACGAAGAGGAAATTACCTACGCGGCCACTACACATAATGGCAAGATTGGTGGGAGTAAGATCATGGAGTATGCAATGGCCGACACTCAACCTTATCTACAGATTCGTGTGCCGGATACTGAACCGCCTCAATACATTCCGGATGCTGACGGTATGAAGAATGTGGAAATGAAAATTAAAGAGGTCAAAGAAGCATTCGAGATTTTTCTGAATGACAACAAAGACATATCTACACGAATCGAAGAATTATATAATCGAAATATCAATAACAGTGTTAGTCGAAATTATGATGGCTCACACTTGCAGCTTGCGGGATTAAAACACTTCACGCCACGTGCGCATCAAAAGGATGCCTTGTGGATGGTGCTTCAGCAAGACGGTGGCATCATCGACCATAAAGTGGGTGCAGGAAAAACATTGGTGATGATTACCGGAGCCATGGAAATGCGCAGGCTGGGTATTGCACAGAAACCACTACTGCTTTGCATGAAAGCAAATGTCGCGGACATCGCTGCGGATTTTCTGAAAGCCTATCCGACTGCTAAGGTATTGGCTCCTGATCCACAGAAAGATTTTACCAGGCAAAAACGCCAGGGAATATTTGCCAGCATTGCCGCCAATGATTGGGACGCGGTGATCATGACACACGATATGTTCATGACGATTCCGCAGTCTCCCGTGATCAAGAAACAGGTACTAAGCCGCGAACTTGATAATCTGGAAGATGATCTGAAAATACTGGCCGATAACAAGACATTATCGAAGCGTATTCTCAAAGGACTTGAAACAAGGAAACAAAATCTCACCGTTCGTCTGTTGGAAGCCGATGCTTCAATCAAGCGCGATGAAAACATACTCGACTTCGGCAAGATGGGATTCGATCACATCTTCGTTGATGAAAGCCAGGAGTACAAGAACCTTCACTTTACCACACGTCATCAAAAGGTAGCTGGGCTTGGCGATCCAGAAGGAAGTCAGCGTGCACTGAACCTGGAATTTGCCATTCGCACCTTACAGGATAAGAAAGGTGCTGATAAAGGCGTAACGTTTCTTTCAGGCACTACTATCAGCAACAGCCTGGTTGAGATGTACCTACTCTTTAAGTATCAGCGGCCACAGAAGTTGGAAGAGCTTCGTATCAATTCATTCGATGCCTGGGCAAAAATGTATGCGCGGAAGAGCGCAACCTATGAGTTCTCCGTCACCAACGAACTCAAGATGAAAGAGCGTTACCGGGAATTCATTAAGGTTCCGGAACTGGCAAGATTCTATGCAGAGATCTCCCATGTAGTAACGGACGCGAATCTGAAAGTAGAAAAACCGAAAGTCGAGAATGTAGTGGTCAACATTGAACCTACACTACTGCAACAGGAGTACACGCAAAAGCTGGTCAACTTTACGAAGACGAAAAACCCTGCCTTTGTTGACATGCATCTGTCACAAAACGAGATGAGTGCGATGATGCTGATCGCCACCAATCTTGCCCGAAAGATGAGCATCGACATGCGACTGATTGACCCTGTCAAATATCCGTATGAGCCGGATGGTAAACTGAACAAACTTTGTGAAACGGTAGCCAGGGAATATAAGTCCGGTGACGCATACAAGGGAACGCAATTAATCTTCAGTGATGCTGGTACACCCGGAGGAAGCGGTTTCAACCTCTATGCGGAGATCAAACATTTATTAGTATCCAAACATGGGCTGAAGGCAGATGAAATTCAATTCATTCACGACCATGACTCCAAGAAGAAAAGAGAATTACTTTTCCGGAAAGTAAACGAGGGTGACGTCAGAGTGCTTATCGGAAGCACAAAGAAACTCGGTACGGGTGTAAATGTGCAGGAACGAATTGTCGCCATGCACCACTTGGATATTCCCTGGAGACCAAGTGACCTGGAACAACGAACGGGTCGCGGTGGACGTCAGGGAAATTTTGCAGCGAAGGAGTTTCGGAATAACGTTGTGATGAATTACATCTATGCCGTTAACCGGACACTGGATTCATACCAGTTCAATATCCTGTCGAATAAACAGAAGTTCATCAGCCAGATTAAAAACAATTCGATCGATCAACGGAAGATTGATGAAGGTGCTTTTGATCAGGAAGGTGGAATGAATTTCGGAGAGTATGTCGCGTTGCTGAGCGGCAACACCGATTTACTTGAGAAGGTAAAGCTGGAAAAGAAACTGTATGATCTTGAGCGAAGTTATCAGGTATTTCTGAAACGAAAGTCGGAAGCAGAGTTCGAAATCAATCTTACCAAACGTGATATAACAGTAAAGGAAAATGCACTTGCAAGATTGCAGGCGGATTGGAACCCGGTTCAATCCGTAGACCTTGAAAAGTTTCCGATGATCATTGGTAATCAATCCATTGATGATAAAAAAGTAGCTGGAGAACTACTGATTAGTAAGGTTCAGGAATTAAATAAGAACGGAGGGAATGTGAGAGACGTTGTGCTTGGAAAACTCATGCATTTTGAACTCTTATACGATCCTAAACTGCTCCGGGTTTATGTTGCCGGAAGTAGTGGCCAGGTCTATAACTATGCCGATGGTAAATTGAATGAAAGTCCCACATTGGCAGGAAGATATATTGTTGATTCCGTGAAACGGATTCCGAAGATCATGGAGAACACCCTGTCAAGTATTGAAGAAAACAAGAAGCGAATCATAACCTATGGCAAGGAGATTTCGGCAGAGTTTAAAGACAAGAACGCCATCAAAGAAATCAAACATCAGATTGATGAACTTAATCTCCGGATTGAAAAGTCTACCACATCCATGCAAAATATTTCAAAAGAGGACGACCAAACGGTATTGCCGAAAAATGAGGTAAGTAAGCAAAAATCCAGAATCAGGCATCATAGATAGCGCAATTGGCATGAGCATGGATTTTCTGTAAATTCACAAATATGAAAAGTCAGTTAAGTATTAAAGAAGTAAGGGATGCCGATGGAATATATTGGAACGCTGAGGAGATATTAAGCAAGACTCCTAATGAAATCAACCGCATACGAACTAAATGCTACCAAGCTCATAAAATTGGCGAAGAACCACCATATGTGTGCGGTTATTGTTTGAAACCGGTTTGGCCCCCAGCCACTATCGAGCGCGTACACTACTTTAAACATTTTCATTATAGAGGGATTGAAGAATGTGCCTATTACTCTGGCATTAGTCCATCAATAGAAATTCTGAATGCAAAGAAATATAATGGCGCTAAGGAAGGTCGTAAACACATCGAATACAAACAGCTTATCTTACAGTCTCTGGGCAAAAATGCACTGATAACGGAACTAAACCTTGAAAAGGTAATTAGTATTTCAACAATATCCGCCAGCGATCATAGACGAGAATGGCGAAAGCCGGATATCAATGGAATCTTCAAAGGCACTCGCTTTTCCCTTGAGTTACAACTTTCTACAACATGGCTAAAGGAAATCATTGGTCGTACAGTTTTCTACAGAAAACACGGATACTTCTTACTTTGGGTCTTTGATAAATTCTATCCTGAGTATACAAATCGAGAAATAGCATACAGCGATGTGTTTTGCAATAACAACGAGAACGCATTTGTCTTTGATCAGGAGTGCTATGAACTATCAAAAGAGAAAAATGATCTTGTCCTAAAATGTCACTATTCAAAGTATATAAAAGATGGTTTCATAATAACTGATCGCATTCAGTCGGAAATTATTACTTTCAGCAGTCTTACATTTAACCATAACAAAAAGATGGTTTACTACTATGACAGCCTCGGTGAAAAGAAGAAAATTGAGGATGAAATTGAAACTGAAATGGATCAACTCAGCAAGGAAAGTGATCAGCAGATGAAAGAGCTACTTAAAAATGAACGCAACAAAGAATACAACTCCGAAATTCAAACCTTACAAATTGGTATAGATGAAAAATTGAACATCCTATCTGGCGTGGATGAATCTATCCAGAAAGTAACTCAGTTAATTGCTGACCAAATTAAAACAGAACTCGATACTCATCAGGTCGCTTCATCTTTAATTACCTGCTGGGAAGAAGGCAAGGCTATGCCAGTTGAGTGGACGAAGTTCGTACCAGGCTATATAGAAGCGAAATTTAAGAATGGGGTCAATTCAGTGAAAACCAATTTTTTGGCGGAGCAACGTGATAAGACCATCTATACTAAAGTATACTCTTTACTCAGACCTACATCTACACGAAAAATTCTAGGTCAGGAGTATGTTGTTCTTCATAAAGACATCTCACTTTTTTGGATGTTTAGGGATTCAATTGTTTTTGTTCGGAGAATTGAAATTGAGACAAGCATCCTGAAACCAGTTCTGCAGAAATTACCGAGTTCTTTCGATGGTATGTTTATAAATCGAAACGACATCATATTTCTGATGAATAAGAAAGACTTTGATCAGAACAAGCGAAAATTACAGTTCAGGATTACCAGTATGAATCCAGTAGTTGATTTTTCAAAGCTGATAACTGAATTAGAGAATCATATTGCTACCACTAATGAAGCTATGATAAAATCAAATCAGTCAACCTTGTCACGGCATGAGAGCAGGAAAAAGCAAATAGAACAGGAACTCGAACAATTGCAGGAAGAACAAAGGAATGTGCAAACACGAAAAACCATTTTTAATAATCCAGAAGTTCTCGCCTTTTGATTCTGGCAAAGAAATTTAAAAATGTTAGAGATTTATTTTCTCTCAAAAAGATTCACATGGAACAATTGCAAAATACATCAATTCTATTCGACAGGTATTGACTGAATCAGACTCATCGTTTTTAATGTAGTGAATTGGTCGCATTTAAAGTCTGGCTATTATTGAATGCACGTTACCGAAATGAGATACTAAAAAAATAAATCGTTCCGTATTCTGCCAGAATTGTGAATACGGGATTTTAATCCCGCGCACTTTAGCCTTCGAAATCAAACACGAAGGCTTATGTTCAGTTCTATCACCTGGGAAATATTTCTAACAGCTATATTAGTAGTAATTGGTTGCTACTATGGCATCACCACACTTTTACTTTACCACCAGGAAATTATCGACTGGGTAAAGACACGGGGACAACAACCTGTTGTGTCACCACAATCAACAAAAGTCACTGCATCATCCCATTCTGTGATGGGAAGTATTCAACAAGAATCTTTACAAGCAGTTCGCTCAACGATTGGCCCTGCAGAAGAAATTAATGTAGCCTCTGATGATGAGGCCCCCGAAACAGTGGCTTCACCCGAAGTTTTATCATCGACAAGCGATCATCTGCTCATCAGTAGTGTATCTGACCTGCTTCAGGAAGTCAAAACACTCTCACAACTCATGGCAGAGTGCAAGTCTGATAAGGCGGAGGGTGAATCACTTTTTCGCTCTCTTCTTCTTCGTTATCCTCATCTGAGAACAACTACGTACCGGGATGCTATCAATCTATTTATCATCGATGCGACCCCCAATCAAATTGGATTCGATCTGTCGCCCTCAGAAATAAACTCCTGGTGGGAGGACGAACTGACTTTAAAGAAATAGTCCATCCATTAAAAACACAAAACCCTTATGAAGACAAAAATCCATTCAACAGTTAAAAAGGCCAAGGCACTCTGTCTTGCCGTGGCTGTCTATTGCCTTACCTGCCTATACGCTTACGCACAGGATGGTAATGCCGGTATCAATGAAGCCAATATGCGCGTGCGAAGTTATTTCGATACAGGCACAAACCTCATGTATGCCATCGGAGCCGTACTCGGATTGATTGGCGCGGTGAAGGTATATCAGAAATGGAACGGTGGTGATCCGGACACAGGTCGCGTGGCGGCTGCATGGTTTGGCAGTTGCATCTTCCTTGTGGTGGTTGCCACTGTGCTCAAATCATTCTTTGGTGTTTAAGAAAATCGTATCTGTATGAATACACAAGACAAACCAAAAAGAGACGAGCACTCCACCAATGACGATCCGGCACTGGATAAACTCGAAGCGATGTGGGATCGGCAAATCTTAAAGGGTGATGACGAATTTTTTGAAAGTAGAATTCCTTCCGAATCCAATAGAAGCAAAAAGGATTTGAGTGAAAAGACGGGGCCAGTAAAAGAACGAAAAAGACGCGGACGCAAATTGTAATCAGTAATAAATCACTTAGGCTATGAATAGTGTATATAAAATCAACAAGGGAATTAATAAGCCCATCGAGTTCAAAGGATTGAAAGCACAGTACATCGGCTATCTTGGAATCGGTGTGATTGTGCTGCTGATAATTTTCGCAGTGCTCTACATTAGTGGCGTAAATATGTTTGTATGCCTGGGACTGATTCTCGTGCTCGGTACTTTACTCTTCATGGGGATATATCGGCTGAGTGATACCTATGGCCAGCATGGACTGTTAAAGAAACTTGCCAGACGTAACATTCCAGAATGCCTCGCATGCCGGTCGAGAACAATCTTTCTCGGTCTTTCCGGAGAACGCACTTCAAAAGAATTTTAATCAATACATCATGTCACACGCTATTCCATTGTTCAAAACATTTCCGGTGTACAAAGTAGAGCACGATTGTATTCTCTCCAAGCAAGGCGATGTAAGCCTTGCCTTTGAAGCAACATTGCCGGAGTTATTTACGCTTTCCGATCAGGACTATGAAGCCTTTCATCAGATATTGATCAAAGCTATCCGCGTACTTCCGAAAAACTCGGTCCTTCATAAGCAGGACTGGTTCTTTGCGCAAAAGCACAAAGCTGATTTTGAAAATACAGACTTATCCTTTTTAACAAGGTCAAGCGAACGCTTCTTCAATGAAAGGCCATATCTGGATCATCGCTGTTACATCATCTTGACGCAGAAACCGGTGGACAGGAAACTCTCGAGTTCGATGTTCTCTAACCTGCTACGAAGCAGTGTCGTGCCATCCGAAACAATCAATCCCCAACGTATGCAGGAGTTTCTGGATAGTGCGGGTCAGTTTGAACGCATACTTGGTGATAGTGGATTTGTAAAACTCAAACGCATCAACAATGATGCTTTGGTTGGTTCTGCACAGCAAGCCGGGCTGCTCGAACGGTACTGTTTTCTTTTATCTGAAACCGATACTCCGATGATCAAGGACATTCATTTCAAAGATGGGCTCAAAATCGGAGATCAGTACTGCCAGGTCTATGCGCTTTCAGATGTGGAAGACTTACCCACGCTCTGTGGTTCACGCATCAACTACGATAAATACTCAACGGATAAAACCAAGTTCAGCGTAGGCTTTGCTTCACCGATTGGGCAACTACTTTCTTGTAATCATATCTACAATCAGTATGTCTTCATCGAAGATGTGAACAAGACTATCAAACAATTAGAGAGCAAAAGACTGAGACTGCAATCCCTGTCAACCTATTCACGCGAGAATGCCATCAGCAGAGATGCCACCAATGATTTTCTCAACGAAGCCATTGGTCAGCAACGCCAACCTGTGAAAGCACATTTTAATGTGTTGCTCTGGACCGATAACAAATCGGAGTTGAAAGAATTGAAAACACAGGTGTCATCAGCTCTTGCCCAAATGGATGCAGTAGCCAAACAGGAGTCTGATGGCGCACCTCAAATATTTTGGGCAGGCATTCCAGGCAATGAAGCCGACTTCCCTCGCAATGACACCTTCGATACATTCGTTGAACAAGCTACGTGCTTTCTCAACCTTGAAACTTCATACCGTTCTTCATTAAGTCCGGTTGGTATTCGTCTCGGTGACAGGCTTACAGGTAAACCCGTGCATGTTGATATTTCAGATGAACCTGTGAAGCGGGGTATCTGTACCAACCGCAACAAATTTATTCTTGGTCCATCCGGATCAGGAAAGTCATTCTTCACCAATCACATGGTCCGCTCCTATTATGAACAAGGCACACATATCGTGCTCGTGGACGTAGGCCATTCCTACAAAGGACTGTGTGATTTGGTGAATGGATATTACTTCACCTACGATGAATCAAATCCGATCAAGTTTAATCCCTTTTACATCAGTACAGGTGATACGCTGGATACCGAGAAAAAGGAAAGTATCAAGACATTATTACTCGCGCTTTGGAAAAAGGATGACGAAACCTTCAATCGCTCCGAGTATGTAGCCCTTTCAATTTCGCTTCAGATGTATTATGAAAAGTTGGGAAGAGATACTAAACTATTTCCATGCTTTAACACCTATTATGAATTTCTGCGGGATGAATTTGTATCGATACTAAAAGCCGACAAGGTAAAAGAGAAAGACTTCGATGCAGAGAATTTTCTGTATGTACTCCGTCCGTATTACAAAGGTGGGGAGTTTGACTATCTACTTAATGCTAGTGAAAACCTTGACTTACTTCGCGAACGATTCATTGTATTTGAACTCGACAACATCAAGGATCATCCGATTCTCTTCCCGGTCGTGACCATCATCATCATGGAGGTGTTCATCTCCAAAATGCGTAAGCTAAAAGGCATACGCAAAATGATTCTCATTGAAGAGGCATGGAAAGCCATTGCGAAAGAAGGCATGGCCGAATACATCAAATACCTGTTCAAGACGGTTCGTAAGTTTTATGGGGAAGCGATTGTTGTAACCCAGGAGGTTGAAGACATCATCAGTTCACCCATTGTCAAACAAGCGATCATCAACAACTCCGATTGTAAAATACTTCTTGATCAAAGTAAGTATCAGAACAAATTCGATCAGATACAGGAATTGTTAGGTCTGACCGAAAAAGAAAAAGCGCTTGTGCTCTCCATCAACAAGAGCAATGATCCTTCCCGAAAATATAAGGAGGTGTTTATCAGTCTGGGTGGTGTACTCTCGAAAGTATATGCAACTGAAGTATCACTGGAAGAATACCTGGCCTATACCACGGAAGAGTCGGAGAAGATCAAAGTCCAGGCTTACACAAAGAAATGGGGTGGTGACATCCGCAAAGGAATTGCTGCCCTGGCTAATGACATACGTCTGGGGAATGTAGCATAACACAAAACAAGAATCACCTATGAAGAAAATAGCAATCATTATTTTTCTCACTACGATTTGCCTCACCGTAGCACCGGAAGCAAAGGCTGCCATACCGATTGCCAAGATCATCAAAGAGGCCGTAAAGAAAGTGATCAAGGCGGTTGACCTGATGATCCAGCGACTTCAAAACAAAACCATCTGGCTGCAAAACGCGCAAAAAGTTTTGGAGAATAAACTCTCTGAATTAAAACTCACTGAGATAGCGGAGTGGACGGAGAAGCACAGAAAGTTATACCAACAGTATTACGATGAACTCTGGAAAGTAAAGAACACACTGGCTGCCTATCAGCGCATCCGACAGATCATGGACAAACAAACCCGCATCGTGGATGAATACAAACGCGCCTGGAATCTGGTGCGACAGGACAAACACTTTACAGAGTCGGAGATTGACTATATGTACCGTGTGTACAAAGGTATCCTGAATGAAAGCGTTCGAAACCTCGATCAGATACTACTGGTCATCAACTCATTCAAAACGCAAATGACCGATGCACAGCGGCTGGCCATTATCACGCAAGCCGGAGACCGGATCGAACAGAACTTTATCGACCTGCTCGAATTCAACATGAACACCTACCAGATCAGTTTGAACCGTGCAAAGACGCAGTATGACATTGATCGCGTGAAAAAACTCTACGGTTTATGACCATGCAATATCTCGGCAATCATATCTCAAGTTTCCTGAAACTCATGAATGAAAAAGGCTATGATGGACATTTCTTATGTAATTCATCGCACCCAGGGAAGTTAAAGGATTCTCTTACACAACATCTACTGGGTGCTTTGCAGGGAAGTAGATCCGTGCCGCCATTTTTCCTCACGACCTATTCACTTTGGCAGGATGAGCAAAGTCCCTACGTTAAATGTGATTTCAAAGTCAGATTTAGTCATTCGGCAGGTTTTTGTATTGAGAAAATGGACATTACCAATGGCAATAGTTATGGAAAGATAAAAAGTGTAATGCTACCGTTTGCTACTAACGCTGAAATTCCAAATAGACAGCAAGCAAATAAGAAGGTATTAGGCGGTGAAAGAAAACTTAAACTCAGATAACATGAAACGGATCATAATGCTAATAATAGCTGTGGTTTGCGTCATTGAATGTAATGCACAGACTCCGAACTGGAATGAATGGTTCCGGCAAAAGAAGACTCAACGAAAATATTTGGTTCAACAAATCGCTGCACTGAAAGTGTACCTCGAATACCTGAAGAAGGGATATAAAATTGTTGACAAAGGACTTACTACCATTGGCGATATCAAGAACGGAACCTTCAACCTCGACAAAGATTATTTGAATTCTTTAAAGCAGGTAAGTCCTGTTGTGAAGAATTCTCCAAAAGTAAAAGAGGTATTGGTATACCAGCACAGCATCACCACAGACTTTCGGAAATTTTTGGACGACTGTCGTAAGGACGAAAATCTCACTTCAGATGAAGTCCATTATATCGAGGACGTCTATCAGAACATGCTGAAGGAGTGTGGCACTTCGATAGATGAACTAATGGTTGTCACTACGGCTGGTGAAGCTGAAATGAAAGATGATGAACGTTTGCTTCGTCTTGACAAAGTCCATGACGACATGCAGGATAAGTATGCCTTCACGCAGGACTTCATCAGCAGTACACGGTTACTCTCTCTGGAGCGGGCAAAGGAAAAGAACCAGATCAAAGGTTCAAAGAATTTATACGCGGATATATAGTTTCAATTTGAAAGAACACCAACATGAAAAAAGCAATAACACTTCTTAGTCTACTGGTTATCCTCAGTTTGTCGATGCGAACTATTGCGCAGTCACAGGAAGCCGTGCAACTCGTTCTCAATTACGAGAAGCTGCAGCAGCTTGAAGAAATTCTGGACAACATGTACAAGGGCTACAAGATATTAACCAAGGGATACAACACGATTAAAAACATAGCCGAAGGAAATTTCAATTTACACCAGGTTTTTCTGGACGGACTTTTTGCCGTGAACCCATCGGTAAGAAATTACAAACGCATTCCCTACATCATACAATATCAGCAGTATTTGGTGAAAGAGTACAAGCGGGCATTTAATCGATTCAAGAATGATCCGAACCTGACAGTGCGCGAGATCAAATATCTGGAAAATGTTTATGGTTACTTGTTCAAGCAAAGCCTCCGTAATCTCGATGAGCTGCTCATGATCGTGACGGCAACTAAACTTCGCATGAGTGATGAAGAACGCTTGCAGGCTATCGACCGGATTTATCTCGACATGGAAAACAAACTCGTATTTCTGAAAGTCTTCAACAGCAGCACACAGATGCTGGCAATGCAACGTGCACGGGAGAACCACGATGTAGAAACATTACAGAAACTTTATGAGGTAACACCTTAAGATATTTTATGAAATCAAGAATAATTAAAGCCATCCTGGTGATGGTCGCAGGAATCGTTTTTCCAATATTTTCCGAAGCACAGACTTTTGCCGGGGAAATACACAGTCTGCAAAGCGTACTCGATGAGCTATACGCTGACATGCTACCCCTCTGCAATCAACTTATCGGAGTTGGAAGAGGCATCGCGGGATTTGCCGCACTCTGGTATATCGCTTCGCGGGTCTGGCGTAGTATCGCCAATGCAGAACCGATTGACTTTTATCCCTTGCTGCGGCCTTTTGCATTGGGGCTTGCCATCCTTCTTTTTCCCTATGTCATCGCCCTGATAAATGGCGTGTTAATGCCAACGGTAACAGGTACGGCTGCTATGATGAGGAATTCCAATAACGCGATTGCTTATCTATTGCAACAAAAAGAAGAAGCGATAAAGAAGACCACCACATGGCAATTGTATGGTGATGAGGGAACACATGGTAAATGGTACCGCTATACTTATCCGGAAGGGGAAGATGAAGATCCTGATCTATTGAGTAACGGAATTAAATTTCTGATGGCCAAAACTGCTTATGGAATCAAGAATGCTATCAAACAATGGATGTCTGAAATACTCCATATCCTCTATGAAGCGGCTGCACTTTGCATCAACACACTGCGAACATTCTACCTCATTGTGCTTGCCATCCTGGGACCACTGGTATTTGGGCTTTCTGTTTTTGATGGTTTGCAAAATACATTGACCGTATGGATAGCGCGGTACATCAATGTCTTCCTGTGGCTACCGGTGGCCAACATCTTCGGAAGTATCATTGCCAAGATACAGGAGAACATGCTTCGCATCGACATTGAACAAATCGAGATGTATGGCGACACTTTTTTTAGTGCATCTGACACAGGCTATATCATTTTCCTGATCATTGGTATCATCGGATACTTTACAGTTCCTTCTGTTGCCAACTACATTGTTCATGCCGGAGGTGGGAATATACTCATGCATAAAGTATCCAATGTGTTCACGGGATCAGTACGGTCGGCAACATCGATGACCGCAAGCGGAGCGACAACGGCCTCAGGACTCTTCAAGTCATCACCTTCTTCTGAATCGAAAGTAGGCTCATCGGGTAGTACTAATGACAAAGATTCCTCTGGCGGCTACATGCACGATAAACTTTCTGGTAAAAAATAAGCAGCATGTTCCAGCAACTTAAAAATATTGATACAGCCTTTAAACACATTCGCTTGTTTTCACTGGTGCTCATCGTGGCATGTGCATTCATTTGTTGCTACACGGTGTACAAGAGTTTTCAGCTCATCACAGAAACACAAGAAAGAATTTATATTCTCTCCAATGCGAAAGCACTGGAAGCCTATTCTGCCGAACGGAAAGACAACATCCCCGTGGAAGCGCGGGACCATGTAAAGATGTTTCATCATTATTTCTTTACACTCGACCCCGATGATAAGATGATTCAGTTTAATGTCACCAAGGCATTGTACCTGGCTGATGTTTCTGCAAAACGCCAATACGATAACCTGAAAGAAAGCCGGTACTATTCCAACATCATCTCCGGAAATATCAGTCAGGATATTGAAGTTGATAGCATCTCCCTGAATCTGGACAGCTACCCGTACTACTTCCGCTATTACTCTAAACAGCGGATCATCCGAGCGACATCCATTGTGATGCGAAGCCTGATTACCGATGGGTACTTACGGAACGTAGCCCGTTCAGATAATAATTCACATGGGTTTCTGATTGAACGCTGGAACACAATTGAAAACAAAGACATCAAAACAATTAACCGATAAAACACAGTCACTATGAAATCAACTACAAACGATAAATTAAAAACATCTCTGGCTGAGAAAGAAGCAACAAAACAAAAGTTGCCTGAGAAGATCGATCAGCTGAAACGTTATCTCGCAAGCTTCCTCGGCAGGCAAAGTGAGAAACTCTCATCACAACAAAAGAAACTTTCACTACTGTTCTTTGGAATACTTATGGGGGGTATCAGCCTTGGGTTGATCTTCCGACCATTTATAAATTCTGAGTCGGGTTCGTTCACTATACCGGAAGGAATGAAGACAACAATCACTATTGTTCCTCCCGAAACACATGAGCCCATCATCGTGCAAGAAGACTTGCAGATGCTATTGGAATTCAAATCAACACTGGATAGCCTCTACAAATTTGACAGACCAACTTATGAAGAGTTGTTGCGCGGTCGCGAAGGGTTGCTCGACAGCATTGACTTCCTCATCGGTCTGTACAAGCAGTAAGCCAACACTTGATCTTATACTCAATACTAACTTCTAAATACTATTCACATGAAACCGCATTCACAGAAATTCTTGCTGCAAAGAAGATTCTACATGGTCTTGCCTTTGCTCGTGTTACCATTTATCACCATGATCTTCTGGGCGCTTGGCGGTGGCCAGGGTACACCGGTGCAGGCACAGGAAATAAAATCCGGACTGAATATGGAATTACCCGGAGCACACTTCGATAAAGAGGATGAGCTCTGGAATAAGTTTGAACTCTATGAACAGGCTAAGCGTGATTCACTAAAGTATGAAGAAGCCCGAAGAAATGATCCGTACTATATAGTCAGTACACTAGCCGGAAGCTTCTCATCGGATACCATTCCTGAGCCAGAAGATAAACTCAACACATCGCTCGGAAGCAAAAACAAGCATGCACAGATGGATCAGCATGAAGCCCTGATTAATCAGAAACTGGAACAGTTAACACGGCAGATCAATCAGCCTGATCAACCTCTGGCTGAAAAGACAACTTCCTCTGGAAGTTTGACTCCTGCATCGGGCACACCCATTACCGAAGATGTGGATCGGTTAGAGAAGATGATGCAGATCATGTCTGGCACAGACACCAATGATCCGGAGATGCAACAGATCGAGAGTATGCTCGATAAGATTCTTGATGTTCAACACCCGGAGCGTGTGCGTGAAAAGATTCGAGAGCAAAGTAGCCAGCACAAGCAGCAGGTATTCCCGGTGGAAGCTGTGGTGACGGATGACAACATTTCGACACTTGGGGAATATCAAAGATTGTCAGGTAGAAGTATAATACCAGATAGTGTACACGGCAGTCGCCCATATACACTGGAGTCTACGCAGAATGGGTTCTTTGGACTAGCGGATGAGGAGCTTTTAAGTGAAGAAAGTGCGAATGCTATTGAAGCTGTCATCCACGATACCCAAACAATAGTGGCAGGATCTACCGTCAAGTTACGCTTGCTGTCGGATGTTTACATCAATGGACAACTGATCGAGAAAGATCAGTTTGTATTTGGTACGTGTGCAATCAGTGGTGAAAGGTTAACCATATCAATTATGTCAATCCGTGATGCCAACTCCTTATTGCCGGTTTCACTATCCGTGTTTGATCTGGATGGTATGGAAGGTATCTACATACCCGGTGCGATCACACGTGATGCTGCCAAGCAAGCATCCAGTCAATCGATACAGGATGTCGAGTTGTACTCCATGGACAATTCCCTTGGCGTGCAGGCTGCTACAGCAGGCATTGAAGCAGCGAAAGGTTTATTCGCAAAGAAAGCCAAACTGATCAAAGTAACAGTGAAGGCTGGATACCAGGTATTGCTGAAAGACAAAAACCAGTCGGCTCTATAGTTAAATAAATTTTTTATAAACCATTAAAACAACTCATGTTATGAGATTGATCGCAAGAATTATTTTCTGGGGGATTCTTCTGTTAATGCTGAAAGATGCGGACAGTCAACCCCGAATTGAAAAGGAAAGCGTTGCAACTGTCACTGCTTCTCCTGTGAATCGCTAGACAGAACGAGTTCCGGAACTCATTTACACTTGCAGGTAAAAGAAGTAGCTACTCGCTGCAAGTGTTAGTCCCTACATGGGATGTATTCAAATTTTAATTAACATCATTAAACATCACAACTATGTTGCTGCTATTTCTGGGAACTCTGTTTGCGCACGCATGGCCGGTATTACTCCTGCTGTTGCTGCTGTAACTGTAAAAGGACAACTTAATCGTCCTCGCGACAAAACCTGTACAACAGGAAACCCTTCGTAAAAGTATTTGTAAAACGTAAACAACAAAAATTATGAAACTCACAATAATGCTAGTATCCATCACCTCATTCTTCATTAAGATATACGTCAAGTTATTGATGATGGGTGGATTGGGAGATCTCTTTTGGTAGGTGAAACATTAACAGTTGTGGTAAGCAATTATCACAACTGTATTTAAAACTTAAATTTCTAATTATGTTATACTTCTTAAAAAATCTTTACACCCGGACTCTGTTGGGTTGGTGTTTCGTTCTGATCACCTTTATTACAAATGGCCAACCTCCCACTGAATCACAGTATGTTGAAGTTACATTCAACAAAACATCGAGCATTGTCTTTCCTTCCAGCATCACTTCGGTAGATCGCGGAAGCCGGGACCTGCTCGCACAAAAAGCAAAAGGCGTGAATAACGTTCTTCAACTCAAAGCCGGAAGAACAAACTTCAAAGAGACGAACCTTACCGTGATCACTGCCGATGGAAAGCTGCATCACTTTATGGTGAGTTACGCAGAACATCCGAAGGTGTTTACCCTTCGTTTAAATGAAAGCGGTGAAACGGAAAACAATAATGTTCCACTCCTCTTTCAAACGGAACTGACCTCTGCTGAAATGCAGCGCTATGCTGAACATATTTTAGAGTCGCCTCCAAAGGTTCTTCCTAAGCGAACTTCACATAGCGGCATGAAGCTATCCCTTCAGGGAATATACATTCAGGGTAATATCATGTTCTATCACTTAACGATAGCCAACAACTCAAACATTCCTTTTCATGCGGATGTATTACGCTTCTATGTGAAAGACAAACAAAAAGTGAAGCGCACTGCCTCACAGGAAGTTTCGGAAGTACCGCTTTACCAGTATGGAAATACAAATGCGGTGGAAGGCAAAAGCACAGAAGATGTAGTCATTGCTCTTGAAAAATTCACCATACCCGATGCTAAAGTACTTGCCATTGAATGGATGGAGAAAAAGGGAGGACGACATTTAAAACTGCTGGTTCGGAACAGGACAATTGTACACGCCAGGCCCGTGCCTTCTGAATAAAAGTAGTTAACGGTATTTTAAAATCTTTTGACGTAAGACACTAAAACTTTGTCAATCATGAATGAACAAAATGCAGAATTTTTGAAAGAGCGTCTTTTCTACCTCGGCTTTGGCGATAAGTTGAATGCTGAACTTGAAAAGAACATGAAAGCCGGAAAGGAGCAATTTCAACTTCCATTCCAGGGAGAATTTTCAAAGGGAGAAAAGAAAGACGTAGTGGACTATCAGATTGATTTCTCCAAATCCAAACAGGGTGATATGTACTTTGCAAATAAGTATCAGGCAACCTTGAAGAACGAAGATCCGGAAAAAGAAAAATCACAGACCTTCTACATCAACAAAGGCAATGGTGTAACAGCGAAAGAAGCTTACAACCTGCTGGATGGCCGGGCCGTGAATAAGAAGCTAATGGATCGCGAGGATAATCCGTATAAGGCCTGGCTTCAGATTAATTTCAAAGAGAAGGATGACAATGGCAATCACAAACTGAATCGTTATCATACAGCGTATGGTTTTGACCTGGAAAAAAGTTTAGGAAAGCATCCTATCAAAGAACTGGCTGATGTTGATCAAAAGGCGACTGTAATGAAGAATCTTGAGAAGGGAAATCTACATGCGGTCACGTTTCAGCGGGATGGGAAGGAGGAGAAAATGTTTCTGGAAGCGAACCCAAAAGACAGAAATGTGATTGTGTATGATTCCACTATGAAGAAACAGTTTCAGGGTGTTAAGGAACATAAAGATGAAATCTCCGAACAGAAACAGAAATCTGAGAAGAACGAAATATCGGAAGAACCTGAGGGGAAGAGAAAAGGAAAAAGGATGTCTGTCTAGCAATTTCCCCGTCTAGTGATGATTTTTAAGGTGGCCGATTTTCAGAATGGTGAATTACATCGGCCACCTCATTTAATTCCAACTTGATTTAGTGGTGTCCTCCGCTTTTTTTGTTCTTTTTGTCGGATTTTGAAGATGATTTTTTCTCTTCCTTTGCTAAATCAAGTGGCATAAACATAGTTTTGAATCCCGACTTACTATACACCACTAGTCAGGCAGGCTTTGAATTTTTCGTAACTCATAGTGCAAATGGCCTCATCTTTTCTCATATTATCTTAATAATGGAGTGTTAAACCCGCACCCCATTTGTAATCACTATCGTAATTGGTACTGATTGAAAAATATTTGCTTACCATATACCGAAAGCTTACAGTGAATTCTTTATCGGTATTTACCCGTCCGTCAAAAAAGAAATTATTACTCAACGGCAAATCATTTCTCTCCAACTGAAGGCGAAGCTTGCCTGTATGGTCAATTCTCCACTCTGACCGAATGAGCAGTGGAAGCAGATAATAAAAACCTGCATCAAATACATGCCTATTATCTTTGCTGTTCGACTCCTCAAATAGCGGTAGTGTTTTATTTTTACGGTAATCATAGCCAACATAAAAAGCCAGGAACTGCTTTTTATCAAGGTATCTTAGTAGGTGTGTTTCTGTTTCAAAGTCCCCCTTCCAATTTACCCTTCCCTCAAACTCCAATGCGATTTTATTATTTGAAATATTTCCGTCTAACCAAGCGCCCTGTGAGTGTGCCGATAAATCGAACCAGGGGTAAAGCATATTGTCTTCCTTTTTTACTTTTTTGTAGCCTGTTTTTGCAAATTCATTTTGTTCACTGCCCTCATAGCTAACCACACGTGCCATACCAGCCATCATGTGATATAAGATATGACAATGAAAAAACCAGTCTTGTTCTTCGTTTGCTTCAAACTCAATGGTGACGGTTTCCATTTGTTTGATGTCGAACGTATGCTTCATCGGTGAATATTCACCCTGCGCATTTACAAAACGGAAGAAGTGTCCATGCAAGTGTAATGGGTGGCGCATCATGGTATTATTTGTTAAAACAAAACGTACCCTCTCGCCTTTTCGGATCAGGATTTTGTCGGCAGTTGATAAAGTTTTAAAATCAAAAGACCATACGTAGCGGAGCATATTTCCCGTAAGACTTAATTTAATTTCTCTTGGTTCAAGAGAAGTATTTAAGGTGGTAGGGTTGAGTGCTCGCAGCATATCATAGTTAAAATCACCTGGCACTGCCATATCCATACCCTGCATATTGTCCATGTCCATGCCCTGCATGTTACCCATCGCTCCTTCATTATTTTCAAGGATAGTATCATTCGGCATTTTCATGTCTTTCATATCCATGTCTGAATGGTCCTTCATGTTCATATTTGCTTTTTCCTTATTTCCCATATCCATGCCATCCATATTCATGTCATTCATATTCATGCTACCCATTTCGCGCATCATTTTAAAGTAATTGAGCCTTGGAATATCGGGTGCATTCATCACGTCACCGTTGCCGAAATAGGCAGACGAATATCCCATTACATCCCACGAGGTAGCCCTTAATTCGGAAGCACCGCTTTGGGGAACGGTAATCAATACATCATAGGTTTCTGCTACAGCAATTTCTAACTTGTTTACGGAGATTGGGGTGACATTAATCCCATCGGCAGCAACGATCCGCATATAACTATTGGCATATTGTAATATAAAATAAGTGGACGCTCCACCATTGATAATTCGCAGTCGTATCACTTCTCCGGGCTTCGCATCTTTAAAATAATTATTTTCCTGCCCGTTCATCAGGAATTTATTGTAGTAGACATCCGACACATCCATGGCCGGCATGCGCTGCCATTCCTGTTTTACTTTATCTTTAAAATAGCCTGCAGCAATAGCTTCGCCATAACTTTGCAAGGCTCCCTTTTTTATGGCATACCATTCACCTGCGCGTTTTAAGTAACGCAATACCTGATGGGGATTCTCATCCGTCCAGTCCGATAACATCAATACATATTCTTTTAGATGTGGCTCCGGTGTGGCAGGGTGTATTACAATAGATCCGTACAGTCCGCTTTGCTCCTGTAGCATGGTGTGTGAATGGTACCAATACGTGCCGCTCTGAATAAGCGGAAAAGTGAATGTGTACGTTTCCCCCGCTTCAACGGGTGAGGTGGTTAAATAAGGAACACCATCCTCCTTATTGGGCAGCAGTATGCCATGCCAGTGAATGGAAGTCTCCATCTTCATCTGGTTGTGTACGCGGATGATAGCAGTATCGCCTTCTGTAAATTCAAGAATGGGTGCAGGAATTTGCCCATTGATGGCTATTGCATGGCGGTGTTTGCCAGTAAAGTTTACCATAGAATCCCTGACATATAAATCGTACTCGACTGTCTTTCCTACGTAGAGTTTTTCCGTGTTGAGTCCGATTGGTTGTAAAAATTTAGTGTAGCCCGCTGGTTTTCTTGCCCACGGTTCTTTCACCTCGTCTGTATTCATTGAATGATTGCCTTGTGCGAGGCTGCAAAAAGGAATCCATAAAAATAAAAGCAGGCGTATCATTGTAGAGTGATTTTATTGCTTAGCTGGCTTTTTTGTTTTTTTCAGGGCAGGATTATTGTCGGGGAAGCGCAGGGTATCCATGGCATTTTGTTTCGGCATCTTCATGTTCTTCATATCGTCCATGTTCATGGCAGAGGTATCCTTGCTATCGTGCATACCAGACATCTCTTTTGTGTCTTTCATGGTACCCATTCCTGTCATGTTGTGCTTCTCACGCTCGGTATTTTCCATGTTCATTCCTTTCATGTTTTTCATACTGTGCGCATTCTCCTTATTATCAATGCCTTTCATATTAGTATGCTCTTTAGCATCACTATCCTTCATGTCTCCCATTGTCTTCATGGATCCTTCATTCATTGATTCTTCGGAATTACTGGATTTACCATTATGTTCATGGTTTGTTTTTGAGGAGTCGTTCATGTCCATTTTTTTCCCTGCATGATCGTGGCCCAATTGATTCTCATGCCCCATTTCCATCGGCATTGCTTTTACACCTGCTCCATGTGTGTAAACCATTTCACCACCTAAATAGCCTTGATAAAGTATTAAAGCATTTCCTATTAAAAGCCCGAACACCCACGCAATATATTCTTTATTGCCAAAGAGTTTTCTGCGAAGCCAGAACCATACAAGTAAAATTTGAAAAAGGAACAGTATGACAAATCCATTATACTTATGAATCATTAAGATTTCATGTATAGCTTCATTGTGCTGAAGGTTTTGCTCCGCTATCACTCCAGTTAAAACCGCAAAGGGAGTGAATGCAACGCCAACGATTAAACATTTCAGCGCTAAATCCTTCCAGAACTCGCGTTTGTAAAAAACAGATAGCGCGCCTAACAAACCTGCAAGTAGAAGCAACGCAATGGGGAAATGAACAACTGCTGGATGCAGTGTAGGTAAATCTGAAAACATACACCCAAAATTTCTAGCTTCTCAATTATTTTTGCTCAGATTGCCACGCTTTAAATGCTGCAATTTCTTTATTGTGCTCTGCGATCATATTGTTCGCCATTTTCTTCAACTCAGGTTGTTTGCCGTGTTCAATTTCATTTTCCGCCATGGTGATAGAGCTTTCGTGATGAGGGATCATCATCATCACAAAATCTTTATCTGTACTACCAGTCATTTGCATAGCGTTCATTTTATCCATCATGGCTCGCATTGTCTCACCTAATTCATCGTGCATCATTTCATCTTTTTTGTTGGATGAATCCGGAACTTTATCACCCTTTTCAAATTGCTTTAATTTTTCAATCCCAGCTTTTTGTGCCGTGATAATAGTTTGCGCCATGGTTTTAATCTGTGAATCTGTTCCTTTTTCGACTTCCACTTCACTCATATCTATGGCAACCTGATGGTGCATGATCATCATGCTTGCAAAGTCAGCATCAAAATCGCCCGTCATTTTCATCTCTTTCATTTTATCCATGCTGCTGCTCATGGATTTCATCACATCGTTATCCATGGTCATCGAGTTGGAATTAACCGAATCAGTTTTAGCCATGTCAGGCATAGCATTATCCTTTTGATTGTTGGTAGCATCGCTACTCTTATTTCCGCATGAGTGTAAAAAACCTGCACTCATAATCACACCTATTGCGACTAAAATCTTACTTTTCATTTTATTAGCTTTAGAAAATCTTAATAATATAAAAGCAAGACCCTTGCACTATACAATGTGCAAGGGTCTTGAGTTTTAAGCATGTTCGAGTTCCATCTTTCTACACTCTTCGGCACAGGCGCGACATGCTTCTGCACATTTTTTGCAATGCTCAGAATGAGAGTGCTTTTCACATTCTTCTGCACACGTATCACAGATTTCTGCGCATAGGTTGCAAAACTTGTTTACAAAAGCAACGGTATGTTCGTCTGACCGAGCCATAAATGCTGCTGCTGTTCGGCACATGTCAGCACAATAGCGATCAAGCTCAATACATTTTGCATACATCTGTGCATCTTTCTCGTGCAAACATGAAGTTGCACAGTGTTCGCATTCAGCCGCGCAATCATTGCAGGCGTCAATGCAGTTCTTAAATTTTTCGTGACTCATAGTTTTGTGTTTTTTAAAAGTTTATATTTAATACGGTTTGTTTTTCAGAAGCCATTCCTGCAATTTTTGCATTTCCATATTTTGATCTTCTATCATTTTGTTAGCCATTGTTTTTAATTCATCATGGTGACCATGGTGTAAAAGCGATTGTGCCATGGCCGTGGCGCTGCGGTGATGCTGAATCATGAGGACAGCAAAATCATTGTCGGTATCTCCTGTAATAATTTGCAGGTCTGCATCCTTCGTCATTATTTCCATAGCAGCCATAGCTTCCATTCCCCACTCGATACCGGTTGCTGAACTTACAGGAGTATGTGTTGCTAAAAACGTTTCCAGTTCTGCAATTTCAGCTTGCTGCATATCAATCATGGTTTGGGCCATTGTTTTCAATTCAGCCACGTCTCCCTTTTCAAGTTCTTTGGTTCCCATGTTAATGGCGCCTTGATGGTGCATCATCATCATGGTTGCAAAGTCATCATCGGAATCTCCCGTCATTTGCATCGCATCCATTTCAACAGACATGGTATGCATGATCGACATCATTTCATTATTATTATGAGCTTGAACCTTTAAACCATCGTTATCATCACTGCATGATAAGAGGGTTGTTAATACGAAAGGCAGTGCCACTATAAAGACTATTTTTTTCATAAAATTCATTTGAGTTTAGTACGTGTTAATAGATTTATTTAAGAGATTACTTAAACTTCTGTACCATTTTCATACCCTGTAAAAGCCCTTTTTAACAACAGCAGAATCATTCAAGAAGACAGTAGAATCCTTCAACTATCCGTAGCAATACGGTGCCTATGTTTGTCTGAAGCACTCAAAACAGCTTATCAAATATGAATGAAGAGACAAAGGTAGATTGGTCTATATTGCATAGTGTAGAAGAAATGCAACAGTTGTCTAATTTAGGCCACTGGATCGAGGGCGGCCTGTTTGTTCTGATAGGTATAATTGCACTGTTACAGGCTTTTGGAGTGATAAAGACACCCTTATTATGGCCGAGTATAGTTCTTATTGCTGGTCTGTTTCTTACTGGCTTTCTATTATTCCATCACGGCTTTAATAAGTTATCCCTAGTCTGGAGTTTGCTCATTAAAGATCCTCAACAACGTCAACATTTGGTGATAGCGGCATTACTGAGTGTTGACGGATTGGCACAAATTGCTGGTAAGATGAAAGATATTTCATTCCTGAATTACGGTTGGCCACTGGCTTTGTTAACGATCGGTATTCTTTTCCTGGTGCACGAACAACATGGCACAAGTGAAGCTATTCAGTGGGCTCAAAAAATCCATCGATACCTAGGAATTATCCTTATTGCTGTTGCTGTCTTCAATGTGTTCAGCATTCTCTTCTCTCATCAGTATCGTTGGGTTTTGTATGTTTGGCCGACTTTACTGATTATCACTGCGATTTTCCTATTGCTGTACCGCGAGCCTAGCGGAGCGTATGAGCAACACAATATGCAGGAAAACGAAATGAAGAAGTCACATCAGTAGTTATAACGTACTTCTCAAGACGTGCGAAGGACTCATTCCGAAAAACGATACGAACGTTCTATTGAGATGTGCTACATCTGCAAATCCTGATACTTGAGCGGATTGCGTAAGGCTACTTCCCTCTATGACAAGTTTGATAGCCTGACGAACGCGGCACCATAATATATACTTCCTTATGGGTATTCCGATCTCGGTCTTGAACAGATGAAATAGCCTGCTCTCGGAAAGACAGGCAGTTTCAGTTAACTCCTTCATCACTGTTGTTTTGCCCAGGTTAGTTTGGATGTAGGAGATCACATTTTTAATCCGCTCATCAACGGAAGAATTAAAAGAGTATAGGGGATCATGATGAAAAAAAGTATCCAGCAGGTAATTCTTCATTGCAGTCTCCGAAAAACTTTCGCGCATTCCATTCCCAAGGAAAGTAATAAGCTTAAGTGCTATCTCGTCCTGCAGCGGGATAACATCATGTTCTTTCAGAAGAATATTAAACTGTCTGGCAAAGGGACTCTCCGGATCAAAGTATAAAAATATGACGGATCCTTCTCCATATGTTTCATGCCGAATGTCCGCCTTAAGAATAATACCCTTAGCATTATAATGCCGATCTTTATGAATAACGGTTAGCGATAAATCTTTGGATAGAATTATTTCCAGCGCATGATGCGCATGGGGTTTTGTGCGAATATTAACTCCGCCAAAGACAACCATGTCGCTGTAGACCAGTAAAGATTGGGAAACAGTATTCTTTGCTAACATCGCCATGCCTTGTTAATCATCTGTGTTTTATTTAAATCAATGGCCTATGCGTCATTTGCTCAACTTCATAAGGCCAGTCAGTTTTACTTTCAGCTCTATGTCATCGTAAATCATTTCATCTCCCAGGTTGTCAAAGAAAGAAGCTGAACTGAATTTGATATTATACTTACTTCTATCAAAGGTTATATCAGCAGAAGCCGTAATAGTTTCATTGACAATAGTAACCATTGCCGGGAATGATATCGCATGTGTTGATCCTTTGATCGTCAGACTTCCAATGATTGTATAATTAATACCTTCTTTATGTTGCACATGCGTAATCTCTAATCGCGCGCTGGGATATGTTCGCACTCCGAAGAAATCATCTGATTTTAAATGATCAACAAGCCGAGCATTGGATTTTTTGTCTGAAATATCTGTACAGGTAATGCTGTTCATATCGATCTCAAAGAATCCACCCGTAAGGAGATTTTTACTAAATAGAAGTTCACCGTTGCTTAATGAAATGCTGCCGTTGTGTTCACCCGTAATTTTCTTCCCAGTCCACTCCAATACACTTTGCTTTGGATTGATGTCAGCTTTCTGGGCATATAGCCCAGGTGACAAAACCATAAGGGCAATCAGGGCCGGTATTTTTAACCTGTTTAATTTTATTCTATTCATCGTAAAGTACATTATGAGGAACTCTTCTGTTGTGATGGATTATTTCTTTACTATTTTACTTTTCCATTCGGTGATCAATTTTTCATTGGCCGCCACGATCTGGTCCAACTTTTTTGCCTTTGCCAATTGTGATGATGCTTCAGCAGTTTTTATCGCGCTATTATAATTTCCCAAACCGGCTTCGATTTTAGCCTGAAGCTGGAGGTAGCCGACATCATCTCCTTTTTTGTTGGCGGTCTTTACCCAATCCAATGCTTGCGGGAGATCTTTATTATTATTGAAGTAGTAGAGGCTGGCTTGATAATAAAGACTAGGCTTATCCTGCTTTTTAATTATGATCTTGTCCTTAATCTCTGCCAATACTCTTTCATCTGCATTGGTTTTAAGGTTTAACTTTATCTGAGTATTCTCCCAAAGGAGATAGATACTGGCGGCATCCTTCACTATATCATTTACTTCTATAGTAAAGGTTTCATAGAAGCGCGATGTCTTTTCGGGTTTAATGGTAAATCTCAAGAGGTCCTGATCTTTGGAATAGTTTGAAGCACCGTGCATAGCAGTGTCTTTGTTAATAATGATCGTCCACTCCTCCGAGTTAGGAATCGTGAAAATAGAATAGGTACCGGAAGCAATGAGGTTTCCATTTACTTGAACCGTATCTGAAAAATGAATGGTCGTTGCATCACTGGCACCCGTTCTCCAGAGTTCACCATATGGAACAAGGGCACCAAATATTTTCCTTCCCTTTATTCCAGGCCTGGAATATTTAACTATAACAGTGGTAAAACCAACCTGTTGCTTGAGTTCGGCATCAGGACTGGCTGGGGGAAGATTTAATTGCGCAGAAACCTGATAGCTAATAAACGTGATGACGAATAGAATGATGCTTAATTTTTTCATTTGTGTATTACGTATTATTGTTAATTATTCTTCAGTTAAACTATTATGTTACTTTACTTTTAAAAGTCTGGCGTTAATGGCAACCACTACAGTGCTGACACTCATTAGTACAGCGCCAATAGCAGGACTTAAAACAATTCCTGCGTTATACAAGACACCTGCTGCCAGGGGTAGCGCTATCACATTATAGCCCGTAGCCCACGCAAGGTTTTGTATCATCTTCCGGTAGGTTGCTTTTCCAAAGAGAATAAGATTAACCACATCCTGGGGATTACTGTTGACCAGTACAATACCTGCCGTCTCTGCGGCTATATCAGAACCTGATCCAACAGCAATACCAATGTTAGCTTGCGCTAATGCAGGGGCATCATTTACTCCATCGCCTGTCATTGCCACAAATTCTCCTTTACTCTGCAACTCTTTTATTTTTTCAAGCTTTTGATGTGGAAGCACCTCTGCCATAAAACCATCCATACCCAATGAATCACTCACCTGTTTAGCTACCTCTTTATTATCCCCAGTGAGTAATAAAGTTTTTATTCCATTTGCGTGAAGTGTTCTTATTGCTTCCGGAGATTCTTTTCTGATCTCATCAGCCAGTGCAATGAACCCTGCTACTTGTTCATCTAATAGAATATATACTACTGTTTCAGCTTGCGTTGACGTAGTAATCGATGCTTGTAGGTTGTTCTCTTTCAAGTAACCCGGACTCACGACTTTTACTGACTTGCCATCAATAATGGCTTGTATTCCTTTTCCAGTAATAGCTTTGAAGTCATTTATAGCGGGTAGAACCAGTTTAAGTTCTTTCGCTTTGTCGGTAATACCTGTGGCAATGGGGTGCTCCGAATTTTGCTCCAGTGCTGCAGCCCATATCAGCACCTGATTGCGATCAAACTTTTCTATGAACGATTCAAAACGCACGACTTTAAATTCTCCAAGTGTGAGCGTGCCAGTCTTATCAAAAACCAATGTGGTAATCTTGCGGGAGTTCTCAAATGCAGTACGGTTCTTAATCAACAACCCGCTCTGGGCAGAAATAGCAGTTGATCTGGCAACGACTAATGGAACAGCAAGTCCTAACGCATGAGGACAACAGATCACAATGACGGTAACCATTCGCTCCATGGCAAATGCAAGGTCTTTACCCACGATCAGCCATACAATAAATGTCAATGCACCGGAAGCCAGGGCAATGATGGTTAACCAACGTGCAGCCTGATCGGCCAGCAGTTGCGTTTTTGATTTACTGTCCTGAGCATCCTGTACCAGCTTGATCACCTGGGCCAGATACGAATCTTTACTTCCATGAGACACTTCTACTTTCAGTGAACCATTTCCATTAATGGAACCAGCAATTACTTTTTCACCGTTTATTTTCTCAACAGGCTTCGATTCGCCTGTCAGCATCGACTCATTGAGATAGCTGCTACCATCTGCGATGATACCATCGGCTGCTATTTTTTCTCCAGGTTTGACCAAGATGATGTCTCCAATTTTCAGGGTATCCGTTTTAACTTCTGTGACCTGATCACCTTGCACAAGATGTGCTTCGGAGGGCATAAGCTGCACGAGTAACTCCAGTTCGCGTGAAGCGCTCATGATCGACTTCATCTCTATCCAATGCCCCAGCAGCATAATTAAGATTAGCGTAGCCAGTTCCCAGAAGAAGTCCATCCCTTGAAGTCCCAACACAATGGCAACACTATACGCATAAGCAACGGTAATGGCCACAGCAACCAGCGTCATCATACCGAGAGACTTTGTTTTTAACTCGTCTTTTAATCCTACAAGGAATGGCCATCCACCGTAGAAGAAGACAACAGAAGACAACCCCATCAATAAATATGCTGATCCGGTAAAAGACCAGTCTATATTGAGCCATTGTTGTATCATTGGTGATAAAGCCATGATGGGTAGCGTCAAGGCAAGCACGATATAGAAACGCTTTTTAAAGTCATCAATCATCCCGGTATGATGAGCATGGCCGCCTTTACCATGATCACCAGAATGCTCCTGCTGCTTCATTGCATTTGGAGTATTCATCGAAGCATGGTCATGACCCTGCTCATGATTTGAAGAAGTGTCTGGCTGGTCCTTTTTCACGACAGGCACCAGTGTCATTCCGCAGATGGGACATTTCCCAGGTTCGTCCTTTATCACCTGCGGATGCATTGGGCAGGTGTACTTTTGATCATGAGAATGTTCCATCGTTTTTATTTTTTTGTTTTAAAATCGAAAATCCAATTGATTGACCGACAAACAGTTTGTCAGGATAATGATGATTTGCTTCACATATCAATTACTTTTTTATTACCTCTACTCAATTATGTCAAAGTGCCTGTAGCGAAAGGCTGGCTACCTTAACAACTTTATCCTTATCATCTGTCCATGCGAAAAACACTTCACTACCTGACTTCGTCATCTGCGGAAAACCACTCGACCTTGACTCTGATGAGGAGGCGATTATAATGGATGAATCCTTTGTCCCATCGGCATGTACTTTTGCCGCTTTGATGGTAGTGCCTTCCATCCAGCTGGCCATAACCGATTCATCGTCCAGCATGACTATATCCACCCTGCCAATGGCGCTGCCTTCATCCACCTGAACAGGATTACCAAAGGACTTTCCGCCATCATGCGAAAAAATAACATTCACTTTCGACTTACCATCCGGCACGGTATACCAGGCAATGGCTACGAAATTTCCATTGGCTACTACGCGTGGTCCGTTGACAGGGCAGCCCGCTATTTTCCAGTTATCATGATAGATTGCTTCGGGCTTGGTCCACTCATTGTTCACCCACCTCACAATCGACATATCGCGAATTTCGTCTTCGGAACGATCACGGTATACTACCAGCGGGCCATCGTCTGTTATAGCTGCACTCGTCTGGCAACAATCACAGGTACGATTATCTAATTCCCATTCGTTTATTTTCTTTCCCTCCTTGTCAACAATCGCGGCTCTTAAACTCATTTGGCCGTGATGTCCTTCGTGATTTTCCACTCCTTCCATTACAGTGTTTCTTCCGTCCAGCCAGGCAATGAAAAAATTCTCTTTGTAAGGAAGCATAGATACAAAGCCGTGTTCAGCTTCTTTACCGTCATCATGCAGCGTGCTGGATGTTTTCCATGTTTTACCCTGATCCAAAGAAGAAGTCACTTTTACATCGTAGGCATAGGTGCCTTCTCCGCTTTTCTCGAGGTGATGCGCTATGAAATTTTTTCCATTGATGGCTATCATCGGATAGTCCGCCCAATTCACAAACCAATTTTTTCCGGAATCAATCAATAAAGGCTCCGACCATTTACCCGCTACCAGACTTGAATATTTAAACTCATTTTTGTTCTCTGATTTTTCGATCCATGACAGGTAAACCGTTCCCTTTTCATCGGTAAATAAATACGGCTCACCACTGCCTGCTTTTGCAGGCGAATCCATGATTGTGATTGAACTTTCATCTGTTTTCTTACCATTACATCCAGCAACTAACAGTAGCGATAAGATGATAGCAGGGTATTTATTCATGACTATTTATGATTTTGTTTAGTAGTTCAATGTTGGCGGCCTGATCCCACTCCCTGTAGCCGGTCTCCGAAAAAACCAGCTCACCTGCAGGGTTTATGATATAAGTAGTAGGCAATGCGGGAATGGCAAGTTCTTCCAGGTTTTGTAACTGTACATAACGAAGATTGAGATTCCGTTTTGTTGCAAAATTTTGAATCTGCTCTACGGTTTCATTGGAAGCAAGGATAAATTCAATGTTACTGTCTTTCAAAATATTTTTTGCTCTTTCAATGGAAGGCATCTCTTTGATACAGGGCCCGCACCAAGTTGCCCAAAAATTAATGAAGATGGTTTTACCTTTATATTGACTCAAGTCAATGCGCTCATTGGTCAGGCTCCTGATCTTAATTTTAGTGATGATGCTTTCCTCCACTATCTGGGTTGATGATTGCTCCGAAGATTTTTTGCTTGTGCATCCCAGTGTTGCCAATAAAAGCACTACACACAACACAGATGGGTTAAGCCTGGCGCAATGGTTGAATTGTATGGAAGTGCGTTTTATTAATAAGCGTCTCATGTTATTAGTGCGTTTCAATTATCCCAAACAGTTGTATTCTTTAGTAAGAAGTTTGTGGATGGTGCCTGCTTTGGCAACACCCACTTAACTTCATGAAGGCAGTACATTAGATTCTTAATGTTCATGCACTTTTGTACTGTCTGCTTTCATAGCTTCCAGTTTCATTCCGCACTTTGAGCAGTTGTCACCTGCTTTACCTGTTACCTCAGGATGCATAGGGCAGGCATACGCCATCTGCGTAGAATCCATTTCCATTGCATCATGATGGGCAGTGGTATCGCCTTCTGCGTGATGATGGTCTTTATCCATGTTTTGATCTTTTTTAGTGCCGCAGCTGGTAACCATTATGGACGAAACAAATATCCCTGTGATAAGGATGGTCATTGTTAAGATTGATTTTTTCATAGTTTTCGGTTTTTAAGTTTTGATATGGGTAATGATTAATGATGATGCTCCATTTCCAAGTATTTACCTTGTGGCCCAATGCCTTCAATGTGCACTAACTGCGCACCATAATGTCCTGCATGTGATACACTGTATCCAGAAACAACAAGGATGACAGCAACGATAGCCATTGCCCAACGTTTGGTTTTAAAGACAAACAAATTCACAACCTGCAAAATAAGTGCAATGATGCCCGTGTTGATTGTCCAGTCAGCCCACTTATCATGTTGTTCCAATACCATTTTAGCGTGGTCACTGATACCATGTGTATGTGGATGGAAATTCCTTCCCGCCATCCATGCAGCCAATACACCGATCAGAAGAATGACTGCTATTATCCACGCAATTTCCTTTTTGACTAAAATCAGGTTAAGCAGTTGAAGAGCTGCCGCTACAATAATCAATACAATTGCAAAGTGTACGATGAGTGGATGGATAGTAGGAAAATCATCAAGAGCTGCCGTTACTTCCGATTGATCACTTGCCATTGCATCATCATGATGATGCACAGTATCCCCCTGAATATGTTCCGACTTTGTTGCCGTACTGTCCTGGTTTTTCTTTTTATGCCCTTCGTGTGCATTTACCTGAATAAATGCAAAAAGTATAAGCACTATCAATAGTATTAGTCTTGATTTCATTTTTTTTAATTCTTTGTGTCGGAAGTAATTGAGGCCAAAACGATAGTCTTCAATTTTCGACATTGAGTTATTCGGTACTAAAAGTCAATTGGATTTCACCAGAGGAAGAGAATACAATTCCATAATGGAATTTCTTTCTGGACTTTTAAGAAAGGGAATAAGGAGGTGCTCGTAATGATTGGATGGAAAGAAGAAAATTCTGCGGCAAATCACGTGCATGGGGTACTGGTGAAGGAAGGTACGCCAGGATCGGTAACGCAATTGAAATGATTATTGGTTGTTCGAACACCAGCACCGGGCGTTGCTGTTTTTCCTGAATTGAATACTTGGCTGAACCAATAAAATCTCCGTTGGAAAAATGTGTGAAGACCGGCAAGGCAGGTTTTGATTTTTCCGAATGTGAATGTGAATGATGATCACCGTGATGATGGTGTGAGGAAGCCGTCTCTTTTGTCTTCTCCTTGGCATGAGCATGGGGCAGGATATTATGTACCAATGCCACCGCAAAAGCGGTAAAGAATAAGTACGATATCCATTGGTGTCTTACCATTTAATAATCTTCCTTTTACCAAGGAGTTTTTTTAATTTATAAATCAAAAATACCTAAAAAATGTCGCAAAATGCTTAAAAATGAAGCCTATTGAGACGTAAAGACAACTGATTTTGCAATTTTTTCGAGGATTTTATGGCTATCCCCGAACTTGCAAAGGGCATCACAATGCTCCCGTAAGTCTGAGAAAAGTATATACCGGATTTGCACCTCGCTTTTCTTAATTGAAGGCCTACTCAACTGAAGGATAACATCCTTTTCTCTTTCGTTGGGAATAATGATGAATAGGGTGCTTTGGTGGTCTGTTAATGAAAAAGCCAAATCCGAAAGACGTAAAATCCCTGAGTAAATGGACGTACTCTTTTCAACCTCGAAGGCGCACACCGCCCGATTGGACTTTTTCTCAAACCAGATCACATCAATCAATTGAACCGTACTATTGGTGTCTTTGTCCAAAGGAAGATCAGGAAAAGCATCCAGGCTTATAAATGAAAAATTCACTTCACCATAACACTTGCCACGGTCGTTGCTGGCAGCAATCGGGTCATAGCCAAGTGCCTTGCCTATTTTCAACAAGTGATATTGCATCTCCGTATGCAAATCTTCCTCATGCTTTTCGCTGAGTACCTCTTTATGCCTTCTGTCGTATTGCTTGAGCAACTTGGCTTTGTCCTCTTCGGAGATAACCTGTCCATCGATAATAACATTGCGCATTCCAATCTCAAACAATAACCCGCTGATAGCACCCAGGTCATTTGATAACTCATTCTTATACTCTTTGTTTTTATCCAGTATCACTTCCCGCATTTTTAAATATTCCGTCCAGCTACCGAGCTTCTTTTTATCGTTGAACAGATAATTAAAACCTTTTACAATAGCCGTATTAAATGGTGGAATAATGGTAGGATGCAGAAAATAAAGTATGCTTGCTACAGCAGGGCCCAATCCTTTGATCTTTAATGAATCCAGCTTGATGATTTCGCGGATGAGTTGATCTTCTTTTGTAGCATTCAAACAGTTTTCAAGAAATTGTCCGAATGCCTTCTTGTTAAATTGGTTTTCGTAAATATCGGGGATGCGCATTTTTGGCTTCCAGTAAAAAGGATGAGCCGCTCCCTCGAATACTTGCTTCTGTTCCGTAATAGCGGTAAGCACAACTTCAAGGGAGGACCCCTTAAAATCATTACCAAACTTTTCATTCCTGATTTCTTCCACAACCTGTAACACACCTCTTCGAATTGAGCGAAATGCTTTAAGTCTTTCCTCGCTTCCAATAAACCAAGAATTATAAACAGAGGCAGGATCGTGCTTATACTTGTCTATGATATTCGAAAAGGGTTGTAACATAAAGTCTAGGTAAAATTATTTTCAAAATTTGCAAATATAGTTTAGAGTCATCTTGATTCACTCACTTAGCGGTATCAATCAATACCTTTAGATATTTACTATAAGTATCCTTTGACTCAAAATAGATAACTGCTCCTGTATTATCGGGATGGAGAGTAACAATCGACATTGCTTTATCCACCGGATGATGATTTACTGGATCAATAGCATAGCGAACGCTATCAATACCCAACTGATGCTCACAAAGCTCGCTGCAAGCGAAATACATTTTGCTGTTTTGTATAACCACCCTTTGTTTGTCTCCAAGGAAAATATCGGAAGCCATACAAATTGTGTTGTGCGAAATGCTGTCACCAAGCTGAGGTAATATTTTTTGATATTCCGTTTTCGTTGAGGTATCCACCTTCGAGCTTACGTAAGCATTATATATAATCCAGAATATGCCGCCACCCATAATGAGAATGGTTAAAGAGGTGATGAATATATTATACGCTTTCACCTTTAATTTCTTCGATATACCTTTATTAACGGCTTTCTTACCTATCCTTTTGCTCATTTTTTTTAAACCGATTATATATTTATTGAAAAAATTAATTGTCCCCAATAAACTTCTTCATCGGGGACAATATTATTTTAACGAATTCTTTCTTTTGCACATAGCATCAATTAAGGCTTGCGTGAAGAGTTATGCATATGAACTATTTTCCAAACTCCATTTTCTTTTTTTAAAAAAGACGATGCCACGCCTTTTCTTTTAATTTCAGAGCTATCTTTTTTAAGAATTATAGTATAATTATAAGTCTCCACCGCAAAGGCATAGTCGCCTGTTACCGTAACTTCTGCTTTGTAATTGTCGAACTTAAAAGAAGTAAAGTCATCGAGCTCAGGGCCAATATGATGTGCGAGGTAATCCTGATAAGTACCCTCTACTTTCCCCGATTCAATAATCTGACTATTGGCTACAAAAAGGACCCCCGTACCTGTTACATCTAATTTCTCTAAAGCATTTTTGTACTGCAGCAGTGTTTGTTTCACTTTTTCAGAATCACTCTGAGCATGAGTTGCAAAGCTGCTTAGTACCAAAAGAATAATTCCTATATTGAATAAGCCTTTCATATTTTTATGTGTTAGGTTAATGAAGCTTTAACTAATCTAAGAACCTCCGCGATGAAAACTTGCTCTCATCGCGGTTTTTTGTTGATGCTCATTTCTTAAGTCATCAGCTATTAATGGTCATCGTGGGCTTTGTCATGATCTGCATTCTTCACCGGCTCTAATTTCATCCCGCATTTTGAGCACTTATCACCCTCTTTTCCGGTTACTTCAGGATGCATCGGGCAGGCATAAGCCATTTGAGTTGAATCCTGTTTAATGTCATCTTCATGATGTGTGGTGTCGCCTTCAGCGTGGTGATGGCCGTCTCCGTCAGTTTGTTCTTGTTGTTGATCAGCTTTATTGCCGCAGCCCGTAACCCAAACGGAGGTTACTAATAACCCTGCGATCAGGATGGCGAATGATAAGAGCGATTTTTTCATAGTAATGATTGAATTTTTGTTCGCCATTTTCCATTAAAGTCTAATTTGTCTTAGCGGGTTGAGCCTTTCAGGCACTATGAACATTAATTTCATGGCCTGCGTACGGATGAATGAGTTTGCCAGATTTTCCATGTTCCGTTTTCTTTTTTCAGAATAGTAGTTGAAACACTTTTTCCCTCGATCATCGAATTATCCTTCTTTAGCAAAATGGTGTACTTATATGACTCTGTAGCAAAGGCATAGAGTAAATCGACTGTCACGTCTGCTTTATAGTCGCTGAAAGTAAATGACTTCACTTCATCCAGCTCGGGACCAAGGTGATGAGTCACGTAGTGCTGGTAGCTGCCTTCGATTTTTCCCGACTCAACCACCACCGAATTCGAAATAAATAGCTTGCCTGTGCCAGTTGTATCAAGGCTTTCAATTGCTTTTTTATATGACTCCAGAATGTTAATTACCATAGCCATGTCGTCCGTGTTTGGTTGCTGCGCATAACTGTGCATAAAAGCTGTAATCGAGAGTACTACACTTAACATTTTCATAATTCAGCGCATTTCATCTTTAATCGTAGTGGATCTATTGAATAGTCTCCTTCACTTTTCCACAGGAAAGCATTTCATTACCGAAATAAGGGTTGCGTATCTCCTTGGCATCGCTTAACCAATAGGCCCCGGTATTACCGTTGGCCATCGGGCAATAGTCATAGTAGATGGTAATGCCACCTGAACCAAAAGTCTTTAAACTTTTATACAAGGCGTCACCAAACAATTTAAAAGCCTTTCGTTGTGATGCCAGGTCATTCGAACCACTGATCAGGTCAAGATTTTCATTGAATATCTTCAGATAACTCATCCAGTCCATCAAGGCCTCGTCTTTCAACACAGCCATATCTACTTTCGAGATTGAAGTTTTTATTTCAGTGACTGAAGCTGAGGCTGTTATCGGATCTGAGGATACGAGTGCATCCTTTAGTTGGAGACTACTCTTAAACACTTCACCCAATTGAACTTGAAATTCAGGTGCCGCACGATGTGAGTGAGCGGTTTCTTTTTTACTGTGCGCGGGTGCATTGCTATGTCCAGAGCTGTGGTCGTGCTGCGCGAAAGCGCTCCAACTTAAAAAGGACAATGAGTACAATATGATTTTTGTTTTCATAGATAGTTTGTCAGACGGTTTATTAAATGACTTCATAATTCAGCATCATTCCATCATCTTCGTGCTCGAGATTATGGCAATGAAATACAAACACGCCTTTCTCCTGTGGAAAAGTCATGATCACTTTTACTCTTTCCCTCGGCATGACCAATACGGTATCTTTCCAGCCTTTTTCAGTGGCTGTCACTGAGCCTCTGCCACCGATACGCTCGACAACCTGAAATTGAACACCATGAATATGCATGGGATGGATTTCATCTCCATCGGAATTGTCAAAGTCCCATATTTCCGTTGCACCCGCCTGCACGGTTTCATCGATGCGGTCGAGATCGTAAATCTTGTCGTTGATAGTATGCATTCCACTCCCCATTTTGCCTCCCATATTCCCGCTCATTCCTTCCATCATGCCTTTAATTTTCATAGTGCGTGTTTTGGAAGATGAAGCCAGGGAAATCGGCTGAATAACAGAAAGCTGAGAGGGGATCGTGAATGTTTCATCCGCCTGCTGACTGACGATAAACTTCATTATCTTAAACTCTTGCTGTCCCTGAGCGCCACCGCTAAAAGTTTTATTCATCAAATAGATCTCTTTTCCAACCGTGTAGTTTTTAAAGTTCACTAAAATGTCTGCCCGTTCACCGGGACCGAGAAGAAGCGAGTTTACGGTAGCAGGCTGTGCCAGTAAACCTCCGTCTGCGCCAATTACCTGGAAAGATTGATTATCGCTCAGAGCAAGGTTGTAAACCCTGGCAGTAGAGCCATTGAGAATGCGCAGGCGGTAATACTTTGTTGCTACGTTATGAAAGGGAGCGTAGACTCCATTGACAAAAACATATTCACCGGTATATCCGGTCATGATCTCATTCATTGTTGGCGAATAGTTCAACTGTCCATTGTCCACTCTTTTGTCCTGGATCACTAACAGAAGTTCCTGATCGCCTGAAGGAAGATTGAGGGCGCTTTCTTCGTCATCATTGACAATGAAAAAACCGGCAAGTCCCATAAACACCTGTCGCGCGGTTTTACCATGCGGATGGGGATGGTACCAATACGTACCTGCACGTTGGTTTATTTCAAAGTTGAAATTAAATGAAGCTCCGCTCTGTGTGATATCCTTCGGATGCCCGTCCATGTTTGAGGGCACCAGCAGACCATGCCAGTGGATATTCGTTTCTTCTGATAAATCATTTTGAAAAGGAACGGCTACAACCGACCCTTTGTCTGCCTTCAGGGTAGGCCCAAGGATGTTTCCTGAGTATCCGAGTACAGACGCTGTCTGATTATTCAGGAGATCTGCCGTATTACCTTTTGCTGTTAAAGAAAAATCAGATGTCATGGTCTGCGGAAGAGCAAGAGGTGATGTGAACATCCCTTCCTTAACTGTCACTGCGTCAGAGCCCATATTCATATTCATATCCATATTCATGTTATCTGCACAGCTTTGAAGTATTGGCGGGATAACAACGACCGAAGCGGCTACAGCTCCGGATAACTTTACAAATTCTCTTCGTTTCATATATTTAAATATTTTTTTGCGTTTTGTTCCGACTCAAAATAAAGGACGGCTCCCGTCATATCAGGGCTGACGGTAATGAAAGACATTGCTTTGTCCACTGTTTTTTTACTGAAAGGATCTACAGCAAAACGCGTATTCTCATCTGCATTCAGATCCTTTACACATTTCGGGCAACAGCCGTAGTAGGTCTTTTCGTTAATTGGTACGGCTATTTGCCCGGTACCCATATAGGTATTATTAACCATGCATACCAGGTCATGCTGAACAGCTTCACCGGGTTTTGGTAGTGACGCCTTATATCTTTCGCCCGCTTCGTAACTTTCTTTTTCATGAGAATAAATGGTTAATCCCATCCAAACAAAAGCCCCTCCGAAGACCACAACTGCCAAAGTGTTCATAAACAAATTCCTCAGCTTAAGTTTGTTCTTTCGGCTTGTACGTGGAGCCCCCCCTATCTTCGCGATCTTTTCCATAAAGCCTTATTTATTCAACTCAGCATTTGAATGAAACTATAAATATTTTCTTCCCAACACTTGAAAAGAAGCTAAGGCAGCTTTCGAAAGCTGCCCTTCGCCCACAAAACTGTCATTACTGAATTGTTTCCTTCACACTTCCACACTTCAGCATTTTATCACCGAAGTATGGATTTTTAATTTGCTTTTCGTTTGAAAGCCAGTATGCGCCTTCATTATTATTGGCCATAGGGCAATACTCAAGATACAGGGAGCCCATTGAAAGTTTCCCGCCTTTAACAAGGGCAGCTATCTCGTTGCTTAAAGTGCTGAACACTTTGCGTTGCTCTCCGAGGTCGGGAGTATTGGCAAGTTTTGCCGCCGCCTCAATTGCTTTAGCTGCACCGCTAACATCCTTCAATGCTTTCTGCAATTCGCCTGCCCCCATTTTTGCCTCTTCTGCTTTTGAGGCGACAAGTGCATCTTTAACATGGATGTAGTGTTCATAAGCCGTTCCAAGTTTGGCATCCTTAAACATGACCATGGCTTGGTCCGTTTTCTTTTCATCACTGTGGCCAGCATGATCGTGCTGAGCGTACGCTCCCCAACTCACCAGAGCCAGACAGAGCATCATCATTTTAGTTTTCATAGTTGATTTATTTTAATTAAGATTTAACATGTAATTGGTTCCAAAGAAGAATTAATACAATAACAATTAGTATCGCATACCAGACGCGTTTCATCCATACCCTCCATGAAGGTTTTGGCTTAGGGTCACCGGGTTCGCAGCATGGCTTTGTCATAACTTTATAAAATTGATTTGCCGGGTTTAGCACCCATGAATATTCTTACTGTGCCTACCAGGGTTTTGAATACTCCCTTTTCCTCCACCTCAAAATCCGTTTCTCTCATAGCTTTCGGCAGCGTGTTTTTCAAACTATCATTCGTGGTTTCAAAACCATCCAATAATTGTACACCGTAAAACCCCAGTCGTTGTAATGCGCTGGAAGGCTGTCCGAAATCGGCAATGTGAACTTCTCCTGATGGTTTAAGTATCCGGTACATTTCATCCAGGGCAGCATATTTTTGTCTGAGTGTGAGGTGATGAAACACAAGACTTGACATGACGCGGTCGAAATAACTATCAGGATAGGGAAGCTTGCCTCCATCATACCGTTCAATCTTAACCGACACACTTGCCGATTTCATTTTCTTGTCAGCGATAGAAAGGATTTTATCATCTATATCCACTCCGTGGAACATGGCCTGCGGATAAGCTTGTGCGGCCATGATAGTTAGTGTGAGTGACCCACACCCGAAATCAAGAATTTGATAGCCTGTTTGTATCCGCATCCCTTCGATCAATGCAGTTTTAAACTTTCGCTCTGGCATAGTGAACTGGAGCACGGGGTCATAGACTTTTGTGAGCCAGTCGTACTTTAAAGCGGGAATATATTTTTTGTGTTCAGTCATAACTTTTTATTTCAAGGTTTCCTTTGTTTCACCACACCGCAGCATCTGCTCACCGAAATAGGGATTACTGATTTGTTCCTCACGGCTGATCCAGTGAGCGCCTTTATTGTCAAAGGCCATCGGACAATACTGGTAATATGCCTGAAGGCCGTTGACCCCAAAGATTTTAATGGAAGTATAAAGCGCATTGGTCAGTTGAGAAAATGAAGCGCGTTGTATTTCAATATCTTTTGTGGCCTGAATCAGCTTTACTGATGCCTCCATGCCCTTGAGCTGCTCCATCCACTTCACGTGAGCGTTATCTTTAAGAAGGGTCATGTCTACACCCTTTAAAGCAGTGGCAATGTTCCTGGCTTGTGCAGAGGCAGTCTCTGCATTTGAAGCTACTAATGCATCTTTTACTTTCAGATATGGCGCTAGCACCGATCCAAGTTGTAGTGAGAATTTTGGATCAACTGCAAGTGGTTTCTCTTTAACATCTGATTCGCCTTTTGATGAAACCGTTGATTGACTGGCCATCTCCATAGTACCATGATCATGCCCGGCCATCGGGTTAGCTCCTTTTTTCAAAACAATTTCACTATAGAGTAAGTATGCACCTGTAACTACTATAGTATCTCCTTCCTCAATACCTTGCGTTATTTCTACCTTATTAAAATTTTCCAACCCTGTTGTTACCATTTGAGCTTTAAATATTCCGTTGCCGGTTTTTTTATAAACGTGACCTCCATTCTCTTCACGAATCACAGCATCAGCAGGAAGCGTAAGTGCTTTCTTTTTAGAATGCTCGAAAACTATCTCTGCCTGCATGCCTGGAACAAATTGATATTCCGGATTGGAGATTGACGCTCGCAAAACAAAGATTTGACTTCCTTGCCGATATTCTGGTGAAAGAAAAATAATGGTGCTTTCAAGCGGTTGATTTTCAAACCCATTCACATAAATAGTGACTGCGTCTCCCAATTTTATCAGAGAAGCTTCATTGGGATATAACTCTGCCTCAACCCATAGTTTGTTCAACTTTTCAAGCCGGTAAATGGCTGTGCCTTCAGTAACATACTGCCCTTCTGATACCATTATTTCTGTAATGATTCCTGAAGCCGGGGCAACGAATTGTATCCGTGGATTAGTAGCCTTAGAATCAGATAAGTCGTTTATCTGGGCTTCTGTCATCCCGTACAACCACAATTTCTTTTTTGCAGCCTGTAGATATGACTGGTACCTTTTGTTATCAATCGAGTTTGCCTGCTCACGCGCCAGCAAAAATTCCTGCTGAAACGTAAGAAGCTGTTCACTGTATATCTCGTAAATAACCTGACCTTTATTAATGGGCACACCTGTCTCTTTAATAAAGAGTTTGTCCAAACGGCCGGGAACGCGCGTACTTACAACTTCAGTTTGGGTTTCGTCCGCCCTTAGCCTTCCATTTAACAGTATACTATTACCGATGTCTTGAATGCTCACCCGCTGTACGGTGATGTTGGCCAATTCTATCTGGCTTTCACTCAACATAACTTCAGTCTTATCTCCGCCTGCAGTGACCGGTACGAGATCCATACCGCATATTGGACAGGTTCCCGGTTTATCCTGAACGATCTGTGGGTGCATTGGACACGTATAAGTTTTCTTAGCCTCGGCTGTTTGATCTTTATCCTTTTTCGCGCCACAAGCTGTTAAGCCGGTGATGAGAATGATGAGAATGTATTTAAAAACTTTGTTCATGGCACTTATGGGTTCATAACTTTTATAAAGCTTTCGCTATCCACTAAATACTGAGCATTGATCGCGATCTCAGATGATTCATCCAGGCCTTCTATGATCTCGATCCAACCGTCTGAATCCAGTCCTGTTTTTACTTTATAGGGCGTAAAGGTTCCCTTGTCTTTTTTAAAAACAATTTGCTGAACGCCCAGATCAAGCACAGCGACCTTTGGGATCCACAGTGCTTCTGCACGAGCCTGACTGACATGCGCAGTTACAAGTTGACCGACACGAAGGGAATTCTTACCGTCTTTCAAATAAGATCGTACTTGTAAAAACTGTTTGCCCTCGCTGAAAAAGGGCTGGATAAAGTCTACACTGGAATAGATTGCATCGTTCAGCCCCTTAACATGTAATTCCACGGAGTCTCCCTTTCGGATTTGTTTTCCATCAGTGGCGGAGAAATAGAGTTCTGCCCAAAGCCGGCTATCATCCACAACCTTAAACAAACTTTGCCCTGTGGCAACGTACATTCCTTCACGGACTGAAAATTGTGAACCCAGAGAGGATACAGATGAAGTTGCGTTCATTGAAGAGGAAGCTTGCATTCCTCCGCTTGACTTTTTGTTCATTCCCCCGCCCATGGGACTCGGTTGAACAATGCTGGTTGCTGGCAACTCTGGTGCGGACGTTGTCGATTCGACAATGTAACCCGTGTAAGGACTGAGTACAGGAAATGCAAACGCCTCTTTACCAGATATGATGATTTTTTCTATTTGCTCTGCTGTAAGGCCAAGCAAGAGAAGTTTCTGTTTGGCACTCTCAACAATTTCTTCGTGTTCTTTATGTTCATTAACAACATATAGTAATTCACGCTGCGCAGTAACAAGTTCCGGACTATATATCTCCATAATTATTTGACCTTTTTTTACAGGTTGATAATTATACTTCAGATACAGTTTTTCGATCCGCCCGCCAAAACGAACTGGGACAGAATATGTCTTGCGCGTGTCGTAACTTATTACTCCAGAAGCAGTAACATTGACCGATAATGTTTTTCTCTCAGGATGAGTGGTTTTAATGGAGGCTACTACAGAAGTATTGGTCGGTTTGATCAGGTCTTTCAGATCTTCGGTAATCGTCATCTCATTTCCACTGTTAGATTTTTTCACCAGATCCATCCCACAGATCGGGCATGTTCCGGGTTTGTCCTGAAGGACTTGCGGGTGCATCGGACAGGTGTATTCATCATGCTCGTGCGCTTGTTGTTTGGTATTGTTATTACAAGCTGATAGCAGTAACACTAGCAGCATCAATGACGTAACTGCCCAAACTTTTTTATTAAATGATTCATTCATCTTACTTCTCCAATTGTTTCTCATAACTCACGATCATTTGATAATATCTGCGCATGGTATCCAGGTATTGTGTCTGCGCCATGATCAAGGCTTCATAGGCATCAATAACAAAAGGCAATTCTTCGCGATTTTCTTCGTAGGCCAGCATCACTGTTTCGTAGTTTCTCTCCAATGCCGGAATGATCTTTTGCTCGTAATTATCCAATTGCTTGCGTGTGGTCTGTATTTCCCAAGCCATTCCAGCTGCCATCCCCTGCGCTTCGTTTAGAATGGCCTCGCGTCCACGCTTCATGGCTTCAATCTGAAGGTTCATGCCCTTAACATTAGCCCTGTACATTTTTGACGACCAGGGAGCAATAGGAATTGATACCATTCCCTCGATGGTATAAGCGCTTGGCATCATTTGACCCAGGGGTGCCATGTGGTTGTACCGGATTCTGAAATCGGGTTTTTTCTGATAGCTCTCCAGTTTCACAGCATACCTCATGGATTGTATGGTATTGTTGAGCTGCCGTATATCGCTTCTGTTGCTGGCCAATGTTGCCGTATCGACCTGCAGCTCAACCGCAGAAAATTCCCTGAATACTGTGTCAATGGTAAACCGCGTATCCTTTGGCAAATTCATGAGGGCATTTAGCGTTATGTTCTTTTGAATGATCTCATTCTCTGCCATGTAAATCATATTCTGCACCTCATACAATCGACCTTCAGCTTTAAAGCTGTTACCTAACGGACTTTGATTATAAGGATAGCGTGCCTTGGCTATATTGAACATAAGCCGGATGATCTCTTCATTTTCCCTTAGTATGACCAGTTTTTTTTCCAGTACAAACCAATCGTAGAAAGCTGTCTTTGCCTGCGCTCTCAAATCATTAAAGGTAAATGAGCCGGCTGCTTCTTCTATCGCGGCTTTGGAAGAAAGCAATTGTTGATTCGCCCTTAGCTTGGCCGGGTTCGGAATGGATTGCTCAGCCGCGATCATGATAGAACCTTTATCGCGTTCGTCCATCACCATCTGGCCCGGATAAGGGGTCATGAAAGTTCCCAATCCCACCATTGGGGCCATCCAACTCTTGGCACCTTTTGAAATTTCATTTAACGCAGCCGCACGGTATCGATATTCCTGCAACATGGGGTTATTGGTTCTGATAGTGTTGAGAATACTATCCAGTCTTAGTTGTTGCTGGGCATTCGCTGATTGTCCTATCAGAATGATCGCCAATGCGTAAAATAAATGGTTAATGCGTAGCTTCATGTATTTCAAGTTTTCCGAATTTTCTGAGTTCATATTCCTTAGTCATTAGAAAGATCAAAGGGGTTACCAGGAGGATGTGAGTGGAGGATGTTAGTACGCCTCCGATCATGGGCATCACAATAGGTTGCATCACATCACTACCTACTCCGGTAGCCCACAGTACCGGTACGAGACCAAATAGTGCAACGGATACGGTCATCAGTTTTGGTCTCAGGCGTTTTGCTGCTCCGGCAATCACATATTCCTTCAATTCATTCATTGAAATGGTATCACGCGAGTTGCCCCTTAACTCTACCAGTTGACGCATGGCATCGTTGAGATAGATTACCATTACCACACCAGTCTCTACCGCAATACCGAACAACGCAATAAAACCAACCGCTACAGCTACCGATAGGTGAACACCATAGAAATAAATCATGTAGGCTCCTCCGATAAGTGCAAAGGGTACGGTTATCAAACTAAAGAACGCTTCGCGAATGGAGTGGAAGGCGAAGTATAGGGAAAGGAAGATTATAATTAAGACAATAGGCGCGATCAACGTCAGCGTCTTTTTGCTTCTGATAAGGTTCTCATACTGGCCACTCCATTCGACATAATACCCATTCGGCAAGTTTGTAAGGTCTTGATTGAGTTTGTCGATGGCTTCCTGAACGGTGCTTCCTAAGTCGCGATCACGCACATTAAATAGTACGGCCCCGCGAAGCATGGCATTCTCAGAGTTGATCATCGGAGGGCCATCCTCAAATCTAAAATCAGCCACCTCGGAAAGCGGTACTGTGCCCAGGGCTGGCGTAAGAATCGGAATTCGTTTAAGTTGATCTAAACTATTTCGATAGTCTTGTGCCAGACGTACATTCACCGAAAATCGCTGACGTCCTTCGATGGTACGGGTAACGGGAGTGCCGCCTATGGCAGACTCCACCATCATATTGACTTCATCAATACTTAGTCCGTATCTTCCAAGTTCCTCGCGCTTGATATCAACAACAAGGTATTTACCCCCTGTAATGGGATCGACATATAAATCTTTTACCCCGGGTATTCCTTCAAGAGAGGTTTTGACTTTTTCTGACACAGCATAGATCGTATCGAGATTCTGGCCATAAACTTTAACCCCAACATCCGTGCGAATACCTGTCGCCAACATATTTATTCTGTTAATAATAGGTTGTGTCCAACCATTCACTACTCCCGGTATTTGCAGTTTGGCATCCAACTCATTGATGATGTCTTTTTTGGTTATACCCTCGCGCCACTCTGATTTTGGCTTCAACATAATAATGGTTTCAATCATACTGATGGGTGAATTATCGGTTGCCGTACTGGCACGTCCTGCTTTACCCAACACTTTGTCTACTTCTGGTACTGAGTGTATGATCTTGTCTTGCACTTGCAGAATTCGTTTTACCTCGGCATTGGAAACATCTGGCAATGTGACCGGCATGAACAAAATAGATTGTTCATCCAATGGGGGCATAAATTCTGATCCAAGACTCATTATTAAAGGAACGCTGACGGCTAATGCGGCTATATTAATCGCTATTGTTGTCTTGCGCCATTTCATACACCATCGGATAATCGGTTCATAAACACGTTCCAATATCCGGTTAACGGGATTCGAGTTTTCATCTTTGAATTTCCCCTTCATGAAAAAGGAGATCAGCACAGGAGCGAGCGTCACTACAAGCAGCGCATCAACCAACAGGATAAATGTTTTAGTGTAGGCCAGCGGACTGAATAGCTTACCTTCCTGTCCCGTCAACATGAACACCGGAAGAAAAGAAGTGATGATAATAATTGTTGAATAGAAAACCCCGCGCGAAACCTGCTTGCTGGATTTTTCAATAATCCGGAGTCTTTCCTCTTCGGTTATCCAGGGCTCTTCTTTTTTGCGTGAAAATATTTTTAAAAATTTCATGAGAATTAATTTTAAGAGTTACCGGATTTTTTGGCCATTACTTCGGCATAGCGTTGAGAAAGATGTTTGTAAGCATTCTCTGACATGATGATACCGTTATCGACAATTACACCGATAGCCAGCGCAATACCCGTCAACGACATGATGTTAGAGGAAATATTAAACATATTTAACAGGATGAAGGCCGTGGCAAGTGTGATTGGTATTTGTATGATAATGCTTAAAGCACTTCGCCAGTGAAACAGAAAAACAATAACCACCAGTGAAACCACAATCATTTCCTCAATCAGTGTTTTCTTAATGGACGACACCGATTCTTCAATTAATTCACTTCGGTCGTATGCAAGATTGAATTTCATCCCTTCCGGAAATCCTTTTGCTACCTCTTCCATTTTCTTTTTCACTTTCCGGATCACCTCATCGGCATTCTCTCCGTAGCGCATCACTACAATGCCTCCTACGGCCTCGCCCTCTCCACTGACATCAAATATTCCAAGCCTTAGCTGTCCCGTCATTTGTACGGTGGCCACATCTTTGATGGATACCGGAATTGAGTTCACGGTCTTCAACGGAATCATCTCTATTGCTTCAACACTTTTGATATATCCAGTTGTCTTGATCACATAACCGATGTCGTTCACTTCAAACTTTCTTCCACCCGCCTCATTATTATTGGAACGAATGGCTTGAATCACCTGAGGAATAGAAAGCCCGTAGTAAGTAAGTTTATTGGGATTTACCGTGACCTGGTATTGCTTTTCAAATCCTCCGAACGAAGCAACTTCAGCTACTCCCGGGACATTTTGTAAACCGAACTTTACATACCAATCCTGGATGGCGCGTTGTTCTCCGAGGTCCATGCCGGGAGCTTCGAGTGTATACCATAAAATATGTCCGACACCTGTTCCGTCCGGACCAATAGTAGGTACAACACCTTCCGGCAGCAGACGCGAAGCATAGTTTAATCTCTCGAGAACACGCTGCCGAGCCCAATAAACATCCACATCATCTTCGAAGATTACGTACACGAAGCTCATGCCGAACATGGAAGTACCCCGGACATATTTGATCTGGGGTAGTGCCTGAAGATTGGTAACTAACGGATACGTTACCTGGTCCTCCATAATTTGCGGGCTTCGTCCCATCCATTCGGTAAATACGATCACCTGGTTTTCAGAAAGATCGGGTATGGCATCGATCTTATTAATTTGTACAGAATGCAAGCCCCACGCAAATAAGCCAGCTGCAATCAGCAGGATGATAAAGCGATTGTGAATAGAATATGAAATGAGTCTTTCAATCATGAGAATAGAATAAATATGTGATTTGACCTTAGTAAAAAGGAATGAAGGAGCAGTTATCCAAGCAGATTACTTAAAACTAAAACACGTAGTTATATTCTTATTCTTCAATAAGAATATGTGCTGCTCCTGAAGAGAAATCAAATAAGGAATGTCTGGACGAGTATAATGATATCTCGTTCGATTAGTGGCGGCCTGTAATGTAAAAAATGATTGAAGACTAAACCTTTGAAAGAATTGAACTCCTGAACTAACGCAGCAACTGGAAGGAAAACGTATGAGCTTTCAACGGTTACCGTCTCCACTTTCTTGGAAGCGTACTTATAAGAATCGATCAATAAGGTAGTATCTTCACAGCATCCCTTATGATTAATCGAAGCTTGATTTGTGCCTCCATGATCGCAGGCTTTATCATGCTCTTCACATTGTTGTGCCTGGCCGAAAACAGCCATGCTTTGAATCTCCCCTCCGCAAAAGTGAAAGCTTATTGAATGGCTGATGGATGACATCAGCACAAACATGGCCAGGAAACCGGATAATATCGTAGGAAGGTTTTTCAAATGTTGTGTAAATATACGTGACTGCTCTTTAATAGTTATTATAAAATTTTGATAAAATGTTGCAAAATCACTCTAGAATCGGGCTTATTTACTTGGAATCAAAGAATCCGAGACCATTTCCACAATTTCTATTTCATTTGAGGGATGTACGATTGTATTCGTTGTGATGATCCTGGACGCTCCTGCTTTCTTCAATTCTTCAAACGCATTACCTGCAAACACTCCATGAACGCCTATACAGACAGCGGGTTTCATCCCAGCCGTTTTCAGATGACCTATCGTTTCAATCATCGTCCGCGCAGTTGATATAATATCATCCACAAGAACGGGAGTATGATCTTTATACTTCTCAACCTGAGGAACCGTCACTTCCACATCGCGGTCACCATGTCTTATTTTTTCCAAAACAATGAATGGGGCACCTGCATCCTTAGCTACAACCGAAACCCACTGTTCGCTTTCGCTATCGGGGCCTATCAAGACAGGCTTTTCAATATTTTTACGTATCCAATTTGATATTAAACCTGCAGCGTGTAAGACCTTGCACGGGATCGAATATATCTCATTCATTGAGTGCCTTCGATGAAGATGAGGGTCTATTGTGATTAATGTATCAGCAAAGTTCGAGATAAAGCGGGCAAAATATGTTGAAGTAACTCCTTCACCCGTCTTGAACTGTTTGTCCTGTCGCATATAGGCAAGATAGGGGGCTACTAAACAGGTGCAGTCCGCTCCCTGTTCTTTCGCTGCCTGGCTTAGAAAGAAAAGAGGTAGCAGTTTTTCATCAGGATTATTCAACGAACAAACCATGATCACTCTTTTTCCCTTTACATCCGAGTGTATCCTAATGTAGGTTTCTCCATCCGGGAAATGGCGGATAGTTAGCTCGCCTATGTCGGCTTTCAAACTGGTTGCCAGTTTGAAAGCTAAGCCTTCGTTTCCGGGAAGGGAAAAAACAATTGTATGCATCCTTTTAAACTTTAGTTATACAATTTGAAGGATTGTCTCATCGCTTGATTTTAAATACTCTTTGGCATATTCAAGTTCGCCTTTTGATTGCGCGAAGAGTGTCAATAGCACATCGCCTTTGCTTAACTTTTTATAGAGAGGAGACATAAATAAAATCCCGGCTCCAGGTGCATGAGGGGCTCCACACAGCTTGGCCAACTTAGCAAGTTTGCGGTTATCAATATTGGCAACCACTCCATCCTTGTTACTGATTACTTCATACCGGAATTGACCAACTGTGGGTTCAGTAAACCGCCCTTGGGCCTGGCATATTGCCTGAAATTTTTTCCAGGCTTCCCCACTTTCAAGAATTGAAAAGGCCATTTGATAACCACCATTAGAAGATGTTTTCCCTGTCATTTCCAATAATCGGCCTGCGAGTTTAAGTGAGCGATCGCGCAGGTCGATAGGAGCTTCTTTGTCTCCTTTCAACACTGAGATCAGATCCAACGCTTCAAGAGCCGGGCCGATGCCTCGTCCTACGGGTTGTTGTCCATCTGTAAAAACAACATCCAGGGTCATGTTTATTGCAGCTGCCACATTCATCATCAAATCCTTAAGGTGAACAGCCTCTTTCATTGTGCGTACTTTAGCTGATTCACCCACAGGTATATCAATAACAACATGTGTTGAACCAGCGGCAGCTTTTTTCGAAAGCACCGAAGCAATCAATTGAGCGGGGCTATCGAGATCAAGGGACCGTTCAATGGAAATCAGGATATCATCTGCCGGGCTAAGTTTAACTGCGCCTCCCCAAGCCATACAACCGCCTTCCTTTTCTACCACTTTACGTATAGTTGCTAAATCAAGATTCACATTCGTGAAAGTTTCCACAGTGTCGGCAGTTCCTGCAGGGGAAGTGATTGCTCTCGAAGATGTTTTTGGGATTATCAGACCTGCTGCTGCAATTATGCTTACCACAATAGGAGTTGTTCGATTACCCGGAAGGCCACCAACGCAATGCTTGTCTACAACAACGCCAGGCCATGAAAGCTTTTGACCGGAATGGATCATTGCTTTTGTCAGGGAAATTATTTCTTCAGTCTTAAGCCGGTCATCGGAACAAGCGGCAATGAACGATGCCAGCTCGATGTTGGAATATTTGCCATTTGTGACATCATTAATAATGTGTTGGTAAGCCTCTGGTTCAAGTGTCTGGCCATATAATTTTGCTCTAACGCTTTTCAGAGATTCAACAGGAGGAAGATGTTTTACCAGTATCATATCACCATCTTTCACTTGCAAACGCTGCATAGCCTCCATTGACAAGGCGGCTTCTTCGTGGTTCAGCAATTCGTTATTATGGATTACATTCAGGGTAGCAATAATGTCCTGATCATTGTGATTGACGATTACCCGGGTAAGTGCAGTGAAACCTTCGGAGAGGCATACGTGACAATCGTGACGCATGTAGATAATATTCTCCCGATAGGTATCGATACCTATTGATCTTACTTTTAATTGGTCAGAATGATTGTGTTCCATTTTTATTTTGTTCCGTTCAATAGTTTCAGGTTCTTTGAAAAGGTTTTCATTAGAAATCTTTTACAGAATGATTAATTGAGCAAGGGTCAGGTAGATAAGTATGCTTAGTATGTCTTGGATGATAGTGGCAATTGGTCCCGAACCATAAGCCGGATCCAATTTCATAAAATGTAATATCCAGGGAAAGAGCAATCCAATTGTACTGGCAATCCCTCCGGCAAAAAAGATAGATATGCTCACTGTTGCTGCGAGAAGAATATCTTGATAGACCAGCCAAACAAAGGGAAAGAAAATTAAACCCAGGATTAGTCCAATAACAAGGCCAGTAGTTAACTCACCAAATAATACTTTTCGCAGTGAGATGTTGCTCAGCGAAATGCCTCGCACTGCAATTGCTTCGGTTTGTGTTCCTATTGCATCCGCCATATAAACAATTGCAGGAACAAAAAAAGCCAACGCAATATCACTCTTGAGTATCGCTTCAAATTTTGACATAAGAATAGTGGCAAACATACTTCCGGCCAGTCCAAGAATTAGCCATGGCAATCTATCCTTGACTCTTACCATCGGTGTTTCTTCAATTGAATGTCTCACTTGACCAATCTGTTTGTTTATACCGGCAAGCACATGCATATCATCAATATGTTCTTTCCTTAAAATATTAATGATAGCTCCGGGTGGAATAGCACCAACAAGACGGTTTTCACTATCAACTACAGGCAGACTGCTAAGATTATACCTAATGGCTGAATTCGCAATTCGTTCCTGCCTGGTGTCGGGAAGTATATGCTCCACCTTCGTATACGGCTTAAGACAATCCGCTATCTTCTTATTTACTGGAATTTTGAACAACTCTACCGATGGAATTCTCCCAATTAGCTTCTTTTTGTCATCAATCACATATACATATTCGCTACAGTCAAACGACTTTGACTTAAATATTTCGATAATATCATGAACACTATTGCTTTCCAGCGAAATAGGGATATTAGTTACCAAATGATCCAAAGCCGTTACTGCACGCTTCATTAAATTATTCTTTTAATCTAAATGGTCTTTAATGGAATGAGGAGTAGTTTGCTTTATTTCAATGGTTTCATCAAGTTTTGGTATAACGGAAGGCCAACCATATGTTTCCATAATCTTTTTCTGAAAAGCAACACTTGATAAAGACTCACCATGCGTTATGAAAATTTGCTCGGGAGGTCTTTTAAGTTTGCTTAGCCAATGCAGCAGTTCGTTTTGGTCAGCATGTGCCGAGAATCCATCAATGTTCTTGATAGTGGCTCTTACAGTAAAGAGCTTTCCATGTAATTTTATTTCTTCCGCGCCATCTAATAATTGACGCCCCCGCGTGCCTTCTGCCTGATAGCCAACCAATAATATCGTGCACATCTTGTCCCCCAGATAGCGTTCGAAATAAGTAAGTATCCTTCCCCCTGTAGCCATGCCGCTCCCCGCAATAATAATTTTGGGGTTTTTGTCTGCTGCAAGCTTTAATGTTTCATCCATTGTCGCCACTCGAATGATATCATTGCACATTTCCGTGCATTCATTCCTAGATAGCTTATGCCAATCGGGATGATGATGAAAAATCTCCAGTACATTTCGACCCATAGGGCTGTCCATGTATACAGGGATATCCCGGATAACTTTTCTCTTTCGGAGTTTCCATAATAAAAACATAAGAGATTGTGTACGCTCCACCGCGAAACTGGGGATTAATATGGTTCCGGAAGACTCATTGATCGTTCGGGTAAGTTGTTCTTCGCTATCGGAAGAATGGATTCTGTCCCCATAGGTAGATTCCATGATCAAGACATCTGCTTCTTCTGGTAAGTCAGGAGGGTTAAGTAAAGGATCAATTGTTCTTCCTATGTCGCCCGAGAAAACAATAGTTTTGTCTTCTGTCTTTATTTCGATAAAGGTTGCCCCAATTATATGTCCGTTATGTCGAAACCGAACTTGCATAGAGTCGGATATAGTTAACCATTGGTTTGGAGGTTGGGACGTAAAAAGTGGCGTGGTCCTTTTGACATCATTGAGATCATATATTGGGAGCGCTTTCTTATGCTTGCTGTAACCAAACGTGTTGGCGTGCTCCGATTCTTCTTCCTGAATTTTTGCGCTGTCTTCCAATATGACTTTTGCGATTTCTAATGTGGGTGCTGTCGCCCATATTTCACCCCCGAAACCCTCTTTCGCTAATCGAGGTAAATAGCCAACATGATCAAGATGGCCATGCGTAAGCAAAACCAAGTCAATTGACTTAGGGTCAACAGGAAATGGTTTCCAGTTGGTCAATCTCAATTTTTTCAAGCCTTGAAAAAGGCCGCAGTCGATTAGGATGTTTTTTTCAGATGCGCGTAAAAGATATTTAGAACCTGTTACGGTTCCCGCACCTCCCAGAAAACGAATACTTATATTTTCATTCATTGCCGTACAATTTTAAATGCCTTGAAAATTTGAATAATTATTAGCGAAGCGAGACTCATGCCAATGGAGATCAACCAGTCTTCCTTTGACATCGGGAAGATGTCCAGGGCATCCCGAATAATAGTTACCTTATAAGATATTGCAAGCAGAACAATGCACGCGATAACTGCATACCATACATACCTGTTTTTCATCACCTCACTCTTAAAGAAATTCGATCCTGTGGCATTCATATTAAATACGTGAAGTATCTGTGAGAAGATAAGCGTGAAGAATAAGATATTATTGCACAGTTCCGGATTCCAGGTCTCTGTTTTATGTACTGTAAAATGGCTGATAAACACAGCTCCCAATGTAGTGATCGTGATGACCACAGAATAGAATATGATAGATGTCCATCGTCTGTTGTCGATAATGGGCTCCTCCGTACTACGTGGTGGCTGGTTCATTATGGAAGAACTTCCTGCGGTTACTCCAAGGGCTAATGCCGGGAGCACGTCTGTAATAATGTTTATATAGAGTATTTGAAGTGGAAAGAGCTGAAAATGCAGATTCAGTACCGCGGCTACTGCGATTACAAAGAGCTCGCTCAGATTACAAGAAAGCAGGAAGATGACAAACTTCCTGATATTATCGAAGATGATACGCCCCTGGCGGATGGCTAACACAATGGATGAAAAAGAATCGTCTTTCAGCACCATGTCAGCCACTTCCTGCGCAACCTGTGTGCCTCGTTGTCCCATCGCTATTCCTATATCCGATTTTTTGAGTGCAGGCGCATCGTTTACACCATCTCCCGTCATGCCAACAATATATTTTCGATCTTGCAAAACGCTTACGAGATCAAGCTTTTGTTTGGGGCTTACGCGGGCAAAAACTGCTGTGTTTACCCAGCGGTCTTTCTCCTCTTCAGTGAGATGCTCATAATCATTCATTTCTCTACCAACCATTGCAGCTTGCTTCTCGTCCGCGATAATACCAAGCTGCCTGCCAATGTTTTGTGCAGTGGAAGGATGGTCTCCCGTGATCATGATTACTTTTATCCCTGCCGTTTTACATTCTTGGATAGCCTCGTAAACTTCTGGGCGTGGCGGGTCGATCATGCCAATAAGACCTATGAACGTTAAGTCTGCTGAAAGTTCACCATCCATTGAATCGGTTTTTCTACAAGCAGCCGCAATCACCCGTAGTCCGGAAGCTGAAAATTTTTCTGACTCCGTTAGCCAATTGGTTCTCAGCACAGCATTAAATTCATCTTCCCCAGTGCCATTGATAATATGGGTACAACGATTAATTAGCTCTTCCGCAGCCCCTTTAGCATAAATCATTTGATTGCCGTTGGTCTCACGGTGAAGAGTGCCCATTACTTTTGTTTCCGATGAAAAGGGTTCCTCTTTGATCGTTGGGTTTTCTTTTCGCAGCGTTTCAATTACTGTACCTTGAGCCACAGCAAATTTCAATAAACCAACTTCGAGAGGATCGCCTGTTTCTTTTCCTTCGTTTGTCACCGAGGCCGTATTGCATAAGACAGCGCAATTGAGGACACGTTGAAACGACAGATCGTTCACAGTGACTTTTTTAGAATTGCTTACATCAAATTTTCCTGATGGAGTTATGATCAGATTGACTTCAATTTTATTTTGTGTCAGCGTGCCGGTTTTATCAGTGCATATTACATTGGTACCTCCAAGTGTTTCTACGGCTGAAAGTTTTTTCACGATTACATTATGCCTGGCCATTCTAAGCATACCTTGGGCCAGGGCGAGTGTCGCTACGATGGGTAATCCTTCCGGTACCGCAGCAACTGCGAGCGCAATAGATGTCTCCAGCATTTCAAGAATCTTCTGGCCATTTATAATCCCAGCGATAAAGATGACGACCACCAATCCAACCGTTATCTTGATTAATTTTTTGCTAAATTGTTCCAGTTTTTTCTCCAGCGGTGTAGCAGCCTGCTCAGCCGATTGCACAAGACTTGCGATCTTGCCGAGTTCAGTTTCCATACCCGTGCCAGTTATTATTCCATAGGCATTTCCCTTTGTGACAAAGGTGCCCTTGTAAAGCATGTTGATGCGTTCAGCCAGAGTTGTGTCTTCCTTGAGTTGGGAAATTTTTTTTTCTACTGGAATAGATTCGCCAGTAAGCGCTGATTCATCAATCTGCAACTGCGAAGAACGAAAAATTCGTCCGTCAGCCGGAACCATATCGCCAGCTTCAAGGAATACTAAATCCCCAGGCACTAGTTCCTCTGCATTGATCTCACTTAATTCTCCATTGCGAATGACTTTAGCAGGAAGAACAGATAACTTCTTCAGGGCTTCCATGGATCTTTCGGCCTGAAACTCCATGTAGAAACCAATTATTGCATTGATAAAAATCACCATCAGGATTGCAAAGCCATCGAGCCACTCCTGAAAGAAAAATGATAGACCAGCCGCCAAGATGAGCAGATACACGATGGGACTATTGAACTGCCTGAGAAAGACCAGCCAGAGGCTTTTCTTTTTCTCATGCGCAATGGAATTGTTTCCAAATTGTTGCAGCCTCTGCGTGGATGCCTCCTGGCTAAGGCCACGGGTTCCGTCTGCCTCAAGCGATTGAAGAATTTCTTCCAGGGATCTGCTATGAAAAGCTTGCTTAAAGATGTCAGTGTTGATCATGTTGCATAAGTTTATGACATAGTTGATGGCCTTCTTCCAGAACTTCCTTTATCCGGGAGGCAAGAAGATTTATCTGCCGGAGATATGTGGGATTCTGACATATATCGCGGCACAAGACAATTTTCTTTTCCAGTAATAATTTCTTTTCCGGTTGTGTGAGCGTTGTAAGACATGTAAGGGGATAAAGGCCTGTTTCCTCGATCATATCACGCAGGCTTTCGCCTTGAGGAAAATCAAGGCTTACGAGATTCAGCCCTGAGCATGTCCCATATTTAATTGCGTCAGTGGTGAAACGGGTATTGGTTACCACCCAGCCTTGATGAAAATTTTCTCCGTGACCGGGAATTAATTTCCAGCGCGCCTCAACATCTTGAAAACGCGCCTGTATGTAAAGAGGAATCTTAACATCGCAGACCATACCAGGGCTATTGTGATACTTGCATTCAATCATGAAATGACGATTATCTTTCTGAGCGATTACATCCACTTCGTGGTTGACACAACGTCCTTCCACTATTTTTCCCACTTGAACCTCGAAATTCTTTTGCTTAAGAATTTCCGATACATATAATTCAAAGGGAAAGCCTGACGGACCAAGTTCCATGATACCACTTTTGAGATGGTAACGTCCTGCCACCGGCCGGGCAGCGCGTCTCAACAATTCGTGGGCTTTCTTATAGATGTGTTTGGTAGACATTCCGTTGCGCAGGCCTTTAGCCACTTCTGACGCTACTTTCTCTGCTAAAACGGTGGAGGCACCTGCCCGTATGAGCGATTGCAGCAACTTGTCTTTTTGAAATGCTTCACTTTCACCGGAAGCTTTAATAATGGTAGCGGTCATAGCTTGCTGATTTTATCAATATAGAATTGTACCCTTTCAAAGGAATGGGTGAGGTCGCGAACGACTCTTGGAATACGCTCCGAGGCCAATCCTTTCTTTTGATTGGGATAAATTTTTACAGACCAGATCAATTCGTTGCGGATGGCATCAATCGCCTGCATCCTAATGAACAACTCTTTGTCGTAGTAGCGAATTCTGTGAGGAGAGGAAGAATTCATTTTTAGTCTGTCCGATGTATTTTCAAAAGGTGAGTAAAAGGGGTTGGTAATACTGTAGGCTGAACTGGTTTCGTTGCCTGTGTGCGATGAAAACCGGCCCACTAGGTGTTCTTCCCAGCGTAAAATAAATATCAGTTCGGGTTGGAGAGAATCATTTTTCAACCCCATGGTTTTCAGGTTACTGGAAAAGCCACTACCAATGGACTGAAGGAGATTCAAGTGTTGTTTCCCCGAATCAGGAATTATCATCACGGAGAAGGACGCATAAGGATATTTTTGTTTTGGAGATACCTGATAGGTATCGATTTGGTACCTGGACGCACAACTTAAAAGCAGACCGCTTGCCAATGCCAGTGTGAAGAAGCTGTGAAGATGTGCGTTGCCAATATGTCGTGATGTTTTGACCATAATTATAATAGCTTATTTTCAGTCCTGAGATCTCCACAATTGTGTCTCTATGTCTTGACCCGCCCGTATAGCCAGTTGATCAAGTAAGTCTTAGTTGCTTTATCATACCGCGATAATTCCGGATCATTTTTAAACACTTCGTCAATCTTTTTTTGAAATTCAAGTTGATCAGAAAATGCTTGTTTGAGATTTTCCTTTGTGAGTTTATACACATGACCTTCAATTCCCCGGCTGAACATGTAGTGCAACTCATTTTGTTTGTGCGCCCGGATCTCATGCTTGTAGACGAGAATGTATTCCGAAGGATTTAGTATGGCATAGTTTACCTTATCAATAAAACGATGAGGTATACCTTTGCAATCCCGATAGCCAAATACCTCACTTTTCAAAAGAGTAATCACTGAGTCGTTGTGAATTACCTTAACAAATTTTTGATCACTAAAACTGGTTTGCTTGATCTTGTGTTTTTGCGTCCGGCAATTGATGGGATACGCCAATTTCTTATTTTGAAAATCTGTTATCGTCAGATAAACCCCGCTGCTGTCTTGCTGGGCACAGACTGTGTTGTGCAGATTTAGCAGAAAACAGAAAAACAATACAGATTTCATTGTTTGCCGAAGATGTAGCCGACTTGCAAGAGAAAAGCTGCGTTGTTGGATTGCATGCCACTGTCGTAGTACATGCCGCTGAATACATTCATAAATCCGTAGGTGTAAAGAAGCCGCGTTTGAATTGCCCCTTTCTTCAAATCAAATTCTAATCCTGGACCCAATACCATGCCGATGTCAACACGATTCACATTGTCCATCATTTGCTGGGTTGTTCCCGAAGGTTCATCGTTCGCAGAAAGCAGTGTGCTTTCTGTTAAGCCAAGTACTGCCGTAAACTTGACCGGCCCTTTCGGCAGACTGTTATATTGGCCCATTGCCCAAAGATCCAGATACGAAAGATTGTAACTGTCGCTATATGAAGAGTTCATCTCACCGTAATTCGCACCACGATTCATATAACCGATATTGCCGACAAACGACCACCGCTGATGCAGTGGCACAGTCAGGCTCATGCCACCACCCCAGGAAGCGGCATAGTCATACATGGTCATGTTGCTGTTCATTCCGCTGTACCCGCTGTTGTACATGTTCATATTCATGCCCATCCCTTGTACCAGCGAACTTGTACCTCCGTTGGCATACAATCCCCATCTCAATTTAGCTGGTGAATTATCCTGGGCCATTACGCCTGTTGATGTGAGACTAATCAGCATTACAACTAAAGTCGTTTTCATATATTTATTTTTTTTTAAGTCTTCATATTCATCCGCTCTTTCACTTAGGATTGGCTTGTATTAAGTCATCAATATTTGCTTCAAGCATTCTTTTGTATTCGTGTGTGTACCAGTTTACGGCATCGTCTTTGTCACGGGCGAGATTGCTTGATTTAGAGAATGCCTCAAAGGCATTGTATCGTGCTGCGGCAAACATGATCGCTGCACCCACGCGTTCCTTAGGTTCGCTCGTTGTAAATTCATTGGCAAGGTCAATAAACTTGTCAGCCATAGTGGCCCGTGATATTTTGTTTGTGTTTTTCATTTGATTGAGTCGGTTGTTCAAATTATCCCAGTCAGTCGGACTAAATTCCAGACGGCACTCTTTTGCTGCTTTGCAAAACATGTAGTCGAGATATTTGTAGGCATAATCTGAAAGGGAAATTGTTTTCATAACAAACGCCTTATTGTTTGAGCGTGCGGATATAATTGACAATAAGCCAACGATCTTCAGCGTCAGGTATCTTTTTTTCAAAGGTTGGCATGTCGTCACGCCCGGTGGTCATTTTGTAAAATAGAGTACCATCGGTCTGGCTCTGGAATTCTGTACTTGAAAAATCACCCATATCGCCTTTCATTTCTTTAGCTTTCGGTCCGTCTCCAAAGCCTTCCTTGCCGTGGCAGGATTGGCAATGTTTAGCGTATAAGGATTTGCCTATGGCTAGGTCTTCTTTGCTTGATTTGTCGGTTGGGTTTTTTACTTTTTTGGCAGTTTCAGGCACAACCCATTCTTTCGATTGGTTGATTTGTGTGAAGGAGTACATTCCTATAGACGCTACGAAGAGGAGAATTATTATTTGATTTTTCATAATGATTTTATTTTAGCTTTTGAAATACGATATAGGTTAAAAATTAAAATGAATAAAGGTATCCATACACCAACTATGATCAGGTTTGGAAAGATGAGCAGGTAGTACGGAGTCTTGGTGGGAGGCGACCATAGTGTTCTTTTATCAAATGTTGATTGATCCACGATGGGTATGCCAATGGGTGCGTTCACCAATGTTTTCACCGTGCCATACGTTTCACTTTCGCTGAGGACCACCTCAAATGTTAGTTCTCCATTTACTCCGGGCATGGGTTCTTCAATCGGTATGGTTACTGATCCATTTTCATCGGTCAGGTAACTTTCTTCACCAACCTGGAGCGGTGCATACATCCGTTGCAATTGAACTTTCAGCGATTGACCGGTTAGCGGCTTACCAGACGCGTCCAAGAGGATTGCTGTGATCTGATTCACGCTGTCAACGGTTTCAACAATGGCCGCTAGATTAGCATCCGATACATTTATTTCGGTTTCAGCATCTTCGTACTTAGATTGGTTTTCTATTTTCACCACGTAGGTAAAAACAAAAGTCTCCTTTGACTTTGTTACGCTGCTATCATTCAAAATAAATTTTGTTTTACCTTCTGGATTGGTTGTTGCTATGCCAAGACGGAGTAGCGACTCGTCAGGCATTTTTTTGTACACATGAAACTCAAGACCCGATGCTGGTTCAAATCCGTTCTCGCCTTTGTACTTAGCGGAAAGAGCGATGAATGTTTCATCGTTCATAACTTTAGTGTATTGCGCAGTTACCCTCGCTTTATGCTTGGTCTCTTGTGCGAATGCTACATTCGCCAGAAGTAAAAGGAAGTATATGAAATAAGTTCTCATGACTATTTAGTTTCAGATGGTTCTATCAATCCTCTTTCTTCAGCCGTTTCATAGATGGGCACGATGGGAAGAAACCTTACCAACACTGTAATGATGAGCAATGCGCTGGCCAGTGTGGCCAGAGTTATAGACCACTCCATCCATGTGGGCGAGTAATGGTGCCACGATTGAGGCACACCTTCAATGGGAAGGAATGGGTGACTCAGTGTGGGAATTACAATCAGATAGCGTTTCCACCAGGCACCGAGTACTACCGCCATGGCTACAATAAATAATGGAAGAGGTTTTCTTCCTTTACGAAACAATAATATTATAACAGGAAGAACCAAACCTCCGATAATCGCTGTCCAGAATAACCCTGCGTATTGTCCAGTGAATAGACTCTGAAGGTGAACGGCTTCTTCTTCGGTTGATTTATATGTAGGAATCAGGTATTCATTAATATTGAAATACAAATACACCAGGCACAGCAATACAAGAATCTTTCCCATCTTATCAAAGTGGTCGTCCGTGATGTATTCTTCAAGTTTATATAGTTTACGAAGTACATACATTATTACAACCACGGCGCCTGATCCCGCCACAAATGCTCCGGCAATAAAGTAGGGACCAAAATTGGTGCTGTCCCATCCCGGACGATACGTTGTCTCGAAAAGCCATGCCGTTACTGTGTGTATAGCAAAAGCCACCGGAATGATCATCACAGACAATGCCTGGATGGATCTGGAATGAATACGAACTTGTCTTTCGTTACCTGACCAATTCAATGAGAGCCTGCTGTACCATTTATCTAACCGGCTGGTATGAATAGTGTATTTTTTCAAAATGCTGAAATCTGGCAACAATGGATAATACAACAAAAGAAGACTGATCACCAGATAAGTTGTAATAACAATAACATCCCAGAGGATTGGCGATTGAAGTCTGCCATGGAGGAATAAATTCATAATCCTGTCTGGTCGTCCCATGTCAATGATAATTGTAATTCCTGCCATGACCACAGCTGCCACTGCAATCATTTCGGAAATTCGTGTCAGTGGGGTGCTCCAATGTACACCAGATAAGCGGAGAATTGCAGTGATCAATGAACCCACCAGACTTATGGCCACAAAGAACACAAAATTAGAAATGTAGATACCCCACAAGGCATAGTCTCTCATACCAGTTATTACTAAGCCGTGCTTGAGTTGTTGAATATATGAATACAATCCAACAAGAATAATTACTACAAGAAAGGCGACCCATACATTTCCTTTCCAACTGAATTTTCGTGGTGCAAGGTCATTCACCAATTGATTGTAGGCTGTGTTCATATTCCTTCGGGTTTGTCTACAGATTTAAATTCTGTGTAATTCTTCAATCCTTCCTCAAAGTCAGCAACCCTGTCGCTGGGTGGCAGGTAATAAACACTGGGTTGCGTACCCAGACTTTCCATGAGTCTGTAGCCTGCTCTTTCTTTCAATAACTTGCTTAGTTTAAAAGATTGTCCGCTGCCGTTCGTAACGGTGTCCTCATACATATCGCCAAAGCTGAACACATCGTTGGGGCATGCACTAACGCAATGTGGCAACTCACCCTTGTCAATCATGTGCGGACAAAAGTCACATTTATCTACAGTACCTTTCTGGCTCGGTACTCCCGCATAGTCAGGACTATACTCAGTTTGTTCAGCTGCATCCCCTTGCCACGGTTCTGACCAGTTGAAAACCCTCACTGAATAAGGACATGCCGCCATGCAAAACCTGCACCCGATGCACCGGTTGTTGTCAATCAAAACAATTCCATCTTTTCTCTTAAACGTGGCGTCTACCGGACAGACTTTTACGCAAGCGGGCTCATCACAATGTTGGCACAATGTGGGTTGCCAGTAAGGAGCTGACTTTTCCGAATCCTGCATTTTATAGATCTTGATCCATGCATTGTCGCCTGTGATGTAATGGTTTTTGTTACAGGAGCTTTGACACTTTTTCGCATTGCGACATTTGGCAAGGTCTACTACCATCACAAACTTCCGATTGGGGAAACCTTCCCGTGGATTGTAAGCCGATTTACTTTCATGGGCATGCTTCACAGCCGATGCGGGCACCTGCATCAACGTTCCGTCAGTTGACATCACTTCGATAGTTTCCTCAGAGTCGAAACTTTCTGATTTACCAAATACTTTTGCGAGCAATGCACCGCTTGCGGCCGTGAGCAAGCCATACTTAAGGCCCTGCTCCACGAAGGTACGTCTCGACTTTTGCTGGTTATCTTTTTCTGGTTCCATGGTTCTTTATTTTGTAAAACCTTTTGGCTTCAGCCAACTCAAGAGCGACTGATTGGACATCTTCTTTTCGATCACCTTTGCATTTTTAACTGCATCCCTTCTCACTTTCACGGCTTTACCGTCTGCTGTGAGCATCGTTATGAATTCATCTTCCATTGTTTGTTTGCCGACAGGTTCCGCTGCAAGAGAAGTAGGAGCGCTCAAAAAGGGTAGCGTCAGACTAAGGCCTAAGAATTTCTTTCGTGAGATCTGAATTTTTTTAGATTCTGCCTTCATAAGTCATTTGTTTTAGAAGTTCCATAGTCGATTAATATTAAAGCCGATCAGGAATTGCTTCTCGGAGAGTTTGTTAGGATTCAGCATGTAATTCTTTTGCGGAACAATGCCATTATAGTTACCTACAAATACCTGAAAAGCATGTGAACTGGTGGACATTTCAATACCTATCGCCAGACCAGGATTGTCGGAGTTTTGGTCAAGCGGTTGGCTATAATCGAGGAGGATCGCAGTCTTATCACTGATGCTTAGTTTGCCGCCCACCGCTATCGCAAGCTGATTATTGGAAAGAGATTCATCAACAATGTTATAATGCGAAAAACTTGGAGCTACCTGGAAAGATACCGTCCGGCTGAACCTGCGCATGATAATCAATTGACTGAAGTAAGAGAGACGGTTCGAAGATTTGGGAAAGAATTCAGACTCGCGTGCATCGATGGCTATGTTACCGTAAAAGGTGACGCTCACCGGTACACGGCCTGAGCGGGTTTGCCGCAGAAGTCCTGCTCTCAGGTTGAAATCCTGCAGGCGATCATTTTTGGTAGTACCAAATCCGAGCGTAATCCGGTCCGTGATGGCATAACTCAGTGCGAGCCTGATATTGGACGGGCCCCAGATACCGAGAAGGTCTTTGTTGCCGCTTTCGATTACACCAAATCGGTGTTGAATGTCGAATATCAATGTATTCTTTGAACTGATCACACCGGTTGGGTTGTCGATCAGCCAGGGGCTTCCAAAGGCTTCTCGCTCCGGTTTGTCGGTTTTTGGTGCTGCTACTGAATCAGCTTCCTGTGCAAGGACCGAAACTGAAATAGCGAACAGAGCAATGGGAAGAAGTATTTTGATTTTCATGGTCATGATGGTTTTAGGTTGATTAGTTATTAAGCGCTCCTTCTTCTATCCATTTTTTAATCAGCGCAATTTTTTGCGGACTCATCGGTCCTGCCGGTGGCATTGTATTACCGTCAGGGCTATTGCCTTCCAGCATCTCGACCAGTTCACTCTCTTCTGCATTACCAGGTATGATGTCCCCCTCAACGATGAGATCCTCCATTGATTCATAAGCATAACCTTCACGAAAATCCGGCTCGACTTCCGATGGATTGTGGCAGGTGGCACACTCTGCCGTCAGAATTGGTTGAATATCCAGGGCGAAGGATACATTGTCTTTTACTTCCGGCTCAGGGAATTTGTCGTTGTCGCAGGCGCCCAATAGAAATCCTGCCCCAACTGCTATAAGGAGGATTGATTTGTGTACTGTTTTCATAACATGGTTTTTAAAGTTTAATATCAGTTCTTCATCAATAAAAAATCTCCAATTCATCAAAAAAAGGTGGCAGCTTTATCACATATCCATCCCCTCCATCACACCACCACCTTGTTTTACTTTCCATGAACTATTCAATAAATAGGCACCGGATGTTACCACGCGGTCACCTGCCATTAACCCACTAATGATTTCTACTTCGCGTTTGTTGCTGATACCGGTTTCAACCATGCGTTGTTCAAACATACCATCTGGTGTTTCAATCCAAACGGTAGTAAAATTCTCCAGCAGTAGTGCTGATTTCGGTATCACCAGAGTCTCTTTTCTGTTGCGTTTTAAGTAGACATAGGCCATCAAACCAGGCTTATAATTTCCTTTCTGATTGTTAATTTTGATGCGTACCAGATTAATTTTTGTATTGTCCTCCAGGCGCGGGTTATCGTACACAATCTCACCTTTGATGCGTTCACCCGGAAAAGCTTCAAATTCTACTTCAAGAGTCGGTGACTGTCTCAGGTAATTGATCTCACTGCTGTATAATTGGGCTTCGATCCATAAGCTATTTAATTCGGCTAACCTGAACATGGGGCTACCGATCTCAACGTACTCACCCTCACGCACGAGCAATTCGGCCAAGTACCCACTGCGGTTAGAATAAAAAGTAATCAGTGGAGAAATGCTTTTCGTTTTTTCAAGTTCGGTGATTTGTTTTTCCGTCAGCGTCCAAAGCTCAAGACGTCTCCGGGCTGCTTCGACCATTCTTTGGGTGATCGCTTTTTGAGTCGTAGCTTTTTTATTCTCATCAATGGCCAGCAGGTATTCATTTTCGTATGACAAAAGTTCTTCGCTATAGATACTGTATAGAGGCTCTCCGGTTTTCACATATGTGCCAGGGTTGCGCACAAATAGTTTGTCGATTCTGCCTTTTACCCGCGAGCTGACTATATTGATATTTCTTTCATCAACCGCCGCGGTGCCAATCAGTGTTGTCTCTTCAAAGATTGTTTTGATTCGTGCAGTGTCAATCTGAATATTAGCCACTACTCTTTCCTGTTCTGTCAATGAGAGCATAGCTTCATGCTCATCGCCATGTCCTTCATGTACCTGCTCCGGTTTTTTTTCGCAGGATGCTGAGAGGGCGAGAATTAAAAGGGTTATATAAATCGTATTTCTTTGCATGACTTACTCTGGTTTTACCAAACTTTCACGATCCATTAAGTACCCGGCATCTAACGCCACTTCATCGTCAGCCGCCAATCCGCTCAACACTGTTACACGCCCTTGCGAAACCGGACCAAGCCTCACAAACTGGATTTCCAAAATGTGAGTACCCTCTTCGGTTTGCCCCACTTTTTTCCATACGGCCTGCCTGCCACCCAAATACAGAATGCTGGTTGCAGGCAACGTCAACGACTCTTTTGTTTTTGGGTAAATGGTAGCTTCTAATAGTGAGTTGATCCGGAGGCTCTTGGCAGTATTAGGCAAGTACACCCGTACCTGGATGAATTTCTGACCTGTAGCATATTGTGGCTCGATATATCGCACAATCGTTTTAATTGGTTTATCAGAAATTAACTCACTCACAACTGTTACACTATCGTTCAGCGCTATTTCATCCTGATGAAGATTATCCACCGACAGAATACCCCACACTTCACGAAGATCATTGATCCAAAAGAGCGTTTGCCCTGCTGAAACGTATGCTCCTTCGCGGACTGGTCCGGAGGCTGAAGACATAGAAGTTGAAGCCGACTGTCTTTGCTGGGAACCTGAACCCATGCCACCACCCATTTTACTTCCCCCCGGCGAAGAAGCCATTGCCGTTCCCGTTGGGGGCATTTGGGTTGAAGGAGTATAAAAAATGTATCCGTCATAGGCACTGTAGATGGAAAGCGTCAAGGATGTCTTGCCTGATTCTATGATCCGCTTTATTTGAATATTGGTTATTCCCAGAAGTTTCAGTTTATGGGCAGCATGCTTTGGAAGTTCGCCATCCGGGTCAACTTTTTGTGCGTACAAAAGTTCTTCCTGATAGGTATTAAGATCAGGACTATACAGGTCAAGTATTTTATCACCTTTGCGCACAAATTGATTTTCATATTTCACATAAAGCTTTTCGATGCGACCACCTACCCGTGCAGATACCTGGTTGCTCCTGCGTTCGTCAAGGGAAATAAATCCATAAGCGTTAACGGGACTTGATTGAAGTTGCTTTACTGGCTTTACAAGTGCTTGGCTTGAAATAACTTTTTTATTAGTTGGCTCTGCTGAAATGGACAGGGCTTTTTGGTTTGCTTCGTCTACCGAATGAGATCCATGCTGGCTGTGCTCATCATGCGATTCTTTTTGACACCCGTGAAAGAGTATGGACAAGCCGACCGTTATATATAAAGTGATTCTTCTCATGATGTTATTCTTCAATATCTAATACTTTAAGCGTTCCGGTTTTTTTTAATTCATATTCCCTGACCACCTGGTAGAATACCGGAAGGACTACAAGCACAAAAATGGTAGAGGAGACCAGGCCGAACACAAATGGTATGGCAATGGGCTTCATCACATCGCTGCCAGTGCCTGTAGAGATGAGTATCGGGATTAATCCCAGGATGTTGGCAAGCACAGTCATCAGCAATGGCCTTACGCGGGGTACAGCGCCATCGAAAATGGAATCTTGCAAGTCTTGCTTATTAATGGCCTCTTTAGCAGCATTCTTTTTCTCCACCAATCGTTTGATAGAATCATTCATGTAAGCGATCATCAAAACGCCTGTCTCCACAGCTACCCCGAACAAAGCGATAAATCCTACCGCTACCGCCACAGAGAAGTTCACATTGTAGAAGTACAACGAGTAGACTCCCCCAACAAGCGCGACCGGTATACCCACGAATACAATGATTACCTCTCGGAATGTGTGGAACGTGATGTAGAGAATGAAACCGATGACAAGGAGCGTGATCGGAATAATGATCATGAGGCGCTTTTCTGCGCGCACCTGATTTTCATATTGACCGCTCCACTGGATATAGTATCCCTTGGGGAGTTTTTTGAATTGCATATCGATTTTTTCTTTCGCTTCATTTACAACACTTCCCATATCACGGCCCCGCACATTGAACAACACCGTTCCGCGAAGTCTTGTGTTTTCCGAATTGATCATAGGCGGTCCTTCCTCTACCGTGATATCTGCCAGCACAGATAGTGGAACTACACCATACGAAGATGTTTGTACTGGTACGCGTTTGATCTCATCGAGATCGTTTCGATAATCCTGTGCCAACCTTACTGTAATAGTGAAACGCTCGCGTCCTTCAACCGTGTTGGTCAGGATCATACCACCTAAAGCAGTTTCAATGACCATGTTGACATCTTCTACGCTGAGTGCATAGCGTGCAATTGCTTCGCGGTTGATTTTTATATTAAGGTATTTTCCCCCGGTAAGTTGCTCCAGATAAAGGTCCGTGAGTCCGTCAATACCTCTTAGCGCTTTTTCGATTTCCGCTGTAAGTATAAAGAGAGAGTCAAGGTTTGATCCGAACACTTTCACTCCAACATCGGTACGGATACCTGTAGAAAGCATGTTAATCCGGTTTATGATTGGCTGCGTCCATCCGACAACCACTCCCGGGATACTGACACGCTCGTCCATCTCAGCGATGAGTTTTTCTTTTGTCATTCCTTCCCTCCATTTTGATTTTGGTTTGAGGACCACAATGGTTTCAATCATAGCCATGGGAGAGTTGTCGGTGGCGGTGTAAGCACGACCTGCTTTGCCCAGCACATTCTCCACTTCAGGGATGCTCTTTAAAATCCTGTCCTGGATCTGAATGATGCGTTTGGCTTCAGCGTTGGAAACATCCGGGAGCGTTACGGGCATCATCAATAGCGAACCTTCATCCAATGGCGGCATGAACTCAGTGCCAAGATTGAGTACAAAAGGCGTGCTGCCGGCAACTAATACAAAGCAGATTGCGAGTGTTACATATTTGAATCGCTGGCAAAGGCGAATAACCGGTGTATAAATTCGCACAAAGAAGTTGGAAACAGGATTACGACTTTCCGGCACCAACCGTCCTTTTACAAATATCCTCGCCAGCATTGGCGAAACAGTAATGGCTAACAAGGCGGCACCTAGCAGCGAAAATGTTTTGGTCAATACTAACGGAGAGAATAATTTACTTTCCTGGCCTGTGAGAAAAAGAACCGGAGCAAATGAGACGATCATAATGATCACGGAGAAGAAGATAGACCGCCCAACTGTTTTAGATGATTCTTCTATAATGGTCACACGTTCTTCATCAGAAATTTCTTTGGTGTGCCCTATACGTTGTTTTTCAGTTGTTTTCATCGCTTGTATTTTTTTGTAGTACCCGGTTAGTCAGTGACCGGTATGCATTTTCGGCCATTACAATTCCCGGATCAACGACATCACCTATGGCAAGGGCGATACCACCCAATGACATGATATTGGATGTTACTCCGAAAAGCTTCATCAGGATAAACCCTATCAGCACGGAAAGCAAAATAGAAGCTATGGCCACAAGGCCACTGCGAACGTGGAAGAGGAAGAGTACAACAACTACGGATACAATCAGTATTTCCTGCCACAAAGCTTCGGACAATGTATTAATGGAGTCATCAATAAGCCCGCTGCGGTCATACGCAATATGAAACTCAACACCCTCCGGAAGACCTTTTTTAAATTCCTCTATCCTCACCTTCACGCGCTCAATCACGTCTTTGGCATTTTCACCATAGCGCATAACAACAATTCCACCCACGGCTTCGCCTTCTCCATTTTCCTCAATGATTCCTAATCTTAATTCACCGCCCATCTGGATATGCGCAACATCTTTCAATCGTATTGGAATAGAGCGGTACGTTCCGACAGAAATATTCTCGATATCTTCCGGTGTCTTGATGTATCCAAGTCCACGGATCATATAACCCATGTCGTTCATTTCAAAGAGACTTCCACCAACGTCACGGTTATTGTTAACAACCGCTTTCGCTACGTCCATCAAGGGTACTCCATAATAGATGAGCTTATGCGGATCAATGGCTACCTGATACTGCTTTTGAAATCCACCATAAGAGGCAACCTCGCTTACACCTGCCACATTTTGAAGGGCAAATTTTACGTACCAATCCTGCAAGGCGCGCAATTCACCGAGATTATAGCCATCGCCCTTTAAAGTGTACCAGAATACGTGTCCGATGCCAGTGCCGTCCGGCCCAAGAGTAGGAGTTATGCCCTGTGGCAGAAATTTTTGTGCATAATTCAACCGCTCCAATACGCGGGTACGCGACCAATAGATCTCTGCATCATCCTCGAAAATCACAAAAATGAAACTCATGCCGAACATGGAGGCGGCACGAATGGTCTTTATTTTAGGAATACCTTGAAGGTTTGTAACCAGCGGGTAAGTGATCTGATCTTCGATGATCTGCGGATTGCGCCCCATCCATTCCGTGAACACGATCACCTGGTTTTCCGATAGATCAGGAATTGCATCCACCGGGGTTTCCTTGATGGAATAAATTCCTCCGATAGTAATCATCACGATCCCGATCAGAACCATGAATCTGTTATGAATTGCCCAACTGATTATTTTCTCTACCATTATTTTTAGTCGTTTAAAAGTCGTTAATCACTTGTCGTCTTTACCTAATAACTTTGGTTAATTGTTATATTTTATTGTTGCGTTGTCATATCATTATACCTCTGTCAGCATTTCTTTCAGGCAAAGAGCCGTATTGTTTTGTGAGTTAAATCCGTAATACGTTTTGCCTTTCTTAACCTCACGTTCTAATATTCCTCCTTTTTTCATAATACCTAAGTGTCGTGATGTTGTTGACTGCTCCAAATGCAGTGTGCTGTAAATATTCTTCACTTCCAATTGACCAGAGCCGCAATTACACATCAGGTGAATTATGGCGAGACGTTCGGAATGCGCAACTGATTTCAGCGTGTCGGCTAATTCATTCCAATCATGGTCCTTGGTTTTAAGTTGCTTTTTTTTACTCATTTGATTATGCGTTTGATTACATAGGTCAAATTGTAAATAGTTGCATATCTTATTCATGATCGAAGTCACGTCAAAGGGTGATTTTGATCAGAGAGCCTTAGAAAAACATCTGTCATTGACATACCATATAGCCTTTCGTGCCATCGTTAACTTCTATTTCGAAAATGACGGATTGACCAAAGCCGCTTGGCCTTTCATCGAACCTGTACACTTCCTTTATTTGAGCATCGCTGAGGCTGATTTCCCCCGAAGACTCATCCAATACTATATTCTTTCCGCTTGTCTCGAAGCGCTGTGTGAATCCACGCGACTTTAAATCCGAAAGAGCGCTGGTGATTGACTTATAAGAGTGTTCAGTGAATTCCTTTTTTTTGAATTGAGTTATTGTACGTCCCGTAATCCTTCTGAATTGTGAGGACAGGTGTTGCAAACTCGCATAATGCAATCTCTCTGCGATTTCTTTTAGCGAAAGTTCATTCTCGCGGATCAGCCGTTTAACGCGTTCAGCCTTCTGCCTGATAATATAGGTTTCGAGGGTCATTTTTTCACTGTCTTTAAAGGACCTGCCAAGGTTATAGTAGTTCTTACCAAATCTCTTTTGGAGGAATTCCGTGAACTTTTTAATCCTCTCTTTGCGCTCAAGGGCATCCAGGTACTTTTTTATTTCCAGGCGAATGGATTCAATCAATATTTCTTCTTTGCTTTTTATAACCGGGAGACCAAAATCGCTCAACCTCTTTTCTAAAACCGGAAGAATATTTTCGCGGGTTGTGAGAAAGGAAACTCTCCCGAGTTCGACTTCAGCTTTAACAATCTTTAATTGCTTTAATATCTGCCGGACTACGTAAATGCAGCGATCGCATTCCATATTTCTGATATGGAGTTGATATGCCTTCATATCTTTGATTCTATTGAGTGTCTTGAAAATTGATTGATAGCTTTATATAGGCTGGTCTTAGCTTAAGAGAATACCAGCAAAACAAAGCAGCAGCTCTGATCCTTCAGGGGAAGGGCCTGCTTGACGGGAAAGAAATTAAATCTGGAAGGAACTAATAAGAACACGTAAGACCTGGCCGCTAATTCCAGGCGGTCCGTTGGGGAGATGCTGGAATTTTGTGTGGCTTAAATCAATCGCGTTGAGAACAACGGAGGCATGTTCAAAAAACAGCGCGGAGAGTACCTTGAATAATTGAGCGTGTACGAGTGTTGTGCTATTTGCCGGGCTGTTCGTGAGAGAAGAATAAAAGCGCTGAGTAAGATCATCACAACAACCTTCTTCGTCAGAAGACTGGTCATGATGATTCGCCATAGGGTCGTGATCATGGCCAACATGATTATGTTGTCTGCTTTGATCGTGGCCAGCGTGATGATCTTCATGATCATGCCCGGTTGAAATGACAGCGGGCTGAGGGAATGAAAATGAGATCAGACCTAAATCGCAAAACAGATCACAGCTGATAACGATGGCGAAGGCCAGTATCCCGCATATTGCTATGGGGCACTTAAATTTCCGTATCGTTTTCAGTTGGACCATTTTTAAATCAAAGGTGAAATACGATCAATATTTTGCCCTCAGGCATGACGAACGTTGGGCTCGTCTATGATTTATGTCAGGATTTATAACAAAGATATTAAAAATTTACAAAATTTTGTCGAAAGTTAAAAACGAAAAAAGCCCGAGAACCTCATCGGTAGCCGGGCCATGACCATTTTTGTTGTTATCGAACATTAATGCAAAAACCATTGCAATCATAGCAGTAGTGAGAGATAAACCAGTCACTCGTGATTCACTATAAACACACAAAGTAAAGAATGACGAGATCAGCCTGATTTTTACCTATTCTTCTTGCAATGATTTTTGCCCAATGGCTATTTCTTCGACATCTCCAGCAAATGATTTAGTTTGGTTTTTTTATGAAAACTGTCAAAGGCCATTAGTTCCTGATCATTTTTGAATTGAGCTGTGAGCTCATCATGGAATTTATGATTTTCAGGAAACGCTTTCTTCAGGTTTTCCATAGTAAGCGGCATTGGCTTATCCTCTCCAGGTACTGTAAAGAAATTCAGATTGGGCTCGGGCGCGCCCTTTGGCGCTTTCGCCATTAGCTTTTTGTACAGCCAAACGTCTCCTTTTTCAACCATGTGATAGTCGGTGTTATTCACAAATCTTACAAAGTTTCCATCACAAAGCTGGTAGCCAAAAACACTGTCTTTCGGGATCTGGTGAGGCATACCGTCATGGATAACGGTGACGAATGATTTTTTAGAGAATTCATTCAGCTTAATCTTGTGCTTTTCGGTTTTGCAATCAATTGCATACGCCATTTTTTGATTCTTATAATCATCATAAGTTTTGTACACTCCACTGGTTATAGATTGTGCGTATACCAGACTGCATATGCTCAGAAGAATTGAGGTAGTCACTAACGTTTTTGTTTTCATTGGATTCGGAATTTAAGGGTTATGTGTTGGGATTTGTTTTAAATTTTCACGCGTCAAAAATCTCTGCCTTTTAGATCACTTTCGTTATACAATTTTGGTTTCATGTTATATTTAATTGCAAGTCTCCCTTTCATTTCATTGTGATGGGTGATGGTTTGTACGCTTTAGGATTCGCTTAATCCTTAAGGTATTCTACTAGCTATGAAAAACAAACCTTTTTGAAATAAAAATCTACGAAAACGATTTAGAAATGGTTGAACTGACCCCAGTGGATCAAAATAGTCTGAAAAGTTTCAGTGAAATGCTTCTGAATCGACCCTATAAACCAAAATTTCATGATTATTTTTTCTATCGTAGGTCGCCTGTCATCCGGTGTGCAAAGCGCATCCAATGGCTCGTTAAAAATTAAGTCATTGCAATGTATCTGATTGGGATTTCCTGGGTTGTGACTGCATCTTGTAGGTAATATATAGTCTCCGCATAGACCAGAGCGTCTTCAGCCTCTATAGTACTTCTGGATTAATCGAGCATAAAGAGCAAATGATTTTGAGTTTTCAGCAACAGACTGATACAGGTTGGTCCAAATCGTTTTCTACCCAATTAAGTACAATACATAACCAAAATTATTTCATTCCCTTTAACAAATCTGAGCGTTCTTAACAATTAAAGGAACAGGCGTTAAATGATATGACCAGATTGGAATACAGTAAGCTGATTTTAAAAAAGATGAGCTTTGACCGGAACTTGCTTGAAAAGGAGTATGGTAAAGCACGGAAGCTACTTGGAGTGAACGAAGGGAGCAATTTGAGGGAATGGTGCAAGGAGGAATTTGGAATTTACGCTCTTCAATTTTTGGAAACTAAAAAATAACCACTACAGGTATCTCTACTGGAGAAATTTACCTGTACCGGTTTGATCATGACTTAAAAATAATTTTGAAGAAGATTTTATAACAGAAAATGAAGATTGAAAATAGAAAAGTGGCCTACTTCTCCATGGAATACGCCATCCACCAATCGTTGAAGATCTATTCCGGAGGATTAGGCTTCCTTGCCGGATCGCACATGCGGAGTGCACATGACCTTGAGCAGAACATGACCGGAATCGGTATCCTTTTCAGTAATGGATATCATGATCAGGTTAGGGATTCAAACGGTTACATGGAACCGAAATTTATCAGGAAACGGTACTCTTACCTTCGCGACTTAGGTATTCTTTTCAGTATCACTGTTCATGGCGCCCTCGTCCAGGTAAAAGTGTATTTGCTATCTCCGGAAGTTTTCGGAACTGCTCCCATTTATTTGCTAACCACAGACATACCTGAAAATGATTTTCTCGGGAGATCAATAAGTTTCAGGTTGTACGATCATGACCTTGCTGCTAAAATAGCCCAGTTCATGCTCCTTGGTATTGGGGGTGCAAAGCTACTGGATGTTATCAAAGAAGAGCCGGAAATTTACCATCTCAATGAGGGTCATGGCCTCGCCCTGGCATTCTACTTATACTCGAAATTTAAAAACATAGATGAAGTACGGAAGCGAATAGTGTTTACTACGCATACGCCTGAAAAAGCAGGCAACGAAGAGATCGATATAGAACTGCTTGATGAGATGGGTTTCTTCAGCGGTGTTGCACCGGAAGAAATAAAAAGAATAACCCAGACGAAAGATAGTACCTTAAACTTCACCGTGACCGCATTGAGGATGTCTAAAATAACAAACGGTGTTTCCGAAATACACAGATCAGTGGCAAATGATATGTGGGGCGGCAATGAAGGAATTCGTAAAATAATTTCCATCACCAACGCCCAGAATAAGAAATTCTGGATGGATGGCATTCTTGAAGATTGCCTCAACCGGAACGATGATGACGGGCTGATCAAAAGAAAAAGCGAATTAAAGGCCGAACTCCTGGAAGCAGTAGCCGACCAGACCGGAAAGCTCCTCGACCCAAATATCCTTACCATCGTATGGGCCAGACGGCTCACGCATTACAAAAGAGCCGATCTCATATTAAAGGATTTCGAAAGATTTGTAAAGCTCACAACACGGGCAGAGGAGCCCATCCAGATTATATGGGCCGGGAAAACTTATCCTGAGGATCATACTGCAATTGATATGTTTAATGGATTGATCGACAGGGCAAATAATCTGCCGCGATGTGCAGTGCTGATAGGTTATGAACTAAAACTCTCTTCTGTCCTGAAAAAAGGGGCAGACGTGTGGCTTAATACACCCAGGTTTGGACGAGAAGCGTCAGGCACCAGCGGAATGACTGCCGCTATGAATGGAGCGATAAATTTTTCAATCCCTGATGGCTGGGTTCCTGAATTTGCGCGTCATGGCGAAAACTCATTTATTATCCCGGTTAGTACAACAGCATCATACGAAAAACAAGACACGGAAGAAAACAAGAGCCTGATGAATACACTGGAAGATGAGATCATCCCTCTTTATTATCACAACAAGGAAAAATGGCTTACGATTATGAAAACTTCCATGAAAGAAGTTGTGCCTGCGTTTGATTCAGACCGAATGGTAAAGGAGTACTATGAGAGACTATACAACTCCTAAAGCCTGTGTAGCTCGAAATATTAAGTAAGTAACCATTAATATATGCTTCAGGAAAAAATTGAAATACTAAAAGTCAATCCGGGTGAAGAGTTCCGTATCAATAAAATGCCCAGCAGGATCAAAAGCCTATATACCGATAAGGACGATTACAAAAAGCTTCTGAATAAGTATAAAAAGAATATTGATGACCTGCAGCTTAAATTCTACGCCTCGGCCAGCAACGCCTTGCTCGTCATACTGCAAGGCATGGACAGCGCGGGGAAGGACAGTATGATCAGACATGTAATGTCGGGCGTTAACCCGCAGGGATGTGGTGTTTCCAGTTTTAAAAAGCCAAGCGTTGAAGAACTTCAACATGATTACCTCTGGCGTTACCAACAAAAGGTTCCATCATTAGGCATGATCGGCATTTTCAACCGTTCCTATTATGAAGATATTATCGTTCCCGCTGTCCATCCGAAAGCTTTGCAAAATAAGTCAGAGGATTGGTTTACCCAGCGCTGTCTTCAGATCAATGAGTATGAAAAATACCTGAATCAAAATAAGGTAGTAGTGATGAAGTTTTTCCTTCACCTTTCAAAAGAGGAACAGCAAAAACGATTGCTTAAGCGCGTGGAAAGTCCTTCATCCAATTGGAAATTTTCTATGGATGATATCCTCGAACGCAAGCATTGGGAACACTATTTAAAGGCGTATCAACAATGTCTTGAGAAAACCTCCACAGAACATGGCCCTTGGTACATTCTTCCTGCTGATGACAAAAAGAATGCCCGCATAATGCTCTCTTACATTCTATGCGAAAAATTCTGTGAACTAAATGTAGATTTTCCTTTGCCGGATAAAAAGCACAAGGGTCTATTGAAGAAGGTGCGAAAGCAACTGGAATGAGTTTCATTAAAATGGTTTGGATAAGTTAATATTTCGTAAGAACAATAAGATTATGAAAAAGAACAGTAAGGAAATTAAAGCCCATTGCGTGGGTGGTGGCATTGGCTCTTTGGCTGCGGCTGCATTTATGATTCGTGATGGCGGAATGCCAGGTGGGAACATCACCATTTACGAAGCCCTGCCTTTATTGGGTGGAAGCCTTGATGGTGTAAAAAAAAACGATAGTTACTCGCTGCGTGGAGGACGCATGTTAACGACCGATAATTATGAATGTACCTGGGGATTATTTAAATCCATCCCATCACTTGAAAGACCTGGTAAAACAGTCTTTGATGAAACCGTAGAGTTTAACGAAGGTATCAAAGCGCATTCAAAGGCAAGGCTGGTGGATAGAGACCGTACAATTATTAATGTAACCTCAATGGGTTTTTCAATGAATGATCGAATTGAACTATTTAAACTCGCTGAGGCGAGTGAAGAAACTTTGGGAACAAGCCGCATTACCGACTGGCTTTCGCCAGAGTTTTTCAAGAATAAGTTTTGGTATATGTGGGCAACAACTTTTGCCTTTCAGCCATGGCATAGTGCCGTGGAATTCAAGCGCTACCTCCATCGTTTTATGAAGGAGTTTTCACGCATTGAAACCTTGGCCGGAGTCAAAAGGACAATATACAATCAATATGATTCGCTGGTTCGTCCACTTGCGGCTTGGCTTAAGGCACAAGGTGTAAAGTTTGAGACGAACTGTACTGTGGCTGACCTTGAGCTTAAAACCGTAAACGGTAAGTTTGTGGTTTCACAAATCAAGTATAACCAATCAGGTAAGCACGAAACCATTGCGGTTGGTGAAGATGATTTGGTCATTTTCCAGAATGGATCGATGACAGATGCGTCAAGTCTCGGCTCAATGACAACAGCTCCAAAGCATTTAACAAAAGTAGACAGTGGTGGCTGGAGTCTTTGGGAAAAATTGGCCAAAGGCCGCCCTGAATTTGGTAATCCAGGCGTTTTTAATTCAAGTATTCCAGAGTCTTATTGGGAATCATTCACTGTAACACTAAACGACACAGCTTTCTTCGACCAAATGGAAGCATTTTCGGGCAACAAAGCAGGTACGGGTGGGCTCGTTACGTTCAAAGATTCCAACTGGTTTATGTCGGTCGTTTTAGCCCACCAGCCGCATTTTATAAATCAACCTGATGATGTTCAAGTGTTTTGGGGGTATGCATTGCACCCAGACCGGGTTGGCAACTTCGTTGGCAAATCGATGTCAGAATGCAACGGTGAAGAAATTCTGAGGGAACTCTGCGGCCACCTAAATTTCGATTTTGATACTACGTTTACAAGAGCAACCTGCATTCCGTGCCGAATGCCATACATCACGAGTATGTTTATGCCTCGAGCCCATGATGACAGACCACTGCCAGTACCGAAAAACTCAAGAAATCTGGCATTCGTCAGCCAGTTCGTTGAAATCCCTGAAGATGTGGTTTTCACGGTTGAATATTCAGTTCGGGTAGCGCAGATGGCCGTTTATGAATTGCTAAGTATTGAGAAAGAAATCCCACCAATACTGCATCACGACAAATCAATCAAAGTAAACCTCGATGCGGTAATTAAAGCTTTTAAATAAATAGTGATGAGGTTTTTCCTTCACCTTTCAATAGATGAACAACAAAAGGTTTATTAGCTGGCTTGTAAAAAGAAATGTGATGAAAAAGTTCGATGTGGCCCTGATCAAGCGAGTGAGCCCCACCTTGATTTTGGTGGCCGTATCGTCCATATTTTATATCTACGTCATGCGCTTTATCGACCATCGGGCATATTGGATATCCCCAGTTATTGTCAGCCTAGCATTTTTAAAATCGGCATACTTTACAACTTTCACTTTCCGCCAAATGAATATATCCATAAAGGAAAGTCATTCGTTCGGCCAATTATTAGGGATATTTGGTGTTATTGTTTTTGTTATTGTTTTTTCTTTCGGAGCAGATTACACATGTCTATCAGTGGGTAGCCCTTCAGCTTTCAAAGGATTGGAAGGTGCGATCAACTTGACGTACACCGAGCACTTGTTTCAATATTTTTATTTCAGCACCGTTACGTTTGCATCCATTGGCTATGGGGATATTGTACCTGTTGAGGTATCGGCCAAAACAGTGGTGATCATTGAAATTGCACAAAGTTTTGTTACAGTGGTTTTCGGACTTTCAAACATCAACAATATTCACACCATCATTAAAAACAGATGAACAAGTGATTTATTAAAAATGATTATTTGTTTTCTTATAAATAAGCAACTATGAAAAATATTTTAATTCCAACTGATTTTTCGGATTGTTCGAACGCAGCCACATTGGTTGCATTTGACATTGCCCAGAGAGCGGGGGCTGAGGTCTATTTTCTTCATTTACATAGGGCACCGGCAGTGGGCAGCCATGCGGCTATGCATGGCGGAACTTCTGTACACAGTAAACATCATTCGGACCAGGGCCTTGCAAAAAATGAGATGGATAAACTTGTACGCATGGCCGAAAACCTCGGCATCCATGCGAAGCCAGTTTTGGTTCTGGATGACGGGCAAGAACGAATAGAAAAGTACATCCAGCCTTTCAACATTGATTTCATTGTAATGGGCTCTCATGGAGCAAGTGGATTAAAGGAATTTTTCCTTGGTTCAAATGCGCAGAGAATGGTTCGAGATTCAACCGTTCCGGTACTTATTGTTAAAAATAAAATAGAACAGTTCGAACCAAGAAATATTGTGTTTGCATCCAGCTTTGAAGAGGAGGTTGAGAGGGCGTTCGAACTAATAGCCGATTTTGCAGTTTTATGGGATGCAAAACTACATTTGCTGTATGTAAACATGCCCTTCAATTTCAAGGAAACCGATCAGGCAAAGGCTATCCTTAACCGTTTTGCCGGTAAGCTATCAGGAACTTCAATCAATATATATGATACATTCAATGAAGAAAGAGGCATTCAAAAATTTGCCCATGAAATTGGAGCAGATTTGATCGCCATGACAACACATGGAAGAACCGGCTTCATGAAAATGATTTCGCCCAGCATTGCTGAAAGTATGGTTAATCACGAAGAAGTTCCGCTTCTAATTGTAAACACTCGCTTTCAACAGATGTAAAAAAATAAAGAAAGAGTATTTATTATTTTTATCTCGATAGTTGAGGAGGCCATTAACTGGTTTTGTAAAAATAGTGTCCCCTTAGAATTTCATTTGAACCATGCACGACAAACTTCAAGATATTTTTTCACCGAATCTACTTGCAATCATTGTATCCATCCTAATAGGTTTAGTGTATGGCCTCGAACGTGAAGTAGATGCTTCTTCTCAGTACCGCCACCTTACGGGAATCCGTACGATGCCGCTTGTGGCTGCAATGGGATGCACGATAACGATAATAGCACAGCAAACTACACTTTGGTTATTGCCTGTATCAGTAGCAGGTTTGTTTATTTTTTGTCTGATGATTTATTTCACCAAAGACAAATCCAGTTCTTTGGAAATTAAACAGGAAGTAGTTCTGATTTTGGTTTTTGTTACCGGGATATTGACAGGCCTGCATTTATTTCGAGAGGCCATGGTGTTAACGGTGCTGGCTGTCGCGATATTATCTTTTAAAGAACAATTGCACTATTATCTGGATCGTCTTAACAAAGTTGAGTTAACCGCTTTTGTAAAATTCTGCATTCTGTTTATTCTCGTTCTCCCCTTTATTCCGGACGCGAACTACGGGCCGGAAGGTATAGTCAATCCAAATGAAATTGCCTGGGTTGTGCTCGTAGTCTCATCGCTTGGATTTATTGGGTACATGCTCCTCAAGTTCGGTAAACCAGAAAAAGGTATATTGCTAACGGCCTTCCTTGGAGGGTTGTTCTCAAGTACTGCTGTAACCTGGGTATATTCAGCAAGAAGCAAAGAACAAAAGCCGCTGGCACACCTGTACGCGTGTGGCATTTTGCTGGCATGCGCTGTCATGTTTGTCAGAATATTGTTCTTCTCATACATATTCAGTTTTTTACTGTTTGAACAATTGCTCATTCCTGACCTGATCATGATTGCAGTATTGCTTATTGCTACGGGCTTGATACTATGGAGAGAAAGAAAGCAAGCCCCAACAACCAGCATCGCTGCAGGCAGCCCAATGGAGTTGGGTAACGCTCTGATCTTTGGAGCTATTTATCTTGGAATAGTTTTGATGGTATTTTATGCTGATAAATTTTGGGGGACAACAGGATTGTATATCTCTGGAATTATATCTGGTCTTTCGGATGTAGATGCCATAACGATTAACATGTCGAAGTTTGCAGAGAAAACACAACGGGTAAATGCAGCGACATCCGTTGTTATTCTCGCTTCCCTGAGCAACAACCTGGTAAAGCTTGTTATCAGTTTAGTGAGAGGAGATGTCAGACTTCGAAAACAGGTTGGAATAACTATTGCGTTGGTGCTGAGCAGTGGCATCCTGTACATTTTGGTGAAAGGTTTTTGAGGGCATTCCTCTTTAGAAGGTATGTTTTTTTCAGTACAGTCATTCATTTCACCAAAGACAAATCCGGTTCTTTGGAAATTAAAAAGGAAGTAGTCCCCTCACATAAACCGCTAACTGAAAAAGTCCAGGTAAGAAAATAGCGAAGGCCCAGAGAAAATTATTTGTCAGTATTTACCTTGCCATCAAAAAACAATTCGACATCCATCCACTCGAAAAACCAGCGCGACCGAGTCCTGTAACCAGATAGGGACATCGCCTCTTTAAGCTCCAGAGAAAACCTGATCGATAGTTCTCAATCATCAAAATAATTGGACCTTGATTAAGCCCGCAATGCTACAGAGAGACCCACCAACGATGAGGATTCCCAGATTTCCTCATATTCAAATGTAATGGATTTTACTAAAAAGGATATGTTCTGAAGTTCCTACAATATGGCCTTACTTAATCCAAAACGCATTCTTATGTTTTTCGTTTGCTATTTTTTACGACTATACGTTTGGGAAGACCCAAACCACCTTATTCCGTGATAGCCTGTTATTTTTACTTTATCTCCCTTTAATGACACATAACAATTAGCTGAATGAGACATATCTGGTAGTTGTAGCTCTCCGTCAGACCATTCCTTATCTACATCTTCATATTGTAAACCCCAAATTATTAGCTTACCTATTTCCTGCTTATTTTTTGCATCAACTATCTTAGCTGAATACTTACCATTTGTTTTAAAAACCTCTACAGTTCTTGTTTCAGCGTCATCTATCCAGGTGCCAATAATTTTGTCGCCATTATTTTGAGCGAACAAATGATTAACTGTCATTAATAGAAAAACTATGCTTACCGAAATTGCTTTTATATTATTCACGCTTTAATAGGTTTAGTTAAAAATTTAGCAATAATTATACGTAGCATACTTGCTAATTTTACCATGCTTTTAGACCTGCTATGGCTAAACGAATACGTTGTTGTACGTCAACTCTTAAATAGTGTATGCGTTGTGAAATTGCTCCAATGTTAGAAGAGGTTGGTAATACAGTTACCTGAATCGTATGAATGCCACTAGCTCCATTAGGATATGGTGGAGCGGCTTCCTCAATCTGAATGGCCTTACGTCCTGTGGTACGAACCTGTATGGTATATTCGTTAGCAGTTGGCTGCCAGCGATACTTCCATTGTCGCCAAGTAGATGGCGCGAGTTCTTCGGCCAGTTGAGCCAGTTGCCATGGCTCTTCATTGATTTTAACTTCTACTCCTTGAATACCAAAGGGAGGAGCCCAAGCAATTCCAGCTATCCATAAATTGTTTTCAGGGAGCATTGCTTGATTGACTGGTACATCGATTCGACATTGGGGTTGTACCCATGAAGGATGGCTAGGCCAACCACGCTTTTCCCAAAAACCAGGAACGTTTACTCCAGTAATCTCCAAACTCGTAAGCCATTTAATGTTGGCACTGAATCCGTACACTCCGGGTACCAATAGACGAGCTGGAAACCCGTGTATGTGGGTTAGTGCTTTTCCGTTCATGCCAATGGCTACGAGTGCTGGCCAGCGCTGCTCTAATAATGATAGTGGAATGGTTACCGAAAATCCATCTTCCGAGCGTGCAACAATTTGTACGGCTCCGGAGTGAATGCCAGCTTTTTCAATTAAGGTTGAGAGATGTAATCCAAGCCATCGAGCGTTACCAATTCGATGCCCCCCTATAGCGTTATGTACACACACCAAGGTAGCATCTAGTTCTACTAACGGCATCTTTAGCAGGTCTGACCAGGATAATTCATAACAATTGTGCACCAAGCCGAATACCTTTAGCCGCCACGAGTTAACCTCGATTGCAGGGGCAGGAAAAGAAGTATCAGCTATATAAAACGAATCACTATCGGTCATCAGTGAACTCATTCCAACAATATCAAACGAGCAGTTGGAAGAAATGGCAGGCAAAGGATAGGACGCAGCCGGAAGTGAAATGAGGCTGTTTTTTTTGCTTTGCTGCGTTTGCATGTGGTGGATTATTAGGAGCAGGGCCAATGCAAACAAGTAGCCGAAAAGCAGTAAGAAGTCAGATGGATAGTTGCTTAATGTAAACCAGGCAAGCATTCCAGATATGGTACCAACGGTAGCAGTGGTGATTGATTTCAACATTGCTTTCTGTGAACCTATTGCCGCTGAAGCAGCTGCAATAAGTCCTATCACAATCAGTAGTCCGTAAGCAATCCAGACATTTTGTAATCCATACAATCCAATTGGTATTCCAACACCCAGAAAGATTCCTATAATAGCAACACGAATTATTGGTTTATGATTGTCTTCGACTAAAGCAACGCTCACATCTGCTATTGAACCTGGAGTCAACTCAATGATTGCCTTGCCAACAGACGAAACTAATGAACGCGCGCCTTCTATTGACTTTGACATCCATTCCCCTACTAATAATTGAAGTGAAGTTGCCAAAATCCCAGCAATAACGCCGTAATATTCTTCTGAGATATATCGCATATTTGAAGTTCAAAATTTCCGTCGCTCTAACTTAAAACTGATGGCGTGGCTTTTTAATTAAAAGCCAAATTTTACATGAGTCTGCTTATTTCTTAAACGGATATAAAAACTGCTGCAAATAAGATTTCGGGAAGTTAGGTTCTTCTGCAATACCGATCTGGCCTATGCTTTGTGTTTCATAAATCTTTGGATCATCGTAGGCTGTTTTAAAGAGCCTGTCCCACACAGTAAGCCACGCGCCATAGTTTACCTGAGCGTCTTTGTAGTCGGCGCGGTGATGCCAGCGATGCAATTCAGCCACGCAGAAGAAATATTTAAAGACACCTGCTTTATAATTGAGGTTGGTGTGTTGCATCATCATATTGATAGCGAGAATTGCCAATGCAGTAACGACCACCGTTTGCGGGGTGCCAATGAGCAGGCACAGGATTATACCAGGGCTGCCCTCTAAGATTTGATGCAGGGCATGGCGCTTTTCACCATTTAAAAAATACAGGCGTTCCGAACTATGATGTATGGCATGCAATTTCCAAAGCCACTTGTAGCGATGACTTTGCCAATGAACAAAGAATAAAAAGAGGTCGATAATAATAAGCGCTATGATTACCTGCACCCAAAATGGTAAAGCAGTGGGGAACCATTGTGGGAAGGCTATAGAAGATGAAAGCCATATAAATGCAAACTGCGCGGTAACTTTGATCAGATAATTGATGATGTAGCAGGTAAAGTCGAGATTCCAATCATTGCCATTAACCCAATTTTTATCAAAGGGCATCCATCGTTCAAGAAATAACACGAGTACTCCGTAACCAGTAATGACAGTGATAGTAGCCAAATATTGATTTACTCCGTTTTGAATGGCTGTTATCATGAGCCATGCGGCTGATAGCATGAAGAACGGATAAATGCTGTATTGAAAAATCTTTCTAAACGTATGCATAGTGAAACTTTTCTTACAAAGGTCCGCATGCCACATTAGCAAAAATTGAATAAACTGGCTATTGTTTTAAAACTGAGGAGGGGTTTATCCCAAACATATCGACAAAAGTGCGGCTTAAATGTGCTGAATCAGCAAAGCCGGATTGGTGCGCTGCCTGAGTTAGATTCATTCCGGAAAGTACCGCTATGACGGCCGCTTGTATACGGCACCACAATATGTATGGTCTTATTGGGATGCCGATTTGATTTTTAAATAGGTGCGTTAATCGACCGGCAGAGAGGCAAGCTTCAGCGGCGAGCGCATCCAGATCAATTTCTTGATTAGTTAAATTGGATTTAATATAAGAAACTATATGCTTTATGCGTTCATCAAGCTTCCTTTCCGACCCTTGTTCATTCACGAACTGATTTATAAATTCTTGAATAAAGACCGCACCTGATTGGGTGATACCTGGCGGAATATTTTTTTCAATATTTAGGATGCTGACTTCTTTTCCAATATGGTGTACTATCCGCGATGCCAGATCAGATTCGGGTTCGATGAACAAAAAAACAGTCTCCCCACTATGTGCAATAGTTTGGTGATATTGATTTGGTAAAACCATTGCAGCTCTCGTACATATTTTGGGGCTTTCTTCATCACCAATTTTAAAAGCATCAGTAAGCCCAATAATAATCTCTAATGCGTGGTGCTTATGGCGATGGGTGTGAATGGGGCCACTTATAAAAATTGCCCGGTCTTCAAATATTTCGATTTGCGGCATCGGAGTATGATTTATTGGGTGAAAGAGGTATATCTAAAAGGGATATCATCGGAAGGTTATTATTTTATACCTACTATAAAACTGTTACCAAAAATAGCACGATACATGCAAAGGTAGCAGTCATAAAGAACTGTATTTCCTCATACTCAAACCTAACTATTTAGGAAGTGGTGGATGTATGTATCCTTAATTTCCAATGGATGTAGATCATCCATGAGACAACCAGCCGCCCGAAAAACCTGCACGGCCCAGGCCGTTTACGAGATACGGACATTGCCTCATCAACCTCCAGACAAAACCTGAACGGTAGTTCTCAATCATCAAAACAATCGGCCCTTGATTTATCCCGTAATGCCAAGGCGAAACCCACCAACCATAAGGATTACCAGATTTTCCGGGATGAGTCGGGTTGAAAGATGCCTTGAAACCATAGGAGTTGAACTTAGTCATCTTGGCCTGATGAATGCAATGGTGGAGCGCGGGCAGCACAATTTCAGGTGCGAATGGCAGCGAAGCTACTAATGCCCACGGTGCAAGGGTTCCATCGTCTGGCCCATACGGGATACCCCGGCCTACATAATCGAAAAACTGCCGTTCGATGCCGTCTATTTTTAGTGTCTCAGGTCCAGGTCCCTCGCTGGCAGTTATTCCCCAGCAATGGGGGCCATAGTCTTTAAACTTAAGTGGGTTATTGATTGCATACTGTTGTTGCGCATAAGTTGCACGTCTACTGTTCTCAAAGTAATCGATGCCTTTTTCACGCATGAAGGAGTCTTGAATACCACGAAAGTCAATCCAGACATGAGAGAGCTGATGTGTAAATAACGGCCCGGCATATAGATACTCCTGTCCGTAATTATGTTCCCACTTGTAAGTGGAAGCCCATGCAGTATAGCTTTCCTTGGGCAGCGGATACGTTGGAGAGCCAAGCCCCAGCATATATAGCAGCATTGCCTCATCATAGCCCTCCCACCGGTATTTGAGAAATCCGCTTTCTGGCCTCCAACCGTGTGTTACCGTTGTGCCCAGGTTTTGCGCCCATTGCCAATCAGCGCGTAGATACAATGATTTGGAGAGGTTACGAATCTCCCTCTCATCTGTGGTATCCGCATCAAAATAAATCCCAGCTGTCAATCCCCCTGCCAACAAAAATGCGGTATCCACTGTCGAAAGTTCGCATTGCCAGACCCTGCGCCCGGTCTTCATATCAAGAAAATGATAATAAAATCCCTTATAGCCCGTGGCATCTGGCTCAGGCCCTTGTGGGCTGTTCCAGAAAAAGCGCAACGTTGTAAGCGTTCGCTCCACTGCGGCCGCTCTCGACATGAATCCGCGTTCGACACTTACCGGGTAGCAGGCTAACGCAAGGCCAGTAGCAGCAATGCTTGCTGGCCAATCTTCTTCAGTCTTGTCAATCACGAGACCGTTTAGTAGGTTGGTCTCTTTCAGGAAATAATCAAATGTGTCTCGCTGGAGTTTATCCAGTGTGGGGTCCGATTGATTATTCTGAATCTTTAGATCCGATATCATTTTTATGCCTTATATTTTCATTAAACGAAATCTTTTATGTTTTTTTTGTGACCCCGAATTTCCATTTCCAGTTAATAATTTCGGGCATGTCTTCACCATGAATTTCTATATAAGCTTTATGTTCAGTCAATTTATTTCTTACATATCAGTTAACTGCGGCTTATGGATGGTATGAATCATGTCTGCTGCCAGCATAAAATCAAGGCCGAGTATCAGGTAACCGCTGAATTGATACCGTAGAGCCCCGCTTATGTTTGGCAATTTCTTATTTACGAGATTATCTTTTTCATTTCTTAAAAAATTGAACATTGTTATGAGAACACCCCAAATAATAATAATGCTTCCTGCTACGCCTACGCCTAATGCTATGTAATTAAAAGCTTCCATGGTAGCGTAAGTTCAATGTGGCCTATCTCGCAATTCAAATTCATCTTGATTATTTTGCTAAATCATTCTCAATTATTTTTTTCTTCTCCTGATACATCTCTTTGGTAATTTTGCCCGAAGCAAAATGCTTTTGCAAGATGTCGAGTGCTGAATCTTTTTTCCTTCGCTGTCCTGGAATATTATAAGGCGTTGCGAAAATCCAAAAGATCATTATAAACCAGATGAACCACCACATCAGGTGCATTCCTCCAAAATGATAACCGTTGTAAAACATGACTCAAATTTTAGTTGTTGAATTGCTAATTTTACTTTATTGATCTCATGTTAAATAATGACCGTCTAATGCAGGTGCCTATCCTGTTTCTTTTCCACTCCTCCAGGCACATCAGTCTTCCCGCAATCGGGGCATTTAACTGCTGCGCTGTTTTTACTTTCCGTTTTCATGGCGCAAGGATTCATTGTACACGTGTCGATCGTTTCACCACTACCAGGCTGTTTGCCTTTGGTATGTGATGCTTCCTGATCCTTGCCTTGCCGCATTGATGAATGTTGGTTCTGTTTCATAGTGTTTATTTTAGAATTTACTGTTCGCTACTTTCTTCTTCCATACTTGTTAAAAGACCACCCCATTGCTACCACAACGATGACGAACAGAATAATCCACAAATACATTTGCCCTCCCATAAATGAACTACCTCCACCATTCATCATTGCTTTACGTTTAAGTTTTACTTTGTTTACTCCACCCTTGTTGTGTTGACTAATCCATTTTCATCTTGCCCATGGTTCCATCCATGTAGATTACATCACCTTCCTTCATTGTCATGGTCTTACCATCTTTCGTTTTCATCGTACCATTTTTCATTACTTTGGTACCATTGCTTAATGTCATCGTTTTTACCATCATCGTTTTTTTACCTTTTTTCTCCATCTGCATCTTTCCGTCCATCATCATAATATGGTCTTTCGTCATGTCCATCTTCATCTTATCGTCCATTTTTTCCTGGGCAAATACACCTGCGCTTAAAAAAAGAGCGGCAATTAAAATCTGTAGCTTTTTCATGTTTGTAAGTTTTTAAGTTTAATTATTGACGTGATGTTATTATAAAAATCTATTTAGCCTTCAGGCCTTTAGAAGAAACGAATTTTCCATCCGGGGTAAATTTGATCTCAACATTTTTACCATCCTTTTTTCCAATATAACTGTAGTGAATAGGGATAGCCTTCGATCTGGTAGGGTCAGTTGGCGTTGCATCGCTAGTGTGTTCAAAGTGGGAATACCAGGACCCTTCTTTAATGTCATTTTTCTCGGCACTGAAGTCACTTTCAAAAGTCTTCATTACGGCAGCGGGAACCTGCTCGTCCTTGATCTTCTCTTTCATGTTCATTGGAGTTTGTGCATACGACCATGCTGCTCCAAGCAACATCATGATTAGTGTAAGTTTTAACGTTTTCATATTCTTTCTTTTTTAGTTTAACATTTTTCAATTATCCTTCTCATCTTCTTCCATTGGTTCTTTCTTCATGTGCATGTTGCCTGCCATGTCCATGTGATCACCCTCTTTCATGGTTATTTTAGATCCGTCTTTCTTTACACACGTTCCGTCTGCCATGCACTTAGTCCCGTTGCCTAAGGTCATCTGTTTTTTCATGGCCGTCATTTTGCCGTCCTTTATCAACATCATTCTTCCATTCATCATCATACAACCATCCTTTTTTGACATGTCCATTTTATCATGCATGTCCATTTTATCATGTTTCATTTTCTTCATGGTGGTGTCCGATTGGGCGAATGAACCGAACGAAAGAGCAAGTGCTGCGAGTACAAAAATTAGTTTTTTCATTTTTTTAAGTTCAATTATTGAGAGTTATGTTTATTTAAATTCTATTTGTTGCTCATATAAAGCCTGTTCACCTTATACATTTTATGAAATGAATCATAGCTTGCCAATTGACCATCCGTTTTAAACTCTGCATCCAAGGCATCATGGAATTTGAGGTTGTTTGGAACCGCGTTCTTTAGGTTTGCCAACGTAAGCGTTTGTACTTCCCCTTTTGAGGAAAGACTGAAATAGTAATGTATTGCTGCCTCTTGATTTTTAGAGCCCGCAATGGTATGCTTGTATAAAAGAATTTCTTCAGTTGGATTTAAGATTACATAGTGATTGTCACCTGTGAACCGATAGGAAAGGTCATCGCAATCTTTATAGCCAAATATTTCTTTCTTTTGCAGGTTATGAGGTTGTTTGTTATGTACTACTGTTATGTAATCTTTATTCAAAAATTCATTCAGCTTGATTTTGTGTTGCTCCGTTGCGCAGTTAATCTCATACGTGAGTTTTCCGGAAGCAAAATCAGAAGCACTTAAATAGACGCCACTGTTTTGCGCAAAAACGAAAAGCGTTGTTAAAGAAAAAATACTTGAGAGGAATAATCGAGTTTTCATTTTACAGATGTTTAGTTTATGTGTAAATGTGATTAAACAATGATGATGATTGCCTGACGTTGGACACTTCACAAACTGGTTTTTGTCCGTTTGTTCTTAATAAGTATTTGGAATACCTTGGTCTGTTATAATATTATCCGAAGAGATAATAATTGAAAATGACAATCGTCATTGTTAACAGTGCTATTGCAGGAACTTCATTTGTGATGGAACGAGTATTATAAGAGATAATGTTAAATACTCAAAAGAACTCCTTACTATGGATGGACACATTTCCATGCCATGAAGCTCTTAATGAAAAGAATAGCATAATCGTTCAAGTTTAATTTTCAAAGCTTGGTCTGCGCATCTCCTGAGGTAATTACCGAAATGTGCCAATGAAAATGAGAATGACGAGGTTATCACGTGATCGGGGAATTATATGCCCACTGTAGAGTTAAGTCGGCGCTGCCAGTGTGAGTATGCCTACAAAGTCAAATTACGGGCACTATGAACTGGCTTCAGTCACAAAAATATGACCACTGATCCACGTGCCATATATTTTTGGACTGATGATCCTTTCTGGATCCTTGCAATTAAGTATAAAACAAAACCAAAATTATTTCATGTAATCCCCGGTATTGAACGTTCATAAAGAAGGATAAAAAAAATTCAAAGCGCATGACGATTAAAAGCTGAAAAGGTGGAACCCAGTGGAAGTGGGTCATTGTCCTGCTGATCAGGATTAATTCATTTCCGCAAGCGCAAATTAAATGCGGTTCAATTCAATAAGATATTAAACAAAGTCAAAATTATTTTATGAGTTGGTTCAACATTAAGCGTTTGTAAAAGAAGTGAATCGATAAAAGCTTGAGTTGGTAGCGCAAAGTTGAATCGTGACATTAATCACATATTTCTATGACCATTTTCATCATTGCTGAACAGCCGCTTGTCTATTTTACAATTATTGAAAGATACTGGCCACAAGAAATATTTCGGTAAAACAATTATAAAAATATAGTGTATGAATTTCACGAAACCTTTTAATCAAATTTCCCTAACTGACCTGGGACAAGTGGGAGGAAAAAATTCATCCCTGGGTGAAATGTTCAACAAACTTTCAAAAACCGGGATTAAAATACCTGACGGTTTTGCAACAACAGCCGAGGCATATTGGCATTTTTTGGATCATAACCGACTGAGGCCAAAACTGGAAAGGCTGTTGAAAAGCCTTGACACAGACACCTTTAAAAATCTTTCAGAAATAGGAAGCGCTGCGCGGAATCTTGTCTTAGCTTCTTCTCTTCCTGTTGAACTAAAAACATCCATTCAGGAAGGAGTGCTAATCCTGACCGATAAATACGGAACAAACATAAGCTTTGCGATCAGAAGCAGCGCCACTGCGGAAGACCTTCCTCAGGCGAGTTTTGCCGGGCAGCAGGAGACTTTCCTGAATATAGCAGGAGTTGAAAATGTTATAAAAGCATGTCACCGTTGCTTCGCTTCCTTATTCACAGACCGCGCCATAAAATATCGCGTTGACAACGGATTTGATCACATGAAAGTAGCGCTCTCGGTTGGAGTACAGCTTATGGTTCGCTCTGACAAAGCCTCAGCCGGGGTGATGTTTACACTCGATCCTGACTCCGGATTTGAAAACGCTGTCCTGATCTCCGGAGGCTGGGGCCTTGGCGAGAATGTTGTTCAGGGACATGTTAATACCGATGAGTTTACTGTCTTTAAAACCACTTTAGGAAAAGCCAGGCAATCTATTATTTCAAGAAAGCTTGGTACGAAATCCAAAACGATGATTTATTCAGATCGTCCCGGACAGGAACTCCAGCCAATAAAGGATTCGGTGATCAATCTGGATACACCGGAAGAGATGCGGCAAAAATTTGTATTGAATGATGATGAAGTCATTCAACTCGCCAAATGGGGCTGTGAAATAGAAAAGTATTATAAGTGTCCAATGGATATTGAATGGGCGAAAGATGGAATTCGAAATGAACTGTTCATTGTTCAGGCAAGACCCGAAACGGTGCATAGCAGAAAGCGCAACACCGCTACTTTTGTTGAATGCAAATTGAAGGAAAAGGGGAAAATAATTTGCTCCGGAATAGGACTTGGTAATCGTATAGCTGCAGGGATAGCAAGAGTCCTGAACTCTCCTTCCGAGATCGATAAACTCAACGCGGGTGAAGTTCTCGTTACCAAAAAGACTGATCCGGACTGGGATCCTATTTTGAAAAAAGCCGCTGCAATTATTACCGACCAGGGAGGCAGGACAAGTCACGCTGCCATTGTTGCAAGAGAAGTTGGAGCGGTGGCCGTAGTGGGTACAGGGAATGGCACGCAGGCCATTCGAGACGGTCAATCCATCACGGTTTCTTCAGCAGAGGGTGAAACAGGTTTGGTTTATGATGGCCTCCTTAAGTGGTCGGAAAAGAAAATTGATTTAAGCGCTATCAAAAAGCCGAAAACCAAAGTCATGCTTATCCTGGGAGACCCTGACCAGGCATTTAAATATTCTTTCCTTCCTACCGATGGCATTGGTTTGATGAGAATGGAATTCATTATCAACAATGCCATTCAGATTCATCCGATGGCACTCAAACATTTTGACAAATTAAAGGATGCAAAGACAAAGGATAAAATAGATCAGCTAACGCATCACTATAGTAATAAAGAGGATTATTTTATCCACAAACTGGCTGAAGCTACCGCTACTATTGCGGCAGCTTTTTATCCTCGCGAAGTGATCGTGCGCATGAGCGATTTTAAATCCAATGAATACGCCAATCTAGTGGGAGGCAAAGAATTTGAGCCGGATGAAGCCAATCCCATGATCGGCTTCAGGGGAGCTTCCCGCTACTATCACCCCTTATACCGCGAAGGTTTTGAAATGGAATGCAGAGCTATGAAATACGTGCGGGAAGAGATGGGCCTTACTAATGTGAAACTGATGATACCCTTCTGCAGGACTGTTAATGAGGCCAGCAAAGTAATTGAATTGATGCGCCAGTTTGGATTGAAGCGAGGCGAAAATGGTCTTGAACTATACGTGATGGTGGAAATCCCCAGCAATGCCCTTAATGCGGAAGAATTTGCTGAGTATTTTGACGGATTTTCAATCGGATCAAATGATCTCACGCAACTTGTTCTGGGAGCTGACCGGGATTCAGGTTTACTGAACGATATTTTTTCTCCATACGATACAGCTGTTCAGCAACTGATCGTGATGACATTGCAAAAGGCAAAAAAAGCCGGTATAAAAACAGGGTTATGCGGGCAGGCGCCAAGCGATTACCCGGACTTTGCATCCTTCCTGGTGGAAAATGGAATAGACAGTATATCCTTTAATCCCGATGCTTTATTCAGTGGAATCGAGAACATCAACAGGTCGGAAGTAAAAAAATTCTCACACACTCTGGAGTACTTTTAATAAAAAAGCGAATACAGCAAAGTAAAATAGTAAAAAGAAAATTTATGCGTGTCCTTATGTTCGGATGGGAGTTTCCTCCACATATCTCAGGGGGGCTTGGCACAGCGTGCCACGGTATAGTTAATGCCCTTTTGAAAAAGGACACGGAAATTTTCTTTGTCGTACCGAAAGCATCAGGTGACGAGGAACATAGTGCGTTCAGGTTGATCAATGCGAGCGGAGTGGACGTGAGCGGACAAATGCTAAAGTATCAGAAGAAATTCACGTATATCGAGGCCGTATCCCAACTTGTTCCTTACGTAACTCCGGAATTATTCCACCAGAAAAAGGAAAAAATAATTTCCCGCATTCAACAATCGTTCTACAGGTTTTCATTCAGCGGTCATTATGGCCACGATTTATTTGAGGAAGTAGCAGGCTATGCATCGGTTGCAGGCCAGCTTGCCCGCGATCTCTCTTTCGATATTATACACGCGCATGACTGGCTCACTTTTCCGGCTGGATTGGCTGCAAAAGAAGTTAGCGGAAAACCTCTTGTGGTGCATGTACATGCTACTGAATTTGACCGTTCGGGCGAGAATGTAAATCCGGATGTCTTCAGGGCTGAACAAGCAGGAATGAACGGTGCAGATCATATTATTGCAGTAAGTGAATTAACCCGGCAAATTTTGATCAGCCGGTATGGAATCCCGGCCCAAAAAATTTCTGTAGTCCATAATGGCATTCAACCAAAGACTTTACCCAGAACGGAAAAGAAGATCAAGGATAAGATCGTAACTTTTCTTGGTCGTGTAACCTTTCAAAAAGGGCCGGAATATTTTGTGGATGCCGCGTATAAAGTATTGAAGAAACTTCCTCATGTGCGATTTGTCATGGCCGGAAGTGGCGATAAATTTGAGGAGGCGATCCGCATGGTAGCCGCAATGGGTATGGGTTCGCGGTTTCACTTCACCGGTTTTCTTAATAGTGACGATGTAAACGCACTTCTTTCACAAACTGATCTTTATGTGATGCCTTCCGTATCGGAACCGTTTGGCATTTCACCATTGGAAGCTGTACAAGCTGATGTGCCCGTGATTATTTCAAAGCAATCGGGAGTTTCGGAAATTCTGAAACATGCTATCAAGCTAGACTTCTGGGACACGGAAGCATTGGCTGATACCATGTATGGCATACTTGTTCATAAGCCTTTATCTCGTTTGCTCTCGGTAGGAGCAAGTGCTGAAGTAAAGTCCTTCACCTGGGATGAGGCAGCCCGCAAGATCATTAAAATTTACAATCAACTCACTTAAAACAAATATTGCTATGCACCATTTGTGTTTATACTTCCAGGTACACCAGCCCTTTCGTTTAAGGAAGTACAGGTTCTTTGACATCGGCCATCATGATGATTATTTCGATGACCAATACAATGCTTTTATCATGAACAAAGTAGCTGAGAAATGCTACAGGCCAGCTAACCGCCTGCTATTGGAGTTGATACGAAATTCAGCCGGGCGCTTTAAGGTCAGTTTTTCTATTTCGGGCACAGCACTCGATCAGTTCGAGGCTTATGCACCGGACGTATTGGAGAGTTTTAAAGAGCTGGCCGCTACCGGCCATGTTGAATTTCTTGCCGAAACATCCACCCATTCTCTTGCGTCATTGAAATGCGAGAAGGAATTTCGCAGACAGGTTATTGAACACTCCAGGCGCATAGAAAAACTATTCGGCCAACGGCCGGTTGTACTCAGAAATACGGAATTGATTTATAGCGATCACATTGGCGCGATGGCTCATAAATTGGGCTTTAAAGCAATGCTTACGGAAGGAGCCGATCATATTCTTGAATGGCGAAGTGCCAACTACTTGTACCATCATCCGGAAGCGTGTCAATTGAGTCTGTTACTGAAAAATTATAAGTTGAGCGATGACATCGCTTTCCGGTTCTCAGATCCTAACTGGAGCCAAAGGCCTCTTACTGCTGATAAGTTTGTTCACTGGCTGAATGCTGTGCCCAATGATGAAGCAATCATTAATTTGTTTATGGACTATGAAACCTTTGGCGAGCACCAGTGGGAGGAGAGTGGCATTTTCGAATTCTTAAAAGCGCTTCCTGGTAACGTTTTAAATAAATCAGATTATAGTTTCCTCACCCCATCAGAAGCTATTGAACATCTAAAGCCCGTTGCTCCCTTGTCAGTTCCATATCCTATTTCCTGGGCAGATGAAGCGCGTGACCTTTCGGCCTGGCTGAGCAATGATTTACAGCGTGATGCTTTTGATAGCCTTTACCGTATGAAGGACGCGATGCATGATTGTGATGATAATGGGCTGATCAGAAAATGGAGGTACTTACAAACCAGTGATCATTTCTATTACATGTGTACAAAATATTTTGCGGATGGAGATGTTCACAAATATTTCAATCACTATAGCACACCATACGAAGCTTATATCAACTACATGAATGTACTGAGTGACTTCGAAATGCGGTTATCGGAGCATAATAAAAATAAGTCTCAGGACATACCCTTACAAAATGGGTCTAATTCAAAACTGATTAAAAAGCAAAAAATCGTGATAAATGAAAGTAGCCTTGTTTGTTAACGATGATGCTTCTGCGCCTGTTTTGGATTCTCTTTATAAACTGGGTGTAAGATTTATAGCCCTCCGATCCGCAGGGTTCAATCATGTCGACCTGAAGCACACGCAAATGCTTGGAATTCGCGTTGCCAATGTTCCCGGCTATTCACCGTATGCAGTTGCTGAGCACACCGTAGCGATGATGCTTGCTTTGAACCGTAAACTTATTTCTGCGCACAACCGCATCATGGAACCGAACTTTTCATTGGATGGCCTTGTCGGCTTCGATATGAATGGTCAAACAGCAGGCATTATTGGTACTGGAAAAATTGGAAGCGTAGTAGCAAAAATATTGCACGGGCTTGGCTGCCGGATTTTAGCATATGATCAGCAGATAAATCAGAAAATTGTAAAGGCGTATCAAGTTGAGTATGTTGATCTGGAAACACTCTGTCGCCAATGCGATATTATTACACTGCATGTTCCTTTTCTCAAAGAAACCAGGCATATCATAAACGAAAAAACCATCGGGCTCATGCGCCCTGGAGTGATGCTGATCAACACGAGCAGAGGTGCGTTGGTCAATACAAAAGATGTGATCGATGCTCTTAAAACAAGGCACATCGGAAGCTTTGGAATGGATGTATATGAAGAGGAAGCCAATCTGTTTTTCCAGGACCACTCTGAGGAAGTTTTACAGGATGATGTTATTGCCCGGCTGTTAAGTTTCCGGAATGTTTTGATTACAGGCCACCAGGCTTTCTTAACTAAAGAAGCCCTGGAAAATATTGCGACTACCACAATGGCGAACCTGGAGGCATGGGAAAAGGGCAATAAGCCAGAAAATGAATTAACACATCATTAGAAAAATCAGTTATTTACAAATCTTGGCACCAAAACAAATTAAGCTCACTCTCTTTTGCGAATTACTTAATACGATCTTTTCCCATAATACTTAGTCTTCAACCCGGGTAGCTTGTTCTCAAGGTGCCTGCAACTGTATTTCTGATTGATGATGTTTGTCAGTGTAAAATTTGGCAACAGCACGTAAATTCAATCAAAGAAAAAGGAAAGATTATGAAACAGAGTCTTGAAACCGCTGATAGGATCGTGAAATTGGTTTTGGCGATTTCAATTATCCTGCTTTACCTTGCCAACGCTATTTCTGGTCCTTTTGCAACAGCCTCGCTGATTTTAGCGGTGCTTGTTCTAGTCATTTTTATTTTTAAAGCCCTGATAAAAAATACAGATTAATCCATTATTTCCCTTTTTTGGGAGAATGTAATTTAATCTAGGGATTCAGCCGTCTTAGAATAATTACGCTCATGGAAAGGCAAGCCGGTCAAGGCGTTTGATGCCAATAAGCGATTCCTGCTTAATGCACCCTTTTTGCATAAAATGATAAAAATCACCTTTTAATAAGACTGCAATCATACTCATCCAAATCAGGCTGCTTTAATTTAGCCATTAGATGACACGTTTGGCACCCATAAGGCATTTTAAGAAAATTATTGCAATAACCTTTGCCATTTCAATTTTGGCGGTGATCGCATGTGATTTTGTATGCAGTGTGGATCGTACCCTTCTGCTTAACAGGAAAAGTCATTTGCAATTAGCGTCCAGTCAAGCAGAGGATACTGAAAATAACCATCAAAGGCACGATCATGCCCAACACGACCATCACGACTCCGGAGCCACACACGATCATTCACATGACTCTGCTTCAGACGACCAGGACAATTGTTGTGATGACATCACAAATCAGTTTTATCAGTCCTTGTTCAAAGCCAATGATACCACGATTGCAAAAACGCCAGGACCAACATTAATATTTCTTTCCGTGCTGTCAGATTATAAGTATTTAATAGCAACGGAAGAGTATTTAAATGCCGAGTATATTCCCCCTAAAATTCCTCCTAAAACTACTGGTAATTATTTAAGAATCCTGATAAGTTCCTTTCTGATCTGATTTACTCTTCAGAGCATGTTCCTTGTGTGCTGTCTTAGAAGCGACCATACTTTAGTCGCCTTCTTTAATATTCATTTAAACACTCAGATCTAAAAATATATTCGTCATGAAAACCTTTGACCTTCATATAAAAAATATGGTATGTGAGCGCTGCATCATTTTTGTACAGCAAGTGCTTCAGCAATTGAATGCCTCTCCGTGTAAGGTCGAATTGGGACATGTTACCTTCTCAGCTCCCTGCGAATCGGTTTTACCCATACTTGAAAAAAAACTTAACGAGGCCGGTCTTTATATCGCACACGATAAAACCGAATCGACAATGGAAGAGATAAAAGTGCAAATCGTAAAGTATCTCGATGAATTGGAGGCCGGAAATAAATTAAGCACCCTTTCTGCCTTCCTGGCCGACCAGCTTGCCAGGAATTATTACAGTTTGACCAAACTTTTCAGCAAGAATGAAAATAAGACAATCGAATCGTACGCCATCGAGAAAAAAATCGAGCGCGTTAAACGCTTGCTTCGCGAGGGCGAATTGACACTCAGCGAAATATCATACCGGCTGGGGTATTCTAATGTACAGCACTTATCCAATCAATTCAGGAAAGTAGTAGGCTATTCTGTTTCAGAATTTAAAGTCAAGGATACATTGTGTGAACAGCCTGTTTTAAAGTTGAAGCAATCTTTTATTGGAAAAACCGGATTCAACCGTGCAGCATAATTTGGCGATTATGTGGTGAACAACTTCGGATTTATTTTGAGTAAATTCAGGATGATCAACAATGTCAGAACATTAACCTTCAAAATATGAAAGGAATAGATAAAACAGAATTTTTTCACATATGCTCTGGGCTTGGTGCATTGCTTATAGGTATGTCTATCGGGATATATTTATACACTCATTTCCATGGAACCGAGGCTGTGCTGCTCATATTAGGTGTAACGGTGTACAATGTCGGGATGTTCGGTATCTATTTAATAAGAGATGAAGAAGGGAAAAGGGTTACCGGCCAAACCTATTTAACCCGGCTACTCATTTGGATCGTCTTTGCAGTAATCCTTTTAGTTGTCAATTGGGTGAGCTAAACTTTAGGAGACTATGAAATCAATGCAGGAAGTAAATCTTCAGCCAAAACCAGGGAAAAAGTACTGGAAGAATTGTCATCGCGAATGGCGTGAAGAATTCATCTATTTCCTTTTGGTAGACCGCTTTCACGACAATCATAATCGGTCTGCCAATAAAGGTACTGGTCGTCAATCAGGTTATGGAGGTGCTGATCAACTCCAAAAATTCTGTGGTGGAACAATCCGGGGAATAATCAATAACCTTGATTACATTCATGATTTGGGATGCACCGCTTTATGGTTAAGCCCACTATTTGAGAATAATCCACAATCCTATCATGGTTATGCGGTTCAAAATTATTTTGAAGTAGATAAGCGGTTCGGAACAAAAGACGATCTCGAAGAAATGGTAAATAAAGCACATGCACTTGACATGCGCGTCTTCCTCGACATTGTGCTGCACCACGCTGGTGATAATTGGTATTATCCGGGAGACTTACCCTATTACTATTTTGAAGGAAACGTTTTTCCTTTTGGCGGATGGCGATATGAAGATCGGCCAGTACCCATTGAACTCCGGAACCCTGAATTGTATGCGCGCAAAGGTAGGATCCGGAATTTTGAGGCACTGCCCGAAACGCGTGACGGAGATTTCAGCGACCTGAAAACTTTTGAATTAGATGACTCGCCACGATCATTATGGTTACAGGAACTGCTTGTCAAAATTCATGCATATTGGATACGCGAGGTTGATGTGGATGGCTTCCGCCTTGACGCAGTCAAACACATGAGTGAAATAGCCATCAGCAGGTTTTGTTCTTCGATACGCGAATATGCCTACAAACTGGGGAAGAAGAATTTCTTTTTATTTGGTGAACTTGTGGGACCGGAAAGCATGTATAGCAGCTACATCGGACCTAAAACCCCAGTAGCTGTAAATGATAAAACAATTTATTATGGACTCAATTCAGTTTTGGATTTTCCACTGCACCATATACTACCCGATGTCATCCTCGGTAAAGCTTCTCCAGAACGACTTATTGAACGATACGAATCGCTAAGAAATAATGCCGTGAACCGGGGAGATTTTGGAGAATTTTTAGTCACCTTCCTTGACAACCATGATCAGGTGGGGCAAGCTGTCAAGAATCGCTTCGGAAAAGAAGCTAATGACAAGCAGATTATTGCTGGTATTGGATTTCTGTTGTGTGCCCTGGGTTCTCCATGTATTTACTATGGAACTGAACAGGGTTTTGACGGGTCAGGTGAAGGAGATTTTTTTGTGCGCGAAGCCATGTTCAATTTTACGGATGACACCACGAATGCACTCAATAAAGATTCTCAGTTGTATAAAAGCATAGCGCAAATTGCAAACCTTCGAAAAAAGATTCCAGCACTAAAGTTCGGAAGAATGTATATGAGAGCTGTCTCCACTGATGCCAGCAGGTTTCATTTGCCGGAATGTAAAGAATGTCTCCTGGCATTCTCGCGCGTGCTCTTTAATGATGAGATTGTGGTTGCCTTTAACATATCAGCGTCTGAAACCAGAACTGAGTATGTCGAGGTTGAGCATAACGGAGACAAATTTTTAGATTTCCTGTGGGGTAATACAGGGAAGGTTCCCATCCATGCAAACGAAGATATGAGTAGAAACTATATTCAACTTACCCTTCAGCCACAGCAATTCGTGATTCTCCAAAGGCAAATTACTGAGGTCATTTAAAGCGAACGGGGCAACGCAAACGATTGTGGAATAAAATTTGTCGTAGCAAATTTTACTAAACTGACTTTATCAGCTCACCTCCTTCCAAAGAGAAGGCTTTAATTAGAATTTTCCCTGATATTTGAGCATCGTCAATTAAAACAGATAAATACCATGAAAACAAAAACAATTTTAGTGTTCATGCTGATGGTCTTCGCATGTTCATTCGCTCAATCTCAGGAACTCCCTCCCAAGCACCGGGGCATGCATCCTAAACTTCTTGCTGATGGCAAAGTTGTAGACGAAAAGGGAAAGCAACTTGGCTACATTACCAAGGACGGGAAAATATGTGATGTAACAGGAAAAGTAATCGGTATCATTGCCGAAACAGGTGACGTCAGAACTGCCAATGGAAAAGGGATCATAGGCGTAATTCAAAAAGACGGTAGTTTCAAAACAACAAAAGGAGCTGTTTATACTACCGGTGGTGATGGGGTGGTAATGGCTGCAGGAAAGGAAGTCTCCAGAGTTGCAGCAGGATACCCTAACAAATCTCATGGCTGTGTCGTTCATTGTTTTTTTAGTAAAGAAAGTGAAGAGGCAAAGGAGATCGATGAAAATATCGATTAGCGCTCTTTTTTGAAAAACACGCAGCCAGATGCCTTAAATATTTTTATTACCAGAACCTGTGTGAGCCTTTGTTTATACAGAATGTTTTCTTGTATTTCTTAAATATCAGTTCATCTCTTAATAAGACCATTTAATCCTTAGATTCACTGAATTTCCAAGGGTGATAAAATCCTTTTGCGTATTCTCTGAGAAAAAGGACTGAACTACCAAATCAAGATCCCAGTTCTCACCAACGGAATATGTTAAATACGGAAGCAGTATTAGTAATCTGACTTTAGGTGAATACACTACCGAAAAGTTACCGCTGAACAATGGCGTGAATGTCTTTACCGCTTGGATAAGGAAATTGAATCGGGCTGGCATGAGGAGCTTTGGGGTAAGCCTGAAGTTACCTAATTGGCCAAAAGCATATAGTTGATTTGGCGCTTCTGAATTGTATAAGAATGATCCATTAAGATACAAGCCATTGCTAAAGCCATAATCAATACCAGAAGAAATACTCATACTGCCGGGACTTCTTAAATCCGTTCTAGGATGAAAGTATGAGATCTCCGTCTTCCAACCTGCCTCTTTTATGTTTCCTGCAAAGCCCAGACCCGCCACGATATCGGTTTTATAATTTCCTGTTATGAATTGAAAATCATAACCCCATTTATTCATTCCATATTTTACAGCTCCAATCCAGGACGAATCATTTTTTGCAGGGGATATTGCTATTTCCAGGTTAGATTGTTTTTTGAAATTATACAGAAACTGTACTGCGTCACTGCCGGGCCGTTCTGCATAATCGAAGTTCAGAAAATTGTATGTGTTAAAAATGTCATTCGGATTCCAGATTGTATTTATTCCCCAATTGATTCGCTGTCTTCCAACACGAACCGATCCATTTTTAAACTTCCATCCCACATTAAACCGGTCGAGTGTTGAAACAAATACAAGAGAATTCGTTTCCACCCACACGTTTGTCAAGTCCCAATAGCCATCATCCTGACTTATCATCTTTCTGAAGCCAGGAGTATACTTTACCTGATCACCCGTGTAGATAAGATTGCGAAGTCCTGCGTTAAAAAAGAAATGTTTTCTGACCTGATAAGAGAAATTCATACGGTTGTGGATCAGATTTGTGAGAAAAATAGAATCGGCATCCTGGACAAAGGAAAAGGTTTGAAGATCTTTTACATAACCGCTGAACTCTATGTATGTAGAATCCTGCCCATATGAACTCCCCGGAGGCCAGAAGAAAAAAGCTGCGAGCAATATTGTCTTCAACAGCTTCATACTGATCAGGCTACCGTAGCAAGCTTCTCAACTTCAATATCAGTTGTAATTTTTCCATCCACTAATGTAACAACCCGCCTGGCGCGTTCAATCACTCGTTGATCGTGGGTTGAGAAGAGAAATGTTATGCTCTCCTCTTTATTTAATTGAGACATGATGTCCAACAGGTTCGTAGCAGATTTTGAATCAAGGTTGGCCGTTGGCTCGTCAGCGAGTATGAATTTGGGTTTCGATGCCAGAGCACGTGCAACTGCTACCCGTTGTTGCTGTCCACCTGAAAGTTGTGCAGGCCGTACATTCACTTTATCAGATAATCCAACGTCTTTAAGAAGGCTTTCTACTCTTGCTTCCCGTTCCTGTCTTGATGTTTTCTGAAGCAGCATGATAAACTCAACATTCTCTTTTGCGGATAAGACAGGAATAAGATTGTAAGATTGAAACACGAACCCAATGTTGAATAATCGAAATTGAATAAGTTCATTTTCAGAAAGTTTCGTAATATCAACATTGTCAATGATGATGGTGCCAGCAGTTGGCTTGTAGAGTCCGCCGAACATGTTTAACAAAGTTGTTTTTCCCGATCCTGAAGGACCTACAAGCGCAGTGAACTCACCTTGCTTTACTGTTAAATCCACACCACTGATGGCCCTGACGGGAATGGTATCCGGATTAAATATCTTGGTAAGATTATGTGCTTCGATTACAGTTTGCATAGTCTATTTTTTTATGGATTCAGCAGGATCAATTTTTAAGGCTTTTCTCGCAGGAAAAAGACTTGAGATCAGAGACGTAATAAATACCAGAAGGAGAATATAAAAATATTGTGAAGGCAATACGTGTGGGCGGACGATATGTGTCATGCCAAAAGTCTCCAATCCTTTGCTATATTGTCCGAGGTCAATCCCATGCACATAATAATATCGGACGATAGCATAACTCAGGATAAGTCCAAAGGGTGTTCCTGCCAATACCAGCATGATTGTCTCCAGCACCACCAGCGTGAATAACCTAAGCTTGTTCATTCCCAGTGCTATCATCATGCCTATCTCGTAAGTTCGCTCAAGCATTGCCATCAGCATGGTATTGATTATACCAAAAGCGAGGGCAAACAGGATCAGGACAATAACAACTTTTGAGATCCCGGCTCCCATATCGATCATCAATCCAACTTCAGGAGCAATTTCGCGCCAATCTTCCACCAGCAAGTTTGGAAACTGATTCTTCGCTTTCGAAATTGCTGAAGCCGCAGCTTCTTTCGTTTTTAACAGTATGGCTACTTCGTGGACATCATTTCCACTTTGCAGGAGATCGGCAAGGCTTTTTTTGTTTATATATACTACTGATTCATCGAACGCAGGATTGGTAGTCTTAAAGAAGCCTGCTACACGAAACGAAGCTGACACGACATTATCGTCCGTATCCTCAAAAGTGAGCACTACGCGTGACTTAATCCTCATTTGCATCTTTCGGGCAAGCTTTTCTCCAACGAGGATTTGATTGTACTTTATTGTGTCGAGGTATGACCCGGACGTTAACTTTTTGTCAAGCCCTCTTGTATTCGCTTCATCCTCCGCAACTATACCATTTATTTTCACTCCGGCACTGCTTCCTGCTGTGAGTATCATCCCCGGTGTAATTACTCTGCCTGATAACGCTTTGACATCTTCATTTTTTAAGAGGGTCTTCATCACGTAACAGCTATTAGGAATTATATAAGCAGGATTATTATCAATCCTGAATTCCTTCGTATGTATTTGAAAATTTGAAACTTCATTTTTAATAGCGTCATCCTGCCTTTGTACATACATGCCCATCATAATACCGGTAAGAACAATACCCGCGCAAATTCCTGTAATAATAGAGGCAATCAGGACACCGCTTCGTGCTTTATTGCGCCAAATATTCCGCCATGCTATGATGAAGATCATATTTTTATTTTTTTAATGCTTGCTCTGGCTTTAGCCTTAGAATCTTAAATAATGGATAAAAAGAAAGCACTATGGCAATGACCAGAATTATTGTTGTCTGGGCCATCAGTATCTCCGGGTTAGTGGACGAAACAAGATTCGGCTCAAATCCAAGTAGCGCATAGGCTTCTCCAAATTTGCCGCCCAGGGGAATCGGGTTGACTTTAAAATAATAGGTTAACGGTATCCCCACTACTGCCCCTAGCATACAACCGAGAAGTGTGATAAAAACGGACTCTGCCAGCACTACCAGGCCGAGCTGTCGTCTTCTCATGCCAATAGTCACCATCATAGCAAACTCATTATTGCGCTCAGCCATCATCATCAGTAGTGTTCCGAAAATTCCAAAAGAAACAAGGACGTAAAGCACACCTATGAAAATGTATCCATCAGCCGTACACATCCTTATGTGTTCATCCAGGCCGGGAAGTAATTCCTTCCAGGTATGAACCTCATATTCTTTGCCTAATGTGGAAGACAGTTGATTTTTTAAAATATCGAGATCTTCGGTATTGTGCGGAATAAGAACATAAGATGTAAGAATTCCGGTGGCCGAGAAGAGTTCCTGCGTTTTCAAAAGAGGAAGAAAAAGAAAAGCATCGTTTAGCTCCAGCGATGCAAATTTTAAAATGCCCTTGATTGGATATTTGCCAGCTGCCGTTGCGCCATGGTATCCCTGGCCAATGATTACCAATGTATCCAGCACCTTTACCTTTAATTTGTTGGCCAGCCCTTCAGCAATAAGCACCGCCTTGTCGTTGTGAGAGAAATACGTTCCTTCGATAAGCCTATCTTTGAGAGAGATCATTACTGCTTCCTTTTCTGGATCGACACCTGACAAAAAACATCCCTTTGTTTGTTCTCCATGAGAAGCCAGTACAAATGATTCAAGCCGTGAAGAAATGTATTTTACTTGCTTGTCATTTTTCACCGTTAATAACGTTTCATCACCATCCACAATTGTGTTGTCCAGCACGCGTTCATCCCAGTATCCCGTTTTATGGATCTGGATATATCCTGTATAGAAATTTACTGCGTTTTTAATGAGATTACCGTAGACACCCTGCTGCAATGAATCAATCAATATTGCCAGCAGAACAGCAAAGAACACTGAAGCCATTGTTATCAATGTGCGGCTGCGGTTGCGCCATAAATTTCTCCATGCAAGTTTCAGCAACATTATTCTATCGGATTTGTTTCATGTTTGCAGTTGTGAAAAACGTATCTTCTATATTTGTGTCAAACAAAGCTGATTCATAAGTGAGCACGGTTCTATTTCCAGTCTTATCGGTTGGGATCATCTCGAACACTGTCGGGATCATTCTTCCACCCATATTCTGGATTTTGCTGGCATTCACAATATTCAGGATTGCTCCATCCTCATCATAATATTCGTTTCGTAGTTGCAAATAATCTGTCTTGTCAATGAACAATATTACTTTCCCCCAAACCACCGCAGCATTTTCTTTTGAAGTTAAAACCACCTTCCAACAATTCCGTGAATCAATCGTTGAATCTTTTTCCAATAGACTTTCAAAATCCAGCGTGAGAGATGACTGTTTGACCAGATAGTCGTTAGAATAATCTGTGCCCATCCACGACTGCGCCATCATGGAAGGAGGAAGCTTGATCGTTCTTTCAATGTCTGGCATCCAGTTCCATACTTCTTTTTTTCGTTTGAGAAAAGTAATTCCCTTATCTTTCTCCGGGGACTTCACCAGAACCATAGCGAAGTCGTTGCCCTTTAACCAGATGTTTATGCGCATCTCACGCGACCAGCTTGGGCGAATGGTTTTGATTCTCATTACACCATGCATTGTATTACCGCGCATAACGTTCTCTGATTTTCCGACTATTTCGTCAGCTGTTTGGCCGAAAGTCTGGTTATGCCCAAACAACCAGAAAATTGTTACAATAGCTCCAAGTTTAATATTCATGCTCATTACCAAAACTTGTTTATAGTGGCTGTTGGAGTTTTTTTCCAGGCTTCCGGATTTATTGACCCACTTAAAACCGATATACTCCTTTACTTTCAAAACGTCCCTTAATGGTTAAGTGATTACTCCGTTAGCCTTGTGATCCATGTTCAAGTCATATACTTCACGAGTAATTAGGCACTTTTTAATGTTGGATAAGTTGATATTTCCTGTCTTTAACAGATGATTTTTGTCAGGTATTTGACGGCCATTTACATAAACGCCTTTTAAAATGGCTTATAGCCATTTTTGCGTTAAGGTTTGTGACCAAATTTCAATAAATTGAAGAGCTTATTCGAAAATCTACGTTCATGAAAAAGATACTTGTTCCTTGTGATTTTTCTAATACCGCTGTTCAAGCGTTCAGATTTGCTTGTGAAATTGCCTCCATCAGCAAAGGAGAAGTTTTTCTGCTGAATATAGTAGAACTGCCAGCCATCCATAACTCGTTGTTGGTACCCGTTCAAGTCTACGAGAAAGCTTTTCTTAAAGGAATAAAGGAAAAAGTCAATAAGAATTTTGAGAGGATAAAGGCCAAATGGGGAGGAAAGACAAAAATTCATTTACACGTTGAACAAGGGTTGGTGACCTCGGCAATTATGAAATTTGTTGATAAAAAAAGAATTGACCTTGTTGTCATGGGAACACATGGCATCAGCGGTTTCCGGGAGTATGCGATCGGATCGAATACCGAGAAAATCGTAAGGACTGCTAAAGTACCGGTAATTGCCATCAAGAAATCTGAAAGGGCGTCTTCGATCAAAAATATTGTGTTTCCAACCAATCTGGATTTGAAGCATAAAAATTTAGTTTCCCTAGTGAAAACGTTGCAAAGTTTCTTTAGAGCAAAGCTTCACATTTTATACGTAAATACACCTGCTAATTTTGACAGGGATATGGTTACAGAGAAGCGGTTGAGTGAATTTGTAAAACAAAATCAATTCAAAAATTATAGCCTCAATATTTATAATGCCACGGACGAGGAAAGTGGAATTATAGATTTCTCTTTAAAATTTAGAAATAAAATGATCGCTATGTCTACTCATGGAAGAAAAGGGTTGAATCATTTACTAAGCGGAAGTATTGCCGAGGATGTTGTCAATCACATTGACTGTCCGATATGGACAGAAGCGGAGAAATAAATTTAAAGTGAGAGCAAGAGGATAGTCAAAAAAACTTGCTTTAGGCAGCGTGTATTCTGTACTTTTTAAGTCCATCTGAATTGTTCGCGATCCTGCTTATTCAGTTTAACAGATTTCACAAGCAGCAAGATTCATCCTTCTGAACCGGGGGGCACTTAACACTTCCATAAGAACAGAACACACAACAGTCGCCTTCCTTTGGCTTAAGCAAGGTTTTGCAGTTCTCGCATTCATAAAAATGCTGGCACGCATTTATTGGCATTTCTTCTTCTTTAGCGTGACCACATTTTGGGCATGTTATTATAGATTTAGTGATTAAAGCCGGCTCCATAAATGGTTAATTTAATTTTAATATTTCAGATTTCTCTTACCATCCAATCAGGGGTGCCCGACCAGTCACTTCTTTAAAGGAAACTTTTTCATCATGGCATGAATAGATGGATGTAATTCTTTGTCGATAGTTTTTGGATCGTAAATATCATCGCTTGAAAAGCCATTCCATACTACCTCCTTTGTCCTGTTATCTACAAAGATCACTTCTACACCGTTATGATAATACGTTTGCTTACCCTCTGTGATTGGAAAGCGATTTGGATAATTAAATTGCGAGGGCTTGGAAATTCTTAAAGATAACCTTGGTGCGTAAGGGTCATCATAGTAAATGCGGTCGTAATAAAAGGGGCGTTCAGTCACATCGGGCGTGGCGATTTGTCTGGCTTCGGCCATCCACTTTACCCGTACCAATAAATCCGGTTCAAGGGTGTCGATTGCATATTGGCGTTCCTTCAAACAGTGGCCGATGTAGTTCCGAATCCTTTGCCTGATAAAATCGTTGTCGAAGTCATTGTTTCCAGACCGATCATTATCCATCAGCCAGGCATAAGTTTTAAATTGATCGAAATCAGTCTCTTTATCATATTTCACCGTCAGATTAGTGAATGAATTGCAAGCATTTAGAAACATGGCTGTAAGTAGCACACCTGTATAGGATTTTGCTTTCATATCATTATAAGTTAATGCAATGCAAAAAGTTGACCCAGCTCAAAATCGCTTCAGGGTAACATTATAAAATGCCGCAACACAAGCACCTACCAGCCAGCCAAGGATAAAAGTTTGAGCAATTCCCATCAGCGCTTCCGTAATGGGAACATTCATCCTGATGATAGATGAAACCTCAATGCCGTGCAACAGTCTATTGAAAAACAGGATCGTGCCTTCCTGTCCGACTGTAGCCATCAGCAGAACACATCCCAGGTATAGTATAACCCCGGTGATGCCGCACGCAAAGCCAAAACGTTTAACATGAATTTGTGTCATAATTTTCTTTTAGTGATGTGGATGTTTGTTATCGCTTTCTTTATGATCCATGTTGCGCATCATAAAGAGATGGGATGCAAAACACACGATCATAAACAATAAGAACCCCATGTTCGACTTAATGCCAAAAACTGGGAGAAGAAAAATGAGTAGTAGCGGCAACCCGCAGCCAATGATCATCCATAACAAATGATTTTTCATAACCTTAAAGTTTTAATTATGCTTTCAGTATGCTCTCCTTAAAATCGTTTCAAAAAACTGAACTTTCACCAGATGTTGATCCTCGGCCGATTCAACTATTTTATGCAGACCGGCACTACGGGCGTCTACGTCAAAATAAAAAGCGAGCTCGCAGGCCAGTTCTTCACCGCCTCCAATATGTTTTAGCCAACCCACTCCTGTTACCTCAACTTTTCCGTTTTGCGTAGTCCCTAATGTTCCGTAAAAGCTAAAGCTTTGTGGTACATGCGTTGTAGTTGTAATCCGTATCAGAGAAAGCTTACCGTTCAAAACAAACGGTGTCGTCAGTCCCTGCAATTGCAGGTCCAGTGAATCGATGCCAGTGTGCAGTTCTGCGGGAACAAGAATGAGTGTGAAGGTTGCAGTTTCATAATCCATAAAAACTTCCACATTCTTGGTGTGCGCAACAACCGTGTGACCGAGGTACTCGCCCGTTACTGACAAAGAGCCCTCTTTTGATTTATATGTACTTTGTCCAAACAGCGCGTTGCTGACCGCATCAAATATCAGCAGCAGTAAGAAAATAATATTTAGCCTTGTCTTGAACATCATTTGTAATAACGCAAATCAAGAGCGCATAAGAGAAAATTATTTTGGCTGAATGTTATATTTTAATGCCAGGTGAAATTTGCGGCTAATCGAAAACCGAATAACGGCTGATTTTTTTTTGATTGAGTGAAGTCAGGGGTTTAACTATGAAAAAGTCAGGTTATGATCTGACTTATATCAGAATCTCTTCTTGGGTAAGTAATTACCTTTGTTATATAAACAAGGGCAGCATTTTAGCTTGATTTGTTAAGTTGACCAAGCTAAATCCCTGAAGTAAAAAGTAATTTAAAATAATGTTAAATCTTAAAATTATGAGAACGTACAATGTAATATTTCTTGTCAGCTTCTTTTCACTGCTGACCTTTTTTGCAACTGCGCAAAGTGCAGGAAATCATCGACCTGTTTCCAAGGAAGTTCAAAAGATCAGCAACAAGGATTGGCTATTGGGTGAGCATCTGCTCACTGTTAGTTCGGTGGGCTATCCTTCATGGACGTTATCGAAGGAAGTGCTTTTAACCAGCAATCACATTACTAAAGAATCTGCGCCAGGCAATATGATCTCAGCGGGATATCCCGTATGGACAATTTCTAAAGCGGTGCATAAAATCGTGAGGCCGATTAAGTCCGAGAAGAAACGTGCACCTCAATTGCAATTGAAGAATGTGAATGTTTGAAGTTTAGGAGTAGTAACATAGGCAAAGCGTAAAAGAGTCGCTGTGGTTTTCAGGCGGCTCTTTTTATTTTGTCTCCTGCTATTACAAACGGCGGCCTTTAACTTCTGATACGGCATCAAAGGGAAACTAACACAACATCACCATATCCCATGCGATGAGACTCAACCGCACGCTTCTTGTTCACCAATCACGATAATCGGAAAACCTGCACCGATATGGTTTAAATTCTAAATTTCTTGATTATCTTTAAATGACATATGTCTAACTACTTGAATCTGTATTAAAGGATCTAATTGTAATATTAACATTTTTCATTAACCAAAAAGTTTTGTGAAAAAGTACACATTTCGAGAAGATGAAATTTTTATTATCGCCAAAGAATTAATTGACGCGTATAATAACTCGGACTTAAATCGCATGATGACATTTCTTGATACTGGTATCCGATACCAGAAGATCATTGATGGAGGCGTTGTTGAAACAGCAGTAGGAATTCAATCTTTTATGGACTTAGTTCAAAAAGAATTAAGTTTTGTTAAAAGTCATAAAAAAACATTCACAGTAATAGAAAGTACTTTCGATACATTGATACTGCAGGTTTTCTTGAAAGGATCGTTGGGGCGATCGCTATACTATAACATTAAAGAAGGAGAATGGATATATTTGAACCTGCAAAGCACCTATAAAATGATAAACGGAAAAATAACTGATATAAAAGATGAAATATAATATGGACACTTTCCAATAGCCCAATTTTCTTTACGCCCTATTGGTTTCCACTGCTGTATGGGCCTTACCTGTTTCACTTTTTTCTTCAGAGGCCAACAAAAATGTACTTCTTTCCCTAATAAATCGATTGTTGCTTCATCGAACACGCTCCACCTGTTTCTAACCCAATCCCTAGAGAAGTGTCAATCGCAGGATTGCGAATTTGAAAAGATGACACCGAGTTGTATCAACAGTAAGTGTTGAACGGAACTCAGATACAGACCAAATATTCATTTTCCATTTAAGCGATTTTCCATTTCAAAAGGAGAACATGTATAACGATGACCTCTCGTGAGATCTATATCACCTTAGTTGGCATTCGTAAGAGCTATCATCAGTCGCTGCTTCAAATGATCAATAAAATTCGTAGGTGCCTTCTTCCTGATTCTGATTTCTGAAAACACCCTAGCATAATTTCCCAGGTCAATGGAAAACATCGTTTCGAAACAATTCACAATCTGCTTCACATCGGTCCTGCCGTAGTTGAACACCCCGGCTGCATGGAGTGCATAGATCAACTCTACCAATGCTACCTTCTGCGCTGTCCATTGAAGGGCATTGAACGATACATCGGTGGTATTGCTTTCTGATTGGCGAATGGTATTTAGAATATGTTCCTTGATCAGTTCATGCGCCAGGATTTTAGCAAGTTTAACATCATATTGTGTGGAAAACTTTTCATCTTTTTCCACGGACATATACTGAGCACTGTTTCTAAGAAAGTATTGTTGGTCGAGATAGGTTGCGCCCGACATGCAGTACTCGTAGAATGATTGATATTTATAAGCGAAGTGCTGAAGCTTGCGCAAGACTTTGTAATAGTTATCCATACGACTCTTCCGATCCCGAAACGAATCGAAGAGAATAATCTGGAATTTCTTCTTGTAATAAATGTACTGGCATAACAGAACAGGCTTAATCTCTTTAAAGAACTTTACTTCTTCCTGCGCATCTGTGAATTTATAGTTCACCGTGAAGCGTTTCAACTCTGATAAGTTTTCACGCATAGCGGTTAATGCTCTACCCATTGTCACCAGATCGTCTGATCCTGAGGCTTCAATTTCTTTCATGCGCTTTTGAAGAGTCTCTGAGAATATTAAAATGTCCATAGTCATTGAATTAAGTTATGCAGCATCAGGCAAGCGGTCTGCGATGATGTAGCGGATGTCTTCTTTTATTCGTAAATAATTTTGCTGTACTTCTTCTGTACTTACTTTCCTTACTGCTGGAATCGGTTGGTAGCTTTCTTCCTCTTTCTTTAAAGCAGCATGATCATTGAGTATCTCTGCGTGAAATACTTTGAGTGCAATCTTCTGATCAGGATCATCTGCGACCATTCCGACAAATTCTCCGGAAGAAAGTGATGCAATCTTTGAGGGTGGAATAGCAGCGTCTAACTGCGTTGACCGACTAACAGAAGTGTCGGTACGATTAATGGAAACGCTTTCCCGCTCCTGAACAATCCTTCCAAATCGCTCCGACAAAAACTTAGCGGTCTCCCCTACTACCTGCCCGGAAATCACATTGCCTACAATGTTCATGATGACCTCCGCCTGGTCACGCCCGTAGTCCTTCTTTAACTGCGAATAATCCTGAACGGCAAGCGTTGTGGCTACTTTGTTGGAACGAGCTGTAGCGATGAGGCTGTCAATGTTATTAAAGTAAACCGTAGGAAATTCATCAAAGATGAGACTGCTCTTCATCTTGCCTTTCTTGTTAACAAGCTTGATGACTCTGGAAATGTATAGCGACAATACTGCACCGAAGATCTGTTGCTTCTGCGGATTGTTACCCATGCACACAATCTTGGGTTCATCCGGATTATTTATATCAAGGGTAAAGTCATTACCCGAAAGAACATAGTATAACTGAGGCGAAGACAATCGAGCCATACCGATTTTGGCAGAAGCGATCTGACCTTCCAGTTGTTCCCATGCTTCATGACGATAGGCAGATTCAAATGGATTAATAAGAACATCAATCTCCGGTTCAGTTCGAAGCAAGGGGAACATTGTTTTATAGTCCAGTTGCATCAACTCTATTACATGTGGCAGTGTGCAATACTTTCCATTCTCATACTTCCGAAGAAACCAGATAATTGCCGTCACAAAGTTGATGGGTGATTCGACAAAGAAGTCACCTTGCTTTTTGATCCAGTCGCGGTTGAGCCCAAGCATAATTGTTCTGGATGATTCACTGGCATCGGTAATGTCTTCCATCGTTACCGGATCAAGCGGATTGCACCGGTGCATGATCTTATCGAATTCAATAACATAAAATCGGGGAGCAATTTTGTATTGACTTGAGAACTTCAATAACGTGTTGTATGCAATGATGGAAAGATCATCGTACTTAAAATCATAAATGAACATGCTAAAGCCCTTGCGAATATGTTGTGTAATGATGTGCCGGATAACAAAGTAGGATTTACCCGCTCCCGGTGTACCAATGACCAGCAGTGCCCGGAAAGGGTTAATGAAATTGATCCAGCTTCTTCGCGGTTTGTTTTTCAGAAGGTATTGTGCCGGGAGGTTGATGGAGTATTCATTCTCCAGTAGCCGCTCCTCTTGCGGAAAAGATTCATTGAGTTTGTTGAAGATGTCATTCCGAAGTTGCAGTTTGATCAACCGCGATAGCCAAGTGCCTCCCGTTAAGAAAAGTATGTATCCTGCAATAACCAGAAATATATATACTCCGCTTTCAATAGAAACGTCAACGCTGAGTGCAAAAACAAAATGAGCCAACAGAAATAGTACGGTGCCAATACCCATGCACTGCAATGATGTGGAGAGGCTGATCTTCTCATCTTTCTTTCCTTTAGCACCCACAAGCGATACAATCAAAAGAGCCAGGGATAAGAGTTTTGAATTCCAGATCGAATTGAATAATCCTGTGGCGGATATATTCATCATTACGCGATCAATAAATTCCATCGTGTAACCCCACGTGAACATTGCATGATGACAGTAATAATAAAAGTGTAAAATCAATATGACCATGCTGCATATCCGCGTCAGGTCAATGATCTTTCGCAAGGCTTGTTCATTTTCTCCGGTTTGCATATTCTGATACGTTTAGAGTCTGTGTCCTTTTCTTTTCCTTCTCCTCCTGAGTTTGAGTGCTGCTTCCGGAGAACTACGGTCAAAGTCTTCGGCAGTGACTACATCATGAAGGATGTTCGCTATTCCTGTACTGTCCGAATCAGTATGAAGTGTAAAGCCTGGGCGGTAGGGTTTAACGGTATCTTCTTTCACTGCGAGCTTGTCGAGTATTGCACTTGCAGTATATGGTTTGCCAAGGTCACTTCCATTAAACACCACACGTGCGCGGTTATCCACGAATGTCACACCATACGAGCGCCCCTCAGCATTGGTTCGAAACACCACATTAATGCCAATCTTGTTCAATGCCGTCTTGAATTGTTCCCTTGTATTCACTGACCGCGCTTGCAGTGCTCTGTCCGCCATCTTTCTAAGTCGTTCCTTCTGCGGTGTTCGCAATACTTCGTTTAGCTTGAATTGTTTCTCCAGGAATGCGAGCGTTGGCTTGCCACTAATTGCGCTTGCCTTTACCGGTATCCCGACACGTTTTCCTTTCTCATCGGTTAGACTATAGAGCAATCCTTTTTTGCTGAACATTTTAGATCTCTCAGTGCCCCTGTCAGCGGTGACATTGTATTGTCTGAGTACAGCATTTAACTCAGGAAGCGAAGTGTATTTGTATGTTCGTGTCACCATGCTCACGATGTTCACAATACTCCGTCTCGTCTCTGACTTTCCGTAGATGGCTTTAGAAACATCAACTGGTTGAATTACTTCCCTCCTATCCTTCGTTTTGCTTTGCGCTTGAACCAATCCGAACTCAATCTCTATTTCTTTCCGCGCTTTTTCGGATTGATTCTTTGCAAGGTAGTGGATGGGAATCCGCTTTCCGTTTTCCTGAATGAGCGTAGTGACGATGTGAACATGAGGATGTGCAGCATCAGTATGTTCATAAACCAAGTAGGGCTGATCACCAAAACCAATCTTATCCATGTACTGCGTTGCAATCATATTCAGTTTATTCTTGTCAAGTTTTTCGGTGATATCGAAATTCAGGGAGATGTGAAGTGTGTTGGTCTTCGTGCGTCCGTTGCGCTCATTGAGTTCTGTGAACCGTCTCAGTTTATCAAAGAAGTTCAACTCATCCGCATCCTTCTTAAAAAGGTTGGCCTGAATGCATGTGGCTTTACCTTCCATCACCTTGTGCTCGTTGTAGTTGATCGCTCCCTGTATATCTTTTCCACTGATCACTTTCGCTACCATTATTTTATTATTCCATCCAGCACTGTTAACAGCTTGTCTATTTTGTCTGATACCTTTTTGTACTCATCGAGTATCTTCAGCGCCTCAAATATTTTTTGATTCGGAATAGTGGTTCCATTGAAGTAGCGCGTTACCTGATTGATGTTTGTACCGATTGACTTTAGCTCCTTCCTGATCCCTGTCAGTTCGACAGTCATGGCATCTGTTGTCACGTCCTTGTGATACCAGTTGATCTTTTCTTGTAGTAAGATCTGTCGTGCAAATTCACCTAGGGTCTGACAGTTACTATTCTTGCGCAGGCCTTCCAGCTTGTTATAGAATTGCTCTGTTACCCGTACACCAATGAGGTGATCCAGTGGCTCCGACTTGCTGTATTTTCGCTGTCCCATACTTATTGATTTTGGCAAACCACAGAAGCCGAGTTCCGAGGCTTCATTCCCCGAAGAGCCGACAGGCGATGAGGCAAGATGCCAAATGTGTTAACATTTGTACATCTTGCTCCCCGCAGAAAACCGCGGGGTGTGACCGTGAGCATTTCAAATTCCGGTAAGCTTATACTTTCTTTTTTCATGATCTTCGTAGTTGAGGGTTGGTAAAAGAAGATTCTGTATTCCGTTTCCTTTCCTGAAGGATTCGCTCGATGTCTTCATAATCGTAGAAGATGACGCCTCCGATTTTGGAGAAGGGCAGCGTTCCGTTAATGCGCAGGTTCTGTAATGTCCCTGGTGAGAGGTTCAGAAGCTTTCTAACCTGCGGAGATTTGAGCCAGCGTTGTGCTGGACCTGCCTGTCGTTGTGACAGTAACTTTTCAATAGCTTCGAGTAGTTCTACTTTGAAAGCCTGTAAGTCCTCCGGGGTAATAATATTGGTTGCCATGATTTGTTCTGCTTTGAAAATCTATGGTTCAAATCACGGTTGTAACCCGTTGTTAAAACAGTCACAACTGTCCTAGGACACCCGGTAACTACCTCAAAATCAGGAAGAAATATTTTAAAGATTTTCTAAAAACAGGGATGATTACTTTTGCATTGGCGGAAATTCCTGTCGGTTTTTCACTTTAAGCATTCCAAAAATCCCTCAACGTATGACACAGGAAATCACTCATCCCATCCTTCAAAAAGCCATCAAAAATCTTGACGTAAGCAAGGAGTTCAAGGTGATGGCGAAAGCCAACGGATTCAAAACACTACAGAATATTTTAGACATGCCGTTGCATGAACTTCCTTATAAACCACAGTCGGGGTACCGGATGTTGAAGGAGTTTTTGGATATACTGGAAACAAACTCTCTTTCAACCCTTGTAGAAGAGAATGAATAGATTCAAAAGTTCGAAGTACTTGAAAACCCTTACCTTTTAAAGGAATAACTTCATAATAGAACCATATGGCGATTCTCCACGGTATTGTAATTGACGATCCCTTAGCCAAGGAAAAATTGGCGTTTCTTGCCGACTATTTTTCATATGCTGCTCGGCACCGCGGTTCCTTAGATTTGATACCCGTGGAGAATCAACTTTCCTTAGTCGAAAAAGTAATCTATCAAATCGAAAATAATCCAGATCATTTCCATCATTATGTGTTTTTATACCTCGAACATCCTCTACTGCAAGAAGATAATAGATTGCTTAAGGAGTTAGAATCATTTGATAAAATTATTCCACTGATAAAGGAGTATCTGAAGGAAAAGAATAATCAAAAGAAATGGGTTTCAGATCACCCAGAATTTCTAGCTGGTTTGAAATCATTAGCTGTTGAAATTGACAACAAGATGTTTGCATCTGTTGTAGACAATATCGTCAAAATGATTAAGTGCAATTGCTCGCTGGATAAACACAAATCAGATTTTATTGAATTAGTAAATTGTCTTGTAAGCGAATATGCATTTCGAGATATTTCCGTAAAAGAACAGGATCATCTGTTTGCAACCTTACTCAATGCGGACGAGAATAAATTTCCTCTCCCTAGCGAATTGGTATTAGATCCCACGGAAAGAAAAACCTATCTGGAAAAGTTATCCACTGAGGATAAGCTTCGAGGGCTTCTCAATCTACTAAAGAGAGCGCCTCAAGAGAATCATTTTATTTTTAAACTTTCAAACTTTAAGACTCCAAGGGAATTCTTTTTTAAGTACGATAACGTAACATTTTATGGGCCAGATCATCCAACCATAGCATTAATCAGGAAAGAATCTGAAGCTAAAAATATCTTCTTTGACAGCGAAGTTCAGTTGCTTGCAGTTGCGCACGCGAGTTATCAAAGCTTGGAAAATCAAACTAAAATATCGTTGCAAAAAGTCCGAAGAGCCACTCAATTCATCAACACATGGCTTAACATAAATTGTACAGTGAATCCCTATACATATTTGCTTTCAAAAGACTTAAGTGAAATCAGTGGGTTCAGTAGTGACTGGAAGGATGATGGATACGAATTTCACGATAGGGATTTGGAGCGGCTTATGGATAATCCGTGCGAATTCTTAAAAGACTACAAGGAGCAATCGAAAGGCAAACTACTCTTCTACGAACCATTGTTCCTAGACGCGTTGGCTAATAGAAATCCAGCAATCTTTTGGCAATACCTTGAGGCGATAATCCCCCTGACATCATCCCGTGATAAACAAATCAAAACAGTAGTACCAAGTTTGCTTTTACTCAATGCTGAACAATATTATAGGAATCGGTTGACGGAATATATTCGGAGTGCGTTTCATCCATTCAGTGGTAACAGCAAGCTTTTAGGAATTACAGCTCATCAGCAACTTGATTTATGGAAGCAAAAGAGAGACGATCTGCCTTCACTCATGTCAGGTATTCAGCATCCATTTTTAAATTATTTAATGGATGAGCGCGGGCATACCATTACTTCAAGCGAACTCATTGTACGAAAAGAACACTATCTAAGAGTGATAAGCGAGGCGTACGCACAACGTAATTTTGCGGTACATTCTGGACTTGAGCACATCAAATCTCAGGTCCACCTGAGGGAAACTCTGACTCGGTTGGTAGTAAGATTGCGGTGGGTGTTGTTTGATGGAATTAGTCAATATGACGGTCTTCCATTTGATGAAATTGTCATGAAACTCTACAGTGATTCAATAAGTCTACTAGAGGCGGATTCAGATTCTTGATTTCTCTGGTAGGGTACACTCTCTGCCAACTGTTATAGAAGTAAAGAGCGACCAATCACCTAAACTCTTTACCATGATCCGAAAACTTCCTATTGAGCTGATCACAGCTTTGTTCGTCATTCTCTTTACCTATACGCCACTCAGCAAAATTCTGGACGTGGATACATTCCGCAAACAGATGTTGAATCAGCCCTTACCAGATGTACTGAAGCAGAATCTTGTGTGGTTAGTTCCTGTATCCGAAATAACCACTTCCATTTTCCTGATCATTAAGCCCGTTCGACTTTGTGGATTCGTGCTTGCATTCCTGTTGATGCTTGCCTTTACCTTATATGTAGGCTTGATACTGGCAAATACATTCGCCTACATTCCCTGCTCGTGTGGTGGCATACTGAATACACTATCGTGGAAAGCTCACTTCATCTTCAATATTGTCATTACTCTTCTGGCACTTGCCGGAGTCATCATCGAGCAAAAGCGAAGACAAGCGATAACCTGAAAAATATTTGCGCAGATGCCGGGCTGATCACCGGGCGCAGGGGAACGCTGAAAACCTGAAACAGAGTAGGCACTTTGAAAAAATCGATAGACGGTTTGATGCTTTTTGAGTTGTTAAAAAAGTATCCAGTGTTATGAAAAAGTTCTTTGGAAAATTTCTGCCTGCAATGGCATTCCTCTTCTCCATTGGTGCTGCGTTTGTCACTCACGCCTTTAGCGCTCCTCCCGTAGGAACATTGAAGGCCAAGATCGATGGCAACTGGACTCCCATAAATGAGAGTCAGTCATATACGTGTCTGAGCGGTTCAGACGAATGTGTGGCTCGTTTCAACCAGCAAAATGAAATGATACCCGGTACGCTGGTTGCGGGAACGTACGTTGCCCAATAAAGGCAAGGTGCAGAATAAAAGCATGGATGAAACATGAGCTTCATCCATGCTCTGTTTAGCAGAACTCCCTTTTAAAAACCATCTCTATCTTCTCCATCACTATCGGTTTTGAAAAGAAGTACTCAATACCCAGTGATTGCGCCTGTTCAATTTCCCTCGGATCGGTGGTAGATGAAAACATGACCGTAACCACCTTACTGTCTTTGAGACAATCCATTTGTTTTACTTCCTCCATGAACTGAAATCCGTTCATTACCGGCATGTGCAGATCAAGCAAGACCACCGCAGGAATTTTGATCGCACCTTCACAACTGCGATGCAGAAGTTCGATGGCCTCTTTTCCATTGTAGGCGCTGTAAACATGACTGATGCATGCGTAGGCCGAGAGTATCTTTTTACTGATCAGGTGAACAAGGTCATCGTCATCAACAACCATTACATTTCGCGTTGGAGTCATGAGCAAAATTTATCGTGGATTCTGCTCAATGCCACTGTTCTGTATCTCCTGTGGAGGGATAGGAAAAGCATAGCGGAGATCACCAGCCGGTAAACGATATTCGGTGTCATTAATCGTACGACTCAATGTTACAGCGAAATTACTTTCCCTGTTCAGTCTTCGCAGATCGCTCCATCGTGTGGTGCGGAACAATAATTCTTTTCGTCTTTCAGCCAGGATTATTTCCAGCAAAGCTTGCGAATCAATTTCTGTCACCGGAATATAGGTTCCTGCTTTCCATCGTTTCTGTAACAACGTGTTCAAATCTTCCAGCGCTCCGGATACATTGTTCAATCGTACCCGGCATTCTGCACGTATCAGATAGACCTCGTCATTGGCAATGCCTCCAAACAGTGGCGTTGATCCAGTGTAGTTTGCTTTGAAGGTGTACCGGTTTGTGCTGCGCTGCCGGAAGAATATGTCTTTGCGCAAATCATCCTGAGTGTACGATGCATAAAGAAGCGTATCAACATAGGTCGTTGCAAAGACTACATAACTATAGGTAATCATCTGTGCGTGAAAAAGTATTTCATCATTCATTCTCGGCACCGGCCGGGCATCGGCAGGTTTAAGATTATTGTAATCGATCAGAAAGCTATTATCATCGAGCGATTGACTCGCATAACTTTCCGCTTCTTCATATTGATTCATGGAAAGGTGAATCCGTGCCAATAGAGCCTTCGCAGCCGTAGCGGTGGGTCTTGTTTTATACATCGATGTGGCAGGAAGAAGAGGTAGCGCAAGATTGAGATCGTCCATGATCCGCCGATAGGTTTCCGTCAGTGAACTTCGCTTCACTTCGGCATTGATATCGGCTGTTAAACGGACCGGAACACCTAATGGCGTTTCGGCATTGCTCTGATCGTACGGCATGGTAAAGTGTTCGGCCAGTTGATGAAGCGCATGCGCGCGAAAGAATAGTGCACTGCCTTTGATGTTCTTCCATTGCGTTTCGTTGGCAGAAGTCTCAACAATATTGTTGAGGCCATCCAGTACCACATTGGCATAGAACACCTGTTGATACGGAATATTCCAGTCACTGCAAGCTTCACCGTTGTATGTATCCAGTGCCCAGATGTAGCTGTTGCGTTCTGTTGCTGTCAGCAAACTTTTCCATCCGTTACTGGTGGTGAAGGCATCGTCCGAAGCAATCATGCCGATCGCTGGAACAATGTTCATCACCCTGTCTGCATTGTCGAGCAATGCTTGCATGTCTTCAAGTGTGGTGGGCACAACCAGTGACTTGTCTGGCTTCTTTTCAAGGAACTCATCACTGCATCCTGAAATCAACAGGATTGATAAAGCGAGTATTTTGTATATAGTGTTTTTCATTTTTGATCCATTTGAAGTAAACGAAAGTTTAGAATTCAATCTTAATTCCAGCGGCCCATGTCGTTACCGGCTTCATGGTTGGATAATCCGGATCGATTGTAGCATCTGTCGCTTTCCAGATTATACCCAGGTTATTGACATAGGCATAAAGATGAACCTTATTGACCGGAAGCCGTGTCATCAGGTTCCTGTCCAACGTGTAGTTCACGTTGACATCCTGTAGGCGAATATGATCTCCACGTTCGACCAATGCTGAAGAATTCAAATAAAAATTGTCGCGGTTCTGATCGGTGAACTCCGGCATGGAGGGTACCTCTGTCGAGTTCTCATCACCGGGATTCTGCCAACGGCTGGCATAGTCGGAATGATCCACCCGTCCATTCAGTATATTAGAATATCGTACTGAGCTTCGCTTGACGTAATATCCCAGGCGATAACTCACATTTACAGACAAGGAAATATTTTTCCAAGAGAATGTATTCCGGATAGAGCCAAATGAAGTAGGTCGTGCCGAACCATGATACACGATGGATTTTGTAGTGGCCTTGCTGATGATAGAAGCATAGTTTGTGCTTACGGCTCCTTCAAGATACCCTTGCGGATCTCCTGTTTCCGGATCAAGGCCAGCCCAATCAAAACTATAGATTGCGTACAGCGGCTTTCCCTCCAGCGGATACGCAATCAGGGAAGATCCACTTCCACTATATACGTAGTTAACGGTTGCTGCCTCGATTTTATAGGAAGTAACTTTTTCAATCAGGTGACTGAACAGAAAAGTGGTCTGCCATTTGAAAGCCCGGTTCACATTGGTTGTGTTCAATACTACATCCACTCCATGTCCACGGGTATCGGCATTGTTTCCCCTGAACACCGTCACTCCGGTTGAAGGTGGATAAGGAGAAGAACCGATCAGGTCAACGCCCCACTTCGTATAATACTCAATGCTTCCACTCAGTATCCTGTCTTTTGTTTCAAAGTCAACACCTGCATTCCAAATCTTCACGCGCTCCCATTGCAGTTCAGGATTGGGTGGATTAATGATCGTGCTATAGGGTAATCCGGTCAGTGCATTATATCCCAGACTCACCGCTGTCGTGTAAGCCGTTACCGACTTATCAATGTTACCATTATGCCCAAACGTTGTACGCGCCTTCAGGTAAGGCATCCACGACCATTTATAGAAAGGTTCATCGCTTATTGTCCATGCCAATCCGGTTGACCACAATGGCACTCCGCGCTGGTTCGCCTTCACACCAAAAAGATTGGATTGATCTTTTCTTGCACTGGCTGAAAGCGTGTACCTATTTTTAAACGTGTAAGCCGCATTCGCGAAATACGAAATAAACCGGTCGGTCATCGAACTAATTCCATCACGGTTATAAATGGAAATGTATTGGCCCGTATTGTTGTATGCCGGAAAGAACGAAGTGTAATCTACCAGCTGTGTGGTGGCCAGGTCATCGTTGTAACCATAGTATCGGTAGTAGTTTGCGTCCGAGTTTAGTTCTTTTACTTCATATCCTGCCAATGCTGATACTGCATGATTATCCCACGCATGACTCAAATTGAGTTGGCCACGAAAGTTATAGCTCGATGAACGTTGGTCATACGTATCCAGTATTCCGCCCACAGGAACGGGATGCGTTAAGTTTCCATCCCCATCAACCTGCGTGAACTTGTTAATCTGATCCCTCGTAGAATATAATCCTAACACCTGATTGTCCCGCGTTGCCGTAGTACTGTTCCAGTATTGATAGAGTATTTCAGCGTTCAGGCTTTTGTTGAACTTGTATTGCAAACGTGTATTGATCCGGTAGTCCTGTAATTGCGAAGTGTTGTCGCGGAAGTCGATCTCATCCAGCGGAGAATATTTCCAATTGAGCAATCCATCTGCCTGCGCCTGTTCTACAAAACCCAGCCGATAATCTTTGATCACCGTGGCGTTGCTGCCTTCATCATCTTTTAATCTCGCATACGGATACATCTGTGAAGTAGAATTAAATCGGAGGTTTGTGAAGCCATCGTTGTTCCTATTTCGTTTCGATTGTGCGTAGTATAACCCCGCTCCCACTTCCAGTTTATCGCTGAAGAAAGACCATGTATTATTTGCATTCAGCGTAAAGCGGCTGAAATCATTATGCGTCAAGTTCTCCATATTCCTGTCAAAGCCAGTTGACACGTTGTAGCGATGTGAATCCGATCCGCCCTGAATGCTGATGGAGTATTGTTGGTTAATGGCATTTCGATAGAGGTACTTCTCATAATCGCTTCGCACATCATTTTGCTTCAGCAGCGACAGTTGCTGTTCCATTTCATCTGTCTCTATCAGTCCGTCACGGTGCGCAATCAGTAATTCCACTGCTGGCGTAAGCGGCTCATGGCTGTCCGATACTTCTGCACTTTCGTAGTACCCTTTGTTAAAGAGCATTCGCTCCACATCAACGAAATCACCAGTGGTCATGCGCGGTGCGTAAAACACATCCGGCTTCTGCGCAATGGTGATGTTGGAATTAATTGAAATGCGTGGAGCTTGATTGCGTTTTCCTTTTTTGGTCGTGATCACGATCACACCATTTCCTGCGCGGGCTCCCCAAATGGAAGCGGCCGCTGCGTCTTTCAGCACGGTCACCGATTCAACATCGTTCGGGTTGATGTTGTTGATATCGCCATCATACGGAAAGTTATCAATCACGATCAGCGGCCTGGCGTTGCCGAATATGGTACTCCTTCCGCGAATGCTGATGTCATTCGTGTTGCCCTCTACGTTCCGGTTAAAGATCAAACCGCTGGTAACATCTTCCAGGCGGCTCAGCACATCCGTACTGATGCGCCTGTTGACAAGTTCATTGTCCACCTGGGCAAAGGAACCTGTAGCACGTTCTTTCGGAATCTCCTGGTAGCCCGTGGATACAATCATTACTTCATCCAGTGTGGCAATGTCTTCCGTCATGCCAATGTCGATCTGTGTCATCGAGCCGACAGTGACTTCCTGTGACGCGTATCCGATAAATGAAAATATCAGTGCATCTTTCTCACGTGCCTGAATACTATACCGACCATCGGCATCTGTCGTAGTTCCGATAGTAGTGCCTTTCACAATCACGTTGACACCGGGCAGTGGTTGGTTATCCGTAGCCGAAGTGATACGCCCTCCAATCTGCGACTGGCACAGCGCATCATGGCTGCAGTACAAAATCAGTAAAATGAGTAATTGATTTTTCATAGGGTATTGGTTTTAGGTTAATGAGTTAGTGTTTAATTCGCATCGCGGATAACGAGCACCTCGATGTCGTACTTCTTCTCGATCAGGTCAAGGTCATAAGCCTTCAGTGCTTTGCGCAGATCATCAACGCTACTCAGCCTGGCATCAAGATTTACATCCACATTGCCTTTGTATCCGGTATCATCGACAACCGGTTTGTTCACGTGCTGTAAATAATGATTAAGCTGCGAGACAAGCAGTTGAATACTGCTATTGGTGATGGAAAGACTAAATGCATCCGCATTACTAACAGAAGACGTTTGACTGGATTTCAGTTTATCAATGTCTGAAGTCCGCACTAATACGAGGCAAGGCATAGCACGTTTCTCTACGGAAGCGATGTACTGCGGAAACAGTCGCGTCATATCGCTGCGCATGATCTCAAACACCTTCGCAGATAGCAGTTTCGGCACGATCACTTCATAGCACCATGCATGATTCCGAAGCCACACCTTTAACGGTTCACCTTCTTGGTTGGAGATCAGCACGGAAGGATCTTTTACTTCCAGCACAATACGGTTACGACTGAAGTAACGTGTCTCGTCACTCCATGCCAGCGAAAACATCAGTTGTATCCAGGCATTCGCCATCGTGATGCGCGTGACAGAACCTCGTTCATCGCGAATCACATCGAAGCGACTCTGTACACCCTCTACATAGCTGCTCAACAGCGACTGGAAAAGAATTTGTTTTCTCTGAATATCCAATGGCTGAAAGAGCAATGGTGTCTCCGGATCATACGGCTTCATGGCATCTTTCTTTTGCACAAGTGCCTGACCGGACTCCGCTAACATTTTCTTAATGGTGACTGCGTTCACTTCATGACGGCCGGTGATCGCTACTACCGTTCCAGTCTTATCAATCCATACATAATGCGGAAGCTCTTTGTGTGGAAAGAGTTTGGTGAGAACCGTATCACCGGTAACAAACGGAAGTGTTACATTTTTCAGCTTAGATGCTTTCGCCAACAATCGCTTAACATCTTTTTCTGACTGATACGTAACGGGCAAAATCTGAATCTGATCTGCAAAAGCTTTCTGCAGCGAATCAGATTTCGGCATCATGGCAATACATGGTGAACACCACGTTGCCCAAAAATCAATGATCAGCAATTTGCCTTTGTACTCCGACAACCTGATCTGATCCGTGGAGTGATTGATCACTCCGGTGAGTACTACGTCCGGCACACGGTCACCAATGACCAGACCAGAGTTTTTATTTTGTGCTACCACACTACCAAAAAGACATAGCAGTGCCAGCAAGCATATTTTTCGTTTCATGCTCGATGAGATTTAAAGTGAAAAAATTGAAACAATAGAACCGGGTGACTCACCAGCACTGAAGAGAATGCTGCGATGTCAACCCGGCTGATGGACTCCATCTATTTATTAACCTAAACTTTAGCTTGGAGGCCGTTTGCAGTGAATGAATATGAGTTGAGCGTGGGTCATGCTTTTTTGCTACATCATCTTCCTGATATTTTCGTATGGCTCAACCTGACTTTTAGCTTCCTTTTCCGCGGTGAAAAATTCCTTACTAGGGACCAAGTGCGACAGCAATTCATAAACAGTGATTAAGTTTTCCCTGAACTCGGGATTACAGTCGTCAATTTCAACTCGGTCTAACACATTTATGAGACTCTTGTGATATCTGTTGATGTCCTTTACATCAGAAACCGGAATACAGATTCGTATGTGATTTTGATCTGCGCTTAACTCAATCATTACTCGAATGTTTTAAGTATTTCTATAAAACTCGTAAGAAATACTTATAAAATCAAGCGAGTCTTCTGTTTTCCTTAAAATTCTATTTGAATTACTATATATTGTTTAAGAAAATGTAAAATAGAAAATGACCAAACTTGGAGAGTATCTGGCAAAAAAGTCGGTAAATCGGTCTGAAATCGCCAGAAAGACCGGATTAAGTAACCCACGGCTGAGTGAGCTGTCGACAAGCCAACGTGCAAAGCTGCGGGCAAGCGAACTATACCTTATCGCGTTGGCGATTGAAGCTGATCCTTGTGAATTGCTAAAGTATGTGTGTGGGGATTTAAAGTTGGCGAAGGAGTAAGTACGCTATTTTATATTTAAAGACGTGGTCCATAATTAACGTGATCGATTTTTTTAATGTCAACTAAATTTTTTACAAATCAGGATGGCAATAGTCTGCTAAAGAAGTTTGACGGGGTATTCAAGAACATTGAAAGCATTCGTCATTTTGATGCGCTTGTCGGCTATTTCAGAACATCAGGATACTTTAAAGTACGTGCTTTCCTAGATAAAATTCCCCGTATAAGAATTTTGGTAGGTATCAATGTTGATCAATTAATTAAAACGTATCACGAAAAAGGGCAACTTTACATTCATAACTCTAGTGAAACCAAAGCAGACTTCCTTACAGATGTCATCAATGATATTCAGAATGCTGACTATGACGAGACAACTGAAAAAGGAATCATTCAGTTTCTTGATGATCTGATTTCGGGTAAGATCGAACTTCGCGCACATCCCAAGAAAAAGATTCACGCTAAGGTTTATATTTTTCGGCCAGTACCTTTTAATGAGTATGCCCCCTGTGAGGTGATCACAGGCTCTTCGAATTTGACTGATTCGGGTCTTGGCGCTCATCCTGAAGCAAACTACGAATTCAATGTTTCGCTTCGTGACTATCAGGATGTAAAGTTTGCAACTGATGAGTTTGAGAAGCTGTGGGATGAATCCGTTCCGATTTTACACGCTGAAGCTGGAGCTATCAAAAAAAATACATATCTCCGTGACGACTTCACACCTTTCGAACTATATATCAAGATGTTGATCGAATACTTTGGGAAGCGTGTAGAATATGATCCCTATAATATCGATCTGTTACTCCCTGACAAGTTCATGCGCCTGAAATATCAGTCGGATGCGGCTAACCAAGGATACGCTATTATGATGAAGCATAATGGATTTATCCTTGCCGATGTTGTGGGTCTTGGAAAAACCATCATTGCATGCATGGTCATCAAGAAGTTTATTTACGAGAATGGCACGCATTCAAAAATATTAGTGGTGCTACCACCAGCTTTGGAACCAAACTGGCGCAGAACATCGGAAGATTTTCAAATTAGAAATCACTTTGAGTTTATCACTATAGGAAGTCTGCACAAGGTACTGGATGAAGAAAATTACACATATTCAAATGCAGATAAATTTGATCTGATAGTGGTGGATGAGTCACATAAATTTCGAAACGATTATACAGAAATGTATCTGGGCCTGCAGGAGATATGTAAAAAGCCCAGAAGCAGACCATCGGAGAACGGTGATACGCGTAAAAAAATTATTCTTATCTCCGCTACGCCTTTGAACAATCGGCCTGAGGATATTGAGAATCAGTTATACCTGTTTCAGGATAGACGAAATAGTACGCTCGAGAACATAGTAGGCAGAAACCTTCAGGAATATTTCAAGCCATTAAATGAACAATATAAAAAGTTAGCCAACGAAAAAGTACTCAACATAAGGAAGCTTAAATCATTGTTTCAAAAGCTTAGAGATGATGTAGTAGAACCGTTAGTTATCCGCAGAACGAGAACCGACATAGAGAAGAACAAGGAATACCTTGAGGATATGCAGAACCAGGGAATCATTTTTCCGAAGGTAGATGATCCAATTTCACTGTTTTATGAGCTTGATGACAAGGTTGCATCTCTATTCTTTGAAACCGTCTCGTTGATTACTGGTTTAGATGAATTGGGAAATGAGGCTGATGGATTAGGTTACTATCGCTATAGAGCAATAGAGTTCCTGGCGAATGAGGAAGATCGAAAGCAGTACGGAAACGTAAAATCTATTTCGGGCAAACTGAGTGCCATTATGAAAACGCTTTTGGTCAAAAGACTTGAAAGTAGTTTTTACGCCTTTAAACAATCCATCATGCGCTTTCAAAAGGCAATCGACAATATGATCGAGATGTACGAAGCAGATCGAATTTTTGTAGCACCGGATCTTGATATAAATAAATTATTGGAAGAAGGCTTAAGTTATGATGAGATAGAGTCACGAATAAATGACAAAGGCGGCAACAACAAAGAGTTCAATCAAAATGCATTTGACAAGAAGTTTATCAAGCATCTGAAATCGGATAAACAAAAAGTTGATGAGTTGGTAATGCGATGGAAGAGCGTTTCCAAAGACCCCAAACTGGATGCTTTCGTTGAAAAATTCCAAAATGAATTCTTCAAAAGCAAAGCCCATAATCCTGGCGGAAAATTAGTGATCTTCTCAGAATCTAAAGAGACAGCGGAAGAGCTTTCGGAACGAATTGCAAAAAACTTTAGCCACCGTATTCTATCCGTTAGCGCTGAAAATCGTAAGCAAGTTGAGAATACGCTGCGCGATAATTTTGATGCCAATCTCGAAATGGATAAATGGAAGCACGACTATGATGTAATCATCACTACGGAAGTACTTGCCGAGGGCATCAATTTACATCGCAGCAATCTTATAGTAAACTACGATGTGCCGTGGAATGCCACGCGCCTGATGCAACGAATAGGGCGCGTTAATAGGATTGGTTCAAAGGCTGACCAGATTTTTGTCTATAACTTCTATCCATCCGCTCATGGTGATGAGCAAATAAACCTTGTAAATAATGCGCTAAGAAAGCTTCAGTCATTTCATACAGCCTTCGGAGAAGATAATCGCATATTTTCTCTATTGGAGGAAAAAGGTGACGGAGCACTTTTCGGAAATAAGATTCAAAAAGAGGAAAGTGAAATTCTTAATTACTTGAATGAATTGCGTGATTTTAAGAAGAAAAACCCCAAGCGCTTTGGTGAGATTGCTAAGATTCCAAACAAAGCCCGTTGTGGAAGGCGACCATTGAATGATCAGCAACTCACATTGGTGCATTCTGAAACTGGCGAAATAAATTATCCATTAAAGAATACTTCACTTGCTTACCTTAAGAGCGACAATCACCCTGGTATTTTTTGCTTAGTAACCCCGGATAGCAATATTCTGGAACTAAACTTCCTTCAGGCCGTGAAAGTGTACAAGGCAGATGAGAATGAAAAAGCCGTTCCTCTTCATGCGATGCACTACGAACAAACCAGTAAAGGCCTTGAGTATTTTAAGTCTGAAAAGAATCAGGAGAACGTTCAGAATATTTCCCGTAAAAATCTGAGCAATGCTGAAAATAAAGCAATATCGAATATAAACGCTATTCTTAAGTTAGCGCCAACAGAACAAAAGAGAAAGGCATTGCAACGTGCGCTGGACTTAATCAAAAAAGGAACTTATGGATCAAAGGGATTGCCTCAATCTATAAATGATTTTTTTGTTACTAACGTAAATCTCTTTAAGGAACCAACACGCTTTATTGAACAACTTTTTGTCGAACTGCTTGATGGTTACGACCTGTCTTCAAATGTGGAAAATCCAGAGAAAAAGACTACCCAAGGCATCATAAATCCCAAAATCGTATTAACTCAAAGTTTTGTCTGATTCATGGCTAACACAATACAACTGCAAGCTGCTTTACAGAAACCATACGATACCATCCTTTTTGGTAAAGATGTATTGAGCCAAGTTTTTGGATCAGGATTTACATTGAATACTAATCCTATTCCCGTTACAATACAACCCAATCAAACAGAGAAGGCTGTCATCCATTCTGTTTTTATATATGGAAACATTAATCTGGAAGATGGCACTGAGATTACCTGTTATGAAGTAGTATTACAACCTAGTGTACGAATTGAACATAGTAGAGTGGCTATTCAGCACTATGTTCGAAAACTGCTTACTGCCGGGCAAATGGCGATTATAAATTTTATTCCAACGGAGTTGGACAAAGTTGGGAATTTGAAAAAAGGTATTCGAGTTTGGCGTCTTACGTTGGTTGCTAAGGATAGCGAGTTAACGGACGAGGGCATTAAGGAAAAAGTAACGCATGCTAAGCGCTATACATACCTCTTAGGTCCTTCCGAAACCTGCCGGACGCCAGCACAGCGTTTAGAGAAACTTAGCATTGAGACAAATATTACGTTCCAAAAGGTCAGAGAAGCCTTTGAAGTTGAGAAACTAAGTGATGAGTTCTTTGAAGAATACACCAGGCATTATGAAAGGTTCTGTAAATACTTGCAGGAATCAAACTTCAGAAAATCCGTATTTAAGATTTCTATTACAAAGGACGCCAGTGATGAAGAAAGAGACAAGGCATTTAAACCTATTCGCGATTTCGTAAAGAAACTTCTGGGACGCATTGTGTTCCTTTACTTTGTTCAGAAAAAAGGATGGTTAGGCGCGAAGGATACAAATTATAAAGATGGCTTGCCTGACTTTATCAAACAGCTTTTCCTTCAATCCGGTGGCAATGATTCTTTTTACAGCAACTCGCTCACGGTATTATTCTTTGATACACTGAATAAAGAAAGACCCAATGACGATTTTAAGATGCCTGATGGAGAAAAAGTAAAGGTTCCCTTTCTGAATGGTGGTTTGTTTGATCAGGAAGAATTTGATGATGCCCTGTTGACCATTCCGGCAAAGCTATTTCACAACCAGGAATTTTACGATGTCATTTTGGATAAGAAGAATCCGGTCAACAGCCGTGGTTTCTTCGATTTTCTTGATTCCTTCAACTTTACCGTTTATGAAGACGGCCCCGATGACCATACAGTAGCCGTTGATCCTGAAATGATGGGGCACATCTTTGAAAACCTGCTTGAGGATAACAAGGATAAAGGAACGTTTTATACTCCTAAAGAAATCGTGCATTATATGTGCGAGGAAAGCCTCATTGAATACCTGGCTACACACCTGAAGTTGGATGTTAAAGAAGAAAGAACTCCTCTCAGACTTTTGGTGAAAGACAAAGAAATTGAAAACTCGTTAAGACTACACCTGGGTGAAATTGATACGCTGTTGGACTCTGTAAAAATCTGCGACCCTGCGATTGGTTCTGGTGCGTTTCCTATGGGGTTATTGCAAGAAATTCACAGCATTAAAGAGGTAGTTGCGTTTGCGCTCAACCGGGAATGGAAGCCGGCAGAGGTCAAAGAGAATATTATTCAAAATAGCATCTATGGCGTTGACATTGAAAAAGGGGCAGTTGACATAGCACGATTGCGCTTTTGGTTGAGTTTAGTGGTTGATGAGGATAAGCCAAGAGCATTGCCCAATCTGGACTACAAAATTGTGGTGGGTGATAGCCTGGTGAGCAGGTTCGAGGGAGAGATAATTGAAATTGATTGGGAACGAAAGCAGCACACCGCTAGCAGTAAAGCAGAAATAGAAGGAATTCAACAACTGCTTAAAGAAATTGCCCAGAAGCAAAGGGACTTCTTTAAACCCTCCACAAAAAACAAAAAGAACTTGCAAAGCGAGATCCGTAGGGTTAAGCTGGAATTGCTAATCAAACAGTTGTCGCTCAATAAAAAGGTTTACGAAAGCAAACATCCGCTGGTACTAGACAGTGGACTGGGACTAACCACACGAGATCGAGCTAAGAATGATGAGATCATTGTGCAAATTGAATCATTCCAGAAGCACCTTGCGAAACTGGAGAAGCTGAAAAAAGATAAAGATGAACCCTTTGAGCATTTTGATTGGCAGTTAGATTTCCCGGAAATTCTTAATCCGAGTCTAGTTGATAATGATGCTGTCAGAGGATTTGATATCGTTATCGGTAACCCACCATATGGTGCAAGGTTGACACGTGAAGATAAGAATTACCTTATTGAAAAATATCCAATCATAAAAGGGCAACCTGAATCATATGAGTATTTTCTATTTCGGGCCCTAACATCATTTACATCGAGCAAAGGTATCACGGCATTTATTATACCGACAAACTTTATTGAATCAAAAAGAGCTGAAGGGCTTCGTGATACTATTCTTCAATCAGGGCAGATAATGGCAATTTCAAATTTTAGATTTAATGTTTGGAAAAATAACGCTGCTGAAACTTTGATTTTTGTACACAGAAGAAATGCCACAGGATTGACTAAGGTTCTTCATCCAAAAACTCTCCTTGAGTTTAAGCATGGCGTGGGTGTAGAACTCATAGATCAAGATACATGGCAGCAAACTGTCGCTAAAAGATTTATAATTAGATCTAACACGGAAATCTCAAATAAAATAACCAGTGAAACTGTTACTATAGATCAGATTGCCTATGTAGGACAAGGGATTATTGTCTATCAAACTAGGCAAGAGAGTGCGAAGAATTTGCACATAAGCGACAAGCCTAAGGGTACTGGTAATTGGGTAAAACTTCTAGATACAGAAAGTAGCTTGGAGCCGTTTAAGGTAAACTGGGGAGGGAATTTTCTCAACTATGGAAAATGGCTATGGCGCGCACGAGAAGAGAAATATTTTACAGAGCCAAAGATTCTGTTTATACGGCTAAGAAATAAATCGCTGTCCAGAAAGTTAATAGGTGCTTTCGATGAAGAACGATTTTATAACCGTGACAATTTTAACAACATCATACAAAAGGACCCTGCCTACTCCTTGAAATATGTATTGGCGCTATTCAATAGCACGTTAATCAACTACTGGTATAAATCCCAGTTCGATAATGTGAATATTAATCCCGAACAGGTTAGAATGATTCCCATTAAGATTGCTGAAAGCAGTTTACAGAAAAGATTTATTACTCTTGTTGACTACGTTCAAGTTTTAAAGCGAAGGGAAATTAAAGAATCCTATGTCGATAGTATGACTTCATATTTCGAGAGAATAATTGATGCTGCGGTTTATGACCTGTATTTTCACGATCTTATCAAATCTGCTGAATGTGAAGTTTTGAAGCACTTGGTTGATTTACCAACAGTCAATCTAAAGCTTGAACCGGAACGCTTTAGAGTAGTTAAGGACGTCTATGTAAAATTGACTTCACCCAATCACCCAGTAGACGCGGCATTATTGAAATTGAATAATGTACTTGAAGTTCAAATCGTTGAAGGCAAGCAGTGAAACGGATCACCAAAATCGAAATCGAAAACTACCGCGCTTTCTACAACGGCTACGCACTTGAGTTGTTAGAAGGCGAAAATCTACTAGTCTATGGAGAAAATGGTAGTGGCAAAAGTTCACTATTCAAAGCACTGAATAATTATCTCACGAGCTCTCGCAACCTGACTTTTACATTTGTAAAAAATCGTCATCGCCCTGTGGCAGATCTTGGGGCTATCAGAATAACCTTTCTTGATGCGGATCCGGTAACACATCTGCCAATTATTGGTACTGGACAAACGCTAGATTTTGGCAGTGCTGCATCCACTCATAATGTCAATTATGTGATGAATGCTGAGTTAGTAAAAGGCTTTCTCGATTACAGAAGCCTACTGGATATTTACTACAACTCTGAGCCAAAACCGAATCTCTTCAAACTAATAGTTCTTAACATTTTATCTAAACAGTATAATCCATCCAGAAGCTATCGATATGGTGAAAAGTGGAAACAACTGCAGGATAACCTTACTGTGAACTCTTATACAAGTCGTGACTGGACACACCGTAATGCCATTGCCGAATTACCTACATACGAAGCAGACTTAAGACAAACACTTAGAAATATTTTTCGTTACTTGAATAACACACTACTGACGAATTATTTTGGCGAACTGAATATTCAAATTCGATTTGAGCTGCAACCCTTGAATTTTGACTATGGGAACGGTAAATGGGAATGGAACACAATAGCAGATTTAAGGTTGTCTGTTATTCAAAATGGGTTACAAGTGCCAGCCGATTACAATGATTTTTTGAATGAAGCTAGACTGTCGGCTTTTGCGATTTGCATTTATTTGGCAGCATTGAAAACAAATCCAGAACTAATTGACTACAAAATTCTCTTCTTGGATGATGTATTTGTGGGGTTAGACACTAGCAACCGACTGCCAATTCTTAGCATCCTCAAAGAAGAGTTTAAGGACTATCAAATTATTGTTTCCACTTACGATAGGCACTTTTTTGAATTGGCCAAACGGAAGTTTTCAACTGAAATCCCAAACAAGTGGAAAACAGCAGAATTTTACGTTGGTCATGGAACAGTAGGTGCCCAAGTATTTGATAAGCCGATAGTATTGGCGGGGGAAAGTCACTATGAAAAGGCAGTGAAATTTCTCAATGATCGTGATAAGCCGGACTATCCTGCCGCGTCAAATTATTTCAGAAAGGCGCTCGAAGAAATAATTCTGGACCGTGTCCCTCCGTACGAACGTGCTGATGCCGAAAACACTCAAATCCCAGACCATAAGCTCAATAAGCTTGTTGGTGTCACAAAGAATTTCTTTCAGAAGACAGGGAATACCGTTGAATTTATCGATGCTGTAGCTGGTGTTATTTCAGCCTTGCTCCATCCGCTCTCTCATCACGAAATCAAGTCACCAATTTATAAACGTGAACTTCAAATAATTCAAAATGCTTTACCTAATCTTAAGAGTCAGTTAATCGGAATAGACTGTGCTACGAATTACAAATGCATGCTGGAAAATAAAAAGCATTTGCGAATGACCTTTTTGGTTAATGCAGCGACTGGCAACATAGGATATTATGAGCTAATGCTAGAAGAAAATCTCTTAAAGAGACATAATGCAGCAGGATTGCCAATAATATCAGCGTCATCGTGCAGAACTATAAAGTGCAGTGAAGTCAATGGTGGAATTACAACTGGAACATATCATCCTAATAAAGACGATGTGACTTTTCATTACACGTCATTGGTAAATGCGTATGATATAATTCACACATACCTATCAGGGATTAAGGGAGCCTTTCCAAAGGAGGTAAATTTTATGAATGTAACCGAGTATCATAATGGTACTACGTGGCAGCCGTTGAATAGCATTTTACCCTGGTAATGGTAATTGCCACTATTCCTTCCTCTTCGACCTAAATAAGTCTTCAGGCTTACACACGACTGTGGGTACATTCAGCGTGGAATAAATTTTTGAAGCCTTGCTGAAACACCTATCGTCAATAGTGACAAAGTAATCACACTGCGATCCATAATAGACGTGTATTGAATCATCAATCATATTAGCCATTCTTTCATCCGATTTATAGCCACTTAGGTCAGTTTTGTAATAAAGGTCAGTAATCTTCTGGAAAGCTGGATTGTCGCTCGTTTTATTTTTCGGAACAAATTTCTCCCAAACTTCATCAAAATTCAATTGCTTAGGTGTCTCGGCCATCGCCCTGTCTACTTTTCTGAATGTATCACTGTGAGCCTTGAGCTTGGGTCTCGATTGATTCAGGTAACTACGTAAGGACTTGTAAATCGTGTAATCCTTCATCGCGTTCTGAGAAAAATCGAAAATATCCTGACACAATGCAAGCATGTTTCGCTCGGTTCTCGATTTCGGGAACATTACTCCGAAAATCGGATGTGCTTTAAATATTTCTCCGAAGTTATCGGGAAGTGGCCTCATTTTGAGAAGTGAGTATTGAATATCCATTAACACGGATTCCGGCCCATCCCAATCAATGAGTTCAGTAAATCGTTTGTGTGTAAAAGACAAATCATCGAGAGCAGAATCAAAGAATTCATTCACATCGCGATAATGCCAGGTGACTTTGTTGTGCCCCCAATATTGTGTGATGCACAAATTTCCAGATAATATTTTTAGAGTGTCGAGATGCTTTGGAACATACTCTTTGCTCTTCTGGTAACCGCGAAGAAGGTCGTTAATGTGGGCATTTGAATATGGCGTTAAAATTTTATCCTGAAGGATTAAATCCTCAATCAACGAGTAGGTAGATTTTTCTTGCGGGTCAAGGTTCTCCTTCTTTTCAATTTTATTGAAAACATTCCAGTCCAGGTACACCAATGGCTGTTCCATTTTACTTGTTTTTCATATTGTTCAGGTAAGAAATGATCTCTTCTTCTTCATACCCCTCCATCACCAACTTTTCCATGGCAGTTAAGTAATTCTGAACACTTAGATTTTCTCGTATCATTGTTCCCTTTGTCCTTCCGATTATATTAAAGAATTCAGTTGGCGTCAAAGGAATTCGTCTCCAAACAATTTCATCCAGGAAGCTGGTCACATTGATTGAAGCATTTGTTCGTTGTGTTATGAAATAGAGTATTCTGAATATTTCGCATGCTCTTTCAATTTCCAGTTGATAGATTACTTTTATGTATTCGATATTTTTCAGGCCGTCCATCATTTCGCTAGGTTGCATTTTCATAAATGCCATGAACTTTACGGCCTTTGCCCTGTTCAGTGGTCCGATATTATTAAATTCCGTTCCCGTATTTGCGACAACCTGCAGTGTTTTATAAATGCTCTTATGATTTCTTAAATCTATAAACGAGGCTGCCGCGGTTAATTCCGTCTCCATCTTTGAAGAAATCGAAATACTCGAAAGCATGAAAATCACCGTATTGAACCCGATGTAAAAGGAAATAAAAAGAACCGAAGAATATGTCGTCCATTGGATGGTGAATACTGTCACCACACCGAGCATGAAGGTTAAGAGAGTTTCCCCATAGTTTTTTGTCTGACTATAAATAATAATGGAGACAAAACTTATTAGTACGCAGAGGGCAAAGGTCATCTTCGTTTCGCTCTGACTGAAATAGTAGAGCATTAGCCAGATAAAGCCGAAAAAAAGAATTACGAAAATAGGATGCGATAGAAACAACCTGGCGCTTACATTTCTTAAGGCAATCACAACATCCTTTAAGCTATTTCCGATCGCTTTTCCCATACTGTTAAATTTTATTTGAATTGCAGCTTTACAGACGGAGCAAACTTGTAATTAACTGACAATCAATTTGTTAATTATTCAACTAATTCGTTTAAGTTAGTTGCCTTAATACAAATATATTAAACTAATTAGTTGCAATTACTGTTTATTTGTAAATTTGGTCATGCTAAATCAATTTTTTGATGGCGACCAAATCAGAAGTAGAAGCGTTTTTGAACACGTTCAGGGCCAAGATGGAGGTCTTCGATGTGGTTTTCCTGAACAGGGATAAGAACCTTCAGGCGCTAATTGATTTGGAAATAACTAAAGTGAGCAGAAAAGAATTTCTTAAAGAATTAAAAGTCGAAGATTATTTCCGGGGGCCCACAAAGGATGTCGATAACGGACCAGACTTGTGGGAATTTGGCAGATTACTAAAACAAAAGGAAGTGTACATCAAGATCACCATTGGAATGATGAACAAGCCGGTAATCTGCATATCGTTTCATCTTGCCGAGAGGGCAATTGAGTACCCATATAAAAAATGATTATGAAAAGTCCATTCACAGACGGAGAGGCAACTCTTCAGCATGAAAAAAAGGAACTTGAATTCAGGAAAGATGTTTTCGGGGTGATTCAGTTTTATTATAAGTGTGCTGACACCGGGGAGGAATTTACCACGGATGAACTGGATCAGATCAATGTAAATCAGTTGTACAACCAGTACCGTGAAAAATACGGAGTTCCCTTCCCCGATGAGATTAAGGAAATACGCGAGCAGTACGGATTGTCGGCCACAAAGATGTCGGAGATACTGGGGTTTGGAGTGAACAGCTACCGTCAGTACGAGGCTGGTGATATTCCAACGGTCGCCAGTGGTCGGTTGATTCAAGCTGCAAAGGACCCGGAGGAATTCAAGAAATTCCTGGATGATAGCAGGGCAGTTTTAACAGATCGAGAGTATAAAAGATTCTCGGAGCGAGTTGATGAGTTGATTGAAAAAAACAGAGACAATGTGTGGGAACATTTATTCACTGAGCAAATTTTCAGTCACTCCAAACCAACAGAGTATACTGGCTATCGGAAACCTTCATTGGAGCGCATTGCCCTGATCATTGCGTATTTCTCAGAGCATGTCAATGATCTTTGGAAGACCAAACTGAATAAGCTTCTGTTCTATAGTGATTTTCTGAACTACAGGCGTTCCGGTTATTCCATTAGTGGAATTGCCTACCGGGCGATTCCATTCGGTCCCGTACCGGCAGAGTATGATAAGCTCTATGTAAAACTGAAGGATGATGAATTTGCCAATGTTGATCTTATCGAATTCAATGACGGAAACTATGGTGAAGCGATTTCAGCCATAAAGAAGTTTGAGGAAGAAGCTTTTTCCAAAGTAGAGCTAAAAACACTTGAGGATGTAGTTAAGAAATTTGCCAATTGTAATACGAAGCAAATAGTTGGCATCAGTCACAAAGAAAAAGCATGGATAGAGAATGAGCCCGGACATGAATTGATCAGCTATCAGAAGTACGCATTTGAATTGCAAGCCATACAATGATGGAAGGGGTGAAAATAAAAAATGCCGAAAGCGTCAACTTCCGGCATTTGACAGGAATATCGATTGGTTGTGTAGCCTCAGTTTTACTGAGGAGATATTCCGTTTTGTAGTAAACTGCCGTAAAACTAAGATTGTTTTAGTCAATACAAAGCCATCTTACTTGAAGGGAAATAACAAAGCCCAATAACACGCCCGGCTATATAGTCTCGTAATCCGAAAAAATGTCCGAGGCATAACTTTAACCTTTAATACAAATGTCAAAAGGTAAAAGTCAACATGTAGTGCCGCGCGATGGTGAATGGGCCGTCAAACGCGGTGGTAGTGACCGAGCAACAACCATTGTCCCAACACAGAAGGAGGCAATCGAAATTGCAAAAGAGATTGCCAAGAATCAGGGTTCCGAACTTTTCATCCACGGAAGGGATGGACAGATACGGGAGCGAAACAGTTATGGCAATGACGATTTTCCACCAAAAGGTTAAGGGTATGAAATATGTTAATTTCTATAACCTTAAGCCGGGCGATAAAATTGTCGTACCGAAAAGTTGGATGCAGGTAATTCAACATCACGTGATCTACCTGGGGCAAAATCATCTCGGAGTACATTTGATTGCTGAGAATGCTGTTGGTTCGTATGTGCGAGTAATCGCTGTAGATCAGTTCTTCCAGGAGAACCCACGGGTTACGCGCATTGATCGATTTTCCGGTAACAATGTTCAGCGCAGGCTCGCCATCGAAAGAGCATTAAAGAAGTTGGGACAACCTTACGACTTGATCAATTTCAATTGTGAGCATTTTGCCAACTATGTTCAAAAGGGTGTGTTGAAAAGTGATCAGGTTGGTTGGGGTATTCTACTGCTTGGAGTACTCGCCATTGCAGCATTTGCTGATTGAACTTTTCTGTTTATACATTTTGCCAAAGCGTTCTGATTTTCAGAACGCTTTTTTCTTCAAAAATCTGATTAGCCAATTTTAAAGTCAAGTATGGTAGATCATATTAAATCCCAGGATCGTGACGAACAACAAAATGTTTTTGCATTCGATTTGAAGCATGAACCAATTCACATTTCTGACGCACGAAGCGGTAGGAAGGGATACTTCTGCATGGGTTGTGATCGGGAAATGCAAGCCGTTAAATCGAAAATTCTTGGACGTTCCTCTTACTTCAGACATGATCCAAAAGACGTACTCAGGAAAGGGAAGTGTACTTATTCAGACGAGACTTATCGTCACAAATTATCCAAAGAGATACTGGTGCGGTTAAAACAAATTAAGCTGCCAGCAGTCTACAAATATCCGCCAAAGGGTGAGGCAGGCCTGGCGTATTTATTGAAAGAATCAGAAACTCTTACAGCCCACCATGTTGAAGTTCAACGGCACTTTTACGAGACCGATGATGGGGAGATCGCCTGGGGTTCACAGGTCGAAGCTAACGGAAAGAATCTTCTAATTGTTCCTGATGTGATCTTCTTCAACAAAGAAAACGAACCGATACTTTTTATTGAACTAGTTGTAAAACACGGAATCACTGATGAAAAGAAACTTAAAATAAGAAGGCTTGGCATTAACACCGTGCAGGTTAAAGTGCCAAAAGAGTCACCACAGGAAATAGAAAGATCATTTTTCACTACTGATAAGACAAAATGGGTTTTTAATTATGAGCAAGAAATCACTGACTACCTTCGAATTTCCAAAGGAAATTCAGAGGGAATATCATCTATTGACGAAGTCCAAAGACAGTTTTACGAAGAAACTTTCCGATGCAGAGTTTCACAAATTGGAAACCTTGTACGCTCAATTAAACGATGCCTGGAGTCAAAACCATACAGAGAAATTGATGAGGCAATTAGATCAGAAATATCAAGAGTTGAGAGAAATACAGAAAGCAATCGAGAGCGACTTCAGCGAATACATGAAGGAATCGATGACGAAGCATACAACGGACTTGGAGCAAAAAGAGAGGAACTTAGAATTGAGGAGAACCAAATTTTCAAAGGAGAAAACAGAGTTCTTCAGCTATTTGAAAAAGTGCAGCAACGGTATAAAAGAAAGCGAGAATCTTTGGAAACAGAAAAAAGACACCATGAGTCTGGAGTTGCAGCAGAACTTAAAAGATCAGGAGTCACAGGAATCACTTTTAGCGAACGTAAAAGAGATATTGAAAGAGAAATTAAATCAGAAGAGCTTGCTATTGCAACAGAACAAGCTGCAATGATGAAAAATCAGCAATTGAGCGAATTGAAGAAGGAAGAAGAACCATTTCTGAAAGATTTGAAAAGTTACGAGGAGACGCTACAGAAAGATTTAATCAATTACGAGAAGAATCTTCTAATCGAATTGAGGAAAGAAATGCTGGCGGAGATACAGAATTGTCCAGACGAATTAAAGAACTACTTTCTATCAGGGGATTACTCATCAATTACATTGAAGAGAACAGCGCTTATAAACGAAACAGAAAAGCTTGGGAGTGCTTTAAATCGGGAGCTTACAAAAATTGGAATTTCGAGCGAGAGGTTTCTTAAAGCATTTGATGCTGCGAGTTAGAGGGTAGTATGAATTTCTATGAGGCTGTAAACTGAACTGTGTCAAAGTAGGACAAACACTAACTTTACTTTATTGAAGTACCGTTGATTCAATTGTGTTTATAAAAAGGGCAACAACAATTAATTGACTTACTAAATCAAGGGTGAGCAATTAAGTTTGTTCACCCTTGCTATCTAACTTGCATCGGTAGTATGTTATTCTCATGTCCATCGGATGTCAATGCAAGAAATTATTTCAATCAAAATCAGCCTCAACAAAACACCCCTCCATTTTGAAAAACCTCGCCAATTTTCCGCACCAAGTCGCATTTGCTGCCGGTTTATAGATTTTAAGAAAGAGCAAAAGTTTGCGATAAGTATTGGAAATTGTCACTTTTCGCAATAAAATGCTCACGAGCCATCATGGCAACTACTCCAATTATACTTTAAAATTGATAGCATATAGGTATCCACAGTACCTAAAAACAGTAATTTTTAATGATCCATATGCTATTTCATTAAAATTATTATAATTTAGGTACTGTGAATACCCAAAACGAGTCAAAATTAAAGAAGATGCTTGAGCTGCATAAGCCCGGTACGGTGGCTTTGGCAAAGTGGCTGGAAAGCATAGGCATATCCAGAGAGCTACAGAAAAACTACAAAAAAAGTGGCTGGTTGGAGAAACTGGGGCCTGGCGCCTATAAGCGCCCCGCTGATCAAGTGACTTGGCAAGGAGGGCTGTATGCTGTTCAGCAACAAGCCAAACTAAAAATACATGCGGGCGCATTAACAGCACTTTCACTACAAGGGCAAAGTCATTACTTCCGTGTGTTGGGTGAAAAGATATTCCTCTTCTCAGTCCATAAAACTATACTACCTCAGTGGTTCAAAGCACATGAGTGGGGGCAAAAAGTTCAGCACATAAAATCATCCCTTCTTCCTGAAGATCTCGGGGTGACTCAGCATGAAGAGAAAAATTTCTCCATAACCATATCTGCTCCCGAGCGTGCAATACTTGAATGTCTATACCTCGCTCCAGCTAAACTGGATTTAATAGAGTGCTATCATTTAGTGGAAGGACTTTCCAACTTACGTCCTAAACTAATGCAGGAACTTTTAGAAAAATGTTCCTCCGTAAAAGTGAAAAGATTGTTTTTATTCATGGCATCGAAGGCACAACACCAATGGCTTACATTTATAGACTTGAAAAAAATAGACCTTGGCAAAGGGGACAGAAGTATAACAAAAGGTGGTGTATACAACGCACAGTTTCACATAAGCTTACCAAAAGAGCTTGCTAACAATTTATGATAAAACCAGAATACAGAGCACAAGTAGATTTACTCCTAAGCATCTTACCACACGTGGCAAAGGAAGAAAGTCTTGCGCTAAAGGGTGGCACAGCCATCAATCTTTTTATTCGGGATATGCCAAGACTCTCTGTGGATATTGACCTTACCTACATGAACTGGCAAGAAGACCGTGCAACGGCCTTGCAAAATATTTCTACAACCCTTGATAGAATTGAAGAACGAATAAAAGGATCCATCAAACCAATTTCGATAACAAGGGTTCCGGTGGGGCAAGGCCAGGATGCAAAGCTTAATTGCCAAACACCACAAGCACACGTAAAAATTGAAGTAAATACAACCACTCGGGGCATCCTTTTCCCAGATAGACTGATATCCGTAACAGATGTAGTCCAAAACGAATTCAAAAAATTTGCCGCGATCAAGGTCGTATCTCATGCAGAATTGTATGGAGGTAAAATATGTGCAGCACTAGACCGTCAGCACCCACGTGACATCTTTGATATTCATTACCTATTAAAGAATGAAGGTTTTACTAACGATATCAAACAAGGCTTTCTTTTCTTTTTGTTGAGCCATGCACGACCGATGCACGAATTGATTAGCCCGCACCGGCAGGATCAGAAACATGCATTTGAAAACCAATTCAGCGGCATGACATCAGAATCTTTTACCTATGAAAACTATGAAGAAGTAAGAGAGCAGCTAATACTTGAAATTAGTAAGTCACTAACAGAGGATGACAAAAGATTCATGCTAACATTTAAAAAAGGAGAACCTAAGTGGGAGCTTATTAAGTTGGATAACCTTCAACATTTTCCGGCCATACAATGGAAGTTACAGAACATTCAAACTCTTGCACAAAACAACAAAGTGAAACATGCTGGGCTACTGAAAGGGCTTGAGGATACATTAAATCAATAAAGAACCACTCTGGGAATTCTGTCAATCGTATCCGGCATCTCGTTTTTACCTACTAAAGGTGTATTTATTTCTTCTCTCATGTCATTGTAAGATAAAGAAATGAAAGATGCGCAATCGACTTTCAATAAAAATGAAATAACAGGAGATTGAATTACCTCCTGTTACGCTGATTCTCAGACCGCTAGGTATGCTGCAAGCAATACGCTTGCTTTTCCAGTTGTGACAATGCAGGTTCATCCCACCGATCGCAACCTTGTTCGATGTTATCCATATAGGCCACATGCCTTTGATCTTCGTCATCATAATAAAACCGGATGTCAAGATATATACCAAAGTCATGAGGACAACGGATGATCTTGAAGTGTGATCTGGCTGGAGGAGCACCATATACACGCTGCAGTTGGCTAATGTAAGTGCGGGCTTCAAGCCGTACCTGATTGATGTAGTCTCCCATACCCACCTGTGCGCAAGGTTCGCTTATTGGTGTTGTTGTTACTAATTCGATGTAGTCTGTCATAACGCATCATGTTTAAGTTGAACATTTTTTATGCGCAACTACACCGGCTCTTACCGTGACAGTACAAGAGATGAAATCCTTGTGCGCTCCTTACCAGAGGAAACGGAATAAATGGAATGGTGCGGGGGAGGTGGGTTTATGCCGTAGTCTCTGGCAAGGAGTCAGCGGAAGAGCCGAACTTAGTGCAAAAAATAGGCAGGAAATCTTTCGATCATCCTGCCTAATCCAAGTAAATGGGCTCCCTGAATTTTATTTTTATTCGGCCATTAATTGACCTTCATATAGACATTGCGCTTACTTTTCCCTTTTCGCAGCCGATTGTTCACAAGGTCAAGTTTCAAAGATAAAAATAAACCGGATAATTCAGGGTTGAGGGTTGTGTCCGTAGGATCAAACGTTGCTCTATAGGTTGGCATCGGGTGATTGTCCTCCAGTTGCAGGTTTTGCCACCCCAACGTGTCATAGTTATTTTTCCGCCACTTATTATTAACGATCTCGTACCCGTTCTGCTTGGGTAAAATGAAAATGGTATCGCGGATCTTTCCCTTGCCCAACTTGCGACCTGTGAATGGGTGTTGCACTTCGAACTCCACCTCTTTGACATATCGACCAACGATCTGTTCTTGCGTCACCTCCTTTTTGGAACATGCTTGACAAAGAATGATCAGTACACTTGATGATAGAATTAGTCGCGTCATGTTAGTTTTTGTTTATGTAGTCAACCATTAGCAAAAGCATATTTCGAACGCTTCGTTTGGTTCCGTCTTCCGTGTTGTAATAGCGTACACGGAAACTCTCATACGAAATACTTTCCAGTCGTTTGGTTTGAAAGAATCGCGAGAAGAATCTGATCAGATCAGATATGTTCTTGTTGTTGATGAATTTCGTTTCGATAAACACCCTCAGCAAATACGCCAACTGGGAGACGGACATCTCGGTTTTTAATTTGAAGTCTTCCGCCAGCATAGTGCCTGCGGCATTTTTCTCATTCAGCTTATGCATCTTTTCCAGATAGAACACTTCTTCGGCAATCCATTCGGCTAATTGTTCCTTTAAAGAATGTATCGTTCTGTTATAACCCACACCGGGTTTCACCTGAGTCTGGTTGACCATCTTCAGAAAGAATGATAACCTTTCAATTCTACCAGAGGATGAATCGACCGTTTCCAATTGAGCCACAACATAGTTGGTATAGTAGCGAAAGTATTTAATGGTGTTATAGTTGAGGTAAAGCAATTCAGCACGAAGGTCATCATCGATGCTGCTTTCATTTTCCTTTTTGAAATTAACTATGCGCTGAATCTCTTTTTGAATCTCCTTGACGTAAATAATTTTCCGGTAGGTAATCTGCCCTGCAGGAATGTTCTCGATGAACTTCTTCATGGGATGCAGCGCGAGTTCGATGAGTTGAGGTTCTGTCGCTAGCCGGTTGAGCTGGTCCTGAAGCTCGCCATAGGTTTTAACAATGTCGCTACCCGCCAATGTGATGTAGCTTTCGGGTGCCTTTGTATCCTGATCAAAGTACTTGGTAAAGTGTCGTTCAATGAAAGTCAATAGTTCCTCAACCGCAGCACAGGACAGTCGGTGAAGTTCGTAATAGTTCTGATCCTCACTCCTATCATCAATGATCTTAGCAAGCAGATCCATCTGACGAATCAATTCCTGCTGATGTAACTGAATGTGCCGCTCCAGGTGGCGCTCGTCTTCGAAGACATAAATCTCGTGGACAAACTTCTTTTTAATTCTCTCGGTCTCATCACGCAAAATATTCTTCGATGTCTCTAACTGATCTGGCGTAACGGAAACTCCCTGCTCACGTGTTGCGAGTAGTTCGTTGGTAATGACATGCTCCAACTTTTCCAGTTCATATTTTAAGACTGCATTCATGCATGATCGATGACAGTAATGAGCCGTACACGCGGATGAATTCCAGGTGTTCTTGTACTTCCATTACACAAATAGAATCGATCACCCTACCGGAGAGAGTAATCATTTAATCAATAAAGCACATTCAGTTGTCCGTTGTAAACAGTGGACTGCGAACAATTAACCAGTGTGAGTTGGTAGGTATAGACGCCTGTAGGAACGGTACTACCTGATCCGTTTAGTCTGGCATTCCAAATAATATCTCCACCAATGACTCCTAAGTGATTTGCTGTGACTGTTGCGCTGGCCGCAAACACCTGTACATTGCTGGCATTTTTAATCGTAAGCGTGTAACTGTATGCATTGATCGGACTATAGTTTGTACCCGAAGCAGTAACGATCCAGTTATCGTTATAGCCATCACCATTGGGTGTAATGAGGTTAGGAATAAACGTATCGAAACCCCCCATCAGGACGCGATAGACCGTCACCGTGGCAGAGGCCATCTGGTTTGTATTCAAATCTTGAACCGACACGTTAACATCAGCAGTTTGGCTCAATGCAAGACTGACACTGGCAACGCCATTGGTTGTGGGCCATGCAATGGCTGGTGTTACAATCGACCACGTGTAAGAATAACTACCGGAACCTCCACTTACTACCGCTGCGAGTGATCGCGAACATGAGTTTGCAGCAGTACCGGTTTGATTGATCGTAACGCTTAGCGCTAAACTTTGAATGAGCAAAATAAATTGAAGTGTCAGTAAGAGTAGAAATGTTTTCATAGAAGCGGGGATTATTTTTTTCGGTACAATGAAAATTGAATTCCGGTCTTTATTCTGTAAAGGGATGAGTTCGGCTGCATAGCGGCTTTATTGACAGCACCTATAAAGTACAGATATCCGGGTTCAATAAAGATTCCGCAGCTATTGCCAATCGAATAATGTGCAATAAAGCCGATGGTACCGCTGTATATGGTAGAGCGGTTTGCATTGACGAAATAGCTGGTTGACGGATTGCCGTTGTTGAGGTAGGTTGTCCGCTCACTCTTTTCAACCAGGTAAGATGGATAGAACCCAGCGGCAATGCATAGCGAATATTTTCTTTTGGTAAGTATTCCGTAACCAATGGTCAGGGGTACTTCCAGATACCGAATTTCCACCTTGGTCTTATCGGGAATTGGAAATGGATCATCCGGGTCGAGTACACGGTAATGGTAGTTCAAGGCAAAATCCTTTGTCGCATACCCGACACCAAGGGAAACATATAGCTTCGAAGAGACGATAACATATCCGCCCATGCTGAGACTGTAATTCCAGTCCACTTCGTATTGCTGAAATGCGATGTCCCGATCTATAAAATGAAAACGGTTATAATCCACAGCATAACTGAAAAATACACCCGCTCCATACAACCCAACACGAGATCTTTTTTTTGCCGTTGAAAATAGCGAAGGAACTGTGGAAAGTTCAACTTGCTTGAATTCGTTGATAACTTGATGTGTTGTGTCTTTTGCATCTTGAGCATTTGTTTGATGTGAAGATTGTAAAGAATCCTGTAACGAGTCCACGGGCTGTTCACTCAAATGATCACTAACAGTAACTTTCGTTATGCTGTCTAATGGCGAATGTTTAGGTGAATCTCTAGTTGGTGTAATGGGTATCTTAGTCGTTTCTACAGTACGTTCTATTCTTTGCTGATTCAGTGGCCGCGCATATTTGAATACGACAGCACTATCGATGATCTGATAAATGAGCCCTGCTTGCGAGCAGATCATTTGCAATATTTCATAAATTGGTTTGTCCTTTACGGACAGACTTATTGTAAGATCTGCGGGTATGTTATCAATACCGAAAGAGATGATCACCCCGTGATTGGTTTCCAGTATCTCGAAGAGTTTATCCAGGCGAATGTTTTTCACATCAAGAGAAACACGTTTTGTGAGATCCACTTGTGCATACAACGTCAATGTTCCGAAAAGTGAGAGTGTCAGTAAAAGTATCCGCATAGATAAATAGTTTTCATGGCACACAACCACGGCCGGAAACCTGGTAATAGTTTCCGAGCTGTGAAGTGAATTCTATATCGAGACTGAACGCAAGTGTTTTCAATACATCTTCCAGCCGTGCGTTGTCAAATTTTCCCGTAAAGCGACAGCCCAGTAATTTTTTCTCATTTACCCGGAAGCTTATCTGATATAACTCTTCCACGAGTTTGAGCACCGTTTCCAGTTCGGTATTCTTAAATTCCAATTTTCGTGTGTACCACGAATTGAAGTTGGGATCATCATTTAAAGACTTCGTTAAAGTACCTGAATGTAGTGCATATGATTTCTCGCCAGGCGCAAGCGTTGTCTCTTGGTTGTTAGATCGCACGTTGACCTTGCCTGAAATAACGGTTACCTGTATCGAAGAATCTGCATAAGACTTCACTACAAAAGAAGTGCCCATAACCGTCACTAGTGTTCCGCCTGCCGATATAGTGAATGGCCTTGTTTCTTCTCTTACGTCTAACATGGCTTCACCATGAAGGATGACCTCTCGCGCGTTCTCATTAATATTAAATGTAATGGACGAATTTCGGTTCAACAGAACCGTTGAACTATCGGGTAAGACGAGCATGTTATTCCCACTGTTTGAAAAGCTCATGGAATTCATTGGAGCCTTTTTAAAGTAGGACGTGATGGCAAAGGCACTTGCAACCACAACACTGACGACCAGCACGAGATTTCGTATCCGACTTGTTCGTTGGTATCTTTTAATCAGCTTATCCTTGTTGACTGTATCCTGGACAGCACTTTCAAGTTTTTCCATTTCTTCCTGAAAGGTCCCGTCCGTCATTTCTTCATCTTCGTCATCGGCACTTTCCCAGATTTGTCTGAGTTCATCAAAGGTCTGTTGGTTCTCCGCAGACGAAGCAAGCCATACTTCGAGCAGTTTCTGGTCGTCCGGGGAAATTTCACCTGTCAGGTATTTATGGATAAGAATAGTATAATCCATGTTTGGCATAAAGTGCGTATTTACCTCTATCACACATAGTCATCGTGATACCCTACCATCAGGACGGGATTTGTTCAAAAATTTATTCAATTAGCCCGATCAGGAGTATTTTGATGTAGATCCCTAAATACTGCCGGAGCAGACTCAGTGCCTTGCTCATATTTTTTTCTACCGCCTTTTCAGTAACGTGGAAGTGATCCGCTATTTCCTTGTAGGTCATTCCCTGCTTGCGGCTCATCAGAAATGTTTTTCTGGCATGCATCGGCAGTCGGGTTAATGCTTGCTTGATCTGGTCTTCCAGTTCACGGGCTTCCAATTCTGAATCTGCCGGAGGAGCTATTCGTCCGTGCCCGGAACGATTTACGATTTCACCCATAAGTCGGTGACGTGTCCTTCTATCGCGGTCGTAGTTAATAGCCTTATTATGTGCGGCCCGGAAGAGATACTTACGAAGGGGCGGTACTAAGTTTAAAGAATGTCGCTTAATCCAAATGGCTGTAAATAACTCCTGAACAATATCTTTGGCTGCATCGTGATCAGGAATGAAGTCCTTGACATAAGCATAAACAGCTTTGTTGTGGCACTTGTAGAGCAGTGAGCACGCAACGGTATCGTCTGCAGCAAGCAGTTTTAGGATTAGGTCATCGGTATTGTTATGTTCATCAATCATTCATGTCGCCAACAGTGTTTAATGAATTGATATAGTTATGCAAGAACGGCCTCTTAAAATAAGGATTTAACAGACAGTTAAAAGCTGATAAAAGTCAGTAGTCGATCAGGACTTTACCTAATCCTTTTATAGCCGGACAGAGGATCGATACGAGCCCTAATTTTATTGTTCGAAGTCATCTATGTAACACGCAGATCGTCTGGAACCCTACCAACCTGTTGGCGTTAAGTTTCTTTGTTCCTTTTGAAAAGGCATTCAGAATCAAAAAAAACGTTTCACTGCCTTTGAAGAATATATATCCTTGCAATAGGAAATCTCTGGTAATGGTTAAGGTTCACTAATTTTTTTTAGCAAAATTTACTTTTGATGAAATGCCTCACAGGGGAAGTCCCTCACAACAAAGAGTGGCCAATACATTATTTTACTCTTTTCCCTTCCCCGCTAAAGTTGCCGAATACCTTACTAATACGCAGGAATGTTTTAGACCTAGTGAGGTACCCGCTATCTGTGAAATCAAACCTGATGAGCGTAATTCTCAATCAACTAAATATTATCTCCAGATTAGTAACGAACTTTTTTATTTGATATGACCTCAATCATAACCTTACGTCATGATTACTATATTTCTTTGTCGGGCAACAATTTACCCTGTGCGTTATAGTAGTTAACGGAACAGTTTTAACCTAATACACACCTTATGAATACAACCGAAATCAACGTTTTAGATGTGACCGTGCTGGATCCCAGAATGAAGCACCCGACTATTTTCAAAAATTTTGATGCCTTAGACGCAGGCGATTCTTTTATCATCCACAATGACCATGATCCCAAGCCACTCTATTATCAATTGGTTAATGAACGAGGCAATACCTTCCAATGGAAATATCTTGAAGAAGGGCCTGTCTGGTGGAAGGTAATGATCACGAAACGTAAAACAGACGAGTTGAATGATGAGACTATTGGTCAAATCGTGAGTAAAGACATGCGAAAAGCAGAAGTTTTTAAAAAGTTTGGAATAGACTTTTGCTGTGGCGGAAAGAAAACGATCCGTGAAGCGTGTTCTGAAAAAGGCATTGACCCGGAACGATTAACACAGGAACTAAATATGTCTGGCCATATTCAGGCTCAACGTCCTCAAGCCTATGATGAGTGGGCTTTGGATTTTCTGGCTGATTACGTTGTCGCTACGCATCATGCCTACGTTAAGAAAAACCTGCCTGAATTGAGAACGTATTCCGTTAAAGTTGCCAATGTGCATGGAGACGCTCATCCTGAATTAGTCGCCATCTACCAACTGGTTGAAGCCGTCAATGAAGAACTAACGCAACACATGATGAAGGAAGAGAACGTCCTCTTTCCCTATATAAAAAATCTAGTACAGGCTGAAAAGACGTATCAGGCACCGCAACCCCCTCACTTTGGTAGTGTGCGCAATCCCATTACGATGATGGAATTAGAACATGATACCGTTGGAAAACTGTTTGATGAAATTCGTATTCTGAGCGATAAGTATACGCTTCCTGAAGATGCTTGTGGTAGCTACACGCTCCTCTATAAAATGCTGGCAGAATTCGAAGACGATCTTCATATCCACATACACCTGGAAAACAATATCTTATTTCCTAAAGCGATTACGCTAGAAAAAAAATTGAATTCGTAAAGTCCCCCTCTTCAATACCACACCGGGTTATAGCCTAGAGACTACGCTCTCCAGGCTATACCGGGCAAGGTTGATAGTTCCTGAGGAGTATACGGATTATTGGATGGCAAATTTTCATCCAGATACTTTGTATGGTTAACCGCATTCTGGATATACAAATCACCCTGATACCCGTTGTCATTTAATAACATTCGCATGTCGACCAGTTCATTGATCGATATCAGGTTTCGATGTGCCGTTGTCCTTACTTCAAAAGGTACGCCACTTCGTATCAGTAATTTAAGCGTAACCATGAACGGATCATATAAAGAAGATTTTGTCACCGTCTTATAACTCCGTTGTGTTGCTTTGAAATCAAGGCTGATAAAATTGACCAGATCATTTTCTATTAAACGTTCCATCACCCTGGGGCGAGATCCATTGGTATCCACTTTAACCTTGAGATCTAATTTCCTGACTTTTTCGCAGAGGGAAAAAAGTCCGGGGTGAATGGTGCATTCGCCACCACTCATCACTACGGCCTCTAAAAATAATTTTCTTCTAACTAAAAAAGATAAGGCATCTGCTTCTGTTACAGATGCCTTACCATAAATAATGTGTGGATTATAGCAGTAGGCACAACGCATATTGCAACCCGGAAACCAGAAAATCGCAGCAATGTGATCAGCATAATCCAGTAACGTGAAGGGAGTTATCTCATACAAGAGTGACTTCATGCTCGGGTGCCTCTACAAAATGGCAACGCTGCCGATGTTCTCCCTTTTTTCCGGTATTAAATGATTCAACCGGGCGATGATACCCCATTACTCTTGTGTAAACAATTGCCTTGGTGCGTTTGTCACTGTGTTGTTGCAGTAGTTCCTGTCTGTTCATAGTATAATTGGATTTTGGTTTGAAATGGCATCCTGATATTGATTCACAATCTCGTCATCACATTTAGGACAGTATTCGTGTTCGCCTGCCAGGTATCCGTGTTTAGGGCATACGCTAAAAACTGGTGTAACCGTGATGTAAGGCAATCTAAAATTGGTGATCACCTTGCGTACCAGTTTTTTACAGGCTTCAGTAGAACTTACCTTCTCTTTCATATAAAGATGCAGTACTGTTCCTCCGGTGTACTTGCATTGCAAATCATCCTGCAACCACAGAGCTTCAAATGGATCATCTGTAAAGTCTACCGGAATCTGCGAACTATTGGTGTAATAAATATTTTGTCCGAAGCCTGCCTGCAATATGGAAGGGAAACGTTTTTTATCTTCTCTGGCAAATCGATAGGTAGCGCCTTCGGCCGGAGAGGCTTCCAGGTTGTAGAGGTTTCCCGTTTCACTTTGGAAACGATGCATCTGGGCGCGGATAAAGTCAAGAATCTCAACGGAAAATTCCATACCATCCCTTGTCGTAATATCCGATTGATCGTTTGTGAAATTGCGGATCATTTCATTTAAACCATTTACACCAATGGTGGAAAAATGATTGTTAAAATGAGGGAGATACCGTTTTGTATACGGGAAGAGCCCCAGATCAAACATCTTGTTGATGAATATTCGCTTTTTCTCCAGTGTCGATTTGGCAAGCTCCAGCAGGTAAAGTAATTTCTCAAATAAGTCCTCTTTACTTTTATACATGTAGCCCAACCTGGCCATGTTAATCGTAACCACGCCAATGGAACCGGTCATTTCAGCACTTCCAAAAAGTCCATTGCCTCTTTTTAGCAATTCGCGTAAATCAAGTTGCAAACGGCAACACATGCTACGCACCGCATTAGGCTTATACGCATTGGGATTTTCTACCTTATTGCCCTCCTCATCGTACTGATACTGGCTGCCGATAAAGTTTTGAAAATAAGACGAACCAATTTTTGCTGTGTTGGCAAACAACAAATCTGCATTCGGACTGTCCCAATCAAAATCCTCTGTTATGTTTACGGTAGGTATTGGAAATGTAAAGGGCTGGCCTGTTGAATCACCTTCTGTCATGATCGCATAATATGCTTTAACGATCATTTCCATTTCAGGACGAAAGTGCTTATAGGTAAAATCTGTTAACAATGTTATACCTCTATCCAATGACTTCTCAAGAAGTTCCTCATCTTCCTCCAGATTTTCAAACAAGTGACGATTACTTCGGGAAGGGAACTGATCCTTTAGATCGTCCGGCACAACCCAATCAATGGTGATGTTCGTGAATGGCGATTGTCCCCAACGGGCCGGGACATTGAGGTTGTAAATAAAACTCCGAAGAGCCTTGTAAACTTCCTCATACGTTAGATTGTCTTTGAACACATACGGAGCCAGGTAGGTATCAAAAGAACTGAAGGCTTGTGCTCCAGCCCATTCGCTTTGCAGTATGCCCAGGAAATTGGCCATTTGACCGAGTGCTTCACGAAAGTGTGAAGGAGGTCTGCTTTCCACCCGACCCCGTACTCCGTTAAATCCTTCATTCAATAAATTCCGCAGACTCCATCCCGCACAATAACCTGTAAGACAATCGAGGTCATGAATATGGTAGGCTCCGTTACGGTGAGCTTCACCTTCCTCTTTACTATAAATTTTATCGAGCCAAAAATTAGCAATTACTTTTCCGGAAATATTATTGATAAGCCCGGCATTCGAGTAACCCGTATTGGCATTGGCCAAGATACGCCAGTCTGTACCATTTATATATTCTTCAACGGTTTGAGTACAATTGATATAGGTTGTGTCTTCATTAAGCCCTAAAACATGCTCGCGTTGTAATTTATGTGTATGTCGATACAACATAAAGGAACGCATCACTGAAAAATAATTGTGCTTGAATAGCAGTTTTTCAATTAAATCCTGAATTTCTTCAACAGCCCAGATGTTCTTCTCCTCTAAGGATTCAATGACCTCAATATATATGGATTCATCATATTCAACACTTTCGCTTTTAAATGCCTTTGCTATTGCATCCTGAATTTTATAGGGTTTATAATTATCTGTAACACCACTTCGTTTGATTATCTTTTTCACTTGACTCATACGTTAAGGTCTTTGTTTTATATTTCATGGAACATTGTAAAATTTGTTCGTACGATCAGGGCGCCAGCCGATCAATCGACCATAAACCGCTAGATTCTTTTGTATACACAATTCTGTCATGCAACCTGCTGGACCGGCCCTGCCAAAATTCAATTCTTAATGGATCCAAAGCGTAGCCTCCCCAATGTGGAGGGCGTGGTAGCCTTTCGACATCTTTAAATTTATCTTCAACATCCTTTACAAGATTTTCCAATCTTGCTCGGTCTGCGATGGATTCACTTTGGGGAGAGGCCCACGCTCCTATCTGAGCATTCCGTGGCCGACTATTATAATACTCGTCTGACACCATGTGTCCCACAGGTTCTGCATTTCCTTCGATGCGCACCTGGCGTTCCAGTGCAGGCCAAAAAAAGTTAACGGCACAGGCTGAATTGTTTTCCAGCTCTCTGCCCTTCTTACTGTTGTAATTCGTATAAAAGATAAATTTTTTCTCCTCGATACCTTTAAGCAGCACAATGCGGAGAGATGGCTTACCGTGGTTGCTCACCGAAGCCAGTGTCATTGCGTTAGGTTCCTGCACGCCAGCGTTCAATACTTCTTCAAACCAAATTTCGAACTGATCAACCGGATTTGGAAGAACGGATCGGATGTCCAATTCAGCCATCAAATACTCGCTGCGAATATCCGCGTAGTCTCTCATTTAAAAAACGTAATATGATTTTTTTGGTAAGGTATGATCCGCTTATTTTTTTCTTTATGACCTTACTCATACATTTTCTAATTTTTAAACCATCTACTAAATTTTTTTTGATGACAGCGTTCGTTATAAGGTAAGTCCGTAATTTCCCTCGATGGATACTTCTCTAAACGGTTGCTAGAAATAGATTACTATTTAAAAAAACCGGGCAAAGAATCTTCAATGCATTTTTCAACATTAAAATCTTTTAAGGAGGAAACATGCTCATTCAAATCAATATATACTGCGTGTTCCAACTTGTGCTGTTGAATTAACATTTTGACGCAGGATGCTGCGCAATCATTTATGAAAATCATTTTTCTTCTTCTGTACAGTTCCAGCTTATCCTGATCTAAAATCATGGATGCTATATCGCCCATTTCCGCTACTCCTCTTTTCACTAGTTCTTTTGCCATACGCTGTGCTGGCTTACCTTCGGAACAACTACCTGATCCTGCACAAACAAAAACTATCGGTTTAAATAATTCCTTCATAGGCCAATTTAGCTTGGAGAGTGATGAGAGCATTGCCAATACGAGTTTGTTTTTTTCAGTTTGGCAAACATCAAAAGTAGCTCGCTCGCAAAATCGTGAGGCTGATAGAAATCATATCGTAACCTGATTAAGGTCACACCTCTTTCATAAGAATAAGATTAGGATTACGCTGCCATTGGCCATTTGATTGTGACTACACAAATTATTTAAACCGTATCCCCTTAACGCATACCGGGTTTCACCCTGATCATGAAGAAAGATCCGACATTCTGTATAAACTCTACTATGCTTTCAGAAATGGATACAAAAGGCAAGATCCTATTCGTCAACGAGAGTTTTTGTGAAATATCTCAATACGAATGGCGCGAACTTGTTGGTAAATCGCACAGTATTATTCGACACAAGGATATGCCGGAAAAATTATTCAAGCACATGTGGAAAGAGATTGAGCAAGGAAAGGTTTTTAGAGGGATACTAAAAAATAAAGCAAAGGATGAATCTCACTATTGGGTACGCACTACCATTATGCCGGTTTATGGGAACCTTGGTAAAATAACCAAGTATTTAGGCGGGACATATTCCATTCGAGACGAGAGAGTTGCTGAAGAACTCTACCATGAGCAATCTAAAATTCTGCAATTCTAATCCTTGCTGCACACGAAATACGACCTTATCACTTTTAACCCTCACCATAACTACTGTAAACCTGAGCGATGCATCCCTATCCAAATTCTCCCTGATCAATTTCAGTGAAATATCAAAACCCAGAACAACAATAAACTCTACTTATTACCACACGGATGAGACAATTAAAAATCGCTAAACAAATTACAAATCGTGAAACGCAGTCGCTGGATAAGTATTTACAGGAAATTGGCAGGATGGATTTGATTACTGCTGAAACGGAAGTTGCGCTGACAAAGAGAATAAAATCAGGTGATCAAGCCGCGCTTGAGAAAATGGTGAAGGCTAATCTTCGATTTGTAGTTTCAGTTGCCAAGCAATATCAAAATCATGGACTAACTTTAGGTGACCTGATTAACGAGGGAAACGTGGGATTGATCAAAGCAGCCATGCGATTTGATGAAACCCGAGGGTTTAAATTTATTTCATACGCGGTATGGTGGATACGTCAATGCATCATGCAAGCCCTGGCAGACCAATCCAGGGTGGTACGGATTCCTTTGAATCGTGTGGGTTCACTTTCAAAATTGAACAGAACTTTCTCACAACTGGAGCAAACCTTTCAACGTGAACCATCTTCGGAAGAACTTGCTGAGGCGTTAGACACCACTCCGGAAGAAGTGGCGCATACGTTTAGAACGGGATCTCGTCAGGTTTCCGTGCATGCTCCATTTGTTCAAGGGGAAGAAAATGGATTGCTTGATATATTAGAAAATAAGGATGAAGAAACACCTGATTCAGGATTGATGGGGGATTCTTTGCGAACCGAAGTACAGCGTTCGCTCACAACATTAACGAAAAGAGAAGCAGAAGTAATCTCGCTTTACTTTGGACTGAATGGAGAACATCCCAAGTCACTCGAAGAAATTGGAGAAATGTTTCAGCTTACCCGGGAGCGCGTTCGTCAGGTAAAAGAGAATGGAATCCGAAGGCTTAGAAATACCTCCAGAAGCAAGACTTTAAAATCATATTTGGGGTAGCGTATATTTCTGTGTTGGCAGTAATAGGGCCCGGACAAATTTGTGTTTAAAAAAATCAACGAACAACAAGACTACTAACAAAGATTTCCCACGTGGACAAGTGAACGGCTTCGCAGACAACTTGGACTTTAAAAGAAGAAATAACGTTGGACAAATGAGAAAAGTAATGACCACCCTTCGCATTTTTAAGAAGATTCTGCTCCGAATTGCCCGCGCATTTGGCACATGCCATCAATCTAATTCTCGTTGGAAAACACAATAAACTATGACAATCCTCATATTTTATTGTTCCATTTAATAGTTCTTTTGATCAATGATCACAACGAGTTCCATGCGCCATTAAAAAAAGCAACAATGAATTTAAGACAAGCCTCAAAAATAATTGCATTTACATTTATGGGTGTATTGCCAATGTTGACTTCTTATAGTCAGCAAAATGACAACAAACGGCAAAAGGTTCATCTGAGTATGACAACAACGTTTCCTGAAGGAATTGCAATTCCCGATGAAGTTGAAACCAGGTTGGGCACATTGCATTTCCGGGATGGATTTCCTGATAATGCTACTGTTGAAAAGTTGTATGACAATTTAGATTTCCAAAGAGCAGTACAATCCTATTTATTAGCTCTTCCAGCAGTAAGCATGATGGGACTTAGGGAAGGCTTAACCAAACTTGGACCAGCCAATTTGACTATTCCAACATTTGAAACCATGATGGATTCACGTTCACTTTTTTTAACAGCTAACGCTAATACTGCTTACACTTGGATATGGATTAATTTGCACGATGGTCCCCTCGTAGCAGAAGTTCCCCCAATGACTTTGGGTATGATAGATGACTTCTGGTTCCGTTACGTTACTGATATTGGCATAGTCGGACCGGATAAAGGAAAAGGGGGGAAATATTTACTGTTGCCTCCTGGTTATAAAGGCGAAGTGCCAAAGGGATATCTGGTCGTTAATGTTCCTACTTATGAGTCAATACTTGTTTGGAGGAATTTCCCTGTAAATGGTAATATCGCACCTGCTATTGAAAATCTGAAAAAACTGACAAAAATTTATCCTTTAACCCAAGCAAAAAATCCATCAGCAAACAATTTTGTAAATGTTTCAGGAAAGGATTTCAGTACCATTGCTCCAGCTGATTATACCTTTTGGGAATATCTGAGTGTTGTGGTTCAAAGTGAGCCTATTGAGTCAATGGACCCAGTGACACTCGGATTTTTTGCATCAATTGGTATTGAAAAAGGGAAACCTTTTGCACCCGATGAACGCATGAAAAAAATACTCACTGAAGCGGCCTTTGTTGGTGATGCAACTGCTCGTACACTTACATACAAAAGTCGCATTCCGGAGGCATTCTATTATCCAAACAGTACTTGGCGTCAATGGCTTGGTGGTTATAAGTTTGAATCACAACCTGGAGTGCGATATTTAGATGCATCTGCCTTTTTCTACTTCTATGCCACTGGTGTAACTCCTGCGATGGAAACAAAAATGGTTGGTCAGGGTTCGCAATATGCTGTAGGTATTGTGGACTCAAAAGGCAATCCATTGGACGGGGAAAAGAATTATAGACTCCATGTGCAACCCAATGTTCCTGCTAAAGATTTCTGGTCGGTTATCTTATATGATAATCAAACACGTTCAATGCTTCAGACTGACCAAACATTTCCAATGGTTACGAGTCAGAACAAAGGTTTACAAATTAATAAAGATGGTTCAGTTGATGTTTACTTTGGTCCGATAGCACCGTCAGGAAAGAAAAGTAATTGGATACAAACGGTACCAAGCAAAGGGTGGAATACTCTATTCCGTCTTTATGGACCATTAGAACCTTGGTTTGATAAGACATGGAAATTATCAGAAATTGAGGAAATTAACTAAGTTAAAACGTTTGGTCACGGTGGACAGACACGTTTTCAAAAGCCCACCACTGCGCAAACACAAACGACATATTGAACACAACAAACCCCACACTCTATAATATTATATTACACAGTACGTTAAACAATTTCAATCCGCAAACCATCCAGTTTTTCATCAATCATTATCTGGCAGGCCAACCGGCTATTGGCATCCACTAAATCCATTTTGCTTAACGTGGCTGGCTCATTACCTTCTTTCTTTAGCCATTCTTTTTTGCCATCTAAAATATGAATATGACACGTTCCACATCGGCCAATGCCTTTGCATTCACCAAAATCTTCTACAAAAAATTTGTCATATAACAAGGCCATTAGATTTCGATACTCGCCCTGGTAAGTTGCGATGGCGTGCTCCTCCCCTTTCAGAAATACAGTAATGCCAATATCAAACTTACGACCCACATTCATTGACGTTATTTCCAGAATTCATCTTCCCATTCTTCAATAGAACGCGTATCTGAATTCAGCCCCGAATGTATTACCATCATTTCTTCCAGCACCTTTGGTGGCGCTGTGTTTTGAATCTCGTTAAATAGAAACCTTTCTTCAAATCGAATATGCGCTTCCAATTTCTCTTCAATCATGCCAAGGGTTTTACTTACTTGTTCAAAGTCTTCAAACAGTCTTCTCAACTTCCGATGTTCCGAAAGTGCCCTCTTCACTAACTCGTGCTCATTGCCCAAAATAGGAAATACGTATTTTTCTTCTATTTCGAAGTGCGGAAGCAAATGATTTTTATAAAACCAGTCCGCATACAATTTTATGCGATTGATTTCAACATTCTTTCTGTACCCCGTCCTGATTTTCCAACAAAGCAGCAAGCCGTGATGATGGTCGTGGCTGAGGGGCTTAAGAGATGCATGACGTTTAATTGGCGTATTCATGGTGCCGCAAGTTTACGATCATTGCTTCGCGCGCTGACTCAACTATACATTACTTTTTATTCGTCAGTTCTTTTTCCAATTCAATCGCTTTTGGGAATAGAATGTTATTCTCCAAATGAATATGGAGGTGTAAATCCTGTTCAAATTCTTTAAGCAGAGCATACGTAACCCTGTAGGTGCTGCAGCCATCACTCGGAGGAGTATAGTTATTACTTAATCCTTCAATGTTTCTGAAGCGGTCTCCTTCTGTGCTGTGTTCACTCATCATCAATTGTACCGGGTTTTGGACCGTACCAAAATGAGGAGCATCTACGTTTAAGCCTTCATGTTTTGCCTTCGCCATTTTCCGCACAAAGGGAAATAAAATAAACTCTTCTTTTTTCATGTGGGCCGCTAGTTCCCCCGCAGAAGCGTTAAACTGTTTTTGTATCTCCAATAACTCAGGGTGACGTTCACCATGCACTTTGCAGATTTTATCTAAATACGGTTTTATTTCCAATGTCTTCGCTTCAACATAGCGGTGGTGTTTTTTCTCAATATAATCCGCCAACAAATCAATGGGCCACGATTTATAATCCGTAGCACTCTCACTTTGTGCCTGTGTGGCTTTCTCTAAATCGCTTAGCACCACTTTCGAATCCACACTTTTCTTCTCACATGCATCCTGAATCGTTCTATTACCCTGGCAACAGAAGTCAATTCCATATTTCTTGAATACTGATGCTGTGCGGTAGTCCTGTGCTACCAACTCTCCGATGATTTGACTTTGATTTATTTCCATTTTTTTTCGTTTATGAATTGACAAATTTTATTTCCGAATCGCTCTCCATAACGACAATCGCCTGGAATTTTTCGTTTAGAATCAGTGTATGATGTTCCGCTGCCGGTATAATGAAGGACTGATGTTTTGTCAGCAGATGTTCCTCCCCTTTCATTTTCAGCGTTGCCGATCCGATTTGAATCATGAGCACTGCTTCTTTGGTACTGAAATGGTCGGGCATACTCATCCCTTCGCTTCCCGTTACTTGTAATACTTTAAATGACTTACCCGAACGGAGAATTGTCATTTGTGGTGTGCCCGTTGTTTTCATTTCCTGAATAGTTTTAACCATTGTTGTATCGCTATCTCCGTGAATTATCGCTTCAAAAAAGTCAGTCCGTCTTTTAAACCTAAAGCAAGTTCATGTACAGTCGTGCCTTCCAGCATAACCTTGAGCTCATCGCGAATTACTTTAAACTTGTCGTGAACGGGGCATGGTTTCTTCGCGTTGCATTCTTTCAATCCCAAACCACATCCCTTATAAATTTCATCGCCATCAATTGCCGAAACAATCTGACTGAGTTTAATTTTCTCCATTCGGTTACGTTCAATTTCAAATCCCCCAGTTGCACCAAGAGTAGAGTGTATGATATCACATTTGGATAGTTGCTGTAGAATCTTGGCTGTAAACGCTACCGGTGAATCGATTGACATTGCAATGTCTTTCAGGCTCACGCGATTACCATCCAAAGACTGAACAGCAATGTAACTGGTGGCCTTTATTCCATATTCGCACGCTTTTGAAAACATACTGCCTTTGTATTTGCATGCAAGATACATAACTTTTTTATCTCGGACAATTTTATCCGATTTAAATAATAATTATCTTTGAGCGGCTGAATTACATGCGGTTAGGCTTGGGTAAATATCCGATTGAATTCCATACGACATGTCTAGTTGCTAAACCAACTCCTGAATTTTAAACAGGATGCAGGTGAAGACATCATCGTGTTTTATTGGTCCTTCATTTCTGAAACGCACAACCTTACGCCATAATATAATTTGGATAATAACATCCGAATTAAAATACTTTTACATAATCTTGTACACAAAGAACAACGGAGATGTTCAGTAGGGCATGTGAATATGTCATTAAGGCGATGATTTTTGTTGAGTCCGGCAACACCATGGAGAGACAAATCAGTTTAGCGGAAATAGCCGAAGCCATCGATTCGTCCGTTGCTTATGCATCAAAAATTCTTCAGCAATTACAGGCTCATGCTTAAAAATCCATACGTAATTTTCATCATCATCAAAGAAGAAACGCATCTCACTAAAATGACCGATAAAATAACGTGTAGATAAAAATACTTAAACAAAACAAAAAGAAACAATGCTACCTAAATCACGAAAACAGATGTTTCTCACTGGAGGAATATCGATTACCCTTGCCATCGTTTTAACATTGTCAAGTTGTGGAACCAAAACTAATGACGCAAACATAGCAGAAGATCCTGCGAAGATGAAAGCGACAAACTCTGCGGAAGCCGAATTAACCGCCCCTCCTTTTGTCCCCAAGCCGGTTGGAAACAGAGCGCCCATGAAGCTTACGGTAAACATGGAGATTATTGAAAAAGAAGGTGAAATGGCGGACGGGGTGAAATATATTTACTGGACTTTCGGTGGCTCTGTTCCCGGAAGTTTTATTCGTACGCGCATTGGTGATGAGGTTGAATTTCATTTAAAGAATCATCCTGACAACAAATTGCCGCACAACATCGATTTACATGCTGTTACGGGACCGGGTGGTGGTGCTGCTTCGTCTTTTGTTGCTCCCGGACATGAAGTGGTATTTTCCTTCAAAGTAATTAACGAGGGATTGTACGTTTATCACTGCGCTACCGCGCCCGTTGGAATGCACATCGCCAATGGTATGTACGGTCTTATCCTGGTGGAACCTGCTGGCGGTCTTCCTCCTGTCGATAAAGAATACTACATCATGCAAGGTGATTTTTATACCAAGGGAGCTAATGGAGATAAGGGTCTGCAGCCTTTCGATATGGCAAAGGCGATAAAAGAGGACGCAGACTATGTCGTATTTAATGGTAAAGTTGGAGCCCTGACCGATGACAATGCAATCACTGCCAATGTAGGGGAACGAGTACGCCTGTTCGTTGGCAACGGTGGTCCTAATCTGGTGTCTTCCTTTCATGTTATTGGCGAAATATTCGACAACGTCCACATAGAAGGAGGCTCATCGATTAATAAAAATGTTCAAACTACATTAGTCCCATCAGGAGGTGCAACCATTGTCGATTTTAAGGTCGATGTTCCGGGCACTTACATTCTGGTTGATCACTCGATATTCCGTACGTTTAACAAGGGTACATTGGGAATGTTGAAAGTTAGTGGTGAAGAGAATAAAACCATTTATTCGGGTACAAAAGCCGATAACGTTTATCATCCGGAAGGAGGCACAATCCAATCTATGCCGACCGATGAAAATGCTAAACCTCAGGCCAAGGCAGTCTCCCTTGCTGAACGCATTGCTGAAGGAAAATCCATTTACAGTAAAACCTGCTTTGCCTGTCATCAGCCAGCCGGTGAAGGGTTGCCCAATGCATTCCCTCCTTTGGCAAAATCCGATTACTTAAATGCAGACGTTAACCGGGCCATTGAAATAGTCCTGAAAGGAAAAACGGGTGAGATAACCGTGAATGGGCAAAAATTTAACAGTGTGATGACCGCTCAAACGCTCACTGACGAAGAGGTCGCCAATGTGCTTACCTATGTTTACAACTCATGGGGCAATAGTAAAAAAGATGTTACGGAAGCCATGGTGACGTCCGTTCGAAAAAAGATAAAATAGAAATCGTAATCACTTGAAAAGTGTATTCATCTTTTAGTGTATTCATCCTTTGCGGAATATTTCTGGTATTCTCTTGTTCGGAATTAAATTCTACACAGGAAAACAACATCAATCAGAAACAGGCCATGCAAACTGTAGTTACTTCGAACGATTTACCTTTCGAAGTAACTACAGAAATGGTCGCAATTTCAGGTGGTGAATACATTCCATTGTATGGTCGTGATTCCATACGCGTACACGTTAATGATTTTTTAATGGACATTTATCCGGTGACCAATGAGAACTTTGCAGCGTTCATTAAGAAAAACAGGCGTTGGGGAAAATCTCAGGTAAAAAAAATATTTGCAGACGACAACTATCTGATGCATTGGCAAAATGACACTACTCTGGGAATTAGCATGAATCTGCAAAGCCCGGTTACGAATGTATCCTGGTATGCTGCTAAAGCGTATTGCGAATGCCAGGGAAAACGAATGCCCACGGTTGATGAATGGGAATATGTCGCCATGGCGGATCAGGAATCAGCCGATGCGAGAAAAAAAGGCACGTACAATCAATACATATTAGACTGGTATGAAAGACCTAAAACATTCGTCAATCCAGTAGGCAAAACCTTTGAGAATTATTGGGGAGTCTATGACTTGCACGGACTAGTTTGGGAATGGACTTCGGACTTCAGTTCAACATTACTAACAGGAGAATCGCGTAACGATGTTTCGAGTGACAAGAATTTGTTTTGTGGAGACGGTTCATTAAAGGCAAGCGACTTAATGAACTATGCCGCGTTTTTGCGATATGCCTTCCGCAGCAGCGTTCGTGCAAATTACGGAGTTCAAAACTTAGGATTTAGGTGTGTGAAAGATCTTCAACAAAATGAAAAAGAATAATTATATCTCCGTCTTTATTGTAGTCGCGATCCTGGCAGCAGCGGCTTCCTGTACGTTAAAAGAATCGCGTGAACACAATTCCGCACAAGACGCTTCTTCGCAAACCACAATTTCTGAAGAATCGATTTTTAATTTAACGGAAGACTGGCACACTCAAAATAATGACTCGATAAAACTAGTTGACTTACAAGGCAAAGTGCTGGTAGTGGTCATGATCTATACCAGTTGCAAAGTGGCCTGTCCACGCCTGGTAGCCGACATGCGTGACATTGAAAGTAAAATCCCAAAAGACAATTTAAACGAACTTAACTTTGTGTTGGTAAGCATTGATCCGGAAGTTGACAACCCTGCCCGGCTAAAAGCTTTTGCAATAGAAAATCAAATGGACGCCAACCATTGGACTTTTCTGCAGGGTACTACCTCAGGTGTGCAGGAGTTTGCCAATGTATTAGCTGTAAAATACAAACAGATTGCACCGATGGATTTTTCTCATTCCAATATCATTAGTGTCTTTAATAGGCAGGGTGTGCTGGTTCATCAACAAGAAGGTCTTGGCGTCAACAACAAAGAGACAATTGATACTATTTTGCAAACGTTGAAATCATCCTGATCAACCAATTTTCCGATTTTCCAAAAATCGACTGTATCCTATACCCCGCTCTTTGAGATTCAAAAGTTGATGTCTTCACATTTTAAGACCGGTTCGGGGCCAGGCGATTCCGGGCCTCACCATAACCATGAGGTATGCCCAATTATTCGTTTGATTACTTCCGTCCACAACATTCTTTATATACTCCAGGCTTCTTGTGGCTAACATTTGAGAGTACTCTCCCTGAATCGAAATTCCATTGCCGATTCGAACATTCGCGAATAGATCGAGTTCCGTTCCAAAACTTGAAGGAGCCACTGTTACTACTGAGACGCTTGAATCATCTCGAACATTACCAGCAGCTGCAAAATAATGTAACGCGATACCATAGAATATTTTTGGTCTGTTCACAAGGCCCTTGATATAAACATTCTGCAACCCAACCGAGTTGGTATGATTTCCAAAATAAAAATAATCTATATATCCATTGAAGCGATGGTTGGTTCCATAGAACGGATTGAATGATTTACTCTGGTCTGAGTCGGAGCCTACTTCATCTGTACCGGAAAGGATTTCCAATCCGCCCGTTACCGAAATATCTTTTGTTAGCTGGTAGGCGACTTCTCCTAAAAGATCATAGGCGGATAATGACTGATTTTGATTATTTCTTCCGGTCTGGTAATAAAAAGCGAGATTCCACGATAACCTTCTGTCTGCCTCTTTGTAGGATAGTCGAGGGCCAAAGGTTTGAGAAAACACCGTATGGTAATCAATCGGATTTGTGTTGGGTGTTGCATATTGAACTCCATTATTTAAAAACAAAAATGACGTGTTAATCTTACCGAATGCACGATGAACGTACAGATATTGAAAGGTCTTATAGTTGTTGGGTACGGTATAGATTGTTCCTTCTAATTGTTCTTTGTCCTGATTAAAGGCCAAGCCGACATGTAATGTGGTGCTGCTGACGGAATCGTAGAACTTCAACAGCGCAGCATCATGTCTTCTGGATTGCATGGTCCAATCCAGATTACCAAAAATCCGATCTTCATCATAGGTAATCTCCTGTCTTCCCATCTTCAGATTGAATTTCTTATTCAATTGCAAGGCCAGCCAGGCTTCATGTACGGAGAGCAGTCCGGCATTGTCGATCGTTGCGTTAGCTGTACTCCCCCATGTGCGCACATCCTGGATGCTGAAGTACATTTCAGCTTTATCCATTTTTAATCCTGCCGAAATCCTTGCGCGTTGACTTATAAAAAAAGCTGCATCCTGATCGGGTTCGGCTAAAGTAGAGTACCCGTGCCGATACTCTGCCCGATTCATATACTGTCCATTGAATGAAAATTTAACCTGGGCAAAAGAAGACAATGTGAGGGTTGCGAGACCACTCACAAGTAAACAGATTTTAAGGCGCATACCGGCAGACTGTATCGTTCGAAATATTCTGAAAGATATTTTGAGAATTCGTATCCAGATATGACTAAGATCATGTTTTGAACTATTCCCATTCGCTTACTTAGCAGTATTATGCCAATTAAGAGTTACCTTCTATTTCCTCACATCGGTAAATCATCGATGTTACAGAAGTCACTTTCAACACGAAGGGGTTGTGACGTATATCCATCCGATAATAAAGATGTACTGGTGCTGGTAACCGACACATCATCTGAACAGGAAGATGAGGCCTTGTTTCTTGCACTTCAATTGGAGGAAGGTCTTCACCACATCAATTTAATTTCAGGATTTACCACGGAGCCATATGAAAAGGGAAGCTTATAATATTGAAGAGCAATCGCGCAGAAGTTTCATTAAGCGTATGGCTGCAGCATCGGCCATGACGGCCGCTTCCACCCTGTTACCCGATATTACTTTTGCGAAAAGTAAAGAGACATTACAATCCGGAGAACTTCAGTGGAAAAAATCACCGTGTCGTTTTTGTGGTGTTGGCTGTGGTTTGCTGATTGGTTTGAAAGATGGAAAAGCAGTGGCGGTCAAAGGGGATCCGGCCAGCTCTGTGAATAAAGGATTGTGTTGTGTAAAGGGTTATCATTCGGTCATGGCCCTCTATGGAAAGGACCGGCTTCGCAAGCCTTTGATAAAAAGAAACGGGAAGTGGGTTGAGGTAACCATGCAGGAAGCGCTGGACCTGGTCGCCACCAAGATGAAGGAGACCATCGCGAAAAGCGGAAAGGATTCCGTTTCAATTTATGGATCTGGTCAATGGACTATCCCGGATGGTTATGTGGCGACAAAATTTATGAGGGCAGGCATCGGCTCAAATAATATTGAAGCCAATGCACGCCTATGCATGTCGAGTGCAGCTACCGGACTGGTGACTTCTTTTGGCATGGATGAACCCATGGGTTGTTATGAAGATATTAACCATGCCGATGTATTCGTGCTTTGGGGAAACAACATGGCGGAGATGCACCCGGTATTATTTTCAAGACTTCTGGATCAACGTTTGAAAAGGGGATGCATCATTATTGATCTGAGTACCCGTACGACACGAACCAGTCTGGCCGCGGACAAAACCATTCAGTTTAAGCCACAATCGGATTTGGCCATTGCCAATGCAATCTGTTATGAACTTGTAAAAAATGATTGGGTAAATCACTCGTTTGTAGAAAAGCATTGTGCATTAAAAAAAGGGAAGACCGACATCGGCTATGGCCTGGAAGATAATTTTCAATTCACCGATGAGCCAACATCCCTTGACTGGAAGGAGTACGAAAATTTTCTTTCCGACTATACACCCATTAAAACTGCAGAAATCAGTGGAGTATCAGTAAAGGATATCAAATATCTGGCGTCACTCTATGGCAATGCCAATAAAAAAATCATGTCGCTCTGGTGCATGGGACCTAATCAGCATACCCGTGGCACCTGGATGAATAATTTGATTTACAACATTCACCTTCTGACTGGAAAAATTTCAACACCGGGCAATAGTCCCTTCTCGCTTACCGGGCAGCCTAGTGCTTGCGGAACCGTTCGGGAAGTGGGTACGCTGACACACTTACTACCGCATGGCACGGTAACAAACGAAGAGGATCGCAAGCATGCTGCTCATATCTGGAAAGTACCGGTAGAAAAAATTCCTGCAAAGCCCACTTATCACACCGTGGAAATGTTTCGTGCGTTAGACCGCGGTGAAATAAAATTCATGTGGATACAAGTCACCAACCCAATGGTGACGATGCCCAATCTAAAACGGTACCGCGATGGTGCAAAGAAAGAGGATCGTTTTATTGTTGTTTCCGATGTGTATCCCACCCCTACTACAGACATTGCTGATGTTATTCTTCCTTCTGCCATGTGGATCGAAAGGGAAGGTATGTTTGGTAATTCGGAAAGACGCACCCAACACTTCGAAAAAATGATTGAGCCACAAGGTGAATGTATGAGCGACACCTGGCAGATCATCGAAGTAGCAAAACGCATGGGCCATGGAAAATTATTTCCGTGGACAAAAGAAAATCACATTGAAGAAATATGGAAAGAGTATAGTTTATTCCATGAAGGCAATAAACACGGCATCGCACCTTACGAGGTGTTGAAAACTAATCCGGGCATTCAGTGGCCTTATGTAAATGGAAAGGAAACAAAGTGGCGCTATCACAGTAAGTATGATCCTGCTGCAAAAGGCGAATCATTTGACTTCTATGGGAAGCCTGAAGGCAAAGCATGGATTTGGGCAAGGCCTTTTGAGCCAGCACCCGAGGTGCCGGATAGTGAATTTCCTTTCTGGCTAAACACGGGTAGGGTACTGGAACATTGGCATACCGGTTCATTAACCCGAAGAATTTCGGTTTTACACCAGGCTGTACCGCATTCATATGTTGAATTGAATCCGCAAGACGCGGCCTCCATGAACATTCGCACTGGCGACAAGGTGAAATTAATTTCCAGAAGAGGCCAAATCGTATTGCCTGCTTCCGTGAATGAGCGTGGTCAGCCGCCTAAAGGACAAGTCTTCGTTCCTTTCTTTGATGAGTCATTGCTGATAAACGAATTGACACTTGATGCGTTCTGCCCGATCTCCCGGCAACCGGATTATAAAAAGTGTGCTATACAAGTTATGAAAGCTTAAGCGCAACATCATGACCGTTAAACCAAAACGTAAATATCTAATTTTACTTTTCATCAGCCTGATGGTCTCGGCTATTGTCATCCTTGATCTTAGTATGATTCAGGAACAGGAGGCCGCTCGTGTTGAAGGAGAACTTTACACTACTCCCGAACCCATCCCTTCAGAAGCGGGTGTCTTCAGACGTTCCGAATTTGCAATGGATTATAACAACATGCCCGATGACCCGCAACATCAGCGATCATTAGATACATACTATAAAAATCGTGCATATTCGGGGGCACCTCCCACCATTCCTCATATTATATTAAGTGAAAGTGGTATGGGTGGAAAATCGTGCTTGCAGTGTCACCAAAACGGAGGGTATGTGGCGCAGTTCAATGCCAACGCACCGGTAACACCGCATCCGGAATTAATCAACTGTAAGCAATGCCATGTGCCGGTTAAATCAAATACTTTTTTCAAGGAATCCAGTTTCACCAGATTAGAAGAGCCGGAAATAAACAATCAGGCATTACCCGGAAGTCCACCGATGATTCCCCACGCGTTGCAAATGCGCGAAAATTGCCTGGCATGTCATGCCGGGCCAGCGGCACCAAAAGAAATACGTGTAACGCATCCTGAACGTGTCAACTGCCGGCAATGCCATGCTGCAAAACCTACCTTAAATATTGAATGGACCCGGCCAACAACCGAAACAAAAGAATGATCAATTCAAAAACGATATTCAAAATTGCAATCCTGATTGGCATTCTGGTGGTGTATTATAGCTGCACGCCTGCTCAACATGAAGACGGCAACCACTCCATTATGGAACACACTTCCGTTAGTCAACGGGTAAAAAAATATAACGATAGCATAACCTACACGGTAACAACGGCAAATGCTTTGGAACAGGTAAAAACCGTATTGGCAGAAATACATGATACTGTATCCTTCCTTATCCCGGAACGCACGATGCAAATAAAATCTTTCCCCTGTACCAATTGTCATTCTAAACCCATTGATCAACTGGCGTTGGGAAGAAAAGAAAATGAGAAAAAAGCACATTGGGATATTAAAATTATTCATGGCAATACTGACGTCATGAATTGTAGTACCTGTCATACCGATTCTAATCTAAACGAACTGACCTCACTAACCGGAACACCCATTGTTTTTAATCAAAGCTTTAAACTATGCAGCCAGTGTCACTCAACTCAATATAAGGATTGGGTGGGTGGCAGTCATGGCAAACGTCTCAATGGATGGGCACCCCCCAGAACAATTAACACGTGTGTGAATTGTCACAATCCCCATCAACCAGCATTTGAATCACGTTGGCCTTCGCGGTTAAACACGGTTTCCAAATCGAAAACAAATCCGGAATAATCATTATGCTTTTTTTTAACAACAAAAAAAATGACGACATGCCTGCTGACCAAACAGGTAAAGAATCAGGGTGCCAATCCGGAAATTGTTCCTGTGGAAAAAAGGATAATGGTGTTCAACAGGTAATGAATAAACCTACGGACAGACGCGAGGCACTTAAGAAACTCACTGCGGGATTCCTGGCCGGTACTGGTTTTGTTGCCGCTTCCTGTAGTCCAACGGCCAGCGATGACAAAAAAGAGAAGACCCAACTGGACTGGGAAGAATTCTTCAAAGGAAATTATCAATTAATGTCTGACGATGAGAAACAATCCACTGTAAACCGACTGGAGCGATTGTACGAACTCAATGCCGGACGGAAAATAAACGTAACCTCAACGGGTCCGTTGGAAGATGTTTTGTATGGCTACGCCTTCAACATCTCAAAATGCCAGGGATACATGGATTGTGTAAATGCCTGCGTGAAAGAAAACAATCAGGATCGTACTTCACAAATGCAATATATACGCATCCATGAACATCAAAACGGATCAATGGATTTTGAATTAGCCGATGACAACTATTACCATGAAGTTCCGGCAGCCGGTCACTTCTACATCGGCACACAATGTTTCCATTGTGAGAATCCGCCATGCGTTGATGTTTGTCCCGTTAAAGCAACCTGGAAAGAGAAAGACGGAATTGTCGTTATTGATTATGACTGGTGTATTGGCTGTCGGTATTGTATGGCGGCCTGTCCTTACGATGGAAGGAGGTTCAATTGGGCAACACCCGAAGTACCGAAGGAAGAGGTAAACAATGAACAGCATTATCTGGGTAACCGGTTACGAAAAAAAGGAGTGATGGAAAAGTGTACGTTTTGTATTCAACGCACACGTAATGGAAAAAATCCTGCCTGCGTAGAAGCGTGTCCTACTGGCGCTCGCATCTTCGGAAACCTGCTGGATCCGAAAAGTGAAATTCGTTGGGTATTGGCCAACAAAAAAGTATTCAGGTTAAAGGAAGATTTAGGTACGGAACCCAAATTCTGGTACTTCATGGATTAAAGAAAAGCGGATGCAACAACTAAAGATATTTCGTTCATTGGTATTCAGTGGTGTTAAGATCGCCACACAGGGAAATACTACCTACCATTTATGGATGGCCTTTCTGACTTTTTTTATGTTGCTCGGTGCGTACTGTTTTGGAATTCAGCTCGATCAAGGTTTGTCGGCAACGGGGATGAGCGATTACGTTAGCTGGGGATTGTACATTTCGAATTTCACTTTTTTAGTTGGTGTTGCGGCAGCAGCCGTGATGCTGGTGTTGCCCACCTACGTGCTGAAGGAAATTGATTTTTCGAAAGCGGTCTTAATCGGAGAAGGACTAGCGGTATCGGCCTTGATTATGTGCCTGGCCTTTGTTACAGTTGATTTAGGAGGCCCCATTCGCGCCTGGCATTTAATTCCATTTGTTGGCGTATTTAACTGGCCGAGTTCGATGCTGGCCTGGGATGTAATTGTTCTTAATGGATATTTATTTATCAACATCACGGTGCCTCTCTATATTTTGATGTGCAAGTTTCAGGGTAAAGAACCGAATAAGAAATTCTACTTACCCGGAGTTCTGATTTCCGTTTTCTGGGCTGTGGGTATTCACTTGGTCACCGCGTTTCTGTATGCCGGATTACCTTCTCGTCCCCATTGGAACAATGCGTTATTGGGTCCCCGATTTTTAGCGACTGCATTTGCAGCAGGACCATCGTTAATTATTATTGCGTTGGCCATTATCGACAAGTTCACGGATTATAAGATCGCTACCAATACCTTTCGAAAACTGGCGCTGGTCATTGTGGTTGCCGCACAGATAAACCTGATCATGTTAGTTTCTGAAATATTCAAAGAATTCTATTCGCCCACGCATCACAGCAGCAGTGCGATCTATTTGTTTTTCGGCTTGCATGGAAAGCGCGCCCTTGTTCCGTATATCTGGACAGCCATAGGGCTGAGTGTAGTCGCCACCATTATTCTTAGCATACATAAACTTCGTAACAACAAAACGTGGCTATATGTGGCCTGTGTTATGTTGTTTGTCGGGATATGGATTGACAAGGGGATGGGACTTATTATTCCCGGGTTTATTCCTGGTGCCTGGGGAAATATTCACGAGTACTCACCCTCCTGGATTGAAATAGGCGTGACGTTTGGTATCTGGTCTATGGGCGCTTTTATTTTTACAGTGCTTGCTAAGGTTGTTATTTCCATAGAGACCGGTTCACTTCGATATCAACAAACCAAATGAAAATGGCGAAAAAGAAAAGTTCAACCAAGCCTCCAAAGTTTTACACGGACTTTTTAAAGAAATACCCAGAGGTAGGCTTGCAATATGAGAGGCTGGGAGATGCCGTTCATACCCAAGGCCCACTGAACGGACGTGAGCGAGCGCTGGTAAAGCTGGCCATTTCCGGAAGTCATTTATTTCACAGTGCACTAAAGTCACACATTCGAAAAGCAATATCTGCTGGCGTAAGTCGGGAGGAGATTGAGCATGTCGCTTTACTCCTATTGCCGACTATTGGCTTTCCTACTATGATGGCCATGCTCGGAATAATTGAAGAGCAGTTTTCTAAAAAGAAGTAAGAGTTGAGCTTACCGCTACCGGCTCCGAAAGAGTTAATGACACATCCATTAGTTAAGCGAACATTTCTTCCGCATCAGGAAACTATTTTTGCGTGGTGAACAATTTCAGGAGACTACCTGAATCGCTTTTACGGGGCAAGCCTTTGCTACAAATTCAGTGTCACGAGGTGGAGCATGAGAAGTCAGACTATAAATTCCTTTTTTTTCTACTGCGTGAATCAAGGTGGCCTTTCCATCCTTTCTGGACATACGCCATAAGGCAGGTTGAAGTTCAAAGCAGATATTACAGCCAATACATTTATGGCGGTAATGAATAATCTTAAGCATCGGCAGCGTCCACAATTTTGTACAGTTTATCGTCCTTCGAAACTTTATTCGCCCAGGGCAGTGTAATGATATCTCCCTTTGTTGCCTGGGTTGCTTCCACACCGTTGACCTTTAATGTGTGCACAACATTTTTACTCACTCCTTCCGAACGACCAATCACCATCAGCGTATCTCCAATTTTTAATGTACCACTCTCCAGTACAAATTCCCCTATTTGTATCTTGGGGTAATATCGATTCCCTCTTCCGATACAAATCTTTTTCTCCACTGCCACTGACCCGGGCTGGTCGGCCCACTCCCCTAACTTTCGTCCGAGATAATATCCTTCCCAGAATCCGCGGTTATACACCGTTGACAACGCTTTCTTCCACGCTTCAATTTTTTCTGTATTGAACTGCCCTTGCAGAATAGATTCTTGCGCCTCTTTATAGCATTTTGTAACCGTATATACATAGTCTGGTGCCCGCCCTCTGCCTTCAATTTTTAAAACAGAAACTCCGGTATCCAGGACACGGTCAAGAATATCAATGATGCACAAGTCCTTAGCGCTCATGATATATTCGTTATCAATTTCAAATTCAATACCCTCTTCCTTATCCGTTACCACATAAGGCCTTCGGCAATTTTGCAGACAGGCACCCCGGTTGGCCGATGCATATTGCGAGTGAAGACTGAGATAACACTTGCCTGATACAGCCATACAAAGTGCTCCGTGGACAAACACCTCTATTTTTACAAGGTTACCAGAAGGGCCTGTGATTTTCCTTCGTTTAATTTCCTGAACAATTTCTGCTACTTGTTTGAGGCTTAACTCCCGCGCCAGCACCATCACGTCTGCATAAGAAGATAAAAATTCTACGGTCTCAATATTACTCACATTAGCCTGCGTTGATATGTGCAGCGGTAAACCAATTAATTTTGCATAGGCCATTGCAGCATAGTCTGACGCTATCACGGCATCAATACCAGCTTCTTTTGCAGTCGAAATAATTTTTCGCATCAACTGCATATCGTGGTCATACAGAATCGTGTTAAGGGTAAGACAGGTTTTTACATTTGATACCTTACATTGAGCTTCAATGAGGGACAAATCATCAATGGTAAAATTATTCGTTGAACGAGCACGCATGTTCAATTGTTCAATACCAAAATAAACTGCATCTGCCCCCGCCTGGATCGCGGCTGTAATCGCTTCAAACGATCCGGCAGGTGCCAATACTTCCACATCACGAGTAGCAGATTTCATACGTACATTACCTTTCGAAGACTTGATTAGAGAATTTATAAAGTATCGCAACGATGACCATCAGGATCAAGATCGCTAAAAATTGATGCGCCACGCCCAGCACTACAGGGACCCTTAGCATCAACGTGGCGATCCCCAGTAGAAGCTGAAGAATGCCTAGGATAATAAGCATCCGGATGTATCGCTGGACTTCCGGAACAGCTATGGAAAAATAGCCGAGCACAAAAAAGGAAATCACAACAACAAAGGCAAGCCATCGATGAAGGAATTGAAGCACAACGCCATTAAACAAAACCGGAGTAGATTTTACCACTTCCATTGGCGGAAAAAAGGAATCCTCCATGAGTGGAAAATTAGCATAGGAAAAACCGGCTTTCAATCCTGCAACAAAGGCACCTAACACCATCTGAAAAAAAAGAAGTATTAAGCAAGCAATCGGTGCGAGCATGTTTGCTGTAAAACGAGGGCTAGTTTGATTTTCTGTGCTTCCTAGTGATAACACTGTCCATAGAATAAATGCTATCAGCAATACCGCCAGACTTTGATGAAGTGCGAGCCGAAAATGACTGACATGGGGAATATCAATCAATCCGCTTTTCACCATGTACCAACCTATAAAGCCCTGAAGCGCACCCAATAAAAAAATGATCATTAATTTTATCCTGAGTGATCTTGTAAACCAACCTTGATAATAAAAGAAGAGGAATGGGAGAAGAAATAAAACACCAATCATGCGGCCCAGCAACCGATGCATGTATTCCCAGAAATAAATTTGTTTAAAATCGGAAAGTGTAATGGACTGATTTACCTTTTGGTATTGAGGGAATTGCTTATAGGCATCAAACGAGACTTGCCATTGTTCCGCATTAAGCGGTGGCAAAATTCCTGAAATCAATTTCCATTCCACAATGGATAAGCCAGATCCCGTCAAACGAGTGATCCCCCCAATAACCACCATAGCACATACCAATGCAATACCAGACCACAGCCAAAGTTTTATATATCGTGTTGGCTTCCTCATTCCTAAACAATCTAAACCCGCGAGGCCCTTCCCTACTGCGTTCTGCATTTTAGTTGTCCTGTTTCTTAACGTCAGCAAGCACTTTATCCAATGCTGCACCATGAACATTCTTCGCGATGACAATTCCATCTCGATCAATCAATAGGTTATAGGGAAGCTCCTGTATATTAAATTGTCGTGCAATCGGTGAATTCCAATATTGAAGGTCGCTTACCTGTATCCAAACTATTTTCCTTTTGTCGATCATGTTAAGCCACGATGCTTTTTTATGATCCAATGAAACACCATAGATTTCAAATCCATTGCCATTGGAAAATTGGGCCTGACTGTATTTTTCGTAAAGAGCGGACAATTCGGATTGTTCCTCAACGCATGGTCCACACCAGGATGCCCAGAAATCCAATAGCACAAGTTTTCCCTGAAAAGAGGACAATGCTATGGTGTCACCCACTGGGTTGGGTAGTCTGATCTCCGGCACGCTGTCTCCAATCTCAAAACCTTGCGTTTGAGAAAAGGATACTGATACACACAGGCCGAACAGAAATGTCAGAAGTGATTTTCGTTTCATCCGTTTCAATTATTCACCGGATAACCATGATCGATCCAGTCTACCTTTATGTTATGAGGCAGGTTTAGAAGTTTATGATTTTTAAATTGCAGCTGATTCAGCAGTTCAAAGGCAGGTCTTATGTTGGGGCATTTATCAAAAGGACAACATCCGCAATACAGAACAACGAGTTCATCTTTTGGCGTATCCTTCAATTGCTGTTTCAAAGAATCCAGATTAATCTGATCGCGGGTTGGACCAATATCAATTGAGTTTTTAATCGGGGCTGCGGGCCCCACGCATAAAATAAGGGGCTGATGTAAATCCGGGTTGTTGATCGTTTTCGCCAGATCCGCAGGTGCGAGCAATTGTTGAACTGTCCAGGGTTCCTTTTGTTCTTCCTTAAAACTCAGGAGCACGAATACAAACATTCCAAATACTAAAAATGCTGGGTGCAAGGTCGATCGTTTCATATTCATCGGTATTCAATCTTTACAGTTTCAAATCTTTCTGGCCGATACATCATCGTCATCCTTATCCTGATTAAAAGTATCACCTTGGGTGACGGATTTAGATTCGCTTACGGCACATCTTCTTTTAATAACTTTTTCAATTTGCCCCAATATTTCCCGGGACTGGACTTCATCAAAATCCTGACGCAATGTTTTAGCAACGCCAAAGCTCGTTAGCTCAAAATGCAAATCGGGAATCAGTTCATGATTACGCAAACAAGCTTTGGAGCATGCTAGTGGGCAGCCATCAATGGTAATCAGTTTCCTGCGGGACTTTGCCAATCGAACCAATTTTTTCACGTTCCCTCCCACACCTGCTATACAGGACATTTCCGCCAGTCCACTCCTATCTAATTGTATCGCCAGGTCATTGGCCATTTGAGCAGCGCTGGAGCAACCTGAGCAGGAATAAACCAAGGGTTTCGCTTCGCGTGATGCTTCATTCATGTTCTGATCTGATAAAATCAGGTCAAAGATAATATTAAAAGACTTTTTTATCCTTTTTTATCAAATAAAATAAAGATCTTCCGGCATTCAATTTGCCCCTTCCGACTTTGAGGTGCCCCCTCCGATATGCGTAGGATCATACATGAGGAATATCAATTCATCTAAATTTAGCGGATAAAATCGATCTTGTGACTTACGAACAGCTAGTTAAAAAATACGATGTGCCGGTACCGCGGTACACCAGTTATCCATCGGTTCCGTTTTGGAATACAGATCACTTTAATATGAATCAATGGTTACGCGCTGTGAAAAGGACATTCACAGAGACGAATCAAAGCAAAGGCATCAGTGTATACATCCATTTACCATTTTGCGAAAGCTTGTGTACGTACTGTGCCTGCAACACACGCATTACTAAAAATCACAAAGTAGAAGATCAATACATTCATTCTGTGGTAAAGGAGTGGCAACAATACCTTTCGTTATTTCCGGAACGCCCGGTGATCCGTGAACTCCATCTGGGTGGTGGCACTCCAACTTTTTTTGCCCCGGAGAAGCTGCATTTGCTAATCCAAACTATTCTGCAATCCGCACAGATTCATCCACTGGCAGAGTTCAGTTTTGAGGGCCATCCCAACAATACCACGCTGGAACATTTAAAAACGCTTTCGGATTTGGGCTTCAGACGGGTAAGCTATGGAGTACAAGACCTTGACGAAAAAGTTCAAAAGGCCATTAACCGTATCCAGCCTTTTGAAAATCTGAAACGTGTTACGCGCCAGAGTCGGGAGTCGGGCTATGAATCTATAAGTTTTGATTTGATTTATGGATTACCGTATCAGACAAAAGACACCGTTGAGGATACGGTCAAAAAAACGATTATGCTAAGACCCGATCGAATTGCATTTTACAGCTACGCTCATGTACCCTGGATGCGACCGGGGCAACGAGGATATGAAGATTCAAATTTACCGGGTGACGTACTGAAGCGTTCACTGTATGAAACCGGTAGAAAATTATTTCTGGAAGCAGGATACCTTGATATTGGGATGGATCATTTTGCCTTACCAAACGATGCGCTCACGAAGGCAAGAAGCGAAGGGAACTTGCACCGAAATTTTATGGGCTATACCACTTCGTCTACTGACTTACTGATTGGGTTGGGAGTTTCTTCTATCAGCGATGCGAAATACGCGTATGCCCAAAATTTGAAAAAAGTGGAAGACTACGAAGAAAAAGCTTCTCACGGGGAATGGGCCATATTCAAAGGTCATCTTCATTCCACGGACGACCTTATCTTCAAACGATGCATTTTAGACATTGCGTGTAAAGGTGAATTGGCCTCCAGCCTGCTACAGGAAGTATTAACCCATTCGTTAATAAGCGATTTAAAGACCATGCAAAACGATGGAATTATTTCCTTTTCTCAACAGGGATTAAAAGTAACGGAATTGGGGAGGGCCTTCATCCGCAACATTTGCAGTGCCTTTGATCAGACCTTGAAAAAGGATCCGGACAAAAAAATATTCAGTCAGGCCATTTAACCCAGAAAAGGTATTGCTATTCACTTTCCGTTCACCACGATGTCACTACCTGGCTACGGCATTTACAACAACGCTACCCTTTCACCGTGATGGTTGGCAACATGGTAATGGTTGACTTTATTGAATTTGAAATCAGGCAAGCCGCTTCTGTTTTTTGCAAGATTCGCAATGTACGTTCACGATCTTCTTCCTGTCGAATGGTTACTTCTGGTTCCAAAATCACTTCGGTCATCAGGAATTTTCCATCCACCTGCTCCAGTTTCCCCTTGGAAGCGCAATAGAATGCTGTAAATTCCAATTTCGAATTTTCGGCAATCGCCAGAAAAGTGGTCATTAAACAACTGCTCACTGCGGCCGTGAACAGATGCTCGGGTGACCATACTCCAGGAATACCCTTTGCGAATTGTGGCGGAGTGGCTACCTCCATACATCCCTTGTCTCCAAGCACGGAATTTATTTCAGGCGAACACATCATTCCCTTTCTGTCTTCATTCCAATTGATCACTACCTGATAAAAATGTGCCTCCATGGTACCTGAGTTTAATTTGATTGCTGACCACATACGTTAGTCAGGGTCAAAATTAAGCAACTAATTTTAATAAAAGACTTTTTTGTCTTTTATTTTTATTACCTTTGCACCTCCAGTATCAAAACATAAATGCTATGTACTCAGATTCACCGCACACATTTCATATTCCCGTAATGGGTTTGGCCTATACAGTCGATTCTCCCATCAAAGTGGCAAGGTTTGGTATTGCCTCTGTTATATCCATTATTGAGGATAACCTCATCGAGAAAATGAGAAGTCATTATTATCCTTACATTCAGGAGCCGTATCATCCCATTCCGCAGAAAGAACATGATAGTCGCGCCAGGCGCATTACAGATTATTTGAACCTGGTAAACCGAATTGTTAAACAACAGATGGAAGACCTAAGAGAATTGAAATTCGAAGAGGGCTCTGATATCAACAAATATTTCGATATGCTGCCTGATGACAGTGATCTCAAAAGGATTTATAACCAAAAAGAAGTACTAAAAAATCCGGAGGACAAACTTCAATTGGAAAATTGGTTGAGGATGCAAATCCGACCCGGAACTATTGATGTCAACATCATGACCAAGCTGGACCGAAATACAAAAGACAAGCAAGGCAACACCATTGAAGACGGTTCTGATGCCGTTGCTGCCTTGCGGGGTTATGCCAATAGCAATCTCACCAATTCATCTGTGGTACTCTCTGCCGGAATGAATCCACGCTTGTTTAATTACATGGAAAAACTCAGCGCTTTTGATGCTGACAGTTTTGGAAATTTTGAAAAGAAGATCGTCATTAAGGTATCCGACTATCGTTCGGCTCTTATCCAGGGAAAAATGCTGGCAAAGAAGGGGCTTTGGGTAAGTGAATTCAGAATTGAATCAGGTTTGAATTGTGGCGGGCATGCCTTTGCTTCTGATGGTTTTCTTCTGGGTCCCATACTCGAAGAATTCAAAAGTAAAAAACAGGAGCTGATAGCCAGTTTATTCGATCTGTACAACAATGCCCTCAAAGCCAAAGGCAACGTTGGGTTTGAAAAAGCCCATAAATTGAAGATTACCGTACAAGGTGGCATTGGAACACATGAAGAAGATGAATTCCTGCATGACTATTACGAGGTCGACAGCACCGGTTGGGGTACACCTTTTTTACTGGTACCGGAAGCCACTACGGTAGACGAGCATACGCTGCAATTACTTTGTAAAGCAAAGGAGCAGGATGTCATCCTGAGCAAGAATTCTCCACTCGGTGTCCGGTTCTATTATCTGAAAGGTACCACAGGAGACAAAGAAAAACAGACCCGCATTGAAAAGGGTATGCCCGGAAGTCCCTGTACTGAAAAATTTCTGGTCTCTAACACGGAATTCAGCGAGGAGCCCATCTGCACGGCATCGCATACCTATCAAAAAAAGAAAATAGAACAATTGCAGTCACTGAATTTAACACCCGAAGAGTATGAGCGTCAGTTAAAGGATGTATTAGCCAAGGAATGCCTGTGCATTGGATTGAGTAACGCTGCCATTAAAACATACAATCTAAAACCCTTTAAAAAACTGGAAGCTGTAAATATCTGTCCCGGGCCAAACATCGCCTACTTCGAAGAAATTGTTTCGTTGCAAAAAATGATTGACCATATCTATGGAAGGATAAACATTCTACAGGGAAGTAAACGGCCACACATGTTTATTAAAGAACTGATGCTCTATGTCGATTACTGGAGTGAACTACTTACCGAAACAAAGGGGTCGGTTGATAACAAACGAAAAGCCTACGTGCAATCTTTCTATGACAATCTACTGAGTGGTATTTCTTACTACAGAAATCTATCCGAAATGGTAAACGAAGAATTCACCACGCTGAAAGAAAAAATAGAATCTAGCCTTGATGAAGCAGAGACCCGTATGAGCAATTTGTTTGAACGCTATTTAGGCAATGTTGCCAACCCAGCGTGAGGTCATTTGTTCAGGGTTGAGATTTTTCGTAATTAGGCATCTTCAAAAATATTGTGAATTATGTTTTCAAAGGCTTGTGAATATGCGATCCGTGCAGCACTCTATATTTCCGTTAAAAGTATTGATGGTTCAAAACTGGGCATAAAAGAAATAGCCAAGGAAATTGACTCCCCAGAACACTTTACGGCAAAAATACTTCAGACGCTTTCCAGGGAAGGAGTTATTTCGTCAATAAAAGGACCAAACGGTGGTTTTTTTCTGGATCCAAAATCCAAGCCCATACCGTTGAATGCCATTGTTAAGGCCATTGACGGGGATGATATTCTAAATTCCTGTTCGCTTGGACTGAAACAATGTTCCGATAAATTTCCCTGCCCGATACACAATGAAATTAAAGTGTATAAAGAAAAGATACGCGATATCATGAAAGAGAAAACATTGCAGCACCTATCGATTGAACTGGCTGCCGGGAAGACTTTTCTACGCAATTACAAAATCAGATTATGACTATGACCATTCCGCGTAGGAGTCCCGGGTCTCCCACAACTTAAGAGAACGAAGTTGAAAAGACGTGGGTAATTTTGAGCGAATCTGGTTACGTAAAAAGATTAACAAATTTTCAGCGGTAGGTTCATTATCGAAGACGACAAGTTCATCGGCTGAGAACTCTCCTTTTGTCGCTAGCAGGTATGCTTTTGACAGGATCAGTTTATGGTCTAACGCTTTCACCGCTCCCTCCAATACACAAGCCTTTAATTCTTTAAAGTCAATCAATATCCCCTGGCCTTCAATAAAATCATCGGAAGCTTTTGTTTCCTGAACGGTCACGTGTAATTCATACGAATGACCGTGTAGTTGCGCGCAGCTTCCCGGATAATTATAAAGGGCATGTGCCGCTTCAAATCTGAAAATTTTTGTAATGGAAATCATTTCATTGCGTTATGAAAAACACGTAACAAGCAAAGTTCCTCTACTCTATCATTAAGGTACATCTCACGTTTTAATGACTAAATAAGTTCTCTTGTCACGGCTGGCAAATTTATAATATTAAAAGATGTTTTTGTCTTTTTTTATTATAAATTTGATGCTCAGACGTTGTTCAATATATCCATTCAAGCGGGCGGAATCCGTATTCCACATTCATGACGTTTAACAATATGGGCATTGTTATTAAGGAGGCGAAAACATCTGAAGAAATTAAGACTTTCATAAGTTTCCCCTACACGCTATACCACAAAAACCGGTACTATGTTCCACCTTTAAAAATAGATGAAGAAACTACCCTACGAAAGAACAAAAACCCTGCTTTTGATCATTGCATCTCCAAATATTGGCTTGCGTATCGGGGCCAAAAACTCGTAGGTAGAATTGCCGGGATTATCAATCATGCCTTCGTCACAAAATGGAATAAAAAATTTGCACGCTTTGGCTGGTTTGATTTTGAGGAAGACGATACCATCGCCAGATTACTATTGCAACAGGTTGAACAATGGGCAGATCAGGAAGGTATGGTGGCTGTGCATGGACCAATGGGGTTTACCAACTTTGATCCGGGAGGCATGCTGGTTGAAGGTTATGATCAGATCGCTACCCTCGCTGAACTTTATAACTATCCCTATTATCCGTCCTATGTTGAAAAAGCAGGCTACCAAAAAGAAGTCGATTGGGTAGAGTATAAAATATCAATTCCGAAAACAGTACCCCGGAAAATTGTGCAGGTGGCAAACATCGTGAAAAGACGAAATGCATTGCATCTGGTAAAGCCAAAAAAATCAAACGAGCTCAGGGCATATACCCAAGAGATTTTCAAATTAATTAACCTCTCATATAGTCACTTGCACGGAATGGTGCCGCTAACGGAAAAGCAAATTCAATATTATACAAAACGGTATCTCCCCCTGATGAGGAAAGACTTTATTTCTTTGGTAATTGACCGGCATGGAACATTAATCGCTTTCTGCCTCACCATGCCCATGCTTTCAAAGGCATTCCAAAAAGCTAATGGATCGCTTTTTCCATTGGGGTTCTATCATATCCTTAAAGCGATGCGGATAAATACAACAAGTGAACTATGTCTGATTGCCGTACACCCTGAGTACCAAGGCAAAGGAGTCAATGCTCTATTGATCGAAGAGATCAATAAATCCTTCATCCGAAATAAGGTTACCATTGCCGAATCTAATCCGGAATTAGAAGATAATACCCGAGTACAATCCATGTGGCTAAACTATGAAGCCAAATGTCATAAGCGCAGGAGGTGCTACATTAAATATTTAGAGAAATAGAATATCAAAATAAGTAAAATGGTCCTCGATATTTCACGCCCCCAACTACTTGTCGATTCAATCCGTCAGTTGAAAAAAGACAAGAATGCCATCATCCTGGCGCATTACTATCAATCACCCGACATACAGGAAGTATCCGACATGGTAGGTGATAGTTTACAGATGGCCCAATACGCTGCGAGTGCGAAAGCTGATATAATTATCGTGGCGGGAGTCAGCTTTATGGGAGAGACTGCCAAAATACTTAATCCAACACGAAAGGTATTACTCCCCGATCTTCTGGCTGGTTGCTCTCTGGCTGATTCATGTCCTGAAGATGAGTTTCGGAAGTTCATTGAACAATATCCGGGTTCACCGGTGGTGACCTATGTAAATTGTAGTGCCGAAATAAAAGCCATGAGCGATGTGGTTTGCACATCATCCAATGCAGAAAAAATCATTAACTCCATCCAAACTGATAAGCCTATCATTTTTGCGCCTGATATTAACCTGGGAAAATATCTGGTTTGGAAAACCGGTCGCGATCTGGTGCTCTGGAAAGGCAGTTGCCTTGTACACGAGAGTTTTTCTATTGATAAGATTCTTGATCTGCATCAGCGTTACCCCAGGGCAAAATTCATCGCACATCCTGAATCACAGTCCCATATACTCCGCATCGCATCTTATATCGGTTCTACAAAGGGAATGATTGAGTTCGTAAAGAAAGATCCCAGCCAGGAATTCATAGTGGCGACTGAGGTAGGTATTCTATACCAGATGCGCAAAGAGGTTCCCAATAAAGTGCTGATCCCCGCTCCTGCCTATCAGAATAATATTTGTGCCTGCAGCGAATGTCCGTATATGAAAATGAATACGATGGAAAAACTGTATCAATGCTTATTAACGGAAGAACAAGAAGTGGTGGTCGAAGAGCGTATCCGAACAAAAGCCGCCCTGGCGTTGAATCGCATGATGGATTTATCCAACTAACAATTCCAGATTATACTTTTCGTTTTCAAGTCTGCGTGCGTGTTTCTTAGAAAAGAGATAAAAATATTCATTTTATATAAAGACTAATTAGTCTTTTATTATTTTTGTTTAATCGGAACTTCAGAACCATGAGACAGAAACTTTCTTAAACAGGTGGCAGAAAACATGTTAAAGAAACATCGCCAACTGAAACTCCACATTTGCTATGTGTGTGAATTATTGAACCATGCATTGCAGGTTGACCACGAGCAACGATATGAATTGCTAACCATCAAAACCAAGTTTGAAATGCTTGTGGAAATGATGGAGATACACTTGAGCAAGGGAAAAACAATATTGTTCGGGGGCCTTATCAACCTGTGGCACAAGTTCATTCTAGGGAACGACTCCCCTATTAATTGCGGTCAGCGCTTTCTCTTCGTGCGACTGGTAGCCCGCCAGTCTGACATTACAAACACAATGCTTTCAGAACTAAATCAGTTGTGCAGATTTTATAGACTCTCCCAACCTATCAGCCCGGAATACCAAGCTGTCTGCCAGTCGTTGGACCTGTTGGAAGAAAAGTTGAAAGCAGTCCTTAATCCAAAAGGTTCAGGCTCATTTCAGGAGACTCTCTTACACGAACAAGATCTTCTGTACGAAAATCATTAAGCACTTTAAAAACATTTTTTAAACTAAAACCACTAACAACCATGGAACTTAATCAGGAAATTCTCAGTGACATTGTCATTTACATGAAGTACGCACGATATATCCCCGAACATCAACGAAGGGAATTATGGCCGGAAATCTGTAGCCGTTATGAAAACATGATGATCGAAAAGTATCCTCACCTGGTAACCGAGATCAGGGAAAACATGACTTGGGTTGTGCAGAAAAAGGTGCTTCCCTCCATGCGTGCTATGCAGTTTGCCGGGGCACCGATTGTGAAGAACAATAGTCGTATCTATAACTGTGCGTATATGCCTGTGGATGATATTCGTTCATTTTCAGAAGCCATGTTTTTATTGTTGGGGGGAACCGGTGTAGGGTTTTCTGTTCAACTTCATCACGTAACCAAACTTCCTGCTATTCATAAGGCAGAGAAGACCAGAAGATTTTTAATAGGTGACAGTCTGGAAGGATGGGCTGATTCGATCAAGATGATCATGAAAGCCTATTTTGGCCAAAGCGATGCTATGCCACTGTTTGACTATTCGGATATACGGCCCAAAGGCGCACGTTTAGTAACAGCCGGAGGAAAAGCTCCGGGCCCCGAACCCTTGAAAGTTTGTCATGCACACGTTACGGCCACTCTTGATCGAAAACGGGATGGCGAACAACTCACTCCATTGGAGTGTCACGACATCATGTGTCACATTGCCAATGCCGTGCTTGCAGGAGGTATACGAAGATCAGCCATGATATCACTGTTTTCACCGGAAGATGAAGAAATGCTAACCTGCAAATTTGGTAATTGGTGGGAATTAAATGAGCAGCGTGGTCGTGCCAACAACTCGGCTGTACTTTCACGCGAGTACACCACGCAGGCGGAGTTTATGGATCTGTGGAAAAAGATTGAATTATCCGGAGCGGGTGAACCTGGTTTTTACTTCAGCAATCATCCTGACTGGGGTACGAATCCCTGTTGTGAAATTGCCTTGAGGCCATTTCAGTTTTGCAACCTCTGTGAAGTGAATGTATCGGATGTTGAGACACAGGAAGAATTGAACGCACGTGCTCGCGCTGCTGGATTCCTGGGAACACTTCAAGCGGGCTTCACAGACTTCCACTACCTACGCGATGTATGGAAGCATACCACCGAGCAAGATGCATTGATTGGTGTCGGCATGACAGGCATAGCGAGTGGACGAGTGACCAAGTTAGATTTAAAAGAGGCGGCCGGGGAAGTAAAGCACGTAAACATTGAAACTACTGCCAGGATTGGGATTCAATTTGCTGCTCGCTGTACGACCATCAAACCCTCTGGCACAAGTTCTCTCGTGCTCGGAACTTCATCCGGAATTCATGCCTGGCACAACGACCATTATCTGAGAAGAATGCGCATCGGAAAAAATGAAGCGTTGTACGACTATCTTAAAATCTATCATCCGGAATTGCTGGAAGATGATATGTTGAATAGCAAGCAGGGCATTGTTTGCATACCTCAGAAAGCACCGGAAGGCAGCATCATTCGGACCGAAGACGTTATGGAGATGCTGGAACGGGTAAAGTTGTTTAACATGCAATGGGTTCGCAACGGATATCGTATGGGAGACAACGCCAACAATGTGTCGGCAACGGTTTCCATTCGAGATGAAGAATGGGCTAAGGTCGGTGAATGGATGTGGAAAAATAAAGCCAGCTATAACGGTCTAAGCGTATTGCCATATGATAATGGAAACTATAAACAGCCTCCGTTTGAGGACATCACGCGGGAACGTTTTGAAGAACTGGAGCATGCTCTATCGAACATAGACCTAAGCAAGGTGTATGAACCGGATGATGCTACGGATCTGCAAGCTGAGGCTGCCTGTGCAGGCGGTGCTTGTGTCATTCAGTAATATTGAAAGACGATAAGGTTTAACGATCATAAGCCTCAATCCCTTACGGTTGGAGCTTATGATTTTTTTTAATGGCCTTCAGCCAACGGTTTATTTATTCTACTCCTCCTAAAGAGAGTGTGAAAATTGTTCCTTCACCAGGAACGCTTTGGAAGTCAATGCTTCCTTTAAGTATTTTGACGTATTGCTGTACAATGCACAATCCCAAGCCCGTACCTTTTATGTTGACGGCATTCTGACCGCGAAAAAAATGCTCAAAAATATACTTTTGATCCGCTTGAGGGATTCCGATTCCATAGTCTGTTACACGCACATTCAACAAACCACTCTGATACCTTGTCTCCAGTAAAACCTGTCCACCCTGAAGGGAGTATTTAAAGGCGTTGGATAACAAATTATGAAGAATGGTTTTAAGATAATTTTTATCAGACACAATTTTCGCTGCCCCAGAATGTTTGATGGTAAGTTTTTGATTGGACGGTCTAAGGGATTCATTCTCTTCGATCAACTCATCGAGAAACTCGCGAAAATGAAAAGTCTCGTAGTGGGGTTGCATTTCTTCTACATCGACTTTTCCAAGCGAAAGAAAATTTTTCAGAATATCGGTAAGCAAATTGACAGATCTTTTTATCCTGGCAAGGTGTGCATTCTTTTCATTCTCATATTTATCACGATCATAGCCGGAGAGTAAGCTGGCAGAGGTCATGATTGTAGTGAGTGGCGTTCGGAATTCGTGAGACGCCATCGTGATAAATCGCGATTTCAGTTCTCCAAGTTCCTGCTCTTTTTCAAGTGCTTTGATAAGTCCCGTTTCGGTTTCTTTGACGGTGGTGATGTCGTGTACAACCACCAACATCCACTTCGACTGGACACGACCGTGTAGCGGGCTGGCATTGATTTCAAAGATTCTGTCTTTATGGCTTATCTCGAACTCAACCGTCTTACCTTGCAACACTTCCTTCAGGTACATTTCATTTTTACTATTCTCCAGGATATCCGAGAATTTCTTTCCGATCAAATCTCCCGCTTTTATTCCGGTTGCACCAAATCCTTGTCCGTCCGCGACAATATAGGTAAACGTCTCATCCAGTATTCCAATCCATCCGATGGGAAAATTACGTGCGATCGCCTGGTATATCTCCAAACTACTCTTGAGACGTTCTTCTTCCAACTGCCGCTGCTCCAATTCCTTGCGTTGTGAAAGTTCTTTGGCTTGCGTACTACGGTAACGCAGGATAAAGAAATACTCAAACCACAATACGATCAATGCTGATATCCGATTAACAAAAAAAGTGAGATGGTCTTCCGACTGTGGAAGGCTTACGACAATACCATATCCCACGATCAGCAGAATGGTGGCAACAATGGTAATAACTGTAATTTGTGCATGATCCTTTGTTATCCATAATGCATAACCAGCAATGGCAACATAGGCAACATTACCCAGCACATGGGTGAATATTTCGATTACAAAAAGTCCCAGCATTAATACGATACCGACAACCACGGACCAGGAAAAAAATCTAGACACTCCCATTTTTCAACTATTATTTCAATCGAAGGTAGGATTACGCAGAGACCCACTGAATGACATTTGTCAGTTGGGTTTAAATATTAGAATGAAATGGACTTAAAGAATGATCCTCTGTAGGCCGGGTCAAACTCCAGACGGTAGCATCTAACACAATCATTGCAGTAAACGGGGGATCTCGTTCTCCTGTCTTGTTATCATTGCGGATGAGCGAAATAAGAAACGGCTAAAAAAAGCCCTCAGAGGTGCTTTTTTAAATAAAAGACAAAATTATCCTTTATTTATATAAAGACTAAATTGTCTTTTATTATTTTTGTAAAACACTAATTGCGGTACAATGGCACAGAAAACTTTTCTTGACTTCCTGATGAAGCCCAAAAACTGGTGGCTTCCTTTAATGATCATCTTTACGATAAGTTTTTCCGGTGTCTTTATGATTGGGCTGCACACCTACACGGAAGCTCCACCCATCCCCAATTTCACCACCCAGGAAGGAGATCCGGTATTTACGCATGATGATGTAATGAACGGTCAGAAGGTATTTCAAAAGTATGCCTTAATGGAATATGGCAGCATGTTTGGTGACGGGGCAAATCGGGGACCCGACTATTCCGCTGAAGCCCTTCATTATACTGCGGAATTTATGGCAGACTACTATCTCAAATCGATTACCACGAAATCCGAAGATCAAACGTTTCAACGCTATGGTATTTCTGAATTGGTAAAGAGGGAAATAAAATCAAATCAGTATCAGGCATCTGACAATACGGTAAAACTCACCGATGCACAGTCCTTTGCTGCCAATGAATTGATCGCATATTACATGGCTGTTTTTACAAGTTCAAGCCATCCCCAATCCTTTAAACCGAAGGGTTACATCACCGATCAAAATGAAATACGATCTCTCACCGCATTTTTCTTTTGGTCAAGCTGGGTATGCGGTGTAGAGAGGCCAGGTAAAGACTATAGCTATACACACAATTGGCCTTATGATCCGTCAGCGGGTAACGCGCCTAGTTCAGCCGTGCTAATATGGAGTATCGTTGGATCGCTAGGATTATTGCTGGGATTGGGTATTGTACTTTTCTATCATGGAAAATTGGAAAAACTAGATGATGAGGTTTTTACCAAAAATGCCAGTCCATTGATGACGAAGACAGGGGTCTCCAAATTTCAACCAACGGCAACCCAACGCGCCACGTACAAATATTTCTACGCTGCCATTCTTCTCTTTGTTGTACAAGTGCTGGCCGGGATTTTAACGGTGCACGACTTCGTTGGCTTTGTCAATTTCTGGGGCTTTGACATTTCCGAAGCATTACCCATAACCATTACCCGCAGCTGGCATGTACAACTATCGCTGCTGTGGATTTCGGCATGCTGGATTGGCGTTTCATTATTTGTCATGCCCATGTTATCACCCCAGGAGCCTCGCAAACAATTAACATTAATCAATACCATGTTCTGGCTGATCATTTTACTGGTAGTTGGCGCAATAGTGGGAATTTTTATAGGACCAAAGGGACTGGCCGGTGAAAACTGGTATTGGATAGGTCACCAGGGTTGGGAATACCTGGAGCCTGGAAAAATCTGGCAAATACTATTATATGGTATCCTTGTTCTATGGGTAGTTATACTATATCGTGGACTAAAATCAGTAATGAGTCTGAAACAACCCTGGGCATTACCCAACTGGCTGGTCTATGCAACACTCTGTATACTGGTCCTGCTTAGCTCCGGATTCATGTTTACACCAGACACTAACTTTGTTATTGCTGATTTTTGGCGATGGATGGTGGTACACATGTGGGCCGAAGCATTCTTCGAAGTCTTTACCACTGTGCTCATTGGTTACTTTATGGTCCTGATGGGACTGGTCAGTGTGCAGGCTGCGATTCGCGTAATTTATCTGGCTTGTTTACTTTTCCTGGGATCAGGTCTCCTGGGTATCTCCCATAACTTTTATTGGAATGCAAAGCCAGTCTTTACTATGGCGCTAGGATCAGTGTTCTCAACACTTCAGGTTGTTCCTTTGATTTTACTAACGTTGGAGGCGTGGCGCTTCAGCAAATTGCCAAAGCAACTGGAGAAAAATGAAATTGAAAATGGAAATGGATATCAAAGTAATAGTTTTGGTTTTTCAGAAGTGTTCCTGTTTTTGATCGGTGTAAACTTCTGGAACTTCTTCGGGGCTGGGGTGATGGGCTTTATCATCAACTTACCTATTGCAAACTATTATGAACACGGTACATACCTAACCGTAAATCATGGTCATGCGGCCTTAATGGGTGTCTACGGAAATCTTTCGTTAGCCGCTATACTTTTCTGTTGCCAGTTATTGTTTGAACCCAAACAATGGAATCCAAAACTTATTTCAGTATCGTTCTGGTCTATCAACGTAGGGCTTCTGTTAATGGTGTTTTTGGATTTGTTTCCGGCAGGTATTTTACAATTCAATGCCGTACTTGAGAAAGGGTTATGGTTTGGCCGCAGTAACCAATTCATTGAGAGTACCCCCTTTCAGACCTTAACCTGGATGCGCATTGTGGGTGGATCTCTATTTGTTGTTGGCGGTGTTATTCCTCTGGCCTGGTTTATTGTTTCACGGTCAGGAAGTTTAAAAGACAAAATCCACATCGCTATGAATGGTTCTCCTGTCAAAAACGGAAAAGTTATCAGCCATTCAGAAAATGTGAACGCAGACAATTCAGACGAAAAGTAGATAACGGATTAGTCCATAATATGAAAGACCAAAACATACGGGTAACCTCAGTCTCGGAAATTATAAACAGAAATCCAGGTTCTATCAAGGTATTTGAAAAATTCAAAATTGATTATTGCTGCAATGGTAAACTCAACTTCGAGGAGGCCTGTCGCAGGGCAAATGTCAACCAGGAAAACATTATCGAGCAGTTAAATCAGGGAATTACCGATACCCAACCCGTGAAGATCAGAGTGAAGGACTGGCCGATGGAGCTTCTGGCCAACTACATCATTGCGAATCATCACATGTATGTAAAAAAAGTTACACCCGAAATTTCATTTCTAACAAAGAAAGTCATGGCCGTGCATGGCGCACTACATCCTGAATTGGTGGACATTCATACACAATTTGAAATTCTTTCAGCAGAACTATCTCAAAACATGTATAAAGAAGAGGTTATTTTATTTCCTGCTGTTGCTAAGCTGACGAAACTGAATGACCACCTGCCTCCGTGTTATCGGGAAAAGATCGATGAAATTGGTTACTCACTCATCCACCCGATTGAAGTTATGAAAGCGGAACATGAATACGCCAGCCAATGCCTGATCAAACTGAGAGAACTGTGCGGAAATTATACTCTTCCTCCAAAGGCGTGTAGTTCTTATACTCTCTTATATAAGAGGCTTCAGGAATTTGAGGAAGATCTCCTTACACACATTCATCTGGAAAATAATATTCTATTTCCAAAAATCATGGCTCTTGAAAAAGAGGTCATGGCCAATAGCAAACTTGGCAAAACAGGCTAACGCAAGTGCTGAAACAGTTTCATACAATATCCATTGTTGAGATAATCAGACCTTTCATTTTCAATGCATTCAAACTAAAATGCACAATACGATTCAGACTTTATAGCTCAAAAAATGATTTTAACCATCGCGACAGAAAGATTAACATTGTTTTGTAACCCGTTGAAGTTGTCATGATAAAGATTCGGCTTCCCTTTATGCTATTCGCATTTGCAAATTTAGTTACTGGTATGCTGGCCGGGTTAATCCGTATCGGTTGGGAGTTCCCAATGAATGAAATAGCGGTTCATCACGGAGCCATTATGGTAGGTGGTTTTCTCGGAACATTGATCTTATTAGAAAAGGTAATTCCACTAAAGCGACCGGTACTGTATCTACTCCCTATATTAAACTCACTTAGTTTGGTGATGCTTGTACCAGGGTTCTATTACATAGGCTTAAGCTTTCTTGTTATTGGTTCCGCAGGACTCCTTGTTGTCTTTATACTATATTTAAGGAAGCAACCGAACGATCTTTCCCTGATATTTATGCTTGTGGGAGCATGTTGTCAAATCATTGGTCACAGCCTGTTGATTGCAAAGCAATTTTATCCCCTGGTCTTTCCATGGTGGATGGGTTTTATACTCTTCATTATTGTGGGAGAGCGACTTGAACTCTCAAAATTTTTACCTGTCACCAGAAAAAACAAAAACATTCTTGTTGGCTTTGCTCTACTTTTTCTAATGGGTATTTTTCTTCCCTTTCACGGAATTGGAAAATACTTTGCGGGCATATCGTTGATTTCAGTTGGGCTTTGGCTAATCCGTCATGATATAATTTCAGTCGCTTTAAAAAAAGACGGGCTAACTCGTTTCTCCGCCTATGCGCTACTGGCCGGATGCCTGTCGCTCATCATTACCGGAACTCTTATGATTACTTTACCTGATCTTCCATTTGCCTACGATGCGATTGTACATACCTTCTTTCTGGGGTTTGCCTTTACCATGATCTTTGCTCATGGCCCTTTTATCCTTCCCGGCGTTCTTGGATTTACTATTAAACCCTATCATCCGCTACTCTATTTTCCACTACTTACAATGCTTTCTTCCATCGCGCTTCGGATATTGGCTGATATGGCTATCATACCTCACTTCATTCGTTTATGGAGTGGGTTGATTTCCGTTATCAGTATTCTGCTTTATTTCATCATTCTACTCTCATGCACCGTTGCTAAAATCAGGAACGAAAAATCCAGTTAAAATTTCCCCTCATGATGACTTGTATTGGAAGGACACTTCCGGTAAGAATTTTATCGATCGTTAAACAGTTCAACTATAGATTTTTCTCCATCGTATCAACAGCACGCTTTACAGCGGAGCCGTCCATAACTGAGCCTGATTTTCTTAAAACGGGCACTGTCAATTGCAACAATTGATAACTGTATAGGACCTGAAGCAGCAAAGAATATTCGATCTCAAATTGTAGGCAATTCATGTGATTCAGATCATAAAGCATATGCTCCTTCATGCTGTACTTTCGTACCGAAAAAAACCTCGTAAACTATAACTAACAATTAAGAAAAAAGATGAAAAAGTTAATTCCATTTATTTTCATGGGTTTGATGGTAGCCTGCTCTCCAGACAAACCAAAACCAGAAGAAACTGAAGCCGAATCTGAATCCTATGAAAGTATTCATGGTGAAGAGGCGAAAACCAATGCCGTGGCAGAAAATTCAGACCTGTCAAAAGGTTTAGGGCAGGTAACTTCTGTTACCCTCAACACTCCCCTGGAGCAAGATCGGATCGGGAGAGGCAAAGCCATCTACGAGATGAAATGTCAGGCTTGTCATAAGCTGGACGAAATGCGTGTAGTTGGTCCAGGATGGAAGGACGTTACAAAGCGCAGAAAACCGGAATGGGTCATGAACATGATTACCAATGTAGATGTCATGCTGGATAAAGATCCGGAAGCACAAAAACTTCTTGAGTTGTGTTTAATGCGCATGCCCAACCAAAATGTTTCGGTCGGTGATGCCCGTGATATTCTCGAGTTCATGCGTCAGAATGATGGTGAGAAATAGGACTCCAATCTTAATCAAAAGGACATGAAAATAATTATGAAAAACATATTAACAATTGGTGTGTTGATGGCACTCTTTTCTTGTGGTCAGCAACAATCAACCGTACCGGAGGCATCGGCTGCTCCAGAAGAAGTCGGTGGTGGTCAATCAACCGTAAGCGACAGTGAGTCTGCACCCAATGTAGTTCAGGTGGCCGTTGGTTCAGCTGATCACAGCACTTTGGTAGCAGCAGTGAAAGCGGGTGAGTTGGTGGATGCCCTTTCTAACGCAGGACCCTTCACCGTTTTTGCGCCAATCAATGCTGCGTTTGATCAGCTCCCAGCCGGAACTGTTGACGATTTATTAAAGCCGGAAAACAAAGAAAAACTTCAGGACATTCTTCAATACCATGTGTATGTAGGAGTGATCAGCGAAACGATGGTTCAGGACGGTATGAAACTCAATCAGGTAAATGGCGGAGACGTTGTACTGAATAAGAAAGACGGAAAAATTACGATTAACGGGGCCAATGTTCTAGGTTCTGTTAAAGCATCCAATGGCATCGTGTATGTTATTGATGCTGTACTCTTACCTCCTTCACCTGAATCAAAATAATGCTAGACGTATAAAACAACAACTATGAAAACAAGTAGAATATATGGATTGCTCGTGTTGGCAGCCAGCTCGGCCCTCACGTTCAACAGTTGCAAGCCCAAGGGGCCGATAGAAGTAACAATTGGCGATGCTGCATCGAAGGTATATGTAGCCCCAGGGAAGTATGATGAGTTTTATAACGTAGTATCTGGTGGTTTCAATGGCCAGATTGGCATCTATGGAATTCCGTCAGGGAGATTATTCAGAATCCTACCTGTATTTTCTTTATCACCCGAAAATGGTTACGGATTTAGCGAAGAGACAAAACCCATGCTGAATACATCTCACGGCTTTGTACCCTGGGATGATTTGCACCACATTGCACTTTCTACCACAAAGGGTGAGCACGATGGCCGCTGGATTTTTGCCAACGGGAACAACACGCCACGCGTAGCACGTGTAAGTTTTAAATCATTCAGAACAGAAGAAATTCTGGAGATACCCAACAGTGGTGGTAATCACTCGTCTCCTTTTATAACAGAGAACACAGAATACCTGGTGGCCGGAACACGTTTCAGTGTTCCAATGGGAGAAAAGGATGTTCCCATCAGTTCATACAAAGAGAACTTTAAAGGCTCCATCAGTTTTATTAAAGTTGATCCCCAGACAGGTCATATGAACATCGCCTTTCAATTGAGAACGCCAGGTTTCAATTTTGATTTAAGCCGTGCTGGCAAAGGCCCTTCTCATGGTTGGTTTTTCTTTTCATGCTACAATACTGAACAGGCCTATACCCTGCTTGAAGTAAACGCCTCTCAAAAAGACAAAGACTTTATCATGGCCGTGAATTGGAAAAAAGCCGAAGAATACCTTGCTGCAGGAAAAGGTAAGATTGAAAAGGTAAAATATGCGCACAATACCTATAGTGAGAAAACACACTCGGCCACCACGGTGATGGAAAACGAAGTGACAGTTCTGGATGTTCAGGAATTGTCTGACCTCGTCTATTTTATACCGTGTCCAAAATCACCTCATGGATGTGATGTTGATCCATCCGGAGAGTATATTGTGGGCAGCGGAAAATTAGCCGCGATGATGCCGGTATTTTCGTTCTCCAAAATTCAGAATGCCATTGCCAAAAAAGAATATGAAGGTGACTTCAACGGAATACCCGTTATAAAATACGAATCAGCTCTTCATGGTGAAGTGAAAAAACCTGGTCTCGGCCCACTTCACACTGAATTTGATGAAAAGGGAAACGCTTACACGTCTTTCTTTGTATCCTCTGAAATTGTTAAATGGAATGTTAAGACGTTAGAGATATTGGATAGAGTACCCACGTATTATTCTATTGGTCACTTGAGTGTTCCTGGAGGACCAACGTCAAAGCCACACGGAAAATATGTTATAGCCTATAACAAAATCACAAAAGATCGTTATTTACCAACGGGTCCCGAACTAACTCAGTCGGCTCAACTTTATGACATCTCCGGAGATAAGATGCAACTGCTACTTGACTTTCCCACCACAGGAGAGCCACACTACGCGGAAGCTATACCCGCGAGTTTAATCTCAGGCAACACAACGAAAATTTACAAGATTGAAGAAAACGAAAATCCGTACGCTGCAAAAGGTGAAGGTCAGGCACGTGTTGAACGTAAAGGAAACCAGGTACATGTGTACATGACCGCCATTCGTTCTCACTTAACACCTGACAATATAGAAGGTGTGAAGGTGGGCGATGATGTCTACTTCCACGTAACGAATCTTGAGCAGGATTGGGATGTGCCCCACGGCTTTGCCATTAAGGGTGCATTGAATGCTGAAATACTAATCATGCCAGGCGAAACACAAACATTGAAATGGCAACCCACCGAAGCCGGTGTAGTACCTTTCTATTGTACAGACTTCTGTTCCGCGTTGCACCAAGAAATGCAAGGATACATGCGCGTATCTCCTGCGGGTAGCAATACACCATTAAAGTTTTCAACCGGTAAAATCGAAGACCAGAATGCAGGTGCTGGTAAATAGATTGATTTCATAGTTAACAGGTTGAAAGGCCCCGTCCCGAGGATAACCGGGCGGGGTCTAATTTAAAAACTCAATCATGAAAAAACTGAAACTCATAACACGCATTGCTATAGTGGTGTCAGCGTTGCTGATGATAAGCGCTTATTATGTGCCCCTTTGGCAAATCCTCATGTGGGCACCACAATATCCGGAAGGGCTGGAAATGAAAATCTGGATCAACACACTTTCGGGTGATGTTAGAATTATCAGTGCGTTGAATCACTACATTGGTATGAAACATATCGAAGTAGAAATGTTTCCGGAGTTTAAGTACATGATTTACATTGTTGGATTTATCATCGGCATTGGCTTGTTAACCGCACTGGTGAATAAACGTTTTATGCTCATTACGTATGCATCGTTGATTCTCGCATCGGGCATCGGTGCGTTAGTTGATTTTTACGTATGGGGCTACGACTATGGTCACAACCTTGATCCAACAGCACCCATCGTTGTGCCAGGAATGTCCTATCAACCTCCACTGATTGGCACCAAACAATTGCTAAACTTCACTGCGTTTTCAGGACCCGATATTGGAGGATGGATTTTTCTTGTAGCCGGAATTCTTGCCTTTGGAGCTCTGAGTTATGAAATTTATGTGACCAGAAAACAGCAGGCAAAAGAAAAAAATGTATTGCAATGACCATGGAAAGACTTTCGGATATTATTACGCGCAAGGATATTGAACTTTTAGTGGACAAGTTTTACGAACGAGTGAAAGAAGATGAACTCCTTGGACCACTATTCAGTCATGTTGACTGGGCTAAACATCTACCAATCATGTACAGCTTCTGGTCTTCCATGATGCTTGGTGAACAAAGTTACCGTGGTGATCCGTTTCAAAAACATGTTAACCTACCCATTCAACAAGTGCATTTCACAACCTGGTTAAAATTGTTTGTTGAAATCGTAGATGAACATTTTGCTGGTGACAAGGCTGTGGAGATAAAAGTACGTGCGCAAAATATAGCGCAGGTATTTCAGCATAGAATGAACTTGATCAATCATACTTTATGACGACAATCAATGGTCGGTACTGAAAGGATTTTTCTGTTTTTATGTTCCACTGCTGTAAGTAAGGGTGCTACGAAACTTTCTTATAGAATTGCCGCTCAGCTTGAGATGATGGGAATTGCGGATATCGGGGATCTTCAAAATTTGTCAGCGCAGCGATTAATTCCTTTTGATTTGCAGAACAAAATGATCTTTATCAATGGATGTCGTTCGGGCTGCCTTCGCATGCTTACGCATGGATTCAACACCGAAAAATATCTTTTTGTAAACGTATCATCCTATTTAAATTCGGCCTCATTCAATGTGAACAATTACATTTACACTGAGATACTTCCAAAAATGTCGGAGAAGTGGAATTACTCGTTATCACAAAGCATTGACTCAGAACAATTGTAAATGTTCGTAGACCCCTAATCCACTAGCAAAGTTCTTTCGTTAATGAGGTTGGCGGGATTAGAATTTAATTTTTCGATCTTCCAATTGAAGCTTGCCATCATTTTCCATTTTCTTCACCGTTCTAATCACTGTCTCTACGCGAAGTCCCGTCATATCCGCAAGTTGTTGGCGGGTAAATGGAATTACAATTTTTTCAGCCCCCACTGATTTTACCAGTTTCCCTTTAAAATACTTTAATACCGTGGTAATACGATGTTCCGGGTCATAGGATGAAACTTCAGTAAGAATCATGGATTTGTATTGAAGTCTCCTACAGAGTACCTGATTAAGCTTCATGTGGATATCAAAGTTCTCTCTCAATAGCTCTAAAAATTCAGCTTTCGGAAGCCTCCAAATCTTGGCTGGCTCTGTAACAATGGCCCCACTTGGGTAATCAAACCCACCCAACAAGGCCGGCTCACCGAAACTTTCACCAGAATTAAAAATGCCCTGCGTGAACTCTTGTCCATCCGGATTAACGATATACATTTTTACCTGGCCTGCTTCCACCTGAAAAAAGTATTTTGCAGGATCACCGCCTTCAAATAAAATGTGGCCTTTCTTCAGATGTACCAACCTGGCTTTGTACTTTTCAAACAGTTGTACCGGTATCAATTTTCTCTTTCTTTTTCCAAGAAAATTAGACAAATCAATGGGATATGCCATACCTAAATTAAGAGTTTTTATAAAAGAAAAGGTTTCAGCATGTACGCTTTGGTACATTTCTTTATCCTTTGACTTTGGGTAAAAGAATGTTGTTTTCAATATGAATCCGTTGCATTAAATCGGTATCGAATTGATTCAACATAACATAAGTCATCCTAAGGGTAGGGCAGGCAAATGTTGGCGGTTCATAATTACTGGTTAGCGTACGAATTGACTTAAGAAGGCTTCCTGCACGTTCATGTTCCTGCTCAATCATAGTAATTAATACAGCAAGGTCATCCTGAGCAACACTACGGTTAGATTTTTCGGCACTGCGGTTAAAAAGTGTACGAATGGTAGCAAAGAGTATTTCTTCCTCTTTGGGGAAATGGTGCATAAGTTGCTCCGATAGTTTTTCAAAATCCTCGCGAACCGCTATCAGGAATCCATTGTCTTCTCCGTGAACGTTGCACACTTTATCCAACAATTCTAAAATATGAGGAATTGTTTTTTTGACCTCGTCATGATGATGTTGAATAATAAAATTGATCAGCAGGCCAGGATCCCAGGTAATGAAGTGCATTGGAGAATCGCTGTCTATCTTTGCATCTTGTTCAATGATCTCGTTCCAAATCTGATCCGCGTTAAGATCGATTGCCTCACATGCTTTTACAAAGGATGTTTTACCGTTACAGCAAAAGTCGAGATCATAGTGAATTAAATTCTTGATGCTGTGAGGGAAGTTCAAAGCAATTTCAGCCAGGGTAAACGTATTCATATCACGGGTTTTACCAGCTTCCATCACATCGCATTTTTTACCATTTTCAAAGCTAACATCATCAAAAACTTACAATTATGATCCAAGTCATAGAGTCCTCCTTTTAAAGTCGTACTCTTGAAAAGGGGTTAACGAAAGACAAATTCTACTTCGAATCGCTTTGCTCAATATCAACGTTAAAGAAAGTCCCTCGATTCTCCTTTCGTTCCTGCGACTGCCGTGTAATTAAGAACGCAACCGTAATCAGGTTGCGTAGTTCACATAGTTGAGGGGACAGAACGGCCCCATCGTAAAGTCGCTCGGTTTCGTGGTATAGAATATCAATTCGTTTCATCGCTCGTTTCAATCTCTCGTGTGATCTAACAATCGCTACATAATCACTCATCAAATCACGAAGCTCTTTTCGGTTGTGGGTAATCAGTATTTGTTCGCGCGGAACAATCGTACCTGCCGAACTCCAATCCGGTATGTTCTGGGGAATAGCAATCGATTCTAATTTATCTTCAACATCACTAACGCAACGATGTGCAAATACAATGGCTTCTAATAACGAGTTGGACGCTAAACGATTTGCACCGTGTAATCCTGTGCAGGAGCACTCTCCGCAGGCATAGAGATTCATAATTGAGGTTTGCCCATGCTTGTTCACTTCAATACCACCACATTGATAGTGGGCGGCAGGCACAACGGGAATCATTTGTGTAGCTGTATCAATACCCTTACTCAAACATTTTTCGTAAATATTAGGGAAGTGCGAAATAAAATCTGCTTTTAGAATATGAGTACAATCCAGGTATACACAATCATCACCACGCGTTATCAATTCATGATCGATTGCCTTTGCCACAATATCGCGCGAAGCTAATTCACCCCGTTCATCATATTTGAACATGAACCGATCACCATCCTTTGCCCGAAGATATGCGCCATGCCCACGGATAGCTTCTGTGATCAAAAACGATGGATTATCTTCTTGCGAATAAAAGGCGGTGGGGTGAAATTGAATAAATTCCATGTCCTTTACCGAGGCCATAGCGCGATATGCCATGGCCACACCATCACCGGTGGCAATCAAAGGATTCGTTGTTGTTCGATAGACCTGTCCCGAACCACCTGTGGCAAGCAACGTCACTTTTGAAACATACTTTTCGATTTTACAGGTTTGCTCGTCCATCACATAGGCTCCATAGCATGAGATGCCGGGTTCAGGTTGTGATATCTTATGTTTGAAATGATGCTCTGTGATCAAGTCGATCGAGAAATGATGGGACAGTAATGTGATGTTAGGTAATGTATTGACAAGGAGAAGCAGACTTTTTTCAATCTGTAAGCCGGTAACATCCTTATAGTGAATAATGCGTTTTTCCGTATGACCACCTTCCCTGCTCAATGCCAGATTTCCAGAGGCATCCTGATCAAATTCAACTCCCCAATTAATTATTTCTTCCAATCGTGTGGGACCTTCACAAACCACAAGTTCGACAATTGTACGATCACATAAACCGTCACCCGCGCGCAAAGTATCCTCCACATGTTTTTGAAAAGAGTCGGTGAGTTCATCCATCACGACAGCAATTCCACCCTGCGCATACTTGGTGTTTGATTCACTATCGTCCGCTTTGGTGATAATGGTGATGCTCTGGTCCGGAAACCGTTTTGCTACTTTGATAGCAAATGAAAGCCCTGCAATGCCTGATCCAATAATAAGAACGTCTGTCTGTGGCATGATTAATTTTTAGAAATACGAATATGAAAGAGATGTGATTACAAACTAAGTCTCCCTATCGATAGTAAATGACAATTCCAATTTTATGATCACTCAATCCAAAATTCTCATTTATAGCTTGTCTTCGTTATGATTGAAGTCATACGCGAAATGTGTAGCAGAAAGTAATTTTGCTGGATCATAAAAAAAATATGAGACCAATTGCTTTACTGACTATTGTCATATTCTTCTCAAGGCTATGTTTCTAAGTTTGTGTCTGAAATCATGCGTTCCAAATTAGCCATCGGATTTATTCTTCTTTACATGGTTGCTCTTTTGCGGCCGGTTGCTCCCTTAGTTGAATATTATGCGAATAAAGATTTCTTCGCAACCGTATTGTGTATCAATAAAGACAAGCCCGAAATGCATTGTAATGGGCAGTGTGTACTCATGGTCAAATTAAAAAAAACGATTCAAGAAGATTCGAATTCATCCCCCATACCCAAAGTCAATTTTGAAGATTACCCCATTGGCTTTGTATCCTTTCTTGCAACGCCCATTCAAAAAAGCGAGCTTTTTGATGCGATCGCCTTTTCACTCTATAAGAATCACTACGCGTCCATCAAAGGAAGCAATCCGTTTCATCCCCCGGATTAAGCTCCGCCTTCATTCCTTTCAAATTAATCGAAGAAAATAATCTACTACGCAGTACAAGCGGAAGTATGGTCTTTACAAATGACCATACCTGAAAGAGTATTGCCAAAATCAAAAAAAATCATGAAATCATTTATTCAGTATATCTCCGTATTTTTAATATCACTTTCAATATTCTCATGCTCCGATGATGAAACCAACATCAATCCAACGGATGGCCTTACTAAAATTGGTGAAGCGTACGCTCTGGGTGCAGGTGCCAAAGTTGAACTATGGGCTAATGAAGATTTGTTTTCGGGTTACAACAGCTTATATGTAGCGTTGTATGATTCAACCAACGGAAAACGAATAAAAGAATCACATGTCCATTTTAATCCCGTGATGACCATGGAGGGAGGAATGCAACACTCCTGTCCTGTTATCAATCCTGAAGATGAAAATGCTGTCAAAGAATTGTTCCCTGGCGCAGCGATTTTCATAATGCCCAGCAGTGATATGGGTTTTTGGGAGATGAATATTGGTGTGCATAATCATTTAAATGAAAAATTCGGCACAGCGACATTTGACATCGAAGTGGCCAGTGCAACACCATCTCGGGTAAAATCATTCGTAACCGAATCCAGCGAAAAAATATTTATTGCCTACAATTTCCCTGCAAAGAAAAAAGTTGGGGTAAATGATTTTGATGTTGCCGTATACAAAATGGTGAGTGGTACAGAGTTTACTCCTGTTGATAACTTCACCATATCCCTGGAACCTGAAATGCCTTCCATGGATCATGGCTCTCCAAATAATGTTGATCCCGTTTATGACGAGGCCAATGGTCAATATCGTGGCAAAGTAAATTTCACGATGACAGGTGAATGGCGATTAAACCTTACCCTCAATCGCGGAGATGAATCAGAACCTATATTTTTTGATGTGACACTTGATTAAAAGAGGATGGAGGGGTACAACATTATAAAGTTTGTACCCCTCTATTCTAAAATTCCACTATCATGAAATGCCTTGCTATTTTAATACTCCTTCTGCCCTTCTGCGGTATGGCTCAAGAATTGCCTGAATATGATTCACTGCCCACTCATCTGCTTTCTGAAATCACTATCCAATCCTCGGCAGAAAAAGATACGTTACAAAATTTCTTCCGCGCCAATAAATCAGCCACGACCGAAGACATTCTAAACCGTATGCAAGGTGTGTACCTTATAAAGCGGGGAAGCTATGGGCTAGAACCGATGCTTCAGGGGATGACAGCAGGACAAATCAATGTAACTATTGATGGAATGAAGATGTTTGGTGCTTGCACAGACAAAATGGATCCTGTTACGATTTATGTTGAACCACAAAACCTAAAAGCCATGAGCATCAAGCCTGGTTCCAGTGGCTCAAAAATGGGATCTACTGTTGGCGGAACTATTGACATGCAACTGGCGCAACCCAGTTTTTCCACGAAAACATTTTCTGGAAGTGCCGGGATTGGCTATCAGGGAATTTCGAAAGGAGCAAACGCCTATTTCAATGGAAATTACTCATCAAAGAAAAGTGCATACAACATCAGCCTTAATTACAGGAAAGCACATAATTACAAAGACGGAAATGGTGACATCGTACCCTATTCTCAATACGAAAAATTTAATTTTTCTGGCGGTGGAAAATGGAGTATTGGAAAGGATACCCTTTATGCCAATATGCTACTTGATGATGGCTGGAACATCGGATTCTCAGCACTACCGATGGATGTTGGCTTGGCGAAAGCAAGGCTTTACGCACTGACGTATCAGCGGGTCCGTTGCCACGGACTGGTCGAAACGTTTCGTGTCAAGGGTTATTATAATAGTATCTATCATCAAATGGATGATACTCATCGCACCGATATAAGCATGCACATGGATATGCCAGGAGAAAGTAAAACCACGGGCATGTTTGTAGAAGGAAGGTTGCATCGTTTGAAAAATCATGCCGTATCTTTTCGTTCGGACTTTTACTACAACAAGGTGTTAGCCGAGATGACGATGTATCCCGAAAATGAAGCGCCCATGTATATGCAAACATGGCCAGCCTCTGGAAGAGCAGCAGCAGGTCTATACCTGGAGGATCACTATTCCTTGTCGACTACAACTAAAATCAAAGCAGATGTACGGGTAGACTTTACGGCTAGCACATTGGACGAGGGAATCGGTAAAGACCAATTAGAGGTTTTTTATCCTGAAATTCAAAACACGACATCTATCATTACAAAATCATTCCATGCCAGCATTCAGCAAATGGCAGGCAATTCATTTATTACAGAACTGCATGCCGGTTATGGTGAACGCATTCCGACTTTAAGTGAAACGTATGGCTTTTATCTTTTTAGCCGGAACGATGGATATGATTACATTGGAAATGTTAATCTAAAAGCAGAGAAGAGCTGGTCGGGAGATTTGATGTTTACATATTTCACCAGCAGTTTTCAGGTAAGTGCTACTGGATTTTACAAGTATCTTCCTGATTACATCTTTGCCAGTGCCCAGGCAGATATTCGCCCCATGACGCCTGGAGCAAATGGCGTTAAAGTCTATCACAATATTCAGTCAGCAACATTTATAGGAGGTGATTTCAACATCATTGCCAATCTTACACATCACTTTCGGTTGGTTAATGTAACCAAGTACACGCTTGCAAGAGATAACACCAACACTCCACTACCGCTCATACCAGCTTTAACAACTATTACAACATTGCAGTACACACTTAACCAATGGAATATTCAAACTGAATGTGAAGGAGCTTTTCGTCAGGAAAGAGTGAACTCATCTTTTGGCGAAGATGTCACACAGGGTTATGCGATACTGAATCTTCGTTCTCAGTATACCTTTAAAAAACAGAATCTTTCAATCAACGGAGGTATCGAGAACATCCTGAATACCATGTATCACAATCACCTGGATTGGGGAAACGTACCAAGGCCCGGAAGAAATTTTTATATATCTATGAGTTTTGCTTTTTGATTTGATGCTTAAAGAAGCATTCCTAAATCAAATGATTTTGATTGTGTTTTGAATTAACCACTTTGCACGGTAGAACCTTGTACATGTCAATTTTAATTATTTAACTTCATGCATTACAAAATCTTCGACTCATGTTCAGAGTGGCCTCTACATCAAAGTAGGAGACCTCTCCTAGTCGATTGAACACATGAACAAGAAAAATGGAGGTTTAACTCTGACATTAAGGTCAATTGTATGACATTTCAGGATATCATGCTTGATGCTCCCGAACTATTAACGATTGGTCTACCCAATTCCTTCAACCTCTTTATATGCGAAGATATAGCGGCAACAAAACTCGGTTTCAAATTGTAGACATAACCGAATTCTTTTGTTGTCTTCTCTACAATTGGAGCAATCTTCCTATAATGGATGTGGCAGATGTTTGGAAATAAATGATGCTCAATCTGAAAGTTTAATCCACCAACATACCAGTTGAGGAAAAGATTATTTCGTGCAAAGTCGGACGTAGTATTTAATTCATGAACTGCCCATTCATTCTCGATAATACCCTGTGCATTGGGTATTGGCTGTGCAGTTCCCTCAACTACATGCGCCATTTGAAAGACTGTACTTAAAATACATCCCGCTACCCAGTGCATAATAAAGAAGCCAATCAGCACTTGCCACCAGTTGAATCCAGTGAGCAGTATAGGGAGTCCGATAAAAATAAAGAGATACACAATTTTCATCAATATCATCTTTATGTATTCCAGAGTCGGATTTATATGCAGCTGTCGTGTAATACCAGCTTTGTTATATTCCGCTAATTGCTTGAAATCCTTGACGAGCTTCGAGAAGGTCATCAGCCCGTAGAATAAAAATGCGTGGATGTATTGATAGCGATGAATTTTTCGAAGAGGGGCATGTTCAGAAAGCCGGATAGGTCCTTTGGATGCAATGTCTTCGTCACGTCCATCAATATTCGTATAGGTGTGGTGTAGCACATTGTGTTGAATCTTCCAGACAAGGACATTACTACCTAATAAATAAAGTGTTCCCCCAAATATTTTATTGATCCATTCTTTGTGTGAGAATGAGCCGTGTACGGCATCGTGCATTATACCCATGCCAATACCAGCTACTCCCACCCCCATTATGACAGCCAGTACAAAAGCAATCCACACATTCATTGGAACAATCAATATGAATATGAATGGAATGATGTACAGGGATAACATGGCGATAGTCTGAATCGCGAGTTCCAAGTTACCTTTTGTTGAAATTCCATTTTCCTTAAAATAATCGTTGACATTTTTTCGCAGCGCTGCTGCAAATTGTTGTTGGTGCTTATCGCTGCACACAAATTTTATAGCCTTCATTGACAGGGTATTTCGTTGAAAGCAAGAATATCCTATAAAATCAATTTAAAAAATGATAAGTATCAGGAAACCGGAAGAAGATGATCAAAATTTAAAAATAAAAATTGTTTGGAATTTATCGCGGTTGGAATGTTACGTGTCATTCTACCGATCCTAATGAAAACAGAGTATAAGACCAATGGTGGGGATTAATTTTCGGTCTGTTTTTCTCGTTAATGCACAACATTTCCTAAATTCACATAGGCGGGGAAGAGGACTGGCTACGTAGTTTACTAGTAGATTACTAATGAAATAAAAAAGCCCCAATACGAAGAGTACTGGGGCAATTTCGAGGTCTCGAGCGGATTCGAACCGCTGTAGAAGCTTTTGCAGAGCTCTGCCTAGCCACTCGGCCACGAGACCTTTTTGTTCCGTGCAAAACTAAAAAAAACAGGGGTTATTGCAAGGTTATAAAAAGGAAAGGTGACCAAATCGCCAGTCACCTTCCCTTATCAGATTATCAGGAATTATTCAGCTTTGTCGCCTCCGGACATCTTTTCTTTCAACGCACTGAGCGCTTCAAGATCACCCAGCGTGGATTTCTCCGACTGCTGGTTTATCGATTGTACGGTGCTTCCTTTTGCAGGAGCTGTTTTCTTCTTGGCTGCTGCCGCTGCAGGTCTTTCTTCGTCGGCTGACCAGATCGATTTGTGCGAAAGCACGATCCTTCTGTCTTCCTTCGAGAATTCCAGCACCTTGAAGTCAAGGCTTTCACCTACTTCAATCTTGGCGTTATCTTCTCTCTGAAGATTCTTCGCCGCACAGAAACCTTCGATTCCGTAAGGTAACTCCAGCACTGCGCCTTTGTCGTTCTTACTGATAACGGTACACTTATGCACCGAACCAATCGTAAAGATCGTTTCGAACGTATCCCACGGATTTTCTTCCATGTGCTTATGGCTCAACGCCAGCCTGCGGTTAGACGCATCCAGCTCCAATACCTGCACTTCCATGGTATCACCAACCTTCACAAACTCGGAAGGATGTTTGATTTTCTTTGTCCAGCTTAAGTCGGAAACGTGTACCAGGCCGTCGATACCTTCTTCCAGTTCGATGAACAAACCGAAGTTGGTCAGGTTACGGACGATACCCTTGTGTTTCGTTCCCACAGCGTACTTGGTAAGAACGTCTTGTCTTGTCCACGGATCTTCGGTGAGTTGTTTGATGCCGAGTGACATCTTCCGCTCGTCGCGGTCCAGCGTCAGCACCACAGCTTCCACTTCATCTCCTACTTTCATAAAATCCTGAGGATTGCGCAGGTGTTGTGACCAGCTCATTTCACTGACGTGAATCAACCCTTCAACACCAGGCTGCAATTCGAGGAATGCTCCGTAGTCGGCAACATTGACGATCTTGCCTTTTACTTTAGAGCCAACCTGGATTTCAGCTGCCAATGCATCCCAAGGATGTGGCGTGAGTTGCTTCATACCCAGTGAAATTCTCTTCTTGTCTCCATCGAAATCCAGTACAACAACCTTGACCGTCTGGTCCAGTTTAAGTACTTCTTCCGGATGGTTGATACGTCCCCAGCTGATATCCGTGATGTGCAATAATCCGTCTACACCACCCAGGTCGATGAATACACCGAAGTTGGTCATGTTCTTGATCACACCTTCCAGTACCTGTCCTTTTTCAAGGTTGGTAAGGATCACCGCTTTCTGCTGTTCAAGATCTTTCTCGATCAACACTTTATGGGATACAACCACGTTGTCGTTCGTGTAGTTGATCTTAACAACTTTCACTTCGATCGACTTGTTCACATAAATATCAAAATCACGGATCGGTTTTACATCGATCTGAGAACCGGGCAAGAATGCTTCGATTCCAAATACATCGACAATAAGACCACCTTTTGTTCTGCGTTTAACAAAACCTTCGATGACTTGATCCTTATCTAGTGCGGTTTGCACATATTCCCAGCCCTTAACGAGCTTCGCTTTTCTGCGACTCAATACAAGCTGACCCATAGCGTCTTCACGCTCTTCGATGAACAGGTCGACTACATCACCGATCTTCAGGTTGGTCATCTCCTTGAACTCCGCCAGAGGCACCAGTCCATCGGATTTAAAACCTATATTCAGGATTACATCGCGGTCGTTAATTCCAACCACAACTCCTTTTACCACTTCGCCGCTATCAACAGAGGTGACCGTTCCGGAGTACATTTTCTCCATTTCGGCACGCTTGTCTTTGGAATATCCTTCACCAAAACCTTTGGTGTCGAATGAATCAAAGTCAAATTCACCCGGTACTTGTTTCTCGTATTTCGCTTTTTTCAGCTCGGAAACCGGTATGGCTTCGGTCGCGATCTCTTCTTTCTGAAGGGATTTGATCTCAGCCAACGGATCGTCTTCGTCGATCTCTATCTTACCTTCTTTTTGCTTTTTCACAACGGGTTTAACTTCCTCAGCTGTTACAACCTTTCTTGGTCTTTCACCTGGTTTTGATGTTTTAGCCATAAAAAACGCCCTTTTTACATGCAGCGGGCGGGCGGACCAGCTACACTTTAGTTGATGTTACAGACCCCGGAACATCGGAGACCGCCCACTTACTCAAGCGGGGCTGCAAAGGTAAGAAAAAACGCCAAAATCCATGCGCTATTGTAAAACAAAGCGCCACCCCGCTCCCCTGCAGCGCTTTTCGGGGATTCCAGGCTGTTCCGGTTTTCCCCTCGCTGCGGCCCGTGCATAAAAAAAGTCCCGCCGGGCAGGACTTATAATTGATCCGGATGTAGTAAGGCTAGGGTATGTCCTCGAACTGGAGGGTACCCATGGCGTAGCTGATCAACAGCTTTTGGAACATCAGGTTGAACTCGGCGCTCTTAAAGTCACCCTGCGCCTTTACATATGCCTGGTTTACAGTCGACAGCTGAACGATGTTGGAGATGCCGAGGTCGTAACGTTCCTTTTCCATTTTATAAGAAATCTCCGCAGCCGTAAGCTGGGCCTGCGACGCAGCATAACTGGTCTTGGCATCGTTAAAATTCTGGTAAGCCCGGAGGATGTCCGTCTTCACGGTAACCTCGGCGTTTTTGCTCTGAACCTTGGCGTTGTTATACAGGACACGCGAGCTGGCGGCCTGCGACCGGTAAAGCAACCCGTTGTAGATGGGAATAAACAAGCTGAAACCGTAGCTCAGGCTCGTATTGTCTTTTGTGAACTGATCGTTAAACGAGCGGTTGACTTCACCCTGTATATAGTTGTACCGTGATCCGTACTGAAGATTCGCCGTGACGCTGGGGTAATACCTTCCCTTCATGGCGGAGTAGCCAAAATGCGCCGCCTTCTCCCGGTGTTCGGCCTGTTTTAAGTCGCTTCTCCGTTCAAGCGCCGTCGCATACATGGCATCCAGCGTGAGGCTGTCCGCAACCAGTTGATTTATATCCCACTCAACCCGCTCGACTTCAAAATAAATATTAGGATCGATCTGCAGGGTCAATGCCAGCGTGGCAATATCATTCTTAAGCGTATTTTTTGCCCGTACCAGCAATAACTCGGCATTCTTGAGCTGATACTGCTGGTTATATAAATCGGACTCGGCTTTGGCGCCCAGTTCAACCTGTTCTTTGATCTGCTGGTAATTGACCGACTGTGTGGCGACATTCTCCTCGTTGATTCTTACCAGTTCCTGGTCGAGCAGGCAAAACAGGTATTGATTGGAAACGTCGCGGATAACGTCCTGGCTGGAGCGCTGGACCTGGTACAGCTGCGCCTCGTTTGTGTTGTTGGCCGAGCGGTACTGGTTCATCGCATTAAATCCACCGAATACGGGCATACTGGCGCTCGCATTGCCCCCGATGTAATCGATAACTCCATTAACAACCTTTCCTTCATTCTGGTTGAACGAATTTCCATCCGTGCGGTAAAAATCCGCGGAAGCCTGAACACTAGGTCCCATTTGCAGCAACGTCGAAGTCTTGTTGATCTGAGTATACTGCAACTGGTTTTTGTGCTGATTAAGCGTGACGTTATTCTGCAGGCCTATCTTTACGGCGTCCTTAAACGTCAGCTTTGCAGTAGACGGCTGCTGTGCGCGGCCAATCAATACGGCTAAACAAAAGATCCCGGAAAATATTATTCTCTTCATTTCTTCTTATGCATTAACGGTTACTTTTTCATCGGCAACGATGGCTCCATCAGCCACCCTGATAATTCGTTTTCCAAAACGCGCATTCTCTTCGGAATGGGTTACCTGAATGATCGTGATCCCTTCATCGTTCAATTTTTTGAAGATATCCATGATCTGCCTTCCCTGATCCGAATGCAGGTTACCCGTAGGCTCATCCGCCAGTAATAATTTCGGTTGCCCAACGATAGCCCGGGCTATACCAACCAGCTGCTGCTGACCGCCGCTTAATTGTTCGGGGAAAAGGTCCTTTTTTGCGACCATGTTAAATCGGTCGAGCATTTCCGCAACCATACTCTTGCGTTGCGTTCCACTTACTCCTTTGTAGAGTAACGGGGTTTCGATGTTTTCGTATACCGTGAGCTCATCGATGAGGTGATAAGCCTGGAAAATGAACCCGATGTAATTCTTGTGCATCTCCGACTTCTGCTTCTCCTTCATCTTATGGACCGGCTCATCGAAAAAGTAGTATTCTCCGGCCGATGGCTCGTCCAGCATGCCGATAATATTCATCAACGTCGACTTACCCGCGCCGCTGGGGCCCATGATGGTAAGAAATTCGCCCTGCTCAACGTGTAGCTGGACACCCTTAAGAACAAAAGTGCGCTGGAAACGTGAATCCACGTATTTGTCAATATCCTGTAGTTTGATCATGAAAATGGTTGTTAACAATCGGCTCTCTGGCCCCTCGGATGCCCTTAAGGCCAACAATAATGCCAAGGGGTTTTGGTGGCTTAGACTAGCCTGAAATGACTTTTGTTACCCCGGGATACGTCCGATTGTGCAAAACGGTGTCCTATTCCGGACGGTGTCGGGCACTAAAAGATAATCGGGTACAAAATGACATCCACCCGCCGGTTCATTTGCATACCCTGGTACGAAGTATTGCTGTAAACGGGGTTTTCCAGCCCCCAGTCCTTGATCGTAATTTTGTGGTCCGGGATAGCTTTTTCCAGCAGGATATGCTGAACTGCTTCACTCCTCATCCTGGACAACCATTCGTTGTACTCTTTCCCGCCGATCGGATCCGTGTGACTGATGAGGTGGATTTCATATTTGTCCAGCATGTTCGGGATGGAATCCAGCCAATCGTATAATTCCTCGATTTGAAAGTCCTCCACATAATAACTGCCTCCTCCGAAATAAATGCTCTTGCGTATTTCGTCCGCCTGCTGCGCCTGAACTGCGACGCTAGCTAAAAAGACAAACAAAACCACCAACTTTTTCATAAATTAAAGATAACGATTCAGGGGGCAGAATGCCATCGGGGAACGGAAGTATTTCGCGCTGTTATACCACGTCTGAAGTTACTTTCCTCGTCGATTCTTAGCCGAGCCCGCTTCCGCAGGCTTAGGCCTTCCCGCTCAATAACTCAGCCAGGTAACCGTGGCGATTTTCCCTTTTTCCACAACTGAAACGATGAGCAGGTTGCCATAATCCGCATCATCATAATCCCTGAACTCCTCCTGCCCCAGCAGGAGGTTTGCTATCCAGGGGATGTTATTGGAGTGACCGCTGATGACAACCGTTCCTCCTTCATGTTTCTTCAGCATTTGTTCGATCGCTTCCGCTTTAAAGGCCTCGTACGGCTGTACTGACTTTCCCTTTTCTTTCGCCAACGGTGCAACTGTCTGTTGCGTCCGTTTATAGCCGGTTGAATAGATCGCGTCGACCGTTGTTTTCGCGAGCATTTTAACCAACCGGTCGGCCCGTTCTATTCCTTCCGGTTTCAGTTCCGGATCCTTGGGATCATCACTTCCTTTCTCCGCGTGCCGGATGAGTATAAAGGTTGTGATTTTTTTCTGCGCCATGGATAACGGCGCGGTGAACAGGATCAGTGCAAAAAGCAGGGTAATTTTTTTCATCTGATATGACATTAAAATGAATATCGATCCCTCCGGCTACCGGCCAAATCGATCGTTATTTATGTTTGTTTTGAATTCCTTCCGGGATTACACATCCGTTAGTCCTCCTCGTATCGGCGAGGTGAAATATTTTCCATCCCTGCTTTCCGTGATGCAGCTGAAAAGCATCCACTCCGCAATGACTGAATCGGTTACCAGCATAAAAAGCATAGTCACACCACACCTGCGCCAGGTCGCCGTCCAGTTGAACGTGTATATTCCAGATTTCTTCGTACCAGACATCGGGATGCGGCGTACCTACAGCCTTCAGGAATGCAGCCAGCGATGATTCACGCGTCAGCAACGGGTTGTTTTCCTTATCCCTCCGTGATGTGGCCATCGTAACTTCTTCGGCAAACGCTGCACGGACCATCGCACTGTCGCCGAGTTCCATTCCCCTGAAGAGTTTACCGATCGTTTCCTTCACGGCTATTTCATCCGGAGAAACAACCTGGGCGTTAACCGGTATTCCTGCGAAACAGAGGAACAGGGCGATGACAAAAGTAAATCGTATGAGCATGGGTAAAAAGGTTTTTGCTAAAGTCCATCCCAAAATGAGCTGCGTCAAAACCGGCGCTTTGTGATCATTTAAAATAGAAATGCTAATATGAAGAATAGTTATTAATTTTAGACTCGTCATACCCTAACCATGATACAAAAAACCTTTTGGGCAGTTTTTTTAACCACTCTGATATCCTCCATTTCCTATAGTCAGAAGATCGACAGTTTGAATGCTGTTCTGGATACGGCAAAAAACGATCGTAAAGTAAAAACCCTGAATGAACTCTTCCGGGCTACCCTCAGCTCAGACCCGGTCCGGGCATTGGGATACACCCGGGAGGCATTGAACCTGGCAACAGAGATCAACGACAGCAAGGGAATGGCCGCTTCCTATAATAACCTGGGTATTATATACCGCAACCAGGGCGGTCTGGACAAGGCGCTGGACTATTACCTCACCTCACTCAAGATTTACGAAGGCCTTGAAAACAAGGAAGGTATTGCCACTACAAAAAATAACATATCCAATATTTACTCGATCAAAAAAGAGTACACGGAGGCAATGAAATACCTGGAGGCATCGTACAAACTCTTCGTAGAACTGAATGACGAGCAAAAGATCGTAGGCTCTCTGAATAACCTTGGTAATCTCTACCTGGAGACACAGGAGTTTGATAATGCCCTGCGTTATTTCGAAGAAGCCACTAAACTGAGCGAAAAGATCGGTGCAAAATTTGCCGATCCTCTGAACAACGTGGGAAACATTTATTTCAAACAGGGCAATTACCAGCGGGCAGTTGAATTTTATGAAAAGGCGTTGGAAATTGAACGTGGGAGCAACAACCGCCTCGGAGTCCTGAACGTTGTCACGAACCTTGGTATTACCTATGCCCGGGCGAAACAGGCTAAACCAGCAATGGTCTACCTGGACGAAGCGCTATCCCTTTGTACGGAACTTCAGGCTTATTCATTCCTTCCGTCGATTTACAAAGGTATGGCGGGTAATGCGGCAAATCAGAACGACTGGAAAGGGGCTTATGAGTTACAGCTGAAGTATGATGAAGCCCGCGAAAGGGTATACGGCGAGGAAAGCACCAAGAATATTGCTCAGATGGAAATGGTAATCGATTTTCAGGAGAAAGAAAAAGAATACGACATACTGCGTAAGCAAAATGAAATCGACAAACTCGAACTTCGGAACAGCCGCTTGTTTATCATTCTGGTTATTATCGCCGTGTTAAGCATTCTCGGCGGACTGAACTTTTACTATATCAACAAAAAGAAATCGCTCAAGATTAAGAAAGAAATTGCCAGGCAGAAGAATGACGCTGAGTGAGGCACGTGATTTACTACATTCGATGACGGGCAACCCAAGTCTGCTTCGTCACATGCGCAGTATTGAGCTTGTGATGGCAGCCTACGCCGGCAAATGGGGCGAAGACTCCGAGAAGTGGGCCATTGCCGGCTTATTGCACGATGCCGATTACGAGGCATTCCCGGAAATACATCCCCGCGTGATTGTAGAAAAGCTGGTTGCTCTGGGTGAAGCGGAGATTGCTCACGCTATTTCCGCGCACTATACGAAATGGAATGTGCCCTATAATTCCCTTCTCGACAAAGCGCTGCTTGCCTGCGATGAGTTAACCGGTTTTATTGTTGCCTGCTGCCAGGTGAGGCCCGACGGTATTAACAGCCTCGAGTCAAAATCGGTGATCAAGAAACTGAAGGACAAGGGCTTTGCCGCCAAAGTGGACCGCGAAGAAGTATATGCCGGCGCAGCGCTGATCGGCCTCCCGCTGCAGGAACACATTGAGTTCATTATTAACGTCTTAAAAGATAATAAGAGTGAACTTGGGATAGGGTAAACGTGGCTGACCGGAATGCTTCTGTTTAGCCCTAAATCGATTGAATGTCCCTTCTGTCAAAAATCTTGCCGTTAACTAATTTTTAACACGAAATCCTTTCACAGTAGCCACTCAAAATATACCTTTGTCCATATAACAACAACCTGACATGTTTCAACAGTTTATTGGAGACGGAGCTAGCATTTTTATCACCATTGTCGCGGTCCTGGTGGGTTTTGCCACTGCATTGGGCTATATCGACTTTGTGAAGACCAAAAAGGAAGAGAAGAAAGAAGACTGATTTTCGATCGAAGCCATAAAAAAAGCCCTGGTATCGAAAATGTACCGGGGCTTTTTTGTGACCAGGGAATTGTGATCTTCTCTAGTATGGTGATTTATATTGCGTTTGCCACTCGTCCCACTTTTGAGTTTTGTAATAACCCTCGCCGATGAACTGCGCGATCTTATGAAATTCCGGCGCCTGACGGTAGCCCGGCAGTGGCTGGATCATCTTGAATTCTTCATCCAGGAACACCACCGTAGGATAGCTTAGCTGATTATTCAACAAGGCAGCAGCCAACTGGTGATACCCGTTCCTTCCGCTCGGCACAAATTTGAACGTCCTTCCGTCAAAGACCACGTCCTCTTTCTGCTCGCCGTTGAACTTCACCGCGTAAAACTTTTCATTCAGCAACCTGGCCACTACCGGATCACTGAACGTATTCTTATCCATTACCTTGCACCACCCGCACCAATCGGTGTATACATCGATAAAGACAGGGCGTTTTTCCGTTTTGGACTTTTTCAGGGCTTCCTCGAATGTCATCCATCGCACCGGACCTTCAGCCGGCACCCCGGACGGTTCTACCGTCATCGAACTGATCAACGTGGCGAGGAGCAGACCTGCGGCAACTGCAACTATTCTTTTCATAATCTGTAATATATCGCTTGCTTCCGGGAACAAATTTAGGCAGAAAAGAGGTCCGATTTTACGACTTAATATTTCCTGGCGGGTATAACGTAACCAATAACCCTTTTTGCGGTAATCACTGTACGAATAACAAGATCCAATGTTCACAACTGAACATCATATAAGCCGAAAACGGCAATTCCAGCCAAAAAAGGCCTTTATTAACGCTGGCATGCCGTTGGTTAAACGTCACACCGTGAAAGCAAGATTTACATATAAGGAACTGACACTGGTGCTGGGCATTTTTGTGGCGCTGATCATCGCACTTACCCTGTGGAGTGGAAGTTACCGCAACCTGTTTGAGGACCAATCAGGTATCATACCCGCCATATCCGTTCCCCAGGCCGTAGATTTTGTTGTTAAGACTGTCTCGTTGTTCCAACCGTAGCCGGTACACAACGATATTCCCTCTCATTTTTTCCTTGGCGCTTCCTTTATATCGAGATAATATCTGTTGAGGTTAAAGACAAGTGAAAACCGGTTGCGCGTGATCGTGCTTATCCGTTCATCCGTTAACGGGATCGCATATCCGTAAAAAAGGTTTGCAAAGCCCAGGATTGAAATCCCCACCTTCGGTGTCACTTGAACTGAACTCCGGTTCGTTCCTTCGCCATCGTAATTGTGATCAATGAAATAAGTGACATCGGCGGCAGCTCCAAACAGGCCGGCTGTGAACTCGTACCCGAGTTTGGGGCCAAGCAGAATATTGCTGTCATCGATAAAAATGTCGACCGTACAATAAGGCCCGCGGGAGAGAAGGGTGAGTGGATGCTTGTAGATATCATGCCATTGTACTCCAACTTCCACAAAGGCGCGGTCCATCAGGCCGACTCCCGCCTTTGGGATAATGTGCGGCTTGGTCCAATACTGTTCAAATGGTTTCGTTTTATGGGAGGTGCTATCGTTCACCTGGGCGGAAAGTCCCTGCACACCTGTCATCAGCAATAAAAATGACGCCCCTTTCCAGAAACTATTCCCGATACGCATAGTAATGCAATATAACCTCAATCGCCCTCTTTATGGCCTCGTTGATGGGGAAAAATTCTCTGGCCAGTTCCGCATCAATGGCATGAAGCTGCATGTAGAATTGATTCATCACCGGCAGTTCTTTTCCCTCGGCAATTTGGGTATTGGTATACTCCACATTTACAGCTTGTTCCGACTTGATGATCTGGCAGGTAACCAGCTCTTTTTTATTGTACTTGTTCGTGCGGGCAGAATACCCGAAAAGGCGGCAGATCAGTCCGCGATGGGTGTATTGCGAGCAAAGACCCGCTCCCCCCTGAGTTGGGTTTAAAATGACACAAATCACTGAGTCCGCGTTTTTGATTTTTTCCAGCCACTCAAAGGCGAGGTTCTCCCGGTAAAGGAACAGCGCAAAGGGCAGGAATTCCAGCACCGTTGCTTCTATATCGGGTTTGAAACAACACTTACCACATCCCGGAGGACAATGCAATCCCGACCATGACTGAAATGCTGCGATCTCTCCGTCAAGCGTCTCGAAGACCTTTTCTACAGCCTGCACCTTTTCCCGTAACATGCTGCAAATCTAAAGAAAGAATTCAGAAGCCCGGCCTGAGGTTACCGGCCTGCGGTTTTTGGTGTCACATACAACAAAAGATGGGCGCTCAGCCATCCGTTTTACGGATAAATTTTTCCAGCGTCGCCCGCGCCGTGTCCCTCACCTTTTCCTGAACGACGGAAGTCCACCCTAAAAGGTAGCCGGACATCCCCAGTGCCTGCCGGGCCCAGCGCCAGAAGTCAAACGAGTCGCGGTGTCTCACGATCTTACCGTCCTGGAATTCAAATGACGAGTCAATAATATTATGGACTTGCCTTCCTGTTTTCGAAAATGTATACCAGGCTTCCCAGTGGCAGGATCCATGCATGTCGTTCGCTTTGACATCGCGAAACGTAATCCGGAGGTCTTTGCCCGCAGTAACGAGCATCTCCCACATGGCTTTTACTTCCTGGCTTTTCAGATTCCGGAAAACGGGATCTGAAAAAGTTGCATCGCGGTGATAGGCATTCTGCATCGTAACATAGTCCTTGTGCTGAAAGGCGGTGTAAAACTGCTGAATAAGCTTCTCATGTTCATGCATAGCCGTCGGGATGGCTTACAAGATAACAATTACGGGAGATTATTTTGCACCTGCTGCCAACGTGTTATCGCTTCGGTTTCGTTGCTTCAAGCCGCGCAATTCCTTCTCTCTCGCGCTGCGATTTAATGAAGTCGCTTCCAAATGATAGTTTTCCCGCCAGCGGTGACTTCTCATCGACCAGGCGCCAGAAAGGTGCAACCGAAGAAATCCGTTTCCCCTGTCCCAGTTGTTCGAACGCGGCTTCCGAAACAATACGAAGAAATATACCGGTGGTGACAGGGCAGGTGTATTCGGCATTATACTCGCGTGCAAGATCGTTCCTCATGGTTTGTAACGTCATCGCTTTTCCTTTTGGAATTGTCCGGAGGTAATTGTCGATGATCCGTGGTGTGGCAATCAGCATACTGCATCCCGCCGGAATGTCGGCGAACTTTTTGTCAATACGTTTCACCTGTGGCTGCTTATCATCCAGAAGCACCTTGTCCGTCCAGGATTTACCCTTGCCGGGTTTGAAAGTAGCTTTTCTGGCGGTGGTCCCTGTACTTTTTTTCATATTGTCAATGTTTGTCTTCACCCGGATTGTAGGTAACAATGTCAATGCCGATACCATTCGGATCCACGATCGCAAAATGACGGTCGCCCCAGGCTTCGTTTCGCAACGTTATCGCTATTGGAATACCCAGCGACCGGATCCTGTTGTAGTGCGCATCCACGTCATCGACTTCAATCGTCAGAAAAACCCCTTTACCCTGGAACGCAGGCTGGAAAACCGGTTGCTGCGTCGGATGATCAGGCAACAAAAATGCGATTTCCGCGCCCCGATCGCCCGTATGCATAAGCAGGTAAAAGTCGTTTTCGAAGGTAATTCCAAAGTTCAACACTTTTGAATAGAACTCCTTCGTTTCAGCTAACCTGGATGTCACAATCCCTGCATTCAGTTTCATAGATGTTGAATTAGTTTTATCCTGCGCTTTAGACGAGTACGCGATCAGCATACTCAATACGGCGACCGCTACCCCCACAATAATGATCAGTCTTTTCATACTTTTTCCCTTCACGAACGTACGCCCATTTGGATTTCTGTCACATTACCGGACGGGTTTTTGAAATCCGCATTTATATACAACTCCCGGTTTACTCCCTGCGCCGTCAGTTTTTCCTTTCCGATAAACTCGACCAGTTTAGCATAGGTCTCGGGAATGTCAAACCAGCTCCCCTCGTGCACCGCGGTAGCGCATGCAAAAGGGTCTGTTCTCTTCAAGTGAAACCTGCCGTCGTACTCCTGTGGAAAATCCGCAACGGGCAAAGCGATCTCCAGTGTAAACGGCCGCTTCTCGTCACCCGTAAAATCGAAATAATGCCAGTGCACCGGTCCGGTGACAAATAAATTGTATTGCACCGCTTCTTTCAGGAGTTCCTGGCCGACCTGAAGAAAAGTACCGAGTTCCTGAACCCTCGTCTGAGTCCGGAAAAACAGAAAATTGATGGGTTTGACCTGCTTGATTTGCATATGATTAAAAGTTATACGCAAATCAACACGATGGACGTGACAGCCCTATGTCAACAGGTTCCGGGAAAGTGCAAATTATTTCAGATACAGGAGAACAGGCGAATACGGTCAGAACTGATAAAACTTCTGCGGACGTGCGTTCAGTTTACTGTCTTCGAGTTCGAGTGCTACAAGATCGTCGAGCAATGAAAGAGAAACGTCACCCGGCCTTCCGTTGCCGATCACTTTGTCATCAATCTGTACGATGGGCACGATCCGCTTCGTAGTGCTGGTGAGGAAAGCTTCCTTGGCGCTGAAAACTTCGTCCAGGGTAACGACCGACTCCCGCGCCTGATACCGTTTGCCGGCGAGCCGTAAAATATTTTTGCGGGTAACACCCGGAAGTACATTCCCCGCGGCAGTGACGACCGTATTGTCGTGCTTTACAATAAAAAAATTGCATCGCGGAAATTCGGAGACTATCCCGTTGCGGTGATACAACACGTCGGCCGCCTGATGTTGCCTGATCTTGTCGGTCAGCCAGATACCCATCGTATAATTTATCGTCTTTGCCTCGGGCAATTCACGGACGTAATCGCAGGTAATAACTTTTATTCCCTTTTCAACCTGATCCCGGCCGGGCAGTGAAAGCGGGTGCTGGGTGATGATCAGGTTCGGTGTACCCGGCTGGTATCCGTCTTCCGAATAGCCACCCGTGAGGATCAATTTGATGCCTGACTCCGGTATGTTGTTCTTTTCGATCAGCTTATAGATGACAGACCTTAGTTCATCTTTGGTACGAAGCGGTGCAAGACGCATGAGTTGTGCCGAATGAAAGAACCGGTCCAGGTAATCCGGAAGGAAGAAAGGGTGACCGTCCTTTATTTTGAAAAAATCGAAGACACCATAGCCGCGGTGTATCGAAAGGTCCGAAACGTGCAAAAATGCTTTTTCCAATGGAATGATCTCGCGGTTCAGGTACACATGCATTTTGCCGGGTGTTGCCATTATTTGTAATTTTTGGTCTTCAACTTTATCCCAAATAACGGCGACAATACATCATTGTGCAACACCCTGAACAAACGGCGACCGCGGTTTGGTTTTCGGAGGTGGTCGACGACGGCAATCCCGTAAACAAAAAAAGACCGGAAGTTACTTCCGGCCTTTTTCTCCTGCCGCAGGTTACAAAACCACAACCTGCCGGCAACTCTGTATTTAACCCAGCCTAAAGACTGATAGTAGCATTGCTTTTGAATAACGGTTTGTAATAGTCCCTGTAAGCCCACGCGAGATAGACGTGCAAGGCAACCATGACGATACTCATAATGGCATTATCCGTAAGGAAAGCATGGAATAACAATATGTTAAGTGTGATCGGCATGAGGACGATCAGGGCAAGCGGCACGAATGTTCGGGCGATCAAAAGGCCGCCCAAGATGATTTCCAGACCTTTCAGGAACGGGAAAAAGTAGCCCGATTGAAACAAACCCGTGGTAAAACTTTCCGCGGGACCGCCGGTTGACGGCGGCGTGGGGAGAAATTGCAGGAAGAAATTCAAGCCAAAAACAAAATAGATAAGACCCAGCAACGTACGCGCAACCAGGACTGAAGTTGATTTAATTTTCGATGACATATTATTATGGTTTGGGGTTACGATTTTATCAGGCGCTTATTGCTTCTTCCTCGAAGACCGGGTAATCGGTAAAACCCTTGGGACCGGCTGTAAAAAAAGTGCTGGCATCCAGGGTTATATTGAGGGGAAGGTTCTTTTGGAACCGTTGGATCAGATCGGGATTCGATATGAAGGGTTTCCCGATGGCGACGATATCCGCCACGCCGTCGGTAATATCTTTTTCCGCGGTCGACAAGGTATACCCGCCGGCATGGATAAGCGTGTTCCTGAACCGCGACCGGATTTCCTGTTTAATTTTTGCGGGAACTTCAGGTGCTCCTCCTGAGCTGTGATCGAGCAGGTGGATATATACGATCCCCAGATCGTTCAATTTTTCGGCGAGATAAGTATACGTGGCCTCGATTTCCGGATAATGGGGCATATCATTGTATACACCGTAAGGCGAGATTCTTATTCCGGTTTTGTTTTTTCCAATCGCCGCGCTTACTTCCTCTGCCACTTCCAGGACAAACCGCACGCGGTTTTCCACGCTTCCTCCATACGCATCATTTCTGCGGTTCGAATGAGGTGATAAGAATTGTTCCAGTAGATAACCGTTCGCGGCGTGCAACTCTACTCCATCGAATCCTGCAACGATGGCATTACGCGCCGCCTGTACAAATTCGGCTTTTGTCGCGCGTATATCGTCGGCCGTCATCACTACCGGCTCGGAGTAGTCCTGCATGCCGAACGAATCTGTCCAGGTCTGTCCCGGAACCCTGACCGCCGATGGGGCAATAAGGCGGGAACCCGCGGGAAGGTTGTAGGTATTGCCTACCCGGCCGGTGTGCATCAGTTGTACGAAGATCTTTCCGCCCTTTTCATGCACGGCTGACGTCACGGTTTTCCAGGCTTTCGTTTGTTCCGGTGAAAAAATCCCGGGGATACGCGGGTATCCAAGGCCATTCGGTGAGGGCGAAGTGCCTTCGGTGATGATCAGTCCTGCGCCGGCGCGCTGGCTGTAGTACTCGGCGATGAGGTCATTGGGAACGTTGTTAATGGCGCGGCTGCGGGTCATGGGCGACATGACGATGTGGTTATTCAGCTCGATGTCGGCGAGTTTGTAAGGTGTGAGGGATTTTCGGGTGTTCATAATTGAGTTAATTATATATTTAAATGTTTCGATGTGTTTGGGTAAATTTTTTTATTTTGTTCTAGCTATAAGCATCTTCTGGCCGGAAAAGTTCATAGATACATTTAAATTTTTCTATTTATTTTCAGAAAAAAAAATCAGGCGGGTTTAATAAGGTTAACAGCAGCCGTATAATCTTTTATCAGCTGTTCATTCAGGTTGTATTTGTGGTTTCTGCCTTCTTTTTCGGCCTCTATCAGACCGGCTTCCAATAAAATCTTGATGTGATGGCTTATGGAAGGCTGTGTAAGGTCGATTACGCCCTGTATTTCGGAACATTGGCCACATCCCCCCTTTTTCGAGATGTGCTGTAAAATCTTCAGCCGGTTCGCGTCGCCGAGGGCTTTGGATATCTTTTCTACCTGTTTTAAACTCAAGATCATGTGTAATCGACCGATATAAATATATCAATCTGCCCTAGTTACGCAAAAAGTTTTAAAAAAGTTTCAGGCACTCTCGTGCGGGTGACTTCCTCTTTACGGAGTAAGGGTCTGTTTTAGTCCTTCCTGATACGGGGTTGCCGTCAGGTTAAAGGCTTTTTCAAATTTTGTGCTGTCAAAGATGTATTCGTCTTCAAACTGATACATCATCTCTACAAATTCGCGTAACACCGGTACAAACAAACCCAATACGCGCACGGCCATCTTAGGTAACGACTGGATCCTGGGGACGGGTCTGTTCAGCACGGCACAAGCCTGACGGACATATTCCTCTCCTGTAATTCGTTCGTGGCTTGTCAGCGCATGCCATGTTTGATTAAATGCTGCCCTCCGGTTACCCAACAACGCCAGGGTTCGCCCGGCGTCCGGTGTATAAGTGAAGGTATGAATACACGCCGGATCGCCGATCCACTGCGCGGACTTTCCTCGTTTTAATCGCTCATGCACAACGGCATGTGTGAGGCTAAGCAACGCGCCTGGTCCATAAAAATCGGCCGCTCGTACGATCATACCTTCCAGGTTACCGCCTTTTACTTCGTCGAGCAGCGTCGTCGCAATATTGGCACGGATCTCTCCTTTTTTGCTGTTTGGATTGAAGGGTGTTTCTTCGGTCATGACACCAGTGACCTTTCCATATGCATAAACGTTGTCGAAAAAAACCAGCCGGCTGCCCTGTTTTTTACAGGCGTCGACAACATTTCGCATGACGACCGGCCATTCCCTGGCCCACACCTTGGCATCGTATTTCAAACCAGCCACCAGGTAAACAACTTCGCTGCCTTTTACTGCAGCGGATGTCTGGTCGAACGACAGCAGATCTGCAACAACCGTTTCATCGGAGTCGTTAACTTTTTTTGGATGCCGGCTCACCTGGCGGATATGGCCGGAGAATTGGACCAGTTCCCTGGAGAGTTCACGGGCAATGACTCCGTTTGCTCCTAATATAGTCTGCATATACAATGTGATTGACTGAACAAAAAATAAAAACGCATCCGTTTACCTGATCCCATTTCCTCCTGCAACGGAGAAAACACCCGGAAATCAAAATCTATACGCCGAAAAGTAATGCTATTTCGCATTACCATAAATATTTATTTACTTATAAAAATTATGGCCCCGGATCCGAAGGAAAATGCCATAAAGCAAAACAGATCGTATGAAAAAAATATTGATTGGCCTAGGCCTGATCCTCGTCGTTATCCAGTTCTTTCGCCCGGAGAAAAACCTGTCGGACGACCAGCGTTTTGATATATCCACGAAGTATATGATCCCGGATTCGGTCCAGGCTATTTTGAAAGTTGCCTGCAACGACTGCCACAGCAACCGGACAGAATATCCTTGGTATGCGGAAATACAACCGGTCGCCTGGTGGTTAAATTACCATGTTACCGACGGCAAACGCCATATCAACTATTCTGATTTTACGTCGCGCCCGATAGCTGTTCAGAATCACAAGTTTGAAGAAACCATCGAGATGGTAAAAGAAGGTGAGATGCCTCTGGCATCCTATACATGGCTGGGCTTGCACGCCGGTGCAAAACTTACGGATACACAAAGGCAACTGATCATTAGCTGGGCAGAAGCACAGATGGATAGCTTAAAAACCCAATACCCACCCGACAGCCTCGTCCTGAAAAGGAGACAGCCTCCCCCCGCGAATTGACCGGTTATCAAATAATCTACCCTACATTCCCAGATTGTGCCCGAATACGTTTCGGTTCTGCGATTTTTGCGGATGTTAAACGTGAACTGTTCATACAGTTATCCTTTGCCAACCATGAAAAATCCGTTCAAATCTGGATTCTGCACTTGCTACAGCGTCATTTCACGACGTGCGATTCCACTGGTGCTGTTTCTAATAGTTATATCGTCATCCCTCTATGCGCAGGGTTCCAAAGGGATTGTAAAAGGTAAAGTCCTTGATTCATTAAATTCCGTTCCGCTGGCCTTTGCAACGATCCGGATATTTGCCGTTGAGGACAAGAAACTCATCAACGGAAACATATCTGCCGAGGCCGGCGAATTTTCCATGGATGTTCCGTTCGGACAGTACTACGCGGAAATCGACTTCATGGGCTATAACCCGCATCGTTCAAACCCATTTACCATATCGAAAGAACATTCATCGCACGACCTCGGGTCAATCACCCTTTCACCGTCGATAAGTACGCTGAACGAAGTGGTTGTACAGGCCGAAAAGAGTTCCATGGAACTGTCGCTGGACAAAAAGATCTTCAACGTAGGAAAAGACCTGGCTAACGCCGGTGGTTCAGCCAACGATATATTAATGAACATTCCCTCCGTATCCGTAGACCCTGAAGGTACGATCAAGCTTCGCGGAAGCGACAACGTGAGGATCCTGATCGACGGAAAACCATCGGGTCTGGTGAGCTTTAAAGGCGGAAGCGGATTGCAACAACTCCAGGCCAGTATGATCGAACGGGTGGAGGTAATTACGAACCCGTCGGCACGATACGAAGCGGAAGGTATGGCGGGTATCATTAACATTGTCCTGAAGAAAGACCGGAACCAGGGCTTCAACGGATCGTTTGAACTGATCACGGGGCACCCGGTAAATTACGGTGCAGCGGCGAACCTGAACTACAGGCATAAGAAAATAAACTTTTTTATAAACTACGCTATCGCGTACCGGGAGCAGCCCGGCGTTGGATCGCAATACCAGGAAGTTTATGACCAGGGGACAACGTCCATCACACAACAAACCAACAAGGGGTATGTCACCGGGTTCAACAACAATATTCGCGGAGGGCTGGATTATTTCTTCAATGAAAAAAGTATCCTGACGGGGTCTTACCTGTTCAGACGCAGTGATGCCGGCCGTATCACCAATATCCGCTACAACGACTTTATCAACACCACTGACAATATGAAAGGGTACACCACCCGCCGGCAGGACGAAGATGAAATCGAACCCAATTCAGAATATTCATTGATCTATAAAAGGTCGTTCGAACAAAAAGGTCATGACCTGACGGGAGAGATCAAATACCTTGACAACTGGGAAAGTTCCAACCAGCTTTTTACACAATACTCGTATACACCTGAAGGAACCGAAACCGACTCAAGGATAGAAACCTCCCTGAACGATGAATTTGAAAAGCAACTCCTTTTTCAACTTGACTACGTAAAACCAATCGGGAAAGAGGGAAAATTTGAAACCGGCGCGAGGAGCAGTTTCAGGGATATGGTAAATGACTATGTAGTCTCCGCTCAGAACGACCAGGGTGGATTCGATCCGATAGCAGGACTGGACAACCGCTTCCTGTATGATGAAAATATTCACGCCCTTTACGGAATCCTGGGCAACAAAACAAAGAAGGTCTCCTACCAGGCGGGTCTCCGGGCCGAATGGACGGATGTAAAAACCACCCTTGAAGAGACAAACGAAGTCAATCCCCGAAAATACGCAAACCTGTTCCCCAGCGCTCACGTTACTTTCGATCTGCCGAAAGAGAACGGCATCCAGCTGAGTTATAGCCGGCGGGTACGCAGACCGTTTTACAACGACCTCAGTCCATTTATGACGTTTTCCGACAGCCGGAATTTCTTCAGCGGAAATCCCGATCTCAATCCCGAATTCAGCAATGTTTTTGAAGTAGGCCACATCAAGTACTTTGAACAGGGCACTTTTTCATCGTCCGTATATTACCGCGACACGGACGGCAAGATCGACCGGATCAGAACCGTGAACTCGGAAACCGGTAACGCATCCACCAGGCCCGAAAATCTGAATTCCGAAAAAGCGTACGGTATTGAGTTCCAAAGCGGCTATACGCCGTTCAAGTGGTGGAAACTGGACTTCAATTTTAATTTTTTCCACTCCGACATCGACGGAAGCAACATCGTTGAAACGTACAAAGCAACCACCTACAGCTGGTTCACCCGTCTGACGTCAAGATTCACGCTGCCGAAAAGTTTTGACGCGCAGGTTCGCGGCAATTATGAAGCACCGCAGAAAACCGCGCAAGGCGAACGCAAAGCGTTGTACTACCTGGATCTGTCCATGAGCAAGGATGTATTAAAAGGACGCGGAACGATCAACCTGAATGTGCTGGACGTATTCAACACCCGGAAGATGCGCTCCATTACCGAAGGTGTGAATTTTTATACGGAAGGAAACTTCCAATTCCGGAGACGGCAGATCAACCTGACCTTCAGCTATCGCATTAAACAAACGAAGCAAGCCAAAAAACCTGCGACATCCGACGAAGGATAACGCACGCGGATCATTTCAAAGATTTTAAAATAGCGCTGCTTCATCAGGCAAAAAAGAGCCTGACCACAAAGTATAGTACGGACGGACATAATAAACACCCCAGACCGGTATAAAATGTAGCGGTGATGGCACCGTAAGGAACAAGTTTTGGGTCCGTCGCGGCGAGACCCGCAGCTACCCCGCTTGTGGTTCCGATCATTCCCCCGTAGATCATGGCTGTTTGCGGATTGTTCAGTCCAATCGATCTCGCGACCAGCGGCGTTCCGATCGTTGTCAGTATAGATTTGAAGACACCTGCCGCGATACTAATGGCGATCACCTCGGAGCTGGCACCCACCGCCCCACCCGTTACGGGACCCACAATAAACGTGCACGCACCGGCACCGATCGTTGTAATACTTTTTGCGTCGGTATATCCCATTGACACCGCAATGACGGCACCGGATATAAATGCAAGCACTACACCGAGAAAAAGGGAGATCACTCCCGCCAGTCCCGATTTTCTGATTTCCGAAAAATGCGCTCCCATCGCCGTTGCCACGATCGTAAAATCGCGAAACATCGCTCCGCCAAGAATTGCAAATCCCGATAAGCCCGCTACATCGGCGACACCGTGTGACCCTCCCGTGATGCTGCCCGCGGCATAGGCAAATAAAAGACCCATAAAAATAGCAATAGCAGAACCCGGTACCTTCTTCCCAAACAACCTGTCTGACAGTACCGACGACACGTACACAATGATTCCGGTGACAAGCAGTGCCACCACGAATCCGTTCTTAACAAAGAGCGCCATCAGATCATCCATGAGGTACGGCCTCCCTTCGCCTGGATATTTTCGATATAAGGGGAATTGCCAAAAAACAGATAACGGTTGGCACAATTCCGGCCACGATGGCTACCGATCCGCTGGAGAACGCTGACTTCACGTTCTGGATGGATGACATCGCGACGATGACAGGTATATACATCTTGTTCCAGAAGTTTACACCGCTCTCCATTTCGGTCGTAAACAACTTTCGTTTATGCATCCACTGGTTGATCAAAATGAGTAGAACCATGGCAAATCCAACGCCGCCTACATTGCCATCGATATTCAGAAGACGCCCCAGGAGATCGCCAATAAGCTGACCTGCGATAAAACATCCGGCCAGAACAGCCACACCGTATACCAGCATAATCAAAAAAGTTTTTTGAGTTCGTTCTTCGTCACCTTTCCCATGGCATTTCGCGGCAGTTCCTTAACGATCATATATTTCCTGGGTACACGGTAGGCGGGCATTCGCTCCCGCATCCACACGTTAAGTTTCAGAATATCCGCAACGCCGTTCCGCTCTTCCACGATCACAGCTGCGACGATCTCTCCCCATTCTTCGTTCTCTATACCTATAACGGCACAATCCTTGACGACCGGGTTTGACCTTAATACCTCCTCTATCTCCAGTGCCGAAATTTTATAACCGCCCGACTTGATAATATCAACCGAGTTACGCCCCATGATACGGATATAGCCATCCTCCCTCACCGCCACGTCGCCCGTCCGGAACCATCCTGCCGCGGTGAACGATTCCTTCGTTGCTTCCGGTCTGCGCCAATACTCGCTAAACACAGTATCACCTTTAACAAGGATTTCACCCGGATCACTACCGGTTACGTCGACATCCTGGTCGTTCGCCAGCCGCACCTGTACGCCAGGCAACGGTAATCCTACTGCTCCGGCCTTGCGTTCACCCCGGTACGGGTTACCGATCGCCATTCCGATTTCCGTCATACCGTAACGCTCAAGCAACGTATGTCCGCTGATTTTTTTCCACTTGTCCATCACCGTGACGGGCAATGCCGCCGACCCGGATACCATCAGTCTGAAGGCGGCCATCGCCGCCGACAACCGTGCCTGCTCCGAAGCCGGCAACGCTTCATAATAGGTAATGAGTTTAAAATAGATCGTGGGTACTGCCATAAATACGTTCACCTGGCCGCGGGCGAAGGAGTCGAATATCGCGGCAGCATCGAACTCGCCCAGGAAACGGCAACAGGCTCCGCTGTACAACGCGCAGGATACAACGTTGATAATTCCATGCACGTGGTGAAGGGGCAATACATTCAAAATTGAATCCGACGACGACCATTCCCACGCATCCACCAGCGATCTTACCTGAGCCAGGATATTCTTGTGTGTAGTAACGACTCCCTTCGGTAAATTTGTAGTGCCACTGGTATAAAGGATCATCGCCCGGCGGTCGGGAGGAACAACCGGCAATTTGGTTTCAACCGCCTGATCATCCAGTATGATGAATCGGATATTTCTGTCCCTCGCAAGATCTTTCAACATAGTTGCGTACCTGGGAGAAACGACAAGGATGGAAGACTCCGTATCATCGATGACATACTGCAGCGACGGAAGCGGGTGTGACAGGCATAACGGTACTGCGATTCCGCCGGCGCGCCAGGTGGCCCATTGAACCTTCACATAGCCGAAACCCGGATCCACCATAAAGGCTACACGCTGTTCATCGAGGTCGGAAGCGCCGTTCAGCAAGACACCGGCAAAACTGCCGCTTTGTTCCAGGAGTTCACGGTATGTAAAACTTCCCTCCTGGGAAATTATGGCTGTGTTCTCCTGATGTTTATTCGCCTCTTTAATAAAATCCTGCATGTCCTGACGTTTTATGCCCGATAATGTATTGGAATGTAATAACAAGATAAATGATAATTCCGCGTATTTTAAAATCAGGGTTTTCTAAAGGTGCATGGTATGTTCAGTCCACTCCGCCAGATCGGATTTATAGTGCGTAATCAGGATCAGGGTCTTGTCACGACTGAGGTGCGCCTGCAAGTAAGCAGTGAGATGTTTGCGCTGCCGTAGATCGAGGAACTGAAACGGTTCGTCAAGGAGGAATACTTCCTTGTCCGTTAAAAAACAATGAATGATCAGCATCAACTGCAGTTGTCCCGACGAAAGGCGACGAACGGGCCGATCGATAAAATCTTCCGCTTGGAAGTGTTGTATCAAATCGTCAAATGTGTTTTTATTCAGGCCCCGGTTGACGCTCACAATATATTGGCGTGCTGTCAGTGAAATACCCTTTGGCGAAAGATAACTGATGAGTTCAGGGCCCAGGTAGTTAATTCTCCGTTTGATATCCCAAATCGATTCACCACTCCCCCTTCGTCTTCCGAACAGGTAGATCTCCTGGCTGTAGGCCATTGGGTGGTCCGCAAAGATCAAACTGAACAGTGTGGTCTTCCCTGAACCGTTTCTGCCGACAAGGGCCCATCGTTCTCCCTGATTTACCTTCCAGTTAAAATTCCGGAGAATGACGTTGCCTTCATAACTGATTTTCAGGTTCCTGATCTCTATGATCGGCTTTTGCCCAAAAAATTCCGGGCCTTTTTTTTCAATTATCGTTTCGGATTTGATATCCGTGAAAGCTGCCGTTGACCCGACTGGTAAAATCAGCTTTCTGTTGATGACGGCAGGCAGGTGGTTGTGATTGTCGGCGATTATTACCTGCAGGGAATACGTGGAGGCAATAACATCGATAAAATCGCAAAGGTCTTTGCGGCTGCCTTCGTCGAGACCTTCGAACGGGTAATCGAGGAGTAAAACCCTGGGTATATTTTTTAAGAGGGTTTTGAGAAAAAGAACCTTTTTTAACTGTCCATTGGAAAGTTTTGTCACTTCCACGCCAAGCAGGGAATCGATCGAAAGGCTTTCCGGAAGGGCTAGTGTACTTATTTTTTCAAGCCCCTCTCCTAAAAGGTCCCGTACGCGTGGTACTCGTTCATCGCCGATCCCGTAGTATCGTTGCTGGTAATAGATCCCCTGATCATGGTGCAAAAATGTCTGAACGGGATGTGCCGGAATATAGTGTATGAGCTCCTTGCGTTCGGCATAGCGCTCATCCCAGGAGTTGCCTCTTATAAAACCGTAGTGTATGCTACCCTGCGTGATATGAACATCGCCGGCCAGCACTTCCAGTAATGTTGTTTTTCCGCTTCCGTTTCCTCCGGTGATCACCCAATGCTCGCCCGGTTCAATACGCCAGCTGAATGCCTCGAGTACTTTTGCACCCGACTTCCGTACATCGACACCTTTCAATTCAATCATGTCTGCTCAGGGTAGTAATCTTCCCTAAACATAAAGATAGTCTCTCCAAAAAAGCACCCCTCACCGAATATTTTATGCTTCGTTTATCATTTGCTGCTCACTGAGTTACTGACAAATGCAATAGACTTACTGTCGGGAGACCAGGATGGCACATTGATCGTACCCTGCCCTCCGTACAGGTAGGCGATCACTTTGGGTGCGCCTCCCGAGACAGGCATCAACCGTAGGGTAACACGCCGGTAGGCAGGGTGATCATCAACGGGAATATCGGCTGGAAATGCGATGTATACGATCCATTTGCCGTCCGGTGAGATGTGAGGAAACCAGTTGTTGTAATCGTCAAATGTTAATTGTTCCTGGCCAGACCCATCAGGCTTCATTCTCCAGATCTGCATGGTTCCCGACAGGTTGGCGTTATAATAAATGTACTTTCCATCGGGAGAATATTCGGGTCCGTCCGCAAGGGTGCCCGTGTTGGTTGTCAGTTGTACTTCCGGGCCACCGTTTACAGGAGCTTTGAAAATATTATAGTTCTTTCCGTCGCGTTGCGCCGTGTAACATATCTCCTTGCCGTTCGGGGACCAGCCGTGCCAGTATGATGGAGTTTTTTCGGTGATCAGTTTGGGGGTGCCACCTTCCAGCGGGACCGTATAAATCGTCGACCCACCACCTGGTAATCCGTCCCGGTGGCTGCTGATCGCGAGCATTTTGCCGTCGAAGGAAATACCATGATCGTTATTATTTCTGCTCACAGTCCCTGTGTTTATCTTTTCAAGAGCACCACCTTCCGCCGGAATTTTAAATAACGATCCGTCCTTGTTGATAATAAGACTTTTTCCATCGCGTGTCCAGTTCGGCGCCTCGAAACGACCCGCTTCTTCGTAGATCACGTTGCGTTTCCCATCAAATACACTCATGATCTCCAGTCTGCTACCGAGAATAAATCCCTGCCTGTATGCATTGTAATTGTCCGCCAGGGGCTGGTCAATACGCACATTCCAGACACGGGCTTCCTCGACCACATCGGGATTGTGGGACCCGATAAAAACTCCGGCCAGTATTTCATCTGGCATATCCGGCATTGTTACGGAGCCGATAAGGTGGAACGGTTCACCGGGATGCGCGGCACGCATGATTATTTGTTTACCGGAACGCTCCATCTGAATGGTTTTATAACTTTTTTTGGACGCAAAGATCTCGTCTTCCGGGTCCCGCATGAATGCACCTTTCAGCCTTCTCCACTGAAGGACAGCCAATCCATCACCATGCACCACCGCACTTACGTGTGAAGCATTGTCATCTTTGGATTCCCTGATCATCCATCCTATTTTCCGGTGGGGATCCACGCCTTTTCCCGCAAACTCAAAATCCGCCGTCACGATAAAATTTCCCTTCAGCTTTTTGTATGCAAAATGAAATTCATCCCTGTTGAACCAGATGTTGTAGCCGGCCCCTTTAATAGTATAGGTCTGTGCGTTCACATCGTATTGAGTTGTTCCCGTATTCTTGGGAGCGCCGACATCCAGGTAGTCCTGAAAAATTCCAACCGGCTTCTCTTGTGCCAAACCAACTTGCAGTACAAAACAGAACAGCGGTAAGATCAAAAATTTCATGGGTAAATAATTTAGGGTTGAGGACGCATGCAACAGACGGACTGGCGTTCAATGACCATTCCATGGTAGTTGTAGTTGACTTTGAACGTTAAGTTATAGATTTGTCACAATCACCACTCACGGGTCATTCGGATTTTCGACGTTCGTACAGGAATTTTTATCTATGGTCAAAAAGATGTTTTAACGAACGGATCATGATACAGCCGCCCGCGGATTTTGTTACAGAAACCATTGGCCGTATTTTTAGACATGCGTAAAGTGCTGCGTTATTTATTACTGAAACCGATCTTATGGCTGGTAAGCCGGTTTGAATCGGCCCCCGACCGTTTAAGGGTATTTGCGGCATTGACAAAACTTAAGGAAGAGATCTCTACAAATCCGGGAAAGAAAGGATTTTCCATTCCGCTTGATCCCGCTCACAGCCGTATTATAATTTTTTCGGATCAACACAAAGGTGCCAGAAACGGCGCTGACGATTTTATGCTGGCGGAACGAAATTACCTGTCAGCCCTCGCTCACTATGACCAATGCGGATTCCACCTTATTTGCCTCGGCGATTCGGAAGAATTATGGGAAAACTCCCTGGCGCAGGTCCGGAAGCATAACGTTGCATCGTTCGAAGCGGAAAGAAGGTTTGCCCTTAGGAACGCATTTACCAAAATCTTCGGAAATCACGACCTGGACTGGGAGATCAATCCATTAGCTGCGAAAGAACTGAAAGAAATATACCGGTCCGGCGTAGTGGCGCTGGAAGGTGTGATGCTCGAAAGCCAGATCGACGGTAAACCGCTTTCCATATTTTGTACACATGGTCACCAGGGTGACGAACAAAGCGACGGAAATTACTTTTCGAAATTTTTTATCTCGGTGATCTGGGCTCCCTTGCAGGCTTACCTCCGCATTAACCCCAACACGCCGGCTTACAACGTCACGCTGAAGACAACGCACAACACCATGATGTACGAATGGTCCTCGCAACAACAGGACCTGCTACTGATAACCGGACACACGCATCAGCCTGTTTTTGAATCGCTGACTCACCTTGAACGTCTGCGCTTCAGGGCAAATCAAGATGATTTTGTTGGCCTGAGGCCGACCTATTATAATACCGGTTGTTGTTGCTTTGACGACGGCGACATTACCGGCATTGAGATCGCGGACGGCGAGATCAGGCTTATTAAATGGGAATGGACGGGTGACGAATCCGTTCGCAGCGAACTGGAGTCAACGACATTGGCCGGACTGGCCGCCAGGCTTCAGCAGCAGGGAACACGGCGGACGGAAACTTCCGGGGACTTACCAGTTGACAACGAAGTATCAGTCAATCAGCCCATCCAGCCAATGGATGATGTTCAGCAGCAACTGTAAATTTTGCCCGGCATCCGCTGCATTCATACCAAATTTGTTGTTCCCCTGCGTTTGCGCTGTAAACATGGCGGCTTCCCCGAAAAAAACAACCCTGCCGGTACCATACTTCATATAAGCTCCCTGGACAAGATCTGTTGCAGGCATCGACCGAGTGAGTTTGTCAAACTGCCAGGCCACCTCCGGCATTAATATTTCGTACTCATCGTTCAGGTACATGACGGGCTCCGCGTTTGCCGGAATCCCGAACGCCTGACCTGTAAACGAGCGAACGGACGTCACATTCTCCGCTTTATTCCTTCCACGGCTTAACGCACTTTCTTTGAATGTCCCGTCTTTAACGGTAAATAAATCCTTTCCTCCATTGCGTTTCTTCATCGCGAAACCGTTCAGGAATTTTACCCCAAATGATTCCGCCAGTGGTCCCGCTGCACCCGGGAAAGGCATATGGTCCGCTATAAGAAAAAGTGAGCCGCCCTCGTTGACCCATTGATTGATTGCCGTGATCTCTTCCGGCGTAAAAGCCGAAGGTGTCGGAAGTCTCCACTGCTCAGTGTTACTTTCGTGCAGCGCATTGGCAATCACCAGGATTTTCGCGCCGCCTAACGTGGCTCCGGTAATAACCTCAGATGATGACCTGACCTGATATCCATCTTTCACCAATACATCCGCAAACGGTTTATACCTTCCTGTCATGGTATGGAAGTTATGATGCGCTTCGTCGATGAGGACAACTGAACCGATACCGGTTCGATACGCAGGATGAGCTACAACCGGGTCGAATGCCGTATCAGCTTGCTGCTGTGCTACCAGTTGAAAGGCAAACAACGATAGCACAAAAAGTATTTTTAGTGTTTTCATGGGCAACAGGTTCGATTTATCGGGTGCAATGGATTGACGTCACACTGAAATGAAATTACGAAACAAAAGGATCGTATTCAACGAAGGTTGCGTCGCCTGCTCGCTTAGTTGTGAACGCGATAGTGTTAAATCGTAGTTTATTGTGTACCTTTGCGCGTCACTCCTCCGAATTCCCGTAAAAACGCACTTTCCGTGCAAGGTTAACCAAGAGGCGTCATCAAAAACAGGTTTACAAGCCTCTTGTATCATTAAAACTAAAACATGTCATTCGAAAAATTAAGTCTCATTGAGCCCATTATGCGGGCTCTGAAAACGGAAGGTTATACAACACCTACCCCAATCCAGGAACAATCGATACCGGTATTACTGCAGCGCAGGGATCTTCTCGGCTGTGCACAGACCGGAACAGGTAAAACAGCGGCTTTTGCCATACCTATTCTGCAACTTTTACATCAGGATGAACTGTTCGTTAAAGGTCCGGAAGGTATCAAAGCATTGATCCTGACACCGACGCGTGAACTCGCCATACAGATCGATGAGAGTTTTGCCGCCTACGGTAAGCACCTTCGAATAAGGCATACCGTCATTTTCGGCGGTGTTCCGCAGCGCTCTCAAACGGACAGACTACGTGCCGGTGTGGATATCCTTATCGCAACACCCGGACGCCTTCTTGATCTCATGGATCAACGGTTTGTCAAGCTTCAGAATTTAAAGATGTTAGTCCTGGATGAAGCCGACAGAATGTTGGATATGGGCTTTATACACGACGTAAAAAAGGTTATTTCGCGGATTCCCGCTAAAAGACAAACCATATTCTTTTCGGCTACGATGCCTCCGGAAATTTCAAAACTGGCGGATACGATCCTTTCGAACCCGGCGCGTGTTGAAGTCACACCCGTATCCTCGACGGCAAACACCATACAGCAGGCCGTTTATTTCGTGGAGAAAAAAGACAAGAAAAAATTACTGCTCCATTTATTGCAAGACCGGTCGATTGCCACGGCCCTGGTATTTGCCCGTACCAAACATGGCGCTGACCGGGTTGCAAAAGACCTGACCAACGCCGGTATCCGGGCGGAAGCTATCCACGGTAACAAATCGCAGGGCGCACGTCAGCGGGCATTGAGCAACTTTAAATCACAGGCAACCAGGGTCCTGGTGGCTACCGATATCGCCGCACGCGGAATTGACGTGGAAGATCTTTCGCATGTGATCAACTACGAACTACCCAACGTCCCCGAGACTTACGTACACCGTATCGGTCGTACCGGACGGGCTGGAGCCAGCGGTATTTCTCTTTCGTTTTGCGACGAAGAAGAGCGCGAATATTTGAGCGACATTCACAAACTGATCAAAAAAACCATTCCGGTGGTGGAGGATCATCCTTATCACATGACTCACGTCGGCAGCCCGAGGCCTGCCCCGCAGCAAAGAAAACCTCAGGGACAATCGCGGAGACCAGGCGGAAATAATTCTTTCCGCCACGCGCAGAAACGCTGGGGTGGCGAGCGCAGAGCCAACAAAGACTAGTACATCGTCGCAAAAACAAGTGTACATGCCACCAGAATATACAGTTCTAAAAATCAATGCGTTGTGTCCTATACTGTCGTACTGATATTTTTGCTATGATGCACTAGCCCATTATCACAAAAGGATTCAACAACCGTTGGATCCTTTTTTTTTGACATACTTTTTAAGCCCATCAGAAAAAAAACGTGACAACCACACCACGGGCTGATATATTTGCGCCTGCCATTTTTTAGCACATGAAAAAAGCGCTGCTCATCCTATTACTACTTATAAGCAACCTGTGCTTTTCACAGGAAAAGAAAGATTTCCTGGTGGGTGGTTCTTTCGATCTTACGAAGACAGACAACGACGGATTTGCCAGGAAAGCACAGATCGCCCTGGAGGGGAATTATTTTTTTACTCCAAAACTGGCGGCAACCGGAGGTTTCGAGATCTGGACCGGAGACGGTGTGAGCATTGTGGCCGGCGTACGCTGGTATCCGGCCGAACATTTCTTCACCCGTATCCGTGGTCTTGCCCGTGAAAATGATCTTTCCATCGGAGCAGGCTGGAACAAACCCCTTTCGGAAGAATGGCGTTTCGAAGCGATGGGGGATTTTTATGTTGAAGGCGAATTTGCCATCAGAGCCGGCTTGATGTACGTGATTAAAAAATAAAGGCCTTCGATTCGAAAGCCTTTATTTTTTTTATTTGTCGTGTGACCAGGATTTCCTCCTACTTCGCTGCGGCAAGTCGTTTAGCCACTTCGTTCCAGTTCACCACATTCCAGAAAGCGGTGATATAATCCGGCCTGCGGTTTTGATAGTTCAGGTAGTACGCATGCTCCCAGACATCGAGACCAAGTACCGGTGTGCCCTTGACTTCGGCAACATCCATCAATGGATTGTCCTGGTTCGGCGTGGAAGAAATCTGAAGTTTACCACTTCCATCCACGACAAGCCATGCCCATCCGGATCCAAACCTGCCTACCCCGGCAGCAGCAAACTTGGTTTTAAATTCATCAAAATTTCCAAAAGCACCATTGATCGCCTCGGCAACCGCGCCTGTCGGTGCGCCACCGGCGTTCGGGCCAAGGATCGTCCAGAAAAGACTGTGATTAAAATGTCCTCCGCCGTTGTTGCGCACAGCTACAGGATATTTGGAGATATTTTTACAGATCTCTTCTATGCTCAGGCTTTCCTCTGGTTTGCCTGCAATCGCGTTGTTGAGATTCGTTACGTAAGCGTTATGGTGTTTACCATGGTGTATTTCCATGGTTCGTGCATCGATATGGGGTTCCAGTGCATTGAATGCATAGGGTAACGCGGGGAGTGTAAATGCCATAATAATTATATTTTTTTAAGGTTAAACATATTTTTTAGAAACATAAATATACAACCATTACCAGACGGAGAAAATTTCATTTTCAGCCCGGATTATCAGGCCGATGTTAAAAAGGCAGATCCTCACTCGATGAGCTGTCGGCAAAGAAGGGCTCCTGATCATCAGGGGGCGGTCCTCCCGCAGATCCGCTCTTGTCAATCTTCCATGCCCGTGCTTCCGTATACCACCTTCCGTTATACTCACGGCTTTCGAGGTCAACCGACACATTCAACACATCACCCACGGCGACATTATACTGATCAACTTTGTCACCCCATATGGAAAAACACACCTTTTTTGGATATTGAGTCTGAGTCACCAGGATAAATTCTTGTTTTTTCCACGGGCCTTTCTTACCCATACCTGTTTGCAAAGCCAGGAGTTGTATTACTTTTCCTTTTACTTCCATTTGATTTTTATTTATCGTTCAGTTGAAAAATTTACTCTCTTATGCTTTTGAAAAATGTATCGATCAGCGCTTTACACTCCGGCGCCTTGATCCCCTTCACCACTTCTGTCTTCGGATGAAGCAGCGGTGTGCTTACCAGGCTGAAGCCGCGCTGCGGGTCGGATGCACCATACACCAGTTTTTGCAATTGCGTCCAGTGCAATGCTCCGGCACACATGACGCAAGGTTCAAGCGTCACGTACAGCGTGCATTCACTCAGGTATTTTGAACCCAGATAATTTGCCGCTGCCGTCACGGAAAGCATCTCTGCATGCGCTGTCGCATCTGTCAACCGTTCCGTTTGATTGTGCCCGCGGGCGATAACCCTGTTCCTGCAAACTACAACGGCTCCCACGGGAACCTCTCCGCTCTCCAGGGCTCTGGCCGCTTCCTTGAGAGCCTCCCTCATAAAATACTCATCCGAATACAAGTCCATGGAAGCACAAAGCTAAAAGCAGAACGCTGAAAGACAACCCCGGGCTTTTACTTTCGCCAAAAGTAACCTGCTATTTTATTTTGATACTCTTCATCATCGTCCTCGCCGTTTCCTGCCATTGCTCACGCTCCCGTTTCGGGCAGTTGAAAGAAAATACGAGTGCCTTGCCCGGCTCGATCAGGTATTGGATGTAGGTATAGCGCACGACGGGATCCTGCATTCCCTCCTGCTGGCGCGTCCCGTTGATGCGGGACTCGAACTCAAAGAAGATAAACTTTTTACCCCTGACTTCGTGGATCCCTTCGTCGATCATTTCAACCTTGTCGAACACGTTCATGACACCGGCCTTGAAAAATTTCTGCGCCAGCTGAACATCGTCGTCAGGCCATTGCGTCGCCGATATATTCACACTAAAATCAGCCACTCTTTCGAGGTTCGTATAGGCAGCCAGAGGAGCCCTGACGGAAGGGTAGCGCTGAGCGATATCCTCCGGAGTCATCGCCATCCAGTCCTTTGGAACAGAGACGGTTACGTTGTCGTTGACTTTAATTTTCATCAACTTGGGTGTATCCGCGGCAATCGCCGTCAGCGCAATCAACAACAGCCATTTCGGGCAGCCACTTTTAATTTTTATCATATGGAGGACGTAGACAAAGTATTCTTAAATTCGCGGCTAAATTAACTAAAACTCAGATGTTACGGACCCATACTTGCGGTGAATTGAGAATAACTGACGTGAATAAACAAGTTACCCTGACCGGTTGGGTACAGCGCCTGCGCGATAAGGGAAGTGTGCTGTGGATCGACCTGCGCGACCGTTACGGGATTACCCAGTTGATGTTCGAAGAAGGTAAGATCGAAGCCGAATTATTGAACGCAGGCCGCAACCTGGGGCGTGAATTCGTGATCCTGGTGGAGGGAACGGTGGTGGAGCGATTGTCAAAAAATGACAAGATTCAAACCGGCGAAATTGAAATAAAGGCCTCCAGCCTGAAGATACTGAACACATCAAAACTCCCGCCCTTCAGTATTGAAGACGACACGGACGGCGGCGACGAACTCCGGATGAAATACCGATACCTCGACCTGAGACGAAACCCCGTAAGGGAAAGCCTACAGCTTCGCCATAAAATGGCACAACAAACCCGGGCATACCTGGATAGCCAGAATTTCATCGAGGTCGAGACTCCTGTTTTAATAAAATCGACACCGGAAGGCGCACGTGATTTTGTCGTTCCTTCCCGTATTCACCACGGCGAGTTTTATGCGCTGCCGCAGTCGCCGCAAACTTTCAAACAGCTGTTGATGGTCTCGGGCTTTGACCGTTATTACCAGATCGTAAAGTGCTTCCGCGATGAAGATCTCCGGGCAGACCGTCAGCCGGAGTTTACACAAATCGACTGCGAGATGGCTTTTATTACACAGGAAGACATCCTCAATACATTCGAAGGACTGATCCGTCATCTTTTTAAGAATGTGAAAAATATCGATATGCCATCGGTACCGCGGATGGATTACGACGAGGCAATGCGATTGTATGGCTCAGACAAGCCGGACACACGTTTCGACATGAAGTTTGTGGAGATCACCAGCCTCGCAAAAGGAAAGAACTTTCCTGTATTCGACAGCGCGGAACTGGTGGTGGGTATCAACGCATCCGGGTGCTCTGAATATTCACGCAAACAAATCGATGAGCTTACGGATTTTGTAAAACGTCCACAGATTGGAGCCAAGGGACTAGTGTACGTACAGTACCGGAACGACGGTTCGATCAAGTCGTCCGTGGACAAATTTTATACCGCGGAAGAATTGAAAGTCTGGATCGAAAAATTCAATGCAAGGCCGGGAGATCTTATTCTGTTGCTGGCAGGCGAATCGTATACAACGAGAAAACAACTGAATGAACTCCGGTTGTTGATGGGTGAAAGACTCGGCTTACGCGACAAACAAAAATTTTCGGCACTATGGGTCGTGGATTTTCCATTGCTGGAATGGAGTGAAGAAACAAAGCGCTACCATGCCATGCACCATCCGTTCACATCACCAAAACCGGAAGACATTAAGTTGCTGGACACGGATCCCGGAAAGGTCAGGGCCAATGCATACGATATGGTCATCAACGGCACGGAAGTCGGCGGAGGGTCGATCCGTATTCACGACAGGCCTACGCAACAAATGATGTTTACCCATCTGGGATTTACGGAAGATGAGGCTAAGAAGCAGTTTGGATTCCTGATGGAAGCATTTGAATTCGGCGCACCGCCGCACGGAGGTATTGCTTTCGGATTTGACCGGCTGTGCTCCTTGTTCGGAGGCGCCGACTCCATTCGCGATTTTATTGCTTTTCCGAAGAACAATGCCGGCCGCGATGTGATGATCGATACGCCTTCTACTATTTCGGAAGAACAATTGAAAGAACTCGGGCTTATCAAAAAATAGCACGGATCCAACAGGATCGGTTATTTTAGCCTTAGATTTTTATCCGTCACAAATCCGTATGCTATGATAACCGCGAAGAGAACAAGCTGCCTGATTATATTTTTATTTCCTGTTTTACTTCTCGGCCAGAACATGACTATACCGGTACCGGATCTAATCGTGCCGTCCACTGTTGGCGAATGGCAAAAGCAGAGGATTTCCATCCGGGAAACCCTTGTAAAGGTAATGGGCGATTTGCCACCACGTCCGTCCGCCAGCGCGATCCATACCTTGTCCAGGGAAGATAAAGGCAGTTATATCCTTGAAAAATTTGAGTTCAACAACGGAGCCGGCGCTGTAGTACCGGGATACTTCCTGATCCCGAAGAACGGGAAGACTAAACACCCCGCGATATATTATTGTCATTGGCACGGTGGGAATTACGATCTCGGCAAACAGGAAATTTTTACGACGCACCACACACCGGAGGTGCCGGCGGAAGCACTCACCGGAATGGGATATGCGGTGATGGCTATCGATGCATATTGCTTCGGGGAAAGAAGCGGGAAAGGTCCCGGCGGCCCTCAGGAGACCGGTGGCGCGGAAGAAATGTCCGCTTCAAAATACGAATTGTGGATGGGGCGGTCGTTGTGGGCTATGATGGTGCGCGATGATCTCACGGCACTCGATTATATGTTCACACGGAATGATATCGACGCCTCCCGTGTGGCTGTCACCGGAATCAGCATGGGTGCAACAAGATCCTGGTGGCTGATGGCATTGGATGAAAGGATCAGGACCGGGGTTGCTGTCGGTTGCCTGACGCGATACCAGGAACTGATCTCTGAGCAAAAGCTGAAGGCGCATGGTATCTACTATTTTACGCCGGGTTTTTTAAAACACTTCGACACCGAAGCCGTGATCAGCCTGATCGCACCACGTCCGGTTCTTTTTATGACGGGTGACGAGGACATCGGATCTCCCGTGAGTGGAATTAAAAAAATCGAGTCCGTTGTCGGAAGGGTGTATGAATTGAACAGGGCGGGAGCGGAATTCCGAAGTATCATTTATCCAAAGACCGGTCATGTTTATACTCCCGATATGTGGGGGAAAATGAAGGAATGGATGCAGGCAAAAATGAAGTGACATTACGGTTATCCGTTGCATGATAAGGTAAATACAGGAACACAATGGTCATATGTCTTGGTATCCCTCTGGATGAAAACTCATCTTTTCTGAACGGTGCATCGTTGGCGCCGGAAAAAATACGCGAAGCCTACCACTCCGATTCCGCCAATTACTGGACTGAGAACGGGATCGATCTTAAAAACGACACGCGGTGGCGCGATTCAGGCGACCTGATCCTGTCCGCCATGCCCGGCGCATTCAGTGAAATCGAATCCGGTATTGGTCAGCACGTTCAGGCAGGAAACAAAGTGATTACACTGGGAGGCGACCATTCCATCACCTATCCGGTGATCAGGGCATATGCGAAGAAATACTCCGGTCTCAACATTCTCCACATTGATGCTCACGGCGATCTCTACGATCACTTCGAAGGAAATAAATTTTCACATGCCTGTCCGTTTGCCCGGATCATGGAGGAAGGTCTGGCCGTAAGATTGGTCCAGATCGGAATACGCACCTACAACCGGCATCAGCGCGAACAGGCCAAACGTTTCGGCGTGGAAGCTATTGAGATGAAAGACTGGAATGACGATCATGTTTTCAATTTTGACGGGCCACTCTATATTTCACTTGATCTGGATGCCCTGGACCCGGCGTTTGTTCCGGGCGTTTCACACCATGAGCCCGGCGGTTTTTCCACGAGGCAGGTGTTGACGATCCTTCAAAAACTAAACGCTGACATCGTAGGCGCCGACATCGTGGAGCTAAACCCGACACGCGACCAGAACGGTGTAACTGCGATGGTAGCAGCCAAGCTTTTTAAGGAAATCCTGGCTAAGATGTTATAAAAAAAGGGTCATGCGATTTCTCTCATGACCCTGACGTGCTCAAGTTAAAATACCAGCCCCTCACTTACCTGCAACAGCTAACCAACCACCTCGATCAACTTTTTACACAGCTTTCTTAATAGCCAACGACCCTTTTTCCGAAATTTTTAAAACACTTCAGACCCAATAGACCCAACTGTCCGTAAAAACGTTGGAATACGAATCAAACAATTTGAAAAATTTATGAAAAAAAACGGGGCTAAGGATTATTTCTCCACGCAGGCTAATGTTTACGCGACATTCCGTCCTACCTATCCGGAGACGCTGTATCAGTTTATATTTCAGCATCTCGGGAAGAGACATAACGCATGGGACTGTGGTACGGGAAACGGGCAGGTGGCTGCGTACCTGGCTGATCATTTCGAAAACGTTTACGCCACAGATATCAGCCAGCGGCAACTCGATAACGCCGTCCGAAAAAGCAATATTTTCTATTCGCTGGAAGGTGCCGAAAAAACGACCATCCCGGATCATTCAATCGATCTCATTACCGTGGGACAGGCATTTCACTGGTTCGATCGCGATGCTTTTTACAGGGAGGTCGAGCGTGTGGCGCAACCGGAAGCTTTGTTAGCCGTGTGGGGATATTCATTCCTGCAGATCGAACCGGCTATTGATAAAGTTATCATGAATTTTTACCAGAATACAGTAGGGCCCTATTGGGATGACGCACGCAGGTTAGTGGAGGAAGAATACCGCTCTATAGCGTTTCCATTTGAGGAGATTGTCGCGCCGAAGTTTTTTATTAAGGCGGAATGGACACCCGCTCATCTGAGTGGCTACCTGGAAAGCTGGTCAGCCACGCAGAAATACATGGCTACCATTGGTTCGAATCCCGTCGTCATTCTAATGGAAGAAATTACACGAATATGGCACACGGACACAACGAAGGAAGTTCGTTTCCCTGTGTTTTTGAAGCTTTTCAATATCAAGTAAACTGAAGCAGAGGTTTGCGGATGGGCTTTGTGCTCCGTGTAAAATACAACGGAAAGAACGAGTACCTTAAGCTCATAGTGAAGTAGCGGGCCTGATCAATAAACGCGCAAAAGCCTTACCTTTCATTTCTCCTGAAATGTGACTATCATCGGTCTTATTTGCTATTATGCGCTATAATATCGTTTTCGGTATTGCTATACTCCTGATTATAGCCTGTACACAAAGGTCCAAACAGGAATTTGATATTATTCTCAGAAACGGAATGATCTACGATGGAACCGGACAGCCATCGTTCGTGGGTGATGTTGCTATTCAATCCGACACGGTGGCCGCGATGGGCGACCTCGGCGGAGCGACCGGTAAAAAAGAGATCGACGCTAGCGGCCTGGCTATTGCTCCCGGTTTTATCAACATGTTAAGCTGGGCCGACCGCAGCCTGCTCCTGGACGGCCGGTCCATGAGCGATATCAAACAGGGTGTAACATTGGAAATTTTCGGTGAAGGGTGGAGCCCGGGGCCTGTTAAAAGAAAAAATACAGCTAAACCGGTGGACAGCCTATGGACCACCCTGGGAGGTTATTTTGACTACCTTCTGAAAAAAGGTATTAGCCCCAACGCGGCTTCCTTTGTAGGCGCTACATCCATACGGATATATGAACTGGGATATGACAAGCGCCCGCCCACCGCAGACGAACTTGGCCGGATGAAAGCACTGGTCCAGCAAGCGATGCATGACGGGGCATTAGGATTGGGAGCATCCCTTATTTATGCTCCCGCCGACTATGCCTCCACCGAAGAACTTATCGAACTGGCAAAGGTCGCCGCAAAAAACGGGGGGATGTACACCACGCACATGCGCAGTGAAGGCGATTTTATCTTCAAGGCATTGAACGAAACATTCCGGATCTCGAAAGAAGCCAACATTCCGACCGAGATTTATCACCTTAAGATAAACATCGCGCGGAACTGGAACAAAATCGATACCGTACTGCATAAGATCGACAGCGCCCGTCGTGCCGGGCTTAAAATTACAGCAAATCATTATCCGTACATCGCCAGTGCTACCGGACTAACGGCAAGACTACCCAACTGGGTACAGGAAGGCGGAGCTGCGGCAATGCGCAAACGCCTGAGAAACCCGGAGATCAGAAAAAAAGTACTGTACGAAATGCGCATGGGTATCCCGTACAGGAATTCGGATGCACATGACGTGCAGTTGCTCGGTTTCCGCCTGGATTCACTGAATCAAAAATATCGCGGCAAACGACTGGACGAGGTGGCGCGAATTCACGGAAAAGATCCGGATGAGACAGTCATAGACCTTGTGATGAGAGACAAATCCACCATTGCCGCCGTTTATTATCAGCAGTCGGAGGACAATGTCCGAAAGATCATCAAACAACCTTATATCAGTTTCGGGTCAGACGGCGCTTCCATGTCCGATGACGAGATCTTTGCCGAATGGGGTACACATCCCAGAGCCTATGGGACTTTTGCCCGTTTCCTGGGGAAATATGTTCGCGATGAAAAACTTGTTTCGATGGAGGAAGCGGTCAGAAGACTCACGTGGCTGCCTGCCTCAAATCTGAAAATTAAAAAACGGGGAAAACTAACCGTTGGATACTTTGCGGACATCGCCGTCTTCAATCCCGGCAAGGTAAGGGACCTGGCGACTTTTGAAGAACCAAAACAATATGCGGAAGGTATGGTGCATGTGTTTGTGAATGGTGTGCAGGTACTGGAGAATGGGGAGCACACGGGAGCCAAGCCCGGAAGAATTGTGAGGGGACACGGCTACAAAAAGCAGTAGCCCGAACTCTTTTGAATTCTCCGGATAAAGACTACATTCAACTAAATCCAATACATCTGATGAAGGTACTATTCGTGTCATTGGCAACTGCCTTTCTGCTCTTCGGCTGCGGCAAAAAAGAAACATACGACACCATTATCCGAAACGGAACTGTCTATGATGGCGAAGGAAGGGAACCTCTTATCGCCGATATCGGGATCAACGGCGACACGATTGCATTCATCGGTGATTTATCGGGAGCCACAGGTAAACGGGAGATCGACGCAGACAGCCTGGCCGTAGCGCCGGGATTCATAAACATGCTTAGCTGGGCGACGGAAAGCCTGATCCTCGATGGTCGCTCGCAAGGTGATATCCGACAGGGTGTAACGCTCGAGGTTTTTGGCGAAGGGATGTCTATGGGTCCGTTAAACGATGAGATGAAGGCCGGTATGCGCGAACAGATGCGCGACTATACCTTCGATATCGGCTGGACAACGTTGGGCGAATACATGGAATCACTTGAGAAAAAAGGCGTCGCCTGCAATGTCGCATCGTTTGTGGGTGCGACGACCCTCCGGATACATGAACTGGGAATGGCAAACCGGCCGCCGACGGCGGAGGAACTGGAGAAGATGAAACAGCTGGCAAGACAGGCAATGGAAGAAGGTGCGCTGGGTATCGGTGCCTCGCTTATCTATGCCCCTGCCAGTTACTCCGGCACGGACGAACTGATCGGGTTATGCCAGGCGGTTAGCCCGTACGGTGGAATGTACATCACGCATATGCGGAGTGAAGGCAATAGCATTTTGGAAGCCATCGACGAGACCATCACTATTGCCCGGAAGGCGGCGGTGCCCGCGGAGATCTACCACCTGAAGATGGCGGGAAAGGATAACTGGACCAAACTCGATTCGGTGATCGGGAAAATTGACAAAGCTAACGGAGAAGGGCTGCGTATCACGGCCGACATGTATACCTATACCGCCGGGGCTACTGGCCTGGATGCTTCCATGCCCACGTGGGTTCAGGAAGGCGGTTTAAATGCCTGGATAAAAAGACTGAAGGACCCTTCCATCCGGAAAAAGGTGCTGACGGAAATGAAGACACGTTCTGATTCGTGGGAAAACCTGTTACTCATGGCAGGCAGCCCGGACAACGTATTACTGGTCGGCTTCGCGAACGATTCATTAAAACGATTTACGGGGAAAACGCTCTCGGAGGTTGCCCGTATCCACGGCAAGTCTCCCGAGGAAACCGCGATGGACCTTGTTATTGCCGACAGCACGAGGGTCGGCACAGTATATTTTATGATGTCTGAAGAAAATGTCAGACGTCAGATCCGGTTGCCCTACATGAGTTTTGGGTCAGACGCGGAATCTTCCGCACCCGAGGGTGTATTCCTGAAATCCAGCACCCACCCGCGCGCATACGGCAATTTTGCCCGACTCTTGTCCAGGTATGTCCGCGAAGAAAAGGTCATCAGTCTGCAAGAGGCGATCCGGCGGCTAACAAAGTTACCGGCGACGAACCTCGGGATCAAAAAAAGAGGGTTACTTGCTCCCGGCTACTTCGCCGATGTTGTTATTTTCGATCCGGCAAAAATTCAGGATCATGCCACGTTCGAGAAGCCTTTTCAATACGCTACCGGAATGGTGTATGTTTTTGTTAACGGAGTGCCTGTCCTAGTCAACGGCGAACATACCGGAGCAACACCCGGGCGTTTTGTCCGCGGTCCCGGCTGGAAAAAACCTTCACCGAATCCCTGAAACAGGCATGTACTATTAATTGATTTAACGTCAACTTTTTAATTGATTTAATTGCATTAACTTTTCGATATTTGTTATTGATTTTTTCAGCATCCTTAACCAGGTATCCACCAACATGGATAAATATTTTTGTGTAGTCGTTTTTCTGCTATTCGTTGTAACAGGCTCTTATGCGCAGGATCAAAAAGCCCTGATAGCCGCAGGCGACAAGTACTACGGAAAAAAAGACTATAAAAATGCATTAACCTCCTTCCTCGCCGCTCAGGAAATGAATCCCGACGACGCCTCGCTGAATTTTAAGATCGGCCTCACCTACCTGTACTCGGAAACAAAATCGAAGGCGGCCACGTACATTGATAAAGCCTATCGCCTTAATCCTGCCGTAAATCCCGATATCGACTATCACCTTGGGATTGCCTTTCAGAATACCAATGAGTTTAAAAAAGCGATTGAACATTTCGAACGATTCAAAAAGAAGAAAAAAGAACTGGGTAGTATCGCCGACGAAAAGATCGCGGAATGTCATATCGCGGATTCGCTCTCTCAGAATGAATTGAATGTTATCATCGAAAACCTGGGTATCAATGTCAATACGCCTTTCAACGATTATTCTCCCCTGATTTCAGCTGATGGAAATACATTGATTTTTACGTCGAACCGGACTGATGATCCTTCGAAAATCAAAACCAGTACAAACTATGAGGATATATATGTTACGGTGAAAACAGGCAACGAATGGAGCGCACCTAAACTGATCAGTTCAAACATCAACAGCAAGTACAACGACGCGGCCGCATCCCTTTCACCGGACGGCAAGACGCTGTTCTTGTACTATGAAGAGGGTGAGGGTGACATTTATACATCGACCCTGGCAAATGGAGAATGGTCAAAACCAGCTCCTCTGAACAAGAACATAAACACGGGAATGTTCTGGGAGACCTCTGCCACCGTTTCGGCGGATGGTAAAAAACTTTTTTTTGCCAGTAACCGTCCCGGAGGGCTGGGTGAACTGGATCTGTATGTCAGTCAACTGGACAACAAAGGGGATTGGGGAAAGGCAGTCAACCTCGGCCCCATCATAAACACACCGGAAAATGAAGATTCTCCTTTTATCCATCACGATGGAGTAACACTTTACTTTTCTTCCGACGGTCATCCGCGCCTGGGCAACAGTGATATCTTTGTCAGCGAGTTCAGGAACAATAAATGGACGAAGCCCGAAAACATGGGTTACCCGCTTAACTCCTGGGAATACGACGGATTCTTCACGTTGTCGCCCGACAAAAAGAAAGGGTACTTCTCCACAGTAAAGGAAGGCGGGCTCGGAGATGCCGACATTTATTCCATTCAATTCCTGGAGCCGAAATACAAGCCGAAGCCCAAGCCTGTTGTGGCTAAGGTGGAAGAGGTAAAGGTGCAGACCGAGATCCCGAAAAGCGAGGAGTTTGTCGATCCGATGATACAGGTCCATAAGGATATGAAAGTAATGACCCTGTTAAAAGGAAAGGTTATTGACGAATCCAACGCCGCCCCGCTTGCCGCTGTGATTTCACTTGTTGATAATGAGAACAACAGGGTAATCACAAAGATCAATTCCAACCCCTTAACCGGCGAATTCGAGATGGTGATTCCGCACGGTGGAAACTACGGGGTCGCTACTGAAAAAGCAGGATACCTGTTCAACTCCATTAACTTCAATGTTCCGCAGTTTGCAGAATACCAGGAGATCGATACCCACATCATCATGGTTAAGGCGGAGATCGGATCAAAAGTGGTGTTGAAGAATATTTTCTTCGATGTCGGCAAGTCGGATCTCAAGCCTGAATCACTGGCTGAGGTCGAAAACATCCGCGAACTGCTGCTGGCGAACACAACGCTGAAAGTGCAGATCAACGGACACACGGATAATAGCGGGAACGCCGCCGCCAACAAGGCTCTTTCCCTGAAACGCGCCGCATCGGTGGTTGCCTACCTCACTCAAAAGGGTATTGGTGCGAGCCGGCTTTCTGCTAAAGGTTACGGCTCCGAACGTCCAATCGTCTCAAATGACGATGAAGAAGGTGGCCGGGAAATCAACCGGAGAACGGAAATAGAAATCATCAAATAATATCCCCTTTGATCTCCGGGAATTCCTGCGGGGTGCCGCATTATCGTCGGTACGTCAAAAAATATTCTGATCCCTAGGATGCGTGTGAGGTATAACCCGAGACCATTTCTTTTAAAACCTCCAGCGTGACCGGTTTCTGGAAATAGGCTTTTACGTCGGGAAAGGATTCAGCCCGGGTCAGATCCCGCGGGTGATTGGAAGAGCTGATGATGTATATACCCGCCTTCTTGATCAACTGATCTTCAATTCCCCGGAGCTGAGTCAAAAATTCCCATCCGTCCACTTCGGGCATATAGATGTCGAGCAGGATAATATCAGGCAGGTGCTCGGCTGTTTTCTTATGATGGAGGAGATAGTTGATTGCTCCCTGGGCAGTGTTATATATAGTAATGATGTTAGCCAATTCTCCCAGCTCAGCCAGACGCTTGATGTAAAACGAAGACATCGGGTCGTCATCGATGATCCAAAGATTTGGTATTTTCATTGACATGCCTGGGAATAATTTACAGCTATTAATTTGATCGTACCTACATACTTCAGCGAATACCGAAGTAACTACAATTAAAGCTCAATGTGTCCCTGTGATATGGTAACCGGGTATCAAAACTTACTGCTGTAATAATCCCGGCTTATAATGGCTAAAACGATACCTCATCACGCCTCCAAAGGTCACCGATTCTTCATGGGGTGACTCCGGAATCAAAAGAGATATTTTTTATTCCACAGGTTCCTGTCACTTCCGGATCTCCTGTCCTGCCGAACCCGGAAAAGTCCGGCGGGAAAAACCAATCGCTGTGATCCGCATCGTATACCGGTATGCCGGTATTTACCTGACACAAGTTAACGCTTTTTGAAATTATTGAGGAATTCGATTCAATATCTCCCGCGTTTATATTCCCGCTCGTCTAAAAGAGCAATGGTGGATATTTGTTCGTGACTGAAAACCGGTATTTCTGCCCGAAATAACGGGTAAAGGGCGGAGGATCGCTCTTTTCAGGTTAATTTTGAACCCCTTATCGATACCACAGGATTTTGAACTAGATTTACTCTCATGAATGTGATCACAAGGAAGCGGCGGTCCGGTCTTTTTATTAAGGCACTCATGGTGCTCCTTATCGTATTATATTTTAATGTTATTCTTCCCACCCACACCTCGAATTCCACCATTCCATCCATTAACTTCACCGACCATGAGGTGATCGACATCCACCTGGCTCCAACGGCCCGCATACTCGTATTTCCGGCTGACAACGAGATCCCGCTCATTCCACGTATTGAAATTCCGCGTTCATTGTGGTTTGTTATATTTCAGATCTGCGAATCAAGCTTTGAAACCTCTTTTATCAGCCGTTCCGGATGGTCCTCGTCCACAATAAACGCTCCCTGACAAACGTCCACTCCTGTAACTCCTGTCCTGGTAAGATTGTCTATTTTTCATTATTTCGTATTATAGAGCGTTATGACGGTTTTGTTTCTTGAATTCTTTAATCCCCAGAACATCATTCAATATGGTGGACTGATATTGCTGCTCTTTATTATTTTTGCGGAAACAGGATTGTTTTTTGGTTTCTTTCTCCCGGGTGACTCGTTGTTGTTTGTCGCCGGGCTGTTAAGCAATTCCAAATACATCGATCAACCCATAGGACTCCTGGTCCTGATGCTGGTGATCGCCGCGTTCGCCGGTTCGACCGTCGGGTACTTTTTCGGTATCTGGGCGAAATTATACTTCAGGCCCAAGAAGGAAAATTTCTTCTTCAAGCAAAAGTATCTCGACATGGCGCAGGACTTTTACAAAAGGTATGGAATGATGGCGTTTATTGTCGGAAGATTTTTACCCATCGTCAGAACCTTTGTTCCGATCCTTGCCGGTATCGTAAAAATCGAATTCAAGAAGTTTCTCCTGTATAATCTGCTGGGAGCGATCGCCTGGATTGGATCGCTGGTAATGGCGGGATACTGGCTGGGAAACATGTTCCCCGCGCTGATCGATAACGTGGAGATCATCATTGTGTCGCTGATCGTGGTCACGGCTGTACCGGTTATCATTTCCTACAGGAAGAACCACCGGAAGCTTGAAAAAAAACACACATAGCATTACACCTGCACGTTTTAATTCATCGCATTAAGTGAAAAATTCACCGGTTGCCTGTTCCGGTGAACGTCAGAACCCAAAGCCTACGCGAAAGACAATCCTGGGAGACTCCTCAAATTCCTCTTTGGGGATAAATGCTCCCAGTGAGAATATCAGGGCATCGACAGGTGCTATCCAAAGACCGCCGCCGTAACTGTTATGCCATTTTTCGGTAGCCTCACCCTTCAGCCATACGCGGCCGTAATCGAAGCTTCCGAACAGGCCAAGAGTGAACGGCAAGATCGGATTTGTACTGCTGCTTACGCGCACGCGGAGATCCGTGGTTTGCCATAAGGCCCGCTGTCCGTAAAATCGTTCCGTCCGGTAACCACGAAGACCCTGTTGCCCGCCGATCGTCGGCATTTGCCAGAATTCATATCCCATTCCAAAGTTCTGCCCCCAGCCAAACTGGGATGCAAGAATAAAATTCTCCGCCTGATCGAGACTTTTGTAAAATGAAAGACTTGCCCGCCACGAAGTGAAATTCTGATCGGCACGGATGTTATTGACCCAATTGAAGGTGGTATTGAAACGGATCCCAGAATGGGGTGAAAAGATGTTGTCGACATTATTAAAATGAAACCCGACTTCCGTTCCCGCAAAATATTTATGCTCGAAAATATCCTCGTTTTCACCGACGCCGTATTGCGTTATAAATCTTCCCGGTGTGTCTTCAATATTCGCCGTCTCAAAGGTCGGACCTACCGTGAAGTATCCGCTCACACCGGCAAATCTTTTCTTGATAGCCGGATACAACCGGATAAGGCCCTGGCGGACACGGTAAAAGTCCGGATCATCGACCGGCCTTACGGAGTTGTTACCGAGGCCGGCGAAATTGAATGCGTAGGTCGGACCATGATACACTGCATCGAGATAAAAGTCCCAGTTCTTTATAACATTCAAAAAGTCGGCTTCGTAGTTCGCCTTGAAGGCAAGTGTTCCGAACGCGAAACTGCCGCCGATACGCTGGGACGACGCATAAGGCACCTTCTTAAATCCATGCGTGATGATATTATAACTGGCGCCGATGAGAAACTGGTCGTCCGGGTTAAACCCGATAACCGGGAATGGAATCGCTATGTTGTACTCACTGTCGTATCCGCGCCGGTCGTAGATGTTATACCTCGAAAGACTGCTTCTTTTATCCAGGGTCTCGCGACTCCCCGACACGGTGTTCTTTCTGAGGTCGTCGTAGACGATCGTTTTATGGCCTCCGCGTTTAACGGACGAGCTATCGGTAAAAACATCCTCACCCAGCCCGCCGATCATTCGCACCGTGATCCCCTTTTTCACCGCTCCCCGCACGATAAACTCGTCCTCATCGCCGTTACCGAAAAGATCGAGGGAATGCGTGATCTTGTTTTCAAACGTACGCTGAAAAGTAATCCCCTTTTTAGCGCCTTTTTTGGAGATCTCATAGACCGTCACGCGGGTGGATTCATCGTTCACCCGTTCCACTTCAAAACGCTCGCGGTCATCTGTACCGATCACATCGACGGACTTACTTACAAATTCGTAGTGGGTCCGGGCAGTAGCCATCAGGTTGTCCCGCCGGGCCTTAAGGCTGCTGATCATGGCCGGCGCCGATATCTCCCTGGCCTTCTGTGGCCATTTTTCGAAGGCGCTGGCTATAACCTCATCGGTAAGATTTTCCTGGATGAACTTCACCTGTTTCTCCCATTGCTGCCAGCTCAGTTCGTTCAGAAAAGTCCGGTCAAAAAGGCGCGCGCTCCATGTCGTCCATTTGACGCTGTTTATTTCCGGGCTGTATGATTGCAGTTGTCTCAAAAACGGCAGTGTCTGCCTGGCCAGACCCGGAACGAGTCCATCGTAACGGGAAAACGCCTGATCACGGTCCCTGGGTATCGGCCTGTACAGTTTTGTATCGTTCTCCAGGTTAATACTGGCCCATGTCCACTGGTCGTCATGACGATCCCAGTCGCCGATGAGAAAATCAAGCATCCGCGTACGGATCGCCCACTCTTCGTCAACCTGGTGTTTGGGATTTTTCAATAGGTTTACAGTGAGGTCCGGGGTACTCACTATTTTATCAGGGTTCCCAAAAAATGCTGCTTCCTTCCACTTTTTACCCGCCGGCCTTTCTTCCACCAGGTGCATGCTTCCCCCGAACAGGCTGTTGTAAACACCCAACGCGGGCTGTGAGGGTATGTAATACAGTGTGGGATTGGTGTGGTATACGTTGATAGCATCCGCAATGACCGGAATAGCCAGTGGCGCAAAGGGGTGAGTGGCCAGAAAATTATCCTCTACGAGGAACCTGGCGGCAACCATCTTATTAAAAGGATAGGGAAGAAAACGGCTGGCGTCTTTTGTCATTCCCCGAAAGGTATAATCCCTTCCTTCCTCATCCCTGACCCGCAATGAATTCGTCTGGTTTCCTCCACCCTGTTTCACGGGTGTGACACCTCCTTTGAACGTGTTCAGATCTAGGACAGGAAAAGCATATTTTTCCAGGTATAGGTCGCGGTGATGTTCACCGAGGACGAATTTATGAAAGCTCCCTACTTCGCGGATCCGGGTCCTGGTTACCGGGGCCACAACGGTATCCCGATGCGCTTCGTATTCCGAAAAATCGGCTTGCGTATTTTCCGCCGCAACGGGCGCGGCATCCTTGATCTTTTTCTGGTACAGCAGTTTTGCATCCGTGCCTTCATCGTTCACATCCCAGAACTGCACCCACGATTCTCCACCATCATAAAACTGAATGGTGCTGAATCCCATTGCGCCGGTGGCGAACTCAGAACCCCTGCCCAGACTAACGGGACTTTCCTTTGAGGCACTACCGCTGACGATAAATTTTTGCCCCCCGTTTTCGATGTACTGTAACGTATGCTCATGACCGCTCACAAAAATAAAGCTGCCGTTCTTTTTCGCGCCGGCGAGTACGGCTGTTCTCAGGTCTTTATAATCCTGATGGGCAACATCCTGCCTTGATCCGACGCTGGAACGGAAGAGCGCCGCGGCGGTCCCGATTCCCGGGAGCGGCAGGTAGAGATTCGGGTTGATATCGGTTAACGGGAACAGGTGCTGCTTGGCCGTGAACGCACCTCCGTGCGGTCCATAGGTGTAAAGCGGGTGATGCATGGCCACAACAACATTCTGGTTCCTGTATTTCCGGATCATGTTTTCAAAAATGAACCGGAAGCTCGCCCGGTTTCTCGCCTCACAACCCTGGTTGATCCTCGGCTCCTCCTCCGAGTCACCCAACCACCATTGGGTGTCGACCACAAGTACCACGAGGTCATTGCTCAGCTCGACTGCGACGGGACCGGAACATCCATCGTCCGGCAAGAAATAATTCTCCCAGTCGTCCTCATCGGTGACGCCCCGTTGCGTATTCAAATAATTTTCAATGAACGTTTCCTGGCTTTTGAGACCGCTTTGTCCCCAGCCACGCCAGTCGTGATTTCCCGGTATGAACACCGGTCTGCCTTTAAATTGGTCAAGGATCTCCAACTGGGCTTTAATTCTGTGTTCGGCCACCGCACGCTTCGCCACATCCTCAGCCGGGGGCATACCAAACTCATATATATTGTCACCCAGGAACAACACGGAGCTGTTTTTGGATTCGGCCGGAAGTTTCGATTTGAGGTAGGCCAGCACCGGAGTGGATCCCTTTTCGGCCGAATTCCCGGCGTCACCCACCAGGTACATCGTATGGTTCAGCTTCAGGCTTGCGGAAGGGGCCGTTTCCTGCCATTGCCGTGCCGTTTTCGCATAACGCGCCTTATAGGTGGCACATGAAGCCAGCAGTACCAGAGGTATTAGAAAATGCGCCTTTCTCTTCATGTTTTACCCAATTATACTTTTCCCATTTTTGAACTCGGCCATAAAAATAAAGAGAATTAACCCATCGTCTAATACAGGACGGCCTAAGGAGTAGGCCTGAATTGATAAAAAAAGCGGATTATCCCGTCCATCAGTAGTGTCGCGAAAAGTGGGTCAATATTTGTTTATTCCGACCCGGGAAATTTTTGACTAAAGGTATGGGCCTAAGTTGTGACCGGAATTGTATATTTCCATGTTTTTCATTAAATATTACACGATTGCTATACCAGGCCCGATCGATTTATTCGAAAAACCCAACCTGTTTACCTTGAAGCTTTTTGCGATAACCCTCTTATGAACCTGACACGGCGGTCCCTGGCGTATTCTTTTTCTCTTGTATGCCTGCTATTATGCATTGGCAAAACGTCTGAGTGTCAGAAACTAAAACCGGGTCTACCCGGAATGGCGCCTTCGCGCTGGATAACCGTTAAACATTCGCAGGCGCCGGGGAGGGTTTACCGGACCCAGGGTTCCGCCCCCAAAACCTATACACAGGAAGATCTTTTTTTCAAGGCCTGGATTCCCGTAGTTTATAAATCGCGTTTCGCCCTGATGCTCGGGCCTCAATACCGGACGGAACAACTGGAGTTTGAAAGCAGCGGAGAGAACCCGCTCCACCTATTATCCAGCTGGAATCTGCGCTCAATGGGAATGGACGTTCGTTCGGTTGCCCGACTCGACAGCACGTCTTTCCTGATGGCGAACCTGAACATCAATCAAAGCGGGAACTTCCAGGATCAGTCGCATGATCACGTTCCGTTAAACTATACCTTCACGTCGGTTTACCTGAGAAAAACATCCGTCAACAAAGAGATAGGCTTCGGGGTGATGGCAAACCGGAGCTTCGGCAGATTCACTGTGCTTCCTGTATTTGTCTTCAACTACAATTACTCCTCCAAAGCAGGCCTCGAAATAAGTCTACCGCATAAGATCTCCTGGCGTCACAATCTGTCACCTTCGGATATCCTTTACGTAAAGGCCGAGGCGCTCACACGTGCATACTTCATTGTTTGCGAGGATGAGTATGCATTCAGGAGAACGGAACTTGACATGGGTCTGGCCTACAACAGGCAGATCAATAAATTCGTCGGGGCAGAGGTTTTCGCAGGCTACCGGAGAAATATCGGAACACGGCTACCAAATGAAATCACAGCTGTAAAGGCATCAGGACTCGCATTCACATTCGAAATCTATTTCAAATCACCATTTAGTAAATAGTATCCTTGCCGCCGGCATGTTCCCGCCGGATGAGACTTACTCCTGCAGGATATTTTTCCAACGGCTATCCGGCCTAGAATTTTCGCTTGACACTCAAAAAGCTGCTGTTGATCCAAACGTACCGGCCGACATCAAACGACAGTTCCTGGTGGACGATTGTATAACTGAGATTCACAATCCACCTCCCGGAAAACTTCCGCTGCCACGCCAATCCCGCGTTTTGTGACCGCAGCACATAAATACCGTCATCGCTCAGCCCTGAACCACTTTGTATTCTCCGTTCATCCGGCGAGAACCCGACGTTGCCGCTTAAGCCGATGTAACTGTCGGCATCAGCAAAATATCTCCGGGCGATAAAGGTTGATGAAAACGATGTCGCATCCTGGCCCGGTGTAATATAGGGACGATACGACAACCAGAAGTTTTTTACATACCATCCGATGGAACCCGTGTAGATCAACACATCGCTCCCATGACCAAAAGACAGGTACCGTACGCCGCCGGAAGCTTCCAGCCGGTGCGGTAATCCTGCATACAACTCTCCGCCTATCCGATGTTTTGAAAATAAATCACTTGACGAATAGCCATAATTCACATACGCATAAACACCACGAACGATCCGCGGATAAAGATCGACTTCCGCCTGTATGCCACCCGACGAGAACCGGGACGAATGGTTTATACGCGCGATCGCCGTGCCCCAGCTATTAGCTCGGGCAAGCTGAAGAGAAGTATACATGGCTGGTTGAAACGTCCGGCTGAATACATCAATGCCAAAGGAGACACCAGCTGTGTATTTCATGTTGCTTGTCACAATCTGCTCCCGAAGGGATTTTCCCGCGACGTGGTCAGCTGGGATGCTGTCGAGTACAGACAGGGCATCCGTAGTCCGGTTTAACTTTACGAGGACGCTGGCTTTTTTGAAGAGAAAATCCGCTGAACCCGGATAGTGATTCAGTGCCGCGTCGGCTACGTGTAATGCGTCCTTGTACCTGTCATCCCATATCTCGACATCATAAAGGGCGCTAAGCGCATCGGCATGGTCCGGCTGGTGACCTAACACGACCTGCAGTTCTTTCCGGGCGGCAGAACGCTGAGCATCCCATGCAAGCGATCTCGCCAGTAAGATTCGTGCTTCGTCGAAATCAGGATCCGCGAGCAGTATCTCCGTCAATATGATTCTTCCCGCTTCCCGCTCGTGATTAAAAATCATATCACGGGCGCGGGTGAAGGCATCACTTGAATCCGGCGCGTTCCCGCGCTCCTGCCCAAAAGCAGCGGCGCACAAGAAAAACAACAGAACAACCAGGATCATCTTGAATCTACCCTTCATATGTTATTATATTATTGGCTATTTAACTCACGTTGTAATTCGGCGGCGAGTTCCTTATCCGGTCTTTGCCTGAGAATCTCGCCAATGATCTCGCCTGCTTCCTTTTTCCTGTTTAACCGGGACAGCGCACGTGCTTTTCTGACCAGCAGTTCCGTGTCGGAACCATTTGAAGACAATCCTTCGTTGACGACTTCCAGTGACCGTCTAGGATCTCCCCTCCATGATTCGATATCCGCCAATGCACAAAAAGCATCCGCATAGGACGGAGAACGCTCAAAGGTCTGGTTGATAAACAGGATCGCACTATCGTATTCCCCGTTCCACGCGTATGTGCGTGCCATGAGTATCCGGGCATCATGATAGTTCGGGCTCGCATTCAGGATGACTTTCAAAAGGATCCGGCATTCAACATATCGTCTTTCTGCTGCGATGGACCTCGCCGTTTCAAATTTCTGATCCGGGTTAAGGCTCGCCCAGCCCATTGCGCTGACAGTTTCTTCATCCTTTGCCGACAACCGGAAGGCCAAAGGTCTTCTTTCCTTCAAAGCGCCATACAGGTGATTCCCTTCGAGAGCCGCAATTGAATTTGTCTTGAACCCGGCAAGTTTATGCTTCATCTCCTTTTTTACGTCGTCATTCTCTTCAGGCTGCAATTGCAGGCCGGGAAGAATTTTAAACAACCGGTCGCCTGACAGGAAATACTCACCATACAGGTAGTCTTCCGTGGCATTCTTACTTCGGATCAATGCAACATCTCGGTCGCCCGAAAATGAAACCCCCGTCGACAGCGGTTGGGAAAGGAAACCGGCTTCAGGAGGGAAACCAAGGTTATATTCATCCGATAACATGGTCAAAACGGAAGGAGTGATATCCGAATGGGTTGAAAGGGACAAAAAAGACTTTGGTACTTTAAGAAGCGGTGAATAAACAATAAGGGGTACGTGGTACCGGTCTATTCTGCTGTCTTCCGGAATCGGGATCAGCCGGTGATCTCCAGTTATAATAAAAATGGTATTGCCAAAATCCGGGCGTGAGGAGTAGGACTGCATCAATTCGCGAATCGCATAGTCGGTATACAGGAGACAGGAAAAGATGCCTTTGTTTTCAGTTGCTACTTTTTGTTTGTCCTCATTCCAGTTCAACCCGAGAAGCCTGGATTCAAAGAGCCGGTTATACATTGTATCGGGCGCGATAAATGGTTCGTGCGTAGACAACGTGAGGTATACATCAATCCTGGGCGATGCTGACCCTTGAAGCACGCGGGACGCATACGCAAAAACGTCACGGTCGGGATAACCCCAGGAAGCAAGTAACTCGTTATCCGTACCGGGAGACGCGGGAAAATTGGATTGATTGATTGTTTTATCAAAACCCTGGTACTCCAGAAAAATATCCTGGTTGTCGAAGTTGGGATTACCTCCGTAAAAGAAGTTGCTGCTATAGCCGTAGGGTTTAAGCAAACTGACCAGTGTGTGATGGTCCGGCATTTTATTTCCGAGTGCCATAAATCCTTCCCGTCCGTACGGCAGCGAGCCGAGTATGCTGGGAAGTGCGCCAAACGTGCGCCCGGCATTGCTCAGGAAGTTTTCCCAATACAGGCTCACTCCTGAAAGCGAATCCATATATGGCGTGAAACCACCATATACTGCATCCGGTCCGGAAAAATCGCGCCCAAGTCCTTCGACGATAATAAATACAATATTGGGAAGCGTTTCTGCTCTTCTGAAATATCTGCCCAACTGATCCGGGCTATTCAGGGGATGCATCAAAGGATCTTGATTTTCCGCGGGTTGTTGTACCGTTATATGTTCCCGGGCATACTCCACGGTGTGAGCCAGGAGGAATTGCGCCTTGTTTACCGCGATAAAGTAGTCTAAATCCCGATCAAAACGTTGAGGTGCGGGGTGATGAGGCAACAGCCATGCGAAGAAAAAACCGACAGCTATACAGACACACGCCGTTAAACTTAAACGCTTGACAAAAAGCATGCTTTTTAGTCTAAAAAAAACCATCATCGTCAACGGTATAATCAATACAGTCAACATCACAACGGAGACAACAGACGCCCCCGACGATTGCACGGTAGTCAGGATATCCGGTATCGTATAGCCGAACAAGTCAGCCCCCAACGGTACCAGGGTAACGGAAAAGTAACGGATCACAGCCGCGTCAAACAGAAGAAAAAGAGTAAAGATGAAGCTGCTGACCGCGTAAGCGGTGGCGGAGTGAACCGCGGAGACAAGCAGGTGAAAAACCAGTACGAGGGATATCACCGCGCATAAAAAGAATACATCGAAAATCAGCGCACTCAATTCCAGGCTGACGATATCCGCGGTATCGATATTACCCTGCAACAGAAACCATTCGTATGCCCGCAGCAAAAGAAATAGAACCACGAACATTCCCGACGCCGGAATAAATTGCCTGATCGAAATCCCAATCGAGGTTTTCATACCCTTGCACCGATACTTTTCTTATTGTTGGCAAAAAAGCCTTGCCGGTTCATTTCTCCCCACGACTTTTTGCCCTTTATAATATCTATGTTACCCAGTATAGACCACCAGACAACTCTCGGGTGAAACCAGACAGGCTCGATCAGCGCGGTAACGACAAGTCTCAGGATATCCACCTTTCTCTTGTACTGGAAATAGGAAAATTCTTCTGCCAGGAGCGCGGTGATGGAGATCATGAACGAAAATGAATAGACGGCCATCAGCAATGCGGGCGCAAAGGAAGTATTGATCATACCCGCCATCAACTGCCAGCCTAACAGGATCAACCCGAAGGCTTCGATGATAGGAGCCAGCCATTCGAAAAAGAACCAGAAGGGATAGCTCAGTAATCCCATCAATCCATAGTTGGGGTTAAAGCATATTCTGCGGTGGATTTTCAAGGTTTCATAAGTTCCTCTTGTCCAGCGGTTGCGCTGCCTTCCCAGGATCTTGTATTCCGACGGTGCTTCCGTCCAGCAAAGGGGTTCAGGTATGTATACTACTTTATAAGGTTTTTTTTCACGATGCATGAAGGCACGCATACGCACCACCAGTTCCATATCCTCACCAACCGTTTTTGTGTTGTATCCGCCCGACTTGATAGCAACAGTCCTGTTGAACAGTCCGAAAGCGCCGGAGATCAGCAAGAGGCCATTGAGCCTGCTCCATGCCATTCGTCCGATCAGGAAAGCGCGTATATACTCCAGCGTTTGAAAGCGTACGATTTGTTTGCTGGGTAGTTTAACCTCGATCAGGCGGCCTTCTTCAACAACGCATGAGTTCGCTATCCTGACGACGCCGCCGGAAGCGATGACCGGAGTCGTCTCTTCGAGGAACGGCTTTACCATTTTGAGCAACGCATCCCTTTCAATAATACAATCCACGTCTACACAGGCCACCAACGGTTTTGTGGAGATGTTGATACCTACATTCAGGGCATCGGCTTTTCCCCCGTTCAGTTTATCGACGATGGTAAGCTTTTTGAACGCCCGGTTGTTCGACTTGTAAACGCCCAGTACTCTTTTTGTAGACAGCTGATACTGAACGTGGAAAGGAACCTTAACGAGGTCAAACGCTTCCACGAGTTTATTCAGCGAGTCATCCTTGCTGCCGTCGTTGATGATGATCACCTCCAGGTTGTTATACATGAGGGAGAGTAACGATTTAACGTTATCGACAATAGTCAGGCTTTCGTTGTAAGCGGGAGCCAGGAGAGAAATGCCAGGCGCCAGCGGCGATGAAAGGATGCTGGTATAGTCGGAGACTTTTGATTTTTTGGTATACCTGCGGAGTTCCAGCCATGAAACGAGGGCAAGTGTCAGGTAAGTAAGGGAAATAGCCATCCCGTACAGGATGAACATTCCGTTAAAGACATTGAAAAAAAGGTGCATGATGCCGTTCATCTTTTACTGGAGTAAGGGTGTAGTGACATGTCTGTAAATGTTTTCAAACAACTCGTCGTTGACGGCGTTGAAATCAATGAGGAAATCCCTGCAGTTCATTTTCAATTTGTGCATGACACGCATCGCTTCGAACCTCGTGAGCGGTGAGCCGTGCACCATGTGCCACGCTAAAAAAGATCCATGCTCTTCAGGGTTCCCGATCTGCTCGAGTGCATGGATCGCCCGGAGCGAAAATGAATCGTTCAAAAGATTTTCCCTTCCCATCTTCGCGATAAGGTTGGCGTGCTCAACGGCGCCCATTTCACCGAGCATCGCGACGGCGAGGCCGGAGATCTCCTGATTGATATCGTCCAGGAGAACGGATAAATGAGGTATCGCCTCCGCCTGCCTGAATTGTGTGGCCATTACAACGGCGAATTTTTTGATCTCATTGCTGTCGCTGTAAAACCAGCGATAGAACTTGGGGAGTTTGTCCACGGGAAGAGTTGTAAGATGCTTATGAACCATTAGCTGCATCCACGGGGTGACAAATCCCTGGTAGTGGTCGACCAGCACAAAAGGAGAATCGCCGGTAAGCCGGACCAGGCCTATAAAACTCTCCTGCCTGACGAGCGTATCCTTATGATAGAATAATTCCTGAACAGTGGGGAGATAGTCGGCGCATTCCATTTCGGTTAGCTCCTGTAATCCCTGTACGATCGTCAGCGTGTTGGTTTGATTGAGTTTCGAATAACTCAGTTTTTTCAGCTGCAGTCTGACGTATATCTTCTTCAGGATCTTTGCCGGTGTACCCCGGAGGTTTTTCTTGTTCGCGATCAACACGTCGATCAAAACCTGTTTGCGCAGGTCATTCGACAGCTTCTCCCGGAGACCTTTCAGATAAAAATTAAGGGAAAAATGACTATTCCGGTCTTTTGACTGATCCAGGATAATCAATGCATTGATCGTTTTCTGAAAATCCTCGCGCAACGCGTTAACGTTTTCTGTATGGCGTGTTTTAATGATGCGGCTGATCATGATAATGATCAAAAAAACCACGGCGGTACCCGCGAAACAGATGGCCAGCGCCACGAAAAACGCGGGCTCCCGCAGAATTGGAAATGAACGGGTGAAGTCCATTTTACCGGGTTAATCTTTTTGTACGCAATACCAGTTCGCTCAGGTTAAATGGCTTGGCCACAAAGTCGTCAGCACCGAGCTCAAACGCCTGCTGAACGGTATCCTCCAGTCCTTCCGCAGACAGGATCAGGATCGGTGTTTTCTTTTTCTGATCATTTCGCACGAATGAAGTGATCTCCAGGCCGGAGTGGTACGGCATGTGAATATCCGTAATGATCAGGTCGTAGTTGGTTGAACGCAACAGTTCAAAAGCCATTCTTCCGTCGGCTGCCGTTTCAATATCGCCAAGGTTCTCTCTCGATAGCTTAAACCGGACCATGCTGACCACTGCGGCATCATCATCACACACCAGGATTTTCATACGTTTTATTTATTTGAAATTTCGTTTAGTTCGTGTTCAAAGGTCATATCCGGCCGGTTTAAAAGAATCAGCGAATGATTGATTTTATCAAATCAGGATTTAACGGATACGGTATCGAACCGGGACGAAAATTGGATCAGGTGACCGCCCCGGGCGCCTTGTTACGGGATTGTCCTCAGGGATTCCCTGATCTGTCAGGAAAATCCTGATAGTTCAGGGTTCTACAGATTTTGGGTATAATGCTTGTCGTGGATTATGGAAGCCCACTTCTCCAGGATGTTGACCAGGACATCGAACTTCACCGGTTTGCTGATGTAGTCGTTCATGCCCGCCTCGAGGCAAACTTCACGATCACCTTCGATCGCATTGGCCGTCATGGCGATGATAACAGGTTGATCGGCGAGCTGCTTTCTGATCTCCCGCGTGGCTTCCAGTCCATCCATCTCCGGCATTTGAACATCCATAAAGACCACGTCGTACTTTCTGCGATGCAAGGCGTTCAGCGCTTCCCTTCCGTTCGCCATAACATCAGGCTTGAATCCCAGTTTACCCAGAACCCGGAGGATCAAATGCTGGTTGACAGGGTTGTCTTCAGCCACCAGTATCTCCATCGGATGCCGGCTCGCGAATTCAGGCGAAAGCGTCGCACTGGTCTGACGGTTATCATTCAAGGGCGTTCGGTTTTGCCGGAAAGCGTTCAGGAGACACTGCCATAACATTCCCTGCTTGACCGGTTTAGTAAGGACGGCAAAAAAGAGTTGCTCATTCTTTTTTCCGCGGTCATCTCCAAGGGGACTCAACAATACCAGCGGAACATCCGGCATTTGTTCTTTCAGGAGGCCCGCCAATTGCAGGCCATCCATGCCCGGCATTTTCATGTCGATGATGATAAGATCGAAACGAGGTCCCGCCGCAACCATCGCCAATGCCTGTTTACCGGAATCCGCCACGTAGGATCTCAGTTTCCAGCCTTCGAGTTGCTGCTTCAGTATCTGACGGTTTGTGGCGTTGTCATCGACGACCAGGACAGCCCGCCCTTCGATTCCTGTTGTGTTGTCCGTTACATAATTCTGCATGGGCTTCGTGCTGATCCGTGTGGCGATCGAAAAGGAAAAAGTAGTCCCCCGCCCTTCAACACTTTCCACCTGGATCGATCCACCCATCATTGCGACCAGTTTCGAGCTGATGACCAGCCCCAGACCAGAGCCTCCATACTTGCGTGTCGTGGAAGAGTCCACCTGCGAGAATGCCTTGAACAACGCGCCGATCTTGTTCTTCGGAATACCGATGCCGGTATCACGAACCTCAAAGGCAAGGTCGTAACGATCCTTGTCGGCGCGTAACAAGTGAACGCCCACAAATACTTCACCGTGGTGGGTAAACTTGATGGCATTGCCTACCAGGTTTATCAATACCTGTCTGATACGGAGGCTGTCGCCAGTAATCTGGCTGGGCACATTGTAGTCGATCTGGTAGATCAGGTCCAGTCCATTCTTCGTCGCGCGGGCACCAAAAAGATCCAGTACCTCCTCAATACAATTCCGGAGATCAAAATCGATATTCTCCAGTACCATGTTACCGGATTCGATCTTCGAGAAATCGAGTATGTCATTAATAACAGAAAGCAGGCTCTCGCTACTTGTTTTGATAACATCCGTGTATTCCCGTTGCTCTTCCGTCAATTTTGTTTCCGCCAGCAATGCAGCCATACCAATCACACCATTCATTGGGGTCCGTATTTCATGGCTCATGGTGGCCAGAAAGACACTTTTCGCCTGGTTTGCTTTTTCGGCCTCTTTCCTTGCCTTATCGGCTTCCTGGCGCGCTATCTTTTCCAGGTTTGTGGAGTATAACAACCTGCCCGTTCTTTCCCGTGCCTGGATGATGCGTGTTCTTACCTGAAGAAAGATCACCATCCCCGCGACAAGCAGTGAAGCAGCAAGTATCCGGAACCACGGCGTTTGCCAGAATGACGGTGTGATCCTGATCTTAAGTTCCCTCACCTGCGAAGACCAGTTACCCTGGTTGTCCATCCCGCGAACCTTGAAGGTATATTCGCCTGGTTCGAGGTTGGTATAAGTAGCCGAATGTTTCGAGTCAATATCGTTCCAGTTATTGTCGAACCCTTCCAGGAGATAGGTATATTTTTTTCTGTCACCGTGAATGTAGTTCAGCGATGCGAACTCGATCGTTATCGCCGACTGTTCGTGTGATAGTGTCACTTCCGATGTTTCCGTAATACTTGCCTTCAAAGGCGATGAATGTGACCGCTTATCATTGATGGAAACAACTTTGTTAAAAAGCTGGAAGTTTGTCAATACGATAGGCGGGTCGTAAGGGATGTCTTTGACACTGTCCGGCCAAAAGCAGTTGAATCCGTTATTCCCACCGACATACAGCATACCGGAACGGCTCCGGCACGTTGCATTCATTTTGAATTCATTGGACTGGAGACCATCGGTTACATCATAATTCGTGAATTTCTCCGTCACCGGATCGAATAACGACAAGCCATGGTTCGTTGTGATCCATAAATTACCTTTCCCGTCCTCCAGGATTCCCTGGACAGCATCATTCGGCATTCCATGAGAAGCCCGGTAAGTTTTAAAGATGTTGTTCTTCACGTCGAAGTAGTTGAGCCCGGACATTGTTCCGATCCATAAGTTTCCCAGGTGGTCCTCATGCAGTGTACTTACACTGTTATGGCTGATGCTGTTTTTGGCAGGCGAATGCCTGAAATGCGTGAACGTTGAAGTCTTGACGTCAAATTTACTCAAACCACCTCCATCGGTGCCAAGCCAAAGAGCTCCCGCACTGTCTTCAATGATCGAGTTGATCTTGTTACCGTTGATCTCCGAGACATCGCGATCGCCAAAACGAACGAATGACGCTGTGCGGGGATCGTACATATTCAAACCTCCGAAGTATGTTCCGATCCATATATTACCATGGCTATCCTCAAAAACCGCCCACGCATTATTGCTGCTCAGGCTGGTCGTATCGGCAGGGTCATGCCTGAAGTGCCGGTACGTATTTTTTTTCGGATCAAAGAGGGTTATTCCATCACCCCACAGACCGATCCAATAGTTTCCATGCCTGTCCTCCAGTGTTGTGAGCACATGATCGCCGCCGATGGAGTTTCTGCTGTTCTTATCATGGCGAAAATGATGAAAATCACCGGTCGTCGGATCGAAAACATCGACTCCTCCACCATCGGTCCCGATCCACATTTTACCACGGGAGTCTTCATTTATGCTGAGTACCTTATTATGACTCAGACTGTTTTTCGATGTTGTATGCCTGAAATGTTCGAACTTGTTTCCGTCCTTACTCCAGAAGTTGATATCACCGGAAAACGTGCTTACCCACATATTTCCTTTTAGGTCGCGGTACACCGACCAAACGGAATTATTACTCAAACCGGAGATATCAATATCATCCTGCTGATAATTATAAAACCGCGCGGAGGATGTGTCGTAGATGGACAATCCGCCGTTTTCAGTACCAATCCAGAGTTTGCCGTCGTCATCTTCGCCAATCGCGACCACAACATCGCTGGCCAGCCCGGAATTCGGTTCGTCTGCCCTCCCAATCCTCCTGAATGTACCGGAAGCTACATCAACCTGGTTCAGTCCGCCTCCCCGTGTTCCAACCCAAAGCCGATGCCTGCTGTCTTCAAATATCACCAGAATGGCATCCGAGCTGATGGACGTGGAATCTCCTTCCCGGTGGGTGAATGAAGTAAATGTGCGCGTGTTTCGGTCAAACAGGCTTAGTCCCCCGCTGCCCGTAGCGGCCCATATGTTGTGACGGCTGTCCTCAAAAATATCCTTGATAAAATCCTGGTTGATGCTGTTTGTATTTGCAATGTCATGCCTATAGTGCGAAAATTCTTTCCGGGACGGATCGTAGGTATCCAGTCCTCCCCCTTCGGTACCTGCCCAGATCATTCCGTTGTGATCGACGATAACACTATTGACGAGATCGGAGGAGATCGAATTGCGGTCGTCCTTCCTGTGCGCGAATTGAGTGAATTTTTCCGTTAGCCTGTCAAACCTGTTCAAACCGCCACCCCAGGTAGCGATCCATAGTGCGCCGGCGTCGTCCTCTGCGATATCCATGATAATGTTTCCACCGATACTCAGGGTGTCGTAGACGTCGTTCTTATAAACCGTGAAGGTGTAACCGTCATATTTGTTCAGGCCGTCTCGCGTGCCGAACCACATAAACCCGCGGCTATCCTGCAGCATACAGATCGTATTGCTGTGCGAAAGTCCTTCCCGGATACCAATGTGTTCAAACTTCAGGTTTCGTTGCTGCGCCAGTACCGGCTGGGTGGAAAGCCATAGCAATACTGCGATCCGGGAAAAGCGGTTCGTAAAAAAAAGGCGGACCAGAAAAATTACGCGGCTGAAGAAATCCATCTATCCTTCAGTAACCCGACGCTTTTTTCTCCAGTACATACTGCTGATCCGTTTTCTCCTCCCTCAACCGTTCTTTCATACGGTCACAAAGGCGAAAGAACGGCATCCAGCTTTCCGGTTTATTGACCTGCTGTTTCATCTCCTCCGCACTTTGACACAGATCAGTGTCATCGAGAATACTCAACGTTGTCTTGGCTTTATGGACGGCCTTGGCGAAGATCCCGACATCCTGTTGGGCATGTGATGCCTGTAGTGCAAATTTCAGTTCATCGAGGTTTTCAAGCATCAGGTTGATCAGTACCAGCTTAAATGCATCATCTCCGTCCGTATAAAGGTCGAGCTGCGGAAACCGGTGGGCATGTGGGAGGCCAAAATTATTCATGCTGATGTTTTTCATGGTGTATTCTTGTGAATGTTATTCAAAATTCGTGGTAAATCGTTCCCCGGGAATCAGGGGTTAACGGAATTACCAAAAATCAGGCGTACTTGCGAAATCAGTGAATTCCTGATAAATTCAAAATCAGGAAAACCCTGACACGTTTGCCGCCATTTCTTTATTATTTAGATAACCATAACGCTGGCCGTTTAACATATTGGAAAACAGAGGCAGGTGTGGGTACGGTACCCGGGCATAAATTTTCTGAATTCATTTTCAAATCAACGTTGGACCAATGAACGTATCTGTTGACGAAAACCTCAACATGACCGGCGGATTTGCCCGGGGGCAAGAAAAGGGTTCTTTCGGCACCCCTCTCTTATCGGTAAACCATGACTATACCTGTGTCCAGGTCAGTCCACACGGCAAGGACACGATCCGCATGCTTTATGGAAAGGAGATTACCGTAGGTATGAACCTGCTCGAATGTACTTCAAACGCGCGGGATCGCGATCTTCTGAAGCTTTTGATCGATGGTTGCTCCGCTGGTGAATCTCAGCATGTAACGCGCGCGTTCGGAGAACTGGCACGACAGGTGTTTACGCTGCGCTTCGAGCCTGCCGGGGGCCGGGGGGCAAAAATCATAACAGCAATCTCCGGAGCGGTTGTTCAGGGTTCGTTAAAATCGACTGATGAATGGCGCGAGGAAGCGTTATCCCTCCGGGAGTCACAACGTATAGCGCACATTGGAAGCTGGTCGGACGATCTGAACGGCCGTATCGAGTGGTCGGATGAAACGTATGAAATTTTCGGTATCTCACCCTCGGAGTTTATTCCCAGCCGTGAGACATTTATCAACGCGTTACACCCCGACGACAAGGAAAAGTTCAATAAGTGGCTCTCATCCGCGTTTGGGGGAGTAACGTCACCCCTGCCGGATTGCCGGATTGTGACACCGGGTGGTATGATACGGTACATCAGGGGAATGGCTCAAATCAGGTATGATGAAGGGGGCAAGCCCGCGTTCCTGAAAGGCGTAGTTCAGGATATCACGGCCCTGAAAAAGATCGAAGATGAAAGGAACAGTCTGCTGGAGAGAATTACAGACGCGTTCGTGGCGATCGACAAGAACTGGTGCTACACCTATGTGAATAAACGGGCCGGCGAGATCGTGGGCCGCGACCCATCGGAGCTGGTTGGGAAAAATATCTGGGTGGAGTTTCCGCACGGCGTCGGGTTACCCTTTTATCATGCCTATCACCGCGCTATGAACGAACAGGTGTATATCTACCTGGAAGAATATTATGCGCCCTATAACCGGTGGCTTGAGAATCATATCTACCCCTCACCGGATGGCCTCACGATTTATTTCAGGGATATTACGGAAAGAAAGAAGGCCGAGGAAGAGGTACAGCGGGCTCATCAGGAGAAACAAATCCTTCTCGACCGGATCAATGACAGTGTTATCTCCGTCGACAGCGAATGGCGTTATACATTTCTGAACAAAGCCGCCTTGTCCACTCACCCGGCGGGAACGCAGGGCACACTCGGAAAGGTGATCTGGGAAGTTCACCCGGAGATGGTCGGAACAGCATTCTGGGATAAGTACCACGAGGCCATGGAGACGGGAAAAGTTGTTGAACTGGAGAACTACTATACCCCGATGAATATCTGGTTCTTTGTGAAGGTATATCCTTCCGCGGACGGATTAACGATCTTCTACAAGGATATCACCGAACGAAAAAAAGCGGAAGAGAACCTGGATAAAAGTGAAAAACGGTTCCGGGCGCTCGTTGAGAATTACGATGCCATTATCTCCGTGCTGGATAAAAATTTCTTCAGTTTTTACAGGACCCCTTCGGCTGTTCGACTGACAGGATACACTGCAGCCGACAGAAAAGAACGTACCGGCTTTGATGAGGTTCATCCGGACGATCAGGACCGGTTCAAGCGCGTTATCTCTCAGGTAAAAGTCACTCCCGGAAAAGCTTTCCCTATTGTTTACCGGCTGAAGCATAAACTGGGTCACTATATCTGGCTGGAAGCGACCTACAGGAATCTTCTTCACGACCCTGCAGTCAGCGGGATCGTTGTCAACATGCGGGACATCTCAGCTCAAAAACAAGCCGAAGAGATCGTAAAAGAAAGTGAAATGCGTTATCGTTCGCTGATCGAGCAGGCATCGGACGCGATCTTTGTGGCAGACGGGGCAGGGAAATACCTGGACGTGAACTCCAGCGCCTGCAAACTGCTTGGGTACACGAGGCAGGAGCTCTTAACGATGTCTGCCCTGGACATTATCTATGCGAAGGAGATTGCGGAACAACTTCCAAACCGGTTAAACACCCTGCGATCGGGAGCTACCGCTTCATCGGAGCTCGAACTCCTGCGGAAGGATGGTACTGTCGTTGAAGTGGAATCAAACGCAAAAATGATCTCCGATGGCCGGTTTATAGCGATCCTAAGGGATATCACAGAGCGAAAAAAAACGGAAAAAGAACTGGCCCGGACATTAAAAGAACTAAAAGATTATAAGTTCGCTCTGGACCAATCGAGTATAGTTTCCATAACGGACCGGCACGGCGTCATCACCTATGTGAATGAAAATTTTTGCACCATCTCAAAATTCAACCGCGACGAACTGGTAGGTCACGATCACCGCATGGGAAACTCCGGGTTTCACCCGAAAGTATTTTTCGAAAACTTATGGGCCACCATCAATGGCGGAAGGGTCTGGAGAAACGAGCTTAAAAACAAAGCAAAGGATGGTGGCTTCTACTGGGTCGATTCTGTAATCGTTCCGTTCTTAAATGAAGGTGGATCCCCATATCAATATGTTACGATCAGTACGGATATCACACAACGAAAAAATGCCGAAGAAAAACTGATTGCGAACGAACAGCGTTTCCGCGCGCTGATCGAAAATATCTCAGATGCTATTGTTATTAACGACAGTGATTCAAAAGTGATCTATCAAAGTCCTTCCGTCACCCGTATTCTCGGCTACACACCGGAGGAGCGGAAAGATAAGCTCGTGATCAGCTACGTTCATCCGGATGACAAGGAGAAATTTATTAACCTCTACAAGGTACTTCATAAAAATCACGGCCATCCATTTCCCTTTCAATATCGCGTACTGCATAAGAACGGAAGTTACATCTGGCTGGAGGGAGTCGTCACGAACCTGCTGCATGAACCCACCATTCAGGCCATCGTAGCTAACTACCGCGACATCAGCGACCGGAAGGAGACCGAGGAAAGGCTGCTACATGAACGCACGTTATTGCGAACGCTTATCGACAATCTTCCGGACTATATCTATGTGAAGGACACAAAGTCACGATTCCTCATCAACAACAAGGCGGATCTGCGGCTGATGAATTCGGCATCGGAAGCGGATATTGTCGGTAAAACGGCGATCGAGATTTTTGGACCGGAGATCGGGCGTCCCTTTCACGAGAGCGACGAAGCTGTTTTTAACACGGGCGAACCGGTCGTCGACCATGAGGAAGTGACAGTCAACGCAGACGGTAAACGCAAGTACCTGCTGACGACAAAAGTTCCGCTGAAAGACACGCAGAACAATGTCATCGGCCTGGTGGGAATTAGTCGCGACGTGACACGGCAAAAAGAGATTGAACTTGATCTTCGCAACACGAACTACTTTCTGGAATCCGCACAAAAGGTGGGAAAGATCGGTCACTGGGTTTCCGATACCGGGCAGCAGGGCAAACTACACTGGTCGGCCGAGACATGCAGAATATTCGGACTTGATCCCGACGAGTTCGACGGCGATGTAAACACGTTTTTCAGATTTGTTCATCCGGAGGATTTGAATTTGATCACGCAGTCAACGCAAGAGGCTATGCGGAACCGCCAGCAGTATTCAGTGGATCACCGGATCATCCTTATGGATGGAACACAAAAATGGGTTCATGAACAAGGTGAAGTGAATTACGACGCTAACGGGCAGCCTGCCGAGATTCTGGGCATCGTTCAGGACATCACGGAGAGAAAAAACGCTGAAAACGAAATCCTGAAGCTGAACTCGGAACTGGAAGACCGTGTGAAACTTCGTACCAGCCAGCTCCAGGCCGCGAACAGGGAACTGGAATCCTTCACCTACTCCGTCTCTCACGACCTGCGATCTCCTCTGAGGATCATCGATGGGTATTCGCAGATCCTGAAGGAAGACTATGTAAAGGTTATCGATGCGGATGGCCAAAAGGTCATTGAGATCATTATGGCAAACGCGAAAAAAATGGGTCAGCTGATCGACGACCTTCTGAATTTTTCCAGAATCGGCCGGTCCGAACTCCGCAAAACCCGGGTGAATATGAAGACGGTGGTAGAAGAAACGCTCGCGGAATTACAACTTGGCGGAACGCTTCTTCCTGGCAAAATAAAAATAAACGAATTAAATGACGGGTATTGCGACGCAGCGCTGGTCAAACACGTATGGATCAACCTGTTATCCAACGCAATCAAATATTCAAGCACGGTATCCACCCCTGAGATCGAAGTGGGTATGGTAGCGGGAGCTAACAAAGCGACCTATTTCGTAAAAGACAATGGGGTGGGATTTGACATGAAGTACTACCAAAAATTATTTGGTGTCTTCCAGCGGCTCCACGGTAACAACGAATTTTCCGGCACTGGTGTCGGCCTTGCTATCGTTCAGCGTATTGTTCTCCGCCACGACGGCTCCGTTTGGGCCGAGTCGAAACTAAACGAGGGCACCACTTTCTTTTTTACGCTTGACTAAACGGCAAATTAAAACTACATTGTATTTGAAGCGCACAACACCTTTCGCAATTGCCGTAAGCGTCCGTTCAGCCCAAAAAAAGACATTATGGCATCCGTTGTAATCCTGGCACAACTAGGTATAAGAATTTAATTGGACAAAATGCCCCCGGCTACAGCTTATATGGACCACACTATAGAAATCCTGTTGGTTGAAGATAACCAGCACGAAGCGCAACTTGTTATCCGGAATCTCAAGAAGCATAACCTGGCAAACAACCTGCTTCACCTGGACGACGGGGCGGAGGCCCTCGACTTCATCTTCGCACGCGGCAAATATGCCAACCGTATCATAGAAGATCATCCACGGCTTATTTTACTGGATCTGAAACTTCCAAAGGTGGACGGACTGGAGATCCTAAAATCTATCAAATCGGATGAAAGAACAAAACGGATCCCCGTCATTGTATTGACCTCTTCCCAGGAAGAACAGGATATCGTGAAGAGTTATACATACGGTGTGAATAGTTATATCGTCAAACCGGTAAACTTCGAATCCTTTTCAAAAGTAGTCTCTGAACTAGGTTTCTACTGGATGTTACTCAATGTAAACCCTAACAGTAAGGTTTAAGATCCGGCACCAACGACGCAAGACCCGCAAATGGAGGATAGATTACGCATATTAATGCTTGAAGATAACCCGGACGATGCTGTTTTCATCCAGCGCACACTACAACGCAGCGGGCTAAGCATCGATTCAAAAGTGGTATATGCTCGCGCGGATTTTATCGCGGCGCTGGACACATTTTTACCTGACCTCATTTTAAGCGATCACCAGTTACCTCAATTCTCGTCGCCGGAAGCACTTGAAATAGTACGCGCAAGACGGGAATTCATTCCTTTCATCCTGGTAACCGGGGCGGTCTCCGAAGAGTTTGCCGCGTCGATCATCCGAGCGGGTGCCGACGATTACCTCCTGAAGAACAATCTGGTGAGGCTACCGACCGCGATCACGCAGGCGCTTGAAAAAAAACAAATGCAGGAATCGCTCCGCCAGTCTTTACATGCAAAACAATTGGCTGAACGTGAATTAAAAGATGCACACGAACGGCTGCTTTTCCATATTGAAAATACACCACTGGGGTATATTGAATGGGACAATCAATTCAAGGTTAAATCCTGGTCCCAACGGGCTTCGGAAATCTTCGGTTGGACGGAACAGGAGTTTATCGAAACCCAACGGGGCGGGTTCAGCACGGTTTATGAAGAAGACCTTGCTATCACCAACAAAGCGGCAAAGCAACTCCTGGCCGGCAATGTGGATCGAAACAACATGGTGAATAGGAACTATACCAAGGATGGGCGGGTGATCTGGTGCGAATGGTTCAATTCCGTCATGAAAGATAAAGACGGCAAGGTCATTACCATCATGTCTCTGGTGCAGGATATTACCGAGCGAAAAACATTCGAAGACATCCTGCGGGAATATAACGACCGTTACCAGATCCTTTCCAAAGCGACTAATGACGCTATCTGGGACTGGGACATTATCCACGATTTCGAATTGTGGAATCACGGCATCCAGTCAATTTTCGGTTACACAGAACGCGAGATCGCTTCGACAAAAAAATGGTGGAAAGAAAAGATCCATCCCTATGACTACGAACGGATAAACCGGGAGATCCAGGAAGCGTTTGCCTCGAAAGAGACTAATTGGACCTCGCAGTATCAGTACCTCTGCGCCGATGGCACCTATAAATCGGTTCTGGATCGCGGATATATTATTTACCACGAGAACAAGCCGGTGAGAATGATCGGAGCCATGCAGGACATCACGGAACAGAAAAAATTCGTGGAGGAAATAGAAAAGTTGTCGCTCGTGGCAAGCAAGACAAACAACTCCGTCGTTATTACCGATGCAAGCCATAACATCGAATGGGTCAACGAAGGGTTCGTATCGCTGACCGGTTACACACTGGATGAAGTGAGAGGCCTTAAACCGGGAGCGTTTTTGCAGGGCCCCGAGACAGACCCTGTGACGGTGAAACGGATCTCAGAAAAAATCAGAAATCACGAGTCCTTTTCCGAGGAGATCATCAATTACTCCAAAAGTGGCCGTAAGTACTGGTTACGGCTGGACATCAGTCCGGTCTTCGGCGAAGCCAATACATTAAAGCACTATATCGCCATTCAGACGGACATCAGTCCACAAAAGGAATACGAAAATCAGATCACGAACATCGCCCGCGAACTTAGCAACCTTATCGAACACGCCAACGTACCGATTTTCGGCGTTGACCGAAACGGGTATGTCAACGAGTGGAACAAAATTTCGGCAGAACTGTCGGAGTATTCCAGGAACGAAGTGCTTGCTAAAAAATGGGTGAACCTGCTGGAACCCTCGCTCCACCGGAATGTCAACGGGATTCTTAAAAGGGTCTTCAAAGGACATTCCACCCGGAACTATGAACTGCCATTTGTCAGCAAAAGCGGAAAACGCCTGATCCTCCTGATCAGCATATCGCCACGGATGGATGCAAACAAAAATATTTACGGCGCTATATGTGTAGGCCAGGACATAACCGAGTTATTCCGGTACAGGCAGGGACTGGAAAAGATCGTCAAAGAACGGACACGCGACCTCAATGAAGCGCTTCAGAAGGAAAAGGAACTGGTGGATATGAAGAGCAAGTTCGTATCGATAGCCTCTCATGAATTCAGGACCCCCCTTTCCACCATCTCATTGGTTGCCGGTCTTCTTCACAAACACCGGGATAAGATCTCCACCGAAGAATACAAGACAAAGCTTGAGACCATTGAAAAACAGGTGAAACACATGACCTATCTGCTGGACGATATTCTCACCATCGGCAAAGCCGACGCAGGAAAGATCATCACAAGCCTTTCCAATATCGATATCAAATCGTTCTTCACGCAAACCTCCAGGCAAATTGAACAGAATTTTTCAACACATAAGGTCAGGGTACAAATCACGTGTACGATCAGGGAATTTTACACGGACGAAAAACTGCTGCGGAATATTCTTTCCAATCTCCTTACAAATGCCATTAAATTTTCTAACTTCATCAAAGCGGTGGATTTAACCGTTTCCAATAACACCGATTATTTAAAAATTGAAGTAGAGGACAAGGGAATAGGTATAGCCGAGGAGGATATGAAAAATCTTTTTACGGCATTTCACCGGGGCGGAAACGTAGGTGCTATCCAGGGAACCGGTCTGGGCCTGTCTATCGTTAAAAAAGCCGTTGACCTGTTGAAGGGAGAGATCGATTTCAAAAGCAGGATCGGAAAAGGAACCATATTTACCGTAACATTACCACTGCATCCATGATAAAAAAGGTCCTTATTGTTGAGGATACCCCCGATGCGTCAGAGAATCTCAAGGCGTTTTTATCCATGGAAGGTTTTGAGATCATCTCGGCGGCCAACGGTGAGGAAGCCATGGACAAGTTCTACCTGTATACACCGGATGTAATTATCACAGACCTGCGTATGCCTAAGATGGACGGCCTGGCGCTGATCGAAAAAATAAAAAAAACGGATCATCTGAAGAATATCCCCATCATTGTTTTCTCGGCCAACGATACACCGGAATATGAGGTTAAAAGTCTGAACCTGGGTGCGGATGTTTTTATCAAAAAACCGTGTAGTATTGAAAAACTGCTGGACACCATTCAGTCTCTGTTATCCATGCCGTCCCGTTCTTCCTGATATTATTGTTAACGGTTGTGTATTCAACCGACGCGTGCCATTCGTTTATCAAGGCCATCGACGAAAGTGGTGATCTTCGCAAGCAGGTCGGCCGGAACAAATGGCTTGGCGATAAAATCATTCATACCTACTTCCATCACTTTGTCGCGCATACCCAGCATCGCTGATGCAGTAAGGGCAATGATCGGTATCTCCTTGAAATATTCACCCTCCATACTCCGGATGCGCTGCGTAGCTTCATATCCATCCATTACAGGCATCTGCACATCCATCAGTATGAGATTGTAGGTTCCTTCCCGGATCATCTCCACCGCTTCCTTTCCATTATTGGCGATATCAGCAGCAATACCCCATCCTTTCAAAAAATTCGAAGCCACAATCTGATTAACGCGATTGTCTTCAACCAGGAGAACACGGAGCGATCTGTCTGCCAGGCTGATTACATCCGGTCTGTTCGAACCTGTCTGCGTTTTGCTTACACCCTCTTCGAAAGCAACTTCAAAGGAAAAGTTTGATCCCTGCCCCAATACACTAGTGACTTGTATGGAGCTATCCATCAGTCCAAGAAGGCTTTTAGTGATTGATAAGCCCAGACCTGTTCCTCCGAATTTACGGGTAGTGTCGCTGTCTGCCTGTGAGAAACGTTCAAAAATCGATTCGACCTTGCTTGCCTCGATACCGATACCTGTATCCTTAACACTGAATAGAACAATATGCTTACCCGATACTTCACCCTTATATTCAACCGACAATTCAACGTAGCCCGACTCCGTAAACTTGATGGCATTTCCTGCCAGATTTGTGATCACCTGGGCCAGTCTCACCTGGTCACCTTTTACAATCCGGGGAAGTTTTTCGTCATACCTGAAACGAACGTCGATACTTTTTTCTTTCGCACGGTGTTCCAGCATATTCTTGGTATTTGATACCAGCTCGTGTAGATCAAAGTCTGCTGATTCCAGCGCGATCTTACCCGCTTCGATCTTGCTGAAGTCCAGGATGTCGTTAATGATCGTCAGCAGGTTGTCGCCGGAAAATTTTAACAACTCGAGGCTTTCGGTCTGATCGGTCCTTGGTTTCTCCTGTAACAACAGGTTTGTCAGCCCGATGATCGCATTCATCGGCGTCCGGATCTCATGGCTCATCATGGAAAGGAACTGGCTCTTTGCCTGTGTAGCTTCCTCCGCCCTTTCCTTCGATTCCCTGAGCGATTCTTCAAACTCTTTTCGTTTCGTTATATCACGTGCCGACGTTTGGAAACCAATCATATTTCCATCGATATCAAAGTAAGGATTTGAATTGGACTCCATCCAGATGATCGTTCCGTTCTTCCGGCGTACGCGGAACTCAATTGTAGTGGATTCGCCGTGCAGGGTTTTTGTATGGGTGACCTCCCGTACACGGTCGAGGTCTTCGTCAACGATCAGATCAAACGGAGACTTTCCGATGAGCTCATCCGGTTCATAGCCTAGTATGGTACGAACCGAAGGGGATACGAATATCCGGGTGGCGTTGGTATCCGCCTTAAACAGGGTTATCAGGTCTTTGGAGTTTGTTGACAGTAACCTGTATAGTTCTTCGCGCTGCGAAAGTTTACGGTGAACATTTTTAAGTTCCGTTATATCATCGGTGGTTCCCATATACCCGACGATCTGTCCATTGTTCCCGGTGATCTGAACAACACGATTGATCACCCAGGAAGTCTCACCCGCTTTATTTACAAAACGTATTTCTTTTGTGTACTCGCCCATTTCGGAAAGGGTCTCCCTCCACTGCGAAAAGTACGAATAGCGGTCTTCGGGGTGAATGGCGGCGGCAAGGCCATCTCCTAATGCTTCCTGTTCGGTGAGGCCGGCCATCCTGCAGCAACGTTTATTGATGTATGTACATTTTCCGTTTACATCTGTTTCAAAAACGCCTACCGGGGAATTTTCCGACAACAAACGAAATCTCTTTTCACTGTTCTCCAGGTTAAGCTCGGCTCTTTTGAGTTCAGTGATATCGCGGGAGATGGCGGTCACCTTATGGACATAACCGTTTTCCAGGAAGAGCATGCTAACATTCTGACCGATCCATACGCTCTGGCCGGAACGGGTGAACATGCGGAATTCGAGGTACGTGTTTTCGGTCCTGGATTTTCGCTGTTGTTTATAAAATTCCACAACGTGTTCCTGGTCTTGGGGATGTACGAGTTCCCAGTAATTTTTATGCAATAATTCGCCTTTATTATATCCTGCGACGTTTTCCATGACCTGGTTCGCAAATGTAAAACGCCCCAGATGGTCGAGCTCATAGATCAGGTCGGAAGCGTTTTCAACAAGGCCGCGGTACTGGCCTTCCCGGATTTCCAGGTTTGCCTGGAGGCTGCTGATCTGTTCCAGGTTGCTGCGTATCTCTTCTTCGGATGTAGTGAGGTTCTGATTAAGTTCGTACAGGTTGCGGTTACTTTGCATCAGGGAATGCTTTTGGTCTTCCATTTTTTCAACCGCAGCCCTCAATTCCAATTGCCTCATGACCTGCTTTGCGAGAATACGAAGTGCAAAGATCTGGCTTTCCGACAACTGTTTAGGTTTGGAATCAACCACACACAATGTACCCAGACTAAATCCTTCGGAAGTAGTAAGCGGCATACCGGCGTAAAAACGAATATGCGGTAGTCCGGTCACCAATGGATTTTCCCTGAAACGATCATCCAGGAGGGTATCGTTCACCATCATAAATTCACCCTGACCTATAACCCTTTCACAAAAAGCAATATCACGCGGCGTCTCCCGTACGATCAAGCCCTTACTTGCCTTGAACCACTGCCGGTCACTGTCAACGAGACTGATAGCGGATATGGAGGTCTCGCAGATGATGGAGGCCAATTCCACAATTTCATCAAAATCCTTTTCCGGATCCGTGTCCAGGATATGAAAGCTGCGTAAAGCCTTCATTCGTTCTTCTTCAAGTTCTACTTGATATTGTTTCATAATGGGCTGGTCAATACAATGGACAACCTTCAGTTTCGGCAGAACCTTCCTAAACAGACAGATTTGGAATGGTTACGGAAAAACACGATCCTTTACCCGGTTCGGATGATACCTCGATGCTTCCCTCCATTTTATTAATGAGCTCGTGTGCAATGTAAAGTCCGACCCCGGAACCGGTGGATTTTTCAGATCCTCTATAAAAGAGACGAAAGATATTGGATTGCACGGCGTCATTCATTCCGATGCCGTTGTCCTTTACATGAATAATACAAATCGACGTATCGGCTTTCAGATAAATGTTAAGAACCTTGTTCTTCTTTTTCACATCCTGGTAAACGATAGCATTTGAAATCAGGTGGGAAAGGATGATACGTAGACTGCTTTGTTCGGTGTACAATGGAACCAGTTGTTTAACTGTTACCACAACCTCGATTTGCTGTTCATCGATCAATCCGCGAAAATCGTCCAGCACATCGTTGATCAGCGCCTTGACTTCTACAGGACGTGTGGAGATCTCCTTGCTGGAGTTCGTCAGGAATTGTTCCAGGTCGTTGAGCACATGTTCCAGTTTGATTACCGTGGTTTCAATGGATTGCAAATAATAGCTCGGGTCGACGTCGGGTGACTCCCCCGAGTTCTTCAATAAGTAGACCAATCCCGCTATTGACTTGAGAGGGCCTCTCATTGTATGCGAACAGCTATAGATGAACTGCTCGATCGCGTTCTTCGCCTTTACCAACTCAAACTCTGCTACAGAATTGACGGGTAAAACATGCCTGGTTTCTTCCATAACCTCTTTCATTAGTTGCCTCATCTCTTTAGTGGATGATGAAGTAAAATTGCAACTGTGACAGGTATGGAAAATCAGGGGCAAACGGATTCGCTAAAAATCAGGAGAGTGCGGAATATCAGGAAATCCCTGATAAGCGAAAGTACCTGCCAGGCGCCCCTGGCGATCCGAATTTATTTTTTTGGTTTTTTTAACTCGATCATGCCATGCTCGATGGCATACTTAACGAGCTGTGCGGCATTATTCAGGCCCAGTTTGTCCTGAATATGCATTTTGTGGCTTTCTACGGTCTTGACACTGATGAATAATTCGTCCGCTATTTCTTTCAGGCTTTTTCCGTGGGCGATCAGAACGAGTACTTCTTCTTCGCGCCTCGTCAGTTCCAGCGTTTTTTTGGTGGGAAGCCCTTTGCCGTCTTTTTCCTTGAGGTAAAAATCCTGAAAGACCAGGGCTGTGATTTCGGGGCTAAAGTACTTTTCACCTCTCATTGCCGTATGAATTGCCATCAACAACGTTTCCTTGTCCGTATCTTTCGGTAAATAACCGTCGATGCCGGATTTAATACCTGCGGTGATGTAATCCTTATTGACTTCGCTGGAGACAAGGATGATCCTGATCTTCGGATTGTGTTCCTTGATCCATCGTGTCGCTTCGATCCCCGTCATTCCCCGCATCACGATATCCATCAGGAAGAGGTCAGGCGAAAGGTCATTTGCCATGTTGACAGCTCCTTCCCCGCTATCCACACTACCTACAACTTCTATTGAATCGTCTCCCTGTAGCATGGAGATTATACCTTGCCTCATCAAGCCATGATCGTCGGCTACGGCAATTCGAATTTTACTGCTCATTCATTCAACTGATTTACTTGTAGCTCTTCAATAAACCATCCGCAGACTGAATAGTTATTGCTGTAAAGTAAATCTACAGTTTTTTTGTCAGAGAAAAAGTATTCGGGAAGGAGTTGTCTCGCCCGGACAGGGCGGAATTCGCCTGGAATTATCAGCCCTTAGGGGGACTTATGCGGCGTAAATCGGGCAAATTCGGCGTTATGAACGAACCTGCTCAGTTATTTAACTGAATTTGTATGGTGACATCGTGCGGGGCCGGCAGGGTTCCACCGAAATAGGGCCAAAGCATGTAATAGACTCCTGAATCGCAGACGTTTCCCCGCGCGATCGTAACGGGCTCGTTGTCGTTAAGCTGGAAAATGTAAGCGTTGTCCGAAAGGGATAATTCGTAGTGATTAAGGGCGTCAATTTCCACCACACCGACAAATTGTTCAACGCGTTCGCTATTCACATAACAGTAGGCATATATCTCCAGGCGGTCGTTGTACCATTGCCAGGCAAAGCGGGCGCTGTTCTCATGGTGCAGCGAATTACAATCTGAAAAGCCCAACAACTTGTTTTTTGAATCCTGAAACCCACTTTCATCAAAATGGTAACGGGCAGAGGCGTCGAATTTGGCCATAAAACTTACCTTATCGGACTGCAGTGCCTGAACGACCCGGGTCGTTGAGTAATGTTCTCCCTCCGGAATAACAAACTGACGGAACAACGAAGCTTCCTCCTCGCACGACGCGAAGATCAAAATCAGGAGCATGGAGACTAACGCAACAGTGGTTTTCATAAGAGTAATCAAAAGAGTTTCACAAATAACCTGGCTGACAAAGAAGGATACCCATACCGTAACCCCGCACCTACCGATAATCCGGCCTTTCGTGTCACGGATATTCGTGTCTCCAATGCAGGGGTTACGACAACAAAACGGTCATTAACTAAACCAGTGCGCAACACAGCGACAAACAATATTCTTTCACTTTGGGCCAATGGTGCCTGAAGAACCAGTCCATAGAAGGGATCTTTTAACCTGCCTTCGGATGGCTCCCGATTAATTCCCGCCTGGTAAAATGCCCCTGCTGCCCAGAATTTCTTCGTTTCAAACAGTAACGACCCGTTGTATTGGTTTCCATTCACCGTCTTCTCTCCTCCCGCCGATACGATCAGATCCTGGGCCTTTACGCCTATCGATAACATTGTGAAAAGGAAAAGAAATATCGTTTTCATGTTTTGTGTCGTGTTTACAGTGGTTTCGGAATGTTGATTTTAACCCGGACTATTTTTGCAATCCAAAACTCACTCCCGCGCTGATCGATGTAAAATTGATGACCGACGTACCTTCAAACGAGTCATTGTTACTGGCGGAACGGACAGGTTTTCCGTATTTGGCTTCTGCAAACAAATGCACAAAGTCGTTGGCCATGGGCAACTGATATTCGAAACCAACTCCAACACTCGCGTTGATCTGTGAAAGTTTGCCGAGGTAAGGCTCCTTTGTCGTGCTGTAATTGATCTTACCGGGATCTTCAGTCAGGTAGTTACCGTAGAACTTGAGGTTATCCATACCTATACCTCCGAGGAGATAAACATCAAGGGGCAGTTTTCTCTTCAACAGATATTTCATCGGATAAAAATTCAAAAGTCCTTCCGATTCAAAGAGGTCTACCGTATGGGGCACCTTGGATGCGGAATAGTAAAATCCGGCTGCCCGCACTTTTGCTTTCAGATAGTCATTTCCAAAAATAACGCCGAGGCTGGCGCCTTCTTCCACAACGGCCATTTTGTTTATTGCGGCGATGTTGCTGTTGATCGCAAAAGATCGAACGCCAAAGCTTACTTCAAAACCCATATACTTGACGGGGCTTAAAGATTGAGCCTGTACCGTACAGGAATATATCCCTGTGCCAAAAAATAAGAATAAGATCATTAATGCATTGATCCCTTTCTCCCTGATTCTGCTCTTGATAATCATAATATGGTTTGTTTTGTTGTTTGTTGATACAAATTTGCGCTACCTCACTACGCTTTACAGCAGCCGAATCCTGATTTGGAAAAAATCAGGAAAAGTAAAATATGAACTCATAAAAAGGCCCCTAAGGACCGTAAATTGGGGGTTTCTATGTCTCGCCTGAGAAACTGAAGGGTATCTCTCACCAGGCCGGCTAAAGGCGGTCAAGCATACCCTGACGGGCTGTAAGGAAAAGCCTGAGACGATGTAATAATCAAGGGGAATTTGAGGAATTTCCCAGTGTAGCTAAAAATGCTCCTCGGTTATTTATTCCGGAATTTCCGGGATGATGATGGTGAAAGTTGTTCCGCGCCCGACCTGGCTGTCGAGAGAGATCGATCCATTTAGCAGCTCCACGGCCTTTTTCGCAATGGATAACCCCAACCCGGTACCTTCGATCTTCGAAGCTTCCACTCCCCTGGTAAACGGCTCGAATATCTTGTCCTGCTCATCGGCGTGAATCCCGATTCCCTCATCCCGGATGCTTATGATCAGGTCGCTGTCGATTTTCCGGACGATTAGTTCCACATACGTCTTGCCGGGAGAAAATTTAATAGCATTTGTTAAAAAGTTGATTGTGATATTCCGAAGTAATTTTTCATCGGTTACCAGCTTGCCGTCGGCGTGATAGAAATCGGTTAAAATTTCATGGGAACCTCGGGTGCTTTGTTCTACCTCCTCTTTGATGGACCTGAAAAAAACCACGATATTAACCGAAACCGGGACGACAGCAATTTTTCCCGAATCGTTCTTGCCGTAGGTAAGGACGTCATCCAGCAGGTGCGTCATATGTTCAACCTGCTTTTGGATTTTTTCCAATTTGGTCTGAACCTCAGGTCCTGTTAACCTTGTACTATAACGTTTCAGGAATTCCGCCGCGTGCTGGATCGATGATAGCGGCGTACGGAACTCGTGTGATGCGATGGAAACAAAACGGGTCTTGAGTTCCACCAACTCCCGCTCCTTGCTCAGGGCGCGTTTGAGTTCGGTAGTCCTTTCCTCAACCTTTTTTTCAAGCTCCTTTCTGTAACCGGATAATTCCGTGACATCCTGGCCGACAAACGTAAAACCCACAACTTCGCCTGCCGTGGTCGTGCGGGGCGTACCACTTAACAGAAGGGTTAATTTTTTTCCCTTCTTCGTTCTCATGCTTACTTCCTGCTGCGACGATTGCAGCGTATGAAGGTAGCCTTCACCCAGTAGAAGAATTTCATCCAGCTTTCGGGCAAAGACCTCATTTTTTTCAAACCCTGAAACTTTTGTACAATGGTCGTTCCAGTCCGTGACGTATCCCAGGGCATCTACGCCGATAATAATGGCATTTGCCTGCTCGATCAGGTTACTGTTATTTCTGGCCTCCGTAATTAATTTTTTCTCGAAGACCTTTTGAGCCGTTATATCGCGAATGAATAAACAGATGTGTGTCAGGGTCTCGTCGCCGGCAAGTATGGGTACGTATTGCAGATCGAGGTAAATCGTTACCTGTTGCCTGTCCACGTATTCAGCAAACGACTTTTCCGGTTTTTTAGAGTCGCGAATCCGCTGCAGAATTTTGCGGACCGTGCTCTTTCGTTCCGGCGGAGCAATGTTTTCGAGGTACTCACCGGGTGTGATTGCCTTGTCCAGCCGGAGGAACTCGCTTTTGTGGGGTACCTTATTGTTAAAGAGCAGGATCTTACCGTCGCCGTCCATGATCAGCAGCGCTTCTTCAATATTGTTTAATATAGAATCCAGGAAATCCATGATTTGTCTACGCGACAAGAAGCTTGTTGGGCACAGTGAATTTGACGACGGTTTCTTCAAACGGTACCGAGGTGATCTGGATTGATCCCGCCAGTCTCAAAATCATTTCCTTTACCAGGTATAAACCAAGTCCGGCGCCATCGCTTCTCTCGGTTGCGCGGAAGAACATCTTATACACGTGGGGTAAATGCTCGGGTGCAATACCAATACCGTTGTCGATAACCTGTATGGTTGCGAACGCCGGATTGATTTGCGCATCGATATTCACGACTGACCGCTCCTTTGAGGTATCCCGGAAACGGATGGCATTGGAGACGAGATTATTCAGTATAACCGTTAACCTGTGCGCGTCCGAATAAAACGGTGACTCCTGCAGAACACTCACCTGCAACAGAATATCATCGTATCCTTTCTGGAACTTTTGAAGTTCGAAGCAATTCCCGATCATGCCCTCTAAATCGATCTCTTCAACCTGCACCTCGGTCCTGGTGTTCTGAGAGTACTCCAGTATTTCTTTTAAGGTTGAGTCGAGTTTCAGCACGCTGCTTTCGATCATTTCGAAGTAATGTTCGGTGGTTTCGGAAGTTTTCACCTGATCGAGTTTCGCCACGTTGACCAGCCCCAGCACCGAACTCAGTGGTGAACGCAGGTTGTGGGAAATACTGTAAACAAACGAATCCAGCTCCCGGTTGATTTTCACCAGCTCTTCATTCTGCTTCCGAAGGATTTCCTCCTGTTGCTTTTTTTCATCCTCGTATTGATGCTGCCGCAGCGCATGCTCGATTGCCATGGGTAACCGTGACAAATTCGACTTCAGGATATAGTCGTCCACACCGCGTTTGATGCAATTGACCGCAAATTCCTCGGACACCGTACCCGTAACCAGGATGAACGGCACATGGATACCGTTTTTCCGGCAGAGTTCCAGTGCCTCGATGGAATTGAACATGGGCAATGCATGGTCGGACAAAATAACATCCGGCGAAAAATCACCGAGAGCTTCGCTAAAATCGTCCCGCGTATCCACACGCCGGATCGTGAACGAAATTTTATCCTTTTTAAGTATTCTTTCGATCAGACCTGCATCCTCCTCCAGGTCCTCGAGCATTAAGATCCGAAGATGTCCCATAACAAAATTCATTACATATCAATCTGAACCGGCGGCTGATTCAACATCAGCCAGAATAACCAACCTGCGTAATCGCCTATACGAATTGTTCCAAATCAACCGGCTTTACAATATAGGCGTTGACACCTAGCTTATAACTTTCGATAATATCCTTTTCCTCCTTTTACGACGTAAGGCAACAACGGGAATTGACTTCGATCGTCCCCTGCAGCAATACGTTACCCAAGGGATGACCCCTCGATTCGCGAAGCGTGTTACCAAAGCTTGACCTGGATGTATAGCACGGTTTCAGGTATTCATCGCTTCCGGAAAAAATAACACCTCTGACCTGTTTCGGCATCGATAAGCCTGTTGAGTAACGTTTCGGCGCCCGATAATACCTCGTAGGCATAAGCGATTTTGTAACCCGTTTGAAGCTGGTCCTGTTATTCCGGTACGTATTTATTCCCAACACAAGGAAAATTCCAAGTGTCAGAATAAAACCAGATACCAATCGTAATTCGAGACCCACCATAGCTTCTATACGGACCCATAAAAGGTCCGTTGCGTAATTATAATCGTATCATGAATATGCGACGTCCAAAGCAGCATTAACCTGGCAAACCTGCCTTGATCATTCGCATTTTTTTGTCGAGTAGATGGACTACTCTGTATTGGATGGGCTACTTAAAAATACCTTATTTTGTTCAATAACGATAACATCTCCCCGTATACTTTCCAATGGAGTTAAAGATAAAGCAGGCTGTCCGTTAACTCAAGATTTTTAATAGACGCAACCGTCCAATGTAATGGCCGGGCTTTTTTTTTGAGCTATAGTTGAAAAAACCCGAGCACGTTTCAGCGTGCGCTTAAGCGCGCCGTGGTGTCGTTACTGGCCTGGCCCACTTTTCGATCAGTGTCGCAAACATCTCCAGTTTAAAAGGCTTAGTGATATAATCGTCCATACCTGCCCGGCGGCAGGCTTCCTTGTCTTCCGCCATAACATTTGCCGTCATGGAGACGATAACCGGTTGGTGGGGTGCTTTCAACCTGATCATTCGTGTTGCTTCCAATCCGTCCATCTCAGGCATCTGTACATCCATGAACACGATGTCGTAAGCGACCGCGTTACATTTCTCAACGGCTTCCAATCCATTCATGGCAACATCTACCTGGTCGTATCCCAGTTTACTTAATACCCGTAGAGCCAGTTTCTGATTTACCGGATTGTCTTCCGTCAGAAGTAAACGAACGGGATGTTTGGCGGCAAAGTCCGCGGAAAAAAGTTGCTGTGTTTTTACAACCGCCTCCGGTTTGACCTCTTCGCTGATCGCCTTGAGGATTGCCCGTTTCAGCACGTGATGTTTTACAGGCTTCTTTACAACGGATGAAAACACACCGGGCCAGGTCGCCTGGTTGAGATCGGCGAGGGCGCTCAGCAATATGATGGGAAGGTGCGGGCGAAAGGTTTTGACACGCTGCGATAAAATATACCCGTCCATTTCGGACATCTGCATATCCACGATAAGAAGGTCGTAGCCATCATCATCGCCGATTAATTCCAGTGCTTCCTGTCCGGAAGATGCAAGTGTAACGGGCAACTTCAAGCGGGTAAATAGATTGTGAAATATTTTTCGTTGCGTCGTATTATCATCCACCACCAGCACCTTCCGGAGTTTTATATCGAAATTCTCAGGTTCGACGCTATCGTCTCCACCGGAAATGACGTTGCAACGGATGGAAAAGTCAAAAGTAGTTCCGATACCCGGCTCACTGCTCACCTTAATCGAACCGTTCATGAGGGTGACCAGGCGTTCGCTGATCACCAATCCAAGTCCGGTTCCTCCATATCTTCGTGTTGTGGAGGAATCCACTTGTGAAAACGGTTTGAATAGGTGTGAAAGTTTATCCTGGGGAATACCGATTCCGGTATCATGAATAGAGAAGGCGAGTTGCATCGTGTCCTCCTTTGTGCTCAACAAGCGAACGTTCAGAAATATCTCGCCCTTGTCGGTAAATTTCATCGAATTACTGATCAGGTTTAACAGCACCTGCCGCACCCGGTGGCTATCCCCTGATATGTATGGCGGAATATCAGAATCTATTTCATACAGAAGGTCTATTCCTTTCTCGGCGGCTTTTGGCGCAAAAACGTCCATAACATCTTCCACACACTGACGGATGGAAAAGCGGTCGTTGTCAATTTCCAGTTTGCCGGATTCGATTTTTGAAAAATCCAGGATATCGTTGATCACCGTAAGCAGGGCGTCTCCGCTGCTACGTATGGTATCGGTATATTCTCTTTGTTCAGGAGAAAGAGGCGTATCCGACAACAATGACGCCATACCCAACACACCATTCATCGGTGTTCTGATTTCATGGCTCATGGTGGCCAGGAAAACACTCTTCGCCTGGTTGGCACGCTCTGCTTCCTGCCTGGCCAGTTCAAGTTCTTCCTTCTGTTTCTGCAATATCTCGTTCAGCGCACGCAGGTATTCGGTTTGTGCCGTTTGTTCTTCGTGCAATGACTGCATGTCTTCCGTCTGGGCCTGCAGGGCGTCACGTTGGTCTATAACTTCCGCTGTCTGTTGCCTTACCAGTTCCTCCAGTCTCGATTTCTGGCGTCGTATTGTATTAACTCTCAGTCTGAACAAACCCAGTATCGCCAAAATGCCAGCGAGGGCCATGGACGTCCGGAACCACCAGGTTTCCCAATAAGGTGGTGTGACTACAATCTTCAGGGAAATACCTTCTTCATTCCAGTAACCGTCGTTGTTGGAACCTTTAACCCTAAAGAAATACTCACCGGCATCCAGGTTTGTATAAGTTGCCGTGCGTTTGCTTCCCACGTGGTTCCAGTCCTTGTCAAATCCGTCCAGTTTGTAGGCATACTGGTTTTTCCCCGGCCGTATGAAGTTCAACGCGGCAAACTCGATTGTAAAAACCGATTGATCATGCGATAATGTGATCTCTTCTGTTTCGGCGATGTGGCTCTTCAGAACAGAATTAACGTCGGAGTTCCTTACCGTTTTATTGAAGATCTTAAAGTCGGTAATCATCAACGGGGGAATAAACGTGTTTGTAAAAATGCTGTCCGGGTTGAAGATATTGAAACCGTTGTTTCCTCCGAAAAGCATCTGACCGCGGGATGTTTTTAATGCTGCAAATTGCTTGAACTCGTTATCCTGCAGGCCATCTTCCGCGGTGTAATTGACAAAAGTACGCTTCGACGGATTGAACATACTTAATCCATTCTGGCTACTGATCCACAGGTTTCCGTCACCGGCCTCCAGCATACTGCACAACGAGTTGCCGGGCAAACCGTCCTCTTCAAAAAACTTTTCGAATGTCCCGGTGGTCTTTTCATACAGGTTCAGTCCATCGAGCGTGCAAATCCAGATCCGGTCTTTCGAATCCTGAAAAACGGACATCACGTCGTTACTGCTGAGACTTCCCGGATCATTGTCCTGGTGAAGGAATGTCGTGAAAGACTGATCCGCTTTGTTCATACGGCACAGTCCATGCCTTGTCGCGATCCACAGGTTATGTTCTTTATCCTCAAAAATGTCCTTAATCGCTTTGTCAGGCAGTCCGCTGTTAGCCGTTGAGAAGTGTTGGAATCTTCCGCTCTTCCGGTCTAACCTGTCAAGACCTTCGTTGGTACCGATCCACAGGTTAAATTCGCTGTCTTCAAAGATCTTCCAGACATAGTCGCTGACGAGAGACGCGGTATCGCGCACGTCATGCCTGAAGTGTGTGAATATTTTTTTCTCCGTATCGATCCGGTCCATCCCCCCGTTCCAATAGGCCGCCCACACCATTCCCTCATGATCTTCAAAGACGTTGATCACAAAGTTATTGGTGACACTGTTCCTCTTCTCCGGGTCATGGGTTAAATACTGAAACCGCCCGGTATGGGTATTATAATAATTGAGACCGCCACCATCCGTGCTCACCCAGATGTTCCCTTTCCGGTCTTCAAAAAAAGAAAGGATATTGTTATTGTTCAGCCCGAGACCGTCACCATTCGTATTCTTATAGTGCGTGAACTTTTGCATGGTGGTGAGGTTAACGCCTCCGTTGTAGGTACCCACCCAGATATTGTTGTTGTTATCGCGGTAGAGGGAATATATGGCATGACTGCTGATACTTTCAGGATCGGAAGGATTCGGAAGATAATGATAAAATGTTTTCCGGTCTGTATCCAGGATGTTGAGCCCGCCGTGGTCGGTCCCGATCCAGAGTTTGCCTCTGCTGTCCTCCGTGATACAAAACACGGCATTGTCGGAAAGGGAATTGGAACTTCCTGCGTCGTTTACATAACGCGTATAGCGGTTCGTGTTTCTTTCATACCTCGATAATCCTTCCTTGCGGCTGGAAAACCAAAGATCACTTTTGTGATCCTCGAATATGGCCGTCACGCTGTTGATCCCTACGTCAACTTTCGTCAGCGTTTTTCTTTCGCGGTCCACCGTTTTTACCTCCAGTTCATTTACATACCATAACACGCCCCGGCTATCTTCATACATGCTGTAGAAACTGCCGATATCCCACGGCGCAGGCTCAGGCGCAAAAAGGATGAACGCTCCGGAAGCCCTGTCGAAAATATATAATTCGCCTCTGCGTGTTGCTATCCACAGGGTTTGAAAGCGGTCTTCAAAGACCAGTTCAACAGGTTTCGTCAGACCTGCCAAACGCACGAAGTTGTTTTTTTGCCGGTCATACAAGTGTAACCCGCTGGTTGTTCCAATCCACAGATTGTTCCGCTTGTCCTCATATATACTGCGGACCGAATTAGACCCCAGGGTTGTTGAATCGAGGGGATTGTGCTGATAGATGCTGAAATCGTAACCGTTGAATTTATTGAGCCCGTTCTCTGTCGCAAACCACATCATTCCCCTGTGGTCCTGGAATGTTCTTTCAATGAAGTTTTTGCTGAGTCCGTTCCGGGTGTTAAAATGTTCGAACCTGAGTTCCGGTCTTTGCGCATATGAGAAGACCGACACACAAAGGATGGTGAGAATTGGTATAACGGGAAGTCTCCGCCGGGCTATCGGGTTCATTTATGAATTGTTTTCAGTTGCAAGGCTGGATATAATTTCCGCCACAATTCGATGAAACTCGGAAACAGTGTGGCTATCGAAAGAACCGCTTTTCAATTGCTGAATTACCGTGTCAAATTCCTCATCTTCCAGCATGACCAGTGTAGTCTTCATTTTGTGATACGATTTGCTGAAGAGCAGGGGATCGTGTCCGGAAACCGACAGGCTCAGGGCATCACGCAGTTCTTCGAGGTTTTCCGCCATTAACTTCACCAGTTCCCTTTTGAAGTCCGGATCATTATCGGCATACAGCTCAAAATCAATAAGAAGCTTACGCTTAGACTGGTTCGTGTTTTTGTCGATACTCATAACAGATTGTATTGTGGGACAAATCTCTTCATTACCCGGCTACCATCGATCAGGCTAAGATTGAATTTGACAAATCAGGAATTCCCTTAAAGCCGCCCCTTTGCCGCCACCAACCGGGCCGGCCCAGGGCGAAAATGGCAATTACAAGCCGTTACGCTCGCCGTTTGCAGGCGGCCAGGGAAACGACCTCGCTTCCTATCAGGGAATCCCTGACATCCTGCGTTTGGAAACGTTGCGTGAATTCAGTCCCGCAGAGCCTGCCGCGGGCCGGCAAAAACAGGATAGCGAGGTTTTTTTATGCGCCGTACTGTTATATTTATATTGATAAACAGCATGATCTTTTATGGATAACGCACGACGCACGTTCCTGAAACACTCCGGGTCGATCCTTGCCGGCTCGGCGTTATCGCCCTTGTTTTCATATGGAACGCCGAAACAAATTCCGCCGGGTGATTCGGTGAGAATCGCCCTGATTGGATGCCGGGGTATGGGTCTTTACAACCTGAAAGATCATTTGAAAATTCCGGGGGTAACATGCGTTGCCATGTGCGATGTCGACGAAAATGTGTTGAATGAAAAAGGTGCTGAGATCGCCAGGCTCACCGGAAAAACCCCCACACAGGTAAAGGACTACCGAAGGATCATCGACGATAAATCTATTGATGCGGTCATCGTAGGTACGCCGGATCATTGGCATTGCCTGCCAACAGTTCACGCGTGCGAGGCGGGAAAGGATGTTTATGTGGAAAAGCCATTGGCCAATTCCATCGCAGAGTGCGAAGTCATGGTGAAGGCAGCCCGAAAATATAACCGTATCGTACAGGTAGGACAGCAACAACGGAGTGGTCAGCATTGGCAGGACGCATTGAAGATGGTGAAATCCGGAGTACTGGGAAAGCTCAGGAAAATCAAAGCGTGGGGATTCTTTGAGTATGGAAGAACCAGCACCAGAGTACCCGACAGTGCAGTCCCGGCGGGAGTTGATTTCGATAGATGGCTTGGACCGGCGCCAGTGCGGTCATTTAATACAGGACGATTTCATGGTAACTGGCGATTCAGCTGGGATTATGGAGGCGGCCTGCTCACCGACTGGGGAGTTCATCTCCTGGATATAGCCCTGTGGGCCGTAGACGGAGCGATGCCAAAATCGATCGTTTCAGCCGGAGGTATTTATGCATACCCGGAAAACGCTATTGAAACAGCGGATACCCAAACCGTGATTTATGAATATGATGACCTGCTCATCGAATGGGAACATGCCGGCGGATTGAGTAACGGATATTATGGGCGGCATTACGGTGTCGCCTTTATCGGAAATAACGGAACCCTGGTCATCAATCGCGAGGGATGGGAAGTTATCGCAGAGGAAGAGAACGGCAAACCAAAAATGGAAGCCATGCCCTTTCAACAAGCAGACAGGAACGATCACGAAAAACATGTTTCCGATTTTATTAACAGTGTCCGGACGAGGAAACTTACCCGTTGCGATGTAGAGGTCGGGAGAAATTCAGCTGTACTGGCTCATCTGGGAAATATCGCCTACCGGACCGGTGATAAACTCTATTGGGATAACTCACGGCAGCACTTTATTGGTAACGCAAAAGCTGATGCTTTTATCAAACCGTCATACCGTGTGCCCTGGATGTTCCCGGTTGTCTGACGCGCTGACGATACAGCCCGGGATGTATTAATCCCGCGGAAAAAGTCTATTCCCCTCCATACACAGGTCGTGGATAAACCTGAGTTTGGATACGACCACGGGCGGAACGACAAAAGGATAAAAGTCAGCGTATCCCATACTGCGGTTCAGGCTGTTAAGCGCAAACGTGAGGGGCAGCCACGCCTCGAATACTTTTTCAAAATCACGGATGGTATAGGGGTCCTGTCCGATTTCCGTCTCCCCGTACGGCGCACCTGACGTTTTTTCGGTACTGACCCGTAATCCGAAATAGTAGGCGGTTTCCAGCGTATCCATCATGTGCAGGTAGTGCGACCAGCTTTCCGCCCAATCCTCCCAGGGATGGGCGGTTGCATAGGCGCTGATAAAATACTCTGCCCAGTCGGGCGCAGGCCCGTTGGTATAGTAGTATTGAAGAGCGGTTGAATAATCCCGGGTTTCATCTCCGAATAGTTCACGGAATGCTTGCTGGATACCTTTATTTCTGATTTTGATATCCCAATAGTAGTGACCCGTTTCGTGGCGGAAATGCCCCAGGAGCGTGCGGTATTTCTCCCCGAGGTCAAGCTTGTTCCGGACCCTTTCTGCTTCATCGGCCTCTTCGATATTCAGTGTGATTACCCCATGATCATGACCGGTCATGATGCGATCCCCTTCTGAAACACGGGTGAGGAAGTCGAATGCCAGCCCGGAATCACCCGGTGTTGTTTTGGGTTCAAAGGGAAGATCCAGTTTTATCAGCGAATAGATCAACCTGTGTTTCGCGACCTCAATCCTTTTCCATCGGTCAAAATTTTCGGGTGTAAGGGATGGAATGGTCCTGTTGAGTTCGCAGGCACTGCAGAACACGGAGAGGCTGTTGACGGGAACAATCCAGTTGCACGTCCCAAATGCCGCATTTGAACATAAGCGGTAAAGCCTGCCGGGATTTGTTATATCCTGATAGACGCCATCAGTCAGCGCAAGCAAGGGAATAAGGTCCAGCTTCGAGGCGTCGAAGCCCAGGGTGTGCCCGCATTTTAGGCAAACGTTGTTCTCAAAGTAAAGCAGGTTATGACAACGGCTGCAGGTGTATAATTTCATGGTGTTTCGGTTTCGTTGCGTACCGCCATCGGCTGTTCGGCAACACAATTTCTGATTAGCCGTGCTATCAAATTCTGTTCCCGAAAAACGGATGGTTCAGCAAAATTCACCCTTGCAATGCAAACGTCAGAACACACCTGTACGGCTGGCAGGCGTAAGTTAAAAAAATCCGGTCTGATTATATTTATTTAAAGTCGTGGAGACTGACCGGCAGGCTGCGAATCCGTTTGCCGGTGGCCGCGAACAAGGCGTTGGCGAGTGCCGGCGCGATGGGCGATACACCCGGCTCACCCGCGCCACCCATGGGTTCGTTGCTGGGCACGATGTATACCTCCACCTTGGGCGTCTCACGCATGCGAAGCATCCGGTAATTATTGAAATTACTTTGCTTCACGACGCCGTTTTCGATCGTGATCTCACCGTATAGGGAAGCCGTTAGACCGAATACGATACCACCTTCCATCTGTGCCTTAACACCATCCGGGTTGACGGCAAGGCCACAGTCAATCGCACAGACAACACGGTGAATTTTTATTTTCTGCTCGTCAACCGATAACTCCACGACCTGGGCGACACAACTCCCCATGGACGAATGAACGGCGATTCCTTTGAACACTCCGTCCTTCACGGGATCACCCCACCCTGCCTTCGCCGCAGCCAGGTTCAGCGCCGCCAGGTGACGGGGACTACTTTTTAGCAACGAACGGCGGTAGTCGACCGGATCAACTCCTGCCCTGGATGCAAGCTCGTCCACAACGGTTTCCATCACGAAGGCCGTATGAGTATTCCCCACCGCCCGCCAGGCTAAAACCGGAACACCAACGGTGGTAGTATGCAACTCGACCGAGTAATTCGGTATCGGATCAAAGTACGGGGAACCATTCACTCCGTCAACGGAACTGTAGTCAATACCCTTGTGAACGATAAGATCGGCTAAAGGCGTATTGACAAACAACGACTGCCCTACAATATGATGTTCCCACGATACGGGATATCCATCCGTGCCGATCCCGACGGCAACCCGATGCAGATAGGCCGGGCGGTAGTAACCCCCTTTGATATCGTCTTCGCGCGACCAGACGAGTTTAATGGATTTTCCCGTGAGCCGGGCAATCCGCACCGCCTCCATTACCCAATCCGAATCAAACGATCCCCTCCTCCCGAAACTGCCGCCCAGCAACGGGGTATGAAAAAGGATATCGCCGGGGTCACACCCCAGAAAAGCGGCCACTTCTTTTTGATGATGCAACGGCGATTGGGTACCCGCCCATACTTCGTATTTTCCACCGGTTACCTTTACCGTACAATTCAACGGCTCCATAGGAGCATGCGCGAGGTACGGTACAGAGAGCGTAACGTCCACTGTTTCTTTCAAGCCGGTTGCCATGCCGTTCATTGTCCCGCGTTGCTGAACGGTCAAGCCTTTTGTGTGGCTAAGCTTTGCATACTCTTGCAAAAGTGATGTACTGCTGATAGCCGAATGCGGACCCAGATCCCATTCAACCTTCAAAGCATCCCTCCCCCGGCTGGCGGCCCAGTAATGATCTGCGATAACAGCGATGCCTGTTGGTATTTCCACAACATCCCGGACACCATTAATTAATCTTGTCCGGGAATCGTCAAATGATTTCACTTTTGCACCAAAGACCGGTGCGTGAGTGACGACAGCGGTGAGTAAACCCGGAAACCGGATATCGATGCCATAAACTGCCGTACCGTTGATTTTCGCAGGCCCATCGAGGCGCTTCATCGGTTTTCCAATGTATTTCCATTCCGACGCTTCCCGTAGTTTAACAACCGGAACGGGCAGTACAGACGCAGCAGCAGCCAGCTCCCCGTAGGTAAGGCGTCGGGTTCCGGCGACGACATAGCCCTTTTCGGTGCGGCAATCTTCCGGCCTCACATCAAGTCGCCTGGCGGCTTCCGTTACCAGCATGTTCCGGGCGGTAGCACCGGCCAGCCGGTACCTTTCAAATTGCGAACGTGTTGAATCGGAACCCCCGGTGGACTGCATGAGAAAATCGTCTTTAAAATCATCGCTACGCCCAGACGGGCGGTGTGAAACCTGGATGTCTTTGCAGTCGCAATCCAGTTCTTCGGCCATTAACATCGGCAACGTGGTCCACATCCCCTGCCCCATTTCGACTTTCGACAAGATGATATGAATACTGTTATCTTCACCAATGCTCAGAAGTGGACTGATAGCCGTTATTCCGTCTCTACGATTTGCCCCGGGCAGATTCCGCGCCGGTAACGCAATGGAAATCAGCATACCTCCGCCCGCCAGGGCACTCACCCGCATAAAATCCCTCCTGCTTATCATGGATATTTTTTATGGTTCATCCTTCAACTGTTGTCTCTGTTCAAATAAACGCCTTCAGCATTTCATTTGGAAATAATGTTGACCAACCGGGTTTCAAACAGGACCAGTTAAGCTTCGCGATTGACGAGAGGCGACAGGCAATCCGGGATCCCAAATAAAATAGGCACGATCGTGTCCAATTTCCTGAAACTCATTTGTTATGGGTGTACAATTCAATTATTTTATCACACCTAATTTTTTACGCTATGGACGAATTTATGTTGATTTTCAGACACCAGGATGGCAGCAAACTGGTATCTCCCGAACAAATGCAGATCTGGATGAAACAAACCATGGACTGGATCGGAGGTATCGCCGCACAAAACAAATATAGCGGCGGTAATGGCCTGCCGTTCGATGACGCGCGTGTCGTCCGGTCCAAAAACGTCGTCACCAACGGTCCTTTCGGTGAGATCAAGGAAACGATCGGCGGCTATATCATTGTAAAAGCAAACTCGGTAGACGAAGCCGTGGAATTTGCAAAGGGTTCGCCTGTCCTGCAGGGCGAAGGAAACAGTGTGGAAGTCAGGAGAATCGCCAAAGGAGATGGGGTTCACTAAACGATTGCAGCGGGTTGCGGTAATATTCCCGTTAATATGGATATATAAGTAATGGAGGAACAACAGGGGCTGATACCGCATCTTTTCCGGACAGAGTACAGAAAATTGGTTTCTGTACTCTGTAAGCGTTTTGGTATGGATCAGATCGAAAATGCTGAGGACATCGCCAGTGATACATTTCTCGCAGCGACGCAAACCTGGGGCTACGATAACATTCCGCCAAATCCAACGGCATGGCTGTATAACGTGGCCTCGAACAAAGCCAGGAATAAACTTCAGCGCAGTTCCATTTTTGAAAGCAGGGTTTCAAAAGAACTGAAAAACGATTTATACTCTCCCGGCCAGGCAGAACTTGATCTGTCACCGGAAAACATAATCGACAGTCAACTGCAGATGATGTTTGCCATTTGCCATCCCGTTATTTCGATAGAAGCCCAGATCGGGTTGTCGCTCCGGATCCTCTGTGGTTTTGGCATTGGGGAGATCGCTGATGCGTTTCTCACCAATAAAGAAACGATCAACAAGAGGCTGTTAAGAGCGAAAGAAAAACTCAGGGACGAAAAAGTCAGTATTGCGTTTCCGGAACAAAACGAAATCGGCGTACGATTGGCAGCTGTACTAAAGACGATCTACCTGCTTTTTAGCGAGGGATACTATTCAGTCAGTCAAAACCAGACGGTCAGGAAAGAACTGTGCGTGGAGGCCATGCGGCTATGTACGATGCTTGTAGAGCACGAATCGACCAACACACCGCAGGTATGCGCATTGCTCTCCCTGATGTGTTTTCACGCCTCACGGTTCGATGCGCGAATGGACAAGAACGGGGAACTTGTCTTATACGATGAACAGGATACCAGCCTCTGGAATACCGACCTGATCGGTAAAGGAGCATATTACCTGAAATGCGCGTCCGGCGGAACCGATCTTTCCACATATCACCTCCAGGCAGCCATCGCTTACTGGAACACCCGGAAGGACGATACAAAAGAAAAATGGGAGAACATCCTTCAACTTTACAACCGGCTACTTACCCTTGAGTATTCGCCTATAGCAGCACTGAACCGGACCTATGCATTGTCCAAAGTCAAGGGTAAACCGGAAGCTATCGCCGAAGCTGAAAAGATAAGGCTGACCACCAATCACCTCTACTTCGCCCTCCTGGGACACCTCTACACCGGTATTGACAACGAAAAAGCAATACACCATTTCTATCAAGCGTTTTCACTCGCCAAAACGGAGACGGACCGGCAGACCATTCAAAAAAATATCGACAAGCTTAATGTTGCGCCGCGGTAAGGACAATGTTCACTACCCGTGAAATCCAGTTCCCAGGGTGTCAAATAGACATACTGACGGGTTGATCTGGACATGGTTGTTATTTAGTTTTGTTCAAAAAAGATGAAACGCCTCACCATTCTCGTTCCAGACGGCAAGATCAACTTAAGCAGTATCGTTGGTTCGTTTAAGATCCTGACCAGGGCAAATGAATATTGGAAACAAAGGGGGAAGAACCCGGTATTTCAAATTGAACTGGCCGGTTTGTCCAAACGCGTGGACCTGTACAACGGGTTGTTTTCGATCCAGCCGCACAGAACTGTGATGAGCATTAAAAAAACGGATTTTATACTGATCCCGTCACTGAATCACGACTACCGGCACGTTGTGGGGCAAAACGCGCCGCTTGTTGAATGGATCAGGAAACAATATGTAAACGGGGCGGAAGTAGCGAGTATCTGCACCGGTGCTTTCCTGATCGGGGCGGCAGGATTGCTTGACGGGAAAGCCTGCTCAACGCATTGGGCGGCCGTTGAAACTTTCAGGACGATGCATCCCGCTGTCCGTCTTGTTCCGGAAAAGATCATCACCGACGAACGGGGCCTGTACACAAATGGTGGTGCGTTTTCATTCCTGAATCTCATCTTATATCTCGTGGAAAAATATTATGACCGTGAGACCGCCATTTACTGTTCGAAGGTCTTTCAGATCGATATCGATCGCGACAGTCAGTCCGTGTTTACCATTTTCACCGGTCAGAAAGATCACGACGACCCGGTGGTTCAGAAAGCCCAGGCTGTGATCGAGCATAACTTGCAGGAACGGTTTTCCTTTGAAAAGCTGGCGCATGACTTTGCCGTAAGCAGGCGCAACTTCGATCGTCGCTTTATCAAAGCTACAGGCAACACTCCGGTGGAATACCAGCAGCGTGTAAAAATGGAAGCCGCTAAGCGAAGTTTTGAAACAACCCGCAAAAGTGTGAACGAAGTTATGTTTGATGTGGGATACAACGACACCAAAGCGTTCCGAACGATCTTCAAAAAGGTTACCGGTCTAGCGCCCCTTGAATACAGAAACCGGTACAACAAAAAAACGGCCCAGTGATCAGCTGAATGAGGTTAGCCAAAAAAAGTAAATCAGCGGGAGAATTAGTTATTTTGGGTTTATGGTTGGGGGTTCCCTTTAATCGAAAATTGTAAATTGTACACTTTAGGTGGCTGCTGGATTGACGAATTTAGATTTACGACTTTAGCTTGACGATTTTTAGGTTTTAGAGTGCAACCAACTAATCCCAAATTCCCGCGATGCGAGAAACGGCATTAATAGAAAAGAGCGATAAACCAAGGGTGGTCATCATCGGAGGGGGATTTGGCGGCGTCGAACTGGCCAAAGCCCTCCGGAATGTTCCCGTTCAGGTTGTTGTCATCGACCGGCAGAATTTCCACACTTTTCAGCCGCTGCTTTACCAGGTGGCGACGGCAGGAGTCGAGCCCTCGTCAATCATATACCCATTCAGAAAAATCTTTGAAAAACAGCCCGGGTTTTATTTCCGGATGGCCGATGCGCTCGCCATCGATACTGAAAAACAACTGTTGGAAACATCCATCGGAGATATTCACTACGATTTTCTCGTGGTCGCTACCGGTGCAGCAACGAATTTTTACGGCAACACGGAAATACAACAAAAGGCTATTGCGATCAAGTCCATCGAAGATGCGCTGGCACTTCGAAATACCATCCTTACAAATTTCGAATTGGCGCTTCAGGTCAGTGACGAACGGAAAATGAACAGCCTGATGGATTTTGTCATTGTGGGCGGAGGTCCTACGGGTGTAGAAATCGCGGGGGCATTGAGTGAACTTCGCAAACACGTTTTTCCTAAAGACTATCCCGAACTAAACTTTGTGAACATGGATATTCACCTGGTACAAAGCGGGCCGCAGTTATTGAAGGGTATGTCCGATGAAGCGGCGGCTGAGGCGAAAGCACTGCTAGAGCGCGCTGGTGTGAAGATATGGCTAAATTGCCGCGTAAAATCCTATGATGGACTCAACGTGCAACTTGATACGGGAGAGTCGCTCTGTACACGGACGTTGATCTGGGCCGCAGGCGTTACAGGCACAGTCATCGATGGTATTAACCCATCCGCTATCGGCCACGGCAGCAGGCTGAAAGTTGACTCGTACAACAAGGTAGAAGGTTATTCCAATATTTTTGCGATCGGTGATATGGCCGCAATGGTCACGAAGGAGCATCCTGAAGGCTTTGGGATGATGGCGCAACCAGCCATACAACAGGGACGGTGGTTAGGGAAGAATATCCGGCGGTTAGTGGCCGGCGAAGCCCTTCAGCCATTCCGTTATAAGGACCAGGGTTCCATGGCCACGATTGGCCGCAATAAGGCTGTAGCCGACTTGAAATTCTTCGGGCGAACGTATAAAACCCAGGGATTCAAGGCCTGGTTTATCTGGATGTTTGTTCACCTCATCTCTCTTATCGGGTTTCGCAACAAACTGGTGGTGCTGATCAACTGGATGTGGAGTTATTTCACGTACGATACCGGGATCCGGCTGATCATCGGGAAGAAAAAAGAAAACATCCCGGTGAAAAATATCACCGGGCAAACCGCTGTCTGATTTATATACGATCGCTTATGGCAATAGACAAAACAAAACTGATGACTGAAATCGAAGTGAAAATCCAGTCTCTCAATCTGTTGTTATCCATTATCAAAGCGGATCGTTCGCGGAAACCTGAAACGCTGGCCGCTTACAAAATGCAATATGAACAGCTCCTGGCCGGGAAAAAGAAAAAATGAACATAGTCCCGACCCAACTAAATCACCTCATATGATCAGATATCTTTATCTTGCTTTACTGCTTTGCGCGCTGGCGTTGCCCGGTCAGTCGCAGGGAACATCCAAACAGTTTACGCTGTTCGATGTAGCATTCGTATACACAAAAGAAAACGCCGACAACTCGACCCCGAGTAAATCGCATTATTATGTCACCGGCAACATGCTGAGCCCGGATGTTCCAAAAGACTGGACTACGCCTGTAGACTACCGGAACGGTACTGTTCATATCCGTCTCGAAGTATTTGAAAAGCCGCCCGGAAATGCTCCGACAACGTGGACACTATGCTATATTCCGAACAAGGGCCGGGGAAACGGCTACGGCTGTACGAATACGGACCTGTATCTCGAACCCGGCATCTATGAGAAAGATGTTCCCATGACTTCGTTCTGGGAGAACGAATCGATTATCTGGAGCGAGGGTATCAAACAAATGGACCTTGTGATCAAAGACGACAGCGGCGGACAAGGGCATGCTCACAAACGGGCTGACCATGAAAGATACTTTCCTACCAACGTCCGTATCACCATGGTGCAGGTGGCCGCAGGCTCTACATACGATCCGTCTGTTGTACCTGTGAAAAAACCATAACGGATCACACCACTTCGTTCGTGCTTCGCTCCTGTTAATCAGACAACACGACAAGTCGATCTTCGTCTTCTCACATATGACCACGCAACATCCTTGCTTAATCAAGCGCGGCATTTTTTGTGGCTTACTTCAACCAGTATCGGCTTCCAGGCTGCGCCGCAGGTAGTTAACTTGCCCAAGATGATAGTTCAAATGAACCAGTAACTGTACCAGCACGTAGCGGTTCGATCGTTTCGCGTCGTCGAAGGGTATCGGATAATCTGCCTCGAGGTCGATAACCTTCAATACCCCGGTGATCATGGGGATCAGACCTTCCAGTTGAGCTACGAGAACTTTTCGCTCCACTCCTTTCCGTGTAAACTCGCTGTCGCGGTCACGGAGATATCCCGTTCCGCCAAGGGTAGCGCCAATCAGGAAATTCTTTCCCCCGATGATATGTAACACAAGGTTGCCGCCCGGGTTCCTGATGGTCCCGTGCGTTTTCCACAGATCTTCTTCACTCCTGAACAGATTGACCTCTTCGATCAGTTTGCGGATATCCCGCTCGTAAAAAGTTGCGAGTATACTATTCAACATAACCAAACTTACCAACACCGTGACCGTTGCAGGGAATTGACCCATACGTTAATTGCACACCTTCGTATATCCGCAACCCATCTGCATCGTCTCCTTCGGACCGAACCACTCCAACCGCCTCCTGACTAACCAATCGTTTTCCGCGACGAATAAAATTTGTGCGCCATATAAGAAAGAGGCAACCCGATAGCCGCCACTAAGATCAGTGCGGCGATGATCGCCCCGGAAATCCGGAATGGAAACGCCGGTGTATTGGATAACGGCAGGACCACTTGCGACATCGCCAGCCATACGAATAACCCATAGCCGATACCCGTAACCACCCTGTTCCGGGACAAAAACGTGAACTTCGGATAGGTCAAAAAAAAGAGCACTGTCCATGCCATCGCGATGCAATAATGAAAGAACAGCCCGTAAAAGGCAAACGCCGTTCCGCCTGTAAGCGAAGCGGTGCCAAATATTCCGCTGGCCACAAACTTTAACATGTTCAGGGGACTCCTTCCATTGATCAGTGTCTGCACACTTGCTGCTGTAATATCCAACGTTCCGGCCAGTAGTCCGGCGGTAAGGATAGCCTTGAGGAGGCTCGGTTTTTTACGGTCATCCTGTCCTGCGATTTGTGCCATAACCGAATATCCTAAAAGTATCCGAGTTTACGAAACGAAGATATCGCTAAAATCTACTGATCACAACGTAACGCGTCCACCGGGCTCGAGCGGGCAGCCCTGATAAAATGATAACTGACCGTTATCCAGGCCAGGCCGATAGCGATAATGGCGGCCAGCACAAATACGAACGGTTCCTGTTCAATACGATAGGCAAATGTGTTCAGCCAGGCGTTCATCGTCATCCAGGAAACAGCCGATGCAATCGCAAAAGAAATCAATACCAGTATTAAAAATTCCTTCGACAACATCGAGTTTACGGATGATACTGTTGCGCCTAACACCTTTCGGATACCAATTTCCTTCGTTCGTTGTTCAGCAGTAAATGAAGCCAGTCCGAGGAGGCCGAGACAGGCAATAAAGATGGCAACACCACTCAGCGATGCGAACAATTGTCCAAGTCGCCGTTCTTCCCGGAAAACATGATCGAAGTCCTCATCCAGAAAAGTATAATCGCAAGGTTCACCCGGTGCATACTGTTTCCACAAACGTTCCAGGGCCGCGACCGCATCGCCGGCATTGCCCGTGTAGCGTATCAGCAAATTGTCCGACTGCTGCTTCGGCAGGATGATCAGAGGTCTGACCTTTATTTTTGCTGTTTCAAAATTAAAGTCCTTTACGACGCCGATCACCTGAGGGGCGAACCGCTCGTCTATTTTGATTTTTCTGCCCAGTGGATCCGTCCATCCCAGCTCCTTTGCTGCAGCCTCATTGATGACACAGGTCAGCGTGTCCGCCGGGAATTCCGGGGAAAAATACCGTCCATCCGCAAGTTCGATTTTCAGGACTTCCAGGTGATTGTAATCAGCGGAATAAAAAGGAAACATCATATCCTTTTCCAGTCCCTCAACATGAAATCCGACCGCCGCATTCACGCCAGGAAAACTGTTCGTGGTGTAACTGGCATTTACGATTCCAGGTACGTTGCGCAGCGCGTCGCGAAATACGCCATGGTTGTTGCCCAACTTGTCCGCCTGATGGAGCTCGAGGACATGCCGGTTATCGAGACCAATTCCTTTGTCCTGCAAAAAGCGGAGCTGCCTGAACACCACCATCGTACAAATGATGAGCGCTGTGGAAATGGAAAACTGGATCACAACCAGCAGACTCCTCAATGTTTTGCTTTTTCCCGACGTTTTTGTCCTGCCCTTCAGTACATCTGCAGGATTAAAAGAGGTCAGGTAAAACGCGGGGTAACTTCCCGCAAGCAACGCGGTTATCACAAAGATGACCGACGCCGTTACCAGCGTTGCCGGTGACATCAATTGTTGAAAGACCAGGGCCTTTCCGGTCAGGAGATTAAAGGCGGGAATACATAGATAACATAAAGCGATCCCGATGACGGTTGCTACGAGCACCAGGACTGACGATTCGGTTAAGAACTGAATAATCAGCTGGCTTCGCGAAGATCCCACGGTTTTCCGCAGGCCTACTTCTTTGGCACGCCTGGCCGAGCGAGCTGTCGACAGGTTCATAAAATTGATACAGGCCACCAGCAGAATAAATACACCAACACCTGACAAGATGTAAACATTCCTGGCATCTCCCGGCGGAATCGGTGTATCCGCGATTTCCGGATGGTATAAATGGCTTTCGGAAAGGGCGTACGTGAAAAAGGTGTAGATACCTCCCTGCTTTTCAAAATCCGCAAAACTTACATTAAAACCTTGTTCTATCTGAGGTGCAATGTGGCGCATGACAAAGTCTCTGAGTTTCGACTCAACTGAAGGTAATGGGGTGTCGGGGTTCTTTCTGAAATAGGTGAGTGTTCCGTCCGAATCATCCCACCCGGCGTTCCGGTAGGCTATGTCCGACGCGGACGAAAGCAACATATCGAACTGTATCTGTGAATTCGAAGGTGGTACAGCCGCTACGCCGGTAACGGTAAAAGCTTCCTTATCGACCGTGATGATCCTGCCAACAGCCTGTTCGTTGGCAAAATACCGTAACGCCGAAGCGGTGGTCAGTACAATTGAATGAGGCGCCTTTAGTGCAGTGCTAGCATCGCCTTCAAGAAGGGGAAAACTGAAAAACACAAAAAAGTTTGAATCCGCCATAAAGACTCGTTCCTCCGTAAAACTTTTATCTTCATACTTCATCAAAACCGTCTCTCGCGGAATGAGCCGCGTCGCCTGTTCCACTCCGGGAATTTCATCGAGCATTGCGGCAGCCAGTGGAGGACATGACGAAGCCACTTTAAATTCCTGCCCGCCGATCCTCACGTGCATCCCGGTCTGATAAATGTTCTGATAATCGTAATGAAAGCGATCGAATGTCATTTCCTCGGTTACATATAACATGATCAAAAAAGACGCAGCCATACCCACAGCCAATCCCAGAATATTCAGGGATGAATAAAATTTCTGCGCAAGCATGTTGCGGATGGCAACCTTGAAATAATTCAGTCTCATTATATCACCTGTTAGAGTCTGTATTGAAAACGGCACGGGTATCCCGGCAAATTGTTCCCGTGTCAATACTGATGAACTAAAAAGACAAATAGTTGTACATAGCACCAGAAAATTCCGTGACGATTAACAGCGCCGACGTTTTAATTGCCGGCGGATAAGTCAGGCGTCAAGTAGCATGACACAAATCGGAATTTTCTTTGCGTTACATCATGTACTCAAACAGGTAGGAACTGAGTACTATAACCATGTAAGCGCGGAGTGTACCTTCCTTTCTCGTGAACAAGAGTCCCATTGTTAATATTAACAGGATGGGGAGATTGAAAAAAAACGAGTGAAAGGAAGCAGGAATTGTACCGAGCCGGATAAGTCCCCATCCAATAAATACGATCTGACCCAGTACGACCAGCAGCCAGACAAAACGTTTGGGTTCATGCTCCATGCGGTAAGCCAGCCATCCGGCCACTACGTTAAAAAGCATAATGATCACAATGCGGACGCCAATGGGAAGCGGTGGTCCCAAAAAAGGTAAAAGCAGGCAGACGCACGATACCATAGTTGCCGCTAATGTCATGGTGTCGCGTTTCGATAAATCCTTTTCCGTTGTACGCCAGCACAAGGCGATAAACTGAAGCCCGGAACCGAAAATGATCACCAGCAACGCCATGTTCCCCGGAAGGCTTTCCGACGCCATTAAAATGGTGGATATCTTATACACCACGAGGGGAAGCAGCAGGAAAAAGAAAAACCGTTCGATTCCCGGTGTATACTTTTCGTGGAGAAATGTCAGCAGGTTTCCCTTGCCAGTCGCATACTGAAAGACGTATACGGTGTTAACCAGCGTCGACGCCACAAGCACACACACCGTCCCGAGGATAATATTGTCGGCGCCGGCCAGGTGCATGATCTTGAAGCCGTATCCAATCAGCAATGCGACTATTCCCAGGGTGATGGCTACGACTACCGCAGCTCCTTTTTTTTCGCGGTTGCGTGAGATTCCCGTCAGCGATGCCGTTACCAGAGATACCGCGAGAAACGCCAAAGCCAGCAAAAGCACTTCACCCGCGTATTGGAGGTGCATGATCTTGAACAATGTACTGATTATCAGGAAACCCAACGCGAGAAAAGAAAAGCCCCTTGCCAGCGTAAAACGTTTGTTGATGGTGTCCATAACTTGTTTTTGTATTTGTTGAAAATGATTGTCTGATATCTCAGTCGTAACATCGCTGAACGATTCGCGAAAGGATCTGCCCTCGTCCATACGTTCTTCCACCTCACAACTCATGTGATCGGCCATTTCATCGAGGAGTGGTTTAAAGGTAAGTCCCTGGCTTAACAGGTATTTCCGCAATTCATCCTTCTGGACATCCGTTAGCTTGCCCATACTTTCATGGTAAGGCCCGGTTTTGAACTATCATCCAGAATGGCGCTGAGAATCTCCGTAAATTGTTTCAGTTCGGATATCTTCACCTTCGCCAGTTTCCTGCCGGCCGGAGTGAGCGAATAATACTTCCGCGCACGATTATCCACAATCTCTGTGGTAGTGATCAGCAGACCGTCCGCCTCCAGTTTGTACAAGGTCGGATACAGGGCGCCGAAAGTAAGCCTGATCTCATCCTTCGATAATTGCGCCACCCGCTGGGTGATCTCATAGCCATACATTTGTTTATCCTGAGCCAGAAGCTTAAGAATGATGGTCTTCAGCGTTCCCTTTACAAATTCGTTTTTAGACATTCTATATATATAATTTACTTAAATATATAAATTTTATACATTAGTCTGCAATCATAAAACGATTTTTTTTATTCAACACTCTCAGTTTGCCGGTTTGGAACTATCGACATTGCCAGAACCAGTCATATTCTGAGTTTTTGCGTAACTATTCCGCCTGAACTAAGTTAACAAGAGTTGTGCGCAGACATCCGACAAGGTTCAGGAAATGACAGAAATATTTGATGACATACGAAAGCTCTATTTATTCAAAGATCCCTGTCCTGAATTGGCTGAATACATCGAATTCTTTTCGGAAACATCGCCGGAGGCGAGCCACCGTTACATCGGGACGAGTCATTTCACGGTAAAGCTATTCCCAAGCTTCACACCTACCATTTGGATAAACCTGGGTTCTCCTTATCATGTTCACAATGGGCTGGGAGTGAATTACGTGGATGAAAAATCAGATATCCTGGTTCTTCGGAATACGATGCTGGAGCGAATAAATCAGCCCGCAGATCACATCTTCACCATCAAATTCCGTCCGCTTGGATTTGAGTCCATTTTCGGAATCAGTCAGGCTAAAATCGGACACGACATTGTCAATGCGAATGAAGTACTGAGCGCTGGTATTTTAAAAAAGGTCAGGTGTTTCTTTTCCCTTGATGACAAGGTCCGTTTCCTTGAACAGGTGTTCCTGGAAAAATTGAGAAAAAATTACGCCGGCAAATTCCACATTCAATGCGTAAAAAAATCGATTGACCTGTTCCGGACAGGCGAAATGGCTACAAAACTGACTGAACTCGCCTTTCTACTGAACGTAAGCGAAAAAACATTTAACCGGTATTTTCACCAGGCCATAGGTACCCCTCCCAAACACTTTCTTTCCATTATCCGCTGCCGGGAAGCATTAACCCGTTATCAGTCGGATTCCAAAACCTTCTGCCCTTACGATTTCGGCTACTATGATTTCAGTCATTTTTCAAAGGATGTAAAAATATTTACAGGTTCGACCCTGACGTCGAAGGCGGAGTAATTTGTCCGTTTTTTACTTTAAACATTATATAATTGAACCTTTCTTGCTGTTAAAAAGGAATGAAAAGAATTGTACCGTTTCTTATTCTCGCTTCATTGTGGCAGGTGGCCTACCCGCAGGCTCATACCCCTTATATCGAACCATGTCCCTGTCTTATGAAGGTGGATGTCCGGTTAAAGGCGATTTGCGGAAAATTGGTTGTGCAGGAGAATAGAAAGAGGCCCAATAAAAACCTTGTCAAAATCCCTTTCATCTTTGCAAGAAGACCGGGTCAGGACTCCACGAAAAACATCGTCCTGTATACCGGCGGAGGTCCTGGATACGCTACCATTATTACAGGTGACAGCCTGCGGTACAACTCGGAACGGTTTGCTTTTGGCGGCTTTATTTTTTTTGACCAGCGTGGAACAAAAAATGCCACTCCAAGTCTGGACTGCGAAGGAATTGATGAAGCCATCAGAAATGCATACCGTTTTAACCAGTCGAAAGACAGCCTGATAAGCATCGCGGTAAAGAACTGCAGGAAAAAATTCATAAAACAAGGTGTTGACCTTTCTGCCTACAATACGATTGAATCGGCTGCCGACATTTCCGAACTGAAAAAAGTCCTTCGCATTGACTCCCTCACTTTATTTGGCGTTTCGTACAGCGGCGGACTGATGCTCACCGTTGCCCGCAATCACCCGGAAGGTATTAAGTCGCTGTTGCTCAATTCGCCGTTGCCAGCTTACGTAAAGTACGAAGAACACGCACTGTTCAATCACGACGAAGCACTTAATACATTATTCGACCGGGTGGAAAAAGACCCGGATCAAAATAAGATATATCCTGACCTTAAACAGCGCTTTCGGAAATATTTCACGGAGATTTCAGGCAAGCAATTTGTTATCCTGTACCAGGAAAAAGAAGGTGTGCCGGCATATTATGTTAAGTACTCCAAAAACGAATTGTTAGATGCCATTTTTAACAAATTGAATAACTCCGCCTACCAAACCGTACCCGGCATCATTGATGATATTGTACAGGGGCATCACGAACAACACGTAACGGATGTATTGAATAACAAGTACGCCGGGAATAAAAGCATCTCATATGGAATGAGATTGTCGGTTTACTGCTCCGAACAAATAGCATACTCCGACATATTAAGAGTCAGGGAGCAGGACAAAATTGTACCCTGGCTTGCCGCCTATCCATTTAACAATCCTGACCACAAGATCTGCGACTGCTGGAAGGTAAGCCCGGAACCATCCTACGTTAAGACACCAGTATACTCCCAAATTCCCGCACTGATATCGGCCGGCGAGTTGGATCCCTGGACCCGTCCGTTTTATAACCGGCTGATCAAAAGAACAATGCCGAATGCCCGGTTACTGTATATGTACGACAAAGCCCACGTAGCGGGATTCGGGACAGTGTTGACGAGCTTTATGCGCGATCCATTTGGAAAGCTGGTTTCCGTATCTGATAATTTCAAAATAGAATGATCCCGGTTTTTTACCCGGAAATATTCGCTGCTGATCATCAGATCTGCCATGAAAACTTTTCACGAGCTCAAGAAATACTCGCGTGCCTCTCCTGAGTGATTCCATCTGTAAAGTAGCGCTCAAGTATTGCCGGTAATAATTCAGTCTTCGGCAGGTATGGGATAGCGTAGGTCCTGACAGCTAATTTATCCTTTATTTTATTGATAATACCGATCTCAGATGCGGCACGTATTTTTAGTACCGGATCCTTAAGTCCTTCGACGGAAGAAAGGCATTGATTAATTACCCAGGCAAAGGGGACAATTCCTGCTCGTTTTAGATCATTTTGAAGGCTCTCCGCCTCTCTCATTGGTGTTGTCTCCGGCAATGCAACCAGAATTATTTTGGAAAAATCCTTGTCCTGCAAAAACATCAACGGCGTTTTAATTTTAGATGGATCTGTGCTCAGTTTTTTTAAAATTTCTTTATGGTAACTTCCCGTCGTATCCAGGAGAAGCAGCGTGTGACCCGTAGGTGCCGTATCGATCACAACAAATTGTCTTTTTGCTTTGTTAATAGACCTTGAAAATGCATGAAAGACGGCAACCTCTTCCGTACAGGGTGATTTAAGATCTTCGAGCAACAATTTTTTACCCTCCTCGTTTAGCGAAGCACCTTTGCTTTCAAAAACGCTGTCTGTGTAACGCCTGGTCTCGGCTTTCGGATCGATTCTTTCGATCGTTAGCGTTTCGGGCAGATTATCCAGTTGATTCATAAAGTCCCGGATGTGGGCTGCCGGATCGGTCGTTGTTAAAAGAACCTGATGGCCCCGTTTTGCCAGTATGGTTGCGATTGATGCCGCTACGATAGTTTTCCCGACTCCACCTTTGCCCATTGTCATTATTAATCCCTTGCCGCTTTCCTCCAGAGAATTTACAAGCTTGGTCAAATCGTCAAGATGACTAATTTCCGAAGGGATTTTTGATATTTCTTGTCTGATAATTTTTTCCTGCAGATCCTTGTCCAAAAGTGATCTCAATTTTTCTATACCCAGTACATTATAAGGGAGCAATGGAAAATTGAAAATTTCAAGGTTCTTTAATTCCTCAGGTATCTCAGACAGCTCCTTTTCCGATATTTTCTCCATCTGCAAGCCAACAGGATCTGACTTATCTGTCACCTTAAATATTCCGTTGATCATTAATTTCTGATTGGCCAAACCTAATCCTCTCAACTCTGCACTTGTGCGCGCCGCTTCTTTCAGTGAAGCTTTATCTGGGCGTGCCACCAGGTAAAACGACGTTTGCCCGGCGTCCTTTAAACATTCGATTACTTTATCATATCGTTCACGACTGCTCATTAAAGCCGAGGAAGGACCGATACAGGTTGCTCCGTTGGGGTTATTGTCAAGGAAATTATCCCAGGCAGCTGGTAATTCCAAAAGGCGAAGGGTATGACCGGTTGGCGCCGTATCAAAGATGATAACATCAAACAGCTGCGGGTTTCCTTCGCCGGTTATAAAACGCGAGAACTCGTCGAACGAAGCTATTTCGGTTGTGCAGGCTCCGGAAAGTCCCTCTTCTATTTTTCTTATCTCGTCTGAAGAAACCACACCCTTAAGGGGGCTGACGGCTCTTTCGCGGTACTCCTTAGCCGAGGTTTCTGGGTTGATATTAACCGTAAAAAGGGAACTGAGGGTTTTATTTGGTGTCATCGTATCCTTTACAGGGGACTCCAACACGTCCTCAAGGTTGGAAGCAGGGTCAGTGCTGACAAGAAGAACTGATTTTCCTTCGTCCGCATATTTTACAGCGGTCGCGCATGCGAGCGAAGTCTTACCAACCCCGCCTTTTCCTGTGAAGAACAGGAACACTGAACCCGTTTTTTTCATTCAAAGATCAATTATGATGTCTTAAAGATTGTACAATAGTACGATTTACGGAATTCGGACAGCCTGATTTCGATCATTCATTTCTATCCTCCTGTTATGATAATTATCATGGTCCCGTCATGCTCATTGATCACCATTCTAACCTGCAACTCCACTCCTGCCCATTTCAACGATTGCTCCGTGATTGTATGTCCAGTGGTGACGCTTTGCACTTCAGTATCGTTACGCTGTGAATGATAAGACCCGGAATGACAAATATCACACTGCCACTTGATGTATGTCAATCCGGAAAAAAAACTCAAAAATTAATTTTCGATTGGAATTTTTTGTGCCAGGACAGGTCCGCACGCCCCGGTACATGGGAAAATTATAATCATGCCGGTATGAAAACATTAAAATTCATCAGCAACGACCCAAACGAAAAACAGTTTGGAATTGCCGTAAGGGAGAACGTTAATAAGTATTTCAAAGACAAGGGGCTTTCAACAAAGGGGAATACAGCCATGTTGCTGAAAGCCATAATCATGTTATCACTTTACATTGCACCCTTTATTGTCCTCATAACCGTTCAGCCGGGCACGTGGTCAGCACTACTGCTTGTCGTGCTAATGGGGATTGGAGAAGCCGGCATCGGTATGTCGGTTATGCACGATGCGGCACACGGGGCGTTTTCCGGCAAACAGTGGGTGAATAAGCTCTTTGCCTCTACAATGTATTTGTTGGGAAGCAATACATTGAACTGGAAAATTCAGCATAACATATTACACCATACCTATACCAATATTTATGGTTTCGACAGGGATATAGAGACGAAAGCCGTAATCCGCCTTTGCGATCACTCTCCCCTGAAAAAATTCCATCAGTATCAATTCATCTACGCGTTTTTGTTCTATGGACTAATGACTTTATCCAAGCTGGTGACGGATTTCGGCCAGTTAATTGAATTTAATAAAATCGGTATAACCCGGGAGCAAAACGCAAATCCGGGAAGGGAAATGCTGAAGCTGATCACTACGAAAGCGATTTACGTCTTGGTTGTAATTGGCCTGCCTTTGTTGCTTACCGGCTATACGTGGTGGCAGGTACTTCTGGGTTTTAGTATCTTACACATCACTGCCGGTATGATCATGAGTACCGTGTTTCAAATGGCACACGTGGTGGAAGGCACCGAACAACCCGTTCCCGACCGGAATGGCGTCATAAAAAATGAATGGGCCGTTCATGAGCTCCGCGCTACCTCAGACTTCGCCAGAAATAATCTCCTCCTGAATTGGTACGCCGGTGGCCTGAACTTCCAGATAGAACACCACCTTTTTCCAAAGGTCTGTCATATATATTACCGGGAGATCGCCCCGATCGTTGAGGCAACCGCCCGTAAGTTCGGTTATCATTACAACCTGAAAACTAGTTTAGCGGACGCGTTTATTTCACATGTGCGAAGACTGAAGGAATTGGGAAAACTTACCTATACACAGGAGGCCCAGGTTGGGTAGAACAGTTCCACCGTGAAAAAATCAACTTGTGTTACCCGTTCGGCATAAAAACACGATTTAAAAAACCACGGAATTCACCAGCCGTGTGATGCAGCTCGAAGGCAGAGTGATCAGACGTGTTGATGACAATCCCCGCGATTACACGCATCGACATCACCGAATGGTAAACCATTTCCTGACGCGATGTTGTTTGTTTACCATTTCTGTGTCGATTGTGTACTCGTTAGATGCCGGATTATAGTGATAATCGGCCATCCATTCGCGGAAGCTCGATGCAGTGGATTCAATGGCATCCATAATAAACTCGATTTCGTTACCGGTCATGGTTGGATGTAACGAAATTCTGATCCAACCGGGCTTGTTTGAAAGATCCCCCGAATCGATGGCCCTCCAGATATCGCAGGACTGCACCGGGTCTACATTCAGCAACAGATGTCCATATGTGCCGGCGCAGGAACATCCGCCCCTTGCTTGTATACCAAACTTGTCGTTAAGCAACCTGACGATGAGGTTATAGTGAGCGCCTGTTACCATAAATGAAAAAATACCAAGTCTTTTCTTCTGGTCGCCTTGCAATACGGTAACATTCTTCATTTCGGAAAAACGGAAAAATACCCTCTGCAACAGTTCTTCCTCACGCCGCAGGATATTTGAAATACCCATCGCTTCCTTCAGCCGGATACACATGGCGGCTTTTATTCCCTGCAGGATGGCAGGTGTTCCGCCGTCTTCCCGCGACTCAATATCGGATACGTATTGCCGTGCCTTCCATGGATTACTGTACATTATCGTTCCACCACCCGGATGATCGGGCACTGTATTGTTGTAAATCCTCCGGTCAAATATCAGGACGCCCGGCGTGCCCGGTCCACCCAAAAATTTGTGCATTGAAAAATAGATCGCATCCAGGTGTGCGCTGTCGTCTTCCGGATGCATATCGATGTGAACATAGGGAGCAGAACAGGCGAAGTCGACAAAGCACAACCCGTTATAGCGATGGATCAGCTTTGCTATTTCGTGATACGGTGTCTGGATGCCGGTAACATTCGAACAGGCTGTCACCGCCGCGATCTTGTTTTTTCTGGACTTGTATGCTATGAGCAGCTTTTCGAAGTGTTCCAGGTCAACGTTGCCATCACTGGTTTGACCGATGATCTCTACTGTAGCAATCGTTTCAAGCCAGGAAACATGATTACTGTGGTGTTCCATACCCGTCACGAACACAACGGGTCTTAACGTCTCATCGATGCGCGGTGGTTTTCCTTCGGTCATGTAAGCAACGGATCGTTCGGGTATTCGCATGCCGAGGAGGCGTTGCAATTTGTTAACGGCGGATGTCATTCCACTACCACAGAAGATCAATACATCATCTGCATTCGCACGGACGTGTTCTTTCACGGTAGCTTTGGCTTCTTCGTACGCCTCCGTCATCAGCTTCCCTGTCGCGGTCGACTGGGTGTGGGTATTTGCGAAAAAAGGTGCTACCTCATTCTGTAAACAGTTTTCGATCGGCCGGTATCCTCTCGCACTCGCTGTCCAGTCGGCATATATGATCTCCTTTTGCCCGGATGGAAAACAGAACGTCTGGCCGCGGCCGATGGTGTTCTCCCGGAACGGATGAAAATAATTCTCCAGCGACATCACGGAAGTCATCCTTACTTTGTTTTCGCATTATTCTTTGCGAACATGTTGTGAGGCGCTACATTGATCACGGGGGCGAAAAACCGGACCATCAGGAAAATGCCAACGATAAAGACAAATACAACCGCGAGTTGGGCGCCGGATGTGCGTTGGATGGGTTGCCTGGATTTCACATCGCATACCTCCCCAGCGCAATACTGCGCTTTCTCGCCATAGACAACCCGGTAAACTTTACATGCCAGGCATATTCCAAACACCGCCTCGAAGAATAAAAAGATCAGGCACAGGAGGCAGATAATACCGGTAAACGGACTGTAAGCATTTACCACAATCAGCAAGGCAAACATGGAACCGGATAGCAAAACACCAATTATCCAGGCAAATCTTTTTTGTTTTGCTCCCACATACTCCGGCACCTGGTTGCGTACGATCAAACGGCCAATTATCAGCGACGGCGAAAATTTGGGATTGATAAAGACTCTTACCATAAAGTCCGCAAAAAAAACAGCGATTGCATATTTAGCCAGCCTGAAATCGCCGTCGAACAAAATGAGCATCAGCGATGTGTAAATGACGAGAAACAAAATACCGGCCGCCGCCCTTATCTCGCGTTCATTCAATACCGGGATATCATATCCCGGCACATTTTCTCCGAACTGTATTATGTTTTTCATCTTTCGTTTTGGGTTAAATGATCCTGGTTTTCAAACGGACCGTATCCTGCGTTTGTTTTGTAAAATTAAGCGTCACGCCGTCATTTGAGAACATCCTGTGACAGACGAACGTATATTCTACAAAACAAACCTAAATCGCATGACAATGTGTAATGGTGTATTTTTTGAAAATTCGTAGCGCATGGCCCGGGCTAACCGGAAGATCACGGGAATAATAAACAGAACTTAAATCAAATTTTTATGACAGACGGCAGGTTTTGCGTGATACCTGTTCCGTCCTGACAGAAATCCGGATGTGCCACCAAAGGAGGGCTTCCGGTTTTCAATTTAATGGGATATCTTCATGCCAGGAAAAACAATGCTTACCAACAAACGAACCGCTTATTTACTTTTTTGTGCTGCCTACATCGGAGCGCTGGTGGTCGAAAAACCCCTATATACCGGCGAGAGCGTACTCGATTGCTTTTCCTATCTCGCTACCATATTCTCCCACCTGTTTCTTTTTGGCCTGCTGATCCTGGCAAACAAGGTATTCCTGATCCCCAGTCTTTTGGATAAAAAATTCTTCGGCGCGTACGCGTCAGCATTGATCGGACTGGTTTTCCTTTATACGTTCGCAATGAATCATTATAACAGTTTCATTCACGAGACCGTTTTCCACGATCCGGTCACGGAAACCAGTTCCGGATTTTGGGACAACTTCGTATATGGAATGTGTTGCACCGTGATCACCTCGATGTTATACGTAACGCAGAAGTGGGCCGAACAGCAGGAACAGGTAAAAAACAGTCACATCAACCAATTACAGACGGAATTGAAATACCTGCGTTTGCAGATCAATCCCCACTTCCTCTTTAATGGCCTCAACACCATTTACGGTTCTATCGACATGGGTAACAGCCAGGCCAGAAATATGCTGGTACAATTTTCCGACTTGCTCAGATACAACCTATACGATGCCGATGTCGACATGATAGCGATCGAAAAAGAGATCAAACACCTCCGGAACTATGTGGCGCTGCAAAAAGCCCGCAGCAACGACAACCTGGAAGTGACACTGGACATCAATTATACAGACGGAACAGTCAAGGTCGCCCCGTTGATTTTTATGACCTTCGTTGAAAATGCCTTCAAATACGTTTCCCGGGAAGACAAAGCGATCAATCGTATTATCATCTCACTGAAACAGACGGGAGATAAAATCGAATTTACCTGCGAGAATACATACGATGAAGCGGCGTCTTCACCGGGAGGTATCGGTCTTATCAATGCCACACGGAGGCTGGAATTGTTGTATAAAGACCGTTACCATCTGGAAATAAAAACCGAAAACAACGTTTACCGCGTGCAGTTAACGCTTACGATATGAAAAGACTCAGCTGTATAATCGTGGACGATGAGCCGGTCGCCAGAAAGATCCTTCATGAGTTTACGGAACAGGTTCCATACCTGGATTTACAGGGGAAATTTGAGAGTGCAATGACTGCCGAGGAGTTCCTTAACAACAACCGGCCGGACCTCATTTTTCTTGATATCGAGATGCCGAAGGTATCGGGCCTGGAAATGCTCAAGAGGGTCAATATCGATTCAATGGTCATCCTGACAACTGCATTCCCTCAATACGCACTTGACGGTTACGAACTCGACATCATCGATTATCTTTTAAAACCATTCGCCTTACACCGGTTTCTGAAAGCCGTACAAAAGGCCAAAGACTTTTATGAAATGAAGACTCAGCCCGGGAACACGCTGCAACCGTCGTACATATTCATTAAAAGTGAAAAACGTATTGAAAAAGTTGAATTGAATGATATCCTTTATGCCGAAGTATCCGGAAACTATCTGACAATTTGCACAGACCGCAAAAAGATCATTGCCTATCTTACCATGAAGAGCCTTGAGAACCAATTGCCGGCATCGGACTTCATTAAAATACATCAGTCCTTTCTTGTTAACCGCTCCAGGATAGAGTCTATTGAAGGCAACGAGCTCACGGTGGGTACAAGGTCGTTGCCGATCAGCCGCAATTACCGTGACAGCCTGACGAATCTCATCAACCAAAGGTTGTTAAAACGGTAAGCAGGAAACCTTCATCATTTACTCCTCTGGCGGAATAAAAACTCCCCCCTTCCTTGTTTCCAGCCTCAGGGTTACAAGACAAAAACTTAAAGAACACCGGCGTACCACGCCCGACCTAAGCAGCTAAACCTTTACTGTACATCTCATAGGATTATTGTGAGAACTTTTCTGTAAAATCGCGTTCGACTTTACTTCGTTTGGCACCGCATGTCCGATTCTCCTGCATCCGATATCCATTTTTTAAACCAGCTCGATAGCATCATCGAAAAAAACCTCGTGAATGAGCAATTCGGGGTGACTGAACTGGCTGAAGCGATGAATATGAGCCGGTCGAACCTGCTGCGAAAAGTAAAAAAGTCGACCCGCAAACCGGTGAACCAGCTCATCCGCGAAGCCCGGTTAAAACGGGCTATGCTGTTGTTGCAGAACACCGCTTCAAATGTTTCCGAAATTTCCCAACAGGTAGGTTTCAACAGCACTTCTTATTTCATCAAATGCTTTCGCGAACATTACGGCTACCCGCCTGGCGAGGCGGGTAAAAGAGCACCTTCGGAAATCACGCCAGACCAGGAAGCCGGTACTAACCGCCGGAAACACGTCATCCTTGCCATCCTGACGGGGCTTGCCGTCCTTTCGGCCGTCCTTTTCTATTATTATAAGCGTGCTGAAAAGGATGTCCCTGAACAATCGATCGTGGTACTGCCCTTTAAAAATGAAAGCAACGATTCCACCAATGTATACCTGATAAACGGGTTAATGGAATCGACGCTGAACAACCTCCAGAAGATCGAAGCGCTGCGGGTATTGAGCCGCACAACGTCGGAAAAATACCGCAACACATCAAAGTCCATCTCCGAGATGGCGGTGGAACTGCATGCCGACTATTTTGTGGAAGGAAGCGGTCAGAAAATCGGTAACCAGATCTTACTTAATATTCAATTGATCGAGGGAGCAACCGATAAACACATCTGGGCGAAGCAGTACCGAAGGGAGGCAAAAGATATCTTTGCCTTGCAGCAGGAACTGGCAAAAAACATTGCTGAAGAAATTCAGGTGATCATCAGCCCGGAAGCCAGGAACCGCATCGAAAAAATTCCCACCCAAAACCTGGAAGCCTACGACGCTTACCTGAAGGGTAAAGAGTCCTTTTATCAGTCCACAGGCGAAAGTTTGCGCGAAGCGATGGATCATTTCAGAAAAGCCATCGCCCTCGATGATAAGTTCGGGCTGGCGTATGCCCACCTCGTGATGACGGAGTATTACATGGATATCTTCACCATCAGGAAAAACTATACGGAAGAAATCGTCAAGTACGCAGACAATGCGATGTTGTTCGATCCGCAGTCTGGTGAAAGCCTCATCGCGAAGGCATTGGCTTATGCGTACAAAAAAGAATATAAACCGGCGGTGTTATACCTTGAAAAAGCGTTGGAATACAATTCACATTCATCGCTGGTATTACACTTCCTCACCGAGTTCTACAGCTTATATGTACCCGACCCGGGAAAGTACGTGGAATATTCACTGATGCGAGACAAGGAAGATCGTGTCACCCTGGATTCGGCTTCGCTCGGCTTTCGGTATTTTAATCTCGCCAACGCCCTTATGCAGGCCGGATTTATAGACGAAGGTATTCACTACGTAGAACAGTCGCTGGCGTATGATCCGAACGGTTTCTACTCCCGTTACGTGAGCGTTCTTTTTCGTTTTGCGAAAAACCGGGACCTTGGGTTGACCCGGCAACTGTTGCAGAAGGAATTTGAAAAGGACACGACCCGCGCTGATATCGAAAAAGAACTGGGCAAGTTCTGCTACCTGGCAAGAGATTATAAAAGCGCCTATCTCTACTACAAGGGCTTTCTATCGTGGAAGGAACGCCTTCACCTCGAAATCTTTAACGAGGAATACCTTAATATCAGCGTTGTGTATGCCCAAATGGGGGAAGAAAAACTTGCGGACGAATACCGGAAAAAGTTTAAGGATTTTGCTGATTCGAATGAATCCTCGATATATCTCCACCTGTTCAGGGGGTTGTATTTTTCGAATACCGGAGAAACAAAAAAAGCGATCGAAGAGCTTGACCTGTTTTCAAAGGAGAACAATTTCCAGTACTGGGTCCTGTTGGTCGAGGGCGATCCGCTCGTTGATCCCCTGAAAAATACTCCGGAATTCAAAGCCGTGATGAAGAAGATAAAAAAGAGATTCTGGGACAACCATAAAAAGATCAGGGACGATCTGGAAGATAAAGGATTATATCCCTTCGAGGAGTATTTGAAATAAATAAGGGATTGCCAAGGTTTTAGGTTCCTCCAAACCGCTGTCTGAAATCTATTTGGATCGGTATGGCCCGAAGACACCTGTTATACGCCTGTTCTCGTCCATGTTGCTCAGGACGTAAATGAAGTATTCCTTTCCCTGCGGCATCACGCGCAACACGATGTGACCTTGCGTCGATTTATAACTGTTATCCAGCAGATCCCCGATGACGAGTCTGTTCGCCTCCAGCATATTCGTTGCAAACAAGTCGCGTTCGTCCGGCCATATCTTTTTCGATGTCATCCGGATCAGCGTTTCATGGCCCGGATGATCGGAAGACCAGACTTCCTGGATAATAACCCTGGGCTTCAGCACGCTTAAATAATACGGAGTCATCGCATCGCGGTTCGCATGGTGATTAGTCGTTGCCACATCCACTTCTCCTACAACGGGTGCCACGCTGCTTTCAATGTCGTACCATTCCGGCATTTTCTCGAACTCCGCTTGAGTTCCCGGGATATCGCCGGCGGTGTAAAACGTAAAAGCACCGTATTGAATTCGTATTCCGCACGACAGCGGGTTTTCGCCCGGTGCGACTCCTGTACGCTTTATCGTTTCCTTGTCGGGTAACTTGTTACGATTGGGTTTTTCCGGCGTACCGCTCCACACTTCGCCGTTGGCGTTGATATTTCTGACATTAAAATCGGGGAATTTTTTCGGGTTCAGCTGTAGTACAATTTGTTTGTCGGAACCAACGATCAATTTTTCATGAACCATCCCGGACTGCTTTTCATGATAGGCGGTAAAGTCCCATAAGTTCTGCAGGGATTGAAGGTCTGCCGATTTGCTTTTGTCGAGTGTTTTCAAGTCGTAAGGATAATCGTATCCGCGGTCGATCAGTTTTTTTATTGGGATGATATCACCCACGCCGGTTATACCCGTCAGGAAATAACTTCCCTTTCCGGACCTGGGTACTCCCGGATAAATTCCACCGAAGTGATCGTCGTGGTAATGTGAGATCAAGGCATAGTCGAGAACGGGAGCACGACCCTTCGGGAACATAGCCATGATGTAATCCGCCTGCCATTGAAAGCCGAGCCGGGAATAGTTGGGGTATCTTCGGGTGTTTCGCGGTGACAGCACGCGCGGCGAGGTAGGATCCTCCTCCCCTGCATCGATGAGCAGCGTGGTTCCATCCGGTAAAACAGCAAAGGCACAATTTCCTACACCGGTGCTGATGAAATGAATATCCAGGTACCCCTCCTTCCATTCGGGGAATTGATTGGAATCCTGGGCTTCCGAATACGCGGTGGCTACGAGTATGAATAAAAGCAGCAAGAATAAGGACTTCCTTTTTATAAACCCTCGCATAGGTATGATGCTATAGTATGAAGGTTCAAAGATATATCCTCTGACGGGAAAAGAAACCCGTTGAAGTTAGCGAATTATGAACGAACTACTATGGTCTTGTTAAATGACTCCGGTTCTGTTGAAGTTTGTGTTACCGCGTCAATTCGAGCCAACAACAACAAAAAGAACCTGGCCCGGTTTGTCCTGCTTGGCGATATCTTGTCTTACAGAGTTTTTCCAGTAAGCTGGATACCCGTTCTCATAACCACCAACATGCACATCCTCGCCCTTCACGAAAATAGAATTAGCCATTGAATAGGTACCTGAGGTTGTAAGAGCAACGGCATCGCCATCTTTCCAATACACAGCCTGATCGTTCATCATTCCAGCCACGTATACATGGTTGTCCGTAACGAATACGGATCTCGCTACACCCACTCCGCCTACGTCAGTAAGATCAACGCGCTGTCCGTTCTTCCAATAACAGGCAATGCTGGTAAGGCCGCCAGGGGGATAAAATATTCCCCCGATATAAACGTCATTTTTATGAATGAAAACGGACAAGGCATTGGAGACTTCACTTTCCCTGAAAATCAATTGACCATTCTTCCAGTATTGTGCGTGCTGCGGTGGTGAATATGTAGGAGGCAGTGCGGGACCCGAGGAGTACCCGGATATATACAGGTCCTCTCCGTGAAGGGCCATAGCCATCGGTGCAAAATTGTATGCTGTGTCGCTGATCGGTTGTGTTGTGCCGTTTTTATGGAACACCCAGCCTTCCACGGCCAGCCACACGCCAAATAAATTGTTGTTACGCGAACCAATCATAGGACCGGGGAACGCGTCCTCGATAACCGTTTCCGTACCGTTGCGCCAGAGCAGCGCCGCGGCGGGCGAACCGGAAACAAATTTCGAACCTCCAATCAATACAGACGATCCATCGACATATAAAGAGCTGACCTGGGAGGAGATTGCCGGACCCGCCAGTGCCGTATATACGCTGTCTTTCCAATAGCTTGCTACTCCCTCTCCGCCGGAATCTGCCAGGAAGCCGGCCAGGTGAACGGTGCGGTTGCCCGCCGACGGGTCTTGTTCGTTACTACAGCTGAAGAAACAGAGTGTAATCAGGACAAGAAAAGAGCGTTTCATAACACAATTGTTTGCTCCATAACTGGCCTGTCACGAAAAAGATACTCATTAACCCGATAAATATTAACGGACGCCTTACCTGCCGAAACCATCAGCGCTCGTGGAACCAAGGGACTAACATTTGGATTGAATAAATCAAACTGATTATTCGTTCTTCAGCACCTCCGCGGGGTTTCCGTTAACCGCGGAAAATGACTGGAACCCAACGGTAAAGACCGCGATCGACATTGCTGTCAGTCCTGCTACAATAAATACCCAACTTTCGATCGGTGTCCTGTAAGCGAAGTTGCTAAGCCAGTAGTCCGTCATTAAATATGCTAATGGAGTGGCGATCACAATACTCAGCGCAACCAGCTTGGTGAATTCCGACGAGAACAGGAAGACCAGCTGTTGAACACTGGCGCCGTGCAGCTTCCGGATACCAAGCTCTTTCTTGCGCTGGTCGGCCGAGAATGCAGCCAGTCCGAACAAACCGAGGCAGGCAATAACAATCGCAAGAAAGGTAAACAGGTTGAGGATGACGCTCATTTTCCTTTCTTCGCGGAATGTATCGTCGAACTCTTCATCCATAAAACTATAACGGAACGTAACGGAGGGGTCGACCCTGGCAACCTCTCTCTTCACACCATCGATGATACCCCGGAGTTCGTCTCCGTTCCGAACGGACGCCGGATTAAGCCGCATCGACAGGTACGAAGGAAAGCCGGCGCTGTAACTCCAATGCTTGTCGTTGTCACTATGCATAATAAGCAAGGGCTCGATCCGCTGCTTGACACTGGTGAAGTTAAAATCCCTGACGACACCGATGATCTGGAATTTCTCTTCAGAGCCAAATGACTGAACGATAAACTTACCCAGGGGCGAATGGTCACCCCATGTTTCTTTCGATCCGTAGCCCAGGATCTTCGCCGCTTCCTCGTTGATGATGATATTGTATTTGTCCGCGGTATTCGCCGGATCAAAATTTCTACCCGTAATGAATTCAACCTGAAGTAACGGAAGATAATTTTCATCACAACGCATATAGCGAATGTCAACGACAGGTTGGTCCGGACCTTCCGCGCGATAACGATCGCTCGCCCAAACATTAGGTGGCAGGAAACCTGATCTGGCGACCACAGAGAAAGCAGGATTGGTTCGAAGCCTGGCTTTCAACACGTCTGCGCCGTCGCCAAGTTGATGCATGTTGTAAACCTGAAGCACATAGTCTTTCGTGATACCGACATCGATGCTGCGCGTGTAGGACAATTGTTTCTGAACGAAGAATGTGCAAATGATAAGGGCGATGGAGACAGTGAACTGAAGGACCACAAGGCCATTACGGATACCTGTTCCTTTGAAGCCGGTCCTCAGTTTTCCTTTCAGTGTCTCCGCGGGTTTGAACGCCGACAGGTACAATGCGGGATAACTTCCGGCCGCAAAGCCTACGACAAGAATAAAAAGGGCGAGTGTGCCGAAAAAATATGGATTGGTAAGGTGGGGCAGGAAGGTCAGTTGCTTTTCGGCCACAGCATTAAAAGCATTCAGCGAAAGCTGGACGAGAATAAGCGCAGCGACTGTACCGGCCGCGACGAACAAAACCGATTCGATAATAAACTGCCGGACGAGTGTGCTCTTTTCCGAGCCCAGCACCTTTCTCACACCAACCTCTTTGGCTCTGTTGCTGGATCGCGCAGTTGAAAGGTTCATGAAATTAATGGACGACAGCAGGAGAACAAGTACGCCAATGGCCCCGAAGACCATGACGAGCTCCGGGTTACCCGATGGCCCAAACCGGTTGAACCCCGGCGACCTGGCGAGATAAATATCCCGCAAGGGCTGAAGATAAAGTGTCCAGGGCTGGCCCTTCGTGAATTGTTCGAAGGTTTGATTGAAGACTCCCTGCGTTGTGCGTCCGGCCCATTTGGGAGGAAGGGCCTGAAGTTTTTTTACCGTGGCCGCCACATCTGTTCCTTCCCTCACCATTCCGTACGTACTAAAAATGGTCCATATCCACGTCCACCGGTTGTCTTTGAATTCCGCGACAGAAGAAAGTGAACCGAGCATATCGAATTGCAAGTGTGATTTTGCTGGGATGTCGGCAAGCACAGCCGTAATGGTGTAGGATGTGTACGTTCCCGTTGTGGTCCTGAGTTCGATGAACTTGCCCATCGGGTCCTCGTCTCCGAAGTAACGTTTTGCAGTCGATGCCGTAATCACCATGCTGTTTGGATCTTTCAAAGCCGTTTTTGGATCGCCTTTAAGGATCGGAAATGAAAACACTTTGAAAAAATTATCTTCTGCGATAAAGTATTCAGACTCGTCGAAGTGAGTAGCCTTATCGTTGACCGTGACCCGGATCAGTTGTTCGCCGGCATGCATTATTCGCGTTACCTCTTCGAAATCCGGTATGTCTGTTCTGATTGCCTCGGTGATTCCGGGTCCCGTCCCTGAAAATTGTTCGTTCCAGTTGTTCCAGATCATGGGTTGATTGATCCGGTAGATCCGGTCGCCGTTGGCGTGAAACGTATCGTAGGTGGTTTCATCATACACGTACAATCCGATAACCAGGCAGGTGGCGATGCCCAGCGTGAGACCGAGCAGGTTGAGGATAGTGAATTGCTTGTGACGCGCGGCACTGCGCCAGGCGATCTTGATCATGTTGCCGATAAACATAGTATGATTTTGTTTTTTTACCGTTGACGGGAAGCCAATGATGAGATGAACGGCGTCGACGCAGTACATTGCTTCCGCTATAATTTTGCCGCCCGTTGCCAGGCGATCTTCATACATTTCATCGAGGTCGCCCAGGAACTCCTCTCTATAGGCGCGTCCAACCCATCGCCCAATAAGGCTTACTGCCACCCGGCGTATCCACGATCGTTGACCCTTGCTCATGACCCGGTATTGAGTTGCGGGATCAGGCTCCACATTTTTTGCCGTACCTCCTGCGATGCCCGCAGTTGTTCCATGCCTTTTTTGGTGATCCGGAAGAGACGCTTTCTCCGGTCGCCCCTCTTTTCAGAGCTTCCGCCGAGCTCGGATTCGAGGAGACCCTTGTCCTGTAGCCGGTAGAGGGTAATATGTATGGCTCCTAATAATATAGAGCGGCCGGTATGGCGCTCCACTTCTTTTTTTACAGAAATCCCATATCCATCGCCATCCAGGATGCAGACGGCGAGCAGGATGAGTTCTTCCAATTCTCCAATAACCCGGCTCATGTTGTTAATTTGTCTTCAATATACAAAATTATAACTAATTGGGTTAACGGTCGGATTTAAGTTCGGGTTGCGGCTTCTTACGACTTTTCACTATAATTTTTCAGACAGGGTAAATCGCTCCTCAGCCTGAAGAGCGAAAGTCATTGAATTCAAATTGACATGAAATCAGCGCCGTTTGCACTTATGATTTACAACCAGCATGCAACGTTTGCCCCTTAATGGGAGTCTTCATCTCGTCCGGAAACCAAATCACCTCGTTATGTTCAGAAACAACCTGAAAATCTCTTTTAGGATCTTCGTAAAAAACAAGTCCTATACATTTATCAACATCCTAGGAATGTCTTCAGGACTGGCAATCGCCATGTTGATCATATCGTACGTACGCTTCGAACTGAGCTATGAAGATCAAAATCCGGTAGCGGACCGTCTGCTAAGAATTACGATGGACTACCTGAACGGAGAAACGGTGGTTGATCAGGATGCCGAAGCATATCCCGCCATGGCCCCCCGAATCGCCGAAGAGTTTCCGGACGTAGTGAACTTCGCAAGAGCGTATCCCATTAATAATGCTACACTCAAGGTTGGCGACAACCCATTCAGGGAGAACAAAATATATTGCGTTGACCCTGCTTTCCTCACGCTATTCAACTGTCGCCTTCTTTCCGGGAATCACGAGAAATTGTTAGCAGAGCCTTACGAGATAATCCTCACGGAATCGCAGGCAGTAAAATATTTTAAAAAGACCGATGTGGCGGGAGAAACGTTGTGGATATCCACCTTCAATAAAGACTTTAAAATAACGGGTGTCGTCGCTGACAATCACCCAAACAGTCACTTGAAGTTCCACATGTTAATCTCATACCCTTCGTTGGAGGCGGCTTTTGGTGAAAATAAAAATGCCTGGTCTAACAATGACGCATATACGTATTTGCTTCTTTCGGATCCGGGTAAGTATGAGCAATTCCTGATTGATTTGAACGGGTTCAATGATCGCCTACACCGTGAAGGAAAAATATTGAATGAACGGGTCGTGGCGCAACCAGTCCGGGATATCCACCTGTACTCTCACAAATCCTATGAGATGGAACAAAACGGTGATCATGTTTCCGTTTATTTCCTTCTCGGTGTAGCCATTTTGGTGATGGTGATTGCCGTGGTGAACTACGTTAACCTTTCAACAGCAAAATCATTAGACCGGGCAAAGGAAGTTGGTATCCGGAAAGTCGTAGGATCTTCCCTGAATCAACTCAGGATGCAGTTTTTTACGGAGTCATTCCTCATCAATTTTTTTGCGGCTCTTTTCGCAATCGGTTTGATGATACTGGTTCTTCCCGCATTTAGAAACATGGCCGGACTTCCTCCCGGTTTTCATTTCTGGAATGACCCGGTGTTCTGGTACACAATGATTTCGGCTGTTCTTTTTATCACGGTTTTGTCCAGCGTTTTTCCGGCCTTGATATTATCGTCTTTCCAGCCGGTTAAAGTATTAAAAGGAAAGTTTTCCCGGGCTGGCCACGGGATATTTCTTCGAAAAGCATTGGTTATCGTCCAGTTCTCGATCACTATCTTTTTACTCATCCAGACGTTTACCGCAGACCGCCAGCTCAATTATATGCGGGCAAAAGATCTTGGGTTGGATATCAGCCGTACCGTTGTTGTACGTTCCGCGGGTAATAATCAGGGAGAGAATTACCACGTATTTAAAGACGGGTTGCTGGCTCATTCACAATTCGAGTCCGTCGCGCTATCCAGCTGTGTGCCGGGTCAGCCTTCGAGTGAAATGGCCTCGACAAACGTGGGAGTCAATTTGGTGGGGGCCACCGAAAAACAATCGTTCAACTTCTATATCTATTTCACGGATGCCGATTTTATTCCGACGATGAACATGGAGTTGATTTCGGGTGAGAATTTCCTTGCGTCGGATCAAAGCCAGGATAAAATACTGGTGAACGAAGAGGCGATCGAACGGTGGGGAATTCCGGAACCCGACAGCGCGATAGGCAAAAGAATAGACCTGTGGGGCGCTCAACGCACAATTATCGGAGTCATCAAAAATTTCCATCAGGCAAGCGCGAAAACCGCGTATGTTCCAATGATATTCCTGCACACCGAGGGGAATAACAAACTCATTAGCGTGCGGATGAAATCCGGGAACGTGAAAGAAAGTCTGGCTCTGATCAAGGATACTTATTCTTCGGTTTTTCCCGATAGTCCCTTCGACTACTTCTTCCTGGACCAGGAGTTTGACAAGCAATATCGATCCGAGGAGCAATTCCGGGAGGTCTTTGGAACGCTTACCGCATTCGCCATCATGATTTCCTGCCTCGGATTATTTGGCCTGGTGTCTTTTACTGTCACCAATAGAACCAAAGAAATTGGAGTAAGAAAAGTCCTCGGCGCCGGCGTCACACAAATCATGGCTTTGCTTTCCAGGGACTTTATTTCCCTGGTGGTGATTTCCATGGTCATTTCGATATCATCCGCTTATTTTTTGATACAAAATTGGCTGGAGAGATATGCCTTTAGAATCGATCTGAGTCCCTGGCTGTTTATCGGCCCGGCGAGCGCTGTTTTAGTCATTTCGGTACTTACTATTGTCACGAAAACGTTCGGAATCTCTTCCGTAAATCCAGTGAACACGCTGAAAGAAGAATAGATTTTGATTGGCCCTCATTCGTTCTTCAGGACCTCCGCCGGATTACTCCTCGCCGCTTTCATCGTCTGCGACCCGATCATCACGAACGCGATCAGAAGTACGGTGAGCAAACCAACAAAAAGCTCCCCGAATCGTACGGGTGTATGGTAGGGGAAATTTGTGAGCACCACGTTTTCAAAGAAGAAGTAAGTAACGGGCAGGGCAATAAGCGCCGAGATCGACAGGAGCACCAGAAAACCGCGGCTCAGCAAACAGATAAGATGGGCGGCACCGGCACCCATTACCTTTCGGATGCTGATCTCTTTCAGCCTTGTTTCCGTGGTGTACACTACCATTCCGAATAATCCCATCGACGCGATAGAAATGGCAAGGAATGAAAGAAATCCAATGATCTTGATCATGGCGGAAAATTCGCTGTAGGCATCCTCTATCGCTTCGTCATAGAATTCAGCCTGAAATGGATGAACGCGATCGATCTTCTTCCATGCGGACTCGATCCTGGCCCTCGTCGCCAGCATATCGGCGCTTTGTATTTTTGCATTGATGACGGTCCTGTCTCCGGGCATCCAGAACATGAATGCCACCGGCTCGATGAGGTTGTCGATCTTGCCATAGTGAAAGTCTTTTATTACGCCAACGATGGTCATCCTGCGTCCATGTTCCCTGATATTACTGAATGTAATCTCCTCTCCGATTGCTTTCGCAGGGTCGCCTTTGCCTATGTTAAATCGTTTTAAGAGCTGCTGGTTAACGATCACTTCACTGCCAGCTTCGGATGTGACAGGTCGTGCCCTAAAATTTCCTCCGGCAACGAGTTCGTATCTATGCGATAGTGTACATAGAAAATGTAAATAAACGAATCGCCAGTTGCCCCTAACATGTTTGCTACGCATCATTTCGGCTGAAAAGACCAAAAAAAAAAAAAAAATGATAAAGTGCTTCTTTCCTGCCGGCAGTTCTCATCATTGAGATATTTTTTATCGGAATGCCAATCCCCGTTCACGTCCCCAATCACCCCGTTTTCCGAAATCACAATGTTAATAACCCCCAGTCTAAGAACTTTCGGTCTTCTCTCCACTTTCTTTTCGCAGTCTCTACCGGTAAAACCGGACCGCATGAATAACGTTTTTGCTGAATCCATTCCCCACTTGGGGAAAGAATAGTTTTGACTCTTCTTTAAACGCTCGCAAATGGGGGTATTTAACAAACGGGCATGATCATTCACGTGGCATGATAATAGTCGGTTTCATTCTGACCGAAGAACGAAAATATCCGGTTTATTAATCCACCCATAAAAACTACTCCTATGACTTACTTTACAAGAAACGTCACATTAACCCTTTTTACACTAACGGCTGCCTTTATATTGGCATCCTGTTCAAAAAAAATCGCCTTCGAGACATCGGCAGTTGTACCCAGTGCGGAAGGCACTGTACACATGAAAAAAGACAACAACAACAACTACACAATCGATTTGGCATTAATGCGCTTAGCGAATCCCTCCAGGCTTACGCCCCCAAAAGAAGCCTATTTTGTATGGATGGAAACATCTGATAATGGAGTAAAAAACATCGGCCAGTTAAAAACATCAAGTGGCCGTTTCTCGAAAACACTTAAAAGTTCATTGAAGACGGTGACTCCATTTAAGCCAACCGGATTCTTTATTACAGGAGAAGAAAGCACAACTGTTCAGTATCCGGGTGCACTGGTCGTGATGAGAACCAAGTCATTTTGAAATATTAGATATTTGTCGGGATCCGGACTTCTGCACCAATAAAAACTGCACAAGCTCTGAACAAATTGACCCTCAACTAATAAAAAATACTATCCTGAATTAACAACGCTGATTTCGTTCCTTCTGGCAGTCGGCGCCTAAGGGTGTGTTCACTGTGGTGGTTTAGACAGGTTGACCAAGACCGGATTCTTACTTAAAACGAAGAAAAAGAAACAGGGAATAGAATAGGCAGAATTCAAAGTCACGGTCTACCGGATCATCTGCACGGCTAAAATTGACACGCCCAGCAACATCACGAACCATGCAAAACGTCGTTGCGAAAAAAACTTTTGAACGTCACTGTGTAACCAATAGCCCAGGAGTAATCCGGTAGTCGCAAGTACCGTCAGACCGAGGAGAAAAGGCCAGTCGATCGACCGGTTAAGTATATCGCCGCAAAAACCAAACAATGAGTTCGAGGCGATGATCACCAGGCTTGTGCCCGCGGCCCGGGAAAACGGCAACCCTGCAAACAGGATCAGCGCCGGCACGATGAGAAATCCGCCACCGGCTCCGACGAGTCCCGCGGTTAGTCCGGTCAATGTCCCGCTGACCATCAACAAAAACCATTTTGGAGCAGGAATACAATCGTTGTTCCCTTCTTTCTTCAGCAGCATGGTAATTGCCGATGCGAATGCCAACAAAGCAAACAATGCGAGCAAAAGGTCATTTTTCGAAAAGAAAACGCCGTTACGATCCCAGATCACCTCCGGGATATACAAAATAATCCATTTCCTGGAAACAAATGCGCCGGCCACGGAAGGTATGCCAAACCGCAGCACCGTACGAATGGAAACAAGTTGCGCTCTGTGTTTTAGTAAAGCACCGGAAGTACTTGATACTCCGACAAGGAAAAGGGAATAAGCCGATGCCGTTTCCATGTCTATCGAAAACACGTATACGAGAACCGGTATCGCCAGCATGGAACCGCCGGCACCAACACTTCCCAGCAAAAAACCAATGCAGACGATGGCAACGTATCCTAATACTTCCATTTTATTTTTTCTTCGCGTTCAGGATCTGACCAAAAGGGCCATACTTGTGAATGTCTTTAGAAAAGTTATCTGTGTACGGACCGAACGGGTGATCAAATGGTTTGGAAGCAAGGTCAGGCCAGTCACGTGAAAAATCTTTATGGGGACGAGGCATGGAATTTACAAACGCCGCGATATCCCACGCGTCTTCATCGGAGAGGACGGGCTCTTTATAGGTGATGCCATACGGCATATTTGCTTTGATAAACCGGGCAAATGTTGAAATACGGTATAGTCCGGCGCCCGTGTTATAACTATGCGAACCCCACAGCGGCGGATACTTCCATTCCTTGCCGTTGTCCGCCTTCGTTCCCCTCCCGTCATCCCTATGACACCGGGAGCAGAATACGAGGTAATTTCTCTTTCCACGCCATGTATCCGCGCTTCTCGCAAGCATTGGTAATTTCATAAGTCCGGCACCTTCAGGTGTTGTCATTTTTGGAACGTCCTGTCCTAACCATTTCAGATAGGCGATAATCGCTTTCATTTCACGTCCCTCCCTGGGAAGCGGTGTGCCGTTCAGACTTCTTTCAAAACAGTCGTTCACACGTTTTTCAACGTCCTCAATTATTCCGGATCGCTCACGATACTTCGGGTACGTAGAGGCTACTGCGCTATAGTTTGCCGCAAAGGGTTTTGTTCCTGCATTCAAATGGCAGTTCTGGCAATTCATACCGTTGCTTACCTGAGCGACAGTGCCCTGTGGTCCCAGATACCATGCTGTATGTTCAATCAATTCACGTCCATAGCGTATGAGTAGCCCTGCCTCATCGCGCGGAACGCCGGAGATACCAGGTGCTTGCCAGAGTCCCTCCCCGCGTTGAAGAGGCTGAGCACCGCCTTGTTGACCCTGACCTTTCAGGGGCATGGATGAGTGTTCCAAACAAGCTACAACAAGAGTAGCCTCAACGAAGACCAGAAAGATCGCCAGCCATGCAAGGCTTTTGATCCGGTCGAATATGACTACCAACACGTCGATTCAAAATTTATTTGTAATAACCTGGATATGAATGATCAAAATCGATGGATCCCACAACCGGTACATGGATCCGGTAAAGAATACAGAAAGAAAAAGGGGCGTGTTTGCCCCTTGATCGGATGGCCATGATCAATTATCCGCCTGCATAGCAATACGCAAATTTGTTCTCCTGCGCCCGGCCGATGGCCCACACGCCGGAAGGTACTATCTGAATGTCTTCGAGCACGCCGCTCAGCCAGTCCTGGTAAACTTCTTCAGGGTTCAGTTTCAACGATGCAGCCACCATTCCGCTGTATACCTTCAGGGCCATGTTACACACGCAGAACATGGCGCCTCGTGATTGCATTTTCCGGATGCCATCGATGCCCGGTGCGGGGAAGTCTCCCGCCTGAGGTATGTAATATGGATTCCGGACCGCCGGCTTTTGCGTTGTGTTGTCAGTCACCTTAAACACTTCGCCAAGGTTGTATTTTTTCCAAATGCTGTCGTTCAATGCAAACGGAATAGCATTGTGGCGTAGCACAACCATGGCAGTCATATCGGAATCAGAGGTTCCAGTCTCATTGTTTGTGAGATAAAACACCCATGTCCAGATGAATGGCATTCCCTGGTGCGGCTCTGACGCGTCATACACGATACGGTGAGATCCTTTGGCCTTTTTGAACCAATCCTCGGCGCTGCCGGAAACTTTTATTGTGGTTCCGCTCGCCGGGTTCTTAATGGTGGAAATTGCCGTCAGTCCCGCAGCTGCCCCTGCGGCGAGCTGCCCTACAAATCTTCTTCGTGATTTCGATTGAATGGAGTTGTTCATAAATTCCGGGGTTTTATTAAGCATAATTGTTTTGTTATAACCGTCCGCTAAAGACTGGCACAAAAGTATGGGATGCTTAAATCCCCGGATTTTCCCAGAAGTTGAAATAATTTGGTGACAGGTTTTTGTAACATCGTCGGGGTCATCCCCGTTCCCTAGTCCTGTAGCCCGTTTTAATCCAAAATGAATTCTACGATCGAACATGCTAAACATCTACGATTACATTACGAACAGCAGCTATTACAAAACATACCAGGTCAATGACCTCCTGATTGTAGAGTACAAATGCCTGCTTGGCGGCGACAGAGTGGCCTTTTGGACGCACTGCAATTATTTCGCCTATGTTCTCAGTGGCGTGACAACGTATTCAGACCGAAAGAACCAGTACGTCGTACGCAATGGCGACGCAATGTTTGTCAGAAAAGGGAGTTATGTAGCTCAGCAGCACGACGCCGGTGATTATTGCGCTTTGATCATATTTGTCACGGATGACTTCGTACAAAAAGTAGCCGACAAGTATCCGGCAAACCAACAAATGTCTTCAGTTCTATCGGCTCGGAATAATAACAGTATCATTCCGATGGCAGTGGATGAATCCCTGTCTGCGTACTTTCATTCCGTACTAAGTTACTTTTCAAGACCGACAGCACCGCCTGACGAGCTGCTGAAAGTGAAAGCCGAAGAACTATTACTGAACATATTCACAGGCAGTAACAACCGGATACTGGCTCGCTGTCTCAGGGAAATCCGTGAAAACGGAAAGGTATCGCTGCGCGACGTGATGGAAAGTTCTTTTATTCATCCGATGAGCCTGGCGGAATACGCGAGACTCTGTGGCAGAAGTCTTTCGACGTTCAAGTCGGATTTCCATACAACATATAATACCTCACCCGGCAAGTGGCTAATTCAGGCGAGGGTTCAGTACGCCAGAATCCTGATTGAAACCACGAATGATACGGTAAATGATATTGCGTTCAGAAGCGGTTTTAAAAACACGGCGCACTTTGTCAAAGTATTCAAGGATACCTATGGCATGCCTCCGCTACAATATCGTTTGAAAAATCTCGCTGCATAAGGCCCCCTGCAGGGTGATGTAGAACCGGAATTTTTTTGCAGATCACCTGAGTTCGGACCGTTCATACTGCCAGCCTGCTTGTCTTAAGCGGTTGCCGATGCTTGCTTTTCCTGTCCGGCTACGTATTTGTTACAATCACTTTTTATGCTTTAGAGCAAATTGCCTCGAGATATTGAATCCATAGAAAATGTCCCCCTTGCTCCATTGACCATCCGTGCGGGTAACAAACATTTCCTCAATCATCCCCTGCGAGTTTGTAATGTGCAATTGAAATACATGGCCTCCGGTTTCGATGTCAACGCCCAGAGAAAACGAATTATAGTTGGGATTATTTGTGCCTGCCTGGAGGCGACATATATAATCCGCATTGACCGACACTCTTTTTGACACCTTAACTCTCCCACCCAGCTCAACAGCGTATGTGTCACTTGATGTTTCAAATTCTTCTTTCAGATTTCTATGAATAAGAATCGGTGCAACCTGAAACGACACACGACCAGAAAACTTGCGGGCAATGATCAACTGATGAGCAAAGGAATACCGGTACACCGGATTTCCATCGATAATCTCATCCCTGTTCTTTAAGGTATTATAGGCAACATTTGAAAACCAGGTTATGCTTACCGGAAACGCGGAAACTTCATTTTTTCTCTGCCTGATCAGCTTGTACTTCACATAACCATCTATAGTTTTTTCAAAGGAACTTCGGCCTACGCCAACGGTAAAGCGATCTGAAATGCCATACTCCAGCGCCAGGCGGATGGTCGCTTCATCAAGACCCCAGAAATTATAGGCTCCCGAATTCAGTTTGCCAAACCTGTGTGAAATCCGGAAATCAAGGCTACCTTCGGCAAGAGTTTCGGTCGAGTGCGAATTGAGCACCCGGGTGGACTTGAAAGTGGCCTCCGTGTAGCCGGGATCAGAATCGGATTCAATCTTAAGGTCAGCCAGCAAATCATCCTGACAGAAAGCCTCGCTGCTTAAAAAAAGCATTAACCCAAAGACGGCCATGCTGTAATATGCTTTTAGATTTTTGCTCACGGTTTCGGGGTTGGCTTTAAAATAAACTCATAAGTTACTTCCACCACCTCTGCAATGTTTTTAAAAACAATGGTGGGTATTTTGATTTTGTGGTCTGCTACGGTTATGTTAAACCTGCCGGTCGCGGTAACTGAGTTGTCAGCATTAGCCTTCAGGCTAACCTGAATATTTCGCGGCTGCGATACGCCGTGTATCACGAGATTTCCTGCAACGTTTACCATCTCGCTTTCGCCGGCCGTTAATGAAATTTTTTCCTGAATTTTCCCTTTGAAAGTTGCGTCAGGGTACTTCTCAGACTCCATATAATTTTCATTAAAGTGCTCGCGCATCAGCGATTTGTCGAAAATGAAACTTTTTATGGGTATCCTCACAGCCACATCTCCGGTTGAGTCGTTCAAGACCGCGATTGCTTTGCTTGTGGTGGCCTCAATATCCTCCATCAATGCCTCTGAGAAGAACCTTGCCTTGCCACTTTCTGCTTTGTATAAATTCTGTCCGGTTGCTCCCAGCATGGCAAAAAGGCTCACGAGTGATATCAGTAATTTCATTTTTTCAGTTGTTTAGAGCTCCATCGTTAACCCATTTCTCAATTTTCATGATTTCACACGCGGGGAGTTTTGGTGCAAATCGTGGCATGGGTTCAAATCCATCGAGATGATTAATAGCACCCACCAGTCGTCCATCGTTGGCAACAGAAAACAGGTCACTGTAATTTTCATAATCCAATCCCCCTGCTGGCGATGCCCCCGAATGGCATACAATGCAATTATTGTTAAGTATAGGGAGGATGGTCAACGACAAGGTCACATTCGTTGTGTCGCAAGTCACCAGCGATTCAACTTCTTCGCGCGAATCGTACGTGCAGGAGGTTATGATTACAACGCACAATACGGTTAATAGAATAGTGTTCAGCTCTGATCTTATCATCATTTTTATTTATCCAGAAGATATTTAAAAGGTCGGTTTCTGGCGAAACCGGCCTTTTCCAACAACTTAATCAACTTCACCAAAAGTATGTTATTGAATAGAAACCACAGGACAGTTTACAAGCGCCAAACCACTTCCCACGGATGTTGCGTCCTCTGCTGTCGTTAGATTGCTTACCTGCACAAAGTCAGCATTATCGAAAGCATTTACCAGCCAAAGTGGAGAATACGCTGCCATCATAGGAACGGTAGCAACAACGTTGTGAGTTTTATCCGTACCCATCTCCGTCTTGAAACCTGAGGCGGGACCACCACCCGCATCAGCAGGATTAATATTGAAGCAAACATAGATGGGAGATGTGGGCACCAGTCCACCCGAAGCGGTAATGGCTTTTTCCTCGAATGAAAAATAGGAAACAACCATTTCTTTGTACCATCCTTTTATTAATCCGGTGGAACCAACGCCTATTCTTTTGGAAGCCGTAGATCCCTCCGGCACCACCGGACAGTTAACGAGCATTGTTGTCACTTCCGTGTCGTAACCCGATGCAAGTATTTCGGCCTCGCTGGCAAACTGGTTGGCCTTATAACTAGCCGGCACTATTACTTTCACCACCTGCCAGAAATCATTATAGCCTACATCTCCGGGGATGACATTAATAACATTTAACTGACCCGCCAACGGCGTGGAAGCACCTTCCGCAAAGAAAACATAGATCGCAGCCGGGGTAGAAGGCTGTACATCAAAGTTGTAATACTCAACCGTTTCACCAGATGGTCCCAGGCCTTTTGTAATAAAGGGGGCCACGTCAAAATTAACGGCTGTGTTTGCCGCTGGGAGTCCGTTGCTTGCATTGCGTACCATCAGGTGGCCTGCAGCAGCGCTAAACCTGTCAACCGATACCTTTGCAGCGGTGTTTGGGTCATGAATTTCAACAGCAGGTGAATCATCATCACTGCAAGATGCGAGGCCGGCGACAGCCAGCAGCAAAAGGAAATAGGTTCTAAGATTTTTCATAGGAGCGTAATTTATTTTCCTATGCAAAATCCGTTTTGATTGTCACGAAAATCTCACGGAAGATTAACATTTCTATGGAACTGCCAGGGGGAGGTTAAATGAGAAAATTGTATAACCCTGCTTCTCACTCTGCACCTGAATATCCGCCTGGTGGATTTTCAAAATGTTTTTTACGATCGCAAGCCCTAACCCGGTACCTCTCCCCGATTTGTTGCTTTCCACTTTATAATACCGGTCGAAAATTTTAGGTAGTTCCTCCTGCTCAATTCCCGGGCCTGTGTTCATTATACTTATGTTAACCCGTTTGCTAACTTCTTCCATTTTGATTCTAACCTTTCCATTTTCCGGAGTATAGTTTAGGGCATTGTCAATCAGGTTCTGAAGAACTCTTTCAATTAAAGCAATGTCTGCGAACACAACAGGCATTTTAGAGGGCAAGTCCGTTTCAAGTTCAATATTCCTTTCCAGTGCCAAAAGCTTGTATTTACGGCTCATATCCTGTAAAAGGTCGAACACAAAGAATGACTCCATCTTCGGTTTAATCTGCTTGGATTCCAATTTCGAAAGCTCGAACAAATCGACCATCAATCGCTTCAGCCGCTCGGTGCTTTTGTTAACGATCTGTAAATATTCCCGCTGTTTTTGAGCATCAAGGGTGTCGTGCTTCATAATCATCGTTTCAATGTAGCCATGTATAATGGATATGGGGGTACGTATATCATGTGAAACGTTGGCAATCAAATCACGCCTGAGCTTGTCCACTTCTTTTAGCTCTTCCATGTTTCTCAGGATTGTATCGGCCATGTTGTTAACTGTTTCAGCCAACTGCGATAGTTCTCCCTTCGAGCGGATCGGTATTCTTGCATGTAAGTCGCCTTCGCTGAATTTCTTTACTGTTCCAATAATGTCACGAAGTGATTTCGTCAATAACCAAAGTATTAATAGACCAATAATGAGTGCGGCTACAAGTGTGAAGCCGAATGATTGAACTCCGATTTTAAGCAGATAGCTGTTCTGAAGCGCAGCGGCAATGTTTTCCGACTCTTCGCTCATCAGCACCATGTAGACATAGCCCAGATGTAACTCTTTTTCGTATACCGGAGTTGCTGAAAAAATTATTGATTTACCCGGATTGCGTGGGTCATCGCCATAGACCAGGGATTTCCCTTCTGTTTCAAGAAAGGCTTTAATAGGTTCAACCGAAACGTATTGAAGTTTCACTTTTTTATCAAGTACAACAAAAGACAGGATTTTTCCTTGCGGGTCAAGTAAGTACACCTCCAGACTTGGATTGACCGCCATCATGGAATGCATTATTGTTCCGAGGGCTTCTTCGTTCACCCGGCCATCAACAAAAGGCGTAACTTCATGAAGCATCCGCGACGCTACGTTGGCATTTAATTTTTGCGTCGTCTCATCGGAATAGCGTTTGGCCATCAATATGGTAATTACCGTGTAACTTACACCAAGCAATACCAGGATTAGGAAAAATAGAATAGAAATCCGCCAGATCAGGCTCTCTTTTACGTAAATAAACAGGTTTTTTTCAGGCATAGAGTTAGCTCGATATTTTCTCCGCAGTCAACTCATCATTAAACCGATAGCCAACTCCCCAGGTGGTGAGAATGTAACGTGGCTTTGCAAAATCCGCCTCAATTTTTGATCTCAGCCGGTTGATGTGTGAATTCACAGTATGCTCATAACCGGAAAATTCATATCCCCAAACCAGATTTAATAAATCCTCACGGCTGTAGCTCTTGCCCGGATGTGATGCCAGCAGCACGAGCAGATCGTATTCTTTTGGTGTAAGCTCAATTCGGTTTCCATCCAGTATCACTTTGCGTTTGTCTTGTTCAATCATGAGGTTTTCTATGTGAAGTACATCTTTCGCAACGTGTTCTCCGCTTTTCCCATGAATAGCCTGTCTCCGGAGAATCGCCTTAACCCTGGCAACAAATTCACGTATACTGAAGGGCTTTGTCAGATAATCATCTGCCCCCGTTTCCAATCCAAGTACTTTGTCTATTTCTTCTGACTTGGCGGTTAGCATCAGAATTGGAGTGACTACTTCCTTCGCTCTAAGTTTTCTACAAACCTCCAGGCCGTCAATTCCCGGGAGCATTATATCAAGAATGATCAAATCGAAGCTCTCCTCAATGGCCATTTTCAATCCCGATTCGCCGTCGGAACAATTATTTATTCCACACACTAAATCATTCAGGTGTATAGAGACCAGCTCAGTAATATCCTCATCATCTTCAATTATAAGCACTTTTGGCATAAACTGCATTTCAGGTAAACTATCTAAAAAAGTATCACAAATGTGTCACGGCCGCGACATTTATTAAAAATCAAAATTCATGACCGGCGTCGAACGTTCACTAACTGCCTTTCTTTTTCTTCAAGGTAAGCCAGCCTGGTTCCCAGAACGCGAAGCCAGAAATGCACCCAACAAATATGCCTTTGCGTGAGCTGTTGGAATAGTGAGTAGGAAATTATCGTAAGGTGGGAAGGTTCGAGAGCCTGAATGACCCAACGGGAACACGCTTGGCTAAAAAAACTGCTAAAATCTGACACAAACTGATGTTTAAAATGAAGCGATGTCTCCGGCTTCCCGCCGCTGATTTTCAGTCGTGACCGCAATCGACCTGAATCGATAAAAACGATCTGACAACAGATTTCTTCGCTTGCCCAGAAAAGTTCACCCTTATTCAAGCGTACGTGCGAGACATGGTGATCGAAGAAGGCTATTTCCTCTACAGGTATTTCAATATTGGTAAAGACTTCAGCTACCCGCATAAACCAAAAGGTAGGTAAGGTATATTATAATAACTGTCGCGGGACTTACAAATTAAGGATTTACCCGGCACCTGTTCTCTGACCGGGGCTTGATGTCATCAACAGAATGGAAGTCAACAGGTTTGCCCGAAGCGCCTTGGCCATTTTCCGACTGTCTATTGGATCTGTTTTGCTGGTGAAGGCTCTGTTGGAAGTTGGGACATCGGCCGGGTTAACCATCGGGTAATCGAATCCGAACCCTTTTAACTCTCGATAAATCCAGAAACCGGACTTCGTCACTTCATAGGCGCAAACTACGGTGGCACTGGGAAAATTTCTATCAATGTAAGTCTTCAATGCCTCCGGCGAAGGAAGTTGAATGAAGATACGATGGTGAGCCGCGTCAGTAAATAGGCCGACACTCTATTGCTTTTATGGACGTCAATTGCGACCTGCAATCACAGGCTTTGATCTTATGAAAGTGTTTCCATATATCCCGTTTTTTGAACAAATTTAGCAACCCAAATACGAGTCATCATTATTACATGGGAACTATGTACAATTTTATCAAGATTACACAGACGACACAATGAAATATGACAGACAAAGAAATTATTGAGAGCGAAACTGGATTAAGCACAACAGACTTTGACAGTCTTTTCGGAGACATTAGACTATCTGAAATAATTAAATACTATAGTAATTCGCCCCTCATTAAAGAACCCACGAATGGAATAAGTTTTTATGGCAGAGACATTAACCTGGAAACTTATAAGAAATTACAGTCAACACTAGGTGAGCGAAACTTAAAATTATTAGTATCATTTCGAACATTAACTAAAAGATGGGCCGATTTTGCATTTCCCAGTTACAAAAGCAAAAATCAATTGATAGACATCAGCAAACAGTGTTTTTGTATTATTAAAGAGCCGAATGATCTGAAACTTCTTAACTCAGTCTATGCTTACGAGACTGACAGAACAATATTTAATGACGTTATTGGAACTTGGAGCGAAAGGTACAGGATAGAAGTGCTTTGGAACGACTATTATGACATTGTTTTATTATTTAATAATGCTGACAATCATAAATTGGAAGTGGTACAGGACATAAAAAGATTGTGTCACTACAAGTTTACTGAAGACATTACCGACAATGATAGAATTGAAAGCATTTCAGAGAATTGGCCAATAATTTCATTGTACCTAAAATAAAAGGTACACAACATGGGCACATAAACGTTGGCAGCAATGCCATCCAAGAGAAATAGCAATGACAAGACAACTGACATATTTAGTTATGCTCCTTGGACTGACTACTACTTGCGGGACTCCTTCCAAGGAAAATGGTAGCGGCTCAAGTACGAATGACGTTGTTTTAATAAATTCAACAGGGGAAAGATGTGAAATTGGACGCCTTATTAGTTCGTTAATGAAATGCAACCCCAAGGTAATTGGTGTGAACTTTCTCTATGAGGGAAAGAAAGGAATCGCGTGTGACACGCTTCTTCGCTCAGCAATTAAGAAGTCTGGAAAGGTAATTTTAGTTGAGGGGTTTAGGAACGAAGAACATGTTACATCTGACAACGATTTTAAAGAGGTATCTATGTTCAGTTGCGTGTCTGGTTTAGTTCAGAGTCATGATGGCGTGACTGACTACTATTACAGAATTTCGGACAATGATGAAAAATGGCGATACAGCTTCCCTTTTCATTTGGCACTGCAATACGACAAAAGCAAGGCGCCTCAGTTGGCATCAAAATCTCATCCGAAATACTATCCAATTAATTTTTACAAACAACTTGCGGATTTCAAAGTCTTTGACCCATCTGACATTGCGAATAATGTCAATGAATTTGAAGGTAAAATAGTATTAATAGGGGACTTGGAAAGCGATGAAGATCTCATTAAATCAAGGGTGACAGATAAGTCGTCAAGTCAGTCTTTCGCGACAGTCATTTCTGCTAATGTTGTTATTGACATACTTAGGGACTTAGAAACCCAGGACGTTCCAATTAACAAGTACGCGGAATTTATACGGCAACAGGAAATGAAAGAAAACTAAAAGATTTGAGTACGGCTGGCATTGCCGCCAATACAATGGCCTGATGAGGAGGGCATTTTTTCTATTTTTGCCTAGGTCACCTCCGAACATAAACGTTGTGTATCATTTTTTGGACGGTGTACTCAATGTAACAAGGATAAAAAGAACATTTCCGCTGGCGTTTGTTTTATTAACTGTCTTTTCTGCGGACAACTATGGGGAGACAATGACCTGGGAACAACTTTAGTTTATTGGAAGGCGGCAGAAATGAAGACAGAGTAATCGTGTACTGCAGTGGATGGAGTGCAGGTGCTTGTACATTACCACAATCGTATATGGCCTTTTAGAAGGAATGACTTCAGTCTATTTCTTGTTTCGACGATGCGAGCCTGATATTAATTGGTTTTGAGATCGATAACTTTAGGAGGCTGTCCTGAGTGATCTTCTTAAAGAAAAAATAATTCTTTTAATCTGTAACCTCTCCATTATCTGGTGGTTTGTTTAGTAAATAAAGGGAATGGAAGACCGATTACTTGGGGAATTTGAGGATTAATCCTTTTAACGGCGGCTGTTCCACCGGAATATGTTCTCAAATTTCTTCGCTGGTTTTGCCGTGACGAATGTTTGGATGAAGTAGAGGGCGATTTACCGGAACTGTCTGACATGCCAAGTAAGGAGGTCGCCCACACTGGCGCGGTGGATGTTCGCATTACAAGATACCTGCGCCCTGAGCACATGAAAATATTCTCCACAAACAAACCGTCTCGCACTTTAATTAACCGTCTATGTTTAAAAACTATCTCACTATCGCCATCCGCAACCTGAGAAACAGGACTACATTTTCCCTGATCAATATCAGTGGCCTTGCCATGGGTGTTTGTGCCTGCCTGGTCATTCTGCATTATATGGATTTTGAAACCAGCTACGAAAAATTCAACAAAAATGCTGATGCCATTTTTCGAGTGCACCGGACCATTATCAAGCCAGGTGAACAACGTGGCCCCATTGTGGTTTCAACCTACGGTCTCGGGCCAACATTGTATTCAGAAATTCCTGAAGTGAAGCGATTCATCAGAACGCATTGGGAGCGTTCTGTAGTCACATACCATTCACCTTCCGGTGATTCGAAAGCTTTCCATGAGAATAGCATTCTTGCCGCGGACTCAACATTCTTTGATGCATTCACTTTCCGTGCGATAACAGGCTCTCTTTCAAACGCCCTGAATGACCCCAGCTCTATTGTGCTGACAAATACTGTTGCTCAAAAATATTTTGGTCACGAATATCCCATCGGCAAGGAATTGACCCTCGCGGGCGGACGCATGAGAGGCACATATACGGTAACGGCCATCATAGAAGATGTACCGCAAAACTCACATCTTACATTCAACATCCTGGTGCCAATGCACAATATGCTGCTCACCCGTCAATACAGCAGCGACGATGGCTGGGGCTCTAATAACTTCACCACATACGTTGAACTCAAAGAACACGCCACCTCTGAGTCCGTTGAAGAGAAACTTCCGGGGATAAGTGACCGTTGGATCAATCCTAAATGGGAGAAGCACAGCTTACGGCAAGAACTTCATTTACAACCGTTGCGCGACATTCATCTTCATCCCGGAATGCTGGTCGATGTCGAGACCGTCAGCCGAAGCACAATTTATTTCTTCGGCCTGATAGCAGCATTTATTTTACTGATCGCCTGGATTAACTATATCAACTTGTCAACAGCCCGCGCCATGGAGAGGGCGCGCGAGGTTGGAATCAAAAAAACCATTGGTGCTTTGCGTGTTGAGTTGATCACGCAATTCTTCACCGAATCTGCGCTGATAAACTTTATGGCTCTTATAGTCGCGCTTGCGTTAACGGCAGGTTTGCTGCCGGTAATGGGCGATATCATTGGAAAAAATCTGGTGTTTGCATACGCTGACGCTCGTCTCTGGATCATCCTGGCTGTACTGTTTATAGTGGGCACGCTCGCCTCCGGTATTTATCCTGCATTTGTTTTGTCCGGTTTTAAAATTACGCAGGTACTGAAGGGACAGCGACACGACAGGGAAGGATTTTCCCTCCGCCAGGGGTTAGTGGTTTTTCAGTTTGCAGCATCACTGATCTTAATGGCAGGAACATTCGTGGTATACAGGCAAATTGATTATATGAAGTCCCGCGACAAGGGATTACAAATGGACCAAATGCTAGTTGTGTCAGGACCGGGTACGTTGGAGTGGGATGCAGCTCAGCAAAGGATTGGAATCTTTAAAGAAAAAGTGTCTGCGATCCGGGGTGTTAATTCAGTAGCAACATCAGGTTCAATTCCCGGAAACGATATTAACTGGGGAGCGGATGTTCGAAAATTAGGCAGTGACCTGAGTGACATTAAGCTGGGCAGTGTGGTCTATGTAGACCCTGATTTTATCTCCGTCTATAATATCCCCTTTGTTTCGGGTGGAAATTTTGATTGGAGCAGGCAATCCGACAGGGAGTCTGTCATTATTAATGAGGCTTCGCTCAAGGCATTCGGGTTAGGTACAGCCGAGGACGCGCTTGAAGAAAAGCTCATCCTGGAAGCCGATACAGTTAAGATTGTCGGTGTGCTCAAAAATTACAACTGGACTTCCCTTAAATCAGAAGTCGTACCGTTTATTTTCGCACCAGGCGAAGTCATCCCACGTTATATTTCAATACACCTGAGCGGTGGGTCAATCCTTGAATCAATTGCGTCAATTGGAAAACTCTATAAGGATATGATGCCGGATGAACCATTTGAGTATTATTTCCTCGATGATTCTTTCAATCAACAGTATAAAAGTGACCAGCAGTTTGGAAACATCTTTGGCGTATTTGCGGGACTGGCGGTTGCAATTTCTTGTTTGGGATTGTGGGGATTAGCTTCTTTTATTACTGCGCAGAAACTAAAGGAAATCGGGATCCGGAAAATATTAGGTGCATCAGTGAGCAGTATTGTCTATCTACTGTCAGGCCGCTTTATCCGGCTCATCATTATATCCGCTTCGATAGCAGTGCCAGTAGCCTGGTATGGAATGAACAAGTGGCTCAATAGTTTTGCATTCAATGCAGGGATTAAGTGGGACCTATTTGTCCTTCCCCTGGCGATGCTATTGTTTATCGCTCTTACTACAGTGAGTGTGCAAGTATTGAAAGGAGCAATCACTAATCCCGCCAAAGTATTGCGATCAGAGTGAGAGCAAAAGGCATTGGTACTTATTTTTGCCTTGACGTCTGATTAAAAAAGTTAGCGATCAAAGAGGCTGGCGTAGAAGGTCAGGTTAAGGAGGAACGGAATAGATGGGGATTCCCGGAAGCGATAGCTGTAAGGGGGAACCGTTTATGCTGTAGTTCGATGCAAGGATATTCCGGCATAAGCCTGAATATCGTACAACAATTAAAAAAAAAATCATGATCTATGTTTTCAAACTCATAAGAATATAACGCTTATCGCTATCCAACCAGTCTTTTCAAAATATGAAGACGTGAGAAAAACGGTGCTAATGCTATTTAAAGAAAGTCTTTAGCAGCAATTTGGCGCCAGCATAGACATACTAAGAAACGCTATAGTTATGTGGCCAGAAGAAAGGCCCTGTCAATTTTGTTTACAAAACTCACCTGGCCGTAACTTCATAGTTTTTCTCATAACAACCTATTGTTTTAGAAAATAGGTTTGTGAGTATCTGCTTTCAAGATGTCCGCCTAGTGTACCGGCTGGATCATCTTTCAGTTACGAGAAAAATGAAATTTTCAGGCACCATTTAAAATGAAAAACCCCTTAAAAATAGAATTTAAGAGGTTTCGATTGAATTCAGTTTCGTTGTTGTAGCCCGGACACCTTTGGTGTCGAATCGAAATTTTATTCGGAGTTGAAGAGGTTGTATGAGATTAGCATAATAATGAGGAAGTTGTAAGCAGGTTTGCTCTCTGAATGTTCCTTACAGAAAATACATTTCACGATTCGCTACTTACAACTTCGGTGTCAATATTCTTGCTCAAGAGAAGAAATCGAGGAGGTGATAAAAATTGACGAACGCGGTTAGATTCCCAAAAGACTGAAATATTTGGTGCCTTTCAACAATTTCGGATAGAAGTCAAAGCTTTGGGTTGAACAGACTTCACAATCTGGACGTCTCTCTTTTTGTTGACCAATAAACTCTGCGCCCGATAGGTTCTTGAACGAAAACTGAAAGAAATTTTGATTTAAGGGGTAGCCAGGCAAGGATAGTTTTAGGATTTCAGCAAGAGTAACGATCGCTGCACCCGGTGACAAGAACGGCAGGACACCGAGAATCTTTTTTTCCTCAACCTCAACTACTGCTGTTGAGCAAACCGGCTTGAATTTGTAGTCTTTTATTCCAAATCGGCAAACAATGCACCACTCTTTAATGGGAATGTGCCTGCCAAAATTGATCCCCCAATTTGGCGTTGTGGTAGAGTGATAAACTAATGGTGGGTAATTGTATTGGATAGCTGGCCAGGCTGCCTGTTCATTTGCCAAGCATAGGATTAGGTCAGGGTTCACTGTTGAGTAAATGTCTCCGGTGAACGGATCAGGAAAAACTTTAGCGATCATACCGCTACTTCTCAACACTCGGTCACACACCTCTACTTTCTTAGTCAACGGGGTTGTAACGGAATCCCACGCAGTGAATGATAGCGAGCTGCTACAATTCGGTGGTTCAACAGAATCGAAATCAGCGATGCTTAAATCGGCATTGAACTTCATTAATGATATTAAATAGTCGAGCGATGAACCCACAGCACCACAACCCACTTGCAATATTTTACCGAAGTGGTAATTGGTATCAACTAGTGGATTGTTTTGGCTTGCCGAATTGCTAACCGTGAAATCCAATAGTGAATACCATCTTGTATCGACATCCGGGTAGGCTTTTGAAATGGCAGCATTGAAAGCGTACGCAGATGCAAGGCACGCAGCAAAACCGGGACCGACCGTGTTTGTATTGTCATCCGGAACAGCCTGAAGCGACTTACTGCTACTTATACCGGCAAGCCATCCTGATCCCTTTACTACTATCGACCGTTGGTGTGGTGTCGTTGTTCCTCCAACATAAACGATCAAATCAACATCATTAGTGCTGAATTGTTCTAACTGGAAGTTGCCGTAGGGATCACTACTGACCATAGTATCAAGTAGTACCTTGTCAAAATCAAGACCGACAGAACTTGGTACAAAAGATTTTTGCTGGACGGGGCGAATGCAAATTGACTTACACCATCGCGATAGCGTATTAACGCATACCAAAGCAGTGACTTGCACAGAGTACTGCCCAGATTCTGAAGGGTCAACAACAATTCCAATGGAAAAATCGTCAAACGCTTTGACTCCTTCTACCCTGAAGGTCCTGTCGTCTCTTTGTTTATACCATTCCTCCCTACTTAATGGAAACTCTTTCATTTTCGTAAGTCCTCAAAAAGGCAGTTCGTATCCTCAATAGAAAAATGATTATCTACATACTCATTGGTGAACCGGATAAAATGATCCTGCTCAAAACGATGGACACCACATGTCTCAGTTGGCATCATGCCATCTTTACAATATGATGGCACCACCAATGACAGTAGACCATTAATCTTGAATGCAGCATACTCATCATCACCGTCAGAATGATCTACCCATGATCCTGGATGCGAGTGTACCTGTCCCAGATGAATCATGCCGTGCTTATCCAGTACTTGAATCATCTTCATGTTTGACCCAGGGGATGTCATCACCCGCCTCGCTGCGGAATCCGTACGCGGAGCTATAACCAGTTCCACCCTGATAATATCATCATCTTTTCTTCCAGCCCAGTAGACGAGACCTTCATTTGATGGCCTTTTCTTCTCATACTCCCGCAGAACCTTTTCGGTGTACATTATCGCTTTGTTAGGGATAATGTATTTCTTATTATCTGCTGGTGTAAATCTTTCGCTTTCCCACATATATTATTGGGCCATACGCCCTAAGTAAAACTGTGAATTATTAATCCTCGAATAGATGGCTAAGAGAATGGCATCTATCGTTTTGAGAGTACCTACTTGGGGGTTATCCCTCCATCCGATCAGGTTCCAATCACCGTGTGGCGCACCAGGGGTGTGAGACTGATATGCCTTCCGAGAGCTTGGGTTACATATACAAGGAAATCCATGAAAGAAGGAGTCGGTGCTTTTCGGATAAGCCTTCTGGGTACCACGTTCTCCCGTCACTGGATGTATGAACTCAATGAATAGTGGCCACGCGGGATAGTTATCAAAGCGCAGCTCTATCTGATATTTCTCCTTGTCTATGGATGAGGTGATCTCAGCCGTGAAAAGAAGTTTCTCCACATCGACATCTGATAGCGTAATGCCAATGCCCCGAAGAAACTCCTTACACGCTGATAGCTCCCGATCGACCTCCAGTATGGAAACCTTCTGATCGACAATCATACCGCAATCCCCAAATCGGTAAAGATCAAAACATCACCATCCTTCACTCCGTAGCTCACCAGCGGTCTCTCAGGCTTCATGGGAGTATTCGGCTCCCTTTCAAGTCGCAATTCATACTGACCGTTAGGAGCAAATCCGAAGTGCTGGATTACTGCCTTGATTACCTCCTCCACCTTCGTGGTCTTGGGAAAATCCGTAGCCCAAGTTCCCTGTGTGGTTCTGATTTTGACGCTCAGTTTGTCATCAGGTTTCTTATCTTCAGGTTTCTGCATTTTAAAAAGCGGGCAGTTATTGTTGCCCTCCATCATCATATACGGAATTGCGTCAACTCAATGGTTTTCAATAGATTGCTTGCATATTGACGCTTTTTAGTATACTATATTGAGGGGGTGTAAACTTTGTAATTCTTACGAAAATGATAGCAATAAAAGAAGATGACGATGATCTAATCGAGCTTATAGGCCTCAAGGATGATTTTCCCGATGAGGCCCGGGAAGCTTATGGTAAGCTATTCCAGTCATGCTGGAAAGCTTTGTTTTTCATGGCGAAGCGCATGTGTGAAGGCCGGAAAAATGCGCTGGAAGATGCTGAAGACTTGGTAATGGATACATTTAACAAGGTGTACGAAAATGCTGATTCTTTCAAGAAGCGGAAACTAGTGGATAAGCGGCAAAGAAGGTACGCGGTTCTGAGTTGGATGAAGACTATCATGAAATATGTCTTCTACGATGTATATCTGGATGACGACATCAAAGACCGAAAGAAGAAGGAGAAGAATGGAGTCGTTGACAGCAGCAGTGAGCATATTTTGCCGGCTAAGAAAAAAGTGTTGAAGGACCATTTTAATGATGAACATGACGATTTTATCGATGAGCTTGAATTGGAGGAGAATCAGAAAGGATCGGTTGAACTCGATGGTGCTAACACAGAACCTCAAAGCCCTAACGAAAAAATTGTTTATGATTATCTGCAGACTCTTTCGGAACGAGATGCAGATATTGTACGAACTGTGTACAACTATCACGTGGAAGGAAAAAACACTCCCACGGAAGTATTGGATGATTTGGACAACAGATGGGGTACATCTGTGTCCAATAGGCGCATGATACTGAAAAAATTCAGAGACACCGTTGCGCAGAATATTTCTTTGAACCTAAAGCTCAGGGTCTCCAAATAATTATTAATTAAACCATTTATGAAAAACGAGCAAGGAAACTCAAATAATCTGGTTGACAAGACTGTTCATAAACATTTAAAGTCGCTTGGTTTTGTCTTTCCTCAGAATAAAGAAGATTTTGAAAAACTTGAAGAAGAGGTTAGCAAAACCAAAATTTCAAAACCTGAGAGTTTCAAAGACCCATTGGCATTCCTTGGAAGGAAGCTTAAAAGATATCAACAGCAGGAGCAGTCATCCGAAACTTATGAACAGAACTTAGCTCAGGCAGCGCGTGAAGGAAATGAGATCAGTGATGATGTGAAGAAGCAAATGGAACAAGATAAAAAAATTGCAAAAAATAAGAGGAGTGCTAAGTAAGTCGCGAAAGAATTATTTGTCTGCATTAGCTGAAGAGGTTGCCGAAGAGTATTGCCCAAATAATCTGGTTGCCCCGCGACTGATTGCTGATGAGCAATCAATATCATATTCGTTTGGAAATTACAACGATGCGTTTGATGGACTTATTGAGCATGATAGTGGTTCATTCCATATTTATATAAATCTCGATAAGGCAAAAAATGAATACTCTCCCAGAGCCAGGTTCACTTTCGCTCATGAACTCGGACATTACTATATTGATGAACATCGAAACGCACTGAAGAGTGGAAGAACACCTTCGCATCCATCTCACAATTTCAAATCGAAGAATCCTGTGGAGCTTGAGGCAGATTATTTCGCTGCAAGTCTCCTCATGCCCAAAAGTAGAGTGAAGAGTGACTGTTTCAAGCGAAAGTTTGGGATGAATGTAATTGAAGAAATGCGAATGAAATACCAAGTGAGTACTACCGCCAGTCTTTTGAGATTTGTCGATATTGGTAATCACCCAATAATGGTTGTTTGTTCGCGGATAGGAAAAGTTGAGTGGGCCGTTTGCAGTGATGATTTTCCTTTTAAGGAAGTCAAAGGAATCAAGTCTGACCGGAAGGTACCCAGGTACTCAATCGCAAATGAGTACTGGCAGTCGAAGAGGGAATATAATGAGGTGTCGGAAGTAACAGCCGGTGATTGGTTTGAGAACGTATGGGAAGAAGACTACGATCGCAAATTCTACGAGAAATGCGTCTATTCTGAGAAGTTTGGGTATGGGTTTATTTTGAGTGTATTGTGGGAAGATTAGTTATTCGGGGTGGAATGTCAGTTTGGAACTAGGAACTGAGTTGAAAACCATTTGTCATAATTCCCGTTGAATTGGTGGGAAAATCTCTGAATGCACATGGAAATCATCTACAGTCAGAGGTGGCTGAGCGGCCTAAAGCGACAGACTGATAATCTGTTAGCCGGTAACACGGCTCGGGGGTTCGAATCCCTTCCTCACCGCTCATTTCTTACATAGGGGCATGCACGGATTTCGTCATCATGACAAATTTGTGCATGCCCTTATGGTTTGTGCTAACTGCTAACTTGTGAAATTCATATCTAATGAAACCTGATAAACTGAGGCGGCACCTTTTTGACACGTTTTCAAAGAATTGGCAAATAGTTAGGCCTGCATATGATTTTAAGGATCAAACTGAAATCATTGACAAGGACTTCAAGAACGCGGTTGTCTGTCCATTGTGTATGAAGTTCTTTAATGCCGCAACGCTAAATCAAAATTCTGCCCTGCCCCTTACATTAGAACATTGCCCACCCGAAGAACTTGGTGGCAAGTCGAAAGTTCTGCTATGCAAAGAATGCAATAGCAGAACTGGCCATGATGTTGATCTGAAACTGATGGAGTTTGTGCATGTTCAGCCGTTTAATAACGCGGAATTAAATTCATCAATTGATAACAAGAACACGGTAATTAAATCTAAAGATGCCGAGGTTCGCGGAACAACTGTTTTTTTAAGAGATTGGAAAAGAATAAGTTTTCCTTTGATCTCAAAGCAAAGGACGAATATAGAAAGGCGCTATATGACAAAATCCAGAAAGCTGATGAGTTTCAAATAACATATAAACCAAATGAAACTCCGTCTACGCATTTAGTGCATGTTGCATTACTAAAAATCGCTTACCTGTTAGCCTTCCACAAATTTGGTCATTTATTCATTCTAAATAGCAATTACGATTTCGTTAGGAAACAAATCTTAAACTCTGAGCAAAAGATCCTAAAGTCGAAGGGTGTTTCGCAAAAGACATCCCTCCCACTTGGGTTCTGTTTAATAAGTCAACCCCTTTTAGCAAAGGGAATCCTCGTTGTTTTTGAAATAACCTATGGAGAAAACAAAGAAAAGTACGCGGTGATACTCAATCATCCGAACCTAAATGATGTTGTTTTTTATGGCGGACTTTCCCGCTACGATGGTGTAAAGTTCACGCTGGAAAAAGAGAATTTTCGTGACATAGACTTTCTAACAGACAAGGAACACATCGGGCTTTACTACAGGGACATTAATAAAGATTATTCATTTAATACAGAAAGGCTGGGCTTGGATTTCGTGTACAAAGGTCTTCAATGAAGCCACAGAATTCCCAATTGTGCTGGGGATTTAACGCAATGCGAAATTACTTCTTATAAATTTCCTTCTGTATGTAGGTGGAGAAACAAAGTAGAACTTCGTTTTTACATTTTAGATCAATTTTTTCCGTGATCTGCTTCAGGTGGAGATCATGAAGTTTCAGCTTCTTAGTGGCCATCGCCAGTAAGAACTCTATCAAACCTTCACTGCTTAATTCATCTTCATGGTTATCAATCATCTTGATGAGAATGTTCATCATTGTAAGGCTGTGAGACTTGTCGAGTTTGTAGTTTAGTTCGTTCGGGCTTGCTGCTCTAAGTATCGCTGCTTGGATGATTCCATCATCAAATCGGTTGAAGTTAATTGGGTCTAAGAGAGTTCGAATATGTTCTTCTTGAATAATTCTCCTGTCTTTGTTTGTGGAATGCCGTAAGTTATTGATCACAGCGGAAATCGTGAAAAAGATATCGGCTTGACTTGCATTTCCGTGATACTCTTCGAAGTCAAAGAATGCAAAACTTCGATTTATTTTAAGAACCGCGTTATTAATAGGGTTCTTAAGAAACACATCATTAACCAACCCGCCTACTTTTTTGTCGGGCGCATTCTCCAACGCGGTAAGACGGTCCTTTAGGTATGGAATAGCCTTTTCAAATTGTGCGCCTTGGTCTGATAGAGCAAGTAGTTCCTTCAATAATTCCATTTCTAAAGACCAACTTAGAGTATGTAGTTCGGTTGGATCTTCTTTGATGTGAGAGCAAGCCGTCTTTTCGATCACCACGACTTGGTTGGTATTCACCCCAAGATCGCCCATTCCGAGGTTACTTTTGGTAAAATCAAATATGCTGTCGTTCTCAGTTCGGGCAAATACAACTAAAAATGTGCGAGACATATTTTTAAATCGCCTCAAATACTTGTTGACGTATAGCAAGCTGTTACCCGTTACCAAGCATGAACAGATCACAAGAACAGCGCCTTCGGTATCATCAGTGGTGGATTGTGCCAATAACTCATTGTGGCTAATCGGTTCAATTGATAATCCTCGATCTCTTTTAATTCTATCCGCAATAGCTTTAGACCCCTCATCGTCTAAATAGATGATATACTTCAATGACTGGGGTATTACTTGATGCTGAATTTTTTTGTACTTCTTGCTAAATTCTTCAAGGAAAAACTTGTCTTTGCTTAAGGAATCTATGTTTGTTAATATATCTTCGGTCTTAAAGAAAATTTCAAATCTCCTTTTGGGTTCTTCGCCATGAAAACATCGGATGAGGCTAATCCCTTGCCTCGAATGGAATTTACGCATGAAGTTATTCAGCCACGCGGGGCGATCCGTCTTCTTAAGCTGAATCGCAGTTACTTTTGGCCTTTCTAGCAAGAAAATATCTCCAGTGATTTTTACCGGATAAGATCCGGTTGCACACATCTGACAGTCGGTTTCATTGTCGAACATTCCTGTGGTAGGAATTCCATCTGGAAAACTTTTACTGTCTTGCGTGAGATTGCAAATGATTTGTGATGGGGTATCCTTGTCGGACAAATAGAATAGCGAAAGTATGTTCTCTCGCCTAAGACTTGGATGTGCTTCTAACAACTGATTTACAAGCCTGCCAGAGGTACTCGCGGAAATGATAATCAGGGAATTCTTTGAGTTCCTAAAATCGAAGGTCTCAAATTTATCATAGGAGCTAAAGCTAATTATTGATGGTGGATGATAGTCTGGAGTGAGGAATCCTCTGAGTTCAGCTACAGCAAATGCCAATGAATTGATCGATGACGTATCACAATAAATTGTTGTAATGGTAGGTTTAAGATATTTTAATAGTTGAACAGCAATAAAGCATATCTCAGCGCTATGGATTAATATATTTCCTGCCCTGATAAACAGGGAGCTGTGCTTACCTGACGGAAATATGAAATGGTAGTTATCAGATGCCGCCCTGATAAGTCCTTCCCGTATCCGAAAGATATTAAATATACCTTCTCTGATTAGGTACTCCTCATGTTCGATCGTATCGCCATCCAGCGATGCGAATTTCCCCATCCCATCAAAAACTGCCAATTGAACATCACCCTTGCCGGATAAAAATTGAGGAATGATATCAAATATCTTATCGCGATTTTCCGTGAAAACCTTCGACAACTCATCCTTCAGAAATTCTCCAGCAATTACAACTACTTTCTTTGGAGGCCGATTTGATTCGAAGAACTCTTTCAGCTTGCCTCTTAGTACTGTCTGATTTATAGTTTTACGTGAACAAAAAATTACCAAGGTACAATTGTGCTTGTCCTTGGGGTTGGGGCTGTATTGAAAGATATAGAATGAGTCCATATTCAATCACTTTACCTGTGGTATGATAATGGTTATTAACGTGCCCTCTGCCTTTGGTCTAACCATGGGCTTGGTACTATCGTTGTCCATGTCGATGAGAACGTAGTTGGGCGGACTGTCGGGTGCGGAATAGAACGGCACACGTAGAAAGTCCCGATACAACGACATTCTGCCAGAACGAATTCTCAAGTATCCTTTCTTCTTATGGAGCAACTCCATTATTGTGAACAGTCCAATTCCCCTTCCTCCTACAATTCCTGGCTCCTTGTGAGAAGTATTATGTTTCTTTAGGCAATCTATTAAGAACTTGTACTCTTCTTCAAGATCCATTTCTTCCAAAGCTTTACCGGAATATCTTTGAGCTAAGCCGGAACCGCTGTCAAAGATTGATACTTCGAGAAATGTAATGAATCTGTATGCTGATGGATTGCGCAGTGAGATTTCTGCGAAGTATTTGGTCAGCCCATTTGAGTTTGTATATGTAGGAATGTTCTTCCTTTCCAGCTTATAAAATCTCCCGTAAATACCTCTCACATTAGGATTTAAAATCTTACCAGTGAATGAGTGTTTCGCCCATTTATTGGTGTTATCAAAGGATTCATACAAGATGTCAGTCAACTCTGCTTGTACACCCTGATATTCTTCCCTTAATATCTTGTTATTTTTCGTAGCGATGTCGATAAGGACATCCGTTAGATTTTCAAATTCTTCTTGACGTCTTAATTCACCCCTATGATACAGTAGTGGTAGTAGTCCACTTTTTGTGTCGAGATGATCGAAGAATGGGAATAAGATTGAGTCCCCCCTCGAAGCTTCATCGAATCGATTCTGCAGCAATTTCCCCATGGTTAATGCATTGCTACCACGTAGCTGAGGCTTGATATCAACACCATTATAATTGACAATACCTATCTCCCAAGCCAACACTGAGGCGATAAGGCCATAGTAATTACGGACTACTTCCTCAATATCATCAGGTGAAATTTCCTTTGACCCTATTATCAGTTTTCCGCAGTTGTCCAGTCTACGCCATGAAATAATGAGTTGAATTAAAGATGCAAATGCACCGAAGCCGACAGATTTGAGATTTATTGGTAGCCTTAGATTAACATACTGCTTGGCATGAGACATTTCAACTTCGGACAGAAGCTCCTCTATTGTCGCGGTCGTTATTTCTGAATTTACACTAATCATGCTTATTTCTTGGCATATCGAACTCTGATATGCCTTCTTTGAATTGATCTCTAAAAATATTGGTATCCCAATGATAGTTACCCAGCTCAGCCTTTGATAGGTAAGTATACCCGAGTCGTGTCAGATGAACGATAGCTGGTATTTTTACCCTTGAGTCTTCGTTGAACTTCATTACTTTTGGGTTATGGGGTTAGGGTCAAAATAATTGATCAAAAGGAATTTTCAGAAACTCCTTCCACGGCACTCCGCTATTCCCAACAAGCAACACCCTATCAGGTTCATGCTGTCTCTTAAACGCTTCCATTCCCGGAGCTTTTTGTTTGGCTCCGCTTTTCACTTCCAAGCCAATCACTTTTCCTTTTTTCTCCAGCACAAAATCAACTTCATCATTTCGGTGTCGCCAGTAGTGAACGGCATAACCCTCACTCAACTGGTGGTTTACAAGATGTGCACCAATCGCAGCTTCAACCCAACGTCCCCAAACATCCGGCTTCGCCATTACTTCTTTCAAAGAATCGCCTTGCTGAGCCGTGAGCAACGCTGTATTATGTACCTGGAACTTTGGACTCGAAGAACGTTGCCTCAGTTGTTCGCCCGTATACTTTTCAATTCCAGCGAGTAGTCCGGCTGTGTCGAGCAGTTGCAAGTAGTGCGCTAGGGTTGTCGTATTGCCGGCATCCTGTAGTTGTCCTACGATCTTCGTATACGAAAGCACCTGACCGGAATACAAACATCCCAGCTCAAAAAGTTTTCGCAGCAAGGCTGGCTTGTCCACACGGGTGAGCATGAGAATATCTTTTGAGATACTTGTTTCAATGAGCGCGTCATTCACGTACTTCTTCCAACGGTCTTCATCGCTTATCAGTGCGGCAGCACCAGGGTATCCTCCGAACCAAACATATTGTTCGGCAGTCACGCCAAAGCCTTGCTCCATCTCCGAGAATGACCAATGACCAAGATAAGAAGTTTCAAATCGTCCCGCGAGTGATTCAGTCAATCCTTGCTGTAAAAGCAACCGTGAAGAGCCCAACAGGATCACTTTGATGTTCTGTTTGGCGCGGGTGTCTTCGTCCCAAAGCTTTTTAACCACCTCGCTCCAATTGCTGATCTTCTGGATCTCGTCAATGGCTAGGATAAATTCCGGAGCTTCTGTCGATTTCAATTGTAAGCGTGCTGCTTCCCACTGCTGCTCCAGCCACGTTTCACCGGAATTAGCCACGGCATCTGCGGAAACAAACACATTGGGAATGTTCAGCTTATCCAGAACCTGCCCGGTAATGGTACTTTTACCCACCTGTCGAGGCCCCATAAGCACTTGAATGAAGGATCTTGGCTCTTTCATCCTGGTTATAAGTTGCTGAATATAAGGCCTTTCAAACATGATTTACAATTTACTCAATAACGTGAGTAAATATACTCAATAGTCTTTAAATCTAAGCAACTTGGATATATCGCATTTTCGAGGCTTTTGCGATATATCGTTCCGGTTATGTCATCTTGTGCAATAGATGAGCTTCAGTCCTGTCACAAATCCTGCTAGTTTTTGTGACAGGTTTCTAGCTGCGCTGTCACAAATTCAAGGGAGTTGTCTTCGAACATCAACACTAATTTATTGTGATGTACCGAAATTAGTTTATTATGCTCCATCACCTCTCATTATCGCATATCGCGATATGCGATAATTTGATCTTAAAGACTAATTATCAATGAAATACAAGCAATCGCAGATCACGATAATAAAGCAGATTTGTTCTGGTGTATTCGCATCGCCAAACCAACTTTCCCAACTCCCTGCACAGAAATCCGACTCTCAGTCAACGTTAAGTCAACCCAAAGCGAACTGGTCGGCATGTTCACAAAATTTGCCTGTTCACGGAAATGTGAACAATCAAAATTAATGAACAACGAAGCCACTCAGACAAAATCGAAGACACTCATTCATAATCATTCACAAACCTTAACAATCCTTTACAACCGTTAACCCTTGCTTTTGAGGCGATCTACTTTTATAAAAAAGAAACGGCATGTGAGGTAAATGAAGCTCTCGCCTTCGGAGTGAAGATTTGATTTGGATTGGGAGAGGTCGTTCAAATGGGAAGGCAATGACAGAATCGATAATAATTTAAATGAATGACGATGAGAACCAGAAATTTCTTAGTACCACAGGATTTGATCTTCGAATTCGTAGAAGCCATCGAAGAGAATGACTTCAGCAATCACATAGTAGGAACAACAGCAGAGAGTGAGATCGAAATCAGTATCGACTATGACACCAATCAACGAAAGGTAGTCAACCAACTACAGGACATGATCGATGAGCACAACTACGATGAAGATAAAGACGATGATGATGATGAGTGTACTTGTTCGGTTTTCTCAAAAAAACAAACACACCTATGAGAGACGAAATTGAAAGGCAAATGTTGACCTTATCCACGTGCTCAATACAAGCATTAAGATTTCCTGGATAGGGTTTGTCGTGATCCTCGCACTGTTCGTCGTACTGATCAGTAACCTTTGAGACAAGGAAACCGGGTCAACATGGAACCCGGTTTTTTTATCTTTGTGTATGGCTAGTTTAAAATCTGAGGTCCCGGACCCGCTTAAAAAGGAATTTGAAGCAATAGCAAAGAAGCAAGGGAAAACGCAATCCGAATTACTGCGGCAGGTGGTACGGGATTGGGTCAAAAATGAAAAGGGCCAGGCGTTACCACCTGGCGCTATGTCAACTTCACAAACGGACCAAAGAACTGCTTACCTACGTCGATAATTCGTTTCATGGCTCGGACGGTGCCTATTCAATAAAACGTGGGTAAAGTCGATAAACTATGTAAATGACAATTAGTGTCACAACTGACAAAATATTTTGTTACATTTGCACCTAGATCCTCCACTAAAGTTTTGACATCATGGCACTGACACCTGAAGAATTGGGCCAAATCGAGGGCCTTCTTATGAAACATCTCGCACCAATTCAAAAGGATATTGCTGCGATAAAAGAGGATGTCAATTTGCTTGCAAGGTTAAATCAGTTGGATGACATCAGAAAAGAGCCGAGACTTAGAAAGTTATACACGGACGATCAGCAAGAAGCATAGGAAGAAAACTTCGACTTGTTAAAAACCCTTCAGCAATGAAGGTTTTTTTTTTGGCTATTTCCCCAGGTGAACGGGGCTATAACAGTCCGCAATAGTGTCCGCGACGCCCCCTAAATCAAACTTATTCCGTTGTAAGTCAGCTTGTTACAATGTTTTTTAAGTAGCCCCGGCAGGAATCGAACCTGCATCTTCAGAATCGGAATCTGAAATTCTATCCATTGAAATACGGAGCCAAATTGGCAATAGCGGTGCAAAAATAGCGAAACGCAGCAGTGGAAAAAATTTGCGACCAAAAATCCCTCTTTTTACGCGCTTTTTCATCGAAATATGAAAAAAAAGGACCCGCACGGCCTTTTCACGCCAAATCCCCTCCCCCCATCAACTCAATATATATGATACACTATCAAAAATTATAGACCGCCTGCTATTCGTTGTTATCCCGGAAGTCCGTGTTGTTCAGCGGGATAAGGTTTACGTCGAACTTTTTGACGATCATGTTCATGATCGGATCATTGCCGATCTTTTGAAGTATCCTCGTCGTTTGGTTGGCGTCATATCCCATGACCATCTGGTCGGTCAGGTGCAGGTGCTTTACACTGTAAAAAAATCCCGCGATCACATAGGGCCCGAAGGGTGTATGGGGAATATCAAAGGAGGTTCCTGTCATATTGAAGACGGTGTTCGGCAGGTAGTCGCCCGAGTGTTTGATTCTCTTCAGCGTCATGTAGTAGTTAGCCGCGCGGATACGCGACGACTGCCGCGGATCGCTCATCGATAACAGTCCCGCCAGCGGCTTCTGCTTTTTCGACTGGTTGATCAGCAGCTCTTTTGCTTTCCGGTCGTTCGTGGCGTGTTTCCGGATCTCCTCCTGAACGGTGTCCCAGAAGGGTACATGAGGATCGCCGTCATCCACGCGGATCAGGGCATGGATCGCATAGTCCTGGATACCACAGGTGATCTGGATCTCCAGCACTTTTAATTCCGGGTCACCGGCGATCGCTTTTTCCAGCAGGGTCCGCTGGTGACGGGGGTGGGTACGGAGTAAATCGATACTCGTGATCCAGTCGCCGGCGAGATATCCGTCGTAAGCATATACCTCCTTCAGCATCAGTTTGATCCGCGTATCGTTGATGATCTTATACGTCCTGCCCCGTACTTCAATTTCCGGTTGTTCAGCGACGATCATCTCCTCTATCTCCACCCCTACTGCAGAGGCATTTAACATTCCGCAGTTTAACGGAGAACCATCGACGATATGAAGGTCATGCACATGGCTGATGTAATTGTCATGGGAGTCTTCGGTCAGGTGACCGTGGGTTTGAATGTGAACGTAATAACGCATCGGCACATTGGCATTGTTATTCCGCTGGACCTGCTCGAAGGTACGCTTGATGTCCATGACGATATCGGGTGTAACAAAGGAGCCCGCAGCCCGGATCGCATGCACTTCCACATCGATTCCCTTCTTCCGGAAGGCAATCGTCGTATTCGAGACAGCATCCAGCTGAATCTGGTTGAGGTCGCGGGCATCGGCACACCCGATCAGGATATGCACCTGTTTTTCACGTATCATACGTTTTGTCGTATTTTTAACTTTCCAAATTAAGGAAAATTATTGCCTTGAAAACGAAACATCACGAGGTTATCCTGGCAAGCATCCGAAAGCATTCGGGCAAGCCGACACAGCATACATTCCTGAACAAATACCTTGGGAACGAGCACCCCCGCTACCCGATCAGTGCTCCCGTGCTCCGCCAGGTAGCAAAAGAGTGGATGAGGGCGCACCGCGATATGGATGCTAAAACATTCAGTACTGTAATCTCCAGCCTTGTTGCCGGCGAATCGTCGACGGAAAAATTCATTGCCGGTATGTTGCTCAGTTACGCATCCCCTCTCCAGCGTAAATTCGATCCCGGTCTGTTTGACCGGTGGCTGGATCACCTGACCGGATGGGCGGAAGTCGACTCCGTTTGTACGGGAGATTTTACGTCCACCGAGATTCCGGCACAATGGAAAAAATGGAAAGGGCTTCTTATCCGGTTGTCCAAAAGCAAGAACATTAACAAACGGCGTGCGTCACTGGTTTTGCTCTGCTCTCCTCTCCGGCATACGCAAGACCCTCGCCTGGCGGCAATCGCCTTGCGTAATATTGAAAAGCTTAAGCACGAAAAGGACGTACTCATCACCAAAGCGATATCGTGGGTACTGCGAAGTATGGTAACGCATCATCGCCGTACGCTGCAAGCCTACCTTAAGGAATCCGGAGCAACGCTTCCCCGGATCGCCGTCCGCGAAACGACGGCCAAACTAAAAACCGGTGTTAAGAATAAAAGACCGGCTCCTTCTCCTGCCGGGGACGGTATCTGATGAAAATCATTTGGCGCTGTGAGCGGCGTCATACCAGTTGATCCGGGGGATCAGGACATTCGTCTCATCATTAAGAATATATCATCCACTTTAAAAAAAGGAGGTAATTATGTCACTCATCAAACGTACAGTGTGGCCGTCCCTCGGAAGCGGCAGTTTGTTATCTGATTTTCTTGATAACGACCGTTTTTTTGATTCCGATTGGCTTAGGAACCAATCGATGCCGGCAGTCAACATAAAAGAGACTGACAACGATTTTGAAATTGAAGTTGCTGCGCCAGGTCTAAGCAAAAAAGATTTCAATGTCACAGCGGAGAACGGTGTACTCACGATCTCGTCCGAAAAGAAGGAGGAGATAGAGAAAAAGGAAAAAAACTATACCCGAAAGGAATTCAGTTACAGCGCATTCAGTCGCTCCTTTACGCTGCCGGAAAATGCCAGGGAAGAGGATATCAAAGCTGCTTATACCGATGGCATTCTTAAATTGAATGTTGGAAAAAAAGTCGTCACTCCTGCGACGCCAAAAAAAGCAATTGAGGTAAAGTAACACGTTTGTGTTCAAGAGGAAAAGGCTCAGGAATGAGCCTTTTTTATTTCTAATATGACCCAACTGCCTATGGTAGCGCTTATCGAAAACCCGATGACAGTTGAGGCCAATTCAGTGCTGGCACCAAGTTTTTCGTTATCATACTTTTCCAAAAATATCAGATTGATTGACTATTGTTCCGTCACTCAATTCCTATGCATAATGAGAACCCGTGACTGATTGGTTCCAGTACCGGTAACTAACCTTGCACGTTCAACCTTCTTGACCGAGAAATTCGGAAATGCAAAGTGCTTGAAGATATTGGATGGTTTGTCCTCTTCAGAAAAAGTCTCGTCGACGAATGCGTACCATTGGAAGTTTCCATCGGATACAACGGATAAGGTTATCCATTCATTTTTGGACTCGTTGCTGTTGTTGATTTTAAAAATCTTTAACATATGAACTATCATTTTGTGTGCGTTTATGAAATCAATTTATCCTAATCAAGGATGGAACTGTTATAACTTTCTATTATGGTCCTCATTCTAACGCTATATTGGTCATCAGTACAAGCGCTGTAGCGACGAAGAAACATTAATTCAGCATAGGGCATTCGAGAAGCAATCATCCTAAAATAGATTTCTCGTTCCCGCATAGTCAGTTTGCTACCCTCAATATAATCAACAATTGTTCTGAGAGTAAAAAGGTATTCGTGCAGATAGGAATTACTATGCTCTAACATTGAGGTAAGATAATCCTTACTTTGCTGCAGTTTAGCCTCTTTGTTGTGCTTTAGGAACTCAACCTCAATTTTGGTTTTAAGTAGCTCAATGGCCTTTATACCAGTTTCGTGGACTGTCTCATATTTCACAAAGATCGTATGTACAGATTCTCTTTGCGTGTTCAATAACATAAAGAATGACGACTCAAATGTTTGCTTGGCGAGGTTCCTATTTTGCTCCTCAAATTCCTTTCGCTGGGCACTAAGTTCGTCATTTTGAAGTCTGATCGAAAATATAATTCCCGCAAATGCAAGTCCACTAAACAATGCATTTATTGCTCCAAACATATCTCCGAATACCCCCGCATTTTCACTGCACGTAACCTGTGAGATAAGATAAGGCGTTGCTAACCAACACACAAAAACTATAATCATCACTACAATCAATAATAGGTAACTAGTTTTGTGGGGTTTCTTTTCTGTGGGGTTTTCCATAACCTAACGTGCTCCTTTGATTCTATATTGAAGGTAAAAGAAATTTATTCTCAATCAAAATTGGCTTTTTGAAAAACTCCAAGTCGGTAAATAATATAACCCTATTGCTACACATATGACAATTGAAGATTCCCAAGAGAGAACTAAATACCAAAGAGACTCATATAACAAGATACTGACCGGAACAACTGAAACGATTACCCCTGAACCGGTTGACCAAATTTATGAAGAATTAAATCTCGCCATTTGCGACAATACATCAGAGAATGGCGTGTATTGGACACCATATGGCTTGCGCAAGACCTTTGCTGTATTCTCCCCAAGACGTGGACACATACTTGATTTATATTCCGGTATTGGTATGCTACCTTATCGCGTTCAACAAATGGACACCTAGGAGAACGAAATTAAATCTATCATGTGTATAGAGTACAACCGCACTTTGTTGACTTGGGGAGGAAGCTTTTACCTAAAGAGTCAATTGGGTTAAACGGTAGTGCTTGCGACAAGGACTTGTTAGATAGTCTGGTCAAAGACCTACCTGACCAACGATTTGACTTAGTAATTAGTAATCCACAGTTCGGTGTGGATATGAATAGACACAGTACTACTTGAACAGTTCAATACTGAGTATGATCCGCACAAATGCAGAACTGTATACTTCCCCATCTACAAGCAATTGTACCCGGAGAGCAAGGAGAAGTTTTGTCAATGCGCTTCAGAGTGCAGGAGATGGTTTCAAAAATCAAGAGAAGAAAATAAATCGACTAAATAACCAACCAAAATGAAAACTAAAATATAATGACCAGTACTGGCCAAAAAGGTTAAAGAGGTGAACGGTAAGGAATTTACCGGCTTTACGAAGGGTGATTTAATAGAAGCGATCTGAAAGCATCAATTTATTCTTTATGTCAAACAAGAGCTGCTTAATAACTATTTCGACATCAAAGAGTTAGAAAATCTTTTAAGCTTATCAGGGGTGAAAGTGCGCTGGGAAATGTAATCGTAATGAACAGGCTATTTTATATTATGAGTAACGATAAGAAGAAAAATGTAAGAGGTAAAGCCAGTACTGATTGGACTAAGTTAACAAAGGATTTTAAGCTTAGGCAGGTTATAAAATGGCTTGATGATCTTTTTAATATAAAAGATTCGTGAATAACTACAAGGTGTCCGGAGCAATACATCTTTTTGTTGTTTTCCCACCAAGAGACTTGAATGTATTTTGCACATATTCAATTGCCTCGGCTGAAAGGAAATTGTCCTTTTCGCTTCTAAGTGAAACGTGGTAATGATTGTGTCCTTTGGCTATTGTACTTGCACGCACAAATATCCCGGTTCCATAAACTAATTTTATTCCTTGTTGTACTTTGTCGTGAGTTACACCCACTCCGCAGCAAAATTCATATGCTTGTCCAGAATCTGCATCAGGTTCGGGTTTAGACATCCAATATACGTGCTGTCTTAGTAAATTCTCCTTTGCGACATTTGAATAAAGAAGTTCTTTTATTGTTCTTAGGTCTTCCATTACTGTTTCTTGAATAAGCTCTTGAGGGGAAACCACCTCAGTCTCAATTTTAGCAACTTTGAATTTCCCAAAATTTCCAAGAAATGGTGTGTAGTTATCGTCGTTAACTGCTCGTTCGTATGTCTTTGTTATCTTTTCTTTTAAACTTGTTTTGAAGTCAACTATTTGATTAAACCTGAGGTCTCTGGGGTAAGTGAGATGTTCAATTACTGAGGTATCAAAGGAATAATTTGTCTTGTCGTCTTTAACAATAATAGTGGGCTTGTCAAAGGCAAGCCGAATACCGAGTTCGAACATTACGTTTGGGTTTTTTCCGCTAACATCACAAACTACTATGGGATTGTCATATAAGTTTTGAATGATCCGTTTATGGATCACTCCAATATCATCTGCATCGCTTACTAAATTGGGTTCAAATCCTGCATCTCGAATAACGTCCTTAAGGACATCTTGAACATCTTTCCAATGAGATTCCAAACAGCCATCAATAGCGGATATCGGCATTACAATGCCACAAACTTTATTAACTTCCTCCTCAGTGCTTTTAATTGTTTTAGCCATCAGGTTATAGTTTAGGGGTTAACTAAGATATAGAAAAGAATTAAAATAAGCCAGTACTGGTATTATTTGAACATTCTAAAGGAAGTTTCTAAGTCCCTAAGTATACAAGTACAAGTTCCCAATTCTTTGGAAAAAATTTATTTTTCCAGGCTTCTTTTATGTGAGCTTCGTTGGCGATAGCATTTTTTAAGCAGAAGACAGCTATAAACCGTAGGCAATGGGTTTTAAAAAGTTATTGGCTAGGGAAAAGCCAAATGCCATATACGAGGAATGGCAGAAGCTTTTTCCGGGTCTGTTAGAAAAGTCTTTTGATCTTGATCGGAGCATAGCGTATAAGACCCTAGCCAGTACTATGGACCGACGAAGAGATTATAGCTACTCATATAAGCTTCTACGGGGACGTAGCCACAAAATGGAAGGACAGTGCCCCTAAGGTAGCTATGAAAGCTCTGAGGTCAATAGAAGCGTTGAAGATTAAGAAGCAGCCCAGTACTGGCCAAAACTCAGACGATCTTGAAATATGAAATTCATAATTACGGTTGCAAAATCCATTATGAAATTTTCAAAGAAATAATTGAAGCGTTAGATAAACTATCAGTTTTGCCCGTTTATGAATTTGGCAAAAACAAGGTAATGGTGATTGTCAATTAGTTAGGTGGGTACTTAACATAAACATAATACAAGTTTATCCAGACGTTGTGGGTAACGCTAACGGATTCAAATAAACGGGTTAAAAGGTTGAAAGTTTCATAATGCCCTTTTTACAGTATCGATAGGGGAAATCTATATGGATATGGCCGGTACTGGTGAGGACAAGTTTGGCATACTTTATAGAATATCTGCTTTTTGCGGTGTTGATCTCGAAGTAATGAACCCTAAGTTTCTGAAAGAATTTTTTTTGGAAGCTTTGTTTTACTCAATGAAGAACCGATTACTAAACCCATTTCAGAATTTGAACATAAGGGTATTAAGCATTCGATAATCGATCACATCCTTAACGGCCAAACCCAAGACTTTATTTCCATTACGGCAGTAGAGAAGGATAATGAGAATCATTCGTATAGAGGTCTACCTTTGAGAATGGTCATTCTAGCAAAAAAATCAAGTACTGGATTGGTTAATTCAGGTACTGGGTTTCAAAGGACTATTGATGATTATGACGTTAAGGAGAGGGCAAAAGAGTTTTTAAGTCTACCGATGACCATTGCTCGAGACATCGACGTTTTTTTTAAGGAGCATTTTGACTACGGAGAAAATTTTGATATTCCGATGTCCTGTCAACCACCGTTGATTACTTCAACTAATCCACGATCTCATCGTCTCTTTAACGTCCTTGGGGAGGGTGCCAAATGCTTCATCGAGCTCTTCGGCGGAAACATAAAGTCCCATCGTTTCGACAACCGCCTTTACAGCGAAAAAGACATCTTCGATACTCAAAAAATCCGTAGCTGCAGCATCGCCGTCGGCCTGCAGGATCACCAGGGCAAAATCTCCCAGGCTCTTCATCTTATCAGCGTGAGTATGATTCACTCGCCATCCGTCCATATACACCCCTTTCAGCGCAACGGGTAACTGCGCCAGCAATTGTACAGATTCCTCCACGGTCAAATGATCGCGCAGTACCTTAAAGGTACTTTTCAAAATACGGGAGGCCCTTGCCTTATCGGATGGGTCGCCGAGTTTACCGGCGAGGATAGACAGGAATTCATCTCCCTTTACCGCATATTGTTGGAAGTTGATTGGCATAACCGTAATAATTAAGGTTTGAAGAATAGAAAAGATCGCAATAAGCGATAATCACATCTACGCAGCTTTTCGCAGACGTTTATGGATCGTATTCAGTAAGTCCGTATCATCAAATGGCTTCGTAATGTAGTCGCTGGCACCGAGGGTTAAACCCTGCTCACGGTCCGACCTGTCTGCTTTCCCCGTCAAAAAGATAATCGGGATTCGCGCAGTTTGGGTGTCATTACGTAACGCATTCAATACCTGATAACCATCCCAGGCAGGCAACACAATATCGCACAGGATCAGGTCCGGGTGGTATTTTTTTGCCAGGGACACACCGCTTTTGCCATCAAGGGCTGTCAGCACCCTGTAATTTGCCAACTCCAAAATGGCGCTGATATTGTCCGCCATCATCCAGTTGTCTTCAATTAACAATATCGTATTCATTTTTTCCATAGACATTTAACATCACTACTCCTTCTTCACCTGATGCAATTTAGGTGTAATCCCACGATGAGCTCCATGACTCCGGTCAAACCCGGCTATGATTTAAATCACTCGGTAAATGACCTTAAGAAAATCTTTTGGCGCCTGACAATAATCATAATACCAACTGGGATGTATCAGGACTATTCTAATACGAGCGGAATAAATTTGACGAATAAACGACTACTCCCATGAAAAGAATTCTTGTTCCGTGTGATTTTTCAGCACCTTCCCGGGAAGCGTATAAGTTTGCCTTACAACTTGCCAATGCGACAAGAGGTGAGGTTTTTGTTGTGCACGTCATTTCTTTCCCCGTAATGTATGAATCTACCTTCGGCGTTCAGCCTTATCCACTCGATACACAACAAATCAAAAGGATGGAAGACAACGCGGGTGACGCTTATAGCAAGCTTAAAAAAGAAGATGTGTTATCTGATCAAGTACCAGTCACTTTTTTACTGCTATACGACTACCTGCTCCCGGCTATTACGACGTTTGTGGAGAAGAAACAAATAGACCTCGTGGTGATGGGTACGAGCGGATCGAGCGGGATGGAAGAATTCTTCATCGGGTCCAACACTGAAAAAGTAGTCCGGTTTTCCACCGTGCCTGTCATTTCGTTACATCGTTCCCCTGCGCTGAACACAATAAAAAATATCGTAGTACCGACCAACCTGGAACTGAATCAAACGGATTTTATGACCCGTGTAAAAACGCTGCAGGATTTCTTCGCAGCGAAGCTGCATCTTTTATGGATCAATTCACCCAGGCATTTCAAGACTGACAATGATGCGAAGACTGAGATGGCCGAATTCTGCCGGCACTATAAACTGGAAAGTTGCACGTTAAATATCAGGAACAGCCCAAAGGAAAAGCAGGGCATCATTGATTTCGTTCACGAGATCGGGGGAGATATGCTCGCCATGGCAACGCACGGCAGGAAAGGCCTTGCTCATCTTTTTAGCGGGAGTATTACAGAGTCGGTGGTAAATCACATCGATTGTCCGATATGGACATATGTCGTGGGCAAAAAATAAAATCAGACGTTATGAAAAACACCAATAGAGATAAACCAGTTGAAGTGCCGGTTCCCGGTAAAAATCCGGAAGGGATTCCCGCCCAGGAACCTGAGCCCGGTGTGTGGCCGCGGAGAGAACCCGAGATTCAGCCCGGGCGTGAGCCGATAACCGCTCCTCCAACGGCGCCACCGGACGTTCCTGCACCACCAAAAAGCGTAGTTATGTTCCGCAGCTAAATGCGGATACCCGATATTTTTCAGCTGTTTTCCCTGATCAACTCCCGGAGACGACTTGGTATCACAGGACCCGCCTGCTTCCAGACGATCCTGCCATTCCTGAAGAGAACGTATGTCGGAACGTCTGTGATTTCGTACTGGTCCGCTACTGTCCTGTCTTTCTCGATATCCACCTTTAGTATCCTCGCCTTGTCGCCAATAAACAACTTCAACTCTTCCAGGACGGACTTCATCATGTTACATGGCCCACACCATTCCGTAACAAAATTAACCAGGACCAACGGTTCACTGCACACAATGTTACTAAACGCCTTCCGGCCGGTCGCTGTCACCTGTTCATGATACTTTACCATCCTGATTATATTTTTATGATTTCTGCTCGGCGGGAATCTTCCGCTCTTTCAATACCCAGTACAAACCTTTCACGTTAGCTTTCCATTCCGGCAGATAAAACACCAGTATGGTTTCCTCCACGAGTTCAATACCGGTTACCCATACGGCCGTATAAAAGATCGTTTCGATCATACCCGATTCAAAAAAGAAAAGGATAAAAAATATTCCCTGTAATACGGCTGCCGTCTTTGCCAGGTACGTGTGAAAGCTTGTGACCTTACCGTATCTCCGGAGCGCTGTCACCGTCTGAATGACGAACACCGTCAGCAATACGGTTATGGGAAACCAATGTTTCCCCATAAATTCGGCTTTCGTGATCCACAATGAGAGGATCGCCACCAGCACAGTCGCATCATCGGCGATAGAGTCCAGCTTCGCCCCAAACAAACTGGATACCTTCAGCTTCCTGGACAAAAAGCCATCGATGGCATCCGTAAAGAAGCTGAGCAGCAGCAGCCACTTAAAAACGCCCAGGCTACCATTGTAGGCCAAAACAAGAAGCAATGGCGCCGAAAGCAGCCGGTAAAAGGTGATCCCGTTTATCAGGTAAAAGGCGGCGGGATGTTTGGATTGATTCATCGGTGAGTATAGCCTACAATAATCGTGTAATACTAAATCAATGAATGCCGTCAGCCTATGACAGCTGTCACTTTAAAAATGTGACAAACGTCAGGCAATTCGGAGCGAATGCAACTACTTTTGTACCTGGCTAACGGAAGCGTTCAGGCAAAATTATGAGTGACAAGCAATCAAATCAATCGTTTTCCGGAGAAGTGGACTTTTCTGTCCTTGATGTGCAGGAGACGCTGGATCACCTGGGGACAAATGTGTCGGGTCTTACCGAAACACAGGTTTCCGATCGCACAAAAAAATACGGCAAAAACATCATACCGGATACGAAGCGGGCGTCCCCTCTGGTCATTTTTCTGAAACAATTCAAAAGCCTGCTCGTCTACGTTCTGCTCATCGCAGCAGCGCTATCTTATATAACCGGAAACCCGACAGATTCATACATCATCCTGGCCGTTGTGCTGATCGACGCCATCATTGGATTCGTTCAGGAGTGGAGAGCTGAAAAAGCGGTTGTATCCCTTCGCAACATGTTAAGTCCGTCCGCCAAGGTATTCCGTGACGGGCAATTGAAAGTTATTGACGGATCATTGCTGGTTCCCGGAGATATCATCGCGTTGGAGGAGGGTGATAACATTCCGGCGGATGTAAGACTGGTCGAAGTGAAAAATGTGAGAACGATCGAAGCTGCACTAACCGGTGAATCATTACCTGTGGGTAAAATCCCGGGGGCCATCGCAAAAGTTGGTGCAATAGCGGACAAAAAAAACATGGCCTGGAAGGGTACCTTCATGGCGGGCGGATACGCTAAGGCAGTAGTCGTTCATACCGGAATTCATACAGCTATGGGAAACATTGCCCTGCACCTGAAGTCCGTTAAGCCCGAAAAATCGCACTTTCAAAAAAAGATTGACAGGCTGGCTTCACAGATGGCTGTCGCATCTCTGGTCAGCGCTACACTCCTGTTTGGAGTCGCGTATTATACCCTTAATCTTCCAATCGATGAATTGCTACTCATCGCTGTCGCGGCAATGGTATCGATCATCCCGGAAGGACTCCCTTCCATTATCGCCATTGTACTGGCCATCGGTTCAAAGCGTATGACGCGCAAAAAGGCTATTGTCAGGGAGTTTACGGCAACGGAGACATTGGGCGCCGTGACAACAATCATCACGGACAAAACCGGAACACTTACAGAGAATGCCCTTACGGTGCGCAGGATCTTCCTCTTTAACGAAGGCGAAATTGAAGTAACGGGCGAAGGATGGATACCCACCGGAAACTTTATACAAAACGACGTGGTCATAGACCCTTCAACAATACCCGGCGTGGCGGAGTTGCTGAAAATCGCGGCTCATTGCAATAATGCGACCGTCCGGCATCAACGCGAAAACAACAGTTATGAACTTATCGGCGATCCAACAGAAGGTGCACTTCTTGCTCTGGCACGTAAGGGAGCTGCAGATCATTCCCGTCCGGGCATTGAACGGATCGACGACCTTCCATTCAGTTCGAATCTCAAATTACGGGCAACGCTGGTCGACGAAAATAACAAACGGATCCTCTATGTGATTGGAGCCCCGGAAATGATCCTGAGCCTGTCTGTCAACGTCGAGTCAGACAGGGTCAAAATAGGCCTGGATGATCAAAAGGTCGCGTCGATAAGGTCAAAGATCAATTTATGGTCTTCCCAAGCCATGCGCGTGATTGCCCTTGCCAAAAGAGACTATGAAGGTGATGACATCGTGGAGGCGGAGATCAGGGGGCTAACGTTCGTCGGACTTACCGGTATGCTGGATCCACCAAGAGTTGAAGCAAAAGAATCGGTTCGCCTCTGCAAAAAAGCAGGCATACGCATCATTATGGCTACCGGGGATCATATCAGTACGGCAGTATCCATTGCTCGGTCTGTGGGAATTATCGACGAATCAAATACACACGATGTTATAGGTTTGACAGGTGACCAGTTGCATTCGCTGGATGATGAAGAGTTTGATGACGCGATCAAAAAAATCAATGTATTTGCGCGGCTGAACCCGGACATGAAATTCAGGATTGCCAGCAGGCTCCAGGAGATGGGGGAGCTCATTGCCATGACGGGCGATGGTGTTAACGACGCGCCGGCTTTAAAAAAAGCGGATGTGGGTATTGCGATGGGGATTATGGGGACCGATGTGGCACGTGAGTCCGCCAAGGTAGTACTGGCAGACGATAATTTTGCAACTATAGTAAATGCTATTGAAGAAGGAAGGATTGTTTTTCTCAATGCTAGGCAAGCCAGTTTTTACCTGATCACGACAAACCTCGCTGAGATCACCACGCTGATCGCCGCCGTGTCCTTCGGTCTTCCAGTACCGCTTACTGCAATCCAGATACTCTGGCTGAACCTGGTTACCGATGGAATAGGTGATATGGCACTGGCGGCCGAACGAGGCCATGGCGATGCACTCAATGAAAAGCCCAAACAGAAAGAGGAAAAAATACTCGACAAAAGTATCCTGCCTTTCCTTGTGATCAATGTAGCGTTGATGGCGGGTCTGTCCATGTGGGCATACCGGTATTTCATGCACCACGGAATCGAAAACGCCCGAACGGCCGTCTTCATCGTTATGTCCTTCACGCAGCTTTTCAATTTGTACAATATGCGATCGTTGAAGAAATCGATATTTGAAATCGGCTTCTTTTCCAACATTTACGTAACGATCACGATGGTATCGTCCGCTATCATAACGGTGATGATCACTGAGGTTCCCTTCTTTAAAGCGCTATTTGGTTTCGGGACCATAACCGGGCTTGATTTTTCCATTCTCGTTGCCGCATCGTCGCTCGTACTTTGGTGTACGGAAATTTACAAGTACATCCAAACCCGAAAGCCTTAACGGTATGACAAAGGTTGTTTCATTTCCTGATGATCGTCAATAATTTCGCCCGGTCGATAATCTATTTTCGTCAGATAAATTCCTGTTTATGGAAACCTCGGAAAAGTTTGAGATCATGCAGTCCACATGGCCGGAAAGGCGTTTTGTCGTCAAGCGCGAAAAGGTATCTTTTGACAAACTGCCTGCCTTCTTCGAAAAAAATTACGGGCTGATCTACAGCGCGATACAGAAGTACAACCTGGTAACTAATGAACCACCATGCGCGATCTATCATGCGATCGATGAGGAAAAGAAAGAAACGGATGTATCTGCGGCTGTTCCGGTCAAAGGAGATTCATCGCCCGTCCAGGGTTTGGAAAAAGTGATTATCCCACCTTCCACTATACTGCGGGGTACACACTACGGATCGTACGACAATATGGTTCCTATTTATGCCGAAATGGAGAAGTATCTGAAAGAACACAATTTGCAGCGAGATCTTATCATTGAAGAATACTTCAGCGATCCAGGGGTCGAAAAGGACCCGGGCAAGTGGAAGACTAACATTGTTTTTATTTTGAAATAGCAGTCACATTTATAACAAGTACACACAGCTATGTTTAAAAACAGACAAGATGCAGCCGAGAAGCTGGCGTTGGCCCTGGAGAAATACAGGAACACCGGTGCGCTGGTTGTCGGTATTCCGCGGGGAGGTGTTGAAACAGCCTACTACGTAGCAAGATATTTGAACGCGGATATGACGGTGGTGGTCACGCGGAAACTTGGGTATCCTTTTAACCCGGAAGCTGCATTCGGAGCGGTAGCCGAGGATGGAAGTGTATATATGTCACCCATCGCCGGTCATAACATTACACAGGAGGAAATCGATAAGATACTCGAGAAACAAAAAAAGGAAATCAGACGACGGGTTAATAAACTACGAAAGGGAGAACCGCTACCCGACATGAACGGCCGTACGGTCATTATAGCCGACGACGGTATTGCGACCGGTGCGACACTATTTGCCACCATCATGTTATGTAAAAAATTGAACGCGTCAAAAATTATCGTTGCTGCACCTATTGCAGGAGAAAGAATGGAAAAAACGCTGCTTGAGCAAGTGGATGAAGTAGTGATCCTGGAAAAGCCCTATTTCTACAGTGCCGTTTCGCAAGGCTACGAAACGTTTGACAACCTGACGGACGAAGAAGCCCTCGGTTTTATTAACAAAAGGAGCCAGGAAAATCAGGTACACCTTAATTAATAAATCCGCAGTTTAACTACCGGACGCAAATTCATTCCGGCATTTCATCATAACCAGACTCGTCGTGCATATCCGCCGGGTAGGCTTGTGTCGTGTCCTCATGAACCAGCTTTCCGTTAGCATCAAATTTTAATGTATAAATAGAATTATCTTTTGATACTTCCACAGAATAAAATTTATGTCCGGTGTGTTGATCAATTTCTGTTACGTCGAACAAAAAGTCCTCCTTAAAATGGTTTGTTATGTAGTCTGAAATAGCCGCCGGAATTTTTTTCGTCTTATTTTCCATTTGCGTAAGGTTTAGTTGTGAAATTCAATGTAGCAAGGTTCCACCTTCTGGGAAATGACATTCCCTATGCAAGAATCCTGACAATCATCAGTAAAAATTAAACAGCATTAAAAAGTATCAGATACGCGTAAACAAAAGGTGCGGAACCGATTAGCGAATCGAACCGGTCGAGAATCCCCCCATGTCCCGGGAGTATTTTTCCACTGTCCTTTACACCAACGCTTCTCTTGATCATTGATTTGACGAGGTCTCCGAAAGTACCCATCACGATCACCGAAAGGCCGATGATTATCCAGCCTGACAAAGCCACTTTCCCGATATGGATATAGTTAACGTAGATCAGCACCATCGTGAATAATGCACCGCCAAGGCTTCCTTCCCATGTTTTATTCGGCGAAACCCGTTCGAACAGACGTTGTTCGCCAAAAAGCGAACCGCAGATGTAGGCACCTGAATCATGCACCCATAACAACACAAAATATCCAAGGATAACGGTAGGTTCATACGCCCCATTTGCGATAACAAATCCGCTTCCGAATAATAGTATCAGGGGAAATGTAATATACGGTATCACAAAAAAAGTGACTGCCAGGTTTAACAACGGTTTATCGGATTTAAGGTAAAGTTCCGTTATCAGGACCGCGCTCATCAACGGTATACATACGAGCATGACGACAGGTTGAATGTAGCCTGCTATGACAAAACACGAAAAAAACAGAATACAAGATGCCAACGATACGCCTAATACCTCGCGTACACGATCCTGGTCCACACGGAGCAAGCGGTAAAATTCCAGAACGCCAAAAAAATTGATCAACGCGCAAAGGAGTAAAAAGGTGAGACTGTTCACCATAACCGCTACGGTAATGACGATAATAATCGCCGTACCCGTCAATATCCGCTTCAGCAGGTTGCTCACGGTATCACGATTTTGACCGGTGATATACACCCGACAATTCCCCGTAGCCAACGATGTGATCCCGCATCTCTTTCTCCACCTCAGACCTACCGGCACCTTCCCTGACATTCAGCAAACTGTCCAGGGCGTATAACTTAAAAAAATACCGGTGCGTACCGGAAGGCGGGCAAGGACCTCCATATGAGCATCTGCCGAAATCATTTAGTCCCTGTACGCCGGGATTTTCATTCTCCCTGACATGATGCGTGATGGGGATATTCCATACAAGCCAATGGAGCCATGTACCGCCTGGTGCATCGGGATCCTCGACTATAAGAGCAAGGCTCTTCGCTTCCATGGGTATGTCGCCGATGTCAAGTCTGGGATTTATATCGTTTCCATCGCAAGTAAACCGGGAAGGAATCAACCCTCCCGGTTTAAATGAGTCGCTTGACACGCGGAGTGCCTTAAACTCCTTACCGTGTTCAATGTTATGTAAAGGTCCCATTAGTCCGCCATTTCTCCGGGTGACTGCGGCTCTGTTTGTTTCTTCGCCTTTTTCATTTTTCCCGTCAGGGTGCTCATCAGCTCTTCAAATTTTGCATCGATCTTGTCATTCAGGGCATCTGCCAGGTCTTCGCCTTTTTTTGAAATATTTCTCCTGGTGTTTCCCCCCTTTTCCGGAGCGAATAAAACTCCCAAAATGGCGCCTGCGGCAATCCCTGCCAAAACGCCTAATAGTGCTTTTCCCGAGTTCATACGTGTATTGTGTTTAGATGATAATTATTTACCGATGTCAAATATTTTTTTACTTCTTCCAAATGATCTTGAATATCCGCCGGGGTATGCGTCTGTGACGCCTCGATTCCATGTATCTTAGCCCGCACGTTTGCTCGCATGCATTTAAAGTAGTTGAATATGTGCCAGTCGTCGTTATCCTCCATGCAGGGAAATTCACGGAAATAGGAGGCGATGAAAGTATCCGCAAGTTCCGGATGCCCAAGCACTTCAAATTCCATACAGAGAAATGCAATTTCGTACAGTACGTCGATCTGCCTGAACGCATCGTTAAATTCGATACAATCAAAGAGAACCGGTTTCCGGTACAGGAATATATTACCGCTGTGAAGATCGCCGTGCACGTCCCTTCGGAATCCGGAATCAATACGGTGCTGAAATTTTCTTTCATAAAATTCCAGGAAATGGTCGCTCCATTGGATCGTATCATCGATGATACCGGCGAACGAAGCACCAAGCTTATCCGATACCAGACTGCGGATCACTCCAATGTCGTTAAAGGTATTTTTCGCTTCGGTCAAGTTAAACGAACCGCGAACCACATCCGCCTTCGTATGAAAAGAAGCAAGCACTTTTGCCAGCGTCCGTATATCGCCGATCGGCACTTTCCCCGACCGTACAACGTGATCCATTCTTTTTGACGACCGCAATCGTTTCATCCGAACCATATGATCGACAACTGTCCCCCCATGTCCGCCTGCATACCATGTGTCATTTTCCCTCCGCACCGGAATAACATCCAGGTAGATGTCCGTAAAGCGTCCGTTCAGAATCAACTCTCTTTCGCAATAATGTTTTCTCAATGCAAGAGTGGAGAAGTCAAGGAAAGGGAGCCTGACGGGTTTCTTCAGCTTAAACGCAAACTTCCCCGACAGGATAACCCATGAGATATGGGTCTCTTCCACCTTACCCTGCATCATCCTGTTGTTAAAAAATCCGCGGGCAGCCAATTCCAGAACCTCGTTACTTTTCATGTAATGCGTTAATGTAACTTTTTGCCTGATCCATCATGGGTGTTATGTTCCCGTTCATTGATTCCAGTTCAAGGTGTGGGAAACCGATCGTTTCAAATTCCTCCCTGATCGCCCGGTAGACGGCAAAGTCAGCTTCACTGTCCGGCCTCGGTTTGTTAAGCCTTTCTTTTACAATAGTCTCATCGGCGTAAATGTGAATGAAACAAATTTCGGATCTAATCGCCTTAGCCGTCGCGATAAACATATCTCTCATGCTATCCAGGTAGAATGTCCCATCTACGACAACGTCTTTTCCCAACTCCAGAAATCCGGTAGCCAGTCTCAACATCTCTTTGTACACAAAGAGCTTATCATTCAGCGTGTACCTTCCCATTGCTCCCAGGTGTTTTCGTACGCCATCGCTGTTGATGTATTCAGCGTTCATTGAGGTAGCGAGTCGAGACGCAAAGTAAGTTTTACCGGAGCCCGGAAGCCCACACACAATGACCATCATACGCCTTCAGGTTATTTACCCTTTTCCAAGCAAATGGCTTGCCTTTTGTGATTGCAGCACCGGTTCAGTCAAGAGAAAAATATCAGTCTTCGCCTTCCTGAGGTGTTTTACAAAGTCAGCCATGGCGATTTCCAATGCGTTGTGTTCGTCTGCCGTGGTTTGGGCATCATGGGAAAAAGGATTTTCCATCAATGCGGTGAGGTTCTTCCTGTGGCTGGAGACTTTTTGCCCCAGGAGTTGCCTTTCATCCTCAAGATCGGCGAGTGTTACGGCAATCGCTCGTGTGCGTTCAATGAATTTCCCGTCGATCAACGCCCTGAAATAGCGATCGATAAGGCTTCTGAAAAATTTCATCTCGTCCTCAAAAAATGCAATATCCGATTGCCAATGCCCCGTCAGTAAGTGCCAGTTTACCCAGTTATTTTGACGATCGACTGAACTGTTTTTTGCAGTGGCTGATTTGCGTACGGATTTCCGGATTTCTGTTTTTTTACTCATAAAATTTATCGTTTACTAAAGGTGACCCTGAATCGCCTTCAATGCTATGATGAAAGAACAACCGGGTCTCTGATTTTTATCAGCGTCGACCCCTTAACACGATATTACCGGGCAGCCAGGGGAACCGTTTTTTCCCCGGCGCGTTTACCGAGGATTCTCTCCAATTCTTCCTTGTATATTATTTCTTTTTCCAGAAGCAACTCGGCGATCATGGTCAGTTCCGCCTTGTGGGTGGTCAGGATCAGTATAGCATCCTGGTAACACTGGTCGACGAGTTTCCGGACCTCTTCATCGATAAGCTTTCCGGTATCTTCGCTGTAAGGTTTCTGAATACTGGTTTCATTTCTTCCGGTCGAATCGAAAAAACTTATGTTTCCGATTTTTTTATTAAACCCAAAGTAAGCGACCATGGTATATGCGTCCTTGGTAACCTTTTCCAGATCATCAACAGCGCCTGACGATACTTCGCCGAAAATGACTTCTTCCGATGCACGACCGGCAAGGGAGGCGCAAAGACGTTGTGTGAACTCTGTTAAGGTTCTGATTTGCCGTTCCTCGGGCAGATACCAGGCTGAGCCCAATGACTTTCCCCGGGGAATGATCGATACTTTAACGAGCGGATCCAGCCGGTCGAGCAACCAGCTGACAACGGCATGTCCGGCTTCATGGTACGCGATTATTTTTTTCTCGGCTGGAGAAATGATCTTGCTTTTCTTTTCCAGTCCGGCGACGATCCGGTAGATCGCATCGGAAAAATCCTGCCTGTCGACGCGGGATTTTTTATTACGTGCGGCGATCAACGCGGCTTCGTTGCAGATGTTGGCGATATCAGCTCCGGAGAACCCCGGTGTTTGTGACGCGAGGAAATCGCTGTCAACGGTTTCGGCTAATAAAAGCGGTTTTAAATGCACATTGAATATTTCCTTCCGTTCGGACTGGTTAGGTAACTCAAGATAGATATGGCGGTCAAATCGCCCGGGGCGGAGAAGCGCAGGATCAAGAATATCGGCCCGGTTAGTAGCTGCCAGAACAATGACGCCTGTGTTTGTTCCAAAACCATCCATCTCTGTAAGCAACTGGTTCAAGGTACTTTCCCTTTCGTCGTTTGCGCCGGAGAAAAAAGCATTTCTTCCCCTGGATCTTCCCACAGCGTCGATCTCATCGATAAAGATGATACAGGGAGCTTTTTCTTTTGCCCTTTTGAAAAGGTCGCGCACACGTGATGCACCCACTCCCACAAACATTTCGACAAACTCGGATCCCGACAGGGTGAAGAATGGCACCTGTGCCTCGCCGGCTACAGCTTTCGCCAGAAGCGTTTTACCTGTACCGGGAGGACCGACAATAATCACCCCCTTGGGAATTGTCGCACCCAGGCGGGTGTAACGTTCCGGGTCCTTTAAGAAGTCGACGATCTCCCTGACTTCCAGCTTTGCTTCCTCCAGACCTGCAACCTGGTCAAATGTTATTTTGCTTTTATTATCGCTTTCCAGTAGTCTGGCAGTGGATCGCCCGAAATTAAACATCGAATTGCCGCCGGTTCCTCCACTCCGGCTCATCATCACATAACGGAGCATAATATAAAGCGCCAATGCCGGAATCAGCCAAACGAACAGATCGCCGATGCCCCTCCTTGTTTCGTAGCTTACATTTACCTCCTCCTGGCCGGGATCACCTTGCCTGGCGAGTTCGAGCTTCCGTTCAAAAGCTTCGACGGATCCGATATTCATGGAATAGTGCGGGCCGGCAGAATAACCGTCAAAAAAAGGAGACTTAAGGGCGTCGCTGAACGATGAATCAGTGCTGAATTCCTTTTTAATGTAGATGTATGCCACTTCCTTGTTCGCAACAACAATATGGTCTACCGCCCGTCTTTTCAGCATACGGTCCTCAAGTTGTGTCCAGTTTATTTCCTTCGGTGACGAAAAAAAATTTCCAATCGAAAAAACGCCAATGACACCTAAAATGACGAAGAGAAGCCAGACCAGGTTCTTGTCAATCGGAGGAAAGTTCCGCGGCTTGGGTTGCTGTTTTTTTTGATCAGATCTGTCGGCCATATTGAACTTCGTTGAGATGTGCCAAAGGTCGACGTAAGAATGAATCCGGGGAATGATCATCATTCTTCAGAAATATGAGTTTTGTCACCTTTCCTCCTCCTAACAAAAATCATCTTCGGAAAGAGCGATGATCATGAAATCGTACTTTCCATATCCCTTAACTTGAACTACAATTAAACCCTGACTTATATGAAAAGCGATTTGAAATCACCCGAAACTGAAGGGTTCGCAAACGGCGCAGGAAGTAGAAAAACCAATGACAGTCTTTCCGGTTTCGTCAAAACGCACATAGCATCGCTGACAGAGGCCGCCGAACATCTGCTTAACACATCAACTGAAGACGCAGACGTTAGCATGAAGCGGGTTCACGTTCTCTTCAATTGGAACGAAGGGAAAATGGCGATCGGTTACTAGGATCAAATTCCGGACAAAGGACAAAGATGAGCCGCCCCCTTGAGGCGGCTCTTTTTATTTCATTTATTGCGAGACAATCTTCTTGACCTGTTTCCATTTCGCGATCTCTTCTTCGTTCATACGCACATAGTCGGCATCGTTTTTCAGCTTGGCTTCTTCTTTTGAAAGCGTGGCAGTCTCGATGGCTCCTTTGTAGTCGCCTAATTTCGCCTGGATCTCAGCCTTTGTATGCATCACCCAGTACGCCTTCGGTCCATACTGCAGGGATTTATCAGCCCATTCCAACGCTTGTTTCAAATCTCTGTTGGTATCCAGGTAATACTTTGCCGCCATATAGTACTCCCCGGCGAGCCTGCTCTCCGGACTGGTGGTAAATGTTTTAATATCTGCCATAACCTTTTCATCGGTATTGGTACTGATCCTGAAGCTGACTTTTGTAAAATCCCACGTCAACTCTATTTCAGCACAACTGGAACATACGTTGGCAAACTGGATGGTAAATGTCTCTACCTGCTCTTTCAATGGCTTTACTTTCACTTTGAACCTCGCTGCATCGTATGACTCCTGGTAACCGAAAGCACCCCAAAGCCATGGATCTTTGCTAAGAATAATCGTCCACTCTTCTTTGTCGGGAATCGCATACAAAGCATAGATACCCGGCGAGATCTTGTGATGATCCTGAACCGTTACTTCTTCCCGGATGTAAATTTTCGTCGATGCATTCGCTCCCACACGCCATACTTCGCCATAGGGAACGAGCTCCCCGTAAATGATCCTACCACGGACACTGGGACGCGAATACTCAATCTTCACTTCGTTAAAGCCGACCTTCTGGGTTACTGTCGAAAATGGGCTTAAATCGGGTACAGCAATTTGCGCCTGCAAACAAAATCCTGCTGTCAATCCAATCAACAACAAGATAATTCCACTGACATTTTTCATAGTTGTCTTTTTTTGTTCAAAACCTGATTGTTTTTTGAAATCCGAAAGTACCGTCAACCTCCTCCGATTCATATGATTTCCATCAGACCTGGTCGTGATTGTTAACAGTGATCACCTGGAAACTTTGATATCCGTAACTCGCATCGACATTGAGAAGAACGTCCGGACGGAGATTCTCATCGCACCAGATAAAAACGCCAGCGTCTGCTAATCATAATCATATTTCCCGTTGACGACTGTCATGGTCCTGAGACGATATCCGAACTAGATTTAGCGCATGATTCAAGGAAGGAAATTCAATTATCACCATTAAAAAAAAACAGCCATGAAAACAAATGAAGAACTCCGCGAAGATGTAATGGATGAGATCAAATGGGATCCCCAGCTAAAGGATGTGGCGACTCAGATTGGAGTAGCCGTTAAAGACGGTGTGGTAACGCTTTCAGGAACGTTGGACAGTTATACGAAAAAACTGGCGGCCGAAAAAGCGGCACAACGGGTCAGTGGTGTCATGGTAGTCGCATCCGATGTACAAATAAAGCTTACTCCAGTTGGCAAACTAACAGATACTGATCTGGCGGAATCGATCAAGAATGTACTGCGCTGGAACAGTGCCGTCAACCATGACCTAATCGAAGTGAAGGTAGACAACGGTTGGGTCTACCTCGATGGCAAGGCCGACTGGGAATTCGAGAGACAATCCGCACAACGCAGTGTTGAAAATCTCATTGGAGTTGTCGGGGTCTCTAACAATATTACGATAAAGCCCAGGGCGATTAATGTGAAGGAACTTAAGAACGATATAGCGAAAGCGTTTCACAGAAGCGCTTCGGTTGACTCATCGGCTATCCGGGTCGAAACATCCGGAAATAAGGTGACTCTCTATGGAAAGGTGAGGTCATGGGCTGAAAAAAAAGAAGCCGAGAATGTCGCATGGTTTGCTCCCGGGGTCTCTGACGTGGACAATCAAATCGACATAGACGTTTCTGTTTACGCCTGATCTATGATAAGAAGAACATGAGCGGATCAACCGCTCATGTTCTTTAAGGTCTATCCGCAGATTCAAAATATTCGCCATCAACATATGAAAAAGTCAATCACCACCCTGCACGACGCCTTATGTTATACGTTACAAGGCCTGGCTTTTACGGAAGAAAAAATAAAAAAGGAATTTAGTACTTGCCGAAAGAACATTACAGGTTCCAGTTTGAAAAGTGAACTGGACAAGTATATAGAAAGTGCAGACAACAAATTACTCAAACTCCAGCGGGCGTTTGGCTACCTGACACAGGATAATGTATCCAGGAAAAATGAGGTGATCATCAAAATGCTGGACGAAACGCACCGGTTGGTGTCGTCCTCAACATCCTCGCAGTTGAAAGACATTCTTATGTTAAGTTGCCTTCAAAACATCAATTCCTATAAAATAGCGGCTTACAAGACGGCATACCTGTTTGCCGTGGAACTGGAGCTCGATACGATTGCAGACCTCATTCAACAAATTCTTGAATGGGAAACGGAGACTGGTAAGCACCTGTCACCGTTGGCTCTGGAGATGTTTAACAAAATCCAAAAAATCGACACAGTCCGATAAGACCTGGTACACGTTCAGGGTGACGGCACAAACGTAAGGAAGCCGGATTGGTCAGGTCCACCTGCCCGATCCGGCTTCTTTTTTTGGTATTACAGTGCTAAGTCAGTTTTTTTGAACAAAGGAAAAGACGTCTTTCTTAAATCTCCTTACGAGTTTATTAAGGTCGGAAACACGAACGTACAGGTTCTTGTGTCCTTCCCTGTAGTTTTCTTCTCCCGTTGGCGAAGACGACCGGAGCATGGCTGCCAGATCCGATTCGTGTTTTTTGATAGCGGTCCGGAGTGGATCCAGTTCCTCGCTGTTTATGCGGATAAGTTCTTTTTCTACCGCGGCGAACTCCGCACTTGGAAACCTGTCGTTGAGTTCTTTTTTGTGGAGCAGCTTGTAGAAGAATGTGATTTCATCGTACAAAAAATCCATTTCCATATTCCACTCCAGGCTCTCGGTGTGTAACGATTCCAAGCTCGCGCTCAGCAAGTAATCTGTTTTAGGATATTCCAGTGTTTTCATAAAAGTTAAGATTATTTATATCCGGTATTTAAATGACTCGATTTTTATCCAAGTTTAATACGGGCACGCTTTCCATTCCATGACATATGTCAGTACTTGTATTGTTCCGGGAAAACGCTTTTATGTTAATTCAAGTCCTTTCTTTCTCTTCCATTTAATGTTCTGAAGTATTCCGCCAACGGCCATGCACACGAGCAGTAACATGATCAGCGGGCCGACAACAGGTGTCAGGGAAGCCAGCTTAAGTACTATAAAAATTCCGCAGGCAACCAAGATTATTTTTCTTCCGCTCCAGAGGGAGTTATAGTTTGTTTCGTTGATCCAGTTCGCTGCGGTCAAAGACACAATAACGGTTCCCAACAGGATGACCGTTATATAGCCGAACAACAGCAACACCGCCACCGGTATCCCAATAATCGTTATGACACTTACTACGATCAGGGCAGGTACGGCGACAAAGAACAGGAATCCCATTCCCAGGGATTTAAGAGACGCATTTTTAACCGTGTTTGCCGTATTCTTCATGGTGAGACTGAATAAGTATTGAACGATAACGATCATCAGGAATGCCGTTCCAAGATACCATATCACCATAAGGACGGACGCGAAACCCAGGAAGTGCCACCGGCCATTATCTATTTCCAGGGACTCGTCGAACGTAGCTTTCGACTGATTGAGGGTACTGCCAAAGTCCAGTGCTTGATCTTTATTCCAGTAACGTACGTCTTTGTTGAACTGCGCCCCGGAACCTAACGTGATCTTATCCGCGGCCAATACAGACTGACCGTTCACCGTGCCATTTAACCTGAGTTCCTCCCCCCGGCAGTCTATATCGCCATTAGCTTTTCCATTCAGTGTAAAAATTCCGGATCCGCACCTGATCCGGCCATTGACTTCACCGTCCAGCGTTACTTCTCCCCCCGCCGACAAAAGATCACCGGCTATTGTCACGCCTTTTTTTATTTCGATGGTCCCTCCAGTTACAACCACATCTCCGGAAACATGTCCAAAGAGTATGATCTTACCTCCCGCTGATCGGATGTCGTCACCGACATAACCGTTCAGGTTCACGTTACCACCGGCGGCCAATATATCCTGATAGATGGTATCGTTTACCGTTACCGTCCCTCCGGCGACGATCAAGTCACCCGAAACAGGGGCGTTTATCGTGACAGTCCCTCCGGCGATATATAGATCATGGTTTACTTTCTCCGAGATCACCACATTCTCACCGGAGGACCACTGGGCGAAAACATTCATGGCCTGAAGAAGGGTGAACGATAAAGAGATCAGGAATTTCGTTTTCATAATGGATAGCGTTTCGGGTTTTTAGGAACAAGAAAAAATATGACAACGGTATTATCTTCTCCTTGTGAGAGGACTAATGCTGTCAGTTCCCGAAACTAGAATGCCGGCAATGAATTACATATGACTTATTTCCGTGGCGCTCCTGATTTACGTCAGCGGGCCTCCAAATGAGAAGAGAGCGATGTACCGATATCAGCGCGAAAATTTGCCGAGAGTCGAACAATGAGAAACAATACCGTACGGTATTTCCTGAAAATTCAGGACAAAACGGGATCCTGATTACTTAATGAACTCAATAACATCGGCCGTAACGGTCACCTTTTGGATCACGACCATGGGTAAGAACCCGGGGAAGATACTGGTCTTAACATCCAGTGACAGATTGGCGAGCACCTGATTCGGTGCCAGGTTAGCTTTACTGACAAGGTCTTTACGCGCCTCCGCTACTAATGCTTCCTTTTTCAGTCCACCGAATCCCATGACCAGTTTTGTTTGGGAGCTTCCGGACGCCGTGGTAACAACCTTAAAATTCGCCTGGTTTAAAGATACGTCACTTTTCAGCGTTCCGAAATGAGCCGCACAACCTGTAAGTAGAAAAAGGAAAGTTACGGCAATGAATATAGTGTTTCGCATGGTAGTAAAAGGTTATAAAATTTCTCAATCGGTGTAATAACAGCCGGCATAAAAGGAATGTTCACACCGGCATTTGAAATAAGTAAAAAAAAGAAAGCGTTGGTTGCCTTCCTAAACCAGACGCAGACGTCCCTGGGAAGGCGGGCCGGGATACAACCCCTAGGGTTTTTAACGTATCCCCTGATACAGGGAGTTTCTCCACCGCAACTCCCGGTTTTCCACGGGAACAAAACAAAAATCTCGACAAATGCCGACAATCGTCATTGAAAACAGACCGTTTTCCCTGCTTTTTTGTATCATATAAAAACCTCTAGTTGTATGGAAAACAATCAGGACCTACTAAAGCAAGTGCAACAGGCGCTTCAGAATGATGAAAAAATTGCCAGCTATATCAACAACATTCAGGTGCGCGTCAACAACGGCATCGTGACGCTCGCTGGCGCGGTGGATAGTTCCTTACTGAAGACCCGAGCTGAGAAGATAGTCTCGGCGTTGAACGGTGTCACCAGGATCATCCAAAATCTTCAGGTACAAACAGGATTACAAAAAAGAGTGGGTGTCCGGATCGACTGGAACGTAGGTAGCATGGCTATCTCTCAATAATATCCTCGGCTCATTATACAGGAAAGGCGTTGTGTAATCACAGCGCCTTTTTTATGTGTTGTTGTGCCCTTAATCCGGTACCGAGGTTTTGAAAAAACTACAACGTAATCTGCGTGTTGACAACCGGCTCTTTCGGCGCCTTCGTCAGTTCATCAATCCAGACACGGATGTAATTCAATAACTCTTCCAGGTCAGGGCTGATTCCATTTTGGATATAAGCACCGGAGGCGACCATACCAAGCAGCATACATTCATGTAAGGGGAATCCGGCAAGCATTCCAAGACAATAGCCGGCATTCAGATTGTCACCTCCGCCTGTAAGTACTTTCGGCCGGATGACCAGCCTGCCCGGCATTTCAATTACTTCCCTCTGGTGAAAGGCGATCGTCCCCACGGTCGGGTGAATAAGGAGGCAGTCTATATTCATAGCCTTGTGAAGGAACTCTCCCGCCTCTTTTAATGCCGGAATTTTCCCCTTCTGCAGCGGATCATTACTATCCACTCCATTTATAGAAGACCATATCCGGATCGTCTCGTTCTCGTTCAGGCCCAGCGTGACTTTACCGTAGAAAGAAAAACAGCTCACCAGATCGAGGACCTCATCAATCTGTTCGGTTGTTTTTTTTGAAGGATCGCAAAAATCGAAAAAGAATAAAAAGTCCTTCCTGCCTGAAGGCTTAATGATGTCGTTCAATACACCTTCCCAAATCTCGCTGGAGTGGGGAAGATTCACCCAATCCACAAATGCAAGTAAGTCACTCTGCACGATCCTCGCGGATATTTTATCAAGTCCGACCGTCTTTTTAATATAGCTCCAGTTGTACTTGTCGAAAACATCAAGTTCGGAAAAGATCATTTTCCCGTCTTCAAATTCCAGGGCGTCGCTCAATCCCGGATTTAACACACTTATCACATCACAATTTTCATTCATTCCGGCAAACACGCTATGCCTTTCCGGGTGCCCCATACTTCCCATGCAAGTGGTGCGTACGCCCAGCCGCCCCAGTGTATTCGCCAATATCGGCGCATTTCCTCCCAGCTTGACCTGTTGAGTAACCAGTTCAACTTGTCCGCTCTTACCCGTTGCCGATTGAATACGTTCCGCGAATTCCTTTAACGTCTTAATGTAAACGGTTTTAAAGTTCCGTTTCTGCCTGACTGCCTTTTTGATCTTGTCGACAAATCCGTCGAAACCGACAAAGACCAGCTTCGGGTTATCGGTTTTGGCGTAAGACTCGAGCTTCGAAAGCAGCAACGATAGAGAATCAATCAACGATGTGTTCATGGTATGCATATTTTCTGCGTATGGGAATTGAATATACCCAACACATACAACCCGATGAATGAGTAATGTCTGCGGCCAAACTGATTTAAGTCAGTTTGCAAGATCCAGCCGTCTGCCGCCTCCCGAGGGTGGATGTGGCTACGGATTCAACACAAAGTCAGATCGTTTTGGAAAATAGTGGACCTTTTTCCAGTTCAGGGAAAATATTCGTTGTACCACCCTCGTCAGTTCGGAAAAACTATGAGGCTTATACACAAAGAGGTTTGTGCCTTTCCTGTAGCAAAACTCTTCCGTTTCCATGTCCTTAAGCGACGTGTAGACGATGATCGGCAGGTTATCGAACTTTTTATCTGCCCGGATCTCCCTCAGACAATCCTTTCCATCCCGGCAAGGCATCAGGATATCCAGGAATAACATATCGGGAATTTCGCGATGAAGCATCCTCATTAAAACATCTCCATTCCCGGCCCGCGTGAGCGACACTTCAATAAACATCTCATTTATAGCGTCCGAAAGGAGATCAAAATCCTCGTCGTCATCCTCTGCCATCAATACATGTTGTATACGGTCGTCTATTTCGTCCATGCTCCAAAATATTTAAGAACCTTCTTATGTTCAAAACGAAAATGTACTCATGTACTCATACGGCGCTATTTTTTAGTACTGACAACAACGGAACAAGGCCCGCATCAATTGACTGCTGTCTTGCCAATTCAACTACATTAACCGCTTAACAACTGTAACATCGGAATTGTTAGCTTTTCATATCCGGAAATACCAGTAATATGTTAATTGGAATTCCGGTGTGTACTATTTTCCACACCGAACGCTGTATCGTCCCGGAGTCCTTCGATACGGAGGTGACCGATCAGGCGGACGCAACTACACGGTCTAAAATAAATGGGAAGGCCTTCGCCATCATTAACGTTGACAATCAGTCATTGCCCTTCGGCCGTTGAACATATCTGATCGTATTGCCGCTCGGGTCATCAGCATAAAACTCCTTTGTTCCCCAGGTTTGTTCAACGGGAGCCTGGTGAACCGGAGACTCCTTCTTGCCTGAAGCGTCGAGACCCTTCTTCGACGCCAGCCGGAAGATCGCATCTACGTCATCCACGATCACCGAAAAAACAGTACCGAAGGTACCATCGCCACTATGGGTAGAGAGATGAAGTTCAGCGCCTTCCCTGGTAAGTATACTGAACGAATCCCAGCTTCCTGCGAGTTTAAAATCGAGGATGTTGGTGTAAAAAGATATTGATTCAATCATATCCTTGCACTTAATCATCGGAACGATGTTCATGACTCATTTAATGTTTTAGACGATGGATGTGTTGAGATAGCCGGTTACGGCTAAGGAATTTACATCGCGATTTGAAAATAACAAAATCAAAGCGCGACGGCAACGTTACAGTTCCGGACCTATAATGAATCGTGCAGACACGAGCGACCCGAATATTGATCCGATATCAGTTCGTAAAATGGTGAAACAAAAAAAGGAGCGGAAATAACGATTCCCGCCCTTTCAAACTAATTTAACCCAACAACGATTGAATTTCTCTACTGCAGCGAATTGTAGTATTGAACCAATTGCAGCATCTCTTTTTCCTTTTTAACAGATATCTTTTCCTTTTTTACATAGGCCGTGAGGTCTTCCTTTTTATCGGGAAAACTTCCGACCACCGACTTGATGTTGTTTGCTTCCAGTAATTCACCATCACCGAACCGGTAGTAGAAGGAGTCAGGCGATCGTTTATATTGTGGCGGCAGGTCTCCGCCATCCAGCGCTCCGCCCTTCTTTGCCTCGAGGTAAACGATCTTCTTTTTCGCGAACAACATAACCTTTCCACTGTCCAGCAACGTAAAATAGCCTAGCCGGGATTTTCCACCAGCCTGGTACTTGAGCGGGACCAGGACTGCACTTCCCATGACCACCCTTTTAACGGTGTTGCTGGGGTCCAGCACAACGGCCTTACCGTTTTGCTGAAATTCAATCAGGTCCTGGAACGCATTGTACCGCATGGGTGCGGAAAGTTTTTTGTCGCCGTAAAAAATCACTCCATCGGTGTACGCATCTTCCACATAGGGAGAGCCTTTAATAGCTAAAGGATCCACAGAAGCACCCTGGCCAAACGAGATAACGTGTACGGCCAGCAGCGCAACGCTCAGAAAAAGGGTTAGTTTCTTTAACATGTTGATACTGTTTTTTTGTTGTTAACAGAGATTACTTTACTCTTTACAAAAGGTTACGAAAGAAACAGGATGATTTCGAATCCACGTACTTCCCGTACCATCATGTCGCGTTAGCCAATAGTTTGCCAGATTTATTTTCCTTCCAAATCCATTAAATTCATAAAAAAAATAAAGTGTCCGGAAAACAATCTGTCCGGAAATCGTGGACAGTGAATCAAAACCGAACGGTGATCAGTGAATATCTTAAACAAAATTACAATGACGTATAGTCAATGGTACTAGTAGATAGAAAAAGTATAGATGTATCGTAGTGGTACATCTATTAAAATAAATTTAACCCTAATGGTGGTATATTTTTATACGCGGAGCACGTCAGGCTCGAATACCGGGTGAATTAAACCAATTTATTTACGAAAAAAACAGTCCGCATTTATCACCTTCTATTATTGCTTTTGAAATTACCTGACGTGGGATCTGGTTTCCGCAAGCAACATATGACCAACGATCCCCATGCCAGCCCGCATGAGAGTGGCTCTTGAAGCGATGTTCTCCATATCACAACGCGCTGCAGGTGTTCTTCCGGCCAGGTAACAATACTGTTTCAATTCCTGTATGAGATAACTTCCGAGACCCATTCTCCTGCAATCCTCCCTGATCTCCATGAAAAGGTCGGCAAATGGGATATTATAGTGAAGCAGAAAGCCACCTGTTCCCACAATCTCCCCGTTGCGTTCTAATACATAATCGCCGACGGGTTCATAATGATGTTCAAAGACAGTGTCAAGGGCCGTGCGCTTTCTGCAAAACACCTCATCGGAACGAAGAAAGGACTGCGACCTGTCGCCAAAGAGGATAGCCTGCGGCCGTATATTGGATCCATACTGGTATAAGAGCGATGTCAGCAAAAGGTCGTTGGTCTGGCATTCGATGAAGGCTACTTTGGATACACGAAGCAGTTCATAAAAAACCGTAAATGCCATACCGGAGAAAGACGGTATCAGGTAGAATTCAAATACCGTGTCACGGTCTTGGCGGCCTTCATTTCCCTTAACAGACGCGTATCCGATCTTCACTCCATCAACGCCGATCAGGTAGCTATCCGACCAGCCGCGCTCATGACATGCATTGTACCTGACCTGGAAATTACATTGCTGGAGGAATAAATTTCGCAGGGGAAGTATCTCGGTCAGCGTTGTTTGAAATATATTCAGCATGGCTTTAGCACTTTTTAGCTGGGCCGAACAGTATGCTCTTAGGAACGGACTCAACAGTGGAAAGTTACGACACAATTAAGCTTTAGGGTTCAAGGGTTCAGGGATCTTAGCTTCAAGGTTGAAGGTTCGAGAATTTTATGGTAAGCAGGCTATTCCATTCTCAAACTTCCGACCGGATTCATCCTGGCAGCTTTTATCGCCTGATAGCTAACCGTAATCACGGTTATGGTGACGGCACCAAAAACTGTCAGTGCAATAATCCACCACGAGATGTTCGTGTGATGCTCATATGTATCAAGCCAGCGGGTCATAAAATAACAGGCAACAGGGATCGCTATCGTGCAAGCTACCACCACCAGGACAACAAAATCTTTAGACAACATCCGCCAGACACCGAATACCGAAGCACCCAGGACCTTGCGTATGCCGATCTCTTTCGTGCGCTGTTCTGCGACAAAAGACGCCAGGCCGAATAATCCCAGGGAACTGATCAGTATAGCAAGCCCCGCAAATAACGACGCGAGCTTGCCGATACGCACTTCATTCCCGAATTTTTGCGCATATTGATCGTCTACAAATTTGAAATCGAAAGGCATAGCCGGCTCAAAAGACCTGAACACAGCCTGGATCTTTTCCAATGATTCGGAATTACTTTTAGCTGGATTGAGCTTCATCGTGATCACATTACCGGACCATGTTATGGGTAAATATATTGCCTGGCGGGTGGATTCATACGGCGAACCGACAAGCATATCTTTTACCACGCCCAGAATAGTGAAAGAATTTCCTTCCAGTTTTAGAATTTCGCCAATGGGATTGTCCAGCCCCATGTATTTCACGGCAGACTCATTAATGATGGCTCCATTCCGATCGCTTTCACTCGTTCTGGAGAAATCCCTCCCCTTCACTACTTCCCATCCGATGGTTTTTCCGTACTCCGGTGATACCCAGGTCACTCCAAACACATCAGACAAGCCCGGGTCTTTTCCGCGCCATCCGAAGCCGCCAAAATTCGCCGAGTAGTCGTTACTGGCCGGATTGTTCGACTCTGTCATATCCACGATCGCTCCGGCGTTCATCAACTCATTTCTGATTGCCTCGAAATGATCATGGATCTTACTGGTTTTCATATTAAAATAAATGAGCTGTTCCCTGTTGAATCCGATTTCCCTGCTCATTGCAAAGCTGATCTGTTGATAAACGACTATTGTACCAATAATGAGTGTCACCGAAACCGTAAATTGAAGCACTACCAATACTTGCCTAGGCAGCGATGCGAAACGTCCGGCACGGAATGTTCCTTTAAGGACCTTTACCGGTTGAAAAGACGAGAGGTATAAAGCCGGGTAGCAACCAGCCACAAGTCCGGTGAAGAAAACAAAGCCCAGACACAGGATCCAGAACCATTCATTGGTCCATGGAATGTTGATGTGTTTGTCCGCGATCTGATTAAACGAGGGCAATGCCAACAGGACGGCACCAATCGCTACGATAAACGCGAATACCGCTGTCAGGATCGCCTCGCTGAAAAACTGGCCCACGAGTTCGTTCCGCAAAGAACCGATAGCCTTACGGATACCGACCTCCTTCGCCCGTCTCTCCGATCGCGCCGTACTCAGGTTCATAAAATTAATGCAGGCCAGCATCAATACAAAAAGACCGATGATCCCAAACAGCCACACAAACTGTATACCTCCTCCCGTGCTGTATCCGTTGACAAATTTCCCATACAGATGCCACTCTTTCATGGGGTGCAGGAATGTTTCGAAATCAAACACCTTTTCTTCATCCTTTACGTGATCCTGTATCAGACTGCGGATCTTGTACCCGGCCTTATCCATATCAACCGTTGGCGGCAGCTGGACAAATATCTGGATCATGCCGTCTCTCCATGAATCCACAAACCGGGTCAGCCAGAGTTTATTGTCAGTTATGTAGAGGTCCCAGGGCGCAATGAAGGTCATATCGCTGAACTGCGAGTTTTTTGGTATATTCTCGTATACGCCGGTGACCTTAACATCATGGCGGTCGTCCATCCTGACCACCTTATTTATGGGATCCGTATCGCCGAACAGTGCAGTCGCTACTGATTCCGAAAGCAAAATTGAATTCATATTGGCAAGGCCGCCGCGTGTACCCTTCAACATTTTCAGGGTAAGCATCTCGGGCGCGCCGGGCTGCATGTAGTTACCCAACTGATTGAACTTGTTGTCCCCGTTTGAAATGATATGGTCCTGGGTGAAGGTTGCCATCACAACGTGTTCGAAATCGTCCTGAAAGCTCGTAGATAACGCTGGCCCTAATGGAAAAGGCACATACCTGCTTTCTCCAGTGGCTCCGTTGACGGTCATGCGCTGCATCACCCTGGCAATCCGGTCATAGTTTTCGTGATATCTGTTGAACGATAACTCATCGTATATCCACATACCGATCAACAATGCCACTGCCATTCCCATCGCGAGCCCGCCAATGTTGATAAAGGAATAACCACGGTTCCGAACCAGGTTTCTCCATGAAATTTTCAAATGATTTTTATACATACAGATGGTGTTTGATGGATAAGCATGTTTAAAGGATCTTATAAACTCCGGCCGCAGATACTTGATAACACTCCATACGAAATTCCATTTTGCCTTCGCGGGATAGTTTTTGTACTGCTTTTTAAAAACCTCCGTGAGGTCTCCTTCGATCTCGTCGAGGTAATCTTCGCGGCAAAACCACCGAAGAAATTGCAGCGCGCGTTTCGGAGGGACAGCGTTCATACTATTCGGAACGAAGTGTGTTCACCGGATTTGTGACAGCAGCGCTCAGCGCATGGTAGCTTACCGTAAACAGCGTGATCACAACGGCGCATGCCGACGCTACCACAAACAGGGACCAGCCCAATTCCATCCTGTACTCGTATTGAAGCAACCAATTCGACATGAAGTACCACGATACCGGAATCGCAAATACCGACGCGATAATGACCAGCACTATAAACTCGGATGAGATCAGTTTCCAGATCTGAACGATACTCGCTCCAAGGACCTTCCGGATACCGATCTCCCTTGTCCGCTGCTCGGTAACAAATGACGCAAGTCCCAAAAGACCGAGGCAGCTGATCACTATAGCAAGTACGGTAAATCCGAATACCAGTTTTCCGACAATTTCTTCAGCAGCAAACTTATGCGCGTACTCCTGGTCGGCAAAACGATACTCAAATGGTGTATTGGGCACAATTCGTTTAAATACTTTTTCCAGGTGTGCAATGGATTCAGCAGCGGACTGATCGGGAGAAATCCGGATATTCATATAGTTAAAGGGCCGTTCGCGGTTGTCGATCATAAATACGGTCGGCATCGGCTGTTCAAACGGCGAGGTCATGACCAGGTCGTGGACCACACCGATAATATTCCAGGTTTTGCCGTGCCACTTTACCGTTTTTCCAACGGGATCCGTGATACCCATCTGGCGGATAGCTGTTTCGTTAAAAATAAATCCCGACGTGTCGCTGGCGATTAGTGGAGAAAAATTCCTTCCCGCTTTTATTTTCCAGGAAACCACATCGTCAAAATAAGGATCGATACAAATCGTTCCGAAGAGCACTTGACGGTTAGGATCTTTTCCCTCCCAATCCAGGTTATCCGCCGACGAAAATATATCTGTAGTGGGACTGGAACTTTGGCTGACTTGCTCGACCGCTCCTGTTTTGAGGAGTTCCAGTCTCAGCACTTCGTACTGACGTTGAATTTCCCTGGTCATATAGGGGACGGAGACCAACCCTTCGCGCGAATATCCGGTGGGGCGGTCCTTTACAAACCGGAGCTGCTCGTACGTAACAAATGTACCTGCGATTAGCATCACGGAAATACTGAATTGCACAACTACCAGTACCCGTCTGGGTGTCGCGGACGAGCGACCGCTGTCCGACCGGCCTTTGAGGGCTTTCACGGGCTTCAGGGCGGAGAGAAAAAATGCGGGGTAGCTGCCGGCCGCCAGGCCGATCACCGTGATCGACGCAGCAAATCCTAACCAGAATAACGGTTCGTACACTGGAAGGCTAACCTGCTTGCCGGAGAATGTGTTGAACCATGGCAAAAGCAAAATAACAGCGAGCAAAGCCACTACCGCCGAAAAGAAGGAAATAAGGAATGACTCACACAGGAATTGTTTCACCAGCTGACCTTTAACGGAACCAAGCGTCTTCCGTACGCCAATTTCCTTCGCCCGTTTTTCCGACCTGGCCGTGCTGAGGTTGATGAAATTGATACACGCCAGCATGAGGATAAAACCACCGATGATACCGATGATATAAACCAACTCAAGCCTTCCGGGTACGCTTTCGCCGTTCCTGAATTCATAGAGATGCCAGCGCTTCATCGGGCTCACGTGAAGCCGGGGCATCGTTGGCTCTTTCGTATGATTGAAGATGACGTCTCTGATCTTTTCCGATGTACCTTTTAATGATGCACGGGGGTTCAGCAATGCATAAATCTGGAAGGAACTGCTGCGCCAGTTATTCATGGCGGCCTGGCTGGAAAACAATAATTCCACCGGCGCGATAAAACCGATCCCCTGAAAGCTTGAGTTGGACGGCAAGTCTTTATAAACGCCGGCCACCGATAGGTCAGAGCTTCCAATCCTGATAATTTTATTCAGCGGATCGGCCTGACCAAACATTACCGTGGCGAATGATTCGGAAAGTAACACTTGTGACTTATCGCGAAAGGACCTCTCGTTTCCTTTTATCATCTCCAGTGAAGTTATCTCAGGGAACGAAAAATCCGTAAATGCCCCATGCGCTGTGAATACCTTTTCCTCGTGCGACACGATACGGTCGCCGGAGGTGAAAGCGGATACAGCATCAAAGTCGGTTTTATAATTTGTGCGAAGTTCGTCCGCCAGCGGCATGGGCAGTGAAAAATACGTAAACGTTTCTCCCTCGATCGCCACGTGTGTGACGACCTGTACGATCCGGTCGTACTTCTTGTGGTATTTATCGAAGGTTGTCTCATCGTATATCCATAGCGAGATCAGCATAACGACGATCATACCCAACGCCAGGCCTGTTATATTTATAGCGGAATATCCCTTATTCTTTAAAAGGTTTCTCCATCCAATTTTTAAATAGCTTTTATACATACCGTATGGATCAGGTTGGTAATAATCTTTAAACGACTTCATAAACTCAGGTCTGAAGTATTTAATTACACTCCACAAGAATTTCCAATTGGCCTGGCGCGGAGACCATTCGTATTGTTTCTTATAAACCTCCGTTAGGTCTCCCTCTATCTCTTCGAGACAGTCTTCGCGGCAGAACCAGCGCAGGAACTGAAGGGCTTTTCTTGGAGGATTAGCCTTCATCATTCTGACTTTAGCGAATTAACGGGGTTCCGTAATGCGGCCTTTATAGTGTGAAAACTCACGGTGAATATCGCAATCGTTAAGGCGCCGAATCCAGTCAGTAAAAATATCCACCATGAAATTTCAATCCGGTACTGGTAATTTTGCAACCAGTTGTTCATAAAGTAATACGCCACGGGTATTGCTATGATACAAGACGTCGTTACCAGCACAATAAAGTCCCTGGATAGCATCTGCCATAAATTAACCAGGGATGCACCGAGAACTTTCCGGATACCTATTTCTTTATTGCGCTGCTCCACTACGAATGAAGCGAGACCAAACAATCCAAGGCAGCTAATGGTAACGGCCAGTACAGCCAACACCAAGGCTAACTCTCCAATACACTCCTCGTTTTTGAACTTTGCTGCGTAAGAGTCGCTGGCAAATCTATAATCGAACGGAGCAGAAGGAACGATTCGTTTGAATACCGTTTCAATAGCGGAAAGTGTTTCGTGAGTGCCTGAGTCCGGGTTACTTTTTACAAGTATCCAGCCTTTATAGCCCTGAAGAAAAAAGATCATAGGTTTCGCGTGTTCAAAGGGTGAATTCATGACCATATCCTTTACAACGCCGATAATTGTATAATCACCCGAGTCAAAATATTCCGAATCCCAGCGTATCGTCTTTCCGACAGGTTGTTTTAACCCCATGTATTTCACGGCTGCTTCATTTATAATGAAAGCTGAAGAATCACCAGCTATCTCATTTGAAAAATCACGTCCATCAATAAACTGCCAGCCAATAGTTTTTCCGTAGTCGGCGCTCACAGCGATGGTCCCGAAACTCTCCTGAAAATCAGGGTTCTTTCCTTCCCAGGAAAAGCCCGCGTTAAATCCCCAGATACTGGTGACACCACTTGCTGACTCAGCTACCGCTGACACCAGTCCAGAGTTCTTCAGTTCGGTACTTATCACCTCAGACCTGCCCTGAAACTCCGGGGATGTCTTGCGGATCATTATCAATCCGTCGCGGGTATACCCTACCGGCCGTTCCTTTACGAACCTTAGCTGCTGATATACAATCACCGTACCGATAGTGAGTAAAACCGAAATAGTAAATTGGGCAGTTATTAAGATTTTTCTTGGAATCGGGGCTGCATAATTAATTTTAAATGTTCCCTTCAGTACTTTCGCGGGGTTGAAGGAAGAAAGATAGAAAGAGGGATAAATTCCGGCAAGAAATCCGGTTACAGCAACAAAGAAAACAAACAAGAACCAAAACGCCTCACTTGTCCAGGGGATCCGAAGTTGCTTTCCGGTAATTTCATTGAACCAAGGTAGCGCAAGCTGTCCTGCGACTAATGCTAACAAGGCCGCAAGACTTACGGTCAACATGGACTCGCAGAAAAATTGAAAGATCAGTTGGCGCTGAAAAGACCCCATCGTTTTCCGAAGGCCCACTTCCTTTGCCCGTTTTTCCGAACGCGCTGTACAGAGGTTCATAAAATTGATAGCAGCAACTATTAAAATAAATATCCCGATCAGACTGATAAACCACACTAACTTCAGCTGTTCGCTTACAACCTGTTTGCGATTTTCAAATGTCGAATACAGATGCCAATTTTTCATTGGAAGCAGAAAGAGTTCCGGTTCCTCTTTTGCCTTTTCTACACTCACATGCCTTAATTTTACGTCCTTTATTTTTTTTGAAGCCAGGTCAAACTCTGCATCAGGTTTTAATTCAACATAAATGTTGAGGAAATTACCTTCCCAATCGTTCTCATGGCTTTTTATATACTCATATGACGAGATTAATAAATCCCAGGGGGCCATAAATGAAATCTTGCTAAATTGGCTATTGCCCGGGAAATCCCTGAAGACACCGGCGACAACAACAGGAAGTTCATTGTCGATCGTTACCGTTTCTCCCACTGGATCGAGGTCTCCAAACAACTTCTTCGACAGGGTTTCTGCAAGAAAGATGGAATGCGGGTTTCTAAACCCTCGCCAGCTGCCCGATAACATTTCCATGCCGAGCATTTCAGGGCCCGCCGCCTCCATAAAATTACCTACTTGCATAAATTTATTTTCCCCGGCCGAAATAATGTACTCTTGCGCTTGAGTCGACATCACAACGTATTTGAAATCACCTGGAAACAAAGTCCTCAGTTCAGAGGCCAGCGGAATAGGATGATTTTCATAAGTACCCCCTCCGTTATGTACCATTAGTTTGCCGATGTGATCATGATTTTTAAACGACCTATTAAAAGTCAGTTCATCATGCACCCAAAGCCATGTAAGAATGACTGCCGTGATTCCCACAGCAAGGCCACCGATGTTAATCAGGGAATAAGCCCTATTCCGGGTAATATTCCGCCATCCAAGTCTAAAATAGCTTTTATACATACCGTATGGATCAGGTTGATAATAATCTCTAAGCGACTTTAAGAACTCCGGTCTGAAATACCGGACCACACTCCAGGCGAAGCTCCACCGAGCGTTGCGAGGAGCGGTTTTAAGTTGTTTTTCAAAAATCTCCGTTAGGTCTCCCTCTATCTCTTCGAGACAGTCTTCGCGGCAGAACCAGCGCAGGAACTGAAGGGCTCTTTTCGGAGGTGACATTATCCAAACGAAATTTTTGGAATTTGTTTGTAGATGCTTGTTCGCAGCTCATACTGAGAATCGAGCATTCTTTTTCCCAGGGCGGTGATCACATAAAATTTTTTACGCCTGCCACCGCGGTCCTCGGTAATTCCGCCGAACCTGGATTTCACGTAGCCTTTGTCCTCAATACGCTTTAACGCTACGTGGACGGCGCTGATATTCATCTTTTTCCCCAGTTTCGCTTCCAGGTTTTCGAGTATGGCCACACCGTACGCTTCGTCATGAAGCGCGGCTACCATAAGAAGTACCAGCTCCTCAAATTCACCAAGTGTTTGTTGTTTCATTAATTAACATTGATTTTTTAGAAGGTGCGTTAATCGCCCAGCAAAAAGGTACAGCCTGATCGCTGAACCCTCTGTCCCGGGATCCATTTACTTAACAAACGTGAATTTAATACATTAGTTTTACTTTTGTTAAGTAAATTCAGAAAAAATTTTAATACCTGTTGTTGTACCGTCACTCTCTCTGTGCGGAGCCCGCGATGATTTCAGGATATATTATATAATTGGGGAACACACCAGGAAAAGGCCCGGCGTCTGTGTACCGAATTTTATCTAAGGGGTAGGGCGCTACGCGGTAAGCTGCGTGCGTGTTAGAGACCGATCGGCTTACGGTACAAATTGGTGTGGTTCCTCATCCATGCATAATCCGTCCGCCATTTACAGAACACTTCTTCGTAATGTTTACCGATCTTTTCCATCATCACCTCAAAGTCATTTATCCCTTCAGCCAGTTTTTTTCGCAGGATACGAAGCTCCTCCGTTTTCTGCAGATAATAAAATTCGTTGATCGCCTGGTGAATATGAAGGTCGTTGTGAATTTTCAGATCGGCCAGGAGGTCCAGCAGGTGGTTCTCAAGCCTTTCCATCTTCTCCGGTGTAACGGTGTGCATGCAGTACGTTTTGAATATATAGATTTATAAAACAATCAGGGTCCGGATGCTTTTCATTTAACCTAAATTGTATGAAGAAGATTGTACATACTCAGGAAAAGCGGTCCGGCCCTGATCTTTTTGCTATGGCTTTACAGGAACAGAGAATGTTTCATGGCAGGGGATACACTGGTTGCTGTTGCAAACCATATAGGTAAGCTGGCCCCTGATGGTTGAGACTGGCTGCCTCGGCGAGATGCGTTGCGAGAATATCACTTCCTTCGCATACCAGGTTATCTCCATCTCAAACAATTCATCATAGTATTTTATCTGCTCGCCAGTTTCCCTCGCCTGCGCTACCGGCCGGATCGTTTTCCCATCTTCATATTGGATGCGTGTTGGGATCGGGCCGCCTTCCGGTAGAAACTGTGAATAGATATGCCATCCCGGCGCAATGTTGGCCTTTAGGTGCAGGTCTTTCTCAAACGGGCCAACGTCTGTTACTTCGAAACTCCAGGTTACTTCTGCGGTTGACTGTCCATAAGAATTAAACCTTCCGCCCGCAAGCATAAGTACCATCGCGAAAGACACATATTTCATATTGGATCATTTGATTCATCTGATAGTGCGTGAGTGCGTCAAAAACCACCTGTTGTAAACGAAATATTTTAACGATTTTTTTCCGGGAGCAACAGCAAACCTATACCGGTATGGATTCAAGTTCGCAATCCGTTGGAAGGCATAACTTTTTTATCTGAAGACCACTCCGATCAACAAGATCACAAAGCCTGTTATATTGGCAATTTGCCTGTACCGGAAAATCCGCAACCACGTTGCCCTGAGATCGGTCCAGTCAGGGGGATAATTTTCAACTGTCCAGGTGTTAATGATTTTGTTTACCGGCATATTACCCTTCACCGTCAGCCAGGTATCGGTCACCAATGCGGCAAAAGAGACCAGCGCAGTGACAAAGAGCAGACTATCCGGAACCGACACCGTGGAAAGAACGAGGGCAAGGTTGGCGAACAACGCCGTGTATACAACATAACCAAATTTTTTTCTCATACTGGTATCGACGTGTTTTCGAAATTCGATATAAGATGCCGGCCCGAAGCTGATCTGTACATCCCGCAACGCCAGGATATACATAAACGATTGACTTACAATAACACCGTAAGCCAGCAGGGTGGATAAAAGGAAAAGTTTTATCATCATATTTTTGAATACCGTTTTGGTTAGACAGTCACTATTTTTACGGACCAGCCCGAGGTCTGCCCAGGCAGCTCCGGCCAATGTCCCATACGGGAAAACAGGAATCAGTGTTTCAAACCATTCCTCGTGCGCCCGGGCAAAAAAGAATTAACATAGGTTAACTCGCCCTTCATTGTGAATACCAGCCGGATTTCCTAAATTCAACTCATCGCCATCATTAACGTCTTGTAAGAACTGTTAGGTACTATATAATAAATGACTGACGTACCGGCCCACCGGAATGGTCGGATACTCTTTACACCAGAATGCTATTTTCACTCCGAGGTGCCATCCCGTGATTTGGGACCGGCATGATCGCGCACGGACAGCAACGTAGTTACTGGCTAATAATCCGGTAAATCCATTTTTATATGAACGAGGGCGATCAACAAGCAAATCAACGGTTGAAAAATCTTCTTGCCGCTCAGCCCAAAAAAGCGCTGACCTACCTATACGATCGTTGCTATAAGGGACTGGTGTACATGTCCCTATCCAAAACACATGACGAAAAAGCCTCGGAAGATATTGTTCAGGAAGCTTTCGTCGATCTTTGGAAAAATCACAAAGTCATAGCCAGTAAGGACATTATTGTTATTCCGTACCTGTTTAAAATGGTAAAGAACCGGTCGGTCACGCATTACTATCGAAAATTAAGGAGGAATGAAAATCCTCTGCATGTCACGGAAAAACTCCAGGAGTTAAGAGGCGCGCTTCAGGTTGAGATGGTCATTTGGGTTGAGGAGCATCCACTGTGGCAGTTGATCGCCACGTTTCCGCCCAGGGAGACAGAGTGCCTGAAGCTGAAACACATTGAAAACATGACAAACGACCAGATCGCCATCCATCTCAGCATTTCTGTTAAAGCAGTGGAAAAAAATATCACGCGCGCCTACAAAAGGTTACGGCAATATGATCCGGCACTGCTGCGCAGAACCGTACTCTATTAATATCCGTATATTCACGAATTACACGAGACCTGTCTATATCTCGAACGGCCGACGCTATACGGCGCTAAGGTCGTCCGATGCTTTCAAACAAATAACGCAATATGGTGGATGCGATGGTTCACGAGGCTGGATGCTTTCCACCGCAATATGCCTTTGGTTCGAAGTTTGGTAACCCTGCACATGTTAACCAGGTATTACCAAGATGGCTTATCCATATACAACGGAACGGCAACCTCCCGGATTTGTTTATCAGAACCGGGCGTATCAACGGATTTCCATAGAAAAGGATCGTCGTGCGGTAACCTTATTGAAGATCAAAAGTATCCCCGGTAGCAAATATGATGAAGCCTACACGGGAAATGTATCCAATCATCAAGCGTTCACATGTTCAGCGGTGAACACGGTTTTGTTCACAACTGAACAAAGTGGCGGACCGGTCAGGCCCTTCCCTTCCATTGAACCCTGACCAGCCAAAAGAACTGAAAATATTTTTCATGAACATGAAACCACAGAATCAAGACCAAATCAATTACTATGAAAGTTGTTGTAACCCTTATTGTATGCGTGATCGCTGCCGGAAGTACTTCCGGAAAGATCAGGAACGGATATCAGAATGATATTCAAAACAAATTCACAGAACTAGACAGCCTTCAGTCCATTCTTTGGTATGGAGAAAATTTTTCTCCGCTGAAGAAACTGGATATCAAAACACAAATTAAGGAACTGATCGATCTGATATCCTACTATGAGATGACGGAAAAACTGATCGGCCAGCTGAGAATAGTATCACCCGGTATCTTCCTGGAAATGGATACAATAACGGATAAGAAGGGAAGACCAACCGATATCTATATCAGAATGATACCCAGGAACAAAAGCAGAATCCAACTGTGCGCCGCCAGTTTTTTTACTCAGTCGCAGACGGATAAAGACATCAGTATTTCAGAATACGGCGAGAATTCCGTCTCGATTGACATCTGGCTAATGACATACTCGCTTTTCCTGTTATGCCATGAGCTGGGTCATATGAAATATGTAATTCCGAACCTGGCGGTTTACTGCAAATTCTACGAAAAAAACTATCGCCGGCAAGCGACCGATCTGAGTTTTGTGGGGCATAAACGGAACGATGAAAGTGGAAGGTCGTCAAATGATTTTGAGAAGAGATTTTTCCGGGATCGTGCCACATATTCAAGATATTGGGGCAAAAAACCGGAATCATCCGTAGCCATCATGCAAAAGATCAGAAAGCGCAACAGGTACCTCGCTCAACCTGGCGAGGCAATACCATCCGGTACACTTGCCAATTCGAGGTACTAGTACATCGTCGAAAAAACAAGTGTACATGCATCCAGAATATACAGTTCTAAAAATCAAGGCGTTGTGTCCTATACTGTCTTACTGATATTTTTGGTATGATGCACTAGCGGGTATGCACCCTGGCGAACCAACAAACGAATTGAACCATTTCCGATTACAGTGATATCTTCGCGTTGATCTTTCGCAGGTCCGATATAAAACCTTCTTTGTTCTTAGGTGAAACGACGACTTGTCCACCGCGGTAGGTGATTACGATCCGGTCAAATGAAAGTGCGGGCGCGCCAAGCGGGTCTCTTGTTTCCCGGACGGATTCAATTTCCATAATATCAACGCCAACTGTTTCAAGCACACCACATTTAACAAGGAGTTTATTGTCAGCCGTTATTTTATAAAACGTGCCTGTATAGATATTGATGAGCAACAGGATGACCACTCCACATATTAAAAGTCCCGTCCAGACTCCATTAATAACCAAAACGGCCACTGTGATTCCCATCAACAATATCAACGGGATCAATATTCCTAATCCGATTTTCGATTTGTAAATTATTTCGCTCTCCATATCTCTGAAGATGAAAAACCTTCCGTCGTTCAAGATCTCAATTTCGTGATTTTCCGGCCGGAGAAAAAACCAAACCAAAGATTATTTGATCAGGAAAACCGGACAACCTTATGAAGAAAGTCGTGATGACGGATCGGCATTAGTATGGCGCTGATCAGGATTTATTGAGGAATTCAAAGTCATAATCGATCAACTCCTTCGGATGAACCCCCAATCCCCTCGCAAGTTCAAATAACGTAGTCACATTCAGGTTTGTGTCCGGATTGGTTTCCAACTTACTGATCTTCGTATGGTCAACATCGCACAGGTATGATAAAGCGCGCTGACTTAAACCCCGCTCCTCCCTGAGCCGGGCCAGATTTTCCCTGAACTTCTGAAGCCGCTTTTTATCTCTTGGTTTCATGCCCTGTGCAGGGCAATCTCACCGAATTACATAAAAAATGTGTATATAGAACTATATACATTCTATTCAAATTACTATCTTGCATGTGAGAATCGCAGAAGTTAGCTGAATACCAGATCAATTTATTCTGCCATATGTATTCAAACGCTTCCAAGAAATTTTCCCTGGGGATTGGCTCTATGTATTATAGAGTTATGCGGGAGCTTGGTCCGGAACAGTAATACCTCGGTAGGCTGTTTCCCGGACCAATGTTTTAAGACAATAAAATGTTCGCGTCAAGCTGAACCGATATGAACCACAGTACGCAATCGGAAATCACCGTCACCAAATACTTTCCACTTTCAGCGGAAATCCAGGTTTTTATTTTGATGTTGTTAACTAACTTTCCTTATCACCGGTTTACGACATTTCGCAGGGAGCCGTTGTCCATGCCTGGAGGAATTTCCGCCAGGGCATGGACATTCATTTTGATCATAAACCCCTTTCTCCCTTGAAACCGGGGGAAAACCATACCGACGCGGAACTGGTTGCCGCCCTCACGCAAGGCAACCGGCAAGCCTTTGAGATTATCTACCGTAAATATGCCCGCGACCTGCTCAATTTTGCCCGGAAGAATATTTCCATAGGCGAAGAATGCGAAGAAATTGTACAGGAGGTCTTTGTTTCCCTGTGGACCCGTCACAGCGACCTGAAGATCCAATCACTGAAAGCCTATTTATTCAGTATGGTGCGGTATATGACTGTCAAATATTTTCAGCGCAACGCCATCAGGAAACGGTATGCCGAACACTACCGGGTTTTTGAAACGATCTACGACAACCTGGATGAATCAGCTTTCGATGAAAATGAAATGCAGACGATGATCGAACAGAGTCTGTCCGGCCTTCCCGACCGGTGTGGCGCTGCTATCCGGTTACGCCTTTACGAAAATCTCTCAAACGCTGAAATCGCAGACCGTATGAACATCAACAAAAAGACCGTTGAAAATTATGTTGTTATGTTCACCTCCCATTTCCGCAAGACACATTCAAATGTCCACAAAGTGAGCACAAAAATCGCGGTGATGTTCATCACATACCTTTTATCGCATTAAGAGTAATTATTCCATAGGACCGTACAACGGCTGACACAATAAACGCCTGGCCGACGGGGCTTCTGGCTTGTGTAGTCTCATTCCCTTTCCCAACACCATTGGAATACATCCAAATCGTATTTATTGAACGGGATCGCCCAAAACGCTGCGTTTGTCGCTGTTTTTTAGCATATTTAATAACGGGAGACTCACTCGAGGTCGAAACGATGTAAAATTTTTATCTGTCTGACTGACCCTTCGATATATCATGTCAAGATTTGTCGGACACCGTGTAAAGAGCTGTTACTTAAAACCCATTACAATGGATCTATTCTCCGATGAAATTCAAATTGATGACCTCAGCATTGCCATAAAACTTTTTAAAGAAAGCCGGGCGGGATTTCTGAAATTATTCAACAGCAGCCCCATATGCATGAGTATGACGACGACTACCCTGGGACAACGAATCTATATGCGGGTCAACAACAAGTTCCTCGAAAAATTCGGATTTGACGAATCGGAGATCATCGGCCGTACATCCGTGGAAGTCGGAATACTTGACAATGAAGAGTCGGAAAGAGTCGGCAATATGATCCGGGATAAGGGAAAGTTGCAAAACGACTACGTCAGGTGTATTGATAAAAACGGAAAGACTGTACACACCGTGTCATCGATCGAAATGATGGAAATAAACGGCGAAACTTATCTGGTATCTTTTTTTGTAGACGTTACGAAGATCATGCAGCAGCAGGCGATCATCGAACAGCATGCCCGTCAGCTGGAATATGTGAACAAGGAACTGGAAGCTTTCTCTTATTCCATATCACACGACTTAAGGGCGCCTTTGCGCGCTATCGATGGTTATGCGAAAGCATTGGAAGAAGATTTTTATCCTCTTTTTGACGATGATGGTCGTAGCGCGCTTGCTGCGGTTCAGCGCAACGCCAAAAGAATGACTCATTTGATCGACGACCTTCTGGCCTTTGCCCGCCTGGGACAAAAACCGATCAATAAAACCGACATCGACATGAACGTTTTGGTCGGTGAGGTACTGGACGAACTAAAGAAAATAACCCATCATAAGGCCGAAATAGTTACAGGTACGCTGCACCCGGTCCGGGGAGATTACACTCTTATCCGGCAGGTGTTGATAAACCTCTTGTCGAATAGCATAAAATATTCGTCGAAAAAAGAACATCCTGTAGTTGAAATTTCATCGATTGCCGAGAACAACCAGGTAACCTATTCGGTCCGCGACAATGGCGCCGGGTTTGACATGAAGTATGCGGATAAGTTATTCGGAGTTTTTCAACGGCTGCATCCCGCCAGGGAGTTTGAAGGAACGGGAGTCGGGCTGGCCATTGTACAGCGCATTGTGAACAAACACATGGGAACGATTCGCGCGGAAGGCGAACCGGGAAAAGGCGCCACATTTACCTTTTCCCTGCCGGATAAAACACCCTTGGACACAGTGTGACCGGGGCACCCCGACAAGGAGTGACCTATTCCCCCGGCTGTCCATACACCGCCCCGGTCCGCTTTCGGACTGCCGTTAATTTGAAAAATACCGGAAACCGGCCGGGGGTTTTGCTCATTTGTCAGAACTAATATGGGCCAGGCCATTTCATTTTCTTACATTCGTATTCCCGGTACGCGTTATGGAAAAAACAAATTTTGACCAGTTACTGGACCGTTACCTCAACGGGCAACTCCCCGAACGGGAGAAGAACAAACTGGAGGCATGGCTCAACGTCGTGAAGACAAAATATAAAAAAGAGCTCGTCCTGACTCCGGAAGACGAAGACCGGCTGTTCGCCAAAATCACGGATAAGATCGACAACCTCGATGACGTTGTTTCTTTCCTGCCTGAGTACCGGGCGAAAAAAGACGTCAGGAGTCGATCATGGTTCCGGATCGCGGCGTCGATGCTGCTTGTCGCTGCTGCTTCATATGGAATCTGGTTCCTGCAGGACAGGGCTCCGGAAACAAAAACCACCGGCACCCAGGAGCAGGGTCAGAAAAAAATCTTGCAGGATGGCACGATCGTCTGGCTGCAACAAGGTGCGAGTCTCACTTATGACGAGCAGCCACTGCTACGGCACGCCAGTTTAACGGGTGAAGCTTTATTTGAAGTCACCAAAGATGCCAGCCGTCCATTCACCATCACGTGCGGCAACGTAACCGCGACTGTGCTGGGCACAAGCTTCAATATTAAAAGCGGTACGCAGGACGTCGAACTTACAGTATTGACGGGAAAAGTTAAACTCTCCTCGCCACTTGACACCAAGGGAATCAGCGTTTTGCCAAGGGAAAAAGTAATCTATCGCCGTGATGGAAACGTAAAAAAAATCACCGTTGATACCGCGGACCTGAACACCATTGCATCGTATACTGAATATAACATGCAGTTTTCCGATACGCCGATGAGCGAGGTAATCGCCCGTATGGAGAAAAAATTTGATATTCACATTTCGCCAGCAGACAAAGCGCTGGTCAATTGCCGCATTACAGCGGACTTCACAGACCAGTCTCTCGACAAAACCTTGCAGATTCTTGCTGAGCTGCTTGATCTCGATTATGAGATCCGGGGATCAGCCGTTGTGATATCCGGGCACGGATGTAATTAACGTGTTTACCCAGATTTAAGCTGAAGACAAAAATTACGAATACCCATCCGAACGCGTCCTGATAAATGAACAGGAGTGTCGTTACCACTCCTGTCATTTACCCTCATAGCACATTCAACCTGTCAGATTTGGCGGAGGGTGTTTTGTCGATATCCCGGACAAAACACTTAAAAGTAAAAAAAATAAGTTTACCGTTAAACCAACTGCCGTATCGTTATGAGACATTTCACTTTTCACCCCATTATCGCCGCCATCATTTGCGGAACGGCACTTGCGCATACAAATTATGCCCAACTGCTGGAGAAGAAAGTTACCATACGCCTCGAAGATATTCCACTTGAAGTGGCCCTGACAGAGGTTGAGACGATCACGCACGTCCGGTTTTTTTACAGTATCGATCAACTGTACGTGTCCGAAAAAATTACCATTACCGCGACAAACACGCCACTGGGTGATCTGCTAAACCAACTATTCTCTCCCCATCACATCCGTTACAAAGTTCATGAGAAAGAATCGATGATCACGCTGAAGCGGAGAAGATACCCTCACCAGGAAATGACAAAACCAAAACCGGAAGGCGACCGTAACGAAAAAACAAAAGCGGTTATCCGTAATGGTATTGTCAAAGATTCGTCAACCGGACGGCCAATAGCAGGCGTTAACATCGTAATCAAGGGTTCTGCCATGGGCACCACAACGGATTCGGACGGAGCCTTTACGCTCGGCGCAAAATACAGAGACATCCTGACCTTTTCGTTTATCGGATATACAACGGTACAGGTATCAATAGCTAATCAGCGTACGATCGATGTGCTACTTGCAGAGGATATCAAAAGTCTTGATGAAGTGGAGATCAACGCCGGGTACTATAAAACGACGAAGGTGTTTCAAACCGGAAACATTTCCAGGATCGACGGTTCGGTCATTCGCAATCAGCCTGTATCCAATCCCCTCGCGGCGATGCAGGGAAATGTCGCCGGGCTGGAAGTGACCCAACTGACCGGGGTCCAGGGCGGGAACTTCACGGTACGCATACGTGGCCAAAACAGTATTGCAAATGGAAACGACCCGCTATACGTAGTCGATGGTGTACCGTTTACAAGTACACCCATGTCTTCGTCATTAACATCGCAAAACATTTATGTCGACGGGACCAGTCCGCTTAACAACATCAGCCCCGGCGATATCGAAAGTATCGAGTTATTAAAAGATGCGGACGCCACCGCCATCTATGGATCGAGGGGATCCAACGGTGTTGTCCTGATCACCACTAAAAAAGGTAAGCCGGGAAGGGTGAAGACGGATTTCAGCCACTACAGTGGAATCGGAATGGTCACCCGGAACATAAGGCTTCTGGACACGGAACAATACTTAACGATGCGTCATGAGGCATTTCGAAACGACGGCCTGATTCCGAACGTGTCCAACGCTCCGGACCTGACCACCTGGGACCAAGACCGGTACACCGATTGGCAAAAGGAATTATTAGGAGGAACTGCCCGATATCATGACGTTTCCCTCTCCGTTTCCGGCGGCAGTGAACGGTTCCGGTTTATAACGGGAGCCGGGTACCGGAAAGAAACAACGGTGTTCCCGGGCGAAAATGATTTTCAGCGTGTATCAGGCCATCTGAACCTCGTCCACACATCCGGAAACGGTCGTTTCAAATCTTCCGTCACCCTGAACTATACACACGCTCATACCGATCTCATTTCACGCGACCTTACTGCAGATGCCATGTCCCTTCCCCCTAATGCACCCGCGCTGTACAAAGCCGACGGTGAAATGAACTGGGACAACACGACCGGATACAATCAATCACTCCTTCACCCTCTTTCATACCTGAAGCGGCGCTTTGATTCACAAACGAACTATTTCATGACCAGTGCGACGCTTGGTTATGAATTACTTCCGGGCCTGGAGTTATTCACAAACGGGGGATATACCCATGTAGATACGGATGCGATCACGAAAAATCCGAAGAGTGCATATTCACCCGACCTGTCGCAGACATTGACCAATGAATCTGTTTTCGCCTCGAACAAATTTCGGAATTGGGTCGTGGAACCCCAGCTGAAATGGTCGGGAGAATGGGGTAATCACCAGATCGATCTCCTTGCAGGATTAAGCTTCCTGGAACAGATTTCCACTGTGCTGGACCGTGGCGGAACGGGATTCCCGGTGGAATCCATTATGACCGATATACTCGCTGCAGCGGAGGTTCGTGTCTACGCCGATGAGTACAGTAAGTACCGCTATCATGCCCAGTTCGGCCGGGTGAATTATCGGTTCAAATCAAAATACATCATCAATGCCACGGGAAGAAGGGACGGGTCCAGCCGTTTTGGGCCCGGGAATCAATTTGCCGGGTTCTGTGCAGTAGGCGTGGCGTGGTTGTTAGCGAAGGAAGAGTATATCAAATCCGCACTTCCTTTTGTCAGCTCAGGAAAACTACGGGCAAGTTATGGAACTACCGGGAACGACCAGCTTGGAGACTATCAATACCTGGACACCTATGCACCGTCGTCATCCTATTTTGGTATACAGGGCCTGAGACCTGTTCGCCTGAACAATCCCGATTTCGCGTGGGAGTCAAACCGGAAGTTTGAAGCAACCCTGGAACTGGGAATGTGGAAAGATCGTATCGCGTTCGAGTTTTGTTACTACAGGAACAGAACTTCCAGTCAGCTTGTTGGTTTTGCTTTACCTCCCACAACGGGGTTTACAAATATGCTGGGAAACCTCCCGGTAACGGTTCAAAATTCGGGTGTTGAAATACAGATACAGGCTGATAACATCAGAAAGCACACCTTTACTTGGTCTACTTCCCTGAATCTCTCTGTTCCTGTCAACAAGCTGATCGATTTTCCGGGATTGGAGAATTCGCCCGCATACGCGAATACACTTGTCGTTGGTGAACCATTGGCTGTCCGTAAGCGGTATCATTATCTGGGAATTCACCCGAAGACCGGGCTTTACATGGTGGAAGACACAAATGGCGACGGCGCTATCACTGTCGACGACAGGGAAATTATGCCCTTCGTGGGCACAAAATTTTTCGGAGGTATCAGCAATGCCGTTACTTTCAACGGCTTTCAACTGGATATTCTGATGCAATATGTAAACCAAACTGGACCTAACCCCATCGCCAATTGGGTGATCCCGCCAGGTCACGCAACCAATCAACCCGCCGGTGTGATGAACCGCTGGCGGGAGGAAGGTGATGCCGCCGCTGTCCAAAAATTCACGACATCATCCGCCGGAACGACGGCGCTGATCCGGTATCAAAACTCGGAAAATTCTATTAGCGACGCTTCGTTCATGCGTGTAAAGAACATCTCTGTCTGTTATTCCTTCCCTCCCCGGTTTTTGAAAGCGATGAAGCTTCAGCTTTTACGTGTTTTTATACAGGCGCAAAATCTTTACACAGTGACGGGCTATAAGGGCCTGGATCCGGAAACGGGTAGCCGTTCGCTCCCTCCGTTGAGAATAATAACCGGTGGCATACATTTAACACTTTAAAAATTATATCTATGCATCATACATACGTCCTGCTACTTATGGTATCGTCGCTGATCGCAGTATCCGGTTGCGACGACTTCGTCGTGGTAGATCTGCCCGGATCTGACCTTTCAAGGGAATCCGTATTTACGGATGATGCCTCAGCGGAAGGAGCAATGGCGGATATCTACTTCCAGATCGGAACAACCGGATTTGCCGGCGGCGGACTCAACAGTGTGTCGTTTGTCACCTCTTTGTCTTCCGACGAACTTGTGAACGGAATTACATTTGACGAGAGTTACAGGCAGCTCAATACGAACGATATCATTCCTTCCAACATGCGCATTACGGCAATCTGGCAGGATATGTATTCGTGTATCTATAAATGTAACGCCATCCTGGAAGGGCTTGCTCTGTCAAACAGTTTACAGAAAGAGTTAAAAGATCAACTGACAGGTGAAGCCAGATTTTTCAGGGCCTTTGCTCATTTTTACCTGGTTAACCTTTTCGGCGACGTTCCCCTGGTCTTGAACACGAACTACAAAATTAATCAGAACATACCGAGAACTCCGTCCGGAGATGTTTACGATCAGATCGTCACAGACCTTCTGATAGCAGAGACGGTTCTAAGAGCGGGATATAGTTTTTCGGAAAACGAAAGGATCAGGGTGAATCAAGCCGGTGCAACGGCTATGCTGGCCAGGGTTTACCTCTATCTCGGAGACTGGTCTCGTGCTGAAAGGAAAGCAACCCAGTTATTGAACAATGAACACTATGTTCTTGAACCAGACCTTAAAAACGTCTTCCTGAAAAACAACGGGGAAGCTATCTTGCAATTATATCCGGCATTCGGATACCCGGGCGACTATTCCGCTTTTGGGTTCTATGGATGTAACGTATCCCCTTCTTTGCTGAATGTTTTCGAGGATTCCGACCAACGCAAGCTGGTATGGGTAAATAGTGAAACACCTTTTAAATACTCATCCAATACCAGGTATGCAGAATACTCAACCGTACTAAGGCTTTCGGAGCAATACCTGATACGTGCTGAGGCGCTGGCCCGGCAAGGCAATATTGTCGCCGCCCGGAACGATCTTAACGTAATCAGGAATCGCGCAGGGCTGGAAAATACATTTGCCACGGATCATTCATCAATCCTGGCAGCGCTTGAAAAAGAACGACGGGCCGAACTCTTCCTTGAATGGGGTCATCGGTGGCTGGACCTCAAACGGACCAACAGGATACACGAAGTGATGGGCGATCTCAGGCCGGGATATCAACAAACGGACGCCCTTTACCCTATCCCGGAAATCCAGATAGAAAATGATCCTGCCATGAAGGATGCACAAAATCCGGGCTATTAAACCGCTGATGCGATGATCCGTAACATCGTCCCGTCCATCGGCCGTAAAAAAGATTGGCAGCATGAACTGCCAACCTTTTTGCGATCACCATCCCTAATTTTCTTTTAGCCATACGCCGCACAGCGTGGGCGTTTGCACACTACCATCGTACAAATTGACAATAGTGCTACCCACGACCATGGTGCAGGGCGTGTCGATTCCAACACAAAATTCACGTGGCAGACAGTCATCGGGCTGATTGTCCGGTACCTCAGTACGATTTGTAAATCCCTGTTTAAAACCGAAATAATCCGATGCAAACGCGCTGCCTATTGCCAATGCAAACGCAAGCGCAGTAAAAATTCCTTTTTTGTTCTTCATATGATTTTTTGTTTAGGTGTGAAAAAAATATTGACCTACTATTTTTTACAGGTGTTCGGTCTTACGGCCTGATCTTATATGCTGAATATCTTATTAAAAATCCCAAAGCTCTTCCGGCAGGCTAAAGGCTATGAGACTGGTGTTGTAAAGAGCAAACAGGGTATTGCCGATCACTGAAAACTGTTTCAAACGCCTGCCATCGTTAGGCAGGTAGAAGCTCACCCGATAAACTCCCTGGTCGAGGTCATAGACATCAATGACCGAGTTGTCTTTAAAAGTCCGGATCGGCTCATTGTCAGCTTTCAGTACGGAATAAATATATAATCTGCCACCAGAGACGGAAGTATATTGGTTCACGACTTGTGGCGGGCTTGCTGTGCCGTAAAAACTCCTGCCTTCATTCCAAACGACGTGCAGTTTCGCGACGGCCGTCGTATCGATCGTATGTGCACGAAGCAAGACCATTTCGGTGGAGTCCATCACGATAAACTCATTCCTGTAGTAATGCGTATAGACCAACAGGTTTCGTTCCCGGTCAAACTCCATTAGGCCCTCGCGACTGAAAATACCGTCACCTTGCTTTTCAAGTACATTCAAGTTGAAGGTCGACCGTGCCTGCAGATCCAGTCTTCCCAGGACCAGTTCATTGTCAGGCCTGAGAAGTACTTTCGTAGCAAAGGCCGTACTTCCAAGCGGCAGGGCCTCTGTAAAAAAATCTGCGGGCCGGACGAGCACTTTCGCCGTTCGCTCCCGGAGGTCTCCCCGGAAAATGACGGGCACCGTTCCGTCCATGAAGTAACAGAAGGGAGAATCAACCCGTATCCGGACGGAGCGGAACGTAAGGTTATCTGCGCCCTTCAGAGCAAACAGAAAATGCGTGGTATCCAGATCTGCGCCGGCCTTCACGATGCGGAGGGAAGCCTCCAAATTTCCCAGGTATATTCCCGACTTCGTGCTGCCCACGATGTAATATGAATTGTATTGCAGATCCAGCTCATGCCTTTTCTGCGCGAACAATCCCGTAAACTTCCGGGTAAATCCATTGGATACAGGTTCGGACTTTATTGTTGCGAACAGGTAAAAGACCAGACCTATGCTGACGAGTGAAAACAAAGAGAGTAAAACAACGGGCTTTTTCTCCATTCCGGTTCAGTTCAGATCAGGGGTATGACGCGGTGTACGTTTACTGCGTTTCGATCTGGTCTCGAACAACACGCCTGTCAGAGCCAGCACGATGAATGCACAGTTAAAGATTAAATGCTCCGTCCATCCCAGTCGCTGGAGTACACCACCGCAAGAGCAGGGAATATCATCACTGAACCGGAGCACCGACGCGATATAGACTGTAAAGACAACCATCAGGCTAAATGCGGCATACAGACCAGGGAGACGCAGAACCTGTATTGCCAGCATCAATGAAATGAGTATCTCTGCCGATGGTATAAACCAGGCCAGGAACGGTGCTATTCCCGTCAGTGGCGGAGAATGTCCGATTTGCAACCTGAATGTTTCCACGTCCAGTAATTTGCTCAGGCCCGCGTACACAAACAGCACAATAAATAAAAAACAGATAATATCGACTGCTCTTTCACGATTCATTTTCTTAGTGATTACAAGGTGAAACTAGGGTCACAACAAAGAAAAAATGATTAACTGCGGCCAGGGCGATCTTAACCTGAGATAAAATATTTCAGGTCAGATACGCCGGCTCCTTAAACGACTCAACGACTGCGGTGTGATGTTCAGGTAAGAGGCAATCATATCCTGGCTCACGTGCAACTCAATGCCTGGATAATCCTTCACCAACTTATCATACCGTTGCCTGGCATCCAGGTTGTGCAGATCGATGATATGCTGGGCACCCCTCGCGTGGTATTGCGATACGATGACCCGCACCAGAAAATTGGCAACAGGGAAATTTTCAAACAATTGGTTTACAGCAGCGAGAGATAAGCTCAGCAGCTCACATTTGGATGTAACCTGGATGATCTCCTCCGCAGGGGTTCCTTCAAAAAAACTCCTTGGAGACATGACAATCTCACCCGGTTTCCAAAATGTAGTTACGGTTTTGCGATCACCATTATAATAATAAGAGACACAAAAACCACCGACCAGGTAGTATACACTTCGCGCAAAGTCTGAGGCACTTACCAGTACCTGGCCCGGTGGGTAGAATACAGTCTCGAGCTCATCCTCGATCGCCTGCCGCAATTTGTCCGGCAATGGATGAATCCTTTCTAACAGATGAAACAAACCGCGGGTGTCCATAGGCCTTATGGAGGGAAACTTGACACAACATTTTAACATATCGTAACGGGTAACGGGTTAAATCCGGATAGTATCCGGGGGCTTATGATTCTTATTCACCTCCGTGCACCTTTTACCCTACCCTGTCACCATAATTATTTTATAACTGCGGTAGATTAATTCCGCAAAGTGTCAGGTCCATCAACTGATCCGATCGAAAAAAACCAAAGTGCAACTGTTCCCCAGTCCGTTTTAAATAAACCTTTGTGCAATCCTTATCAGTATGATGTACAAACTTCCCGAAGAACAATACCCGCGGATTGAGGAATACCTGCGACCGGTAAATTTCAATCACCTGTTCGCCCGTTCTGTACTTCAGCGATCCGTTAGCGGAACCGTATATGGGGATGACTTAAACCATGCCACGACGTTTTACCTCGTCCATAAATACGGCATGTCACTACTTTTCGGCGATCATAGGAATAATACCTTTAACAATTCCTTCAGGGCTTATGCATTGAATACGAACCGCCAACGAAAGGGGCACGAATGGATGCAGGCTTATCCTGAGCAATGGCATCCAGTACTTCAAGACCTTTTTGAAAGCACCCTCATCAGATCAGCCGACAATAAAGACAACCGCAGCCAGTCCGTCATAGAACTTAATACGAGGGTTAACTTCGCCTTCGACAAAAAGAAATTCACAAACATCAATAAGGTCACAGTCCCTGATCCGGGGATTACAATCAAAGAGAGCACTACTGAAATCTTCGACCTCATGCCTGGCGTTGTCGTACCGCGGGCATTCTGGGATTCCGCTGCAACATTCAGAGCCCACGGAGTTGCTTTCAGCCTGTATTACGATGGCAATCTTGCAGCGACGTCGTTTTCTTCTTTTCTGGCGCCTGGGAAACTGGAACTGGGAATCGAAACCCTTCAACCCTACAGAGGCTTCGGTTACGCTCAACGCGTCTGCGCCGCGCTGATAGACTTTTGCCTGAAAGAAGGCCTTGAACCCCTATGGGCCTGCCGGCTGGAGAACACCGGGTCTTTCAGGCTCGCCCGTAAATTAGGATTTGAACCGTCGATAGAACTTCCCTATTACAGACTTTCCGATTAGAACAAGCATCCAAAAAATAATATCAGGTGCTTTTGTTTTTATTATATATAAAAGACAGGAATACGATTTCTATAATGGACCTTTGAATTTATTGATAACAAAATGAGTTTTGACATTCAGGTGCATATGAAGGCCATGTTATTGAAAAAAACCTGCGACCTGGGTCAGGTGCAGTCTCCACTTGAAGCCGCTGAGTTACCACATCCCTCGCCTGCGGAAAATGAAATTCTCGTTCGCATCCGCTGCTGCGGGGTCTGTCATACGGAACTGGACGAAATTGAAGGACGCACACCACCGCCAAACTTTCCCATTGTACCCGGTCATCAGGTCATCGGCATCGTGGCTGATCGCGGTCGTGATGCAAAACGGTTCCGTTCCGGTGATCGCGTGGGTATTGCCTGGATCTATGAAGCTTGCGGAAAGTGTGAATACTGTCAAAATGGAATGGAAAATCTCTGTGCCGAATTCAAGGCGACCGGCCGGGATGTAAACGGCGGGTATGCGGAGTTTATGACCGTTCCCGAAAAATTCGCGTTCGCTATCCCGCCCGTATTCGCTGATGCAGAAGCAGCTCCATTATTGTGCGCAGGCGCGATCGGATACCGCTCACTTCAGCTCACGAATCTGAAGAATGGGCAGACACTCGGCCTTTCCGGATTTGGTGCATCCGGACACCTTGTGCTGATGATGTGTAAAAACCTGTTTCCCGATTCAGCAATCGTCGTCTTTGCCCGAAGCCCTGATGAACGCTCCTTTGCACTCTCGCTGAAGGCACGCTGGGCTGGCGCTTTCGGCGATACACCGCCGTTGCAACCTCATGCCATCATTGACACCACGCCGGCGTGGCATCCCATTGTTGAATCTCTCCGGCTGTTGAAGCCGGGTGGACGCCTGGTGATCAATGCCATCCGGAAAGAGGAAACCGATAAAAATAATCTGCTTCACCTCGACTATCCAATGCACCTGTGGATGGAGAAGGAAATAAAGAGCGTGGCCAATATAACGCGTCGGGATGTGGAAGAATTTCTGGCTCTGGCGGCTCGCATACCGATCAGACCGGAAGTAGAGCAATACCCGTTCGCTGATGCAAACCGGGCACTGCTGGACCTGAAACACAGGCATGTGCGAGGCGCCAAGGTATTGATGATCGATACATCGTCGTAACGGGGAGTAAAAAGAACCTCGAAACCCGGGCGGCTTCAAGGTCCTCTTCTCACGGCTCATCGGTTATGCTTTCGCCGTCTCCGTTTTTGCCATAAATTTTTTGATCAGGTCCGGGACCTGTTCAAATACCGCAGCAAGTCCTTTGTTCTGGTTGGTAGCAATAAAAGATATCTCTTTACCGGTCGTTACCAGGAAACCAACGCAGTCGATACCGATCATGGCACCTGTACCGCCACTTTGCCCTTTCCCGACTTTGGCGGAATCGCCTTCCGCACCCCCGCTGCCGAAGCCCATACCTACACGGGCAATGGGAACACAAGTGAATTCACCCAGCTTAAATGATTCGCCCACCACGGTTTCGGTTTTTGCTTCCTTTTGCAGGAATTCTGTGAGCCGTTGAAGCAAGTTTTCAAAGTTCATTTCCATAATGATTAGTGTTTAGTGAAAAATCGAACAATCGTCCAGGCGAGGCGGTAGACTTTCACCTCCAACAGAAGCTTCAGGTAGTTTGTCCTGCTGAAGTTTGTGGTAATGTATACAGGCCCACCGTTGACGAGGTTAAGGACAGGGAACAGTTGCGCATTCAGACTTACATCGCACAGGTCGAACGTTCCGTCCAGATTCACCAGTTTTAAACTCCTCCGGGCGCCCCGGAGCAGGTAGACCCAGGCATCTGCCGATCTTCTGAATGGTTTTCTGTTTTTGGAATCTTTTCTCTTCGCCACCGGCGCAGTTGTTCCGGGCTCCCGTTTGCCCCTCAGGTCTACCCGGACCCCAAAAACTTTCAAATTCAAGACGGGGAACGTCTGCGGGTCGACGTAAAGGACAATGATTCCGCGTTGCCTGATCTCGTATGTGCCCCGCGTGGTATCGATCGTGAGGACAACCGGAACAAAAAGAAGCGCGCATAGAATCATGCAGGGTATCCCGAACAAAATAAGAAGCGCTACTACCATGTCACCTGTACGTTACTGTTAGTCCTCCGTCTGTTAGTCGCTAGGGATCCGCTCAGTGTTCAGCGTCCGCCATCTCGTGCTGCCCGATCCTCATCTGCGCATCACGCTCAGCCATGTTCTTAATGGTGTCCAACTGTACATGTGACATCAATCCATGAACCGGGGGATAGGCCACCTTTCCCATCAACCATTCTTTCCATCCCGGCGACGACCGCATTCTGGCCCTGGTGATCAAATGGGTAGCGTCACTGCCAACCGGTTCAAGGACAAAGGACCATGTCATCTTAAAGGGAGCGCCAAGCCGTTCCGTTTCCCCGCCGATGACGAAGTATCGCTTTGGATGAACGGCGTGGACGACAAAAAATCCATCATTCTCCGGCGTCGCGGAAATCCGGTCACCTTCGTTTCTTTTTTCCCAGTCTTTTACGACATGATCGATACTTGCTTTTCCCCCATTATCAAGGAGATCGATACTGTACCACCCGGCTCTGTCGCATCCAAGCTGCATAAGATACTGCCAGACGACAGCAGGCGGAGCTTCAATATCCCGGTGATGAGTAAGGCCGTACTTCGCGTCCGGGATATACTCGTCTCCCGGCAATACTCGCTGGTCATCTGCCGGAAGTACCATACGCCCCAGGTGCGATTCCAGATATGACATGACAGAAGACCGGATAGGATACGATCCCAGCCTGATCAACTGGTAATACCGGTCGAATTTTTTCCAGCTCCGTTCATCAGTCGCTGAAATCCTCAATTCAATTGCGATTGTACTGCCTTCCATGAACGGTTCAACGGAAATAGCCCAGGCGATTTTTCCAAAGCCCGGTGTATTGAAATCTTTGAAATCACGGGGAGAAACTTTCTCAAAAGGAATATTCAGATACCAGAATTTACCGACGGACCCGACCACAACTTCTTTACCCGGAACTTCTTCCAGGATCATAAAACCCGATTCGCCCCTGGATATCTGGTCGACGCCTAATCCCGCACTGATAGCCGGCCGATTTTCTCCGGAGAATTTCTCCGGCAACGTCCTGATCTCAAACAGTAACTTTATCCAGGGTATTCCAGACATATCGAAATACCGGGCGGCTTCCCACGCCCGTTCGGGACCGGCATTGACAAAAATGCGGTGTATCTCGGTATGGCGGGGGTTGGGGAGATAGTGCTGAATTGTTCTCATACTTCTTTCATTGAATTCCATTCGATAAGGATATCGCCACGATACTCAGCCTTGATCCAAGTCCTGCTGAAGTTTTCGTGCGCTCTTCGTTATGCAGCTAAAATTGCCGTTCAGGCTGCCGGAAAGAAATGACGATTGATATTCGATGAGATGATAAATATCAGACCCGTTTTATACTACCCTTCATTTTCCCTCGTAAAACGTCAGGAAAGAAAAATGCCTGAACAATTCAGGGGGGAATTTGTTAGGCCAATGGTTCAAATTCGTGGAAACACATTAAACGAATTGAAAATCCCCGTTCAAAAAAGGGGTCTAATCCAATTCTAATAAAAATCCCTCCGTATTAATATTAAATTGACTAACTAGTAAAAAAGTGAAATGACTTGTTTCTTCCCGCAGCCATTGCGTATGAACAAACCGATTTCTTCCGGCAGGCCGACGTCGGCCTTTTATCCACTCTCCGTAAATCTACTTAGAAGTGCGTCCGTAATGAGTCCTATATATAGGAGTAGTGATTATTTTATTTTTGTTTATCATGTCCAGACTTGTAGTAATTGACGATCATGCTTTGTTCCGGGCCGGTCTTGTCGCCATTTTAAGAAAGGACCCGGATATCGACATTGTGGGAGAGTACAGGAGTTTTATTCCTGTCCGCCCGCTTATACCGACCCTTCATGCCGATATTGTACTGGTCGACATCTCACTGGGCAAAGAGAACGGTCTGGATGTTGCCAAATACATTAAAAATGTGAATCCATCGCTCAAGGTTGTGGTGTTGAGTTCGCATAAGGAAGAGTTCTATGTAATCAATGCGCTTGAGGCCGGTGTCGACGGTTACATTCACAAGGACTCGGAACCTGAAGAACTCATTATGGGCATCCATAAAATAATGAACGGCGAGAAATTTTATTCTATCGAAATCTCCAGCCTTCTGATCAACAACATCTATAACAAACCGCACCGCGGCCTTCCTTTTCTTACCAATAAGGAAAAGCAGGTAATCAAGTACCTGATGGAAGGATGTTCAAGTAAAGAAATAGCCGGCATCCTGGACGTGAGCCCAAGGACGATAGAAACACACCGGGCCAATGTGCTGAACAAATTCGCTTTAAAAAACACTACTGAGTTGATCAAAAAGATCGTGGAACAAAAAATAAAATTCTAAGCCATCCAGAACTCACCATAAGAACCCCGGTGTATGACGTACCCGCTTCCATCGGTCACAATTACCGACACGTTTTTCAGTACTCTCATTAATCACTCCACACTGGGTATTGTCATCAGCGCCCAGGCGGAACCAGGTCATGTGCTGGCGATGGCAAATGATAAAGCGGTTCAGTTGTTGGGTTACGACAGGGCGGAATTGATCGGATCACGAATGGATATGTTAACCCATCCCGATGATTGGGTTCACGAACGCACTTTAACCGACAGTCTCCTGACACGGGCGTCGACTTCGGCCAGCCTTGAAAAACGGTTCATCCGGAAGAATGGAAAAGTGCTTCGGGTAACAGCACACCTATCGGTTATTAATGACGATAATGGGCAAAGACTGTTCGTTTCGGCTTTCGAGCGAATACCGGACGATGTGCATCTGCGTCCGGAAGAAAACGAAGATGTTTACAGGACACTGCTGGATACCTATCACGGGGCCGCGGCAATACTGGATATTAACGGGATTATTCTGGGAGCCAATCAAACCCTCGGCTGTCGCTACCACCGCCCTGTTGCTGAACTTATCGGGATCGATGCAACGACGCTGTTTCCCCCTGTTCACGCCGAAACACGCCTTCGGTTGATCCGACAGGTGGTATCGACAGGCACTCCAGTCCATTTTGACGAAGAGCTTGACGGAAAAATCTTACACAATACAATTTATCCCGTCTTCAACAGTGAAAAACGCGTAACACGGCTTGCGGTTTATTCCGACGACGTGACCGACGTGGACAGGTTTCAGAAAGAGTTAAACCTTAAAAACTTTGCCATTGAAGAATCATTCAACGCGTTGGTACTGTCGGACCCGAAGGGAAAGGTTACCTATGTAAACAAGGCTTTTCTTCAATTATGGAGGTATACTGACAGGAGTCAGGCGATCGGGCGGATGGGATCAGGGTTGTTTGATGAACCGGATGAAGTGGAAAAATTGATCACACTTCTTCATCACGCCGGACACTGGGAAGGAGAACTCAATGCCGTCCTGGGTGATCGTTCGCACGCTATTGTTCATGTTTTGGGGAAACTTTTACTGGACAATGAAGGAAACGCAATCGGATTAATGGCGACCTGCGTGGACGTAACCAGCCAGCGAAAATCCGAAAAAGCACTTAAGGACAGTGAACGAAGGCTCGCACTGATCTTCAACAGCAGCCAGGATGCACAAGCGTTGTGGCGGGTAGAACCAGGTGACCGGCTCATGTGTGAAATCGCCAATACCCGCTACCTCGACTCCATGTTTCTCCTGTCAGGAGGTAATTCCCTGATCGTGGAACAGGAGATCGGCGAGATACTAAAAGCGATCGGGTTAACATCCGAAGTGATAAACTATTATCGTTCCTACTATCATCAGGCCTTTCACACCGGGAAGGGCGTGAGTTTTGAAAGCAGTCTGTTTATCCATAACCAGCATGTATACTTCGAAATCTCCCTTTCGCCGCTAATCGATTCCAGGGGGCAATGCACGCATATTCTGATGAATAGTCATGACATTACCGCGCGACGGCTCACTGAAATTTCTTTGCAGGAAAGTGAAGAACGCCTTCGTCTTGCGTTGCAATCGGCAAACCAGGGAATTTTCGACCTGGATATTCCTACCGGTACGGCAAAGGTATCGGACGAATACGCAACCATGCTTGGATATGATCCACGTGATTTTACAGAAACGAATGCGTTCTGGAAACAACGCCTTCATCCTGGCGACCGGGACCGCGTATTCGCAGTCTATGAAGATTATGTTAACCGGAAAATCGATTCCTACCGGGTTGTGTTCCGCCAGCAGGCGAGATCTGGAGAATGGAAATGGATCCTGTCAGTTGGCAAGATCGTGAGCTTTGATGCAACGGGGAATCCCGTTCGTATGATCGGCACCCATACGGACATCACCCACCTGAAAACCGTGGAGGTGGCATTGAAAGAAAGTGAGCACCGACTCAATACCGTAATAAAGAACGCGCCGATCATTTTGTTCACGGTAAACAGGGAAGGTATAATCACCCTATCCATTGGCAAGGCGCTGGAGTTGCTGGGTATTCTGCCGAACGAGCATGTTGGAATGTCGTTCTACGAGTTATACAGGAATGTACCATCGGCCGTGGCATTTTTACGCAAAGCCGTTGAAGGTGAAACCAACCGACACACCGTTAAATACGGGGCTCTTTATTTCGACACGTTCCATATGCCGTTATATGGAGAGCAGGGCAATATCGACGGGGCAATGTCGTTGGTTGTCGATATTACAGCAAAGGTGGAAGCCGGTCTGGTGTTGGAAAGGAAGAACAGGGAACTCCAGAGTATAATCGATGCACTGGATAACAGCGCCCTGGTGTCTATCACCGATAATAACGGGATCATCCTGAAAGCCAACAAAAGATTTTGCGACCTCGCCGGATACAGGGAAGAGGAATTGATCGGGAGAAATCATAAGGTGATCAATTCAGGCCATCACGATCGCGCTTTTTGGGATAATTTCTGGCAAACGATAAAAACAGGAAACGTCTGGCGTGGTGAGATCAGGAACCGGAAGAAGAATGGTACTACCTATTGGGTAGACACGGCCGTAAATCCGATATTTAATGAAACCGGGGACATCACACATTTCCTCTCGATCCGGCAGGACATCACGGAACTCAAGCGCTCGAGGGAAAAAATCGAAGAAAATGAAGAACGGCTCCGTCAGGCTGTCGCGGTATCCAGGATCGGGATCTTTGATCACGACCAACTGACCGACACCATTCACTGGTCCAATGAGCTGCTGGAAATAACCGGTCTGCAGCCCGGGGAGAATCCGACACTTGAAAAATACTTCTTATGTATACATCCTGAAGACAGGCGTGGAATCATGGAGGCTGTGAAAGCTGCCCACAACCCGGACGGTGATGGTCTTTTCGATGTTATTCATCGGATCGTATTTCCGGAGGGTACGATCAGGTGGGTGAAAATGCGATCGCGGACTCAATTTTCCCCCGAGGGTAACGCACGACGGCCCGTCCGTACGGTAGGGGCGGTTGAGGATATAACGAGCCGTGTTCAGGCCCAACAGCTGCTGGAACAAAGTGAATTCAAGTTCAGGTCGCTGTTCGAGTTTTCGCCCGTCGGAATTGCATTAAATGATCTGGAGACCGGCGTGTTCCTGGACTTCAACGATGCCTTGCTGCAACCAACCGGCTATACCCGTGATGAATTCAAAAAGCTTACCTACTGGGATATTACTCCGCGCGAGTATGAACCGGAAGAAAAGGTACAATTGAATTCATTACGCGAATCGGACTACTACGGTCCTTTTGAGAAAGAATATATCCGAAAGGATGGCAGCCGCTATCCCGTACTCCTGAATGGAGTACGGTTTACGGATAAAGAAGGCCGCCAGGTCATCTGGTCGGTCATCCAGGACATCAGCGACAGGAAAATATACGAAGACCTCCTGTTGAAATCGAACTTACGGCTCGCGCAAATCGAACACTTTATCGATCTGACAACGGATGGCATACAAGTTTCAAACGAGTCCGGGCAGGTGGTTTACCTGAATCAGGTCGCGGCATCCCGGCTCGGTATAAGCCGCCAGGATTGCCAGGACTTCAATGTCTGGGATATCGAAGTTTTGTTCGCCGATAAAGCGGGCTGGCAAAAGCACGTGGAGGAGCTCAAAACGAAAAACTCCATTACGGTGGAAGGGGTCAGCCTGAATCAGCAAAACGGCAACACTATTCCCGTGGAAATTACCGTACGCTACGTTGTACTCCAGGGGCAGGGATATGTCATTGCCGTGACACGGGATATCACCGAGCGAAAGCGAAATGAAACGGAGCTCCGCGAAAGCCAGAAACGACTCTACGATGCTCAACGTATCGCCAAACTCGGATATTGGGAATACAACCTGCAGTCGAACAAGATCTGGTGGTCTGACGAGCAACGGGAGATCAACGGGCTGTCACACCTCGAAGTACCGCTAACGCAGGAAGAGTTCATCAACCTTTTACACCCCGAAGACCGCGACGGGTTCCTCCAAAACATGCGGCAGGCGCTGACTATGCGATCCGACTCGGAAGTCATTTACAGGATCGTACGCCCGAACGGGGAAGTGAGAACCATCCACGGTAAAGCGCATGTCTGGTGCGACGATCAGGACCGGCCAATCAAACTGGCCGGTGTCAACCAGGATATCACGGAACGGGTATTAGCCGAAAAGGCGCTTAAGGAAAGCGAACAGGCGCTCCGGAAAGCGCAGGCAGCAGCCAGGATCGGCAGCTGGCGTATTGATGCCGCGACCGGAAAAAGGCAATGGTCAGATGAAGTCTTTCATATTTTTGAAATAAAAGACCGTCAGACATTCGGCTACGACGAGTTTCTCGTCTATGTACATCCGGAGGACAAGGAATACGTTATAAAATCACTGAAATATTCGATGGCCTCGCCTGGCCGTCCTTACGATGTCATTCACCGGATTATCGTGAACAACAAGGTAAAGTGGATACGTGAACAGGTTGAGTTTACCTTCGACGAAACAGGCAACCTCCGCGATGCATTCGGTATCATCCAGGATATCACCGATCAGAAGAATGTGCAGGACGCCAACCTGATCTTTAATCAATCGCATATCCTCACGAACACCGGCAGCTGGCGCTCCTCCATTAAAACGGGTGAACTCTTCTGGTCCGACAGCACATATGTCCTGCACGGTCTTGATAAAGACAAAACCCGCCTGAGCGCTGATATATTTTTCAATTCCATTTACCACGAGGACCGCGAGCGGATAAAATCGACGTACCGGAACTTCATTGCGCGGAAAGGATCTTTCGAAACCGAATACAGGGTCGAAACAAAACGGGGAAAAATTTACTGGCTTTCTGTCAAAGGAAAAATCCTTGCCGATGAAAACGGAGAGCCCGTCGAGATGTACGGTATTGTACGCGACATCAGCGCGGAAAAGCGAAATCTGCAAGCCCTCGAAACGGCGCGAAAAACAGCCGAAGATGCCGCTTCCGTAAAAGATTCATTCCTCTCGATAATGAGTCACGAGATCCGGACCCCGCTGAACTCGGTCATCGGCCTAAGTAATTTGCTCCTGAGACGTTCGCCACGTGAAGATCAACTCGAGGTTGTCAAGACTTTAAAAAGTTCCGCCGATAATCTGATGCATCTCGTCAACGATATCCTGGACTTCAACAGAATACGATCGGGAAAAGTACAATTCGAACTACTGGAATTCAATCTTGCTGAATTCCTCCAGCAACAATATCAGTTCAGCAAAACGACCGCGCAGGATAAGGGGCTTGACCTGATCTTTAATATCGATCCGAGAATTCCGACTCTGTTGAAAGGCGACGTTACCAGACTTCACCAGATCTTTACAAATCTGCTGGCGAATGCCATCAAATTCACCCATGAGGGTTTTGTGAAGCTTACGGCCGACCTTGTTACGTCTCCGGATCAAACCCCGCTCATTTGTTTCAAAATTGAAGATACCGGAATTGGGATCTCACGTGAAAAACGGGATGTCATATTCGAACCCTTCCACCAGTCCGACCGTGAGATTTCAAGGAAATACGGAGGCACCGGCCTCGGGCTTTCCATTGTCAAATCACTTGTCGACCTGATGAACGGGACGTTGACACTCACCAGTGAATTCGGCAAAGGGTCCGTCTTTACTGTTACTCTTTCTTTTACTGTACCGGACCGCAACCTTGCGGACATTCAGACAGATGTTTCTTCCTCGCCAAAATCGAAACGGCGCGGTAGTATAAAAAAACTGGAAATCCTGTATGTCGAAGACGTTGAATCAAACCGGTTCCTGATTGAGAACTTGTTGGGCGACAACGGTATTCACTGCACGACAGTAACGTCCGGAAGAGCGGCTGCACGGTTGACGACGGCCAGGAAATTCGATCTTATCCTGATGGATATCCAGATGCCGGGTATGGACGGCTATGAGACAACCGACAAGATCAGGAGTCAGAAGAACGGCAAAAACCGGAAAACACCTGTCATAGCATTTACGGCTGAACCTTATTCATCGTCGTTGAAAGACAAAACACTGGAGCATGGCATTCAGTATTTATTGTCGAAGCCGTTTGATCCGGATTACTTAATTGAAAAGATCACCCAATATGCGAAGTCGCGAAAGGTCAGCAACAGTCTGTTCTCATTCCTGTTCTACGAAGAGGCATTCAACCATGACATAAAAAAACTGGCCAAGATCCATAAAGCCGTGATCGCCGATGTTACGAGGTTCGAAAACGGACTCACGAAAAAAGACAAAGCGCGGGATATACATGGTATTAGACGGGAGATCCACCGGATCAGACCCATCATTAAAAACCTCGCGTGCACGTCCCTCATCTCAATATTTGACACGTATGGGCTACACGAATCATACAATGATGACGTGAAAACCCTGGTCGGAAAGACCAAGCGCAAGGTCAGCGCGTTAATAGCGGGACTGAAGAAGGTAATGTACTAGTTGCTACTCTTCCATGGGAATTTAGTATTGCTGCATTTTTAACATGAATAAAACATATGAACAGACTTTTATTAAAAAAAATCAACCTGCTCCTGCACCTGGCAAAAGTTGACGGAAAGTTCGATCATTCCGAAAAACAACTTCTCGTCAATGTACTCAAGGAGAGTGGCCTGGACGGATCATTCCTGGAATCGCATGAGGCAGAGACCGTAAAACTTGATACCCTCGCGGAAATCCCCGATAAGTCAGAATTGTTCTACTGGGTCATGAAAATGATCAAGGCTGATAATATTCTGCACGCGGATGAAATTGCCTATGCAAAAACGGTCGCTTTGAAACTAAATCTGAAACCTGAGGTCGTCGACTACTATTCTCAAAACGAGGTCCCTGATCTTCCGTCCTTTACTCAAACCATAAAGCAATTCGTGCTTTCGTGACATCGCGATCGGCCCAGGGAGTATGGGTCATGCCATTTGGTTAGCTGTACCGGATCATCACAAAACATTTTCTTTTTCCGGTTTTTGGGTATAATTTACCTAAACCGCTACTCCATGCGTAAACGTTACCGTCCCCTAAACATACCGAGGGGAAACAATCCTGGCATCCGGCAGCCTTTCATCACCAAGACACCGCCGGTAAAATCAGACGGGCTGCTGCAACAGCCGGAAACTAATTACGGTGAACCTAACCTGTTTTCTAAACAAATGCTTGGTCCGCGGTGTTTCCGGGAAAGCCATTGAAATTACGCAACAGTAATGAAATTAACCGACCATCTCACGCACAACTATCATATAGCCGGGCCGTATCAGCATGTCCACGAATTTAAAAATTACCTGTTAAGCGGCGATCCGGTAGTGATACAGGAAGGTGAGCGGTTTATGGGGATTCTCACCCTGCATGATATTGTCAGCAAGCCCAACGACCTGATTATCGATTCATTTTACGACAAGCCCGGGTTTCAGTATACCGAAGATATTTTGCCGGTACTTTTGTACATGTACAGGCACAACTATGAGTTTCTTCCTGCACTGGAGGGCCGGGAATTCCGGGGAGTGATCTCACGTCAACAGCTCTCCCTCAGTTTTTTTGACGGAAGCGAGGAAGGTTCAGACTCTTCGTTAAACGACCTCGTCCTTCAATTAAAAAAAGAGATCTCATTAAAGAACAAGTTTCTGGCCATCATCGGCCACGACGTGAGAAACCTTTTTGCGCAAGTATTGTCCAGCCTTGAATTGCTGGACCAGCGACTTCAGTCTACAAAGGAGATCAAAGTGCACGCGGCGCTTCGACTGGCCAGAAGATCCGCCGAACAGGTGAACGCCGCTTTTGAGGGCATGTTGCTTTGGGCCAGACTCGCTACCGGGCAGCTACCGTTTCAGCCGCAGCAACTCAACCTGAATGAACAGTTAAATAAAATAGTGAGCCAGTTTCAATTAGCCGGGAATGTGAAGAACATTACGATCAAAAATTGTCTGGAAATTCCTATGCCGTTATTCGCTGATCCCAACATGCTTGGCTGTATTCTCCTGAACCTCGTGTACAACGCGATCAAGTTCACGCCGGGTGGCGGAGAGATCTGGCTGAATGCCAAGCAGGATAATAATTCAACAGAGATCGTCGTGGTTGATAGCGGTTTGGGTATGTCGTTGCAACAACGCGATGAATTGTTTTCAGGTGGAAAACCAACGCCCGGCACAGGGAATGAACTGGGTGCCGGAATCGGGTTGGTCATCTGTAAAGAGTTTGTCGAAAAACACCAGGGCCGTCTGGAATTTGAAAGCGAGCCTGGAAAAGGAACCCGGGTGATCATCACGTTCCCCAACGAAAAAACTGCCTGACAGCAGGATCACTCGTTCTTCGTATTCACTTCCAGAAAAGGCATCGTAAAATAAAATACCGATCCGCGCCCCACCTTACTTTCAACCCAGATACGCCCTCCCCACATTTCGACGAGACCTTTGCTAATGGCTAATCCCAGGCCCGATCCACCAAACTCCTCGTGCGTAGATTCGGAAGCCTGCTGAAACGGTTTGAATATGTTGTCGATGTTGTGTTCCTGGATGCCGATGCCTGTATCTTTTACCCAAAAAAGTAACTGCTCCGGATTTTGCAGCATACATCCGAATTCCACTTCCCCTTCTACCGTAAACTTTATCGCATTGGCAATCAGGTTATGGAGGATCTGATATAACCGGATAAAATCCGCCATGATCACATTCTGTCGTGGAGTCAGCCTGTTCACTACCCGGAGCGTAATTTCTTTTCTTTTCACGAGATGATTTTCCCCTCCGAAGGTAAGTATCAATCGTTCAAATACTTCGTTAATATTTCCCACAACATGGACTGGCGTAACCTGGCGGGCTTCAAGTTTCGAAATGTCAAGGATGTTATTAACGACGCTCAGCAAATGATGGGATCGCTCATACATGAGCCTCAGGAATTCCGCTTTTTTTTGCTCCGTTAGATTGGGTCGCTCCAGCAGTTCGGTAATTCCCATGATACCATTCATCGGCGTCCTGATCTCGTGGGAAATGTTTGCCAGGAATGCAGACTTGAGTTTGTCCGACTCTTCCGCCTTTCTCAACGCGTCCTGGATATTGATCTCATTCTCTTTCTTGTCGGTGATATTGTTCCGGATAGACAAGTATTCGACTATCTCGTTATCAATGTTACGCAAGGGAATAATGAACGTATCAACCCAGTAAAAGGTACCGTCCTTACGCTTGTTTTTGACTTCCGCACGCCAGATATTCCCTTTTGAAATGGTCTTCCACATAGTGCCCCAGAAATTTTTCGGATGGTAACCGGAATTAATGATGTTGTGGTTTTGACCAACCAGTTCTTCCACCCGGTAGAGACTTATTTCCTCAAACTTTTTGTTGGCGAACTTAATCACTCCATTCCTGTCGGCTATAGAGACAATAGTTGCCGCGTTCACAGCCTCCTTGAATTCTTCCAGTTCAAATTGAAGGTTCCGATTCTCCACCTCAACTTTTTTTCGTTCCGTCACATCGAGATAGGTACCACTAACACGTATTGGTTTTCCCTGTTCGTCCTTCTCAACAATTTTCCCTTTGTCCAGTATCCACACCCAATGGCCGTCCTTGTGCCGGAGGCGGTGTTCGGTTTCATAAAATTTTGTCGCACCGTCCAGGTGGGCATAAATTTCTTCGACTACATAGATCCTGTCCTCCGGGTGAACAATCTCCTTCCACATAAAGTCGAATGAGGATAGCTCCAATGGCGAATAGCCAAGCATACGTGCCAGGCGTTCGCTTACATTTACAGTTTGTGTGGTAACGAACAGGTCCCACGTGCCGAGGTCTCCTCCGCTGATAGCGAGCTCCAGCTCCTGCTCCCGGCGCCGGAGGGCCAGCTCCGCATTTTTCTTTTCCGTAATATCCTGCAGTACTCCGCGAAGAACCCTGCATTTGCCGTTTTCCATTTCGGGAATGCCGACATCGCGTATCCACTTTTTATTTCCTTTTGCCGTTACAAAAGGAAGTTCAATATCCCAGGGTATGCCACTGGTGATCCCATCTTCAATAATCTTCTCAATCAAGGGCCGGACCTCCGGGCCATAATAGTTAAATGCGTCATCCAGCGTCGAGGTACCCGACTTCTCTACCTCGCGTATTTTGTAGATCTCGTCGGACCATTGTATGGTTCTCCGTTCAACATCAATTTCCCATCCTCCGATATTTGCGGCCTGGGAAGTCCTGCGCAGGATCTCTTCACTTTGTTTGAGGGCAAACTCCGCATTCCGTTGTCGTGTAATATCGCTTACCATAACGGAGACCGTACCCGGTTTAAACAGGAAAATAAAACGTGCTCGGAAAGCGCGGATCATATCACCTTTCCTGTAAGTGAATTCTATCTCCTGGTTTTCCTTTTCCGTGACGGTCTTCTGATATGCACTTTGGAACAATATGGCATATGACGGTAGTCCGTCAAATGCTTCAGGAATTGTTTTGTTCAGAAACTTTTCGGCAGGCAGGATAAGCATGCTCCGGTCTTTCGCATAAAAATTCCTGAACCGTCCCAGCGCGTCAATCTCAAACACCATGTCTTCCAGGGAGTTTACGAGGTTGCTCAGCTCGTTCCGCCTGGTCTCGAGTTCCGATTCGGTCGCCTTTGATTTAGTGATATCCAGGATGATTCCATCGCGCCATTTCGGTTGGCCGTCAACCCAGCAGGTAATCCCGCGGTTCAGCACCCAACGTATCTCTCCCGTCTTATGCCAAATCCGGTATTCGATCGAAAATAAAGGATTGTTGCGGTCAGGTTCCAAACACTTCAGCAGCCGTGGAAGGTCTTCCTCATGAACGAGGTCGATCCACCGTACGCTGCCGGAAAGGATTTCCGCGTCCGTGTATCCGCAGACATCGCGGATCGTCTCGTTAATAAAGATGATGGAAATTTCCGGCAGGGTGATGCGGTATATCACACCGGGCATTGTCCGCGCCAGGCTTTCGATATCTGGCTTCACTATTTTGCGGGTATCAGATATTTAGACAGCACCTGAAACATATGCGCACTACTTACCGGTTTTAACAAATAGTCGGTCGCTCCTGCATCCATTACTTCCCGAATATCGATCTCCCGTGTCGACGCGGTGAGGGCGATAATCGGAAGGTCAACATTAAATTCGCGTATCTTTTTCGTAGCCAGGATACCATTCATAACGGGCATGTGAATATCCATGAGAATAGCATCAAAGGTCAGCTCGCCAACCGCCGATACCGCATCGGCACCGTTAGCAACAACCTTGTTGGTACTGCCCCATTCCTCCAGAAACGAATCAAAGACCATTGCGTTCACTTCGTTGTCCTCGGCCAGCAAAATTCTTCTTCCGTAAAATGGAGGTCTCACGGCCGCGGGTACGATGTCCGTTGTTTGCAACGTATAATTAAATTCAATTTGCATTTTATCGTTGAAAGCCTTGTGACTTATTTCAATCCCAAGGTTATCGGTAAGGATATCCAGTTGCATTTCCCCGGCGAGATAATCCGCGCCCTGGCCGGAAATCTGAACGTGCATTGTTATATCGGAAAGATGTCGCTGACGAAGGGCAATTTCTATGGAGATAATTCCGTTTACAAGGCAACCCGCAAGGTGACTGGACAACAACCACAGGGCATTCACGAATCTGTCCGGCTTTCCGTAATAAACGTCAGGTAGCTGAATATCGATACCCAGCCTTATGATATTCCTTTTGCCAACATCCCTGTTCAATTCTGCCAGCAATTCATTACATACATCCCCTAACACAAAACGTTCCATAACCTATAACCCATTGGATTATCTCCTGAACAAGATTAACGAAAAAACATTTTTCCTGGTATACGTTCAGTATTGATCTTATTCGGTTCTACGTAATTATACGGAGGTTCATGGCAGTGGTATTTGGTATGGGGTAAAAAAAAGAACTACTGTAGTTTTGTCGGGTACGTTTGCCGTTAATCCATGATGAAAAAGAAAAATGCCCTACCCGACGATTCTGTCCTTCATCAGGTACTGGAATCACTGGACAACTTTCTCACAGAGGGAATATTCAGAAAAGCTGCCGATAGCAACCGGCTGATTTATGTGAGCGAAGCAATGGCAAAAATATTTGGCTACTCCTCCGCTGCCGAACTTCTTACGGTTCCATCAAACACACTGTTCGCCGACGAGGAAACGTTCACTTATCTTATGGACAAGATTTCCGCCGAAGGGAGTATAGTCGACCAGCGGGTGCTGTTCAAAAGGAAAGACCACAGTAACTTCTGGGGGCTCCTCACCTGCCGGCGAATCAGTCGCGACGGGCAAGTGGTCCACGACGGGCGTATGAATGATATCAGCGATCAGATGATCACGGAAGACCAACTAAAAGATACCTGCATCGAATTGGAAAAAATCACGATGGAACTGGACGGTTTCATCTACCGCGCATCCCACGATATCAGGTCTCCGATCAGCTCTATTCTGGGTATTGTGAACCTGATGAAGCTCGATATAAAAGGAGACCTCGCGGAGAAATACATCGAAATGATCGGAACCAGCGCCTCCAAGCTCGACAAATTCGTACATGAACTGACACTGTTTGCGAAAAACGGAAGGAAAGCCATGGACGAAGAATGTATTAACTTTGAATTCCTCCTGCAGGACATTTTAAAAGAATTCAACCAAACGCACCTGAACTTCAGTACGGTCGTCCCCACGTATTCCATCCATGGCACCGCGGTCTTTTACTCCGATCCGGACCGTATACGCCTTGTATTGCAGAATATCATCCGGAATTCCCTAGACTACGTCGACAAGAAGAAGACGAACCACATGCTTTCCATTGAAGTTCATCTCCACCCGGGTAAAGCGTTCATTGAAGTGTTCGACAATGGAATCGGTATCGCCGCACCACACGTCCCGAAAGTCTTCGATATGTTTTACCGGGCGTCCAACGTTTCGACAGGATCGGGGATCGGATTATACACCGTTCGCGATGCCGTTACGAGGCTCGGCGGCGTTATCACAATAGACTCCAAATACGGGGTAGGCACGTCGGTGAAGATCGAAATGCCCAACTCAAAAAAAGGAAAGCTCATTAACAAGAAGAAAGCGTTACGTTCTATCTGAAATCAACCCTGGCGAAATGAGAACCCGCGCCTGCCACTACCGTCACGACTCATACGGATTCCGTATAAAGGGATCGCAACTCATATCATTTCACGAACTGTCATCTCCGTATAAATACGGACAACCTGTTGTGTAATTTCTTTACGATGCCATACCCATTAAGACTGACGGAATGTTCCGCGATCATCATTTACTTTTGACCCGGCACTGAACCAGAACACCATTGTCTGATTTTTAGGGACGATTTTTTAAACATTAGAAAATCAAAACGTTATCTACCGACCAGTGTATACTAAAATTTAAGATTACTGAACTCCAATCGCAGAAAATCAGGGATGACTATTTCAATTGTCAACCACAAGGGTGGTACAGGAAAGACAACAACAACAGTAAACCTTGGCAGCGCACTGGCGGTTTTGGGAAAAAAAGTCCTGCTGATTGACTTCGACGCGCAGGGAAGTTTGTCTTACTCTTTGGGTATCGATGAAGACCTGCCTACGATTGCCGACGCCCTTCACGAAGACCATCCGGTCGAGCAATTGTTGATCGAGCGCGAAGGCATGCATATTCTACCTGCAGGTAAAGATCTCGCGGATGTCGAACTGGCTATTGCCAAATCAGGCGGCTATTTTGATCACCTCCAGCGTGTACTGGACCGGTTGCCAGGCTACGATTATATCCTGATCGACTGCCCTCCATCGCTATCACTGCTCACCCTCAACGCTCTGACCGCATCCCGGTTTGTCATTATTCCCATGCAAATGGATGTACTGGCTTTGCGGGGATTGGATTCCATGCTGGAAACGATCAAAAAGACCACCCACCTCAAACCGGATCTCCGCGTCCTCGGCGTACTGCCAGTCATGATCGATCCGCGTAAAAATATATACCAGGAAATCCGGGCGCATATTAAGAACAACTACGACACACATGTTTTCGACCCGGGCATACGTACAAGTGTTAAAGCGGCTGAAGCACCGTCGTTCGGAAAAAGCGCGGTAGGTTATTCGCCATCCAGCAGTACAGCCTGCGATTATAAGGACCTTGCCGGTGAAATGATCAGACGTATCCAATCGATGCAACAATCAGCGATAATCAATAACTAAAACTATATGGCCCTCGGTAATAATTTAAAAAAAGAAAAACTCATACCAACTGGTGTAACGGAAACGAAACAACAAATCCCAACTGAAAAAATCAAAGCTATGGAAACAGAGTTCCACACTCCCGAATCAAAAATCAAAATAAAATCCAACGGGCTAACAAACGAGCAGATGCTCGACATGAAAGGCCAATTGGATGCGATAAACGCAGCATTCGCCTTTATCGAATTTGATACAATGGGAAACATCTTAACCGCCAACGACATTTTCCTCGACGCCATGGGGTATAGCCTCGCTGACATCCGAGGTAAACATCACAGTATGTTTGTCGATCCTGTTTACGCCAGAAGCGGTGAATACAAAAAATTCTGGAACGATCTGAGGAACGGAGAACCACAGTCCGGAGAATTCTCCCGCATCGGCAAAAACGGGGAGATCGTTTGGCTCCTTGCCTCCTACACACCTGTAGCCGACGAAAAGGGAACCATCGTCAAAGTTATTAAACTGGCCACGAACATCACAACGACCAAAGTCCAGAACGCCGATTTCAAGGGACAAGTGGATGCCATTGGCAAAGCCCAGGCCGTCATTTCATTCAACATGGACGGCACGATCATTGACGCAAATGAAAACTTCCTCAAACCTATGGGATACACCCTGGAGGAAGTGCAGGGCAGGCATCACCGTATTTTTGTAGACGAAACATACGGCCGTAGCCCCGCATACGCGGAATTCTGGGCGAAGTTAAACCGCGGTGAATTTGTTGCGGACGAATTCAAGCGTATCGGGAAAGGTGGAAAAGAGGTATGGATCCAGGCATCATACAATCCCATCTTTGATCTGAGCGGAAAACCATTTAAGGTCGTCAAGTTCGCAACCGATGTGACGGCGCAAAAACTCAAAAATTCGGATTACGAAGGTCAATTGGCGGCCATTAGCAAGTCAAATGCAGTGATCGAGTTCAATATGGATGGAACGATCGTATCCGCTAATGATAATTTCCTGAACGCGCTGGGTGGTTACTCACTCAGTGAAGTAAAAGGAAAACACCACAGGATTTTCGTGGATGCGGCATATGCCCGAAGTGCAGAGTATGCCGACTTCTGGCGCACGTTGAACAACGGAGAATACTTTGTCGGAACGTATACGCGTATCGACAAGCGGGGAAAAGAAGTTTATATACAAGCGTCGTACAATCCGATTCTCGATCTCAATGGAAAGCCTTATAAGGTTGTGAAGTATGCCCTCGATATGACCGAAGTTATCCGGGTTATCAAGGCGATGGCAAACGGCGACCTGAGCCTGCGCTGCGATACCGCGGCGGATAACGGTGGCCTTACTGCCGAAATCAACAAGGCGCTGGAAAACCTGGATTCCGTATTGGGCAATATCATGCAGGGATCGGATGTGGTAGCCAAATCGTCGGACCTTCTTCAGAAGAAGGTGGAAGCCATGAAACAGAATGCGACCGAGGTCGGTACCGCGATCGCACAAATGGCGAAAGGCGCGCAGGATCAGGCACAACGCACGGACGAGTCGTCCAAACTTGTTAACCATGTTCTTACCTCCGCCAATGAAATGGAGAAAAAAGCAAACCTGATCAATAAAGCCGCGGAATCCGGTCTCGGAAGTTCCAGCCAGGGGATGAAAACGGTACGGGTACTGGTTGATAATATGACCGGGATCAAAGAATCGGCAAGCCAGACCTCGCGATCTATCGATGTGCTGACCAAGCGTACGGAAGAAATCGGCCGAACGTTGAACGTGATCACTGACATCGCGAGCCAGACGAACCTGCTTGCCTTGAACGCAGCCATTGAAGCCGCAAGGGCCGGTGACGCAGGCCGTGGTTTTGCCGTGGTAGCGGAGGAGATCCGCAAACTGGCGGAGGATTCGCGCAAATCAGCGGTCGAAATCGAAAAGATCATCGGCGACGTTCAAAAAGACACGGCCGCAGCCACCAAGGCTATCGACCTGATGGAAGGCAGTGTAAAGGAGGGAAACAAATCGAGCGCGGAAGCCGAGAAGATCTTCCAGGAAATCGCAAAGTCGACGGAAGAAACGTTCAGCGCGTCGAAAGAAATCCAGGTTGCAACCATCACACAAAAGGAAGCGATCACCAGTGTCGTAAAAAACATCGAGCAGATCGTGGTCGTGTCGGAAGAGACAGCGGCCGGTACCCAGCAGGTTGCCAGCTCAAGCCAGCAGATGAATGGTGGTATGATGGAGATCGCGAAAGCCGGTGACGAACTTTCAGCGGTAGCAGCCGAACTTCAGGCCGGTACCACCCAGTTCAAGCTGAAGAAAAAATAGGTACACATCCCACCAACCCTGCCGGCACTACACTTCCTTGAAGAAGGGCAGGATTGGATGGGGCCAAATCCATCAAAAGACCATAATGAAATATGTATGAGTGAGATTAAACAACACAAAGAGGTCGCCGCGCAAAGCCGTACGATGCAAATCGTCGTGTTTAAACTGGGCCAGGAAGAATATGGTCTGCATATCGACCAGATCAAGGAAGTGGTAATCACACCTAACATCACCCGGATGCCGCAGACTCCCGCTTTTGTGCGCGGGGTCGCAAACATCCGCGGTAATGTGATCGCCATTCTTGACCTTGAAGAGAAATTCGGCCTTGCCCGGACACAGGAAACTTCGGAGTCAAAACACAATTTTACGCTGGTAATCGAAAGTGAGGAATACAAAATGGGGATCCTGGTCCGGGAAGTCCCCAATACGCTTTCCATCTCCTCGTCGAACGTCGAAAATTCCGTGCTTACGGGAGATCTTCAATCCGATCAGTCATACATCACAGGAATCGTCAAACTTGACAAGCGACTGATCATCATGATCGACATTTTCAAAGTGATCAATGAACAGGAAGCTCAGCAACTGAAAAAACAAAATACCCAGGAAGTTGAATCGTGAGAAAGCGGGTGCTGAATATCAATGAAATGGATGTGACCTCCTCCCCGATAGTTTATACCTGTTACGGACTGGGTTCCTGCATCGGTCTGTTTGTTTCAGACCGGGTAAAAAAACTCACGGCCGGAGCGCATATTCCCTTTCCGTTTTCCGACAATGAGGAGGAACTCCACGGTGCCAACCGTATGATCGACGACCTGATGCATTTGATGGAATTGCAGGGTAGCGACCTCCGCTGCCTGCGTGCGAAACTAACGGGCGGGGCACAGGTATACCCGGGCACGAATGATATCGGTCGTCAGAATATTCAGGCCGTACTTCAGATGTTAACGGACAGGAAAGTTTACGTTGCCTCCTCCGACGTGGGCGGTCAGGTCTCACGTACCGCCCGTTTTAACAGCGAGACAGGAGACTTGTACATTTCAACATCGGAACAAAAAACGTATTGTATTTAAAATCAAAACCATATGCCCAAAAATGTTTTAATAGTCGATGATTCGCTTTACATGAGAACAGTGATCAAAGATGCTTTGGAAGTCGCCGGATTTAAAGTTGTGGGCCAGGCTGCCAACGGAGAAGAAGCCATCGACCTTGCGTTCGAACTTCAGCCCGACATAATCACGCTCGACAACATCCTCCCCGACATGATTGGTACAGACATATTGAAAGTATATACGGAAGAAGGCTTGCTCTCCAAAGTGATCATGATAAGCGCCGTGGGCCAGGAATCGGTTATCCAGGAAGGACTCAGCCTGGGAGCAAAAGCCTATATCGTCAAGCCTTTCACATCGGAACAGCTGCTGACCGAAGTAAATAAGCTTTAAGCGCGCATGTATGCACGGACCTAAAATCAAGACCCTGCTGATCGAGGATTCGGGGTTCATGAGAATTCTATTATCCGACCTGTTACGAAAAGACCAGACTATCGAAATCGTAGCTACCGCATCCAACGGGTTGGAAGGTGTTGAAAAGGTAAAGAACCTCAAGCCCGATGTTGTCATAACGGATATGGTCATGCCCCAATACGACGGACTTTACGTTGTTCAGCATCTGATGAAAGAAATGCCGCTCCCGATCATCCTGTTAAGTTCACTCGACCGCGCCGATCCGAAGATATTCGACGCATTAAGGGAAGGCGCATTCGATTTCCTGGACAAACCGCACGGGGATGCCGTCGCCGGCGGATATCTTCCCCTTACCCGGATGATCCGGGAAGCCTCGCTGACCGACTACCTCAAGTTACGCCAGCTGGTAAAAGGCAGGAATACATTCGGTCATACATTCGAAGCGCGTCTCAATTATGACATCATCGCGATCGGTGCGTCCACGGGTGGACCCAGCGCCGTTGAATCGATCATCACAAATCTTCCTCATAACCTTACGGTTCCCGTGATCATTGCGCAACACATGCCTGAACGGTTCATTGAGAGTTTTGCGTCGCGGCTTAACGATGCAACGGGCATGAACGTTAGCGTTGCCCGCGGCGGCGAACCCCTGTTAAATAATCATATTTACCTGGCGCCGGGATCCAGAAATATGAGGATCGATCTCTCGGGGTCAAGCCCGGCAACACAATACGTCGACGATCTCTACAAGGAATACAACTTTCCTTCCATCGACTGCCTTTTTGAATCAATAGCAAATATCTACGGTAGCCGCGCCGTAGGTGTAATCCTTACCGGGATGGGAAAGGATGGAACCATGGGTTTACAAAAAATTAAAGAAGCCGGAGGACTGACGGTTACGCAGGACAGCGCCTCGTCTATTGTGTACGGCATGCCGAAATCGGCGTACGAGTCGGGAGCAGCCATGCATCAGATACCATTAAAGGAAATTCCAAACTTCATTATCAGTGCACTATGAGTAACCAGGAGAAAGACCAGGAATACCGCGAAATCTTCTTAGCCGAAGCTCTTGAAATCTACACCGATGTAAACAGGTTGCTTACGGTACTGGAAAAAAATATCAGCGATACAAAAACCATTCAGGCCCTGTTCCGGGTTACGCATACGCTTAAGGGAAATGCGACGGGCATGGGCTTTGAAAAAATCGCGGAGATGGCTCATGTGATGGAGGATTTTTTTGGAGAAGTCAGGGAAGGACGGATCGTACTGGGAAGCGACATCTTCGCATCCGTATTCAAGGCAGCCGACGCCCTGGGTGAATTGATAGACGCCATTAAGAACCCGAGAGACGTCAAATACCGCGGGATCAAAACAAAACTTGAGGTATTCATAAAGAACGCGCGCCAGGATTCATCCTCAACGGAAAAAACACAAAGCGAATCCGGGGCTGGTGACCAATATACTTCTGTACCTCCGGACCATTCCGGCGCCGACGAACAAGCGGAATCCACCGACTCCACCGGCGTCACCTTTTCAGATCTTGTCCAGGTTCCTGTAAAAAAGCTCGACAACCTCCTTAACCTGGTTGGTGAACTCATCATTGAACGTGACCGGATCATCGCCAACAGTGCGGGGTCACACTCTACAAACGAATATTCCAGGCTTAACCGGATCTCGTCCGACCTGCAGTACTCCGTGATGGATGTACGGCTCGTACAGGTCGGTTTCCTGTTTAATAAATTTCACCGTATTATCCGGGATGCTTCTTCGAAGGAAGGAAAAATGGTAAACCTGAAACTGGAAGGAAGTGAAACGGAGATCGACCGAAACATCCTGCAGGTGATCAGCGATTCGCTTATTCATCTCATCCGTAACTCCGTCGGCCACGGGATCGAACTTCCGGAGACGAGAAAGCAAAAGGGTAAGCCGGAACAGGGTACCGTAACACTCTCCGCCAGCAGTGAATCGGATACAGTTCTCATAAAAATAAAAGACGATGGCGCCGGTATCGATCCGCAGCGAATCAAACAAAAGGCCATAGAAAAAGGTGTGATCAGCGTGCAGGACGCAAACCAGATGAATGACCGCGATCTGATTATGCTGATCTTTGAACCGGGTTTCTCCACGATGGATCATGTGACCGCTATCTCGGGTCGTGGCGTCGGTATGGATGTCGTAAAAAGAGCGCTCGACTCGATCGGTGGTACCATCCAGGTGGATTCGATGATCGGGGAAGGCAGTATTTTTACGCTGAGCCTCCCGTCATCAATGGCTGTCAAATCGACGTTGCTCTTCGACCTCGACAAACAGACATATGCTATACCGCTGTCGTATACCGAGTCCGTAATCTCGATCTACAAATCCGATATACATAAAGCGGCCAACGGCTTGATCACCGTTCATCTAGATAAAACCATTCACATTGTCTTCCTTTCAGACTTCTTTGCGCAAAGTCAGGGAAAAGTACTGGAGAAATACGCTTCGTTTGACAAACTGCATGCCGAGCAGAAGCTGGAAATAGTCGTTGTCTCATTCAATGGAAGAAGGATCGGGTTTATCGTAGACAAGCTGCTGCAGCAAAAAGAGATCGTGGAAAAACCGCTTCGAAAACCATTTGAAGATGTTTCCTTCCTCAGCGGAGTGACGATCTTAGGAAACGGAAACGTATGCCTTGCATTAAGTATCCCCGGCATTCTGAATACCCTGTTAAACGGGCAAGTAAACAAGACAATTAATGCATGATTATGCTGAACGGTAAAAAGAAGGAGTCCGCCTCTCAATTAAAAAACGCCTTTGATTCGGGATACCAGAACGCAGCAACTTCGTTCTCAACCCTGGCAAAAGCGAAGATCGGTTTTCAAAACCTCAACGACGGATTTCACAACATCGACGATGCGTTCAACGAACAGAACTTCTTCACCCGTACGGGTTCTTATCTTCTTCTCACCACGGAGATCTTTGGGGATGTAACGGGTAAAAGCTACCTGTTGTTTTCCACCGAGGATTTTAACGTCCTCACACGGGAGGTTCCCGAAAGCAAGGACCCCAACCTGAACCTGAAAGAGGAGTTCGCTAAAGAGCTTGACAACATTCTTTCGGCATCCGTGATCACCAAATTGTCCAATACCCTTCATTGCAAAATGTATGGGGACATCCCCATCCTGGTTGGCACGGTAAGTGCCCGGGTAGAAGATCTTATTTATGACGATTTCAGCGAACAGGGCCCGGAGATCTATATCAATGCCGGTTGTTTTTCCATGGAAAATAACCCGTCAGTCCGGCCATTGTTCATCTGGGTAGTCGACAGCCACACGCTACCCGTTCACGAAATAAATGGAGCACACTAAGATATCGTATGCAACGCAGTTGGATTTTTGGGGTAGCAGTAGGGTTTAACATTTGCGCTATTGTCTGCAACAGCTGGCAAAACGGCTTGGGCAATACATTCAATTTATTCTTCGTCGGCAATATTCTCCTGATCTGCCTTTTCCGGCGGCACGTTAAAATTATGCTTAAAGGTTTTTCGGGACTAGCTGGCCTTCCTGAAACCCAGACCGGCTATGTTTCTATCGGCAGCTATCTCTCAACTGCAAAAAAGACGATCGCGGAAATGCAACGAGCTATTTCACATATCAATGAGATAGGTCAGCAGACGTTTGGCGAGGTTGTACAAGGAATAGAAGACGCCGGAATACGTTCGTCTTTACTCTCGGCTAATGATAAGATCATCGGTCTGCGCCGGAAAGAAAACGAAGTAAACTGGATAACCCAGGGCCTGGCAGCTATTGCCGAACTGAAACAGTCGGGCAATGACATTACACAATATTCCGATCAGGTGATATCCACCATTGTAAAATACACCGGCGCCAACCAGGGAAGTTTTTTCCTGCTTAAAGGAGAAGGTGATGATGCACATTTTGAGTTGACAGCCGCCTATGCGTATGGTAAGAAAAAATTCCTGGAGAAACATATTCACGTGGGCGAAGGATTGATCGGCCAGGTCTTTTATGAGAGGGATGTGGTTTATATTACCGACGTCCCGAACGACTACGTCAAAATCACATCGGGGTTGGGTGAAGCCCTGCCCAGGTGTATCTGTATCGTGCCCCTTTTATCCGACGGTGAAGTTCATGGAGTGATCGAAATCGCGTCATTCAAAGCACTACAACCGCATGAAATGGAGTACCTGAAGAAAATAGGTCAGAATATAGGATATAACCTGGGCGCTATTGAGACACACCGCCGAACGGAATTATTGCTGGAGGAATCTCAAAAGATGGCCCAGGAAGTGAAGTCGCAGGAAGAAGAACTGAGACAAAACATGGAAGAGCTGACCGCGACGCAGGAGCAAATGAGGAGAAAGCAAACGGAGATGGACGCGGTACTGTCATCGTTGTCAACCGTGGAGCTCGACCTGGACGGTGCGGTACTGACAGCCAACGATATCTTTCTGGGGATCACCGGGTACACGGTGAAGGACATCCAGCGAAAACTCTATAAATCGCTGATCCCACAACAGGGTAACGATACGATCCAATATGAAATGATGTGGAGCAGTATCTTATCGGGGCGTTCATTTTCCGGGGAGTTCCGGATCGTTAACAAAGCTCATAAGGAAATATGGATGGCCGGCAATTTCACGCCGATCTTAAATGACAAAGGAAAGCCCTATAAAGTGATGGTGATTTCCCTTTTCACCACACAGGACAAAGAGAAACTGTTTGAGCTTCAGGAACTGGTTGCAGCATTCAAGGGGTGTTTTCCCATGGCCGAGATCAATCCCGACTTCACGTTCAAAACCGCTAACGACCTGTTTCTGGCAGAGCTTGGTATCAAACGAATTGAACTTAAAAAATCGTTACCAAAAACAGTTCTTGAAAACAATTCTTACCTGAAGCTTGAGAAATACCTGACGGGAAACAAAGATCAACCCGATAGTATCGAACTCGATATCCAAACTAAAAACGGTGAGGTAAAACGGTTCAATTCGACACTTGTCAAAATTAACAATAACGGGGATCAGCGAAAAAAAGGGTTGTTGATCTTGCGTAACGTACTGTAAACATGGAAACCGCACAAACAGGGGATACGATCGTGATCTCGGATGAGGAGCTCAAATCCCTGACCGACGCAATACAACAACGGCATGGCATCGATTTTAGTTGTTATGAACCAAAATCGCTGAAACGTCGTGTGGTGAGAGCACTGCACATCTTTAAACTAAACGCTGTTCACGAGCTATGGATACGGATCCTGCGGGACCGCTCGTTTATCTATCCGTTTATGGATGAGATCAGCGTGGGTTTGACATCGATGTTCCGGGATCCCGTCCTCTGGCGGAAGCTCCGTCAGTTGCTGGTCCAACACTGGCCCGCGCAGAATGTATTATCGGTCTGGCACGCAGGCTGCTCAACGGGTGAAGAAGTTTACACGATGGGGATCGTGTTATCGGAGACCGCCACGGGAAAAAAAGTAACAGCACGTGCGTCGGATATCAGCAACCAGGCGATGGCTACAGCGAAGAAAGGAGAATACAACACCATGAAAATGGATGAATACGAAAAGAACTATTTTCAATTCAATCCGGCCGGAACCCTTCAGAAATATTATACATCAGGCAATGGGTCGGCGTTCATGGACACAAAACTGATCAGTCATGTCACGTTCGAACACCATAATCTGATCACCGATCCCTTCACGAATAAATACGATATCATCTTTTGCCGTAACGTCATGATCTACTTCGACAATCACGCGAAGCTGAAACTGTTTGAGAAATTCCACGACTCCTTAAACCCGAACGGTCTCTTCATAATTGGTTTCTATGATGCCGTTCTCCCCATGGTTGATCCTACCAAGTTTGCCGTCCTGGACATGGACGCCAAAATATTCAAAAAGCTATAAGTGGAACTTGTCGATCAGTTTAAACAAATAAGAAAGTATGTTAAGAGAAATCTGGTTTGACAACGAGAAGGACTTCTTCCGGGAATGGCCAGGCTATACATACGTTACATTCCTGGACTTCTCCACGGATGTTTTCGTAAATAGCGTACCCGTGGAGACCTACAAGACCTACACGATTACCGATCCGTTCGTTATTCGGGTCGGAAATCTCAAGCCCGTAAAAATGCTCGTGGAGTTACAGTAGCAACCGTTCACGCTACATATATAGAGTGATATAGCCCTGGTTTCCCGAAAACCGCCTCGAGAGGCCTGAAATACTATTTATTTGGCGGAATTTCATCCAGACTGTAATAAACCGGAAGCCCCAGTTCCTTTGCAATCCTTACGTCGTTATCTGCTCCGGTTGACGCGCCGTCCAGGCGAAGGACAGCGTCGCACTTTTCGAGGAGCCGGTGAGCAACAGGATACTGGATTTCGTTCCACTTATCATCCCCCGGCTTTTCCGATCCGGCCAGTTGAAGCAGAGGTAAGGCAACCCACTCCCCGATCATCGGCACATGGCCAAGCCTGAACAGCGGCAAGGCCACCGACTCCAGTTTATCCAGATTTTTTTTCATTAACCCGGGATCATCGTTCGTTCCACCCCGGTACGGGCCTGCTATAAGGATCATCATAGTCTTGTAATTATGAGCGCAAAATATCGGACACCGGCCACATGAGCACTTAAGGTAGATTAAGAAATGATCCCTCTTTTGATTTTATTTCTGATCACGCTCAAAAACTCCGGTGTTATTCCCAGGTAGGATGCAATGTTCTTTTGTGTCACGGCCCTGATGATTGCCGGATACTTCTTTACGAAATTGTCATATCTCACCTCCGCCGGCTGGGATAGATTCTGTATGATCCGGAGTTGTTCCCGTACGTAAGCATTCTGCATCAGTATCCTGAAAAAACGCTCAAACTTGGGTACGTCCCGGAGCAGAACATCCATATCATCCTTTTCTAATTGCAGGATTGAACTATCGGCTATTGCCTCGATATGTATCATCGCTGGTTGCTGACTGACAAAGCAGGGCATATCCGTTATCCACCAGTCTGCCACGGCAAACATGATCGTCGCCTCTTTATCGTCGTCTCCGCGATAAAATGCCCGAAGCGCACCGGAATTAACAAAATTAAAACTGGTACACGGTTCACCGGCCTCCAGAAGGAAATCCTTCCTTTTCAAATCCTTTTGTTTCAACAACGACAAAAAGTATTCGGTTTCTCCGGTATCTAGCGTGATATGCCTGGCGACATTGGATAGGATAAGCTCTGTTTGAATTGCCATTCGCCGAATTTAAGGACAAATAGTTTCAAAGCTGCAAGGGGTGATCTGAAATCACCGGCATTTAAAAACATTCCACCTTAACAACCCTGACGGGATAAAAACAAAGTGGTGTGTCGTCCGGGGAACTGCACTTGTGATCGGGCATCCGGATGCACCGGATTGCGTAGAGATTCCATGCTGCGATGATCGTCACAAATCGCATAAGGTCAACTCTTCTTACCCGGTATTTAATTGCATTATCTGCCGAGCATTTCGCGAAGGTCGGCTCCAACATCCCGAAGGGAAATGACGAATGCGGTACCGCAAAAGGCAAGGGCATCAAAAACACTTGAGAGTTCGTTTCCCCGGTTTCCAAAAGGATCTGCGAAAGCCCGGGGGATATGCAATAGGATAACCCACAGCAATAACATTAAACTCATCAGCATGGCAATTGCACCGGTCCTGATCTTTAGCACAATCGACATACCGGAACCGATAAGCGCCACAGCGCTGAAATAGGTCCAGAATAAATGATCCGGGATCCACGAGGGAACCAGACCGGCCACAAACTCCCCGTACATAAAATGCATGATACCGAAACTGATCATTGTGACCGAAAAGAATATGCCGCCAAGGGGAATTAATTTCTCCAACAACGTGATGACGCGTCCGTTCTTACGTAACTCCGGTTCCGGGAAAGAACCGGCTATCACAAACGCGCCGCCTGCCAGGGCAAGTTCCTTCAACGCACTTGTCCACAACGCCAGATGAGCGCTGCTGTTCACTTCACCGAAGATCTCGAACGGGATATGTATAAACAGGAACAAAAAAAGAAACACACCGCCAAGCGCAAGCAAAACTTCCCTGGCCTTTTTTCCGGAAAAGATTGCGACCGCGGAAACAATCAGACATATCCCGCTTAATATAGCCCACCACCGGAGCAGGGGAACATGGAACTGCCACGCAGGAACCTGCACCTGGCGGAAGTCGCCGTAATAAATTTGCTGAGCACCATAAACCGCCATGGCAATGCCAAAGAACCAGCGACCAGGTTGAGGGGAAATCTTCATGTTTCGGGATCTTAAAGGTTAAACCCGCACACCCTTTCCGGGGTACGGACAGGTTGAGTACGGGAGAAAGTTGTTTACTGCCGCAAAAGTAAATCGGAGATTTCCGATCTTTAGAAACAAAAGCTTTTCAAAGTCCGGCAAAACCTGAGCAATTGCCGTTCGCAAAAACTATGGATGTATGACGGAACATGAAATGGTTAAGGAGGCACTTGCGGAAATTTTTAGAAAGAACGGATACACTTCTTTGATTGCGCTTACCCAGCGCGACTTCGACCACATCAGTGAAAAAATCGAAACGGGAACCGGAATCCTGATCAGCGGGTCCACCCTCCGGAGGTTACTAAACGGCAAATTCAGCCGGCTACCGCAGGTTGCCACACTCAATGCTATCTCAAAATACCTGGGCTGCCAGAACTGGCAGGCATACCGGACATTAGTTTTACAAAGCAAGGGATACGCGGAATTTCCCCAACCCGATGAACGTACGGAAACCATCACTAACTCCACCGGTGTTAAATGGAGTCCGAAAGTGATAGCTGTTGTTGGACTCGCCACCTTTGTCCTCATTATCGTCGGTTTTATCGAACTTTCAAAAACAAACCAGTTGCTCAACGCCGGCAAAGCAGTTTTTGAAGTGAGAAAAACCACCCGTAACGACATACCCAACACAGTAGTCTTCACCTATAACATAGATGACGTTAATGCCGACAGTTTCTTTATACAACAATCGTGGGATAAAAACAGGAGAGTGCGTGTCTTTAAGAACAAGCATACATTAACCGATATCTATTATGAACCTGGCTATCATTTGGCCAAGCTGATCGCCAATGACTCCGTTATTAAAGTGGCGGAAGTGAATATTCCGACGGACCGCTGGTTGTTTTTTGCCAAAGATGCACAGCCTGGCAGCAATCCGCAATATATTAACACGGCCCAGACGATAACAAACGGAGTCTTCGGGATTCATAAAAAAGTCCTCATGGACAATGGCATTGATATCACCAGGGAAAAGGAGTACGTCTATAATTTTTCCCCGGAAAAACTGGCAACAAGCAGTGACAATTTCAGCTTCAAGGCAAAAATCAGAATGACTGCGGTTAAGGACAACGCCTGTCCCTATATCACCGTGGATGTATTCTGCCAACGGTATACCATGTTTACAAAATTTACGACAAAAGGGTGTGCAAGCGAATCCGTATTCCAGTTTGGTGAGCACTTGATCAGCGGCAAGGATACGGACCTGGCAGCGCTTTCCTTTGACGTAACGGAATGGATGGAAGTCGGGCTAATCGTTCACGACAAAGAGGTGACCGTTTTGCTCGATGGAAAAGAAGTTTTCGAGACTGCCTATAGGGAATCATCGCGACTTATCACGGGCCTGGCTTTTATATCGAACGGATTGTGTGAAATCGATTTTACGGAATTAAAAGGATCGGACGGTACGGTTGTATACGCCGATAATTTCGATAACGAATCTTTTGACAAGCCGTGACTGACGATCAGCGCCGATATGAGTTGCTGAAGCGGTTGGGGGCACAAGGTACGCGTCGATCGAATGTTACACCATCGCCTGCTGTTTGTCATTCAGAAAAATGTATATTGAGAAGTGTTGACCTCCGGCAAACAAACACGTTCGGCCTATGAAACGGTTCTGGCAAATATGTGTGATCCTTCTCGTCTCCCTCCTGCTGTTGGTTACAATCGTTCTCCTGCAGGAAGTAGATCCAAAACAAAAACAACCTGCGTTCAAACCTTATGCCTTCGCCGATACACTTGCCAAAAGGACGTACGATCTGGACAGCCTGAAATCCATCATCGGCAATAACAAAGGTTTGCCCAGTGGTTTTGAAACTGCTGCCGCCATTGCATACTCGGCTTTCCCGGAATTAAAAGATGTGACCATTGATATGATCCTCACGCAGGATGGAGCACCTATGGAATCGACACCCGAAATCTCCTCCCTGTTTGGTCCTCACCGAAACCGGCGCTATCAGGTATTGTTAAACGATGCGCGCAACACGTTCTTTGATCCTATCCTTCTCCGGGCATTACCGTTTGATGCCCAGGTGGGAATTCTGGCTCACGAACTCGGCCACATCGCCTACTATCACGAACTTAATATTTTCGAATTCGGAAATTGGGGATTGAAATATCTCCGGAACGATTCGTTCCGTGCTCAACACGAAAGAACTACTGACCTGATGCCGGTTTATCATGGGTTGGGAAGCCAAATCTATCAATATGCCTGGTTTGTACGGAAAGATCCTACCTGCGTTGCATTCTACGAACAGGGAAAAAATTTTATGGACACGTATTACATGACGGACAAGGAATTACTGGACGCCGTCAATACACGACAGCCTTAAAACCCGGATTAAATCAATGTGAATACCCTTAACATTGACTTAATTCTTCTCGTTTTGTTGCGTTCGCATGCAGGCTTACACGCCGTACAATGTGCCATCCTCTTAAAAATACATATTCGGTTTTATTAGCAAACGCTTCCGGTGATGGCAATTAACTTAACACTAGGTTAACCGAATAACCGGACCTCGGATTTACGGTTTATGTAAATTTCAAGGGACTTAATTGCGCTACCTGCAACGTCCGAGGAACGCTGTAAAACTATGAAGTATTGGCTACTCACCCTAACTGTTATCGTATGGTCTTGTTCTGGACATACAAATAGTATAAAGATAAAAGGTTCCGATACAGAGGTGAACCTAGCCGTACAACTCGCGGAATCATTTCACAATGTACATCCGAACGATTTTTTGTCCATCTCCGGGGGAGGATCAGGGCTTGGCATTGCATCCCTGCTGAACGGAAACGCGGATATTGCCAATTCTTCGAGGAATATTTATAAAGAGGAAATCGAATTATTTCAAGTCAAGAAAATACCTATCGATTCATTTGTATTTGCCATGGATGCGATCGCGTTTGTGATATCGGACGATCTTCCCCTGGATTCGATAACCACAACTGACCTGGCGAGCGTATTGAGCGGTCGGTACACGAATTGGTCGTCATTGAGCCGGAGAGATCTGCCTATCACTGTATATGGGAGGCAGAACAACAGTGGCACTCACGACTACATAAAGGACAAGCTCGCTATCGAGTTTACGCCCTATGCCAAGCAAATGAACGGCAATGCCCAGATCCTGGAGGCGATCAAGGCTGACCGCTCCGGCATCGGGTATGTGGGCTCAGGTTATGTTATTCACGGAGGCAGTCACGGGATCAAGGTACTACGTATTTATTCTGAAGGCGGTATGAAAGCAATATCTCCCCTGGACGTTTCATCTGTTGATTCCGGCCTCTATTACTTCCAGCGACCGTTGTACCAATACTACAAATTGGATTCATACAAAAAGGTTAAACCGTTTCTTGACTATGAAAAAAGCGAAGCAGGCCAGAAAATAATCCACGACGCCGGATATTACGCCGTGAGATAACGTGATGAATATAAAAGCAAGAGAAGCGTTCGACGGGGCATTTAAACGGATAGTTAAGGGTGCCGGTATACTAACCATTGTATTACTGGGGGCGATCTTTTTCATGCTTTTTTATAACACCATAGCTTTCCTCAAAGACATACCACCGCTGGATTTCTTCACGGGATCACAGTGGGATCCAGATAGTATCAGCAGCAAATACAGCGTTATTCCGTTGCTTACCAGCACGGCACTGGTCGCCTTCGGGTCGATGCTGATCGCAGTGCCTGTCGGGATTTGGACGGCCGTGTTCTTGTCCGAATTTGCGCCACGAAAAGTCGAAACTTTTTTGAAACCGGTGATCGAAATGTTAGCGGCTATACCTTCGGTTGCCATTGGCTTCCTCGGCGTGGTTATGGTCGGTCCGGGTATTGCCAAACTATTTGCCATTCAGAACGGTCTTAATGCCCTGAACGGATCCATACTGCTGGCAGTCATGTCGCTTCCGACAATAATCACCATAAGCGAAGACGCTATTAGTGCCGTTCCCGTCGCCCACCGTGAGGCGTCCATCGCGCTCGGCGCGAATAAATGGCAAACCTTGTTCCATGTGACGCTTCCTGCATCCATGCCGGGGCTTATTGCCGCTGTGATGCTGGGAGTCGGAAGGGCGCTTGGTGAAACCATGACCGTATTGATGGCTACCGGGAATACGTCGATGGTGCCCAGGGGATTTCTTGATTCCATTCGTACCATAACGGCAACCATAGCGATCGAAATGGGTGAAGTACCCTACCAGACCACTCATTACTTTGCGCTCTTCGCAATCGCAGGTGTACTTTTTTTGATCACCCTGGGGATCAATTTAGCCGGCGAATACTTTGCTAACAGGATAAGAAAGTTTCACTTATGATCAAAAATATCCGGCACGCGTTTAATTGGCTGTTGCTCATTGGAAGCACTGTTGTGGTATGCCTTTTCCTTGGTATAATATTGTATGATATTATTTCAAAGGGCTATTCATCCTTGTCATGGAGTTTTGTAACCGAATTTCCGCGGAACGGCATGACAGCTGGCGGAATTTTTCCCGCTATCCTCGGCACCACCTTGCTGACCCTTATCACAACCGTCTTTGCTGTTCCCTTTGGAATAGCCTGCGCGGTATATTTAAATGAATACGCCCGCCCATCCGTGCTGACAAACATTATAAGGGCCTCAATCCGGAACCTCGCAGGCGTACCGTCTATAATTTTCGGTCTGTTCGGCCTTGCGTTATTTGTACAAGCCTTTAATCTTGGCACATCCGTTCTGTCATCAGGGCTGACGTTGGGTCTTCTGTCACTACCCTACATTATTACGACTACCGAAGAAGCGCTGAAGAGAGTTCCAAACAGTATGAGAGAAGCGACCCTTGCGTTAGGAGCAACGCAGTTTGAAACCATCCGTGATGTAGTACTACCCGGTGCGTCGGCCGGAATCCTGACCGGCATCATCCTTTCACTTTCCAGGGCAGCAGGCGAAACCGCGCCCATACTTTTTACCGGCGCAGCTTTTTACATTAACAGCGCTCCCATGTCGCTGAACCAGGAATTCATGGCCCTGCCGTATCACCTCTACATGCTGGCAACACAGCATCAATCAATCGAACAGGTTCGCCCGCTGGCCTATGGAACCGCACTCGTATTGATCCTCATTGTATTTACCATGAATTCAATAGCTTTTTATATCAGATCCAAAAACACCGTCCAGAACTAGCATGGGAGAAGTTAAATTATCGGCACACGACCTGAACCTTTATTTCGGGACAAAGCATGTGCTTAAAAACATTTCCATTGACTTTAACAAGAACGAAGTGACGTCTTTGATTGGCCCATCGGGGTGTGGAAAGTCAACCCTGCTCCGGACCTTCAACAGAATGCACGATCTGTCACCCGATGCAAAAATTGACGGATCAATCAAATTGGATAACCTTGACCTGTACGATAAACATAGTTCCGTCACCGAAATACGTAAACGCGTGGGTATGGTGTTTCAGAAACCAAATCCTCTTCCGAAAAGTATTTATGAAAACCTTGCCTATGCGTTAAATATTCATAATGTCGCAAGGCAGAAATGGCCCACTTTAGTCGAGCAAGCCTTGCGTGAAAGTTATTTATGGGATGAAGTGAAGGACGAACTGAAAAAACCAGCTGTAAAACTTTCCGGGGGCCAACAGCAACGATTGTGCATCGCCCGTACAGTTGTACTCCGGCCGGAGGTTATCCTGATGGACGAGCCTTGTTCGGCATTGGATCCGATCAGCACCCTTAAGATCGAAGAACTTATTCTGAAACTAAAAAGTGATTACACCATTATCATTGTTACGCACAACATGCAACAGGCGCAACGTATTTCCGACAAAGTCGCTTTTATGTACCTGGGTGAGCTCATCGAATATGACACGCAGGTAAATATATTCAATAACGCCAAAAAAGAACTGACACAAAATTATGTCCGGGGCCATTTCGGATAACGGCAAAAAACCTACGCCTCTACACTCTCTTCGGCCATATATTCTGTAAAAATCTCCCTGATAGCCCGCTCAACGATTGGTTTTCCCGGGAGTTCATTCCCCAGAAACTGCTCCGGGCTATTGACGATACTGGATTCGGTTTTTGCCACGAACGCCAACCATGCCTGATAACCAAGATTCAATTTTTTGTACATCAGCAGATCAAAGATCGGGGCGAGGACAATTCTGAAACTATCCTTGCTGGACTCAAATTGTTCTTCCATTAGTGTAGTGGTTTTATTTGTGAAAAGGGACTGAAAGCTAGCACTCCGGTCCGGTTCGCGCATATTAAATCGGTTTTTTTTATGGAAAGCTAAAAGTCTGGCAACGAATGGCCCTTTTACGGTTTCAAAGGTTGTCCGGTAACCGGATCGGTTGTTAACGGAATGTTACGTCCGCCGGAATCCCCCTGGCCTCGTCAGCGGTAATGGCTCTGAATTCTTACAATGGTTACATTAAATTAACCAAGGTAACAACCTGCTAAACGTAGTTTTGCACCATCATTTAACGAATGGAAAGCAAAAAAATCCTTGTTGTGGACCCCGACCAACTGTCCCGGTTCATCGTGAAACACTCCCTCTCCTCTGGTTTCCATGTAACCACACTGTCGTCGGCGCAGGAAGCAATAGCATTCATAAAATGTCAATCGGCAGCTATCTTTCTCATAAACGTAACGTTGGTCCAACACATGGATTGTATTGATTTGCTGCATCAACTGATATCCATTTCTCCGCCGGCGACCTTCAGGGCTTTCGCAACAACTTCTTACATTACCAAAGACAGAATCCAAAGACTCCAGGTTTCGGGGTTCGAGGGCGTGTTGTTAAAACCGATCACACTATCAAAAGTTGAATATGCCCTGTCTCCGGACTGCGTCGCCGGCGGCAACTCCTCAACAGCCAGGCGTACCGTGATTACGGAAATCAGAAAGACTGATCATCCTGTCAACAACAATTGAATTTATTACGGTCAATAACCAAACATGCCAGGTGATGAGAGTGATGTTGTTCTGTACGGTCTTCGCAGTTTCCTTAACCATACCTATCATAGTCTCCCTGACAAATCTTCCCCTATTTGGTTTTATCGGATATATTGACGCTTTATTAACAATCATCCTGCTTGTTCTTTCAATTATTTTCCACATCAACCGTCCGAATAAAAGGAAGAAAGGATCGAGAAGGATTATCGCGAATATCTATAAAGCGCTCCTGACTGTGCCTGTTATACTGGCGGGTTTATTTTTGCTTGGTCTTCGTCTGAAATGGGACGTTTTATTGTTGGGTCTGGCATGGCGTTTCTGGCTACTCGCTTCCGTACTGGACGATCTGGTACAGACCTATAAAAAAACAAACTCCCGGAACCTGCCACAAGAGTACAAATAGTTGCTGGTTGTGTAGTGACATGAGGGGTCATTACAAGCTTGTTCCTGCCATGCCAGTTGCAGCCATCAAGAACTGAATTTATCCGCGCCTATGCAACAGTGAACGGTAGATCCGGCATCACTTTGTTTTAAACACGAACAGCTGCAAACAGATCCGGGAAGCTTGATGACACCAAATTTAACTTACCGGCTATGCGATAACAGCACAAGGGATAGCTTTCATCTTCCGTCACTAACTATTGATCCTTTCATTCATTTACTATTCCTTCGTCTCGGCGGCCCGTGTATCCCTAACATTCTTTTGGACGGCCACTGCAGCGAACATTGCCAGTAAAAATGCGAAAGCATAAAATCCTTTCTCGCTGGGAAGGAGTTCTGCATTCCAGAGACCGATCGTAAGGAGGACGATGCTTAGGATAGTAGAGAACCAGCTGAGTCCGTGATAGACGTCCGTTACAGGGATATTCTCCATCCGGTCGCGCACCGCTTTTTGCAACGACACCACGGAGAAAAGACCATACATCAACGTCGTAAAATAATATCCTTTCTCATTGAGCTGCATATCGGAACGCCACAGGCCGATGAAATAGCCAATCATTCCCGTACCAAGAGCTACCCATGATGCGCCTACGAAGGCTGGTGATGGTTTGTAATTCATACTCATTATAAATTTAAGTGAATAATTTCCAGCATAGTAAATGTGCACTTGCCTGTAAAAGGTTCGGTTAAAAACAAATACTGATCCAAAAAAGATGAACGAAATTCTAAATGACTTATAAAATAATGGTCATTGGAAGGGGTTTCAGAATTAAACGGTACAATGCTTTTTTAGTTGCCCGTGTTTGTGGCCTGTCTGAACAAATGACAATACAAATAATTATAATATGGGATCAACGGGGCGCCAGAATGATTCCGTTGGCCAAAAATCAACTTCAATCCAGCGAGAAAATTCCCTTACACAGGTAACGTCATGGGGGCTCAACTTTTTGTAGACGTCATTAAACGTCAGCGTAACCACATTAAAAACATGAACCGGAGATGGTCTTTCAGTGGATAAAGGTGTTCAGAAAAAAAAGAGTTATTCCGAGCGAAGGCTTTTCACCGGATTCATCAACGCAGCCTTAACAGCCTGGTAGCTGACCGTCGTAATCGTGACCACCAGGGCCCCGATGCACGTGAGTAATAATATCCACCAGGAAATTCCTGTCCGGTAGTCGTAGTTTTCCAGCCAGCCGGTCATTAAATAATAACCGAGCGGAATCGCAATGGCACAGGAGATAACCACGAGCACAATAAAATCCCATGAGAGCATTCGCCACAGGTTAGTTACGCTCGCTCCCATCACCTTCCGTATACCAATCTCCTTTGTACGCTGTTCCGCTACAAAAGAAGCCAGGCCAAATAGTCCCAGGCAGCTGATAAAAATAGCCAGGGTGGCGAAGATTCCCACCAGCCTTCCGACACGTTCTTCGAAAGCAAACTTTTCGGCAAATTCATTATCGGCAAACGTATATTCGAAAGGCGTTTCCGGATTGTGTTTTGCGAACGTCCGGGTCAGAACTGCTAAGGCATCCTGTGGGCTGGATTGTGGGCTGACCCTGATGTTGATGAAGTTTGGTTGGTTAAAAGGATCCAGTAAAAAGATGGTTTGCTTACTCGGTTTGTAAAGCGATTGAGTAATCATGTCCTCTACCACACCGATCACGGTATAATTTCTGCCGAAGTATCCCTGTATAACTTCTCCAAGAGGTTCTTCAAAACCCATATACTTCACCGCGGCTTCATTCAGAATGACGGCTGAAGAGTCAGCCGGGAAGTCTCTTGAGAAATCGCGTCCCTCTTTTATTTGCCAGCCAACGGTTTTACCAAACTCATAGCTGATCGCGCCGCGGTAGATATTGTCACTCAGGTTCGGGTCCTTCCCTCTCCACCTAAATCCTTTGTCGCTCCACCACAGATTCGTAATAGTGGTCTCCGAGGTAGCTACTTCCGAAATTACCCCGCTGGCAAGAAGATCATTCCGCAGGACATCATAATTTTTCTTAACCTCCTCTGTCTTGATGGGAACGGTAACCAGTCCGCTCAACGCATACCCTAGTGGCCTGTTTTTCGCAAACTGTATTTGCTGATATATCACGATCGTCCCGATGATCAATGTCACGGACACAGTGAACTGCAAGACTACAAGAACTTTGCGTGGAATTGCTGTATAGTTCCCGGGTGTGAATGTACCCTTCAGAACCTTTACAGGCCGGAATGACGACAAATAAAAAGCGGGATAGCTGCCGGAAATCAATGCTATTAACAAGACAAAACCAGTCATCACTAACCACAGTGCCGGACTTATCCAGGCAATGCTGATGGTTTTGTTTGCAATCGTATTGAACCAGGGCAGAAAAAGCTGAACGAGGAGGATCGAAAACATAAACGCCATCGTAACGGTCACCAGCGACTCGCTGAAGAACTGGCTGATAAGTTGACCTCTGGCGGACCCAATCGCTTTCCGCACGCCCACTTCTTTAGCCCGTTTCTGCGAACGGGCAGTACTTAAGTTCATGAAGTTGATACATGCCAGCAAGAGTACAAATCCCCCGATCGCGCCAAAGAGCCAAACAAAATCAATGCGACCACCTGTGCTTACACCGTCCTTAAATTCCGAATACAAATACCACGCAGGCATCGGATGAAGAAAAAGCTCCGGTTTAAAACCCGCTTCGCTCTTGTCGACGTTCTTCATCTTCACATCCTTGATTACCTCAGACACCTGTTGAACATCCGCTTGCTCGGCTAGCTGAACAAAAACCTGCAACCAGTTATTAACCCACCCGAGGCTTCGGCCTCCGCGGTTCACCAACACTTCCAGATGAGCAATGAAAGCCAGCTCACCTTTAAAACTGGAGCGGTCCGAGATATCCTGAAATACACCCGTGACGTTGAGGTCCAGACCGTTGTCGAGTTTTATTATTTTGCCTACCGGATCGATATCCCCGAAAAGTGACGTGGCAACCGAGGCAGACAGTAAAATGGATGCCGGGTCTTGCAAGCCCGCGCGATTCCCATGCACCATATCGAGAGACAGCAACTCCGGCGCGCCGCCTTCCATAAAGCAGCCGACTGCTGTTATCTTCTTCTCGTTCTCGGACAGGATCGCGCTTGCCGGAAACGACGACATGACCACATGTTCGAAATAGTTTCCGTAGTTGTTGCGCAGTTCAGGTCCCAACTGATACGACTGTGACGACCAGGTTTCGATGTTACCGTCGACAGTATTGTTCTGAAGTACGGCGGCAATGCGGTGATAGTTCTTATGATGCTTGTTGAACGACAACTCGTCGTGTACCCACAAACCAATCATCATCGCGACGGCGATCCCGAGGGCAAGTCCGGCGATGTTTATGAAAGAATAGCCTTTGTCCTTTAGCAGATTTCTCACTCCTGTGGTAAAATAACTTTTATACATACCGTATGTGTTTACATCCTTTATCTGTCTGTAGGCTGCAAGCATAGCCACCATCAATAACCCATTTGTTTTTTTCCAGGGTCTCTACCGGCGGGCACCGCTCTCATCAAAGCGCCTGAGGTGTAATCCAGTGTTGTCGGATAACGTTACAGCTACATCGTTTCGCAAAAGAAAGCGAAAGCCGATTTTCTTCCAGTCTGTAATTTTTTTCTACCGATACCAATGCTTACTGTTCAACGGAGGGTTAACAATCATGCCATAACAAAAACCTGTTTCTGTTAGTATTTGGTGGTTTGTAGATTCGGTTGACTGTTCGTTTTCGCCCGTATGTATTCGCTTGCGGTCAATACTGGAAGCTAATTAGTTCAACCCCTACCGGGGTTGATAGGCATTGTTCCGTAGATTCTCCCGGTGGCACCGGGAGTTATACAAATTGAAGCCCCTTGGGCTTGTGGCAGAATGCTCCAATCATTGATCCAAGTCGCCGAAACGCAGATACGGGGCAAGCTGCATAGTTCAACCCCATTCGGGGTTGATACGCATAGTTCCGTAGAACCTCCCGGTTGCACCGGGAGTTATAAAAATTGAAAGCCCTTGGGGCTTATGGCAGAATGCTCCAATCATTGATCTAAGTGGCCGAAACCCAGATACGGGGCAAGCTGCATAGTTCAACCCCATTCGGGGTTGATATAGGCGGATTCATAGAACCTCCCGGTTGCACCGGGAGTTATAAAAATTGAAAGCCCTTGGGGCTTATAGCAAAATGCTCCAGGCATTGATCCAAGTGGCCGAAACCCCAGTTCCGGAGCAAGCTGCGTAGTTCAACCCCGTTCGGGGGTTGATACGCACAGTTCCGTAGACTCTCCCGGTGGTACCGGGAGTTATACAAATTGAAGCCCCTTGGGCTTGTGGCAGAATGCTCCAATCATTGATCCAAGTCGCCGAAACCCAGTTCCTGAGCAAGCTGCGTTGTTCAACCCCGTTCGGGGATTGATACCGCACAGTTCCGTAGACTTTCCCGGCGGCACCGGGAGTTATACAAATTGAAAGCCCTTGGGGCTTATGGCAGAATGCTCCAGGCATTGATCCAAGTCGCCGAAACCCAGTTCCTGAGCAAGCTGCGTAGTTCAACCCCGTTCGGGGGTTGATACGCACAGTTCCGTAGACTTTCCCGGCGGCACCGGGAGTTATACAAATTGAAGCCCTTCGGGCTTGTGACAGAATGCTCCAGGCATTGATCTAGGTGGCCGAAACCCAGATACGGAGCAAGCTGCGTAGTTCAACCCCATTCGGGGTTGATATAGACGGATTCATAGAACCTCCCGGTTCCACCGGGAGTTATACAAATTGAAGCCCCTTGGGCTTGTGGCAGAATGCTCCAGGCATTGATCCAAGTCGCCGAAACCCAGTTCCTGAGCAAGCTGCGTAGTTCAACCCCATTCGGGGTTGATATAGACGGATTCATAGAACCTCCCGGTTCCACCGGGAGTTATACAAATTGAAGCCCCTTGGGCTTGTGGCAGAATGCTCCAGGCATTGATCCAAGTCGCCGAAACGCAGATACGGAGCAAGCTGCGTCGTTCCGTAGACTCTCCCGGTGGCACCGGGAGTTATACAAATTGAAGCCCTTCGGGCTTATCTAGAATGCGCTCAATCATGGGCAATATGACCGGATGGCATATCCTTTGAGAAGTCGAAAGCTCAGAAAAACCCAACAAGGCTGGTGGCTCGAACGAAAATAACCATCGCCTAAGCCCGAAGGGCTTGAATTTCAATAACCTCCGACAACGTCGGGGGCGCCAACACACCCTAACCATCACCCCAAGCCCGAAGTGCTTGAACTAAAAATCTCCAACAGCAGTCTGCACACTGAACAACCCGCCATCACCCCAAGTCCGAAGGACTTCAATTTCAATAACCGCCGACAAAGTCGGCGCCACGACCAAACCAACCATCATCCCAAGCCCGAAGGGCTTGAACTAAAAACCTCCAACAGCAGTCTGCACCCCGAACAACCCGCCATCACCCCAAGTCCGTAGGACTTCAATCTCTATAACCTCCGACAAAGTCGGGGGCTCAAACACAACCTAACCATCACACCAAGCCCGAAGGGCTTGAACTGAAACCTCCAACAGCAGTCTGCATCCCGAACAACCCACCATCACCCCAAGTCCGTAGGACTTCAATTTCAATAACCTCCGACAACGTCGGGGGCTCAAACACAACCTAACCATCACACCAAGCCCGAAGGGCTTGAACTGAAACCTTCCAACAGCAGTCTGCACCCCGAACAACCCACCATCATCCAAATCCGAAGGACTTCAATTTCAATAACCTCCGACAACGTCGGGGGCTCAAACACAACCTAACCATCACACCAAGCCCGAAGGGCTTGAACTAAAAACCTCCAACAGCAGTCTGCACCCCGAACAACCCGCCATCACCCCAAGTCCGTAGGACTTCAATTTCAATAACCGCCGACAAAGTCGGCGCCACGACCAAACCAACCATCACACCAAGCCCGAAGGGCTTGAACTAAAAATCTCCAACAGCAGTCTGTGTCCCGAACAACCCACCATCACCTCAAGTCCGAAGGACTTCAATTTCAATAACCTCCGACAAAGTCGGTGGCACGAACAAACCAACCAATCTCCACAAGTCCGAAGGACTTGAACTAAAACTCCAACAGCAGTCTGTGTCCCGAACAACCCACCATCATCCAAGTCCGAAGGACTTCAATTTCAATAACCTCCGACAACGTCGGGGGCTCAAACACAACCTAACCATCACACCAAGCCTGAAGGGCTTGAACTGAAACCTCCAACAGCAGTCTGCACCCCGAACAACCCGCCATCACCCAAGTCCGAAGGACTTCAATTTCAATAACCTCCGACAACGTCGGCGCCACGACCAAACCAACCATCACACCAAGCCCGAAGGGCTTGAACTAAAAATCTCCAACAGCAGTCTGTGTCCCGAACAACCCACCATCACCTCAAGTCCGAAGGACTTCAATTTCAATAACCTCCGACAAAGGCGGCGCCACGACCAAACCAACCATCACACCAAGCCCGAAGGGCTTGAACTAAAAATCTCCAACAGCAGTCTGTGTCCCGAACAACCCACCATCACCCAAGTCCGAAGGACTTCAATTTCAATAACCTCCGATAACGTTGGGGACTCAAACACAACCTAATCATCTCTCGCAAGCCCGAAGGGCTTGAATTTCAATAACTGAAAAACTCTGTTGCCAGAAAAAAATCGGTCTTGATCGATAAGCCCGAAGGGCTTAAATTTAAATAACCTCCGACAAAGTCGCAGGCTTGAATAAACGTTGTCATCAACCCCGAAGGGGATTGAACATTACTCTACACATCATGGGCACCTACAGGCAAATCTATTATCAGATTGTTTTCGGCACCAAATATCGCGAAGCGACACTATCAGAGGCCCACGAAAGCGAGTTGTACAAATACATCTGGGGAATCATCAACAACCACAAGTGCAAATTGTACAGGATCAACAGCATGCCCGACCATATTCATATCTTCTCTGACTTACATCCATCTGTAAGTTTGAGCGACTATGTGAAGAACATTAAGGTTGCCAGTAGTATTTGGATGAAAGAATGTGGAAAGTTCCCTTTGTTTTCGTCCTGGCAAGAAGGTTATGGGGCTTTTACTTATTCAATAACGGAAAAAGACAAAATTATCGAGTATGTAAAAAATCAAAAGGCACATCATAAAGCCGAAACATTCTACGATGAGTATAAAAGGCTTTTGACTGAAAATAAAATTGTGTTTGATGAGAAGTACCTGCTGTAGTCAATCGATTCAGTTGGTCAACATGATTGTACTTGTGCCGGTAGTTGAGCCTTTAGGGTAGCGTGAAAAATCAAAAAGGGTATTTGCTCGAGGGTGTGACAGGCGGGAAGGTTTCATGGAAAAGGAGCGGTTCAATCGGGTTTCGACAATAATGTGGGCTTTTGCGCGAGGGATTGAGGCATTTGTCTGAGCCCGAGGTGGCAGGTGCGGGTGGCTGGCGAGTGCCGAAAGCCCGGCCCGAGGGTTGACTGATGTAAAGGTGACAATGGCCGTACGAGGGCGCGCCGTCGTGCAATGCTTGCTTTGAGGGGCTTAAAAACCCCCTTTCTGACCTCCGGATGCCAATAATAAGACAGATATTTCTTTTATCTATAGAACTAGTATATTTACGGTTCAATTAACCAGACATTCCATGACCGATTCCCATACCCGAAGTTTTGTAAAAGGTGTGACCTGGCGGGCTCTTGGCACCATGGATACAATTTTCCTGTCTTTTATGGTGACGGGTAATATCGGTGCTTCCTTAAAGATCGGGTTGACGGAAGTGTTGACCAAGATCATCCTCTTTTACCTGCATGAACGTCTATGGAATGTTATCCCGATGGGACGGATTCATGGTGTGGGACCTACCCATGCGCGAAGTATTACGAAAGGTGTGACATGGCGGATAGTCGGTACCCTTGATACGATCTTTGTGGCATGGTTCATCACCAATAAGCCGCTGAATGCCCTGACGATCGGTGGATTTGAGGTCTTCACCAAGATCGGGTTATTCTACCTGCATGAGCGGGTGTGGGGTAAATTGATGTGGGGCCGGGTTATGACTGTACCCGTTCCTTCGACACCGGAAAGCGAGCAGTCATCAAACCAAGCTGGTGGTATTGCTGTTCGTCAGACGGCGGAGGTGTTGGATTAAAAGGTTTGTCGCTTTCGCGATGCGGCGTGCTGAGATAAAAGTCAACACATTCCAACCAGGTTGGATCGCTTAGTGGCGGCCAGACCTCATTAAACGTTAATAAAGCCAGGAGATTTTTGACTGCTTATTCCTTTTATGGCGCGGTCTGCATGGAGCCAGGCTGGTGCCCACCAATCATGAACATGAACTTAACAAAAAGCGTCAGCTTCGCCCGGGCTCGGGCGGAAGCGTGACGATAGTGGAGCCGCAGAGAATCGAACTCTGGTCCAGAGAAGATAAAAGCGTACTTTCTACATGCTTAGTTGACTTTGGATTGTCGGGAAAAGTAAGGCAGGCAACAGCCTAAACTTCTCCTTAGTTACTGGTCTTAACCGTGCTTAGCAACATCACACGGAGCAGTTCTGCATAACGACATCGCTGATCAGCACCTGCAAAACGACAATGCTGAGCGATGATGGCTTTCCCGATCTTATCGGGACGAGGCTAATTTACCCTATCGGATAAATTAAGCAGCCATGGCGTAGTTAGACTCGCCAAGTATGATTTGGAACTATCTTTTAAGGCTCTCATCCCATGAGCCTGCATGCTTGCATACGATATTACACATCCTGTCAATACCGGTCGGCCCCAAATTTCAATGAACAAAAATGGCAATGTGCCGGCGAATCCGGCCCCTCACACAAAGGGGAGACAAATATAGACTTAAAAAAGTTTCCATTCGCCGGGCTCCGTTAAATGAATACATCTGAACTCAGGAAGCCGGGAAAGCATCCGTAAAAAATCGCCCTGACGCGAGGATATCGCAAGGTGTGGATCGATGAACAACATCCGTTCTTTCGAATCACAATTATTTCATGAGCAGGGAAGATCAATGTGCAAAATTGATATTGTTAATTGTGATTTGAATTTTATCTTGCGCCAATGGAGAGTTTTGTTGTTTCGGCACGGAAATATCGCCCGACGGGTTTTGACGAAGTGGTTGGCCAAGAGCACATTACAACTACACTCAAAAATGCCATCGACAATAACAAACTTGCCCAGGCTCTGCTCTTCTGCGGACCACGTGGTGTCGGTAAAACTACCTGCGCCCGCATCGTTGCCAGGCTCATCAACGGCTTCGAAGAAAAAGCGGAAACCAACTCCCTGAACATCTTTGAGCTGGATGCCGCCTCCAACAACTCCGTGGAAGATATCCGGAACCTGATCGACCAGGTCCGTTATCCTCCACAGTTCGGAAAATTTAAGGTTTATATCATCGATGAAGTTCACATGCTTTCGAATGCGGCATTTAATGCCTTTTTGAAAACACTGGAAGAACCTCCTCCCTACGCGATATTTATCCTTGCTACCACGGAAAAACACAAGGTTATCCCCACGATCCTCTCGCGCTGCCAGATATTCGACTTCAACAGGATCCAGATCAGTGATATCGCGGGGCACCTAAAGAAGATCGCCCAGCACGAAGGAATTCCCGCGGAGGATGAAGCACTACACCTGATCTCTCAAAAAGCCGACGGCGCCCTGCGCGATGCGCTTTCCATTTTCGATCTCATGGTCACCTATTCCTCCGGGAAAGGTGTGACATTCAAGGCTACGCTCAGCAACCTCCACATCCTGGATTACGATTATTATTTTCAGGTTGTCGACGCGCTGCTCACGCAAAATCACACACAACCGTTACTGTTGCTGGATGAGATCCTGCGTAAAGGATTTGACGGCCACAATTTTATCGTCGGACTAGGCGAGCACTTCCGTAATCTCCTGGTATCGCAGGATGCACGGACGACCAACCTCATGGAAGTGCCCGAAGCGGTCAAGAAAAAATACGCCCAGCAAGCGCAGGCTTCACCCCCTTCGTTGCTGCTGACGTGGCTCAACATTGCCAACCAGTGCGACATCAATTACAAGACGAGCAAAAACCAGCGTCTCTCTATTGAGCTGGCTCTCATGAAAATGGCCCATGTTGGGTCAGTAGTCCAACTCAGTCAGTTAAGTCATTCGCCTTCGGCGGAGGGGTTAAAAAAAAAATTAGTGTAGAGTCTGAGTCTGCCCCTCAGGATCATGCTAACGGGAATTCGACGGTGCCGGACAACGGCAAGGAAGAGTTACATAGCATTGAAACCCCTGCCGCCCCTGTTGTAAAAACCGCTACTCCCGCGGAAGATGGGCCGGTCAAAACAAAGTCAACTCCCCGTACCACGCTGAAGCTTACCGACCTGCTCAAGGTAGAGCCGAAAAAAGAAGTTGTGACGGCGACGACAGAAATCACGCCCGATGTGATCAACGCCTTCTCAGCGGAACAGCTGCACACATTGTGGCTCGCATTTGCGGAACAGCGCAGAAAATTTCAGGCGGAGTACCAGCTGCTGGCGCAGCCTTATGAACTAAAAGACAACAAGGTTATTGTAAACCTCCTGAGTCCGGTGCAGGAGACTATGCTCAACAACATCAAGAGTGAACTGACAACGTTCCTGCGCGACAACCTGAAGAATACAACCATTCTCGTAGTCGGGGAACTGAAAGAAACGGATGACAAAAAAATGATGTATACATCCCGTGATAAGTTCGAATTTCTGCTCGAGAAAAATCCTGCATTAAAGGAACTGAAAGATAGGCTGGGCCTGGACACCGATTTTTAAATCGTACGCCAGCGTGACTTGCCCTCAGCCGGCATGTTAGCGGTCGGTCATTCCAAATCCTTAAAACAATCCTCCGCGTTTACGGGTGGACCTGCGCGTAGTTGTTCCGAATAAAACACCGAAGACACCGCGAACGAGTTCCCGGCCAACCTGCTTGGCTACAGGTGACGAAATTACTTCTTCAAAGGTCGATTTCTCTTTTCGGGCTGAGGTTGACCTGGGTTTTTCCTCTTTTTTTTCAATTTCTTCTTGCTCTTCCTCGCGCTCCTTGATCCTGGTATTCAAGATTTCAAAAGCGCTCTGAGGGTCCACTGTATCCTTATACTTCCGGTAGATGTCGGATGTATCCAGTAACTTTTGATACTCGCTTTCGGCAACCGGTCCCATCACCGATGCAGGTGGCGCCAGGTGGGTGACAACGGTTTCGGTAGGTATACCCTTCTCGTTCAGCACCGTGATAAATGCCTGACCTGTACCCAACTGTGTAAACTGTTGTTCCATATCATAAAAGGCCGACCTGGGAAAAGACCGTACGGTTTCCTTCAGTGCTTTAACGTCATTCGGTGTAAAGGCTCTGACTACATGATGTACACGGTTACCCAGCTGTGACAAAACCGTCGGCGGAATATCCTGCGTTAGCTGGGTGCAAAAGAAAACACCTACTCCCTTGGAGCGGATCAGTCGGATGACCTGGTCGATCTGGTCCAGGAACGCTTTAGGTGCATCGTTAAACAACAAGTGTGCTTCGTCCAGGAAGAAGATCAGCTTTGGTTTATCGAGGTCTCCGGCTTCGGGAAGACGCTGGTAGATTTCGGCCAGCAGCGCCAGCATGAAAGTGGAGAAGATTGCCGGTTGGCTCTGTATATCGGAAACATTGAGCAGGCTGATCACACCGCGGCCGTCGACTTTCTCAAAAAGGTCGTCAACATCGAACGACGTCTCTCCGAAGATCTGGTGGACGCCCTGCTGTTCCAGCGACACGATCTTTCGTAGGATCGTCGCTGTAGTGGCGGGGGATATTTTCCCATAGTCGCCTTTGATCTCCGCAGCGCCTGGTCCTTCCGTTAAATAGTTCAGCACCTTTTTCAGGTCATTAAAATCGACGATGGGAAGTTTTTTATCATCGGAGTACTTAAACAGTATATTCAATACGCCTGTTTGCGTGTCATTCAGCTCCAGGATCTTTCCCAAAAGAGTCGGGCCGAACTCGGTGACTGTTGCACGCATTTGTGCACCGAGCTTACCGCTCAATGAATATAGTTCAACCGGGAAACCGGAGGGTGAGTACTTCATACCCAGCGCGGAAGCGCGTTCATTGATCCTGTCGTTGGCGGTTCCTTCCTTTGATATCCCCGACAGGTCCCCTTTCATATCCGGCATAAAGACAGGTACGCCTGCCGCCGAAAGTTGTTCGGCCATCAGCTGGAGCGTCCTTGTTTTACCGGAACCGGTGGCGCCGGTAACCAGACCATGCCGGTTCATCATCCGCAATGGCAAGTTCACTTTTGCTTCTCCAATAATCTCACCACCAAAAACTCCGGCTCCCAGGTAAATAGATGGAAGCGGCGTGGAGTACGACTTATTGATCGCCTCTACAAATGTTTCTTTCGACATGACAGGTCTGTTTATGGTGCAATTTAAAATTCTGGCGGCAGGAAAGGAAAAGGCCTGAAAATTTCAGGCCTTTGTTGATTTTTCAGTCCGTTATTTGGGTTCGGCAAAATTCTGATAGGAGAATGCAAAACCCAGGTTAAAGACCTGGCTCAGCTGTGCCCCGGAATCCTGGTCGTAGTCATACAATAAAATTCCTCCAAGTCCCACGGTAATAAACTTGTTTACCTTAGCATTCAGCATGAGTTCCAGGCGGTGGTCGATGGTCTTCAGTTCCAGTGTTTCATAATTGGCGAACATGAGGTACCGCCACTTCAGATTCAGGTTCGGCGCAATATCTTTGTTAAAGTCCGCGGCAAGTTGGAAGGCAAGCCACTCCACCCGGGTCTCATCGGGTGGTGTAACACCATAGGGGCTTACGGGATCAACAGCGGGAATAAAACGTTCCGGGTCGTTCACGATGGTTATGCGGGGCGAAAACGGCGATATCCTGACGTTGAAGTAATCCACGGGATGATATTCGAGACCCCAGGCTGATGTAATGAAAGCAGGCGCAAAGATATCGGAGATGAGGATGCTTTGTTCGACTCCGTTTGCATCCTTCTCGAATTTATTACCTTCGGCGAATTGCGAGAGGAAGTTGAGCGATGTAAACAAGCCCCATTTGTCGCTGAGCTTATATCCGAATTTTGTATCCAGGAAAATGCGGTCCAGTGTTTTACGGTAGCCCTGGCCGGAATTATTCACAAACCCATAGAGCATATCGATCTGGTTGTCCCAGGAGATCTTGTCCTTGGCGTAGTTAGCCTGGTAGTTGAAGAGGCTGTTGAGGCCGATGGAGTTTACACCGCCCGATTTCCAGTTCGATGAAAACGCCGCCTGATTGATGTTCAGATTGAATACCAGTTTCTTTTTCCAGTGCGACAACGAGTCGGGCTTTACAATCTGCGCCTGACCATGCCGTGGAGCGGTTGCAATCAGGATAGCAAGTAAAAGGAATGAGTAGAGGATTTTTTTCATACGGTTAGATTTTCAGGCCAAAAATAGGGCCTAAACACCTAACAATAAAGCTTAAATGTTGTTCAGCTTGATCTCATCCAGCGCCACTTCCGTTAGTGGCTTGGTAATGAACTTGATAACATGATTGTTGTTGACGATTTTGTCGATATCCCGCTTGTTATCGGAGCTGGATAGTATGATGACCTTGCATTTATTACGGACTACTTCATTGAATTTTTCAAATTCATACAGAAAGACGAAGCCGTCCACAATAGGCATATTGATATCAAGGAATATAAGGCTGGGGAGATTTTCAGGACTGGTCTGATTTTCACGAAGGTAATCCAATGCAGCTTTACCTGACCCCTTTACTTCTACACGCTTGGCAAACTTGGTGATCTCGATAATACGCTTACTGATAAAATTGTCAGTGTCATTATCATCGACGAGCATGACCAAGTCAATGGCTTTTATTTCGGTTTGCATCAATATCTTAAATCTGGCTCTTCTGAATCACACTAATCACAAAAATATCCTTTTGCGGGGATATCTGATACGGTATTCAGAAAATTCACGAAGCGAGGTAATAAATTATGGGAAAATGTCAAAAAAGAAGGGCCTACTTCGCCCTGATTTTTAACTTCTCCCCGACAGAAAGGGTAAAATCCTTTTTACCGTTCCATTCCATCAGGTCCTGGATAGTGACATTGTACTTCCGGGCAACACTGTACAGCGTATCCGTAGATTTCACGATGTGTTCCGTTTCTGTGACTTTCTCCACCACAACCGGTTCACTTTCAGCGGGTTGATTCGGTTTGAGCTGCAGAACCTGCCCGGGCTTGATACCTTGCTGGAGATTGAGGTTATTGGCGCTCACCAGGTCCATCACACTCAGGTCGTGCAGCTTGGCAATACCATAAAGCGTCTCCCCTGCCTGCACAACATGTTCATTTTTGACTGATTGTTTCACCTCAGCCTCCGGAACGTTGTTTTCCACCGGGACCGTCAACGTCGGTTCTTCTTTTAGTTTGGTTGTCAGGGTCGAATCACGTTGTTCGCCAACCTCCGGTGAAGGAGCAACAAAATTTACAGCAGTTGTCTCGTTGATCACCGGCTTGATGGAGGCGGTGGGCTCGGTAGCATCCGGGTTTGCCGTCCAGGAAAAACTCTGTTTGTTATCAACCTGAACAATATCCGCAGATGCAACCACTTTGTCGGAATCTTTCGGCTTCATAGCTGACAACCACACTGTCATCCCCGGCGCGAGATCACGGTCCGAACTGATGCGGTTGTAACGCTTCAGCTTTTTCATCTGAACACCATAAAGCTGACTGATCTTCCAGAGGTTTTCGCCTGACGCCACGGTGTGAAAAGCTTCGCTGCCCCTGGTTCGTTTTTTTCCTAACAGGTAATACTGGTCCGGTTCGATACGGTCGCTTATAGACAAGTCATTCCACTTCAGGAAAGCTGAAATATCGACCCCGGCGCGACTCGCGAGTTTTGACGGGTTGTCTCCGGCAGAGGCTTTGATCACAGTTATTCCATTGATTTTACTCCGGCTTGCAATGGAGGCAGCACCTTGCTTTCCATTTTCAGCGGATGGCCGTGCAGACGCAGTCGGTGTTGCCGACGCGGGGATCGTGATTGCTTTTCCCTCTCCGACAACGGGGATCATTACCATATAAGGACGATCATCCGGTATGACGGAAGTCTTGACCCACTTGTTATACTGCTTCAGTTCATTTTCATCAACCGACACTTCGCTGGCAATTTCCGCCAGCCGTTTTTTTGTCCTGTTTTCATAGGAAAGTACCTTGATCTGGCCTGCGGCCTTAACGTCGCTTTCGAATGCGACTTTGTGAGCGAGGAATTTTTTTACATACCAATAGGTGTTACTGGTGATCTCCATATGTTTTAATCCATTTTGATTCGCGCTCACGGTTTTTAAGACACCGCCAGCACCCATCTGATAGGCTTGCAAGGCATAGACCCAGTTGTTGAAAAAGAAGTTGTTTTTCTTAATATACCGCGCTGCCGCCCGGCTGGAGGATACAATATTGAGTCGTTCGTCGATCTCCTTATCTACACGCAAGCCCATTTCAAGGGCTGTAAAATCCTTGAACTGCCAGAATCCGACGGCGTTGGAGACGGAAACAGCATCGGCGATCAACGCGCTTTCCTGAAGGACCAGATACTTGAAATCGTCCGGCACTCTTTCCTCCTCGAAAACTTTCTCGATGACGGGAAAATAAGTCCGGGCACGTTCAACCTTGATAGCATGGTGCCGTGGAGATTGTGTCAGAGCATTGACATCCTTTTGAATTTCCCTGCGCGCATCGTCGCGAATGGTGAGGGTCATTCCGGCAAATTCCATTTTATGAGGAACCTGGGGTGTCTGCGCGGCTACAGTGTATACTGTAGCAAAAAATAGCGCGAAAAATATTTTCATAAGCTAAACAGTTCTACAAAGATACCTTTCTTATCATAAAAATACCATCCCGTATCGGAAGAAGTACGTTTTCCACCCGTTTATCTGCCTGTATCTTCTTATTAAATGCATCCACCGCTTTCGTATCCTTGTCCTGTTTTTCCTGGAGCACCTTACCACTCCAAAGAACATTGTCAGCCAGGATAACACCGCCGGGTCTCACCCGGTCGATGACCAGGTCGAAATACCTGGGGTAGTTTTCCTTATCCGCGTCGATAAAGACAAGGTCGAAGGTATCCGTCAACGCCGGTATGATCTCCAGGGCGTTTCCGATCATGTATTGGATTTTTTGGGATAGCCCTGCTTCTTCAAAATATGTTCTTACTCGGTGCTCCAGTTCTTCGTTGATGTCCAGGGTGACAAGTTTTCCGTCTTCCGCGAGTCCCTCTGCCAGGCATATGGCTGAGTATCCTGTATAGGTTCCGATCTCCAGAATTCTTTTTGGCCTCATCATCTGGCTGATCATAGCCAGTACACGGCCCTGCAGGTGCCCTGACAACATACGTGGCATCAATACCTTCGCATGAGTATCGCGGTTTATCCGTCTGAGCAATTCGCTTTCACCTGTAGAATGCTCTTCAGCATAACGCTGGAAATCTTCGTTAATTATATCCATAATCAGATTGGCCGTGCACGTCCAGTCTTACTTCAGGACGGGCTCCATAAAAAGATAGCTCAACTTCGTCTCATCGAACATTTCGTTCGCTACCTGCTGAAGTGTCGCTGAATCGACGGCATCGATCTTCTCGAAGACTTCCGACAACGGCGGTACCCGGTCGTGGTCGATCACCGCCCGACCCATCATGATCATCAGTCCCAGGTTGTTTTCTTCAGACAAGGCCAGCTGTCCTTTGATCTGTTCCTTGGCGGAAGCAAGTTCACGCGGACTCAATCGTTTATCGCAGAGTTTATCCATTTCTCTCCGGATCAGCTTCATACACTTTGCCACCTGTTTCGGTTCTGTTCCGTAGTATATGGCGAACATACCTGTGTCGCTATAGGCATGGTACTGGGCATCTATCGAATAAACCAGCCCGTGCTTCTCCCGTACGGATAAACTTAAACGTGAGTTCATCCCCGGTCCCCCGACGATATTCGACATCACGTAAAACGGTATCCTGTTTTCATGAAGTAATGGATACGCATCACGGCCGATACCACACCGGGACTGTTTTACACCACGCTGAAGGATCTTTTCATTTTGCTTATACGAATTGAATTTTTTCCGGCGTGCCGCCGACTTAAAGGCCGGCTTGTGTTCAAGGTATTTCTTTGCCAGCTTCTCCACCTGTCCAAGTGTAATATTGCCGATACAACTGAAAACGATCTTCCGGTTGTCAACGTGCTCACCAAAGAATGACACAAAATCCTTTTTCCTGAAAGTACTCACCGTCTCTTCGCTTCCAAGGATATTCATGCCCATTGGGTGGTTCTTAAAGACGACGGCTTCCAGTTCATCCTGCAGGGAATCATCCGGACTATCGAAATACATGGCCATTTCTTCGAGGATGACGCCCCGCTCTTTCTCGAGTTCTTTTTCCGGGAAGATGGACTGGAAGGTAATATCGGTTAGTACGTCAACCGCCCGTTCAAAATACTGATCCCGGACGGAAGCATAGAATACTACTTTTTCCTTGTCCGTGAAGGCATTTAACTCGCCACCGATAGAATCCAGGCTTTCGATGATGTCGATAGAGGTGCGTCGCCGGGTGCCTTTAAAAGCCATATGCTCCCAGAAGTGGGCTATCCCCTGGTTGGCAATCGTCTCGTCGCGGCTGCCAATACCCAGGAATATCCCGCAATGGACGATATTGGTCGTCGGAATATGTTGATGCACCACGCGGATGCCATTGGATAATCTGAAGATGGTGCAGTTTCTCATGGGTGACAAATGTAACTATTCAGTGCTGTGAATATTGAACTAACGCTCTCCCGAAGCAATAGATGGCTGGAAAGTTTTTCGGCCCATTTCCTAAATGCTATTTCGGCGAATTTCAGGGGTAAAAATCGGGTAAAAACGGCTAATTCACCCCCTGGATGGGGGAATAGGACCGTTTCAGCTACGAACACTTTTGACCGAAGTCGGGCAAACTATTGACCCGGCAGCGTGTTTTTGTGTATTATTAATCTGAAAATCTAAATGGCACAACTATTGCAAATTTCTACCCGCTATGGACACACAAAAAGTTAAAACCTGTTTCACCATAACTTTTACGGACGAACAATACAACCGCGCAAAGGGTTATGTTGAGGATATGAAAAGACATCCGCACCGGATCTTCTGGCAAGGAAAGCAAGGTAAATCGGACGATGAACTGATTATCGAGCAGATTGCGCACCGCATCCTGTCCGGATTCTACAACAATGAGCCGTATGTGGCTGGCAAGCACATTATGCGGATGGATAGCTCCGTTTCGATGCAGTAAGTGCCCTTTGAGACCTTTATTAAGGGATCAAATCCGCTCAAGGACTTTTTTGATGAGGGAGTCAACTACCTTATTGGGGTCTTTGGAGAATTTGTTCCTGACCCGGTTTGCAATGATCGCATTTACGCTCAGTACTTCATGCCCCAATAGCCGCGCCATCGCATAGTAGCCGGCCGTTTCCATTTCAAAATTCGTCAGCCAGAGATCGTTGGCCTTGTTGTAATATTTTCCCAGTTCCTCCAACAACTTCGGATATTTCAGGGGCAACCGGATCTCCCTTCCCTGGGGCGCGTAAAAACCCGGCGTGGTTATCGTATTTCCGGTGAGCATATCGCCGGCATATTGTTTCTTCAGGAGCGACGATCCCTTTATCACATAGGGCGTGAACGAGATACTCGTTTTCTTTTGAATATCTTTTGCAATAGCTTCTTCCGTTGCATCCATTTCAAGATTATAAAAATTCATCAGGTTGTCGAAACCGATGCCATAGTCTGTTACCAGGTGGGAATCCAGCGGTATGTTCTCCTGCAGGGAGCCGGACGTACCAATACGGATGATCTTGAGCCTTTTTCTTCGCGGACGCGGCTCGCGGGTTTTAAGGTCAATATTGATGAGGGCGTCAAGTTCGGTAAAAAATATTTCAATGTTATCGGTGCCGATACCCGTACTGATAACCGTCACTCTCTTTCCCTTGTAAAGACCAACATGCGTGATAAACTCGCGTTTGTTCATCTCAAACTCGATATCGTCAAAATATTGACTGACACGGTATACGCGGCTTGGGTCGCCAACCGTGATAATCGTCTCGCTGATGTGTTTCGGCAGCAGGTTAAGGTGGTAAACACTTCCATCACGGTTCAGAATAAGATCGGTCTCGGATATCCGCGGCATATGTGTCAGTTATGATTTTACCTTCTGTGCGGGATTTCCAAATACCGTTTCACCGGCTTTCACGGGACCAATCACGACGGAACCGGCGCCGATCCGTGCACCTTTCCCTATCGTAATACCACCAACGATCGTAACGCCCGAACCGATGAAAACTTCATCCTCGATCTGTGTTCCGGCATTTACAATACTGCCGGCTCCCAACTGAACAAAGTCACCAAGCTTGGATTCCATGCCTACAATCGCGCCTGCATGAATCAGGCAATGATTTCCCACAACAGAGCCCGCGCCAAAACGTACACCCTGGTCAATAAAATTACCATGCCCTATATCCGTAGATTCCGGAATGATCGTTGAGGATGCAATTACATTAATCGGTTGAACATGTCTGACTTCCTGCAGCATAGAGACAAGGCTCTTGCGCAGCTTGTTTTCATCGACAGCGACAAAAGCTTCGCATTTTTTTCCGATGAGCTTCAAAAATCCATCATCATCGGTACTTCCCAGCACGGAGATGTTGTCGATTGTAGTATTGTGAAGTTGTTTGTTATCATCAAGAAAGCAGTAGACCACGTTTTCATTGCTTTCCAAAATTTCCTTCGCCTGCCTCCCCAGATAATTTGCGCCAAAAATAATAACCGGATTCTCCATAGCTTCTAATCTGCGGGCAAAGGTAATTTTCAGCACCCTACCGAACAAGGTGTTACGATGATCTTTGTATGATCTTCGCAAACCAGGCGATGAGCGGATTTTCAATCGATATCAAAAGGAGAAAGAAAGGAAGAAAGCCAACCCGGTAGCGTGAAAGGGTACCGAAGTTCGGCGTGGACAGCGCTAAAAAAACACAAAGCAACACGCTATAAAGCACCACGGAAAACAGCATGATCCTGCCTGGAGACCGTATCATTTTGCGGACATTAACAGATGCCGTCGCAGTCAGCAAAAAGAGCAACGTGTTTTCGAGGGAAATGACACCTTGAAATACAGTGCCGGCTTCCCAAACAAAGGGACGGAAAAGTCCGGATACCAATGCCCACGGCGCATTGAACAGTATACTTGTAAACGTCGGCTCCAGCGAATGGTAGTATATAAGGTCGTCGGGATCGGATATGGCGTGAAACTCTTCGTTGTTTGAGACGATCACGTCCAAAAACCGTTCCGGGTAAAAATTGGGATGAACGATGCTTACCAGGAACAACGGGACCAGGAAGATCACCAGTCCGCTCAGGGCTTTAACAGCCGGTGGCTGTGATTTCAGTTGCCCGGAAAATATATGGCTAACGACCAGGCTGGAAGCAGCTACGGGCAGGAAAACAGCCAGGTAATAGTACTTCAGGTTCCAGGTTATCCACAACGACAGGATGATCAGTATTCCCTGCTGTATGGTCATACGTTCTCGCATCAGTAGTTGCAAATAGATCATCGACAAATAACAAAGAGATGCCATGGCGAGGCTTTCCTTAATCAGACCCGAACTCCAGAAGACAACTGAGGGAAAAAAAAGGAAAGAAAAAACCGCGGCATGAACAAGATCGGGATCGAACCGTACAATCCGCTTTACAAGCGCCCATGCTCCCGCGAACGATGCAAAAGAAAAATACAGCGACGTAATCCAGTAGTTGTCGTGTGACAGGAGATTCACGATGCTGGTGATCTTCACCATGAACAAGGCGCGGGACTGAACGAGTGAAATATCGGCCCAGACGGGGAACGTTTCGTCGCCGTACCAAAGAAACTTCAGGTATAACCAGGGATCCGTTCGCGCCAGGCTGGTGAGAATGGTTGCGTCCTGGAAATAGACCAGTGTATCGCCGACCTTATAATAAAACGAATAGACAAGCCCAAGGCCAATACCGCCAGCCAGCTTGAGCAGGAATGCCGGCCAGAAAAATTTCCGCGTAATTCCCTGATCCGTCCTCCACATCCGGCCGGCCGCAAAAAACAGAAAGCCAATGTTGATGGCAGCGAAAAAAAAATTCATTTCCTGTTCGGATTTAGGAGATAGGCTCCGATGTTACAGTCCAGGCATCGTCGCTTCACGCAGAAGCTGTTGTACAATTCAACCGAAGCCTGCGAATCAAAAGCAGTCTTTACGTGCATGCCCAGGCTCTTCCAATGGTTTGTAATCTTGTTTATTTCTGCATGAATATCCTGCAAGATACAAAGTGCACGATCCACATACACCTGCTCATCCCTGGATTTTCCGTAGGCAACCATTACCGGTACCACGGTGTTGATGATGACATTGTCGATACTAGCCTCTCCCAATGACGTTATTTCCTCCTCAAATGCCTTAAAAAAGCGATAGTGATGGAGCCAGTAAACGGACTGGCTAACGGAAAAAAAATCCGTCAATCCTGATACCGATTCCGTGGTTGTAAAAGCGGAAAAAAAATTCCGCCTCCGGAAGACAAGCGCGGCAACCTGTGCAATACGGATGGTGGGAAAGTTTGCCGGTCTTAGCCGGAGAAACCGCCACTGTGCTTTTTTTAATTTTTTTTCCGAAATGCGGTACTTCTGACTGAGTATTTTGTATTCCCGTTTTAGTAACCGATAGTATGTTTCGCGATTTTCTTCTTCGAGAAAACCCGCCTGACCGAACAGCAGGGCCTCCAGCTGTATTTGACTGTCAGCATGCTTCAGCAACAGTTTATAAGGAACCGCCTGGGCGAGCTGAAGGAACGGTTCGTTGTTTACCTTGAAGCCGAAGTTCTTCAGCAATAATTGATAGCAGGTTTCCTCCCAATCGCTGTTGTTGCGCTGAAGCATCTGCAACACCTGCGTAGCTTTCATCTCCATTCTTTCGACCAGCACCCGATCCAGCATGGCCATCCGTGTGATGGAGGTCACTTCACGGAATCGTTTTGAGCAGGGAATAATCTCCGCACTGGTCAACAGCTTTTTGTATTCGTTGAACAGTTGACCGGAAACTCTGTCTTTCAATTCCAATGTAGGCAGCCACGAACCATCCTCATACCTGATGGCTTTATCATTTTCCCAAACGACGTGGAGCACCACGTTTTCATACGCGGGATCCAGGTGGTGTTTGTGTTCCAGCCATCCCGAAGCATGAACGTGGATCTCGACGCTGCCAACCCAGTTCATCTCCCCGATTTGAATACGGGCATTAAAGAAGTCAGGTCCGGAATGGGTGTTCCGCTGCCCCGTATGGAAGATCCGGATCTTATCGCCCTGCGTCGTTTGCAGGTCATGTTTATGGAAGTACTGATACTCCCAGAGGTAGTGTAAAAATGATTCAGTCACAGGTAACGGTGTTAAAAAAAACGGTATACGATTTTACGATAATATCAATCGAAAATCAAGGGAAGATATTCCGCCAACTTCTGAAACCGAACGTGCCGCTCTTAGAAAGGGTAAAATCCTACAGGTAGGTAGCCAACAGGCTTTCCATTTCATCTTTAACTTTCCTGGCCTCGATTGCTGCATGCAGGGCAAAATCAACACCGGGGGAAGCGTAGAGGATAGACCGCGCCGAATTGACGAGCAGTCCGCATTGTTTATTCATTCCGTGTGCCGAAAGCATGCGCAAATCCCCTCCTTGCGCCCCGATACCGGGAACGAGAAAAAAATGTTCCGGCGCCAAAGCCCGGATACCTTCCATCTTTTCCGCCTGCGTCGCTCCAACAACAAACATCAGCTGGTCGGGCGAAGCCCACTGCATGGACTTCAGGATCACCTCTTCGTAAAGTTTACGGCCTGTTACCACAGACTCGATAAGCTGAAAATCGCTGCTGCCGGGGTTGGATGTGTGAGCCAGTAAGATCACCCATTTGTCCGGGTGAAGAAAAGGCTTTACGGAATCTTCGCCCATATACGGTGCTACCGTTATGGAATCGAAATTCAGTTTTTCAAAAAACGCCTTGGCATATAGGGAGGATGTATTCCCGATATCGCCGCGTTTGGCATCGGCAATGGTAAAAATGTCGTTGGGGATATAATCCAGTGTACGCTGCAAGCTCACCCATCCTTTTGGTCCCAGCGCCTCGTAAAAAGCAATATTGGGTTTATAGGCGACACAATATGGGTGAGTGGCATCAATGATCTGTTTGTTGAATTCAAAAACCGGGTCATCCGAAGACAACAGATGTTTAGGGATCTTATCGAGGTCTGTGTCCAGCCCGACGCAGAGGTAAGAACTCTTTTTCCTGATCTGTTGAAACAATTCGGTGCGCGTCATGCAATGGGTTTTATCTGGCGCAAAAATAAGAAACTTGCGTATCATCAGTTACCTGAAAATAAAAGAAGCCATTCCGGAGAACAGCTTCGCGTAATTCCATTGATTTCGCGCGGTCTATCTCAAATCGATGACCTCTACGCCGGGATATTTTTTCGGATCGAACGTGAAGAAGGCATCATCGATCTTTGCATTCGGGGTGAATTTAGAGATCGTATACTTGTAGCGGTTACCGCCTTTGTCGAACATTATAAAACTCTGGATGGTCTTTTCCTTTTTGTTGATGAACATCTTGATCTTGAAATACTGGGCATCTTTTTTCTCCGGTACAAGGTCGATTTCTTCGCACAGAACCCCTCCTTCTGTCTTATCCTGCAGGTAGAGGTACTTGAAATTCTTCTTATAGACCTCATGCATCTTGGACGGGTTCACATCCTCCGACGCAGGATCGTAGTTGTCGATATTAACTTCCTTTGCTTCAGGGAGATATGTCCAGATGGTAGAGCCATTGTTGATAACTTCCTGTTCCGGCAGCACCATTTTATACTTATCACCCTTCACGGTGATCTTACCTTTAAACTCTTCGTTTATTTTATCGACATCATTGGTAAGCGTACACGCAATATTGGCTTCAAAAGAAGGGATGGACTTGTATTTTTTGCTCATCGCGTCCAGGATTTCCAGGGCCTTGGGATCGTATTGAGCAGAGACCGAAAGTGTCAAAAAGGCCGCCAGGAGGCCTAAAACCGATTTTTTCATTCTTGTAAAGCTTATAAGTGCGTGCAAAGTTAAGATTGGCTGTGTTTTTCTTTCAATGAAGTCAATAATTGTTCCAAACTATACTCGTCCTTGATCAAAACTTCCCTTGCTTTACTTCCCTCAAACGGTCCGACGATACCAGCCGCTTCGAGCTGGTCGATAAGCCGCCCCGCCCTGTTATATCCCAGTTTTAGCTTTCGTTGTATCAGTGAAGTACTTCCCTGCTGGTGCATGACGATCAGCTTTGCCGCATCCTCGAACAAGGCATCCCTTTCCGAAAGGTCAACGCTGGACGGTCCTGTCTCCTCGTCACCTTCATATTCCGGCAACATGTAGGCGGAGTCGTATCCCCGCTGTGAACCGATAAAGTCGCAGATCTTTTCAATTTCCGGTGTATCCACAAAAGGGCACTGTAACCGGATGACGTCCGATCCGGATGAAAGCAGCATATCGCCCTGACCTACCAGCTGATCTGCCCCTCCGGAATCCAGGATGGTCCGGGAGTCCACCTTCGACGTTACCCGGAAAGAAAGCCGGGCGGGGAAGTTGGCTTTGATCACACCGGTGATCACATTAACGGACGGACGTTGTGTCGCCACCACGAGGTGAATACCAATCGCCCGTGCAAGCTGTGCCAGGCGCGCGATAGGCGTCTCTACCTCTTTACCTGCTGTCATCATCAGGTCGGCCAACTCATCAATTACGAGTACGATGTACGGCAGGAAGCGATGGCCTTCCTTGGGATTCAGTTTTCGCGACACAAACTTGGCGTTGTATTCTTTCAGATTCCGTGCACCGGCATCTTTTAATATCTCATACCTGTTTTCCATCTCGATACAGAGCGAATTCAGGGTATGCACTACCTTTTTGGTATCCGTGATAATTGCCTCTTCACTGTTGGGTAACTTGGCGAGGTAATGTCTCTCCAGCTTACTGTACAGCGACATTTCAACTTTTTTCGGATCCACCAGTACAAACTTCAGCTGCGAGGGATGTCTCTTATATATTAGGGAGGTCAGTATCACGTTAAGACCAACCGATTTTCCCTGGCCAGTTGCTCCGGCCACCAGAAGGTGCGGCATCTTCGCCAGGTCGATCACCAGCACTTCATTTGAAATGGTCTTACCCAATGCAATCGGGAGTTCCTTATCAGTCTTTGCAAATCCTTGTGTGGCAAACACCGAACGGATACTGACCATCTCCCTGTTCTTGTTCGGCACCTCAATTCCAATCGTTCCTTTCCCGGGGATTGGTGCGATGATGCGTATTCCCAATGCCGACAAACTCAGTGCAATGTCATCCTCCAGGTTCTTGATACGCGAGATCTTGATACCGGCATCCGGTACAATCTCGTATAAAGTCACTGTCGGCCCGATCGTTGCCTTGATACTCTGAATGCCGATCTTGAAGTTGACCAGTGTGGCGACGATCTTGTCCTTGTTCTGATTGAGTTCCTCCTGCGTAACACCGGCCTTTCCGGTGTCATATTCATTTAATAACTCAAGCGGGGGGAATTTATAACCCTTGAGGTCAAGGGTCGGGTCGTACAGCCCTTGCTCCTGCACGAGTTGATCGGCAAGTTTTTCCGTATCGGTCGGCTCTTCGACGATGAACAAGGGATCCGCTTTCTGTTCCTTTGGAGGCGGTTCGGTCTTTTGCACTTCAAGCTTGACTTCCTTCAATGGCGCTACTGGTCTTACTGGTTCAACAGGCTTTACTTCCGTTTTGACCTGTGTCTCCGGCTGTTCCGGCCAGTTATCCTTGTCATCTGTATAGGTCGAGAACAAGGGATCATCCTCCTCTCTTTCCTCATCCAGGATCGCGTCATTGCCCATGGGCTTGGGGTCATTTACAAACAAGGGGATGGCTGTCACATTGAAATAAAAGATGATAAAAATGAAGAGTGAAAGAATAAGGATGAGAAATGTTCCCCAACCGAACAACCCGTCGCTCAATACGGCCAGGTGGTATCCCAATCCGCCGCCGAGAAAACTCCATTCACTGACGCCGTCATTGATCATGGTCATATATCCCAGCAGAAGGCTTAACCACAAACCGGAGAAGATGGATAAAATGGAAAAAGAAAAAACGCGAAGGAGTTCGCGGTTAAAAACAATTTTAAACCCGACGACAAATAACAAAGGCGGGATAAAAAAAGCCGATATGCCGAACCACCGAAAGATAAAGTAGTGTGATGTGATCGCTCCGTAAAGTCCAAGCCAGTTGGCGGCTTCCCGGCCCGATTCCGCTACACTACCGTCGCTGGATTCCACCACACTCTGATCGGCCTGACCCGTAAACAGATAAGAGAACAGCGAGAGCAACAGGAAAACCGACGTGATCATGAAAAAAAAGCCGATCGCCAACTTGAATCGCGGATCCTTTAAAAACCCCAGACTGAGTTTTGACCTGGACGCCGCCTTTCCTTTTTTCTCCTTTTCGGGCTTTTTAAATGTATTCGACTTATAGGTGTTCTGTGCCATTATTACGCAATCCTCCAAAACTAAATAAAAAGTGTCATATCCCCTCTGTCCGGATGTTCACTATCCGCTGACTGCGGCCCCGCAAAGTTACAAACCTTTTTAAGGTTCGCTTCATCCGGAAGGCAATCATTCACCGCCTTTCATACAACGATCGGAACGGCCACATACAGGCATCATAAATAAAAAAGATTTTCCCGGCGGAATTAATTTCCTTAATTTCCGCATTATTAAAATTCAATTCCTGCATGATTTTTTCTACACAGTTGTTACGACGCTTACATATTTTTTATCTCGTATCCCTGCTTACAGTGATACAGGTCTATCCGCAGTCGGAGACGCACCGCACAGAGAACTGGATCACGAACTCCAGTGCCGCGCGGCTGGAACACTCCAACGGCTATACAATGCTAACTGGCTTTTTCGACAAGGTCGGACCTTACACGGGTAGTACTGCCCTTACAGACCTCGTTACGGGAAGTACCGTTGACACATCCATGCCCAAGGTACATGGCGATGTATATCTCACCATCTCGGACGGTACCGGCGGATGGTACGTAAGCGGCTTCTTTGACGCTATCGATACCGTTAAAATAAGAAACCTCGCCCACATCAGGGCAGACAAGACGGTTGACCGTACCTGGAAACCAAACCCCGATAATTCATGCACGGCGCTGCTCATCAGCGGAACAACACTCTACGTGGGTGGCTACTTCAATACAATCGCCTCGCAGACCAGGAATTACATCGCTTCTTTTGATCTGACTACCGGAAACCTGACTACCTGGAATCCCAATGCGAACAATGCGATTCAGGCTATCGAAGTTTCAGGCAGTGTCGTCTACGTTGCCGGGTACTTTTCGGCAATTGGAGGCCAGGCGCGCAGCGGACTGGCAGCCTTCACCGTATCAACCGGTGCGATCACGACGTGGGCACCCGCCGTTGTGGGTACGTTCAGCTACAATATCAGAAGCCTGGCGATCGACGCCGGCGCCAATGCCATATACATCGGAGGGAGTTTTACAGCTGTAAATGGGTTGCCACGTGTTAACCTTGCCAAGATCAACCTGGCAACCGGCGCGTTAGTCACCGCCTGGACAGCGAATACCAACGGATACATCAGTAAGATCAAACTGTCCGGGTCCACATTATTTGTCGCCGGCGGCTTCACCCTCGTGAATGGAATAACCCGGAACGGGATCGCGGCCGTGAACACAACAACAGGCACGCTGCTGAGTTGGGTTGCAGGCCTTGGCGCATCTGACTGGGTCGATGATTTTATAATCGTGGGAAACACGATCTACTTCACCGGCTATTTCACAACCATCGGCGCATCCGCGAGGAACGGACTTGCTGCTGTTGACGCCACGTCCGGCGCGTTGTCAGCATGGGCCCCGGATCCGAACAGCAGTGTTTCATCGCTCGCAGCAAACGCCACAAATATTTTCCTCGGTGGATATATGAACGGTATGAACTGGGTAAACCGGCCGGACGGGTTCGCCCTTTTCGACGATGCAACCGACCAGGCCTGGCCATTTCAATTTGACCTCAATGGCGGTGTGGTGTACACGATCGCCGTAAAAGACAACATCCTGTATATCGGCGGGCAGTTCTCCGCCATTAATAAGTCCGCCCGACGGAACCTGGCAGCCATCGATCTGGCAACAGGCAACGTGCTTCCCTGGAATCCCAATGTATTCGGATTAGGTACAACGGATCCGGATGTATACGTCTCCAGTATGGAGATAAAAGACAACCTGCTTTACATCGGAGGAAAATTCTATGCGGTCAATGCTGTCACAACGGTCAGGCCGGGACTTGCCGCGATCGATCTCACGACCGGCATTGTCAATAACTGGAACCCTTCCGTCGGCGACGGAAAAACAACGGACCAGTTCGTGCTGTCGATCGATATCACGGGTAACACGGTTTATGCTGCCGGATCTTTCGCTTTATTGGGCGGAAGTCAGCCGAGGTCGAACCTGGCCGCTGTCGATGCCACATCAGGTGCGATTCTGTCTTGGGCTCCGGTGAGCAATGGCACGGTATACAAGATCAAAGTGGCTGCGAACGCCGCTTATGTGGTAGGGGAATTTGGAAACGGTATCGGCGGATCCATACGGCTGCACCGTGTTGCGGCCCTGAACCTCACCAACAACAATGTAACAGCGTGGAATCCGGATTTTGTGAACGGAGAAGTGAATGATATCGCAATCGGCGGATCGGACCTGTATGTCGGCGGATATTTCGATAGTGTAGCCGTTGCGCCACGACCGGGCCTGGCATCCTTCGACCTCGCAACCGGAAGCCTGAATTCCTGGAATCCCGACGCCGGCAGCAACAGTGACGGAGGTTTTAACATCAATACACTTACAACATCTCAAACAAAACTGTACATCAGCGGAAGTTTTGATTACCTGGGACTGGAACAGCGTACAAGCTACGGCGAATACGAGATCTGTCCAGGTACGCCACTAATCACCGACAACGGTTCGATCCTGAGTACTACAGCTACCGGAAATCTCCAATGGTATGAAAACGATATCCTTGTGCCGGGTGCTACGTCGCAGACATTTGAGATAAACCCGCTCGAATACGGCGTTTACTCCGTCTCCGTGACAGATGCAGGCTGCACGATCTTTTCGGACGATTTTGTATATCTGATCACACCCACCGAAATGACTCTGAACGGGCAACTCAAATTGTATCCTAATCCCACGCGTGATGAAATAGCGATTTCCTTACCTGCATCCAGCGGACCCGTTGAATTTACCTTCCGCGACATGATGGGCAGAACAGTGAAGACCATTGAAGGAACGGGAAGCGAACATCATATCTCCGTCCGCGAATTTGAATCCGGTCCCTACCTGCTTTCCATCGAGTCGCAAGGCAGAACGCAGGTAAGAAAGATCATTAAATTAAATTGAAGACACCACTACAGCGTATAAATGTTAAGCGAATGAAATCACTATTACCTAAGATCCTGGTTGTAATTTTCCTTGTTATTGAAGCCTCCTGCGGAGGCGATATTCCGGACTGCCCCAGCAAACTTTGTGTTCTTGCCGGCGGATGGAAGCTGGTGGAAGTGTACATCGATGGCGTAAAAGACAATTCAACCGACCTCAGCAATTACAGGCTGACGTTGTACATGCCCAACCCGACAACGGCAGCAACATCCGATTTCGACCGCGTGAATCCCAGCGGAAGGGAAGATACGGGCACGTGGGAACTCCGGAACAACAACAGTGTCCTCGCCCTTCTTCCGGAAGCAAGTCCGGACGAACCGTATATCATTAAGTATTTCACTCCACGTCAATTGATCCTGGTGATCAACCGGGACGTGGAAAAAACCGGGCCCAGCGAATACGAATACGTTTTAGAACCATTTTAAAGATATTATTATGAAAGGATTTTTACCTGTCGTTTTTTTATTGCTGTCCTCAACGTTCGCTTCCGCCCAGATCTGGTTCGTCGGTATCAAGGCGGGGCCAACATTATCGAACTACAAAACCAAAACCCCCTGGAAGGAGGTTTCCAACCTGGGCTATACGTTTGGCGCCGTGGGCTATAAGCAGATGACGGCCAATTTCGGTATGGGTATTGAACTTCAGTACATCCAGAAAGGTTACTATCACAAGATATGCAACACGATAACGGATAAGCTGAAGGCCCAGTACCTGGAAGTTCCGATCGTATTGGATTATACATTTATCATCCCCGGGCTGCGGAATTTCAAGGTTCATGGAAACATAGGCGTCTACACCGCTTTCTGGCTGAGCGGGAAATACCAATCGGAAGGAGCAGTATTCACAGACACATCGGAGGATTTCGATTTCGACACCAGTAATGCGAAACGTTTCGACTTCGGTCCGAATGCCGGAGGCAGACTCGAGTATTTTCTGAAAAACGGAAGCCTGTCGCTCGACTTACGCTACGAACTCGGCTTACTTGACTTGCAGGATAAACTGAATGACAATACCAATAATACCAACCGCGCCTTTGTGATCGGATTCAGTTATATGAAACCGCTGGGTAACTGATCGCCTGTTTATATCGCTGTGTTATTCATTTCCTATTTGCTCAGAATCGCGACGTCGACAAGGCGATATCGGAATTCTTCCACGCTTTTGCGAAACGTTTGGCTGTGAGGGCAACGTCTGTTTTCTTACCCAATGCATTCTGACAGCGTTGCAACCCGGTCAGCGACCATCCGTTCTCCCTGTTCCTTTTCAGGTCCTCCAGGAAAACCGCTTCCGCTTCCGCAAATTTTCCCGACTCCAGCAATGCTGCACCTAAAAAATGACGTGCCGGAATTTTCCAGTCCGGCGGTTCATTATAACGAAGTTCGTCTTCGGCCTTCACGGCATCCCGTAATGCAACAATCGCGTCATCGGTCTTCCTTTGCTTTAATAATATTTCTCCCCGTAACAGGCTGGATGCAATCCTCGCGGAACTGGATACGGGATTAAATGTTATGTAAATGGATTTTAAGGTATCCAGCGAATGGAGGGAGTCAAGTTTCACCAGCTCGGCCGTTGCTTCAGCGTCGTAACCCGACCGGAGGAAGGCAAGACCTCTCGAAAACCGCCACATCACCTGCGCGTACAAGATCGAGTGCCCGGGATCAGGCAACGCAAGTATGTCATTCCACTTACCAAATCGTGTGTAGGCGATCATCGGTTCCACCATCAGGTATTGGGAGAAACCCGGTACTGCCTCAGTCATGTAGTTGCCTTTATACGCGAGTTTCAGCGCCGTCAGGATCCCGAGGTTACTCCTTCCTTCCATGTATGAACTGTAGGTTATGAAGTCGATATTATGCGGATAATACATCAGACGGTACATACCCTGGTTTCCCGAAAAGGACAGGTACTCTTCATCCACTTTAACGGCATTTGTATTCACTTCTATCGAGCGGGAATAGTCACCTGTTCTTACATAGATATGCGCAGGCATATGAACGATATGACCGGCCCCGGGCATCGCAGACTCTAAAAATTTCGCGCTGTTCAGCGCCAGTTCAGGTGCAGGCGACGCTTCGACGAGGTGAATGTACAGGTGATGGGCGCCCGGATGTTCGGGGAATTTCAACAACACATTTTCCAGTACCTTCTTCGCTTCCGCTGTTTGCATTTTCGGTGTACCGTCTTTTTCCCAATAATCCCACGGCATGGTATTCATGATGGCGTCGGCGTACAATGTTTGTACCTCAGCATCGTCGGGGTAGCGGATCGAAAGGCGCGCCATGGCATCTGCATACGCCTGGTTCAAAGAATCCCTGACCTCATAGGCTTTCCCATTGTATCGTGTTGCCAGCGCATCGATTACATCCTTTTCAACCTGCGATATCCTTCCTTTTTTGCCAATCGCTTTTTCGATGGACTCAAACGCCATTCGTTCCCTGTCTTTTGGATTCCAATCGTTCAGGTTGGGTCCGAATGCGAGGGCAAGTCCCCAGTAAGCCATAGCGCAGTCCGGATCCAGCCGCACCGCTTCGCGAAATGACTGGATCGCTTCCCAATGGTTAAATGCATAGATCAATCGTAAACCCTGCTCAAAAAACCGCTGCGCGTCGAGCGAACTCGTCGTGACCGGATAATGTAGATTACCTAGTCCTTCCAGCAATTTTATTCTCGCTACGGTATCCGCCGTGTTCAGTTGAAAGGACCCGCACATCGTTATCGGGACGCTCAATTGCGGGTTATAAGGGATTGCCACGGGCCTGTCGGAATTCCTTCCGGACCAAAGACTGACGACGGTAATCGCTGCGATCAGCGCAAACAGGAAGGGCTTCATTTTGTTCATCGGTCAAAAGGGTTGTACTAAATTTAATAAAATGCGCACTGAGCCCGGCCCGGCTTGGATTCTTTTTTTCCGGTCACAGACTCGCTTTGTCTCCCGATCGCCGGCTTTAACGAATCTTCATACCCTTAATCAGTGCGGAGGGCCACCGGAGGTCATAACCACTTACCTTTGTAAAACTCAATTCGAATACCATGAATATCAGAATAATAATCTCTTTTCTCTGTGTCTTCTGCGCCGTATGGATGACAGGCTGCGATGATGACGATACATTCGCCGACCTTGCCGGAAACTGGCAGGGCACGATGGCTGAAGCAGAAGTTCTCGCATTTGGTATTCCGCTGCCCGTTAGTGAAACGGATGATTCATTCGATGCGCAAGTGGAATTCAGAAACGACGGTACTATCACCCTGTCCGACGATGGCCAGTCCAGCACCGGCACCTGGGAAAAAAATGGGGACAAACTCATCCTGTCGATAACCTTTAGTACGGATTTTATCGATCTTTCAGGGACCTACACGATCAAGGAATTATCGGAAACGAAGCTTCGGATCTTCATTGAAAAGGATACCCCGTATACCGATCCGGATTCCGGAATCGAAGTTGATGCAACTGTAAAAGCGACGTTGTATTTTGACCGGAATTAGAGTCGGAGTTTCACCGGGCTCCTTGCCGTCGCAGGATCGCCCGGTTGATTTCTTTTACGAGACCCGGACCTTCGTACACAAAGCCTGTATATAGCTGGACGAGGTCGGCGCCTGCTTCGATCTTTTCAATAGCATCCTGCGGCGACATGATCCCGCCCACACCGATAATGGGATAGCTCTTGCCGAGCTTTTCTCTCAGGTAACGAATGACTTCCGTGGAACGCGCCGAAAGTGGTTTGCCGCTTAGTCCGCCATTTGCAATTTGGTCAAGAGTCGCCTGGTCGGTCTTAAGGCCCTCTCGGGATACAGTCGTGTTTGTTGCAATCACGCCGTCCGTGTGGGTATCTTTTAATATTTCCACGACGTCGTTTAGCTGATCCGTCGAAAGGTCAGGGGCGATTTTCAGGAGCACCGGCTTCGGTCGCGCTTTTGCAAGACTCAATCTTTTGATGTCCGAAAGAAGGCGACGCAAGGGTTCTTTTTCCTGAAGTTCGCGCAATCCCGGTGTGTTGGGCGAACTCACGTTTAAAACAAAATAATCCACATGATCGTACAGCGCTTGAAAACACAAGGTATAATCCTCCAGTGCATTCTCGTTCGGCGTGATCTTATTCTTGCCGATGTTTCCGCCTACGATCACATGCGACTTTCTTTTCTTCAATTGTTCTACGGCGGCGGTCACACCTTTGTTGTTAAAGCCCATCCTGTTGATCAACGCCTGGTCTTTTAACAGGCGGAATAACCGGGGCTTGTCGTTTCCAGGTTGTGGTTTTGGAGTAAGCGTACCGATCTCGATGAACCCGAAGCCAAGGCATGCTATTTCATCGATCAGCCGCGCGTCCTTGTCAAAACCGGCGGCGAGGCCGACAGGGTTTTTAAAGGTGATACCAAAGAGTTTTTTTTCGAGACGTGGATCTTCCAGGGAATAAAGAGAGCGCTGCAAAAATTTTACGCCCGGGATCTTACCTCCCAGTTTTAATACGTTAAAGACAAAATGGTGGATTTTTTCAGGGTCGACTAAAAAGAGGAAGGGTCGGATCAGCGTTTTATACATTCGTTCGTTAACTACTTTTTCTTTTTATTTCTGTTCGGGAATTTTTTAAAAGCCTTGTAGATCACAGCATCCAGCGCGCGACTCATGTCAACACCGTCCAGCGCGAGCGTTCCGGTAGCCTTCCAGAGTTCCTTACCCGTACGGCCCTCAGAAATATCGAGGACCATCATACCCTGGCGCGACTCATGCGACCACGATCGCGATTGATTCATCTCCGCCGCGTTCGACGCGGGAGCCTGACCTAACGGGCCGATACTCCCACCATCGGTAAAGTTATAGGATCCGGCAACGTAACTGACATACAACTGGGCGGTGGAGTCTTCCACAAATTTATATCCTCTTAACTCCATTTCTTTTACTACGGCACCTTTCAACGTCTGAAACAAGGTGTTTTCGTTGATCTTCTTTTCATCCGCGGGTGTCATGACCTCACCCTTCATGACGGTAAAGGTCTCGAATTTTAACAGATCCACTCCTTTTGTTGTCGTCGTCTTAATGGACTGACCCCTCAGGGATATAGTTGCCAGGCCCAAAAGAAAAACCAGCAGGAGTTTTGTTTGCATAGGGCGAAGTTACGAAAGAATCAGGACCTGGGATGAAACTCCTGAATCACCTGGCGCAAATAATCGCGGTCAAGGTGCGTATAAATTTCCGTCGTCGTAATGGATTCATGCCCCAGCATTTCCTGAACGGCCCGCAGATCGGCGCCCCCTTCAATCAAATGTGTGGCGAAGGAATGCCGGAACGTATGCGGGCTGATCGTCTTGTTCAGTCCCGTTTCAAGAGCCAGATTTTTAATGATGGTAAAGACCATTACGCGGGTGAGTTTCCGGCCGTTCCGGTTCAGAAACACGAATGACTCAAAACCCTTCTGTACCGGTCTCAGTGGCTGTTTCCCCCTTATTTCGTTGATGTAGATCTGCAGGTATTTCAATGCATCACGGCCGACAGGCACCAGTCTTTCCTTTTTGCCCTTTCCTGTTACCCGCAGAAAGCCAATGTCGGAATAGACATTATTTAGCTTGAGGTCAACCAGCTCGCTTACGCGGAGTCCGGAACTGTAGAGAACCTCCAGCATGGCGCGGTTCCGGCCACCTTCAGGCTTGGACAGGTTGATCGCTTCCAGCAACTTTTCAATCTCGTGATAACTCAGCGTATCGGGAAGCTTCCGCCCGAGTTTGGGCCCCTCGATCAAAACGGTGGGATCATTTTCAACCAGCTCTTCGAAGACCAGGTACTTATAGAACCCCTTTAGCCCGGAAAGAATACGCGCCTGGCTATGCGCACTCATACCCAGCTCATTGATGTATTCTAAAAATCCATGCAGGTGACGGGGTATAACTTTAACGGGCGAAACGGCCGCGTGCTTCATCTCCATAAACTGGCGAAGCAGTTCCACATCATGCACGTAAGCTTCGATCGAATTGGCGGACAGGGAGCGTTCTATCTTCAGGTAGTGGCTAAAGTGTCTGATATGCATCTCCCAGTTCATACCTCAATATTACAGGAAAGAAATTTTTTATTAACCGTTTGCCCCCTAACTTTAACAGAATTAACCAGCCCGTGATACTATCTGCCTAAAGAAAGTGTCCGGCTGCTTTATAAAGAACGCAAATGAAAATTCAAATCATCAATGGCCCCAACCTGAACCTGCTGGGTAAACGGGAGACTTCCATTTACGGAAACCAGTCTTTCGAACAGTTCCTGGGCCAGTTGAAATCTCGTTTTCCCGCTATTGAACTGAGTTACTACCAATCCAACGTGGAGGGTGAAATCGTGAACAAGCTGCACGAAGTTGGATTTTCTTATGACGGGATCATCATTAACGCCGGCGCCTATACGCATACGTCCGTCGCCATTCACGATGCTATCGGTGGAATAGCGACACCGGTCGTCGAGGTTCATATTTCGAATGTGTATGCAAGAGAGGAATTCCGGCACAAAAGCCTGATCACATCAAAATGCGCAGGCATGCTTACCGGGTTCGGGATGGAAGGATATGCGATGGCCCTCGCCTTTCTGATCAACAGGGAAAAGAAATAGCGCAAGCGCGCTGCGGAGTTTCAACCGCTGTTATATTGTCTCGATACCTTGTATGTAAGACCATGACTCCAGCTGAACAATTCAATCATCTGTATCCGGACGCAACATTCATCGATCATTCGCGCAAACCGGAAATCGGCATGCTTGTCCGAAAAAACGGATGGATTGCGCCGGATCAGGAGGTCCTTCTCATCGAAAAGGCCGGAGAGGGAAATATGAATTTTGTAGTGAGGGTGAAAACGCAATCGTCCTCGTTCATTTTAAAACAGTCGAGGCCATGGGTTGAAAAATATCCGGGGATCGAAGCCCCTGCCGACCGGATCGTAGCCGAAAATTATTTTTACCGGGCAATTGAAGCAAATACTTTTTGCCGGGAAAGCTGCCCGGCAATCATCGGCTTCGATTCGTCAAATTTTCTGCTTGCCCTGGAAGATCTCGGCGCAGGTGCGGACTACACGTTCATGTACAGGCGGAACGCCGAAGTGGCGGATGGACAGTTGCGGCACCTGGTGATGTTTCTTTCGGCTCTGCACAATAGCGAACTGGGCGACCACCAAAACTTCCCCCCGAACAATGACCTGAAAAAATTGAACCACACACATATCTTCCACTATCCATACCTCGCCAGCAATGGTTTTGACCTGGATGCCATTCAGTCCGGGCTGCAGGCCCTTTCAATGCCATTTAAAGAAAACGCATTACTGAAAGAACGGTTAGACCACCTGGGGAAAATCTACCTGCAGGTAGGGAAAACGTTAGTCCATGGCGATTATTATCCGGGCAGCTGGCTCAACACGCCGAATGGTGTAAAGGTGATCGATCCGGAATTTTCCTGTTTCGGGCATGCTGAATTTGACCTCGGCGTCATGATGGCTCACCTGCTGATGGCCCGGATGCCGGCGGCAAGACTCAATACTTTATTGGCAGACTATAAGTATCCCCAAGGATTCGACGCCTCGTTGCTCAAGGGATTTTGCGGGGCCGAGATTCTGCGCAGGATCATCGGCCTGGCGCAGTTGCCTCTCGACCTCGGCATCGAAGAAAAATCAGCCTTACTCGATGTCGCGGGACAATATGTATTGAGTGCCGATAAGAGTTTCTCTTTCTAAAATAGTTAAGTTTCGGTTTATGAGAAGATCCGCTATTATCCTCTGCATCGTCGTGTGTGCCTGCGACAGTTCGGAAAAAATTTCAGAGGCAGATCAGCCTTTACCGGTATCGGCAAATTCCGCGAATACCATTCCGGAAAAAGTATATCGGAACAAAGTCCTCGGATTGCTGATCGGTTCCGCGATCGGCGATGCGATGGGTGCACCTACTGAAATGTGGAGCCGGAAGGATATTCAGACGGAATATGGTTTTGTGAATAGCCTCGATACAATGGTTCGTTCCCCTTCGGGAGAAGGTACATGGAAATTCAATTTACCCGCCGGCGGAACAACGGACGATACGCGATGGAAAAAACTGTTTGTGTCGTACGCAACAGGCGAACCTTGGCCTAATCTGAGGGCTACTGTATTTGCTGAACGTATAACAAAAAGTTACGAATCGGATGTCAAAGCGCTGAAATCCACGGAGGGATTCGACCCGCAGCCCTACGAAGAAAATCTGATGAAAATGGCCTGGCTCCAGGAATGGGCGCTGGTTGCCCGGGAGTATTCGAACAACGATATGATCGGCTATTCAAATGCGCTGAACAAGTTTTACGGCGGGGAAATGACCTGCGCGGGTATGCTTTACAGCCCGTTGGTAGGTGCGTGTACCCCTGCGGATCCGGAACAGGCGTACCGGTCAGCGTATGACCTCTCCATCTTCGACATTGGATATGCGCGCGATATTACAGCACTGATGGCGGCTATGGTCTCGCAGGCATTTGACACCACCGCGACGACAGCATCACTGACCAATGTTATCCGTACCATCGATCCGAACCAGTATTTTAAGAGCAGGCTGGTCGGCAGGACCTCCTACCGCTTTTACCAGATTGCCACCCGTATCGTTTCCGAATCCAGGAATCTTTCGGCAGCGGATATCCCGCAGGATTTTAAAAAACGCAGGGAATGGAAATCGCTCGACTCCCTGAGTTATCTGCAACTATCCCACGCATATTCGTTGCTGGACGAGTATAATCAGGACATGCCCTTTCACGCAGCGGAGATTTACCTGATCACAATAACGGCCATGCTGTACGCTGATTTTGATTTTGAAAAAACGATGGCGTTCATCGTTAACTACGGCCGCGACAACGACACGGCTGCTGCTGTTGCCGGCGCGATACTGGGTACCTACCTCGGCGCCGATCGTCTGCCTGCCGCGGCCGTCAGCAAGTTACTCCGGGTAAACCGGGAACTTCTGAACACCGACCTTGAAAAAATGGCGGATGAAATGACTGCCAAGTACCTTAGCGTACACCACTAACCCATGTACAAACCGCGGGAATTGATCATGCGGCTTGCCTTTTAGGAAGACCGGTACGCCATATCATACTGCGATTTAACATGAGGCCCCAGGAAGACACGTGCGTAGATCCTGATGATCGCCAATCCGTCGATTATAAAACTCAAAGACACCACAAAAGCGAAGACTAGCTGATCCTCGTGAATATGGCTGAACATCAGGTCTTCACCAATAAAGGTTGGCGTTATCGGAAAGCCGGAGGCCCCAAGACACGCCATGAGGAAAACAAACGCCATCTTCGGATGCCTGTATGAATGGCCGTGAAACTGGTCCAGGTCGATACTTCCTTCGCGGAATTTCAGCCACCGAAGGCAAAAAAAACCGATAAGACCGGCTACGGCTATCCCGCTGAGGTAGATATGTACCTCGTCGAATGTGAAGGTCTCATTGAATGAGACCGCCAACGCAACCCAAAAATGATTCATAATGACCAGCAACCAGCTTAACCGTGCGTGTTTTCGTTCCGAAAAGGATTTCAGGACCATCAGCAGGCCGATAACGGAAAAAACTATCGGAGCCGCTTGCTGTGCCCAAGCGGGGATCATTTCCTTGTGATAAACACAAAACAATCCAACCAGATAAACCGGAACGAAAAACCACAATACTTCCTTCACATTTAGAAAGTCGAGCTTTTTACCGGCCCATTTCAACGGGTTCCATAGGTAACGGTACATAATGGAGTCAAGATTGAATTCTTTAATACTTATTATATAGAGTGAATATTCGAGTTTTTTGGAAAATGAATCCTCGAGTGTGCTCCGGCGCGGCACGTAGTTGTAGAATTGCTCGCGTATCAGGTAAGTAACAACAGACGGTGAGACCAATAACTGATAAGTTCTGAGGAATGCATTGCCTGCGAAGTGGAAAAGGGCCAGATTCTGGAACCCGGCAGCAACCTCTATAAAAATCAACCCAATCTGCGAGATTGACGAATACGCGATCTGGCTTTTTACCGAGGATTGTACCCGGCCAACCAGCGCGGTGATGAGCGCAGTCACAAAACCTAACACACCGATAACGATACGTACTGAAATCTGGTGTTCCCAAAAAGGAAATGTCCGCAGTAGAAGGAAGACGCCAAGGTGAACCGAAAGGGAACCATAAAATATTGCACTCGAAGGTGTAGGTCCTTCCATCGCACGGGGCAGCCAGGAAGAGAACGGAAGTTGTGCCGACTTTGCAGCCGCAGAGAGAAGCAGCACGAGAGAGATAAAAACCCCGATCATGCTGTGTGTTTGTAGTTGCGCATGCACAAAATCATAATCGTTTAACTTTAAAAAAGTGATGTTCTCGTGCCATAGATGATGACTCATCCACATGGCCAATATTAACCCTACGTCGCCGATCCTGTATATCGAAAAAACCTTCACGGCATTTTTTACCGGAAGATACCTTTCCCGGTAAAATGCGATTAGCAAAAATGAGGAAATACCCAGGATCTCCCATCCTACAAATAAGGTCTCGAGGTTGCCGGAGAAGATAACGATATTGTATCCGATGTAAAAGAACAGGATCGTATTGAAAAAACGCTTGTACCCGTTCTCCCGGTGGAGATAATAGCGGCTGTATATCGTGACGAGGAACGTAAGCAAAGACCCGACGAGGAGGTAAGTCGCCGTAATCTTGTCAAAATAAAAGTCGACAAAAAACTCATAACCAGCAGACCGGTAGAGAACGATCTCTTTCAGATTAAGGGTAGGAAGCTGATGAAGCAACCAGTAAATCAGGAAGGCCAGCGCGCTCGTAAAATGCAGACCAACCGTGGCAAATGCTGTCCACGAGATTGCATTTTCCTTTTTATCCGGTATCAGTAGGCTTATGAAAAACCCCGCCAGGGGAACGATAATAAAAAACTGAAGTATCTTTTCCATGTTATAATCTTATGAGAGTGCGTAAACAGGAAGGTTTTCCTGGTTCGATTCGATAATTGAGGTGATATCGGAAATAGTTTCGACGGACGCCGGCAACGGTTCGTATAATGTGAAGGTGCCGTCTTTAAACAGGGATAACTCTTTTGTTTCCGGGTTTATCGCGACCAGGTGAACCCATTCATTGATAAACCATTCATACGTTTCGTACGACTTTTTAATTGTTTCCAGCACCACTGCCGGGAAATGCTCGACAATGATGAGTAGTCGTATCGGATCATGAACTTCAATCATCTGGCTTGGCAAGCCGGGTCTGAGATCTCCATCGATGCCGTTAGCAACGCCGAACAACCCCATTACATTATGGGGAAGTTTTGTCCCCGCTCCCAGTTTTTGATTATCAACCCTCGAAAAAAAATATTCCAGATTAATACCACCACATACCGGGCCAAGAGGTTTCATAATGTTAAACAGGAGTTTTCCCTCAGGATCAATCGAATAGTCATAAGAATTCAGAAACGACCGGCGGTCAAGGAAAAGTTTTTTTGTAATATCCCTTCTTCCGACGATACACAATGCGTTGGTAGCGTGATTTAGTTCAGGTCTGGGTTCGAACAACGACACAGAACGGGTTTGTATCTTTTCATGAATTTTTTCAGGTGGCAGTTTCGAATTGATAGAGACAAAACGCCTTGACCTTTCCTTCGCGTTGAGATCCAGCGCATTTGCAAAAATCACCTCGTTTTTACTATGAATCTCGGAGTTGTGCGACGAAAGGGAGTTCTCGTCAAAGAAGACGATTTCATCGCGCGTCGTGTCGTGAAGACCACCGACAAACTGCGTATCCTGCGGAATCGAAATACCTCTTTGATTCAGTAATTCTCTTACCCCCGGGTGGTTCGCCATATGACAAATAGCGCGGGCGTTAACCGATCCTGCGCGTCCGGAGCATGCGCCGCAATCATAAGCGGCATAGTGCGGGTTGTTTACGCTGCTCGATCCGTGTCCCACGATATAAACAAGGGGCGCGAAATCGGTTACAAGTCCAATACTCTTCAGAAGACCCTCCACACGCTGAGCCATTTCTTCAACTGTAAACCCGATCTGCAGGCCTCCTTCCCTGTCTCCGGTGTTATGATTCTCAACGGTAAGTTTTGAAAACTTGTCCATGTGCCTGAACGAAGAGGCCGTTGCCGGACTCATTGTAGGTCTGAAAATATTCAGGAACAACCGGAAAGCCGACCAGAATCCGAGCGTCTGGGAAACCAGCCATCCCCCGTGAAAAGAATGGGAATGCTTTGTAAAATGAACATCCCGGTCCCGCCTTTTCTTTGATCCAACTTCTTTTATTAAATATTTGGGTGTAACCGGCGCAGGACAAAGTTTTGTATAGAACTTACCATCTTCGGGTTGATAAAAAAATTCGACACCGAAAAATCCAGGTGTACCAAACGTCGCGCATTGAGAATCAAGTTGTTCAAGATAACGTCGCAAAGAACACTCCCGGTCGTCAATACAGAACATTGCCTGGAATGTTTTATGAGATGACCTGTGGCTGTTCTCCTGCCGTTCCGATTTCACTCCGGTGAGTACCTGGTCGTAGTATGTCCATTCAAAAGCTTCCTGCCACAATGTTGTGACCTGATCCAGTTCGGTTTCGACAACGTCGCCGAAAAGATCCGCCGGCTTACCATCCAACGCGGAGGCCAGGGGCTTCCAGTCCTTCCCGAAGTTGAACTCCAGCGCGTCGATTTCCAGCAACAGTTCAAATACGATCAGATCATGGATGGACGGTTTTTTTTGTTCAAGCAATGTCTGGGGCTGGTCTTCAATCGCTGAAAACATACCTGACCATCCCTGGTGCGCAAATTGCTGATCAAACAGGTACTGTTTGTACAACGACTCCTCCCCTACAAGCATCCTCAATAATTCCTCTATTTCGCAGGTGCTTTTCAGCAAGAGATCCCTCACTTTTCGCGTTCTGAAAAAACTGCTGTAGCTATTCCTTTCAAGTTCACGGATGGATGATATGAAGGTCTTGTCTTTAACCGGAAAATTCCAGATTGAAATACCCTGATCCAGATAGCTGCATAAAATTCTGAACAGGATCGGATGGACGAGAGAATCCATGTCTATCTGATATTGCCTTTTCCAGTTTGACCGGAGTGCCCCGATTCGGGGCGCTGGTTTGGAATACTTCATCGAGAGAAGTTTTTCCTTCCATAGTGCCAGTTGATCGGCACCCTTTCGCTTTACAATTATACGGTCCAGAACCGACGCACTGATTTTACCGGAGTTGTACAGAGAACGGTATTCAGCCAAGGACAGTGAAACCCGGTATCCGAATATAGCTGAGGCCTTGTAAATGGCCTTGTGGAAGTTTAAATTTTGAAATGCGTGAAGTGTATTGTGATGGATAAAATCTTTTAACGGCGCCTGTGCGGGCAAAAAATGCTTTAATTCGTGAAGTACCTGATGTTCATCAAATGCGGAAGTTACCGTGTTCATACATATTCGTTAATAAAAATGAAATGGCCTGATGGCACAAAAACCCTGAATAAAACTTTACACCCCGAATGAGGTGGTGTGACGGGGTCCGATCAGATCAGAATAGACCGTTGGACGAGATATTGCGGTGTACGAGTTGTGTTTACGCGAAACCGGAACACATTGTATAAAAAAGCGGATTGGGATATTTTTGTATCCACCTCGAAGAACTCCGAAACTTCCTGAATGAAAAAGAAATGATCATTGGACTTCTGATCATTCTCAACTTCAATTTTTTCGGGTAGCTGGGAATCCGATTTGGATGGTGTGCCTGATTTGCTGACTGATATTACTTCCCTGGAATTCGCGGGCAGGTATCCAAGAACATTGACCGCACTGCAAACGATTGCCACCAACAGAATAGAAATTATCAAGATGCCGGAAAATGATCTGATGGAAGTTGGCCGTGTCATAAAAAGTCAGGTAAATGTAGAAACTTTTTCAATAAGAATACATCTAAGGGCTCAAAACCAAACTTAATCAAAAGAGAATTTTGTTTTCAAACGTTGTAACACAAGACAGTTGTTCTAATTTTAATTGATTTTTAAACCATACATTACCAGACCAGACGACATGATCTCCTTTTATCCGGGCCCGTCACGAGTCCATAATAAGATCCCCCGCTATGTCCGGGACGCGTATAAAGAAGGTGTGCTAAGCATTAATCACCGAAGTGATGTCTTTACCGACATCTGTAAGAAAACGGTCACACTGCTTAAGAACAGGTTACGCATTCCCAAAAACTACACTGTTTTTTTTACTTCCTCCGCCACGGAATGCTGGGAAATCATTGCCCAATCGGTCATTGAAGACAAAAGCTACCATTACTATAATGGTGCCTTCGGACAAAAGTGGTTTGAATATACAAAGCGCCTCAGGCCCGGCGCTGAAAGTATTCCTTTTTCCCTTAATGATGAGATTCAAACCGAAATGATCGGGTCGGTTGTACCGGGCGTCATCTGTATTACACAAAACGAAACATCCAACGGAACACAGATAAGCCAGCGTACACTCCGGATGCTGCGCAAAAACAATCCTTCCTCTATTATCGCAATTGACGCAACCTCATCCATGGCCGGCATAAGGCTCGACATTAAAGCTGCCGATATCTGGTTTGCTTCCGTTCAGAAATGTTTTGGTTTACCCGCAGGCCTGGGTATTATGATTTGCTCCCCCGCTGTGATCAGCCAAACCGACACAATCGCAGAAAAGAAACACTACAACAGCCTGGTATTTATGACGGAAATGATGCGTAAATGGCAAACGCCATACACGCCAAACGTCCTTGGTATTTACCTGTTAATGCGCGTTTTGGAGAGTACACCCTCCATTGACACCACGCATAAAAAGCTAGTCGAACGATATAAGCGCTGGACAACCTTTCTGTCTGAGCGGAAAAGTATAACAAACCTGGTGCACAATACGATGGTCCGATCGTATACCGTTATCCCGGTAGCTGCTACTCCGGAAGTAGTGGAGAAGATCAAAGCCAAAGCAAAAATGCACGGTCTTTTACTTGGTGAAGGATACGGCGAATGGAAAGCCGGCACGTTCCGGATTGCAAATTTTCCGGCACTCAGGAAGAAAGAGATTGAACGCCTGATGCGTTTCCTCAAACCATTCTAAATGCATAATGATCAATTTCTATCGATTGCATTCGGTTCATAATAAATTTTTCCTGAACGCAGCGGTTTATATCTGAAAATATTCTAACCTTTGTGTTGTAATCGATTTATGTTCCGGACGTCAAGGCAAATTGTAAGGATAGCGTTAGTGCTGATGCTGCTTCAGGCAGTGATCCCGGCGTTTATTCCGACGGTCGCTGAAGAAGTTCCGAATAATACACCTACGATCCACGTTCAGCATAGTTCAATTGCTGCTCCCCTGTTTTTAAAGGAAAACGAAGAAAAAGAGACCAGCGAATTTTTTTCGATCTCTGACTCGGCACCGATACTGCTTGATCTTTACACGCATAGCCGTAACTTGATCGCTTCTCATACTGTCCGGTTTGCAACCATTTCCCAAAAGGACAGCGCGTCACAAGCATGCCTTCTAAGCCTTTTCTGTTCTTACCTGATTTGATTTTTCGATCCACCAGGTAAATCCTGCGATCAATGAATCGCAACGGTTTATTTTGCTTTCCCAAAGCAACCCGTCACTTTCGACTCAAGCTGTATACGAGTATTTCCTGAGCGATAAGCCCGACGGAAGATCTAAAATCAAAATCTCATAGTTCACTTTTGAAAGAGGTAACTACGTTTCCTCACCTCGAGTGATCAGATAAGAACTTTCATAATGAAAATTAAAACACTTGAAATTCCAAAAGACGGCTTCGAAGGCCTGAAGCAGAACTGGCGCGTGGATGCCGTTTCCGGTTTCCTAGTATTTCTTCTTGCCCTGCCACTTAGCTTAGGTATTGCCAAAGCCAGCGGGTTTCCCGCCGCTATGGGAGTATTGACCGCGATGATTGGGGGAATGTTTGTCAGTATTTTTGCGGGTTCCGCCCTTACGATAAAAGGACCTGCCGCCGGGCTCATCACTATCTGTGCCGGGGCTGTAACGGAACTCGGCGCACTGAACATCGAAGGTTACACTGGCGTTCAACTGGCCTGTGGTGTCATCGTTGTGATGTCCGCTATCCAAATGCTTTTTGGTGTATTGAAATTCGGAGCACTAAGCGATTTCTTTCCGCCATCTGCCGTGCATGGTATGCTGGCTGCTATCGGCCTGATCATCTTTTCGAAGCAAATCCACGTACTCCTGGGTATCGATCCCGCAACTTTAAAAGGTCTCGAGCCCATAGAACTTTATGAAATGATCCCGCATTCCTTCATGAACGCTGATCCGAGGGTAGCCCTGATCGGCGTCGTCAGCCTGATTATCATCTTCGGTATGCCGTTACTGAAGGGCAAGATCTTCAAGAGTATCCCCGCGCCCATGGTCGTGCTGGTTGTAACGATCCCAATGGAGCTCTTCATGGATTTCAAACATACGGAGCCTGCATTTGACCTCGTCGTGATCGGCGACTTTTGGGAGAACATCAAATTCAGTGCAAGCTTCGCGGCAATCGGTACAGGTGTCTTCTGGAAGTATGTTGCCATGTTCCTTTTTATCAACAGTCTCGAGTCGTTACTTACGGTTAAGGCGGTTGATGGTCTCGATCCGTACAAGCGTCAATCGAATTTTAATAAAGACCTTACAGCTCTTGGCGCCGGCAACGCTCTGTCTGGGTTATTAGGTGGCCTTCCGATGATCTCGGAAGTGGCACGTAGCTCAGCAAATGTGAATTTTGGAGGAAGAACCCGATGGGCTAATTTCTTTCATGGATTCTTTTTGCTGGTCGCCATGCTGTTGTTCATACCGGTTATTGAACTGATCCCCAACTCCGCTCTCGCTGCACTGTTGATTGCCGTCGGGTATAAGCTGGCTTCACCGAACGAGTTCTTCAAGACCTATAAAGTCGGCGCCGAACAATTGATGATCTTTGTGATTACGATCATCGTTACGGTTTCGACCGACCTGTTGATTGGTGTCGGCTCCGGTATCCTCGCTAAATTTATTTTCCACATCCTTAACGGCGCGCCGCTCAGAAGCCTGTTCAAAGCCCGTTATGAAGTTTCGGAAAATGGAAATGAATACTCCGTCACAATAAAAGATGCAGCGATCTTTTCCAATCTGATCGGGTTCAAAAAACTATTTAACCGGATCGCTCCTGGGAAAAAAGTAAACCTGAATTTCGCGGAGGCACAGATCGTCGATCACACTTTCATGGAACAGCTTCACCATTTTGAAGAGGAATACCATCACAAAGGTGGTACGGTTTCCGTCACTGGGTTTGAACATTTTCAACTCATGTCCAACCACCCGCTCGCCAGCCGCAAGTTTTCACCCGAACGCCGTAATAAAGTGGAGATCAAACTGAGTCCCCGTCAGATCGAGCTCCGCAAGTTTGCAGAGAAGAATGACCTGATCTACTATCCCCAAAAAATAAGGAATACCATGAAGTTCAGGAACTTCCCTATTGAAAAAGGAGCCAGGATCGTATACGAGGAAAATATACTTTCGAAGTATACAGACTATGGAAAAATCGAAATCTCCGACATCACGGTATCGAAGGGTGCCGGTGTTGCGCAGGAGGATACCGTTATGACCATTGTTTTGGTTTCCGAACTGGAGGCTACTATCCCGAACTTCTCCCTTGAACCGGAAAAACTCTGGACAAAACTTTCGGAAATAGCATTCGGTAAAGACATCGACTTCAATGAACACAGCACCTTTTCCGGCAAGTATTACCTCCGTGGTGAAGATGAAGAAACGGTACGCGAGTTCTTTACGGGCAACCTCGTCAACTATCTTGAAAACCGCCCGACGGTTCACGTGGAATCCAACCGGAACAAGCTATTGATTTATGAAAAACATGAGACATTGTCGGCCGAAGAAATTAGTGGTGTCCTCGCTTTCGTTGATGGATTTGTGAACGTGGTGCAAAAAGCCGAAGTACAACCTGCATAATTCCTATGAACAGTATTGGCAGTCTTTTGTCCATGATTGGCGAAGAAAAAACGCTGATCATCGCGTGCGGGGAATACGGTATCACGAAGGCCGTGGAATTCAACGACAGCATCTACATTTATTTTCTGCAGGATAATATACTGCAACGGCACGATCCTCTGGAGAAAGGGAGAATTCAGCATTACATCGAAAGCAAGCATTGCACGCAGATCATATTCCTCGGGATCATTGAGAAACACCTGATTACGAGTCTTCATAAAGACGATGTTCATCACAACTTGCGGTCCATACTAAAATTCAATCTAAGTGTGTTCCTGAGGGATCAATCCAAGGCAATACTGTCGCCTGCACTCCACAATCAACTGCTTACCGAACAGCATGTGATCATGCAATGCAACCAGCTCCTGAGTTACTATTTTATCAAGGAAAGGGTAGATAAACGAGAGTTGCATGTCACGGGCCTCGTGACCGAACGGGATGCCGATCAGTTCACAAAGATCTATTGTAATGGAATAATGTTTAATGACATCATTTCTATGAACTAGGAATTCCACAGGCGGGAAGGTTCTAAAGTACCCGCCTTATTAATTTTAACCATGAAAAAACATATCATCACCATCATCATATCGATGGCCTCGGTGCCATTTACCCTGAGTGCGCAGACGCCTCCAACCGTTCCAAAGACGATTGAAGAACTGAGGCTTAAATTAAATGAAGACGGAAGCCATTATTTAAAATGGACCTTTCTCAACCAGGTATGGCTTCGTTACAACAACAGCAATCCCGGCACTACAGTCCTGGGTGAACCCGAAGACCAGACTTTTGACATCGGTTTGCGACGAACGAGAATCCAGTTTTTTGGCCAGCTGACCGACCACGTCTTCTTTTACACTCAATTCGGCCAGAACAACTTCAATTTTCTCTCTCAAAACCAGGGCAATCGTAAACTGCAGGTATTTTTTCACGATGCCCTCGGGGAATACAAGGTTTGGAAGGACAACGACAAACTGAAACTGGGCGGTGGTCTGACGATCGCAAACGGACTATCGCGGTTCAGTCAGCCAAGCATCGGTACTATTATGACCATGGATGTGCCGGTGTTCGCGCAGGCTACCGTTGATCAAACAGATGAGTTCTCGCGGAAACTCAGCGTATATGCGAGAGGTCAACTGGGTAAATTCGACTACCGGGTAATCTTAAGCGATCCTTTTCCGATCACGACGAACGGACAAACCCCTCCTCAGATCGGACCGGCTGCCACCTTTTCGCAGACAGGACACCATAAACAATTCCAGGGTTTTTTCCTTTTCAATTTTTTCGACAAGGAAACCAACACGACACCGTATATGACAGGTACCTACCTGGGAAAGAAAAAGATCTTCAATATCGAGGCTGGTTTCATCAGCCAGAAAAAAGCGACATGGACATCGCCCGACGCCGGCGTGACGACGGAATATCACGACATGAACCTTTGGTCTGTGGCCTTGTTCTACGATGCGCCTCTAAATTCCACGCAGGGGACAGCGCTTTCTGCCTATGCCGGATATTTTAATCTCGATTACGGAACCGACTACCTGCGGTACAACGGAATCATGAACCCCGCCAGCGGAATCACGAACGGTCCGTTCACCGGAAGCCAGGGAAATGCATTCCCGATGTTTGGTACGGGTAACGTGATCTATACCCAGGTTGGTTATCTTTTTAAGAACGATCTTCTGGGAAGTGCCGGTACGCTGATGCCCTATGCGTCGCTGATGAGTGCATCTTACGACCGCCTCAGCGATCAAATGAATGTAGTCGATGTTGGCGTAAACTGGCTGCTCAAGGGTCATACCAGCAAATTGACGCTTGATTATCAAAATCGCCCCGTGTACGAAGCGCAGGGTGCCGAACTGATCAGGTCTTCAAATAAAGGACAAGTCGTGCTGCAATACCAGGTATCCTTTTAGGTTTAGGTTTTAAGGTTTAGATTGGTAGCAGCTTATGCCGGACGCAAGTCCGGCATTTTTGTTTTAGCTTTGCCAAAAGTTTCCCGCATGCTTGACCTCAAAGAGATCTTTTCCGTAACGCTGATCCTGTTTTCCGTGATCGATATCCTGGGATCTATACCTTTTATTATTATCATCAGAAAACGAGAGGGCAGGATTTATGCGGAAAAGGCTACACTGATCTCCGCCGTATTGATGGTCAGCTTTTTATACCTGGGTCAGTCCATTCTTAAGTTGTTTGGTCTTGATGTAGCCTCGTTCGCCGTCGCAGGGGCGATTGTAATCTTTATCGTGGCACTGGAAATGATCCTGGGGATCACCCTGATCAAAGATGATCCGGATGCCAAAGGCTCCAGTTCCGTCGTACCGCTTGCGTTTCCCCTTATCGCGGGCGCCGGAACGCTGACCACTATTCTGTCACTTCGTGCTGTCTACCAGGAATGGAATGTCCTAATAGGAATCCTCCTTAACCTGGTATTCGTGTATGTTGTTTTGCGTGCATCCCATTGGTTGGAGCGTGTAATAGGTAAGTCCGGTTTTTCCGTACTGCGACGGGTATTTGGCGTGATCCTGCTCGCTATCGCCGTCAAGATCTTCAAATCTAATGTCTTCCCGGGATGATCAAAATGTATACTGACGGTGCAGCGCAGGGCAACCCTGGCCCTGGTGGCTATGGCGTGATACTCAAATATAAAGGTGCGGTAAAAGAAATGTCGGGTGGGTTCCGGCTCACTACCAACAATCGCATGGAACTGCTGGCTGTGATCGTCGGCCTGGAAGCTATAAAAAAAGAGGGTATCCCCGTTGTGATCTATTCCGATTCAAAATATGTCGTAGACTCCGTTGAAAAGGGATGGATCTGGGGATGGCAGAAAAAGAACTTTGCTAAAAAGGCAAACCCGGATCTCTGGCAACGCTACATTACGCTTCACCAGAAATACAAACCGAAATTCAGCTGGGTAAAAGGCCATGCGGGTCATCCGGAGAATGAACGTTGCGACCAGCTCGCCGTACTTGCAGCTTCGGGGTATACCCTGCCTGCTGACCATTGGTATGAAGCAAATTCAAAAAATCAGGACCTTTGAAAATAGTGCGAGATGGAGAATTCTAAACTTATCGATAATTTAACCCGGCAATCATAATTACATTTGGAAACTGACGCGATAAGAATAAATTTTTCGGAAGGAAGCCTTACCGCATTGAATGCTTGCCTGGCACTGATCATGTTCGGTGTCGCACTCAGCATCAAACCCGAACACTTCTACCAGCTTCGCCAGGATAAAAAGGCGCTTGCGACCGGCTTGTTCTGCCAGTATATTTTATTACCCCTGATAACCGTTTTCTTGATCTATACCCTCAAACCCTCGGAGGATATTGCGCTGGGTATGATACTGGTAGCAGCCTGCCCCGGCGGAAACGCCTCTAATTTCTTTTCGATGCTTGCCAAAGGTCACATCGCCCTTTCCGTAACGCTTTCGGCCATTACTTCCGTGTGCTGTTTCCTCCTTACACCACTGAGTTTTTTCTTCTGGTCGTCATTGGTACCGGGATTGTCATTGCACATGAAATCATTCGAGATCAGTTTCGCAGATCTGTTCGTAAACATGGCGGCCATCCTGCTGGCACCCCTGCTGGCCGGAATGTCGTTCACGCATTTCTTTCCGGGAGCATCCGCGAAAATATCGAAGATCTTGCGGACGGTTTCAATCGTCATCCTGATGAGCTTCATCGCCGTTGCATTCGTGAACAACTTCGATGTATTCCGAAGTCATATCTTGTCCGTTTTCTGGCTCGTCCTCTTGCATAACGGATTGGGACTCATCGGCGCCTATTACTTCAGCATACTGCTCCGGAACAAAGAAACCGTTAACCGTTCGGTAGCCATCGAAACCGGTATTCAGAACTCAGGACTCGGCCTGGTCCTGATCTTTACGTTTTTCCAGGGTAACGGATCGATGGCCCTCGTCGCAGCCTGGTGGGGAATATGGCACCTTGTGAGCGGCTTTGTGTTTGCATACCTGATTCAGCGAAAAAAAATACCACAAACGATATAGTATATTGAATGACGCCAAATCTTCTTTACAGGTTTCTTAAGGTTTATTGCACACTGGGGTGCCACTTATATTTCAAGTCGTGGCAGATCAACAATGCGAAAGCAATCCCGTCTTCAGGGCCGGTGATATTTATACCGAATCACCAAAATGCTTTTTTGGATGCTATTCTTGTCATATGCAGTTCACCACGTAACCCGTGGTCTATTGCGAGAGCAAGCGTTTTCAAGGAAGGGTTCGTGACAAAACTGTTAACAGCTGTCCAGATCAAACCCGTGTTCAGGATACGGGACGGCTGGAGTTCCCTCCGTAACAACGACGCTCTTATCCAGCAGTGGAGCGACATGTTGTCGAAAGGTCAGGACATCCTGATCTTCGCGGAAGGGAATCACAACGAACCCTATGCAGCCGGTACACTTCAGAAGGGTTTTGCCCGGATGACCATGCAATTCCAGCAAAAGAACAAGACCCCGCTGACAATTGTACCGGTTGGATTCCACTACGACGACCACCATGCCTTCCGCTCCAGGGTCCTCGTCAATTTCGGAGACGCGATCCGGGTAAACGATATCTTGAAAGAAAATGTATCCGAACGTGAAAACCTCGAAGCCCTGGTAACGGTGACGGACCAGGCGCTGAAATCGCTGGCGATGGGAATTCCCGCCGACGCAGAGTACCAATCAAAATTCAATTACCTCATCCGCTACCGCCAATTCACCCGGAATATGCTGGATCAGCTCGCTGCCGATAAAAAACTGCTGCACCGTTATCCGGAAGTGCCCGACGGACCCGTTCCCCAAAAAAAATCTCCGGCAGTCTGGAAGTTTCTAAACCCTCTCGTCTGGATCGGATATGTTCTGCACTTGCCTCCTTATTCATTCATCCGGGGATTTGTAAAAAGAAAAGTCAAGGATCCGCAATTCATCAGCTCGTTGAAATATGCTATAGGTATATTCCTCGTTCCGTTCTATTATTTCGTGCTGATCACGGTTTTTTACCTCTTCATCCCCAATATCCCCGCACTTGCAGCTTTCATCGTCCTGCTTCCTTTGTCGGGTATTGTTGCTACTGACGCCCTCAAAAAATAAACGCAACCCATCCGATATGTCGGATAACAATGCCCGGAAATAGCAACGGTTTGTTTTGTCACTTTTTCCATTTTCAGAAAATCTATTGGTATCTTACCCGCCTGCTAACCAGACGTAAACCTAAGGTACTTTGATAAAAGAAATGCATTTCTCCCCCTCGGCACTGCTCGCGTTAAACGGATGCCTTGGCCTGATCATGTTTGGTGTCGCATTATCTATCAAGGTCGAACATTTTATCCAGTTGCGCTATCAGAAAAAAGCGCTGGCGACGGGAGTCTTTTCCCAATACATTTTACTGCCGGCCTTAACGGTACTGCTGATCCTCATTTTGTCGCCATCGCAGGGAATGGCCCTCGGTATGATCCTGGTAGCTGCATGCCCGGGAGGAAATGCTTCTAATTTCTTTTCATATCTGGCAAAAGGTAACGTAGCTCTCTCTGTCACACTGACTGCCATAACATCCGTCTTTGCATTCGTGGTCACACCACTAAGCTTCCTCTTCTGGTCTTCAACCATCCCTGGTCTTCGCGATAATGTAAAGGACATCGAGGTGAGCTTTCTGGATCTGTTCCTAAACATGTCAGGTATACTGGCCCTTCCCCTGGTACTCGGTATGGCATGTGCTCACTTTTTTCCGGAGCTGACTAAAAAAATCTCCAAACCAGTACGATTGATCTCCATACTCATCCTCGTTTCATTCGTGCTCATCGCATTCTGGAGCAACATCGGCATTTTTGTTCAACGGATCTATTCCGTTTTCTGGATTGTGCTTTTTCACAACGGCCTCGGACTTCTGGGCGCCTATTTCTTCAGCAAGGCGTTAAAAAATTCCGAACCTGTTAACCGTTCCGTTGCCATCGAGACGGCGATCCAAAATTCCGGCCTCGCGCTGATCCTCATCTTTACCTTTTTCGATGGCAATCCGGATATGGCTATCATCGCCGCCTGGTGGGCGATCTGGCATCTCGTCAGCGGATTTACATTTGCCTTCCTGATCCAGCGGGTGCCTATACCGGGGCCTTTTCAAGAAAAATAAGAAGGTCAGCCCTCGTGTTCGGTGAGCCGAATACCCATTGTACCCAGTTCGGCCAGGATCGGTTCGTAAAATTCCCTCGACACCGGGATTACTACGCCACGGGCTGCTATTTTACCCTGCAACAACAATTTTGCGGCTATACCAAGGGGTAGCCCTACCGTTTTAGCCATGGCGGTGTCTCGTTCATCTGCGCCGGTCGCGCTCAGGCAAGCCTGCACGACAACCGTCTTCTTCTCCAACTCGTACCCGAAACGGTGCCACATAACGATCAGGTCTTTATCACCCGGTTGCAGTGTCCATTTTTTGGCAAGGATATGTTCCAGTATCTGGGCCGGTGTACCATGGTTTAGCCCGATCTTTTCATCTGTAAATAATCCACTCCATGTCAGCCGCTTCATCTCCTCTCCTGCTGCGTCGAGGTTGAACAAATCCACTATCTTTTGCTCCGCCGGAATGGCGGAATGACCGTCGAGGAAAGAATCGATAAAGTCGCAGTGCGTGAACTCCCCTATACCCTCCATTTCGTAGGTATCATCACAACATCCGGTTTGAACCAGCACGTTCCAAGCGCGGCAATATCCTCTATTGCGTAATGTACCACGTACCATCGTCCGAATGTCGCGTAGCCCATAGGTATCGAGATACTTCAGGGAATCACGATTGGCATAGCCTTCAAATTCTCCCAGTCCGGGGACGGAAACCTCTGTCAGCCGCCGGAAGAGCTGCTGGTAGGGTATGTACTTAAACTTCCCGTTTTGCAGAAATTTGGCGGTTCCTTGCCCGGCCATCACCACATTCCTCGGGTTCCACGTAAACTTGTAACGCCACGGGTTGCCGGGGTCGGTAGCCGGTGCTATCAGCCCGCCCGTGAATGATTCGAATGAAACGAGCCGGCCACCCCGGTCTTTGATCCGGTCAATCACCTGCATGGCGCTCATGTGATCGATGCCCGGATCGAGGCCGCACTCATTTAAGAACAAAAGCCCTCTGGCCTTAGCCTCCTCCCCAAAAGATCGCATTTCGTCCGAGACATAACTGGCATTCAGTAGGTGTTTCCTTAACTCCAGGCAGTGACGGGCAACGGCGGTATGCAAATGAGCCGGCAACAACGAGATGACTACATCCGCGGCGGCGATCGCTTCCTTCGACGCAACCATGTCGTGAATATCGAAACCGATGGCATCGCCGGGTCCGCTTCCGATTTTGTCGCGCGCAAGATCTTTTGAAAAATCGCCGACGGTAATGTGCCAACCATTCACCGGCCCCTGGCTGAGTAAATAGTCTATTAAAGACGAAGAAGAACGGCCGGCACCCAGGACTAGAATTTTATTCATAGAGCAAAGCTAAAAGCTTCAGATTAATGGCGAAATGTAAACATTCAAAGTTACCATACCGGTGCCTTCACCACACCTGCTTGGCCTCCTTGTATTAAATATGCTTTTCCTTTCTCTTTTTTCTACCTTCATTTGCTGAAAGACCGGATTGGAGCAATGAAAGATTTTCATATTGTTAAAACAAGGGAGGACCTGGACCGGGAAACGGAGGTCCTTGTTTCCCGGGCTGAAGAATCTCTGGTCTATGCCTACGCTCCTTACTCAAGATTCCGTGTCGGTGTCGCCGTGTTGTTGGACAATGGTGTTATCGTAACCGGTACCAATCAGGAGAATGCTGCGTATCCTTCGGGTATGTGCGCCGAAAGGGTTGCTCTATATACAGTAGCTTCGCAGCACCCGGGTATTATCATCCGGAAGATGGCTGTTGTGGCGATGCGTGAAAATAGTCATAAGCTTACCCCCGCTACCTGTTGCGGCTCCTGCAGGCAGGTGATGCTCGAATTCGAGGAAAGGCAAAACAAAGTCTTCGAGGTGGTTATGCAGGGCGACGACCATTCGTGGATAACCGCTGGTTCCGCGCGGAGCCTCCTTCCTTTCAGCTTTACCAACGCAAGTTTATGGAAGGCTTCGGAAATGTAATGGGGCCGGGGCATGTCCTGGTTTTGGCTTTCAACTAAATTTAGTTTAATTGGTCGTATGAATTTTTGGCGAAAAAGGTCCTTGAAGACACTCAGTTTCTACCTCCTGGTAATTCTCACGCTGATTTTTTCGCTGCAGTACGTTGTCGTGCGTTCATCCCTGGCCTCTTTGACGGAGGCCGAACGAAAGATCGACTTTGCCCGGAGTGTCCAGGTCCGCAATCAGCAACTTGCCTTTCAGGCAGAACGACTGATACGGGGAAAGACCGACCTGGCCGCTGAGTTAGCCTCACAACTGGATCACCAGGATCATTTGCTGCAACTCCTGGGTTCAGGTGGCCGGGTTGACGGCAGCGATCTGTTTCTCGATCCGCTTTCCCGGCTTCCGCGAATAACGTTTGATAACCTGATGAAGACCTGGACGACCTATAAGGCGTCGATACGGGCCGTCATCAACGAAGGAGAAAGCGCCGCGCTGACCATCACGTCGGTGGTATCGGCCGATTCAGTGCCGGCAAAAATGACAACATCTGTTACCTCTGCTCCAGGTACAGGCCTGTCCGGGGCGAAACTTGCCTTTGAATCACAGTGGCTGTCACTTTCCAGGTGGTATGAGATCCTCGCAGCTGACCTGGAAGACGAGGTGGCGACGAAGCAAAGCCGCGTACTGAACTGGTTTTCCTTTTTTATACTGTTGGATATTGCAGGACTTGTTTCGGCATTCTATCTCTTTAACGGATACGTTTTAAAGCCGCTGAAGGTCTTGGAAACGAATACCGCCTCCAAAACATTCTCCGACGGATTTGCCAAAAATGAGATCGGGGATGTCGTACTCCAGGTTAATGATACGATCGAAGACCTTCGAGACGCGACAGACTTTGTTATCGCCATAGGCGAGGGAAAATTCGACCTCGATTACAAAAGCCTTGATTCGGATTATGCCAGTGGTAAAAACAAACTGGCGGATTCGCTGATCGAGATGCAGGCGAGATTAAAGGACATGAACGAGGAAGAACGCAAGCGCCAGTGGGCCAACGAGGGGCTGGCCAAGTTTGTGGATATTCTACGGTCATCGAACGACAACCTCACTGTTTTGGGAGACAAGATCATCGCGGCCCTGGTGCAATACACACACTCCAACCAGGGCGGCTTGTATACGCTGAACGACGAAGACGAGCATAACAAACACCTGGAGATGATTTCGCTCTTTGCTTTTGATATAAAAAAGCATGAGCAGCAAAGAATTAAGCTTGGTGAAGGTATCCTTGGTCAGGCGTTCCTGGAAAAGGAAACAACATACCTCACCAATTTACCGGAATCCTACATACGAATCACTTCCGGGCTGGGTGATGCCAATCCCCGATCGATCCTGATGGTACCGCTTAAGGTTGATACACAGGTATACGGAATTATTGAACTCGCTTCCTTTAATGAGTATCAATCTCATGAAATTGCTTTTGTCGAGAAACTGGCGGAATCGATCGCTTCAACGCTGGCAGCGGTGAAAGGTGCGCAGCGAAACCGCCATCTTATTGAGCAGTTTCAACAGCAGACGGAACAGATGCGAGCCCAGGAGGAAGAAATGCGGCAGAATATGGAAGAACTTCAGGCGACTCAGGAAGAAGTTTCCCGGAAGGAAAAGAGTTACCTGGCCCGTATCAAGGAACTGGAAGATCAGTCGGGCAAACGTCTTTCCGATAAAGAAAAAGAAGCACTGAAGGCGGCGTACGAAGCAAAAGAGCGTGAATACCTGGTAAAGATCGAGGAACTGAAGCAGGCACTGGCCGCAAAGCCCGCGCGCGGAGATGACTGGGAAGTTGCCCTGGAGGTGGAGAAAGCTCTTAAAATGAATCTCCAGGCAGCACAGATTGCAGCGGAGGAGTTGACACGGCGGGCCACGGCATAAAGCCCTTTCAATCTTTGATGAAACCGGCGCCGGAACATGCGCGAATACCCGGGCGGAGCAAGTTTTATTTTCAAAAAGTTTTTAAAGTCCTTTTTTTCAACTAATTAGTGCGAATTAGTTAATTTGATTTGCTTTAAAAACAAAACGCTTCGGGGCATATTACACGCGTGTAAGATTTAGCGCAGAAATTCGTCCGGTAGTTATATGAACAAACTAATTTTGAGTTCCTTTTAAAAGACCATACATGTTGGATATTGACATTGCCGACCTTAAACGGATCTCGGAATTCATTTACCAGAAGTACCATTACGATTTTCGTAATTACGCCATGTCCTCCTTCAAAAGGCGTGTGCTCCGTATCATGGAGCTTAAGAAGCTCTCCGTAGACTCGCTTCTGAAGAAACTGAATGATACACCAACGTTTATCAATGAATTTCTGGACGAGCTGACCGTGAACGTAACGGAAATGTTCCGTGATCCCAGCTTCTGGAGAATTATGCGGGAAGAGATCATACCCGCCATCATGCTTAATCACAAGCAGTTCAAGATCTGGCATGCCGGGTGTTCCTCGGGTGAAGAAGTTCTTTCCATGTGTATTATGCTCAAGGAAATGGGTGTCCTTCAGGATGTTACCATGATCGCTACAGACCTGGACGTGAATATCCTGGAAAAGGCAAAGACCGGTGTATACCCGATCAAGAACATGGAACTGAATGAAAAGAACTACATCCGGTTCCAGGGTACGCGGACATTCAAAGACTATTACCAGGAGGAGAATGGATCCGCGGTATTCAACAAGGACCTGCTGATGAATGTCTCTTTTCGAAGGCATGACCTGGTAGTCGGGGATATCTTCAACAAGTTCGACCTCATCCTTTGCCGGAATGTGATGATCTACTTCAACCAGACATTACAGAACGAGGTACTGAAAAAATTCCATGAGAGCCTGTTTAAATACGGATACCTGGCCATCGGTTCAAAAGAATCCCTGATCTGGTGCGACTATGCAAACCGGTTTATCGTGGTAAACAACGAAGAAAAGATTTACAAGAAAATAAAAGATTAAGTGGAGTTGTCTATTGACGCATGAAAAAAATCAGCCTAAATAACAGCTATAAGGCCGTTGTTATCGGTGGGTCAGCAGGCAGCTTCCAGGGTGTGGTAAAAATCCTGGCGCAACTGCCCAAAGGTTTTCCCCTACCGATAATCATGTGCCTTCACCGGCTCAAACACGTTCGTAATGGATTCGTGGAAGCGCTTTCCATTAAAAGCGTTGTCCAGGTAACGGAACCGAATGACAAGGAGAATATAAAAAAAGGAAGCGTGTACCTTGCACCGGCGAACTATCATATGTCGGTTGAACTCGGAAATCACTTCGCCCTCTCCACGGAGGAGATGGTGAATAACTCCCGGCCGGCTATTGATATTACATTGGGTAGCTGTGCTTTTGTTTACAAGGAGAAGCTTGTAGGTATTTTACTTTCAGGTGCGAATAGGGACGGCGCTTTGGGTATGAAACAAATTCATGAAAGAAGCGGCCTTACAATAGTTCAGGAACCTTCCGAATGTATGATCGATACCATGCCAAAAGCGGCCCTGGCCGCCACACAAATCGATCATATCATGAAGGTCGACCAAATCGTGGAGTTTTTAAAAGAATTAGACAAGCAATACAGATGATTAGTCTCTTCAGCGATCGATACAAAATCAGCCTGATCCTCGCGGCACTATTTATCCTGGGGATTGGTGTGACGCTTTATTCTATCTACTCCCTTCCCCACGGTCTGCAACTTTCAGACGGGTATGAAGGGGAGTTTACCAGGGTGTACATCGTTGTGGGATGCACCTTCGCCCTTGGCGCTTTTACCTTGCTTTACGCATTACGCTATAAAAAAGAGGTCTTGGTTTTCAGAGACCGGGCGCTGGAGGCATCCCTTGCACAGCACGATGCAGACCAGGCTGGAAAAACAACCATTAGCCTGGATAGCGTTATCACACCACTGAAACAAGCACAGAACGAAAAAGACATGATGCAACTTGCCCTCCACGCCATCTGCAAACAGGTGGAAGCCGGTCAGGGAGCAATCTACCGTGTGGTGGAAGAGGATGGCATTCGGAAAGTGGAACTCAAAAGCGGCTATGCCCTGAGCATCGGCGAAAGCACCGTTATCCGGTTTGAGTTCGGAGAGGGCCTCATCGGCCAGTCGGCAGCAAGTGGTAATACCCTGTACGTTGATGACGTCCCGGAAGGTTATGTGAAGATCGTCTCCGGATTGGGAAGTGCTTCTCCGAAGTACCTGCTCATCGTTCCGATCCGGCAACAAAACCAGGTGCTGGGTATTGTCGAACTTGCATCCTTTACCAGGATCACCGACGATCAACGCAAGTTTGTGGAAGAGGCATCTCAACTTATTGCAGACAAGATTTCAACCAAAGCATAAATCCTAGCGCAAACGCGTATGATGAAAAGCATCAACATCAGTACAAAGATTACTTTTCTGATCCTGGCCGTTTCCCTGGTAGCAATTGCGGCTATCAGTTTCTTCAGCTATGACCATCACCTGAAAACGCAGCAGGATAAATTCTCGGCTAACCTCACGGTAATTGCCGATAACCGGGCTGCTTACTTCAATTCCTATTTTGAAAAAGCGTCAGTCGCCGTACAGATCCTCCAAAACGCGGAGGCATTAAAAGGAGGAGCATCAGCCGCCGCACCGGACGCAGGTGCAGACCTTATGGCTATGATGGTCCCTGATGAAGCAGATTCGGACACAGTCCTGACCACAACTTCTTCCGACCAGGGCCTTTCCGATTTCCTGACCAAGCAAAAGTACGTGCTGGGTGTAGACGAAATCATTTTTACTTCGGCCACCGGCGCTGTCCTTGCCTCGACCGATCCGTCTATAAGCGGAAGTTTCATCGACCCGGATGGTGTGACCTTTGACCGGGCGAAAACAAGTATCTACTTCTCTTCCGTGTTACGCGACAAAGTTTCGAAGAAATACTTTACCTACGCGGCCGGCGCGGTCACCGATAATACTGGCGCGCAAAAACTGATCATCATCAAACTCGATCTGACTGCCGCCTATAAAGTGCTCAAAAACTACCAGGGCCTCGGTACGTCCGGCGAAGTGATCCTGGCGCGTCAGGATCCCATTTCAAAAAAAGTAGCCCTGATCAGCCCGCTGAGAAACGACACAACTGCCGCTATCCAGCTGAGAGATCCGGGCGATCGGTTTGTTTCGGCTTTCGCTCCCGTATTTGAAGGGAAGAGCGTATCCACCAAAACCGAAGATTACCGCGGTATAAAAGTGCTCGCGGTGTCTCGCAAAATTAACTTCGCCAACATCGCTCTCATTTCTAAAATCGACCTGGATGAAGCAAACGGCGATACCGGCAGACTGATCTCAACGTTCGTTTTCGCGGGACTATGCATACTGGCACTGGCGACGCTGCTTGCCATGCTGTTCGCCCGGTCCATTACCCGACCGTTATATGGTATGCGAAGTACGCTGGGTCTGGTCGCACAGGGTATCCTGCCCGAAGCATCGACCGACAAGAGCGGCGATGAGTTTGGCCAGATGGGTGAAAAGGTAGATGAACTGGTGCTTTCGCTTAAGAACAATGCGGATTTCGCCCAGCGCATCGGGGAAGGAAAATACGATACAGCCTTTAAGCCGGCCAGTGAAAATGATATTTTGGGAATGTCGCTCATCAACATGCGCAACAACCTGATTGAAAACGAAAGAAGGGATAAAGAGCGGAACTGGATCGTACGGGGTGTCGCGGAAATAAGCGAGATCCTCCGGATGCACGACAGCATCGATTCACTCGGTAACGATGTGATCAAGTTTATCCTTGACAAGATCGGAGCCATCCAGGGTGCATTTTATATTGTGAACGACGACGACGTAAAACGTCCTGTTATAGAAATGCGTGCGAGCTACGCCTATACACGTAAGAAGTACCTGAAGGCCAAGTTCCGGTTTGCCGAGGGGCTGGTGGGGCAGGCTGCAGCGGAGAAAGACACCGTGCTTCGCACGGAAATTCCAGACGAGTATGTAACCATTACCTCCGGTATCCTGGGTGACCAGCGTCCACGGTGTATTCTCATCGTTCCCCTCATCACGAACGAAGAAGTCTACGGTGTGCTGGAGTTTGCCGGGTTCCGCCGGTTTGATCCGTCGCAGGTAAAATTTGTGCAGGAACTGTCCCTGATCCTGGCGAGAACGATCTTTAATATCAAGGTAAACGAACGCACGCGCAAGCTTCTCGCGGAGTCGCAGGAAATGAGTAATGAACTCAAGGAAAAGCAGGAGGTACTTCGTCAGAACGCGGAAGAGATGCAGGCCACGCAGGAAGAACTCAAACGTTCAAATCAAAAACTGGAGGAGCAGATCGAGGAAGTGAACCGGACCCAGAAGCGGATGCAGTTGCTTCTCGAAAATGCTTCGGAAGTAATTACGATCTACGAGGAGGACGAAAGTATCCGGTATATCTCGCCATCGGTAGAATCCATCCTGGGCTATGGTCAGAAAGAAATGATCGGCAAGAGCGACATCGACAAAGTTCATCCTGATCACCGGGAGACATTCAAGGAACTGTTCCGGAAAATGAAGGCGAGCCCCGATGAAAAAGTCACCGTACAATACGAGTACCGTGCGAAGGACGGCAGCTTTATGTGGATCGAGTCGACGGGAACAAACGTGATGTCTAACCAGGCTATCCACGGCTTTATCCTCAATTCGCGCGATATCACGGAACGCAGAAGGGCGGAACAGGAGCAGCGGATGCGAAGTAAGATGCAGGCGTTATCGGAAAACTCCCTGGACCTGATCACACGACTGGAAGAAGAATCGATTTCGTATATAAACCCCGTTATCGAGGAGTATACCGGGAAGAAGCCTGCCTTCTTCCTCAACCGGAAGGTAAAGGAAACGGATCTGGATAAATCCATTCTGGAGGGCTGGTTGAAAGTTGTTGAAGAAGTGAACTCGACGAATGAGAAGGCTTCTTCCGAAGTGGATTTTTCCTCCGAGATGGGCAAGCGGGTAATGCAGGTAAATGCAATCCCCGAGTTCGACGAATCGAACAAGCTGGAATCCGTACTGGTGGTTTCGCACGATATCACGGAACGGAAGATGATCGAGCTGGAAATTCAGAATAAGAATAAGAAGATCACGGAAAGTATAAATTATGCGAAACGGATCCAGAACGCCATTCTTCCCAATTCGCGGGTAATCAGTAAGGCGCTGCCGGAATCGTTCATTTTATATAAGCCGCGCGATGTAGTAAGCGGGGACTTTCCCTGGTTTGTACAGATCAAGGACGAGATCTTTATCGCTGCGGTGGATTGCACGGGACACGGTGTGCCGGGTGCACTGTTAAGCCTTATCGGTTACTTCCTGCTAAACGACATAGTCCGCAGCCGGAAGATAACGGAACCGGGTAAGATCCTCGACCTGCTGGACGAAGGTGTTACGACGACCCTGAGACAAGACGAAGACGCAACAACCAAGGACGGAATGGACATTGCTTTATGCAAGATCAATATGGTCACCAGAGAGGTTGAGTATGCGGGAGCACACCGGCCACTGTACATCATGAAGAACGGTGTGATGGACGAAGTGAAAGGAAATAAATTTCCTATTGGTGGCGGTATTTTTAAGAACCAGACTAACTTTACAAATACAAAAATCAGCCTTGAAAAAGGTGATTCAATCTATTTTAGTTCCGATGGGTTCCCGGACCAGTTCGGCGGGCAGGAAGGGCGTAAGTTCGGGCCGAAGAAGGTTCGCGAGATTATCGACAAAGTGCATACGATGGCGATGCCGGAAGCCATGGCGATCTTTGACGAGCAATGGGAAGGCTGGCGCGGAGAAACTAAACAGACCGACGATGTATTGTTGATCGGTATAAAATTTTAATGATGACAGCCGCCCGGATGAAGTCCGGAAGGTTTTATATGATAAAACTTATATCTTAGTGAACCACATTCTTATAATCTAATCTTCTGAAGCATGAATTTTATTTATGACCTGCACCGCACCATGATGTCTCAGAACCTGATTCTGGTGTATCAGGGTGATTTCACCCAGGAGAGCACCAAGTCCATTCTGTCCATGGCCGAGCGAAATCTGGATTCTTCAGGTGAAGATTCCAGTATCAAGCGCAAGGTGTTTAATGTGATGGTCGAGGCGCTGCAAAATATTGTGAAACATAGCGACGAACTGGTCGACGGACAAATGCGCAGCCATGCTGCTATCTTCCTTATCGGAAAAGAAGCGAATCGCTACAGCATTATGTCTGGAAACCCGGTTCAAAAAACAAACGTGGATAAGCTTAAGAAAAACCTCGAGCACATCAACGGTTTGGACAAAGACGGACTTAAAGAACTCTACAAGGAGATCATCAAGAATACGACGATTTCAGAAAAAGGTGGCGCCGGATTGGGTTTTGTGGATATGGCCAGAAAATCAGGGGGAAAGCTCGAGTTTGAATTTCCGGAAATGAATGCGGAGTACTGTTTCTTTTGCCTGAAGGTGAACGTACCGCGTGATACAGAATAATAGAATTTTGAAAAACTAAAATAGATTTACACATGGAAATTTTAAATCTTGAAGGAACTGAAGATACCCCGAAGATAATCCTCGATAAGAAGAACGGAATTTTTGAAATATCCGGCCGTTCGCTGCCGGAAGACTCGGCCGAATTCTACCGACCTGTACTCGAATGGATCGAGAAATACGGAAGCGACTCCAATCCCTCCACAGATTTTGTCTTTAAACTGGAGTACTTTAATACTGCGTCCTCCAAACTCATCCTGGATGTACTGTCCGCGCTGGAAGACATCAAGGGTATGAAAATCATTTGGTATTTCCACGAGGATGACGAAGACATGGAAGAAGCAGGACAAGAGTTTTCGGAATTGGTCGAAATACCGTTCGAATTCAAGACATACTGATATAAGTTACTGATAATTAGTCGGTTATCAGCCATTTTTTAGAAATCCACGAGTGAATTCTAATGGCTGGTAACCGATAATTTTTTTATACCTTTATGACATTACCTTCTATGTATGAGTGAAGAAATACTCAAAGCCCTCACCCAACTTTTTGCAATTATTACAAAACAAGACGGCGGAGTTACCGAACGCGAGCGCCAGTTCGTAATCAACTTCTTCCAGACTGAACTCGACCAGGATTCCATCAAGGAGTACCTTGATCTATACGACCAGTTTTCCGGTTATGGAAAAGAGGAAGACGCATCCAAATCGAAACTTACCTCCGTAAAAGATTCCGTTAAAACCCTTGGCATCTGTAAAAAGATCAATAAAACCTTAACTCAAAAACAGAAGGTCGTCGTACTCATCAAGCTACTGGAACTTGTCAGCACAGACAAGAACTTCACCCCCCAGCGTATGGAGATCATCAATACAGCGTCGTCTGTATTTAATATCGTCCAGGATGAATATCACCTTATCGAAAACTTTGTCATTTCCGAAGATGCCAGATCACTCAATTATGCAGATATCCTTTTGCTCGATAAGGACTATCACCCCGAAGAAGGAAGATTAAACAAGTACGTACACGGCCACATTGAGGGAAGCCTCATTTTTATGCGTGTGCAGAGTGTCGACATGTACTTCACCAAATACCTCGGCGAGGAATCCAATGCGCTCAATGGTTTCCCGATGCAATCAAACCGGGTTTACCTTTTTTCCCACGGAAGTACGATCAAGACGCAGGCCGGCGACGCCCTTTACTACAGCGATCTTGTCGCTCATTTCAACGAAGAACTGAAGACGACCAAACTTTCCTTCAACGTGGTCATCGACGAATTGAAATTTCCCAGCGGCGCTATCGGTCTCCGCAATGTTGTGGTCTCCGAAGGACCCGGGAAACTCATCGGTATTATGGGAGCCAGCGGCGCCGGTAAGACCACCCTGCTTAACGTGATGGCGGGACTGGTCAAGCCCACCAAAGGACAGATCCTTATTAATGGATTCGATATCAACGCGGAGAAAGACAAGATCCACGGTGTGATCGGCTATGTGTCGCAGGATGACCTGCTAATCGAGGAACTCACGGTATACCAGAACCTGTATTATAATGCGAAGTTGTGCTTCGCGGATTTTAACGAAGAACAACTCCATAAACGTGTCATGGAGGTCCTGGAGAACCTGGGTCTCGATCAGCGGAAAGACCTGCGCGTCGGTAATCCCCTGGACAAAACCATCAGCGGCGGCCAACGCAAGCGTTTAAATATCGCGCTGGAACTCATCCGCGAACCGGCTATCCTGTTCCTGGACGAACCCACCTCAGGACTGTCTTCGCGTGACTCCGAAAATGTGATCGATCTGCTGAAAGAACTTTCGTTGAAGGGTAAACTCATCTTTGTCGTGATCCATCAGCCCTCTTCGGATATCTATAAGATGTTCGATAAAATGATCATCATGGATACCGGCGGGTACCCCGCTTACTACGGGCCCCCAATTGAAGCGATCACCTATTTCAAAAAATCGACACACCAGGTAGACAGTAACCGCGGTCAGTGTGAAACCTGCGGAAATGTGAACCCCGAACAGATCTTCAACATCATCGAAGCCAAGGTGGTAGATGAATACGGTCAGCCTACTCCAAAACGCAAGATCACACCGCCGCAGTGGTTTGACCTGTTCAAGGAACGCTTCCGGGTTAACCGTGTGGAGGATGTAAAGGAAGAACCACCTCAATCGCTCAGTCTGCCGAACAAGATGAAGCAGGCGATAATTTTTATCACCCGTGATACACTTTCGAAGCTTAGCAACAAGCAATACCTGCTGATCAACTTGCTGGAGGCACCGCTTCTCGCCGTTATCCTGGCTATCATCATCAAGTACAGGAGTTCTCCCGGCGGCGACGCGTATATGTTTCGTTTCAATGAAAATTTCCCTGCGTTTCTCCTGATGAGTATAATCGTTGCGTTGTTTATGGGGCTTACCGTAAGCGCGGAAGAGATTATCCGCGACCGGAAGATACTGAGGCGGGAATCCTTTCTGAACCTCAGCTGGAACAGTTACCTGATGTCCAAACTGGTTATCCTGTTTACACTGTCGGCATTACAGACTTTCACGTTCGTGGTGGTCGGCAATATTATCCTGGAGATCGAATGGAAAATGTTGTTGCCCTTCTGGTTCGTTCTTTTCTCTACCTCGTGTTTCGCCAGTGTGCTGGGACTTAATATCTCGTCGGCATTCAATTCCGCGGTAACCGTTTATGTTATGATCCCGCTGCTGTTGATACCGCAAATGATCCTGAGCGGGTTGCTGTTCCCTTTCGACAAGCTCAATGATCTGATCAGCACGAAAGGCAAGGTTCCGGTTGTAGCGGATCTGATGGCGTCACGGTGGGCCTACGAAGCGCTTGTGGTCGATCAGTTCAAGACGAATTCCTACGAGCAGCCTTTTTACGAGCTGGAAAAGTTCGAGAGCCAGGCTGACTTCAGATCGTCCTTCCTGGTAAACGAGCTGGACAAGAAACGGAAGTATATTTTTGAAAACCTGGGGACTAAAAGCGATTCCCTGAAACAAATCATGCAGAAGGATCTGACCATTATCGAAACCACGTTGAAGAACGACTATTATAAGAAAGGGCTGGAGAAGGAACTTGCGGGGCAATGGCGGCTTGAAAACCTGAGCCCCACATTCAACAAAACACTGGAGGAATTTTTCGCTGCATACAAGAAGTTTTACCAGGACGCCTATAACAAGGCGGTAGCCGCCCGCGAAGCGGTCATTTTCAAAATGGAAAATGAAAAAGGAACGGACTACAACATCAACGAATACAAGAACAAATATCACAACGAAAGCCTGGCAGACCTGGTCAAAAACGTGTCGGAGAAGGAAAGGATCATCGAGTATGAGGGGCAGTTGTTCCAGCAGATAAATCCGATCTTTCTGGATCCCAAACCGGTGGGACCCCTTGACTACCGCGCCCACTTTTTTGCACCCCAAAAGAACCTGTTTGGGACGATGGTGAGTACTTTTTTGTTCAATAATATTATTATCTGGGTTATGACCCTGATCCTGTATATTACGCTTTACTTCGAATTGCTCCGGAAACTGATCAATTCGTTTGACAGTATACCCTCCAGACTAAACCTTGGTAAACCAGCCCAACCGAAAAAGAAATAAAGCATTTAGGTAACTTTTTGGCTGGTAATGCTGAATTTTTAACTTTGTAAACGAATAATTTTATCGCTATGAGACTTGTAATTATCGGGCTTATCCTGGCACTCTTCTCCGCCTGCGGATCCGGCAAAAAATCGGACGAGCAAGCATTCCTCGAGGGCCTGGATTCGGCTAAAGCTGAAGGCCCATCCATATCAGAGGGAGTCATTGGAGATATCCTCCAGCAAATCCCCAGCCCGTTGGAAATCTCTGTGCTGCTGAAAGAGTCCGGCAGAAAATACAACTCCAGCTACCTTAACTCTCCGGATAACATATCCAAATACAACAGCAATTTTAAAAAAGCGCTGAACCTGGGCGTTTATGGAACAGATCTGGGGTATACCAATATCTATGAACAAAACCAGGATGGCGTGAAATACATGGCGTCCATCAAGGAACTGGCGGACGGACTGAACATCGGCCAGTTCTTCGACATCGAAACCATAGGCAGACTTGCAACAAACAGCAAAAACCTGGACTCTTTGCTCCTGATCACCACACAGAACTTCAACAGTATTAACCACTACCTTCAGACACAAAACCGTTCGAACCTCAGCGTGCTCTTCCTCACGGGCGGGTGGCTGGAAGCATTGAATATCACATGTGAAGTTGCCACTGCAAACCCGGGAAACAAGGAATTGCAGGAAACCATAGGGGAACAGAAAATCATCCTTGAAAACATTATTCTGTTGCTCTCCTTTTATAAGGAATCCGATCAAAATATGGCCTCATTGCTGGCTGAAATGGAAGAACTCAAAAAAATATATGATAAGGTGAATATCACCTATACATATAAAGAGTCCACATTCGAAATTGTTGATGGTGTAATGGTAATCAAAGACAATAGCACGAGCACAATTGAAATTACGCCGGAGGACATCACCAATATCAAAGCCACTGCGTCCAGTATCAGAAATAAGGTTATAAGCTAAGATCTATAAAAGGAGCCTATGAAAAAGTTAATTGCCATTGTTCTATCCGTTTTCGTTCTAAGTACCTTAGAAGTTATCGGACAGTGCAACTCAGAAGCCTTAAGCAACCAGTGTATTCCAAAACTGGCTACCGGTTTCAATTTTCTAAAGAGTTATAAAATAGAAAAAGGTGGAAAAGACTATGTGGAATATTCTTACGTATTCACCAAAGGAACCCAGTACATGATAAACATTTGTGCTGCGGCCCAGCCAACCGATGGTATCGTCGTAAGCCTGTATGATTCAAACCGGAATAAGGTGGCTTCCAGTAAAGTAAACGGACAGTTTATCGCTGCGATAGCATACCCCTGCAACACAACCGGTATCTACTATATCCAGTATACATTTGACGGATCCACCGGCTACTGCGGCGGCAGCGCTCTCGGATTTAAACGATAAGATTTCGCTTCAACATAAAAAAGGCTATCCACCAGGGTAGCCTTTTTTGTTTCGACACCCGTCTATGACACAGCAGCACGATCTCCCTATTACGTACAAGGCCCGGTACTTTACCGCCGGACAGGTCACAGAGAACACCAGGCAGATCTGGTTTGTACTGCATGGCTATGGTCAACTGGCTGAATATTTTATCCGCAAGTTCAGTGTTCTGCAGAAACATGATATCTACATCATCGCACCGGAAGGGCTTTCTACATTCTACCTCGACCCGATACAGACTGCCGGCCGTATTAGCGACCGGGTCGGAGCAAGCTGGATGACAAAGGAAAACCGCCTGACCGATATTGAAAACTACCTGAATTATCTCAACCTGCTATCTGAAAAGGAGATCGGAATGCACACCGGCATCCCCGTAACCGTACTGGGGTTTTCGCAGGGAGCCGCCACCGCGTCACGCTGGATATCCGACGGAAAAGTCCCGTTCTCCAGGCTCATACTCTGGGCCGGCATTTTTCCCGGAGACATGGATTTCCAATCAACGAAACAAATTCTCAGTGGGAAAGAGACCGTCTTTGTCTATGGCAAGCAGGATCCATTCGTAAATGACAGCCGGTTTGCGGAAATGACGCTGATCACCGGGAAGCTTGGCATAACTCCGGCAACCGTTTCCTTTGACGGAAAACATGAGATCGATGAACAAACCCTTTTAAGATTCGTGTGAACGGATGCTAGCCGGTTACATCACGACTGTTTGACCACAAACTCAGACACCTGTGCGCTTCACAAGGGTGCTGCTTCCCTGGGCGGTAGGGAATACAGTGATATCGGCGAGCACCACATGTGCCGGGGCAGAAAGCGTATACAGGATAATATCGGCAATATCTTCGCCCTTCAGGGGCACCATACCTTTGTATACAGTGGATGCCTTATCCTGGTTCCCCTTAAACCGCACCATGGCAAATTCCGTCTCCACTAATCCGGGATTAATGCTGGTCACCTTGATACCGTATGCATTCAGATCCATCCGCATACCGCGCGTAAGGGCGTCAACAGCGAACTTGCTGGCACAATAAACATTGCCATTGGGATATACTTCTTTCCCTGCTATCGATCCGAGATTGATGATATGGCCCGATTCACGCTCCGTCATACCCGGGATAATTTCCCTGGAGACATACAAAAGCCCCTTTACGTTTATATCCATCATCGCATCCCAGTCCTCGATCTTCCCGGTCTGAATCGGATCAAACCCATGGGCATTACCGGCGTTATTGATCAGGACATCCACTTGTTTCCACTTGCCGGTCAGCGACGTTAGCGCCGATGCCGTTTCCTTTTGATCCCTGACATCGAAGGACAATGTGACCACTTCCGTATCATTGGAAAGTTCATCCTTTAAGACGGCCAACCGCTCTTTCCTGCGACCGCAGAGTATCAGTTTGAAATTATTCCGGGCGAGCAATCTTGCTGTAGCCTCCCCGATGCCGGACGTTGCTCCGGTTATTAAGACGATCCTTTTACGCATGTTTATTGGAAAAGAAAGTATACGGTTATTGTGTTCGTGTTGACCCGCTGCAAAGGTTGTCCAAAATCGTTCGTACGGTTACCCAACACATCGATAATGCCACGGGAAAACCGGATCTCCGGTGAAAACTTGAACAACGGATAATACAAATCAAAACCAAACCCGGCTTCCAGGCTCAGGTTGGTTCCTTTTATCTCCAGTTCGGCTTTTGTTTTATCCTTTTTCGCCGACGCTTCTATTCCTGGTTTTACCCCGCCGATCATGTACATCCGGATGTTACCTCTTCGTTCCGACTTATACTTCAGCAATACGGGAAACTCCACCATCGTGTTTTCCACCAGGGCATCCTCAAATGTTTCATTGGTAAACTGGTACCGGACTTTTTGTTCGTAAAAAGCGACCGTGGGAGTCAGTCGCAGGTCGAGCAGGTCGGTAAGCCGGTAGTTCACGATAAACCCCAGGGAAAACCCCGATGACCAGGCAGGACTGACCGAATGAACCGTATCCAGGCTCTGTGAAACAAATGCATCGGAATAATTAACCTGGTAGATAGACGTATGTAACCCGATCAGAAAGCCGTAAGTAAGTTTTTTATTGTCGTAGTTCGGATTGTTCCGTTGAACCCAACGCTTTTGCTGTGCCATACCCGCAGAAGCACAACAGAGCAATACAAGAATAAAGACTATTTTGTGCCGATGTAGATTGAACTTATCCCAAACGTAAGTGACCTGCATTTTGTGTTTTTAAATCCGACTTGCCGCAAGATGTGAATAAAATCGTCTCCGTCCGGAAAAGCTTCGACTGACTCCGGTAAATAAGTATAAGCCGCCTTATCACTCGATACAATCCTTCCGATTTTAGGTAAAATGAATTTAAAATAAAAACTGTAAATCTGCCTGAACGGGAAACGCCGGGGTCGCGAAAATTCAAGTATTACAGCCATACCACCGGGTTTAAGTACACGGTATATTTCCTGCAATCCGCGGTCGAGGTTCTCAAAATTACGTACCCCGAAACCTACCGTGACCGCGTCAAATTTATTGTCCTCAAAGGGCAGGTTCTCGGAGTCTCCGGACAATAATTCAATCCGGTGATCAAGTTTCCTTTCCTTTATCTTCCTTCTACCAACGTCCAACATCCCCTCGGAAATATCCACACCGGTAACTTTTTCCGGATTAAGCTGAAGGGCCTGAACGGCAAAATCTCCCGTTCCGGTCGCTACATCCAGGATTTGCCTCGGTTTTTCCGGCTCCAGGAGCTTTACCGCCTTTCGACGCCATCCCTTATCAATACCTAAGCTCAGAAAGTGGTTGAGAAAGTCATAGCGGTGGCTGATGTTATCGAACATCCTGGCGACCTGCGCCTTCTTTGAGGATCTTTCTTCCTTGTACGGAACAACTGTCATTTACACGCCTTTTGTATGGAAAACAAGGGCGAAGGTATAGGGTTTGGCCTTACGAAAGAAATATTAAATATTAATCAGTTTTGCAGGACTTTGAACTCCACCCGTCTGTTCAGTTCGCGGCCACCCTCTTCATCGTCATTACTGGCCAGAGGCTTGGACTTTCCGTACCCTACAGGTTTGACCCTCCGCGAATCGATACCTTTTTTCGTGAGGTATTCCTTCACAGCCTGGGCTCTTCTGAGTGACAATTGCTGGTTGTATTCCTTCGTGCCGATTGCATCGGTATGTCCGGCGATCTCAACCACCATTCCGTTGTTTTGTACCAGCATCGACTCAAGTTTGTTAAGCTCCGGATACGACTCCGTCTTAAAGGTTGCCTTATCGAAGTCGAAGTAAATGTTTCTCAGGATCGACGAAACCCCAACCACCAGTTTCCTCATTTCGATCGTCTTCGTCACTGTCTTTTCCGTGGTGGATGCTCCCTGGATCTTCAGGTTCTGATTAAAAAACACATAACCATCGACCTCCACCGACAACCGGTAATCTTTGGGTTGTGCATTAGTGACGTTGAAGGTGTAAACTCCCGCTCCATCGGATGAAGAGGCCACAATGATATTGTCCTTCGCCCCCTGCAACCGGATCTTGGCATCCAATGGCGACTTGTCGGACGCATCCACCACGGTAACGATATACTTCAGCGGTATCAGCTCTTTTTTCGTATCTGTTGGTGGTTTGTCGACCGGAGGTTTTACGGTCGGGTCATCCGGCGGCGTCAAGACAGCTACAGCCGTTGTATCTTTTGGCTCGTCCACCGGAGGTTTCGCAACAGTAGGGTCGACATTTTTGATACCTTCCGGAATGGTGATGAGGTAAATATCCGTATAACCCATTCCGTCTTCCCGTACGGAAGAATAATAAGCGCGTTTTCCGTCCTTGGAGAAAACGATGTAAATATCATCGTCCGGCGTGTTGATCGGATATCCCAGGTTCACAGGTTCACTCCATTCGATACCTTTTGCGTCGAGCGTCGACTTAAATACATCAAACCCACCCATCCCTTTACGACCCTTGCTGCTGAAGTAAAGTGTTACTCCGTCATAGTCGATAAAGGGTCCGTCATCATCCATCTCCGTGTTGATGTTGGGCCCGAGGTTTTTGACGTTGGTCCATTCCCCCTTCGAATCTTTAGTGGCTTTGTAAATATCAAGTCCTCCAAATCCCCCGGGACGGTTACTGGAGAAATACAGGGTCTTTTCGTCGTTTGAAATCGTTACCGATTTTTCCTCAAAACTGGAGTTAATAATTCCCGGCATAGGCACCGGTGGCCCAAACTCTCCGCCCGGCTGCCGCTCGCAATAAAAGATGTCGCCACCACCTTCATCCTTAAAAAGAAAAAGTGTGTTACCATCGGCTGATAAAGCGACGTTGGAATCGTGGTAGGGATTATTTACAACCGGTCCGATGTTTTTGGCATAGGCCCAGGCACCGCCGGCTTTTTTCGCCGTAAAAATATCTTCATAAGGTTTGTTATCATCAAACACGTTCTCGTTCAGGTTGTCTTCTCTCCGGCGGGTCGTAAAAACAATTTCGTCTTCGTTTTCATTCAGCACAGGTGCGTAATCTTCAAACTCCGAGTTAATTTCCCGCCCGATGTTCACGATGGAAAAATTGCCCGGTTTCGAAAGGAATTCCTTCCCGTTCTCACATTCGAAAATACCCCGATCAACCGTTGCCAGATCGATTTTATCCTTCCCCTGGTAATTGGCTTTTTTGGCCAGCTTTTCTTTGTATAAGTTGTAGAATTCAAGCGCTCTGTTAAAATTCTCACCGTACTGATAACTGCGTCCGATCCAGTATTCAATATCAAAACGGTAAGCGGGGTCCTGCCGGAACACGCGCATCAGGTATTTTACGGCCCTGTCTTTACCTACCGTAACAAGGTGCATCCGGCCCGCTTCATAGTTCGCCTTGATGAAGGTGGTATCCAGGTCGGCGGCGGTCACCATCAATTCGCGGGCATCATCCATCGCCTTGGTTTCAGCCATGATCAGCTCTGCCTGCTCCATATACTGCCGGGCAGTCTCTTTGGGATCTTGCTGGCTGAATGCGGGGGTGAAAAATGCCGAGAATAGAGTTAAAAAAATCAGTACGCTTCGGATACTGGTCATTGTTTAAAAAATTTTAACAATAAAGGTATATTAAAAATCTACCCAATATAGCCACAAGATACGAAAAACCGCGAAATTTGACGGATTAATTGATCCATAAGGCAGAGGACTCTGACAAACTTAGTATTTTGGCCTTCAATCATTACTTTAACAATGAACATAACGACCGCCGAATTCATATCCAGCTATGCCGATGTGAAAAAATGCCCGCCTCCCGACAAACCGGAATTTGCGTTTATCGGCCGGTCTAATGTCGGCAAGTCGTCGCTGATTAACATGCTGACGAATTCGAAAAAACTGGCCAAGACATCCGTTACGCCAGGTAAAACCCAAACAATCAATCATTTTCTTATCAACAACGCCTGGTACCTCGTCGATCTTCCGGGATACGGATATGCCAGTGTCAGCAAAAGCACGCGGGAAGGGTTCGGTAAAATGATCGAGGAATTTGTTTTGAAACGCGAAAATCTCACCTGCTTGTTTGTCCTGATCGACGCCCGGCTGGAACCCCAGGCAAACGACCTGAACTTTATCCAATGGGCAGGCGGTAAGGAAGTCCCACTTGCCCTTGTCTTTACAAAAATCGATAAGCTGAAACGAAACGAACTGCAAAAAAACCTGAAGGTCTACCAGCAAAAATTGCTTACACAGTGGGAAGAACTACCGACTATAATCCTCACGTCGTCCGTAGAAAAGGACGGCAAAGAAGAGTTGCTCGCGTTTATGGCGGAGGCATTGGAGGACGCCGGAAACGACAAAAAACAATAACCACCGGAGGATAAAAGGAAAAGGGTAACGCGCCGCAGTGGACTTTTATGTTCAATTCTTTAGCTTTGACCCTCATTTAAAATCTGAATATGACATTAACAGAAATAGCCACGGTATCGGGAAAGGGGGGATTATACAAGGTTGTCGCGCCAACAAAATCCGGTGTCATTCTTGAGTCGCTGGATGAAACAAAAACCAAACTCGTGGCAACCACGAATCACCGTTTATCGCTGCTTAATGAGATCTCGATCTACACGACGACCAAAGAAGGGACCATCGGACTGGAGGCCATCCTGAAAAAGATACACGCGGAATTTGGTGATGATATTGGCGTGGATGTTAATTCCGATGCATCGGAATTAAAGGCATTCATGAAAGCGGTGCTCCCCGAATATGACGAAAGCCGCGTTTATGTTTCGGATATTAAAAAGCTGGTGCGCTGGTATGATACGATTGTAAAGTACGTGCCGGAACTGTTCACTACGGCAGAAAAAGAAGAAGAAAAAGGGGAAGAAAAATAGGACCTAACGGGCCTGGATAAAGGCCTGCGCTTTTTCCACCATATTTTTTGAACCGACGAAAAATGCCGTTCGCTGATGAAGGTCGGTCAGCCGGATATCCAAGATTCTTTCCGCGCCGTCTGACGCCAGGCCCCCGGCCTGCTCGGCTACAAATGCGAGGGCATTACACTCATACATGAGCCTGAGCTTTCCTTTCGGATCCTTTCCTGTCGCCGGATAAATGTATATCCCGCCCTTAAGCAGGTTACGGTGAAAATCAGCGACAAGCGACCCTATATAACGGGCGGTATACTTGTTTTTCTTGCAGTAACGGAGGTACTCGGTTACTGGCTGCGAAAAAGAGTCGGACGACCCTTCGTTGATCGAATATATTTTTCCCTCTTCCGGTATTTTCATGTTCGGATGCGACAGGAAATACTCGCCCAATGTGGGTTCATATGTAAACCCATTAACACCGTGACCGGTCGTATAGACAAGCATGGTGGACGACCCGTACAATACATAGCCGGCTGCTACCTGCTCCGATCCCTTTTGAAGAATATCCAGATCCTGTATCGGCGTTCCGGCCGGACTCTTTCTCCTGTAAATGGAAAAGATTGTGCCGATAGAAACATTCACATCGATATTGGATGACCCGTCTAACGGATCAATAGCGATCACGTACTGACCTTCGTTGTTCAAATCGACAAATGAGTCCGATTCCTCGGAGACCAGGGCGCAAACTTCTCCCCCCTTCGCCAGTGCCCGTGTGAACCGAATGTTTGCCAGCACATCCAGTTTTTGCTGCTCGTCGCCAGCCATGTTCTGGGAACCGACGGCGCCCATCAGGTCGATCAAACCGGCTTTGTTCACCTCCCGGTTCACTACCTTGGATGCGAGGGCGATATCGCGCAGCAACTGCGATAACTCGCCGCTGGCGTACTGGAACTGAGCCTGGTTATTTTTAATGAAACGGTCCAGGGCGGTTCCAATGGAATGAGCAATTCTGGACGATTCAATGCTTGGCGCGTTGGTATTATTCACTGATCTTTGCATCCTTCAAAATTGATTTAAAGTTACAACGCAAACGATTTAGTGCAATAAAAATGAAGGTTTTTAAATTTGGAGGGGCATCCCTGAAAAACGCGGGCGGCATGCGAAACGTCGCTTCCATTATCCTGGGCCAGCCCCGCGAAAACCTCCTGGTAGTCGTGTCGGCCATGGGTAAAACCACCGACCTCCTGGAGCGAATCGTCACGTTGTCGCAAGCAAAACAGGAATTCGGTCAGACCTTACTGCAACTAAAAAAGTACAATCAGGAAGTCCTCGACGACTTGTTTCCCAACCCTTCCGGGGCAGCGGCTGATGTTGACAAGATCGTGGCTACGATCGAAAAAGAACTTTCACAACCTGCCGAATTCGATCAGGTCTATGACCAGGTGGTATCGCAGGGGGAATTGATCTCGTCCGTGATCCTGTACCACTACGTGAAGTCACTGACTCCCGCTGTCGAATGGATCGACGCCCGGTCATTCGTGGTCACAGACGAAACGTACCGGGAGGGAAAGGTTGACTGGCCCGAAACGTCCCGCCATATCCAGGGTCTGAATGAAGTGCTTCTGAAAAGTATCGTCATCACGCAGGGTTTTATCGGAAAGACACGAAAGGGCTTTACAACCACCCTTGGCCGTGAAGGATCGGATTATTCCGCAGCGATCTTTGCGTCTTCGTTGGAAGCTGAATCGGTAACGATCTGGAAAGATGTACCGGGCGTGATGAATGCGGATCCGCGGCGGTTCCCCAACGCCGTCGTCTTCGCCGAGCTGCCGTTCAGGGAAGCGGCGGAAATGACATACTATGGAGCTTCCGTTATCCATCCGAAAACCATTAAGCCGCTGGCGAACAAAGGTATTCCTCTTCTGGTAAAAAACTTCGACGACCCATCGCTACCCGGTACGAAGATCCACGAATGCAAAGTGGAAAATCTCCCTCCTCTTATTGTCATAAAAGACAATCAATGCCTGGTATCGTGCAAGGTCACGGACTATACATTTATTTCAGAAGAGCAGCTGAGCATCATCTTCGCCACACTGCTTGAACTGAATGTGCGTATTAACGTGATGCAGAATTCGGCTATTTCATTTTCATTCTGCATCGACTTTCGCGAGCAAAAAGTCTCTCGCCTGATTGAAAAGCTGCAGCGCAACTTTGAGGTCTACTACAATACCGGCCTGGTTCTGATCACGGTAAAGAACTATGACGAGGCGTCATCCGAAAAGTATCGGAAAATGCCCGGTGTCCTGCTGGAACAATCATCGCGTTCCACGCTGCAGGTACTGGTTAAAAAATTCTGACGGGTCACAAAAACAAGACGCACCCTTATTTGCCAAAAACGTATTATTTTGCGCCCCACGGCTGCGCGAGGCTAAAAAAATATTTCAATGAAGAAGATCCTTGTGGTTTACTATTCTCAGTCCGGCCAGCAACTGGCGATCCTTCAATCGCTGACGAAACCACTCGTCGATGCCGGACACAGTATTCATTTCGAGGAGATTCAGCCCCTTGAAAAGTATCCGTTTCCCTGGAGTGCCTATCAGTTCTTTAACGCTTTTCCGGAGACCTTTCATCAGAAACCACTGGCCTTAAAACCGCTTTCGGAAAATGCGTTCTTGCCGTATGACCTGGTCATCATCGGGTATCAGCCCTGGTTCCTCACGCCGTCAAGACCGGTCAGTTCCTTTTTGCAAAGCGAGGATGGTAAAAAGATATTACATCACAAGCCTGTGATCACTATTCTGGGATGCCGCAATATGTGGCTTGGTGCACAGGAAAAAGTTAAGAGACGGTTGCTGGATGCCCAGGCTAATCTTGTCGGCCATATGGCTCTTGTAGACCGGTCCGGCAACCTGGTGAGCCTGGTTACTATACTGAGATGGATGCTGACAGGTAAAAAGGATGCCTTTCTCTTTTTTCCGCCGGCGGGCGTATCTCAGGCAGAAATCAAGCATGCCGTTGTCTATGGCGGGATCATCAGCCGGGCACTGCAGGACAACTCCCTCTCCCACCTCCAGCCAGCGCTGAATGAGCAGGGAGCAATCACCGTAAAACCGGGCCTGGTCCTGCTGGAAAAAAGAGGCCAGAAGGGATTTTCATTCTGGTCACGGTTTATTTCCTCCGGCGGGACCCTTCATTCGACAGGCCGAAAAATCCGGGTTTTCACCTTCTTGTATTTCCTGTTGCCAGCCATCTTTGTCCTGTCGCCGCTGTTGTGGATTACCTCGCAGATCCTTCTTGTCGTAAAGCGCAAACAATTGCTCGACGATGTGGTTTATTATAAGCAGAATTCCCTGCGGTAAACGACGCGAAAAAAAACGGCAGCAGCTGGACAAAAGCTTCCTATCTTTGTCACAAAATCCACGAAAAAGGCCTTAAAAATTGACCTTTTTTGATGTTGGATAGGGCCGGGGTAGTTTAATTCTTACGGGAAAAAAGTACTTTCGGGCTTCGAAATTTTTATACTTAACAAATTAGTTTTAAAACCTAGCGCCGAGGATGAACAGGAGTGTCTACATTACGAGATTAGCAAGTTTTTTACCCAACGACCCGGTCCCTAATGATCAAATGGAGAGCATATTAGGTCTTATCAACGGACAGACCTCAAAAGCAAAGCCACTTATTTTGCGCAACAACCAAATCAAAACCCGGTATTATGCGCTGGACAGGGAAGGACACAGAACACATAACAATACGCAGCTGACAAAAGAAGCCGTAACGAAGCTTCTGGATAAGGACTTTACACTTCAGGATGTGGAGGTCCTGTCGTGCGGAACCACGTCTCCTGACCAGCTATTGCCGTCGCACGCGGCGATGGTACACGGCGCTCTGGGTCAGCAAGGCGTGGAAATCAACTCCGCAACCGGGGCCTGCAGCGCCGGTATTCAGGCGCTAAAATTCGGATACCTGTCAGTGTTATCCGGAAACTCCGAAAACGCGGTGTGTACCGGTTCCGAACGGTTTTCGAAATGGATGCTGGCCAAGTTCTTCAAAGAGGAAGCGGCAAAGGTCGCGCGGCTTGAAGGGGATGGGATCATTGCCTTCGAAAAGGATTTTCTCCGTTTTATGTTGTCGGATGGTGCCGGCGCGGCGTTACTCCAGTCTGCTCCTAACCCGGCGGGACTGTCGTTGAAGATCGAGTGGATCGAGCAGCGTTCCTATGCGCACGAACTCCCCACCTGTATGTATGCCGGCGCGGTAAAGGATGCGTCCGGGGAACTGACAGGGTGGACCGACCTGGACCAGGAACAATGGAGCAGCCAGTCGGTTTTTGCGATCAAACAGGATACTAAGCTTCTGGGTGATTTTATTGTCAAAAAGAGCATTGAGTTTATGAAAGAAACGCTGGAAGACAAAAACTTCCGCGCCGAAGATATCACCTACTTCCTGCCGCACCTTTCATCGCAATACTTTGCGTCGAGGATCGAAAAGGAACTAGTCTTAATGAATGTGAATATACCGTCATCGAAGTGGTTCACTAACCTGACATGGGTTGGAAATGTCGGAGCGGCATCGCCTTACCTGATGCTGGAAGAGTTGTTCCATTCCGGCAGGTTAAAGAAAGGAGATACACTCCTCATGGGTATTCCGGAAAGCGCGCGTTTCAATTATGCCTATGCATTGCTGACCGTCGTTTGATAATAATCGTTTCAGGCTCATATTTTCATGACAACTAACCTTACCCTTTCAATATTATGAATCAGGAACAGGTACCTCAGGATCAGGAAAATCTCAATGAGGGAAAGCTGGCTAAACTTTATTATGCCACCGATGACAAAGGGCACTATGTAAAGGTGAACAGTATCGGCTGGGAACCCGAGACCGTTGCCATGCAGCAAGCCTGGGATGTTGTGAACGACGAAGTAACGGAAGCCCTAGAAAAAGTTATGGCCGGAAAAGCGAGCCCCCTGCTGTACCATATCAAAAAAAATATCATGACTTCCTCTATGGTGGCGGCATACGCAGGTAACTTCGCTTTTATGGTTCGCCTGCATTGTTATCCGTTTTTCTTCGCCCGGCTGAGCCGCCGGATGCTGGAAAAATATGCCTATACTTTTCGTATCACGGTTGAAGAATTAACTGATATCCAACACCTGAAACCAAATGACCGTTAATTTCAATCACAAACAATCGGCCCATTGCGAAAGTGGTGTGGTGTCCAATTTATTGCGATTTCACGGCCTGGACTTCGATGAGCCGATGGTTTTTGGGATAGGCTCAGGGTTGTTTTTCTCCTATATGCCTTTTATCCGGGTAAACGGCATGCCGGTTACAGCTTACCGGACATGGCCGGGACAGATCTTCAAAAGGTTCTCCGACCGGATCGGTATAAAAATCGAAACCAGGAAGTTTCCAAATCCGAAAAAGGCGATGCTTGAGCTGGACAAGATGCTCGACAAGGGGCAACCAGTGGGTATGCTGACATCCGTTTTTTACCTCAATTACCTACCCGCCGCTTACCGCTTTCATTTTAATGCACATAATATCATTGTGTTTGGAAAAGAGAACGGCCGGTACCTGGTTAGCGACCCGGTAATGGAATATACGACGGAAATTTCGCACGAAGACCTGGTGCGGGCCCGCTTTGCAAAGGGAATGCCTGAACCAAGCGGGAGGATGTACTATCCCGTAAAAATACCCGGCGAATATACGCTTGATAAAGCCATCTGGGCCGGGATCAAACAGACAAGCGATCACATGACGCGTATACCCATGCCGTTATTCGGAGCCAAGGGAATGAAATACCTGGCCGGCCGGTTACGGCAATGGCCCGAGCGCCTCGGCGACCGGAAGGCGATCCTGTGGCTGGGTAACGTAATCCGTATGCAGGAAGAGATCGGTACGGGTGGTGCGGGCTTCAGGTTCATTCATGCTGCATTTCTGGACCAGGCAAGTGTCAAACTACAGGATGAAAAATTATTCAACCTTTCCCAGCAGTTAACAAAAAGCGGTGATGAACTCCGGGACTTCGCCTACTATGCGGGCCGTGTTTGCAAAAACAGAAAATCCGATACCCGTACTTTCGCCGAGTTAGGCGACATGCTGGAAGCGTGCTCCCGGCGCGAACAGACCATATTCTCCGAACTATATGAAGTGAGCCGGTCCAAATGAGTTCAAGCGTCGTTCATCTGGAGCAGCTCACCAAACAGTATCAGAAAACAAGCAAACCCGCTGTCTCAAATATCACCCTGGAAATTCCGGAAGGTGCTGTATTCGGCCTGCTGGGACCCAATGGTGCGGGTAAATCAACCACTGTCATGATGCTTTGCGGCCTGATGCGGCCTGATGCAGGAACAGTATCCATCATGGGCCTGAACCTGCTTGAACACGGACCCGAAGTGCGAAAAAAAATCGGCGTCGCACCGCAGGAGATCGCTTTGTTCCCCAGCCTCACAGCTCGCGAAAACCTGTTTTATTTCGGGAGGATGTATGGGCTCCCCGCTCCTGTTATCCGGGCACAGATCGAAAGATACCTGGCGGTGTTCGGACTCGCCGACAAAGCAAACAAACCCGTGCAGACCTTTTCCGGTGGCATGAAAAAACGGCTGAACCTGATAGCCGCCATACTTCATCAGCCCAAACTTATTATCCTCGATGAACCAACGGCCGGTGTGGATGTCCAGTCCAGGAACATGATCCTCGGTTTTCTGAACGAGCTGAAAAATGAGGGAACAACCATCATATACTCCTCACACGTACTGGAAGAAGCTGAACGAATATGCAGCCACCTGGGTATCATCGATGAAGGTAAACTTATTCTGACGGGTACCCGATCGGCCGTCATGGCAACACATCCGGATTGCCGGAACCTCGAACAATTGTTTCTCAAACTGACCGGCAAAAATATCCGAGATTGAAAATCCTAGCCACCATATACAAGGAATTTCTGTTGCTGATCCGCGACCCGGGTGGTATGGCCCTGATTTTTATAATGCCCTTGTCATTGGTTATCGTCATGGCGCTTGTGCAGGATGCACCGTTCAGGGACTACCAGGAGATCAAACTCGATGTTCTGCTGGTCGACCAGGATGCCGATTCCCTGAGCACCAAAATCAAGGAGGCCTTTGCATCCTCCCCCAATGTGAACCTGATCGTCAAAACGGATACCGCCGAAGCGAAAGAACTCGTCAGGGCCGGCGATTTTAAAGCCGCCATTATTATACCTGCCCGATCCAGCGAAACCCTGCGAAGGAAGACGAAGCAGTTAATTACAAATGTATTCTCCAATTTCGGGCTGCCGGCCGACCGGAGCGATTCCGCCCGCTTGCCGGTTATTCAACTCCGCATTTTGTTCGATCCGGCGATCAAGGCGAACTATCAGCAATCCCTTTCCGGGTCGATTGAAAAGATCATTGCCAACGTTCAAACGGCCTGGGTACTGGATGAACTTCAAAACCAGCTGAGCGAAGGGAACAGTGACGCTAAAAAAATAACATTCGACCTCTCCCAGATCATTCAGGTCGACCGGGGATATGCGTCCGAAAACAAATTTCAGGGACTGATGCTGAACTCCGTACAGCATAACGTCCCGGCATGGACCATGTTTGCCATGTTCTTCATCCTTTATCCGCTGGCGGGAAATTTCATCAAGGAAAGAGAAGAAGGAAGTATGCTGCGGCTCCGGCTTATTTCCGGCTCGCAACTGCCGGTGATCGCCGGAAAATTTGCTTTTTATTTTAGCGTCTGCCTGCTGCAATGCCTGATGATGATCGCAGTGGGCATTTTTGTGATGCCGCTTCTGGGCCTCAGTAAACTGGTACTGGCCGGCAACCCCGTCCTGATTTTTTTAACGGCGGCATCCGTAGCCATGGCTGCCACCGGTTACGGTGTTCTCATTGCCGTATATTTCCGCACCGCGCAACAGGCGCTTTCTTTCGGGTCCGTATCAGTGGTTATCCTTTCCGCGATTGGGGGCGTCTGGGTTCCCGTTTACGTCATGCCCGAAATTTTGCAAACCATCAGCCGTTTTTCTCCCATGAGTTGGGGATTGGAATCCTTTAATGACTTATTTTTACGACAAGCCTCCATACAAACCATTTTACCCAACGTATTGAGACTTGTGGGATTTGCCCTGGTTACATTAACAGCCAGCGTAGTCATTCACAACTCAAGAACGGTTGTTTAACCTGGAATTTTTAAAACATCAGACATGCAGCAAACCATCGAAGAACTAACTCAGGAACTCCGCAAAGAACTGATCAAGCAATTAAACCTGGAGGACATGCTTCCACCCAATTTTGATGAAAACACGCCGCTTTTCGGTGAAGGACTGGGGCTTGATTCCATCGACTCGCTGGAGCTTGTTGTTTTGATGGACAGGAACTATGGTCTTAAACTCAAGGACCCCAAGGAAGGAAGGCATGTTTTTTACAGCATCCGTACCATGGCAGAATACATCCATAAAAACAGGCAGCCGGTATGAGTCAACGTGTGTTCATCACAGGTTACGGCATCATCACCTCTATTGGCACCAACAGAACTGAAAATCTGAAATCTCTTATCGAAGGCATATCCGGTTTTGGCGAACTCGACGTTCTCGAAACAGTGCACCGGAAATCCCTTCCGTCGTGCGAGATCAAACACGACGATCGGCAACTCCGCGACCTCGCGGGTTTGAAAAAAAATGAAACAGGGTTTACACGAACTTCGCTGCTGGGATTGATCGCGTTGCAGGAAGCCATCCGGTCAGCCAGACTTTCAAAGGGAGAAATCAACACTTCCGGATTGCTTTCCGCAACCACCACGGGCGGAATCCGGGAGTTTGAGAAGTATTTTTATGATCTGCTAGACCTTCACCAGCAGGGTAGTTGTATTCAGTTTTCCGATACGGCGAACCCGGGAGAACATGGAGAAAGGATCGCCGATCACGCGGGCATTGGAAACTACATCGGTACTATCAGCACCGCGTGCTCGTCTTCGGCAAACGCCATTATGCAGGGCGCGCGGCTGATCAGGCATCGGAAACTGGACCGTGTTATTTGCGGCGGCGCGGAAGCGCTTTCAAAATTTACCATCAACGGCTTCAACTCGCTGATGATCGTCGATCCCGGGCATTGCCGTCCGTTCGACGTTTCCCGCGCCGGCCTAAATCTTGGCGAGGGCGCTGCTTACCTCGTCCTTGAATCGGAGGAGGTCGTCGTCCGCGATGGTAAAACTCCATTGGGCGAGATGAAGGGATACGGCAACGCCAACGATGCTTTTCATCAAACCGCTTCTTCACCGGAAGGAACAGGAGCCATAAGAGCCATGCAACTGGCCCTGGAAAGCGGGAAGATCGCACCTAACGCGGTCGACTACATCAATGCGCACGGTACGGCTACGGAAAATAATGACCTGTCGGAAGGAATGGGTATCCAGACCCTCTTTCACGAACGTGTACCCCCCTTCAGTTCGACAAAGCCGTTTACCGGACATACCCTCGCCGCTGCGGGAAGTATCGAAGCTGTATTCAGCCTGCTGGCCATGGAAAATCAAATGGTATGGCCAAACCTGAACTTCAGCAACCGGATGCCTGAACTCTCCATTTCACCGGTTCAGAAACTCCTGAAGAACACTCCCCTGAAAAATGTGTTATCCAATTCATTCGGGTTTGGCGGAAATACATCCTCCCTGCTCCTGGCATCGGCGTAACATATGGTCGGACAAAAAAAATATTATATCAACGGGATCGGAATTATTTCGCCACAACGAACATTCGACCACGCGGAATTCCTGACTCATATAAACGTCTATGATAAAAATGTCCTGAATGCTGTAACACCGGATTTTAAAGCGTTCATCAATCCTGTTCAGCTCAGAAGACTCAGCCGTATGTTGCGGATCGGAATGACCGCTTCCATCATGTGTCTGCGCGATGCCCAGATCCAGGCTCCGGATGGCATTATCACGGCTACCGGCTATGGTTTCCTGGAGGAAACGGAAAAATTCCTGAGGGAAATGCTCGACCGCGGAGAGAAACAACTTACGCCGACTTTTTTTATGCAGGGTACATACAATGCCCTCGCCGGACTGATTGCCTTATCCACAAAATGCACCGGTTACAACAACACATACGTCAGTAAGGGCTTCGCTTTTGAAAATGCGCTCGACGATGCCCTGATGCAACTGGAGGAAAAACCGGATCAAAATATTTTAGTAGGATCCTACGATGAAGCGGCCGCTGTTCAGCACGTATCGGGACTTCGCGAAAAGCACTACAAATCGGAACATATAAACAGCCTTGATCTTTTTAAAACGCAAACAAGAGGTTCTCTTCAGGGCGAGGGATCAGCATTTTTCGGTATATCAGGTTCGGAAACAACATCCACCTGGTGCAGGATTCAGGACCTGGAAATCGTCTATGCGCCGGCACATGACATAAAACTCAGCTCCCTGTTATCTGCATTCCTGGACAAAAACAACATTACCCCTCGCGAGATCGACGTTTGGGTGAACGGCGCAAGTGGCGACGTTCTTAACGATTCGCTTCTGCTGAGCCTTCAGGACTCTCTTCTTCAACGGGTACCCGAAGTACGATTCAAGCACCTGAGTGGCGAGTATTGTACGGCAAGTTCGTTTGCACTTTGGCTCGGCGCTTCGATCCTGAAAAAACAAATGGTGCCGGAAGCAGTCGCATTCTGCAACTCATTCCCCGAACATCTGAATACGGTCCTCATCGTCAACCAGTACATGAACAAAAATTATTCTTTCATCCTGTTGAAGAAGTGACGGGTCAGGTTAAAGTTTAGCAGTTTAATTTTTATTTTCGGAACCTGCCTCCTTCAGCAGCCTCGCCGACATGAATCCCAGGACGCCGATCACCATCACCACTGCGGCCCAAATGAATGCTTTTGTCGTAAAGAACGTGTATGGAGGTTCTTCTACTGTTGGACCAAAAACTTTCACCGCTCCGGGCGTTAAAACCTCCGGGTTCCCTGGAATGCTGTCTTTAAAAAAGGAAAGGTCGTAAACAGGTTTTGTGGATTTACTATCGCCTATCCGGACCGTGTATTGACCATCATGCTTTAACCAGGCAGTCAGGTAGCGTTTTAGCTGGTACGTTTTAACGGCAGCGAGATCAAGTGATGGGTTGTCTTCGTTCTCCACAACCAGCAACAGGTCCTGCACTTTTATGCCGTCCAGGCCAATAGTTGTCTCGTGCCTGGAATTCACTTCAATCTCCTGGAACAGGTCGTAAAACCATTCCGATCCGCCTCTTTTTAACGTCCGCTCTTTTTTGATATAAAGTTTCGCCCTCCTCAAAAAATACGGCTGGCCGCTTAATGAGACGTCCACTTTGTCGACTATCCTCGATGTGTCGAACTGGAGGTGGACGTAGGTCTTCTTCTGTGCCACGCTGTCGGTTTTCGAGACCCTCTCAATCGGTACCTCATCGTATTCACCGTTTTCTATCGTGGCCTGGAAATAGCCGGCGCTTAGGATATTAAGCGGTGCACTCGTTGAATCGTCTATCCGCAAAGTATAATAAATGTAGTTGCTCAACGGGAAGTCGACAATTTTAACTTCGGAGGTTCCGCCGCTGTTTGCCGACGGGTACAGCAGGAAATGCTGCTTCAATGCATACCAGTTTTTTCTGTCGTCACTTCCCAGCAAGGTCGCCTCTTTCGTCACCTCGGCATTCTTTACAATAAGATTGATGCTATTGAGCAGGCTTTGGCGGGGATTGTGCAAAATCAATGACGTGCAACAACCCGGTTCCTGTTTCTTCTCCAGGATCTCGTAGCTGTTGAATTCCCGCGTGGTCCGGCTCATGTCTTCCTGCTGGAAAATATAAGGCACTTCTTTTTTCTCCCGGTCGAAGATCCGGACGTTGTCGAAACCGGGCGTCAGGTAAACTGCCGTTGACGGTGAGATCAGGATCTTATAGAAGCCATCCTTCGTTACGGGTGGCAACGAAGCTTCGCCGACGAATGACTGAGCGGATCCCACCATCGACCGGAACAAAAACAATATAACAATCGCTGGTCGTATCATAGTTCTTTGGTCTTTCCCGCCACTACCTCGTCGGCAAGGAGTATTTTCTTCAGGCGTTGATACATAAACGAAACAATGAGCAACAGGACGCCTAACGAGATGAAGGCCGCAATTTTTCCACCCTCGGAAATCCCTCTGATATCCACAAAAAAGAGTTTGAGCAATGTGATCAGGAAAAGTGTAAGGGAAATGATCCGCAGGTGCTTTATCTTCCGTTTTAATCCGATCGCGATAAGCACAAAAGAGGTAAGCCCCCAGAGTATCGGATACCCGATCTTGTGGTTCTGATTCAGGACGGCCTGAATAGAGTCATCGGACGAGTACGCGGAAAGTAGGACCATGTGATCCAACTCGGCGCTGGCGATGAACACGAAGAAAAAGATGTAAAACCACGAATAAATATTATGGGTTTTCCGGTTGAAGTCGGTCAGGGCCTGCATTTTTTTCAGGCTCACTCCCGCTACCACCAGCAGCAAAACAACCAGCAGGTAATGAAAGACAAATCCGGTGGACGATGACAGTGAGTTCAGATAATCGTTACGGGAGAAAACTACCTGGTCGTGATAATAAAACAAATACGACAGGATGGCCACTACGCCCCCGAATGCAAATCCTTTTTTTACAATTTCCGGGAGCAGGAGTTTTTTCTCCGCCATAAGCAATCCCAGTATAAAGGCCATATTATACGCACCGAGAATAATATTCTGCGTTTCATATGACAAACCATAAGCGAACAAATGGTGACGGAGTTCAAGCAGTTGCGATACATAAAGGATCACCACTCCAAGAACGGTCAGGGTCATCTTATAGGTCCGGACATGCAGAATGTCCTCCGTTTTCTCATAAGCCAATAGAAAGATCGTTGTGGCGATACTGCCAAGTGCAAAAAGGCCTGTGATATATCCTTTATTCAAAAGAATGTTCATAGGTTCCACACTGATCGAATAGAAGTAGATTTGTTCCCAGTCCATTACGAGGCTGATAACCATTAATACCATGATCGCCACAGACGCCAGTTTCATCAACCGGATACCTGACTTTTGTGAAAGCCATAAAAGCAACACTGTTTCCGCCGCCCAGAATAGGGTGATGTAATTCCCCTCCAGCTGAACAGGAGCTGCCAGACTTATAAACGTCAATACGAGGCCGATAAGCAGGAACACCAGGGTTTTATCGACGCGCACATTTTTATATAGCGTGTAGGCAAAAATAAAATTAAACACACCCAGCCCAGCCGTAAACAACCCCCGGAAGTTTGTGCCGTACGGGTTGTCCAGTATGATCATCCCTGCGGCGTAATAAAAAAAAGTGTCACTCAGCAGCAGCGTGATCTCGATTGCCCTGAAGGACGTTTTCTCTTTTATATTGTTGATTATATTCATCGCAAAGAAAACCAAGTAAAAGAGCGTCGCAAAAGTAATCGCGCCCCATATCATGGAACGATTTTCTCCATCGAATTTCGCTCCCAGCCATGAGCCGAACAGGATAACCGTAAAGGCGTAACAGACGATATTCACGGCATTCCATTTTTTATAATAAGCAAGGGCAAGCATACCCGAGTCAAGGATCAGGATATAGGTAAAGAGCACTACATAATTGCCTTCACCTGTACTTACCATGAAAGGAGAAGCGAACCCGCCGAGGATGGACAGGATAGCAAGCTCCATACGGTTGTATCCGATCGACAACACTACCGTGAAGGCTGTGATGACAAGCATGAGGATAAAGGCCGCGGTCTGACTGAATATCCCGTACTCGTGGAAAGCTATGGCTATCGTCAGGTAAAGTACGGCAATACCTCCGCCTACGAGAACAGAGCTGAACGCGACAAAGGTTTTTCTCATCCGGTGAGCTACCCCCAGCAATATTCCGCCTGCGGTAATACCAATGGCGACACGTCCGATCTCATTGATCCAATCCTGGTCGATCGCGTACTTTACAAAAAAGCCGATCCCGAGGACTAAAATTCCAATACCGATTTTGTTGGCCAGGTTTTCACCGATAAATTTTTCCAGGTCGGGGTTTCGTTCGAAGAACCCGGGTTTCCGCGGTACGGAAGGTCTGGTGGGCTGAGCGGCCGGAGGAGTGATCGTCTGAGGGAAAACAACGGTTTCCGGCTGCACCTTGATCTGTTCCTTCTTGATCTCTTGCTTCTTGATCTCCTCGTTCCTCGTTTCACCTTCTTTCGTTTCGTCCCTTATCTTTTCTATAACCGGCTGTTTCGCGGGGACCGGTTTGTCGAAAATTTCTTCACCTAAGAAGGACTTTTTTTCCCGTGCGGGCGCGGTAGTTGCTTCACTTCTTGATTTTTTAACCTCCAGCGAAAGTTCGTCCAGCTTTTGTTGAATCGCGTTGAATCTTGTGCTAACCGAATTCCTGATATTAACGATGAGGAATAAAATGATAACAGCGAGGAGTAAAAAAATGAATTCCATAGATTACCTTATTTCATCCCTGCTACGTACAGGATGGTGTCGATTTGTTTGTATTGCGAAATACATGTGATGGTATCGTCGGGCTCCAATCATTCTTCCTTACCCAACCGCAAGGCCGTTTTACCACTCTCGGATGAAGATTACCCGATATTCAAATAAAATCCTTAAACTGGCAGCTCAATTTCAAGCCATGAAAACAAAAATCGCATTTTCCCTGCTGCTCCTTCTTTCAACTTACCAGCTATCCTCCGCTCAGCAAACGTATGCCGAAAAATTAGGGTTTCCAAAGGAGGCAAAGGTGCTTATTCTGCATGTGGATGATGCCGGAATGTCATGGGACTCAAACGAAGGAGCGATCCGTGCGATTGAAAAAGGCGTCGCAAACTCCGTAAGCGTGATGATGCCCTGTCCATGGGTGCCGGGATATGTGCACTACCTGAAGGAACATCCCGGTGTTGATGCCGGGTTGCATCTGACACTTACGTCCGAGTGGGGCGATTACCGCTGGGGACCATTGACGGGGAAACCAGGCGTGCCGGGTTTGGTTGATCAGGAAGGCGCGTTATGGCGTTCCGTAGAAGATGTGGTTAAACACGCGCGGCCGGAAGAAGTGGGTACAGAAATCCGTGCGCAGCTGGAGCGTGCGCGCGCGATGGGATTCGAACCCACCCACCTGGACTCCCATATGGGTACACTTTTCGCCACGCCGGAATTTTTACAACAGTACATCCGTCTCGGTGTCGAGAGCAAAATCCCGGTGATGATACCCGGCGGACACAATACGGCCATCGGCAAGGAACTGAAAGCAACCCCTGAACTACAGGCGCAGTTGCTGGGTATCGGGCAACAGCTGTGGGCCGCCGGTCTCCCCGTGCTCGACGACCTGCATAACGTAAGTTACGACTGGCAGTACCCGGCAGAAAAAGGTGTAACCGATGCTGTGTTGCAGAAATTTGCCACGTCAAAATACATCGAGACCATCAGCACCCTCAAGCCGGGCTTGACGATGGTTATTATGCATTGCACATCACCTTCGGAGATCTTTGATTTTATATCGGGTTCCGGCGTGAAGAGGAAGGGCGATTTACTGGCCATGACCGATCCAGCCTTCAAAAAATTCCTTCAGCAGGAAGGGATTATCCTGACAACGTGGCGTGAAGTCATGAAACGAAGACAGGCGATAAAATAGGTCACAACGTCAGAATCCGTCGTCCTCCGTCTTTTTCTTTTCTTCCTCGACTTTCTTTATCGCCGATGTGCTTTCGCCCAGGCTATATGGGATATCGATATCAAGATATTCTTTCCGGAAGCGGTTGATAAAGGCGAGTGTCTCATCGTCGCTTCCAGGGATGAAAGCAACCTCTCCCACTTTTGCCTTACCTGCATTTGTCTTTTTCGAGATGATCGCGTTGAAGTCCGCGTTGGAGGACTGGACCAACAGCCGGTTGTCTTCCAGGCCGAAATAGTACCATGCCTCCGGCGATGCTTTTATGAATACGTGAAAAACAGGGGCACCGTCCTCGCTCTTCTTCACTTCCATAAAACCCTCAAATGCCCCGTTAATATCATTCCTCAGAATATTTGACATTCCGAGCTTTCCTTCGCTGTAAAACGCTTTGTGCGCGGCTGACCACTTCAGGTTAATATTGGAGAACACCAATGGTTTCGCCAGCTGCGGGAGGGTTGCCAGTGACACATAATTCTGCAGGCTCCGTTGCTCATAATCTTTAACCGCGCGTTCGCCGATGATATCCGCGATCTTATAAAGCAGTTCCGTCTGGTCTCCCAGCCCTTCGTCAGCGCCTTCATTTTTAATAACATCCTGGATCTGTTTTCCCATCAGATCGAATGCCTGCACCGGAACACTGCTATCGACCATAAGGAATGAATTCATTCGTATTTCGTTCGTTTCCAGATTACCCTGGCCCAACGCAGACGATGTCACACTAAAATCCTTACTGCCTGGAAAAAGGCTAATGGGGCCTTCAAAACGAACCTGCATGGTTTCGTCCTTGTAGGCGAACACCTTCCCGGAAAGTTTATTGCCGGCCGCTTTTTCCATGTCCTCAATTTTGAACTCCCTTGACGCGGTGTCGTAATATAGTTTCCCTTCGGGGAGGAAGAAGTCATCGTCGTCATCCGATTTCTTGTCACTTAAAAAAGTAATATATAAGTCGTTATCGGCACTTCCCACGTGCAAACCTGCATTCACCCGTTTACCTTCCTCCGTAAGCGCGCTTTTGAAATCGATCAGCACATCAGTCTCGTCTCCGGTCTGCTCGTATTTGATCCATGAATTGTAATCCTTGATCTTTTTGATGTCGAGTTTTACAAAACCGGAAAGCTGAAGGGCCGGCCGGGTCGCATACATGATCATATCCCCCTTATAAAACATGCCAGCGCCCAGGACAAGGTTTTCACCCTCGGATACAGCGCCGGTGGCAACGGTTTGCATACTGGCTGCGGACGATTTTCTGCGGGACGATCGCCGTGACTGTTCAACTTCCGTGATCGGTTCGAGGTGAAAGTCGGTCATCTTGATGGCGAACGTATCGCTCAGGAAGTTCACATACTGGTACGTAGCGTAGCCGGAGAATTCTTTCCTGGAGACGATATCGACAACTCCTTCCGTGAGGCGGTGGTAGCCATTCAATGTATCGAGAACAATGGTTGTATTTTTCAGGGTTCCGATCTTCGCATTTTCGAGGATCAACACCTGGTTGTTTTCCGGGGTGATCTTCGCGTCGGCCACGATAATGTAGGGAATACCGCTCACTTTAAGCTCCTGGGTTTTCAGGTCATATTCGGCGCTCTCGGCATTGAAGTTCAGCGAGTCGAGGTCCTTGCGCGTCGTATAAAAATACGAGTTCTCAAGAGGCACATCGGGATCCTTGCTCATGGTGATCTTCTCCGCATTGAGATCCCACCGCATCTTGGGTATGGAGGTCTTGAATTGTGCAAACGGGAAAGCGATGGCCGCCGTACCTTCAACTTCAGGGCTGATGTCCGCGTAGTTTTGTTCCAGGTTGAACTTCAACCGGATATCATTGCCCTGCAGAAGAGGTTTTGCGGGATCGGGGGAGTTTACCTTAAACCTCGCGTGCCGTGCACCAAAATCTTTGGAGTTGAAATTCATATTCCGCGATATCAGTTCCGTGCCGCGTGTCTCCAGTTTACCGGCGCCAGCCACTCCTTCTTTTGAGACGGTGACCGTTCCCTGCATTTGCGCGGAGCCTTCATAAAAATTAAAAGGTGCCTTCGTGTTCTTCAGTTTCAGCTGATCAAGCTTCGGAAACCATTTCATATCAAAGTCCATCAGCGTCGCCTGGGGAAACGCGACGGCTCCGAATTGTTTTTCCGAAATACTCGCTTCCGTTCCCTTGGAAATCACAGAATCGGGATAAAAAATAAATTCATTGGCGTTTACAGTAGCAGCCAGGTAATTGATCGTTCCCATACCCCGGAGTCCACGGCTGTTCATAGTCAGCTCGCCATTCATCTTACCTTCGCCATTGTAAAGCTGGTATCCGGGTCTGGGGATGACGTGATCAAAACCAAGGGATTTATCCGGCTGTGTATGCAACTTCTCTTTAAAGGCCGGAAACATCCCGCTGGACACGAACGTACCGCCGAAGTTGATGGAAGCGGGGTCGGCGTTATTGAGACTATCCAGCTCAAACGGCGGAACGACAAAAAACATCGACCGGTCGTATACTCCGCCCAGAACTTCTTCCCGGTCAAAATAAATAACACCACCGGCCGCCGCATCCAGGCGTGGATAGTCCGCTACCTTTTGTTTGCCCGATTTATTATTGGCCTTGCTGATGAATAGTGTTCCCGACGACTTTGGCTGCTCTCCCACACCACCGGCTGCGGCGGTGGTCGAATCGCCGGATACCATGGAGTTATTGATCTTGCGTCTCATCGTCTGACCGCGGGCATTGGTCTCCGTCACGTAGAAGTTAACGGAGTCAATATGCGTCAAACTGATAAAGAAACTGTCGTACTTCAATGTAAAGCCCTTCCCGCTGATCTCGAAATTACCGGCGTTAATGGTCCCATCGAACTTTATGTCGCGGTTTTGCAGGATCGTGATCACGCTGCTGTCCGGTTCGATCCGTACATTCAACGAATCACTGACCTTAAATTCCTCCACACCACGCACGATCATGTATCGTTTGGGAAAGTTCAGCGTCGCATTGGGGAAACTGTCGATAACAGAGTGGATCTTGAGGTTGTCGTAATCCATCTCGCCGCGGTATGCTTTGTAAAGCAGAATCGCCTTCTCCTTGACCCGAACCAGATCCATTTGCGGGAAATAGTTTATTAGACCTTTCTCTCTCAGGAATTCGATAGCGGCCTTGATATCCCGGATGTCCTTGCGGGAAGACTGTGCCAGATCACCCGAATAGAATTCTCGCACCTTGTTTTTCAGGCAGTAGGCCGCCACAAGACCCAGGGGATGGAACGTAAAGCCCTTGCCGCTAAGCAACCTGTAGTCATCGGGATTGTAAAAATCGATCGATTCGATGATCATCGGTACGGTATTTCGTCCGCCATCGGTCAGGATATTCAGACTGTCCGAATACAGATCCCATTTGATAACATCGGCTGCAAAATCTATGTTAAAAAAGCTCGCGGAATACGGCGTGTGTTTCATGTATCCCTTGTCCTTGAGCAAAAAAAGTTTTTGTGTGCTATCCGCTCCGAACAAATATTTCATCCGGACCAAAGGATGGGTTATGGAATCGCTTTCAATGGGGATATTGACGCTCGATCGTTGCGACACAATGGTCGAGTCCGTAAATTCGAACGACGATGATCGCGCGGTGAATTTCTTTTCACCATTGTGATAAATTTCAATAGTTGACGGCTCGCCTGTAACGGATGCACTGGTGATCTTCCTGCCGATCAGTGAAAACCCCCCTTTGTATTTTACGTTTTCATCTCCCATACCCTGTATCGCCAGTGTATTTTGGAACGAACGAAATCGGGGATAACTCGAGGGCACGGAGTCGCGGCGGCTCACGGATTTGAACTCCAGCGTACCCGGTATAAAACCCGGAGTTTTCCCCACGTAATTGAATTTAACAAGGTCGGATTTGAATTCAGGTTTCTGAATACTGAAGTTGTACGAAACCAGGTTACACATAACGCTATCGGGATTGAGCCCGGCAGGCGACCAATCGAAAGAGCCTTCTTCGCCGATGAATAAATTCGACCTGAAAGACAGCACGCCCTTTGTGTTCTTTATCGAGACGGAGTCATACCGTGTGGCGAAATTCAATGTAACCCGACTGAACCGGATGACAGCCCCCTCGGCGAAAGGCTGAGGAGGTGGATTCATCCACAACGGCGGCGCTTCTACATAAGTCGTATCATACGATTGATCCGTCTCCGTATCTGACGAAACTTCTTCCGTTTCCGTCGGCGCTTCGGGTGCCGGGTCGATCGGGGAATTCAGATCGATCGCCGGCGCGGGTTCGATGTATTCAAATGCGTAATCATCGTCGCGTGCATAAAGCCGGAACGATCTTTCGTAATGAAGTGCGTGATATTGAAAAAAAGTCCGGCTTACAGCCAGGAAATTCGCGATGCGCGGCGGTGTTTCATTTTCAAGAACTTTCGTTGCAACGCCCAGGAACCCGCTGATTTTCGAATTGTCCGCTTTTTCAATCGCCACGGCGTTCGCGATGGCACCAAAATAACTCACCAGGTACGGCCGTACGGCGAGCTTCATTTTCTTCATCCGGGCTACCTGCCTTCGGATTATTACCTGCTGGTCGGCACCCAGGTTACCCCAGGCCGCCGCAAAATTATTTCCAACCTCCGTTGCGTCGTTGTTGCGTGTTTTTTCCAGGATTGCGCGAACGCTGTCCTGAAAGTTTGCCGGAACAGGGGAATCCGGTTTTTTCTGGGCCAGCAAGGTGGAAGCCGAAAGAATAAACAGGATGAAAAAATATGTTTTGATACGCTCCACGGAGTCTAAAACCTTGAAATTCGTAAATAATGGTTAAATAAACTAAATACCTGCCCTGACTAAACGGTCATGTAAGAAAAAACGTGTAATGAGTCTCTAAAAGCGCCCGGTAACAGGGAATTTTCCCGATCTCCTCAAGCATTCAGAATCGGTGAGGTTCATGGCAAAAAAACGGCGTTCCATACCGGAGCGTCATAAAGGATCTGAGTCGGAAAACCACGCCTGCCGGATTATAACAAACCGGCCTTACCTTGTTTCACGGCATAATCGGCAGCCCGTGCGGTCAGGGCCATATAGGTCAGGGACGGATTTTGTGTCCCGGTAGAAGTCATGCAGGCACCATCGGTGACAAAAACATTTTTACAGGCATGAAGCTGATTCCATTTGTTTAACAGCGATGTTTTGGGATCATGACCCATACGAACGCCTCCCATTTCGTGAATATCAAGACCGGGCGCCTGCTTCGAATCATCCGTCTGGATATTGGTGAACCCTGCCTTCGTGTACATTTCCGAGAACTGTTCAATAAAATCCCGGGTCATCCTTTCATCATTCTCGTCGTAGTCGACGGACACGTTCAGCAAGGGTATGCCCCACGCATCTTTTTTGTCCTTATCCAGGGAAATGAAGTTACTCTCCTTGGGGATCGTTTCACCCATCATATGAGAACCGACAGACCAGTTGCCGAGCGCCGGATGAAGCAGGTTATTTTTCAAGTCTTCGCCCACTCCGTCGCGCGATTGGATGACACGCCGCGACGCGCCGAAACCGGCTGCATATCCGCGAAGGAAATCCGTTTCCTGTTTTCTTACATTACGGAAGCGTGGGATATAGCAGCTGTTGGGTCGGTTACCGTATTTTGTAAACTCTTCATAACCTTCAAATTCGGCCGATATCCTTGCACGGTAATTATGAAACGCTATATACTTACCTAACAATCCATTATCATTACCCAGTCCGTTGGGAAAACGGCCCGATGTGGAGTTCAGCAGGATAAGATTCGTGTTTAGTGCCGCAGCATTTACAAAAATCACATTCGCAAAATATTCGGTCGCTTCTTTTGTGTTGCTGTCTATGACCCTTACACCGGTGGCTTTTCCTTTCTTCTCATCGTAAATGATAGAATGTACAACCGCGTGCGGCCGAAGGGTAAGATTTCCAGTCTTCATCGCCCATGGAATAGTGGATGCGTTGCTGCTGAAGTATCCTCCGAAAGGGCAACCTCGCTGGCAGAGATTACGGTGCTGACAGGTAGCCCTGCCCTGATCCTTGTGCACCTGTTGTGCATCCGTAATATGCGCGCACCGGCCTATGATCACATGCCTGTTCTTGTAGTTTGCGGCGACATGGTCTTTGAAAAATTTCTCAACGCATGTCATTTCCATCGGCGGCAGAAATTCACCGTCGGGAAGTTCGGGTATTCCATCTTTGTTTCCCGAGATCCCGGCAAACTTTTCCACATAGCTGTACCAGGGATCGATGTCCTTATAACGGATGGGCCAGTCAACAGCAAACCCGTCGCGGGCAGGCCCTGTAAAATCGAAATCGCTCCATCGTTGGGTCTGCCTGGCCCACAGCAATGATTTACCTCCAACCTGGTATCCGCGAATCCAGTCGAACGGTTTCTCCTGCACATATGGGTGATCGTTGTCTTTGACAAAAAAATGCTGGGCGTCTTCGCGAAACGCATAACATCTACTGACAACGGGATTTGCTTTCTGAATCTCGAGCGGGATCTGGCCGCGGTGCTCAAACTCCCACGGCTTCAGGTTGGTTGTTGGGTAATCGGTCAGGTGTTTTACATCTCTGCCTCTTTCGAGTACAAGTGTCTTCAGTCCTTTCTCCGTCAATTCCTTCGCAGCCCATCCGCCGCTGATACCCGAACCGATTACGATAGCATCAAAAGTGTGATCCTTGTTTTGAAAATTCATCCGATTACATTTTGCAGGTCGTTCTTATCTTTTATTTCCACACATCCATTATACCTTCCGGGTATCATGTTGTGCACGAGGACATTGGTCATAATATATTCAGAACTAAGGTAGCCCTGGACCGTGTGCCGTTTGGTTAGTGTATAAAATGCCGGAAATTGATTCTCCTTGCCGTCCGCCAGCAACTCAGTAGCTTTTTTCTCTTCGGGTTTTTTCAGCGTTTCCACTTCCTGCAGAAAGGCGAGACGCTCCTCGGGAGTACAGTCCTCAAATGATTTGTCAAAACGTTTTTTTGTCAGCTCATCCACTTGCGTCAATCCTGTTACAAACTTCTGCTGGTCTTCGGTATCATAGCAGTCGTCGATCATGCGCAGGACAAATTGATGTACCTGAATGTCCTTTGCCCCCGGAATATCTGTTGCCGGTATGATAGTCTGCACGATCTCAGCCAATACTGCTTCCTGGTCACCGGTAATGACAATGTTTTTCAAGGCGATGGAAACTTCTTTCGCCTGGTGTACACAAGAGGGAAGAATCATCGCTCCCGCCGTGATAAAACCAAGTTGCTTCAGTGCAATCCTTCTATTCATGGTACTCCGGAATGATTTGAGAGTTAAAGGTAATAAAGTCTCCGGTTTCGGTGATCACAAACCCATTTTTTTACACGGACACATGATCAATGTCCCTGATGCTATTCCCGGACCAGCGACGCGGGCTTTCTTTTTTGTTCGGCCATCTCCAGCCTGAATTCCGAACCGAGAATTTTTAATTCCTCGACCACATCAGGATAGGTTGAGGCCACATTATTCAGTTCAGCTGGATCGTTGTCGAGGTCAAACAGGGAAAGCTCTATAGAGAGCATCTCCGTCTTTCCCCGCTCGCCGTCTATGCCAGCCAGGGCTACGTGTTCATATCCGTGAGGAAAATGCAGCTTCCACTTTCCTTTCCGGACGGCCTGGAGCTCATTTATCTGGAAATAATAATGGACCTCGCGGGGAGACTCTTTTGATTTCCCAAGAAACAAAGGCAGGATACTCTTCCCGTCGATCACATTGGTTGAAAGTGTGCCGCGGGTGATGTCGGCTAAGGTCGGCAGCAGATCGAACAGCGCCGCCACCGCATGGCTGGACGAACCGGGTTGAATATGGCCCGGCCACCGAACGATGAACGGTACCCTTACCCCACCCTCAAAGGTCGTTGCTTTTCCTTCTCTCAGGTGCGCGGCAGAGCCCGCGTGATTTCCGTAGCTCAGCCAGGGTCCATTGTCGGATGTGAAAATAAAGATCGTATTCTTATCGATATTGAGCTTTTTAAGGGTCTTCATGATCTCGCCGGTCGACCAGTCCATTTCCTGAACAACATCCGTGTACAGTCCCTTTCCCGACTTACCCCTGAATTTTTCCGAAGAATAGATAGGCACATGCGGCATGGCATGGGCTACGTAGAGAAAAAAAGGTTTTGATCTGTTTTTTGTGATAAAGGAAATCGCCCGTTCGGTGTACCTTTTTGTCAGTTGTGTCTGATCGGGGTTTTTCTCAATCACGGTTTCGTTTTCCAGTAAAGGCAGGTCGGGATAATCGGAAGAATTCGGAGGCCACATATCGTTGCTGTACGGCAGTCCAAAATACATATCAAAACCATGGCGGGTGGGCAGGTTCGCCGGATGGTGACCGAGATGCCACTTACCGATAATGCCGGTGGTATAGTTAACTTCCTTTAATATCTCCGGAAGGGTTTTTTCGTCCGGGTTCAGGCCTATTGTTGATGTGAGTTTTGTCCATGACGGTCCCTCCGGTCCGACGACCCACGGAATGCCTACACGTTGTGGATAACATCCGGTCATCAGGGCGGCCCTCGAGGGCGAGCACTGCGGCTGCGCGTAAAAGCTGGTGAACTTCATTCCCTCGTTCTGCAAGGCCAGAAAATTCGGAGTGGAATAAGGAGCTCCATATCCCTCGATGTCACCGTAACCCAGGTCGTCGGCAAAAATGATGACGATATTAGGCTGGCTGACCTCCTGAGCCGGCAAAACGGCGGATACCAGGAGAAGGAATAGAACAAAAGCGATCCTAATCATAACTAATTTTAATAAATTTAAATAAATACATGGGGATTCAATATTCGATCCAATTTTACATCTTTATTCCGGTATCCGCAGACTCCGGAATGCAGCGTCAACGGGTGTCACCTATCAACAACATAACTCGACCCCTCAGCCCATGAGAAAAATACTCTGTTACCTACCGCTGTTGCTTTTTACCGCCTGTGGTTCGGGTGGCAAGCAGGATGCAAATGTTGCCGACCAAAAACAGCCAGATATGAATTACGCTAAAGGAACATTCGGATACGACCTCGGTTTCCTCAAACAATACCACAAAGACCTGGTACTGTTACACGATGACAGCAACCAGGCACAGCTCATTGTCTTACCCGCCTATCAGGGAAGGGTTATGACGAGTACCGCGAACGGAAATGAAGGTGCCAGCTTCGGTTGGGTTAATCATGATCTGATCGCCTCGGGGAAAATCTCCGAACATATCAGCGCTTTCGGTGGCGAGGAACGTTTTTGGCTTGGTCCCGAGGGTGGCCAGTTTTCCATCTATTTTAAAAAAGGAGCTGTATTCACGTATGACAATTGGGTGGTACCGAAAGAAATTGATACGGAGGCCTTCAACCTTGTTCATGCCACATCCGGCGAAGCCCGGTTCGAAAAAGAAATGCACCTGGAAAACTATTCCGGGAATACATTCGACCTCCTTGTAAACCGGAATATCCGGCTCTTAAACAGGACAACGATCGATAGCCTGCTTGGGATTACTATCCCCGGGGATGTCGGGGTCCTTGCATTTGAATCGGAGAATATCCTCACGAACAAAGGTAAATCGCCCTGGACAAAGAAGACAGGTATGTTGTCGGTTTGGATCCTAAGTATGCTGCGCGCCTCTGATCAAACAACGGTGGCAGTACCCTATAAGAAAGGCGATGTCCGCGAACTCGGCAAGGTGGTTACCGACGACTATTTCGGTAAGGTTCCCGCCGACCGCCTGAAAGTGACCGATGGACTTATCCTGTTCAAGGCTGACTCAAAATACAGAAGTAAGATCGGCTTGTCTCCCAGGCGAGCTTTGCCCTTTGTGACCAGTTACGATGCGACCAATGGGGTACTGACGATTGCTGAATTTTCCCTACCGCGGGAGAACACGGACTACGTCAACTCCAAATGGGAGATTCAACAGGATCCTTTTAACGGTGACGCGGTCAATTCTTACAACGATGGCCCTGTGAACGGTGGTCAGATGGGCCAGCTCTATGAAATTGAAAGTTCATCGCCGGCTGCCGCCCTGGCGCCGGGGGAAAGCCTGACACACATACACCGGACGATTCACCTCAAAGGTCCGAAAGCGTCTCTTGACAAAATTGCAACCCGGCTGCTGGGGGTTGGCGTTGATTCTCTTTCCCTGTGATCAGAGGTTTTTCAGGAATTTCAGACTCTGCGGTACCTGAACATTGACCGAGCTGCTTTCATCTTCGATGTAATAATTTTCAATGCCGGATTTCTGAGCGGCCTTGATCACCGCAGCGATATCAATCTGGCCGGTACCGAGCGCCACATCGTTTTCAACGGAAGTCGATCCGCTAAAATCACCTTTGACTCCTTTGCGAATATCCTTGACGTGCATCAGTTTAAACCGCGGTCCGTATTTTTTTAATAATGCGGCCGGATCCGCGCCGGGATGAAATGCCCAAAGAATATCCAGCTCAAAGCTTACGTATTCAGGTTTGGTGTTCGCGACGATGTAATCGAAGTAAGTACCTTTTTCATAGGGAGCAAATTCGTATCCATGGTTGTGATAACAGAAGGTGAGTCCCGCTTCTTTCAGCGTTTTACCCACGGTGTTAAAATCTTCGATCGCTTTTTTTGCTGTCTCGATGGTAAAAGGGCCATCGTGCGGTATCCAGGCTACACGAACGAAAGATGCGCCCAGTGTCTTCGCATTTTGAATCACTTCGCTTGTCTTGTTCATGAGGTCAGGATAACCGACTCCGAATGACGTGCATTTCATACTCCGTTCATCCAGCAACTTCCTGATATCGGCGGCGGTTCTTCCAAAGAGGTTGGAGAACTCCATGTTTGTGACACCCAATCCTTTTATCGTATCGAGCGTGGCACCAACATCAATTTTAAAGCTGTTCCTGTAGGTATAAGACACCATACCCGGTGTGTTTTTTAAAGTTTTTCCAAACCGCTGGGCATCAGCCACCGATGCGACTATGCAAAGGGACAGGCATAAGAAAATTGATTTCATTGATTCATGGTTTAACTGTTGGGGAAACGTGATGGTCGCAAAACAATATTACTCAAATAGCATGATATTCAAACCCCAATTTATACGGCTACCAAATGGGGGCAAGCCGGCTTACGGAGAGTGAGTCAATTCTGATCCCGCCGGAAGGGCTATACATTTTCAACCGGTCATAGGACTGGCGTGGGAAAAACAAAGCCGTCATTACGGTAGCGCCGTCGTCAAAAAACACTTCGATGGAGGACACGTCCGCAACGATTGTAAATGGTATGATCTCTCCCGAGGCGAATCTTGGTGCAGTGATGTCACGGCCGAAGTCAGGGGAAAAATCAATTTTACCGGATGACTTCCGGTCAATAAAAAACCGATTAGCCTTCAATTCGTATCCGACTGTTACCTTTTCGCCAATGCCGTTCGAAAGAGTAAAGAAAAAGTCCTTTGCTTCGACCGAACCTTCGATCATCGCTGTAGCCGTCCCGGACATCAGGTCCAGTGAATCGTTAACAACGAGCTTGCCAAAGTTCTTTACGTCGGCCTTTTGTTTTTCCACCTCCGGCCAGGGCGCTGAACTGACACGAAGGGAATCATTGATTCGCACGAGTTTCAATTCTCTGGGTAGAGTATTCGCGCTTCTCCACGGGCTGGTGGGGACAGCCTGCGCATAGGCCCAGTTACTCATCCAACCGATAAATATCTTTTTATCGCCGGGTGTATTCGACCAGGTGATTCCCGCATAATTGTCCGGGCCGTAATCTATCCACGACGTTTTCGCGGGAGGTGTATCGCAGGTAAACCTGGTACCATCGAACCCGCCGATAAAGTACTGTGTGCCCGATCCTCCATTGGGAGCACCCGGGTTTATGTTAACGATCATGATCCACTTTTTCTCCTGTTCTCCACCGACGGTCAGGGGGAAAAGGTCGGGACATTCCCAGACCCCACCGTGCGCTCCGTACTCTTTTCCGAAGTCACTCAGCTTCGCCCACGATTTCAGGTCCGGCGATCCGTACAATTCGGCGTGATCTCCTGCGACCAGGATCAACACCCATTTTTTTGACTCTTCATGCCAGAACACTTTCGGATCGCGGAAATCCCGCTGGCCCGGGTTGCTGATGACGGGGTTGTTTTTATACTTCGTCCAGCTCCTGCCGTTGTCAGTGCTGTAGGCGATGCCTTGCGTCTGAAAATCATTCCTGCCCTGTTTCTCCCCAACGGGATCATGGTACGTGTAAACGGCTACCAATGCCGGTTTCTCCGGTGTACCAAAACCCGAAGTGTTATCCTTGTCCACTACAGCGCTTCCCGAAAAGATCATCCCCAAGCTATCGGGATACAGGGCGACGGGCAGATGAGTCCAGTGCACAAGGTCCGTGCTCACGGTATGTCCCCAGTGCATCGGGCCCCAAACCGTGCTGTCAGGGTAATACTGGTAAAAAAGATGGTATTCGCCGTTGTGATACACCATTCCATTCGGGTCGTTCATCCAGTTTTCCCTGGGTGAAAAATGGACCTGTGGCCGGTGTGCTTCCTGATATAAGCCATTGGCGCCGGTATTGTCCTGAACCTTTGAACAGCCTGCTGCTGCCACCATCAAAAGAAGACCTGCAATATATTTCATCGATTTCATTTGCTGTTTTCCTGCCTGGACGACGAAAGTCATTCAAAGACCTGCCAAGAATCCCGGTTCTGCCAGGTTACTTTTGCTCTATGTATCCATTAATAGGCAATTCCGATCAGGTCTTAGTTACGGCTTTTAATTTTTTTTGTATGAACTACCGGGCACTTGCCATTATTGTGATCGTCGTGTTTGCACTCCTCTGGATACGTTCCATCTAGTGCGAAGACGTCCGATTACTTAATCGTATTTCCTTCGACACCTTCATGGGTGATCTTAATGGGTTGAATGAACCCATCATCGTCGAAGTACATCCGATCGATACACGTCACCCGTGAATTCCCATCCGTCTCCGACAAGGGTCTGCGGTGATAGACAATATACCAATTTTCCTGTTGCCGGATCACCGAATGATGCCCGGCGCCTGTAGCTATTTTTGCGTCCTGCTGCAGAACTTTTCCCACTCTCTTAAAGGGACCGAATGGTGAATCGGCTATCGCATAGGCCACACTGTAATCGGGACCCGTCCAGCCGCCCTCTGACCACATAAAATAATACTTTCCGTTTCGGATGAACATAAACGGTCCTTCCACGTAACCATCCGGTGTGATCTCTTTGAAAATCTGTCCGTCTGCCAACGCATGAAAACCGTTGAAGTCGTTGTTAAGCCGGGCGATGTTGCAGTGACGCCATCCACCGTATATCAGGTAATATTTTCCATCGGCGTCGTGAAAAACAAATTGATCTATCGGCTGAGCGCCGTTATAAAATTTATCGATGAGCGGTTTTCCCAAGTGATCGCGGAACGGCCCTTCGGGTTTATCTGCTACGGCCACGCCTATACCGCCGTATTCATTATCACTTTGTATATCGTTCGCACCAAAGAACAGAAAGTACTGGTTGTTTTTTTTGATGACGGATGGCGCCCACATCGCGCGCTTGGCCCATTTTACCGCGGTCGTATCCAGCACCGCGGGATGTTTGGTCCATGTGATCAGATCGGTTGATGAAAAAGCATCAAAGAATACCTGTTTGTCGTAAGGCGCCGAATAAGTCGGATAGATCCAGTATTTATTATCCCATACGACGCCTTCGGGATCCGCATACCATCCCGGAAAGAGGGGATTTCCGGACAACGGTGTCTTCTTCTGCGCGGAGACAGCTGTTGCGCTACATATGACCATCAAAATAACCGTAGTGAGTTTCATCGGATTTATACGTTAGTGCCGGAATACCTGGAATCCATTAACATTTCAAGTGTTACTATTCGACGCTTTTAGCGCCGGGTTTTACAATTATTGCGGTTCCTTGATCATGACCTCACGGATCAGTTCAATCGGCGGCATTCCATTGTCCAGCAGTGTGTCGTGAAATTTCCGGAGAGAGAAGTTATCGCCCTCCTGCTTTTTATAATCGTCTCTCAGCTTGAGTATCTGAAGTTTTCCAAGGGTATAAGAAAGGTATCCCGGGTCGAAAGTACCGCGAAGCGCTTCCTGAAAAGCTGGCTTGTATTCGTAATATGCGTTGTCCTGGAAAAATTTCGTGGCATCTTCCAGGTTCATACCTTCGCAATGCGTCATAACCGAAACACATAACCGGCACAGGCGCAACAACGACTCATCCAGTTGTGCAAGTTGATACTTGGCCGCAGTCAGCGAGTCCGTAGCTCCGAAACCTTCCTCGATCATCATCTTCTCCGTGTAATGTGCCCAACCTTCAATAAAGGCGTAGCTGCCGAAAATCTTTTCGATCTTTGAAGCGCCAGAGGCATTCAGGTGAAGGAACTGAACATAGTGCCCCGGATAGGCTTCATGCACGGAAATAATATCGGTTACATAATAGTTGAATTGCGACAACCATTCCTCCTTCTGTTTGGCGCTCCAGGTTTTTTCCACGGGAGTAATGTAATAGAATGCCTGAGTCGCCTTCTTTTCGAAGGGACCCGGCGTATCCATCGATGCTGTACCGGTCGAACGCGCATACTGTGGTGTTTCTTGCAGTGAAACACGAACTTCCGAGGGAATAGTGATTATGTCTTTATCGACCAGGAACTGGCGAATCGCTTCCAGGTTCTTCCTTGCTTCTGGTATCAGGTTCTCCGCGGTAGGATGATCTTTTTTCAACGCCTCGAAAACTTCAATGGGTTTTTTAGACGGATCGATCTTCTTTGCTACCGCTGCGAACAGTGCCTGTTCTTTCCTGAGTTCGTCCAGCCCCATCGCCAGAATGGCCTCCGGTGTAAGCGTCAGCATTTCGTTGTATAACAACATCTTCTGGTAGTTTGCTTTGCCGATAGCGTAATGGTTGTGAACACGGGGAAGCTTTTCTTTTTCCAGGTACGCGGCAAAACCATTAAGTTCTGAAATAGCTCCCTGGTTTGCCCGGTTGAACCGGGCGCGCAGCGAATCGTCCCGGACGGCTTTTAAACCATCGACCAGTTCTTTTCCGAGGAAAGAGGCGGCTCCACGCGCGATAAGTATGGCCGTTTCCACGTAGGGTTTCGGCAACGAGTCGGCAAGGTTTTCACGGGCGGCGGCAAAAACGCCGGCCGCTTTTTCTTCAATCGCCACGATCGAGCGCATGCGTTCCTCAAGGGGTGCAAAGTCCCGCTGTACGTAAATATTGACATCGAGAGCACCAGCATACGTCATGGGGTTCTTGTGGTATATGCCCAGGTCTTCCATTGAAAATATTTCCTGCCTGATCGCTGATAGCAGAATACGGTAATCGTAATGGAGTTTCCCGGATAACGAGTCGTGGGGAAATGCCACCAGTTTTTGCTCGTATTCTTTCAGCCTGGCGAGTTCGGCACTCAGTGCCTGCTTACTGTAGTCCTTTATCTTTCCGTCATATTCATGAAGGCCCAGGTATGTACCAAGCTGGGGACGCCAGGCCAGGAACCCTTCCAGGTATGCGTCGGAAAGTTTTACAAATGCAGTATCCGGATTGCGTCCGGTGGTTTTCTTATCCCCCGCCTTGTCACACGACCAAAAAAACGCGCAAACAATAAGTATTGGAACGATCTGCCGAAAGAATTTCATCAGTAATGAGTTAAGCTGACAAGGTAAAAAAAATACGCTAACGCCGGGAATATTCGTTTGCCTGAGACGGAACTTCACACCCCATATAAAAAAAAGCAGAGGCACATGATGCCCCTGCCGTTGATCGCTCGCAGTCCCTGAACCGGCCAGGGTCTCACCGCGCTTTTTTTATACTTCGTTGTGCGGCCATCCCTGATAGCACCATTCCAGCCCAGGCCGAAAGCGAACCAGGTTGACCGGCGTTTTATTTCATGGATATTTTGTTTCCGGATTTTGCTCCGTTGATATACTGAATGTTCAGCAGGATAAAGAGCGATTGTCCCGAGGGAGAGTTTTCATTCTTGTAAATGAAATAGACCTCGTGCATTCCGGAAGTAGGTGCGAGCTTTGCCATTGCAATAATGGGAGTAGGCTGGCTGAAATCTCCTTTTGTGGGAACGATGGGTGAAGACTCACCGATAACCGTTCCCGTTGGGGAATCAATCCGCACCTCCACGGTACCTCCTGCTGCGTTCAGCAATTTTTCAGGAGCTAACGCCACCAGTACAACCTGCTCGATACCGGAAAGATCGACCGGGCTGAACCCGATGTACGATTTATTGCCCGAGCCGATCATCAGTTCCATCGGAGGTTCCGGCACCTTATATTTCATTACGCCATCCCATTTATCCGCTCTCGCTGCTGAGAAGCTGGAGCTCTTGAGAATCATCGTTTTTTCCGAAGTAACAGGAGCCATACCGTTGGCACCCTTGTCTGTATAAGCGGCGCGCATGATGACAACACCCTGGTCAGGTGTTCCCTTGGGAATAACGGTCGTATATGTTCCCTTTACCGGGAGGGATTGTACGGACGACGGACTTCCCAGGCTCAACACATAATTTACGATCTCGGTTGCATCCTTCTCTGAAAGCTGAGGGTGGGCCGCCATCGCTGTCTCACCCCATACACCTCCACCGCCGTTGATGATCTTCTTGACCAGGTATCCGACAGCTTTGGGGTCGTCCTTATACTTTTTGGCAACGTCCACGTACATAGGACCTATCGATTTTTTATCAGTGAGGTGGCAGGACTTGCAATCGCTTTGCTCCATCAGTTTCTTTCCGGTCGCAAACTTCGCCAGTGCATCGGCGTTTACGTGGCCTTGTGCAATCTCCACCTGGTCGTATCCCCCTTTGAGGTAGTCGATGCTGACGGAGATCTGGTCCGCGGTAATGCCCCCGTCTTCGAGGCTGCCGTCTTCAAGGTCGTTCACTTTCACTTCATAGTCGAACGACTGGTTTGGAAAGAAAAACGTCTGATTGCCGTTGGTAATATCGAACGAAAGCCGGGGCGGTTCATTGCCTGCAACCAGTTCAAGCTCACTGACGGATTTCTCCCCTTTTGCATCGGTGACAGTAAGCGCCGCTTTGTAAATACCCGTTTTGTCGAAGGTATAGGATGGGTTGGGCTCATTGATGGTTGTGAGTTCCTCCCCTGCCGCGGTTGTTATCTTCCATGAGTACGTCATTTCATCGCGATCAAAATCCTTGGTCCCGGTTGATGAAAGGTTGACAGTCATGGGCACAGCCCCTTTGGTTTTATCGGCCGCCATTCGGATCAAAGGTTTCCGGTTATTTCCGTTGTACTCTATCCGAATCAGTCTCGCATCCTCGTTACCCTGAAACCATGCCGTTCCGTATTCCAGCATATACAGGTCGCCGTCAGGCCCGAATTCCATATCCATAGGATTACTGAATTTGTAGCTGGGCATAAAATGCTCCATTGATTCATAGTTCCCCTCTTTATCCATTGTTACAGCCATGATCCAGCCGCGCATCCATTCGTAGATAAAAAGTTTTCCGTCGTAGTAGTCAGGGAAAGCGCGCTTGGCTTTTTTGAAATCTTTGGTATAAAAGACCGGTCCGGCCATTGCGGTTCGTCCTCCTTTTCCCACCAGGGGGAATTCCGTCGATACGTCGTACGGGTACCAGATGAATGCTTTTTGAGCAGGTGGCAGTTCTGTGAGACCGGTATTATTCGGGGAATTGTTCAGCGGTTTCGCCGGGTCAAAAGGAGCCCCGGTTTTACCCGTGGCAAAATCCCGTTCGTAATACGGCCTGCTGTCTCCGACGAAATAGGGCCAGCCGAAAAATCCGGCAGCCCGTGCCTGGTTAATTTCATCAAATGCACGAGGTCCACGGTTAACGGAGTCGATACCGGCATCCGGTCCGACATCACCCCAGTATAGATAGCCGGTCGTTTTGTCGACGGATATCCTGTACGGGTTTCGGGCACCCATTGTGTAGATCTCGGGCCTGGTCTTCGGTGTTCCCTTTGGGAAAAGATTTCCATCAGGAATGGTATAGGATCCGTCCGCTTCCGGATGAATACGAAGAACCTTGCCGCGAAGGTCATTTGTATTGCCGGAAGATTTCTGCGCATCCCATGGACTTCTTCCTTTCCGGCCGTCGATCGGAGCATATGCCGTTGACCGTGGACTGGTATTATCACCCGTTGACAAAAACAGGTTGCCGTTTGCATCAAACGCGATCGATCCGCCCGTATGACAACATTGTTCGCGTTGCACCGCTACTTCAAGGATCACCTTCTTCGATGATTCTACCAGTTCATCACCGCGTAATTCATATCGCGTAAGGATGTTTTTCGGATCATCACCGGCAGGCGAATAATACAAATATATCCAGTGGTTCTTTTCAAATCCCGGGTCGAGAGCCACGCCGAGCAAACCATCTTCAGCTTCCGTCTGGCTACCGTCCTGCACCTTGTATTTGGTACTTACCGGGATCGTAGCGATCACCTTGGTCTTTTGAACGGCCGGGTCGTAGATCTTTACCTTTCCCTTTCTTTCAACAAATAAAACGCGAAGGTCGGGTAATACAGCTAACTCTACAGGCTCATCCAGTTTTTCATCAAGCACAATTTTGGAAAATCTGTTTTCCTCGGGGACACGCTTTGTATGAACCAGCGCATAATTCAACTTTACGGGCTCATCGCCGCCCAACACATATTTTAACCCTCCCAACAGGTGCCTGAGGAATAGCGGTTCTGAAAAACTTTCATTCGTGTGACCCATAGCCGTGTAGAAGGAACGGCCGCCGTCGAACTGATGATACCACGCCATGGGATGGTCATCGCCATTTGTGCCGCCAGTATAGGTTTTCTCATCGATCTTGACCAGGACGTGGATATCGGGATTGATCTTTTTAAAGCTATAGAACTCGTCCTTTCGCTCGAATCGTTCGGGAAGCGAGTCGCTGGCCGTGTGATTTTTATCGACGGTGTAGAACGTTCCGGTTTTTACGTTCGGATCATTGGGGTGGCTCTCAAAATAAGCACCCACTAACTTACCATACCACGGCCAGTCGTATTCCGTATCCGCCGCGGCGTGGATCCCCACATATCCGCCGCCTGCCTGGATAAACCGTTCGAAGTCATTCTGCTGTTCCTGGTTAAGTACATCGCCCGTTGTGCTCAGGAAAATCACGGCTTTGTAACGGCGCAGATTCTCTTCGTTGAACTGTGTGGCATTTTCAGTCGTATCAACAATAAAGTGGTGTTTCTCTCCGAGTTTGCGGATCGCCTCGATACCTTTTCCGATCGATTCATGGCGGAACACGGTGGTCTTTGAGAACACGAGGACCCGCGCCTCTTCCGCAGGTTCAGAACAGGACCATCCCAATAACAGGAACATTGCCAGTACTGCCAGGGCCGACCTGATTTTAACGATAGTAGTCATTTTCATAACGCTTTTATAAGGTGTAGTTGGGTTTTACAGGGTGAAAAATTGGGAGCCTCCGTGCTGCACGTGTCGATTCGCGAACAGACCGGTTCGGGCGGATAAATATAGAATATATTTATCAATGCGTACATGATACACATTAAAATATTGAAACGCCCCCTCTTGATTTATTCAAAAAAAGGGATGAGTGAACGCAGGGGTTTTAATGGGACGACTTCGCTGCGAGAACCACATCTTTTAGTTTACCGTTTTTAAGGGCAAAATAAAGGATCACAAAAAAACAGCATGCCGGCACCAGGTAAGAAATCTGAATGTTTGTAACATCCGAAACCCGACCCATAATCACCGGGAATATGGCTCCGCCCACGATGGACATAATAACCAGCGAAGCTCCCTCTTTTGTTCTCGGTCCGAGACCATAAATACTCAGTGAAAAAATAGTGGGGAACATGATCGACATAAAGAACTCAACACCTACCAGGGCATAGATGGAAAACATCCCGTCGAGAAAAGATGCCAGGATCAGCAATACCACATTCGCGGAACTATAGATCGCGAGCAACCTTGGAGCGGAAATATAATTCAGCAGGAAGGTTCCGACAAAACGGCCCACCATAAAACCCAGCAGGGCTGCCGACAAAAATACCGATGCCGATTTTTCTTCGATACCGGCCACATGGTATGAGAAGCGGATGAAAAAACTGCTTACACATACCTGCGCGCCCACGTAAAAGAACTGAGCGACAACTCCGAGTATGAGGTTCTTCTCCTTCCATATGGACCCTTCTTTTTTCTCCACTCCGTCGTCCACTATCTCAGGCAACTTCGTCCGCCATAAAAACAGGGCGACTGTCAGTACCACTAATCCGATTATAATAAAGGGAATCTGCACAGCAGTCGCTTCCATGTTCAGGTAGTCGGTGAGTTGCTGCGGAGACATACTGCTTTCCTCTTGTTCCGACAGCGTTTTTCCCGAGAGAATAAACATTCCGCCCAGAAGGGGAGCCAGGGTTGCCGCGAGCCCGTTAAAAGACTGGGCAAAGTTAATGCGCTGTGTTGCTGTACCCGGATCACCTAACACCGTAATGTAGGGGTTTGCAGCTGTTTCCAGGAACGTGAGTCCGCTGGCGATGATGAACAATGCGGTAAGAAAAAAAACAAATGACCTCGTTTCAGCGGCCGGGTAAAACAAAAATGCACCCGCGGCAAACAGCAGCAATCCTATCAGGATACCGCCCTTATAACCAAAACGTTCCATAAAACGCCCGGCCGGAATAGCCATCAGGAAATAGGCAAAGAAAGAAGCGGAGTCTATCAGAGCGGATTCAAAGTCGCTTAGCTGGCAGGCTTTTTTTAAATGGGGTATCAGGATCGGGTTAAGATTGAGGGCAAAACCCCAGAGAAAGAAAAGAGAAGTGATAAGTACGATGGCGAACCGGGCTTCATTTTTACTCATGCGATATCAAACGTTTCAGTTGTAGTATACCAAGGTATATTTATTTATGGAAATCTTCGACATTACGGTAGACCTGTTTCATAATGGCTGACGAGGAATGTTCTACAAATTTCACCGGATCAATGTTCGTGCAACCTTTTTTCGTTATTAAATTCTGCGCGATTGAATACTTATTCCTAATGTCTCACATTGACTTAATGATTCAATCATCGGTCTTCAGTCGTTTCCGGAAAACCGAGCGGACGATCCACCAAATCAACGGCGGAAGGCCAGCACTCAACCCAATTGCCAACGGGGGATTATCCGTGCCTGTAGTACCCACCCAGGCATAGGTGAATCCCAATGGTACGGACCCGCAGAGCAGTGCCGCATGAAAATACCGGGGAGGCATACGCGTCAACCCGGCCATGCAAGCGATGACCTCCGGAAAAACTGGTAGCCACCTCGATAATGCAACGACCCATCCCCCGAATCTGCCCGACAATTTTTTCCCACGTTCATAGTCTTTGGTACCGAGCAGTTTCAGAGCCGCTTTCTCTCCCATAAACCAGCACAGCCAATAGCCCAGGGAACCCGCCATAAATGACCCGCAGGCGCTGATCAATCCGCCTGCCAGCGGACCATAGAAATATCCAAGGGCCGCCATGATCAAAGTCGCGGGAAGGGGGAGCAAAAGATCAGCCATTAATAAAAGAACGGCAGCAGTCCAGGCCCAATAACCATATTGATCCAGCCAGGCAATTGTTCCTTCCTGAGAAAACATAAGCATTAGTGAATCGCCCCACACAAAAAAGACCAACAGTACGATCGTAGCAAGGCCGAGGAAGAGTAAAAGCAGACGCATGTATCACATCTATTTCAAATCAATATAACTGAAAGATTGGTTTTGTAAAATTACAGCGGGAATCTCAAAAAAATTGAGTTGTTAATTTTATAGCTTTCGGCTATAAAACAATAACATGAGTAAACCCGCACCTCAGTCCGTCGACCCGTCAGAAATTCCTCAACGCGCAGCCGGGATCGTCAAAAAAATAAAATTCCCTGTGCTCGCCACGATAGACGGTGATCAACCGCGTGTGAGGCCTGTCTCACCGGTGCGGACAGACGGTTTTACGGTATACATCGCTAACCTGAAAAGCTATGGAAAGACGTCGGAGATTCAATCCAACCCGCAGGTTGAACTGTGTTACATGGACGAAGACCACAATCAGGTACGTATTACAGGAAGGGCTGAGGTTGTAAGAGAGAGGAAGCTTCTGGAAGAGATCTGGAATTCAAACAGGCTGTTGCAGCACTATCTCGGCTCGATTGACAATCCCGAATTGATCGTTTATAAAATTGTACCGCAGCGAGTCCGGTTCATGCTGGAATGGGCGTTGCGATACCATGAAGTACCCCTCACCTGAGATCCCGTCAAGCCGGTGGTTGTGGTGCGTTTACGTTCCGGAATAAGCTACTTCTGAATATCCTGTTGAAGCACGACCAGGAATATTTTATGCAGCATTGATCCTTTTCAGGAAAATTTTGCTTTACCTTTGTATCACCATGAACAAGAATAAATCGAGACGCGTTGTGAGCCTTCTGCTGGAGGTTTTGATGCTGGCGTTTATTTTTACCTATTCATGGACAGGCGCGAAAGATACCGATCATCATGCTGACGGTAAACTTGTAATCAGCGCCGCGCCTGTTGAACAAATTGTTTTCCGCGATTCGGATTCTTCCACGAAGACCTTGCTGCCGACACTCTCAAAATCGGCCCCGGATGATTCCGAACTCAACCGTAATATAATCGACCTCGCCTCAATCGAAGTCTTAACCTGTGACGCTCTCCTGATCGTTGCCTCCCTGTATAACACGTTTTATACCACTACTACCATCGGGGCTCCGTAGCGAGTTTCCTTGTTTCTTTATTTCCCCTTTCCGGGACTAAATACAATCAACGCACCTTTTACAACTGCGCTCCATGATGCAGCGCAGGTTATTCATGCTGGTTAGTCCACGTGTAATTCACAAATAATACTAAACGAATATACTCTTGTATTGACATGAGCTCGTCATCCATCGTAAACAAATTGAACCTACAACGGGCTGCAATCCTGTTTGCCGGACTTGCCACTTTGATCCTGGCAGACCGGCTGTACGAGACTTTACGGTCACACGTTCCACACCAACAGGTTTATGAGCAAGTCGTACTGCCGGACGGACCAGGCATAGTGCTGAGTTTCTCCTGCACCGATTTCAGCTGTACTCATCAACACGGAAGAAACGAGAACTTCTGGCATACCCTCTTCGCAGCAGGGTACGCATCAAAACTCATTCGCGATTGTATTTTTGACTGGGAGCATGTTTTTATCCTATCGCGGAAGCAGGCATGGTTTACCCATTCGGCCTATATCTTCAGGCTTTCGCCATACTGGCGACCGTCGATCCCGATTGCCCACAGAAAACTCATCATTTAACAAGATTATTCGCTTTCGTGTGACTTTCACACGATGCGTACATTTTATCCTTGTCTGCAGACAAGTTTAACGGATAGTTCTTATCCGAATAGAATACGTATTTCCAATTCAGATTTACTAAACTTTTAACAATTCAATTCCAAAAGAGTATGAAAACTTCAAATTCATCTTCGTCCACTTTATTTGAAAGCATAAGATCAGGTTTTGCAGCATCGGTCATTTTGATCGAGCTGGTACTGGGTTTCCTTATCTGGAAATTTATCCTTGGCGACCCTTCCCACTTCCTTGGAGACGATCCGGCAAACCATCCGCTGGATGGCGATTACTTCGGAATCTTTTATAAGGGCGGGTACCTCGTTCCCCTTGCAATCGGTCTTTTGCTAATGACACTGACCTTTGCTATCGAGCGCGCACTTACGATCAGCCGTGCCAAAGGCAAGGGAAGTATTAAGTCTTTTGTTCAACGGATCCGGTCGCTCGTTTCAAGCGGTGACATATCACAGGCCATATCAGAATGTGACAAACAAAAAGGTTCGGTAGCCAATGTCGTCAAAGCCGGTCTTGTCAAGTATTCGGAACTGGCGAACAACGGCACAATCGAACACGAAAAAAAGATTGCTATTATCCAGAAAGATATCGAGGAGACCACATCGCTGGAAATGCCGATGCTGGAGAAGAACCTCGTCATCCTGGCAACTATCGCGTCGATCGCCACACTGATCGGGTTGTTGGGAACCGTACTGGGAATGATCAAGGCCTTTGCGGGTCTGGCGCAGGCCGGAGCACCTGATTCAGTAGGGCTGGCCAACGGTATCTCTGAAGCACTGATCAATACAGCACTTGGTATCGGTACATCGGCGCTGGCGATCGTATTCTACAATCTGTTCACCAGTAAGATCGATGCCCTGACATATGGGATAGATGAGGCCGGTTACAGCATCGTGCAGAATTTTACAGCAACACAATCGAAAAGATAACAAACAATTCAGCTTATATGGCTAAAGTAAAAATTCATAGGACGTCCCCTTCGCTGGATATGACTCCTATGGTCGACCTGGCTTTTTTGCTGGTAACGTTTTTTATGCTTACGGCAACCGCAATGCCGGATGAACCGGTCACAGTAGACACACCCTCGTCCGTTTCAGATATCAAATTACCGGAAACAAATATCCTGATGATCACGGTATCGAAAGACGGAAAGGTTTTTTTCAGTATGGATGGAAAATATCACCGGCAGGAATTATTGAAAAAAATCGGAGCTCATTATCAGATCAGTTTTACCGAACAGGAAGCGGCGCGTTTCGGAGTACTGTCGAGCTTTGGTCTCCCCATCGGGAATCTCAAAGAGTATATCAACCTGACGCCTGAGGAACGAAAGACGGTGGACCAGCCGGGCATTCCCGTGGATTCACTGAACAATCAACTCAAGGATTGGATCATCTTTTCGCGAACAACGAATCCAAATGTGAGGATCGCGATAAAAGGAGATCAGGATTCGGCTTATCCGGTGATTGAAAAATTGATGAATACACTCATCGAAAACAATATTAACCGGTTCAACCTGATCACCAACATGGAAAAAGGTTCTTAACATAAACGGAAAAAGATATGGCAGAAATAAGTCAAGGTGGTGGTGGCGGTAGTAAAGACGGTAAGGTCAGAGTAAAAAAGGCGTCCACAAAGATCGATATGACGCCTATGGTGGACCTCGCATTCCTGTTACTTACATTTTTTATCCTCACGACCACACTCAATAAACCTCAGACCATGGAGTTGACCATGCCTGAGAAACCGAAAGGTGAAGAGAAACCACCTGAAGTAAATGAGAAGAAGGTGGTAACCCTGATCCTGGGCGCAAATGACAAGATATACTGGTATCTCGGGATTACCGATCCCAAGATTGAGCTAAGCAATTTTTCCAAAGATGGGATCCGGAAAGTATTACTTCAGAAGAGTTCGGAAATTCCCGGCATGATCGTCCTGATCAAACCCGGCAAGGAATCGCGCTATAAAAATATGGTGGACATCCTCGATGAAATGAATATCACCAACATGAAGCGGTTCGCCATGGTTAAGATCACACCCATAGATGAAGAGCTAATAAAAGAAAGCAACCTATGAAAGCCGAACATGCAAACGAACCGCGGTGGGAGGATATCATATTCGAATCGCGCAATAAGGAGTACGGTGCATATTTTATCCGGAAGGAATACTCCAAACACATTGTACTGGGGTCGGTCATAACGGTTATCGGAATCGCAGCTTTATTCGCCGCCCCTTACATAGCCAAATGGATCGAAGGTCAGCAGGAAGTCGAGGTAGTGGAAACAAAATCAGTCAAGTACACCGACCTTGCGCCTCCTCCTCCTATTCAAAACACACCACCGCCGCCGAAACTTGATATTCCGCCGCCGGTAAAGACCATCATTAAGTTCCTTCCGCCTAAAGTAACGGACAAGGAAATCGTGGAAGAAGAGGAAATGCCGACGATCGAGGAGATCAAGCAAAACGATGTGGGTACTGAAAACATCGAAGGCACCGGCGAGGTCATCTTCGACGAACCGGTCGCGGAGGTAATGAAAGAGGAGAACGACGACGACAAAATTTTCACGATCGTCGAACAAGCAGCAGAATATCCCGGTGGAACAGAGGCAATGGTTAAGTTCCTTCAGAAAAACATGAAGTATCCCGCTGTTGCACGGCGGATGAACATTGAAGGTTCCGTGTTCGTGAGTTTTGTGATTGACCGGGAGGGTGTACTGAGCGAAATCCAGGTTATTAAAGGTATAAGCGCCGAATGCGATAAGGAAGCCATCCGGGTGATCGGTCTGATGCCTCCGTGGAAACCCGGTAAACAGAACGGAAAAGCTGTACGATGTCGCTTTGTTTTACCCGTGAAGTTCAAACTTGCTTCCTAGGAAGCCAATGGCTATGAACCTGAAACCGGATATCATCCTGAAATACTTCGGGATTTTTATGATGCTGGTCTACGAAATCGTAGGAATTACTTTGTTGATCCAACCGGGCCGCTTCAGTATTCCGAGGGAATATACATTTCCACTGGGTATTGCACTCATGGGCTACGGCGTATTACGGGGTTATCGTGTATATCAAAAATACCTGAAGTAAATCCATATGCAGAATCTGCTCAGACTGATCCCGCTGGTACTGCTGGTTGCATGCACGGCGAAAGACAAAAACGGTAATGTACTGGATACGCCGACGTCCGGGTCTATCACCATTGCGGCAGACGAGTCGTTGCAGCCATTGATCGATGCGGAGATAGCAGCCTTCGAAGGAATTTATCCGAAGACGGATATCCGCGTTTTATATACCAGTGAACGCGACGCGATCAGCAGCCTGCTGGCCGATTCGGCCCGGTGTGTGATCGTGACCAGGCGGCTGAGACCTGAAGAACAGCAGTCGCTGACAACTCAGAAGGTAAAAGGGCTACAACGAACGGTCGCCCGTAGCGCCATCGCATTGATCGTGAACAGGCAAAACCCCGATACACTCATTCGGTTCGAAGAACTCCGTAAAATTTTATCGGGTCAAACCATCTACTGGAACACAGGACAAAAGAAACAGCAGGCGATTGAGGTGGTCTTTGATCAGCCCAACGCCGGCATCATACAATACCTGAAAGATTCCCTTCAACTGTTTGACACACTTCCCGGAAATTTTTTCGCTGTCAATGGAAATAACGAGGTAGTGGAATACATTTCACGGAACGCACAGGCATTGGGTTTGATCGACGTCAGCTGGATAAGCGACAGTGATGACACAACAGCCGTTTCGTTTCTGAATACGATCTCCGTAATGGGTATATCTGCCGACTCATCCTATTACCAGCCTTATCAGGCGTATGTGGCACAGGACCAATATCCATTGACTCGTGAAGTGATCGTGATCAGCCGGGAAGCGAGAACGGGACTTGCCAGCGGCTTTTTGTCCTTCATGGCCAGTGACAAAGGTCAACGAGTGGTATTGAAGTCAGGGCTCGTACCTGCTACGATGCCCATTCGGATTATTGAAATCAATCATCAACCATTAAGTAATTAACATGAAAAAAATATTAGAATTTTTGAGCAGGGCCTGGTTTGCGATCTTTATCATCCTCTGCCTGCTTATTCTTTCAGCCCGTTTTGTATTCGGCCAGTCGGCCGAAATACAGGAAGCAAAACGCCTTATCGAAGTGGATCAGGTTCAAAAAGCGGTAACAGTTCTTGATAAAGCTGTTCAAACCTATCCATCGGACGCGCTAGTTTCCTATTACCTCGGTATCGCGCAGATAAAGAACGGACAGCGCGAACTCGCTTTACGGTCCTTTGACAAAGGGATAACCCTGAATGAAAAGGAAGCCATTAATTTCGCCGGCAAAGGATACCTCAGTGTCCTTGAGAACAATCCTCAAAAAGCAAAACTTGATTTCGAAAAAGCGCTTTCGCTTAGCAAATCAAAAAACATACCGGTACTTCAGTCCATCGCAGAGTCGTATCTCGCTGACGGGAAACTTGCGGGTGAGGCCATAAGCCTGTTATCAAAAGCGAAGTCCCTCGATAATGAAAATCCGGAGACTTATATACTTCTTGGTGATGCATACCTGCAGCAAAACAACGGGGGCCTTGCTGTTACCAGCTATGAAAAAGCTGCGTCCCTTGATCCGAAAATAGCGAAGCCTTTTTACAAGATCGGAATGGTGTATTTACGCTCGCGTAACTATAGCGGCGCGCAGGAAGCCTTTGCGAAAGCGATTCAGATCGATCCCGGATATACGCTGGCCTATAAGGAACAGGGGGAGCTATATTATCAGATGAAAGAAGGTGATAAAGCGGTTGAAGCCTACCAAAAATACCTGGCACTTACGGGCAAGCCGGAACTGGGTAAACTCAGATACGCCTTTTTTCTCTTCATGGCCAAAGAGTTCTCCAAAGCCAATGAAATTTTCAAGGACCTCACTGCCGCGACGGAAGTAAGCCCCATTACGCTTCGGTTCTATGCCATATCCCTCTATGAAGCGGGAGACTACCAACAAAGCCGCGCTGTTTTTGAACAATACTTCGTAAAAGCACCCGGGCAGGATATTGAAGCGTCAGACTACGTGTACTATGGAAAATTACTGCTTAAACAAAACGAAGATTCCCTGGCCACGCAGAGCTTCCAAAAAAGCCTTGAAATGGAACCGAAGCAAGCGGACGTTCTTCAGTTACTGGCAGAGACCTACTTCAAATCAAAAAAATACAGCGATGCGATCGCTTCCTACGAGCGGCTGATGGCGATCCGAACCAAACCTGCATCGCAGGACTACTATACGCTGGGAAGAGCATACTACTTTGACAAACAGTACGACAAGGCTGATCTCATTTTTCTCAAACTCATCGAACTGCAGCCGAACATGACCGTCGGATACCTGTGGGAAGCGAGGGCTAAATCAAACCTTGACCCGGACTCTGAAAACGGTCTGGCTAAGCCTTTTTACGAGAAACTGATCGAAAAGGCATCTGCCACACCCGAAAAAAGCAAAAATGACCTCCTGGAAGCGTATTCCTACCTGGGATATTATCATTTTCTAAAACAGGAGTTGCCGCTTTCGAAATCGTACTGGCAAAAAGTGCTCGCATTAAGTCCTGACGACGTCAAGGCCAAAGAAGCCCTGAAAGCATTGAACTAGACCAAGATCTTGGCCAGGGGCCTGCAGGGCAACGTGGCGGAAAACATGAGTTTTTGTTAAAGGTTCCCCATGTGGTTGATAGACGATCAACAGCCGCTTTGAAGCACGCTGCTCCTGCCCTGGCCATTTTCATACAGCCTAAAATAGCAAATAACAATTTATCCGGCAATGAATGGAAAATCCACGGGTTGTTTCTTTTTGCTCATTACAACCTCTGCAAATCCAGGTGCTATTAAATGGCGAACAGGCGGGCCTAAAGCAACCGACAATGGATACCTTACAACAAACCGGTGACAAATTGGTTAAATCCTGTGCGGGGCAGACATACTTGCCAGCGTACTGCATGACACGAGTAGGGTTCCCGAGCAGGAAATGCAGGTGGAGGGGCTTAAAAATTTCGATAGCCCTGTTTACACAACGTGACTACCGATTGCGGTCGCTCTGATTCCGGATCAAACGTGTGCGAAATATTATCTCCGTATAATATAGAGTTTAAACAATAAAAAATGGAAATTAGCGCATCCAAACCAGTTATGGAGAATACTGAACTGATCGAATACGCCCCCATCGCGATAATGTTCGTACTTGCCTTCGGATTTGTCGCCACAACTATGGTTGTTACCCACGCTCTTGGTCCCAAGCGACAATCGAAAATCAAAAGTGATCCGTTCGAATGTGGTATAGAACCGCAGGGTAATGCAAGAATGCCGTTTAATATCAAGTATTTCCTGGTAGCGATACTGTTTGTGCTCTTCGATGTGGAGGTTATCTTTATGTACCCCTGGGCAGTGAATTTTAAGGAACTTGGTACCACTGGTTTTTGGGAGATGATCCTTTTTATCGGTCTGCTGCTGGTTGGCTTCTTTTATTTGATTAAAAAGGGGGCCCTGAACTGGGAAGACTAGATCGTATGGAAAAGACTGCAACAAACACGGTAACTGTTTCTCAAAGACCGGAAGGTATAGAAGGCATGGGTTTCTTTGCCACCAGCCTGGAAAAGGTCGTCGGTATGGCGCGGAAAAATTCTATTTGGCCGTTACCTTTTGCCACGTCCTGCTGCGGCATAGAGTTTATGGCAACGATGGGTGCACACTACGACCTGGCCCGGTTCGGATCGGAGCGCTTAAGCTTCTCACCGCGACAGGCCGATTTGCTGATGGTGATGGGCACGATCGCAAAAAAAATGGGACCGGTACTGCGGCAGGTGTACGAACAAATGGCAGAACCAAGATGGGTTCTATCGGTCGGAGCATGTGCGAGCAGCGGAGGTATTTTCGATACCTACAGTGTGCTTCAGGGCATTGACAGGATCATCCCGGTGGATGTTTATGTTCCCGGATGCCCTCCAAGACCGGAGCAGATCATCGATGGTATTATCAAAATTCAACATCTTGTAGAAACCGAATCCCTGAGAAGAAGAGACTCACCGGAGTATAAGGCGATGTTGAATAAATATAGCATAGAGTAAATAGCATGCATACGCATCGGACTATTACACCTGGATCTAAACAAAGGACAATTTAAATGGAAGGCTCTGGTCAGGAAACGATCATCAATGTTCTTAAGGAAAAATACGCCGGGGAAATTCTTCAAACCGAATCACCTTACGGCTTTCTGACCATCACCTTTAAAAAGGAAAAAATAACAGAGATCATCCACTACCTGTACCACCATCCGGAAACGAAATTCCAATACCTGACGACACTCGGTGGAATTCATTTCCCGGAGTCCGGTCAAATTGCCGTGATGTATCAACTTCATAACCTCGTCACCAATCAGCGGATCAGGCTGAAGATATTTTTACCGGAACAGAATCCGGTAACGGGAACGATCACAGGCATCTTCGCCGCCGCAAACTGGCTCGAGCGTGAAACGTTCGACTTTTACGGAGTCGTTTTCGAAGGACATCCGAATCTGAAACGTATCCTTAACGTAGATGACATGATCATTTTTCCCATGCGCAAGGAATATCCGCTGGAGGACCAGACCAGAGATGATAAAAATGATACGATGTTCGGAAGATAATTGACGTATGAACGAAAACAAATTACTTACCGATGAGATCTATGTGCCGGAAGAGAAACAATACTCTTACCTGAACCTGGGCCCTACCCATCCCGCGACGCATGGCATCTTTCAGAACGTTCTGAAAATGGATGGAGAGATCATCGTGGAAGCCGATCCGACAATCGGTTATATTCACCGGGCTTTTGAAAAACTTGCTGAAAGAAGACCATACAACCAGATCACCCCCATAACGGACCGATTGAATTATTGTTCCGCTCCCATTAACAATATCGGGTGGCACATGACGGTGGAAAAACTTCTGGGCACGGAAATCCCGAAGCGCGTTCAATACATGCGTGTTATTATTATGGAGTTGGCCCGCATAACGGACCACCTGATCTGCAACGCCGTAATCGGTGTGGACACGGGCGCGTTAACCGGCTTTGTGTATATGTTTCAGCAACGGGAACTTGTCTATGAGATCTATGAAGAGATCTGTGGCGCACGCCTCACCACAAACATCGGTCGTATTGGAGGATTTGAACGGGATTTCTCTCCCAAAGCCTGGGAAAAGATCAACCGGTTCCTGAAAGAATTCCCCCTCATCCTGAAAGAATTCGAGAACCTCCTTAAACGAAACCGAATCTTCATGGACAGGACTATCGGTGTGGGAGGTATTACGGCGGAAAAAGCATTGAACTACAGTTTCTCGGGGCCTAATCTTAGAGCGGCCGGCGTGGATTACGATGTTCGGGTAGCCATGCCGTATTCATCGTACGAGGATTTTGATTTTATCATTCCCGTAGGCAGCAACGGCGATGTATACGATCGATTTATGGTCCGCCAGGAGGAAATGTGGCAAAGCCTCAACATCATCAAACAAGCGATCGACAAATTGCCGGAGGGACCGTTCCATGCGACTGTCCCGGAATTTTACCTGCCTCCGAAAGAAGAAGTATACAATAACATGGAAGCGTTGATCTATCACTTTAAAATCGTAATGGGCGAAACCGATGTACCGAAGGGAGAAGTGTATCATTGCGTGGAGGGTGGGAACGGAGAGTTGGGATTTTACCTGATCAGCGATGGTGGAAGGACACCGTTCCGGCTACAGTTCAGGAGACCGTGTTTTATCTATTATCAGGCTTATCCTGAAATGATCAAAGGTTCCATGCTGTCTGATGCGATTTTGACGATGAGCAGTATGAACGTCATTGCGGGAGAACTGGATGCGTAGTAATAGCAAATGTTAGCCGGTGAAGTGATGAATTGATTATTGGATTAGTTGAAATACCGAATAATGGCAGAGATAAAATTTTCAGACGAAACCCTTGCCCTGGTGCATCGCATCGTAAAGCGCTATCCGGAAGGCAAACAGAAATCTGCGCTGCTGCCCCTATTGCACCTGGCACAGGCCGAGTTCGATGGATGGCTGGACGTACCGGTAATGGATTATGTTGCGTCACTTCTAAACATCAAACCCATTGAAGTGTACGAAGTAGCATCCTTTTATTCCATGTATAACCTCAGTCCTGTCGGCAAATGCCTGATCGAGGTCTGCCAGACCGGACCTTGCTGGCTCCGCGGTTCTGATGACGTTGTCAGTCATTTGGAGAAACGGCTGGGAATAAAAAACGGAGAGACCACCTCCGACGGTATGTTTACCCTGAAAACAGTAGAGTGCCTGGGGTCATGCGGTACCGCCCCTATGCTTCAATGTGGAGCTGAATATTATGAAGAGCTTACCCCCGAAAAAATCGATACGTTGCTCGAGAAGCTGAAAACTTCCGGGGAACGAAGTACATATATGAAGAGCCGTGTGTAACGGCTCGTGAAGAACATGGGAAAACAAATATTACTTGAGCACATCAACGTCCCCGGTATACACACTTTTGACGTATACCGCAAAACCGGCGGCTATGCTTCTGTTGAAAAAGCGTTGAAGACCATGACACCCGACCAGGTAACGGAAGAAGTAAAAGAATCCGGCCTGAGAGGACGCGGAGGAGCGGGATTCCCGGCTGGTCTGAAATGGAGTTTCCTGGATCGTAAATCGGACAAACCCCGATATCTGGTTTGCAATGCCGATGAAAGCGAGCCGGGAACATTCAAGGATCGTTACCTGATGGAAAAGATTCCTCACCTCCTGATCGAAGGGATGATCACGTCCAGCTATGCCCTCGGTGCCAGAACCGCCTATATCTATATCCGGGGTGAATACATGTATATAGTCAGGATCCTGGAAAAAGCAATCGAGGAAGCACGCGCGGCCGGGTTCCTGGGAAATAACATCCTGGGAACGGACTACTCCCTTGAACTGTACGTACATCCCGGCGCGGGCGCATACATCTGCGGTGAAGAGACCGCATTACTGGAATCGCTGGAAGGCAAACGGGGCAACCCCCGCCTTAAACCACCGTTCCCGGCGATTGCCGGATTGTACGCCTGCCCTACCGTTGTAAACAACGTCGAAACAATCGCGTCCGTCGTTTCCATAATAAATATCAGCGCCGATAAATATAACGATGTGGGTATTGGAAAAAGTACGGGTACCAAGCTTATCTCGGCCAGCGGTCATATTAACAAACCCGGTGTTTACGAGATCGAACTGGGATTGCCCGTGGAAGAATTCATCTACTCCGATGAATATTGCGGTGGAATATGGAAAGGAAGAACGCTGAAGGCCGTTGTAGCCGGCGGTTCATCCGTACCCATTCTCCCGGCAAGCCTCATCTTAAAGACCGCAAAGGGCGAGCCGAGGCTGATGACGTATGAGTCCCTTGCCGACGGCGGCTTTGTCAGCGGCACAATGCTGGGATCAGGCGGCTTTATTGTCATGGATGAAACGGCCTGTATTGTACGAAACCTTTGGACATATACACGGTTTTATCATCATGAGTCCTGCGGACAATGCAGCCCCTGTCGCGAAGGTACCGGGTGGATGGAAAAAGTACTGCACCGGATAGAACACGGACACGGGCACGCCGAAGACATCGACCTGCTGGTGGATATAGCGAAAAAAATTGAAGGTAATACGATATGTCCCCTGGGCGATGCCGCCGCGTGGCCTGTAGCCAGTGCGATACGCCATTTCCGGGACGAATTCGAATATCATGTGAAGTATCCGGAAAAGGTAAGGAACCCCAGGCATTTTGAGATTGAACCCATGGAAAGTAGTTACACGCCGGCCGGAATCGTGAATGCTTGATCTCCATGACGAATATAAAATCAGACAATAACAACGGCGTCAACGCCAAACGAAATAAAGGACAACGGACAAATGGCTAAAGTAACCATAGACGGTATAGAAACAGAAGTCCCCGACGGGACAACCATTCTGAACGCAGCACGGCAGATCGGCGGCGCACTCGTTCCTCCGGCTATGTGCTATTACTCCAGCCTGAAGGATACGGGCGGCAAATGTCGTGTGTGCCTCGTGAAAGTTTCACAAGGCTCATCCAAAGATCCGAGGCCCTTGCCAAAACTGGTGGCATCGTGCCGTACACCGGTGGCCGATGGAATGGTCGTACAGAACATTACTTCACCCGATGTACTCGAAGCCCGCAAAGGTGTCGTTGAATTCCTCCTCATCAACCATCCCCTCGACTGCCCGATCTGTGACCAGGCCGGAGAATGCGACTTGCAGAATCTCGCTTATGAGCACGGAGCCGCTAATACACGGTATGAAGAAGAACGCCGGACGTTTGAAAAGACTGACATCGGAGATAAAATAAAGCTGCACATGACCCGGTGCATTTTGTGTTACCGCTGTACATTTGTGGCTGACCAGTTAACCGAAGAACGCGTTCACGGAGTTATGAATCGTGGAGATGCCTCCGAGATCAGTACCTATATTGAAAAAGCCGTTGATAATGAATTTTCAGGCAATATGATCGACGTCTGCCCCGTCGGTGCATTAACGGATAAAACATTCCGGTTTAAGAGCAGAGTTTGGTTTACCAACCCCTTGGACGCTCACCGGAACTGTGACAAATGTTGTGGAAAAGTGGTGTTGTGGACAAAAGGAGAAGAGGTGCTGCGCGTTTCGGCAAGAAAAGACCAGTTCGGCGAGGTTACGGAATACATCTGCAACGAATGCCGCTACGATCATAAGAATATGAAGGACTGGCAGGTAGAAGGCCCAAGACATATCGACAGGCATTCCGTGATATCGCAAAATCATTATGAGAAAATTGATCTGCAGAAGCTCAAACGTGAGATCGATCGACAGCTGATCTTTCAAAAAGGGAAACAACTTCCGGAAGCAAACGAATCGGCATCATGATATCATTCCTTTTATATAAATTCATCCTGGCCGCCGTGATCTTCGGAATTACGCTCTTCATCGCGGCGTATTCGACTTACGCCGAACGAAAAGTCGCCGCTTTCCTGCAGGATCGTATCGGTCCCGACCGTGCCGGACCCTTTGGAATGTTTCAACCCCTTGCCGACGGGTTGAAGTTCATCATGAAAGAAGAGTTCATCCCCGTCAATTCTAACAAGTTGCTCTTCGTTCTCGGGCCCTGCATCGCCATGATGACAGCCTTAATGGCTGGTGTGATTATCCCTTGGGGTGGTACATTGAATATCGGCGGTAGTACGTATTCGCTTCAGATAGCAGATCTCAACATCGGAATACTCTATGTATTCGGGGTCGTTTCCATCGGCGTTTACGGCATCATGATCGGAGGATGGGCATCAAACAACAAGTTCTCCCTCCTTGGTGCTATCCGCGCCTCCGCGCAAATGATCAGCTATGAGATCGCCATGGGACTCGCCATCATCGCGCTGATCTTGATGACCGGCACGTTAAGCCTGAATGAAATAACATTGCAGCAAGCCGGTGGCAGCGGAAGCCATTGGAATTTATGGAATGTCGTATATCAGCCCGTCGGCTTTCTGATATTTATTGTCTGTGCATTTGCCGAGTGTAATCGGACTCCGTTTGATTTGCCGGAATGTGAAACGGAACTTGTCGGCGGATACCACACGGAATACAGTAGTATGAAACTCGGTTTTTATCTGTTCGCCGAATACATCAACATGTTTATTTCCTCCGCGGTGATCTCTACATTGTATTTCGGCGGATACAACTTTCCATTCATGAATAATCTTGGTCTTGACCAAAATGCCATTACCATACTTGGAACTGTTTCCTTGTTTGTGAAAATAACCTTCTTCATCTTCTTCTTCATGTGGATCCGGTGGACAATCCCCCGCTTCCGTTATGATCAGCTGATGAACCTAGGCTGGAGGATTTTGATACCGCTTGCGGTTGTTAATATCTTTCTGACCGGACTTGTATCCCTGTTTGTCAACCGTTAGTCACGGGCCGGGTATGGGAACAGAAAAAAAGTCACCGTAAGAAGTATAATAAACATTCGTCTATTTGACAGGCGCCGAAACCGTAAAAACTGAATGCTTACAAACCGATCAAAACTCGTCGTTAAAAAGGAGATGACCTTCCTGGAGAAGATGTATCTTCCGGCTATTCTCGGTGGTATTGCCATTACCATTAAGCACCTGTTTCGCCGGAGTTCGACCGTGAGATACCCGGAGAAAACCAGGGAGATCAGCAATGTATGGCGCGGTCAGCACGTACTCAAGCGTGATGACAAAGGCGCCGAGCGGTGCACGGCCTGTGGCCTTTGCGCTGTAGCATGCCCCGCCGAAGCGATTACGATGACGGCGGCCGAACGCAATAAGGGCGAGGAGAATTTATACCGGGAGGAAAAATACGCCGCTACTTATGAGATCAATATGTTGCGTTGTATCTTCTGTGGCTTGTGCGAAGAAGCTTGTCCGAAAGAAGCGATTTTTTTGACAGACAGGATCCTTCCGACAGACTATTCGCGCGGTGGATTTATCTTCGGTAAAGACAAACTCGTCGAGCGTATTGACGATCGTATTGATATAAGCAAAAGACAGACGGAAGAGGTGCTCGAATTCAAGCAACAAAAAAAATTGAGTCATAACAAGTAACGTATACCACCCGTGACGCTTAACGTATTCTATTTTCTTTCTTTTGTCGCAATACTATCGGCGCTGATGGTGGTTTTTTCCAAAAACCCGGTATACAGTGTACTTTATCTCATCATCACATTCTTTTGTATTGCCGGCCACTACGTCCTGCTGAATGCCCAGTTCCTCGCAGCAGTCCATGTTATCGTTTATGCCGGGGCCATCATGGTGTTATTCTTATACGTGATCATGTTATTAAACCTGAATGAGGAGGCTGAACCGCATAAAACCACAGTTTTGAAAATAACGGCAACCATTTGCGCCGGGCTACTGATGATCATGCTCGTCGGATCACTAAAAGGAACGGACCAAATGATCCGGCAACAACCTGCGGATGCAGGCATCGGGTTGGTAAAGTCTCTTGGTAAGGTTATGTTCACCGAATTCTTGCTTCCTTTTGAAATCACTTCCGTGCTGCTTCTGGCAGCGATGGTAGGCGCCGTAATGCTCGGGAAAAAGGAATAACCCATACATCAATATCATGCGACAAAAATATTAAGACCAATGATCAACACTATCCCACTCGAATACTACATCTGGCTCGCTACGGCACTTTTTACCATCGGGGTCCTTGGTGTGCTGTATCGGAGAAATGCTATCATCATATTTATGTGCATCGAACTCATGCTTAACGCAGTCAACCTGCTGATGGTCGCGTTCTCAAGTTACCTCAACGATTCATCCGGACAGGTGTTTGTCTTTTTTATTATGGCTGTCGCGGCGGCTGAAGTAGCGGTTGGATTGGCTATTCTGGTGCTGATGTACCGAAACACAAAGACCATCGACATCAATGTTTTGAATCGTTTAAAATGGTAGATATAAAATTACTGACGAGCCTTGTTCCCCTGTTCCCTTTGCTGGGATTCCTGATCATTGCGCTCGGCGCAAAACGACTTTCCCAAAGAATCGCCTCGGTACTGGCATGCGGGGTTATCCTGCTGTCTTTTATACTTTCGATTATCCTGTTCACTCACCTCGCGGGTACGGCCTCAGGTGACACTGCTATCCGCGTTTCGCTGTTCAACTGGATAAGTGCCGGAAATTTCCACTCCAGTATCAGCTTCCTCGTTGATCCGCTTTCTTCGTTGATGTTGTTGATCATTACAGGGGTCGGATTCCTGATCCACGTTTACGCGACCGGTTATATGCACGGCGACAAAGGATTCAGCAGATTCTTTTCCTACCTCAACCTGTTCGTCTTCTTCATGCTGCTGCTTGTCATGGGATCGAACTACCTCGTGATGTTCGTCGGTTGGGAGGGGGTTGGATTGTGTTCGTACCTGCTGATCGGCTTCTGGTTCAAAAACCAGGCCTACAACGACGCTGCCAATAAAGCCTTTATCATGAATCGCGTTGGCGACTTGGGCATGTTACTTGGTATCATTCTCATTTTTGTGAACGTGGGAAGCATTGAATACTCCGATGTATTTGCCGGCGCGACAACAATTGACCCATCCACGGTGACGGCAATTACCATATTACTTTTTATCGGAGCCATGGGCAAAAGCGCTCAACTCCCGCTCTACACGTGGCTCCCGGATGCCATGGCGGGTCCGACACCGGTTTCCGCTCTCATTCATGCCGCTACCATGGTAACAGCAGGAATCTACATGGTCGCGCGAAATAATCTGCTTTATTCGCTTTCGCCATTGGCCATGGAACTGATCGTCGTGGTAGGACTGGCCACCGCGCTCTTTGCCGCGACCATCGCATTAACTCAAAACGATATCAAAAAAGTACTCGCATACTCCACCGTGAGTCAGCTGGGGTTGATGTTCCTGGCCCTTGGGCTTGGTTCATTCAGCAGCGGCATTTTCCATATGGCTACACATGCGTTTTTCAAGGCCTTGTTGTTTCTTGGCGCCGGAAGCGTGATCCATGCCCTTGGAAACGAACAGGATATCAGGAAAATGGGCGGACTTAAAAAATATCTGCCCCTCACTTACTTTACTTTCCTGGTTGGTGTACTCGCGATATCCGGTATCCCACCTTTTTCGGGTTTCTTTTCGAAGGACGAAATCCTGGCTGCCGCATTCGCCCACAGTAAACCTGTTTATGTGTTAGCCGTAGCCGCATCTCTCCTTACGGTATTCTACATGTTCCGCCTGATCTTCCTTACATTTTTCGGAAACGAAAGAGCAGGTCACGACACGATGCATCACATCCACGAGTCTCCAAAAAGTATGACGATCCCGTTGGTTCTGCTGGCCGTTCTTTCAATCGCCGGGGGATTAGTGGGTGTTCCGGAAGCACTTGGCGGGTCCCACTGGCTGAATGCGTTTTTATCACCTGTGTTTTCTTCATCTCAAGATATTCTTGTTCCGCATCACCTGACGCATACTACGGAATATATCCTCATGGCTGTAGTGGTTGGCTGTACACTGGGCGTTATCGCCTTTACCTATTCAAGATACGTATCTGGAGGCCACGTACCTCTACCGGACGGACAGATTACCGGCGGTCTTCACCGTGTACTTTACAACAAATACTATGTAGATCAATTTTACGAACTGATCATCATAAAACCCCTGTATTGGATTTCACAAAAACTGGAAGCTGTGGTCGAACGATCCGGCATCGACGGCCTGGTGAACTTATCGGGAAAGAGCATTGTGTCGGGAAGCAACGTAGCAAGACACCTGCAGAATGGAAGGATAGGCTACTACATTTTTGCCATGGTTACAGCTATTGTGCTGATACTTATCCTGGGGCTTATTTGAACGGACATGCCATGGCTAGAGGTGATGAAAGTGTCGAAGATCAATATTTAATGAGTAAGGAATAAAATGACAGTCTTTTTAATATTCTTTCCGCTGCTTGCGGCCATACTGATCTTTATCGCAAGGCCGGCGAATGCAAAAGTATGGGCCTTCGCAGCATCGCTGGTTGAAGTTGCAGCGTCTATCGTTGTCACTACCGCATTTGTCAGGAATGAGAAGGTTCAGTTCATCGTTAATATTCCATGGATTGAATCTCTCGGGTTAAATTTCTCGGTAGGTATCGACGGGATCAGCCTGTTAATGGTGCTGTTAACTACCATACTTGTACCGCTTATTATTCTGTCATCCTTCAAGCATGCTTATAACAGGGCATCAACGTTCTATGGGCTGATACTCACGATGCAAATGGCACTGATCGGTGTATTCACTTCGCTGGATGGTCTTTTGTTCTACCTTTTCTGGGAGGCGGCGCTGATACCCATCTATTTTATCTGCCTCATCTGGGGAGGTGACGACCGTGGAAGGATCACGCTGAAGTTTTTTATCTATACCCTTGCGGGAAGCCTTTTTATGCTGGTCGGGCTCGTGTATCTATACTACCACACCCCGGGCGCACACACCTTCGACATCCAGGCCCTTTATGAAGCCGGACGATCAATGCCCGAGGCGGAACAATCGCTTATTTTCTGGGCGATGTTCGTTGCATTTGCTATCAAGATGCCGGTGTTCCCGTTTCACACCTGGCAACCAGATACCTATACCGTTGCACCGGCCCAGGGAACTATGCTGCTTTCCGGGATAATGCTGAAAATGGGAATTTACGGTGTGATCCGGTGGCTGATCCCGGTAGTCCCTTCCGGAGTGGAACAATGGGGTTTTACGGCAATCGTTATCTCCGTCTCCGGAATCGTGTATGCATCCTGCATAGCATTGGTCCAGAAGGATTTTAAAAGGCTAATAGCTTATTCATCTATCGCGCACGTCGGGCTGATCTCCGCAGGAACCTTTACACGGAGTACACTGGGCGTTCAGGGTGCAATGATCCAGATGCTGAGTCACGGAGTCGTTGTCATCGGATTGTTTTACATAATCGAAATTATTTTTGAACGGACGCAAACCCGGAGGTTGTCGAACCTGGGGGGGATACGGAATGTCGCTCCGGCGTTAACGACTGTCTTTGTTATCGTTATGCTGGGAAGTGTAGCCCTTCCCCTCACCAGCGGTTTTGTCGGCGAGTTTTTGCTGATCAACTCGTTGTTTCAATACCAGGCTATGGTCGGCGCGGTGGCCGGGCTTACCATCATACTAGGCGCCGTTTACATGCTTAAGACATTTCAAAAGTCCATGTCCGGTGAAGTAAATGCACTAACAGGTGTTTTCACGGACCTCGGTACTCATGAAAAGTTGGTGCTTTATCCGATAGTTATCATCGTCCTTTTACTCGGGATCTACCCGGGGCCATTGCTGGAGATCTCGGAACCGGCTGTCGCCAATCTTTTAAAAATATATTCAACCTACTCCGCATCACTGAAGTAATATGAATGCACTTTTCCTAATCTGTGGCCTGGGTGTTTTTTCGCTTGTCGCGGAAATTGTGAATTTTAAAAGAGGGCTGATCATGGTGATGATGGCCGGGTTGCTGACGGCTGGAATACTGGTGATCATTGACTTCGGAACCTCCACACTGCACTTCAGCGATATGCTGATGTTCAATGATTTTTCACTCGCCTTTTCCGGACTTATCATAGGAGTAAGCATTTTCTGGTTATGGATGAGCTATGACTATTTCCAGTTGCAGCCGCACCTGACAGACCGGGCCGCGTTGATCCTGTTTACCATTGCCGGCGCGGTAATCATGGCTTCATTCAACAACATGGCCATGCTGTTCTTAGGTATTGAGATCTTATCGATATCCCTGTATGTATTGACCGGGAGCCGCAAAGAAAGCCTGAACTCCACGGAAGCGGCATTCAAATATTTCCTGATGGGTTCATTCGCCACGGGTTTTCTGCTGATGGGTATTGCTCTTGTTTACGGGGCCACCGGATCCTTTGACATTACAAAAATCGCGGCCTTTGTAGCTGCTCATGAGACCGGCCTGCCTGCATTCTTCTACGCCGGTGTACTGTTAATGCTCGTGGGACTTACGTTCAAAATATCCGCTGTACCCTTTCATTTCTGGGCTCCCGACGTATATGAAGGATCGCCTACCGTTATCACTGCGTTTATGTCAACCGTGGTGAAGATCGCGGCAATTGCTGCATTTTACAGGATCTTTGCCCTGTGCTTTTCGTCCGTTCAGGCTACCTGGATTACAGCCCTTGAGGTTATTACGGTTTTAACATTGATCGTCGCCAATCTCACCGCCGTTTTTCAAAGCGGGATCAAACGTATGCTTGCCTATTCAAGCGTGGGCCATGTTGGATATATCCTGCTCGGTTTTATTGCGACTGACACGGGGTCAACAGGCGCCGTATTTTATTACCTCAATGCATATGCGATCGCATCGCTCACAGCTTTTACAGTCGTGCATGAGTTGGAAAGGGACACTCCGAACATCGCCATCCAGCGTTTCAACGGGCTTTTTAAAAAATCGCCGTTTATGGCCGTCGCGATGACATTGGCTTTGTTGTCTCTGGCGGGTATCCCCCCGCTTCCCGGTTTCTTCGGAAAGTACATGGTCTTTGCGTTAGCCATAGAAAATGGCTACACAGGCTTGGTGATCGTGGCGATCGCCACTTCGCTGATTGGCGTCTATTATTATTTCAGAGTCATTATCGCCATGTTCTTTAGCGATAGCGCGGGAGAAAACACTCCCCTGACATGGTCTGTAAAACTGCTGATCGCCGCACTGACAATAATCAGCATCTTTCTTACTGTGTTTGCAGATCGTGTATTAAACCTGGTCGGCTGAGCGTAAACGTCCAAGATCGTCAGGCATAAAAAAAGCGATCATCGCTGTAGAATACGGCATTCTCAGTGCCTGAAGGGATTTAACCTCTCTCATATTTGTTTTTTTTTGCAAAACATTTTACCTTCAATCGATTGCAAATCTTGATATCATGGGAAAAGTAAGAAACCTGCTACACGCGAAGGGAAATGTGATTTATTCAGTGGAGCCGTCTGCAATGGTCTACAGAGCTGTTGAACTAATGTGCGAAAAAAATATCGGCGGCCTTTTAATCGTTGAAAATGGAATTCTGGTGGGAATTTTCACTGAACGGGACTATGCAAGGAAACTTATCCTGAAGGGTAAATCGTCCAAGGACACACCTATCCGGGAATTGATGACGTCGAATCTTGTGACGGTAACACCCGACACAAGTGTTGACGATTGCATGCGGGCTATGACAGGCCGGAAGATCCGGCATTTACCCGTACTGGATAACGACCAGCTCGTCGGAATAATCTCTATCGGCGATGTCGTAAAGTTTGTCATCGAGGAACAACGATCCATTATCCAACACCTCGAACATTACATCACCGGCCATTACGAGTAGCGGTTTTTTTCCCTGGCTTACTTCGTCATACTTATCCTGGACCTGAACTCCGGTGTTCCGGGTTTATAATGATTTACTGCCCAGGATGAATCAGAGGTTAACTCAAATCCTTTCTTTTTTGATTTCGCCCGGGCTCTATAGTGTTCGTACAAGCGAAAAAATTCCGCCATATAAAACCTTGCTATTTCCGGCGCATTCCTGATCTCGATAAGATTCTCATCGTTCTTGTAGTTGGAGTTGTTGCTGAAGTTGGCAGAACCTGTGTAGATGATGGGGTTCTGTGTTTCACCGTCTACAATAATAAATTTATGATGGATGTAAACCGGGAATTTGGCCTTAACAGACTTTGGAATACTGGTCAACTCCCACCAGAAACCCGCTTTCGCATTAGGCCCAGTAAATGCGCCTGGATCATACACATCCCTGTTTTTTCTGGAACGATGATAGACTGCCACCCGTGCCTCGTCGCTGGCGTTCTCCGTTACTTCAGCCGGCTGCTCATCGCTGATGCTGTTAATAAGTCCAAACATCATCTTTGCATTATCCCCGACACTGAAAAGGGCATCTCGGATTGCTTTATCCGTGGGTGAATAGATGCAAAACAACGCTGAACTCTTCGCGTTGGTAATCGCATTCACCACAGGATCAAGGCCGGTTCTTCCCGGTTTTTTTTCTGGTGAAAAGAATACCCTGATCGTTGCCTTGCCTATTTTGATCGGTTCTGACCAACCCGCGATTTTGGATATGGTACCAAGGGTTGGGTTCTCTTCCAATATCCGTTTACGGTCCAGGTATAACTGCGCGATCTTTTTATGCTGAAATATATGCAACAGGTTTGCCTGGCTGGAAAAAGCATCCGTGGTAAAGTTGGCTGATCCCATTAATACACTAACCGGGGAATTATTCACAATATTGACGAGAAACTTGTTGTGCATGATATTCGCTTTACTTCTGGGAAGTAATTGAACGTTGGGAAGAACACCCAGCATATTCAACGCGTCTTTATTGGCTTTATCGACCTTGTCTTCATCGTAGACCATCGAAAGTGATTTCCCGTATTGTTGAAATGCCGGCAGTACCCACTCCTTATCCGTCAGGTGATAGATCGCTCCCTCTACGGCGGCAGCAGACTCCAGGAACCCGGGTACAATTTTTTCGAAACCGTTTGCCAGCCAGGCAAGAGCCCTGGGTAGTTTCTCCGCGTCGAATACATTATCAGCGCCGACGAATTTTTTTGAGAAAGACTGGGAGCTGACCACTGCGCGGTTAAAATACGTGCCGATTCCGTTCTGTACCGGTGAAGCCGGCGACACAGTGATTTTTTTCGACGCACTCTTCAGAAGTCTTATAGCCTGCCCCGGAAGTCCTACAACGGGTGTAACTTCATATTCATACGGTTTGTCTACATCCTTGTCTTCAAATTGTGCATCCCACCACATGAATTTTTGAATGGGACTTTCATTCGACTGAAACCGCGTAGGCGACGAAGACACGGTGCTGAACGTGATACGGTTCATCAGCCAGCTGCTGGGTTTTCCGTTAAAACCGGGCGTACGCCTGATCGCAAAGCCAAGAAAATCGTTCCTGCTTTTTCCGTCGGACCAGTCAAATGCCAGTAATATTACTTTCGTGGCAGCGTACGCTCTAATCTTGACAACTTTCATAGGATGTTTATTACAATGAAACAAAAAGCCCATCCCCTGCCACTAAAAGGCAAGAAGATGGGCTCTCCATCGAATGTAAAAAAGTAGTTAAGACTTTACAACGCTTTCACTTTATTAATTTTGATCCTGTCAGTTCCCGGTTAGGGGTTTTCGGGGATAGTGTACAACCACCTGATCGTGCATGGTATACAAGCGATACTGTGTCCCATCGTTCACCAGAATGCCACTCGATTTATTTTCACCAATGATCGGATTACCGCTGTACTTTGTCCAGTGAACGAGATCATCCGAAATGGCGACACATGTACTCCACTCATGCCAGTCCTCGAATGCTGTCGCGTGATAATATGCATAGTACTTACCTTTGTATTTAACGATCTGGTTAACGGCGACACCGTATTTGTCGTACGTATCCGGACCGATCCGGATCACGGGTTCATCCTGTTTGTTCGTCCACACCTTCAGGTCGGTTGAAGTTGCAAGCCATATTCCAAGATCTCCCCGCTCATAGAACAAATACCATACGTCGTTTTCCTTCCATACCGTCGGTGTTCCGTATGCACCCGCGGTCAGCCTCTCCCCGTTCGTGTAACGGATATCAAGAGCACCATGCTCAGTCCAATGAATACGGTCGGTTGAAGTAAGCATATGTGCAATATCCTCGCGACCTTCGGCAAACATATAATAAACACCGTCGGACTTCATGACCATCATATCTTCAACCCATCCGGAGTCGAAGATCGGATTACCGGCAAACCTTGTCCATGTTATTCCGTCGTCAGATGTTGCGTACCCGAGATGCAATTCAGTATCTGCGGTATCGCGGAAACCGGTGTACCACATATGATACTGTCCATCCTCGTATAAAATGTATCCCCGCTCCCTGATCTTCTGGTCCCATGTATCTCCGCCTGTCCCCGTGAATACGGGATTCTTTTCATGGGCGGAAAAGTCAAGAATCTCCAACGGGTATAAAGTCGAATCTGCGGCCAGTGATTCGTTATCTATTGTTGACGTTCGTTTTACACATCCTGAAACGAGTACAAGCAGTAAGGTGATCCGGAGATAGTGCGCCATTTCAATTTGATTAAGATTCAATACCAGGTTTGCATGTTAACGCAATATAACCGTTTTAAGGGATGGGCGCTTCCACTCTCCGTCTAAGCTGTTCCAGTTTTACTTTCACTTCTTTCTGAAGGGCAAGCATCGTATGTATTTGTCAGCGATCAATACAGCACCTGGATGGTTCAACCCCTTGCGGGGTTATTGGGGTGATTCGTGACTCTGCTATCCCGGTTTCACCGGGAGTTAATCATCTTTAAGCCCTCCGGGCTTATCCTTGAAGACGCCGTTCATGCTCGATAAGCCAGAACGCTTATCCATCGAATAAGCAAGTAGTGCAGGTTGCTTCGACGAAATCAGCCCATCATCATAAGCCCTGCCGGCTTGCAGACCAAGTGACCACGACAAATCTGTCGCCCCAACAAACCCATCATCCACCCAAGCCCGAAGACCTTTAACTTCAATAACCTCCGACAAATTCGGCAGCCTCAACAAAATCAATCATCCACTCCAAGCCCGAAGGGCTTAAACTTCAATAACCCCTGACAAAGTCGGTGGCCCCAACAAACCTATCATCCTCCCAAGCCCGAAGCGCTTAAACTTCAATAACCCCCGACAAAGTCGGTGGCAACAACAAATCAATCATCCACCCAAGCCCGAAGGGCTTAAACTTCAATAACCGCCGACAAAGTCGGTGGCCCCAACAAACCTATCATCCTCACAAGCCCGAAGGGCTTAAACTTCAATAACCCCCGACAAAGTCGGTGGCCCAACAAATCAATCATCCACCCAAAGCCCGAAGGGCTTAAACTTCAATAACCCCGACAAACCTATCATCCTCCCAGGCCCGAAGGGCTTAAACTTCAATAACCCCGACAAAGCCGGCAGCACCAACAAATCAATCATCAACACAAGCCCGAAGGGCTTAAACTTCAATAACCCCGACAAAGTCGGTGGCCCAACAAATCAATCATCCACCCAAAGCCCGAAGGGCTTAAACTTCAATAACCCCGACAAACCTATCATCCTCCCAGGCCCGAAGGGCTTAAACTTCAATAACCCCGACAAAGCCGGCAGCACCAACAAATCAATCATCAACACAAGCCCGAAGGGCTTAAACTTCAATAACCCCGACAAAGTCGGTGGCCCAACAAATCAATCATCCACCCAAAGCCCGAAGGGCTTAAACTTCAATAACCCCGACAAAGTCGGTGGCCCCGACAAACCTATCATCCTCCCAAGCCCGAAGGGCTTAAACTTCAATAACCTCCGACAAAGTCGGTGGCAACAACAAATCAATCATCCACCCAAGCCCGAAGGGCTTAAATTTCAACAATCTCCGAAGCAAGAAACTGACCCCAATAAACCACCAATCACCTAAGCCCGAACGGCTTGAATTTAAATAACTCCAACAAAGTCGGCAGCACCAACAAATCAATCATCCTCCCAAGTCCGAAAGGCTTAAACTTCAATAACCCCCGACAATGTCGGTGGCCCCAACAAACCTATCATCCTCACAAGCCCGAAGGGCTTAAACTTCAATAACCCCCGACAAAGTCGGTGGCCCAACAAATCAATCATCCACCCAAAGCCCGAAGGGCTTAAACTTCAATAACCCCGACAAAGCCGGCAGCACCAACAAATCAATCATCAACACAAGCCCGAAGGGCTTAAACTTCAATAACCCCCGACAAAGTCGGTGGCCCAACAAATCAATCATCCACCCAAAGCCCGAAGGGCTTAAACTTCAATAACCTCCGACAAAGTCGGTGGCCCCGACAAACCTATCATCCTCCCAAGCCCGAAGGGCTTAAACTTCAATAACCTCCGACAAAGTCGGTGGCCCAACAAATCATTCATCCACCCAAGCCCGAAGGCCTTAAACTTCAATAACCTCCGACAAAGTCGGTGGCCCAACAAATCATTCATCCACCCAAGCCCGAAGGCCTTAAACTTCAATAACCTCCGACAAAGTCGGCAGCCTCAACAAAATCAATCATCCACTCCAAGCCCGAAGGGCTTAAACTTCAATAACCCCGACAAAGCCGGCAGCACCAACAAATCAATCATCAACACAAGCCCGAAGGGCTTAAACTTCAATAACCCCGACAAAGTCGGTGGCCCAACAAATCAATCATCCACCCAAAGCCCGAAGGGCTTAAACTTCAATAACCCCGACAAAGTCGGTGGCCCCGACAAACCTATCATCCTCCCAAGCCCGAAGGGCTTAAACTTCAATAACCTCCGACAAAGTCGGTGGCCCCGACAAACCTATCATCCTCCCAAGCCCGAAGGGCTTAAACTTCAATAACCCCCGACAAAGTCGGTGGCCCAACAAATCAATCATCCACCCAAAGCCCGAAGGGCTTAAACTTCAATAACCCCGACAAAGTCGGTGGCCCCGACAAACCTATCATCCTCCCAAGCCCGAAGGGCTTGAATTTCAAGTATCCGCTCCGACGTCAGTTCAGGATCCATTTCATGGTGATGATGATCCGGATACTAATGCTTTTTATTTCTCCATAACTCGATTAATTGATCAGCCCAGAATTCCATATCTTCCTGACAGACCCGAAGCGAGTCCGGCGATGTAGTATATCACTACTCCTTCGGGCGGCTTTCCATTTGCACGATGGAATTCAAGTGGTTTCGTTGTGAACCAGCGCTGCATCCTTCAGTACGACATCCTTCCATTCCGGGCAGCCGGACATTATTGAAACAAGTAGGGAGTTGAGGACGACGCGTCTGGTAATCCTACTCTGAAATGACCGTTGCATTTCGCAGGATAAAGTTCATATGATTTACATCCGTACTGTTCAACTCCAGTTTTCCTTTTACCGTGATCATCTGGTCGGATTTGAATTTGGGTCTCTTGCTGGAAAAGTAAACTTCAGCAACTGTCTCGGGTCCGGCGCCTCCGCAAAAAAAGCACATGGAGTAGGGGGACTTCGAAAGAATGATTTCATCCGGTTCATCCATATCTACCGGGATGTAATGACCTTTCAACGTTATCTCTTTGCCTTCATGAGCCTTTATGCTGCTATCAAAGGAGGGAGCCAGGTAGTAGTCATTGAGTTCTTTAAAATATTTCTCCACAAAGCGGACCCGTTCAAACAGTTGCCATCCCTCCTGGGAGGGCAGAGCAGGGAGGGATAGCAACAAGGATACAAAAAGAACGCTCATTCTTTTTATTCCACGTTAATAGTAAAGGTGATGTCGAGGTCTGACTCTCCGTCGGACGAAGTTGACGTGGCTGATTTAAGATCAGGCTGGTGTTTGAGTACAACACGAAACGTCCCCGACGATGCCGTAGCGGATGTTCTCCACGTTGTTGTAAGTCCGAGCGGAAGTCCTTTACTGTCTTCGTCGCTGTAGTTTACGTCGTCGTTACGGTTATCCATGTTACCGTCTCCGGCCGGATCTTCAAACACATCGTCGGTCCATGAAAAGAAAAACATGTGTTCATCGCTTTCTTCCGCCACTTCTTCATCGATGTCGTATTCAGCGGATGTCGGACTGGCAAGACCGTTTATTAATCCGATCTCCAGGGTATAAGTGGTTGCGATCTGAAGGTCGATAGGTCCGTCTACGACCAGGTCCTGTACACCTTCACCATCCGGATCCGTGGCTGTTACAACAATTCCGGAGCCGGCGCCGGGGGGTGTAAACGTAAGGGTTGCTTTTGTGATCAGCTCCGGTACATCTTCTTTTACCGGATCATCATCATCGCAGCTTAACAGGGCGACTGATGAGACAATGAATATCGCTGCGGAAAAAATACGGAAACCTGTTTTAATAATTTGAGACTGCTTGTATTTCATAGTTATGATTAGTTAAAATGTACATTTAATTGATAAGATGATATTTCTTCCAAGGTCGTTCGCATAATACCGGAAGCGGTTGGTATACTCGCGGTATGTGCTATTTAATGTGTTTTCTGAAGCTAGCCGAAGATCACACCGGCCTTTCCCCATATCGACCGATATTCCGACGGCTAGATTCAGGAGGCAGTAGGCTCCGGGTGCGTCCATGAAGTCAAAGTTCGCGGAACTTCCCTCGAAAGGATCCGTGCCTTGTGCGAGGGCATCGCGGAAAGATCTCACGGCGATCGTTCGTGGCGTATGTTTCTGTTTTGCCACCCATTTGATCCTGGACTCAGCATAGAAGTTTTTAAACATGAATAATTTGATATGCTCGTATCGCAACAGGAAATCAAACCTGTTGGGTGGTATGAAGACGAGGTTATCGTTATTGACCATGTCACGCGCACGGAGCCAGGAGATTTTTGGTCCGGCTTTCCAGTGCTGGCCGATCCTCCAGGTCCCGGAAAGGTCGGCTCCGATGTACAAGGCGTCCGTTTGTGTATACCTGAAGTAGGGATATGTTCCCCTTACATTTTGAGTCACTCCTGTCGGACGTAAGTAGATGTAATTGAAAATATAGTTCGCATACAGTGTACTTTCAAACGAGAAGTTCGTCCAGTTTTTCTGGTACCCGCCCACTGCCTTAAACGCTTGCTCCAGTTGAAACGGAACGTCATCAATATTCATCACTTCGTTGGTGGAGTCATTAAGTAAAAGTCCGTATTCGATCGCGGCAGCGCTCTGATGCGTGCCCAGGCTGTACAACTCTGCTACGTGGGGCGGACGCCAGGAACTGCTGATGTTAAAGGTGAAAGACTGGTTCCTGCCGGGCGTGGCTGTCATTCCGGCAGTAGCACTAACGTTGTGAAAACGGAGGTCGGATTTGTAGAGCGTATTCTTGAAATCATAACCGCTGACGCTATAAAACCGGTAATCGTAACGTATACCCACATCGATAGTGATTTTTTTAAAGTTCATCTTTGTTATTCCGAACACGCCGGATGATATATTGTTAAAATTCGGGATAAAGGGAATACGCTGAGTTCCTTCAACGTTGTTGTTGTCCTGGAACATTCCTGTCACCCCGAAACATGAAGTGTACTTTGCAGCGACTGACGATTCCCATTCCGCTTCAATCGTATGGGTATTCAGTTGCAAGTCGATGGCAGGTATTTCGGAAAGTCCGCCGATCCGGATATCGAATTCTTTCCTCTTGTTATTCTGAAATCCGTATTGCAGGTTCAACCCGCCTTTCTTCATACTGATGTGCCCGTTGACTTTTAACAGATTATGGCTCACTTCCTGCCGCGGTTCCCCGATGTCGTAACTGAAGCCAGACGTATACTGTGGTGGTTGTCGCTCCATGGCGTTGACCAGGTCATCGAGGTTACTGACTGATGTTCCTTTCAACACACCAAGTTCCGTCTGAAAACGACTAAAAAAAACGTCAAGCCCTTTTTGCTCGTCGTGATAACCGGCTGCTACGGAGAAATTATTTTCCTTAATACCCGTATTCGTCAACATATAATCGGGTGTATGAAAATCACCGGTTCGTTTCATCGTTCCCTGCATCCGCCAGCCCCACCCCTTGTGATTTTTCAAACCTCCTTCCAGCATCCCGGAAACTGTGCCGGACCGTCCGTTGCTTTGACCAACAGCATTGATCGATCCGCCAACGCCTTCAGTTTCGGGTAGTGGTGCCGGGTTGACGACGACTACGCCACCAAGGGCATCTGTTCCATACTTGATAGCCGAAGCATCCTTGATCACGACAATATTTGACGCTACAAAAGGGTCGATCTCAGGCGCATGTTCCGAACCCCACTGCTGCCCCTCCTGCCTTATCCCGTAATTCAGGATCAGTATACGTTGGCTGTGTAATCCATGAATCACAGGCTTGAAGATTCCGGGGCCTGTCTGAATAGAATTCACACCCGGTATTTCCCTCAGGGTTTCTCCCAAACCTTTTCCCGAAGTTTCACCCAATTGTTTTTCATTCATCAAGGAAAAGTTTTGCACATTTCCGGTGTTCGCCACGACATCCTTCACGACGACCTCGTTTAATTGAGTCACATCCGGTTCAAGGCGAACACTCTCCACCACTTCGTCGCGGAGGTTGATCGAAAATTCCTTCGTCACGAATCCCACATACTGGACCACAACTTCATAGTTGCCTGGACAAAGTCCTTCTATCCGGAATTTTCCGCGGAGGTCGGAAACAGCTCCGCGCGACGTCGTCTTGATGGAAACCGACGCACCGGAGAGTAGCTCACCACTGGTCGTCAGTACGTCGCCGGAAAATATTCCAGTACATTCCTTCTGACAATATACCAGTACCGGCATTTGCAGTAAGATCAATAGTAGTATTGACTTCTTTTGAATGATCACGCTCTTCAGGAAATAAATGATTATTTGTGCGGAAGTTTTTTCAACGCCCGCCGAAAGTTTCTTACCGGGTAGAGTAAGGTTAAACCACCTGATATGCCGGAGGTGCCCGGCTGGAGGAATATGAGTGAAACCCGTTCGAAGGTAAGTCTTTCCTGTTGGCAAAATCAGGATCCGTGGCAAACTGAATGATGTCCGCCTCAAGCGTTAAAAAACAGTGTACGTTCTGTATCTGCGAATCACACAACGAACATTTTCTTTTTTCGGAGATGTGTGTCTTGTGCTCGCAGCCGCCGGATCTGTCCTGGTGATAGAGTGTAATATGGCAAGGTGCCTTTTCCAGCTCCGGTGTGTGCAACACAACCGGATGATGCATCTCGAACAAAAGGTGAATCGTATCTATCTGAAGGGTCGCTACGGCATAAAGGAATAGCAAGAACACCGGAGAAAGTCCTTTACACCTTCCTGTACCGTTTATGTATTTGAGCACGCGGTCCATTTCCCTTCTTTCTGAAAAAGCAAAACTAAACAAAGTTTGACTGCAAATGCAACACAATTGCATTTAATTTTAAAAGGCATTTACGGGATGTGTGCGTGTGCCTTCCGGAATATTTATTAAGAAGTAAAAAATCGCGGCGATTATTCCATTCGAAAAAATTATAAAGTGAATATGAATAAAAACCCATAGATTAATACTCCTTATAATAATAGTGCACAAAAGTCGTCCGTCTATGAAGCATAAACAACATCCCGTTCCGGCAGGACCGATACGGATATGCTTGTTCATGATGGCCATAGCCTTAGCGTCTTGTGACCAACGATCAGCACCGCCTGCTTTTCAGGACCTTTCCCATAAGAGTAAAGTGTTTGGTCGTGAAAAAACCTATCGCTTATACCTCCCTTCAGGTTACGAGCAAGGTCAGGAGCGTTATCCGGTGATCTATTTTTTCCACGGCTGGGGTGGCCGGTATAAAAGTGACGACAACGCGAAACTTGCCTATGAAAAGATCGGCGACCTCGTGAATAAGTACCGGGTTATACTGGTTATGTGGGACGGCAATATGGATGAAGTGGAACCACGCCCGTATAATATCGGCAATCACCGGGATGTGAAGTATGATGTGCAGATGAAGGATTATTTCCCCGAACTGGTCTCACACATCGACTCCGCATATAAGACGATCCCCGAAAAGAACAATCGGGGAATAATTGGTTTTAGTATGGGTGGCTTTATGGCCTACTTCCTCGCGGGCAAGTATCCGGACATGATCGCCGCAGCCGTTTCGATGACCGGAAGTCCTGAGTTCTTTGTAGGATATCCCGGTAACCATACCCTGTATCCGTTAAGGTACACATTCAAAAATCTGAAGGAAGTGAAACTTCGGTTTCACAACAGCACGGCCGATGAACTGACGTACCTTAATACGGAAGTACATCATGGCGCGCAATGGGAAGGCGGTCTTGATTTTGAATACTGGCAATTCGTCGGCGGTCATGTCGTCGACAAACCGGGAGAAACCGAAGTTTTTGAAAAGGCCATGAACTTTGTCGCAAATGCATTCAATAATCCCCTGAGCAAGATGTCCAGGTGGTCACATTACGATCTCTATGGGGAGTTCCAAGTCTATGACTATAAAGTAAAATCCGATAAACGGGAACCCGGTTTCATTTTTCTCAACCGGGTATCTAAAAATGGATTTGGAATTTCCACGCACCGTTGGCTTCCGGGCGGGCCTCCTTTGTCAGCGGTGACCCTCGATATTACAACGGCACCACTGTATCCAAAGAAAGCCGTACTTAATGTGATCAGACTTGTTCGCGGCCATGATGAAGTACTGACCGGAAAAGTCATCAGTGACGATGCCGGCAGGTTACATTTTACCGCCGATCAAAGGGGTGAGGAGATCGGAATATACGAGGCGACCGACCTGCCGGACCTGATCTGTACGGATTATAAAATTGACAAGGCAGATAGGCTGCTCCGGGCAAATCAAAAAAACAAACTGACGCTGACACTTTTCAACCGCGGCGGCGATCTGCCAGCGGGTCAGACACCCGAGGTCGTCGTGCATTCCCGTGATAGCACTGTGACGGTGCTGGCCTCTTCTGTCACAGTACATCCATTAGGAAATAGAAGAATATTTTCAGTATCCGGCCTCGAGATCATATCGAAAAAAAAACCACCGACTGACGGTTCCCCTGCCGAGGTTAAACTCGATCTCCGGATACGCGTGGGGAACAAATCATTTGAGGATGAATTGACGGTCCCTGTCTTTTTTGATGTACCCGAATTCCCGGTTATAGATATCGATGACGGACGCGCTGTGAATGATACGACGTCCCTTGTTGGAAAAGGGAACGGTGACGGGAAAGCATCACCGGGTGAAGAAATTATGGTGTATACCAACGGCCATCGTATACGTCTATATTCCGATGACCCTTATGTTCGTCGTGAAAAGGAAATACTTGTGGATGAAGTTCTGCCCGCAAAATGGCCAGACGGTTTTACGTTAAGCTCCGTCATCACGATTGCGGATAATTGCCCCGAAGGTCATATCATCGAATGTATGGGAAGTTACGAGACAAAAGGATTTATGCCGATTGAGCGACGACTGACATGGGGTAAGATCAGGATCCGGGTTAATAAGTAGCAAGTTCTTCGGGTATTCAAACGGTAATAAAAAATGAAAACAAAACGGAGGGAATTTTTGAAGATAACCACTCTGCTGGCCGGAGGTGGAATAATGAAAGGATTCTCGGAACCAATAAATACTATGGACGTACCTGGAGGAAATTTTTCCACACCGGAAAACATCGCCGCGTTAACACATGCGGATGAAGCCGGTCTTTCTATAATCGGTCAATACGGGCCTTGGGCTTCATCGCTTACGGAAGGTAAACTACCGATGTTGTCGTACCGGAATAAACACTTTACGGATCCTGAAACGTGGAGGAAAACGGCCCGGCAAAAGCTCCTTGACCGCCTGGGCGTCCCTCCTCTCGGAGCGGCACCACAGGTCACCCTGAAAAAGCAGTACACATTCGACGGACTGCATATCGAAGAACTGAGCTGGCAACTGCCGTACGGACGGCCCACTGACGGTATTTTATTAAAACCAGCGAACGCAACGGGTAAACTACCTGCAATCCTCGCCTTCCATGATCACGGAGGAAATAAATATTTCGGAACGCGAAAGATCACCCGTACGTCCGCGCAACAGCATCCGTTAATGAAGACGCACCAGGAGGAATATTACGAAAATTTCGCCTGGGCCAACGAAGTCGCCAGGCGCGGATATGTAGTGCTGGTTTCCGATGCTTTTCCGTTCGCCAGCCGCAGGGTAATGATGGGCGACGTCCCGGTCCATCTGCGAGAAGGGCTGACGGATAACGATCCCGAAAATCCGGAACATATCCAGGCATATAATAACTGGGCCAGTCAGCACGAACATATCATGGCTAAATCTCTGTTCAGCGCGGGTACAACATGGCCCGGCGTGTTCTTCGCCGAAGATCAAAAGGCGCTGGATATCCTATGCGCGCGACCGGACGTCGACGCGGGCCGCATCGGATGTGGCGGATTATCCGGCGGTGGTATGCGGACCGTATTCATGGGCGGACTCGATCCGAGGATCAAGTGCGCCGTATGTGTGGGGTTCATGACGACGTGGAAAGATTTTGTAATGCAAAAATCCTTCACGCACACATGGATGACCTATGTCCCCATGCTTCCGAATGAACTCGACTTCCCCGAAATACTCGGATTGCGTGTACCTCTCCCCACGCTTGTTCTCAATGATTCAGAGGACGCGTTATATACGCTGCCGGAAATGAGGCAGGCCGAAAAAATTCTTTCTGATGTTTATAACAAAGCGGGTGCTTCGGATCATTTTCAATGTTCCTATTATCCCGGGCCTCACAAATTTGACGCAAAGATGCAGCAGGAAGCTTTTAACTGGTTTGACAAGTGGTTGAAGAAGTAGGCCTTCCGCCAGTACAACCATTGAGGCCGCCACTCTTAAAGTCCAATTTATTTACTGATTATTAACACTATGAAGTCACCTCATTACAACCGGAGAAATTTTATCAAGAAGGCAGTAGCCGGATCAGCGGTGCTATCGGTGGGTGGTATACTCCCGGGCTTCAGCGCGAAAAGTTACGCCAGGATCATCGGCGCCAATGAAAAAGTCACGGTAGGAATTATGGGTGTGAACAGTAGGGGACTGGCGCTGGCAACAACATATGCGGTTCAGCCAAACTGCGAAATAATTTCGATATCCGATGTGGACTCAAGGGCTGCCGAAAAGTGTATTGCCGAAACAGAGGCACTCCAGAAATCTAGACCAAAATCCATACCTGACTTCCGGAAAGCATTGGATGACAAAAACCTGGACGCCTTTATTATCGCCGCACCCGATCACTGGCATGCCCCGGCGGCTATACTCGCATCGAAAGCAGGTAAACATGTATACCTGGAAAAACCCTGCAGCCACAACCCGCACGAAGGGGAACTGTTGGTAGCTGTCGCCAAAAAATACAAAAACGTCATCCAGATGGGTAACCAGCGGCGTTCGTGGCCGAACGTAGTAGCCGCCATCCAGGAGGTGAAAAGCGGTGCGATCGGAAGACCTTATTTTGCCAAAGGATGGTACGCCAACAACCGCGCATCGATCGGCACCGGTAAAGTAACGCCAGTACCCACCTGGTTGGATTATGAGCTCTGGCAAGGCCCCGCGCCCCGTCGTCCGTATAAGGATAACCTGATACACTACAACTGGCATTGGTTCTGGAACTGGGGAACAGGTGAAGCGCTCAATAACGGAACCCATATGGTGGATCTGATGCGGTGGGGCCTGGACGTTGAATATCCGGTTAGTGTAACATCCTCAGGCGGAAGGTACCGTTACCAGGATGATTGGGAAACACCCGATACCCAGGTGATCAGCATGGAATTTCCTAACAAGACATTGATGACGTGGGAAGGCAGAAGCTGCAACGGCCGGGAGAACGAAGGCAACAGCGTGGGTGTAATGTTTTACGGGGAAACAGGCTCCCTTCTTATTGAACAGGGTAATTCGTACAAGATATACGATCTTCAGAACAAACTCGTGAAAGATGTACCCAACGACCTTGAGATCAATCCGCTGGACCGTATGAATCCTTCGCAGGCTCTGGACAGCATCCATATCCAGAATTTCTTTGATGCCATAAAGAAGGGGAGTTCATTAAATTCCGATATTGTGGGTGGCCACCAAAGCACCTTATTATGTCAGCTTGGAAATATCGCGTTGCGTTCAGGAGGTGCGTTGCAGATCGATCCTTCAAACGGGCATATCAGGAACAACGCGACGGCCGCCAGGTTTTGGAAGCGTGAGTACGAGGCCGGCTGGGAACCGACCCTTTAAACGTACCTTATCGCATTGAAAGACTCCATTTAAATCCAACGATAACTACAGAACGTCAAATAGATTAATTATGAAAAGTAACCGCAGAAATTTTCTTAAGCTTTCCGGCCTTGCCGGAATTGGTATTGCCGGTGCCAATATCGTACCCGTGAGTGCAATCGCTAACCATGACGACAACCATCGCGCCGCCGGTCAGGCAAAACATTTTAATATGAGCGGTTACGCTGCTCCGAAACTGGAAACCGTAAGAATAGGTTTTATCGGATTGGGGAATCGTGGACCCGCCGCCGTGGAACGGATGAGCAAGATCGAAGGAGTTGAGATCAAGGCGCTCTGCGATATTCGTCCGGAAAAAGCCAGCAGCGCCAAGGCCAGGATCGCGAACACAAGCCATCGTCCGGATCTATACTCCGGGAGCGAAAATGAATGGAAAAAAGTATGCGAAAGAAAGGACATCGACCTGATCTACATCGCAACTCCCTGGCAGTTACACACACCAATGGCAGTGTATGCTATGGAGCACGGAAAACACGCCGCCTCGGAAGTTCCGGCGGCCGTTACCGTCGAAGAGTGCTGGCAGCTGGTTGAAACATCGGAAAAGACCAAACAACATTGTATGATCCTCGAAAATTGCTGCTACGACTTCTTTGAGCTGATGACACTCAATATGGCCCGGCAGGGATACTTCGGGGAAATTGTGCACACCGAAGGCGCCTACATCCATTGCCTTATTGACAGCAACTTCTCGAAAACAGGATACTACGATATGTGGCGCCTGAAAGAAAACATGAGAAACGGGAGCTTATACCCTACTCACGGATTGGGGCCGGTCGCACAGGTACTTAACATCAACAGAGGCGACCGCATGGACTACCTCGTTTCCGTATCCACGAATGACTTCATGATGGGTAACCGGGCGAAAGAACTCGCATCCAAAGACAGTTTTTATAAACCTTTTGAAAACAAGAAGTACCGGGGTAACATGAACACGACGACGATCCGGACTGCCAACGGAAAAACGATCATGATTCAGCATGACGTCACATCACCGCGTCCGTATTCGCGGATTCACCTGGTGAGCGGCACCAAGGGAACAGCGTTGAAATACCCCGAACCCGGCCGAATATCCAACAGCCACGAAGGCTGGATAAGCGACGCGGAGTTCAAAGCTCTCGAAGAAAAGTATGCACCGCCGATAGTTAAGAAAGTCGGCGAACTCGCTAAGCAGATCGGGGGCCATGGAGGTATGGATTTCCTCATGGACTGGAGATTGATCGATTGTTTGAGGAACGGATTGCCGCTCGATATAGATGTATACGACGCTGCTGCGTGGAGCGCTGTTGCTCCGTTGAGTGAAAAATCAGTTGCCAACCGTTCCAATACTGTCGACATTCCTGATTTTACCGCGGGCTCCTGGAAAACAAATGAAGCGGTCGATGTATTCCTTCAAAAGGGAGGTAACACAAAAGTTAAATTGTAAAAAAGGCGAAGATGAACGTAATAGTAAGTCAGGATCAGAAGGAAATGGGTGTCGCGGCTGGCGTCAAAGCCGCCGCATCCATCCGGCAGGCGATCAGCGAAAAGGGGAATGCCAACATAATCCTGGCAACGGGGACAAGCCAGTTTGAAACGTTAACTCAGCTGATATGCGAAAAAGATATCGACTGGGGAAAAGTAGTGATGTTCCACCTCGACGAGTATATCGGTTTACCGGTCACCCATCCTGCAAGCTTCCGGAAATATTTGACGGAAAGATTCTTGACGAAAGTTCCTTCCCTGAAAGCGGCGCATCTGATCAACGGTGAAACCGATCCGCAACAGGAATGCGACCGGCTTGGAAAAATCATCGAACGCCATCCGATTGACGTCGCACTCGTCGGTATCGGAGAAAACGGGCACCTCGCATTCAATGATCCGCCTGCCGATTTTGAAATCGAGTATCCGTATATTGTCGTCGACCTGGACGATCTCTGCGTAAAACAACAATACGGCGAAGGCTGGTTTGCCAGCCTTGACGAAGTGCCAAGAAAAGCGATCAGTATGTCGGTCAAACAAATCCTTCGCTCGCGTGAAATCATCTGTTCGGTGCCTGACCAACGGAAGGCTGTCGCTGTAAAAAACTGCCTGGAGCTCTCCGTCAGCAACATGCACCCGGCAAGCATCCTGCAGACACACCCGAACTGTACGGTTTATCTGGATCAATCCGCCGCATCGCTGCTGACACACAAAATCGCCGTTCAGGATTTAAAGGCTTCATCATAACCGTGGGCCGCCAATGAGTAAACCAATAGCTACCGCTATAGACGTAAGTGCACTGACAAAACGGGATTCATTTATCTCTATTCTGATCATTGGCCTTTTGTTCTTCATTTTCGGTTTTGTATCCTGGGTGAACGCTATCCTGATCCCCTATTTCAAAATAGCGTGTGAACTGACAAATTTTCAATCCTACCTCGTCACATTCGCATTCTATATATCCTATTTTATCATGTCCGTTCCGTCGTCTTTCCTACTGACGCGTGTTGGATTCAAAAAAGGTATGATGATCGGTTTTTGGGCAATGGCCGTCGGTGCATTTATCTTCGTGCCTGCGGCCCTTACCCGAACGTACGAAGTTTTTCTCTTTGGTTTGTTTACGATCGGCGCCGGACTCGCCGTGTTGCAAACCGCTGCCAATCCCTATATCACCGTGTTAGGGCCAAAAGAAAGCGCCGCCCAGCGGATCAGCATCATGGGTATCTGTAATAAAGGAGCCGGTATTCTCGCTCCGATCTTATTTGCGGCGGTCATCCTGAAGGCAACCGACACCGATCTGTTCAGATCGCTCGGCACGATGAGTGATGTGGAAAAGAACGCGGCTCTTGATGAACTCATCATGCGTGTAGTAATGCCATATGCCTGTGTCGGAACGGTATTATTTATGCTTGGGCTGATGATTCGTTTTTCTCCTCTACCTGAAATCAATACGGAAAAAGAAAGCGCCGACCTCGCCTCAGTCAATTCCTCCAAGAAAAGTATTTTTGATTTCCCACACCTGATACTCGGGGCATTGGCGATATTCCTTCATGTGGGTACACAGGTAATAGCGATTGATACTATCATCGGTTATGCCGGTTCCATGAAGATCGATCTGCTCGAGGCAAAAGTATTTCCTTCCTACACACTCTTCGCCACGATCTGCGGTTACATCCTTGGTATCATCTGCATACCAAGATTCATCAGCCAGGTAAATACGCTCCGGCTGTGTACGTTGCTGGGATCGATTCTGACAATACTGATCATTTTCAGCCGGGGCGAGGTAACGTTTCTGGGGCACACGGCGGATATATCCATCTGGTTTGTCGTATTGCTGGGGCTCGCCAATTCATTGGTGTGGGCAGGAATATGGCCACTCGCTCTCGACGGGCTGGGCCGGTTCACAAAACTGGGTGCATCCGTTATGATCATGGGATTATGCGGAAACGCGATCATGCCACTGTTCTACGGATACTTTGCCGACTTGTACGATGTGAGGCTTGCTTACTGGGTGTTGTTCCCCTGTTACTTATACCTGGTGTTCTATGCCTTTCACGGTCACCGGATAAGAACTTGGGCAGGGACGCGGTTGAAAGCGGGGGCATGAAAACGAGTTTCGTTCGCAGGTGCAACCAGGTAAAACAGGACAGAACATGAGACGGATAAAAATATTTAACGGAAAAATAATTACACCCTACAGGATTTTGCGGGAGGCGTCCATCGTGATCAACGGAGCGCTGATAGAAGAAGTTCACGAGAAAAACGTAGCGGTGGATGATGCCATAGAAATAGATGCAAAGGGAAAATTCATAACACCCGGGTTTATCGATATCCATGTTCATGGAGGTGGTGGTCACGATTTTATGGATGGCAATGAATCAGCCTTTCTTAAAATAGCGGAGGTTCATGCGCAGTACGGAACAACCTCCATGCTGCCGACAACCCTTTCCGCAAGTCGTGAAGAGTTAATGAATACCCTTCGTGCCTATGAGATAGCTAACGAAAGAAATAAAAACGGGGCTCAATTCCTGGGCCTTCATCTCGAAGGACCGTACTTTGCCATGAGTCAGCGGGGCGCACAGGATCCCCGTTATATCCGGGATCCGGACCCAACGGAATACCGTGAAATTCTGGCAGCATCTTCGTCGATCAAAAGATGGAGCGCCGCGCCGGAGCTAAAAGGAGCCGTGGAATTCGGAAAATACATGAAGTCCAAGGGGGTGTTACCTGCCATTGCGCACACGGACGCCATCTATGAAGACGTTGTGGTGGCCTTTGAAAACGGGTTCACCCTTGCTACACACCTCTACTCGGGTATGTCCGGAGTAACACGTAGGAATGCGTTCCGCTATGCAGGTGTAATAGAAAGTGCGTATATCATCGACGAGATGGATGTTGAAATTATCGGCGACGGTATCCATCTTCCACCTCCGTTGCTCAAATTAATCTACAAAATTAAAGGTGCCGACAGGACAGCGCTGATAACGGATGCCATGCGGGCCGCGGGCATGCCACCGGGCGAAAGTATCCTGGGAAGTTTACACGATGGTTTAAAAGTGATCGTGGAGGATGCCGTGGCAAAACTTCCCGACCGCAGTTCGTTTGCCGGCAGCGTGGCTACCGCCGACCGGCTCGTGCGAACGATGGTATCCATGGCGGACATTCCCCTGCTGGATGCCGTCAGGATGATTACCAGTACGCCCGCGCGAATCCTGGGTGTCTATGATACAAAGGGATCGCTTAGTAAAGGTAAAGACGCCGACATTGTGATCTTTGATAATAATATTAACGTGATGACCACGATCGTAAAGGGAAAGATCGTCTACAACCGTGAATGAAATTCTTCTGACCTGATCCTGATATGAAAAATAGTCTCCTTTCCTTGCTTTTTGTTTTACTTGCACCGGCGATTTCCTATTCCCAGACGCAACGGGTTTCCTGGTGGAATCCGGCTGAAAGTGCCATACAGGTGATCGAAGGGCAGGGCTGGAAAAAGGAAGTCAAAAGTCCGTACGACCGTCTCCCGGCGAGAGCGGAAAAAACAGTGCGAACGGAGGTATGGAACCTGTCGAACCATACAGCCGGGCTGATGCTCCGGTTCCGGTCCAATGCGGACCATTTGATCGTGCGTTATGTCGCCGGTGAACCAAAAGCCATGCCTCACATGCCCGCTACCGGAGTAAGTGGTGTCGACCTTTATGCAATCGATACGGACGGAAAGGAATTATGGTGCGGGGGAAAATATTCGATAGGCGATACTATCGTGTACCGGTTTAACGGACTGGAGCCAAATGACCGCTATCATCAGAAGGGGCGCGAATACCGGTTGTATTTTCCGCTATACAACACTGTAAAATGGCTGGAGATCGGAGCGCCGGAAGAAACTTCCTTCAACCCCATTCCTGTACGCCAGGAAAAACCGATTGTCGTTTACGGGACATCAATTGCACAGGGAGGTTGTGCCTCGCGACCCGGAATGGCCTGGCCTGCCATCATAGGCAGAAAGATGGACCGGCCGTTGATCAATCTTGGGTTTTCCGGTAACGGAAGGCTGGAAAAGGAGGTGCTCGAAATAATAGGTGAACTCGATGCCCGGGTTTTCGTCCTTGATTGCCTTCCCAACCTGGATGCTTCCGACGCAACAAAATATCAGCACGTAAAGGAGCTTGTCGTTCAATCGGTAAAACAGCTGAGGCTGAAGAACGCCTCCGCTCCGATCCTGCTGGCAGAACATTGCGGATTTACGGATGAAGGAATCAATCCGTCAAGGCGAAACAATGTCGCAGCTCTTAACAAGGCACAACGGGATGCCATGGAGATACTCAAATCCGATGGTTACAACAATTTACACCTGCTGACCAAAGAAGAGATCGGGCTGTCGATCGATGCGACCGTGGATGGCATCCATCCGTCCGACCTGGGTATGGTTGAATATGCCACGGCGTACGAGAAAAAATTACGAACAATTCTTGCCGAACCTGTTGGCGTCATTTCAACTACCCAACCTTGTATTCAGTCCAGAGATGCAAACATCTACGACTGGGATCGGCGGCATCAGGAAATCCTATCCATGAACAAGGTGAACCCGCCGCGTATTGTATTCTTTGGAAATTCAATTACACACTTCTGGGGTGGCGAACCACAAACCTCTATTGCAACCGGCCAGGATTCCTGGAAGGCGTTGATGGAACCGTATGGTGTCAGGAATTTTGGTTATGGGTGGGACCGGGTTGAAAATGTATTATGGCGTGTATACCACGATGAACTCGCCGGCTATGAAGCGGCTCAAATTTTGATCCTGATTGGCACGAATAACATTAACCTGAACTCCGCTGCAGAGATTTTGGAAGGACTTCAATTCCTGGTGGAGGCGATACAGGTACGGCAACCAAAAGCTGAAATTATCTTATTGGGTATTTATCCGCGGCGGAAAGAAGAAGAAAAGGTTTCCGAACTCAACCGCGGGCTGGTAAACATCGCCGGTGCCACGAACGTCCGTTACATCGATGCGGGAAAAGTACTTGCCGATGCAAACGGAAAGATCGATGAGCGTCTCTTTACAGACGGTCTTCATCCAAACGCCGAAGGATACCGGAAACTCGCAGCGGTGATTACTCCCTTTCTGAAACCTGTGGTGAAGATATCTCAAAAAAAGAAAAAGTAATTCTCAGGAGGAAACCACAGGCTTACTCAGCAGGTCCATCACAGCTTCTCCTTTTCCGTCCGGAGTGGTATAAAAGGGTCGCTTTTCGATTTCATACTGCGTATCCGGCGGAATACCAAGGGCGTGATAAATGGTCTGATGGATCTGGTCGATCTTGACGGGATTTTCAATCGATTTGCACGGACGCTCGTCGGCCGTTTTTCCATAGACAAAACCTTTCTTTATACCACCGCCGAACATCAGTATAGAACATCCGTCGGTGAAGTGCCTGTGCATACCATAAAACTTAAGATCGGAAAGAATGTCCGGTTGATTCACCTGCTCCAGTACTTTCGCACCCGGTCGTCCCTCCACCATCATATCGCGGCTGAATTCGCTTGCCAGAATAATTAACGTCCGGTCCAGGCGGCCGCTTTTTTCCAGGTCTTTGATAAGCTGGGCAACGGGAGCATCGATCATCTTCTTCATACCAACCATTCGCGTATGTCCGTTTTCATGTGTATCAAATCCAAAAAACGGTTCGTACTCGGTAGTGACACTGATAAACCGTGCACCTTGTTCCGTGAGACGGCGCGCAAGGAGGCATCCCAGTCCAAAGCGGCCGGTGTTATAAATATCGTATACCTCTTTCGGTTCCTGGCTAAGGTCAAAAGCCGTTGCCTCGGGGGAGTTCAGCAGCATATAGGCCTGTTCCATAGAACGTCTCAGGGATTCCTTCTGGTAGTCACTTCCAAATTCCGACACGGGACTTTTACTGATCAGGTCGTTGTAAAGCTGGTTCCTCCTTTCGAAACGTTTGGAATCCATACCCACGGGAGGGCGGACACTTTCGAGCCCCTGGCTTGGGTCCGGAATAAAAAAAGGTCCAAACTCATTACCCAGGAAACCCGCTGTGTGAAAAGCCTTGAGTTCCTCCGCTTCTCCCACGGTGAAACGCTGGCCGATATCAATAAAGGCGGGGATTACCGGATTTTTCGGTCCCAATTCTTTAGCGATCCATGAACCAATATGTGGTGCGGCCACTGTTTGCGGCGGCTCATAGCACGTATGCCAATGATACTGATGCCTGGAGTGCAGGATATGCCCCAGGTCGGCCGCCACGTATGACCGGATCAGCGTGCCTCTGTCCATAACACTTCCAATAGCCTGTAATCCTTCCGAAAAATTAATCCCATCCAGGGCAGTAGGCAGAGCGTTGAATGTGCTTAGCACGCGGTCACCCTGCATTCCTTTTTCAAACGGTGTGTAACGTTTCGGATCGAACGTTTCGGTATGCGCCATGCCACCGGCCATCCAAAGTAAAATAACGGTGTCGGCGGTCGAGGTCGTAAGCCTGGACCCTTTGCTGCACCCGCCAAGCATACTGGCAATCGGTGAACCTGCCGCCAGGGCCGCCAGTGTTGCCGCTCCGGATGTTTTAATAAAATCTCTCCTGTTCCACTTTGCTTGCATACGAATTGTTATTTATCGAATTGCCAGGGCCTGTGTTGATACAATTTACATTTTACATAACCAGATTGCACGGCTTCTTTTCAAAATATTAGCTGAAACTCAGGATGGAGGGACATTGCCCACAAAAAATCCTGAACTGCCGGGGCCGTTGGTTTTTCACCCAACATTTTCCGGGCAACCTCCACCTCCTCACTTCCGGGCAAACGACCCAGTGTGTTTCGATATATTTCATTGATCAGTACGTCGGTGTCCGGATATTTTTCGATCCACTTCCCGGCTCCGATACCGATCGCGCGGTTGAATTGTGTTCCATTTGTCAGTTCAAGAGCCTGCAGCAAGTTTGCCTGGGATGTTCGGCTCGTTGAGACTGTTTCCCGGTTCGGTCTGCCCAATGCGGTGAGCAATGGGTCATTCTTTACCAGGGACGCACGCGCGAAAGGAGTTTTTGTTTTCACCGCCGGTGGTAACAAATTATACACGACGAGGCTATCCACGTATATGGGCTGAATCGCCAGGCTGACGGCATCCGCAAACTGCTCGGCTGTCAGTCGTCTTCTGATCATGCCATGAAAAACATAGTCTGATGCCGCGATCATTTCCGCCTGTTCCAAACCTTCGGATGGAAGTTGATAGGTCTGCGAGGTAAGTATCTTGTAGATCAGTTTCTTCACATCGTAACCCGAATTCACAAAATCGGAAGCGAGCCAATCCAGCAGGTCCTGGCTCCAGGGTTCGTTGTCCATAACATCGACGGGTTCAACAATACCTCTTCCCATTAACTGTGCCCATATCCGGTTTACCAATGTTCGATACAACCGCCCGTTCCTGGGCTGAACCAGAAAATCAGCCAACTGTTTCAATCGCTCCGATGTCACTGCTTCCGCGTTGATCTCTCCTAGTTCCCTGAACAGGATTCTCCTTGCCGCCATTTTACCGGTGGGTTTATCGCAGCGGTTTATTTCCAGTGTTGTGTCTGAGAAAATATTCGCGAACGCATAGGCTTCTTCAAGTTTCCAGTCGCTGATAAAACTGTCATGACATGATGCACATTTCAGGTTCAGGCCCAGGAATACCTGTGAGACGTTCTGAGCGGCCTGCATTTCCGTTCGCTGGCTCGCATTGATAGTACCTCGCCATTTTATACCCTCGATAAAGCCCTTTGACTCTTTTGTAGGACTGATCAATTCCTTGACGAATATGTTATATGGTTTGTTGTCGCGCAGAGATGTGTATAGCCAGGCGGTGATATCCGATCTTCCCCCAGTGATGTAGCCGGTACCGCTGTAATCATTTCGCAGCGCATCGTTCCAGAAAGTAAGCCATTGCTGCGCGTAGTCATCATCCCGGCGAAGTAGTTTCGCGACCAGTGTTTCCCGTTTGCCAGCTGACGGATCGTTCACAAAACTTTCGATGGAATCGGGCAATGGAAGTAACCCGACAACATCCAGGTATACTCTCCGGATGTAAGTCCGGTCGTCCACCGGTGCGCCCCAGCCGATCTTGTTTTTCTTAAAGTATTCGTTTACAAACCGGTCGATGGGCGAATTCAGTTCATTTTCAGCAGGAGGAAGGCCAGGCATCCTAGGTTCCAGCGCTGCGACGCGGTACAGACTTTTTTCAGGACCGGATGGCCATGGAGCTCCTTGCTTGATCCAGAATTTCAACAACTCGATCTCCTGTGCTGAAAGACCTTTTCCGTTTTCGGGCATTGCTTCCTTATGGTTGCGTGGTAGCGTAACCCGGCGGATCAATTCACTTTCGTCGGGATCACCCGGAACGATAACCGGGCCGTCTTCTCCGCCTTTAAATATCGCTTCCCTGGAGTCGAGGCGCAATTCGCCCTTTACCTTAGCCTTGCCGTGGCACTTGTAACATTGGTGGGCAAAGATCGTCCGGACCTGCAGATTGAGTTCCTGTATCTGAACTTCCGTGAGCGGTCCATCTTTTGTCGTCAATAAGAACGTGCCGGTATTCACCGGCTGAGAAGATTCGCCGGGCAGGACGCTTGTCAGATAGTCCTCGCCATGCGTTAACGATGCACCGTAGTGGCCGGCGACCGTTACACCAACCACCGTTATAATGAGCAGAGCTCGTCTGATACCCGCGGAATTTCCCTGCGTTGAAAGAGCAGTCAGTAACGCCATGACCGCAGTCGCGATACCGGTCCATTGGTGAACAGGTAGAATGTCGCCTCCTGATTCTTCCGATTCGGCTAGTAGCAAACCAAAGATCACGGCAATAATGGAAGATATCGCTCCCGTAGTAATGATTATCCTGATTGCCCCCAGCATTTCCCGAGACCTTCCACGCCAGCTGATCACCTCCAGAAGCAATGCCATAAACAGGAGCCCGATGGGAAAGTGAACGATCATGGGATGCAACCGCCCCAGAAAATTCCACAACCAGAATCCACCTCCGGTCACATCAGCCTCGGTTTGCGCGATCGCCGGAGAAACGATCATCAATAATGCAACAGTCCACAGGCAAGCCTTTGGTACTGCGAGACTGTTACCTCTAATTTCCGGAAAACGAATCATGAATGGTCCAAGGTTGAAGGCGTCGGTTCTAAAAAATTATCGCTGAAAATTTATTACCCAGATTTTCAAGCTATCCAAAATTAAGATATCTGGTGAATCCGGAAAACAAAAAGTAAGGTATACGGTCGCAGGAGATGATCGGCAACAGGCAAAGAGGAGTTTAAACATCAATTTCGTAACTTTCTTCACAAAACCGGTTATCTGAAGCTAATGCGACGTTTTTATTATATAACCCTCTTCGTTCTTTGCTTTTTTTCCGTGCGGGGTCAAACCGGTGAACCTTCGTGGAAACTCGATTATGATAGCGCTCAGATCTTCTGGGAAAACGATTGGCAAAAGACAATTCAATTTCTGACTCGCGCCGAAACCGTTGCATTCAACGACCTCGGTATATACGATGAGAACTACCTCACCATCGTAAACGACCTGGGTCTTGCCTACGCCCAGGTAAAGGATTACAAAAACGCAGAGCGCCTGTTAACCAAAAATCTCGCGATCAAGACCGAAATGAATGCGCCGCCGGATGCGGCGTTGCTACGGTCAATGAGCAATCTCGCGGCCATACATTCCAGCCAGGGACATTTTTCGAAGGCCGAAGAACTCTATAAAAAAACGCTGGCAGCTGTATCACCCGACGCCGACGCGACGCTCTACTGGGCTGTCGTAAAAAACCTTCTGATCCTGTATGAGACAAACGATCGCCTGGTCAACGCGTTGCAACTGCTGGAAGGATCCAAATCAACATATACAAGAACCGATGGCGACCCGGTGATCCAATATGAATTGGAAATTGCGCTGGGGCGGATCAACAGGAAACTCCGGAACTATGACGCATCCGGTGCTATACTGGAAGCGCTGATCAGCGCCACCAGGAACAACATGGAAGGAACTTCACCTCAGCTTTATGTCCGGGCTTTGCAGGAAGTGTCCGTTCTCGGTATTGAAACAGGGATGTATAGTCATGCCGAAAAAAACCTGCTCGAAGCTTTGCAGGTTCTGAAAGCGGTGACACCCGTGAATTCCAGTCTGCTCGCGGGGATATTAAATGATCTGGGCTCCGTTTACGAAAAACTCGGAATAAACGAGACGGCAATAGGCTACTACAGCGCCGCATTGGATCTTTGCCGCACACTGCAGGAAAAAGATCCTGTGACGGAATGGACCCTCGAAAGCAACATCGCGGGAATCCACCTCAAACAGGGTAAACTCGAAGAAGCGATTGACAGCTACGAAAAGATTGTAACGAAGATCAAACCAGGGTCACCGTCGTTGGCGTCGTTTTATGTCACTGTGCTGAACAACCTTGCCACTGCGTACCGAAAAAGAAATGACGACAAAAAAGCGGCGGAGGTACTGGATCATGCCTATTTAACACTGCAACAATATCAGCTGGATAATGACGACCTCGCCGCCACCGTTATGAACAACCGGGGAGTATTGTTGGTCGCTAACGGGGAAACAGTCAAAGCGATTACCTTTTTTGAAAGGGCTTATTTCATTAAAAAAAATATCTACGGTGAAAATTCAGTGCTCCTCATGGACCTGGCCGGAAACCTGGCGGTATTGTATTGGCAGGCCGGCAAACATTCCCAGGCGCTGCCGTTGTTTCAAAGATCGATCGAACTGGCTATCCGCCAAATCAGATATATCTTCCCAAGCCTGAGTGAAAACGAACAAATTCAATTCTATAAAAAATTGAAGGAGGACCTGGAACGATTTAATACCGTCGCTTTCCTGTCGGCTACCGCAAAACCGGAGTTGTTAAAACAAGTATTTGACAATCAGGTCACTGTTAAGTCGCTGCTGTTTTTTACACAACAACACAGAGCTGATCTGATCAATGAAAAAAAAGACGCCGCACTCGTTCAACAGTATGAGTTGTTAAAAACAAAGCGCGAGCAACTGGGTCATTTCTATCAGCTTTCCCTTAAGTCTGTTCCCGGCGGAGCTGGTGGTATATCCGTCCTGGAAAAGGAAATCGACCAGCTTGAAAAATCGATCAGCCTCAAAACCAGCGGGAATGTCGCGGAGAAAATGATGCGCCTAAATATCACCTGGGACGACATACAGAAAAATATCAAACCGGATGAAGCACTCATAGAGGTCATACGTTTCAGGAAGTACGATTTCCGGAGGGCGGCGCCAAATGCTGTCGACCGTATTCGTTTCGGCTTCACAGACAGTGTTTATTATGCAGCACTGGTGACTACGCGGGAAACGACCGGGAGTCCGCGGGTGGTTTTAATGAAAGAGGGAAACAATATGGAAACCCGTTTTCTGAACTACTACCGGAATGCATTGACATACAACGTCCCCGACCGGAACTCCTATCTTTATTATTGGAAACCATTCGAGTCTGACATCCTGGGCAAAACGAAAATTTACATGTCGGGCGACGGTGTTTATCACCGCCTTAACCTGAACACGCTAAAGGCACCCGGGTCGGATCAATACGTGCTTCAGCGCTACGACATCCGCTATTTATTAAATCCCGCGCAATTCCTTGAAAAGGATGCTGAGGGATTTTCATCCAAAAAAGCTGTTTTGGTTGGCGATCCTGCATTTGATTCCGGGGAGGCCGGCCAGTCCAGAGCGTATAGTGAGGATTTCCGAAAGTTCAGCGCGTTGCCGGGCACCAGTACCGAAGTCGTTAAGATCAGCAGGATCTTACAGGAACACGGATGGACTTGCGAGGTTTTCCTGAAAAAAATGGCAACGGAAAGACATGTAAAAGATATCCCGGCAGCGGATATTGTGCACATCGCAACACACGGGTTCTTTTCCACGGACCGTATAAAATTAAGCACCGAAGCTAAAAAGGATTTTTTGTTTTACTCCGGTCTTGTACTGGCCGGTGCCAACAAGAGTCTCGATGAAGAAATTCCCGATATGCAGGATGACGGGATACTGACGGCTTACGAAGTGATGAACCTCGACCTGTCCGCCACACGCCTTGTAGTTTTGTCAGCATGCGAAACCGGCCTGGGGAAAATTGAAAACGGTGAAGGTGTATACGGGCTTCAACGGTCTTTCCTGCAGGCCGGTGCGCGAAATATTCTTATCAGTTTATGGAAAGTCGACGACCAGATTACACAGGAGCTAATGGTCAGGTTCTACGAATATCTCTTCAAAGGACACACCGGGCGGGAAGCATTGAAGCTCACCCAACTCGACCAGTTAAAAGTAACCGACGATCCAATGCACTGGGGAGGATTTATTATGGTCGGATCGGATTAGATGACGATAAAAAACAGATCGGGAGAAATTTTCCTCGCATTGGAAGGTATCCGTACCGGTTGAAACGCATTCAGTTGATCATCGTTCGTTACGCCGTTCAATGCCTTGAGCCTATCCTGCGGCACGCCTGTTTCAAGTGCAAGTGTAGCCCAATCCGTTTTTCTTTTCAGAATGTAGGTATGCGCCAACTCGATAAATGCTCCAGCGTTCCCGTTGAGGTAAAATTCAACCCGTCGGTTAAATTGCCTTAATAACTCCACGTCCACTTCCCGCTGCGCCTGCTTTCCTTTGGCGACGATAGCGACGCTTGTCTGGTCAACACCTTTACCCGCGACGTATTCGGCAACGGACTGTCCGCGTCTCCTCGTAAGCTGCAGATTGTATTCATTGGTCCCGCGGTCATCAGCATAGGCGAATATCTCAATCTGGACGCCGGGGTTTCTGATCAAGTGATCCGCCAGCTCATCCAATACTTTCCTGGCTTCGGCACGAATTGAATAATGATCAAAATCAAAATAAATATTCTCAAAGTGGACGATCTCCTGTTCCGCCGTGCTTATTACATTCAGGTCGGTAACTTTCGCGATCAGATCGGAATGGTCACTGTTTTTCTCCAGGCGCAGGTAAAGATCAACATTCGCGGGCACATCGCTGAACTTGAATTTTCCATTGTCATTAGTCCTTGTGATCTTGTAAATCTCACCTGATTGATCCGTCAGTAAGATCTTACAGTGGACAAGTTTATTATTTGTCAGCGAATCCACCAGTACACCTACTACAGACATATCCTGCCGGGTGTCGGACGGCGGATTCACTTTCGACAGGTAACCCTTCTTCATCAGGATCAGATCGCGGTACCGGTCGTTAGCAACCCGCCTTAATACAGCCAATTCAGACTCACTGACGCGAATATCAAACTGGCTGGGTTCAGAACTCCTGTTCCTCAACCTGTCTTCAACCATCTCATCGACAATTTTTTTCTTATCGTATGTGAGCTTTTCATAGTCTATCGTTTCCTCGAGCCGTGAAGCCTGAAGCGTAGCGGCTTGTTCAACCTCTCCTTTTGATTTCAGGTTTACAATCCGGCTGGCATTCCTTTTTTTAAGGCTCAGTTTCGAAATGAAAGAGAGTACGGACGGAATTTTTACACACTTTATATCAAATCCTCCCAATCCGTCGAGGCGGTTACTGCTCCAGAATAGTTCGCGCGGACTAAAACCCGGAAAGCAATCATCGCGGTTGGAATTAAACGGGGAACCGAGATTATATAGGATCGTTTCGCCGGAAGACAACCGTTTCGCCATGTACAGGTCAAGTCCGCCGTAGCCCTCGTGTCCATCGGAGGAGAAAAACAAAACATTCTGGTAAGCGGTGAACGCGGGTGAAAGCTCATTGAGCTTCGTGTTCACGGCGTCACCTAAATTCATAGGCGGTCCCCATGCTTCGTCGCCCGAATTGACGCTCATCCACAGGTCAAACTTCCCCGACCCGCCCGGCCTGTTCGTAGAAAAGACCAATGTATCTCCACCATGGGAAATAGCAGGATGCTTCGACTCAAAAGATTTGAAGTTGATGTGTTCATTCAGGGCAACGGGTTCGTTCCATTTGTTGTTCGCATACGATGTCACAAAGATCCTGCATTGAGGCCCGCCCATCCCACACACCGTGAAGTAATATTTGCTCCCAGTACTGTTGAAACACCCGCTTCCGTCATTATACCTGGTATTGGTAATGCTGAATCCCTGTTTCGTTTTATCGACCCAGAAATTGCGTTGTTTCTCAAAGTAGTAGTTATCCGTGAACGCCTCTCCGAACCGTTCATCGATAGATTGCCGGTTGGAGAAAACCCTTCCACTGGTGATCACCAATGTCACACTATCGCGCAGGGCCGGCGCATAGTCATTGTACCGGGTGTTAAAGTTCAGATCAACGAACGTAGTGACATCCTTCTGCGACTGTAATTCTTCTTTCGCCGTCTCACATCCCGCCTTGTCGATCACTGCCTGCTCTACATATTCCTTGAATGACTCACCGGATTCATACCGGGCGATAAATGTATCAAAGGTGCTGATGGCTTCATCAAAGCTGGCGTTGAATTTCAGCATCAGGGCATAATAATAAAGCGACAGGGGAAACTTTACCGGATCCAGGTAATAGACTTTCAGGTAGTACGCTTCCGCTTCCGGGTAGTTGAACGTCTTCATATAACAATCGGCAAGCCGGTAACCCGCTTCAGCATCCTTGCTGTTCTGATCCATTAATTCGCGGTAATATTGAATGGCAAGGTTATACTGCTCCTCTTCATAATACCGGTTCGCTTCATCTTTAAGTGACTGCACCGAACGGCTGTCCTGCGAATAGCAAAGCATGGGTATTATGCAGAATAATACCAGGGTGAGCATCCCTTTGGTTCCTCGTCCTGTGATTAGGCTATTGCATCCGTGAATCATCATACCATTGTATTAGTCACAAAAAAAGCGCAGGGGCCGCATAAAACAAAACCGGCGTTCGTTACCGGTAACTGATGCCATTAGATCAGCGGAGACGAAAATCTTTTAAATCCCTTATCGACAACGATCTTATAAGCCAGGGAAACCTCGTAGGTGCTGGCAAATCCCAGGTTCCTTCCCAGCGAAGATACGTTCGTATCGTAGCTGAATCCAAAATTCCAGGATTTGTTGCTGAATCCGGTCGAAAGTATAAATGCATCCTGAAGTCTGTACCATGCACCCACCGTCACTTTTGTGCTTTTTGAATTATGCAGATGCGGCGGATGGATGTAGTAACTCAGGTAGGTTCCGAAGTTGACTTGAAAGTTGCTGTTTTGATACTGCATCAAATAGTTCGGGGACACCTCGTATTTCCTGTTCCAGATCGTCGAAAGTCCGCCGTGAAGTTTGTAATGCGTAACATCGGGGCGGTCACCCATTTCGGCAAAGCTGGCAGGCGGTATAATATTCGAAACAGAAATACCATTAAAAACGGAGGTGCTCCGGAAGGAGAGTTTTCCGCGCGTTGTATAAATCCACATTACACCGGCGTTTAAGACAGGACTGAATACCTGACTGTTGAAGCCCGCCTCCCCAGTCAGCGTTCCATCGAATCCCATTCCCGGGGAATATTGCGTCGACCATTGAAGCTTGTCATAGTTAACGCGTTGTTGCATAGCGCCAGCCTGGAGACCGACCGATAAAATATTATTGCCAAAGCGCGTTAAGTGAAAATTATAGGCTCCGGAAAACGTGATAGCCTGAGTAGTGAATTCTTTATTTGGTCCAGCAACGTCGTTGAAAAATGAAGCGCCAAGCCCACCGAGGTGTTTAACCCTTATTCCCGGCTTGACTATGGGCTTAATGAAGCTAAACTGAAAGGTATTAAAGGGCAGTCCAAGATTCGACCATTGGGAACGGTAGTTCATACCGAAGTAAATATCTTTTTCCAATCCGGATAAGGCCGGGTTAAGGTAAAGGCTACTCGAATAATATTGCGAAAACACAGGCGATTGAGCGCGGAGTGCAGGCGTTAAACCTATGAGGATCAAAAGAACCGGTATGTATCTTCCGTCCCGCATCAGTGGATGATTGATATAACTCCTTTTCGCTCGAACGACTCGCCGTTTTTTGTCGACGCCTTGAGAATATAAGGATATGCGCCGGGCGGAAGGTATTCTCCTTTATGCGTACCATCCCACCCCTTGGTTATCATGCTGGTGAGTGAAGTGGTTTCAAAAACCAACAATCCCCATCGGTTATACACATGGAACTTAAAATTTGAATCGGCCAGCTGGTTGCCGAAGATCTTTACGAACTGATTGTCAGAATTTGTTGCCGACGGTGATAACGATGTGGACAAATAAAACTCTCCCGGTACTCCATCCGGCGGGACGCTTTCTCCCAGGATCAATATCCGTCCGTTCGCCGCATTTCCGCTGATCGTTTTATCCTCACCATTCCCGTATTCGACTGTAATGTTACCGAGCGCGGAGAATTCCGAAGCCGGCGAATCGCTTTGGAAGATGTCGAGGGTATGACGGTTCGTATAGTTGTCCGGGATTGGGTATCCAAGCGAAACAGGAGATCCGAGGAATGTGCCTGAGATATTTTTGCGTTGCCAGTATACGTCGGAAAACCGTGTAACAGCCGGCGGCAGTACGATAGGAGAAACATCTTCAAATACTTCAACTTCGGTTACCGGATTAATCCCGGATACGTTCAACATCCCGGCGGGGAAATAACCTCTGTTCGTCCCCACGGGAAAGAATTTATACCCCACCCCTGCATACTGCAGTGCGCCATCGATATAACTTTCCACGGATCCCCCGATTACCATAGAACCGGAAGCAAGCAGTAATGTATCGGCATCCGAAACATTTACAATTCCCGACACTAGCTCCAGTGCATTGGTGACCGGGACCAGCCCGATGATATCTTTTGATCCGCCGCCGTCAAGCGCAAAATGATAAACCGGATTCCTGTTATTGGTAAACCGCTGGGAAGTGAGACCGTTGAGTGTGATCTTGCCGGTTCCCTGGTAGACATTTGTATTCGTCCAGTTACCGCTGACGAAAAAATTTCCCTGGTTTTGTATGAAGCCTTCGTTAACAAAGTCGCCGTCCACGTATACTGCGAGGTCTGCCGGAATAAAAATGTTTGTTTGGCTGGTTAGCGATTGTGCGTGTAACGTATAACCTTCTCCCGTACAGAGGCATACCGGAAGTATCAAAAACACCACTTTCCAGATATTCGCAGGATACATCATTTGCTGTATTGAATTCTTATGCCGTATATCCGTTGGACCGCGTCCAATGCCGAAGGGCTGGTAGCACTGTCGGTAAGGGTGACGACGATCCGGTAAGAGTATAATGAATTGTCAACGACCCGGTTGGCAACCGCTATTGCGGGCAGTGCTGCGTTCGTATCGACCAGGGAAAGTCCAAATGTAGCAGTGGTCAGCTGCTGGTTTGCACCGGCAAAACTCTTCCTGAATAAGGTGACTGTGATGGTACCCAGTAACAGCACGTCATTATTCAGATAATAAACGGTGATGTCCTGAATGGAGGCATTGTGCGGAAGATTAACGGGAGCAATGAGCTGCGCACCGTTGCCCTTTGCCGTAACAAATGTATTGTCTCCCTGGAAGAGACCGAGGATGGTCTGATTGTTTCCGCCCGGTTCAGCAGCCTGAAAATTTGAAGGATCGATAGCATAAAATTGTGTGGCAGGCGAGACAGTGATAACGGTCGGTACCCACGCCGATCCGTTCCATATCAACGCGTCACCGGCATTGGGAACTGCATTTGAAACATCTCTTCCCTGAATTCTCGCCACTGTTGAAGCTCCGACTGCCCCGGTTACATCGCCGGCGCTGGTTACCCATGCCGTTGCGGTACCGGCGGCATTTGTGGTCAGTACCTGGTTAGCGGCTCCGGATTGAATCACCAGGTTGTCGAGCAGACCGGTGACCTGCCCGCCGGCTGAAAGATTGACACCCGTTCCGTTATCGATCGACAACGTGTTACCGCTGAAGGTCAGGTTCTGGTTGTCATCGTCAAAGGTTGAGCGGTCCGCCCAATTGACTACACCTGTTCCATCCGTGATCAGCACCTTGTTATTACCCCCTGAACCTATATCAGCGGTGGTGAGGGTGCCGTCTGTGACCATCGAACCATCCACTGCATCTGGTTGAATGACGAGATTGTTCAGCGGACCGGCGACATCACCCGTCGCGTTGAGGTTATTCAGGTTAGCAGAGGTTCCGTTGTCGATGGAAAGTGTATTACCCGTTAACGCCAGGTTCTGATTATCGTCATCAAACGAAGATCGGTCCGCCCACCCTACAACACCAGCCCCGTCGGTAGTCAACACTTTATTAACTCCCCCTGAACTGAGTTGGCCGGACCAACAGCTCCGTTCGCGATCTTCGTACCCGTGACGGCAGCGTTGAGAAGGTCGTTTGTGGAGATGGTGTTATCCAAAATATCTGCGCTGCTCACCGAACCGTCGGCAATATGAGAAGAGTTGACCGCGTTCGCTGCGATCTTCGGAGCAGTAACGGCATTATCCGATAATTGTAACTGATTTGATCCATTGACAGCAATCGTTGTCCCGTCTGTATTTACCGATAAGTTTATATCGCCTGATGTGGCTCCGCCCGTTAAACCCGATCCGGCTACCACGGAGGTAATGTCGCCGATCGCACCCAAAGTAGCCCAACTCAATACTGTGCCGTCTGTCGTCAGGTATTTGCCTGACTGCCCTGCCGGGGAAGGTATTTCTTTCAACACGGAAAGGCTTATCGTTCCTCCCCCGCCACTTAGAGAAAGGGTTTGTGTTGCAGCATCATAGCTTAATGCCTGGTTGATATCTCCCAATCCTTTGATCCATCCGGTACCGCTCCAGTAATAGAAAGCATTCTCGGTGACATCGAATACCATAAGACCATTATCCTGGGGAGAGGCCGGGTTGATAGACAATCGCTCGGCGGTCGTTAGTTGGGGCAGAAGGAATCCCTGATCCTTATCGGGCGGATTTATGACGAGTACCGCATTCGGCCTGCTGATCATCGTCCCGATCACCACTGACTTCTTGTCCTGAGCCAGCACGAATGCATTGGCTAAGGCAAGCAAGATGGTAAATGTGAGATGTTTCACCATTATCCGTTCTTTAGACACAATATAAATTCCAAAGTTCTAAGGAATGAAACAGTAGCTGATAGCCGGTTATTTGACTTTAAATAAGGAGTTTAAAGAACAAAAATGAGAAACAAGAGAACCGAATCGGGAATTCGCTTAAAACACGGTTCCCCTGGCAATACCCCTTCCAGGAAAATTCACATCAAAAAATAAATCAAATAACAGGAACCGTACCGGCTTACCGCTGAACGCGCATTTTTACTACGGGGACTTCCTGTGCTCCGAAGACAATCATTTCCCGACAATTCGGACTTCCGCACTGGCAGGCAAATGGTTCCATGCTTTCATCAATGAACAAGGCATAATCGACTGTAAGCTCTTCGCCTTGCCGGATGTCCCGGGTTGCAATCACGTTCAGTCCATTGTATGCGGTATTGGGATTACAACTATGGTTTTGAGGTGCCCAGTTTAATGGATTTTCATCCCACAAAATATAAACCTCCCTGCTGATGGGGTAGGCATAGTGCTTAAAATCCAGCTTTTGTCTTTCTGTCCAGTTCGATTCCACGAATCGTTTCGAAACAATACGCTGCGACAAACCTTCCCCGGAAAAAATGACTTCGTTTTTCTTGATTCCCTTGCTGGCAAAAATACCATAGCCGGAAACCGTACTGCCCTTAAGCTGATACTTCTTTTGTTTTGACTGATGACGGGCAATTCCTTCCGCGATGATCTGAGTCAGGAATCCTTTTTTACCATCAGGATCGTTGTTCAGGATATAATCCGCCGAACCTTCATATCCGTTCTCATAAAAAGCCGAACACGTGAAGTTTATCTCGAGAAAATAAATGTCGTTGTTATGATCCATTCTGAAGTCCAGGCGTGCATACCCGACTCCGCCAAACGCCGTAAAGATTTGTTCGGTGGAAGATCGGAGTAACCGGTCTACCATTACGTCGTGGCATGGAACGTTACAATCGGGGTGTAATTCAGACGTTTTTAAGGCATATGTCTTGAATTCGCGGCCCTGTGGAAAAATATACTCAATAGGCTTGTAAACTTTACATTTTCCCTGGTTCTTACCCGCGGCGATAAGCACAGTAAACTCCCGGCCGGCGATATACTCTTCTACCAGGATCTCTTCATATTCGGTAAGGATCGACCTGACTTTTTGTTCAAGTTCTTCGGCCGTGTTTACGAGAGAGTGCTCATCAACCCCAAGACTGTCGCCGGCCTTGGCTGGTTTTATGAACATCGGGAAGTTCAATTTCTCAAGCACTTCAGATAGTCCGTCGATAGAATTCAGCTCCACGGATGCCGGAGTCTTAACGCCTGCACAATAGGCTACGTACTTCATCAACGGCTTTGGAGGATCGTACAATGTTGAATTCGGACCCGTATAAGGCAAATTAAGCAAGTCGAGCGTATGAATGACATCGATGGATGGCACTTCCCATTCAAGGTAGCCTTCACAGAGGTTTACAAAGATATCATACCCTTCCTTGCTCAGGTTTTTCAGTTGCCTGTACGTCGTCAGTTTGTTAAGAAAGACATGATCGACATGATCGTCGGGAAGCAGGTGAGTCAGGTCTCTGGGAGGATCATAATGTTTATAATCTACATCCGTCGTTGAGTAATCAGGCTGGAGTACACAGATTTTCATTTATAGTTAAGCATTATGTTTTGCCCCATAACGCGTTAATCCGTCTTCAATAATTTCAATTATTAAATAAGTAAAAGATTTTTTTGCAAACCGCAAAATTGCCCCGATAGAAGTATAGTTTTCATCTTCGCTCAGACCACACTGCGCATTGATCTCCAGCACATAAAACTTGCCCGTTTGCTTATCCATCCTGATGTCGAGACGCCCATACCCCATGCCTCCCACAGCCTTGTACGCCTGCAGGCTGATATCCTTCAGGTCCGTTATCAACCCGGTCTCCGGTTCCCGGTAGTCGTATAAGTTACCGTTGTCAGCGACGGGGGATTCGTCATCATACGTCTCCCAAAGACGGTCGAATGACAGAAACTGCTCTTTTGCCGGCAGCGAAGCGTGAAAGACCCTTTCAACAGGCGGATAGAAATGAATAGATCCAGGGTTAGTCGATGAGCCGACGATCAATGTAGTGAACTCCCGTCCTTCGATGAACTCTTCCACGAACAGACCACCTGAATCCAGTTTCCATCCGTGATAACCACCCTGCATTTCGCCGACGATCGTTGAGAATTCCCTCTCGTTGCTCACTACGTTTTTTATCGTCAGTCCCATGCTTCCGGCGGAAATGGCTGGCTTTACAATAAGCAGATCGCCGACCTCTTCAAAAACACCTCCGATATCGGATACATCGCTGTCAATTATCTTCCAGGCCGGTGTGGGAACACCAAACCTGTCAAATGCCCGCTTCATCGGGATCTTTGAAGTCGTGATCCGGTAGAAATAGTCGTCGGAGCCGGTAAAGATAAGATCGTATTTCTCCAGAGTATGAATGACGGAAACGCCGGGTATTCCATTCGTCTCATCTCCGTCGCAAAGGTTGATGACTACGCTGGTCTTTGAAGACTGGTGATTTTTTATTCCAATCACAACATCTTCAATCGTTTGCAGTGTTACATTCACCCACCTCCACTCACAACCTATTTCATCGAATACCTTTTGGTACTCCGCGATACTCTGGGTGTAATCGTAATAATATTTAAGATTAGGATCGTCGGTTTCCAGGTAGGGAGCCATCACCCAGACGAGGTAGCAGTCTTTATTTTCCCTAAAATTTACCATGCGCCTGAAAGGTAGAGAGGGTTGTAAAGAGCCGTTGACAGCATTCTTTTAACACACCATTACTTGGCCGCAGCCAGTTTTTGTCTGATAAAAGATGTGAACCGGTAATTTCTGATCGCGCCAGCCCCTAAGTATTTCGCTCCTTTGATCACTTCGATACAGTTATGGCTTCCGCAATGGCATTGGAATGCCTGGTCCATATCCCATTCTGTAGACGGGTAAAAAAAGGACATCTCTTCTCCTTCGGCTATCGGCTTCAGGCAGATCAGTTGCATCCGGTCTGTATCAAAAAAACAATTCGGATCACAGCTGTGGTTGATACACTCCAGGTAATCCGGAAACAGTTCGATATGTTCAGTGTCCCCAAGTTGCACTGTTAAATAGTTTGGGTGCTCATAGGTGGCCCTGGACGTGAATTCTGCAATAACTTCCTCAGGCTGGAACGTCCGCCTCGAATACAGCGCACGATGATTATGAAGAGGGTCAATGCGTACTTCAGCGATCTCCGCTGTGGCTACTTCAACAATTACTGGGTTCGGCTTGCGATAGCTCATACGATTAAAGGTTGCTGGATAAATATTGGAATGGAGAAGAGAAGACGATAGAAGGAGGGATCAGATAGGAGCTATGATTCAAGCAACTTATCATGTTTAGTTATGCCTTAAGTTCATATACACCCTGAAGATTTAACAAAAATACATTTTATCTTTCATACTGTACAAGTTCTGAGACATACAACTTAAAAGAATTTTTATTCATCCTTATTCAAGTACTGCCCTCATCAAAAAAATATGATTGATATCTGCATACAAAAGTCAACGAGTGATGCGCATCGGCTTCGAAGCCAGGTATACATCGGTTCGCGATCGACAGGCTCTTAAAACTTATGAACTTTTGCAAGTATCACACAAGCGAGAAGTCGAAATGCCTCTACTATTGGTTCCTATCGGTTAATGGATTATGCATAATATCAGCTGTTTATAAAAACGTCTTTATAACTTTATGAGTCACGCTGCCGTTTAACTTCCGAAAGCTGTTTTTAATTTGGATCGACCTGTCCAGCCCTTAATAATACTGTTTATGGAAAAGAAAATCGCCTTCCTGTTCGCCTGTATGGTCGCTTGTTCCCCGGCAATGGCTCAGCACTTACCTGCAAATCAAAGCGGAGCCGGTACGGGGTTAACGATAACCGATCATATGCTGATCAAAGATTCGAAAAGAGGTCTTGAAGGTGAATCAGCCGCTAAGATCGAAGGAAGTCCTTACCTGAATGAAAGTTTTGCTCCGGCAGATGTCTACAGTTCAAAGGGCAAATTTCCGGCAGTGCTGATGCGGTATAACATCTACACCGATGAGATCGAGTATAAACAAAAGGACATTATCTATATTCTGCTGCCGGGAACTGATGTAAAAAAAGTCGTCTTTGGGGATCACGTCTTTGTAGTTGAAACCGTTGAGGTAAGAGGCAAGCCCAAATCGGGATACTTTTCATTATTGGACAGCGGAAAGGTGACACTGCTGGCAAAAAAAGTGGTCACATTCCGGGAAGCTCAAGCACCCAAGGCGCTGGAGGTTGAAGGGAAACCGGCAAAGTATTCAAAGTCCCAGGACGAATTCCTTTATAAGATCGGAGATGGTCCGCTTATGGAATTGAATAATGTTAAGAAGATGATCGAAACCTTCCCCGACAAGCACGATGAACTGAGACAATTTGTGGCGACGGAAAAGATATCCAGGAACGAGAAAGAACTGACAAAGCTGATCAAATACTATAACTCCCTGTAACGCTACCCTGTTCGTTCATCACTTTCCTTTTTGAAGGGCTTGCTTGAAGTAACGTCCCTGCCTTGACGGTGTAAAGTTCCAGTCGGTGAAAAGCATCGGCGACCAGTTGGGGTCGAACACCCATACGGTATATGATATTCCCCGTTCAGCGCAATAGGCAGTGATCGCATCGCCATACGACTCGTCACTGATAACCGGCACATGGGCGCCGCGGTCGTCGGCACCACAAAATCCTATCTCTGTCAGGATCAATGGGTATTTTTCGGCAACAAACCCCCAATCGTCGGTCCATTGTTTCTCCCAGGGTTTCGCACGCTTCATGGGATAAGGGTGGCTCACATAAGCGATTCCTTCCGCATCGATCGGATCGGATGCAACCTGAGTAAGGTCGTATGCCCAGTTAAAGCCGGCAACCAGGGGTATCGTCGTGGCACCGTGTGCCCGGATGATAGTGATCATTTCTTCGACGAGTTCTTTCCATTGACTCCAGGTACACCGCCCCAATTGTCCCCCGTACAGGGTAGGTTCATTGAATAATTCAAAGAAGGCGACCGTCGTATTGTCTTTATATTGCCGCGACATGGTTCTCCAAAACTCGAAGGTCTCCTTTTGTGTAGTTTCATAGGAGTCATTCTGATACATTTCCGTCCGAAGATTCCCGATACTATGCCAGTCAATAATAACATACATCCCGAGCTCCTTAGCCCACACGATACCCTGGTCCAGGGTCCTGATGTATGCATCTTTTCCCAACGCGCGCCAGGCTGAAGGATGAACGGGAAACCTCACAATGTTCGCACCCCAACGCTTCATCTCCTGAAAATACTCCCGGTTCCAGTGGTTCTCTTTGAGGAGTTTATTGGGGTCACTGGTATTCAATCCGCGAAACACAATTGTTTTTCCTTCAGCCGTCACGAACTGGTTTCCTTTTACGCTGATGCGGCTCAACTCGCCGGTCTGCGTATTCCCGGTTACTGAAATTATTAACATGCCTACCAAAAAGAAACTGGCCTTGACGCTTTTCATATGGTAATATTTGGTGCCCGTGTATTTATAATGGAGATTAAAGCTAACGAATATTTTTTTTGCCCGCCATCCCCGGCCTGGCTGCATCTGGACGCAGTACGAGGTTAGCCGACGGTGAGCGTCTTTTCTTCTATTCAAGTACAGCGAGACCTCCGCCAATGGTACCAACCCATTTGCGGCCGTTGTGATCGATAGCTATTGACGATGTGAAATTATCGGGAAGGTCAGAGTTGCCAGTATCATAATAGCGCCATGTAGCGCCGTCGTATTCGATCAAACCGGTCCCGCTGGCAATCCATTTCGACTTACCCTCGATTGCGAGTGCGTTGATACCTCCGCCCATCCCCGCACAGCCGGTGTTTCCCCTGTTATAGATATTCCAGGTGGTGTCGCGTATCTCAGCCAGCATACCACCCATCGTACCCTTTACACCCAGCCAGATCTTATCACCCTCGACAAGCAGGGCATCGGGAAAACTGGAGGGAAGACCATGACGGTCAAGCTTTGTCCCGCTCCAACTCCTACCATCGAAACGCAGCAGCCGCGCGGTGAAGCTGTAATGATCGAATGACCCGAGCCACAATATACCGTTTGGATCGGTGTCCAAAGAACTCACATAAAAATCCAACAACAATGTCCCGGGATCCTCGTATCCCTCCCATTGATCTCTGTCGTATTTGTATAGTCCGTTTTCCGTTCCAACCCAAAGGACTCCTGAAACTGGGTCAAGGTGTAGTTTCGTGACAACCTCCTCCTTCAGCTTCGCGACTGATTCCCAGGTACTGCCATCATAACGGGCCAATCCGCGATTAGTCCCGACCCAAACATCGCCGTTGCCCGATTCCAGTGCTGTAATAAAATTGGAAGGTATAGCTGTATTGATTGTGTCGTAAACCATCCAGTCGCAGCCATCGAATCGTGCGAGGCCGTCGGCGGTTCCAACCCACGTCGCTGCTTCGGAGTCGATGCTTATCGCCTGCACCTGGTCGTTCGGCAGTAATGAATTTTCCTTATTGTATGTTCGCCACCTGGGGCTGGCTTCTTCTTTAATCCCCAAATCTTCGGTACATCCGGCTAGCCCGAGGCAGATGACCATTATAATTCTATACGCTAACATGTTCATTGATATCCCGATTGCCGGATCCCGGACAACGTTTCTTTACCACATTATTTCACTAACAGACTTCGGCGTATACGATGCTAGCGGTAATGTTGTTTCGTTTTTTGTCCGGTTGGACCGGTGATAAAATAACGGTCAACGCTTTCGAAATAAAATAAATGCGATGGTACTCAAACCCAGCAGGTATGGGTAGTAGAGATGGCGCATAATCGCAAAAGGTGTGACCTCATTGGCAGCCACCGCCAGTGCCGCCAGGATCTGCGCGCCGTAGGGAATAATACCCTGAACACAGCAGGATACGGTATCCAAGATGCTTGCACTCCTGCGCAAATCGACGTTGTTCTTGTCTGCTATCGTTTTGGCCAGCGGCCCGACGATGAGGATCGTGATGGTGTTGTTGGCAAGCGCGGCATTCACCAGGGCTGTCAGCGACGCGATTCCAAGTTCTCCCGCCCGGGCGCTGTTTATTTTTTTCGAAACGTGGTGCAAAATGTAGTCGATACCGCCATAGTACCGGATCAGGCCGACAATCCCTCCGATCAGGATGCAGATCACGCTCAGCTCGAACATGGAAGCCATGCCGGCGTTTATTGACGCTGCAATCTCCCACACGCTTAATCCATTTTGAAACAGACCAATGATCAGGGTTAGAACGATACCGGAAATAAGTACCCAGATGACGTTCAGCCCCATTAACGCAGCTACGAAAATAAAAACGTAGGGAAAAATCTTCATCAGGGAGTAGTCATAGGGTCCGCCTCCGGGCGGCAATGAAACGTTATTGTTCAGTGCATATATTATAAATGTCAAAACAGCAGGGGGCAAAGCGACAAAAAAGTTAACCTTGAACTTGGCGCGCATGTCGACATTCTGCGTACGGGTAGCGGCGATAGTCGTGTCCGAAATCATGGAAAGATTATCACCAAACATCGCCCCTCCTACCACAGCGGCGAGGCACACGGCCAGTGTTCCCGGAAGTGTATCTTCAATACCCACAGCGATTGGCGCCAGGGCAACGACCGTTCCGACAGACGTTCCCAGGGAGAGGGAAATAAAACAGGCCGTGAGAAAAAGTCCTGCGATCAGCAGACTGGGAGACAGATAAGACAACGCAAAGTTAATCGTGGCTTGGACCGCGCCGATACTTTTACTTAGTTCTGCGAACGCACCGGCCAGCAAAAAGATAAGGATCATCACCATGATCCCGGGGTCGCCGGCTCCGCGCGCGAACTCGTCCGTTTTAATACCGAAGCTGATCCGGGGATATAGTATGAATCCGACAATTGCCGCCAGCAGGAATGCCACGAGAATAGGCATCTTATAAAAATCGTTAAGCACCAGGGAGGTAATAAGATATACAATGAGAAATACTATCAACGGTAACAATGCCCAGAATCGGCCTCTTGTGTTTTCCATTATTGTACTGAATATTTTTATAAAGTGGTATGTGGTTGGGGGCCTGGTATATAACCAGTATACAATTCGGGCGAAATTAAACAATCGCACCTCTTTTCGCTATAGCCTATCGCAAATAAGAATAGGGGACGAATAGCTCGCTCTTCCCCCTAACTCACAAAGCCCTATTCTATGTATTTTGCAATCGATACCATGATCGCATTTCAATGATAAAAGACGAATTTCAAAAGGCATTGGGTGACTTCACCAATGACACAGAACATCTTATTCGACTGTGGAACGAGGTCGCAAAACGATACTCCTCAAAAGGCCGACACTATCACAATTTGCTACATCTGGAAAGTATTACGGAACAACTGACACCTTTCAAAGATCGTTTTGCCAGTTGGCACACGATTATATTCGCCATTGCCTATCACGACGTCGTTTACAATATCTTGAAAAACAACAATGAACAAGAAAGTGCTGAATTTGCTGGTGACAGGCTTCAGTCGGCTGGCTGCCCTGAAAACTTAATATCACGCTGCATGGATCTTATCCTGGCCACCAAGGATCACGCGCCAGGTGATGAGGAAACAAACCTGTTCGCGGACGCCGACCTTGCCATACTCGGAGCAGACCCTGAGATGTACGACATGTATTCACGACAAATTCGACTGGAGTATTCGTTGTATCCCGATTTTGTCTATAACCCGGGAAGAACAAAAGTGTTAATGCATTTCCTCGGGATGCCTGCGATCTATAAGAGTCCGGAATTCGCCGCTAAATATGAATCGGCCGCCCGGAAGAATATACAGCGAGAGTTGGCGGAGCTGCACTGACAATGGTTCGAACGACTAATCGATGACGACGCCCTGGATCAAAGGCTTACTGAAACATGGTTATCTCCAGGGGCTCAATATCAAACGGAACGATGGGGCTTCTGTCTTTTTTGATGTAGGTAAACACCTCCTCAACTCCGTCTTTCGTGATCTTAATAATATACTCGCCGGGTTCTTCGACATAAAAGTCGATGATGACTTTGTGATGCCGGATAGGACTTGAGAGAATGATATCTCCTGCCGGAGAGTAAACGTCAACCACGGCTCCGATAAATGCCTTGTCGACTTTAAAATAGAATATATCAAGTTTTGTCGAGCAGACCTTGATCGGAGATGTTCCGCCGTAACCTCCCGTGGCGGTAAAAAGGAGAAGAGCTGCCGCTATATAGAAGAGTTTTTTCATGATTTTTCACATTTTTCATACATATACCAATTAAATGCCAGCGTCATTAATTGCTATTAACAGCGCATAAAACGGGTTTGACTTTAAAAAATGTGCAAAATTGGGATAAAACATTGCATGAGTAATAAATACCTGCTAACGAGTGCAACCTTTAATCCCAGAATATTCTTTGGCATTTCATTGATAGGCCTCTCCGGGCAGTTCGTCAGCATTCGTTTTACTATCTCAAACCGTGTTTTTATTCCGTTCTCAAATCTGGAAAACCGAATTCGGGGGCCGCTGGGAAAGAACCTGAGCAGGGGCAGCGTGAATTCCACCGGCGGAATCGCATGAACAGGGAATAAGTATTAACTTTTACAAAATCACATCAAGACCATGAGAACAAGTACAAAACGAATGATGTCCGCAACAGTGATTGCATTGCTCTGCATCGCTGGAAGTGTATGCGCACAAGGTGACAAGGCCAGCCGCCCCAGTCCTCCGGCTACCGCGTCTGGCAAGGTGGGAGACGCCACAATAACTATTTCGTACAGCAGCCCCTCGGTGAAAGGGCGAAAAATATGGGGTGAACTGGTGCCTTACGGCAAGGTATGGCGGGCCGGTGCGAATGAAGCGACGCTGTTTGAAACGGATAAAAGTATTAAGATCGAAGGCAAAGAACTGCCTGCGGGCACATACAGTATCTATGCGATCCCGGGGGAAACAGAATGGCAGATCATATTTAACACCGAAACCGGGCAGTGGGGCGTTAAGCGTGGTGGCGACACCAGCCGTGATGCTACCAAGGACAAACTGGTAGTTACTGTCAAGCCCGTAAAATCAGCCGCAATGAATGAAAAGCTGCTGTATAGTGTAAGCGGGAAGGGTTTTGTGTTAAAATGGGAGAACCTCGAGGTCCCTGTCTCGATAAAATGACAGGCCGAACACCCTGAATAAAAAAGCCACTTCAAAAAAAGGAGTGGCTTTTTTGTTACCGCCGGAATTCAACGATAAAACTCAAGTTCGTTCAATCGTGAGCGCGTATACTCTTTGGCGACCTTGATCGTATCGTCCGAATCGAGGTATCTTTTGAAGTAAGCGATTGCCGTCGATTTGTCCTTGTAATAGATATCATAGTTACGCCCCAGGTGATAAAGCAAAATATCCTTCCTGGATGTTTCATACGCGGCCTTGTAATATTTAATGGCACTCTTAAAATCACTTATGTTTTCATAACTGGTTGCCAGTTGCACGTAGTATTGGGTGATGTTTTCCGAAATCCCTTCCTCAATGGCTTTGTTGAGGAAGACTATGGCGCTATCCGGTTTATTCAAGTGCTGATAGGCGACACCCATGTAATAATATATCCATTCGGCTTTCAGTCCCTTCTTCAGCAAAAAGTCCATACACGGTACAACTTTGTCAAACTGGCGCAACTGAAAATAGCTTACCCCTAATAACCTCGCGTGGATGGCCAGCGTATCGGTATGTTGCAGAAGGCCTTCCGTGGTTTTTATTACCTCGCTGAATTTTTTCTCGCCCAACTGTGCTCTGGCCAGCAAAAGGCCAAGGTTGGAGTTTGGCGCCGACTTTAGTGCAAGAGTTATAATACTGTCAGCAAGCTTGTACATGTCGGCCTCCAACAGTAATTCACCTAACAGCGAGCAGGCTTCAACATCAGCGGGGTTTAATCTCACCGCTTCAAAATAGTTGGACATTGCGAGGTTTGGAGCCTCAGCCTGGGAGGCTACAATGCCGTACTGCTTATAGTAAAAGCTGTTCAGGGAATCACGCGAGATCAGCTTTTCGTAATATCCGTAAGCCCGATCGTACTGCCTGTCGCGGGAACATAACTGCGCAAGTTGAAAGAGCGCCGGCGTATTTAAAGAATCTGCTGAAACAATCGATTCAAACTGACTGATGGCATCTTTGTAGTTGCCCAACTGAAAGTAACAGTGACCTTTTCGCTGAAGTACTGGGACAAGCTCGGCAGGTTGGGAACTGTTTATTTGATTCAGCAACGTCAGGGCTTTATCGAACTGGAAATTCTGAATCAACCGGTCTACTTCTCCCAAATCCGGCCTGACTGCCTGGTCGGCCTGAGAAAATGTGAGAGAATAAACGAAGATAAAAAGAAATGGCAGGCCAATTTTCATGGGGTGATAGATTGATGTAATAAGTTAATAAACTATTTTCTGCAACGCAAAAAAAAGCTTGCTGGACCGGCCGGCGCTACGTGACGCCAATCGTCAGTGTTTCAGTAAAGGTGATTTATTTCCCGCCGACCGGACGATTTTTTTAAAGTTGTAATAAGTAATCCACTGTTACATCACGACCATTCGTCGATCGTTTCAGGATAATAATCAACGCCCGGAAAATTCCTCACGTTGTTAAAATCGTAAACCAAATGAAATATTGATATGATCAAGGATAAAATAATATATACCGACGGGCATACTGTAACAGTTACAGACTCTATGTTCCATGTGAGAAAAACGGCGTACCAATTGAATGGTATTATCAAACACGGTTTGTACGTTCTTAAGCCGCACAGGCTTCCGGGGTTATTTATGGTGTTCACCGGGTTGGTGTTAATTGTAACCGGATTGGCAAAACTTGCACCGGGTGTCGAAAATGATATCATCGTAAATGGCACTACGATTCCGGCGCATACTTTCATCCTGGTTACAGGCGCCGTGGTGGCTTTGACCGGCGTTCTCATCACTGGCCTCATGCGCGAACGATATGCCGTACGAATTGCTACCGCCGAAGGCGAAAAAAATGTGGTAATCAGTTCACAGAAAGAATACATCGCCCAGATAGTCGATGCCATTTCATCGGCCTACCGATACCTGAGTAATCGATCGCTGCCTAAACTTGATTGATCGGAAAAAAAAAGCGGATGATGAGTCCGCTTTTTTTTTAGAATTATCGGATGGCATCTTTTCGTGATTACAATGCCAGAGTATGACAGCTTATAGCTTATGTATTCACGAACAACTCATCCAGACGTTCATGTGAATCATTGACTCCCCTTTCCATTCCCGATTGAAGCATCCCGTCGCGATCCGCCACCGACTGGAACACAGACTGGACAACAACGCGGGTCCGGTTACCCGGAAGGGATTCAAATCGGGTAGTTTCCAATACTACATGGCCTTTTTCAGGTAGCCCTTCAAACTCAAAAGTCTGGATGATCCGCTCCGGTTTCTCCAGTTCATGACAAACGCCGTGAAATCCGAATTCATTGCCGTTTTTATCCGATTGAACATAGCGGTAGGAACCACCGCTCCTGGGTTCAAATTTTTCAAGTCTCATGGTCAGATCCCGTGGTCCGACCCACCTGACCAACAGCTTCGGATCGGTGAACGCCTTAAACACCAGGTCACGTCCCGCCTCAAATTCACGGGTAATAAAAATTTCCTGTTTTCCCGGTTCGGCCTTGATCGTGGTTTCATTCTTTTTCATGACTTCGCAGTTTAAATGGTTATTTTTTTTGTTTGGCTTTTTTCCTGCCGGCGTGGAGGTTTTTAATCGTGGTGTTTTTCATCTCAAGCAACAGGTCATCAAGGGAATTGAATTTATCATCCCACAACTCCCGGTATCGTTCGATCCATTCGGAAACTTCCTGAAGTTGATGAAGCCTGGGCTCACAATAGCGTTCCCTTCCCTGCTTTCTGATGACAATCAGTCCACACTCCATCAGTATTTTGATGTGTTGTGAAATGGCGGGCCGGCTGACATCAAAATTTTCCGCAATGGTATTCAGGTTCAACGATTGTTGAGCAATCAGATGGATGATTTCCCGTCTTGTAGGGTCGGCTATTGCCTGAAATACGTCACGCCTTGTTTCCATTGTTCGTTTTTAATATGTAAGTAAATCCTTACAAATATATTCGTAAGGATTTACTTACGCAATTATTTTTTTGATTTTTTTGATTATTTCAGGACAAAAAAATTAGCGCCGCAGTGCATGGGGATGCACCACGGCGCTAAATCCTGGCGGATCAATCAGGAAGGGTCTACTTCGCTAAAGTGATCGTAATGTTTCGGAACTCCACGGGGCCGTGATCTCCCTGAATCAACAAAGGGCCAGGTTCCCCTTCCCTGCTGTCGAGTGCACCACCTGTTATGCCGGGGATGTTTTGGTTGCTGATCACAGTTACGCCGTTCGCGACCACAGTCACCAACCGTCCTACCAGCGTAATATCAAATGTCTGCCATTCGCCCGCATCTTTTGCTACCATCTCGTTGGGAGGTAAGAATCCATAAACGCCAGCGAATAGTCCTTCGTCCGCTTCCATGCCCTTGCTGTCCGAAATCTGAACCTCATAGCGACCTCTTAGGTAAATACCACTGTTACTTCCCTTCGGATAACGGAATTCTAAGTGAAGTTTAAAATCATCAAATTTTTTGTCGGAGATCAGGTTAGAACCGGACTTCGGACTCTTTAAAATTCCGCCTTCAACAATCCATTGATTCTCTCCCGCAGCATGCCAGCCCAGCAGGTCCTTTCCGTTGAAAAGGTTCACCGGCTTATCCCAAACGGGACTCTTTGCCCGTTTTAACAAGGGCGCCCGTGTCGCTGTCCATTCATATGTCTTTCCGTCCGTGTATATCATGCTTCCCTTTAAACCTTCGGTAGTCACTGTACCGTTAAACTCCATATTACCGGTTCCCGGCTCCCATTGTGGCGGGATCGCAAAACTGAATTTACCATCAGAAATTTTAACTTCGGAGATCGGTCTCGCGCTTCCGAATGCATATACAAACCGGCCAATCAGGGTATGATTGCCCGAATGTTTCACTTCCAGCCAGGAAGGAAGTTCCTTACCTTCCTGCGTGATTACCATATCCCAACGCCCTTCCAGCATGGCCGGCTTGATCTCTTGTGTATATCCCGACGCAGTTATCAGGAGGCCGATTATTACCAGACTTACCCTGGTCCGTTTTGTTGATTCACTTTTCATATTATACATTTTTAACGTACTGATCCTGTAAATATAAACAATCAGGCATATGTAGCCATTGAATATTTCGCGATTCAGTGTGGATTGGAATTCAGACTTGACCAATCCACCGTGGCCTCAAAAATGGAACAACAGGATGGAAGGCGCAGGTTCGGAAACAACTCTCTCACCAAACGACGATCGCCCTGAAGCTGTAGACAACACCAGGCAAAAAAAGGAAATGCCTCAAAAATGAGGCACTCCCGGGCTCCTAACAATTATCGTATAATGGTCTGCCGTTTTTTCCCGGCCGGGCCATCGGCAACAACTCAACGGGGCTAAGGTAAAATGGATTTCATCCAGATGGAATCCCGGTTTTCATGGATCTTTTGATGGGTAGTTTGATTGACATCATCAGGTGTCTCATGCTTAAGCGTGTTTTTTTGAGGAAATGCCCGCTATTTTTGCGCAGGACCACACTGGCCTGTTACGGACCTGTATAACTTCATGTATATATGCATACAACAAACTATTTCAACACGTTTATCGAAAAAGCCGAGGACTGCCCGGTGGCTTCAGGCGAAATACCACCTAAAAAGGGCGACAAAGGAACCGCAGCCTCGATCCAGTTTGACATGATCGTCAACAACCCCTATGCCTTCACATCCGATGACGTGATTTTCAGGGTGTTTGCCGAGAAACAAAATATCAAAGGCAAATCGCAACTGGCTGTGGAGCGCGAAAAATTTTATTCCAAAGGCCAACCTTGTCTGCGATCATCACCCCTGGCCAAACGATATGGCTGGGGGATTCATAACAACGCCGAGGGCAAGGTTGCCATTTATCCATCCGGTTCGGCAGAGTACGAGAAGTTTAAAAAAGATAAGAGCATTGTTCACGTGAAAGCGATGAGGTCAAAACGCGCAGGCAAATGATGAGGCCAGGTGCAGAAACTATATGACCGGTAACGGATAGCTGTTTATTTTTTTTTAACTTGAACATCACAACGCACCATGACTATGAAACTTTTTCTGACCAGCCTCCTTCTTATTTCTTTCATGAGTATGAACGCCCAGCAGACAGATTCCCGCTATTTTGAATTGCGCATCTACTATTGCTTCCCCGGAAGGCTGGACGCATTGCTCGACCGGTTTCAAAACCATACCACCCGGATTTTCGAAAAACACGGTATGGAGAATATCGGGTACTGGTTGCCCGTGAAAAACGATCAGAATGCACTCTATTATATACTCGCCTATCCAAACAAGGAAGCCCGTGACAAATCCTGGAAGGATTTTTCGGCCGACCCGGAATGGAAAGAAGTGGCGGCCAAGTCTGAAGTAAGCGGAAAAATTGTACAATCGGTTACTTCCGTGTTTATGAATGCATCCGGGGTCATGCCGATGATCAAACCGGGTTCCGGTGACGGACGAGTATTCGAACTGAGAACCTATACGTGTTTGCCTGGCAGGTTACCCAACCTGATCACACGATTCAAAGACCACACAGTCAAACTCTTTGAAAAACACCATATGGAGAATATTGCTTATTTCACCAGCGTCGAGAAGGACAATTCTCAGTCGAAGCTGGTCTATCTCCTCGCACATAAGAGTGAAGAGGAGGCCATAAAATCGTGGGCGGCGTTCCGTGCCGATCCCGTTTGGATCGCGGCGCGCGATGCATCGGAAAAAGATGGCAAGATCGTGGAAAAGGTCGAGTCGGTATTCATGAAGCCAACCGCTTTTTCCACGATCAAGTAGGTTTCTGACCTGGTGCGAACCGGTCGAATAACTATGCGCCGGGAGCTTCCATTGTTCTCCTATGGTTTTTTCTGGTTGTGTATTGCGTCAAAAACTGAAGGCGACCGCCAGATTCAGTGATCCGAATTTCCACTGGTCGTCACCGATACCATCGACCTCAACCCTCGTGCTCAACTGCTGATAAATGACCTGCGTATCGATTGACTTCGACTTGTCCCTGAATGGAAGAAAAGAATATCCGACACCCACACTCGCGCCCGAGCCAATTCCAAACTGGTACAGGAAATTTTGTTCATTCTCATCGTTAATAAAACGATTCTTCGTTAACACACACGCCAAGCCAAAATCCGCTTTAGTAAACACGTTCTTTTTTTCGAACGTACCCGGGCAAAAACTAACTTAGCATTAGAAATCCTTCTTTAATCTGCGAAGGTTTGACACCACTTCCCTGATCAGATTCTCCCTGTCGTTTCTTATCCGGGCGACAAACTCTTTCGGAGCCCCCGTATTTTTATCATAGCGGGCGCTCCAGGAAACTATTTCCAGCAAAACGGGAACAAGGGCGATTCCCTTATCCGTCAAGGTGTATAAAAATCGGGTTTTATTTTCAGGATCGTTCTTGCCTTTGATAAGCCCGGCACATTCCAGCAGTGATAAACGGTCAGCCAGAATATTGGTGGCTATTTTTTCTCCCGAATGCAGGAATTCGCCATAGGTCCTTTTACTGCGGAACATAAGATCCCGCATAATCAACAAAGACCATTTGTCACCAAAAATATCAAGCGCGTAGCTGATCGGGCAATCCGACCGTCTTTTAATTTTCTTTTGCACGGTCAAACTTACAAATAATATACTTGCATTTTACAAGTAATTACAACAGCTTTATACTTGCATTTCACAAGTGAATTAAAATGGCCTTTAATAAAACACTAGCCAGCCGGGTCCGGGATCTGTTAAGCATACACCGAAAAGTTGAGGAGAAAAAAATGATGGGCGGCCTAACGTTCATGGTCAATGCCAAAATGTGCGTGGGGATACTGGATGACGAACTGATGGTACGGATTGCCCCGGAAGAATACGAAAATGCGTTGCAACAACCCGGATGCCGCGAGATGGATTTTACCGGGCGTCCTATGAAAGGATTTGTGTTTGTCAGCCTGGAGGCCACGAGAGGTAACCAACTTCGTCAATGGATATCGTTGGCTCTCCAGTTCAATAAAATCTCAAAATCATCAAAGAAGAAGAAGACCAAACCCGAATAGTGTCCAATGAAAACTACACCGTTAAGATTTACGCTCACCGTATTGGCATACCTGGTACCGACCATGATTTTAGGAATGGTATGGCATTTTATGTGGTTCGCAGCGCTGTACGAACGTCTGGGGATCTACAATCGACAAGAGCCGATCATTCCGCTGGGTTTCGGTTCTATGCTTATACAAGGGTTGATCATCGCCTATCTTTATCCGTTTTATGAGAAAGAGCAGCATTCGGTTTTGCGTGGAATAAAATTTTCGCTGCTCATGGGTTTTTTCCTTTTTACGGTTTCCACCCTGGCGAACGCTGCAAAGATTGAAGTCACATCCATGACGGACTGGCTGTTGATCCAAACCGCTTTCCACCTCCTCCAGTTTACAACAACCGGGCTTTTGATCGGGCTGATATACCGAAAGGCTTGATGTTCTTCCAGCGTATAGTGTAAGAGCGAAATTAAGATCATTCGCTCTCGCTCTCCACTCTCACCCTGTTTTTTGCAGACGGGAGATTACCGTTCTCGAACACTTTTTTGCAAATTTCATCAATTTTATGGTTAGGGGTTCGATCATTTTGAATTAGTTTCGAGCTATCTCAGTTTCAGATTGCTGAGTGGAGACCGTTTTTACCTCTTTGTTCAATTCTGTGGGAGATACTTTATTCAGTTGTTTCAAAGCATCATCCCACATGAAATCTCCGCACTCATTATTTACCCATTCTTCGTTTGTCGGTTCCATTATAATACGTATTTTAAAAATAATTGATCTAACGAGAGCGTATTGTATTCTGCTAGAGCGAGTAGCATTGAATAAATCAGCAGGTAGACCATTTGAAAGGTTACCGTTGGCCAATCCGATTTAAGCGATTTTCCAAAAAGTAAAACCAACATAATGGTCGAGCCTGTTAACATTACATAATGCGTTAACAACCCTACTAAAAGAAACGTTCCTACTACAGTTTCTATGTACGGCAACACCGTACTAAAAATTGCTGTCAACTTTATTGGTAGGATGGTACCTTCAAATTCTTTCAGCAGCACTTGCTTAAAATTTTGCGTACCGGCTAGCCGAGTAACGCCATGCATTAAAATGTTTAATCCTAATGCAACTCTTAATATGAAATATGCGGTTTCCATTTGCTATTTGGGGTGAATCACAACCAATATTAACTCCGATGCCGATTGTCTCTAGCACTCCTCATAATAGAAGATAAGAAACTCCATCATCCATTTTTTATAGGTTACTACGACTGCATTGAAGTCGGGTATTAAAAACTGAGATGTGAAAGCAGAAGATTTATTGTCTTTTCTTGCGGATACCTCTGGCCAATTCTGCTCAGCGAACGCAATAAGTCCCAACAATAAATTTCTGAGTGCTTTCATATCTCAACTTGTCCTGAATTTTTCCTGTCGGCTATTTTATTCCTTTCTTAGTCAAGAAGGACTTAATGTATTTGGCCACTGCTGCATGGTGTTCTTCTAAAGCAAAGTGTCCTGCGTTTAATAGGTGTACCTCTGCATCAGGCAAGTCTTTCTTGAAGGCATCCACTTCGGCAGTGGTAAAAAACTTATCATTTTTTCCCCATACAATTAATGTGGGTGGCTGCTTCGTTTTCAGATAGTTTTGCCATACCTCAAATTGAGCAACGTTGTTTTGATAGTCATAAAAAATAGCTAGTTGAATTTCTACGTTTCCGCTACGATCAAGAAAATATTGATCAATTAAGTAAGAATCGGGGCTAATTTTTTCAGGGCTTTCGGCACCATCAAAGTATTGAAGTTTTGTTCCATTAATAGTTAGAAAATCACGCAGTGGTTTTTCTGTCTCTGCATTTCTATTAGTCCAGAAGGGTGGAAAGGCCGCCAAATAGGGTCCAATACCCTCCGTATGTGCCAATGCATTTTGAATAATCAATGATTGAATGATTTCTGGTCTTTTTGAGGCTATTCTTAATCCAATTGGGCCACCGTAATCCTGGATGTAGAGACTGAATTTTTTTAATCCTTTTGCATCAATGAATTTCTCTATGATATTTGCCAGGTTATCGAACGTGTACTTGAATTGATCGATGGATGGCGAGCTGCTATTTCCGAAGCCTGGATAATCAGGAGCTATTACATGATATGTAGAAGCTAAATCGTTAATTAGATCGCGATACATGTGAGACGAGGACGGAAACCCGTGAAGGAATAAAATAGTTGGTGCAGCGGCAGGACCTGCCTCACGATAAAAGATATCCAGACCGTCTACTTTAAGAGTTCGGTAGACAACATGATTTTTATCACTAATTGTTTGTGCGCTCGTAGATAGCGATGTGCCTATAATACTTCCCAGAAGCAGCATAGCCGAGATAATTGTTTCTTTCATTTTTAAATTTTGCTTTACGCAGTTTATCATTTTGTAAGTTATTGGTTGCGCTAGAGGAAAATCAATGTTCCCGATATAGCTTAGAACTAAGTTGTGTGCGATAGCCGAGACCAATTCAATTCTTGCGCAATTGCATAGCAAAGGTGTGGGCAATACCTGAGTAGATTGCTTGACTTTGTTTAAGAAGCAGGATTGACCTAGATCAAGAAGCGATTAGTCTTTTGTTGCCCAATTCTTACGAATGCGGCTAAGAAATTCAGGTGTCACTCCTAAATATGCTGCAATTTGATTCTGAGGAATGGTTTGTTCTAACTTGGGATACTGGCTTATAAACTCGGCATATCGCTCTTCGGCAGTTTTCGAGATCATTGACAGAATCCGGTTTTGTAGGGCTATAAATGATCGCTGAAGCTTGATCCTGAAGAACGTATTAAACTGAGGTACCATGGTGAATAGCCAATGGTAGTTTTCTTTAGAAATTTGAAGAACTATGGAATTCTCAAGAGCATCGATATAAAACTGTGATGGTGTATTGTCAAGAAAGCTACCTAAGTCATGAATCCAGTAGTGTGCCGATGCGAATCGCAGGACATGCAAATCATCATTTCTATCGTTAAGGTAAGATCTCAGACATCCACTCACAACATAGGTATAGTAATTACAGACATCATCTTTGTATAGGTAAATTTGTTTTTTTTGAAGCCTTACTAACTGAAATGTTTTTTTAACGTGATCTCGTTCTGCATTAGTAAGTTCAATTAGCTCAAGAAAGTGATTTATCAATTGAGTGTGTGCTTCTGTCTGAGTCATAGAGGCTAGTTAGGAGTTTTTTCAAAAAAATGAAAATAGTCTTGCCGTATTGATGATCTTGCTTTATTAGCATCTATGAAATTCCTCAAAAAGATTCATAGATGCTTGATAAGATACTCCTTTTTCTCGATTTGTCTATTTGAGATTGCAGATCAAAGTCTACTATTTAGCTGCTTTGGCTCTTATACTTTTCAAGGCAGTTCCCCACGAAATGATCTGGTCTATCATGGTTGCAAGCATTGTTAAATGCGTCTCAGCAGGCTTAAAGACTGAATAATTTTCAAAATCAGTGAACATGGATAATGATAGCTGGGCTTTGATATCCGCAACCATTAATTCGCCCATGACCAGGCGCAGGTTTTCGACCGCTCTTATACCTCCCCCGCTTCCGTAACCAACAAACCCAGCTACTTTATTATTCCATTCATAAAATAAATAGTCGATCGCATTTTTTAGAGCCGCGGATGTAGCATGGTTATATTCAGGAGTAACAAATATATAACCATCAAAAGAGCTGATTTTTTCTGACCACTGTTTGGTGTGTTGATGCTGATAAGTCGCCATCATAGGAGGAAAAGGTTCATCCAGTAAAGGCAAATTATGGTCGGCAATGTCAACCAACTCAAAAGTAGCATCTGCTCTGTTTTGGACTTGAGACAGCACCCAATCCGCTACTTGTTTGTTTACTCTGGAAGGGCGTGTACTTCCGGTTATAATTGCTATTTTTAGCATAGTAGTCATTTAGAGTTTAATTATTTAAAGAGTTAAGACTGGTTAACCCGTGGCTCAAGTTGTCTTTCAACCCGGAATAATGTTGATGTTCATCGGCAACTTCTAAAGGATAGCTCCAGGTTTTCCAGAGTAATCAAACTAAATACGGGCAATCATCTTAAGCTCATTATTTTCAAGTCATATTTAATACCAGTCAGATCTTCGCCCACCTTCCATAAACGACTGCCTATTGTTGTATCATAGGCGGCTCCAGGGACTTTAGCCTGGTGTGGAGAACCTTTTAATTCACTGAAGCCTGAGGGGCCCCAATAGGTACCATTGGTTGCCATCGGATCGGTAGCGGCAAGCAGAGATGGTAAAGCAGCTTTGTCAGGTGAATGTGATAGTAAAGGGAACAATACATTCTTCAAAAAGAAACCTGTTGTCCTCTGAAGGTTGGTGCCAGATCCTCCAGGATGTGCTCCAACTGATATCGTCTTTGATTTTGAACCTTCCAGTCGCCTTGCCAATTCAAATGAAAAGATCAGTTCTGCCAGCTTACTTTGTCCATAAGCATCCCATTTTTTGTACGGTTTAGAATTGCTATGCAGATCGTCAAAATCGATCGTTCCATTATTTCCCGCTAAACTGGAGACAGTAATGATTCGGGAATTGTCTACTTCAGTCATCGTTGGAAGCAGCAAGCCTGTTAGTGCAAAGTGGCCCAGGTAATTGGTAGCGAACTGTAATTCGAAGCCCTGTTTGGTTTTCGTGTAAGGCGGGATCATAACCCCGGCGTTGTTCATCAAGATATCCAGTTTATCATAGGATCTCTGAAACGTTCCGGCAAAGTTTCTAACTGAGTCCAGATCGGAAAGATCCAGTTCCATAACCACTAATTTTGCATTAGGGATGATCTGTAATAATTGCTTCCGTGCGTCATTACATTTATTTGTACTCCGGCAAGCCATAACTACGGTAGCCCCCTTTTTTGCCAGAGCCCGCGCGCATTCAAAGCCAATCCCGGAATTAGCTCCGGTAATTAATGCTACTCTTCCAGACTGATCTGGTATATCACCTTCTGTCCATTTTTTCATCCCTGCACTACTTTAAGTTTCTTCTACAAAGTAAGTCCCTTAAAATCACATGGGGTGTTTCCATAATGAGCTATAGTGTTTCCAAATTGACAATTTTTATTGCCACGGCAGATTCAGTTAATTGAATGAGGTTCGGTATTCCAGTGGGGAAAGATGGAGTTTCTTTTTGAAAAGTTTATTAAGTGATTGTGGTTGCTTAAAGCCCAGCGCATAAGCTATCTCTGCTACCGTTAAATCAGTCGTACTTAAATATTCTTTAGCTTTTGTGATCAATTTCTCATGAATATGTTGTTGCGCATTTTGTCCGGTAAGTGAACGAAGCATATCGCTCAGGTACCTTGGAGAAAGATTCAAATGATCGGCAAGATATTCTACTGTAGGCAAACCGTTCTGGGAAGGCTGCTGGTTGAAATAATCGTTGAGCAATACTTCCATCCGCGTAAGCAAATCATGATTGACAGCCTTTCGGGTGATAAATTGTCGTTTGTAAAAACGTTGACTGTAACTGAGCAATACTTCAAGATAGGAAACTAAAACATCCTGGCTCATTTCATCAATAGATGTACTAAGCTCATTTTCTATATTGGTGAATAAACCCAGTATGATCGCTTTTTCATTTTCCGACAAATGAAGGGCTTCATTCAACTGGTAATCAAAAAAGCTGTACCTGCTAATACTCTTACCTAAAGGATAGTTGAAAAGGAGATCGGGGTGAAAAAAAATGGTTTTACCGATATGACTGGCATGACCATCATACGTTGTGATTATTTGATTAGGAGCGGTAAATATCATTCCTCCCTCATCGAAATCATAATAGCCTTGTCCGTAACCCATTTTACCGTTAACAGCCTTTTTGTATGACAGGCCGAAAAACCGCATGCTGATGGACTTCATTTGATCGGTCGCGTTAGTTTTCAACTGATCATTATCCACCAAACTTAAAAGTGGGTGCTTTGGGCTCGGCAAACCCATTAGATGGTGTAACTCTGATATGGAATCTACCTTGTGAATATTTTGCTCCTTACTCATAGCTTATATTTTAATTGAACAAATACCAAATCTAATAGCTGCCCTATCGGTTAATGTGTCCAATTTGAGTTTGTTTGTTTCCAAAATAACGAGGACCCCTCCGGTAGTTCACAAAGTTGCTAAAACTTCAACTCAACAGCATGCTTGCAAGTTGAGCGCACTTCTTGACAATGGAAGCACTAATTGGCATGGAGTCATATCGTTTATCACCCGTATTTCTTTTAGGGCATTCATGTCCATCCTTACAAGGCATTAAAAGATCTAAGAATAAAATATCAGGAATATCATCCTGTAAAAGTCTCATGAGCACTCTCCCATCGGTAGCTCGGGATATTTTAAAAGAAAGTCATTAGCCAATGCAAGTCTGTAGTTTATACTACAAAAAAAATGGCGAAAATCAAACTCAATTTCAAGAATCTAAAACACATAAAGCACCCCAGAGATTTTTTAAGCTATATGATGAGAGCGGAAAAACAATTAGGCATTTTGAAAATGTCGATACTCTAATGGAGTATCGTGATGAATGTGCAATTACAAATCTTTCAGGAGAAACAAAGATAAACTCAAGCTGCCCCTTTGCTAAAAGGTTATGTTGATTAAAATTGCGTTCCGCAGGTTTAAGTGTTGAATTGATAAACTCACATTTATCTATGCCAATTTCCTTAAGGCTATTATACTGATCAACCATCAATGACCGAATCGGGTCAATGATGATTGTTATGCCAGGTTGGAGCATAGCCGCCAATTGATAGGTAAGGGATTTACCTCCGCCCGTTGGAAGCAAACCAATGACTGTTTTAGTTTGAACAGCTTGGTCTAGTATGGGGAGTTGGCCATCGAACCCATCCAAAGCCATAGCCGAATCGGTAGAAATCTTTGCAAATCTGCGTGATTTATGGGAATCCAGAAGTGCTTTAGGTCAGCTAAGTATGCAAAAAATGATGTTTCCGGAAGGGCTTACTATATGATAGCAAAATCAACCATTGTCGAACCACAAAAGTGAACGAGGCAATCAAGCTATTTCATTCATTTTCAACTGATATGGCCACAAATAAAAAAGACAGACCAAGTAATTTCCTTGATCTGTCCGGTTCAGTAGCCTCGACAGGAATCGAACCTGCATCAAAAGTTTAGGAAACTCCTATTCTATCCATTGAACTACGAGGCCGGAATACTGTCTTATTCGTCAGCCCAACTTGTGTATTTTCTCATCACTAATCGGGTTCTTTCTCCGGAAACACTAAAAACGCCACAGCGCTATCGTCCTTAGCCGGTGACCGTTCTGAGCGGGCCGTGGCCAGTTCAAAACAGCTCTGAAAACAGCGGCTGCAAAGATAAAAATATTGGTCAAACCGCCCAACAACTGCAAAAATCTCCCGGAGCCGCGAAAATATAAGGTCCAGGTTCCTCCACCGGACCCGGCATTGCATAATAAGGCAACGAGCTTTCTATTGTGCACCAAAAACCTTCTTCAGCAATTCTGTTGTGCGAGCGAGGGGATCCTGGCGAATATTTTTTTCCTCGCGGGCGATCATCACAAAAAGTCCCTCGATCGCCTTATCCGTTGCATAGTCGTCCAGGTTTGGATTGATGTCCTCGGTAAGCGGAATCTTATTATAGGTATTGGCAATATCTCCATAGTACCGGGTGGCGTTTACCTTATTTAACGAGTTTTGAATCACAGGCTTGAATTTTTCCTTCAACAAACCCGACGTCGTCCGTTTCAGGTATTGTGTTGCCGCATCCGGTTGCCCCTTTAATATTCCCCAGGCATCCTGAATGGTCATCGACCGGATAGCGGCGATAAAAATCGGTTTTGCTTCCTTCGCCGCATCTTCGGCTCCCCGGTTGAGTGTCATTACGAATTTATCCACCTCTCCTCCCAGTCCCACCTGACGGAGCTTGTCCTCTACTTTTTTTACTTCCGGCGGAAAGGGAATCTTAATTTCAGGATTCTTGAAATAGCCATCGAGTTGGGATGCAAGGTCAGAACCCGAGGAAATGCCTTTGATGAGGGCCTCTTTAAGACCGTCAGCGACTTCGGCTGTTGTCAGCGGCGTACCTTCGCCGAGAGCCTTGTTGACATCTCCCAGCGTCTGATTAATCTGGGCCGTCGTACATGCACCCATGATGAGTACAAGCGCAAGTAAAAGTATTCTCCCTATTTTCATATCGTTCAATGCAGCAAAGATAGAAAAAACCGCACCCGAACCGTTTCGATGGAATGATTTCAGGTTACATCGTTACGGACTCAGGGGTTATATCCGCAATATTACGGCAGCCGGAAAGTCCCATCGTCAACTCGAACTCTGCCATGAGATGGTGAAGGAGTTCCCGGACACCTCCTTCTCCACCAATCGCGAGGCTATAAACATACGGTCTGCCTATACAAACAGCCGTGGCACCCAATGCAAGCGCAATAAATGCATCCGCTCCGCCTCGGATTCCGCTATCCAGGAGGATGGGTACCTTGCCTTTCACGACCCTGGCGACATGCGGAAGAGCTTCCAGGGAAGAAATAGATCCATCGACCTGGCGACCGCCGTGATTGGAGACATAAATTCCATCCATTCCGGCATCAAGAGCCCTGAGTGCATCGTCCGGATGTAGTATACCCTTCAATATGATTGGAAGCCTGGTTAACGAACGAAGAAAACTCAAATCGTTCCAGGTAGTACAGGGGTTGGAATAGGTGGTTACGAATTTCTGAACAGCATGGACTGGTCGTCCCGATTTTAACTTTTTTAAGAATCCGTTACCGGGATAGTTGTTAACCATTGCGATCAAACCCTGTATCGTACGAAAAGTGATCCTGCGTTTTGTTTGTGAAGAAGGCAAATCACTGTCAAGCATTTTTTGGAACACAGGGTCGGATGTATACTGGGCGATACCCTTACCTTCTAGAAAAGGAAGGTAACCCAGATCGAGGTCCCGGGGTCTCCATCCCAGCATCGTTGTATCGAGTGTCACCACCAGGGCTGAACACCCGCACCGCTCAGCGCGCTGTACAAAACTGGCGATCAGTTCATTCGACTTGCTCCAATAAAGCTGAAACCAGCGCGGACTGCCCCCCATTGCTCCCGCGCACTCCTCCATAGGCACAGAAGCCTGGTTGGAAAAAATAAAAGGAACCTGGCAGGCTGCCGCCGCACGGCTGACATCCAAATCACCTCGCTCGCGAACCAGCTCAAGAACACCGACAGGTGCCAACAAAAATGGTGAAGGCAATTTTTTGTCAAACAACCGTATTTCCGTATCACGCTCACCCACGTTCCGAAGCATATGGGGAACTATCCGGTATTTCCCGAAGGCCTGCCTGTTATTTAGCATGGTCCTCTCTCCACCCGCGCCGCCGGCTACATAAGCGAAAGCCTGCTCACTCATATAAGAAGAAGCCTGCTCCTCGAGGCGGGATAAGTCGGCTTTTATAACGGGCCGGGTCCCGGCAAAGCCATTGATGTATATACTTTTTTGCCAGTCTGCTGCGGAGAAACCCATACGGTTCGATATACTCCAAGGAAGCTATGGAATAATCTATTCATCGCCAAGTTAAAAACGGTAAACGATTCCCAATCCAATACCTGCACGACTTTGCTTCAGACTGAAGGGTGCTTGCAACGACTCGTCGGAATAAAAGGAACGAGAATAGCTTGGCTGTACAAATACAAATACACCCCGCCTAACTGCATACTCCATCCGGTAGAGCAGCTGATAACTCAGGTAGTCCGGTCTCGTCCGGCTAGACCCGGAGGCCTCATCCGGTGTATGGAAACCTTTCTGGTACTGTAAAAGGATACCCGCTTTATGCACTAATCCAACTTGTTTGAGCGAGTACATCAGTCCGGCCTGTGCTCCGATATTCTGCATCTTGTATTGGAAGGATTTTTCCAGCACTCCCGGCCTGACCATATAACCTTTCTCAGCATCTTCCTCGATAATCACATGGTCGCTTGTTAACTGCTCGTATTTGATCCGTTGCGACTGACTGTAATATGTTATTCCGGCGAGGTACTCCAGCCGGCTCGTGATCTTTCCCTGAATACCTGCCTCTATGCTGATGCCGAGACGACCAGCCGAAAGAACCGGTGGACTTTTTAAACGTTCAATGACGATGTTATCTTCAGCCCGCGGTGATATGCGATAGTAGGAAAGCGTAGGCGTCACAAGGGAATAAATAGATATGCCCCTACGCCTTTTTTTCTTCTTCTCACCAGGTTCCCGTGTATCTGTAAGTTCAATGGAATCGGGAACAGCTAAAGGTACAGGCAATATCGCAGCCTTGACTTCAACCGAATCCGAATGCGTAGCAGCCCGTGCTCCTGCCAATGTATCTTCAAGGTGGTTTACAGGAATGAATGGTGTAGCGGTCACATCGAGGGAAGTTGTTTGGTTACCAGTGATCTCCAGGCTTGCCACTGTAGCGTCGGCCCGTCCAACAATCCGATTACCACGTCCGGGAGTTAAAACCAACGGGGGAGGTACCTTGCCGGAAGGGACGCACGTATCTTTCGTGAATTCATTTGTAGAATTGGAGACAGGCAGACCTGATTTGACACGAGGTAGAAACAGCAGCGTTACAATCGCCAGCATTGCCGCGCTCCTGTTGAACCAGAGCATCAGCAGGGGCGTGCGCGAGCGTGGAATGTCAGCGGAGATCTTAGTCCACACCTCTTCACCGGGCTCTTCCATAAAATTCCTGAGCCGGGTCTCCAATGCATCAAACAATTCGTCGTCAGGCAAATTTTTCATAATAATGCGCCAGATCCTGGCATTTTAATTTTTCTTTCAGCAGGTACTTCGCATGATGAAACTGGGACCGCGACGTTCCTTCCGATACTTTCAGTTTTTCGGCTATCTCGGCATGACTGTACCCTTCGATAGCATACAGGTTAAACACCATCCGGCAACCGTCCGGGAGATTATTGACCAGTGAAATCAGAAACTCGTCCGGATACAGCTGCAAGTCCTTTAGGGATTGGACGGCGGATACGTCATTATTTTCAGCGGATGGTGAAAATATCAGTTCATACCTCTTTGTCCGGTGATATTGGTTAATCGCTGTGTGGACCGCGATGGATTTCATCCAGCTCTCGAGCTTTTCCGAGGACTCCAGCTGATGCATATTGTTAAATATCCTGATGAATGCTTCCTGAAGGACATCCTGTGCTTCTTCGCGATTACGCGCATATCTCCTGCAAAGCCCCATCAGCTTGGCCTTAAAAAGGTCGTAAAGAATGCGCTGCGATTTCGCGTCTCCATTTTTACACCGCGTCAGCAGGTCGTAGTGATTATGCATGCATGCAAAAAGACCCCGGCTTTGTCAACCGGAGTCCTCTGGGTTTTTGTTTTACTATTTCGTTCGTTTGATATACACTGCCGCCGTACTGCACTTTTCCCCTTTACATATCTCATAACGCAGCGAGTCGTTCCTGTTCATCAGGGGATCGCGCTGATACCCGATCGTTTTGTTTGATGCGTTGATAAACGCCGTGCCGTATACCGGATTTTCAGTGATTCCAAAACTCGTCAACTCTCCGCAGATCGAATCGTTCTTTGTAACCTCGAGGAACACGGTACCCAGGGGGCTGTTCGAGATATCGACAGAATCGGGTACCGCGAAAAAATTACAGTTAGTTACCGTGTCCGCCATCAGTCTGACATCCACCCTGGCAATTTTGCAGGAAGCATCAATACAGACTTCATAGGTAAAGTGATCGTTAAAAACAAATCCGACTGAATCGGGTACCTGATACCGGAATCCATCGGGCGTGAGTAATGCCGTTCCGTAGACCGGACCCGACTTCAGGTTTACCTGGTACTGGTTCAACGCCTGGCATAATGAATCATTTTCGAATGTCTTCAAGATGACGTTGCTGTTTTCGACCAGGCTGTCAAAAGTATACAGGTCGTCTGCAACTGAGAACGTGCAGGCCGAGTCACTGGTGATATAAACCATACCATAAGCTATCCGGGCCGGGTTGGACGTTGTAAGTTTGTACATAATCTTATCCTCGCCTGTAAAGGATGGACCTGGTACATAACGGATCCTGTTATTTTCCACTTCCGCTGTTCCGAAGTAAGGAGGAAAGGAACTCGCAGGCGAATAGACCGATACCTCCGCCGCGTTGGAACAGATCACGTCATTTGCGGTTACATCGATCAGTACGCCCGTTGTGCCAACAGAATATACATAGTCGTTAACGGGGTAGATATTGCATGGGAGGTTTGTGGAGTCACTTTCGATTACAATGACCACGCTGTCTCTCCTGATAATCTCGTTGGTGGCGGAATACAGGGTGAATTCAAATGCATCACGCGCCCGTGAGCTACCGGTTGTCGGGGAATACTGTAAGATCCCGTGTCCGAGGTCGGCCAGAAGTCCGTGGCGTGGCTCCGATGTGACCGCCAACCGCGCAGGCTGACTTGTTTGAACCTTGGACTGCAGGTCGATGAATGACGATCCGTTGGCCAGCACGTATACTTCCGTCCCGTCGATGTCAACAACCGGTTCCAATACATCCGTCTCCGATTCGAGCACATCACAAGAGAACAACAATGCAATTATTGTCCCCATGGAGAAAATTGTTGATAGAATTCCAATCTTCCTGAATACTTTTGCTTTCATAGTTTCGAAATAGTTGCTTCATAAGGGTAGACCAGCGCCGGGAGCAGAACGTTGGAAACGAGTTTAAATTTTATTTGATCATACTATGAAAGAGGTAACAGCGGAGCTCCTGACGATCGGCGATGAGATTCTCTATGGACAAATTGTGGATACCAACGCACAGTGGATGGGAGTCCACCTCGGAATGGCCGGTATCAGGGTCATACGGAAGACGACAGTAGGTGATGTCGAGCATGAGATCCTAAAGGCATTTGCGGAGGCGGAGACGCGCGCCGACATTATTTTGATCACCGGCGGTCTCGGACCGACAAACGACGACCTGACCAAACCTTGTTTAGTCAAATACTTCAACTGCGAATTGAAAATCAATGACGAAGCGCTGGCTGAGGTGACGGAGTTTTTCAGAAGCCGTGGCCGTACGCTTACGGAAGTCAACAGGCAACAGGCAGCCTTGCCGGTATGCTGCGAAAAAGTAACAAACAGGATCGGTACCGCCCCGGGAATGTGGTTTAATAAGAATGGCAAAGTTTTCGTCTCCATGCCAGGTGTTCCGCATGAAATGAAAAAGATGATGACAGAGCTTGTTATCCCCAGGTTGAAAGAGGCATTCACAACGCCGGTCATTCACCACCAGGTCATCAGGACGGTAGGGATTGGAGAGTCCTATCTCGCTGAGAAGATTTCATCGTGGGAAAATTCACTGCCGCCGCATATCAAGCTTGCATATTTACCCAGTTTGGGGGAAGTCAAACTCAGGCTGACGGGTATCGGCAGCGATCAGGACAAGATAAAGGCGGAAGTTGACGGTTACGCGGAGCGGTTGATCCCCCTGGCAGGCGAATTTATTTATGGTTATGGTGATGATCCGCTGGAAATTGTAATCGGCAACATGTTGCGTAAAAGGAGGCTTACCCTATCCGTTGCAGAAAGCTGCACGGGCGGTTACCTATCCCACCTTATTACCAGTGTACCGGGGAGTTCCGACTATTTTCAGGGGAGCATGATCCCTTACGCGTATGACATTAAGATGAGGCAGCTGGGTGTAAAACCCGAGACACTGGAACAGTTCGGAGCGGTGAGCGAGCCTACTATCATGGAGATGGCCAATCTTGTACGGGCGAAGTTTAACACGGATATCGGAGTAGCAACAAGCGGCATCGCCGGACCCGGAGGCGCGACACCTGAAAAACCGGTCGGTACTGTCTGGATAGCATATTCCGACAAACACCATACGGTGACAAAAAAACTTCAGCTTTCAACGGACCGGGCTATAAATATCAAAATGGCGTCAGCCGCTGTATTAAACCTGATCCGGTTAAGCCTCCCAAAATAAGGGATCGCGAAGTCAGGTAGGATTCACGGGCCGGGAGGACTACGACTCAGAAGGACGAGAACACAAAAACCGGTTACGAGTGTTCGTAAGATCGGTTTTTTACAGACGAATGACCCGGATACGCTGTTAATGCGCGCGCATTTTAGGTGCAAAGATCGGTTAGCGTTACGCACGAAAAATATTAACTTTACACGTTGAAAATCAATCCGAATGGCGCTAGTAGAACTGATTATGCCTAAAATGGGCGAAAGTATTGTAGAAGCTACTATTCTGACGTGGCTCAAAAAGCCCGGTGATAAAATTGAATTGGAGGAATCCATTCTGGAAGTCGCAACCGACAAAGTGGACACCGAAATTCCATCCACTCACGCCGGTATATTGAAAGAGATACTTGCCAAAGACGGGGAACTCGTCAAAGTCGGGGCGGCCATTGCTGTCATCGAGGCGGAAGTTGAAGAACAAAAAGCAGTATCGCCTGAGGTACCTTCGCCGCAAACGAACAACGTACACACCTCCACTGCCGGGAAGCACGTAACTGCGACTCACACAAACGGGGCGGTCGATTTTAAATCAGGTACAAAATTCTACTCTCCCTTAGTCAAAAATATTGCCCGTGAAGAAAACATAACCATCGCCGAACTCGAAACTATCGAAGGAACAGGAGCAGAGGGCCGGGTTACAAAAAAAGATATCCTTGATTTTGTTCAGCACCGGAAAACCGGAGTGTCTGTAAAACCGGCACCGCAAACCAAAGCGTCTGCATCGACTACCTCAACAGTAGCTCCTTCGATATTCGCGGGAGATGAGATCATTGAAATGGACCGCATGCGTAAAATGATTGCGGAGCGAATGGTTGATTCAAAACGTATTGCGCCGCACGTAACCTCGTTTGTGGAAGCGGATGTAACTAACGTTGTTCTCTGGAGAAACAAGGTAAAACACGAATTTCAGAAACGGGATGGCGATGCATTGACATTTACACCTGTTTTTGTGGAAGCCATTGCTCTTGCTATCCGGGACTACCCGATGATCAACATCCAGGTAGACGGTGATAGGATTATAAAGAAAAAAGACATTAACATTGGTATCGCCGTAGCGTTGCCGAGCGGGAACCTGATCGTACCTGTTATCCGGAATGCGGATCAGCTCAACCTGAGCGGTCTTGCGAAAGCTGTCAATGACCTCGTTAAAAGAGCCAGGAATAACAAGCTGAAACCCGATGACCTTGCAGGCGGTACCTTTACCGTATCGAATGTAGGAACGTTCGGCAATGTAATGGGAACACCCATCATCATGCAGCCGCAAGTAGGTATTATTGCAATTGGTGCCATCCAGAAAAAACCAGCGGTTGTGGAGACGCCCTACGGGGATGCCATTGCCATCCGCCACAAAATGTTCCTTTCCCATTCCTATGACCATCGTGTTGTCGATGGCGCCTTGGGTGGAAGTGTGGTCAGAAGGGTTGCCGACTACCTTGAAAAATTCGATGTAAGCCGTGGAATTTAAAGATGCTTTTGAATTATTTATAGCCGGAGGTTTTTAAACGCTCCGGTTTTTCTATTTTTAGGGATGTCCTGCATCATTTCCTTTATAAGCCGCAAAGGTGGAACTGGTAAAACAACCAATGCGATCAACCTCGCGACCACGCTGCACCAGATGGGTAACCGGGTCATGCTGGTTGAAACCGACACCAATTATACCCTGAATACACTCCGCAAAATGGAGATCTTCAAATCCAACACGGGCAGACAAGGATTTGAACTGCTTGGTTCGGAGGACAGTCATGTCGCCGATGAACTCTCCCGGATCAAAGCCCTGAAAACAACGGACTATGTGATCGTTGACAGCGCAGGAAAAACCACTGACGAAGGAATAAAAAAGCTATGCCTCGTAAGTGACGCAGTCATCGTGCCCACCAGCTTAACGCAAAATGATTTGCTCGTCACTTACCAAACCGTAGCAGACCTTGCACCCGCAAGGGAACTTAATCCGAGGCTCAGAATCATCATTTTACCCAACCGTATTCACAGCGCCACCAACCTGTATACCGTGCGCGAAAACCTGAAAAACCTGGACGCGATTATTTTACCGGTAATGGTACCGCAAAAAAATCTTTTCGTAAATTTCAGTACCCTGGATGCGGAAAAAGAATATCAGCCGATCGCACAGGCGATCCTCAACAACCTCGCATGAGCAAGAAGAAAAACACATTAAAAGATCTTGACGACTTTCTAAAACAGCAGGCGGCAACGCTGGTCGCACCGACGCAACTAAGCGACACCATACAGGAGCCTGCGCCCGAAGTTCAATCACCTGTCGCAAAAAAGGAAAAACTGCAGGAACCCGACGAGGCTCAAATTCTCGATGACTTAAAAATCCTTGCCGAAAAACAGGGACCCTCCTTTCGAAAAACACTCTATGACCTGATCATCAAATCCACCGAAAGGCAAAAAAACCCAACAGCGGAAGATAAAATGCTCATCAACACCGCGCTTTACCTGAAAGGCGGCGATCAATGGAAAGAGACCATCCGTTCCTATTGGAAAAATAAGCCTGCCTAATTCATCGGAAGTTCCAGGCAAAATGTATTCACCGGCTCTGTATATGGCTTCAATACTATTTTACCTCCGTTCAGGATGGCGAAATGTTGCGACATAGCCAGGCCCAGTCCGGTCCCGGACTCGTTTGCCGTACCCGGCCCAGACCGCGATTGAAATGTGAAAAGTTTTTCCAGCACGTGATCCGGAATCGGATCGCTCTCATTCGACACGCACACAACACACATGCCGTTTTCCGGATATGCTTTTATAAATATTTTTTTTTCAGGCGGAGTAAACTTAACGGCATTCGACAACAGGTTCCTGAGTATTATTTCAACCATTTCACGATCCGCATAGAACGATAATCCGGCCGGGCAGTCAACGGTAAACGCGATTGACTTCGCAGTGGCCATGGGACTTGCAAGCACGATACTCTCCCGGAGAGCCGGCAGCACTTCCATGGCCACGCGGTGGACACTAAATCCATCCATTTGTGTTTTCGACCAACGCACGAGACTATATACCAGAGACAACACAACATCCAGACGCTGCCTGACCTTCCCCATAAAATGATCCAATTCCTCTTTAGTGATTTGATTTTTTTCAAATGTACTGAGCAAACCACTGGTGGATTGTAATGGCGAAGCGACGTCATGGGAAAGAATGGATATCACCCTGTTCTTTTGCTGATTCAATTCGTCCAGTTCAGTTTTTCTCTTTAATAATTCACTGAATTGAAGAAATTCTTTTCTTTTCTGTTTCTCAATAAATCCTCCCGAGATGATACTCGCCAGCAAATTGACAGTCAGGTTCGGCTCCTGCGACTGATAAAAGGGCTCGGACAGGTTCTCTGCCAGAATAATAAATACAAGAAAGACAATTGCATTGATACACAATCCATAGCGAAAACGGATACCGCTGACGGTGATTCCCGCATAGAAAAAAAGCAATAAGACGTTGGTCAGAAAGAACACCGGCATCTGCGCCAAAAACGCCTGCGCAAAATACATCGCGTAGCTTAACATGATTTGAAATACCAGGACAAACTGGATCTGACCGGCAGACAAATGCCGAAGATAGGATAACGATAAAAACAGCGCGTTAAGAATCAACAAACCGGAACGCATGACCAGTACCCAGAAAAAATTCACCTCACGATTGAGGTCAACAAGCAGGAAGACCGTTACAAAAATCAGGGAACTGAATGTAAACAGCCGGAAGGCGGTGAGGTCATTTTCCCGGGTAAACCGGGCATACTGATTTTCTTCCGGATTATCAAACTTCCAGATGGATCCAAAAGACGAAAAAACAGGCGAGGTCGACGGCTCCACTTCAGTTTCAATATACCAAAACGAAGTTAAAAGTAACGGAGCGATTAAAAAATCTACCCGCTCCACCCTGACGCTATCTCTTCTGCTGTATCTTTACACACAATCTTTATTTATGAAATTCGGAACAAAAGCAGTACACGCTGGCGTAGAACCAGACCCATCCACGGGAGCCATCATGACTCCGATCTATCAGACATCCACGTATGTACAGGAATCACCCGCGGTTCACAAAGGTTATGCCTATGCCAGGGGGGCGAATCCGACGCGGAATGCGCTCCAAAAAAGCATTGCGGCCCTGGAAAACGGGAAGTTTGCCATTTGTTTCTCCTCGGGCATGGGGGCAACGGACGCCGTGATCAAATTACTGAACCCCGGCGACGAAGTAATCACCAGCAATGACTTATATGGCGGGTCGTATCGGATGTTCAAACGGGTTTTTGAAAAATACGGCATCAAATTTCATTTTATCGATCTCACCAACACCGCGAACATAGAACCACTCATCAATCCCCGAACGAAACTCTTCTGGCTGGAGACTCCCACCAATCCACTAATGAATATTGTGGACATCAAGGCCTGTGTTGATCTTGCCAGGAAAAACAATATCGTCGTTGCCGTAGATAACACATTTGCATCTCCGTATTTGCAAAACCCTCTTGATCTTGGCGCCGATATCGTCATGCATTCCGTAACCAAGTATCTCAGCGGACATTCCGATGTGATTATGGGTGCCCTGGCGATGAATGACGAAAAACTCTACCAGGACCTGCACTTCATTATGAACTCTTGCGGCGCCGTTCCGGGGCCACAGGATTCTTTCCTTGTGCTACGGGGTATCAAAACCCTGCATCTCCGCATGGAGCGACACTGTTTCAACGGCCGGAAAGTCGCCGAGTATCTGAAAAGTCATGCCAAGGTCGGGAGAGTATATTGGCCGGGCTTCGCCGATCACCCCAACCATGAGATCGCAAAAAGACAAATGAAAGATTTCGGCGGCATGTTGTCATTTACATTAAAAGACGACAGCCTGCAAAAAGCGACCACGCTGATGGAAAGTGTCGAGCTTTTCTCCCTGGCCGAGTCCCTGGGCGGCGTGGAATCATTGATCAATCATCCTGCATCCATGACACATGCCAGCATTCCGAAGGAGGACCGTCTCAAAGGAGGACTGGTCGATTCCCTGATCCGGTTAAGCATCGGCGTGGAGGACGTGGAAGACCTTGTCGGAGACCTGGACCAGGCGCTTTCAAAAGTCTAGCGTTTGCCTGCGCAACTCGGCACCCTATCCGTTTCATTATTTTGACAGCGGTGTAGAAAACCATGCTGGATTTTCTATTTTAGGATCCAAATTTCCCGAATGGACCAAAAACATTTCAAGCAACTTTTCAGCCTTCCTGTTATTGTTGCTGCGCTCGGCTATTTCGTCGACATCTACGATCTCCTGCTTTTTAGTATTGTAAGAAGACCAAGTTTGATATCGCTTGGTATTCCGGAAGATCAGCTGTTCAGTCAGGGAGAGTTCCTGTTACGGGTACAAATGACCGGTCTATTGATCGGTGGACTTATCTGGGGAATCATGGGCGACAAAAAAGGACGCCTGTCCGTTCTATTTGGCTCGATCCTCCTTTATTCCCTGGCCAATATTGCCAATGGATTTGTGACGTCGGTGAATCAGTACGCAATACTGCGTTTTATCGCGGGTATCGGCCTCGCGGGCGAACTGGGAGCAGGTATAACGCTGGTTTCAGAAACGCTGCCCACCCATTTGCGCGGTTATGGAACTACCATTATTGCTACCGTTGGACTAATGGGCGCTGTCTTTGCCAACTTTATCTCGAAGATTTTTGACTGGCATATCGCATATTTTATTGGCGGTGGGCTGGGACTGATGTTGCTCGTCGCCCGTGTCAGCGTTTTCGAGTCGGGAATTTTCCTGAAGACGAAAGGAAAAACAGTGGTCAGGGGCGATTTTTTTCAATTATTCAAAAAGAGGAACCGGTTTATTAAGTTCATGGGCTGCATATTCATCGGTCTGCCGATTTGGTATGCTATCGGGATTCTCATCACATTCTCGCCCGAGTTTGCAAAAGCACTGGCAATCACCGGAACCGTGGGTGCCGGAGACGCCGTGATGTTCAGTTACATCGGCCTCGCTGTCGGGGATTTGTCGAGCGGATCAATCAGTCAGATCGTTGGATCCCGAAAAAAGATCGTGGCTGTTTTCATATTGTTGACAATGGCCTTTATCCTATTCTACCTCTTTTTGCCTATCAGGACGGTGGGCTTTTTTTATTTTGCGTGCTTTCTGGTCGGTGTTGGTGTTGGTTACTGGGCGCTGTTTGTAACGATCGCCGCGGAGCAGTTTGGCACAAATCTTCGCTCCACTGTTGCGAACACGGTCCCAAATTTCATTCGGGGGACGGTGGTTCCTCTTACGTTGATTTTTGAATTTCTGCGCGGGAGGATTGGTGTCATACACGGCGCTTTGATCATCGGAATTGTTACGATAATTGTCGCTTTTATAGCCCTGAGCGTTATCGACGAGACCTATGGGCGCGACCTGGATTTTGAAGAAATTGATTAGTCTGTTAACTTTTTGAAAGACGTTGTGAAAGATTAACTTTATTGCAATCTTTCCAGGTATAAAAATTCTCTTGTGGCGAAGAAACCGGTTATTTTTTCACTTTTTCTTGTTTTTTGGTCATTCTGCGCGGTTTCACAAAACATCCACCTGATCGACAGCCTGAGAAGGAAAATTTCATCCACGGAAGGCGAGAAACGGTTCAGCCTGCTAGACGACCTGGCATGGGAATACCGGTCTGCATATCCCGACAGCACGATTATGTATGCACTGCAGGCCTATGAGCTTGGGAAAGAATTAGGTCTTTCGCGCGGTCTGGCAGAACCGTTGAACTTTATTGGCGTTGCCTATAACTATAAAGGCGACCGCATCAAATCGTACGAATATTACGACCAGGCGCTGAAGCTTTCAATCGAGCAAAGTGATTCCCTGCAAAGGGCATTTTCCAACAACAACCTCGGCAGGCTATTCTTTGAGCAGGGAATCTTATCCAGGGCATACGACTACTTCATTGAGGCACAGGCCATTTTTGAGGATATTAACGATCCTACCGGGCTGGCCTATACCTATCAAAGCCTTGCCCGTTTGTACAAATCGCAACGCGACAATGCAAAAGCGGAAAACAATTACCTGAAGGCAAATAAAATCCGCATATCCCTTGGCAATACCCCGGATATTACATCGGCATTTATTCAGACCGGCAGGTTTTACCAGGAAAACAACGAGCACGAAAAAGCGCTCCTCTACCTGCACCGCGCCGATTCAGCCGCCAGCCTTATTCACGATGAAATTAACCTGGCTGAAATAAAGACGTATATCGCCAAAAGTTATCTTCATCAGGGACTGTTACGGGAAGCTCAGGATATATGTGCCGAAGGCCTGAGGGTCATTCTCCAGAAAAACAACGTAAGGATGCAACCGCAGGCATACCTGACTATGGGACAGATCAAGTTTGCGGCAAAAAATCTGGCAGAAGCAAAGAAGTACTACAACCTGGCCCTCGCGATCTCGTCGAAGACAAATGATCTCACTTCAAAAATGGATTCCCATTATCATCTATGGAAACTGTCGGAGAAAGAAAAAAACAAAACCGCAGGTCTTCATAATTTAAATCAATACCTGATCCTGAAAGACTCCATTAAGGATCTCGATCTGGCCCGTCAGGTGGAACGTCTTCAGTTTGAAATTGAGATTGAAAGAAAGGAACAGGAAAATGAACTTCTTAAAGTCGACCAGGCTAAGACGGAAGCCATTATTAAACAGCAGAAGCTTCAAAACGTCATCCTCATCATCATTATCGTTTTTGTTAGTATTATCGGACTTATTCAATGGCGGAACAGCAAAAAACGCAGCGAAATAAATGAAAAGCTAGCTCAGCAGAATCAATTTATCCAGAATCAACGACTGGAAATTATCGATCAAAATGAAAAGCTTTCCAGGCGGAATCAACAGCTGTCGGATATCAACCACGAGAAAGATACCCTTATGGGTATTGTCGCGCATGATCTGAAATCTCCTCTGAACCGGATCAAAGGTATAGCGGATCTAATGGAATTCGAAGGTGGCCTTACAGAAGACCAGATGAGTTACGTGCGTATGACAAAAGATGCCACACAAGCGGGTCTTGACCTCATCAAGGATTTGCTGGACGTTCATATGCTTGAGGAGAATGTGCAGCCTAATTATTCAGCGTTTGATATCAGTGCATTTTTATTGGAAAAAACAAAGTCCTTCATTCCTGCCGCCGAAGCAAAAAATATCCACCTGCATATAAGCAAAGTGGAAAACGGAAATGTATTTCTGGATGCCGACTACCTCAGCCGGATCATAGACAACCTGCTCACCAATGCCATAAAATTTTCCAATAAGAACTCCATGGTGGAAGTTTCCGCTACCCGATCGAACGGGAGCCTTAACATTTCTATACGGGATCAGGGACCGGGCTTTTCGGATAAGGATAAACTTCAGTTGTTCCAGAAGTTCAAAAAACTCAGCGCCCGGCCAACCGCCGGCGAAACTTCCAACGGGTTAGGTCTCGCGATCGTCAAAACACTCGTAGACCGCATGAATGGAAGCATTGAACTGATCTCCGACAAGGGAAAAGGCAGCCAGTTCATCATTAAGCTGCCCGCTACGGCAGAATAATAGTAATTTCTCCTTTCCGGCTTAAACCCTGCCTCTGCCTGCTGGTCTAAGGGGCAAATAAATCAATAAGCGTATGAAAAAGGGAATTATTCTTTTGACCTCTATCGTTTTTGGGATCACGATCCTTGCCTCAGCACAAACACCAGGTATAGATCATCGGCAGCAAAATCAGCGACACCGTATTCACGAGGGTGTCGCCAGCGGTGAATTGACACGACGTGAAACCGCCAATGCGATTCACCATCAGGGCCACATCCGGCGCGCTGAACGCCGGGCTAAATCAGATGGTGTTGTTACCGGGAGGGAGCGCGCAAGATTACACCACAAGCAAAACAAAGCAAGCCGCCACCTCGCCCGAAATAAACACGACGGCCAGGAAAGGGCCGGCTCAAAATAAACAGAAAGAAAAGCCAGCTAATGGCTTTTCTTTCTTGTTATCGGCTCTTGCCTATTACATAGTAAAGGATTGGTCCGAGTACAGGCAACAAAATCACGGCGATAATCCACAGCACCTTCTTTTCCGTGTCCTTGTTGCTGCGGATTATGTCCAGTATAACAATGACGTCAATGATGAAAATAATAAATCCTATCAGGCGAGCCATATGATGTTAGTTTGATTCCAGGATCTTAAATAACTCATCCAGGTTCGGAGTGATAATGATCTCCGTTCGCCTGTTCCGTTGTTTGTTCAGGGGCGAGTCATTTGCCGCTAACGGCGAAAACTCTCCCCTCCCCGATGCCGTAATCTGCTTTGCGCCGACACCGGCGTTTGTTAATATCTTCGTGATCGAAGTAGCCCGCATCACGCTCAGGTCCCAATTATCCTGCATGTACTGCGACTTCCTCGATATCGGCACATTATCCGTATGCCCTTCAATCAAAATATTGATGTCCTTTTGATCCTTTACCGCCTTTGCCAGCTGCTGTAAGGCAGCAACACCTTTATTATCAACCTGGATACTTCCCGAGCCAAATAACAACTGCTCGGCAAGCGACACGTACACCTTCCCGTTCTTTACTTTCACCGTGATATCACCGTCCTTAAAATTCAAAAGCGCACTGGTGATCCTGTTTTTGAGATCCTGAACCGCCTTATCCTTATTGGCAAGCACAACTTCCAGTTCCTTCACCTTTTTTTCTCGCTCCGTTAAACTAACGCTAAGGGAATCGTTCACCTTTCTGGTACGGTCAAGGTTTTCCTGAATAGCGAGGAGTTGCTCTTGCTGCTGCGTCAGATCGCGGTTTAATTTTCCGCTGCTGGTCATCAGGTTTTTGTAATAGGTGTTTAACTTTTCATGCTCTTTCTCCAGTGCAACGAGGCGCTGACCGGTCGCTCTTTTATCCGTTCCGATACGGGCCGTATCTTCTTTCAACTTGTTCATTTTTGCCAACAATGCTTCGATGTTCGCGTTTGCACTGTCCAACTCCAACGATCGCTCCGTAAGTTCCGCCTCCGTTCTGATTTTTTGGGTTAATAGCTCGTCGTACTTCTTTTTTGTAACAATGCAGGACGACAACGTCAGAAACAGGATTGCCATCGGTAAAATTCTATTCATAAAGTTTATCGGGTAGTTCTCAGCAGCTAGTGGTTACAAAACAAAGGGTATGTTACCGGTTCCATCGATTCGGTTATTCCATTTTACCAAGTAAACACAAAACAAGCAAATAATAAATTCCAGAACTACTCCGGGGAATTTATTTATTTAGGATTTGAATGCCGTCAGGTTAACACCTACTGAAATTCAGGGCGCGTCATTATGATTGATGCCGTACCAATCAAACGGCATATATTTACAGGGGAGACTCCCTGGATTTGTTTGCTTTCATTTGGGGTATTCAGGGCGTATATTTCAACGGAATACGATATTTAGTTCACAAAAATTTCGAACATCATGGAAGGCATGCTCAGGGCAGACAGTCTGAAAGGAAGAACGATCATCATCACCGGCGGTGGAACCGGCCTGGGTCGTTCAATGGGAAAATACTTTCTCGAGTTAGGCGCGAACCTTGTTATTACCAGCCGCAAGATCGACGTACTTCAAAAAGCGGCAAGTGATATGATGAAAGAAACAGGCGGGAAAGTACTGGCGGTAGCCTGTGATGTACGGAAATATGAAGAGATCGAAAATGTTATTAAAAGAACGGAGGATGAATTCGGCCAGGTACATGGCATACTAAACAATGCCGCCGGGAATTTTATTAGTCCTACGGAACGGCTTTCCCACAGGGCCTTTGATATCGTTGTGGACATTGTATTGAAGGGTACTTACTATACTACACTGGCTGCTGGTAAAAACTGGATAACGAAGAAACAGTCAGGAGTTTTCCTCAACATCGTGACCACCTATGCGTGGACCGGATCCGGTTACGTGGTTCCTTCCGCCTGTAGTAAAGCCGGTGTACTTGCATTAACCAGGTCGCTGGCCGTGGAGTGGGCGAAATATAACATTCGTAGTAACGCCATCGCGCCCGGTCCATTTCCCACGGAAGGTGCCTGGAGCCGGCTTCTGCCCGGAGACCTTGTGAAGAAATTCGATCCAGCGCTCCGCATTCCCCTGAAACGGGTTGGTGAACACCAGGAACTCGCCAACCTTGCAGCCTACCTTATGTCAGATTATTCCGCCTATATAAACGGTGAAGTGATTACGATAGATGGCGGCGAATGGCTGCGTAATGGTGGTGAATTCAGCCACCTTGAAGTTATTCCCGAAGCGATGTGGGATCAACTGGAAAAAACCAGGGGAAAATGACGTTTCCTTTATACAACGACCTGACCCGCAACAAATCATCCAAACCACATTAATCCCTGAGGGAATGAACGGAACGGAGCTTTTCCTGCAAAAAAAACTGAGCCAGCGGGACAGTCAGGGTCTGCTGAGAAAGTTAGACCATGCCGACATCCATGCGACCGACTTTTCGTCAAATGATTATCTCGGACTGGCCAGATCGGAAGGATTATTTCAACAGATCTGCGAATCAACCAACAACCTCGCGATAAAATGGAATGGTTCAACCGGGTCTCGTTTGTTATCCGGCAACAGCCGGTATACTGAGGAAACAGAACAACAGCTTGCCGGCATTTTCCGCAGCGACGCTGCCCTGATCTTTAACTCGGGATATGCTGCGAATCTGGCCGTATTGTCGTCCCTGCCGCAGCGGAATGATACGATCATTTATGATGACCTCGCCCACGCCTGCATGAAAGATGGAGCCAGGCTGAGCCTCGCCAGAAGGATAAGCTTCCGGCATAACGACCTGAGTGACCTGGAATCAAAAATCAAACGTTCAAGCGGCAATATATTCATTGCTGTGGAGTCGGTCTATTCGATGAATGGAGACGAGTGCCCTCTTTACAAACTGACAGCCCTGGCTGAAAAATACGACGCAAACATTATACTCGACGAGGCGCACAGTACTGGCGTCAGGGGAGATCATGGCAGCGGGCTGGCTGTGTCTCTGGGTCTTCATAAAAACATTCTCGCGCGAATCTATACCTTCGGGAAAGCCATGGGAGTACATGGCGCGTGTGTTGCCGGATCAGAACTCATGAAACAGTACCTGATAAATTTTGCCCGCCCTTTCATCTACACCACAGCGATGCCGCCGCACGCCATCGTATCGATCCGATGCGCGTTCGACTACCTGCAACAACATATTGAATTACAACAGGAACTCGAAGGTAAAATACGGTTATACCTGCAACAAATATCCGGACTGCCAAACCGGACGGACAGCGTGAGTTCCATTCAAACGGTTTTTTTTGCCGGCAATGAAAACTCAAAGGTGGCGGCAAAAAAACTCCGGAATCACGGATTTGATGTCCGTGCAATTCTATCGCCAACCGTTCCCGCCGGCTCCGAACGACTCCGGATCTGCCTGCATGCTTTCAATACTCATGAGCAGATCCTTGACCTGGCGCGCCTTTTAAAAGAACTTTCATCGTACAACTCTAACGATTAACGATTTACTTTACTGCATGAACTATTTTGTTACCGGGATAGACACAGACAGCGGAAAGACTCTTGCCTCGGCCATTCTCTGCGAGGCTCTTGAAGCAGACTATTGGAAGCCCGTTCAGGCAGGACTGCCAAAAGACAGTGATACGATAGCGGCGCTGGTTTCAAATCAAAAAACCGTCATTCATCGGGAATCATTCAACTTAAAAACACCCGCTTCACCGCACGCCTCAGCCAAAATCGACGGCATAAAAATCCGATTAACGGACTTCGTTCTGCCCGTAACTAAAAATGATCTGATCATAGAGGGGGCAGGCGGATGCCTGGTTCCCCTGAATGACCGTGATTTTGTAATTGACCTGGCCCTTCATTTCAATACGGAAGTTATACTGGTAGCAGATCTTTACCTGGGAAGCATAAACCATACATTGCTAACCGCAATGGAACTCCGGCGCCGGAACTTACGGGTAAAAGGTATTATTTTTAACGGCGAATCAAACCCGGAAAGTGAACGGATCATCCTTCACCACAGCGAACTAACCTGCTTGCTCAACATCGGCAGGGAGAACACAATAAATACGAACACCGTAAAAAAATACGCGCACCTCTTGCTTAATCACTGGCATGGATGACTTGCAAAAAAATGACCGGGAATTGATCTGGCATCCGTTCACTTCGTTTACCGAAACGCCCGATCCGATTTTTATTGACTCTGCGGAAGGTGTCTATCTGCATACAACGGACGGACGAAGGATCATAGATGCCGTATCTTCCTGGTGGGTCAACCTGCACGGGCACTCCCATCCGGTTATCGCAGCCGCTATTGCTCATCAGGCCCGGACGCTCGAGCACGTGATCTTTGCGGGATTTACCCACGAGCCGGCGATTACGCTTGCTAAAAATCTCAAGCGGATACTTCCTCTAAATCAATCGAAGATTTTTTTCTCGGATAACGGCAGTACAGCCGTTGAAGTGGCGCTCAAAATGGCGTTACAGTATTGGTATAATCAGGGCGTTAAAAAAGAAAGGATCATTGCGCTCAAAGGAGCCTATCACGGAGATACTTTTGGTTCGATGTCAGTTGGCGGACGTAGCATTTTTTCCGACCCCTTTTCAGGATACCTCTTCAACGTAGAATTCATAGACTTTCCAGACACCATGAATGCGGAGAAGGCCATTCAGCAGTTCAGAGACCTCCTTGCCAGGGGAGACATCGGCGCCTTTATTTTCGAACCGCTGGTACAGGGGGCCTCGGGTATGAGAATGTATACCCCCGCTGTCCTCGATCAGTTATTAAGTGCTGCGCAGGAAAAAGGCGTTATTTGTATTGCGGATGAAGTGTTCACGGGATTTGGAAGGACGGGGAAGATGTTTGCGAGTCACTATCTTTCCACGATGCCGGATATCATGGCTGTGTCCAAAGGAATAACCGGCGGTGCGATGGCCCTGGGTGTTACAACCTGCTCGTCGAAAATCGTTGACGCCTTCAGATCCGGAGATTTTACAAAAACTTTCTTCCATGGACATTCTTACACTGCCAATCCAATTGCCTGTGCTGCCGCCAATGCAAGCTTCGAGCTGTTAACATCACCGGCATGCGATGCCCAACTCACCTTGATTGCCAGCGAACATCTGCGTTTTGCCTCTAGGATCAAAGGTCATAAACACGTTAAAGAGGTCCGCTCGCTGGGCACTATCCTGGCTATTGAATTGCGGACCGGTGAAGACACTTCGTATTCGAATGAACTGAGAAAAAAAATCTATCCTTTCTTCCTTGATCGGAATATCCTGCTCCGCCCCCTTGGAAATATTATTTACACACTTCCACCCTATGTTATTAAAGCGGGGGAATTACAACAGATTTATGCGTGTATTGAGGAGTTCCTTTCTTCCGACCTGGTATTGTAAGGAACCTGGGATGGTCACTTGTATTTAAAGGACCGCGTTGTGCCAAAAACGTAATGGACTCCCAGTTGCACACCGACGATAAGGTTTGCGCGCTGACCGAAGATGTCTGATGAGTTTCCATTCTTAATGCTTTCAATAACATCACCGTTACGCATATCGGTCAGGCTGTAGTTCGCACGGATCTGGGTAGTCAAAAACAAGTGCTTCGACAAATCGATATCCAGACCAAAAGCGCCCGCGATTTGAAACTCCGTATTCTTAAAGCTATTCAGTTTTTTGCTTAATATTTCTTCCGGGTTTTGTGCGGGAACCGAAGCGGTAACCGTTCCGTCCTGATTCTGGATGATATCCGTTGCACCGGCGGGCAGCTCAGTACCTTCCGGGAAGGTTTGAGTAGAGGCGGAATATTGCATTACCTCGGAAGCGTCGGTCAAGATCGACAATTGCGGACCCAGGTTGAAATTGGCGCGGGTACCGCCATTACCACCACCCATAAATTTCATCATCAACGGCAAATGAACATAGCTAAGGTCAATTTTACGTTCACCGACAACCTTCTCGGCAACATCGACGATTTCGTATATCTGACCTTGTTTGGACAGGATAGATTCCAGCGACAGACCGAATGTCCTGCTGAAGTCTACGCCAAAACTGAAACCGACCGGAGCCCAGTTGTATGTGATCGTTGAATTGTATCTCGGGTCTTCCGACAATCCTTTATCCAGTACAAACGTTGCGTTGTATGAAGTTGTGGCCCCGAGGTGTACTTGCACTTGGGCAAAACTTACATGAACCAATGTAATGAATAAACCAATTAGCGAAATTTTTCTTACCGTCTGCATAAGAGCTGAATCAAATTTTGATTTTAATACGGACAGGGATTAAAAGTAACCTCGCTACAGGGGTTGAATGGTAAGGGCCTTTTCAAGAATGGAAAAGAGCCTGATTTTATCAAAGTCCGTCGGTCTTACCGCGATTGTATAACTCTCGATTGGCAACGTAGTGAGTAAAGAACCCCGGGCATCGTATACGAAAGAAAGGTCCTGCGTGGTATCCGTAATTGCGATGTATATTTTACCCGCGCCAAAATCGAGGTACTGAACTTCCACATTGTTATTTCCCATAAAATCGCTGACCACAATCTGTTTCAGATTATCGTCAAAAAGTGTTAGTTGTTTGGACTCCTGGCGGAGTATTAGATACGATTTGGAATCTTTCTCGCTTACGAGGCTGAACCGTGCATCGACAGCATTTTTCAATAACGTTTCCCGGCTATGGATTTTTCCGTCGATTGTAAATTTGATCCGGAATCCATCGCGCGAAATAACGACAAAATAAGTGTTCTCAAGGCTGCTTCCTGTTTCCAGGTAATATCCGCCCGCAGGTCTCGCATTCAGATTCAAGGGAAAATTTTTTAACGACTCGCCCCTCCTGTTCATCAAAACAACATTACCATCCTTTCGGATCGCTATGATGTAATCTTTTCCCCGGATTCTATGATGCCTGGCTGCAGTGGAGAGTCCGTCACCGACATCCATTGGTCTCCAGCCATCCAGGTTGGCGCCCGATTTATCGAACATCCACAACTTACCTGTTCTACCTGTTACAAGGAACCGGTACTTTTTACTGTGATCATAATCGACGATGCTAACAAACTCGATATCGTGTTCCCGCGTCTTTACAGGAAATGGTTCGACATAATTTCCGAGCCGGTCAACAACATGCAGTGTTCCTTCCGTGGCAAAGAAATACTGAAGCTTGCCGTTATTAAAATAATCGATCTGTTCGACATCACCACGGATAAAGCCATTCAGGGATAGTTTCCATAATACATTGCCGTCTGAAGATATCAGCCTGATGTTCCTCGATGAGTCCTGCACCAGAACTTCATCCGCTTTGCTCACATGGCTCCGTACGACAAAAATTTTGGCCAGCGTCTCATTTAGATTCGTAATGATCTTGTCGGAGGCGAGCGCCTCGGTTTTTGTTGGCTTCCCTCCCTGCCTGTACGCCCATGACACGTTCGTATAGTAACTATCATTCAGGTGACTGAATTGAACTGCGCCCATTCCCAGTGACTTTACGAGCGAACGGTTTTCCTCGATGAATTTTTTCCAGCGGGGATGGACATTTTTTTCCAGCACGTTCCATACCCTGGGTGTATTAATGTATAAACTGACGTTAGACTCCAGCAAGGTAGATTCCAGAAACTTGTTTTGCGCCACAGACTTACCCCATGTCTCTTCCCGGTCGATGTCTTCCAGGAACCGTTTCAGCTCTTCCAGGTTCTCTCCGATAAATATCGCATCACCTACACTGGTGTAATAACTTGTATTGAATCCTGAAACCAACGGCCAGAATATTTTTTCCGGAAACCTGTAGAGCGGCAGTTCCCGTATATCATATCCAGAGAATTTCTCATAAAAGACCGTGTCAATGCTTAATTTTTCGGAGACGCTGTTAAATGCCGAAAGCCAGTCGGCGGTACTTGGGGGAGAATTGATGATCAGGATTTTGGACAACGCCTGGCCCTTGGATTCCATCCAGCACACGCCGAGTTCTCCGGAGATCTGACTCGTAAGTTTTTTTGCATCCACCTGCAGTGAGGTTGCTATTTTCTGAAGTGTATCCCGCAGCGGCTTGTTATCCTGATTGAACAGAGTAAGATCCCTGTTGAAGCTTACACCGTCACTTATACCGTAGCTGGCGAACATGAGTGCCCGGTTGGATACAAAATGTTTCAACGTGAAGGATACGGGTTGTTGGCCGCTGAAAGTGGACAAAACATAGTTGGGATTACTGGCGCTATCGAGACAAAAACCGTTCAGGACGAAGTTGCTTTTTTCACTGATCTTGACATCAAGCAATGCCGATTGCCCGAAATGGTGAATAAATTGCGCCGGTTCATCGTTGGTAAACATTGACAACCACTGGGCGACCTTTCGGAGGTTCAGGTAAATATTCCCTCCATCATTTTTTATCGTGGGAAGCTGATAAACTCCTCCCAGTTCGCTCCTGAAGTTTCGAACATCCTGTTTATAAGTCCGGATTACATCTTCAATCAACACCGGTGTAAAGCTGCTGACCCACACCTTGTCGATTTTGATCCATGAAAACACCCTGCCTTTTAAGGCGAGTTCAAAGATCTTGATACCGTTGTATTCCCTGTCAGACACGACGATACTTTTTCCAGCCTTCTGCTTTCTAAGCTTGTCAATGATGGCATTGAATTGTTGATCGAGGAGAGCCTGATCGGGCATATAGAAGACAAAATCGAAGTCATCTTTTTTAGTGATATGAAGAGAGATCAGGGAACCCTGGCGGAAATTTGACAAAATGAGATCTGTAAATCCCTTAAGAGAGTCCTTGTCGGACGGGAAAACCGCCTTATTGATAAGGGCCAGGACGGAGGATTTTTTGAGCTGATCGAGGCAGGCTTCGCAGGAACTCCCCTCGTAAACAAAGATCGTTTCGGCGGGTACCAGATCCCAGGAACTGACATTAGCCTGTCTGACGTATTGGTCGTAAACAAAATATCCGCCTGCCATTAAAGCGATCAGCGTGACGGTAATAACCAGGGGAAGTCTTTTCACTGTGCGAAATAACAATTAAAACTTGAAGATAGGGGTCAAAAGGTCAATCACCAACCCCGCAGGCGTGTGAGGGAGTTCAAATATGTTCGGAATTGCCCGCCATAGCGCCTCGCGAGGGCGGGGGATTCTTTTAAGTCTGGGCAATAAAAAAGCCCCTGGATTACTCCAGGGGCTTGTGATAAAAATAGGCAACGACTTACTCTCCCAGGTGTTATCCTAGTACCATCAGCGCTGGTGGGCTTAACTGCTCTGTTCGGAATGGGAAGAGGTGATCCCCACCGCTATTGTCACCTTAAACTCTTTGGTGATTCAGGCTATTGCCTGCCTGCCATAGCGTCTCGCGACGGCAGGTCACCTTAAAACTTGCCTGCCATAGCGTCTCGCGAAGGCAGGGCTTAATATCGTTGACATGTGATCTGGTGAAAGAATAGTGGTAAGAGTTTACGAGCACATAGAAATTCGTTATGATAAAATTGTATTAAAACTTATATCTGAAGCGTTCGGGTAATTAGTACTGCTCAGCTTTGACATTTCTGCCTTTACACCTGCAGCCTATCAACGTCATCGTCTCTGACGTCCCTTAATGGAAGTCTCATCTTGAGGTGAGTTTCGCGCTTAGATGCTTTCAGCGCTTATCTCGTCCCAACGTAGCTACCCGGCTATGCAGCTGACGCCACAACCGGTACACCAGCGGTTGGTCCAACCCGGTCCTCTCGTACTAAGGTCAGATCCTCTCAAACTTCCTACGCCCATCACAGATAGGGACCGAACTGTCTCACGACGTTCTGAACCCAGCTCGCGTGCCACTTTAATAGGCGAACAGCCTAACCCTTGGGACCTTCTCCAGCCCCAGGATGTGACGAGCCGACATCGAGGTGCCAAACCTCCCCGTCGATATGAGCTCTTGGGGGAGATCAGCCTGTTATCCCCGGCGTACCTTTTATCCTTTGAGCGACGGCCCTTCCATGCAGAACCGCCGGATCACTATATCCGTCTTTCGACCCTGCTCGACTTGTCAGTCTCACAGTCAAGCATGCTTATGCTATTGCACTCCACGTACGGTTACCAAGCGTACTGAGCATACCTTTGAAAGCCTCCGATACACTTTCGGAGGCGACCACCCCAGTCAAACTACCCACCACGCACTGTCTCCGCAGGTCTTGCGGATTAGACATCAGATAAATAAAGGGTGGTATTTCACCGTTGACTCCCCTATACCTAGCGGCACAGGATCATTGCCTCCCACCTATCCTACACATCATCTACCCAATGTCAATGCGAAGCTATAGTAAAGGTGCACGGGGTCTTTCCGTCCCGTGACGGGTACACGGCATCTTCACCGTGACTACAATTTCACCGAGCTCATGGCTGAGACAGTGCCCAGATCGTTACACCATTCGTGCAGGTCGGAACTTACCCGACAAGGAATTTCGCTACCTTAGGACCGTTATAGTTACGGCCGCCGTTTACTGGGGCTTCAGTTCAACGCTTCGCAATTGCTCACTAACGTCCCCCCTTAACCTTCCAGCACCGGGCAGGTGTCAGGCCTTATACTTCATCTTTCGATTTCGCAAAGCCATGTGTTTTTGTTAAACAGTCGCCTGGGCCATTTCTCTGCGACCTTCCGCCTTGCAGCGGAGAGGCATCCCTTTTCCCGAAGTTACAGGATTAATTTGCCTAGTTCCTTAGCCATGACTCACTCGAGCACCTCAGGATTCTCTCCTTGACTACCTGTGTCGGTTTGCGGTACGGGTACCGTATCAATATGCTTAGAAGATTTTCTCGGAAGTCTGCTTACGCTTTCTATCCATTCGGCCGAAGCCTCCTGGTACTATTGGGTTTCAGCATTCTCTGCGGATTTGCCTACAGAAAATTTACCTACGCCTTTTAACGCCCTATTCCGTCTGGGCGCGAAGCTTTCACTACTCCTTCTCTCCATCGCTCGATACGCTAGTATGGGAATATTAACCCATTGTCCATCAACTACCCCTCTCGGGTTCGCCTTAGGTCCCGACTTACCCGCGGTTGATTAGCATTGCCGCGGAACCCTTAGTCTATCGGTGGGCAGGTTTCTCGCCTGCCTTATCGTTACTTATGCCTACATTTGCTTTTCCATCTACTCCACAAACCATTACCAGTCTGCTTCGCCGTCGATGGAATGCTCCCCTACCACTCCGTATTGCTACGAAATCCTGAGCTTCGGTACTACACTTGATGCCCGATTATTATCGATGCTCTGTCGCTCGACCAGTGAGCTGTTACGCACTCTTTAAATGAATTGCTGCTTCCAAGCAAACATCCTGGCTGTCTAAGCAACTGAACCGCCTTAGTTCAACTTAGTGTAGATTTTGGGACCTTAGCTGCAGGTCTGGGTTCTTTCCCTCTCGGACACGGACCTTAGCACCCATGCCCTCATTGCAGAGTATATTTAATACCATTCGGAGTTCATCAGGATTTGGTAGGATGTGACTCCCCCTAGTCCTATTGGTAGCTCTACCTGTACTAAACTTAACCTCCACACTGTTCCTAAAAACATTTCGGGGAGTACGAGCTATTTCTCAGTTTGATTAGCCTTTCACCCCTACCCTCAGTTCATCCAAAAACTTTTCAACGTTTACTAGTTCGGACCTCCATCCCGTGTTACCGGAACTTCATCCTGACCAAGGGTAGATCACAAAGTTTCGCGTCTACTCCCACTGACTATACGCCCTATTCAGACTCGCTTTCGCTCCGGCTGCATGACTTCAGTCATTTAACCTCGCCAGTGACAGTAACTCGTAGGCTCATTATGCAAAAGGCACGCCGTCACTGGATCTCCCAGCTCCGACCGCTTGTAAGCGTATGGTTTCAGGTTCTATTTCACCCTCCTATTCGGAGTACTTTTCACCTTTCCTTCACAGTACTGGTTCACTATCGGTCTCTCAGGAGTATTTAGCCTTACCAGATGGTGCTGGCAAATTCAAACGGGGCGTCTCCGACCCCGCCCTACTCAGGATACTACCTATCCATAACACCTTACAATTACGGGGCTATCACCCGCTATGGCCTGGTTTCCCACCCAGTTCATCTTCGTGTTACTTCTATTATGTAGTCCTATAACCCCTCACTAGCCGTAACTAATAAGGTTTGGGCTCTTACGCGTTCGCTCGCCACTACTTGCGCAATCACTCGATTGTTTTCTTCTCCTCCAGGTACTTAGATGTTTCAGTTCCCTGGGTTTGCTTCCGTCTTACGACGGATGATATACCTTCAGTATACCGGGTTGCCCCATTCGGACATCTACGGATCAATAGCTATTTGCGCTTCCCCGTAGCTTTTCGCAGCTTATCACGTCCTTCTTCGCCTCTGAGAGCCTAGGCATTCCCCATACGCCCTTATTTACTTCTTTTAACGACCCCTTCTCCAATGTCTCGCGACATTAGCGGGTTCACCTATGTGCTCGTTTTAGTACACATACAATCACTCGCATGTATACCTAAAAACTCAAAAATAAATTCTTGAGTCTCTACTCTTTACTACTCTTTCACCAGCATGTCAATGAACTCCTACGTCAACCTTGTTCCCGTCATGTAATCTCGCAGTGGCTACCGCTACATTCGATCACGGGGATCAACATCGTGATAATTGCCTCTAACAACTACCTCCTCTACTAACTGAACAACCCTACTGGTCATTCTTACTCTTTTTCTTCTTCCCTACTTCCTTCCTACTTTCTTCTTCCTTCTTTTCTTCTCTCCTGCCTTCCCCTATCTTCCTCCCCTGTGGAGAATATCGGAGTCGAACCGATGACCTCCTGCTTGCAAAGCAGGCGCTCTAGCCAGCTGAGCTAATCCCCCAACTTCGCCTCCGCGCGATTAGCCATCGCTGGCTTCGTCGGGCGATGCCCTTTTTTTCTTTACCTGTGCAGCGCAAACCTTCGGGCAAAGCCCGAATGCTTAACGATCATGTAAATCCCGGTGCTCTTTCACGCACTGCCCGTCTTGCCCCAAAATCTCTTGCGTGCTGCGCACGCCGAAGCTTTCAGCGTAGGCGTGGGCCTGCGTGGACTCGAACCACGGACCTCTACATTATCAGTGTAGCGCTCTAACCACCTGAGCTACAAGCCCGGTTTCTTTTCCAAAATCTCGAATAAATGTAATTGATAGCGAACCCTTACTTCGAAGTCCTCGGTTTTCATTCCGTTCAGTTCCCTAAAGAAGCTGAACTCCAGAAAGGAGGTGTTCCAGCCGCACCTTCCGGTACGGCTACCTTGTTACGACTTAGCCCTAGTCATCGATTTAACCCTAAACAGCGCCTTGCAGCAACTGCCTTCAGGTCCTCTCGACTCCCATGGCTTGACGGGCGGTGTGTACAAGGTCCGGGAACGTATTCACCGCGCCATTGCTGATGCGCGATTACTAGCGATTCCAACTTCATGCAGGCGAGTTGCAGCCTGCAATCCGAACTGAGACGTACTTTTTGTGATTGGCTCACTGTCACCAGCTTGCAACACTCTGTATACGCCATTGTAGCACGTGTGTAGCCCTGGACGTAAGGGCCATGATGACCTGACGTCGTCCCCTCCTTCCTCTCCGCTTGCGCGGGCAGTCTTTTTAGAGTCCCCAGCTTGACCTGTTGGCAACTAAAAATAGGGGTTGCGCTCGTTGCGGGACTTAACCCAACACCTCACGGCACGAGCTGACGACGGCCATGCAGCACCTTGCTCCTTGTCCTTGCGGAACGGTACATCTCTGCACCAGTCAAGGGCATTCTAGTCCAGGTAAGGTTCCTCGCGTATCATCGAATTAAACCACATGCTCCACCGCTTGTGCGGACCCCCGTCAATTCCTTTGAGTTTCACCGTTGCCGGCGTACTCCCCAGGTGGATTACTTATCGCTTTCGCTTGGCCGCGTACTGTATATCGCACACAGCGAGTAATCAACGTTTACAGTGTGGACTACCAGGGTATCTAATCCTGTTTGATCCCCACACTTTCGTGCCTCAGCGTCAGTTACAGCCTAGTAAGCTGCCTTCGCTATAGGTGTTCTTGACGATATCTAAGCATTTCACCGCTACACCGTCAATTCCGCCTACCTCATCTGTACTCAAGCTCTGCAGTATCAATGGCACCCTCTCAGTTAAGCTGACATATTTCACCACTGACTTACAAAGCCGCCTACGCACCCTTTAAACCCAATAAATCCGGACAACGCTTGCCACCTACGTATTACCGCGGCTGCTGGCACGTAGTTAGCCGTGGCTTATTCACCAGGTACCTTCAATTTTCCTCGCAAGGAAATTTTATCCCCTGGCAAAAGCAGTTTACAACCCAGAAGGCCTTCTTCCTGCACGCGGCATGGCTGGTTCAGACTTGCATCCATTGACCAATATTCCCTACTGCTGCCTCCCGTAGGAGTCTGGCCCGTATCTCAGTGCCAGTGTGGGGGATCAACCTCTCAGTTCCCCTACTGATCATCGTCTTGGTGGGCCGTTACCCCGCCAACTAACTAATCAGACGCATGCCCATCCTTTACCACCGGAGTTTTAATAATCAAATGATGCCATCCAATTATATTATGACGGGTTAATTCGAGTTTCCCCGAGCTATCCGCCTGTAAAGGGTAGGTTGCATACGTGTTACGCACCCGTACGTCACTCTCGTATAATATTGCTACCATACTTACCGTTCGACTTGCATGTATTAGGCCTGCCGCTAGCGTTCATCCTGAGCCAGGATCAAACTCTCCATTGTAATAGTTTTTCATACTCCCCTAATTCTCCAAACTCTCGCAAGCTCTTCAAATCCGGAAAGTATACGTCTTTCGGACTGCAACACTCACGCATCACCAATCCTAATCAACTACAGTAATTGTCTGAAACCTGGACTCCTTTTCTAAAATTCTTCTCTCTCGAGAATCAATCGCCCTTACCCTCGTTTCTCAACAAAGTCAGGGCGGGTCCGCTATCAATTATCATCCATTCAATGAACGTTCTAATCCTCCTAAGAGAATCAAATGAGGATGTTTTCAATTTCACTCAAAACACCCGTTTCAATCGTTTTTTACCCCTCTTCTTCTAAAAGGGGATGCAAAGGTATCCTTTTGCATATATCGACGCAAGTCCAACCGAAAAATATTTATGCAAGGATTCTGTCCCGGTAGATCGTTTGGGTCCGGTCCGGACCCGTGGAAACCATCGTAATCGGAACCTGGAGCTCCTGTTCAAGAAACTTTATGTACTCATTGAGTTCCGAAGGCAAATTTTCTATCGACGCCCCATCCTGATTCAGCGAGGTATTCCATCCCTTAAATTCTTTATATATGGGGATTATTTTTTCATTCACCTGTTCATAAGGAATCATATCAGTCGATGTACCGTCTTTTAACTGGTATTTCACGCACACTTTAATCGTGGGAAAAACACTCAATACATCGGCCTTCATCATTAACAGCTGCGTCACTCCATTGATCATAATAGAATACTTCAACGAAGGGACATCTATCCATCCGCAACGCCTGGGTCTACCTGTTGTCGACCCGAATTCCTTACCCTCTCTTCGCATAAGCTCCCCTTCCTCATCCATTAACTCCGTGGGGAACGGACCGCTTCCAACGCGGGTACTATAAGCCTTGAAGATTCCATAGACCTCGCCAATATGCCGCGGCGCGACACCCAGTCCGGTACACGCGCCGGCTGTCACTGTATTGGAACTTGTCACAAACGGATAGCTTCCAAAATCAATATCCAGCAACGCTCCCTGAGCACCCTCGGCCAAAATCGTCGAACCATTTTTTAGTTCCTGGTTTAAAAAATATTCGCTATCAATAAGGTTAAATGTCTTAAGGAAGTTCACCGCATCCAGAAACTGAGCTTCCAATTCGCTCCAGTTGTATTCGATATCATGATCCTTCAGGATCTTAAAGTGAATATCCGTCAGCGTCTTGAATTTTTCATTGAACCGCTCGGACAATATATCACCGACACGCAAACCCTGGCGCCCGATCTTATCCTGGTAGGTCGGACCAATTCCCTTAAGTGTAGAACCGATCTTGTTTTCACCCTTGGCTTTTTCGTACGCCTGGTCAAGAAGCCGGTGTGTCGGAAGGATCAATGTCGCCTTTTTCGAAATAAAAAGGTTGGCCCTTACATTCAAGTTATACTTTTGCAGTTTCTCGATCTCCGTCTTGAAAACAAACGGGTCCAGCACAACGCCATTACCAATAATATTTCGGGTCTTGCTACGAAATATTCCGGATGGTATCTGATGCAGGACATGCTTGATTCCATCGAACTCAAGGGTATGACCTGCATTTGGTCCGCCCTGAAAACGGGCCACCACGTCGTACTTGGGTGCAAGTACATCCACAATCTTACCCTTGCCTTCATCTCCCCACTGAAGACCTAATAATACATCTACCTTAGACATTCTGGAACGCTTAAATTATTTTGACACTTCTTCTTCCGACTGAATTATATGAAAAATCGCATTCAGTTTGGTGATCACTAAAAGTTTCTGAACACTTTCGGATGGCTTCATTAAATACACTTCTCCTCCTTTATTTCTGAATTTTGTCAATATCGTGATCAAGACGCCAATTCCGCTGCTATTGATGTATCTCAATCCCGAGATATCAACAATACAGTTCAATATCTTCTGGTGAATTGAGTTATTCACCACTTCAATCACCGATGCTCCGTTATCTTCGCCGATCAGATCGCCAGCCAGCCGGATCACCAGGGTATTGTTCTTTATTTCATGTTTGAAGTTCATACTTACGATTGATTTGAAGCTTTTCTGTTCTCACAATTCTGTTTCGTGCAGGAAGCATACAATATTAAGGAATGATGCATCACATTAAAATGTAAAATTTCTTCCACTGTATTTTGAATATTCTGGATCCTGGGATCGCAGAATTCCACCACCTTATGACACTCGGTACAAATCAGGTGATCATGCTGCTTGTATCCGTACGATTTTTCATACTGCGCCAGGTTCTTGCCAAACTGGTGCTTGCCGACGAGGTCACACTCCACCAATAAATCGAGCGTGTTATAAACGGTAGCCCTGCTTACGCGGTAATTCTTGTTTTTCATGCTGATGTAAAGAGATTCCACATCAAAATGGCCGTCACGGGAATAGATCTCCTCCAGGATCGCATAACGTTCCGGGGTTTTCCTCAACTCCTTGTTTTCAAGGTATGCTGTGAAAATCTTTTTTACTTCCTCGTAAATTTTTGTATTGAGTACCATTTAAAATAACGCGCAAAGATAGCAGGATAAAAGAATTTCCAGCACTCTTATTCCTTTGAATCAAACCGGCTCACTTTTTCAACGCCTTCAACGCCCCTGAGTCGCTCGATCAGTTGTTCCAAATGCCTCGTGTCGTTCACGTAAAGCATGATCTCTCCTTCAAAAATGCCGGAATCCGTGTGAATGGACATCGAGCTCATATTCACCTTCAACTCTTCCGAAATGACCTTAGTCACATCATTAATCAGCCCGACGCGGTCTGTTCCCAGTATTTTCAATCCGGTAAGAAAGGCGACCTCGTGCTGCGACGTCCACTTTGCCTTCACTACACGGTTGCCGTGATGCGAAAGCAGTTCCGGGGCGTTTTTGCAGTTGGTGCGGTGTATCTTTATACCCTCGTTCACCGTCACAAATCCAAATACATCATCGCCCGGGATGGGAGTACAACATTTCGCCAGTTTATAGTCCACAACATCCATGTCCTCGCCGATCAGGAGAATATCGTTGTAACGCCCCTTGAGCTGGGTCAGCTCCTGTTCCAGGGTTTTGGTTTCCGAACCGGGCAGCACGGGCTTCGCCCTCGTCTGAAGCTGTGGCTTGTTCTCGGCAAACTTCTTTATATCCGCGGATGTGATAAATCCTCTTCCAACCCGGTAATAGAGTTCGAAATTAGCCGGTACTTTAAAATATTCGCGCATCTGCTCCAGGATCTGCTGCGTCGGCTCTTCTTTCAACTGCCGGAGTTTCCGGATTAGTATTTCCTTCCCTTCGTCTGCGGACTTACGCTTGTCTTCCTTCAACTCGTCCTTGATGCGGGCCTTGGCCTTTGAGCTTACCACGAATCGCAGCCAGTCTTCATGGGGTTTCTGCTTCTGCGATGTAAGGATTTCTATCTGGTCGCCGTTCTTAAGCACATAGTTTATGGGAACAAGCTTGTTGTTGACTTTGGCCCCGATACATTTGGATCCCACCTGGGTATGGATTTCAAAGGCAAAATCCAGCGCTGTCGCTCCATAAGGGAGTGTTTTTAACTCACCTTTCGGCGTAAACACGAACACCTCCTCACTGAACAGGTTTCCCCGGAAGTCATCAACAAAATCCAGGGCCGAGTGATTGTTTTGTTCGAGCAGGTCGCGAACCCTGGCCAGCCATTTTTCCAGGTTCGATTCAGCGGTTGTATTAGTATCCTTATACTTCCAGTGGGCCGCGTAACCTTTCTCGGCAATTTCATCCATACGCTTGCTGCGGATCTGTACCTCAACCCACTGGCCGTTCTTCGCCATCACGGTGGTGTGGAGCGACTCATACCCGTTCGACTTGGGTGTGCTGATCCAATCCCGGAGCCGGTCGGGATTCGGCGTGTAATAGTCAGTTACAATGGAATAAACCTGCCAGCAAAGGGCTTTTTCATGATCAATTGCTGTATCCAGAATGATTCGGATGGCAAAGAGGTCGAATACTTCTTCGAACGGGATGTTCTGTTTCCGCATTTTATTCCGGATCGAATAGATCGACTTTGGCCGGCCTTTGATCTCATATTCTATTTTCAATTTGTCGAGCTCATCTTTGATAGGCACCATAAACTGCTTGATGAATTTTGTTCGCGCAGCCTTTGTGGTATCGATATCCCTGGCGATTGAATCGTAGACGGGCCTGTCTGTAAACCTCAGATAAAGGTCTTCCAGTTCTGTTTTAATAGCATTAAGACCCAACCGGTGTGCAAGCGGCGCATAGAGGTAGATGGTTTCGTTGGCTACCTTAAGCTGCTTATTGCGCGGCATACTATCCAGTGTGCGCATGTTGTGAAGCCGGTCGGCAAGCTTGATCAGGATTACCCTCACGTCGTCGGAAAGGGTAAAAAGCATCTTCCGGAAATTTTCCGCCTGCTGCGACGTGCCGTACTCAAAAACACCCCGAATCTTGGTAAGACCATCGATGATTCGTGTGATTTTCTTTCCGAACATACGCTCAATGTCCGTAAGCTCGATATCAGTGTCCTCCACCACATCGTGCATGAGCGCAGCGATAATCGATGTTGTTCCCAGACCGATTTCTTCCACGCAAATTTCCGCAACCGCCAGGGGATGGAAAATAAAGGGCTCTCCCGACTTCCTGCGCATGTCTTTATGCGCTTCAAGAGAAATTGTAAAGGCTTTCTTTATCAGCTTGGCGTCCCCGTCCTTCAGAATGGGCTTCGCCTTGCGCAATAATCTTCTGTAACGACCAATTATTTCTTTCTTCTCCAGTTCAGCATCGATGATCATCATTTAAGGCAGATTATAAGTGTTTTAAGTGTTTTTAATAAGTTTTCGAATCAGGTGACAGACTTTTCCCCTATAACACACACAAACTATTTCTTATTTGCGAATATTCCATAAATTTGCCCCTCCTTTTGCGGATGTGGCGTAATGGGAAGGCCGGCAGGCGGGCCTGGTGCACTTTTCCATCTCACCACACTATTATTTGATGCGGATGTGGCGTAATTGGTAGCCGTGCCAGACTTAGGATCTGGTGCCGAAAGGCGTGGGGGTTCGAGTCCCTTCATCCGCACTACTGAACCCTCGATGTTCCTGATTGATACGGACGTTGAGGGTTCTTGATTTATCTGGTAAAACAACAAATGTTTAAGCTTTGGAAATAACACTGAACAAATCAAACAACACTGAAGGTTTAATTAAAATTAAATTAACCGAAGGTGATTATCAACCTACTGTTGAAGAAAAAGTAAAAGATTACGCGCGCAAAGCCAGTATAAAAGGTTTCAGACAGGGGAAGGTGCCGACGGGTGTAATCAAAAAGATGTTTGGAAAGTCTATTCTTGTCGAGGAAATCAACCATCTCCTTTCTCATAAGCTGTCGGACTATATCAAAGAAAACAACCTGAAGATCCTGGGAGAACCAATTCCCAACCAGGAAAAGGCGCTGACGATCGATTGGGATGCCCAAAAGACTTTCGAATTCGAATACCAGATCGGAATGGTAGAGGACTTCAAATACGATCTCTCCGCCAAAGTAAAAGTAAAATCGTATCCGATCGAGGTGGATGACAAGACCATTCAGGAGACCGTATCCGATCTGAAAAAGCGGTTTGGCAAAGTGAGCTATCCCGAACAAAGCGAAGGGGAAGACAACCTGTTCGGAGAGATTCGCGCCTCAGAAGGTGATTTCAAGCGAGAAAACGCATTCATCTCCATCGAAAAAATCGGAAAAAAGGAACAAAAAAAATTCGTCGGACTGAAAAAAGAAGAGGAAGTGGAGTTTGAAATCGGTTCTCTCTTCGCCGATGACGACTTGCTCGCGCAACTCCTGGGTCAGTCGCCGGAAGAAGCAAAAGGTGTGAAAGGGAAATATATATTCAGGGTAAACACCATCAGCCGGACTGAACCTGCCGCCCTGGATCAGGAGTTGTTTGACCGGGTGTTCGGGAAGGATGCTGTTACCAACGAAGCGGAATTCCTCAACAAAATCAAAGAGACCATTTCAGAAAACTATAAGCGTGAATCCGATCATTTCCTCGATCATCATATTGAGGATCATTTTATTTCCAATACTTCTATAAACCTCCCCGATGATTTCCTCAAGACGTGGCTAAAATCGAGCAGCAAGGGTCAGGTGACTGACAGCGTCCTGGAGAAAGAATTCGACGACTATAAACGAGGCCTGAAGTGGGACCTGGTAAAAAACCGGATCGCAGAAGACAACAAGATTACTGTGGAAGCTGAAGAGGTAAGAGCGAAAGCCAAGGATATGATCGTTGCCCAGTTCGGGGGTCAGGCATTCGCGTCGCAGATCAGCGACAAACTGGACGGGATCGCCGACAACTACCTGCAGAATGACAATGGCCAGAATTTTATGAAGCTTTACAACCAGCTTCGCACGGAGAAGATACTCAAGCACATCCGGGAAAATATCACCGTGCAGGAGAAAAAAGTGTCGGTAGATGAATTCAAAAAGATCGTAGAGGAGCACAAGCACTGATCCGCCTGAATTCCGGTCCGGAACAATAAATTCGCAAAGAATCCGTCAATGGTTTTAAGGCAACTTAAAACCATTTTTCTTTGACCGGGGTTTTAGGGTTGTATTTTAGCAACAGGATAGCTATGATTGTTATCCCGAAGAAAAAATACCTGACCTTAAATCACCCGGAATCGTATCGTAAATTTTAAAATATGAACTATAATAATGAATTCAGAAAGTACGCCGTGCATCATATGGGCATGAGCGGTAATACCGTAGACAGTTATGCGCAACGAATCGATAACATGACGCAATACGTGATTGAAGAACGTCCCGGAAATTTTCGGGCGATTGACGTATTCACCAGGTTGATTTCGGACCGTATTATCTTCCTGGGTATGGGTATAGACGACCAGATCGCCAACCTGATCACAGCCCAGCTTTTGTTCCTGGAATCTTCAGACCCCCGAAAGGATATTATCATGTATATCAATAGCCCGGGCGGCTCGGTATATGCGGGTCTTGGGATCTACGATACGATGCAATATGTGAATCCGGACGTCGCCACGATCTGTACCGGACTGGCTGCGTCGATGGGGGCCGTCCTGCTTACTGCAGGTGCCGCCAAGAAAAGATCGGCGTTACCGCATTCCAGGATTATGATCCACCAGCCGATGAGCGGGATGCAGGGGCAGGCGTCGGACATGGAAATTTCCCTGAAACAAACGTTGGAGGTCAAAAAAGATCTTTACAACATCCTGGCGAAACACAGTGGTATGAAGTATGAAAAAATCGAAAAAGATTCGGACCGCGATTACTGGATGAGATCCAGCGAGGCCAAAGAATACGGGCTGATCGACGAGGTACTGGAAAGAAAGAAAATCTGATATTCTACCCCCATTTACAGGGGACTGCCGATGTGCTGAATATTGTCTATCTTTGTGGCTTATTCGCACATCGGTGTTATTTTAATCTTATATCGTCATGGCTGAAGTGACCTGTTCGTTTTGCGGTAGAAACAAGAAGGATGTAGACCTGATGATCTCAGGTATTCATGCTCATATTTGCGACAAATGTGTCACCCAAGCCAATCAAATTCTGGGTGAAGAAAAGAAGAGCAAGACCGAAACCGGTTTTTCTCCCAACTTCAAACTCATCAAACCGGTAGAGATCAAAAAATTCCTTGACGAATATGTGATCGGCCAGGACGAAGCTAAAAAGATCATGTCAGTAGCGGTGTATAATCACTACAAGCGATTGATGCAGCGGAAACTTGACAATGATGTTATGATTGAAAAATCAAATATTATTATGGCCGGCGAAACTGGAACCGGCAAGACCTACCTGGCCAGAACCCTGGCAAAACTTCTGCAGGTTCCGTTTTGTATCGCCGATGCAACCGTACTGACGGAAGCTGGGTATGTCGGGGAAGATGTTGAAAGTATTCTGACACGACTGCTTCAGGCTGCCGACTACAATGTGGAAGCGGCTGAAAGAGGTATCGTTTACATCGACGAGATCGATAAAATCGCCCGCAAATCGGATAACCCTTCCATTACCCGCGACGTGAGCGGCGAAGGTGTCCAGCAGGCGCTTCTTAAATTACTGGAGGGAACCGCTGTGAATGTACCACCACAGGGTGGTAGAAAGCATCCGGATCAGAAAATGATAACCGTTAATACGGAGAATATCCTCTTCATCTGCGGTGGCGCATTCGAAGGTATTTCCCGTTTTATCGCGAATCGCCTGAATACCCGTCCGCTGGGTTTTGTCGCCGGCCACGAAGGCCACGCTGGAAACCTCGACAAAGACAACCTGCTTCAGTTTATTACCGCGCAGGACCTTAAAAGTTTCGGGCTGATTCCCGAATTGATCGGACGCCTCCCCGTAGTTTCGTTCCTGAATCCCTTGGACAGGGATGCCCTGAGAAAAATCCTCACGGAGCCGAAGAATGCGCTGATGAAACAATACAAGAAGCTGTTTGAAATGGAGGATATCGAACTTGAGTTCAAAGACGGTGCGATAGATTTCATCGTAGAAAAGGCCCTTGAATTTAAACTTGGTGCGCGCGGCCTGAGAAGTATCTGTGAAGCGATCATTAACGACGCGATGTTCGAACTCCCATCCGATAAGAACACCAATCACCTCGTGATCAATCGCGCGTATGCGGAGGAAAAATTCAGCAAGTCACAATACAGCAAGCTGAAAGTAGCCTAGGAACAAAAGCCTGAAGGCATCAATTCACCGCTTCACGCATGTAGCGGGTCATCAGTTCAGCCGCGTTTTCCGAGGCCGAACCAGTATCCAGTATTTTAATGATCTGTTCATACCCCAGGAGCATCTCCCGGCGGTACTCATTGTTATCCAGTATTCTTTTCAGTTCTCCGGAAACACTCTCGGCGCTGGCTGCAGATTGAATCATTTCTTTAACGACTTCTCTCCCGGCGATGAGATTGACCAACGATATGAACTTAACCTTTACAAGGAATTTTGCCAGCCAGTAAGAGATCGTATTGGCTTTGTAGACGACAACCTGCGGTACCTTAAAAAGCGCAGTCTCCAACGTTGCTGTTCCGGATGTAACGACGGCTGCGGATGCGTGCTGAAGGAGGTTATAAGTATCCTCAAAAATAAGCTTTACGTTTTCCAGGCGGCTGATCTCCTGATAGAGTGCCTGATCGAGGTTGTTGACAGCGGCGACTGCAAACTGATGGTCCGGGAAATTACGGGCTACTTTTGCCATTACCGGGAGGATGGTTTTCAACTCCTGCTTTCTGCTTCCGGGTAAGAGGGCAACCATGGGTACGTGTTCCGGAATGTGGTATCTGGTGAGAAAATCATTGTCCCTTTGATGACTCTTAATCGCATCCAGAACCGGATTACCGACATAGTCGGCATGCCAGTCAAATTTTTTAAAAAAATCCTTTTCAAACGGAAGAATAACAAACAGGCGGTCGACGTGAGGTTTAAGCCACAAGGCGCGGTTCTGGTACCAGGCCCAATATTTGGGCGGTATATAGTAAAACACCCTGATACCGCTTTTTTTTCCAAACCTGGCGATCTGGAGATTGAAACCTCCATAATCAACCAGAATAATAACGTCAGGTTTATGCGCTGCTATATCTTCCTTACAAAGCCTGATATACTTCTTTATTTTATTGATGTTTGTCAGTAACTCCGCCAATCCCATGAAGGCGAGATCGCGGTAGTGAACAGCCAGTTCGACTCCCGCCTGCTCCATGTATTCTCCGCCGAAACCACGGAATGTTGCCAATGGGTCCCTCTTTTTTATCGCCTTTACAAGGTTACCGGTGTGCAGGTCACCTGATCTTTCACCTGCAATCAGATAGTACTTCATGTCTTCAACCTTAAGTGCTGACCCATAACGATTTGTTGTTATTCACCGAAGTACTCCACATAATTCCTCGGAGTTTCATAGAGCCGGATACCATGAAGCTTACCGTATGAGGTAATGGATGGCAACATACGGTCGAGTATCTTCCAGATCTCGATGACAAGGTTTTCACAGCTTGCCAGTTTGCCCTTCATAAAATCCACGTCCATATTCAGATTCTTGTGATCGAGCTTCTCGACGACCTCATTTTTTATCAACGTACTGAGTTTTTTCAGGTCTACGACAAATCCCGTGAGGGGATCCGGCGTCCCTTTAATCGTCACAATTAAATCAAAATTGTGCCCATGCCAGTTTTCATTGGCACACGGCCCGAATACTTCGATATTCCTTTCTTTAGACCAGTCAGGGTTATAAAGTTTATGGGCTGCGTTAAAATGTTCCTTTCGGCTGACGTATACCATTTTTTATGGAATTCGGTACAAATATAAGGCTGACAGGTCGCTCCCCCAATGGGAAGGACGGGAGATGCAAACAAAAAAGGGCTACCCTCGGCAGCCCTTTTAAAGGTATGATATAGTCGTCTAAAATATAAAACGATTTTCGTGCGTGTCGTCGTACGTGCCTGCGTCGTTGAACAAATGTGTTTCGATCAGCATCGTCTTGGTGCACGTGGATAGTTTTCCTGTACCACTGACATGGTATCCGCTGGGAAGGTCCTGTTCCGGGACTGTGATAACGAGCGTAGCGGGGTCGATGGTAAAAGTCACTACCCAACCGCTATCCCAGAAATTGTCCATCTGAAATTCGTTTCCACCTAATGATGTGAAATTAACTTCATAGTCATCGCCATCCGGGTATTCGGAACCATCGGAGTAAAACTCCCGGCCACCGGCCGCGGCTTCATATTCGGATTCGACATATTCACAATCATCATCCTCGATCGTGAGCGTCAGTTCTTTCAATCCGGGGTAACCAATACTCAGGCCGTTGGAGGTACTTTCCAGCGTTATGGTCAATGAAACGCTGGCTTCCGTTTCGAGGTCTGCGGTGGGCAATATCTCGATGTTGCCGATCGCTTCAGTACCTGTTGCTCCTGCAGGAACGGTGATCGAGCCCGTGGAGGAACTGCCGCCAACAACTGTATAATCCACGCCGTATGTTCCTCCCGTGATGGAATAGTTAACGGTAAAACTCGAAGGATTTGAAAGCGTCCCGCCGTACACAACAGGAATAGCGACACTGGTTCCGGCATCTTCCGAAATGCTTTCCGGAACATCCGAACTTTCTATGGCTGCGTATTCATACGTTGCCGGCGCGTAGTCGTCGTCATTGCAGGCGATGACCACGAATAACAACGAAAATAAAAGTATGCTTAGAATTTTTTTCATGCTGATTACTTTTTAGAAGCCAGGATTCTGTTCTTGTGCGAGTGCGGGGTTTCTGGATATTTCCGAGTTCGGAATCGGCCATAAATACCTGAAGTCCGAATAGGGAATTGCTTTTACACCGAAAGTGGTTGGCAAATCGCCGATAACATAGGCACTGAGCGACGTGACATCGGAAGAGATCATCTTCGCCGGTATTCCACCGCTGGGGTCCTGAAAATCTGGGTCAACCGCATTACGATGCAGATCGGACCAGCGGTGTCCTTCCGCAAGAAGCTCGATACGCCTTTCGTTCAGGATCGCCTGGATCAGGTCATTAGCGGTTGCAAAGTCACCCGCAGTATAGGATGTCATGGTACCCGATTTGGCGCGGTCGCGGATAGCGTTGAGCAATGACAGCGCTTTGGGAGTTGCACCGTTTTCGCGCGCTTCCGCTTCTGCCAGGTTCAGCAATACTTCGCCATATCGGATGATCGGAGCAAAATCCGTCCAGTTCGTGTAGTCCCTGTACTTATGGGTATAATACCGGGCGCCGTTGTCTTTCACCAACAGTGTTCTTCTAAGATCATCGGGATGCCAGAATGCCTGATTCCAGATGATCGGGCTGATCGCGTATTCACCTCTTGCACCTATATCCGTCGCGGGACTTCCCAACATCCGCGCAAGTGCGGCATTGGTATTCAAGTCATCGGTCGGGCTCATTTCCATGGAGAAGATGCATTCCGTGCTCGTATTGTCTGCCCAGGGACCTTCAACGGATGCCGTAAGCTGATAACCGCCGATAGCACTTGTGAACGGCGCCGATGCCGAAACGATTTTTGCCGACTCGGTAATGACATTAGCCCAGTCACCCATGTGCAGGTACACGCGCGTTTTCAAAGCGATAGCGGCTCCCTTAACGGCACGGGTAACAGGATACGCGTCATTCTGTTCCGGTAAATTCGCCTCTGCATAGTCCAGGTCCGAAAGAATAAAGTTGTAAACTTCCGCCACGGAACTCCTGCCGGTCGCCGCAACGGCGTCGGCTTCCTCCGAACTATTCACGCCGGTTTCAAAGATTGGTAAGCCCGGCTTATCGCCGTTTCCATCGCGGTAAGGTCTCGCGAAGTGAATGATCAGCGTATGGTAAGTGATCGCCCGCAACACACGCGCTTCCGCCTCGTAACTATCGGCAGTCTCCTGTGAAATAACACCCTTTTCCACCGCACCGCGTACACCGTCTATGAACAGATTCGCGAGGTTGATAATCCGGAAGCCGTTTTCCCAGTAGTTCACATTATTCGCAGTGGTTGTACTTTGTGTTGCCTGATAGGTAAAGGAATAAAAGGTATTGATGAGCAACATGTCTTCGCCCCTCATATCCCCCTGCTGAATGTGGGCGGCTCCGAAGATGTAGCCGCGGTCATTCGTCTCATCTCCGTTGTAGAACCCGGATTGTGCGGCATCATACACCCCAACGCAGGATAATTCGATGTTTTCGGGGGTACTATAGGCCAGTTCCTCCGAAATAGCATTGACCGGGTTCAGATCTGTTACGTCGCATGCGCTGATCGTAATCACCAGGAACGCGGCTATGTATAAAATATATTTACGCTTTTTCATATTCATAAAAAATTAAAGACCAACAGTTAAGCCGAAAGTAAATGTTCTTAAGAGCGGATTCGTATTGAAGTCAACACCAGCCTGGCTGTTGACGTTAACGGTATTGTTATCCGCAAAATTCAACTCCGGGTCGGCACCCTTGTATTTTGTAAAAACATATGCGTTTCTGACCTGGGCATATATCCTCACGTTGGAGATTGCCCCGTTCGCAAAAGTGGAGAGCATCGTTTTCGGTAGCGTGTAGCCCAGTGAAATGTTCTGGATACGGAGGAAGTCGCCATCCTCTACAAACCTGGATGTGGCATTACCCATAAGGTTGACAAAATTCCCGTTGTTGTAACTTAGCCTCGGAACATCGGTATTCGGGTTGGCCGGCGTCCAACGGTCAAGTATCTCGGTAATGTTGTTCCGGAATACCATGTCCATGTTGGTTTGCCGTGTCACGTTCATGATCTTGTTTCCCACAGAGTAGGTAAGGAACAATTCAAAATCGAACCCTTTCCAGGCGAATGAGTTGTTGAGTCCGCCATAGACCTTTGGCGCAGGGTTTCCCAAAATGACCTTGTCGGTCGCCGCGCTCAGGGCGGTGGTTGATTCACTCAGGTCTCCGGGCGATTCCGGATTAAAGAGATAGTACTGATTGTCATCGAGGTTTCCCTGAATAATCACGTTTTCACCATTGCGCACGACATTATAAAGCGGGTTTCCGTTGGCCGCATTCACGCCGGCATACCGGTAGCCGTAAATGGAACTTATCGGCTGCCCTACACGGTTGATATTGTAATCGAACGTAATATCCTGGTCGTTCACCAATGCGGTGATCTCGTTCTTATTCGCCGTGAATGTCAGTGCTGTCTTCCAGCTCAGATCGCCTTCCTCAAGGTTGTCGGTAGAAATCGTGACCTCAATACCTTTGTTGACCATCGATCCGATATTTTTGGAAATACTGTTTCCCGGCAAACCTGCCGTGGGAGGTGTGGGCGCGTCCAGGATCATATCCGAGATCTTATTCTCGTAATAGTCGACGTTGACAAATACACGATCGCTGAATAAGCCGACGTCGAGTCCGATATCGAGTTTATCGCTGGTCTCCCACTTCAGGGAAGAGTTACCAACGTTCGAGAACGCCAATCCGGATTGTGAACCGTAGAGCTGCGGACCGTAGGTGCCGACATAGGGATAGTTTCCGATATCAACGTTACCCACCTGCGCGAGACTGGCCCGTACCTTAAGCTGGGATACGGAGGGCACGTTGAAGAAACTCTCCCTGGCAATGTCCCAACCGACGGAGCCGCCAAAAAACGTACCCTGGCGATTATCCTTCGGCAAAGCCGAAATAGCATCGTTCCGCAGGGAGAAGCTCAGCAGGTACTTTCCTTTATAGTCGTAAGTTATTCGTCCGAAATACGAATCGAAACCTGCCTCCTGGTAGTCACCGCCAGCCTCCTGCTTATTAAACGTTCCTGTTATCAGGTCGTATTTCAGGAAGCTGGGATCGGAGAATGTAGTTCCCTGCCCGAAGAAAGAACGGTAGGTCGTTTTCTGATACTCGTTGCCAAGTGTCACACCGAGATTATGATCGTCAGCGATAGTCTTCTTGAAGTTCAGTGTATTCTGCCAGTTCCACCGCAGGTTGCGTGTAGCGCCCCGGTAGAGGATACCTTTCGATGATCCTCCTCCGTCACCATGAAACGGGTTCCAGCTGAGGAAATCTTCGTTGTCGAGGATATCGACACCCAGTTGGGTTCTCAGATTCAAACCGTCGGTGATGTTTGCCTGCAGGTATCCGTTTGTGATGACGCGGTAATTATCGGCTTCCTGCTTGTTGTTGTCCAACACATATTTGATGTTGGTATAACCCGACGCAATGTCCTGCAGGTTATTCCCTCTTCCCAGTGCACGGTTATCGTCCGTGATGGTATAACCGAGTGGATGAGATGCATCGTAAACCGGTACATTCGGAAAAGCACCTAACGCGTTTGCCACGTTTCCGGAAAGTGAATTCGTACCCGTATTCAATCCGTTATTCACCTGACGGCTCACTGACAACTTAAGACCTGCCGACATCCATTCGACACCGTTGTAATCGATGTTCGCGCGCATGGAATAGCGATCCAGCGCGTTGTTGACCACCGCTCCCTCCTGGCTCATATAGCCGCCGGAGAAATAATAGCTTACCTGATCCGATCCTCCGCTGATATTCAGGTTGTGATTCTGATAAAACCCGTTCCTGAATATGACATCCTGCCAGTCGGTATCAACATTACCGGGACCCGGAAGAGCCTGGGGTGTAAACAAGCCGCTCGTGGCAAATTTTTCATTGCTTATCGCAATAAACTCATCCGCATTTAATACATCCAGGCGCCTGGCTGTACTGTTAACACCGGCCTGGAAATCATAGTTGATATGGACTTTCCCCGACTTACCACTTTTTGTCGTGATCAGGATAACACCATTAGCGGCGCGGGAACCATAGATCGCAGTAGCCGCACCGTCCTTCAAAACCTGATACGATTCGATATCGCTTGGATTGATATCTCCCAATGCATTGCTTTCTGCCACCGTACTGGCATTACCGTCCAGCATGGGAACACCATCGATGACGACCAGTGGATCTGCACCGGAGGTAATTGAATTTGTACCACGAATACGGATCCTTGGTGCCCGACCCAGCAAACCGCTGCCGATGCTCACCTGCACGCCGGAAGCCTTTCCGTTCAGCGCCTGGTCAAAACTGGCAACCGGCACACGGTTAACCTCGTCGCCACTGACGGACGAGATAGCCGAAGTGAGTGTTCGTTTGTCCTGCTGGCCATATCCTACCACCACCACTTCGGTCAGCTGTGTGGCATCCTGCTCCATCCGGACGTCTATTTGCGAACGGTCGCCCGCCTCTATCTCCTGTGTCTTTAGTCCGATGAACGAGAAGGTTAAGACAGTGCCCGGACCGGGAATAGACAGTGAATAATTACCATCCGAATCAGTTACCGTTCCATTAGTAGAACCCCGGATAACCACATTGACACCGGGTAAAGCGGATCCATCTTCCTGGGAAGTTATCCTCCCCGTAATGGTGCGCTGCTGGGCGAGCAGGTCGCCGTGGCCGACTGCGAGCAACACCGTTAAGCATAACAGTAAAATTTTCCTCATAACGTACTACAGTTAGGTTAATGTTTAAACAATAAGAGTTCAAACTTATAATAAAAAGTTTAGCCCTGAAAGCACCTATACCGAATAAAAGGTGACCCAAACACGCCATTAATACCACTTAATGAGGGATTTTAGCGGCAGGATGTTGTTAATCAGCCATTTAAAAAAAAACAGAAGAATTGGAGGAAGGGATGAACAAGCAGACGGGAAATGGCGGCTTATCTGATGATCCGGAACTCGATCCGGCGGTTTTTTTGCCGGCCTTCTTCCGTATCATTGGGAGCCACCGGTTGGTCCGGCCCGTAGCCTTTTGGAACAAGGCGTGCCTTATTGATATCCCGCTGAATGAGATAGGAATACACGGACGATGCCCGCTTTTCCGATAACTGACGGTTGTAGACAGCAGAACCCGAGTTGTCGGTATGCCCGCCGATTTCAACGCGCATGGCTGGGTTTGCCTGTAGAAACCGCAGGATCTTCTCCAGTTCCGGGATGGATTTTTCTTTCAGGTCAAACTTGTCTACATCAAAAAAGATATTGTTGAGAACGGCGATCGAACCTTCTTTTGCCCGCTCCAGGTCGATATTCACAACAATGGGTTCAAAATCCCTTACCTCCGAATAATTGAAATTGTAGCTTTTGAACAAATACGTTTGCTTGTTCACATAAAGGGCATATTCCGCACCTTGCGTGAGCACCATCAGGTATTCGCCGGTTATCGAATCCGATTCCACCAACGATTCAACGACGTTGTTCCTGAGATTCACCAACTCAATTTTAGCAGTGAGTGGCTCCTGGCTGATCTTGTCCCTGATAATTCCTTTCACATAATTGCTCCGGAAGCGGACCTGGTTTTCGAGGGGAATAACGAGCTCGTAAATCTTGCTGGTCGAGAAGCCCGACTCGTGCGTCTCTTCGTGCGAATAGTATCCCTTTGTGCCGTCCGCTGTTATAAAAAGCGAGAACTGGTCTTCGTGATCGTTGATCGGCGCCCCGATGTTTTTTGGAGTAGTCCAGCCCACCGCGTCTTTTTCCGATTGAAAGATGTCATAGCCGCCGAAACCTGGTAATCCGTTCGACGCAAAGTACAGCGTCTGGTTGTTGGCATGGATGAAAGGTGATATTTCATCGTACTGCGAGTTGATCTGCTTCCCGGCATTCACAGCCTTCGTCCACTGGCCATTATCATCGAGCGTGGACATCCAGATATCCCTTCTCCCCATTCCCGATCTCCGGTCGGACACGAAATAAATTGTCCTTCCATCGGCGGAAAGCGAGGGCTGAGATTCCCAGTCTGCGCTGTTCACATTTCTACCCAGGTTCTTCGGAACAGTCCAGTCATTGCCGATCTTTTTTGTTTCATAGAGGTCGCAACTCCCGATTCCATCGCGCCCGGTGCAAGACGTAAAGATCAGTTTTCTGCCATCGGCGGAGATGGTGCATGTTCCCTCGTTCAATCGTGTATTGATGTTTTTAGAAATGGAAACGGGGTACTTCCATTTTCCGTCAGCATCCTTACTGCAAACCACAAGGTCTTCATCGTCGTTCGCCCCGTTACCAGCCCGTCGTGTAAATATCAGTTGCGACTGGTCGGCGGTAAGCACGGGAAAGTACTGCATGATAAAATGATTGACCGTATCGCCCAGTGGACGAAGTTTAAATGAGTTAACGGCGGATTTATTCTGCTGCGCAAACTCAGCACTTCTAAACAACATGGTGGCCCTGTCTATTTTGGCTTTGTTCTGCGTCTCGTTGTTAACAAACGCGCTCAATACTTTCATGGCTTTTTCGTACTCGCCCGACAGCAGATAAAGTTCACCCATGTCGAACCAAAAGACTTTTTGTTTCCTGATATCGCTGGTCAGGCTTAATCCCTTTTCATAGTTCTCCATGGCTTTCGTGTACAATTTCATGGAGAAGTATGTTACAGCAAGGCGGTAATAGGCCTCCACAAACTTGCCGTCTTTGTCAATTGCCTGGTTCAGGAGTGAGATCGCCTGGTCGAACTGGCCACGCACCCGGAAGTTATCCGCGGCTGTATACAGCTCAATTGCCTTTTTCGATTTTGTGCTGAGTTCACCCTGCGGATATACAATGGTGGATACAGTTGTCAGCAGGATGATTATTACAAGTCGACCCATAGTTGCGATAAAACTAGTAAACAATATTCGATACAGCTATTTCGGGTGCATCAAATTCAAACATGGCGTTAATAAGTTTAAAAGAATCGAAGGTTTTTATGTCCGCCACACGGATTTCTTCCTCCTGAATTTTATCATGCTGCATCAGATTCGCCCGCATCGTTCCCTTCAGCAGGGCTGACCATGGAGTATACCAGTTTTTTCCCTTTCTGAATACGATATTAGCGTAAGAGGAATCCGTAACCAAACCACGTTTCACCACCAGAATATCATCGCAGCCCCTGCGAAGGTCGTAGAGGTGGTTTATTAATTTACGGTCAGCATATTTGAATTCATAATTAATGCGATCATGCTCTATTATCCGGAGGGTTTCAATAGGCTTCGGTTTGTACGGGATAAATTCAATCTCGCGCGATTGATCATCATAAACGATCCGGCATTTATAAAGCCCTTTGCGCGGTCGGTCAATGTTAGAAAGCATGGTCTCCAGGTTAAATGTCTCCGTAACACCACAACGATTTTTCAGAGTATGGTTCATACGCTGTTCATGGTAGAACAGGTTTTTGAACTGGTCATCCTGAAGTCTTATGGATTCAATAAACTGGGACATAAACTTTGTCAATAGCTTCCTGGTATTCCAGATCCATGCGGCTTTGCGTGGTAATACCCCCGCCGCTTCGATAAAAATATTTCCCGTCATCCGTTTCAATAAAACGGATCATCACACCGCTGTCAAGGTCCCTGCCGTTAAAAATCCCAAAGACTCCCGTGTAATATCCACGGTCTTCCCCCTCGGCGTCTCTGATGATCTGCAGTGTTTTTTGCTTTGGCGCGCCGCTCACCGATCCTGCCGGCAATAACCTCACCAGAAGGTCCCCGAGCAAGGAGGCACTTTCGCCTTCCAGGTCTCCCACGATCTCCGAGCTGACCTGAAGCAATGTATTGGTAGCTGTCCGGATTTCGTCAATATACCTGAACCTCGTAACATGGACGTTTGCTGCAACCTGGCTCAGGTCGTTTCGTATGAGGTCAACGATGGTTACATGTTCGGATATTTCTTTCCGGTCGTGCAATAATTTGTCTTTTGCATTGATAACAGCCGCGTCAATGGTCCCCTTCATGGGGTAGCTGAAAATCTTATTGTCGCGTATCTGAACAAAGATCTCGGGAGAAAATACGAGGAATTCCTCCCCGAACAAAAGTTTATATTTCGCGCGGCAATTAAAAAATACGTCGCGCAACGGGGCATCCAGGCTGATCTCTGTTTTGATGGTGAGGTTCGTCAGAAAAGAATCGCCATAACCAAGGTGCCCGGCGACTTTATCAAACTTGGTTTTATAAGCATCCGCGGTAACGGGGATCTTCTTCAACACTGTTCCCCGGGAAGTCCGCATCCTCGGCGGTGAGTTGGTGATTCCGTTCACATCATAAAGGATTTTCTCCGGATCAACATCGCGAAGCGCAATAAGCACCGGTTTCTCCATTTCAAAATCGATCACAAACAAAAAAGGGACTTTCGCCCGTCCCAACCTGTTCATTTCCATTGTGAATTCTGAAATATTCATGAATTGCGAACCGGATCTATGGAATGTTCATATACTTATGTACCTGTAACGATACCTGCCACCGCGGGTTGTTTTTCACATAGTCAATAATCAGCGGAAGCATTTCCTTTTCCCTGGACCATTCCGGCTGAAGAAATAAATGGCATCCACGCTTCACTTTCGATGCAAACTCTTCGGCCCAGGCGAAGTCGGTCTTGTTAAAGACAATGATCTTCAATTCATCGGCCGCATCGAGGATTGACGGATGGGGTGTCTTGAATTTCTTCGGCGAGAAACATACCCAATCCCACGTACCGGTTATGGGATAGGCACCGGAGGTTTCGATATGCGTCCTTAATCCGGAGGACTGCAATGCCGCCGTCAGGCTCCTCAAATCGTACATCACCGGCTCACCTCCTGTTATCACAACAACTTCTGAGCCGCTGGATTTTGCACGTATTGCCATTTCTTCTACGCTCGCCAACGGGTGAGCCGAAGCATCCCACGATGCCTTTACATCGCACCATACGCAACCCACGTCGCAACCACCCAGCCGGATAAAATAGGCGGCTGTTCCCTGGTAGAAGCCCTCACCTTGAATGGTATAAAAATCTTCCATTAGCGGAAGGGCATCGACGGTATATTTTTCCAGCGTTTGCACGAACAGAACGGATATTAATTTTTTGATCGAAGCGCGAATGCTATTCGTGCCTCTTAAAGGTAATCATCTCAGGGATGGCGAAGTTCCGTTGCCCGCAGGGTATTGAACAATAGAGAGGCTATTGTCATCGGTCCGACGCCTCCTGGTACCGGCGTGATAAACGAAGCCTTCGGAGCCACACGGGCAAAATCCACGTCACCCTTGATGGCCCAGCCCTTTGGGTATTCAGGCCCTTCAACGCGGGTAGTACCGATATCGATGACAACAGCGCCGTCCTTAACCATATCCGCAGTTACCAAACCTGGTTTACCGACAGCTACAAGCAAGATATCTGCCGACCGTGTATAACTGGCCAGGTCTTTGGTGTATTTATGACATATCGTAACCGTTGCGTGGCCCTGTTCAACAAGCATCATACTTAGCGGGGCGCCTGCAATCCGGCTGGCACCGATCACTACAGCGTGTTTTCCCTCCGTTTCAATTTTATATCGCCTCAACAATTCCATGACACCAAATGGTGTCGCCGGCATCAGCAATGGGTTCTTCGAAATAATGCTGCCGAAGTTATGGTTGGTGAACCCGTCGACATCTTTGTCCGAGCGAATATTTTCGGTGATATGCTCTACGGAAATATGGCCCGGCAGGGGAAGTTGTACGATAAATCCGTCGACGTCGTCGTCATTATTCACGTGATCGATGTGTTTCATCAGCCGTTCTTCGCTGATGGTGTCGGCAAACCGCATCATCGTGTAGTGAAAACCCACGCTTTTGCAAGCCTTCACCTTGTTATCAACGTACGTCTGGCTTGCACCGTCATCGCCGATCAGGATAATGGCAAGGTGCGGGATTTTCTTTCCCTGCTGCTTGCGTTCGTTCACCCGTTGCGCTATCTCATTCTTGATATCGGATGAAACTTTCTTCCCGTCGATTAGTGTGTACGTTGTCTGCAACGTTTCCTGCATGGTCAATAATTTGAATGTAAGCCGATATTTTAATCAATCTTCAGAACAGCCATAAACGCCTCCTGCGGAATCTCCACATTGCCAACCTGCCGCATCCGTTTCTTTCCCTTTTTCTGCTTTTCCAATAATTTACGCTTACGGGAAATATCGCCTCCGTAACACTTCGCGATCACATTCTTGCGAATGGCGCTTATATTCTCCCGCGCGACGATCTTTTGCCCGATCCCGGCCTGGATAGCTATTTCAAACATCTGCCGGGGAATCAGTTCCTTTAACTTCTCACAAAGCTTCCTTCCCCAATCCTGCGATTTGCTGCGGTGTACGATCGCACTGAGGGCATCCACTTTTTCTCCGTTCAGCATGATATCAAGTTTCACCATATCCGATTCCCGGAAACCGATAAGGTGGTAATCCAATGAAGCGTATCCACGGGAAATTGATTTCAGCTTATCGAAAAAGTCGAAAACAATTTCCGACAGGGGCATTTCGAAAGAAAGCTCGACACGGTCTGTTGTAAGGTAATGCTGATTGATGATCACACCGCGCTTGTCCATACACAATCCGATAATAGGCCCGATATACTCCGATTTGCTGATGATCTGCGCCTTGATATAGGGTTCTTCGATACTCTTCATCCGGGTAGGATCCGGCATTTCCGAAGGTGCATTGATGTATAACTCGGATCCATCGGTCAGAAACGCCCGGAATTGAACGGATGGAACGGTTGTGATCACCGTCATGTTAAACTCGCGTTCCAGTCGCTCCTGGATGATCTCCATGTGAAGCATCCCCAGGAATCCGCAACGGAAACCAAAACCAAGTGCTGCCGATGTTTCAAGCTCCCAGACCAGGGAAGCATCGTTTAGCTGAAGTTTTTCCATCGACGCCCGCAGCTCTTCAAATTCCGTCGTATCAACGGGATAAATACCCGCAAAAACCATCGGTTTCACCTGCTCGTAACCTTTCAGGGATTCTCCCGGGTTGAGCGCATTGGTGATCGTATCGCCGACATGTACCTCCCGCGCTACTTTAATGCCTGAAATAAGATATCCTACATTACCTGCGCTGATCTCATTTCGGGGTTGTTTGTCCAGTTTCAGAATACCAATTTCATCAACTCCGTATTCGTTGCCGGTACCCAGGAATTTGATCTTTTCTCCTTTTCGGATCGTGCCGTTAAAAACCCTGAAGTAGATCTCAATTCCCCGGAAAGAATTAAAAACAGAATCAAAGATCATGGCTTGCAGCGGAGCTTTGGGGTCACCTTGGGGTGGTTTGACCCGGTGAACGACCGCCTTCAGGATATCCTCGATACCTTTGCCCTCTTTTGCGCTTGCGCGGATAACATCTTCCCGCCGGCAGCCCACCAGTTCCACAATCTCATCGGTAACTTCTTCCGGCATCGCGTGGGGCAGGTCGATCTTGTTCAACACGGGGATGATCTCCAGGTCGTGCTCCAGCGCAAGGTATAAATTCGAGATCGTCTGCGCTTCGATCCCCTGGCTTGCATCTACAATGAGGAGCGCTCCTTCGCATGCCGCGATGGACCGGGAAACTTCATATGAAAAATCGACGTGGCCGGGTGTATCGATCAGGTTCAGAACATACTGCTTACCATCCAGGGTATAGTTCATCTGAATGGCGTGTGATTTAATCGTGATCCCCTTTTCCTTCTCCAGGTCCATGTTGTCCAGTACCTGGGCTTCCATCTGCCGCTCGTTCAGGGTCCCCGTAAATTCCAGTAAACGGTCTGCCAGCGTGCTTTTTCCGTGGTCTATGTGGGCTATAATGCAAAAATTGCGAATGTTTTCCATGCTCTCTCCTCAGGATTCTATTGTATTGCCGATCAAATTTTCCAACTCAGACCGGGTCGCGGCGATCAACATCCAGGCCCGATTTTAAGACTGCAAAAGTATCCAGGATTATTTAGATTTTAAGCACGATTCAAATGATTATTAGACAGGCAGGATCGCCCGGACCACCGGTGATGCCTCTGATAATGAACGGGTTTTGCCTGCCTGAAAAAAGCGCGACGGTCAAAATCAGGCTGGTTGACGTTCCTGACGACAAGTTGTGTCGCTACCGACCCTGCTTTGGTTCCGGTTATTGCTTGTAGACAACACCCTCCTTCATGACGAAGCTCACTTTTTCCATGGTCTTGATATTTTTGACCGGATTCTCATCGGTTGCCACCAGGTCGGCCAACATACCGGGTTCAATCGCCCCGATCTTATCGGACATGCCCAGTATTCCGGCACTGACTGTTGTAGCGGCCTTTATAGCTTCCATGGGCGGCATCCCCGCCTCGACCATGTACGTAAATTCCTTGCCGTTGTCACCATGGGGAAATACACCTGCATCGGTACCAAAGGCAATCTTGACGCCGCGTTTGTAAGCCTTGCTGAACGTCTGCTGGATCTGAGGACCGATCTCGAGGGCTTTTGGTGTGACCAGCGGGTGATAATAGCCGGGTACTTTGGCCTGTTCAGCTACAAACTTGCCTGCTGAGATGGTGGGAACGTAAAAGGTGCCTTTTTGAATCATCAGGTCCATCACTTCATCGGTCATTTTCGTGCCGTGCTCAATGGTGGTGATCCCGGCGAGAACGGCGCGTTTCATTCCTTCCGCGCCGTGTGCATGCGCTGCAGTATGCATACCGTAGTCTTTCGCGGTTTCAACAATGGCTTTTAATTCTTCGTCGGTAAACTGGGGACCCGATCCGTCTTTGGCAATGCTGAGCACACCGCCGGTCGCCGTTACCTTGATCAGATCGGAACCTTCCTTGTAACGTTGGCGAACAGCTTTCCGGGCGTCTTCCACAGAATTGATGACGCCATCATCGGCACCCGGATCTCCCATGAGGTCTTTGCGGTATCCGTTTGTCGGATCGGCGTGTCCTCCGGTAGTCGCGATGGATTTTCCCACTGAAAAGACCCGGGGGCCAACCACCAGCCCCTGGTTAATGGCATTTCTCAGAGATGTATTAACACCTGAACCACCCAGGTCGCGAACGGTCGTAAACCCGGCCATCAGTGTTTTTTTTGCAAAGACCGTCGACCGGAAAGCGATGTCCGATTGATTCAGCGTGAAGCGCTGGAGCGCCTGATCTTTGTTGGTTTCACCTTCGAGGTGAACGTGCATATCGATAAGGCCCGGCATCACCGTCTTTTTACTCAGGTCTACCAGTTTGTCGTTCGTGCCCGGCTTGGAGAACCCCTTTTCAACAGCAACGATCTTATTGCCTTCGATCACCACGGTCATTTGAGGTTGGACATCGTTTGTCTTGCCATCAATCAGGTTGCCGCAATGCACATAGGTTTTTTGAGCGTGAGCCAGTTCTGCGACCAGCATCACGAAAAGTAGTAAGTAGAGATTACGCATATGGTTTAGGTTAATGATAAAGCTATTCAATGAGAGGTATCGCCCGCTATTTCTTCAGGTATTTCTGCACGAGGGATTTCAGGGTTGTCATTTCCTCCACCGTCATTGCTACGGCCTTCACATGCAGCAGCAGTTCGAACATGACCTGCGGTTCATAACCCAGGTTCGCGGCAATTTTGGAACAAAACATAATCTCTTCCTTATACATTCTCTCGTCGATCTTCATCAATTGAACGAGGCTGAAGAGGTATTCAAATTTTTGATCATCGGCAAGATCATCGGGAACGATGAGGGTATGGCGTTGTTCGAAGAGAGGCTGTACCTGATCGGGGTAAAAATTATTGGCCCTTCCTATGTTAATGATATAGTTTCTCTCCCGTGGGGCAACTGTTCCATCGATCTGGGCCAGGCTTATCAGTAATTTCATTTGGTTGAGGGCGGGCATACTTCTTCTTCTTTTATACGTTAGGTTATGAGTGGAATGCGGCGGGTAATTTACACTACATTTCGTTACTATCGACCAACCTAATAACTTAATAACAAATAACCAATACCTTTATACGCGATGAACTTTCTGGCGCACATTTATTTATCAGGTGATAATCCCGGAATAATGGTGGGGAATTTTATCGGCGATTTTGTAAAAGGCAGAAACCTGTTGCAACAATTCGAGCCAGATGTTGCGCGGGGGATAGAACTTCACCGCGTCATCGACGAATTTACGGACCATCATCCCGTCGTGCGGGAAAGCAAAATCAGGCTGAGGCCAAAGTACAGACACTATGCTGCCGTTATCGTGGACGTTTTTTACGACCACTTCCTGTCGAAATACTGGGATCACTATCATCCGCAGCCGCTCCCCGACTTCACCCGGGACACCTATAAAACGATCGAAGCCCGCTGGGAAATTCTGCCCGCGGATGTACGGCACATGCTCCCGTATATGATCCGGGAGAACTGGCTGTTGCATTACGGAGAAATTGCCGGCATCCAGCAGACACTTACCGGAATGGCCAGACGTACAAGGCATGACTCAAAGATGGAAGAGTCGGTCGTCGAACTGAAAGCGGACTATGACCAATTCAAAAGTGAGTTCGAACAGTTTTTCCCCGACCTGGCCGACCGGTCAAAACAATTCCTGATGGACACCTGAAATGTCGCGGAAAGGGACAATCCTGTCCCTTTTGAACCGTATACTTTATTACTTTTGCATTTCATTACAGCCCATGCATAACGATCCAGAACTGAGCGGTAAATACCTGGGGACCATATCCCAGGACTTTGTAAAGGTTGCCGACACTTTAAAAGAAGCTTCATACCAGATCAGGAGGGCAGCTTTTGAATTTCCCGTCTTCGCTATCTGCAAGGAAGAACAGCCTATCGGCCAGTTACTGCTGCAACCCAACGGAAACGGCACAGCCTGGTACTACTACGCGACCTACCTCGACGAATTTGTACAGCGTGGTTTGATCCTGCCCGACAAGGTGGACGATTTCAAAGCCGCCTACAAGGACCCGGACGAGTTTTGCTGCCTGTTCGTGATCGACCTGCAGTTCACCAAGTTTGTCTTTATCCCGTACCCTGAAGACTAACGATCAGCGCTTAAAATGATCCCAGCCCTGCGCGCGTAAAGGCACTACATTACCTTCTTTGGTGACCAGTACGTTCTGGTCTTTTTGGTCGTGTACGTATCCGATAAAATGGATATCCGGATGATTCTTGATCTTTTCCTGGTCCTCACGGGTGATGGTAAACAGCAACTCATAGTCTTCTCCGCCGTTCAGCGCGCACGTGATCGGGTCGAGGTTGAATTCAAGCGCTGTTTCGAAAGCGACGTGATCCAGGGGAATTTTATCATCGTAGATCCGGACACCGACACCGGAATTCTTGCCGATATGAAAAAGTTCGGAAGCAAGGCCGTCCGAAATGTCGATCATCGATGAAGGTATGACCCCGGCATCCAGAAGGTCGAAAACAATATCCGTCCGTGCTTCCGGTTTCAGCTGCCTGCCGACGAGGTATTCATACTTTTCGATGCTGGGTTGCATCTCCGGATCGGCGAGGTACACTTCTTTTTCACGCTCGAGTACCTGAAGACCAAGGAACGCGGCGCCCAGATCACCCGTTACACAGATGATGTCATGTACCTTCGCGCCGCTGCGATAGGCTATCCTTTCTTTTGGCACACGGCCCAGCACGGAAATCGAGATGATCAGGCCGGAAGTGGAAGAGGTTGTATCGCCACCCACAAGGTCGACCTTATAGTTTTCACATGCGGAACGGATACCGGCGTAGAGTGCGTCGATCGCCTCCACGGAGAAACGATTGCTCAGGGCCAGGCTGACGACGATCTGTTCCGCCTTTCCGTTCATGGCGGCAATATCCGAAACGTTGACAGCAACAGCCTTATAACCCAGGTGCTGGATAGGTACATAGGAAAGGTCAAAATGAATTCCTTCCACCAGCATATCGGTGGAGATCAGGACACAATCATTACCCGCGTCGATCACCGCCGCATCGTCACCGATCCCTGCCAGGGATGTCGGATTGACAAGTGTAAATTTTTCGCTGATCCGGTCAATTAGCCCGAATTCACCCAGTTGACTGATTTCCGATCTTTTTTCGCTCATAGTTCTTGTTGGTAGCAGGCTTTCCGTCGGCCGAAGATGCATTCCATCCTGCAAAAGTAAGATTCTGGATGAATATGACAGATTTGCACAGTATATTCGATGTACCTATGCATGGCATTTAATGTGTCAGACCATGAAAAAAATTGCTGTAGTTGTCATGATGTTCCTTTTTGCGATCAGCGCATGCGGCCCGAAACCGTATTACAAGACAGCAAAGGGAAAAAAGAAACAAAAGTACTATAACGACATCCAGTTCGGCGGCAAAAGCGCTAGCGAGATGAAAAGGAACTAACTTCCTCGCACAATTCGATCAATACACCACCGGTGGATTTCGGATGAAGGAAGGTGATCATCTTGTTGTCGGCACCAGGCTTTGGAGCGTCGTTGACCAGGTCGAATCCCTTCTGCCGGTAAGTATCCATACTTCTTGAAATATCCGTAACCTGAAATGCCAGGTGATGTACCCCTTCGCCCCTTTTTTCGATAAATTTTGCGATCGGAGAATCCTCTCTTGTCGCCTCCAGCAGCTCGATCTTTACCCCGCCTATGTCGAAAAATGACGTCCTGACACCCTCCGATTCCACTTCTTCTATCTTATAATGCTCACGGCCTAACAGCTGAGCAAACAATGCATTCGCGGTTTTTATGTTTTTTACTGCAATACCGATATGCTCAAGTTTTTCCATAATTGTTAACTTTGCACCGAAAGAAGAAACTTTTTACCAAAATCGAAAGTTTAGCCATTGAAACTTTGAAGCCATGACGGAGACCATCAGTGAATTACATGTTGAAGCGGCCCGTATCCAGCAGGAAATAAAAGATTACCTGGGTCTGCGTACATCGGATCTTGTATTTGAGTACTCCACCATCGATGGTAAAGTCAAACTGGACCTGATCACGATCAATCCGCGTCACAACCAGGCGTTTCTGTTTCACAACGAGAGCGGAGCGGACAAGGTAGACGCGTTGCGGAAGATGCTGGCATACGTTCAGAATTATAAGGAAAAAGAAAATTCCTATACCATTCAATGGGTTGCAAAGGGTGATACGGAGCTTCATACTTCCTACTTCAAAGCCAGCAACATCCTCAACGCATTGCAAAAACTATATTATGGTCGGGATATGAACACGATAACTGTTTTTAGTGTTGTATTGAATCCGGTCTCCTGAGGTTTGGATTACACGTACTAATTGAATATGATAAGCGTAACGGATAAAGCAAAAGAAAGAATCATCGCCCTGCGAAAAGAAGAGGGTAAAGTGGATCATAACAACGTCAGGGTTCTGGTGAAGGGTGGCGGTTGTTCCGGCCTCATGTATGACCTTAATTTTGACGACGAAATAAAACCCGCAGACCAGGTATTCGAAGACAAGGGTATCAAGATTCTGGTCGATAAGAAAAGCCTGCTTTACCTGTTAGGTACCACACTGGATTTTTCCGATGGTCTGAATGGGAAAGGATTTCAATTCATCAATCCGAATGCTACACGTACATGCGGATGCGGGGAAAGTTTTGCAGTATAAGACAATCTCTGATCCAGCCTGGCAGATCGCTATACCGTAGCCACACATTTTAATTCGACGGCAATCGGTGTTGGTAATGCATTTACCTCCACCGTTGTACGGCATGGTTGATTTTCCCTGAAGTACTCTCCGTAAATTTTATTAAAACGATCAAAGTCTGCCTTCATGTCCGTCAGGTACACAGTCACGTCCACCAGGTTTTCCCACCGGCTGCCTGCCGCTTCCAGGATAAATCGCACATTCTGAAAAACCGCATGACACTGCTGCTCGATATCGTAGTTGATAATGGTACCATTACTATCCAGCGTGACACCGGGAATCTCCTTCGAACCTTTTTTCCGGGGACCAACGCCCGATAAAAACAGCAGGTTCCCCACTCGCCGGGCATGCGGGTAAAGGCCAACGGGGTCGGGAGCGTTATCTGCGTGTATTTTATCCATATCCATTATTCAACTCCGAACACCACACTTCCCCAGTAACTTTGCCAGTCTGCACCCGGACGTTTTGACGGCACCATCCTGACCGCGCTCACCATCCAGGCGCCCGGATTGCTGAGCCGCATTTCGATCGTCCCGTCTTTTTCCGTGTAAATGTTCTGCAAGGTCGTCCGGTTGTCAAAGCGGTTCCATACCTTAACCAGCGTTCCAAACGCCGGCTTGCCTTCGAATAACACTTTGAACCGGAGCGGATCTCCCTTCTTCAATGAATAAGGATTTTTTTCCGGGATGATCTCGATGGGAAATCCCATCTCCTTTTTATATGTGTCATCGCGTTTATTCCCCACCTGAACAAGCAACTTGCTGTACCGTGCATAGAATTCCTTCGACGGCGTATCGAGAGTCTTTGTCTTTTCACGATGGGCATATACGTCATCAAGACCATCCTCTTTCAGGTATTCGTTAAACTTCGGGCCTTCCAGTTCAATAAACGCGTTGTCACTTTGCAAGACAATCAGGTGAGTGCCTTCCTGAGCCATCGTAACGGACAGATTGTGCGTTTCGGCATCCGTGACACTGTCTAGCATACTCTTTACGCCACCTGTACGATGGTGCTCCAGCTTCTCGACCCGGTGTCTCTTTATATCCCACGGCTCACCCATGAAATTCTCACCGACCATAAAACGAACCATCAGCCTTTCGCCCGGCTTGAAAAAGAACCTGCCGGGCTGCATCCAGAATTCATGCGCCTGCGCGGCAGCTATAACGGCGATAAGAAGGGCTAGTGAAAGAACTTTTTTCATACCTGAAACGTGCTGCGTCTGATCTACTTTGCGTTCATGATCTCTTCGATCTCCCCGATTTCCACCGGTATGTCTGCCATCAGGTCGACCACACCTTTTTTATGGATAACCACATTGTTTTCGATTCGGATACCAAGTCGCTCCTCGCGGATGTATATTCCCGGCTCCACCGTCCATACCTGGCCTTCCTTCATACCGTGATACATACTTCCTACGTCGTGCACATCCAGGCCAAGCTGATGTCCCGTTCCATGCATAAAATACTTCTGAAACAACGGGCGCGATTTGTCCTGGTTCCTGACATCCTTCTTGTCGATCAATTTAAGGCCTATCAGTTCATCCTCCATGATCCGCTGAACCTCTTTATGATAATCGTAGTATTTTTCTCCGGGCTTCAGCAGTTTAATAGCGGCCCGTTGAACTCTCAATACTGCATTATATACTTCCTTCTGCCTTTTAGAAAATTTACCGTTAACGGGGATGGTACGGGTAAGATCCGCATTATAGTTGGCATATTCGGCTCCGACATCCAGTAACAGGATATCACCGTCACTGCAAACCTTACTATTGTCGATGTAATGAAGCACGCAGGAATCACCACCCGAAGCGATAATGGGCTCGTAAGCAAAGCCACGGGATCCGTTCCTCAAGAATTCATGCGACAGTTCCGCTTCGATCTCGTACTCCATGACTCCCGGCCTCACGAACTTAAGAAGGCGCCTGAATCCCTTGCCGGTAATGTCGCAGGCACGCTGAAGCAGTTCAATTTCCTGTTTTGATTTCACCGAACGGAGCTTGTGCAGAACAGGAGCAAGCCTTTCGTATTTGTGAAGCGGATACTTTTCCTGACACGACTTAATAAAACGCATGTCCCTGGTCTGGACACCAACGTCGGCGCGATAATGATCGTTTGTATTCAGGTATACGTGCTCCGTATCACCCATCACCATCATGAGCTTGAAAACAGCAGGGAATTCCGATGTCCAAAGAATGGTCTCGATCCCTGTAGCGGCCCGCGCCTCCTCTTTTGTTAGTTTATGACCCTCCCACGTGGCGATATGTTCACTGGTCTCTCTCAGGAAAAGTACCTCCCTGTATTTCTTGTCGGGAAAATCCGGACAAAGAACGAGGATCGTTTCTTCCTGATCAACGCCTGTCAGGTAAAAAAGGTCGCTGTTTTGTCTGAAGCGCATGGTTCCGTCGGCGTTGGTCGGCATGATATCATTCGCATTGACAACCACAACAGAACCGGACTTCAGTTCTTTCACAAGCTTTTTACGGTTACCGGTGAAAAGTTCCTTGCCGGCGTTTTTATACCTCATATAAACACAATTTCGTGAACGCAATTTAAATTAAAACTCATTGAAGCCAATTCTTCCTGATGTGCAACTCATCCTGAGAACCTGACCCGGTAAAAATATCAACTTCTTTGGTCCTTTCCTGCCAGGGGTGGTTAAACAAGTAATGCACAGCATCTGGTGAAAAATCGGGCAGTCAAAAAAAGCCGGAGTGCATCCGGTTGTGTAATCGCCCTGCCGACATGACGAACATGACTGTGTCAGACAGATCAAAACGCGATCTTAATTCCCTGTTGCGAACATAAAGTCTCACTTTCGACGGGTCGTAAACAAAAGCCTCCATCGCGCCCGGTCTGAAGGCAGGCTGATTGAAAGATCAGGGCGTAAGGTTCCCGTCGTTATGCTTCTTTGTCGAGGGGGGCATTGACTTCGTCCGTCGTAACCCAGTTCAGGAGTACGAACGTGACGAGCAGGCCGGAGAAAAAGCCTTCGAGTACGACAATAAAGGCAGACATGTAGGGGTTCAGGTACCGGCCCATCGGCTCGTTGTCGCGAATGGATTGCATCATATCCATATCGATCTGCATGTAGATAAAGAGAAATAAACCAAAAACAAGGGATCCGATCCCGCCTGTTGCCACGCCCATGATAAGTCCCCGGAAGTAATTCAGATGGTCGGTATGGGTAAGTTTAAACTTTTTCAGCGCCATATAGATCCCGACGGTGAGAATGACGAGGTTTATCAGGCGGAGTTCAACATGGTGTCCGAGGCCGACAATCTTCATGATCAGGAAATACAGGATCAATCCACCTGCTATGCGCAGGCCATAATTTTCCGGAATACGGTTAGGATCTGAGAATATGTTCATGGCATAAGTTTTTGGTGTATCCGAATATTTGCATTTTTTGAGACATTTACAACGATTTCGGAGCTTATAAATTTTGTATCTTAGCCTTTCCAAACAGCCACTCTTATGAAAGCGGTTAAGCTGGTCAGCATCGTTGCGCTGGTAATTGTTGTGATCCTGGCGATCGTTACCTTAGTTCAACCCTCTCAGGCTCACATTGAAAAATCGATCATCATCAATGCTCCGCCCGAGGCTATATTTCCGGAGATAAGCAATTACCGGAATTTTGTCACCTGGTCGCCCTGGAGTAAAATGGACCCGGAGGCGAAGCAAACTTTTGAAGGACCAGATGGCAAGGTTGGCTCAAAGATGAGTTGGGACGGTCCGGAGTCGGGTACCGGCGCACAATGGATCGAAGCAGTCGAGGAAAATAAACGGGTAAAAAGCGGTCTTTCGTTTGGCGGATACAGCGCAACCTATTCCAATGAATTTATCCTGGAACCCGAGGGCGATGGAACAAAAGTCACCTGGACATACGATGGGCCAAACGACGGTATCATGGGAAAAGCGATGTGGGTGATTATGGGCAGCCTGTTAAACAGTCAGTATGAACAGGGCCTGAAAGACCTTAAAGAACTTGTGGAAAGCAAGCAAAAGAAATGATATTGCGGCCGCGGTCGGCGAACTATTCAGCTATAACACGATGACCATTCAGGAGTTTAAGGAATCAACGAGCAAAGAGAGCCCCCTGCCGGGATTGAGTAATTTACTGCGGGCGATGTGGTATGATGCAAAGGGCGATTGGGAATCGGCGCACAACCTTGCGCAGGAGGTGGAAACACGGGATGGGTCGTGGCTGCACGCTTACCTGCACCGGAAAGAGGGTGATCTTTCAAATGCGTCCTACTGGTATTCGAGAGCCGGCAAACCGCTCTGCAAAAAAAGTCTGAATGAAGAATGGGAAGAAATTGTACAGGCGCTGTTGCGTTAGTTGCCTGTTTCGTGTTCCCGTGATTTTAGATTTTGCTGCCTCCACTGTTGCAACTCCAGTCGCCGTTCCGCGAGTTCGGTTTCAGAAGGAGTATAACCGATGAGCGCGTGCAGGTCGGGTTGCCCGCCATCCACCCATGCGGTGAACCAGAAATCGCCGGTCATTTTGATGGCCGCGCGCATACGACGTTCCACCATACCGTCAAGCACGTCAAAATAAGCTTTTGCGAATGATTGTGCGTACACTTTTACGGTCTGCCTTCCTTTGGTTTCAAAAGAGTATTTCTTTTCACCCATTTTCTCCGACAGGCGTTTTTCTTCACTCAGCACCGAATCGACGGCTGCATGAGAAGTGTGAATAGCGTTCCATGCGGCGATTTGTGTGTTCGGAATGTATTGAGCCCTGCCAACAAAAAAATCGAAATCCTCCGAGAACAGTTCGGGCAGGCGGGATTCCCAAAAAGCATGGATCCCATCCTGGCCAGTAAGCTGACCGTTGTAATTCTCCGTCGTATGTAACGGAACATGGGCATCGGCAATATAGTGACCCAATTCCGCCGAGATCTTTAATATCCTTCCCGGGTCTTTTAAAAGAAAAGCTTCCCGTAGGGAAAGATACATACGGTGAATGTGCCAGGGTGCGATACCATAAGCCTTTAGTGTGTCCTCAGTATACTTTTCCACAGCCTGAGGCCAGTAAAGGGGCATGCGGAAAATGGTACTGTCACCGTAGTGATCTAGGTCAAGGTAGTGTCTCGGCGCCTCATCCACGAGGGAAAACCGCCGCCTGTCCGGGTTTACGGATGTTTCTGTAATGTACTGGATATTAACCTTGTAAAAGCCAATCATCGCTGGCGGCAAAGTAAAAACTGCCAAGCGGTTAATACGCTGGTGCGCAAAAAAGCCCCAGTTTGAAAAAAGAAAAAGCGTGGTGGCACAAGCCAGGAGGATCAGAGGACGTTTCATATGGGATAATGGCTTACAACGGGTACAAGACCTGGCCATGAATTTACGGCACAAACCGATAATAACCTCTACCCACCTTGCCAGCAGGCGGACAAAAACGGCGCTTATCCTGGGGCAATTTGAAACGTCCTGGAAAAGGAAGATTAATTTTTATATTCACCGGCATTCAAAAAACGGGAAAACTGGCACAGGAAAGCCGAAATTACTTACTTTCTGACCTCTTTTCGCGGAATTCATTGACCCTGCCTTTTGCAATTCCGGCAAATCCCTTTACCTTTGCACTCCTTATTTTTAGAAACACATATGGCAAACCATAAGTCGGCAGAAAAAAGAAATCGCGCGAACGACGCAAAACGGGTAAGAAACCGCTACCAGCACAAAACGACCCGGACTTTTATTAAGAAGTTAAGAACTTCTACCGTGAAGAGTGAAGCGGAGACCCTTCTGAAAGAAGTGTCCTCGATGATCGATAAGCTGGCCAAGAAGAACGTTATTCACTGGAAAAAAGCTGCCAACCAGAAATCGAAATTGTCAAAACTGGTGAACAAGATTGCATAAATCATTAGCAACTTCTTCTTACTGAAGATATTAAGCTCCTCCCAAAGAGGGGCTTTCTTTTTTTGAAGGGAAATTTCTCCATCCGTTTTAGTATCCGTAAATTCGGGTTCAACCGTTAGCTCTTATGGATTCGCAAAAAAGAAACCTCAACATTAAAAATTGGTCGCCCGACGACCGTCCGCGTGAAAAATTGGTTCAGAAGGGAAAGTCGGCACTTTCCGATGCAGAATTGCTGGCCTTACTGATCGGCTCGGGCACAAGAACACTGAGTGCCGTAGACCTCGGCAAAAAGATCCTGCAGCATGCTGACCATGACCTTCATCAGCTGGCCTGTCTCTCCGCAAAAGACCTGGTAAAAATAAACGGCGTAGGTGAAGCCAAAGCGATGACGATTGTGGCAGCCCTTGAACTGGGGCGAAGGCGTAAAGACGCTGATCAAAATGAAAAACCAAAGATCTCCGGTTCGAAAGATGCTTTCGATCTGCTGAAATCGGATCTCTTGGATATCCCTCATGAGGAGTTCTGGGTCATCCTGCTTAACCGGGCAAATCGAGCCGTAAAAAAATATCAGGTCAGTCAAGGTGGAGTGACGGGAACCGTTGCCGACCCGAAGATAATTTTCAAAGCGGCCTTACAGGAACTAGCGACCGGAATTATCCTGGCCCACAACCATCCCTCCGGGAACCTGACCGCCAGCCAGGCAGACCTCGATCTCACGAAAAAAATCGCCGCCGGAGGCCGTTTATTGGAAATACAAGTTCTCGACCATCTTATTATCGCGGGTCAGAAATATTTTAGCTTTGCAGATGAAGGACTGTTGTAATACCTGAAACAACAGGGCAACGTTCCATATATCAGCAGATGAAAGTTAAAAACCCTTTTCTCGTCGGCCTACTGGTCATCATTGTGCCTATCATGGTGGCCCAGGTGATCGTTCAGGACGATCAGCCCGTCCCGGTCGTCCCTGAAAAAGTTGTGCGAAAAAAACGGATAAATCCCCATCTGGAGGAACTACTCAAAGACTATCAACGCGAGATCATTTCATTGTCAAGGGAATCCCGTACCCCCGGTGCAGCGATTGCCGTGGTGTACGATTCCACCATCGTGTACCTGAAAGGATTCGGACTAAAAAGCTCCATTTCAACGGATTCGGTCGATGTTCACACCGTTTTCCGCATCGCATCCGTGTCAAAATGTTTTGCTTCTTTCCTGACCGGGATAATGGTACAGGATACCCTGCTGTCATGGAACGACAGTGTTATCCATTACCTTCCAACGTTCGCCCTAAAGACCGCCGAGGACACAAGGAATCTTACTATCCGGAACGTACTTTCCCATACAACCGGGCTACCCTACCATGCCTATACCAACATGGTGGAAGAAGGCGCCACCCTGGACTCCATGCTTTCGTGGTTAAAAGATATTCCGCTGGCATCCAGGCCAGGCGAGGCGTATAGTTATCAGAATGTAGCTTACAGCATCATCGGAGAAGTGATCCGGTCAAAAACCGGGATTCCATACGAAGTTCAAATGATGCAAAAAGTTTTTGAACCGCTGAAGATGAACACCGCTTCCATGGACTATGGGAGCATCATGCAAAACGGTAATATCGCCAAGCCTCATAAATTAAAACGGGGATCATGGGTGCCAGCCGCCATAACCGACACATATTATAATGTATCGCCGGCCGGCGGTGTAAACGCCAGCATCTCCGATATGGCTCAATGGATGATCGCATTACTGGGTAACCGGGAAGATGTGATCTCCCGAAAAACGTTGGCTCAGCTTTATACACCCATTGTAAAAGCGCCGTCAAAAAACCGGAACTACGGACGTATGCACCGCTTGAACAATTCCTACTATGGCCTGGGCTGGAGGGTATTACATTACCCGAACGACACATTGATCTATCACGGCGGCTACGTCAACGGATACAGGAGTGAAGTCGCCGTTAATCCGAAGGCAAAAATTGCAGTTTGTATACTGAGTAACGCACCGGGTGAACTGGCAGACAACGGTATTCCGCTGTTCTTCAATTTGTTTGAACCTCGCCGTGACAGTATTGAAACCTGGGAAATACGGCAGAAAAAACTGCAAACAGAAAATCCGGTTCTCCAATGAAAACAAAGAACATATTACTCATCGTGGTGATCGTCGTCGTCATCATCAGCCTGTATTATTCTTTTTCAGGCAGCCAGGATCAGGCAGCCTATGTCGAAGAGATCAGGAAGGAAAGGGAAGATAAGGATCGTTTTATGCGCACATCGCCCGAGTCTCCTTTTGCCGCTGACACCGCCACCTTTACAAAACTTAATTATTACCCTGCCGACGCCCGGTACCGGGTGATCGCCGATCTGGTTCCTGTCCAAAATAAAAAGACCGTTCTATTGACGACCAACGACGGCAACGAACAGCGATATATGGAGTATGCTTACGCGGATTTTGACCTCGATGGTTATCATAACAGGTTATTGATCCTGGAGATCATAGATATGGGACCCTTTCGCGGGAAGCTATTCCTGGCTTTCGGCGATGAAACCAGCGCTTTGGAGACGTATGGAGCCGGGAGATATCTGGATGTAAGCAAAGTACCCGGCAGCAGCACTATCACGCTCGATTTCAACAAAGCATACAATCCCTACTGCGCCTATGTGGAGAAGTACTCGTGCCCTTTTCCACCGAAGGAAAACCTTCTCCGGGTTGCTATTAAGGCAGGTGAAAAGATTTACCACGAATAATTCGCTGGCTACATCGACGCCCATCTTCCCCTGGTATTGGAGGTAATTTTAGAAAAGTTGTCGGAAAGACCTTATTTTTGCCACCTTGAATAGTCCTGCCGCAAAATAACAGGGCCTCAGTTGAACCTATGACTATTTCGTATAACTGGCTGAAGGAGTATATCGACATCCCGGAAACACCCGAAGAAATCGGCCATACACTCACGTCCGGCGGACTTGAAGTTGAAAGCGTGGAATTGCACGAAACCGTTAAGGGCGGCCTGAAAGGGCTGGTCATCGGCCAGGTAGTGACGTGCAGCAAACATCCGAATGCGGATAAGCTTTCGGTTACGACCGTCGATATCGGCGAAGGCAGGATCATTCCCATAGTCTGCGGCGCTCCCAATGTCGCGGCGGGTCAGAAGGTGTTGGTCGCTACCCCCGGTACAACTATCCATCCTCTAAAAGGAGATCCGTTTACAATCAAAGTCGCCAGGATCAGGGGAGAGCAAAGTGAAGGAATGATCTGCGCGGAAGATGAAATCGGATTAGGAGACAGTCATGCCGGCATTATCGTGCTGGAGACCGATGTACCGAACGGCACGCCCGCGTCGTCCTTTTACAATATACAATCGGATTCTGTTCTGGAGATCGGCCTGACGCCCAACCGGGCTGACGCAGCTTCTCATATCGGCGTCGCCCGCGATATCAGGGCATCCAAAGGCAGGCCGGTCAGGTGGCCATCCGTTGACGATTTCCGCACGGAAAACCACGATCTTGTGATCCCGGTATCGGTCGAAAATACGGACGCATGCATCCGCTACACAAGTGTTACGATCACAGGCGTTCTTGTAGGCGAGTCACCAGACTGGTTAAAGAACCGGTTGTTATCGATCGGCCTTACACCTATTAATAATATTGTTGATATAACCAATTTTGTCTGTCACGAAGCCGGCCAGCCACTTCACGCTTTTGACGCGGATCGTATCGAAGGAGGCAAAGTTATCGTGAAGACATTGGCGGCGGGATCTACGTTCACAACGCTGGATAACAAGGAAAGGACTTTACTGGATACGGATCTGATGATTTGTAACACAGTTGAAGGCATGTGTATTGCAGGAGTGTTCGGCGGAGTCAAATCCGGAATCCAGGCAAATACGAAGAATATTTTTTTGGAGAGCGCATGCTTTTCTCCCGATTATGTTCGCAAAACGTCGATGCATCACCAGTTAAAAACCGATGCTTCATTCCGTTTTGAACGTGGCACGGATCCGAACATCACGGTCTATGCCCTGAAGCGTGCGGCGTTACTGATCCGGCAACTTGCCGGCGGCCGGATTTCGTCGTCGATCGATGATATCTATCCCCGAAAGATTGAAAATCGTTCGATCGGAATAAAGGATAAAAATGTTAACCGGCTGATCGGAAAGGTGATTCCACGAAACGAGATTTTTGATATTCTTACCCGTCTGGATATTGAGATTGTGGATAAAAAGGATAGTTCGTTCACGGTTTCTGTTCCACCCTACCGGGTTGATGTAGTACAGGAAGCAGATATTGTGGAAGAAATTCTGCGTATTTACGGTTTTAACAATATCGAGCTATCGAACACCGCCCGAACGGATTATCTGGCCGAGTTTCCGCCGAAAGACATTGATAAATTTAAAAGATCAATTGCCGGGTTGCTGGTATCAAACGGATTTTTCGAAATCTGGACGAATTCCCTCACAAATCAATCCTATCAGGAGAAGCATAAGCTTACCTTCACGGGGAGCGCAGTGGAAATCCTGAACAAACTTAGCGAGGAGCAGGGTATCCTGCGTCAGACACTTTTGTTTACGGGACTTGAAGTATGTGCGTACAATATTAACCGGAGGCAAAAAGACCTGCGGCTTTTTGAGTTTGGAAAGATCTATTATAAGCTCGATACGGAATATCGTGAGGAGGAAAAACTCGCCTTGTATTTTACCGGTAACACGGAAACGGAGAACTGGCAGCATAAGACGCGGGCCGCCACCTATTTCGATCTCGCGCAACACGTTCATCATATTTTTCTCAAATCAGGTTTGAACCACATCACACAGGTGACTATTCAGGATCAGTTGCTCGAATACGGATCAAAACTAATGAACGGAAGAGACGAAGCGGGAATAATTGGAAAAGTGAAACCTGCGTTGCTGAAAGATTTTGGCATCAAGCAGGAATTATTTTATGCCGAGATGAACACATCCTTGCTTTTCCAATCTGCAAACCCTAAGTTAGTAATTCAGGAAGTTGGAAAGTTTCCGGAAGTGAGGAGAGATCTGTCTCTTGTCCTGGACAAGCAGATAACGTTCGAGGAGATCAGGAGCCTTGTAATGGCTACGGAGAAGCGATTGATAAAGAGTGTTATCGCTTTTGATGTCTATGAAGGTGAGAACCTGCCGAAAGGTAAAAAAGCTTATGCGCTTGGATTCACACTTCAGGACGAGAAGAAGACACTTACAGACGAGGAGATCGAAAAAACAATGGAGCACCTGATGCACGTATTTGAGCAGCAGTTTGGCGCAGTGATCAGGAAATAGTGTATTTACCGGAGTCTTTGCCTGGGTCATTTCACTGGGAATGGAAGGGGTGAAGACGGAGAATATAGAGACAGGGTTGTAATTTGCGGCAGAAAGCGGATACCGGAGTGGTGATATCGCGGTTGCTTCCCTGGAATTAAAAATGAAATTAACAGCTTGGGCAATGGCCCAAAAGCAAAAAATTTTCGCATGGATCAGGAACTCTTAAAGACCAATCTGAACGGGTTGGAACGCAAAATTTTGGTGCTCATCAGCGAGCATAAGAACTTAAAGGAGGAGGTCAAGACCCTAAAAAGAGAGAATCTTGAGCTAAAGTCGGCGGTGAAGGCACGTGACGAACAGATTACTGGCTTTCATAATCAATTGAAAATCACTAAAATTGTAGATAGTTTAAACCCGGAAGACGGAAGTGTTTCGGAGTTGAAGAAAAAAGTGGACGATTACATTCGTGAGATAGACAAGTGCATCGCCCATTTAAGCAGATAAGGCAAACTGTAAGAATATTTCATGGAGGACCTCTCTATAAAGATTAAGATAGCGGACCGCGAGTACCCGATGAAGGTTAAGCTTGCGGATGAAGAGCGGGTAAGAATAGCCGGGAAACTCATTAATGAAAAAATCAAATCTTACAGGGAGCAATTTGGTATTGACGACAAACAAGATTTACTGGCTATGGTCGCATTCGATTGCCTCATTGATAAGATGACGGCTGAAGATACGTATCAGGCTATCGACCAGACGGTATTTGACAAGATCAGTCAAATCAACCACCTCGTTTCGCAATCCATTCTCTGATTCCTTCGCTCCATCCTTCTTATGCCAAGGCGGCAACCCCGGGGTAGTTTATAACCTCTTTTTTTATGTCAATGACCGTCATTGTTATCGTGGTCGCCATTATCGCAACGATAGTGCTGAGCCTGTTAATCGGTTCTTTTCTCTATAAACGAAAACTCCAGAAGACCGAAGAAAATGCAAGTGCCAAAGCAAAACTGATCCTTAAAGAAGCCGAGATTGCCGCGGAAAACCTGAAAAAGGACAGAATCCTGGAAGCCAAGGAAAAGCTCCTTAAAATGAAAACGGAGTTCGAGGAAGAAGCTAACAAGAAGAAGAACCTCATCATCAGCAACGAACAAAAGATCAAACAGCGGGAGCAAACCCTGAGCAAGGAAATTGAAAGCCTGAAGCGTAAGGAAGGTGAATTAGACGATATCAGAATCGAACTCGCCGCTCAACTGGAGCATACTAAAAAGCGCAAGGAGGAATTAGACAAATTCAACCAGCAAAAGATCCAGGTACTGGAAAATATCTCTAAACTCACCGCTGACGAAGCCCGCGAGCAATTGATAGCTTCCCTGAAAGACGAGGCGCAGACCCGCGCTTCTAGCTACGTCAAGGATATCATGGAGCAGGCGAAATTAACGGCAACCAAGGAAGCTAAGAAAATTGTCGTAGAGACCATCCAGCGGACTGCCACAGAACATGCCATCGAAAACTGCGTCTCGATCTTCAATATTGAAAGCGACGACATCAAAGGAAAAGTGATCGGACGCGAAGGAAGAAATATCCGGGCGCTTGAAGCGGCCACCGGGGTGGAAATCATCGTCGATGACACTCCTGAAGCTATTATTATCTCGGGTTTTGATCCCGTGAGAAGGGAGATCGCCAGGCTTTCGCTGCACCGCCTGGTTCAGGATGGCCGTATTCACCCCGCTCGTATTGAAGAGATCGTGGCGAAAACCACCAAGAACATCGAAGATGAAATTATTGAAATTGGCGAGCGCACGGTGATCGACCTGGGCATTCACGGGCTTCACCCTGAATTGGTCAGAATGGTCGGACGCATGCGTTTCCGTTCTTCCTATGGGCAGAATCTTTTGCAACACTCACGCGAGGTAGCAAATCTTTGCGCCATCATGGCAACGGAACTCGGCTTAAATGTAAAACAGGCGAAACGAGCCGGCCTGCTGCATGACATCGGAAAGGTCTGGCCTGAAGAACTGGAGAAACCACACGCGATCGTGGGAATGGAACTGGCGCAAAAATACAAGGAACACCCCGTGATCTGTAACGCCATTGGAGCCCACCACGACGAGATTGAAATGACCAGTATCATTTCGCCCATTGTACAGTCCTGCGATGCCATCAGCGGAGCACGACCCGGTGCGCGCCGCGAAGTGATGGAACAGTACATCAAACGCCTGAAGGAATTGGAACAACTCGGACTGAGCTTCGACGGAGTAGACAAATGCTACGCCATCCAGGCCGGACGTGAACTACGCGTGATCGTGGACGCCGAAAAGGCAACTGACGAACGCGCAGGCCAGCTAAGCTTCGATATTTCGCAAAAAATCGAACGCGATATGCAATATCCGGGACAGGTCAAAGTAACGGTGATCAGAGAGATGAGAAGCGTCGCGTACGCCAAGTAAACAGGAATAAAACGGAATTACATGAAAGCCCCTTCCGGGGCTTTTTTTATGTTGACGCTTAAATTATCCCTTTCGTATCACAAAAGGTCCATGTCGCAGAAGCAATCCGAATTATTCCGCTAACGGTATAGGTCAGAACTCATATAAAAACTATTTTTATTGGTTCCACCCGAAAAATGAAAATGGATACCCGACACTACTGCTCTTTACTTCTCGGTTACCTGCTGGCAGGACCCTGCACCGCGCAGTCCGTGAAGCCCGATACCGCCTTCCTGGCACTGGCAAAAAATAATCAGGTAACGTTGTATACCGACTTTATCCACGGACAGTCCAGGTTGTACAACGGAAGCGAATACCGCGACTATCTGTCAAAAGATGAAGAGCATCCCTATTTCGGTGTGGATGACTGGGCGTACGGAGACATTATCTACGACGACGAACTTTATAAAAATGTGCCATTATTCTACGATCTAAGCCGTGATAAAGTGATCAGCGAACACCTCCTGAACGGCGCGAAACTCGAACTGGTTAGCGAAAAGATCCGGAGATTCTCGATAAACGGCCACACATTCACCAGACTTCAGAAGGATGGTAACGGGCTCGCCGAAGACGGGTTTTATGATTTGTTATACGACGGCCGGTCCAAAGTCATTGTTCGTCGTGAAAAACGGCTGCAGCAAAAAGTGGAATCCAACGACATTATCGAAATATTTGAAGAGAAGAATCGCCTGTTCGTTTTGAAGGAAGAGACATTTGTTCCCGTGAAGAACAAAAGCTCGGTGCTGGACTTATTCGCCGACCGCAAACAGGAAGTCAAGTCATTTATGAAAAAGAACAACATCAAGTTCAAGACCGAACGGGAAACCGCGGTCGTCCGGGTTGCTGAATTTTACGATACCCAAAACAAATAATTCATGAGGCTATTTTACCGTTTTACCCTTATCCTGTCTCTGTCCGCCTTCCTCTTTGGCGAGGGGCTGGCTCAAAAAAGAGAAACGATTTCAGGCAACTTCAACGACATCTCCTTTGAGGATTTTATCAAAGAGCTCGAGGCTAAGACAAGCTATCGTTTTTTTTACAATCCAGCCAGCACCGATAGCGTTCGTGTGTCCCTTTCCGTTGAAAACAAATCTGTCACGGAGGTTCTTAAACTTGTACTCACCGGCACAACCTTCCACTATACCATCGACGGCCAGGGAAATATTTTTATAACCGAAGGGCGTGAGATCATGGCCGATCTGCCCACTGACTTCTTTGACACCGGGGCCGAACCGGCAAAGACCGATGCTGTCGCTTTTGACTACTCCGCCTACGAGAAGCGGGAGAAGCAAAAAAAACTCGCGGAGAGCCGGTTGTACTCGATCGGTCCCAAGTCGACAAACCTGCAGGGTAACGCGACAATGGCCGGACATGTCCGCGATGCGACAAACGGAGAGCCGGTGATCGGAGCGGCGGTATTTATCGAGAGTCCGTTGATCGGGGTGGCTACAGATCAATTCGGGTACTATTCGATCACCCTCCCGAAAGGTCGCCATGAGTTGATCATTAAAAGTATCGGCATGAAGACGACACAACGCCAGATCATGCTCTATTCCGACGGAACGCTGGAGGTCGAGCTTGAAGAAGACGTTACTCCCCTTAAGGAGGTTGTCATACAGTCCGAGCGAGATATCCGTGTAACCGGCTTACAAATGGGTATGGAAAAACTCGACATCAAGACGATGAAAAACATGCCTCTGGCGCTGGGTGAAACGGATATCATGAAAGTTGTCCTAACACTTCCCGGCGTACAGACCGTGGGTGAAGGAACAGTTGGTTTAAATGTACGGGGTGGCGCTACGAACCAGAACCTGATCCTTTTCAACGACGCCATTGTTTACAACCCTTCTCACCTGTTCGGCTTTTTTTCGACCTTCAATCCCGATGTGTTAAAAAATGTTGAATTGTACAAAAGCGGCATCACAGCGGACTACGGCGGCCGGTTGTCATCTGTCCTGGACGTCAGTTCACGCGAAGGGAACCTTAAGAAATTTTCCGGGTCCGGCGGGATCAGCCCCATAACCGGACGCCTGACACTGGAAGGACCCATCTGGAAAGAAAGAACTTCTTTCCTGGTCGGTGCGAGGTCAACGTACTCGAACTGGATTTTACGCCAACTGAATTCCGAACAACTGCAAAACAGCACGGCATCCTTTTACGACCTCAATGCCAACATCAGCCATAAGATCAACGACAAAAACAATCTTTACCTGTCGGGATACATGAGCAAGGATAAATTCAAACTTGATGCGGACACCTCATACAGTTATAGCGACAAGAATGCGTCGTTAAAATGGAAGCATATCTTCAACAACAAATTCTATGGAATTTTAACCGGCGGCTTCAGTAAGTACGGCTATTCCATTGAAAGCAGCGCAAATCCTGTAAATGCGTTCACGATGAAATTCTCCGTTCAGCAACTAAATGCCAAAGCAGACTTCAATTATTTCCTTAACACGAAACATACGATAACCACGGGGCTAAGTACAGTACGGTATTCGCTCGTGCCCGGAAATTTTCAGCCAAAAGGTTCCGAATCGTTGATAGAACCGGACGTCCTCCAGGACGAACAGGGTATGGAGAGCGCCGCTTATATCGGTGATAATTTCGAGGTTACACAGAAGTTATCGTTGTATGCCGGTATTCGTTATTCATACTATCAATACCTGGGCCCCAGGGACGTGTTTACCTATGCCAATGGTGTACCCAGAGAAGAAGGTTCCATTCAGGATACAATAGCCTACGACAGAGGTAAATCCATCGCGTCTTATCATGGCGCAGAGCCTCGTTTTTCCGTTCGTTACTCAATCTCTCCGAATGCCTCGGTAAAATTCAGTTACAACCGGATGCGCCAGTATATTCAGATGTTGTCGAATACCACCGCTATCACACCAACGGACATCTGGAAACTCAGCGACTCCTACATTCGTCCGCAGGTTGGCGATCAGATATCGATCGGTTTTTACAAGGCAATGAAGAAAAATTCCATTGATATCTCTGTGGAAGCCTACTATAAGACTATGGAGAACTCAGTTGATTTTAAGAATGGAGCGATACTGCTGTTAAATCATCACATCGAAACGGATGTAGTGAACGCAAAGGGCAAAGCATATGGAGCGGAGTTTATGATAAAGAAGAGCACAGGCAAGCTGAACGGATGGATCAGCTACACCTACTCGAGAACGTTTTTACAGGCAAAAAGCACAAATTCCTCCGAAACGGTTAATCAGGGCAAGTATTATCCCAGCAGCTACGATAAACCACATGCGGTAAATTTTATTGGGAACTATAAGTTCAGCAGAAGGTTCAATTTTTCATTGAACATGACCTACAGCACCGGCAGGCCGATCACACTGCCCCTGGCTAAATACGAGTTAGGCGGAAGCAGCAGGTTGTACTATTCAGAAAGAAATCAATTCCGAATACCGGATTATTTCAGAACCGACATTTCGATAAACGTCGAGGGTAATCACAAAATCAAAAAACTGGCGCACAGTTCCTGGACATTCGCTGTTTATAACTTAACGGGCAGGCGAAACGCATACTCCGTATTCTTCAAGTCCGAGGCAGGTCAGATCAAAGGTTACAAGCTTTCCATCTTCGGACAGGCAATACCCACCGTCACATATAACTTCAAGTTCTAGTATGAGCAGAGTAGCTATTTTGTCGTTCCTCATACTAACCGTACTGACCGGGTGCCTGGATCCGTACCAGCCCTCCGAAATTCCCATGGACGTGAATATCCTCGTTGTCGACGGGTTTGTTAATACAACCGATAATTCGGCTGTTGTTAAATTGTCATATGCCTCAAGCCTCTCGTCGGAGACGACCGGAGCCCCGGAATCCGGCGCTTCGGTTGATATTGAAGAAGAAGGTGGCGACCGGTTCGGCCTGATTGAAACAGAACCCGGCCTTTATACCCTCAGCAATATCGTGACCGACCAGACAAAAAGATACCGGCTTAACATCAATACCTCCAGTGGCAAAACCTATTTTTCAGACTATGCAACCCTGACTAAAACCCCTGAGATCGACGATGTCACCTGGACGTCGGACGACAAGGGTATAACGATCTTCGCCAGTACGCATGATGCGACCGAAAATTCCGGTTACTACTACTGGACTTACCAGGAGACCTGGGAATATAACTCGTCATTTAATTCAACCTATAAGCTGATAGACGGCGAAGGTTATCAACGATTCGATCAAATCTATACGTGCTGGACAACGACGGCGTCAACAGACATCCTGGTAGGTTCATCGTCCCGGTTATCGAACGATGTGATCCGGGACTTTCCGATCGCTTTTGTCGCAGGCAGTTCCGTGAAGCTTTCCAGAAGGTACAGCATTCTCGTTCAACAAAGGACTATAACGAAAGAAGCTTATGATTTCTGGACGCAGTTGCAAAAAACAACGGAAAGCCTGGGTGGTTTGTTTGATCCGCAACCGACCCAGGTCCTGGGAAACATCCATAGTAGTGAGGATGGAGAACCGGTGCTCGGATACTTCAGCGGCGGCGAAGTAACGGAAAAACGCCTTTTTGTGAGAATGCAGGACCTGCCTGAGGTATTACTTAGACAACGCCTTCCACCTTTGTGCACGGAGGATGACGTGGAAACAATCAGCGTAGCAGACTTGCGGACAAGACCGAACACAACATTACTCATTGATCCGATCTATGTGCAGGGAATCGGAATTGTAGCGTACACGTCGGCACGCCCCGCCTGCATCGATTGCCAGGTTCACGGTGGAACCACTCAAAAGCCGGATTTCTGGTGACGGCATAAAATTGTTCCTATGATATTACAGCTTCAACGTCATACCCTTCTGTCCCTTCCGCTTCCACATGAAAGATAGGAAGACCATATTTATTAATCTTTGCGTCAGCCTGTCGTTCGCGGGCTGCCTGGACCCGTATCAACCGCCGACGGTTCAACAGAATATCAACGCACTGGTCGTCGACGGATTTTTAGACGTAACGAACGGCCAGGTGAGCGTTCGTCTCTCCCATACAAACGAACTTTCCAATGAAGGCGGGGTTAGCCCGGAGGCGGACGCGTTTGTATCTGTCCGGACTGAAAGCGGACAGGAGTTTGAGCTCACCGAAGTGGAGCCCGGCAGTTACTCCGCCGGCGGTTTGTCCGTTGACCTTAATACCAGGTACCTGCTATTTGTACAAACCGCCGACGGTCAGAGTTACATTTCAGACTATGTGGAAACAAATTCCAGCACTCCCCCGATCGACAGCATCACCTGGAACGCGGAGGAAAACGGTGTAAATATCCAGGTGAACTCACACGATGAAAACCGGAACAGCAGGTATTATTCCTGGACGTACGAAGAGACATGGGAGTATCACGCACCGGTATCCTCCGATTTTAAGCTGGTGAATAAATCGCCCGTCTACAGACTCGACAGCGAACGGATATATACATGCTGGAACACAGCTCCCTCCACAAAAATATCAGTCGCTACCACGGTACGACTGACGGAAGATGTAGTTGATCACTATACGCTTGTATTTCTTCCGGCCGGATCGCGAAAAATTTCCACAAAGTACAGCATCCTGGTTAAGCAACGGGCGATCAGCAAAAAAGAGTTTGAATTCCTGGAACAGCTTCAAAAAACAACGGAAAGTATAGGCGGCCTGTTTGATCCGCAGCCCTCCCAGGTTTCAGGAAATATCCGTAACCTGACAGACCCGGCATCGGTTGTATTAGGGTACTTCAGCGCCGGCGCAGTCCGCGAGAAAAGATTTTTCCTGGGATACAATCAGCTGCCTTCTCATTTGAAAAACGCTATTCGACCCGTGGCATGTCAACCCGATACCATTTGCGCCGTTCTTTCGATACCCCGGCCATTTCAATGTGCGCTCGATCTTCCCATGCTTTCCGGAACTGAAATTATCGGAACGAGCTTGTTGGAAAACAATGTCGTCGTGGGGTATACATGGTCGAATCCCACGTGCGCCGATTGCCGGACCGAAGGTGGCGTACTGACAAAACCGGCGTTCTGGCCTTAGTCAGGTATTGAAATGGAATGTAAAGAAGAATTAACAGTATAAGTATAGCAGAGTCATCGAACAACGTTACAACAAAGAGTCATGAAGATCCAATACAACGTACGCTGCTGCTTTAAAGCATGGCTAACTGCGGTTGTCCTCGTCACCGCCAGCGCCAGCAGTTTTGCCCAAAAAGCGGACCTCGACACATTGCTGAAAAAATTCGACCGGTACCGGGTTAGTCACGCAACTGAAAAGATATACGCCCACCTCGATCAGGAGTTATACCTGACCGGTGAAATGATGTGGTTTAAACTTTATGTTGTGGATGGATCTTTTCACAAGCCATCCGACATCAGCAAGGTCGCATATGTCGAAATCCTGGACAAGGAAAACAAGCCCGTACTTCAGACAAAAGTCCCGTTGCAGAATGGAATGTGCAACGGATCGCTGTTTCTGCCCGCTTCAGTGGGTAGCGGTGTGTACAATATGCGGGTTTATACCAGTTGGATGAAGAATTTCGGCCCGGAGTTCTTTTTCCAAAAAACAGTTACCATTGTCAATACATTCAAAAAACTGGAGATCGAAAAAACGAAACCCGGCCCCAAACCCGATGCGCAGTTTTTTCCGGAAGGAGGAAATCTTGTCGCCGGTTTGAAATCAACCGTTGCTTTCCGCGTGATTAACAGTACCGGAAATGGAATCGGTTTCACAGGCCATCTTATCAGCGGCTCCAACGACACAATCCGGAATTTCAGACCCCAGAAGTTTGGGATGGGCACTTTTGAATTTACCCCCGTTTCCGGAGAAACGTACAATGCGATCATTGAAGATGAGCAGGGAAAAACCTATACCTATAAACTTCCCGCCGCTCTGGAGTCAGGATACGTGCTATCGGTTAAAGACACGTTAGACGATGTGATCACCGTCAGGGTGACATCAAAAGACGCGCCCGCGGCAATGCCATTTGTCTATTTGTTTGTACACGCGCGGAATATTGTTTCGAACGCAACCATGCAATTCCTTCAGCAAGGTGAGGCGATCATTTCCGTTTCCAAAAAGGATCTGCAGGAAGGCATATCCCATATCACGGTTTTCGACCCCGGTATGCAGCCCGTGTGCGAAAGACTCTACTTCAACCGCGTAAAAAGGAAGCTGTCAATAGATATCCAGCCAAGTCAGCGGGAATTTGGAATACGAAGAAAAGTTGCGCTCGATATTACGGCTACCGGTCCGGCCGGCGAACCTCTGCCTTCCAATTTATCAATGGCTGTTTATAAAATCGATTCTCTTTCTCAGCCTATGGGCAGCACCATCCTGAATTATTTGTGGCTGGCTTCGGACCTTCAGGGAACCATTGAATCGCCGGATTATTTTATGAATACGGAAGATACTCAGGTACGGAAATCGCTCGATCAGGTAATGCTTACACACGGGTGGCGACGTTTTAACTGGAAAGATATCCAGGGGAACTCCGCCGCTGCCATACAATTTGTCCCCGAGTTCAGGGGCCACATCATTCACGGCAAGGTAACGGATGTGGCCGGCAATCCCGTCCGGAACGTCATGACCTATCTCTCCTCTCCTGCCAGGAACATACAGGTTTACGGATCAGTCAGCAACGCGAACGGAGAGGTCCGTTATGAAATGAAGGATTTCAGCGGTGCCCGGAAGATCATCACACAGACAAACTCCAGGCGCGACAGCACCAGCCTCATACGAATCGAGAGTCCGTTTTCGGATAAATACGCGACATGGAAAACGTCCCCGTTCACGATGGCAAAAACAGCAGAGAAGCAGTTGGTAACGCGAACAATCGGCATGCAGGTTCAGGACATATTCTACCAGGACAAGTTCAACCCTGTAAAAAACAACGCCATTGACAGCACGGCCTTTTATGGTAAGGCGGACGCAACGTACTACCTTGACGACTATACACGTTTTCCCGTAATGGAAGAAGTAATGCGTGAATATGTTCCCGGCGTGCTGGTACGCAAGCGCAAGGACGGGTTTCATTTTATGAACCTCGACGTCGTTAATAAAACGATATTTGACGAGGACCCTCTGGTATTGCTGGACGGAATTCCAATCTTCGATATCAACAAGATCATCGCTTTCGATCCGCTGAAAGTTAAAAAACTCGAAGTGATAACCCGCCGGTATTACCTGGGTGTTTTATCGCTTCCCGGTATAGTCAGCTATACAACGTACACGGGAGACCTGGGTGGATTTCAACTCGATCCGAAAACGGTGATGCTGGATTATGAAGGCCTTCAGCTTCAGCGTGAATTTTATTCGCCCAAGTATGATACTCCTAAAATGCGCGACAACCGGCTCCCTGACCAACGCAGTTTGTTATACTGGGACCCGGCCGTAGTTACTTCTCGGGACGGTAAGAAGCGCGTTGAATTTTATACATCCGATCAGACCGGAGATTTTCAGGTGGTCGTCGAAGGTCTTACGACGGGCGGGATGTCAGGACGAGGTTCCATTTTGTTTTCCGTGCGGCCGTTCGATAATTAACACTTTGTTCATTTGGGAACCATAACGTTTATATCTTTATGGTACATAAACACTGACGCGTGCTGCTTCGTCGAATCGCCGTTAAAATAGCTTTTTTCGTCAACGGCTTTATATTCGCCAACTGGGTGGCTCGGTTACCCCGGATCCAGGAATTGTACGGCGCGGACGATGGTACAACAGGCATACTTCTGTTGGCTTCCTCAATCGGCGCGGTGGGAGCCATGCCTTTTACGGGTTGGGTAATCATCAGGAACGGAAGTCGCCGCATCACGTTGCTGGCTGCGTTCCTGTATTGCCTGGTCGTTCCATTTATCGCTTTGGTTCCCGGGATCATCACGCTGGCGATCCTGTTTTTTCTCATGGGTATCGTTACCGGTATGCTGGACGTCGCTATGAATGCGCAAGCCATCCTGGTCGAACAAGAATATAAGAAGTCGATCATTACATCCTTCCATGCTCTTTTTAGTATAGGAATGATGCTTGGCGCGGGATCGGCCGCACTGTTTACAGCTCTTGGCGCCGATCTGACTTTTCACCTGGCTGCTGTTACCGGTATTTCCCTCGTGGCCGTTGCCTGGATGAGTAGAAATCTCGTTCACGATAAACCTGATCCCGCATTAAAACACGACGGACCATTGTTCAGACTTCCGAGCAGGTCACTCATCAGCATCGGTATCATCACATTCTGTTGCATGATTGGTGAAGGTTCGATGTCGGACTGGAGTGTCAATTATATGGAAAATATAGTCGGCGCGAGCAAAACGATCTCGCCGCTGGGTCTCTCCGCATTTGCAACAGCTATGACAATCGGACGGGTTTTCGGAGACCGGATACGAATGCTCCTTGGAGACCGCAAAATGATCCTAATGGGCGGACTTATCGCTTTGTGCGGGATAACATTGTCGCTTGTTTTGCCCTTGCCTTACGTTACCATAGCAGGATTCTTTCTCGTTGGTATCGGGCTGTCAACCATCGTACCGATAGCCTACAGCATTGCCGGGAATGTAAAGGAACTACCGCCGGGAGTCGGGCTGGCTATGGTTACAACGGTAGGCTACTCAGGATTCCTGATTGGTCCGCCGTTTATTGGTTTTATTGCCGATTGGCAGAACCTGCGCGTCGCCTTGTCCGTGATCGCCCTGCTCTTTTTGATCATGACGATTCTCGGAATACGGTATAAACCAAAAATCTATGGAGGTTAAAATACAGGAAACGGACACAAAAGGATCCTTCTATATCGACGACAACGGTGTGAAGCAAGCCGAAATGACATTCAGTAAAGCCGGAGAGAAGCTCATCATTATCGATCACACGCACGTATCCGACATTCTCCGGGGAAAAAGCGCTGGAAAATTAATGCTACATGCTGCCGTGGAGTATGCGCGTCTTCATTCCAAAAAAATTCTCCCTCTCTGCCCGTTTGCAAAGTCCGTTTTCGACCGAACAGAGGAATTCCGTGACGTCCTTGGGTAGTGCCATCGCCGGCGAACCTGACCAGATGATCATGGCTTTAACTGGACTGCTTTCGCACGAAAAAAATTACCGTCCTCACCCGGAATCAATTCTCCAAGGCGTTGGTAAATATCGACCACCGAACTATCATAGCCCAGCGCCTCTTTATATAATGAAATCGCTTTCTCGTATTCGCCTTTTGTATCGTATATATACGCCATGATATGACAAAGCATTCTACTGCGAAGGCCGCCATTCTGGTAGGCGTTCTCATACCACACGATAGCGTCGTCGTAATTCTTCTGAATGTAGTAGCAATCGCCCAGCAATAACATGGCGTCATAGTAGTCCGGGTTCGCTTCAATAAATGGGGTCAATAGGTTTATTCCATCGTTATATTTTTTCTGATCATACAAAACCAGCGCTTTATTGTAAACCGCGTCCCTGTATTCCGGGTTGGTTTCCAGCAGGCGGTTAAATATCAAGATCGCTGAATCGCGCTCATTGCGTGCGATCAGCACCTTGCCGTACCCGAGCATGGCTTCCTCCAAATCAGGATCCAGTTGCATCGCACGTTTATAATTCACGTAGGCTGAATCATATTCCTGAGCCTGGTACTGTTGGTCTGCGGTATTCAAATAATTATAGGCATTAAAGGACCCGTCGTCAGCGCTGAAAAACGAAATGATGATCGGAATGACTATCATCAGGAATATGGATACCGTGATAATAGTCATAAACTTTCGCGCATTCCCCGCAACAGCAGGCCTGCGTTGAAATATGTTTTTCAAACTATCTTCGACGGAGGGCTTGGCTTCAAATGCTTGCCTCTCCCGGCGGAAGGAGTATTCATTCTTGTCGTTTCCTGCGGACCGCGGCCTGTTAAAAAAACCAAGGAAGAGAAAAGAACATGCAAGTCCCAGAAAAATATAAATCAAGGAAAGATCTACAGCCCACACGAGGGCCATCAGTATTAGAAAAACGGCGGCAATGATAAAGTAAATTTTCGATTTGTTTTTTGCTATTGACTTACCCGAAGCGTCAGTATCCATATTATATTCTTGTTCATGCTTTAACACGAAGATCATCGAGGCTACGACACGATCACAACTGCTCCCCTAGCCATTCCCGGAACTCCTGTAAAAAGCTGAAAGCCCCGTGAAGGGCTTCCTGCAGGGCTCCAACCAAAAGATCTTTTTATTCCTGTAGTATTTCCACTTCAACCCGAACGTTCTTTTTTGCGTTCGTGCTGTTCTTGTCGTAAAGAGGTCTCTTTCCACCCCAGGCCTTGATCTCCATACGGGAGGCATCGACACCGTTGCTGACCAGGAAGGATTTAATAACCTGGGCTCTTGCGAGAGAAAGGTCTTTGGCTGATCCCATTCCCTGAACAGCTCCCTGTAGGGAAAAAAAGTTGTTATCAGGACCAACAGTCATGATTTTGCCCGTATAGTTTCCGTTGGTATGTCCGTGCAGTTTGATCCTGTAGTTTGGATTTTCATTCATCAGCTGCAGCAGGCTATTCAGTTCGTACCTTGACTCCGGCAGCATCAGCGCGGCATCATTGAAGAAATAAACGTTGTACAGTGTACCAATATCGCCTTTATGATATCGAACCAGATCAAAATTGATAACGAGCGTGGTGCCCAGGAGATCAATATAAGGCTTTACCGTGTCGGCTAGTGGCAACGGATAGTTTATTTCCTGCTGGATTTTCCGGTACCCGAACGACTCGCAGATTAAAGTCAATTGTCCCGACTTACTCTTTGGGTCCGGCAGAACAAGGTATTCATTGCCTTTTACACTGGTTAATAGTTTTGATCTGTCGGTATCGATCACCTCAACCTGTCCATCGACGATCCGGTTGTTCCGGGCATTGTAAAGACTAAGAAATACCTCCGTGTTCCCCAGGGTCATCACTTTGTGCTGCACGATCTCGGGGTTGTCCGTTACCTCGACCTGGTTTTCATCCGATACCGGAGGCACGGCGGTAGACGGTGATTCCTGCGGGGCAACGGGGGAGGTTTTCACCACGACCGCCGGAGCGGCGTCAGATGGCGCGGCTGCTTCTTTTGGCAGAATATCACCCGGTACTACCCTGACCCAGGCATCCGAAAATTCTCCTTTCGCACGAACCTGCTTCATATCCAGGAGAGATTCTTTCAGGTTGTCGTAGTATTTCAGGTACACAAAATATAAGCCCCGGTTGGAATTATAGCCATACAGGGGGCGGTGACCTTTCAGCTTTAGAACTTCAATATAATTCTGGGCGACGTTTTCCCTGGCCTTTGCATATGCGGCGACGACCACGTAATAGCCGGGGGCAAGTTCGTTGGAGTCTTGGGAAAATAGTTTGCCCGACAGGAACGTCAGCGCAAGAATCAGGGTGACCCGGATCGAAATAATCATGTAAGAACTAAGTAGGTTTAGGGCAAATACTTTTTAAAAATATTCATTTTTTTAATTTAATCAAGCCCCGGGGTCTTCCGAACCGCTATTTAACCATGTATGATTTTAAATTTTTCGCTCAAAAAACCCCATCCGTAGCCCCATAACTGAAAAAGGGCAGCCGGAATCGATAACCATGCGACCCGGAAATTTCTGCTTTCGAATCCTGCATGTAAAAAAATAGCGGCGAGGTAAAGGACAAACAGGGATACTCCGACCTTAAAAAGGGTCATACTGACCAGCGGGATAAGAAAAAGGGATAGCGTACCCAGCAGAAAGATCGCGGGGATCCAATGGGTAAGCTTGACCTCGCCGGGATGAATCCTACCAACCATTACCCTTCCTCTGCCGAAATTGAATACCTGCCTGAAGAACTGTGAAAAGTTCGTCCTGCGCTTATGGTACACATAGGCATCGGCAATAAGGCCCACCTTGAAGCCCGCATTTTTCATGGAGATACTGAATTCGATATCCTCGGCAAACCGGGCAAACCTGAATCCCCCTGTTTTCTCATAGACTTTTCTGCTGATTCCCATATTAAAGCTCCGTGGCTGAAACCAACCCAGACGTTTAGCCCCTCCGCGTATTCCTCCCGTCGTCAGTACCGAGGACATGGTGTAACCCATAGCCCGCTGCACCGGCGTGAAGTTGTCGTGTGCCTTGTCCGGACCTCCCCACGCATCCCAATGAAAATCATGAATGGATTTATTGACGGTCTGGAAATAATGTGGCGGGATAATACAATCCGAATCAAAGACCACGAAGTACTCACCTTTTGCAAACGAAAATCCAAAATTCCTGCTGGGACCCGGACCCGAATTGGGTTTAAAAAAATACTGGATCGCGAGTTTGTCGCGGTACTTATCGACAATACCATCGCATCTGATCGACGATCCATCTTCAACGATGATCACCTCAAAATCCCTGAACTCCTGCTTTACCAGGCTGGACAATAGCTCATCCAATTCCTGGGGACGATCGTACACCGGGATAACGATTGAATACTTGGGGCTATTCATGCGGGCAGTTACAAAACATAAGGTAAGGATAAGTGCGCGAAGTTACTGAAGGTGGGCCGGGATCAGGCATTCACCTTTACACCGGATTTTTTTTCCTCCAGCCCGACCTGATCGATGACAAGGTATTCCCGTTTGGAAAACGACTGCATCGCAAACATTTCGGCCAAAAAGCCGGTCACAAAAAGCTGGACTCCGATCACAACGGCCACCAGGGCAACATAAAAGATCGGCTGTTCTGTGATATCCCGTTTAAACGGGATTTTGGTGAAGTAAAGTGCGTCCAGCTTATCGTAGAAGAGTTTGATCGTCAGGATAAAGCCGACGGCGAAAGATAAAGTGCCCCAGGTTCCAAAAAAATGCATCGGTTTTTGCCGGAACCGGCTGACGAACGTAACAGACAACAAATCAAGGAAACCGTTGATAAAACGTTCCAGTCCGAATTTGGTGTATCCGTACTTGCGTTCACGGTGCTGGACAATTTTTTCGGTGATCCTCGAGAAGCCCGCCCATTTGGCGATTACCGGTATGTAACGGTGCATTTCTCCATATACGGCGATATTTTTTACCACAACGGACTGGTAGGCTTTCAGGCCGCAGTTAAAATCATGGAGCTTTATTCCGGACAGTTTCCGGGTGATGTAATTGAAAAATTTGGAGGGAATCGTTTTTGACAACGGGTCATGGCGTTTTTTCTTCCAGCCGGATACGAGGTGATAACCGTCCTTTACGATCATGCGGTAAAGTTCGGGAATTTCGTCCGGGCTATCCTGCAGGTCGGCATCCAGGGTGACAACTACTTTCCCGAGAGCTGCGCGGAAACCCGTTTGCAAGGCGGCAGACTTCCCAAAGTTCCTGTTGAACCGGATTCCCTTGACGTTTGGATTGCTCTCATTGATGATCCCGACCTGCTGCCAGGTGTTGTCCGAGCTGCCGTCATCGATAATGATTACTTCATAAGATAAGCCGTGTGCGTCCATCACGCGGCTTATCCATTGGCACAACTCGGGGATCGACTCCTCTTCGTCTTTTGCTGGAATGATAACTGAAACTTCAGGTACTATCATGCTAGAATGTCTGCTCAGGTGCTTTCTTTTGCGTAAAGATAGTAACAATAAGTGCTACTAAAACGCCAAAGAACATCCCAAACACGACATAAATCGGCCAGAATAGTTTTTTCGTCCAGGTGACCGCCATGTCGATTTGTTCGTCAGACATCCCCTGTGACTGCATTTGCTCGTATTGCTTTTCGTAAAACGTTTCCATTGTAGCGGGGTCAATAATATTGGCGTACGTGTAGGTGAAGAGCGACCCCACAACAACTGCTACCAGCGATATCCAAAATCCAATTCCGACACCCTGGCCGTAGGACATGAATCCATCGCCCTCGTCTTTAAAATTTTTGTGAGCCAGAACGGTGATTATAACTGCGAATATCATCGATACCCATCCCCATTTGTTGTCGAAGGGATTAAGCCCGGAGAGTGCCAGTACCAGAAAAAAAACAATTGAAACCAATGCTGAAACAGCACCGTACTTCAACCCAACAGATCTTACCGTTGGTTTATTGACTTCATTTTCTTCCATTGTGATTAGGTTTTAGGTTGTCTTCTTAAAATTACCGAAAGTATGATATTGACAAAAAATCCGATCACCATTCCGTGCACAAAATAGGTGACCGTAAGTTTTGAGATGTTAGTCGCCGGAAGTTCATTTAAATTACGCTCATAAATCTCTTTTCCAATCCGTTCGATATCCTCTTTCGCGAATGATTTCAGGTAGGCGACAACCTGGCTTATGTAATCCTGGACAAAGCCTGGCTCCAGGGTTCCGAACAAAAGTAAAAGTAACGACGTGAGGGTTGTCATGATCGCGATCACGCTGAATCCACCGATCATCGCCTGGGAAAAGTACAAAACGCCATCCTGTTCGTAGTCGCGGAACTCCTTGAGTGTAAAGAAGATGAAGATACCAAACAGCAGGATCCTGAAATCAAGGAAAGGCGAAGTGACCATCGGATGGCGGCCCAGGTAATACATGGTCATCAGCAGGATGAAGGCAAGCACCCCTCCCACCGCTCCGTAACGCGCTGAAATGCGGATCAATTTTTTAACCATAATGCAAACCTGGAATTAATTTATTCGTCGATACGTGAACGGCCGTTGTTAAAAACGGCAATGGGTTTTCCGACGATCTCCTTATTAAGCCAGGGTGAGTTTTTTGATTTGGAAAAGTTTGACTTATCATCAAGGGTCCAGGTGCGGGACGGATCAAACAGCGTCAGGTTGGCTTTGGCATCCACCTCGATCTTTGGAATTTCAAGGCCAAGCAATTTACGGGGGTTCGTCGTTACTTTTTCGATCAGCAACTCCCACTCCACCACCTGCGACAGGGTAACCAGGTGTGCCCCGAAAGTCTGAAGGTTGATCATTCCGAAGTCGGCCAGATCGAATTCCAGATTTTTACTTTCCTCCTCATGCGGTGTATGTCCGGATATCAGCACATCTATGGTACCGTCACGAAGCGCCTTTATCAGGGAATCGTTGTCACTCTTCTCACGCAACGGAGGGTTTACCTTATAGTTTGTGTCAAAGTCAGCCAGCAGGCTGTCGTCCAGCAGAGCCTGGTAAACCGTCATATCGCAGGTTACATTTAGCTTCTTCTTTGCGGCCCGGATCATGTCGATCGATTTGCCTGACGACATCCTTGAAAAATGTAACCTTCCCCCGGTATAGGCGAGCAGTTCGAGGTTTCTTCCAACCGCTACATCCTCGGCAATACGCGGCATTCCTTTTAACCCCAGCATGGTGCTGTTCAAGCCTTCGTGCATCTGCCCGAACAGGTTCAACCATATATCTTCAGGATGGTCAATAAGCAGTCCGTTGAATTTTTGCAGGTATTGCAGGGACTTCATCAGGATGTCCGTATGCCAGATGGTTTTTAGTCCATCCGTAAAAGCTACAGCTCCCGCTTCGTGCAGGTCGATCATTTCGGTGAGTTCCTCACCCTTGTTATACCGCGTGACTGCGGCCAGTGGGTGTATCTGTACCAGTTGCGAATCATTTCCTTTCACCAGGTAACTGATCTCATTCTTGGTTTGTACGCAGGGTGATGTATTGGGAAGGACAGCAAGACCCGTAAAACCTCCGGCTGCGGCGCTTTTTGAAACGGATTCCAGATCTTCCTTGTGTTCGAGACCGGGATCCCCGATGAAGGTACCGATGTCAAACCAGCCGATGGACAACTTCATACCATCGGCCTTGATCACTTTGTCGGCCGTATAGTTCTTATCACCGATTTCAACAATTCGTCCATTGTTAATCAGGATGTTTTTTTGCTGTAGATGAAACGGTGAGTTGGTGTCAATGATTTCAGGACTTTGAATCAATATTTTCATCGCACTATTTTTCGTTTTTGCAAGAATTGGTTTTTGCCGCGCTCATATGGTGAGTGGCGGTCCCGGGATGTGACCGAGGTCATTGTACGGCTCCTTCCATTCATTACTTTAAAAACCGTATGAGCAGGATTTCCAGCAGCAGGAAAAAAATCGCCAGGCCGAGGGCATACTTCCACAAAGGTTTTCCCAAATATCGTTCCTTTATTTCGTTGCTGAAAGTATCGGCGGATACAACCTGAAAAATAGTAATATTCGATCCATCGCCTAGGCGTGCCTTCAATTCTTCCCCGCTATACTGATCCAGCAGCGATTCAGCTTTGTCCAGATTAAAGGCCAGAAGATTGACGGTATCCTGTCGCATGACGACGTGGTAGAATCCCTTGGCAATCGAGAATTTTGGAATATCAAAGATTACGTCATCGTTCACTTTTCTTTGCGCCGGGATAATTTCCTCAGCCCCGACCCATCGCAACGGTTCTTCACCCTGGACGCTGTCGATGTGCATTTTGATAAAACTCTCACGCAAGGTATAGTAAGGTTTGAAGTCATCCTTCTTCCCACTGGCTGCGACGCGGTACATTACGGGGACAAAGAGGGCGTGATTAAAAAAATCGGTTTGTGTGCCATCGAGAGCACAACTCAACAGGTAGAGCTGGCCGATCTGATCGAACCGAGACAAAAATGGCTGATCGTTTTTGAATTTAAGGATAGCCGTGCGGTCCGGACCCCAGTCGAGGGCTTTTGCAGCTTTCGGCATCGCAAGCGACACGGATTTTTCTTCAAACACATTTTCGAAGAAAGGATTGGAGAAGTCCGGTCTGCCGAGCTCCGCCTGGGTCTTCGCATCCAATATCCTGAGCGTTGGCAGCTGCAGGAAGAGCTTCAGGTTTTCAATATCGGGCCGTGTTCCAGGAATGACCAATACGGTGCCATAATCGCCGATGTAACTTCTCAGGGCGCTGCCGAGAGACGGATCGACCTGGTTCAGTCCATTGACAACAACCAGGTCAGCCTGCGGCAACAGGCTGTAGTTAAAATTGCCAACGGGATAGCTATCAAATGTGAAGATCTCCCGGTTTCCGAAGACTTTTTCGACAACGGTCCGGTCACTGGAATTCTTGATTTCAATTACCCTGATTTTGTTAGTGAAATTCAGGGCGAGGTAAAATTCATTGTCAAACGTGACAGGAAAGTCGTTAAAACTTAATTTCGACTCATTCAACCCGGATAGTCCGGTGGCGAGATCAAAACTGGTTTCGGTCGTTCCCCGGCGGGGGATGTTTACCGTGGTCGTCGCCGCCTGTATGCCGTTCATGGTCATTTTAAGGCTCAACTGACTAACATCTTTGGTTCCATCATTGCGGATCTTTACATGGAGGACGTTTTTACCTCCGCCCGTTGAAAATGGATTTTCGAGATAAGCGGAATCGACAAACACATTGGATTGTTGCCCGTACCGTACGGGGACAAGGTGCAACCGTGACGTACTATCACCTGAAGAACTGATCTGGCCCAGCGTGGATTTCTGCAAATCGGAAATCCAGAATACCTCGGTACTCAATGTGCTACCGTCGATCATGATACGATCCTGAACCTCCTGAAATGTACGGCTGACGGGTGAAAGTCTTATCTGCGTAAGCAGATCCAGCGCTTCCGGTTTGGATTTATACGTGTTGGAGAATGGAGAAAAGTCGTTGGTGATCAGTTTATACCGGGTATCGGGAGGAAAAAGCTGAACGATGTTCCTGGCAAAACTTACGGCCGCATCCAGGCCCCTGGTTTTGTCGTCGAGCTGGGCGGACATGCTTTGAGAATTATCCAGGTAAAGGGTAATATTCCGGTTGCTCCCCAGTTGTTCCTTCGCGGGAATAAGGGGCTGGGAAAAGCTGATGACCAGGAAGAATAGGAACAGGAGGCGGGAGGCAAGAACCAGGTAGTGTTTCAACCTTCTTTTTGCCGTGGTAGCTTCCTTTATTTCTTTTAAGAAACGGGTGTTTGAAAAAAAAACGCGGGTTGTCTTCCGGAAATTAAAAAGATGAATGATCAGGGGAATGGAGAGTGCGGCCAGTGCCCATAAAAAAGAAGGGTTTAAAAAACTCATGCGGAACAAAACTAGTTAAAAAACATGGTTCTGATTGTCCAATTATGTAAACACCTGTCGTTGCCGCGAACAAAAAAGCCCGGTTGGCGGGCCGGGCTTCAGGGGAACAGGAATAATAGACTTACCCCTTCTTACCGTCCAGCATCAGCATTTCATTGACATTGATTTCAGTGACATAACGTTTCTCTTTTGCTGTTGTTTCATATACCCGGTGCACAAGTTTTCCCTCCACGGCTATTTCGTTCCCCTTTTTAAGGTATTTGCCGGCAACATCGGCAAGTTTACCCCATATAACGAGGGTATGCCACTGGGTATCCTGTACTTTTTCGCCTTTTTGATTTTTGTAGGAGTCGGTGGTGGCGATTGAAAAGGTGACCATTTTCTTTCCGCTTTCAAACGTTCTAACTTCGGGATCTTTGCCCAGGTGGCCGATCAGCTTAACGCTGTTTCTTAAATTTGTCATAACGGTAAAATTTTAAGGTTTAGAAAAATACTTTGTCAGGTATTCCGGGGATTTCCCAGGTAATAACTGGTCAGGCAAAAGTGAGGGAAGAAAAATTCCCGATCCGCTTGTTAAACGTTTACTTTCGTTTATTTTCGTTTGTCGTCGTTTTCCTAAATACCCGTTGTATGCCATTAAGCCATGAAAAAAGATGTGGCGAATGCGGCACCCTGATCATTGGACGTATTGACAAAAAATTTTGTTCCGACCATTGCCGCAACACATTCAATAATCGCCTTAACCGCGATGTGACAAAATATATTCGCAACACGAATCGCGCCCTCCGGAAAAACCGGCGGATCCTGATGGAGTTGAACCCGGGAGGAAAAGCGAAGGTCAGCCGGGACAACCTGATCGCTCAAGGTTTTGACTTCAATCATTTCACCAGTGTTTTATTTACAGCCGAAAGCAATCGCTATTTTTACTGCTACGAGCAAGGGTATCTTCCCCTGGGGAAAGACCTTTATTTGCTGGTAGTCAAGAAAGAATTCTAACTTACTCCATGATCCGCATCAACCTTATTTCCGGCCCCCGGAATATTTCCACTGCCCTCATGTACGCGTTCGCGCAACGGACGGACACGACAGTCCTGGACGAGCCTTTTTACGCTTTCTATCTCCACAAATCAGGTATAGACCACCCCGGTAAAGCTGAAGTCCTCGGAAGTCAGCCCCTTCGCGAACAGGAGGTCTCAGACAACATTTTCGGCCTTTGGGATACACCCGTGTTGTTCATCAAAAACATGGCCCATCATATCGAACTGATGGATCAGTTTTTTTTGGAGAAGGTTACGAACATCTTTCTTATCCGGAACCCACGGCAGATCATCGCGAGCTATGCGGAAGTGATCGAAGCGCCAACCCTGCGCGATATCGGCCTGGAATACCAGTACAACCTCTTCCTTGCGCTGAAAGAAAAAGGGCACAGCCCGGTCGTGGTGGATTCGGGTTTGGTGCTGGAGAACCCGGAGTCTGTTTTAAGGCAGGTGTGCAACCATGTGGGTATCCCTTTTCAGCCTTCGATGCTCCGATGGGCGCCCGGGCCGAAGCCGTACGACGGTATTTGGGCAAAGTACTGGTACTCGAATGTGCACAAGTCTTCGGGGTTTGAAAAGCAACCCACGAGCAACCGGACGCTTCCCGAACACCTTCAGGCCCTGAATGAAAAGGCACAGTACTATTACCGCTCTTTACTGCCATTTTCCCTGCAGCCTTGATCCATACCTGAAATAATCTTTATATTTATCAAAAAGCCCATTACCCCGCGCCGGGGTCGTTTCAAATCAAACAACCGGCGGGTTTATTACAGTACAATCAAACCAGCTCAATGCTACAAGCGACCGAGGTCTTGTTCCGTACAGTAGCGTTTGGGTTGAAAAGGATATAAACATGCTGCAAAAGTTCAGTTCTAAAAACGCCGACATCCTGGTTCATGTAGGCGGGAAGCTTCTCCACCGTAACGAAGCCAAGGTCTCTGTATTCGATAGCTCGGTTCAGGGAGGTGACGCGATCTGGGAAGGTCTCCGCGTGTATAAGGACGGCATATTTTGTCTCGATCGCCACCTCGACCGCCTGGAGGCCTCTGCACATGCCCTGGCCTTTAAAGATATTCCTGCCAGAGCCGAAATAAAAAAAGCAATTCATGAGACCCTTCGGGCCAACGGAATGCGCGACGAAACCCACATCAGACTGACCCTTACCCGGGGAGAGAAGGTAACTTCGGGTATGGATCCCCGCCTAAATACAAAGGGGCCATGCCTGATCGTACTGGCCGAATGGAAGCCGTTGGTCTATGACAACAGCCAGGGTATTCGCGTTATTACTTCGTCACAACGTAGAAACAACCCACAATTTTTGGATTCTAAGGTTCATCATAATAACTTGTTAAATAATATACTCGCTAAAATTCAAGCCAACGTAGCGGGTGCAGATGCTGCCGTTATGCTCGACGATCATGGCTTTGTCTCAGAACTTAACGATACCAATCTTTTTATGGTGAAAGATGGAGTAGTCATGACACCGTTCCCTGATGCTTGCCTGCACGGTATAACGCGAGGGCTTGTGATCGAGATCTGTCAAACCAACAGCATCCCGGTAATCGAACGAAATCTTTCCCTTACTGAATTTTATAACGCCGATGAGGTATTTGCATGTGGAACGATGGGGGAACTCACACCGGTAACTGAAATGGACGGCCGGATGGTTGTGAATCGTTCAGATAAGAAAACCGCTGAAAAAATACATAAACACTTTCTGACCCTTATACCTAAATTATCCGAACCATTATTATTTTAAACCTATGGCAAAAACAATCAAAGAACCCAAATTGAAATTTCTTACAGGCGAGACCTGGAAGGAATTGAAACTGAAGAAAGGTACCACGACGAAACGGTATGCCGTTTCCGACAAGGGCCGGATTGTAAGCTTCAAATCAAAACTCGATGAAGGTTACATCCTCAAACCCCGCCTGACACAAGGGTATCCAAGTATTACGATTGGCCGGGAAGAGACCAGGCAGAATTACTACATCCACAGGCTTGTCGCGGAATATTTCTGCAAACAATCCAATGGGAATCATAACTTTGTTATTCACGTCGATCATAAAAAAGAGAACAACAAAGCATCCAATCTCAAATGGGTGAAGCACGACGACCAGATCAAACACGCCTTGAAAGACCCCAATGTTCTCGTGCGTATGAACCCGGATGAAGGACCCAAACTCACCGCGGACAAAGTAAAACTGATCAAGACGGCATTGTTCAAATCCAAGAAACAGCCTACGCTCAAAGCATTGGCAAAAAAATACAGGGTGTCGGACATGCAAATTCACCGTATAAAAACCGGTGAAAACTGGGGACACGTGAAGGTATGATGCAATGTATAGTTAGTCTCAAGGGTTGTACATCATCCGGTACATACCCTTGAGACAATTTGATTTTTCTCCCCCTTATCCGTCGGTTTCCGGCAAATACAGGCGTCGTTAAGATCTAATTCCAGGCACGGACAACGTCTACTCTTTTGTCTTTAATTTCTTGTGATAGCCATTCGCCAGTTTATTGAACGGAAGTTTTACAATTAATTCTCCGTCGACGATTTGCGCATTTATCTTGCTCACATCAATAAAGTAGGGCTGCTGACGGTTGTAGACAGTATAAGGCAACTTCATGAGTTTGTCACCCGATACGATGTTCAGGGTATAATAAACTGCAACGTTGTTGTCGTTGATTTCCACCTCGATGGATTCAGGATCTATACCGGGAATTCTCACCTGAATTTCACGGGAATTTTCGAACTGCTTTAATTTCACTATTGGTTCGACCCTCCCGCCATTCAGCGTGTTCATTACATCCACTGAAGCTAACAAATCGAAATAATGATTCTTTTCCATAATTAGTTTCTCCTTCGCTGCAAGTGCGCAACCACCATACCAAAAGATGTTTTCAGTCAAAACGACACGGTACTGGCCATTTTGTCTAAAAAGATCGATTTTTGACCCGGAGATCCAGATAGAATGTCAAAATTCCGAACCCGAAAAGAATTTAAAACCCGCAGGAGCGAATCCACGCTTGTTTTAGTGTTTAACAGCGGTTTTCTTTTCGTGAGGGAGTTCGTGGGTATCTATAGCTTTGTAGTACCGGTCGGCATACCAGATCTGCAGCGCAAAAAACAAAATGAAAGAAGTAAAAACTATTATCATAACTGCGGTGGTTGTGAGTACAAAGATCGACAGTGGGTACGGACAGAGTTTGCAAGAGTCACTTCCTTGGGCACGGGAGTAAGATCGGCAGGACTTTTGTCCTATTTGCCGGTATGGCCGCTGGTATAAATCCAGGTAGATATTAAAGCTACATTTATTAGTTTAGCCCTTTCTTATTTGAAAACCAATGAATTATGAAAAACAGAGGAGTTAGGTCCGGCGTTTTTGCCCTTCTTATTCTGGCTGCCGGGCAGAGCGTTGCGCAGCGGAACAATTCACCATTTCAGGATACTGTTAACATTCCACGGGATTGGTTCCTACGCGATCCCGAAAGCGATCACCTGCAAGGCGTAAGCGTGGAAAAGACATATATGACACTGCTAAAGGGGAAACCATCGAAGACCGTTGTTGTCGCTGTGATCGATTCGGGTGTAGATATCGAACATGAGGATCTAAAGGACGTCGTGTGGACAAACGAGGATGAAATTGCCGGTAATGGAATAGACGATGACAAAAATGGTTATATCGATGATATCCATGGGTGGAATTTTATCGGAGGAAAGAATGGAAATGTGAATGAAGACACCTACGAAGTAACCAGGGAATATGCACGCCTGAAGCCCATCTATGAAAACATGGATGAAAAAAAGGTAACAAAAAAGAACAAGGCCGAGTATGCGCTCTGGCAGCGGATCAAAGCAAAATACGATCGCGATTTTAAAGCTAATAAAGATCAGTACGATCAGTACACCCAGCAATATCAGCTTTACGTGAATGCCTACGGGACATTAAACTTCTGCGACAGTATTCTGAGCAAAAGCACCGGGGGTAAATCGATTTCAAAGTCATCGCTGGCAACAATCGAGACCCCGAACGACACCATCCGCTTCGCCAAGGAAACACTCTCCAAAGTCCTGGAAAATGTGGAAGGTGATATCGTCGTTACAGAGTTTCTGAAAGAACTGAAGGAATACCTGGAGCAATTGAAAAAGGGTGTTGATCACTACACTACCGCGGTGGAATACGGATATAACCTGGATTTCAACTCGCGGGAAATCATCGGAGACAATCCGGCCAATCTCTATGAAAAAGGATATGGTAACAACGACGTCGAAGGTCCGGATGCGCGCCACGGTACCCATGTTGCCGGGATTATCGGGGCAAACAGGAGAAACGAACTGGGTATTAAAGGTATTGCCGACAATATTCAGATCATGTCTGTCCGGGCGGTACCTAACGGCGACGAGCGTGATAAGGATGTTGCCAATGCAATCCTGTATGCCGTTGACAACGGAGCCCGGGTGATCAACATGAGCTTCGGAAAATCTTTTTCTCCTCACAAAGAAGTCGTGGATAAAGCGGTCAAATATGCCGAGTCAAAAGGAGTGTTGCTTATCCATGCCGCCGGAAATGACGGCGACGATCTTGACAAGGAATCGAACTTCCCATCCCGGGTTCTGCAAAACGGGACAGAGGCTAAAACATGGCTGGAGATCGGCGCATCGTCTTGGGGAGCTGACCAGAACTTTGTAGCTACGTTTTCGAACTACGGCAAAAAATCCGTGGACCTTTTTGCCCCTGGTGTTCAGATCTATTCTACCATACCCAACAACGACTATGAGGACCTGCAGGGGACAAGTATGGCCTGCCCGGCAACAACCGGCGTGGCAGCGATCCTGCTTTCTTATTTCCCGGACCTGACAGCCGATCAGGTGAAAAGTATTCTCAAACAGTCGACGCGGAAATTCGATGGTCTGAAAGTATCCAAACCGGGTACAGCCGAAAACGTCCCTTTTGATCAGTTAAGTAATACCGGCGGGCTTGTTAATGCCTATGAGGCTGTTAAACTTGCTGAAACCATCAGCAAAGAACGGCTTCTGAAGAAATAAGCGGACACAATTCGTTCGCTATTGAAACAACCAGGTGCAGGAAATAAAAATACCTGCACCTTTTTTGTCTTGTTATTTCAAAAAATCACCTCAACAGCGGTAATAAATCCATACGTAATTACCGATACCCCTACCGCTTTTTAGTGAAACCTTCAAACCAATATAGCTGTGCGGGCACTATGCATGGCTGTGAAATATCAGCCTAGAAGCGTGTTTTTATAACACTGAACGAAAGGTAGCTTTTCCGATTGCAAAGCTACCGCCATGAAATTATTCACTCTGCTTTTACTCGTCACATTGTTCGTCTCCACGTTGGTTGCCCGCCCGGTGTCTTTACCGAAAGCGGGCTTCTTCCTTCCCGACTCGCTGAAAGAGGTAAGCTTTCAATTCAAAACCGTTGGCAATCTTATCCTTCTGCCGGTCACATTTAACGATACCGTCCACCTGAATCTTATCCTGGATACCGGTTGCCGCAACGTTGTATTGTTCGGAAAACACTTCAGTAAACACTTCGTCCTGCACCCGGAAAAGAAGGTACAGTTTTCAGGGCTTGGGGCCGGTAAGCCCGTTGTCGGAAAGCTTTCGCTGAACAACAAAGTTGCCATTGATGCGGTTGTCGGAGAAAAAATTCCCGTTGTGGTTGTGCCGGATCAAAACCTGTTCGGGTCGTATGCAAATGTCGACGGCATTATCGGTTACGATATTTTTATCAAATTCGAGGTTGAAATAAATCTTGCCAGGAGACTGATCACATTCAGGCCAGCATTTACTTCGGAGATTGCCCGGGGCTATGAGAAGATTTCCATCCGTGTTGTGGATTCCCGTCCGATAATCAACTCCACGATTTATTTTCCCGGCAAGAAAGGGCAACTCGTGGACCTCATGCTCGACACGGGTTCTTCTCTGGGTCTGTTGTTAAAGACAAGTGATATTGAACGATTTCCCGGCGAAACACGGCCCCGCGTACTCGGTCGCGGACTGAATGGGAAAATTCAAGGAACAAATTCGATAGCCAAAACACTGATGCTGGAACAGGTGGAAGTCAGAGATGTCCGCGCGGGCATCATTTATTCCCCATGGCATAACTATGCCTCCGTCGGAATGGAGATTTTGAAAGACTATTCCATCGTTTTAAACTATTGTAAATCCTACGCCGGTTTCCGCAAATTATAGCAGGCAGGCATACCAGGTGAAAAGAATCTCAAAACTGCCGTTTCAGGCGAGGAATTTTTGATAAATCAGGCTATTTTTGTGATTCTAAGGCAAATCTTATGGCGATTGATATAGAGACACCTGTTCCCGTCGTTGATGGCACTACAATCACGCGTGAAGAGTTTTACAACCAATACTACAAACCCCAGAAACCGGTAGTGCTCAGGGGGCTGTGGAAGCAATATCCCGCCTATACAAAGTGGACCATGGACTTTTTCAAAAAAACCATGGGCAACATCGAGGTCGGCCTGTTCGGGAACCGGAAAGAAGATATCTCCAAGACGCTACAGGTACCGAATGCAACCATGCGGTTCGACGAATATCTGAACCTGATCGAACACGAGCCGACTGATTTACGACTATTCTTATTCCCCGTGTTCAAACATAAACCGGAATTGCTCAAGGATTTCGGGTATCCGGATATTGCAAAAGGATACATTAAAATACCTTTTATGTTTTTTGGCCCGCCCAAATCCATTGTCAGGATGCATCAGGACATCGATATGAGCAATGTATTCCTGACGCAATTCCATGGACGAAAACGTGTTGTCCTGTTTGCGCCGGATCAGTCCACCCTGCTCTACCGCCTTCCTTTCAATGTGCACTCCACTGTTGATGTAGATCAACCGGACTATGAGCAATACCCCGGCCTGAAGTATGTTAAGGGATTGAATACGGTCCTTAACCATGGAGATACGTTATTTATGCCCAGCGGGTACTGGCATCACATCGAATACCTTGACGGCGGATTCGCACTGGCGGTAAGAACGGTAGCCCACAGCCTGCCAATGAAGCTTGGTGGCATCTGGAATCTGACCGTTCAGCGAACAACGGACAACGTGATGCGCAAGCTGATCGATGAAAGGTGGTTTGACTACAAGAAGAAGCTCGCGTACAGCCGCGCGGAGAAGGCTATGAGCAAGTTGGCCTGATCCGGTTTTCTGTCTCTGTCAGACAACGGTTTCCCTACGCGATTCAGCTCGTTTTTTTACATTCAGATGAAATTCCGAAATGGCTTTGGTATGCAGCGCGGGGTAAAGCCTGGTGTCTCTGAAGTCGGACTTGCTTTTGTATAACGTAAGGTGAGAAACTTCAGTAAATCCTTCCTCCGTGGCCTTCAGTGTGATCCATTGCGAACCTTCCGAAGCGCCTCCTTTCATGTAACACAGTTTGATGAGATGTTTTTTTTCGTCCACTTCAGCCACCTGGTGCGCAACCGCGATGTTGAGCATACCCCAAAAAATCGTCAGGTTTAAAATCAGAATTTGCCCCTCCTGCATCCCGGGATAATCATCGTTCAGGTAGTTAATAGTCTGGTCTCTTTGCGAATACTGGAGGCCAAAGCTCACCATTTCACCGTTCCACGCGTCTTTCGGATGAATACGGACATAGGTATCCCAAACGAAATCGACACGCTCTCTTATAACAAAGGTTTTATGATGTTCACGGTACGATTCCTTTTCAGCGGGTTTATAACAAAGAGGTGTCATTTTCGAAAAACCTCCAACGTTTGTCAAACCGTAGTCCAGCACAAATTTCCTCACCTTTTTCTGACTGATTCTGTTGAAGTCGATCTCCTGGCTGTGTTTTGAAGTGGTCTCCATCTGTTTTGGCTGCGGATTAATCGCTGCAAAATACCGGTTTTGCCGAAGGGAGGCTAATTTTCTTTCTCCCTGACGGTGTGAAAGAAACGGGAGGCTGTTATAATTATGTAGTCCGACATATACCTGATGCTCTGTTATTTACACCTGGCCAGTTAAATTCACTTGCGCACTAGACAGGTGCTTGCTATCTTCCAACCCCGGTAAGTGGTGCATTGGTTATGTCAGAATGGGTTCAGCGCTTCAGGCGAAAAGTCCGATATGTTTATCTTCTGGGGTGCCGAAAAGCTCGTCCCCTCCTGCGCGCTATTCGTAACCGGTACGATGCGCTGGCCTTATATTTCAAAACACACCCGAAAGCGCGAAAACTCACCCTGATTTTAGGTCCTCCGTTTGTGTTTTTCCTGGTCTTGCTGGCCATCGTATGGATCGAAACACCGAGTAATTCGGAGTTGCGGAATATACAAAACCAGGTAGCGTCGGAGGTATACAGCGCCGATAGTGTTCTGCTGGGCCGCTACTACACGCAGGATCGAACGGAAGTGCAGTACGAAGAAATCGCTCCCGTCGTATTCGACGCACTGATCGCGACGGAAGACGTGCGATTCTATCAGCACGAAGGCGTTGATTACATTAGCCTGGGCCGCGTTTTGTTTAAATCGATTTTACAACAGGATGAGTCCTCCGGGGGCGGAAGCACGATCACTCAACAGCTATCGAAGAACCTTTACCCACGGAAGCGCTACTGGATACTATCCATGCTCATAAACAAACTACGCGAAGTTATTACCGCGCGAAGACTTGAACTTATCTATTCGAAAAAAGAACTGATCACTCTTTATCTGAACACGATTCCGTTTGCCGACAACACCTTTGGAATTCAGACTGCAGCACAACGTTTTTTTTCCACCACGGCGGACTCACTTACTATCGATCAGGCTGCTGTTCTGGTAGGTATGCTTAAAGCCACAACTTCTTACAATCCTCGCGTATATCCCGATCGTGCTTTCCACAGACGAAATGTGGTTCTCAGCCAGATGGTAAAATACAATTACCTTTCCAAAGAATCCGCCGATTCACTGTTGGTAAAACCCATTGAATTAAGGATCAACAAAATTTCTCACCACCAGGGTCTGGCACCCTATTTCAGAGAATACCTCAAAGCCGAGTTACTGACCTGGTGTAAAAACAATAAAAAAAGCGATGGATCTCCATACAACCTTTACACGGATGGATTAAAGATCTATACAACGCTGGACTCGAAGCTTCAGGCCTATGCCGAAGGTGCCGTCACCCAACAAATGACCGACGTTCAAAAACAATTTTTCGATCATTGGGGAAAGGACAAACCGTGGAAAGGAAAAGAGACCGTTGTTGAAGAAGCTATCCGCCGGTCATCCAGGTATCGCAGTCTCAAACAAAAGGGCATACAGGAAACAGAGATACAGAAGATCCTTCGCAAACCAATCCCGATGCGCTTGTTCACCTGGCAGGGTGAGCAAGATGCAAACATAAGTCCGGTGGATTCCATCATTCACCATCTTCAGTATCTCAACGCAGGTTTTTTGGCTGTTGAACCGGGAACAGGAAGGGTTCGCGCGTGGGTAGGTGGCATCGAACACGATTTCTTTCAATATGACCACGTAAAGGCTACTACAAAACGTCAGGTCGGCTCCACATTCAAGCCAATCGTTTATGCGATGGCACTGGAAAAAGGAGTTTTCCCCTGCGATCTCATTTCGGCAGGTCAGCAAACTTATATTGATAAGGAAGGAGTAAAATGGACGCCGCGCAATTCACAAAACGACTATAAGGTGGAGTATTCCATGAGAGGCGCTCTGGCCTATTCTGTGAACACGGTTTCGGTAAAGCTGATCCAGGAAGCCGGCGTACTGAACACCATTTCCCTTGCCCGAAACATGGGTATTACGAGTGAAATGCCCGAGGTACCATCCATTGCTCTGGGATCTTCCTCTATCTCGTTAATCGAAATGACGGGCGCATATGCCTGTATTGCCAACGAAGGAGTAACGAGCCATCCGTACTACATAGAATCAATACACGATCTTAATGGTAACGTGTTCAGCATCTTCAAATCGCCACAATCCGGAAAACGCGTATTGTCCAGGGAGACGGCCCAACTGGTAACGCGTATGATGCAAACCGTGGTCCAGGAGGGTACTGCATCACGGTTGCGCTGGCGTTACGGGGTTTACAATGATGTTGCTGGAAAAACCGGGACTACACAGGCGAATGCAGACGGGTGGTTTATCGCGATGACACCAAAACTTGTGATTGGTACCTGGGTCGGCGCGGACGACCCGCGGATCCGGTTCCGCTACACCGAACTTGGTCAGGGTTCCAGCACAGCTTTGCCGATGGTCGCTTATTTTATGAAACAGGTAAATCAGGACACATCATTCAGTACAATTTCCAGCGCCAAATTCAAACCACTTCCGAAGGAACTCCAGGAGCAACTTGACTGCGATCTGTATGAACTTAACGACGATGTACTGGATCAGGTTAAAAAGACCATGTATAAGCGCGACTCCATTACCCAGGCCGATACATCGGCAATACCTCCAAAAGAGACATTCCTGGAATTCCTGTACCGGAGAAAGCTTAAGATCATAAACGCGAATACTCCGGACACCTCAAAAATCAAGGAGCTAGGGATTCTCGGCGGCTGATCTGTCCTTGTTTAATTCCTTATCGGCATTCTTCTTTTGCTTTCGGAAATAGCCCCTTAATAAAAAATTGTGTTGCAACGCTTCCATGTTTTTATCGAGCTTTAAGGAGGCCGATTGCGCATTGACCAGCGTTGTCCTGAGCCTATTGGCAAACGTAGTATCCGTCAACAGCACGCCGATAGCATTGTTCCGGTCGTTGAATTTTGAAATGACTGCCTTAAGATCTTCCGACATTATTTTGGAATTTTTTCCAGCCTCGGCTACGTCGTTCAGTGCGGTCTCAAAAGTCTTGGCATACGTCGAATCCTTTATTAGTTTCGTCACCAGGCTGTTTCCGTTGTTCACCTGCTCAAGCATAATTTTAAGCTGGCGTGTAGCCTGGTTTGTATTTTCACCCGCCGATCTCAGTGAGACGATAGCTTCCCGAAGGTCAGTTGACACGCGTCCTTCGTAAAGTAATTCACCGACAATTCCCTCTCCCTTGTTAATCCGCGCAGAAATAAGCTTCAAATCATCCGTCAAACTACGGGTATTCGCGCCTACGTCTTTAGCAATGTTCAAAAGTTCCTGCGTATCCGCCGGGGAAAATGTATTGATCGTGTCATTATCCTGTACGGTTGTCGGTGCATTGCCGGGACGAATCACCACGATCTTATTCCCCACTAACCCGTCGGACCCGATGAATGCAGTGGCGTTTTTCCGGATAAATTCATTTTGTTTGTCCCGTAACGACAAGGCTACGATGACCTTCCCCTCCGATACAATCTGAACATGCTTTACAGTTCCTATTTTCACTCCGGAAAGCCAAACCTTGTCACCTTCCTTCAGGCCTTCGATGTTTTTAAATACGGCTGAAATCGTAAATGTCTTGTTAAAAAAACTATTCTCCTTCCCTACATAAAAAAGTGCAAGCACAAAAAGGAACAACCCTGCCAGTACAAACGCACCCAGTTTAATATTTTGTTTTAATTCCTGATTTTCCATAATACGATTGTTAATAGTTAAAGAAGGATTGCAGCTCGTCCGAATTCTGAGCTTTTAATTCCTCAAAGGTTCCTTCAAGTTTGTTTTTACCGTCAAACAAGGCTACAATTCTGTCCGATACCTTATGGGCGCAGCTTATATCATGTGTAATAATAATGGATGAAGTATGGTATTTATCCCGGACCGTAAGGATCAGCTCGTTGATCTCCGCGGAGGTCTCCGGGTCCAGGCCTGCCGTGGGTTCATCGTAGAGCATAATTTCCGGATTGAGAATAAGCGTTCGAGCTATGCCTATTCTCTTCTTCATGCCCCCTGATAATTCAGCCGGGTGGAGGTCCACAGCCGACGCCAGGCCTACATTCTCCAGCGCTGTCATCACGAGGTCCTTTAGCTTTTTCTTGTCTGCGATACCCAGGTTCCGTCTCAAGGGAAACTCAAGGTTTTCGCGCACGGACATCGAATCGTACAAAGCGCTTCCCTGAAACGAGAACCCCACCTTTAGACGAAGAGCGTTGAGTTCCGCCGCCGTCAAAGATGGAACTTCATATCCGAGGATGGTGATCCTGCCGGAATCCGGCTTAAGCAAACCCACCATACATTTTATCAGTACCGATTTTCCAGTACCAGACTTCCCCAGTATCACCAGATTCTCGCGCGCAAATAAATCAAGGTTAAAATCCTCAAGTACCTTCCGTTCACCGAAACTTTTGTAGAGATTTCTGACTACAACCACTTTTTCCGGTGGGGTGCTCCCTGCATTCTCATGAATCTGTTGTATTCTCATTCCCTGAATAAGTTGAGTATCTGAAGGCCCATGAGATCAACGACAAAAATGAAAATCATGGAAACAACGACAGCAGTATTGGCCGACTTACCAACTCCCGTGGTTCCTTTCTCCGAGTTATAACCGGCGTAACTGCTGACAATCCCTATTGCAAATCCGAAAAAAGCCGATTTTACGAGCGACGAAAATATATCGAGGTAAGAAACCACGGCTGAGACCTCATTAAAGAACAAAACGAAACCCGTGTTATTTATACTATTGACCATTACAAATGAGCCGGTTAACGCCATCATGTCGGCAAAAATGACCAGGATCGGCAACATCATTGTTGTCGCCACCACGCGTGTAACGATCAGGTATGAGAAGGGTCTTGTACCGGAAACCTCCATCGCGTCGATCTGTTCGCTCACCTGCATGCTGGCCAATTCAGCGCCGATGTTGGAACCCAGCTTACCCGCACATATAAGTCCCGTGATAAGCGGTCCTAAGGACCTCACTACAGCTTGCGCAACCAGAGACGGAAGCCATGATTCCGCACCAAAAGAAGCCAATGAAGGCCTCGATTGTTTTGTGAATACAATTCCGGCGAGAAAGGAAGTGAATGCGATCAAAAAGAAAGACTTATTGCCAAGCTGAAAACATTGTCGTAAGATTTCCTTTAATTCATAGGGAGGGTACAGCGTGTTTCTAAAAAATTTAAGAATGAATCTGTAAATATCAGCAAGTTTCAGAAGCAAATCCCGGAATTTCATTCCACAAGGTTTTTAGAGTTCCCGTTAGAAATAATATGCCAGAGAATTAATGAGTCAAATGAACTACAAAGGGCAGGGTATACGCGCAGAAACTCCGTTATTCAACAAAACTGTGGAGATTATTCCTCACTATTGTTTCCCGCCAGGCGCCGTTTTTTTCAGGCGATGCAGGCGCGAAGCGTCATCAATAGAATGAGAACTGTGTAAGTCTATTTCCTTTTTTGCCAGCTCGGAAAGGCGGATATAGAAACTTTTGAGAACTTCCAGTTCCTGGTCGCTCAGATCTTCTATATCGATCAACCGGTTACTTGCATTCTTCTGGCAGGCAATCAGTTCGTTGAGCTTCAGCTGAAGCGCCATCGTATCCCTGTTCTGTGACTGTTGAATAATAAATACCATCAGGAAAGTTATGATGGTCGTGCCCGTGTTGATTACAAGTTGCCAGGTATCCGAATATCCAAAAAAAGGTCCGCTAATACCCCAAATCAATATGATCCCGACGGCTGTCAAGCTTGCTGCAGGTTTGCCTGTTGCTTTCGTTATGTTCTGGGAAAATCGTGAAAACAAATTCTTTCCGTCCTTTCGTTTTTCAGCGGAACGCTTTAATGAAATTTTTTTCTTCGGGGGAATTCCAGCTGGTTTCATATTCTATGCGACTCGGTCAACGATATTTTCTTCCATATCATCATCAACATCGTACTGTACTCCGTTAAGCTGCGCGGCAATCACATTGCAACTTTATCGGGTTCGATCATATATCATGCATCGCGTTCAATACAACCATCATGAGTTGTACGCATGTGGCTACACAAACAATCCACCGGAGTTAACGACAACTGGTGTATACTTCAATATTCTGCGTTTGAATTCCAATGTCCTGTGCTCATCATCGCGATTGCAAGTATTAAGTTGAATCCGGCACGCGCAAATGTAACCCAGTCATTATGAAGGTAACTGTAACACATGCGGTTAAACTCAGTAACCGGCAACACAACCTTTATGTGCCTTGGAAGCATATCGTCCGCTGGTCTGCTTTTCATAAAACCAATATATTTTGTGACAGCTACTTCTTGTGAATTTCTTCAACCTCATGCAAAAAATTGGAAAGCTTATCATCCGCATACATGCCATATGCATCCACTAATAATCCCTTTTTATGATCGGCTGTTTCCAATAAGTACAGGATCGCATTGTCTTGTGGATCCGAATAACCCTCAAACCGGAAAAAGTTCAGGATCCTTACTTCCTGTGGTGAATAATATCGTCCTTCGGGCTCCGTCGTGAGTCCGATGGACGAAAATTTGAAATTTTCGGTATACCCGTCTTTTACCGCTTTATTGACCGCCTCCGATAATGTGGCCATTTTCTCTGTCGATGTCATCTTTGATTCCATAATTCAGTTTACAGTCATCTATATAAAAGCCTGCCAGAGAATTTCCGGGGGAAAACCCATAAAAAAAAATCGGTTGTGTGGAAATTCAGCCACATTGTTCAAATACAGACGAAACATTCCACACTATCACAAAAAAAAGGATCAGGGCCAGTGATCCTTTTCAAAGCGTATTGATCCTTCTATTCCAACCTATTCTACCTCTTCTTCCTGGAGCTCGCATGCCATCTGGTTGATCCTGGACGCGAGTTCGGTCAGCTTCACATCCGCGGCCGCCTCTTCGTCTTTTGTTTCTTCGAGAAGCCTGGCACATTGTGTCTTTCCAAGTACTGTAGCCATGGTACGTAGGGTTCCGTAAGCTGAGATTTCATAATGCTCTACCTTCTGAGCCGCCGCAATTATTCCGGCATCACGTGCATGGCCGTTATCGTGATCGGCAATAGCAGATTCCCCTTCCTTAATGAGTCCTTCCATCGCATCGCATTTCTTGGCTACTGGTTTTATCTCAAGCAACTCGAAGCATTGTTCGATCCTACCCACCTGTTGTTGTGTCTCTTCCAGATGTGAATCCACTGCCGTCTTCAATTCATCGTTGAAGGCAGCCTTTGACATTTTAGGCAATGCCTTGATCAGCTGTTTCTCAGCCCAATAGATGTCCTTCAACAGATCCTCGAAAATTTCCTCCAGCGTCTCCTTCGAAGACCGGATACTTTTTTTGGAAGGTGTTCCCTTCGTTTTTGCCGTTTTAGTTTTCATAGTGTCGTTTTTTTAGTTCGCAATGCTCTGTCCAAAAATGATACCATAGGATTAACCGACGCACTTGTGTGGAATCGACCGGATGTTCACTTTATCTGCGCACGAAATTACCCATAGGGAAGACGTATGTCCACATCCTGATCGAATGGATGTTCAAGAAAAATTGTTTTCGGAATTATCGGGGCGAACAATTTTGTTGTATGCGAGTACCCTGCTTTCATTTACCCAATATTCAACCACTACTGGATGTATGGCAACTAACGATATATTATTATCCTCCAGTCCATTCGGGAACCATGTCCGGATGAAAGGATTGAAAAGTTCTTTCATCTTCGCCTTGCTATTGACCACGCGCGCAACACCATCTATACACAAATAAGTACCGGCCGGTTCATGCAGGTATATCAAATGAACCAACGAGTCATGTTTTATATCCTGCCTCATTTTATTTGAGGCGAAAAACCACAAATCCCCTTCATCATCAATATCAACGTGCGACATAGGGTTGAATTGAACTTTGTCATCATGGCTGATACCTAGCATTCCTACACGGTATTTACCTACCATCTGCTTCAATTTTTCGATATTGGTATCCATAGTCAGTTTAACAGCCATTTCCAGATACGCAGATGATCCGTTGGGTACTAGAGTTCTCCCTTCTTCGCCAGACGTTTCATTTCGTTGTTGGCATATATGGCAACCTCAACTCTGCGGTTGGCTGCCTTTCCTGCGTCTGTTTCATTTGAAGACACCGGTTGTTTTTCGCCATAACCTTTGGTGGAAATCCGTGGATTCTTCACTTTCTGGCTTACCAGAAAATTTTCAACTTGTTTCGCCCGCCTTTCCGAAAGGGTCTGGTTGTAGGCCTCTTCACCGGAACTGTCCGTGTGGCCTTCGATCAAAATGTTCGTATCATCATACTTATTAAGTGTCTTCGCCAATTCCGTAAGGTTGTTTCTGGTATCCGTCAGCAACTCAACGGAGTTGACTTCGAACAACAAACCCGAATCGAACGTTATGAGAATACCTTCCCCTACCCTTTCCACGGTAGCACCTTTTAGATCTCTCTTGAGTTCTTCAGCCTGCTTATCCATATGCCTGCCGATGAGGGCTCCTGCCGTACCACCTACGGCAGCACCTATAATCGCACCCACCACGGTATTGTCGGAATTGTGCCCGATCAAACCGCCGATAGCACTTCCCACGCCGGCTCCAATGGCTCCTCCTTTTGTCGTGTTCGACGCTTTGCAGCCACCCAACAGCTGAGCCGTCAGAAAGAAGCCGCACAACAATACCATGTTCACACTTTTCATAAACTGTTTTAAATTGTTAACTATTCCCTTTCAAAGAGGGCATCGATACGATCGCCCAGCTCTTTAAACTTCGTTTTGACCTCCTCGGCAGTAGCTCGTGCATTGCGCTGGATATCGTCCCACGTCTCGTCTGAAGCGTGCTCAATCTCCTCAAGCCTTTCTTCGATTTTTACCTTCTGATCTTTCAACTCATCCCGCGTGTCCTCAAGCTCCCGCCGGGAATTGTCTCCCGCAGTTTCAACTTTTTTTGAAATCTCGTCCAGGCGAATGTTAATATTGTCACGAAGGTCGCGCAACTCCTTCTGCGCATCCTCTTTCTCTTTCTGTATGTCACGTCCAATTGCTTCTCCTGCTTCTTCTACCTTTTTTTCCGAAGATGGACTGCACATCCCTAACGACATAGTCGTTAGAACCGCCACCATGTAAATCTGAAGTTGTTTCATGTGTTATTCGATTAAGAAGTTTTATATATGGCGTCATCGTCGCCGATGACGCCATTCAGATTAACAGCCAAACCAAAATTGAAGAGTTCTTTTATTACAAAGTCTCTAATTCCTTGCGAATATCTTCTTTCGTTTTTCCCAACCGGGTCTGCAGGCGCCCGATCAATTCATCTTCCTTTCCTTCCGCAAAGGCCAGGTCGTCGTCAGTCAGGTCACCGTATTTCTGTTTTAGCTTTCCTTTTATTTTGTTCCAGTTTCCTTTCCATTCCAGCTTGTTCATGATTTCCAATATTTAAGTGATTAACAATTTATTTTTCCGTCTGATCCGCCACCGGCCAGCAGTCAGACCTTAGCCTTTTCGCTTGCATGATTAACAACTTCCTTACCGGCTTTTGACAACTGATCAATCTTGTTATTGAATTGTTGTCTGATCGATTCCACCGAATTGTTCATCGTGTGAAAAACATCATCCTTTAACTTCATTGATCCGTCTGCAATTTGCTTTCTTGTCTTTGCACCTTCACCCGGTGCAAGGAGAATTCCGATCGCAACCCCGATGGCTGCCCCTGCCATCAATATTCCGACTGCTTCTTTCACGTTCTTCATATTATCATTATTTAGTTATGGATTGTTTTGTTCGTTTTGATTTGATAACAGTGATTTATGAATACCCCCAGTGAAAACATTATGCCAGTACGCTGCCGACCTTTGTTCCGCTCATTTTGTCCCGTTCGTGACGATCAGCGTGAAATATTATCCACAACTTGCCGGCGAATTTTCAACACCTTCAATTATATATCCGGCGCAAACCCATGCACTTGTGAAAACGGCCGGTAGAGTCCATATTCGCCGGTATACGGAGAAAAAATGTGGAGATGTCACATATTTCGTGGACAACATTCCACACACCCTGAAAAATAACGGCGTTGTATTTGAAAAATCCCTGTTTTTTAATTTGGTATGAGAATGTGGTACAGGGAAGGCAGAACGGACTATAAAGTTAACCAAGCCCCCAAAACGATGACACATCCAACCTATTCACCAGATGAACAATCAATACGGTTCTTTAACGAAATCAAGAACAATCTCGGCTTTACTTCGACCAGGCGGATCGTAAAGCTGGTTCGCGCCGTTTTGTCCCACCTGAGAAGAACGTTGTCACATGAACAGACCACTGTGATGATTAAAAACCTTCCCGGTCTTTTTCAGCTCCTCTTCGTGACTAATTGGAGATATGAAGAAACAAACACGTCAATCACGCACCTTGACGAGTTGGTGGATACTATTTATACGGAAGATAAAAATTCAGGCACTTCGTTATTTACTTCGGAAATAGACACACTAAACACCGTGATCCTCGTGCTGTGTAAACTGGATAAATTTTTTGGAATTCTCGGGCTTAATGTCGTACGTTATTCATTAACGCAAGAACTGAAACAGGCTTCGTTGGGCGATGCTGCCTGATCTGTACTAATTACCTGATTCGAAATAATCTTACAAACTAAATCTATTACTATGTTACGCTGGACAGTCGCATTCCTCATCATTGCTTTGGTTGCAGCCCTCTTCGGGTTCGGCGGAATCGCCGCAGGCGCAGCCTCCATTGCCAAAATTCTATTTTTCATTTTCCTGGTCCTCTTTGTGCTCTCGCTCGTAGCCGGGGCCAGTATCTTTAAGCGGCGATAGGCAATCAGTATAAAGTCCCGATCTGCAAATCGGGACTTTACTATAACTGCATTTCATTAATCCGGGTTGACCATTCATTCCTCAGAATCAGCAGTTTCCACACTACCCGAACTGGCCAGGCGTTAACAGTGCTGAAAATGACTATTTTTATCGACTTAAATTGTAATTTAAACCTGAATGCGCCGGACGTGGAAGCTGAGATCTGTTTTACTAAAAGCCCTCAAGATCGCCGCCTGGATCATAGCGTCTATCGTCATCATAGTGACGGCTTTAGCATTAATCATTCAAATACCGCCTGTACAGAATAAACTTGCTCAAAAAGCTGTCTCTTTCCTGAATAATAAAATCGGTACCCGGGTCTCGCTTGAACACATCAGTCTTTCCTTCCCGAAACGGATTGTGATCAACGGAATTTATCTGGAGGATCAATCCCGCGACACTTTGTTTTCGGCGGCGGAACTGTCCGTCAACACAAACCTTTGGAGCCTTATCCGTAACCGGATACACCTGGACGACATTCGTCTTAACGGTTTCCATGCACACCTCAACCGGTTGCAAAAAGACAGTTCGTATAATTTCCAATATGTAATAGACGCTTTTGCAGGAGACACGATCCAGCCGTCGGACACCGATACGACAAAGCGGGGATGGAAATTCTCGTTAGGTGGTATCGATCTTACAGACGGTCATTTTACTTATCAGGATCACCTCGAAGAGAATTACATCGACGTACGCCTCGGCAAATTCGGCATCAGCCTGGATGACTTTGATCTTGACAAACGACGTTTCAAGGTCAATTCAATCACACTGCAAGACGTCAATGCTCAGGTACTACAGGAAAAAGACAACGTCGGCCAAACAACGACCGCCTCATCCGCCAGAACCCTTGAAGCCCCTTTCGACTTTAGCGTCAACACCGTAAAGGCTCACTCCGTTTTAGCCAGGTACCGCAATACTGCTGCCGGACAGCTGGTATACATGGACCTTGGGGATCTCTTGATTACTGCAGATAAGGTCGACCTGGCGGACCGGGAAATAAACCTCGATGAAATTAACCTCTCCAACTCGTTCATTTCATTTCAACAGGCCGCGGATGCGGAAGAAAGTGTTTCGAAGAAGGCAAAAACGATGGGAACAAGATCATCATCCGTAGAGCCCTGGCAGATCCGGCTAGACAACCTTGACATGTCCAATAACGGTTTTCAATATCGTACACTATATACACCGGCAAAGCCGCGCGGTATTGACTTTAGTAACCTTTGGCTCACAGGGCTTAACACCCGTGCGGAAAATTTAGTGTATCATGGAAATCAAATAAAGGGTACCATAATTAAATTATCCCTTCTGGACAGGAGCGGATTTGGTATTAAATCGCTTAGCGCTGATTTTAATTTGAATGACACTTCCGCATCTGTAAAACGTTTCTCGCTTCAAACACCTGACAGTCGCGTTAATTTTAGTGCAAGCGCAAAATTTGATTCCCTGGAGACGATCAGCAAGTCCTATCCCGAAGCGGACGTTAACCTCGATATTCGGGAGTCATTCATTTCTTTCCGCGACGTACTGCAGTTCAGTCCGTCATTGTTCGATCACCCGGGATTTAATATTCCGAAAAACGAAAAAGTAGAAATCGATGCATCTGTCACCGGCTTGGTCAGGCAACTTACAGTTGCCCGATTAGATGTGAAGACACTAGGGGATACGCACCTGAAAGGTTCCGGCACAATCCGTGGATTACCCTCAGAAGATGCTGTCGTTGGTTTCTCCCTTGACAAATTCTATACAACCCTGCCGGATATCACATCCATTGTTGCCGATACGTTGATCCCCGCTGCCATTTCATTACCTCAATGGATCGATGTCTCGGGAAGATTTACCGGGACTATCAGATCGCCGGTATTCGCCGCCGATATAAATACCAGTCTGGGGTCTCTTAATCTGAAGGGCGCGTTTACTTCAACAGGGCACGTCCAGCCACCAGGGTATACCGCCGAATTGACCGTGAAAGATTTTCAGCTGGGGAAATTATTAAAACAGGAAACAACTATCGGATTATTTGAAATGAAGGCTACCGTAGAGGGACAGGGTTTTACTAGGAACGAACTCGACACCCGTATTAACCTCGATGTGCCGCTCTTCCAATACCAGGGATACACATACCGGGATCTCCACATGAAAGGATCCGTAAGGCGATACCTGTTTTCCGTAAACGCCTCCCTTGAAGATAAAAATCTGGCCTTCCGTCTCGAAGGCGATCTCAATTACAACGATACTATTCCCCGGTACGACCTGCTATTGGACTTAAAGAATGCGAATTTAAAAGAACTGAACCTATCTCAGCGGCCCATGAAAGCGCGTGGTACGGCTGGTATAAACCTGCGTACATCTGATTTCAAGAGCATCAATGGCACGCTCGATATTCGCAACGTCGCCATCTACAACGGCAACGAGTTGTATACGGTCGACTCGCTATTTTTCGCAGCTATTGACCAGGAGGGAGAAAGCAGGTTAACGGTCCGGTCGGATGTCGTGTCGGGCGATTTTAATGGTAACATTAATTTATTTTCAATCCCCGGAGTGTTGTCCCGGCATTTCAGATATTATTACCAGAGAGGCGATACCACCTCGAAAATAAATGTTCCTTCGCAGCAATTTAATTTTAGCCTTGTCTTGAAAAATACAGACTTGCTGACAAAAATAATTCTTCCGGATCTCGAACGATTCGTTCCTGGTCGCATGGAGGGTAATTTTAACAGCGCTGAGCACCGGCTTGACGTGCGTTTTGAACTCGCCCGGTTGAGATATTCAGGGATCTCGGTGGACACTGTAAAAATTAACGTAACATCCGACGAACATTCGCTGAACTATACCCTCGGAGTTCGCAAGATACGCATGGATAGCCTTCATGTTGAAGCCATTCAGACAACGGGAAAGATAGCCAACGACTCAGCTTATACAAGGCTTGCTATTCTTGATTCATTGGGCCGGGACAAATACGTCCTGGCCGGCGCGTTTCATAGTATGAAGGAAGCGTTCAGATTCCATCTGCTCCGGGACCAGGTTATCAACTACGCACCGTGGAACGCGCCTCCGGACAATTTTCTTCAGTTGGGTCCTCAAGGCATAGTGGCTCATGATTTTTCCCTGACAAATATCAATGAAAGTATAACTTTCCTCACGAAAAATGGCGAGAATTCAACCGCGGCCCTTGTCTTTAAGGATCTTAATCTCCAAAACGTTGTAAACCTTGTGGAGGGAACGGTCCTTGCCGATGGCCTGGTGAATGGCGCATATAACATAGCCGGAAAAGGAGCGTTTAATTCAAACCTCGAGATTCGGAATTTTAAAATATTGAATCAGTCCTGGGGCGATATTGATCTTCATGTTAGCCGCGCCACGAATGGTCCTTACAACTTCGACTTCCGGTTAACTGGTGAACAGGCAGAAATCGCCGTAGGCGGTTACTATACAAGCAGCCCCGCAAATCCGGATATTAGTGTGAATGCCCGGTTTTCCAAGTTAAATCTGAGCGCGGTGGCACCTTTCACCAGAGGACAGTTAAAAGATGCCGAGGGAACACTATTTGGAGAGGTGACGATTCACGGCCATCCTTCCGGGCCTGAGGTACGAGGGTCTCTCACGTTCCGTAACGCCTCATTTACACCCACATTTGCAAACAGTCGGTTCGTATTAGAAAACGAGGTCATTTCCTTCACCAACGAAGGTGTGTCCTTACAGGATTTTAAGATACTTGATAATAAGAATAACACCGCAATACTAAAGGGATTGATCAGAACACACGACTACGCTGACTTTGAACTGGACCTCAGTCTCTCCGCCAAGAATTTTCAGGTTATCAATACAACGGAAGGGGAGAATGATCTTTTTTACGGAACGGTCAATGTTAACACAACGGCCAGAATTTCCGGGAACATCACGCAACCCAAAATACAAATGGAGGTTAGCCTCGATGGCAAAAGTGAACTCACCTATATCGTTCCACAGTCTGAAAAGGGAGTTTTAGAACAAAAAGGTATTGTCGTGTTCGTGGACCGTGATGCAGAAAAAGATCCGTTCCTTGCCGGCATTACCGCCAGGGATACGATAAAATCGACATTCACGGGGTTTGATCTTACTGCCAATATTGAACTGGATGATAAAGAAAAATTATCGATCATCATCGATCCTGTAACAGGCGACAAATTATCTGTAAAGGGAAACTCAACCCTCACACTTGATATCGATCCTACGGGGGATGTCCAATTGTCGGGCCGTTACGAAATTACGGAAGGGACGTATGACCTTACCTTTTATAAACTGGTGAAGCGCAATTTCTCTATCGAAAAGGGCAGCACCATCACATGGGCCGGCGATCCGCTGGATGCTACTTTGGATATCCGTGCATCATTCGAGGTCGAGACGTCACCGATGGAACTCGTGTCGAATCAGCTTACGACTTCCAGTACGCAGGAATTGAATATGTACAGGCAACGCCTTCCCTTTTTGGTTTACCTTAATATAAAAGGTAATCTTCTTACACCTGAAATCAGTTTTGAACTCGATATGCCATTAGACAAGCGAAACGCACTTGATGGAAGCGTTTATGCAAGGATAAAAGACATCAATACCCGGGAATCAGATCTGAATAAACAGGTTTTTGCATTGTTGATCCTTCGCCGTTTCATTACAGATGACCCCTTTGACAATCAGTCAGGCGGAGCTATCGAGACTACAGCCAGAAGAAGTGTCAGTAAGTTATTAAGCGAACAGCTCAACCGGCTTTCCGAAAACGTGAAGGGTATAGAACTCTCGTTTGACGTAAAATCATATGACGACTATTCGACGGGCGCGGCAAAAGGTCAAACCGAGGTTCAGCTGGGTGTATCCAAAAGTCTGCTCGACGACCGCCTGATCGTAAAAGTTTCAGGAAACGTAGATATCGAAGGGAATACGAACAATCAAAATTCCTTTGGTGATTACATTGGAGACCTGGCACTGGAGTACAAACTGACTGAAGACGGGCGTTTTAGAATCACCGGTTTTAGAAACAGTAACTACGATATTATTTCGGGAGAGCTGATCGAAACCGGAGCGGGTCTGATTTATATCAAGGATTATAATACTCTTCGTGAACTTTTTAAGGCCAATGCAAAGGATAAATAACACCGTGGCCGCCTTTATAAACTACCTAAGATCAATCCTGTGCCGGGTACTGATTGGGCTTTTCCTTTTGTCCGCAGGATGCACCGGCACCACGTTCGTGAAAGACGGGCAAACATATTACGGAGGCGCCAAGATCATTTTTAATACACATGGAAAACGTGTCGGTGGAAAAAAAAGCCTCGAAGAAGAACTCCAGACTCTTACTACACCCAAACCCAACAATAAAATAGCCGGTATGCGTCCAGGGGTATGGTTCTACAACATCGCCGGAACGCCAAAAAAGAAAAAGGGATTTCGCGCATTCCTCAAGAACAAACTCGGACAACCACCGGTATTATTAAGCGATGTTACGCCTGAGCGGACAGCAAAAGTTCTGAATAGTCAACTTTATAATGACGGATATTTTCAATCGTCTGTCAGGGATTCAATCAAAACAAAAAGAAAAGAAAGTCAGGTTATATACACCATCGACCTTTCGCCGCCCTACCGTCTGGACACGATAAGTTACCCGCAGCCGAAGGATAGCATCTATGCATCCGCTCTTAAGACACTCGAAAGCGAATCTTTACTAAAGGTGGGGCAGCGGTACGACCTTGGAAGAATGCAGGCGGAGCAGGAAAGAATTGAAGAAGAACTCGAAAACTACGGCTTCTACTATTTTGACGATCGTTTCCTGATATTCGAAGCCGATAGTACAGTAGGAAATCGGCGCGTGAACCTCAGGCTTAGACTTGAACCCGGGATCCCAAAACGGGCCCGGAAGGTATTTTCCCTTAACCAGGTGAACGTCTTTCCAGACTTTACCCTGACAACCGACACATTGAATAAAGGTGTCGATACGGTTCTTGTCAATGGTATCAATTATATCGACAATCAGCATGACTTCAGGCCTGAGATCATTACCGGTGTCATTAACCTGACACCCGGACAAATCTACAGCCGCGAAGCGCAACAATTAACATTAAGCCACCTGATGGGACTGGGTGTATTTAAATTTGTGAATATTAAATTTTCAGAATCGTATCCGGATTCTACACTGTTGAACACGAATATTTACCTGACACCGCTTCAAAAAAATTCACTACGGGCCGAAATGCAAGCCATTTCGAAATCCAATAACTTCGTAGGGCCGGGTATTTCCAGTACATTCACAAACCGGAATTTTTTCAGAGGAGCAGAGCTTTTCCAGCTAAAACTGAATGCAGCCTATGAATTCCAGATCAACGGTCAGAATCAGGGCCCGCTTAATTCTTTCGAGACAGGGGTGGAAACAAGTCTCACCATTCCGCGGTTTATTTCACCGATCCGGATTGACTACAACTCCCGCAAATACCTTCCAAAAACGATAATTAAGCTCGGCTTCAATTTCCAAAACAGGGTAAATTTTTATCGCCTTAGTTCGTTTAACCTTGACTATGGATACATCTGGCGGGAAAGTGCAGATAAATCGCACGAGCTTTATCCTGCCGGCATAAGTTATGTGAGAACCGACAAAAAATCGGATGCATTCAGTGAACTGGTGAAAACCAATCCCCTTCTTGCCAATTCATTTGAAAATCAGTTCATTATTGGAACACGATATTCATACACAGTGAATACCCAATTACGTGAGAATCGTCTCAACAAGTTTCAAAAGATAAAATACAAGACGCACAATTTCTATTTCAATGGTAATATCGATGTAGCGGGTAACCTGATAAATCTTGTTCAAAATACTTTCGTTTCGTCACAGGCTAAAACCTATGAATTGCTTGGCTCGGCATACTCGCAGTTTGTAAAAGGCGATATAGACTTCCGGCACTACTGGCAGCTCGACGATCGTAATAAGTTCGTATCGCGGGTCATCCTTGGGGCAGGTTATGCGTACAACAACTCTTCAACTCTTCCCTATATCAAACAATTTTCAATCGGCGGATCAAATAGCTTACGTGCATTTCCGGCTCGGTCCGTCGGCCCGGGAACATACGATGTCCGGAAAAATATTCCCAGAGACAGCACATTGTTCATCGATCAGCGGGGTGATCTCAAACTTGAAGGTAATATTGAGTACCGCTTCGACATCATTAAATCGCTGAAGGGTGCGCTGTTCCTCGATGCCGGGAATATCTGGCTGTGGAAAGAAGATACATCCAGGCCCGGCAGTGCGTTTAAAACAAATGAGTTCCTTGGTCAACTTGCCGTTGGGACCGGTATCGGATTAAGAATGGACTTCAGCTTTTTTGTGTTGCGCTTCGATACTGCGTTTCCCATACGGAAGCCTGGCGCGGAGAAACCGTGGGTTATAAACGAAATCGACTTCGGAAGCAAAACCTGGCGACAGGACAACATCATTTTCAACATCGCAATTGGTTATCCGTTCTGAACCTTGTCAGTCTTTCATCAATGGAAAGTAGACGCAGAATGTTGTTCCCTCATCCAACTTGCTCCTGACATCTATCGTGGCATTATGACTATTGAGAATATTCTTCGTGGACGTCAGGCCGAGTCCCATTCCCTCTGCTTTTTTGGTAAAAAACGGGTCGAACAATTTATCCAGGTCGCTCTGCTCGATTCCTTTACCATTGTCGGATACACTCACCACGATCGATCCATCCGACATCCCAGCCGTGATTCTCAGGATTCCAATGGAAGGTTGCATCGCCTCGATCGCGTTTATAATAATATTAAGCAACGCTATTTTTAATTTTTCCTTGTCGACAAGGATTCGGGGAAGATCTTTCTGAATTTCTTTTTCCAGTTTTATCTGATTCAGGTTTATCCGGTCTATTGCCAGGCTCAGTGTCTCGTCAAGCAGCAGATCGACAGGAGTGAGATCAAGATTTAACTCCCTGGGTTTGGATGATGTGAGCATTTCATCGATTAGTTCCTCGATCCGGTACGCGTTTCGTCCGATGATATCACCGTATAATTTTGCATCATCATTGTCCTTTGGCATTTGTTCCTTCAGCTCTTCGAGAGCGAGAATCAAATTGGTAAGGGGGTTTCTCACTTCGTGCGCAATGGTCCTGGCGATCTTGCCGGTCATGGAGAGACGCTCCGCGAGGAGCATATCCTTTTCGGCCTTCTTGCGTATAGTCAGGTCGTGGACAATACCCTGGTAACAACAGAAGTCCGATGCCTGATCCGGTATAAAAACGCAGTTCAGCAGACAGATTTTAGATACCCCGGACTTGTCAACCAATGCCACTTCAAAATCCCGGATCTGTTCAACTTCTTTTAACGTTGTATAACAATAGTTATAGTCGTTCGGGTCGGCAAAAAGCTGCTGAATCGTAATGGAAAGTGCATCTTCTTCCGAATAGTCGAAATATTTCAAAAACGCCGAATTAACATCGATAAGTTTCAACGACTCATTCGCCAGAAAAATCGGGTCGATGGATCTTTCAAATAGCGAACGGTATTTCTTTTCTTTCTCGTCCAGTTCGCGTACAACGGTCGCGTGGCTCAGGGCATAGCGTATACTTCGCTCCAGCAACGAAGGACTTAACTCGGTCTTTACGAGGTAATCGGCGGCACCAAACCGGCTGGCGTCAAGGTCTACATTCAGATCGCCCTGGCCGGTGAGCAGAATACATGGCGTGAGTATACCCTTGTCTTGAGCAAATTTGACAAGATCCAAACCGTTCTCGCTACCGAGCCGATAGTCTATTAAAAAGATGTCGTGTTGATTGCTGATTAGTTCTTCTCTTGCCAGCCGCAGGTTCGGCTCCCAGGCGACCTCAAACCGGTAATACTGGCTTTCCGATAGATATTCCCTGGTCAGGATGAAGTCGTCTTCATCGTCTTCGATCAACAGGACCCTGATGAGCGGAGCTTTCATGTCCTTGTGTGTCAAGCCCGGGGAAGGGCGACTGTTCCAAACCAGTAGTTCCCGATTTCCCGTGCAACTTCCACCAGTTCGTCAAAACGGACGGGCTTACATATAAAGGAATTAACTCCAAGATCGTAAGCATTGATTATGTCTTCTTCAGCCTTGGAGGTCGTGAGTATTACCACCGGTATTCGCCTCAATTCGGTGTGGGACTTGATATGACCGAGGGCTTCACGCCCATCCACTTTTGGCATATTCAAGTCTAATATAATGAGACTCGGGCGGGTTGTCTGGTTATTGAATTTGCCTCTTTTGTGCAAGTAGTCCAGCAATTCAGCGCCATCCTCCACGAATTCAATGGCATGTGGCACCCGGTTTTCCTCGAGGGCCTCTTTCATCAACATTCGATCATCCGGGTCATCATCGGCCATGAGAATAGTTGGTGCAACAGTGTTTTTCATACGTATTTATTCAACGGGTAATATAACTATAAAATCCGAGCCAATATTTTCTTTGCTACGTGCGGTAATAAAACCTTTGTGGTTTAACACAATTTTGCGGCAAATGGACAGGCCGATACCAGTCCCTTCATACTCGTTACGTCCGTGCAGCCGTTGAAAGATATTAAAAATTTTCTCCAGGTACGTTTCGTCGAAACCGATTCCATTGTCTTTGACGGAGAACCGTGTATAATCTACCGCGGGAAGAGATACACCAAACTCATCGAAAACGTCTGCGCTCCGGACAATTTTACCACTGATCTCAACCAATGGCCTCTCATCCGTTTTGGCAAATTTTATCGCATTACTGATCAGGTTCTGGAAAAGGCGTTTTATCTGCATTCGCTCCCCGGTCACACCCGGAACATCACGGATAATTACTTTGGCTTCGTTCTGTTTCACAAGCGCATCAAGATCGTCGATCACTTCCTCAAGAAGTTCCCTCATATTCAACCGTTCGAACGCATTTACATTCCTTGATACACGTGAAAAAGACAACAGGTCTTCGATCAGCAATTGCATACGGGCCGCTGCGGATTGCATCCTCAAAATATAGTCCACACCAACACCATCCAGTTGCTGCTGATACTTGGCCGCCAGCCTGTCGCCAAATGCCCTGATCTTCCGAAGCGGTTCCTGCAGATCGTGAGAGGCGATGTAAGCAAACTGTTCCAGATCTTCGTTGGAACGTTTCAGTTCGGCTGTATATTGGCGAAGTTGATTTTCATATATCTTTCGCTCCGTAATATCGATAACGGTTCCCAATATATCCGGAGGCTGGTTCTCATTTTGAATGACCGGTTTGGCAAGAATGGAAAGATAACGGATCTGCCCGTCAAGTTCGACCCTGTAATCCATCTTCACACTATCGCGCCTGTTTTTCATCTCGTCTACAACATCCGCCAACTGTGTCGCGTCATCAGGGTGGACGTTCTCGAGAAATGAATTCCATGAAGGAAGATAAGTACCTTGTGCTTTCTCAAGGATCTTATAGAGTCCATCGGACCAGACTAATTTCTTCTCGTTCTCCCGCCACCTCCAGCTCCCCATTGTTGCAAGGTTCTCGGCTTCTTTTAGCAAAAGTTCCCTCTCTTCGATTAGCAGACGTTGCCGTCTCTGATTTGTAATATCCGCAAAGGTTGCCACAAATCCATCTTCCAGTTTTACAACTGTTATATAGAACCAACCGCTCATAAGCTCATTTGTATACAATTTTTCAAACCGCTTCGGAACACCTGTTTCAACAACCTCTTTGTATATGTCAAATACGCCGTTCGACCGGTCACCTGGCAATAACTCCAACAGCCGCATTCCTATAATACTCTCCTCCTGTAGGTCAATTGTTTTGAGAGCTTCTTTATTCGTAAGTATCCACTCAAAATCCTCGATCGTATTGTTCCTGTTTCGGACCGACCTGAAAGCCATGATACCATCCAATGAATTATCCAATACACTACGCAGTGTTTTCTGCGTAAATTCCCTGATGGCGACCTCACTGCGAAGGGCTTTAACATTCTCTCTCAGATTACTTTCCGCCGTCTTTCTCTTTTCCAGCCCGTTAAGCGTCCTGGAAAACAAAAATGAAATACCAGCCAGTACAACAACCCCATACACCAAAAGATAAATTGGAGCAATGTTTCTAAAATCCCTTTCAGACGATTCTTTACCCTTGAAATACAGTTCTTCGGTGCTCCGGATTCGTCCCGCCACACTCCGGATCCGGTCCATGTTCTTCCTTCCCTCAGACATCAAATCGCTTTCATAGCGGTCCATGTAAAGAGTACTTCGTTGGGCATTCGCCAGGATCTTATTGATGATCGCAAATTGCGAATTTGTTAATTCCAGCAAAGTATCGACTTTTTTGGTCTGCAGGTAGTTATACTTCAACATGCTGTCAAGTGATTGTAACTGCCCGGGCAGCGTCTTTAAGGAATTATAATAGGGTCGCAAATAGGTTGTGTCACGCGTGAGTTGATACCCGCGGTGTCCCGTCTCAGCGTCTTTGATCGTCGATAGTACGATCTCAACTGTCCTTAACACTCTGCTTGAGTGACGTATGGACCTCACCTCATCATTATAGTTAATCAGGTTCCTGTATGTCAAAAGACTTATTACAAGAAGTATAAGGACAAAACCGAGAAATACAAGTTTAATAAATGAACTCTTCATATTGGGGTCACGCATCTACACATGGGAAAAAAACGCTATTGATAAGCAACCTAATTTATAAAACTCCATGAATAAAAAGCTCTAATCCGTGAATTTATGTTTGGCTCAGTTTTATTAAGTACTCTTAAAAACGAATCAAAAATTATGACAACAATCAACATCAAATCCTTTTATATCGTCGCACTGATCTTTGGGACGGGTATTATGGCATCAACCACGGTATCGGCGCAAATGAGAGCCGGTGTAAAGGGCGGGTTGAACGTCAGCAACCTTTACATCGACGACGTGAATGATGAAAATGCCCGGTATGGTTTCAACGCAGGTATATACGGTCAAGTGTTCTCAACAGATTTTTTTGCCATACAACCCGAGCTGTTATTTTCCACAAAAGGCTCCAAAGCTGATTATGACGGCTTATTCGACCAGACCGTAAAATATAACCTGAACTACCTGGACCTGCCCGTACTCGCCGTTTTTAAGTTGGGAAAGTCGGCAGAAATCCATGTGGGTCCTTACGTCAGCTATTTGCTGGGCGCCAATATTTCTTACTCGGGTGACGTGGCAAATGGCGACGACGAAATCGATAAGGATAATCTGAAGTCATTTGACTATGGATTAGCAGGTGGCTTTGGTTTAAATTTCGGAGCGGTACAGATTGGTGCCCGCTACAACTACGGTCTTGCCGAGATCGCCGATAGCGATGGTGCCAAAGCAGTACTCGGCGATTCTAAAAATTCCGTCGCCCAACTCTATTTATCATTCAATTTAACGAACAGTCAAAACAGGTAGGTGTTGGTTATAGGGTAAGGTATCCCGGCAACGGGATACCTTTTTTATGCATGAATACTGTAGAGTTTTAATTTATTATAAAGGGTTTTCCTGTCGATCTTCAACAACTCGGCGGCCTTTGACTTGTTGTAGTTAACCTTTTCGAGCACTTCGATTATGGCTTGTCGTTCGGCCGAACCCGCGATTGATTTTAATAAGCCCACTTCGCTGTCCGCCAGCGCGCCATTTGGCATCGAAGAGTTGTTTGACTGGATGATCTCCTGCGGCAGGCTGTCGGATTCCACGACCTCGCCGGTGGTCAGTAAGACCGCTCGTTTTATCACGTTGTGGAGTTCCCGGAGGTTGCCATGCCAATAATAGTTAGTTATTTGATCCATGACCTCCTGGGAAAATGATTTTACGTTCTTCTGAAGCGACTGGTTCGCACGTTCCAGAAAATAGTTCGCGAATATCATGATATCATCCTTTCTTTCCCTCAAAGGAGACAGTTGGATTTTGAACTCGTTGAGGCGGTGATACAAATCCTCCCTGAACCTTCCTTCCTTCACCGCCTTGATAAGGTCCTCGTTTGTTGCTGCGATAATTCTTACATCGATGGAAATATCCTTCGTTGCGCCGATCCGCTTTATCCTCCTCTCCTGGATGACACGCAACAACTTCACCTGGTTCTCGTAGGTCAGATTCCCAATTTCATCCAGGAAAATCGTACCTCCGTCCGCAACCTCAAAGCTACCCGGCTTGTCATTAACGGCGCCGGTAAACGCCCCCTTCACATGCCCGAACAATTCGCTTCCGGCCAGTTCTTTAGGAAGAGCGCCACAATCAATTGCTATAAATGACCTTTCGGAACGCTTGCTGAACTTATGTATGGACTGCGCCACGAATTCTTTACCGGTTCCGGTCTCCCCGTGAATAATCACCGACATCTCAGCGGGAGCAATCAGTTCGATATACTTTTGAACCGTCTGCGATTGAATACTTTTACCAACAATAAAATTCGAATCGGTCAGCGCACCTTTTTTTCCTCTTGATTTCTCCTCGATAGTGGCATCAACAGTGTTTTTCTTCTCGTTCTTGGAGATTGTTTCCTTTATAGTAACCAGGAGTTCATCGGGGTATAACGGTTTTGTCACGTAGTCACTTGCTCCATACCGGAACGTTTCCACCGCCGTCCGAACATCGGAATACCCGGTGATTATGATTACAGCAACTGATGGCTGCAGAAGTTTGATCTTTCGTAACATCTCTACGCCCGTAAAATCAGGAAGGCGGTAGTCGCATAGGACAAGGTCATACTGCGATCCTCTCAGCAGTTGCAGACCTTCTTCTCCTTTGTGCGCAACGTCTGCGGTGTAATTGTTCTTCACTAAAAACTTGGACAATATCAGACAAATGTCTTTATCGTCGTCGATGATAAGTAATTTATGCATAGGGAAACAGGAGAGGGTAATGGTGCTATTTAGTTAAGAAATTTAATTTCTGAAGCGATTCCTCGATGGACTTTTTCGTAAAAGGTTTTGCCAGAAAGAGGTTCGCTCCCCGCTGAATGGCTTTTTGCCGTTCACTGTCGTAAGCACTTATAACAATCACTTTTGAAGTGCTTTTGGATTCCTGCAAGGCTGAAATCAGGTCGTACCCCGATCCATCCGCCAGATTCAGATCCACAAACAGAAGATCGTAGGCGCCGGATGAAATTTTTTCCAGCGCTTCTGCAATGGACAAGGAAAATGACGTGTCGTAACCCAATTTCCTCAGATATTGGGTTACCAAAAGGCAAATTTCCACTTCGTCATCGACTACTAAAATTTTACTCATCAGACAGGTATTACGCCAAATGCCTTGACCTGTTCAACAAAGCTACCGTAACAGCTCTCAGGTTGCGCGCCGATTGCCGGTCAACACCTGACTTAGATCCGTTTAATTGGTGAGCCTGCTGCAATTGTTCCTTCGTTTTAAAAGGAAAAAAAGCCTGGAACAATACAATACCCAGCCCCATGCTGCAGAGATAGGTACCCAGCCAAATGCTGAATAGTAATAATAGATCGCTCATAAGAATCGTTTTGACCTTAAAGAGGTAAAAATCATGCCATAGGGCCTTCTATGCCCGGCGTGTATCCTTTGCAAGTCTAAGGTGGGGAATTTATTCTACATTTATGGGTAATTGCTCCAACACCCTGTTCCAGCAAAATGGACTAGTTATCCCCAAATCCATCATTTGGCATGGCATGAAAATGTCTTTTCGGTGTAAAAACAAATGAATATCATATGAGCAACTTACTTTATGCAATCGCCGTCATCTTGCTAATCGCATGGGCATTGGGATTCTTCGTTTACAGTGCAGGGTCTATTATACATATACTCCTTGTTATCGCCGTAATCGCCGTTCTGTTCCGTCTTATCCGAGGAGAACGAATATAAAGAAAAGGGCTGTCCTGAATAGTTCAATCAGATACGTTTCCATCGCAGGTCGACTATTCAAGACAGCCATTCCATGAAAATAATAAAACGAAGTTTTCGCCTTGCGGTTATCGTCGTAACCGGTGTGCTTGTACTTGTTACGGCTGCCCTGATGCTCTCAAGGCACCTTGAAAAGGAGGTAAAGAAGGAACTCCATGCACGAGACATTCAAACTTCAGAGATCACCATTAACTTTTTGAACCGGACAATTACGGCCGAAAATGTTTGCTGGACAACCCCACCAGCTGGCTCATCCTACCCAGGAGACAGTGTGCAAATAACAAAAGTACGACTATCCGGCATAGACCTTTACCAGGCGTTCTTCAATAAGAATATTCGGCTCCGGAAGGTATCGCTCACCGACGGCTATGTCCGCTACAGCAGAAATCGGACGAAAACAGGGCCATCGGAAGGAAAAACCCCTCCGTTAAAATCCCTTACCATCAATTCAATTGAACTATCCAATATTACGTCTGAAATATTCAGCGATACCATAAGGGAATATTCCGGGACGGTCAATCTTTTTTTAAGAGATATCCGGCTGACCGACGCCAATAAGATCCGGGTGCTCGAGGCTTACTCCATCAATTCTTTCGAAACATCGATCACTCACCTGACGCTGGCGGGCAAGGAATGGATGTACAACGTAAAAATAGCCAGGCTTTATGCCAGTTCTTCCGAAGACAACGTAAAAGTCGACTCGATATTTCTGATACCCCGATACTCCAAGTATCGTTTTTCAAGGAAAAAAGGAAGACAGATGGACAGGATTACGTTATCCATACCCCGCCTGTCCGTTTCCGGGTTCGACTTCGGACTCGTAAAAGACAGTACCTATCGTGCCATCATGGTCGAGATAGATAATCCCAAACTGCATGTCTACAGAGACAAAAGGCTTCCCTTTATCAAACACAACGTTACGCCGCTTCCTGTGGCAATGATACGATCCTTACCATTCGAAATGTCTATTGATACGATCAAAATCAATCAAGGGCGGATAACGTATGAGGAATTTCCCGAAAAAGGTTTCAACACAGGTTATGTTTCCTTTGACAAACTGAATGCGACCATTGACCATGTCAGCAACCGGGACTTTTACAACGAATATAAAAAGTCCACCATCTACGTGACTTCAAAAATAATGGGTAAAGGAACCATTGCTGCCGAGTTTTCGCTTCCCTACGGAAAGGAACAGATTTATAATGCGAAGGGTGTGATCAAAAACCTCGCCCTTCACCGCCTTAATCCCATTCTGGAAAACGCGGCCTTTATCAGTATTGAATCCGGAATCCTAAATCAGCTGAATTTCAATTTCGACTACGACGAATACAATTCCAACGGAAGTGTCTTGATAAACTATGAAGACCTGAAGATAAAAAGCCTGACGAAAGAGGAGGACTCCTCGCCCAATGAGTTCAAGAGTTGGGTACTAAACACCTTCCTGAAAAACAACAAAGACAAAAGTGTAAGCAGGGACAAGAGAACCGGTATAATACAGTTTGAAAGAGAACGGAACAGGGCAATCTTTAACCTTTGGGTGAAGTCGCTCTTTTCGGGGCTGAAATCCAGCGTGATGGATTCTCCAGGCAAAAAGAAGAAAATATGAATACGGCCCTTCACCAACAGCTTGTTTTGGCCGGCTTATTGCGAATTGACACATACATTAAAAGAATAAACATATGAGAACACTTGGAATAGTTTTATTGGTCGTGGGAGTTATCATGACACTTTTTACCGGTTTCAATCTGGTCACAAAAGAGAAAGTGGTGGATCTGGGCCCCATCGAGATCAACAAGGAAGAAAAAACGCCAATATACTGGTCGCCGATAACTGGTGGTGTACTGGCAGTGATTGGTCTGGTAGTGCTTGTCGCCGGAAAAAAACGAAACTGACGTGAATATTGTAGAAGGAATACCTGAACTATCCGGGTATGTGGAAAAAAATTCCGGTAAATGTGGGTTTCCCATTAAAATTGGAACGGCATGGTTTTAGAATATCGGATCGTTATTGAATATCAACTATCACTAAACAGAAAAATCATGAAATCAATAACGAATTTAAGGGTAATACCTGCGCTTATTCTAATCTCCAGCTGCTGGGCCTGTCAGCCATCGGCCAAACAAACGGAGGACAGCGCGGAGGTTGCGAAGGAAGCGAACGACTCAACCTTCACAGACCGGGACGATGAAAAAGACGCCGACTTTGTAGTCAATACCGTCGCCGCTAACTACGCCGAAATTAAACTGGCCCAACTGGCCTTAAATAAATCCAGCGATCAGAAGATAAAAGACCTGGCAACGGAGCTTGAGGCCGATCACACAAAAATATTAAATGAAATGAAGGCGTATGCCAACAAGCACGGGATAACGGTCCCAATGGAGGAAACTGAAGACGCTGCCAAGGACATCACCGACCTGTCGGAAAAAGATGCCGGCGACTTTGACGAAAAATGGTGTGAAGTGTTGGAAGACAAGCATGAAAAAACGATCAATAAATTCGAAGCCAGGATCGACAAGACCGAAGATGTAGAGTTGAAGAACTGGATATCCTCTACCCTTCCCGGCTTAAGAGGGCACCTCGACATGATTAAACAACACGAGGAATCACTGAATTAATCATTTATCATTATTTCAAATGAACAAAACGCCATCCATGACCGGGTGGCGTTTTTAGTTCGATGTCTATGAAACTACGTTCAAAAGAATCCTACTGGCTCCTGAAAAACGGACTTCTGCATTCCTATCCATCGCTACAGCACGACATAAAATGTGAGGTGCTCGTTGTAGGCGGTGGCATAACGGGAGCGTTGATGGCCTATCAATTCTCCGTCGACGGGTACAAAACCGTCCTGATCGACAAAAGAGACGTTGCCACAGGTAGTACCTGTGCGACAACAGCGTTGCTGCAATACGAGATCGATGAGCCCCTGCATACGCTTATCAATAAAGTCGGTAAAGAGGCGGCAATTGACAGTTACAGGGGCGGCGTTGCAGCGATCCGAAAGCTGGCGCGGATCATAAAAAAAGTCGACGCTCGTTGCGGGTTTGAACAGAAGCAAAGCGTTTATTTTGCCTCCAGTAAATCAGACACCCCTCTGCTGACACTGGAATACGAATGCAGAAAAACTGCCGGCCTTGATGTAACGTGGTTGAACAAACAAGAACTCCAAACCCGATTCAACGTCGAAGGCGAAGGTGCGATACTTTCCCGCTCTGCCGCCAGTGTTGATGCGTATACTCTTACACACGATCTTTTGCAATACAGCGTAAAATACAACAGTCTCAGAATATATGATCACACCGAGGCAGAGCACGTTAGTTATTCACCAGGTTACAACGAAGTGATTACGGATACCGGCAGAACCATTCGATGTTCTCATATTATATATGCCACTGGATACGAATCGCAAAAAATGGCGGGCAAAAAAACCGTGAGCCTTTTCAGTACCTATGCATTTATTACTGAACCCATTTCAAATCTACCCCGACCACTTACAAAAACGATTTTCTGGAATACACAGCAACCTTACCTTTACTTCCGGACTACACCCGATAATCGCCTGCTGGTCGGCGGGGCGGATGAAAAATTCAAAGACGACTCGCTACGGGATATGCTGATCGAAAAAAAAGAAAGCCGGCTTGTAAAGGCGGTAGAAAAAATCATACCCTCCCTGACGTTAATCCCCGACTTCAGCTGGGCCGGAACCTTCGGGTCGACCAAAGATTCATTGCCCTACATCGGTCCGCATCCGGATTATCCCAATAGTCACTTCGTTCTGGGTTTCGGAGGCAATGGCATTACGTTCAGTGTTATGGGTATGGATATTTTAAAAGATTCCGTCGCCGGCAGGTCGAACAAATTTCTCGGGTATTACCGCTTCGGCCGATAGATCACGAATGACGTACAGGCGTTTCGTTAACAGCTGTTGTTTCGTTTAGATCGTTCTTTTCCAGTTCCACAACCTGTACTTTTACGGCTGTGTCATATGGCCTGATTTTGCTGCCCGCTTCTTCCGCGTACACCGAAGTTAACTCAGCGCCAAACAAAAATATCGTCGTCGAATAATAGACCCAAACCAAAATGATCACCAACGACCCCGCTGCTCCGTATGCGGAATTGAACGAGCTATTGCCCAGGTAAAAGCCGATCAGAAATTTCCCCGCCGTAAACAAAGCAGTAGTGATGATCGCTCCGACCCAGACATCCTTCCACCTGATCTTAGCATCCGGGAGTACTTTGAACATGAGTCCGAAAATAACCGTAATGAACGTCAACGAGATCAGGATGTTTACCACATTAACAACGTATAAGGTGATGCCTTCGAGAATTCTGGAAAGAAATCCCTGAAAGACGACAAGTGCCGTATCCACTACCAACGACACCAGGAGCACAAAGCCTACGCTGGCCACCATAGCCAGGGAGAGCAGCCTGTTCAGGGCAAACTTCACAATACCCCTTTTCGGTTTAGGTTTTATTCCCCAGATCTTGTTCAAACTTGCCTGAAGCGAAATAAAAACCGTCGTGGCGCTGAATATCAGGGTCACGACACCAGCCACCTTTGCAAAGGCACTGGTTGAATCAAAAGCCGCATTCGCGATAATCTGCTCGATCTCGCCGGCGCTTTGCTTACCGATCAGCCTGCCAACCTGGTCAGTCAGTTCTTGCTGGACCAAGTCCTTTTCGTAAAATGCAGCACCGACTGACAGCGCGATGATCAATATAGCAGGCATGGAAAAGATCGTATAAAAGGCAATTGACGAGGCATAGGACATTGAATCATCCTCGTAAAAATTAAAAAGAGTTTTTTTAAGAATACTCCAAGAAGAAGATAGCACGTTTATCATAGGCGCGAAGTTACCCATCACGATAAACAAGAAACGTTCCCGGTTGTGAACTGTGTTTATCGAATATCGATTGACAAATTGTGGAATCTTAACCTGCTGAACTGTGGAATGAAATCCCCACAGCCTGAAATTTCGTGCGATAAATTTTGCAGTGTACACTCTGATAATTGGCATGGTAATTACCATACTGGGATATAAAGGAACTATGTCCAATATAGAAAACCAGTCACCATTTTATCAGCGGGTAAGTTTAACATTGCTTTCACTGACGATTTTAGCCGTTGGGCTTTTTTACGGGCGGGAGATCATCCTCCCGCTGCTTTTTTCCATACTCCTTTCCACATTGCTTCTGCCGCTTACCAATTTTCTTAGTAAGAAAGGGTTGCACAAGGTATTCTCGATTGCCTTTCCGGTACTTCTTACCCTTGTAGTAATCAGCGGAGTGATCTATTTCCTGTCCAGCCAGGTGATGAATTTCCTGGATGATTTACCAGCCCTTAAAGAAAGGGTAGCTGAAGTCAGCTCGTCCTTTCAACGCTGGATAAATCAGAATACACATATTACCGTAAGCAAGCAAAACGAGTATATTAAAGAGACGGTTGAAGATCTCAAAGACAATGGCCCACAGTTGGTGGGTATCACCTTCGGTTCTCTAACAGGTGTCCTGACCTACATCGTCCTGCTTCCGATCTACACATTCCTGATACTATACTACCGCAAGACTATAAAGAACTTTCTGATAGCGGTCTTTAAGAATGGTTCGGAATCCAAAGTCCGCGAGGTCTTGTCAGAGTCCAGCAGCATCGCGCAGCAGTATGTTACGGGCCTGATGATTGAAACTGCTATTGTCTTCACACTCAATACCATCGGCTTTCTCGTGCTTGGAATTAAATACGCCATATTCCTGGCGCTACTGGCCGCTTTGCTGAATCTTATTCCTTATGTGGGAATGCTGGTAGCGAACCTGTTCTGCATGCTCGTAACCCTGGTAAGTTCGGATAACATCCGTGATGTTTTATGGGTCGGAATAGTTCTTGCAGTCGTTCAGTTTATAGACAACAATTTTGGGATGCCGCTGATCGTGGGAAACAAAGTGAGAATTAACGCACTGGTTACCATTGTTGGTGTCCTGGTCGGTGGCGCACTTTGCGGAATCCCGGGAATGTTCCTTGCTATTCCAGCCCTGGCTGTGATGAAGGTGATCTTCGACAAAGTCACCGACCTGAATCCCTGGGGGCTCTTGCTTGGCGACGACAGCCAGGAAGAGACATCCACAACTAAAAAAGCGCGGTTGGCGCTGTCAAAAGTAAAAAGTAAATCAAAACCTGTAAAAGTTTAAACGCTGTTGATATGAAAAACACCACAAAGATCATTTTAAGCATGACTGTAGCTGCTGCTGCAGGCGCTGCCATCGGTATGTTACTTGCACCTGAAAAAGGAAAGGACCTTCAAAAGAAAATCGCCGAGGGAACAAAGGCCTGGCTGGAGGAGTTTGCATCGCTGATCGCAATGGGTAAAAAAGTTGTGGACGATGTTAAAAACGGAGGGCAAGATGTGGCGGAAAAAGTCGAAGGCGAATTCAAAAGCCTGTCAAAAAATTAACAACTGAATACGATAACACCATGAAAAACGAGAGCGACGACGCCCGCGAGCAGGACAACCTGGTTGATGCCGCAAGCGATATTATCGAAACCTACCGCAATCTAATAACGGTAAGGATAGTAGAAAACACCTCCCTGGGTGCATCGATCAGCGTGCTGGGTATCCTGGTCCTGTGCGTCGCCGCCTTTGTTTTGCTATTCTCCGGATTGGGAATGGCGTGGTGGATCGGGAATCGTCTGGATAATGTACAGGCCGGTTTTTTTATCGTTGGTGGCTTCTACCTGATCTTGCTGATCGTTATCCTGGCTACAGCGAATACCGTTTTAATACCGGCTTTCCGGAACCTCATCATCAAAAAAATATATGAGCAGGATTAACAACTACGAAGAACTCCTGGCAGAAAAGAAAAGACTGCAGGATAACCTTCACGGGCAAAAAACATTTTTCAACGCCCGAATCAATAACATCCGTGATACGCTCGAACCGATCCGCAGGGTTTATTCCTTTTTTGGAGAGGTAAAGAACAACCCGGCCGGTTCGTTGCTGAAACTCGGTTCTCATATAGGTATCGATATCCTTGCAAGGCAAAAGTTTTCGAAGGTTGGCTGGCTGGCAAGGCTATTACTGCCCCTTGCGCTGAAGTTCACCGCATCCAAAACTATTGACAAGGTGGGGCAAAAGATCGCCTCCTGACTATTCTCAAAAAACACTTCATCATCCATTCCCGGCCACGCCAATTTTCACTTCAAACAGAACGTGCAGACGATTAACGTAACTTTACCGTCCCTGAGCCTGGTTCCCTCATGTCTCAGTTTTTGGTCCGTCAACGGCAACCTTCCTGAGATACTCACGGCGCCCTGACTTTTTTCAGTTCCGCGACGCAAATGTCTTTCAGTTGTATCACCAATATGCGATATTGGTTAAATTTATTTTTTATGATACACCGCCGAAAATTCCTGCAGATCACCGCCGCAACGGCATCCACACTTATGTTTCAGGATGCCCTGGGTTTTATGAAGGAAAAGAAAAAAACGCTGGGAGTCCAGTTGTTTACACTCCCGAAAATGGTATCTCAGGATTTCAAAGGAACATTAAAATTAATAAGCGACACCGGATTCAGGGAGGTCGAGTTTTTTGGTCCGTATTCGTTCAGCGCTCCCGAAACGATCGAACAATGGAAGGGTATCGCCACACAACTCGGTATTACACAAAATGCTTTTTACGGTTATTCGCTGAAAGATGTAAAAAAGATACTGGACGATCTTGATCTCAAGAGTCATTCGGCACACCTTGACCTTGGCACCATGCGTAACAACCTGAACCCGGCAATGGAATCACTCGCGACACTCGGGATCAAATATGCTGCGGTTCCGGCACTCACCAATCCGGAAGACCGTAAAACCCTCGACCACTTCAGGAGACTTGCCGATGAATTCAACGCTATCGGAAAACAAATGTCGGCTCACGGGATCACGTTCGTTTACCACAACCACGGGTATGAACACTGGATGGCCGACGGTCAGACGCCAATGGAAGTCCTTCTGAAAAACACCGATCCGAATTTTGTTGCATTCGAAATGGATATTTTCTGGCTTACAGCCGGCGGCGCGGATCCTCAGGATTTTCTCAAACGGTATCCACGGAGGTTTAAACTCATGCACATTAAAGATGCGTCGGAGCCCATCCGGTTTTCAGGAGATGGCGGAACACCGGATCAGTGGTTAGCCCTCTTCCCGAAGATGGCGGATCCCGGAAGCGGTGTCTTTGATATAAAGGGAATACTTTCGGAGGCTTTAAAATCCGGTACAGAACATTTTTTCCTTGAGCGCGATCTGGCGCCGGATCCGGCTGTCACGTTAAAAAATTCTTACAGCTACCTCAGTAAAGTATAATCGATCCGCTGCATTCATTTGTACGGGAGCGTATTCCCTTTGAAATACCCTGTGTTGCGGGACAAGCTCCGGGTTTTAAATATGTAGTTTTATACAACTCATATTAACCTAACCCTTTCGAGCCATGATAAAAATAATGAAACGGCTGAACATGTTCCTGTTCATCTGCCTTTGGATTTCTTATACCTCATCCGCACAGACCATTACAACACCCAACGCAGCGAGCCCCGCAGCGAGCGTTTCGCAGACTATCGGAATCGCTACGGTCACGGTAAAATATTCGAGGCCATCCGTCAAAGGACGGGAGATATGGGGTAAGCTGGTTCCCTATGGATGGAATGCACAGGCTTTCGGCTCGCGGAAAGACGCCCCCTGGAGAGCTGGTGCCAACGAAAACACCGTTATCGAGTTTACACATCCCGCGATGGTACTGGGTAAACCTGTCCCTGCCGGAGCATACGGTTTGTTCTTCGTTATTAATAAGGACAACAGCGGTGAGGTTATCCTTTCAAAGGACTTCCGGTCCTGGGGAAGTTTCTGGTATAACCCTGCGCAGGATCAATTACGGGCTCCGATCACGATCAGGGATACATCACCTATGGAGTTATTGACATATAGTTTTGTCAACCTCGGCAAAAACTCGGCAGAGCTTGTTCTTTCATGGGAACGAAAGGAATTTCCGGTAGCCATTACGTTTGCTGTCGATGAACAGGTGATCGCAAATGCAAAAGAAGAATTGAAAGGACCGGCCGGTTTCAGCTGGCAGGGATACAGGAGCGCAGCAAATTATGCGCTTGTGAATAACGTGGAAGGGGAGTTAGGTCTGCAATGGATCGATCAGGCGATCGCGCAAAACAAAAGTTTTACCACACTGATCATCAAGTCAGGCCTGCTGAAACAAACAGGCAAAACGGAAGAGTCGGAAAAAGTCAGGAAGGAAGCCATCGTTGTTGCCAATGAGGCAGAGCTAAACAGTTACGGTTATCAGCTCCTCGGACAATCCAACTACGATCAGGCCATCGAGGTCCTGAAGCTTGCCACAGACCGGTATCCCAAAAGCGCAAACGCGTGGGACAGCCTGGGCGAAGGGTATGCCATTAAAGGCGATCAGAAAAACGCGATCGTGTGTTTTAAAAAATCCATGAGTATGAATCCTCCGGAAAATGTAAAGCTCAACTCCGAGAAATATCTGAAACAATTTGGCGCTTTATGAGCGGCATTCATCGTACACACAACAGATACCGTTCGTGTGTACGATGAATGTAAGCGCCCGTTACCGATTCGCAAGCGGCGCACCGCTGAAGATCGTAACCTTATTATCTATGGCTGTGACGGTCTGAAGATAGGTGTAAATCGCAGCCAGGTCCTCTTCCTTCATTTGACCATACATCGTCCATGGCATGATGGTATTAAATTCTCCGGCCTTCACCTGAGGAGGAGTATATGCTGAATCCGCAAACGCCCTGAAGCGGCCCACGAATTGTTCTTTAGTCCACTTACCGATACCGGTTTCCGGATGGGAGGTGATATTGGCGGAACGTACCACCGCACCGTCGGGAAATCCGAACTCCCGGCCGCCGCTGAACGCACGCTCTTTTATTATTTGTCCCTTGTCAACTTGGGTATGACATTCAATACAGCCTGATGCATTCACGAGATAAGCGCCATAAGCCAGCTGATCGGACGGATCGGGACGCAACCGGGGCTCCCCTTTTTGAGGAATCGTATTGATGATAAAATTCATGGGAAAATCGGGCACGGATGGCGCCACTTCATGCTGAATCGGATCTATTGTCCTCAGATAAGCAATGATGGCGTAGATATCTTCCTTATCCATTTTTCCATAATAAAGGAATGGCATCAATGGAAACATCGCTTTTCCCTCCCTGTTGACGCCGGTGGTAATCACACGGTAGAGTTCACCGTCGGTATAGGCGCTGATTCCCGCCGGAGTGATGTTCTTAGGATAAAAAACACCGGGCATTCCCACACTCTGGTCAAACCGGTCGCCACCTTTTCCCAGTGTACCTTCTATCAACGGGCCCGAAAATTTCGACCAATCACGCGTCGAATGGCAATCCATACAAACACATACGCTATTGGCGAGGTACCGGCCTCTTTCAATCTGTCCGGCCGTCATCTCGACCTTTAGTTCAGGGGGTGGTCCTACATCCGGCAACGCCGTCTTCACATAGGACAACACGGCTGCAATGACAACGATAAAAAGCAAAAACAAGTAGCCAAGGATTTTCAGGGCACGCTTCATATGGATAAGGGTTTGGTTTGGTTGCGATCAGCGTCAGGGAAAGTTTGTGCCGTTTACTCCGCATCACTGCTCATCCATGCATTTCCCGTGATCGATTATAAGGTAAGTCTGAACTAATTCAAAATTTTAGGGATAAATTCTCAGCCTTTCACACAACTTGTCCGCAGCACATTTGAGGAATTGTTACAATTTGAGATTTGTTTTTTACTACATTCAAAAAAAGAAATGAATCCGGTTATGAATAATCACGAATTCAGCGAAGTAAGCGTAAACACGGATGGTAAGGATCAGCATACCTATGATGCGATTGTGATCGGCTCCGGTATTTCGGGGGGATGGGCGGCAAAAGAGCTTTGTGAGAAAGGCCTGAAGACACTGGTACTGGAGCGGGGAAGAAATGTTGTGCACAATAAGGACTACCCTACGGCTACGAAGAACCCCTGGGAGTTTGCCCACCGGGGGAAACTGACAGAACAGTTCCGGGAAGAAAATCCGTTAATCAGCCGGTCGGCAGGGATTGGCGAAGACAATCAGCACTTTTTTATCCGTGACAAGGACCATCCTTACGTCCAGGAAAAACCATTTGACTGGATACGCGGCTACCAGGTAGGCGGAAAGTCGATTATCTGGGGCCGCGCCTGTCAGCGGTGGAGCCCATATGAATTTACAGCGCCAGAACGGTATGGTTATGGGATGAACTGGCCCATTGGGTACGAAGATATTGCACCCTGGTACTCGCACGTGGAGTTATTCGCTGGCATATGCGGGAACAAGGATGGACTTGAATCCATGCCCGATGGTGAATTCCTCCCGCCCTTCGACCTGAATTGCGTGGAGAGCCATGTTCAGAAAAAATTAAAAGAACACTACACCGACCGTTTCCTGGTGCAAGCGCGGTGGGCGCAATTGACGATGCCCACGGATCTTCACCTGCAGCAAGGACGGGGAAAGTGCCAGGCCAGGAATCTCTGTATGCGCGGTTGTCCGTTTGGCGGCTATTTCAGTTCTGTTTCCTCAACACTTCCCTGGGCGGAACGAACGGGAAACCTGACCATCCGCTCAAACGCAGTTGTTCACTCCATTATCTACGACGAAAAAAAGGGAAAAGCCTCCGGAGTGCGTATTATCGATGCGAACACAAAAGAAACTACCGAATATTTTGCCAGGATAATTTTTGTAAATGCTTCGGCCCTGAACAGCAACCTCGTTTTATTGAACTCCACATCCTCGCGCTTCCCTAACGGATTGGGAAACGACAGTGGTCTGCTGGGCAGGTACGTTGCCTTTCACAACTACCGCGCCTCTGTGAATGCCGCGATCGACGGATTCGATGATCAGTACTATTACGGACGGAATCCTACAGAACCGATCCTGGCTAACTACCGGAATCTGAAGAAGCAGGATACCGACTACGTTGGAGGGTTTACAACCTTTATGGGGGCCTATCGCACACCATGGGACTCCGACTCCATCAACACAGCAACCGGTGCCGACCTGAAAAAGAAAATGACCTACCCCGGACAATGGAAGTTATACATGTATATGCAGGGCGAAACCATTCCGAAAAAACAAAACCACGTAAGATTGAGTGACACGGAAAAAGACCAGTGGGGTATTCCATTGCTGATTACAAGCGTTGAATACGACGGCAACGACGAAAAAATGATCAAGGATTTTCTGACACAAAGTTCCGAGATGCTGGAGAAAGCGGGCGCCCGTGATATTCATTCCTACGATACACACCAACCACCCGGCCTCGACATACACGAGATGGGCGGATGCCGGATGGGCAACGATCCACGAACCTCATTGTTGAACAAATGGAACCAGCTTCACTCCTGTAAGAACGTTTTTGTTACCGACGGCGCTTGTATGACCAGCACGGGGAATCAGAGCCCGTCTATCTTGTATATGGCGCTCACGGCAAGGGCTGCCAATTATGCTGTAGGTGAAATGAAGAAACAGAACCTCTGACAACTCAGGTAGTAAGCCATTTAATAAATTTACCAATCCAGGTCTTCGGTGGCTCGGCAAGTTCTTCGGATGTCATTTGCATGGTGGGTTCGTCAACAAGCCGAACAGCCTTTGTCGGAGGTGACATTTTCACCTTTTTATAGTAGTTCTGTTTACGCTTCTCTTTTTCCTGCTCCGCTTTTTCTTTTCTCTTTCGCTGTTCCTCCTGCGCTTCCCTCTCCCGCTGCAACGCGATCGGATTTTTTGCCGTGCGGGTATGAGGTCGCGGGTCGCGGCGTCTCTGATTTGCACGCTCAGGTTCACGCGTCTTCAGGGGTTCCGGCGACACTTCCTCTTTCGGCGCCAAGTCGTCAGGAGTATCTTTTTTCCTGACTTCCGGAAGCTCGATCTTTCCCAGCACTTTCAACCCGGACAGCGCAATTTTGGGGGCCTTGATCACGTCATTGGCAGTATCCTCGACAGTCGTAACCTCAGACGGCATTTCAACTGGTATTTCCGCCTGGTGAATGACCGGCTCTGGAGCCTGAGGTATGGTGGTCTCCGGTGTTATCGCCTCAGTCGTGGCCGGCAGGGGTTCCAACTCAACGATGTTTACGCCGGGTGCAAATTCCTGATGAATTAAGTTCACCAGTTCATCCTCTATCCGGGTATTCGCTCCTTCCTCGATGTGAATATTTTTCTTCGCAAGAAATTCCACGATTTCCGCAGGCCTTAAAGACAGCTTTCTGGCTAATTGACCAAGCCTCATAGGTATAGCTTCAGATTACTTTATTTCGGCGCAAATATACTTTTTGAAACATCAATAAATCGGGTGCCGGACAAATTTCTTTAAGAGCACGAGGCAATCACCTGGCGATAATGTACAACACAAACAACAGGACCAGCAGGAGCGCTATCCACCTTATCGGTGATGACTGGCGCGTAAACTCATACTGGCAAACCGGGCACGTCTTGCTTTTCGCGTCCACCTCCATGGCACAGGAAGGACATTCTTTCTTTCTCATATATTCTTCCGGGTTTCAGGGTCGGACACGTTGCCGGAGGCGGAACGTTTCCGCTGATATAAACAGCGTTGGAAAAGTTATCAAAAATGAGGAAATTATTACAGTATCGGAAAGGAGATCATAACATGATGAGACTTTGCATCGTTTTGATTTTGGCGTTTTCAGCCGGCAAGCTCACGGGCAATTCCCTGCTTATCCCGATGGATGGCGCTCAGCAGAATCATCTCAAGGCATACGGGGCGGCGTTCTTCATCCTGAAAAAAAATATTTATGTCGACTGGCTCCTGAATTACCGCGGCGGAAGTTTCCTTGTACCGTATTCGGAATCCGTTGAAAACGAATGTATGATCCGGGGTGTCAGTGTGGAGCGGATCACCGACGCGAAAACAAATGCTATCCTGAATGAAATTTCCAACCCGGGGATCAATATGAATGTGATACGCCTGGAGACCGCTCCCCGAATAGCGGTATACTCGATCAAGAATGAGTTGGTTGCCGACGAAACGGATGCTGTCATCACCGTACTCGATTATGCGGAAATTCCATACGTTATACTTTACGACGATGAAGTACTCCAGGATGATCTTGCGAAGTACGACTGGCTTCACCTGCATCACGAGGATTTTACGGGACAGCACTGGCGGTTTCAATGGCGCGAGTCAGCCATTATCGAATCAAAGCTGCAGGAAGCCAATGCACTCCGGCTGGGCTATTCCACTGTTTCGGAGATGAAGCTTGACGTGGCAAAAAAAATAAAAGCATTTTGCGCCGGCGGTGGTTATCTGTTCGCGATGTGTTCCGGAGCAGAAACCTTTGATATCGCCCTGGCGGCTGAAGGTATTGACTTCACCGAAAATTTATACGACGACGATGCACCTGTTGGAGAGAGTAAGCTGGATTTCAGCAAGGCACTTGCCTTCGAAAATTTTACGCTTGAATTCGGTAACAGCAGGAAATTTTCCGATATCAATACCGGGCGTCCGGATTTTTTTCAGCAAAACCGCGACTTCTTCAGGTTATTCGATTTTTCGGCCAAGTGGGATATCATTCCGGCTATGCTCACCCAGGATCACGAACATGTGATTCAGGAATTTACAGGACAAACCACTTCGTTCAGCAAACGTCTGGTTAAACCGGAGGTATTGGTGCTGGGCGAAAACAGCAACGCCAATAACGTGCGGTACATTTACGGTGAATTGGGACGCGGGCACTGGACATACTATAGCGGGCATGACCCGGAAGGTTCTCCCGGCCGCCGGCGCGGGCCGACTGATCTTAACCAGTACCCGCACTCACCGGGATACCGTCTCATTCTTAACAACGTACTGTTTCCGTCAGCAAAAAAGAAAAAACAAAAAACGTAACAGGATTTCCCTATGTGCTCAGGGCGAGCTCGTTTACCCGAAAGCTGCTAATATGAAAATTAATGACTAGCTGCGCGGGAAGATACCGTTGTGTTTAAAACGGTATCGGTGAGAAAACCATTCTCCCGTGTTATCCTTACCAGATCCTTCTGCACTTCCATGATCACATCCAGGGGCAACTGAAGTTCCTTATGGTATATCTTATAAATGAATTGCCATTCCGCCCTGTCCATAAATCCATCGGAATTAGCCAGCACGCACAACCATGCAATACACCGGATCTGGCGGTCCGTCTTCAGGCGTTTAAGCTCCGCCAGCGTTTCTTTATAAATTATCGCGACATCCCTTCCCTTGAGGGAATCCAACTGAAAGACGAATTCCGATTCACTTATCCCTTCCGCCTGAATCATCCTCTTGCCCAACGAGACTTCTCCGTCGTTTACCTTACCGTCTGAATAGATCAGCATGTAGTAAAGACGGATAATAATTGACTTGAAGCTCATGTTATTCGATGTAATGTATTAATGGACTGTGAAAATTATGCCAGAAGTGTACAACGCTAACACAAGCAAATTTAGCCGTTTTCACAACAAAGAAAAGCCAAAATGGGAAATTGTTTTGAAATAAGGAAAAACCAGGGTTATCCGGCATGTAAGAAAGAGCAGAACTTAGGCCAATTTGATCGGAAGTTCTCTGTACCTCTTTCCTGTCGCCGAGAAAATGGCATTTGCAAGTGCCGGGGCAAGCGGTGGAACGGGGGGCTCGCCAACACCCGTGGGTCTTTCGTCGCTGTCGACAAGGTGAACGAAAATTTCCGCCGGCGCATCGGTTATCCGGGACACGAAAAAAGTATTAAAGTTCTCCTGCCTCGGGTGTCCGTCCTTAAAGGTTATTCCACCCTTCAAGGCCGCGCCGAGCGCAAAGACCGCTCCTCCTTCGAACTGATTAACGACTGAATTACGGTTTACGACAACACCACAATCCACGGCATAGTGGACTTCGGGGATGGAAAGCTTACCCGCATCGTCGACAGCGACATGCACAACGCAAGCCACATACGTAAGGAAGCTTTTGTGCGCGCATATACCCATACCATGTCCCTTTGGTAAGGTCTTGCCCCAGCCCGACTTTTCAGCAACCAGCTGGATCACATTCTTCAGCCTCCGTGTACTCCATGGAAATTTTTCGAGCGGTTCACCGTAGTTTTCAAACCCCTCCATCATTTTATTGAATGGAATATCGCGGTCCGGCCCAAGTAACTCCAGCAGGTTTGCGACCGGGTCTGCCTTCCGGAATGAAGCGATCTCATCCAGCATACTACCGATTGCGAATGCGTGCTGGATATTGCTGACCGAGCGCAACCAGCCGATCCGGGTTTTCGCCAATGCTTCGTGGGATTCACAGGATATATTGGCGATATCGTAAGGCATGTCCACCATACCCAACTGCAGTTCGCCAAAACTGGGTTCGGTCTCTTTCACATCCGCCGTTCCGCCTATCGGTGGAAATACGCTGCGGTGATTCCATCCCGTGACCTTGCTTTGCTTATCAAGTGAAACCCTGATGTGCTGTACACTGCACGCATGAAAGAAGTCGTGCTGAATATCGTCTTCGCGGGTCCAGAGCAGTTTGACGGGCATTCCACTCATGTGTGAAATAAGAGCTGCCTCCACTACATAGTCCGGCTTTGATTTCCTTCCAAAACCTCCGCCCAGGAGGGTAATGTTCACCGTCACGTTCGCTTCGTCCATACCCAACGCTTTCGCTACACTTTGCCGCGCCCACTGCGGGTGCTGGACCGGCGCCCACACTTCACATTTTCCATTTTTCACGTGCGCAACTGCACAGGGTGTCTCCATCGGCGCGTGCGAAATATGCGGCGTAACATAGGTCGATTCGATGACATGAGCCGCTTCCTTTATGGCTGTGTCAACAGAACCCTGTTCACGCCTGACGTGTCCTTTCTTTTTGACCCTGGTCATCATGTCCCTGAAATAGTCGTCCGAACTGTAAGACGCATTAGGCCCAAGGTCCCATTCAGCGACCAGCTCTTTCCGCGCACTGATCGCAGCCCAGGTGTTGTCCGCGAGAACGACGATACCGCCGAGCGGGTTGGGGAAATCCGAAGGGAAACCCTTCGATTCAATTTCAAGGATCTGATTTACCCCGGGAAATTGCCGGGCTTTATCTGCATTATAGCTCTTGATCTTACCGCCGGCTACCGGACAACGGAGCACGGTCGCATATTTTATCCCCGGGATAATGGTATCCAGCCCATAGACAGCGGTACCGTTGACGATGCTTTGCGCATCCACGATTCCGGTGGATTTCCCGATGTACTTCCAATCCGATTTCTTCTTATAAACAACGGCTTCTTCCTTGGGTGGCTCAAGTGCCGAAGCATCTGTTGTGAGTGCGCCAAAAGCCAGCTTTTTGCCGGATGGACCGTGTATTACTTCGTGATTTTTCGCCTGACACTCGGCGGCGGGTACGTTCCATTGTTTGGCCGCCGCAGCTTCCAGCATCATCCGTGCCGTCGCTCCGGCCTTACGCATAGGCTCGAAGAACATGCGGACGGAAAAAGAGCCGTCTGTATTCTGGTTCCCGTACTTCGCTTCATCGCCAACAGCCTGAACAACTTTAACTCTTTTCCAGTCTGCTTCCAGTTCGTCGGCGACAATCAACGGTAACCCTGTACGAATACCGGTACCCATTTCCGAACGATGGGCCACAATAACAACTGAACCGTCTCCATTCACCGTCAGGTATACATTCGGTGAAAAAGGCACCCCTTCCGCAGAGGAATCAGGGGTTGAGCATGCGAACTGAACGCCCAGAATGATACCGGTAACGCTCATTCCGCTTGCTTTCAGAAATGTTCGGCGGTCGATTTTTCGAACGATAGTGTCCTGCGCGAAGGTGTTGGAGTTTTTCATGGTCGAGGGTCCTGGTGTAAGTCCGGTAAAATATGAATAACAAGGCGCCGGCGCTAAACCCCGCTGCCTTGTACAAGGTTATTGTCGGTAAGGTATTTTCTGCTCTTGGCGATCGCCTCAAAAATGTCGGTTGCACATTTATCCATTTCGACAACCATCCACTGTGTGTTTCCCTTTGATGCCTTTACGATAGCCGGAAAATTCTGCGATCCATCGCCCACAGCGACCATCGGCTCGGGATCGGTCGCAACGGTATCGGTCCATGTTGCGGGTCCGTCCTTGATATGAAGGAACGGCGCGCGATCGCCGAAGGATGCGATAACCTCCGATGGATCATGCCCGGCAACCCTGACCCAATACGTATCAATTTCAAAAAAAACAGATGGGTCCAGTTTTTCCAGTAACACTTCATAGGCGTACCGGTCGCCAACTTTGTTTTTGAATTCCCACCAATGATTATGCAATCCAAATTGAAGTCCGTTTGATTTGGCTATATGATTCGCTTCGTTATAGATGTCAGCAAGCCGGTATATTCCCTCTTGCGTTTTATATCGTTCGTCTTCCGGCCAGCCGTGCCAGATCATTTTCGTGCATTGAAACGATTCTGCGATCTCCATGATCTCCGGCGCATTTTCTTTCGTTGGAATAGAACAATGCGATGAACAAACCGACAGGCCCGCGTCCCTGAGCTGTTGCCCTGCCTGGCGGGGAGAAATACCCTCCGGCCAGAAGGCAGTCTCAACATTTTTAAAGCCCGTTTCCGCTATTCTGTTTAACGTTCCCTTAAAATCCCGATCTAATTCATCGCGCAACGTGTAAAGCTGCAGCGCCAGTTGGCCTTTATGTGACATAGTACTTTTACTACAACCTTGTTGTAAACCTGCCGATAGTAACAAGGCATTAAGCCCGCCCATCGATGCGAGCGACAAGAACTCTCGCCTGTGAATTTTAGGTTGCATCCGGCTCAGTTTTGCTGATTAGTTATTAATTTATCGCTATCGGATGATATTGTAAAGATTTTGCCGGTTTTTTTCAATAATTGTCACTCTAGCCACACCCTGTGATGATCCCGTTGCCGTGAATACGGTCATCAGGGGACCGGATAACGTGCGATTTAATCCTTCCGTATTTCGATCTCTATCCGGTCGTTCAGTTTGGCGCTGCTGCTGGTCTGCGGAACAAGCATGTTCAATGCACCCCAGGCATATATCTCCGATCTGCCTTTGTCTATTCCATTATCAGCGAGATAATCCTGAACAGCTTCCGCTCTCAGCCTGGTTAATTCCTTAGCCGATCCGTTGCGCTCATCTGAGCCTGCGACATTGAAATAGTTTTTTGTCGGACCGAGCGCGATAATCCGTCTCGAATTGTTTCCATTGCAATGGCCGTGGATCTTTATCCGGTAATCCGGGTTGTCTTTCATCATGTTCACCAATTCATCCATTTCCCCCTTCGAAACGGGTAACATAACGACCGCGTCCTTGTAGAAAGCGACATGATACATGACAGATACATCCCCCTTCGCAAGGCGTTCCAGTTTATACTGAACAACCCAGGCGCCTTTTTCGTCCTTCGTGACGCCTTCCTCCGAAACAGGATTGGCGTAGTCCAGGAATTTGACGACCTCCTTGTAGCCAAAAATGCCACAGACGATCGACATGGGTTCGCTCCTGTTGGAGGAATGTACCAGATCGACATATGTATCCGATTTATAGGTAGCGATTTCCCGGCCTCGTCTGAAATCGACATTATGCACTTCGCCTTGAAGAGGTTTTCCGTCGGTCGTTTCTATCACAAACCTGAACAACTTGCCTTTTACTTTCATTTCAGACGCATCGGCAACCTGGGGTGGATCAAGAGGGTTTTCTCCGGGCGTGGCAGCCAGCGTATCGGGCGGCGCCGCTTCTTCCGCGACAATCACTTCGGTCTGTTTTATTTCTTCGACCGGCTCAGCAACAAGCGCGTGATCTCCCTCCAGCAACCCGGTAAATAACCATGCGTCCTTAAATTCACTTTCCTCCTTCAATTGCCCGACCTGCGCCAGGCCTTCGTTACGGTTACCCGTCACCATGACATATACATAAAAAAAGTTCTTTGCCTTATTCAACTTGTATTCCGCGCTGAACCTGAGGCTCTTCACATAACCTGTAAACTTCTGCGCGTTGCTCTCCTGCGCAAATGCGCCAACGACAACATAGTAATTCTGGCCCGATGATACCGTGGCCGAAATAAAAAGAAGAAAACTAAAACAGATCAGCCGGAGACGCATGGGGTAAAATTTAGTGTAAAATACAAAGTTGCAGGTGCCTCATTGAACCCACTATTACTTAATCTTCCTTCAATCCGGCCTCTGCCTCCACTTTTTCTTTTCAGAAACCTGTTTTTTTCTCTTGATACGTTCCTGGACAGCGCCTTTGGAGGGCTTCGTCTTTTTTCTGGCCTTCTTTTTTTCCATGGCTTTCGCCAGTACGGTTTCCAGTTTCAGTATCACATCATTTTTGTTCTGAAGCTGCGACCGGCTTTCACTGGCACTCAGGATCAGGTAACCGTCCTTCGAAAGCCTTGACCTCAGCTTTCCCGCAATTGTGTCTTTTTCTTCCGCGGTCAATATCTGCGACGTCAGAACATTGAACCGGAGGGTAACCTTCGAGTTGACCTTGTTTACATTTTGTCCCCCGGGTCCGTCGCTGCGGGAAGTGGTAAATTCCAGTTCGCTTTCCAGCAACGAAGCTGTTAATGTTCGCGGTGCATTCATGGGTATAGATTCTGACATAAGGTACGGTACGCTAACTTTTCAGCCACTTCAACTCTTCTTCCTTATTGGTGAACAAACGGGTCGGTCTTAGCTGATCCCGGTCACAAGCGTAAGATCACCTGACAGCGGGCGGGGAACAAGATCACCTCCTGGCCCTCAACTCGATTATGTTGTCCTCCACGAATATATACTGTCTGTACCGGGTGTAAATTTAATTTTATCTGTTTGTGTCCGGTTACTTGAGGGTCAAATTTACTAAAGTCTTCGCGTGTTCTGGCCATGCCGGAGATTGGCCTATCGATGCGGTGTTGCTGCCTGCAGCTCTTTCAGCGTCCAGTATTTATTCCTGTCCTTATTTTTTTCACGGATGTTCCGTACCCTCCCTCTCCAGACCGTTCCCGATTCATTCAGGTGTGCACGGACATAACTTAACACATCCGCGATGTATTCGTCATTCTCTTTACCTACCGGGGCCATCGGTCCGTTGTACTCAACTCCGTCAACGGGTCCGGTCAGGCCGTGCAACAAAATCTTTACCGGAATCTCGATATCGCCTGTGACCCTGGGCGACCCGACAAGCGATGGTGCCAGTTGCGAAATTCCTTTGCCATCCGCTCCGTGACACGTGCTGCAATATTCCTTAAAGATCTTGTAGCCATTTACGATCTGGCTGGCGGCATCTCCTCCGCGCAGCTTATACTTTTGCCTCAATGCCACGATCTCCGAATAGGCGGGGTTCAGGTTTTCCGCAGCGGTGATCTTTATTACCTCATTCTCCGGATGGCGTTCCAGAATCTCCCGGACTATGGATTTCGATTCGTCGTTGATCAGGCGAAAGGAAAGTATGAGCTGCTGCAGCACCTCGGGGTCCGGATCATTGGCCATCGCTTTCAATGCCTGCGTGATATCGGTATCGTTTTCTTTCAGGAATTTTTCGCTGATCCTGATCGCGGCCGCTCTTACTCTTGCATCCTTGTCCGCCAGCGCAATTCTGAGCGTAGGTTTGTCGATCGCATCCAGTCCATCGAGCGTCCACAGCGCATGCAGCCGTTCCACTCCGTGATCCCCGGAATGATTTCCAAAGAGGGTGGCGAAAAATGATTCGTTGTCCGCAACGGTTTCGATAAGCGCCGGGGCCACAGATTTGTCTCCTCTTAACACAATCAGTTTTTGAGCTGTCATACGCCACCAGCCGTTGGGATGATCCAGGTAGGTCAAAAGTTCTTTCGTAGTCTTATCCAGCATCCGCGGAGAGGGGCCGCGTTCCATCGTTTCATGCATGACTCGGTACATTCTTCCGCGTCCGAAAAACTTGTCATAACCTTTTTCTTTCACCACTTCCCTCAGGTAACTACCCTCCCCGACCCACGTTCCTTCCTGGATAATTCCCCGATACATATCAACCACATATAAACTTCCATCGGGGCCGGTCGCTGCATGCACGGGCCTGAACAACGGATCTGTCGATGCCAGGAATTCGGCTTCGTGATACGGGTTTTCCAATACAATTTTTCCGTCACGGTGGTGAATCTTCGCCCTCCGGATTAACCGCCCTACAGGTTCCGGTATAAACAAATCACCGTAGGCGGGTGGCATTTTGTCTCCCAAAAAAACTTCCTGCCCGGCTACTCCCGTAAACTTGTTCAACGTGCTGTCACCTTCCTTCATCCGTCGTGGTCCGCCCTGCGCATCCAGTGTACCAACGATGGGCCATGGGATAACGAATGAATCATCCCAACGTCCGTCCAGTTCGAGACTTCCGTATGCGGGATGTTGCTGAAATCCCAGTGCCGGAACTTCGGCGCCGGCACGGGAATAAAACAGTCTGCCTGTTTCATCCTGTGTAAGTCCCCACTGCCCCAAAGCAGGCTCGGGCAAGGTATCCCTGACCAATACCCCGTTCGTGAATTTATACCGGAACGCTTTATTCGATACATAAAGCCAGTTGTCAATGCTCCACAACATGTTTGCATCCTGGTGCTCGAGGTTACGGTTGTCCCGGGTGGTATCCTCCAGTAAAAGTATTTTTTCATCGGCTCTTCCATCGCCGTTTGTATCACGGTAGGAATACAGGCTCCTGTTATACGTTTCTCCCACGATAACCCTGTCATCCAGCGGAAGCATGATCCGGGGCAATACGAGGCTGTCAATAAAAACAACGCTCTTGTCCATCCTGCCATCATTGTCCGTGTCTTCGAGGATCGATATCCGGCTCCAGGGTTCATCTTCATGATTCGCATCGATATCCTGCATGTACGTCATCATCTGGGCCACATACATTTTTCCATTGGGGTCCCAGGCAACGGTTACCGGTTCTATTATCATCGGTTCACTTGCCACCAGCTCGACTTTGTACCCTTTTGGAACAAAGATGGTTTCCAGGCTCTCTTCCGGCGAAAGGCTCCGGATTTGCGGGTCCTTTCTGATCTCAGGTTTCTCATATATCTCGTCGCGGTAGTTCACTTCCTGCCGGCAGGACATAAAACAAACCACTGCGAGCAGGAAATGTATCACACGATGGCAACCGGCTGCCGTACAGGTAACGTTCTTCATTGTCTTTGGTGTAGTTTAAGAATCGGCGATGAAGTTACTTAATTAATCTGCGCTGCCCGGTCAAATTACGCGATTGGTTAAACCCGGGGTTAAACAAGAAAGGATATGACCCTGAATGTATCGGTATTGCCGGGAAAAGCGGAGATCAGTCTCACCGTCCAAATAAAGACTGTTCCATCCACCATGCCTTTTGACACCGTCATTGGACTTTGCATACATTTTTAGATAGCTTAGACAAAGGACTACTAACTGCAACACTTTACGATGAAACACTTCAACCGGCGGGAATTTATTAAAACAAGCGCCCTGGGGACGTTGGGCCTGACGCTATTGCCTTCGTTGGTCAGCAAGGCTGCTCCAAGCGACAAACTCCGGATCGCCCATATCGGACTCGGTGGTATGGGGAACCAGCATCTTAAATGGTTTGCCGCTCTGCCCGATGTGGAAATTGCAGCATTATGCGATGTCGACCAGGATCACCTTCAGTCGACTTTAAAAACCCTTCAGGGTCTGGTCCCCGGCAGCCAGGCCAAAGGTTATGAAGACTTCCGGCATATCCTGGACCGAAAAGATATCGACGCTATTACTATCGCCACACCGGATCACTGGCACGCGCAGATCGCCACACTGGCATTTCAGGCTGGCAAGGATGTTTATGGAGAAAAACCGCTATCATATGATATCCGGGAGGGCCAGGTGCTGTTGCAAAATCTGAAGAAGCACAACCGCGTTTTTCAATTGGGGACACAGATCCACGCCGGTGATAACTACCATCGCGTGGTGGAGATCATCCAGGCCGGGGCGATCGGCAATGTCCATACGGTTCGCCTCTGGAAGACAGGATTTTCCCCGGGTATGGGACACCCTTCGCCACAGACAGTGCCAAAAACCCTGAACTGGGATATGTGGCTGGGACCGGCACCCTATACTGATTATATGGCGGAACGTTGCCACCTGAACTACCGCTACTTCCTGGACTACTCCGGCGGTGTATTCGCGGATTTCTGGTGCCATATCGCCGACGTTGTGTGGTGGTCGATCCGTCCCACAGGGCTCAGATCAGTTGTCGCCCGCGGTGATAAAACAGACGGTATTGCAGACGCGCCGAAGTGGGTGGATGCAGACTATGAATTCGATCGCCTCAAACTTTACTGGACTACACAACCCCCGGACGTTCCGGGCGCAGCCGAGCGAGGAATCGGCGCCTATTTTGAAGGCGACAAAGGCACGCTGATCTGCGACTACGGCACACGTTCCATTACCATCCAGGGCGAGACCTTTTCCGATCTTCCGGAGATACCGCAGACCCTTCCGCGGTCGCCGGGACACCAGCAAAATTTTGTGGATGCTGTCAAATCACGAACACAACCTGAATCCAACCTGGAGTATGCGCGGGAGATGACCTTACCTATGCACCTTGCGATCATCTCGTGGCGCCTCGGGCGCAAGCTGGAATGGGATCCGAAGGACGAAAAATTTATTCACGACAAAGAAGCGAACGCGTTGTTGTCGAGACGGTATCGTAAAAAATGGAACCTTTTGTAACGGTTAGTCCAAGAGTTTTTGACGTAGGGCTTCATAGGAAATTTCGACCTCCAGGTATACCGGGGCATCATTTACACTCTGGTAGTTCAACTCCACGATGCTCTTTGCCCGGCTTTGGGGACTGGCGTAGACTCTTCCTATACTGGCAATATTGACTAACTCTGTTTTGGTTTCAAATTCTTCGGAAACGGTGAGTTCGATAAACTTTGTCATAATTTTCGGTTTAGCAAAATTAAGGCGGAAGTTACGATATAGACTCCATTGGAATAATATCTCCCTGTTTCTTACCACCTGTCATACTTTATAGCGGGGGTTTAAGAGAAAAGAATATATTTGTTTATACTGCTTTAACCATCTAAAATTCACATCCATGCCTGGTCTTTCCAAACCGAATCTGCACCTGCCTGCTATTGGGTTCATTTCTATGCTGTTCATCACGGTCACTATTCCTGTTACAGCACAGGTTGGCGTAGGAGCCAAACCACCCAAGAAAGCCGAAGTATTCTTTGATGGCACCCGTAAAATGCTGGATTCAAAATGGACGTACTGGAAAGGCCCGCGGCTTGCAGCTACGTTACCGATCAAGTGGACTATTGTAAAAGATCCGGTAGATAAAGGTACCGTTGTAAGTTCGAACGATCCGGCCGGCGCCGGTGGCAAATACGGTGCTGCTGACATCGTCACAAACAAAACGTTCCGGGATTTCCGCGCGCACGTGGAGTTTTACATTGCGAGTCCTGGAGGAAACAGCGGCGTTTATTTACAAAACCGATACGAGATCCAGGTATTGGACGGCGATTCAACAAAACATGGACTGGGTGCCGTAATCAACGAATCCGAATCACCTTATCATGCCTATAACGGACTGGGTAAATGGAATGCTTATGATATCGTTTTTCGCGCGGCGCGCTTCAAAGACGGCAAACTTGTAGAACAACCGATGGTTACCATGTATTTCAACGGTAAAAAAGTACACGTAAACCAAAAGATCAGCCAGGTATGGGGCGGGCCAAATTCCGGAATAGACGGTGGCAACGATGGAGGTAAGGGAATAACAGATACACCCGGCGGATTAAAATTACAGGCTGAAGGTCATGATGTATACTATCGTAACATCTGGATCCAGGAAATCGACCTGAAGGAGCCGGACACTGATTTTTAGAAACTCCAGGTTCGTTGACTGGACGGTTCCGATGTCAGGAACCCGCAGACGCCAGTCCGTTCAATTGGCCTGCAATTCAGCAAAAATGCTCTCCAGTTCGGCTTTTGTCTTGCCGAGTTTAGCCTGCAACCGGCACAGCATGGTTTCGCGGTTTTCTTCGGCCATTGCGAAATCCTCGTCCGAAAGAATGGGAAACCATCTTTTCAGCATAACCTTTTGCTCCCTCCAACTTCTGATGATATTCATATTGGAACAAGGTAGGCTTAAAATGGATATGTCTTCGTATAAATGTCCCGTTATTTCTCCATTAATTGTCGCGGTCCGGGTTCCGGCGGTGATTCCATTCATCCCCCAAATTTGTCCGTTGGCCTGCATATTTCGGGGATTAACAGCGGCCTGTACCATTTCCGCTACATCTCCGTTTTTTTTTCTCCGTGTTTGCTGAAATTCGAATCCTTATTTGGAGCATAAAACAGACCCGGAATGGAGCAGATGGCATACCTTTTAATTTTCGCGGTTTCTTCGGCGATTCAACTATTCGAAACGGAACGGTCACTTTCACCAGCTTTGGCGGTGGATCACGTGCCGGACGTCCGCATCAATCCGCTTACATTTGAAGATTCTTTACAAAGCCTTTATCATGAGATCGGCCTTGAGAACTATGATCTGTCATTCGAAGTTTTCAGGTACGGAATGATCGGTTACCATAACCTGCAGCAACAAGGAAAGCTTAACAACAAAAATCTGATATCGATCATCGATTTCACCAAACCGAGTACACGGAAACGATTCTACACAATCGACCTGGACGAACTCCAGGTAAAATTTTATACCTACGTCAGTCACGGCCGGAATACGGGTGAAGACGTGGCGAGGCACTTTTCAAATACCGTTCATTCCAATCAAAGCAGCCTCGGATTTTATGTGACAGGCGAAACGTATGTGGGAAGCAAGGGGTATAGTCTGAAGCTCGACGGAACGGAAGATGGCTATAACGATAATATGCGCGAGCGTGCTGTTGTGATGCACGATGCTGAATATGTGAGCGAATACTGGATAAAACAATATGGACGCCTGGGAAGAAGTCAGGGTTGTCCGGCACTGCCAAAAGGTATTTCCAGGCAGGTAATCGATGTGATCAAAAACCGGACGGCCATATTTGCCTACTTTAACGATGACAAGTATCTCCGTGAATCTGCCTACCTCGATCCAACGCGACTGGGTATACCCGCGGATACCGCCCCGGCACTCGCTGAATAGTTATCACACCTACATTCCCAGGAACGTCGATGTAGCCTTCTCAACCGGAAGCAATTGCGATAACTGTACTTTGTCGTGACCATAAATATCTTCCCGGAAATTCACCAGCCCATCTTCATCAACCCAGGCTGTCCAATACTCGAGGTGCACGTCAAATGGTTTTTTCAAATGTACCGTTGAAGGTATCGAATCGTTCATAGCTTTGTTTATCCGCTCCGGCGTCCAGCCTTTCTGGTCACGCAATAAATATTCGGCAAATCGCACAGGTTCGTCCAGACGAACGCATCCATGACTTAGTGCGCGGTAGTCTCTTGCGAACAACCGGTGATTAGGGGTATCGTGTAAATATACGCTCATCGTATTAGGCATGACAAATTTCACAAGGCCGAGGGAATTATCGCGACCGGGCCCCTGAACCACCCTGTATTGATAAGGGTTGACCGTTTCGCTGTTCCAGTCTTCCAGGGATGGATCTATCTCCACATCGTTTTTGTAAAAGGAAAAGTTCTTCGCTGAATAGTATGCCGGGTTGGACCGGAGGTTCGGTATGATCTCTTCCTTGATAATACTTACAGGAACCGTCCAGGTAGGACTAAAAACCAGATGTTCAAGCGCATCGCTAAAAACAGGGGTCGCTTTGTTCGCCGCACCGACGATCACCCTCATCTCAAACTGTACTTTTTTGTTTTCATAAACCCTCAGTTTGTATTCGGGAATGTTTACCAGGATATAATTTTGCGCGGAGTTTTCTGTGGTCCAGCGCATCCGTTCCATGTTCAGCGCGATAATGTTGGCTTTTTCATGAAACGACTGATTCAGGAACTTCAGGGTTTTTTCGCCGATTATACCATCCGGCTCCAATCCATGCCTCAACTGGAAAAATTTAACTGCGTCGGCAAGCGTCTGATCATACACGAGTGAATCCATCGATTCCAGTGAAGAATCGTACTGCATAGGGTAAGGCTTCAGATCGGTAAACGACAATTTCTTTCTTACGAGTGGAATGGCGATGTTTCTGTCTCCGGGCTTGACCTTACCGTTGACTGTAATAACCGGAAATGCGTCGGGCGTTTCGCTCTCCAGTCTGAGATACTGCTCGAGTGCCATTTGAAGCCTGGTGTACTGTTCACTGGCCGGCTGCAGCGTTTTAACTGTCCCGAGAAGTTCATCGGGATTACTCACGCCGGCAAGGAGGTCAACATCTCGTGTTGAATACTGCTGAGCAGGTCGCTTCCACACGTACCGGTTACTTCCTACATTCCTGACTTTCCCTTCCATCAGGTGGGTAGTGAACAGAAAATACATTTCCGTGATGTGAATATCCAGGGCAACAATGTCAATTGTTTTGTTCTCTTTAGGCTGATACAAAGAACGAAGGCGCTCTTCGATTCCTCCCACGTCGTAGTCACGGGGATTTAATCCGAAGGTCGCGGCGTTTTTCAGCATGTCTATAGCTGTATAATAGAGGTTTCCGGGGGCGCTGTCGAACAGCCACTGTGTCTCAAACCCCTTGATATTATAAAAGCGCACAACCTTATCGTTGATCCGTTGCCTGTCGTGTTGGTTTTCCAGGCTTAGGGGGCCTTTGCTTTCAAACGGATTAACCAACGTATCGATGGCGATGGGCCGGGCTACCGGTATGGGATCGCGTTGAACCAGGGACGAATCTATTCTAACAGAGTGATCCGGGTTAACCGACGATGTGCCGGTAAGGCTCTTGCTGCAGGAGACGAGCACTGCCAGGCAAATAATATAACCGGAGAACTGAAGGACGTTTTGTACATTTTTTTTCATACGCTGCTACCCTATTCTTTACTAAGAAAAAATAGTACCAATTTTATAACGCTGTTATTTGCTTGATTTGGAGGAATTCAATAAAAAATGCGGAATCCTTTTCCCATTTCAGTATTATGTTTTCCAATGTGATTCCCCACCAGGTGAATGAGTGACATTAACGGTGGCCATTAGAAAAGGTTATACGATTTCCAGCGCAAACGTTGGATGAGATTTCGCTCTTGAGAAAGCGTTGTTTGCCTGGTTTTCAGGCGATTTTTTCATGTACAGGTCCTGCATTTTTCCGCAAACGATATTTACGAAATTAAAGACGGTTTCCTTACAACTTCCAAACCCGTCTTTCACACGCCCGTATATTTGCATCATAAAACAAATACAAACACGTAGTATGAAAACAAAATCACTTTACTTCGCAGCATTATTCGTAATTGGCGCAGCAGTAACAGCAGTAGCAAAAGATGAACCTACCAGCGGTATGGCAGTTCTTTCTTCCAAGGGTTCACAAGTTGTTAAGGTTATCTACAAGGGAGAAAATGCAGGCAAAGTAAAAATCAACATTTATGATGCTTCTTCTCACATCGTTTATTCCGAAAGCAGAAGCACTGACGCCGGATTTATCCTTCCTTTGAATTTCTCCGGTCTTCAGTTTGGCGAGTACACGATCGAATTGATCGATGCAAACGGAACAAAGACTGAAACGATAAACTATCAGCCGGCTGCAGCAAAAAACAACGTTCACATCTCAAAATTGAATGAGAACGGAAAGTTCCTTTTGTCTGTATCCAAGATCAAGAACGAAGATATCACCGTTAAGATCTTCGATGCTGCCAACAACCTCGTACACACTTCGAGCAAACAAGTATCGGGCGAGTTCGCCCAGCTGTTCTCGATCAAGAATTTTTCAGGCGCTTGCACGTTCGAAGTCACTAACGGCGCGGGTGAGACAACGGTAGTCCGTTTCTAAGCCTGTCCGCTTACTATTGAAAATGGAAGCCCTCGTGTGAACGGGGGCTTTTTTTTTATCCGCGAGGTCTCCGGTAAGTGCGCTAAAAGATTAGTATTTTTAAAAAAAACCGGTCCACATGCGTCGCTCTATCCTCACATTGCTTCAGTTTTCCGTTCTCCTTTTTATGCTCGCCTGCAACCCAGCCGAAAACGACAGAGAAACCTGGTACAAAGGAAATTTACACACCCATTCCTACTGGAGCGATGGCGATGAATACCCGGAAATGATCATGGACTGGTATAAAACCAACGGATACCAATTCGTCGGCCTTTCAGATCATAATATCCTGGCCGATCACGAGAAATGGGTCACGGTCACGAAGAGTAAAATGTATGAGGAAGGTTATAAAAAATACCTGGAAAAATACGGCGAGCCCTGGGTTGTTCACAAATCGGACACCGGCCGCGTACAGGTAAAGCTTAAAACATACGATGAATACAAATCGCTGTTTGAAGATAAAAGCTTCCTGATCATAAGATCTGAGGAGATCACCGACCGCTTCGGCGACCGCCCGATCCATATGAATGTGACGAATGTGCAAAAACTTGTTCAGCCCCAGGGCGGATCAAGTGTGACAGAGGTCATGCAACGCAACGTCGACGAGGTACTGAAGCAACGCAAGGAAACCGGTATCCCCATGTTTCCGCATATCAACCATCCGAATTTTTTCTATGGAATAACCTACCAGGATATCATCGGTCTGCAGGGTGAGCGTTTTTTCGAGGTATACAACGGTCACCCGATGGTTCAAAATTACGGCGATAGCCTTCATCCTGGAACAGAGGAGATGTGGGATAAGATCAACATCGCATACTGCAACAAAAACCAGCCGCTTCTGCTGGGGCTCGCTACCGACGACAGCCATAGTTACCATCAGTTCGGATCCGCGTATGCGAACGCCGGCCGCGGGTGGGTAATGGTTCGCAGTGAGCAGTTATCTCCGGCATCCCTTATCGAATCGATGGAAGCCGGCGATTTTTACGCCTCCACCGGCGTAACGTTAAGTAAGCTCGATTTTAAGAAAAATGAAATAAGCATCCATGTTCAGGCAGATCCGGAAGTACATTATACAATTGAGTTTATCGGTGTAAAAGACGGCGAACAACAGTCTCAGGTGTTGGCGACGGTCGAGGGTACGCAGGCGATGTACAAGGTAACGGACGAGTATCTCTTCGTTCGCTGCCGTATCACGTCGGACAAGAGAAAAACAAATCCGTTTCAGGAGGGAGAATACGAAATGGCCTGGACGCAACCCGTACAAGTTGCCGAATAGATCATAGTATCACAACCTTGCCGGTTCGGACCGACTCATCGCATGCAAATGCGATACGAAGGCTGTTAACGGCGTCCTGCACATGGTCTGTTAGATCGATGTCTTCATGAATGGCTTTCAGAAAATACCGTTGCTCGCGGTTGCACAATTCCTGATGATCCGGCTCGTCGCTGAGGTTGATCCAGGTGTCGGGTTCTTTAAATTGATCGTTGCCATCCAGCCCCGCATGGTGAAACCTCAGGGATTCAGTCTTGGTGTGGGCTTCGATGGAATCTGATTTCCCGGCTCCACCCGCATCCTTTGCAACGATGGAAACCGAACCTTTAGGGCCGATCACGTCTTTCACAAAAAACGCAGTCTCGCTGATCATAGGTCCCCATCCTGCCTCATACCAACCAACGGATCCGTCTTCAAACCGGATCTGCAGCTGGCCGTAGTTATAGTTGCCGGCGGGAATTTCCTCTGTCAGCCTTGCGCCGATCGCGCTTACCTGTGTCGGCCGTGATCGTGTCATCTGGCACATGACATCGATATAATGCACACCACAATCCACGATGGGGCTGAGGCTTGCCATCAGGTTTTTATGCACGGTCCACATATAACCATGGCTTTGCTGGTTGAGGTTCATTCGCATTACCAGCGGTTTGCCTAGCTCATGTGAGAGCTGAACAAACTTCTCCCACGACGGATGATGGCGAAGTATATATCCGACCACCAGTTTTTTCTTTGCTTTCCGGGCTGCCGCGGCAACCCGTTCGGCTCCTTCAACGGTATCCGCTAACGGTTTTTCAATAAAGACGTGACATCCGGATTCCAGGGCCATCACGGCAAAACGTTCGTGTGTATCCGGATAGGTGGAAATGCAGACAGCATCCGGTGCGGTTGACTTCAGAGCGGTCTCGTATTCGTCGAACAACGGGTATTTTCCGCCAAGCCTGGTATTTAACACTTCCTTGCTTGTACCTTTTGAAACCAGGCCACAGATCTCCACCCCTTCCGTTGTGTGATACGCAGTGGCGTGGGAGGCACCCATGTTTCCACATCCTACTACCAGGACGCGCAACTTCTTCTTTACAGACATATCAGTATCAGTTCTTTCGTTTGAATATCCGGCTATACAACTTCGGCGAGCACCTTTTTCATTTTTTCAAGACCGGTTTTGGCAACCAGCAACGGATCCTGAGCCCAATATTCCCGGTTGAAAAGCTCCAGCGACAGGATCTTGGGACCTTTCATGTTTTTCAGATCCGTCAGCACCTGCTTTAACGGCGCTACACCGTCACCGGGATAGATACGGTCCTTGTCTTCAAGTTTTTCGCGCGGGATGGTGGAAGGATAATCGTTCATGTGGAAAATTTCGATAAGGCTTCCGTCGATCATTTTTAATCCTTCAAACCCGGAACCTCCGCGGTGAAGGTGATACACGTCGGCCAGAATGCGTACACCCGGATCGTTTGCCACGGCTGACGCCATCAATACCTGCCCAAGGTGAAAGAACCTTGAAGCGCCCCAGAACTCGAGCTGAGGTGTTACTCCCGTCTCACGACCGAGAGCAATGAGCGCCGCAAAGCGTTCTCCTACCCTGAACAGATCGAGCTGGTCCGAAAGCTTGATGCCCGCGGAAGGGGCAGCCATGCGCGGACATCCCAATGCTGCCATCATTTCCATCTCCTCACGCATTTGTTTGAACCCGGATTTGCGCTGCTCATCATCGTCTACCATCCAGGGGGAAAAACCGATGGCATCCACAACCGGAAGCTTGCTGTCGTCCAGTAATTTTTTCAGGGCTGGCAGCGATCCACCTTTGTTCAAATATTCCTTCACGTCGCCGGTCCACAGTTCGATACAGTCGTAGCCGGCCCTGGCGGCAATGTCGATGTACTTTTCAACACCTAACTTCTGACCACTGATGGTACTGGTGTTTAGTGAAAGGCGGAATTTATCTGCGGTTTTTTTTTCTTTTCCTGCAAAGGCAAGAGGCCCCATCAGGGAAAGCCCCGTGGCTGCTGTTGCTGTTTTTATGGCGTTTCTGCGGTTCATAGGTGATCGGGTTACGAGGCTGAAATTACAGCTTACGGGATGAAAAAAGAAAATGTGTCAGGTATGAGTTATGAGTGGTTGTGCGGCGTGTGGGGTTACCTTCTTTTTCGTTTGGGTGGAGGTGGCGGCTCTTTGATAGGTTCGAGTATAAACGCGATGTCTTGTCCGACGTAGTTCGCGTGACCTTCTTTGGTGCGAAGCGAAGGGATCGTAAAAACCCCGGTACCATCGGTAGTGACTATTTCCGTTTCCTGTATAAACTCTCCTCTCCAGGTATGGAACAAACGGAGTTTATACTTTTTTTCCCGGAGCGATGCTATCGTAACCGTGTCTCCCGCAACATCGGTCTTCGAATTGACGGCCCATCCGTAGATCAACTGATCACTTTGCATTCCAAAACCATCGCCACTTGGTATGGACACCGCGATCGGCGACGGGTTGATCAACTTTGAAAATGGGATCTGGTCTGTGAACGTCCTGATATGCCTCAACTGGTTCGAAACAATCACATCGTTCATCCTGCCACTGAAGGCCCACCAGAATGGCGTCATCGATGTTCCTGTCGCCAGTGAAACCCACAATACGTTGTGGTGCATGGCAACATAACCGGGCATACCGGGTTCGTAGTACGTATGATCCCACCCGGTTTCCCCGATGATAACGGGCTTCCCGTAGCCGTCCCATATCTTTCTTATCTGGTCCGCGTAATTTTTATAGCTGTATGTCAGCGGGTGAATGTCGGCTGAATCGAGTGTTCCCGCCCTGTTCATCGGGAAACCCTGGGCTTCATATATTTCCCGGGCAGCGATGTCGGTGACCTGATAGCCATCGTGGAAAAATTCTTTTATCCCTCCGCTCCGTGTTGCTGTTGTCGGGTGATCGTACGGATCATGTGTTTTAAAGTATGTATGCACGTTTTTTGTCCATAGCCCTGCCATTGTGCTGTCGCCGGAAACCCAGCCATCCGTTCCGTTTATTTCATCGACAATAAACCACAAGGCAAGTGATCGGCTATATCCCCATCGCGCGATAAAATAACGATAAAGTTTCTCTTGAAATTTCCACGCGGCTGTACTCCTGAAAAATTCCTTGCTCGAGGTGATCTGCTGATAAGGGTTTGTATGCCACCTGATATTAAATCCTCCCCAAACGGTCTCCGACAAGAACGAGTGAAACCATAAATTCAGACTGATGAGTATTTCCCGCTCTTCACACAGTTCGAATAAATCATCGATCCGTGTACAGATATCCTGATCGTACCGCCCGACACCACTTCCCATGGTTTCAAGTGGTGTAATGAAGTTACTGATAAAATTCACGCCCTTGCCTTTCAGTTCATCCAGGTTTTCCTTGGTCACCCGTCCGTTGTACCATAAGCCAATTCCATAGAACGGCGTGCCGTCCTTGTACTCCAGAAATCTTTTGTTGCCGGCTATTCGAACGGGGCCTTTAAATTTCGAAGGAATCGCTTTGAAGGTTTGTTCGCTGCTCAGCGCTTCGCCGTGGCGGTCTTTTACACGGATCTGGTATTTCCATACCCCCAGTTCGTCCGGGGCAAACCTTACTTTCCACATCGTGCCAAAGGTGTAGTTGTAAAAGGCCGGGATACTCCACTTCTTTCCCGTCGGCGATGTAAACGTGACCAGGATGTCGATATCTTCCGGATCAAAAGGGTTTTCGAATAGCGCCCTTATCGTTAGCCTGCACTCAAATTTGTCGTATAGTCCGACAGAGTCCAGGTTCTCCCGGATACTAAGCACTTCAGGCTTTTCGGAAGAACCGGCCAGCTGTGCGTTTGCATGGGAAAGCGTCGTCAGTAAAAAGACAATATAAACAACTGCTCTGAGCATCATGGAGTTAACTAAATGGAAGGTAAATTCCCGCTAAGATAAATGAAACTGCCTTTACATCAGCGGTACTGATCTTTTTACATCTCTCCGCTCACCCGGTTATTTCTCCATTTATAAGTTGCCACGCCGATTCGGAGACTGCTGCGTTTATCTTATAGAAACATCGCGACCTCCTGAGGATGGAATTTTGCCGCATTCGATGGGAAGCAACTTTTTTCGTAACAAAGACAGCTTAATTCCCCTTAACACCGGATATTCGCCGTCGATTTCAGGTATGGAGGAAAAAAACAGGCAGCGGATTTTTTTGAGTGTGTTTTTCTTTATTGCGGGTGTGACCTTTGCCACCTGGGCCTCCCGGATACCGACAATCAAGACAACGTTCGGATATAATGAAGCCGAGTTGGGAACCATCCTTCTCTTCATGCCTATCAGTTCGCTGATCGGACTTCCGATCTCCGGATGGCTTGTGTCCCGTTTTGACAGCAGATTACCGATGACTGCCGGGTTCGTCGCCATGTCAGTCGCACTTTGCCTGATCGGATTTGCAACAACAACTTTCCTCCTGGTGAGTTCGATATGCCTCTTCTCCTTCAGCATGCGGATCATGAGTATATCGATCAACACGCAGGCGATCACCCTTCAGAAACAATTCGACAAAAAAATCAATGGATCCTTTCATGGATTATGGAGCACGGGCGGCATTGTCGGAGTCGGGATCTCTACATTATTTGTAGGCCTGGAGGTGAACATGGGTTTCCACCTGCTCATCATATCCGTACTGACGATCATTACGACCGCTCTTTCCTACAAGTTCCTGATCAGGAATGACCGCGCCACTTCGGGCAACAAGATCGCTCTCGGGAAACCGGATCCTTATATTGTTTACCTGGGCCTGCTCGTATTTTTTGCCGCCATCTGCGAAGGCGGAATGTTCGATTGGAGCGGTGTCTATTTTCAGGAGATCGTGAAGGTCGATATTTTCACCCTTGGCTATCTTACCTTTATGATCTTTATGGCTGTATCACGCTTTGCCTGCGACTGGCTGGTTGAGAACATTGGCATGCCAAGAACCTACATCGGAAGCGCCGTACTCATCATCGCCGGAATATCACTCGCAGTTCTCTTTCCACACTTCTGGCCTTCGATGATCGGTTTTTGCCTCGTCGGTTTTGGAACGGCTTCCATCATCCCCATGACATTTTTGCTCGCCGGTTCATCCCGTAAATATTCACCAGGTATGGCGATTTCCATTATCGCGACCTATAGTATTGTAGGTATGCTTATCGGGCCGCCGCTCATCGGATACCTTGCCCACGCATTTAACCTCCGTATTTCATTCATCGCCCTGGCTGTCTCCGGGTTTATGCTTATCCCTTTTTCCCAGCTTTTTTTCAGGCACCAGCGATCCGTCAAGTAAGACATTATTCAAGAAAGATCGTTCCCGCCAGATACTCCCGGGCCTGCCCGCCGATATCAACACGATCATTCCGGTAGGTGCAAAGCAAATGTCCCCCACGTTGCGAAAGCTGCATGGCCGTCATCTCGTTCTTATTTAGGCGTGAAGCCCAGTAAGGTATAAGCGTGGTATGAGCGGATCCTGTTACGGGATCTTCGTTGACACCCGACTGAGGAGCAAAAAAACGCGACACAAAATCAACACCATCTCCCATGGACGTGGCAATCACACCCCGCGCTTTCAATTTCGAAATGTGGACAAACGACGGTTCGAGGCTGGCGATCTGGCCCTGGTTTTCAAAGACAAGCATGTAATCGCTCTTTCCCTTATACGCTTCCGACGGTTTTATGGAGAAGCAATTCACGAGTTCCTCCGTCACCGCTACTTTTTCAAAAGTATCCGCCGGGAAGTCGAGGGTAAATAAATCCCCGTGCCTGGTGACTTTTAAGGTTCCGCTTCTGCGCGAAATAAAAGTAACGGTATCGTTTTGGTAACCCCGGTATTTAAACAGGACAAATGCGGAAGCAAGCGTTGCGTGTCCGCATAGGTCGACTTCCAGCACCGGAGTAAACCACCTGATCTCATAGCCCTCATCGCCTTTGACGTAGAAAGCCGTCTCAGCGAGGTTATTTTCCATGGCGATGTTTTGCATTACGTCGTCGGGGAGCCAGGATTCAAGCGGGCAGACAGCAGCGGGGTTACCTGTGAAAACACGGGTTGCAAAAGCGTCGATCTGGTATATGTCAAGCTTCATAATCTTTCGTTTTAAAGTTGAGAACGGAAAAGAAGTCCGGAGGTTCCTTTCGTAAGTTCCCCGCCGGTCGGTGTCGAAAAATCATTGGAGACAATAGCGGCTGCATAACCAGCTTAGTATTCACGGCTTTGGCGCTTACGCCAATACAACATTAACAGGAAGCCGATGATGGCGCCGCCGATGTGGGCAAAGTGCGCGATCCCCCCTCCGAAGATTGAAAACCCTGTAATCCCTGAAAACAGATCCAGGGCGATGAGTACGGGGATGAAGTACTTCGCGGCAATCGGAACCGGGAAAAAGATCAGCGCAAGTTTGGCGTTCGGATACGAAATACCAAAGGCCACCAGCACACCATAGATTGCACCCGAAGCGCCAACGGCGGGAATGTTATACAGTTGGTAAAGCTGCTGCAGCCCCGTTACCGCGGAAGAAATAGTATCGGGCGAATGGAGGGCGCGTTGAATATCTTCCGCCGACATCCCGCGGCTGATGAGTTCCCTGTAGATATTCTGAAACTGAAAATAATTCACGAGGATATAAATTACGCTGGCGCCGATACCGGAAAGGAAGTAAAACACAAAAAATTTATTTCGCCCCCACATCTCTTCGAGTGGCGATCCGAATGCCCACAGGGCATACATATTAAAAAGAATGTGGGTAAAGCCACCATGCATAAACATGTTGGTCACGAATTGCCAGTAACGAAAATGTTCGTTCTCGGGAAAATAAAGTGCCAACGTTCCGAACATAATGTTTTCCATATCCGGTCCAAGAAATGTGACCGCAAACAAAATCACATTCACTATCACCAATATCCCGATCGCACTGAAACCTTTCTTCATTCGTGTTGTTTTTAAAATCCTGCTGAACGCGGTGACAATCACCGTGCATTACATTAACGTTGATTCCTGTTGCTTCATCTCTGCTCTCAGGAGCCTTACCAGTTCATTCAATTTTTCCGTCGAGAACAGGTCATGTTCCGATTTAAGCACAAATGCCGAGTATCTGTCATTTGATTTTTCCGCGACGTTGGCTTTCAGGACGGCCGTGCATTTCAGCAAATGGTAACGTCCGTCGCTTACATCGTAAACGATCAGGTGGTTCAGGCTATCGCTGATATCTTTGGCAAAACACAGAAAGAGGGGAAAGTCAAACAAATCCGCTCCCCTGAGTTCCGGAATAAGGTTTGCATCGAAAAACTCGTATCGAAGAACAATGCTGTGCAGGTTGGAATGCAACAGCGCCGACTGGAGCGCATCGAGCCTTTCGACCATTTGCTGCAGGGGTGTCGTATTCTGGTCAAATCGTTCGACAGGAAGCCATTGATGAGACGCAAATTGCAGGTATTGCAAGGCCGGTCTGCCGATGTCCAGTTTATAATCAAACAGGCGATAGCCGGGCACAAAATAACCCGGATAAAAATATTCGAGGTTATGCCTTTTGCAGTATTCTATCTTGAGGTAGATCAGATACTTTCCCAGGCTGTGTTTCTTGTACGTGGGGTCATAAAAGCTGGTGATGCCGGCGGCACTGGTTTCGCCGATATCAAAATAACCGGCGGCGATCAGTTTGCTGCCGTCGTAAACCGTGACTTCGTATGTATTGTAGATGGAAAGAGTCGTTCCTCCAAAGAGCAGTTGACTGAGCGACGCCGATGCTTCAAACGAGATCCCCTGTTTATACCTAGCGAAGAGGTCTTCTTTTTCCGGGGTGACGGATGCCGGACCGATCTCCGTGCGGAAGCACGAATTCCGTTTGATAATCTTCTTTTGCCTTTCATCCGCACCATAGTCACCCAAGACGATACGCAACCAGATGGCACTGTAAAACTGCCCCTTGAAATGCAAAAAATTAGTTGTGAAAATTGTCTGCCCCATTCTGAACCATCCCATGGAGAGGAAGGAATCAAGTTCCTCCGGATGTAGTGTTTCTGGTGATTCAGCCCGTGCAAACATATCGACATGTGGCTGTCAAAGGGCCAGACAGGGACTTCCGGCTTTTATCCACATGACAAAATTATAAACTTTAACCCACGAAACTAACACTAGCAGCGATTACGCACGTGACCCGGATAACCTAACCGGTTCGACCTGGTGTTATGTGAAGCTTATTTGTCCGATGTTATGATCGTGGTCCTCAAGTCTAAGGCTACAAGCTCCAGGCCTGAAACCTATCTTACAGTTTGTAGCCATAATAAATTTACCTGGTACTAATTACGCTCGCTAAGATGCGAAGTGCCCGGGGCATCTTCACCCTGATGCAGCTGAACGATGCGTTCGCGCTGGTAAGCAATAATTCCCTGGAGCCTTTTAATACTTCGTTTCGCATTTCCCAGGCGGTGCCTGGCCAAACTCAACTGCTGATTCTTTCTGGCGATCTTCTGCTGAAGTTCGGCAACCAGTTCGATGAGATTTTCTATTTGGCCTTCGGTCAGGTTCTTCTTTTCCATATAACACCGGGTTAAATAGCTTGCTATTTCCAACGAATATATCGGGTATAGTCCCCTTGCTTCATCAGTCCGACCGGACCTTCATAAATTCCGCCGTAACCACCGGGATCATCGACATAGACTATCAGGGTATTCAACAAACCCGCCTTAACAAGGTCTTTCGAAATGAAATAGATCCGTTCCTTCTGATACTTGTCATAATTCCATCCGATGAGCTTGCCATTGAAAAAAGTTTTGTCACTGTCATCAATTTTTCCCAGCAACAGCACCAGGTCGTCACCCAGCAGTTCTTTCGGAAGCGTAAACTGCTTCCTGTACCACGCACCGCCGTCGTACTTTCCAAATCCCTGGCTTTCCCATGCGCCGGGAACGGTTATTTCCGTCCAGCCCTCTTTGCCAAGCGCAGCCAGTGTTTTTTCACTGATGTCGGAATATCGATCGTGGCTGTTTGGCACAACTTTGAAGTCCCAGACGCCACGTAAATTGACAGCAAGTCCGCGATCTCCTTTGCTGGTGTAAACGCCAACCTCGCCGGAAACGATACCTCCTTCAATCTCCGAATCATAGACCCTGACAGCGATCACATTTTTTCCCGTAAAGTCGATGTATTCCGTCGGTATGTAATAGTTCCTTGACGCGTTGTATGCGGTATGAAACCGCGGTGGGAACGCACCTGAAGACCCGACCTTATGACCGTTCACATATACTTCATCCACGTCATCGATATAGCCGAGGAATAAATTATAACTCAGTTCCTTGCCGTCGAGATCTTCACCGCTGAAGGACTTCCTGTACCAGGCGTATCCATTATAGCCGTTAAATCCTTCATCTTCCCACTTGGAGGGAACGTAAATATCTTCCCACTTCGAATCGTTGTAGTAACGGTCGGCCCAGATGGCCTTGTCTCCGATTGAAAATTTCCACTTTCCCTGGAGGTTGACCACCCTTTCCCATTTATCCTGCGCATAGGTGACCTGGTTCCCCAACACGCAGGAAAGTGCCATCATAAGGCCGCCCAGCACCAAATTCTTTTTACAGTTTCCCATCATCATTAAAGTCAAATCCCCTAGTCCCAAAAGAGAGACCAGAAATTAAAATAGGTATTATGGTTTTCGCTTTGATAATTCCTCCAGAAGTCCCTGTATTCATTTTGAGGTATGATGGCAAGGGGACCCTCATACATGCCCCCACCCTGTTCCTGGTCGTATACCCGTATGGCGATCAGGTTTTCTTTTCCGGGTCTCAGCAGGTTATCGGGAATAAAATAGGTTCGTGGTTTTCGCCACTCGTCGTTCCTGGCCCATTTTTTTTCGATATTCCCCGTTCCCCCTATACGCTTTCCGTTGACAAAAACTTCATCCATATCATCGATCCTTCCCAATAACAATACCATATCTTCAGGAGTGAAGTCCCTGGGAAGGACAAATTTTTTCCGGTACCACGCGAAACCATCGTAGTTACGGAAACCCTGGTCTTCCCAATAGGAAGGGGCTGTAACGTTTTCCCACCCGGAATCGTCAAACTCTTCACCGGACCACTTCTCGTCATCGAACAGGTGAAACTTCCAGTTACCCAGCAAGGGGTATCCCGTTTCATAATAATTATCGTAACTGAAAATACCAATATTGCTTTTGCCCAGTATTCCCCCCTCGCCACCTTCGTCGTAGACCCTGACGGCAATAACATTCTTTTTGCCGGCTACGAGATATTCGGTAGGAACAGGGTATGTCCGGCTTACTGTATGGGCCGTGAAGTACTCCGGCGGAAAACCTCCCGTACTTCCCACTCTCCTTCCGTTGACGAATACCTCGTCTACATCGTCGATCCTTCCCAGCTCCAGGTATAGGATCTCACCAGCCGTAAATTCTATTTCAAAGGTCGTCCTGTACCAGGCATACCCATTATACCGGCGGAAACCTTCAGACTGCCATGACGACGGTACATATACACGCTCCCAGTCAGAGTCATCGTAGTTGGGTTTGGCGAAGCTCATGTTATCGCCGATTGAAAATCTCCAGTTACCACGGAGGTTGACCTTTCTCTCGCCACCCGAACAGGAGGCGGTAAAGTGGATAACAAGCAGAAGGAGAATAAAAACTGTGGATTTTGCCGTCGTCATGGTGTTCATTGCCGTGTCAGGTTACTATTTTGTTGAATGACGGCATAATATTAGCCGTGTCCGGAAAAAGATATGTCACCCCGCGGTAATCAATTGTAAAAAATTGTCACGTGACTGGGGGGGTGCGAGTGCTAGTGCGAGACGCGAGGAAAAAAATGCACACTCTGATTTTTTAACTGAATGCCTTTCCGTTCTCACACTCCGCACTCACCCTGTTTTTTAGTGCCAGTGCGAGACGCGAGAAAAAAAATGCACACTCTGATTTTTTAACTGAATGCCTTTCCGTTCTCGCACTCCGCACTCACCCTGTTTTTTAGTGCCAGTGCGAGACGCGAGGAAAAAAATGCACACTCTGATTTTTTAACTGAATGCCTTTCCGTTCTCGCACTCCGCACTCACCCTGTTTTTTAGTGCCAGTGCGAAAGGCGAGGAAAAAATCCGTTACCGGATAAGCTTGTAACCTGTACCATGAACCGTAATAATGATCCGGGGGTCGTTCGGGTCGGCCTCCACTTTCTGCCGAAGCTTTACGATAAAGTTGTCCACGGTACGGGTAGTCGGTGTTTCATCGTATCCCCACACGTGTTCCAGCAGTTCATAGCGGGTAACAATTTCGTTCTTTCTTTGAAAAAGGTAGTGCAGGATATCGTATTCCTTGTGCGACATTCTGATTGCCCCGGAGCTGCCTGATGAAGTGTATGTTTCGAAGTTCACGGATAACTTACCGATGGAAATAACCTGCGTCGAGTGCCTTAAGTCACCACGGCGTAAAATCGCCTTGATCCTTGCCAGCAATTCACGGAGGCTGAAGGGTTTTGTAACATAGTCATCCGCGCCGAGTTCAAGCCCGAGAACCTTGTCCATCTCTTCACTTTTGGCCGTGAGCAAAAGAACCGGTGTGGCCAATCCTTTCTCTCTCGCTTTTTTACAGACGTCCAATCCGGACATCCCCGGTAACATAACATCGAGCAGGATCAGGTCGTATGAATGCTGCAGAATCAGTTCCAATCCCTTTATTCCGTTATCGGCGAGTTCAACGGCGTAACCTTCGAATTCGAGATTGTCCTTCAACCCGAGCCGCATATTAGGCTCGTCTTCCACGATCAGAATTTTATAGCTCATGATTTTTCGTTCTTTTGAATTGGAAATTTCAGTCTGAAGGCGCTTCCCCTGCCCGGCGTACTATCCACGGTAACCTGTCCATGGTGGGCATCCATGATCTTCTTTACGAGTGCGAGGCCCAGGCCCGAACCTTTCGTCGTGTGTACATCGCCGGAAGGAGCGCGATAAAATTGTTCAAAGATCTCCTGATGATGTTTTTTGGCTATACCGATCCCTTCATCTTTGACTTCGACGTATCGGAAATCAAGATCCCGTCCGGTGCTGACGATGATGCGCTTGCTTTCCGCGCTATACTTCATCGCGTTATCAAGCAGGTTGATGATCGCTTCGGAGATGGCTTCCCGGTCACCCTGGATGGCACCCAGATTGGTAGCCGGTTCAAATTCGAAGTCAAACCCCTTTTCCTTCAGGTGCGAGAAATATGTCTCCAGTATTTCCTTGCAAAGGTCATTTAGCTGAAGAGGTACGAACCTGAATTGTTTCCGGTTCGCTTCCAGTTGTGAAAAATTCAATATCCTGTTTACGATCCGGGAAAGTCTGACCGTTTCCTTGTGGATAATGCTGTAGTATTCCTTCTTCTTTTCTTCAGTCGTGGCCCTGCCTGACTCCAGTGTCTCGGCAAACATTCCGATCAGTGAAAGCGGTGTCCTGATTTCATGGGAGACGTTGGATACAAATTCTGATTTCGCCTGCGACAGATAGATTTCACGCCTGATGTTCCGGTAAAGGAATATGATACCGGCGCTGAGAACGACGACCAGCAGGACCAGGATGACCAGGCTTGTCGTGGTGCGGGTTTTGACAAGATCGTCGACGGTTGCGCCTTGCAGGGATATCGCCAGGTAGTAACCCGGAAGAATCCAGAAGTCTTTTCGTTGCGTATCGCTTTTGTAGGGCTGGACATTCCCACGCGTACCTGAAGTTGGCAAAAGGTCGGGAGCAGCCGTAGTGTATACCAGCGAATCGGTTCCGCTCCGCCACGCGGAAATAACAAATTTACCCCCTGAAATTGCCTGCATCTTCGGGGCAAGGTTTTGCCGGATGAATTCCGGCAGATCAATGAACATCGCTCCGATACCGAAGCCCTCCCCTGTTTTTCGCTGAACAAAAATAATGGGTATGGTATTGCCGGTGATGATAAAATCTATAGCGTCCATTTTCCGGAAGCCGGCCTCCTCATATTCAATCAGCTTCAGGATCCTTTCCTTTTCTTTTTCCACAACCGCGTCCATCGCCGCTTTCAATTCGGCCGGGCTTTCGTCGTCGCTCAGGCTATGTAGTTCGGAGTTTCCGCGCAGGTCGGAAAAATATACATACCGGACCACGTCCGTTTGATTCAGTATTTCCCGCAGGCGTAACCGGTACCGGGTCGATGAATCCGGCGGAACCTGGGGCTCCATGCGTATCCTGTTTGCCCAGCTGCTGATTATATCATCCGAATATTGATTGACGGAATACAGAATAGCATCCAGCTGGTTTTGATATGTTTCCCTGACGATCTCCTCATTCTTGTTCAGTATCCCCAATTCGTAGATCACAAACACGATGGGTAGTATCGCGATAAAAATAAATACTCCCGTGATCTTACGCAGAGGTTTTTGCATGGATAATATGAACGATTGCCCGGACGAAAAGTATACAAAAAATCACAAATTGATCGGAGCTCTCACGCGAGGCTGGATTTCTCAGGATACCGCGCTTTAAACTGACGGTAGTAATCCTGGATAGCCGCCAGGTCTTTTTGGTAGTCACCGGTGGGATAGAAGAGCTTACCAAAACCCGCTTCTTTCCGCCCGTAGTCCAGGTAACCCAGCGCGATCGGAACCTTGGCGCCGATAGCCGTGTGGTAAAATCCGGACTTCCACTCCTTCACATAACTGCGGGTGCCTTCCACGGGGATCAGGAGGATCAGGTCGTTGTGCTGTGCGAACATGTTGATCATGGTGTCCACCATGTTGAGGTGCCGGGATCTGTCAACGGGGATACCACCTGTAGCCCTCATCAGAATACCCAGCGGAAACCTGAACAGACTCTTTTTAGCGAGGAACCTGACACGGACACCGGCGGCATATAAAGTCGCCAGTGTGATCGGGTAGTCCATGTTGCTGGTATGTGGAGCACCGACAAGCACACATTTACGGATAGCGGGATCGAGGGTACTTCCGATCCGCCACCCGATTATGTTAAGGTATAGTTTGCAAAGCCATCTCATAGGAAAACCACCCGTTGATATCAGGTACTTTTAGCGGCGAGGTGACCGGAAGTCTGCCGGACAGCCACCAGCGTTAATATGGCGGAAAGGAGCAGTGAACCGGACATAAAAATATAAGAAGCGCCGAACCCTCCGGTAGTGCCATTGAGATATCCCACGATATACGAACCGACAAAAGAACCAAGGGCACCCAGGCTGTTGATCAGCGCCATCGCGCCGCCCGACACGTTGTGGGGCAGTATTTCCGGGATGATGGCAAAGAACGGTCCGTATGGCGCATACATGGCTGCTCCCGCAATGGTAAGCAGCACAAAGGAGAGCCAGAAGTTGTCGGTACCAACCAGGTATGATCCGTAAAATGCTATAGCTCCGATGAGGAGAAACGGCCAAACAAAAGCCTTTCTGTTCAGTGTTTTGTCCGAGAAATAGGAAGCCGAGAACATTCCGATGATCGCAAAAACGTATGGAATGGAGGACAGCCATCCCGTTGCAACGATATCCATATTCGGCGCAGCCTTGATGATGGAGGGTAACCACATCACGAACCCGTAGACCCCGATGCTCCAGAGAGCATATTGAAAGCACAAAAGAATAACAACCTTCGACTTGAAAGCGTCAGTATAGTTCTTCACCGGTTTTATACCCTGCTGCTCCTGCTGCATCCGGTCCGCCAGATCGTTCTTTTCCTGCTGTGACAGCCAGGTGGCATTCTCCGGTTTATCATCGACCAGTCTCCACCAGAAAAAAGCCCAGACGATAGCGGGCAGTCCTTCCAGGATAAACATCCACCTCCATCCGACCGAGTTGATCAGGTAGCCCGAGAGAATAGACATCCAGAGGATGGTCGCGGGGTTTCCCAAGATCAGGAATGTATTGGCTCTGGATCGTTCGGCTTTCGTAAACCAACGGCTTAACAAGATCAGCATCGACGGCATCACGGCACTCTCCACAACACCCAGCATAAACCGGATAACGATCAGAATGTTGACGTCGCTGATCATACCGGTCGCGGTAGCGAGGGCTCCCCAGAGAATAAGCGACCAGAAGATCAGTTTCTTCGCGCTTTTATTCGCCGCGTATAAAGCACCGGGTATCTGAAAAAAGAAATAACCGAGAAAAAACAAAGACCCCAGTAATGAAGAGGTCGCCGCGTTGATATCGAGATCTTCGGCCATTCCTCCGGCCGCGCCAAAACCGAAGTTCGCGCGGTCCAGGTAGGCAAGGCTGTAGGTAATAAATGCTACTGGTATGAGGCGGTACCACCGCGATTTGGCAATTACTTTTTCCATTGATGTCTTAACAGGATATGCTACTTCACACCGCTATACAGGGTGTAGCGCTATATTACTATTTAAACATAACTACTACAAACGGGAATATGACGTGCGGTTCAACGCCCATTCAACACGACATGCCGCGGGTCACTTATACACGTCGTCGATTTGTCTCTGGAGGTTTGTTCGCGCCATCACCAGTTGATCTGCCAGTACACCCCACCGGCATTCCAGCACGATCTTCCCGCTATACCCGACCTTCTTCAGCTCCCGGAGATAGGGACGAAAGTCATCCCCCTTCACTCCGGGCGGAGCACGGTTCTCCTTCTCCGCTATATCACAATGAATGAGCTTGTCTCCGGTTTTCGCAATTATCGCCGGGGATTCACCTTCCACCAGCATGTGATAGATATCGACACATAACAGGAAACGGGGATGATTCACTTTTTTAACGATATCATATGCTTCTTCCACGGTGTTGATAAAATTGGTTTCCGTGTGGTTGAGGTTCTCCAGGGCGAGGGTGATATTGTATTCTCCCGCAATATCCGCGACCTTCCTGGCAATCCTGATGAACTGCTCTTTAGCCTCCGCGTATTCATATCCATCCGGTACACGGCGTGCGCCTCCGCTTCCCCAGACCATCATGTTAATATTTGCCTCGAGACAACGCTTGAGAACAGCGCGGGCGTGGTTGAGGATTTCCTGCTCATTTACATCCGGCCCGACCAGTTTCCGGTCACCGGGAAAAAAAATATTGACCGCATACATTTTTACGCGGAGGTTCTCAAACGTGGATTTGATGTCCTCAAATTTTTGATCCGTTACTTTCGATGGATAGATACATTTGGAAGCCGACTCGACCATGTACCGGTACCCGCTTACGTATAAAAGACTATCCATCTGAAAGTCCTGGGCAATTCCTATCTCGGGCTTTTCGATTTTTTGTTGTGCCCGCCCCGGAGATGTGCAGCACACAAGGGCAATAAGGAAAACGATATTCTTCATTCTTAAATATATGGTTTTGCACCAACTTCCCCTTGTAAAAAGCATGCCGTCCGAAAAAATTAATCGGCTCATGTCACCCGTTATTGATCAAAAAAAATTGCGCAAGCCTAAGATGTCTCTTATGACTTGCGCAAATGGCAAAGTGCCGCTCCGGAGCGAAGCGGTGTTCTTTACTTATTTTACATGCTTGTTTACAACTTTTGCCAATTCGAACATCGAGATTTGACCTTTGCCGTCGAAAATGGGTTTAAGTTTATCATCGGCATTGATCATTCTCCTGTTCTTGCTATCCTGAAGACCGTTCTTCTTGATGTAGTCCCAGATCTTTTTGATGACCTGTGTTCTTGGCAGTGGTTTGCTGCCGACTACTGCTGCCAGCAACGCGCTGGGAGTAAGTGCCGCCATAAAAGCTGCGTTCGGTTTTCTTGCTGATTTTTTCTTGGCAGCTTTTTTAGGTGCTGCTTTTTTTACAGCCTTCTTAGCCACTTTCTTTACTACTTTTTTCGCGGCCTTTTTCGCCGGTTTTTTTGCTGCTTTTTTTGCAGCCTTCTTCGCTTTTTTTGCCATAGCGTTTTTGAAATTTAAAAGTTAAAATGAATAGAATTGATTTTACTCAGGGGCATCTAGTGGTGAACCCGGCGGTGAATATAGTGGAATCTTTTATACTCAGTGCTCAATTGTTCAGACATGTTGTCCATAGTTTAATCACGTAAAAATACAGGTGTGAAAGAAATTATCCTAATGTGCTCCAAACGATACGTTTTCCCTCGGAAAACCGGTTGCTGAAAGTAGCATAAAACGGGCCCGCGGATGAACTACTCCGCGACCATTTTGCCTATCGCGAAACGTGTATTCAGCAATGCTCCCGAAGGAATGTATCTGGGAAATTCATTGTCTGAGAATCTCTCTTGCAGTTGAATTAAAGTTGAAATGATTCGGTCCAATTCGCTATGAATCAACTACAAACCAGAGAGCAATCTACCGGGCAAAACGACTTGGCGGAATACGTTCTGGCAGTCCGGGCCGATCCGGTTTGGGTCAGGGGTTGAACACGCAGTCGGGATTTGCCGGGCATTCACTACATTCGTCACACGATAAAAACGGCGAGTAGTTGTCGCGACCTATAAGAATGGAAAAATGGCTCAATCTTCTGGACGATACCATTACGCACTTCCGGGAGGGAGCGCGGACGGTCAGAGCCTACACCAATGATACCACCTATATTATCACCCGGGCAAATGATCCTGACCACTATTGGGTGACCCGGGAAGAGCCGGGTTTTCAGAAGATAAAGACCGTGTTGCTGGACGAATATTTCAAAGATGTTTTTGGGATCGAAGCCACGTACTGACAGACTTCGGTTTATTTTTTCTTCAGCATGGGGAACAGACGCCTGATCTCCGATTCTCCCGGCTGATTACCGTATTCGCAGATCTCGAATGCTTCCGCGTGTTGTACCTGGGCGGCATATTCCTTTCCATACCATTTTTCAAGAGAAGTACGAACTTCGGGAGTGATCCTAACGGCACGGTTAGTCGCGAGCCACTGTTCGCGTTTACTTACATCGGCAGGCACCTGGTCCAGGTATCCTCCGATCCAGGGCAGCCATTCGTACACCTGCGAAACGTGCGCATCCAATGCGTGGATCTTCTGGGCAAACACAGCCGAGATGTCCACGGCAATATCCGGACGGAAAGGATTCGGACGCTGAAAAAAATCCTGGAAATAAAGGAAAACCGGATTCTTCCGTAGCGGCGGTGTATCCGGCGCTACGTTAGGAACGGCAACCATATACGCTGCGTCCTGTACCAATATACCCGTATAGCGGTGATCCGGGTGATAATCATTTGGCCGTGGCGCTATCACGATGTCGGCATTCCACTCGCGGATTTTCCGGATCACCTGTAGCCGTACCTCCAGACTTGGCAAAAGCTCTCCGTCATGATTTCCCAATACATCGTATTCCACACCGTACCGTTTACCTGCCTCTTTTGCTTCGGCAAGCCTGCGTTTAGCCAATACACCGCCACCTTCCGACTGGTGCCCCGCGTCTCCGTTGGTAACGGCAACAAACTTTACCGCATACCCCATCCGGGAAAACAGGATCGCCAACCCACCACCGTCCTGATCACAGTCGTCCGGGTGCGCGCCGATCATGATAATGCGGACCGGATCGCTCTGGGCTTGTACCGCACAAAATGAAAGAATAAACAGGGTAAGGATGCAGAATTTTTTCATGGTGATAATCGTATTATTCGACGTATTGAAAGTATAATTTTCCAGTCAAAAGAACTACGATTGCAGGGTAAAGTACAAATGTGGCTTTAACGGGACTTGAGAGGTCTTCCGGGTAATATTTTTACATTTACACCATCTCAACCGCTTATTATGGCTTCACGAATATCCTCTTTCGCACGAATGGCACTGCCCCTGATGGTCTTATGTTTTTCCTTCGCGACTCAACCGGCCCGAGCACAGGTGGAAAAGGATGCCAACACCCTGATCGTTAAACACACATCCGATTTTGAACTCACGGGCGACGGGAACGCACCGGCATGGACCACTACGAACTGGTTCCCCTTACAGAAATACAAAGGTGCCGCAACCTACAATACGCAAGCGAAGTTGTTGTATTCGGATACGGGCATCTATGGACTTTTCTCCTGTGCAGACAAAAAAATTACCGCTACCCTCAGGGAGGATTTTGCCGATCTGTACAGGGAAGATGTAGTGGAGATATTCTTCTGGACCGATGAATCGGCTCCGCTTTATTTCGAATATGAGCTATCCCCATTGAACTATGAGCTCGCCATTATCGTACCCAACTTCGGCGGAGACTTTTTCGGATGGAAGCCCTGGCATTACGAAGGCGCACGGAAGACCCGCCACAACACGCGGATCATTAAGGATGACAAAGGCGATACAACGGCATGGATAGCGGAATTTTTTATACCGTATGCGCTGTTAAAACCCCTTAAGAACGTGCCTCCGAAACCGGGAACTCAATGGAGGATGAATATGTACCGGATCGACTACGACCAGGAATATTCTTCCTGGACCTGGCGACCTGTCAAAACGAACTTTCACGATTATGAACGGTTCGGCACGATTCGTTTTGAATGATCCATCTACCACCGCGGCCTGATACCGGGGGCAAAAGGAAATTCAAGACTTTGATAATAGGCCAATGATCTGTCCGGTTTCTCAAAACCTGCCGGGATTTCCCTTCCCGAAAATGTCTGGAAATACAAGACACAGGCGTTTCTCCACCATATCGCTTCCTTGTACTGAATAGCCAGCAGGCTTTTTACCTGCTGAAAGCGATCAGCGTCTACCTTACCTTCCAGGCGATTCCACAAATCCTGCATCCCTTTCACAGCTTCAGCTCCCCGGTAGTATTCATAACAAAGTTCATCCCATAGCGTCCGGCCCGAATGCATCCGGTGGTCCCAGGGGACATGATGAAACCACAATAAATACTCTTCCGGGCAATCCCCAATTGTCCCATACTTCTGCTGTACCTCGCGGGCATACTGACCCAGCGCATTGCTTCCGTTTACAGTACGGTCAAACCCGATTCCCAGGCTATCAGCCTGATGGTAGTATACAGATGTCCAGTCGGCGCGGGGTTTGTCTTTGATCCAGGGTGCCGGACCGTAGTGATGGTTCCATCCCATAATATGGTGCAGGCCCAGCGGTGTCATATACTGTACGGCGATTTCCCTGGAGGAGACCAGCATGCGGGTCAGGAGTTCAATGACGTCCGGATGGTTGGAATAGGTCATACGAACCCACTCCCCGGCGATTGCCTCCGCCGACAGCGACGGATTCCATGCCAGGCGCGCGAAAGAAAACCAATTTGCCTGGGCCATGGGATGGCCGCACCAGTTACGGTCATTTCCGATATTAGCAACTCCCGCGATACCCGAAAGCGTGTGCCCTTCCAGCGACCCGTCGACGACCCTGGACACCAACGACCCTTCACCTTTTGAATACGTGTCCGAGTCCAGACATTCCTTGAACAACGGTGCCAGGTAGACGAGGTGTGTCGCATAACCCAGGTATTCCTGCGTCAGCTGAAACTCCATCATCAGCGGTGTAGCCGGCATGGCGCCGAACAGCGGGTGAAACGGTTCACGCGGCTGAAAATCGATCGGGCCGTTCTTGACCTGTACAAGAACGTTGCTGTTAAATTTTCCATCCAGGGGCTTGAATTCATTATAAGCCTGCCTGGCCCTGTCCTCCGGTACCTCGTTATCGTACACAAATGCACGCCACATCACAATTCCATTGTGGGGAGCCAATGCCTCCGCCAGCATGTTTGCGCCATCGGCATGGGTTCGTTTATAATTCTGCGGACCCGGCTGGCCTTCGGAATTAGCTTTTACGACAAAGCCGCCGAAATCGGGAATGTGTTTATAAATTTCGCCGATCTTGTCTTTCCACCATGCGCGAACGGCAGGGTCCAGCGGGTCCGCTGTTTTGAGTCCGCCAAGCTCAACGGGTGCGCTGAAGCGTGCCGTGAGATAAATCTTAACTCCATAGGGGCGGAACACATTCGCCAATGAGGCAAACTTCACAAGATATTGTTCTGTGAGTGTCTGAGCATTCGCGTTAACGTTGGTAACGACAGCACCGTTGATGCCAACCGATGCATTCGCCCGCGCGTAATCATAATACCGCGGATCGATGTAATCGGGAAGTTTATGCCAGTCCCACAATGAAAATCCGGCATATCCGCGTTCAACCGTCCGGTCAAGATTATCCCAATGGTTTAATATCCTGTGTTTAATTTTTGGGGCACTCTGAATGGAAAGGTTGCGAATCGGCTGTTGCGTTTGCAGAAGACTGATAAAATGAAATGCTCCGTATAAGACACCGATGTCTGAATTACCTGTGATCAGAATGCAATGTCTCCCGTTTACGGTAGTCGAAAAAATATAAAAACCATCCTGACCCAGCGACCTGAGTTTATCGTCAATGTTGAGGGACGCGATGGTTTTGGAATGCCTCGTGCCTAGCAGAACAGTCCCGTTACCCTGAATACTCTTCGTGGTGGACACCGTCCTCCCTAACAAGCCGCGCAGGGCGGATTCAAGCTCCCGCCTGGCAACATCCAGGGTTGCCGATTCGTCTTCCATGGAAAGAAAACGAACAGACTTAAGGTATTCTTTCAAGACTGCATCATCGGATACTTTGTCGTACCTGAGCCACAACCGGTAACCATCTTCAGCCTGCACACGCATTGCAATAAACAGCATCAGCACGACAGCACAGTAAATCAACTTCATTGATCGCATAATAATTTATTTATGTATCCATAGCCTGATGTCAGCTGACAAAACCCCGGCATTTTCTGACTGTTTAGTAATTTTTTGTCCGGTAGTCAGTTGAAATAACGACTGGCAAATGTAATGAACACGGGCCAGTTCGGTCCCGGCGTATGACCGCCGCTGTGCTGGCGAAAAGCGACATCGCCGTCGGCCAACGTAGTCTCCACCGGAGGAAACACACCAGTACCCATATCTCTTTTACCCAGCAGTTTGTACACCGGTCCCGCATGAACTGCAGCTAAAAACATTCCTTTCGGGTCGACCCACCCATCTCCGTTCTCTCCGCTGCCGATGAATACAGGGCGTGGTGCACACAGCGCCACTAACTCATGGGAATCAACCGGGAGATCTTTCCATGCCAACGGACCCGCATATTTGATATAGTTGCCTGCCATCCAGTGATACTCGCCGGCGCCAGCTACATTCTCCACGGTCTCCCCAAAGTTTCTGCGATGGATCTTCGCACCTCCGGCGCCGGAGGAACTGATGTAGCCAATAGCAAAACGCTGATCGTATGCCATGGTGACGAGGGCCGCCTTGCCGTACCGCGAATGACCTTCGATACCAACTCTCTTCGCATCGACGGATTTGTCCGTTTCAAAATAATCCATCACACGGCTCGCACCCCAGGCCCACGCCCGTAACGCGCCCCAGTCATCCGGCTTCCGTCCCTGGCCTTTGTTTATTAGTCCGATGATACCGGATGTCAGCCCGGCACCGTTATCCGCCTGAATACTTGCCGGAATAATTATCGCATAACCCCATCCCTTCTGCAACACCTGCTCCTGCCAGGTCGGGCCGACGGGTGTCGCAGTCGGCGGGTTAAACCACGGGGGCCGCACAAAGGTAAATTCCGCGATGACAGGTACCCCTCCCGTGGCATTCGCGGGCGTCGTTAGCGTCACCTGGATACTCACCGTCACATGCGGGTATGCGGAATTGTCCACGTGACCGGCGAGTTTTTTTGTGAGCACCGGAATAGCACCGATCGTGTCCGGCGTGGTACTGACAACTTCCCACCGTACATCCGGCATGTTTTCCGGAACGCGACCATATATTTCCCTGTCGAAAAACTCCACAATTTCGGGACGGCGTTTTTTCCACCATACCGCCGGTGTATTGACTTTCTTTCCGTTTTCCATGGTCAGGACATCAGGCAGTTCCGGAAAAGGATTGGCTTTTGACTCGTCGTAATTTGCAGCGTTGGGTGACGCAGGATCGTTGCCGTTCGCACCTGGCCGGATGGATGTAATACCGAGCAACCCCATCATTCTTTTGTGATCCGCGCCAGACTCCGCTTTTATCTTTTCGAAGTAAACCTCCCTCTCCTCTTTCGTCATGGAATTCACGTCCTGCGAATAAGCGGAATGTAAAATGCAGCCAAAAACAATTAACGTTAATGCGGAAAATGATTTTACATTCGGCATAGCTTTGTTTACCTCCGGATCTTACTTCCACTGAAAAGCAAAATACTCACATTGACCCTTGCCCGTGTTCTTTATTCCATGAAGTTCATTGGAGGCAACAAACACCAGGTCACCGGGCGCCGTGTTGTAATATTTCCCGGCGATCTCCATTGTTCCATTCCCGCTTATCATAAGTATGATTTCCTCTTCGGCATGGGTATGCGGCGGATGGCTGGGAAGACCCTCGTTGAGAGTTGTCACATGCATCTCGTACTTCTGGCAAGTCGAGGTCGGCCTGTTGAAAAAATCGCGACGTCCGCCCCGCTCGTTTTTTTTCATCTCCAGATCTTTCCAGTCCACCATAAACGATCCTCCGTGTGCTTTGCCCCGTTGTTCGTCGAGAGGTGATTTGGAATTGAATTTCAACCGGTAAAAAATGGCAGCCGTATTGCCGGACACCGCGTAACTGTATTTCCCCATTGGCAAGATAAATGCGATACTTCCCGGTCCGAGCACACGGTGGTCGCCGTCGATTGACATATCCAGGTTTCCCTCCTTCACGATAATCAGTTCTTCGTGGTCCGTTGAGACCGTCGCCTGCCGATTGTCGTTCGGTTTCGCGGCAAGCACTTCCATTTCAAAATTTTCAAAAAATGTCGTGCTTCTTTTCAGGGAATTTTTATGCGACGCATCCCACTTTGTCACTCCGGAATGCAATGCGGGTAACTGCACGACGTAGGTCGCGGCCCCGAAGAGAGCGGCTGACAATATTATTATCAACAAGAGGGACCCGTTTCTCATTTGGATTTCCTGGCCAACTCCAGCGCCTGTGTTGTCGTGTAATATTTTGCCAGCATATTGGGAACCTCCCATGCCGGCATGTCTTTATTTTTCAGGTACTCAAGAAATTTATCCGTCACCCGCGTAAAATGCGCTTCATGACCTTCCTTGTAATGTTCAGGAATAATAACCTCCCATCCTTTATCAATCTTTTTGATCTCCACTCCCGGGTACTTTGTCTGAACGGACTTCATCTGATCTGCCAATACTTTTTCGTAACCGCTGTCCGCGGTGACCGGCTCGATATAAAGAGTAGGCTTATATTGTTGTTCCGCTCCCTGGCGAATGATGAGGTTTGCTTTTGTGCCGCGCATGATCGAATAGTGGGTATCAGCCGTTCCGTCAGGGGCCTTGTATGCCCAGATCACGGACACCTTCGCGTGTACATCCCGGATTTTATAGTTGATTTCTCCATTACAGAATACACTAAGGATGCTGTCCCTTACGATGGCTCCTTTCAGGTAGTCGGGAAATGTTTCTTGTTTCGTTATCGCTGCGAACTCGCTTCGCGTCATCTCTGTCGCCCATCGTTTCGCCGAGGTGAGTTCTATATCTTTTGTGTAATCGATAACCTGGTCGGGGAAGCACTCCCACTGGACCAGGTCTACGAGGTGGGTGGTAACATCGACAACCCCTTCACCCGCCTGCGTTACATCCATAAACCACGCCGGCCTTGTAAGGACACTCCCGGACACGTATTTATAAAAATGATGAACACTTTCTTTCGTTACGGCAGGATCATCCGGTGTTCCTTTTTCCAGGGTCCCGAAAACTTCCGGGAGCTGCGATAATTCCTTTTGCAGCATAGTCGATATCTCGAAACGCTCTGTCATGATATCGTAGAGCAGCACATCGTTTTTCTTTGCCGTTTCAAAAGCGGTTTTCAATAGTTCGAAATCTTCGGTGTTGATGACCATTGGTTTATCAGCCAATACATTAAATCCCGCCTCCAGCGATTTGGAGATGTATTCCGTTTTCTTTTGGTTATTACCCGAGAGCACGACCACATTTCCTTTTTTTTCGGTGATCATTTTTTCAAAAAAATCGCTGCCTGTATAGAGGACTTCATTCCAGGTGGTGGGGTTTTCCGCGCGTGAATTGAAATTATTGATCCTGTCCAGGTGTAACTGGACATCCTTTCCTGCGGGTGCGTACACGTGCACAACTGAATCGACGTCCTCATACATCGATTTCTGAACGAGCGCTGCATGGAAATGACCGGGATCGACGGTAACGATCTGAACAGGTTTGCGAGTCATCGTTTCTTTTTCTTTAGGTGCCTGGCAGGAGGTTACGGCCAAAAAAACAATTAAAAAAAGACAAATACTGAAAGTCTGAAATCCGGGAAACCTGTGCGTAATTTTCATTTGAAGATTAAAGTTGATACTTAATGTTGACGATATGTTTGTTAACGCTTAACTATATAAGGTGAACGTTGGGGGCGCGAAAGCATGGCATTGGCTTCCGGGTCGTTAATAAACTGTTCCTTCGCCGGATCCCAATAGACCTTCCTTTTCAGTTTCATGACAATGTGATGAAGAAGACATGCCGAACAGGACCGGTGCGCCACCTCGACAGGTGCTATCGGAGGTTTCCTTGACCGGATACTGTCCAGCCAGTTGCCGTGATGATTTGTGCTTTCATAGAGATGGATTTCATTGGGGCCGATCACGGACTTGATGATTGAAGGATCACTCGCTTCCAGCGGTTTTACACCCTCACCATTCGGAACGGGATCACTGGCTGTGGCCTGATAATTTCCACGCGTTACAAATATCCAGCCTTTCGTTCCCTCGAACTTAATCCCGTTAGGCAACTCATTACTTACGACCATTTTTACGCCATTGGCGTACAAAGCTTCCGTTCGGAATATCCCGTGAACATCCCACAGCCCGCTCGTTGGAAACTGGGCTTCACCCCATATTTCGACCGGTCCGGTCAGTTCCGTGTCCATCCCCCAGTGTGCCGAATCGATATGATGCGAGCCCCAGCCGGTGATCATACCCGCTCCGAACTGCTCGCACCGGAGCCATCCGGGACGGCTGTAATCGTGTTGAGGATGTACGCGCTTTTCCGTGTAATAAACTTCCGGTGTGGGGCCAAGCCACATATCGTAATTCAGATTTTCAGGTACCGGCATTTCAGGTTCTTCGTCTCCTGACGGATCGCCCGGCAATCCGACGTATACATTCTTCAGGTCGCCGATTCGACCGTTCCGAACCAGTTCGGCGGCATACCGGAACTGCTTCGATGATCGCTGCTGGCTTCCGATCTGAAAAATTTGTTTGCTTTTTGTTACCGCATCACTGAGGGCTCTTCCATCCGAAATGGTCAGGGATGCCGGCTTCTGCATGTAGACATCCTTCTTTGCCTTGATTGCGTCAATACCAATAATGGTATGCCAATGGTCGGGTGTGCTGATCAGTACCGCGTCTACATCCTTGTTCGCGAGCAGTTCCTTATAGTCGTAGTACACCGACACACCATCATATGGTTTTCCCGTATTCTTTGTGTAATAGTCATTGACGAGCGCTTTCGCATCGTTTGCTCTTTTTTTGTCCAGATCACAGACGGCGATGATGCGTGCATGGTCGTATTTCCAGACACCGGGCATATCATGATCGCGGGATATTCGCCCGGTACCGATAGCACCGATATTGATCCTGTTGCTCGGCGCATGCTTACCAAACACACTTGCGGGAACAATGGATGGAAAACCGAATGTCAGCGAAGTAACTGCTGCGGCTTTTGCCGACGATTCCAGAAATTTTCTCCTGGAAATCCGATATCTGTTTTTTTTACTCATGGAACGATGTTTAACGTGCTTCTGAATCAGACTATTCTGAAATAGACAAAGTACAGGTCATATGCGGCGTTGACGTGCCGTTGTCGCAGGAAGTTATCATCTAATTTTACAAATAAACCAATTGTTTGCAACCGATTACTGAAAGAATTCATTAATATAACACCCGTTTTATGTGAATGGTCCCTTCCGTCTTTGGGTCGCTCTGTGCGCACACGCCGGAATACTCCATTAATTAAGACGTAAATACAAAACGTTCACCCTTAACGTGTAACTAGTGTTATGTTAAGCTTATTTTGTCTGATGGTTTGATTGTGGTCTTCAGGGGTCAGGGTACAGGCTAGAGGCTACAAGCCTGAAGGCGGTATCTTACAGCTTGCAACCATTTTACACTTAACTTAGCACTGGAATCGTTGAGGACAATTTTTTTTTAACATACAAACACTATTCAAATGCAAATGGAACAAACCATGCGGTGGTATGGCCCCAATGACCCGGTAAGTCTGGCTGATATCCGGCAGGCAGGGTGTACAGGTGTCGTTACCGCATTACATCATATTCCGGTAGGTGACATCTGGACAGTCGAAGAGATCGAAAAAAGAAAAAATATAATCGGGCATGCGGGCATGACGTGGACGGTTATCGAAAGCCTTCCCGTTCACGAAGATATTAAGCGGCAGTCAGGAAACTACAAGTTGTACATCGAAAACTATAAACAAAGCCTGAAGAATGTAGCCAGTTGTGGTCTCCGTGTCGTCACCTATAACTTTATGCCTATCCTGGATTGGATGCGGACAGATATCTCTTATACTCTGGAGGACGGCAGTAAGGCCCTGTATTTCGAAAGATCTGCGTTCGTCGCATTCGATCTGTTCCTGCTCAGGCGACCGGGTGCCGAAAAAGATTATACCGCGTCCGAAATCGCGGTTGCAACAGCACGTTTCAACGGCATGAGCGACGAGGAAAAGAAAAAACTCTTCCACAACACACTCCTGGGTTTACCTGGCAGTGATATCCCCTTTACTCCTGAGGAAATTCTCTCGGCGCTGAAACAATACTCAGGTATCGATGCCGCAAAACTCAAAGAGCATCTATTTTATTTCCTCAACCAGGTTGTACCTGTCGCCGAGGCATGTGGATTAAAACTGGCTATCCATCCGGATGATCCACCCTATCCTATTCTTGGGCTTCCGAGGATCGTGAGCACCGAGAAGGACGCGCTGGAGTTACTTGGGTCATGCCCGTCGCCGGCTAACGGTCTTTGTTTCTGCACCGGATCATATGGCGCACGTCCGGACAATGACCTTCCCGGAATGATAAAGCGCCTGGGTGATCATATCCATTTTCTCCACCTCCGGAGTACAAAACGCGATGCGAATGGAAATTTTTACGAAGCCAATCACCTCGAAGGCGATGCCAATATGCCGGAGGTTGTAAAGGAAGTTGTTTTATTGATGGACCGGAGGAAAGTGTCTATCCCGATGCGACCGGATCACGGTCACCAGATGTTAGACGACCTGCAGAAAACGACGTATCCCGGATATTCTGCCATTGGACGACTTCGTGGTCTTGCTGAACTGAGAGGACTTGAACTGGGTATCCGCCGGTCTTTACTTCCATAGCACCCGATAACCGGACGCAGGCCGATGAAACGAATAAACATCAATGGTATTGACCTCTGGCAATTTGAAGGATTAAGGCAACAGCAGTTCATCCGCCATTTTGTAACGGACCGCCGTACCATTCCGGACGAGAAGGAATTTACACTTAGTTATTCCAGCACACCGGACCGGCAACATGTCGAGCGCAACAGGCTATTACTCGCTGAGGCGATGGATGTACTTCCATCGAGGCTGCACTTTCCGTCGCAGGTCCACCAAACAAGGATCGTCAACGTCACCCGACATACATTAAAAAATGAATTACTGGAAACAGATGCACTGATCACCGCCGAGTCCGGTATTTGCATTGCCGTGATGTCGGCCGATTGTGTTCCGGTACTCTTATACGACCGGAAAAACAACGCAGTGGCGGCTATTCATTCGGGCTGGAGAGGAACGGTTGCCCGTGTACTGGAAAAAACCTTACGGGAAATGCATTCAGTTTTTGGAACACGGGGTCAGGATCTGATGGCAGCGATCGGCCCTTCCGTCAGCCAGGAGTCGTACGAGGTGGGAGAAGAGGTCGTGCGGGCAGTACATGACAGCTTTGGCAAAAACCAAAATTTGCTGATCGCTCAGGGTGAGGGAAAAGGAAGGCTTGATCTTTGGAAAGCGAACACCATTCAGCTTCTCGAGTTTGGTGTTTCTTCCTCCGACATAGAGGTATCCAACCTGTGTACGGTCAGGAACAATGAGCACTTCTTTTCCGCGCGGAAAGGTGATGCCGGCAGGTTTGCAGCGGGTATTGTCCTGAATTAAAACGCCGTCATTATTCCGTTCTCAGTATTTTTGCGGGATTGGTGCTGGCACCGCGGAGGATCTGCAGGCTAACAGTACTTAACGCCAGCACAACCAGCACTAGGACAGGAACAACAAACAAATCCCACTGGAGCCCTATCCGAAACGCGAAGTTACCCAGCCAAGAGTCGACACCGTACCACGTTAAGGGTAAAGCGATCAGGCTGGCGATCAGCACCAGTTTCAAAAACTGCCACGACAGCAATGACATGATACTGGGCACGGACGCACCTAATACTTTCCGAATGCCGATCTCCTTGAGCTTCTGCGTGGTGGTGAAGGCAGCAAGGCCCCACAAACCCAGGCAGGCAATGACGATAGCCAGCGCGGCAAAGAGGCTGAATATTCTTCCAAATTGCTGGTCATCACGGTACTGTTTATCAAAAAAGTCGTCGAGGAAATAATAATCAAACGGATTACCGGGAAACGCTTCTTTATATTTTTCTTCCACCTGCGTGATCACGCCATTGATATCGGCGCCGCTGAGGTGGATCGAATAATTGCGGCGGGAGATCGTATCGGCTTTCAGCATGAAGGGGGTGTGATCCGTTTTTAACGAATTCCAATGATAGTTTTTCAATACCCCCAGGATAGCCGTTGTGTCGCCGCCGATGATCAGACGTTCGGTCAGGGCATTCTCCGGTGTTCCCAGTCCGTAAGAAGTCAATGCCGCTTCGTTCACCAGCACCGATTCCATGTCGGATTTTATTTCCGGGTTAAACGATCTCCCGGCTATCACGGTGATCCCGTAGGTACTGATAAAATCCGGATCAACCCAAACGATACTTCCGGTTTTACTTTGTTCCCTGTCTGTTCCGTCTTTCCGCACACCAGTGCCCCAATTGTATCCTCCTCCCGGAATAGCCGCGGATGTAGCCACACTTATAACGCCCGGAATCTCTTTCAACTCATTCTTCAGGGATGTAAGACGTTGCCTGGCGATACCCTGTTCCAACACACTCGGTCCGTTGATGATCAGCATTTGTTCCATGGTCAAGCCCTTATCCTGGCTGCGCATGAAGATCATCTGGCGATAGATCGCAAATGTACCGGCAATCAGGACAAGGGACGACGCAAATTGAAAAACAACAAGGGCCTTTCGCAGTGAAAATCCTTTGATCATCTTTTCGGCCTTTCCCTTCAATACCTCCGTTGTGTTAAAGGAAGAAAGTACAAATGCGGGGTATACGCCGGAGATAAAAGACCCGACGAGGAACAAACCGGCGAGAACCAGCCAGAATCTTGGATCTCCAAAGTCGAATGAAAAATTCCGTTCTACGATTTTTCCAAGAACAGGCAACAATACAATCGCCATCAACACCGCTAGGATCACCGCGATGAGATTCACCAGTATAGACTCAAAGACGAACTGGGATATCAACTGGCTTTTTAACGCTCCTACAGCCTTCTTTATCCCTACCTCGCGCGCGCGTTCCATCGCCCTCGCCGTGGAAAGGTTGATATAGTTGACCCAGGCTATCGCCATGATAAAAACGGATATGATAATAAAAAAGTAGATCGTACTGGTGGCGACGGTAGCGCTTGACTCATATTCCAGGCCGGGACTCAGGTGAATATCCAATATCGGCTGGAATGTCAGTACGTTCCTGCTGTTCGATTCAGCGAGGTCCTTCCCCTGGTATTTTTCCACGAAAGCCGGTAATTTTTCCTCCACTTTCTCCCGGACAGCCTGCGGACTTAGCTCCACGTACGTAATAAAATTATTCCAACCCCAGCCATCGTCATTTGTGTATTGCTCATTGCGCAGGAGGTTGTGAATGGGAAGTAAGAAATCGAAACTGAAGTGCGAGTTGTCGGGTACATTTTCAATGACAGCCTTTATCTCATAGGCACCGTCTGACCAGCCACCCGCGATCTGCAGGGTCTTTCCCAGAGGATCCTCACCTTTTTGAAAATACCGGTCAGCCGTCTTTTTGGTGATAACAATAGAGTTGGGATGATCCAGGGCTGTATTCAGATCACCCTGGAGCGCGTGGTAGGTGAAAATATCCGTAAAGGTGGAGTCCACCCATTGGATACTTTCCTCATGGAACGCGGATGGCTCGCCGGCCTCCCGCTGATAGGTGACTACAGCGCCGCCGTACATCGGGTGCGTCCGCACGTACGCCTTGATCTCGGGAACATCTGCGAGTAATGCCGGACCCTGGGCATACCCCGAAAGGACGCCCCTGCCACGCATCTCCCCGTTCCTGTACGATGTTGTCGTGGTACGGAAAATCTGCGACGCCTTGATATGAAAACGATCGTAGCTGAGTTCAAAATCAACATACCTTAATATTACCAGGCAGACCGCCATGCCGATGGCGAGGCCGAAGATGTTAATGAACGAATACAGCTTTCTCTTCAGAAGGTTCCGAATGGCGAGGGTGAAAAAGTTCTTCAGCATAATTACATCGTGTTTATATGACCTGCAGGGAATGATAAACTTTTCGTAAAGTAGGTTGAACACGCGGAAAACCGAATCAATCGGTCTCCGGATGTAACTATTCTGACTTCAACCGTAGAAATACTGTAGCCTGTTCCTATAACGTAATGAATTACTGCCTGCTACCCCTTTGGTTACAGGTTTCCTCCTATTATTTTCAACAACCGAGGCGTCAATTGAAACGCCGTCAGTTCTAAAGGAACTTTCGGATCTTCTTTTGGAAAGAGATGGCGTCTATAGGCTTCTTAATAAATTCATTAACCCCCTCTTTCAGAGCCAGGGCCACAACTTCCTCCTGTGTATCGGATGAGATCATAATAATAGGAGTTTTTCTCTTCTGTTCTTTCCTGACCAGTTGAAGAAGTTCGTCCCCATTGTGGTAGGGCATATGTATATCCGTGATAATCAGGTCGAACTCATTTTCCTTTAAAAGCTGGAACGCTTTCCGGCTATCCTGTAGATAAACTGCCTCCACGTTTTCATTTTCAAATGCAACCTGTATCACTTTTAAGACGATAATGTCATCCTCGCAAACCAGCACTTTTAAAGCCATGTCAGAATATGTGTTATAGGTTGTAAATACGGACGTTCTTCCCTTATAGGTTCTTGTATAATTTCGGATCGGCGTTCAGCATGGGGAACTGGCGCTGGTGCCAGTAGGGATAGACCGGTGGAACAGCCGTTACCTCATCCAGCTTCTTCACCTGTTCCAGTGTAAGGTTCCAGCCGACAGCTCCCAGGTTTTGCCTGAGCTGTTCTTCATTCCGCGCTCCAATGATAATATTGTCAACCGTCGGCCTTTGAAGCAGCCAGTTGAGCGCAATTTGAGAATGTGTTTTTCCGGTTTCAGCTGCGATCGCATCCATCGCGTCAACGGTCCTGTAGAGCACATCATCCGAAACTACAAATTCCGGAACAGGACTACCCCCCTGTTTGACTCGGGCATCCGGTCTGGGCTGATTGCGCCTGTATTTTCCACTCAACAAACCGGCTACCAACGGGCTCCAGACGATCGTTCCAACCTGTTGATCGATCGCAAGGGGCATGAGCTCCCACTCAAAATCCCGGTTGATCAGTGAATAATATGCCTGGTGGGCAACGTACCTCGACCATCCGTAACGTTCCGATACGGAGAGTGATTTCATGAGGTGCCAGCCGGAAAAATTTGAGCATGCTATGTAACGCACTTTGCCGCTTTGAATAAGGGAGTGAAGGGCATTCATTGTTTCTTCCACGGGAGTATTCGCATCGAATCCATGCATATGATATATGTCGATGTGATCGACTCCGAGTCGCTTTAAACTGCCTTCGCAGGATTGTATGATATTCATCCGTGAAGATCCATAATCATTCACGCCTTTTCCCATTGGAAAAGTGGTCTTCGTTGAGACCAAAACCTGAGCGCGTTTATTCCTGATCGCCTGGCCCAGTATCTCTTCGGACATTCCCTGTGAATACACATTAGCTGTGTCGAACAGGTTTACACCGGCATCCAGACACACATCGACGAGGCGCGATGCTTCTTCCACTTGTGTAGCACCCCACGCTTTAAAAAAATCACCACCACCGCCAAAGGTACCGGTGCCAAAACTCAATACGGGTACACGTAGTCCCGATCCGCCTAATTGCCTGTATTCCATAAAGGCGAAAATAGGAATTCAGGGGGATTAATACCCGTTCGCGCCAGCCAAAAAATCCGGCCCGGGTCCTTCATCAACGTGTGAATGTTCCTGATTGTGATTTACTCCGGTCTTATCCTTAAAATCATTCCACCGTCCACGCCGATGTACAAAAATCCGTCAGGCCCCTGTTTCACGGAACGAACGCGCCATTTCTGATCTTTCAGCAATCGTTCTTCGTGTACTACCTTGTTGTCCTTGATCACAAGACGGTTGAGGTGGGTAAGTACCATTCCACCGAGGAAAAGGTTTCCTTTCCAGGCAGGAAACGCGTCACCGGTATAGAACTCCATTCCGCTGGGGGCGATGGATGGCACGTAATAATAAAAGGGTTGTTCCATGCCTTCGAGGTGTGTGAGACCCTTTCCGACGGGTGTACCATCGTATTCCGTACCGTAGGTGATCAACGGCCACCCGTAATTTTTCCCGGCTTGCAGAATATTTATCTCGTCGCCGCCTTTGGGTCCGTGTTCATTCTCCCATATTTCCTGCGTAAAGGGATTGAGAGCCAGACCTTGCGGATTTCGCGTTCCAATACACCAGATGTCGGGCAGGGCGCCGGCGGTATGAACAAACGGATTATCCTCGGGAACAGAGCCGTCTTCACGCACGCGCATGATCTTGCCCAGGTGATTCGACAGTAACTGGGCTGAGTCCTGATAAGCTTTGGTAACGCCCGTAGTGATGTATACAAATCCGTCTTTCACCAATAAACGCGATCCGAAAAAATTATACTTCTTATAATACGGCTGTGCGGCAAAAATCCTTTTCCGGTCCGACAACCTGTTGTCCTTTAACGTTGCAATTTCAACGGAGAGGGTACTCCCTTTTTCATCCTCCATGGCATATGCAAACAAGATCTTGCTGTTGTTTTTGAAATCCGGGTGAACGATAACATCGAGCATCCCGCCGTCTCCCTGGGTGACAACGGGAGGAACGTCCTTCACTTCGGTCTTTTCACCCGTTTCCACATCGACGATGATAATTTTTCCGGACGGTCTGTCCGACACCAGCAATTTGTTTTCCCCGAGGATAGCCAGGCCGAACGGAATCTGAATCCCATCGGTAACGACTTCCACGACAAGGTTTCCCTCCTCGCTGGGAATTGTCCACATCTTCTTTTCCTCGCAGGAGAAGAGAACACATCCCAGTACGATGGTGATCAATGCTAATACAGTACTTTTTACAGGTGAATAAATGGAATGGCCGTCTGCAGCCAGGATTGTTTTTGTTTTCATCTAAATAGTAATCATCGTCAAAAAAAAACTTATCGAGGGGGTTTTAAAAATGCAAATAGAATCAGTTTATTTCCTCAGTTCATACGACTTCACGGCGGCACCGGTCTCTCCCGATATCAACTGTGTTTTGTCCTTGCCGGCAACAAAGAGCAGTCGCCGGACATCACCGGAAAAGTTCAATCCGCTTCTGTTCTGTGTTACGTAACTAAAGTGTCCTTTTCCATTGTTCAACAGTAATATACCTTTGTTGGCATCCGATTTCCCGATCCTTACTCTTACCATTGAGTCGTTGCCTCCGAGGATCACATCCTGATCACCGTCGCCATCCACATCTGCAACCGCTAGGGCGTGCACCGGGGAAAACTGAGCTTCAACGGGAAGCTCCCGGATTTCAAACCGGCCACCCGCATTTTCGAACAGCGTAGTCTTTAAAAACGTGGCATTGAGTTCTTCGGCGTTCTCCAATTCCTGCGGCGTGAAGATCGTATTCAGTGTTGCGTTCGAATAGGAAGTATAATCCGGAAAGCGGTTGCGCAACGAGCCGACCTGTCCAAGAGCCTCGTCACGGCTGGCATAGGGATAGGATTTCTCTCCGATATAATAGGAGAAAAATGGATCGACCTGTCCGTCCTGGTTAAAATCCTTGTAAACAAGTGTTGCCGGATGCGCCGCCGAGACCGCATAGGTGTTGTTCAATCCGTAATTGCCGGCGATGAGATCCATATCCCCATCGTTGTCGAAGTCTTCAGCCGCGATACAATTCCACCATCCCCTATTCGGAGCCGTTATCCATTTTTCCGATTCGTCCCGGACGCCCTCTGGCGAGTTAATAAATACTTTTACCGGCATCCATTCGCCAGTCACGATCAGATCCTGCATACCGTCTTTGTTAATATCGACGGCAACGGCACTGGTTACCATTCCCAGTTGCTGGAGAAACGGATGGCTGACTTCACTAAAATGTCCTTTCCCGTCGTTGGCCAGCAATAAACTGGACGCCGGCACGGGATATTTACCGGGTGTCAGGCGTGTTCCTACAAACAGGTCGAGATCGCCGTCGCTGTCCATGTCAAACGGAACAACACAGGACCCGGCAAATGTTTCAGCCTGAAGGCCCGAGGCAGACCTTGTGAAGTTCGACTGACCATCGTTCAGGTATAGGCGGTCCTGAAGCAGCGCATCTTTTTCCCGGAGGAAATATCCGCCACTCACTACGTATAAGTCCAGGTCGCCATCCCGGTCGGCGTCGAAGAACACAGCGTCCTCATCCTGATGGTTTTTATCTTTTTCAAAAGCGGGAATTTTCTTCTCACGGAACGATCCGTCTTTTTGCTGAAGAAACAACGCGCCGGACTGCCGGTATCCGCCACCCAGGTACAGATCTTCAAGGCCATCTTTGTTTACATCCCCGCGTGTCAGTGCCGGGCCGGAGAAGGAGTACATCTTTGGAAGGAGTAACTGCCGCTTGAAATCATTGGTATCTGCAGGGTGGTGCGTCCAGTCGATAATATGAGTTTCGTTAAACAGGGATTGCGCTGCGGGCGGGTAGGTGTAATCATTTTTCGCGTCGATGTACTTTGGTGTGAATACGGACGGAGCCGGCAGATTTTTTACAACTTGTGTTTTATTATCCGGCCAGATGATACGGACTGAATCGATGAGCGTTGTGTCCGGTATTCCGAAGGAAAGAGGTCCATACATGGACGACTGAAACCCCCGCGCAGGGGAAAATTCCTGGTATTGAACGTGACCTCTGACATACACCAGGACCTTGGTACCGATAATGATCCGATCCGGGTTTGCCGTTCTCAGATCTACCGTTAAGAACCTTGCTTTGTTCTGATCGCCCGATGAATTCCGGTAGAGTACGGCTTTTTCATTCATGGTGTTGATGACGAGGTCAGGGTCGCCATCGTTATCCAGATCGGCATATGCCGCGCCGTTGGATTTGAATGCCCTGGAGATACCCCATTCACCTGTCTTTTTTGTGAACGTCAGGTCTCCGTTATTCCGGAACAAAAAATTACCGACCTGGATGGCTGGCATCTGCCCGATGATCTCTTTGATGTCCGGTGATGATCCGGTTTGACGCGATTTTATTCTTTCATCCACCGTGTATTTAAGGAACTGCATATTGGTGTAGTCCTTTTCATAACCATTGCTTACATAAAGGTCTTTCCAGCCATCGCCGTCAAAATCGGCAAACAGTGCAGACCAGCTCCAGTCTGTGTTTGATATACCCATCAGCTGCCCGATCTCGGAAAAGGTACCGTTACCGTTATTAAGCTGAAACATATTCCGCATGGACTGGTGATGAAATCCGGATTTCACCAGTATTTCATATTTATCGTAATTGTCATCACCGGATGACAGTTTGATTCTTTCGTTCGTTTCCGGCTGCATGTCCAGAGTGAAAATATCCGGAAGTGCATCGTTGTTCACATCCGCGATATCCGAGCCCATGGAAAACAGGGACACATGTCCCATGGCATCGCGAATGGCATTTCGGAAGGTTCCATCCTGATTGTTTACATAGAGGTAATCTTCTTCGTTGAAATCATTTGAAATGTAAATATCCGGCCAGCCATCGTTGTTTACGTCGGATACAGCGACGCCGAGGCCGAAACTCAGCACGTTATTCACGATCCCAGCTTTTGCAGAGACGTCGCTGAATTTTCCATTGTTGTTCTGGTACAGTTTGCTCTGAAATTTGGATCCTTTTTGTTTCTTAAAGTTGATAAGCATGTTGTTGAAACCCGCGTATTTGGGAAGGGAATGGTTCAGCACCAGCAGGTCGAGGTCTCCGTCTTTGTCGTAGTCGAAAAACGAGGCCTGGGTTGAGTATGAATTGTCGGCCAGGCCGAAGTCATCTGCCTTTTCAGTAAACGTTTCGTTTTTATTGTTGATAAAGAGCAGGTTCTTGCGGAGGACAGAGTCGCCCATTGCCGAACGGCTGACATAGATGTCCAGCCAGCCATCCTGATTTACATCCGCCATGGTTACGCCGGTCTTCCAGCCTTCGGCTGCACTGACGCCCGCTTTTTCGGTGATATCCTCGAACCGGAAATCACCTTTGTTCAGATATAGTTTATTCGCCACAATGTTTCCCGAAAAGTAAATATCATTCAGGCCGTCATTGTTGATATCTCCCACTGCCACACCACCACCGTTGAAGTAGTAAGGATAGTTCAAAACATGATTGTCCTTGTCCTGAATGACCTTATTTTCAAATTCGATACCCGTGTCCGCGGCGGCCTGTTCCGTGAACAGTTTATCATCCGTTTTTTTTGAACATCCCCACAGTAAAACCGCAGTACATATTGGTATAAAGAAGACTATTCTAGTCATAATTCAGTATAGGAATCAGTCCTTCAATCTTACGTAAAAAAATATGGAATATGCGTGAGGGCGCGAACTTACCTTTCCTCTTTTTGACGACACCTCGTTTTATATGTACGGTCGGTTAGCCGCGAATCAACTTTGATAAAAAACAAAAGGGCCAGTTAAAACTGACCCTTTTGCATATTTCTCATGATCCTAATCTGGATTCACGATTTGGATTAGTTCTTATCCCACCAGAGTGGTGTAGTGATCTTATCTTCACCGCTCAGCAGATCGACTGCACGACCGACTTCAACACCATTGGAGACCTTTTCATCGTTGATGAAAGGTATACGGCGTATATGGTCTGTTGCAGGGTTAGCCGGGGTAGAAGGCAGGTCAGGGTTATCTGAGTTTGCCACCGGGTAAAGCGTCAACGCGCCGCTACGTCTGATGTCCGCCCAGGCTTCCACACCTTCCGGATACAACGCCAGCCATTTTTGCAGGGTGATCTGTTCTTTCTGGATGTCTGTTGTAGCGCCAAAGAGAACGGGAACATCTGTTAATGGAGGTGAATCCAGGTAGTCGCCGGGTGCGATAGGTGTATTGGTACTGTTGATGTAGGCCGTTATGGCTGCTTCATCCGTAATACCCCACTGAAGCATGGAGTTGCGAATACCCTTTTCATAGTGAGATTGAGCTGTTCCGCCGCCCATGTTCCAGCCTAAAAGAGTTCCTTCGGCTTTCAGGAAGTCGGCTTCTGCAGTAGCCATCACGTTTGACGGGGTTTCCAGACCTTCGGTTGAAGACCAGCGCGCGCCATGGTGAGAGTTCGCATCGGCTTTGTTCAGGTCGGCTGCCATGTCTCCGGAAGTCAGGCCATTTCTCAAACCTTCATAGTCTCCGGTAGTTACCGCAGGGAGGAAGTATATCGGCATACGAGGATCGTCGTAACCTTTTAACACGGACTCCATTGCCGCGCTCATTCTGAATTCGTTCCAGTCCATGATAGACAATCCGTTAAAATCGTCGCCTTTTTTGGATCTTGTGATCAGCGCGTCATCCCCAGGGCTGGTAGTCAATGTTCCGGCGGCTGCGGCGGCTTCACCTTCTGTTTTTGCACGCGCAGGATCTACCTTGGAAATCCGGATTGCTAAACGAAGACGAAGCGTATTGGCGAATTTTCTCCACTTGTCGATATCACCTTCATAGATCAGGTCGAAATTACCGAACACATTCTGGCCTGCATAGTTGTTCAGCGTTGCTACCGAAGATTCAAGTCTCTTCAGCAAGTCATCATAGATCACGTCCTGCGCGTCGTAAGGTACACCCAGCCCGGCTTCACCTGCTTTGAAATAAGGAACAGGTCCCCAGGTGTCAGTCAGTCTGTGGAATGTATACACCCACATGATATTCGCCAACGCGTATTCGGCTGAAGTCGGTTCAGTTTCAGCCATGATAGTCTGAAGCTGAGGTACTACTTCCGTGTAGATCGGATTCCATGCCGCCCGTATCCAGTCCATCCGGATCACGAGGCGATCGGAAGGGAAATACGTTGTTGTATTGGCGAAGTACTGGCAATACTGATCGTGGAAGAGATTCTGAGCGATCTGGTAGTTCCATCCGTTATTGGTGGCTGTCGACTGGACTTTCGAGAAGAGGAAAGGCAGCTGAGCAGGTTCCAATTGCGAGAGCTTATTCTTGTTGGTATTGATGTCATCGAAGTTATCCGTACATGACATAACGAACACAATGCTGCACAAAAGCGCTACACTGCCGTAGGTTCTTAAAAATGTCTTATATTTTTTCATATATGAACGATTATATTTTTCTACGTATTAGAACGTAAGTTGTAAGTTAACCCCTATACTTCTTGTAGACGGTAAAGTACCATAGGAGATACCTTGCCAGTTACCGTTACCCAGGGACATATCAGGATCGAACGACATTTTGCGTTTTCCGATTCCCGGGATATCCAGTTTAGAACTTCCTCTGTATAAGAAGAACAAGTTACGCGCAACTACGGAAAGTCTCGCTGACTTGATCAGGAACGAGCTGGGGACAGGGATAGAATATCCAACGGAAAGTTCACGAACCCTGAAGTTGGTTGCATCATATGTAAAGAATTCAGCAGTTCCATAACGTCCACCGGAAGCGTTAGTCCAGAATGTCTGGGCATTGATCGTAGCATCCACGTCGTTGCCATCTGAATCTACACCACCCAGGTTCCAGCCGCCTTCGCGGAAATTAGCTGTTACTGCAGGAGCTCCGTTATAAGCAAGCAATTGTTCCGTTCCATCCATGATAGTACCTCCGATCCGGCCGTCAACCAACAGACGCACAGAGAACTGTTTGAAGTTGAGCATGTTGGTTAAACCTAATGTAGCTTTCGGGTTAAAGTTACCGATCACGGCCTGGTCACCCGTTGTAATAGATGAGAGGGGCGCTCCGGAAGGAGTCACTAACGGTGTTCCGGCGTTGGAGTGGCTGACAAATTTGCCATCGGAATCATATACGTCGGCGGTGTTCATCCAAAAGAAACCAACCATATCGCCAAAACTTTCACCCTCGCGGATCACAGGTGTCGCCGAACGGCCGAAGCCTGAATCCACTACCAGGAATTCTTTAACAGTTTCTGTCAATTCAACAACTTTGTTCCTGTTCATACCAAGGTTTAATGCTATATCCCAGGTCAATGGGCCTTTGACCGGTGTAGCATTTAACACAAGTTCGAGGCCTTTGTTCTGGATATCTCCGGCATTGATGTATTGCTGAGAGAAACCGGTTCCCACGGGAAGGTTAACCTTCAACAACTGGTTAATGGAATTGCTCTTATATACAGTGAACTGGAAGCCCAAGCGGTTCTCCATAAACTTCGCATCGATACCAAACTCAAGATTCTTCACGATCTCAGGTTTCAGGTTAGGAATAGCTTTCAGAGGATCTCTGTAAATGAAACCTGATCCTGCACCTTGGGAATATCCGAATGTATTGAACCTGGCTTGCGCGATACCGCCGTTACCTACTTCAGCATAGTTTCCACTCACTTTCAGGAATGAAACAGCTGTCGGTAGTTGAACGAGGTCAGAAACGATCGCTGAAAGACCCACGGAAGGGTAGTTAAATCTGTAAGGGGCAGGTAAACGAGAATCCCAATCTTCTCTCAAGCTGGCATCAAGGAAAATTGATTCTTTGAAGGCAAGGTTGACCTGTCCGAAAAGAGACTGCGTCTGAACATGCGTTGCTTCCTGGGAGAACGTCGGATTAGTCGCAAAGTTCAAGCTGAAAACGTTCGTTACGTTAAGTCCGTTTGCGTTGTTGTACACCGCTTCATACAAATTATCCTGAAGGATTGCACCTACACGGTAGTCAATTTTCAAGTCGTCTGTAAGGCTGTTCTTTCCTTCAAGCATGAGGTCGAACCATTTCTGGGTGACATCGATGTTAGTCCTTGAATAAGCTCCACCAACTCCCGAGATACCGACAGTTCCGGCATAAAATACTCTTTCCTGACGATCGGAGATCTTGTCAAGGTTAGCTCTTCCGGATACGTTCAGCCAGTTTGTGATCTCGTATTTGGCAGAAACGAATCCCATTACACGTTCGCGGGCTTCGTTTGTCTGTGTCCTGTTTACAATCCAGTATGGATTCTGATACAGTGCGGGGTTGATTACCGGATAGGGCGCACGTACCTGAACACCGACGTTATTAATCGTCTCGAAGTTCTTAGCGTCATCCAGGCTCACGTTACGCGGGATCTGGTAGATCGCTGTCGGAGGGCTAAGAGCTGACTCGCCGGTTTCATACTTGCTGTCTATATCCTGGAGTATATAAGTTACCTTGGCATCTGTGGAAAACTTCTTGCTGATCTGGTTGCTTATCCGCAGGTTCATGGAGTGGCGGTTCAGGTCATTTCTTGGCAGGATACCTTTTACGTTGTTGTTAGTGTAGGACAGATAGGTCTGCATCTTTTCAGAACCACCTGACACACCGATCGAATTGTTAACACTAAGTCCGGTCCTGAAGAAGTCTTTAATGTTATCCGATTGCGCTGAGTAAGAACGTTGCTCACCCATATAACCGGTGAATGACTGACCTTCCATTTTCGCGCCCCAGCTTTCTCCTGATGCGCCGTTAATTACGCCCGAGTTACCCTGACCGTATGTGTTTTGCATGTCAGGCAGTACAAATGGCCTTTCTGATGTTACTCCGGAGTTAATTGTAACGGTTGTCCTGTCCTTTGTTCCTTTTTTTGTAGTAATGACGATCACGCCGTTACCGGCTGCGCTACCGTACAAAGCTGCTGCAGACGCACCGCGAAGGATAGTCATGGATTCAATATCATCAGGGTTGATGTTAGAAGCTCCGTCAGTTCCCTGAAGACCTCCAAAATCACTTGTGATGGTACCGTTCGTACCATTGGTAATCGGCACACCGTCAACTACGATCAGGGCATTGTTACTTCCCTGAATAGAACGGTTACCGCGTAACACGATACGGGCACCGCTACCTGGACCACCCGAACCCTGTGTAATGACAGCGTTGGCAATCTTACCTTGTAACGAGTTCAGCACGTTGTTAGCATCCCGTACTTCGGTAAGCTGGGCGGGCTTTACCGACTGGGTGGCATAAACCAGCGTTTTAGTTTCGCGTGCGATACCAAGCGCTGTAACCACTACTTCATTCAACTGGGTAATATCTTCAACCAGGGCAACGTCAATAACTGTTCTGCTTCCGACTTCAATTTCCTGAGAAGCGAATCCTATAAAGGACACAACTAACACGGCACTGGCATCGGGTACGGTGATAACATACTTTCCATCCGTGTCCGTGGTCGTTCCAGCCGTGGTGCTCTTCACCAGCACCGACACTCCCGGTAATGGTGAACCATCAACGCTTGAAGTCACTGTCCCTGTAACTGTCTGCGCCATAGCCGAGGCGCTTGCCAGCAAGAGCAAGACGATGAGTTTTGGTAAACATTTTTTCATTTTGTTTGGGTTTGTTAAAAGATGATTTTGAAGAAATAAAGGCTGACAAAATTTTATTTCTTTATCTAAGCTATGCCAACGTTAAGAAAAAAGCAAGTAAATTTCACAAATGTATCCGCACACATCGATTTTGTGTGCGCACACGCACACACACCAACACATCGCCCATGCCACTTCCTTCGATTGAAATAGAGTGAAAACGTGTGAGGGCATTTTTTGGATATTTTATCAACATTTTAGTCACACACGTTTCATTTACATCCAATCGGAGGAGTAGATGCAACCTTTCAGGAAAAAGCGGCCCAAAAAAGAACCTTAATATTAAAATAACCATATTTTACTCCTATGAATAAGAGAAGAGATCTGTTAAAAGGGCTGGTCACATTACCCCTCCTGGGTTCTCTGTCCGGTTATGATGCCTCCGCGCAGAGCATCGAAAAGGACTTCGACCGCGACTATTTCAAAGAACTTGGAATCCGCACCTTTATTAATGCGGCCGGGACCTACACCGCTCTCACCGCTTCCCTTCCCCACCCGGAAGTCATAAAAGCCATCAACTATGCGGCGCTTCAGTTTGTAAACCTGGAAGAACTCCAGGACCGGGTAGGCGAACGTATTGCCGAGTTGCTGAAATGCGAAGCAGCGATGGTTTCGGCGGGTGCTTTTTCAGCCATCACGTTGGGAACAGCCGGTGTGATCACCGGTGGCGACCCGGCAAAAGCAGCACGCATCCCCAACGATATGACCGGCATGAAGTCCGAGGTGATCATCCAGAAATCGCATCACATCGGATATGCTCATGCCCTGCGGAATACAGGTGCCAAAATGATCGAAGTGGAAACGCTGAAGGAAATGGAGGCCGCCATAAACGAAAGGACGGCCATGATGTGGTTTCTCAATTATAATAATACCGTCGGCAAGGTAAAGGCCGAGGAATTTGTGGCGCTGGGAAAAAAACACGGTATCCCTACTTTTAACGACTGCGCGGCGGATGTTCCGCCCGTTGAAAATCTCTGGAAATACACGCAAATGGGTTTCGATCTCGTTTGCTTCTCCGGTGGTAAAGGACTCCGCGGTCCGCAAAGTGCCGGCTTGCTCCTCGGCAAAAAAGACCTGATCAGGGCTGCGCGAAAAAACGCACCACCGAATGGTGACACTGTAGGACGAGGAATGAAAGTGAACAAGGAGGAGATTTTGGGGATGCTCGTAGCACTGGAAATCTACCTGGCCAAAGACCACCAGAAAGAATGGGCTATGTGGGAACAACAGATTAAAACGATCCACGAAGTTGTGTCCGCGGTTCCCGGCGTGAAGACCGAAATCCACGTTCCTCCCGTAGCGAATCATATTCCGTCCATTAAGGTCAGATGGGACAATACCAAAGTTAAAACCACACCCGGAGAAGTTCGAAATGCGCTGCGAAACGGCCATCCGTCAATTGAAACAATGGGCGATGACCAGACCGTAGATATCACGACCTGGATGATGATACCGGGCGAAGAAAGAATCGTCTCGAAGCGACTGAAGGAAATACTACAGGCTGCCTCGGCTTAATAAATCCACGACTCCACAATAATGGTCGTCCGGGAATATCCGGACGACCCACAACATGTAAATCCTATCCTTATGACCTATCTTTCATATTTTATTCTAACTATGGCCAGTGTAACCCTATTCGAAGAAACAAAAACATATAATGTAAGAAAGATCAGCGGAGAGGAGTTTGTTGTTAATGGCAAGGGTGATAATCCGGAATGGAAGAATGCCATCGAACTTTCGGACTTCGTCTACCCATGGGAAAACCGAAAAGCGACCTCCATGGTTTTCAGAGCCCTGCATAGCAAAGACTGGATCTACTTGCTCTACGATGTAAAAGACGACAACATACAGATCTATGTGAAAACAAATGACAAATCGGAAGTGGCCAGTTCGGAACGGGTAGAAATATTTTTCAGAAAAGACGACCGTCTCTCTCCTTACTATGGATTGGAACTTGACCCACTCGCCCGCGTATTGGATTACCAGGCCGAGTACCACAGAAAATTCAACTCAAACTGGACGTGGCCGGCCGGTAAACTGATCGTCCGATCAAATCGCACCAAACACGGTTACACCGTTGAAGTAGCGGTTAATAAAGAATCACTAAAGTCGCTGGGATTATTAACGGGTAGGAAAATCGAAGCCGGTATATTTCGCGCGGAGTGCGACGATGTCAACGGCAGCGAGGAAAAAATGAAATGGATCAGCTGGATGAAACCGGAATCCACGACACCTGATTTTCATATTCCTTCCGCATTCGGTACACTGCTGCTGCAAGACTAATACCAAATACCCGCCATTTTCTTTCGCCCACAAATTTCTGTGTCTATGAAATACATCCTCACCGCTGTCGCTGTCTTACTATTATTAACCAACGTATTGGCCCAGCGCAATCCTTCAGTTTTAAAAGAGTATAAAAAAACATTCAAAACCTACGGCTTTTCGGATCCTGATCCCGTTGCGCGAATGGGCAACATATATCCGTATTATCGCTTCGACGGGTATACCGATAAAGGCGTAAACAAAGACTGGCAGGTCGTGGAGATGGAAAACGATTTCATTAAGCTGATGATCCTTCCCGAAGTTGGCGGAAAGATCTGGGGCGCCTGGGAAAAGTCTACCGGCAAACCATTCATCTATTATAACCAGGTAGTCAAATTTCGAGACGTGGCTATGCGGGGGCCATGGACAAGCGGAGGCATCGAGGCAAACTATGGAATCATCGGTCACACCCCGAACTGCGCCACGCCGGTCGATTATTACACAACCAAAAAAGATGACGGAAGTGTAAGTTGCTACATCGGAACGCTTGACCTGCTCACCCAGACCTACTGGACACTGGAGATCAATCTTCCGAAAGACAAAGCGTATTTCACAACCCGCTCCTTTTGGTATAACCAGACACCTCTTGAACAATCCTATTATACCTGGATGAACACGGGGTTAAAGTCCGCCGGAAATCTTGAGTTCATCTACCCCGGCACAAAATACATTGGCCATGGGGGTGAATATGCCGACTGGAATATCAATAAGGAGAATGGCAAGGATATTTCATTTTATGAGCAGAACAATTTCGGGGGCTACAAATCGTATCACGTTTTTGGAAAATACACGGAGTTTTTCGGCGCCTACTGGCATGATGACCATTTCGGAATGGGGCGTTATTCGACCCACGATGAAAAAGCGGGAAAAAAAATATGGATATGGGGTCTGTCGGGCCAGGGTATGATCTGGGAAAAATTATTATCCGACACCGATGGCCAATATGTTGAAGTCCAATCAGGCAGGATGTTCAACCAGGCGGCAGGTGAAAGCTCGTTCACACCCTTCAAACACATCGGTTTCCCTCCCGCAAATACCGACTCATGGACGGAATATTGGTTCCCCGTAATGGACACAAAAGGTTTTGTCAAAGCAAATCCATCCGGAGCACTCAATCTTCAGCTCGCCCGTAACTTCCTGAAAATAAACTTTTCGCCGTTGCAGGATATGCAAGAAGAACTCAGCATATATGATGGAGAACGGCTTGTCTATTCAAAAAAAGTAGATTTTAAAACACTCCAGGTATTTTCCGATTCCGTTTTGTTCAGCGGGAAAGGTGATAACCTCATTGTCAGGCTTGGTCAGCACGCCATGGAGTACAGGTCCAACCCGGATGACGGAGTCTTGTCCCGCCCAGTTGATTCACCTAAAGATTTTGACTGGAACTCGGTTTACGGACTCTATCTCCAGGGGCGGGAAAATATTCAACAACGTTTTTATGCTGCCGCAGAAAACAAACTTATGAGCTGCCTGGCCCAAGATCCCAACTTTGCTCCTGCTCTCGTAGACATGGCCATGCTGATGTACCGGAACTTGAATTATGAAAAAGCAATGGTGTATGCCAGGCACGCGCTCAGCATCAATACCTACGATCCCGGAGCCAATTTTTACTACGGGCAAATAAATCTGCAACTGGGAAACATCACCGACGCAAGGGATGGATTTGATATCGCAGCATTGTCAGGAGAATATCGCGGCGCTGCATTTACGGCGCTCAGTAAAATTTATTTCAGGTTGGGAGATACTGAAAAATCGTTGCTCTATGCGAACAAAAGTTTGGACGCAAACGCGAATAACGTCGACGCCATCCAGATGGTCGCTTTGATTTCAAGGCTGAAGCAAGATCAGGAAGGATTCACAACCGCTCTGACCCTGTTGAAAAAACTGAATCCCCTTAATCACTTCATCCGCTTTGAATCGTACCGCCTTGATCCAACCGAATCAACCCGCAAGAATTTTACTTCCCTGATCCGGAATGAGCTCCCCCACGAGACCTATCTTCAGCTGGCCGACTGGTATTTTTCCCTTAACCTCTGGAAGGAAAGCCTGGAAGTTCTGAACCTCGCACCACCTACTCCGGAAGTATACTACTGGAAGGCTTACCTGCAGATGAAGGCGAACGGTGATGGAGTAACGGATAACCTGAATAAAGCTACCGCACTTTCTCCCGAGCTGGTATTTCCTTTCCGAAGTAACTCAGCCACGGTGTTCGACTGGGTAATCACGCAAACGCCAGACTGGAAACCGAAGTATTACCTGGGACTGATTCATTGGAGCCGTAACAACAACGAGCGGGCAAGGGAACTGTTTAATCAATGCGGTAATCCCGGCTTCGCTCCCTTTTACGCGGCGAAAGCCTCTCTTATCCGCGACGAGCAATCGGCCGATCACTTGCGGACTGCCGGCACGTTGGATCCTTCCGAATGGCGGTACGGAAAACTGCTGGTCATGCAATTTATTGAATCAAAAAAATATGGTGAAGCACTGAGCACGGCGAAGGAATACCACACACGCTTTCCGGAGGATTTCCGTATCAGCATGCTACTGGCCAATACGCTGCTGCTGAACAAGCAATACAAAGCCTGCAGTGACCTGCTGGATAAAACGACCATACTTCCTTACGAAGGTGCTACTGATGGACGTCAGTTGTACAGGGAGGCCTGGCTCATGCAGGCTATCGGGCACATCGGGGAGAAAAAATATAAGGGTGCGATAAGTGACATCGGCAAGTCCAGGCTGTGGCCTGAGAGACTCGGTGTCGGTATGCCGTATAAAGAAGATATTGACAGCAGGCTGGAGGATTACCTGGAGGGAATCTGCTATGAAAAGTTAAAATCCGGGGAGGAGGCGAAAAAGAAATGGAACGACGTGATATCCTCCAAAGCAAACGGCAACCCTGTAAATTTGCTGATCACCGCCTTTGCCCTGAAAAAAACGGCGAAACCGGACGAAGGTGAAAAATTGCTAACGGCGTGGGTACTAAAAGAAGGGGAAAACAAATTGGCGCAATGGTGCCTGGATGTTTTCAGAAATAATCGCAGCGACGTGGTACTGGATGTTGAGAACAACGACAACCTCAGGCTGGTAAGCGAACTATTAACGATAAAGTAGTTGTAGGGGGGAGGTTTCGACGCTGGTCTATTCCGAAAGTTTTTTCTTCACCACATCGTCGGGGTATTTCATGGCAAGTTTCCGGATCTCATAGCTGAACTCTTTATACGTTTCCTGCCAGAGGCTGGCCTCTTCGGGCGTGTACTTGTGGAAACCCTGCGCATTGGCAACTCCTTTACCGCCCGCCTTCACGATGTCATCGATCAGTTTGGGAACTTCTGTCGCATTGCTGAGCGTGGGAAACAAGTCTTTCATCACGGCATGATAGGCGGGGATACCGGTGAGGTCCATCCAGCGGAAAGGTCCGGCCAGCGTCATCCAGTATCCGGGAACATTCCTGCACGCGCGGTCAACGTCCTCCACCGTGGCGTAACCATTCTCAACTAAATAAAAAGCTTCCCTATACAGCGCGTACATGAGCCTGTTCGTAATAAATCCGCGGATGTCCTTCCGGACCATGGTGGGTTCCTTACCCCAGCCCTGCGAAACTTCATATAAATATTCACCAGCGGCCGGATCGCTCAAGTCGCCGAAGATGATCTCCAGAAAACGGGTTGTATGGGACGGTTCCATCCAGTGCAAGCCAAAAAAACGCCGGGGCAACTTCGTCTGCTGTTGCAGTATGCTAATCGGAATAGCCGATGTATTGCTCGTTAACAGTGCGTCCGGCCGGATCACGGCTTCAATTTTCTCATACACCGTTTTTTTAACGGCCAGGTCTTCGAGCGTGGACTCGATCACCAGTCCGCAAACAGCAAGCTTCGTATAGTCCGTTGTTATGACCAGGTTTTTCAGGTAGAACCCGGCCGGCTCCGTGACTACACCTTCCTGCTCGGACCGTCTGAGGTAGTCGGTGATCCGGGGTTCGGCAAACTGAAGGTCGGCGTCGACAGGCGCAATCCCGATAACGGGATGTCCCGCGATCAGCAGGCAGGTAGTAATACTGCAGCCCATCAGGCCCAAACCCACTACCCCAATAGTAATTTTATCGTCAGTCATAGTACTTTAGTCGGTGTTCCGCCGTGCGGGTTAATAAGTCGCCCTTCCTCCTGTAAGATCAAACGTGAAGCCGGTGGTGAAACTGTTTAAGGGTGACACGATGTATAAGGCGAGGTTAGCGGCTTCTTCCAATGTACCGCATCTTTTCATGGGAATCTTATCCGTCATGTATTTAACCTGTTCCTCAGGCATCGCGTCGACGAGGGCCGTCCGTATCACCGCCGGCGCAAGGGCGTTGACTGTGATACCGGTTTCGGCATATTCCTTACCCTGTACTTTAGCCATGCCGATAACAGCTGCTTTCGAGGCGGAATACGCGAGCATTCCCGCATTGCCCTCCTTTCCTGCAACGGAGGCGATGTGTAATACCCTTCCGTAATTGTTCCGGAGCATCCAGGGCAAAATGTGCTTGGATGTGTAATAGCTGCCCATAAAGTTCACATCAAAGACCAGCTTTACATTGTCAGACTCTGTTTCATGGCTTTTCAGGTTCGTACGACCTGTGATTCCGGCACTATTGACCAATATGTCGATGCGACCGGATTGCTTACCGATTTTTTCCACGACGTCACTCACCTGTTTCTCGTCGGTGATATCAATGGCGAAACATTGACAATTCAGTTGTGATCTTTTTTCTTTCAGGGCGTCAATGTTCTTGTCCAACACCACGACATTCACGCCATGAGCCGATAATTTCCCGGCGATCTCCAGCCCCAGGCCGGAAGCGCCACCCGTGATAACGGCTGTCTGATTTTCGATGGACAACTTCATTCCCGATTCGGCGAAGGTCATGGTAATAAATTTTTAAGGATGGATCTTTCCGTACAAGATGATAAAACAAAATAGCACGGTCAAGTGTCAATTTATAAAATTGGTAATGGCCGTGTCGGGCGGGAAAAAATGTGTGATTCCCATTTTCAGGAACACTGGACTTCTCAGGGGAGTAATTATATTGCCGGTAAGATCATTCTCAACTATCCTATTTTCTGATCAACATGGTTAATTACATTATCTGGAACGGTAGTCCGGCGTTGTTTTCATCCGGTTCACTTGTGATACGGTGGTACGGAATCCTGTTTATTGCCGGAGTCTTACTGGCCAGGTGGCTCCTGATCTACATGTACCGGAAAGAAGATAAACCCACGGCGGATGTCGAGACTTTAACCAAATATGTTTTTCTCGGTTCCGTTATAGGAGCCCGTTTTGGTTATGTGCTTTTTTACGAACCCGACCTCATCTGGACAAAACCTCTCGAAATATTTCTTCCTCTCAGTTTTCAACCGACGTTTCATTTTACAGGTCTGGACAAACTCTCGGCCCACGGTGCCGTTATCGGAATTATACTGGTGTTGTTGATTTATTGCCGCGCAAACACACCGTCCCGAAAATTTCTCCAGGTATTCGATCGGGTTTCGATCATTATCGCGCTGACGGCTGTGTTCATCAGCCTGGGAAGTTTTTTTAACTCGGAGCCTGTGGGAAAACCGACGGAAAGCAAAACGGGAGTGGTATTGGCAAGACCGGTGACCGATGGTCTTATGAAAGTGCCTTGTTGCATTATGCGCACGCCGGGCGGTCCCAATCCGTTGAGTGAAGTCTATGTGAAGAAGGATACATCGAGGCCGGACTCCACGAGCGGACACAGCCCCGTGCTGCTTTACCTTTTTTTTAAGGCGGGGGCCACCGAAAAAATGGTGAATGAATTTCTGATCGGCGATGTAAAAACATACCTCCACGACAGGTCTGATTTTGTATACGAGTCCGGGGCTGAGCCACTCCATTTTACAATCTTCCAGGAAAAACCCGACGTATTCACGGCCCGGGTCAGAACGATCGGGATCGCGAGGCATCCTACACCGCTATACGAAGCCGTTTCTTATGCCCTTCTATTTATGTTCACGCTCTGGTATTGGGGAAAGGCGAAAGCGAAAACACCGGCCGGCAGTATAGCTGGACTTTTTGCCGTCATCGCATGGGGCTTTCACTTTCTTTACGGTTTTTTCAAAGAGAGACAAGTCCCGTTTGAAAGTGACATGTTTCTGAGTATAGGCCAACTATTGAGTGTTCCGTTTTTTGCGGCGGGGGTTTTCCTTCTGTTGTACGCTTTCAAAAAATCCGGCGTTAATCAATCTTAACAACCCGGGTGTTCCCTTTAAAGTCAAAGACCTTTACAGCTGAAATGCCGGCGGGTAAAACGAGCTGGCGCGAAGAATGGGATAAATACGTCGACCCATGGTAAAACTCGTGTCTCAGGGTCTTTCCATTTGTCAAGGTTATTTCGGCATAAGCATCCTGGTTGGACGGGTTAAAGTATTTTCCAGGCAGTTGGGATGCAAAGGTCTGAACACCGCTGTCATTATTGGTAACCAGTATTAACTGGCGGCCATCTTCAAGGATGAGTTTCGCCATACCTTTCGCGTCACGGTCAGCCATAAATCCGCTTTGCAGAACATCGACCGGCACAAAATTCCCCTTCCCGTCTCCCTTGAGGTACAAACCGATGGATGCATCGTCACGGCCACTGGAAATTTCCGGGGCGTAGGAATTCCCCACGAGTAAAACATCGAGGAAGCCGTCACCGTTGTAATCACCTGCAGTCATTCCAAAGACCGGCGCAAATTGAACGCGAAGCGGCAAGGCATGGATTTTAAACCTGCCTTCTCCCAGATTTTCAAGATAGCTGCTTTCAAAACGTTCGCTGCATACAACAAACGCCTCTTTAAGTTCCTCCGGAAGGAATGATTCTTCGAATGTGACATTGGCATAGTCGGTGTACGTCCGAAACCGTGCCCGGATTGAGTTGATCTGATCGATCAGGTTGTCACGCGAGTGCCCCACGTACCTCTTACCTTCAACATAGTAACTCATCACCGGGTCAAGACGTCCGTCTTTATTAAAGTCGCTGGCGTGGATACACAATGGTTCCTTGTCCGTCGCGCGGAAGTGACTGTTCAATCCCTGGTTTCCCGCAACGTAGTCGGTATCCCCGTCGTTATCGAAATCGCCTGCAACCAGGCTGTTCCACCATCCCGACGTATGATCAAGGCCTGAGTCGTCTGTCGCGTTAACCAGCTTTCCATTGTCGTTGTGGTAGAATGTAATGGGCATAAATTCACCTGCAACCATTAAATCCATCCAGCCGTCATTATCGTAATCCGTCCACAACGCGGAGCATACCAGACCGGTGTTCTGCAATCCCTCTACTTCTGCCGTGACGTCGGTAAACTTGCAGGTTTCGCCCTTGCTGTCATTTCTCAGCAGGAAACTTGCGGCTGGCATCGGATACTCCTTGGGTATAATACGACCTCCCACAAAAAGATCGAGATCACCGTCGCGATCGTAATCAGCTGCCACTACCGATGATCCGCTTTGACGGATCTGCGGCAAGGCATTGGTTGCATGAGTGAAGGTACCGCTGCCGTCGTTCAGGTATAGTTGGTCCTGGTACGCTTCCGAGTCTTTTGGGTGTTCCGCGCCACCGCTGACGGCGTACAGATCGAGGTCGTTATCGTTATCGGCGTCGAAAAGTAAAACACCTGTTTCCTCATAAATACTGTCCCGGCCGGTCAGTGTTTTCCTGGCGAAGCGCCCATCCGGTTGCTGGAGGAAAAATGCACCAGACGAACCGGTAGCGCCACCGATGTAAAGATCCTCCCGGTGGTCTCCGTCCACATCTCCCACGGCAATGCCAGGTCCGCCACGCGAGTGCATGTGCGGCAACGTAGGCTGAAGTTTAAAATCGACGAATGTATTCTCACGATGTACGTAGTCGATACCGCCTTCCTTTACCTCTTCGAAGATTGTTGCAGGTGCTGGTCTAACGGGCCTGTTAACGGTAACTGCAGACCGGTAGTCCAGTGCAACTACCTGGTTTGCCTTTACATTTTGAAGGAGCTGATACTTCCCATCCGGCCACCAGACTTCCAGGCTATCCGCTTGTTCCAATGCCCCCAGGCCGAAATGCAGACAGGATTCAACTGTAGACAAGTAGCCTTTGAACGGACTGAAGTATTGGTACTGTATGGTACCGTTGTTCCGGATATAGACTTTGGTTCCCAGGCCCTCCCGGTTTGTATCCGGACCCGTGAACGTTACACGCAGGTGATTGGACGGAGTTGGCTTCCTGGTCTGGCTTAGCCGGCTTTCCATGATTAGTGCAACTTCATCTATATTGTTTATGACGAGATCAAGATCACCGTCGTTATCTAGGTCGCCGTAGGCAGCTCCATTCGAATAGGTAGGTTCGGACATACCCCAGGCATCCGATTCGTCGCTAAACGTCAGGTCGCCTTTATTTTTGTACATGTAGTTGTGGATCTTAATACCGGGCAGTTCATTCAGCAGGGCTTGCCTTTCCTTATCATCAGCCGGATCGAGTCCCATGGATTGTTCTTTGTCACCGTACACGATAAAGTCGAGGTTAATGATGTCCTGGCGGTAGCCGTTTGAAATGAAAAGGTCTTTTAAACCGTCATTGTCATAGTCGGCAAAAAGCGCGCTCCAGCTCCATTCGGTGGCTTCGATGCCGGCGATCTGGCCGATCTCGCTGAACGTACCGTTTCCATTGTTCAGCTGGAGAGTGTTACGAATGTATTGGTGCTCATAACCGTTCTTTATTCCATTTTGAAATTCATCGTAGGTGTTACCACGACTGGTCAGCTTCCATCTTTTGTTTTCCCTGGGCAACATATCCAGTACCACAATATCCACGTTACCGTCGTTGTTGTAGTCCGCGACATCCGTACCCATACCATTAAATGTCTGATGCTTCAGATAAGCGGCCGCGCGGTTAGAAAATGTTCCGTCGTGATTGTTTATATACAAAAGGTCATTCGTAATGAAGTCATTGGCAACGTAGATATCAGGCCAGCCATCGTCGTTAATGTCCGACACTTCGACACCCAGGCCAAAGCCTTCGATGAGGATCCCCGCTTCCGCGGATACGTCGCTAAACGTCAGGTCGCCGTTGTTCCGGAAAAGTTTGTCGGTTGAGGCAGCCTCTCCGTTGATCAGCTTTGGCTTCGACATATTGCGATGGTAGTTTACAAACGAGTTGCGTAACAGGTACATATCGAGATCTCCATCCAGGTCGTAGTCAAAAAACGCGCTGTGAATTCCATACCCCGAGTCCGCCAGTCCGTACCTGGCAGCGGATTCCGTAAACGTTGCATCTCCGTTATTAATAAAAAGCAGGTTCGTTCTTTCCTTTTCAGGAGTGGTTTTTGTTCCACCGACGCTGACGTATATGTCTTTGAATCCATCCTGGTTGATATCCACCATCGTCACACCATTCGCCCATTTTGTCGTTCCGACGTTGGCTTTTTCCGTAATGTCTTCAAATGTGAGATTGCCTTTATTGACGTACAATCTGCATGAAGTCATATTCCCGGAAAAATATATATCCGGGAGTCCATCGTTATTGATGTCGCCGATCGCGACGCCGCCACCATTGTATAAGTACTCCGAATCGAGGACAGAAAGCGAATCGCCTACAGTGATCGTGTTGGTGAACGTTATGCCACTTTCGGAGGAGGGCACTGACCGGAATAGTTTTTCTTCAGGCTCCTTACACTGGGTAAGAATAAAAGTAACAAGGATCGAGTATGCCGCGTATTTCATTCTGAGGTCGAATAAGTATGATTGCTTGTCGCTAAGGTAAAACTATTCGGCGTGTTTGGCCAACTTGAAACGGCACGGGTGATTTAAGCCCCCATGGGCAAGATGTTGACAACCTGAACACACACGAACACACCGTCCCGGCTGACGTATTTTTCAAACCCGATGCAACCACGGCTGTGATGAAATGGTCTTTTGACAGTACATCTAAAAAAAAATACCATGAACCCACAAATATCAAAGCTCCTGTTTGCCCTGGCCTTATTATCGATGTTCGCGTCACAGCAACTGGTGGCTCAAAAAAAACTGAATAAGACGTTCCCTGGTATAAAAAAGATCCGGATGAGTACTGCGTCCGGGAATTGTGTGCTCCGGAAAAGCGGAGATATCAAAGTGACTGTGGATTTGACGTACTCCTTCGATGAAAATGACTACGAACCGGTTATTTCCCAGGAGGGCGACCAGCTTGTTATTAAGGAAAAATTCCGTGGGAATTCGTCACGTGGCAATGCCGATTGGGAGCTCTCCGTTCCCGATCATATCGAAATTCAATTCACAACCGGGTCCGGCAATATGGAGGCTTCGGACCTTTCGTTCAACCTGAAAGCGACAACGGGATCCGGCAACTATACGTTCAACCGGCTGAGCGGCGACCTCACTATGAATACCGGGTCCGGCAATATTGACCTTCACGAGGTAACGGGAACGATAGAAGCTACAACCGGGTCCGGGCACTTCCGTGTTTCAAAAAGTTCCGGTGAGTTGACATTGACAACCGGTTCAGGTAGTCACAAACTTGGTGACAGCCAAGCTGTCTTCCGGGTTACAACCGGAAGCGGTAATATAACAGGCAATGATATTTCAATCACCGGTTCCAGCAGCTTCACAACGGGATCCGGAAATGCTGAGGTGGTACTGGCCGCGGCTCCACAGTTCGATATTTCCCTTGCAAGCGGATCCGGCGACGCTGTGCTGGATTTTAATGGTCACGACATAAAGGGTGAAATTGTGATGAAAGCGAGTAAAAAACACGGTGAGATCAATGCCCCATTTGCATTCGACAAAACGGAGGAAATCAGCCAGTGGAAAGATCAGGTAACGGTTCAAAAGACGGCCATACGGGGAACAACAACACCACATATTTCGATTAGTACAGGCACGGGCGAAGCGACGATAAAAAAATAAAGTCCGGCATCCGGGATGGGTATCGCGTCGGAAGCGATACCCTTTTTTTCGTCGCACCAAACATCTGCACTTATTATAGGAAAAAATTCTATTAAAACAAGATTTACGTTCATAGATTAGATGCTCCGATATCGCCACCTTTGTGGTCGTAAAAACCACCGGGTATGAGCGAGTTCTTAGAACGGTTAGTGCATGAATTTGAAACGCCTTTTAGGAATTCCGTTCTGGTTTTTGCTGTTATTCTTTTCATAATCCTGCTGGCGCCGATTGTCCTGAAACGGTTGCGCCTTCCGGGAATCATCGGACTTATCATTTCCGGTATCGTGATTGGACCGCACGGCTTCTATCTGATCGAAAAAAATTCTGCCGTCGATCTCTTTTCTACCATAGGGCTACTGTACATCATGTTTATTGCCGGCCTTGAACTCGATCTGGGTGAATTCAGGAAAAATCGCCACAAAAGTCTCGTCTTTGGTTTTTTTACGTTTATTATTCCTATTTTGCTGGGAATCCCCGTCTGTTACTACCTCCTTGGGTACTCGCTGGCAACAAGTCTTTTGACGGCGAGTATGTTTGCTACCCATACGCTGATTGCGTATCCGATCGTCAGCAGGCTTGGAATCTCAAAAAATGAAGCCGTTGCTGTAACGGTGGGTGGCACAATCCTTACGGATACCGCGGTACTGATCATACTCGCGATCATTTCAGGCGCGCAAAAAGGCGGACTAACGACCGACCTGTGGGTCAGACTGGGCGTTTCGATAATCATTTTTATGCTTATAGTCGCGTTTATTATACCTCGTATTGCAGCATGGTTCTTCAAGAGGTTAGCGGACGAAAAAAACGCGCATTTCATATTTGTTTTATCGGTCGTATTTTTTTGCGCGTTTATCGCGGAGCTTTCCGGCCTCGAACCGATCATCGGTGCATTTGCCGCAGGTTTAACATTAAACCGGTTGATCCCCCAGACGTCATCACTGATGAACCGGATCGAATTTGTAGGAAATTCCCTGTTTATCCCCTTTTTCCTCATCAGTGTGGGGATGCTGATCGATATAAAAGTCCTGTCGAATGGCACACAGGCCCTGATAGTAGCGGGTGCGTTGACGACAATAGCTCTTGTAGGGAAGTGGGCCGCGTCTTTTGCAACGGGATATTTTTTTTCTTTCAGTACGGCTCAACGTAATCTTATCTTCGGGTTAAGCAGCGCCCATGCCGCTGCCACATTAGCAGTGATACTGGTCGGATATAACATTGGACTTGTTGATGACAATATCCTGAACGGCACCATCGTCCTGATTCTCATTACCTGTCTGGTTGCCTCGTTCGTTACCGAAGATGCAGGCAAAAAAGTAGTGCTTCTCGGCGAATCTGACGAACCCGAAGAAGTGACAGTCAAAACACAACGAATCCTCGTCCCGGTTTCCAATCCGGTCACGATGGAAAAACTAATAGACTTTGCCATTACAATCAAAGAACCGAAGAACAGGATTCCCATCATCGGTCTGACCGTTGTCGAAGATGGAGACCGGGCTCAGAACAAACTGGTTCAGGCCAGAAAAATGCTGGATAAGGTGATCGTACACGCGGCCGCAGCCGATCAGAAAGTAGAGATCACAGCAACGATCGATCAGAACGTCAGCAATGGAATTAAGCGTGTTATCAAAGAAATGTTCATTACCGATATTGTACTGGGCTGGTCCCCAAAAAACAAGATCTCGGATCTGATCTTCGGAAAGACATTCGATGGCCTCATCAGCCAAACCACGCAAAATATTTTTCTCACACGATTCACACTGCCCTTGAATGTGCACAAAAACCTGCTATTGATATGCCCGCAATTCGCGGAACGGGAGGAAGGGTTTTCACTCTGGGTAAGCCGGACGATGCGGCTCGCAGGTCAGTTAAGCTTAGGTATAACCCTGTACTCGACGGAGGACACGCATCTGGCAATCGAAAATTTTATGACGCAGAATAAAATCCCGGTTTCCTTACGGTTTGTTTTCACACGGAGTCTTCGTGATCTACTTAAAGGTATGCTGAACGTTACTGCTAACGACATGCTGGTACTGGTGTTATCGCGGAAAGGGAACGTATCGCACAGCCCATACTTCCATGAATTACCGGAAAAGATGATAAAAGCATTTGGCGAAAATAGTGTCGTATTTATTTATCCGGAGACAAGGTCGCTGGACGCCGAGGGGTACGACCTTCAGACTGACAACAACCTGCTCGAGAAAGGTATCACGCTCTTAAAAGGAGCCAAAGGAATGTTTCACAAAAGTTAACCACCACCTTCGTGATACCGGTTATGGTTGCTTAATTTTTGCACGGCTGTAAAAAACCCGCCACTGAAGGGTCCATGTCGCACCATTATCCTCGGACTTCTCCCAATCCCATTTGAGTGAATCGGAACCGATTTCATAAAAGACCATTCGCTGAATTATTTTTTTTCCTCCCACATCCCTCACTTTTGTCTTGAATATTCTTTTTTCTCCATCCACCGCGCCTTCGAGGTCAAAGTACCCTCCCTGGTTATCGGCCCAAGCCTGATGCCAGGTGTTATCCGACGAATTGTAAACCGAGATACTTGTCCCCTTGAATCCTGAATTATCTTCAAAGTTTTCGCGGATCACTTTACCGTCCAGGATCTTTTCAATTTTATTGAAACCCTTTCCCGCCGTACCGTCGGCGTTTGTCCAGGTCAGATTCCATTCACCGATCCAGAAATCAAAAAGTTTCGCATCATTGATTGTCCCGGTTTCACGGGATACGAGGGAAATGAAAATAAAAGCGGCGAGGGCATTGGAAAGTATCATAGCTATTTGGTTCAGGTCATCCAAGTTCGGTCAATCGCCCTAAACCCGCCATACCTGCGATCGTGTGAAAGGAATGGAAAAAGACTCACCCTTTCACCGGTATCTTTTGGCGATGAAACGATTATACAGAATTGCGGCGCCGCCTCCCGCATAAAGTACAACAACAGGTTCCATGGGAATATAAAACCGGTTGTCCCAATCCAGCGCAGAGACTGCGATGAGCAGACATGTAGCCGTTACGGTAATCAAAGAAAAGATCTTAATGGAAAGGCAATCTGATCCACGCCAGGCCGCGTAACAAAGTGAATAGACTACGAAAGCCCAGACGATCGCGTAAATATTGTGAGCGGTGGAATAGTAGGGCCTGGATCCCGACATCAGGTACCAGGTTTTCACAAGCGCGGTCCTGACGAAGGTACCGGGGTTGTGAATAACGTAGAAGAAAATTTTATACATCACCGGTTTATCATCGGGCGCGAACTCAAGGATACTGGTATCGACCCTCAGACGTTCATCATACAACCCGGTTCCTTCCAGCACATCCATATACGTTATGATATTCCCCGACCTGTATTGCGCTGTGATGTCCATTTGCTCAAGCACAAACGTTGCGCCCGCATACCCAAGTAAGAGCAACACTCCGAAAACCAAAAAGCCCGTAGTCCTGTTCTGCCAAAGCATGCGCCGGTGAAAGGCCAGAAAAAAAGAGACTGTACCCAGAAAAATCAGGATACCTGTCGGCCTGGTGAAAAGTAGTAGCACAGACAATGAAGCCGCCAGCAGATAGTCTCCCGTTCGACCCTTGAAATGAACGAGAGCATAGATCAGAAAAAGGACGAAGGTACAAAACATTGATTCCGTCATGGGCGTCACATTCCAGTGGAGGTTATCCCACCATAATAAAAAGATAACGGAAGAGAAAAGCCCGGCGAGGTCACTCTTAAAAAGCGTCGAGGCGGAAGCGTACAACGACAGCACACCTAGTCCCGATAACACACACTGAAAGACTATAAAGGGAAGGATACTGTCGTGGAAAATGCTGCGGAAAATTGCCATGGTACCAATTGGCACCAGGTAAAAAAACCGATCGAACCCATCTGTGACACCATGGGCAATCAAAAGGTCGGCGTCACGGATATAGTCTACGGCATCGTAAAAGTACCGTACGCCGAATTTCAGGAAAAGCACGATATGCACCGCCAGCCATAAAACAAAAATGATGGTCAAATGATACTTGTTCCTGCTTGTCAAAACGGAAGTTCTTTATAACATCCTTCAATGTAGGGATCTTCCCGATTAAAATTTAATGAGATTCAATGTCTGTAACGACCCGTGCACCTGTACCATATATCTCAACCTCCGGAGTCTTGCCATGCGGATGCCGGCGAAAACTGTCAATACCTCCGACGCGGACAATGCCAAAGGTCAGGTTCCAAATCATGATTGCCAACGATAAAGTTCAATCACCTTTTCGGTTGTCACGCTTCTAAACGCAGCGTTATTCCTTCATGATCCAATCTCTTGTTTCTTCACGCCCGTCCGGATATTTCGCGAACCGGGTTTTTGTCCGTGGATGGGTATGTTCATGGCTTGGCCAGGGCCATCCGCCGAATTCGGTCTTGCGGTATTCATCTATTGCCTGTTGGATTTCCAATTGAGTATTCATCACAAATGGCCCGTGCTGGGCTACCGGTTCGGCAATCGGCTTACCTTGCAAGAGGAGAAGGTGGCTTTCGGAATTTCCGTTCTTCAAAGGAACTTCGCGTGAAGCATAAAGTTCGATCGCCTGATGAGACTGAAAATCTCTATCACCGATCCGAATAGCGGAACCGGCATAAAAATAAAGCGACCGATTCACATGTTCGGACGCCGGTGGTATGGACCATTCGGCACCGGGGTCCAGCCTGATTGTCCAGATAGCTACCTCGTTGCCAGGGTCCGCGGCCCACGAATCAGGAGCAGGATCCGGCGCATTGACGCTTCCTATTTTTCCAGCTATGATCCTTACGGAAACAGTACGTCCGTCCTTATCGGAAGTTTCAAACTCCGGAATGGTATCTGCCCATAGCATAGCAAAATACGGGGCGGCCATTTTTTTCGCTCTTGGAAGGTTGAGCCAGATCTGGAACAACTCCAGCGGATTTTCGCTTTCCGTACTCAGAAGGGGGAACATCTCACAGTGCTGAACACCTTTGCCCGCCGTCATCCACTGTACATCGCCGAAGCCAAATCGTCCCGCTGCTCCTAACGAGTCCGAGTGATCGACCACTCCCTTTGTTACAATGGTCACGGTTTCAAAGCCCCGATGCGGATGCGCCGGAAAACCAGGAACATTCTTTCCATGGTACATTCGCCATCCTTCTTTGTTCGGAGCAAAATCCTGCCCGATGCTCCGGCCCTTCAGCGAAGCTGCAGGGCCCATGACCTCGTTTCCTTGTGGATAAAAGTCCTGGTGATGTACACAAAAAAGAAACGGATCCTGTGTCTGCCAGGGAAAGCCAAGGGGTTTGATCGATTTGATGACATTGTTCATATATGCATAGATAGGGATTGGAAGTCAACCCCGAAAAAAGGAAAAGTTTAACAATCCCCAACCATACGGTTGATTGTAACATTACTTCAACCGGCCAGGGTCTATCGTCACGTGTTTAACGGAACGCCTGAAGTACGTGTACGTAATGTGCACCATGCCATCGGACGTTTGAATGACTGCAGGGTAAGAGAACTCGCCCTTTTCGCGCTCTAGTGTCATCACGTTTTTCCACGTGACACCATCAGGGGAGATCGCCACGTTCAGCATATCTCTTTCGTTGGGAAAGGGACCACCTTTAGTGGTATGGTTGTATACCAGCAACTGGCGGCCGTCCCGGAGGGTAACTGCATCGGTACCCGCATTGGGATTGGGAAGCGAAGTTGCTGTCATTTTAGACCATGATCTTCCTTTGTCGGTCGACCAGCTTTGCCCCACTACATTTTCCTGCGTGCGGCACAGGATCTGCATCCTTCCGTCGCCATACGTAAGGATACTGGGTTGGATAGCATTAAACTCGATACCGTCGTTTATCGGGCCGACCACTTCCCAGGTCTTGCCCAAGTCTTTCGTGATTTCGAAATGTACCCGCCATTTATCCCTCTTGCCCGCTTCGATCTCCGTACTCGAGGGACAAATTATGGTTCCATCTTCCAGTTCCACAGGTTTGTTTTTCACAGGCCCCAGCAGGTGCCCGATACGTTCACTCATGCCTAACCGCCGGGGTATTGACCAGGTCTTTCCCTCGTTTTCTGAAGTCATAAGCATTCCCCACCACTCCCTGGGATTTGGTCCTTCCTTATAGAATAGCATCAAAGGCCCCTTTTTCGGCTTGAACAACACAGGATTCCAGGTCGGGTATCGCAGGGAATCATGCTGAAAACCGCTTACAACCTGCACAGGCTGAGACCAGGAGCCGTTATAATACGAGATCCATATGCCTACATCCGGATGCCGTTCTTCCGTACCTCCAAACCATGCGGCCATTAGCCCGTCCGATAGTCCAACGATCGTAGACGCATGACATTCCGCCGTCGGTTTTCGGTCAAGAGGATAAATCAGTTCACCGCTGATATACGTGCCTTCCCCGGGTTTCGAAAGGGCCGGGACGGTCATTGTTGCCCCTGATTGCGCGTATAGCTTAATCGCAGACGACAAAAAAAATATAATACCAGCCACTACCTGCGCAACGCGGGGTATAAACAATTTTTCAAAATCTTCATTCGACATGTGTTCGTGTTTCTATTAGTTTACGCCCGTTCTTTTATGTTGGCTTATGCCAGTCCTGATTCCAAATATCTTTGAATTTTTCCGGGTGCCTTCTGAACTGTACACTTACATAGGGGCAAAGCGGTATCACCCGGAGGTTATTAGCCCGTGCATACGCGACCATCGTGTCCAACAGTTGGGTACTTACCCCCTGCCCTTTCAGTTTTTCGGAAACCTCTGTATGGAAAACCGTCAGGTTGTTGTTAGCCACACTGATAACCATCTCGGCAATGCGCTTGCCGTCCTCCTCCATAAAAAAGGATCCCCTTCCGCTTTCATTAAGGTCCAGTTGAATACCCGGCATGAGTCTGTTTTTTTTTGAAGATAACGATCGATGCCTCTAAAAATAATACTTCCATGAGAATAATCCATCCGGTATCGATGTGAAAAATAAATCCATCGTACGAAGACCGGGAAAACGATAAATGCCCCGGTTTGAAGTAACTTTATGATGCTTTTGCAAGTCACATGATCCCTGACCCGCCATGAAATATCTTGTTTATATTTTTTCAGCAATCAATCTTTACGCGGGAATCCGGTTCCTGCTGAATGCGATCGGCATCCTTCAGACCAGCAAATATGCGAACAGGTCGAATATCTTTTTCGCCGTGGTTTTGATAACTGCTGGCCTGGGCGCATGTTATTTATCCGTTTGGAAGGGTGAACACGGCTATGCGCTCATCGCAACCGCAGCACCCTGGGGCACTACCCTGGTACTCCTTCTGGTAAATATGCTCTTCGGGGATTACAAATGAAAACGATCCTGATCAGCGTAGCGGAAGGCGCCACAATTTTCGGCGGCGGAAGTATTTTTCTCATCGAAGATCGCATTATTACCACCACTTCAAACGGTGTTGCCGGCGACTACTACCAGCTGCCTGACGATGGAATGGGAAGACCCTGCCTTGTCAGGACAACACATGTTCAGAGCTGCAGCGAGAATGACCTCCTTCAAGCTGAAAAAGGTCACGGTCGATGCATATTTACTAAGGAGGAAATCCTGCAGGGTACTGAAAAGTTTACGGACGATTTTTCCGTTCGCACGATCTCTTTCGAACAGCAGAACCTGCTGTGGCGTTTACCCCGGAACGACAGGTCGGACAAAAAAGCTACCTTCCACAATAAAGTCACTCGCGAAAAAACGGAGATACATGCCGTCCCGGCGGAACTCGAATACGAGGTTTTCTCGCTGGATTCGTCGACGTACGAGCAAACGGTCAGGAAATTTAACGGGCTCTTCAATCGTTGGGACCTCGGTTTGCTTTCGCCCGGTTTTTACGCGGCGCACGTTAACATCGGGTATGAATGCGTCGGTGTCGTTCACTTTATTAAATTCTATCCGGTGCAGCTATCGCCCCACAACCCCGAAAAAACCGATGCGGTTTCGGAAATGGAATTCTCGGAGAGCCTGTGGAACAAAGCCCTGGAACTGAAACTTGCCTGGGGCCCCGCGAGCAGGAGGCCTTTCCAGGATCGGCTGATGGAGGAGTACACCGGGATCACCTGGGCACAGTGCAACTACCTTGAAAACATATGCGACGCGGTGTCTTCATTTGCTTGGCTCTGCTACGAGAAGGAAGCGGCCGGGTCGATCACCCAGGACGAGGCTGATAAACAGTTGGCCGATGTATTTCCGTGGGTTGATGAAGAGCAGCGGTCCCGCCTTAAAAGTTTAGGACAATACTACTCGAAGATGCGGGGATGAAGCCAGGGCTACACGCCAAGCATCACCGCGGCGAACAGCGATAATGCACAGAGCGCAAACATGATCAATAGTCTTTTTAAAACGAAACCTATCCAGTCCTGGTACGGGATTCCCGCTATCGAGATGATAGCCATCAGTGCACCGTTCGTTGGAATAACAAGGTCCATCAATATAGCCCCGTATTGATAGGCCAAGACGCAAACATTCCGCGATAGGCCGATGAGGTCCGACAACGGGGCGAGAATCGGTATAGTCAGCACAGCCTGACCGGAATAACTGGGCAGCGCTATGTGTAATAAAGCCTGGGAAAACATCATACCAAAAGCGGACACGACGGGCACCACGTGCTGCAATGGCATAAATAAACCATATATAATAGAGTCTATGATCGCCCCTTCCCTGAGTACCAGTGAAATTCCATAGGTCATCCCCACGATCGTCGCGGCAAACGTCATTTCCTTCAACCCTTCCGCATACGCACTGAATGTACCATTCATTCCCAGACCTCCTAACAAGCCGACAGCTATGCCCAGTACAAAAAACTCCGCGGATATTTCATTAAATCCCCACTCCCACGAAAGCATCCCATAGATAAGCAGCACGAAGGCAAGCAGGGTTAGTAACAGAATAAGAGCATGGATCTTAGTCAGGCGGCTTACCGGCAAGTCACCTTCTTCTTTCTCCACACGGTTTTTAGTTGCATACCGGATGACCATAGCCATCCACAACGCAAAGGCTATAGCAAAGATAGCAAGCCTGAATACACCTGCCGATAGAAACGGTACTTCAGCCAATTTTTGAGCAATCACCACCCCGAAGGGATTAACCGGACTAAACGTAGAACCGATCGAGGCAGCGCCGTAGCTGGTAGCGACGGTAATAACAGGTGAATATCCAAGGTTTTTGGTAAACACCAGAAGCACAGGTATAAGCGGGATGATTTCCTCTTGCAATCCCTCCGTAGCACCACCCAGCGCAAACAAAAATCCGATCATAACCAACGCCAATTTCTCCTTTCCTTTCACTCGTTGCGTCAGGGAAGCAACACCTTCCTTCAGTGACCCGGACTTCTCAACAATAAACAGGCAACCACCGACCAGCAGGATCAATACCACTACTTCACCTCCTTGAATTATTCCGCGTGGAATACAAACTAATATCTCAAACGGCGTAAGATCGGCGGCGTCAACGCGCGTGTAAGAACCCGGAACGACGATCTCTCTATTCGTGCCGGCATCCAGGACGCGGGTGTATTTCCCTTTTGGAATAATATAGGTGAGAACTCCCGCAGCCAGGATAAAAATGACCACGATGGCCATGGCGTTGGGAAAAGACCGGATTTTCATTCATCCTAAATTATTAAATATTCGTCACCAATTTTAATACATCCTCAAATCACATTATATTTCATTGGATTTCATTCCTACAAACGTGTACAACGTCCAGCCCCTTCTGAATAAAACATACCTCAAAGCGAGTTCCGCCCGGGGAGTATACATTTACGACGAAAACGGAAAAGCTTACCTGGACGGTTCGTCGGGGGCTGTTGCCTGTTCACTCGGCCACTCGCATGAAAAAATCCTGCCGGTGATCAAGAAGCAACTGGACAAACTTCAGTTTGTCTACCGTTCGCAGTTTGGTTCCGAAGAGGCTGAACGGCTGGCGGAAAAACTGTTTCATATATCCATCCAAAAAAAACACAAGCATACATTCTTCGTCAACAGCGGTACCGAGGCGATAGAGACCGCTATGAAAATCGCCATTCAGTTCTGGCAGGAGAAGGGTCAGCCGGAGAAAAAACACTTTATATCCAGGTGGAAGAGTTATCACGGCATTACGCTCGGCGCTCTTTCGCTATCCGGTCATTCACTGAGACGGCAGCGTTTTGAAAACTCCCTTGAAAAATACCCGGCACTTCATTCGGACCTCGAAAACGACTCCCTTCAAAAACAAACGGAAGAGCTCATAGAGGTGATCGAAAAAACAGGTGCCGGACACGTTGCAGCGTTTGTCGCGGAACCTGTCGTCGGCGCGGCCGGAACGGCCCTTACACCGCATGATGACTATTACAGCGAAGTAAGGAAAATCTGCGATGCGTACGATATACTGTTCATAGCCGATGAAGTAATGACAGGACTGGGCCGGACCGGAAAGTGGTTTGCAATGGAATACTGGAATACGGTAGCGGATATCGTGACGATCGGCAAGAGTCTGGGCGCCGGATACGCGCCGATCGCCGCAACTCTGATGACCGAAAAAATACTCAGCCCGATCAAAAGGGGAAGCGGACTCATCATGAGCGGTCATACCTACAGCGGACATCCGCTTTCGTGTGCAACAGCGTTAAGAGTACTGGAGGTAGTGGAGGAGGATCATTTGCTGGAAAATGTAATTGAAAAAGGTAGTTACATAAAGAATGAGCTGGATGCTCTCAAAAGCAGGTATCCGCTCATCAGGTATGTTCGTGGCAAAGGTCTGATGATCGGAGTTGAACTCGATCCCCAGCGAAAAGGTTTACAGGCAAAATTGATAGAGCAGTGTTTTCAAAACGGTCTGCTCGTTTACCCCGCAGTCGGCGGCAAATTCGGAAGGGATGAAAACGGTGTACTTATCGCGCCTCCGTTTATTATTGATCGGTTGCAAACCGACGAGTTACTGGCGAAATTCGAAAAATCCCTTACGGAGATACTGCCATGAACCTGTTCAACAAAGTCACTGACTACCAGACTGCCCGTTCCGTCTTTTTCGATAATATGACCCTTCTTTTCGGCGGCTTCGGAGGTGTGGGTACGCCACCGGGACTTATCGACTGCCTCATTGAAACCGGTGTAAAAGATGTGAACCTCGTCGGCAATGACGCGGGATTCCCCTGGATAGGCATTGGCAAATTCATCTGCCTGGAACGAGCCGCCTCTCTCATCGCATCTCATATCGGATCGAATCCGGTCGCCGGCGACCTGATGAATAATGGAAAGCTCAAAGTAGAGTTCTCGCCTCAAGGTATATTGGTGGAACGGATACGTTCCGGCGGCGTCGGGCTTAACGGCTTTCTTACCGAGATCAGCAAGGGAACGCAACTCGAGTACAACAAGCCCCTCGTAAAAATCGGTGACAGGGAGTATTTGTATGAGGCACCCATTCTCGGAGATGTAAGTATCGTGTATGCAAAAAAGGCGGATACTTTCGGCAACCTGGTTTTTGATAAAACGGCACGGAATACCAATCCATATGTAGCAATGGCCGGTAAAGTTACCGTTGTGGAAGCCGACGAAATTGTTCCGATGGGTGAATTGGATCCTGAAGAAATTATCGTCCCCGGAATTTATGTGAAGTATATCGTACCCTCTGCGGGCTATAACTGGAAATGGATATGGGAGATGCCAGGCAAATCATAGCGAAACGCGCGGCGCGCGAAGTAAAAAACGGAATGATTGTGAACCTGGGAATAGGAATACCCTCCCTCGTTCCCGACTTTCTTGATCCGTCCATTCAGGTTTTTTTCCAGGCCGAAAACGGGATACTTGGAATGGGACCTACTCCGGCAACGGATGCCGACGGCAATCTCAGCAATGCAGCAGGTTATCCGGTAACCACATTGCCTGGCGCAAGTTATTTCGATAGCGCCGTCGCTTTCGGAATGATCCGGCGCGGATGTATCGATATATCAATCCTCGGAGCCCTGCAAGTGAATGAGAAAGGTGACCTCGCCAATTGGATTGTTCCCGGTAAAAGGGTACCAGGTGTCGGAGGTGCAATGGAACTGGCATACGGCGCGAAGAACCTTATCGCACTGATGATGCACTGTGAGAAGGATGGTCAGCCGAAGATCGTCAAAACCTGTTCTCTGCCCGTAACAACATACGGGTGCGTGAAAAAAATTATTACCGACCTTGCTGTGTTCTCCATCATCGAAGACAAACTTTATCTCGAAGAACTGATGCCCGGTAGCAGCATGGAAGAAGTAAAAGGAAAGACGGGCGCAGATTTCAGAATCGCATCAACATTCAAAAAAAATGACTGACCAACTGGAGAAATACATCGATGATCATGCCGAGGAAGCGATTTTATTTCTGCAGCAATTGATCAGGCAACCCAGCGTACAGGGCAATGAAAAAGGCGTCCAGGAAATTGTTGAACAAAAATTAAGAGCGCTTGGCTTGCAGGTGGATGTCTGGGATCCATCACAGGAGGACCTCGCGGAAAGCCCTTATTTTATCCAGTCACGCCCGGATTACAACGGGAGCCCGAACGTGGTTGGCGTTTTAAAAGGGTATGGCAACGGCAGATCTATTATCCTGAATGGTCATATCGACGTAGTTCCTGAAGGAGACCGGACAAAGTGGGATGAAGACCCGTTTTCAGGAAACATAAAAAACGGCAAAATATACGGCCGCGGCACAACCGATATGAAGGGTGGCAATGTTTCCCTGCTGCTGGCATTGGAAGCTGTAATCAAAACAGGGATCAGGCTTAAGGGAGATGTCATTTTTGAATCGGTCATCGAGGAGGAATCGGGTGGAGCAGGTACCCTCGCCACCATCCTTCGGAATTATAAGGCCGATGCGGCCATCATACCCGAGCCGACGAACATGAAGCTGTTCATCAAACAACAGGGGTCGATGTGGTTCAGGGTTACGGTCGAGGGGTTATCTGCGCATGGCGGCACCCGTTATGAGGGTATATCCGCACTGGAAAAAGCAGTGATCATTCACCAGGCAATACTATCGCTGGAGAAAAAACGAAATGATGCCGTAAACGATCCGCTCTATGGCCATATTCCCATACCCTTGCCGATCAACGTCGGAAAGATTCTCGGCGGCTCGTGGCCTTCGTCCGTCCCCGACGTGGTTGTTCTGGAGGGCCGGATCGGTGTAGGCCCCCATGAAGAGATGGATGCTGTTAAAAAACAATTGGCGGATCACCTGGCGGATTGCTGTGCTGGAGACGAGTGGCTGTCGAAACACCCTGTGAAAGTGGAGTTCTTCGGAGGCCAATGGGTACCGAATGCCGTCGAAACCGACCATCCCTTTGCCCTGGTCATGAAGGAAAATTTTGAATCTGTTTACCGGCGGCCCATTAAAATCGAAGCATCACCCTGGGGTACCGATGCCGGATTGTTCGGACGGGTAGGTCATATCCCCGCCCTGGTCATTGGTCCCGGTGAAACCCGCGTGGCTCACTTCCCCAATGAGTTTATTGAAATCAGCGAAGTAGTAAAGGCCGCGAAACTCTTTGCCCGTATATTGACGGCATGGTGCGGTGTGCATTTAAATGACTAGCGCGGTGACGTCCGAAATAAGAAGTGACTCGGCAGCAATCTCCCTGTATTCAGACGAGTTCAACCGGAGGATCCGCATAGACGATTATTCCGGCGCCGTGAACGATGTATTGCGCCTGGTTATTCAATCGATCCCCGTATGGACGGAAAAACTGATTATCAAGGCACGAACGAACGATCTTATATTCTTTGAGCTTCACGGGTTTGAAAAGGAAGCGTATATCGAAGGCTATTTCAACGGGACGGATATGCACTTTTTGGCGAAGTATTTTTCGCAAAGCCGTTCCGTAAACACAAAAGCCGCGGAGGAACAACACATCATCGACACGATCGTCAGCCGGGAGGTGTCACATCCTGTGGCAAACCTGGACCTGGTATCCGTCGCCACAAAAGATGACGCTCGTGACCTCGCGCTGCTGTACGCTTCGATTTTTAAAATTTACCCCACCCCGCTGGGTGATGCCGGTCATATTATTAAAACATTCGACGATGGGACCAAATACGTGGTGATTCGTGAGCATGGCGCCATTGTAAGTGTCGCGTCGGCTGAAATAAACCGGCGGTATTCAAACGCGGAACTCACAGATTGCGCCACGCGGCCGGAGGCACAAGGCAAAGGTTATATGAGAATGCTGCTTTCCAGCCTGGAGAAAATGCTGTTACCCGAGGGTGTCGGCTGTCTCTACACCATCGCCCGAGCCGAATCATATGCCATGAACAAGGCGTTCTTTCAATTGAACTTTAAATATGGAGGCAGGATGACCAATAATTGTTATATCTATTCCGGACTGGAGGATATGAATGTGTGGTATAAATCAGCAAACACATGAAGAAATTTTTGACGATTGTCGTGTTCATTGCAGCTGTGATACACACCGGAATCGCCCAACGTATCCCGGTGCTGAACCAGGTGAAACTCCCTCATAACTATTACTACCGTGAACTATATTTCCCGCAGCTCACGTCGGGCCCGTCGTCCGTAGCATGGTCTGCCGATGGAAAGCATCTTGTCTATTCCATGAACGGAAGCCTCTGGATACAGGAGATCGGTACCATGAAAGCCGTGCAACTCACGGACGAAGAAGGTTACGACTACCAGCCTGATGTATCCCCCGATGGGAAAAAAATTGTCTTCGTGCGATATAACGGTACATCTACTGAAATAATGACACTGGACCTTGCCTCGGGAGTCACGAGACCGCTTACCGAAAACAAGGCCGTTAACCTGGAACCAAGGTGGTCGCCAGACGGCGGGCAGATCGCGTTTGTCTCCACTGCCAACTCGGGTAACTTCCTGCTGCACATGGCCCGGTTCGAACAGGATAAAATCACGGACATCAGATTCCTGGACCCGGACCAGACCAGTAAAATCCCACGTTACTACTACAGTCCGATCGATCACTCCATCAATCCGGTGTGGGCCCGCGACGGAAAGAAGATCTATTTCGTTTCCAACCATGAGATTGCGCACGGTACCGGCGACATTGTTTCTCTCGACCTGGACACGAAAGAAATCAAGACCATTCGCCATGAGGAAACGTCGTGGAGAACAAATCCGGATATTTCTCCGGACGGAACACGCATGGTATACAGCAGCTACCTGGGAAGGAACTGGAATCAGTTGTGGATGATACCTGTATCACGCGGAGACTATCCGATCCCGCTCACATACGGCGAATATGACAACACCAGGCCCAGGTGGTCTCCGGACGGAAAAAAAATCGCGTTCATTTCCAATCGTGGCAGGAACACGTCGCTGTGGCTGACCGACGTGTATGACGGCCTTCAGCAAAAAGTCACGGCAACTGATCTGCAATACCTGAAGCCTCGTACCAAACTGGAAATCACGGTAGTGGATGAGAAAGGGGGAAAAATCGCGTCAAGGATCAGTGTCACCGACAGCCGCGGAAAATTCCATGCTCCAGCCGACGCGTGGATTCAGGCGGATGATTCCCGGTATCCCACGCAAGCGAGGTTCGAATCGCATTATTTTCACGGCAAAGGAACCGACACCTTGATGGTTCCGCATGACAGGTTGGTAATCCACGTTTCCCATGGACCGGAATTCGAAATAGTTAAAAAGGAGATCGATGTAACTGGGGTATCGACGCCGGTGACGATCACATTAAAAAACCTGCCCACTCCGCCAGGATATGGATCGTGGTGGAGCGGCGATCTGCACGTGCATATGAACTATGGAGGCAACTACCGAAGTGCACCGGAAAAAGTTGTCGGACAAGCCGGGGCGGAAAACCTCAATTTTATTTTTAACATGGTAGTAAACAAGGAACAACGTGTTCCGGACGTCTCCTATTTCACTCCTTCACGCGACCCGGCTTCAAATGCAAAGACCATCCTCTTACACGCGCAGGAATTTCACACAAGCTTCTGGGGACATCTTGGATTACTCAGGCTGGATCACCTCATCGTCCCCGGTTACTCCGGGTACCCGGAAACAGCGGCCTCAAGTCTTTTTCCTCACAATGGATTTATAGCCGACCGGGCACACGCGCAAAACGGGCTGGTCGGTTACGTTCACCCGTTCGAGACATCCGAGGTAATACCCGACCAGGCTCCGACCCTTTTTAATGAATTGCCTGTAGACATCGCGTTAGGGAAGGTCAATTATTACGAACTGATCGGTTTTTCCGATCACAAGGCTTCCGAAAAAGTATGGTACCAGTTATTGAACTGCGGTTTCCGTATCGCAGCGGGCGCGGGTACCGACGCGATGACCAACTATTCAAATCTTCGCGGACCCGTCGGTTTGTGCAGGGTATTTGTAAAAGCAGAAGGTAACCCGGACGAGAATTTGTTCCTGGATAAAGTCATCGCCGGGCAAAGTTATGTCACCAACGGGCCATTGATCGGATTCGTCGTCAACGGAAAAAATCCCGGTGACAGTATTTCTATTTCAGCGAAAGGTGAGTCACTCTCCTATTCCGCATACATCCGCAGCCAGGTTCCTGTCGATCATTTTGAGGTGATATGGAATGGCGAGGTCGTTGCCAGCCATCAACTCACCGGAACAAGAACCACGGGTGACGTACAGGGAAGCATCAGGGTCAAAGGTCCCGGGTGGATGGTATTGCGGGCATGGAATGATATTGGCCACCCGGACCTGCCGGATCTTTATTTATATGCGTCCACCAACCCGGTATATGTAGAAGGTCGCGGTGTCAACACCAAACAAAAAGAAGCGGCAGCTTATTTCCTTAAGTGGGTTGATCGGATTGAAACAAAAGCCAATGAACTGGCGTACCGGAACGGCGCCGAAAAACAATTGGTCATAGACGATATCCGGCGTGCGAAGAATTATTATATCGGTCTTGTCAAATAGAATTAATAAGATGAATAAACGGTTGATTTTATTTTGCCTGTGTCACCTGGCATGCCTGGGTTTAAATGGACAACACCCGCTGAATGTTATACGCGAGGATATCCGGATACCAATGCGGGATGGTATACTGCTGGGTGCAATTTTGTACCGGCCCGAAAAGCCCGGAAAATTTCCTGCGCTCGTATACCGCACGCCCTATGGGGTGGACGACTACGACGAATATGCGGAACTTCCTCTCAAAGCCGCGAAACAGGGTTATGCCGTTGTTCTTGTCGACGTCCGTGGTCGCCTGCGGAGCGAAGGTGAATTTGAAGCATACCGCAATGAAAAGAAAGATGGTTACGATGTAATCGAATGGATCGCCGCCCAGGCATTCTGTAACGGCAAAGTGGGAAGTTATGGCGGATCATATCCCGGAATTGTTCAATGGCAGGCGATGGCTGAAGCGCCACCTCATCTGCTGGCGGCCGCGCCTGAAATGACTCCTATCGGAAGTCATTCGTTCATTTTTTACGGCGGTGCGTTTTCACACCCGTGGATCGATTGGTTCACACCCTATATCATACCCGACAAACGCAAACGGGCGAACGATACTTCCGGGCTATGGGATGACGACAAAGCGACCGAAGAATGGCGTAAAAGTAACCGCAGGCAATGGTACGATTACCGGCCTCTCGCCGGGATGCCCCTTCTCAAGAAATACGCACCGGAATATTATGACTGGATGAAACATCCCGACCTTTCACCATGGTGGGATTTTGTGAACATGGAAAAAGACTTTGTCAAATTCCGGAACCCGGTATTCCTCGAAAGCGGCTGGTATGATGCCGCTTACGGCCCCGAAGGCGCAACGAAGGCTTTTGTGAGGATGCGCACGGAAGCCGCAAGTGCAAAAGCAAAGGAAGAAACGATCCTTATCCTAGGGCCGTGGAATCATACCTCACTGAATACACGCAAAACCACCTTCGGTGAAATGGCTTTCGGCGTCAATGCCGGTATCGATTATGACGCGGAATTGCTGAGGTGGTTCGACGTTCAACTGAAAGACGAAGCTCCTGAAAATCCTCTTCCCCGTGTGAACATTTTTACGATGGGTGAAAATAAATGGCACGCTGAAACAGAATGGCCGCTCAGGCGCGCCGTTCCCGTTTCCTACTTTCTTCAAAACGGGAGCGGTGAAAAGAATTCGGGTGAACTGGTGTTGCAACCTTCGCACAAAAGAAAAAGTGTAAGCTATGTCTTTGACCCTACCGACCCTCTGTGGGACAAGTCAAACGAAAAATCTTATCCTTTCGATCAGCGTGAGAATGAAACGAGGAGCGATGTGATCGTTTACACATCGGCTCCCCTGGAAAACGACCTGGAAGTTACCGGTGAAATTGTCGCGGAGTTGTTTGTAAGTTCGTCGGCGAAGGATACGGATTTTTCATTCACCCTTTGCGATGTTTATTCAGACGGGAGGACAATTAACCTGCACGGGCTGGATGCCGGATACCTTCGGATGCGTTACCGAAACGGCTATGAAAAACAGGAACTGATCACGCCGGGAAACATCTACAAAATCAGGATCGGTAACGTATATACCTCAAATCTTTTCCGGAAGGGTCACCGCATACAAGTTTATATTACCAGCAGCAAAGCGCCGCATTACGATCCGAATCCAAACACGGGAACAGAGATCGCCACGGAAAAGAATCTGCTACCCGCGACGAACACGGTCTATCATTCCGACGTCGAGAAATCGAGGATAATCCTACCGGTTATTCCGGGAAACTAGGTGCTACGACTACCTGAACCTGTTATATTTTTTCATAACCGCGATGAGGCGGTCGTGTGGAATTGCGTAGACCTTGTTTCCATTTACACCGTCCATTGTTTCGGCCGCCACTAACGCGTTCACTATTGCTTCTTCCGTAGCGGATGCCGCGGCTTCAAATAACGGTGTGATCTTTTCATTCGGCAACATCTCCAGGTGGGCGATGCCATCGTCCTTCGACACTTCGGGATTAGCCGTGGAGAAAGCAATAAAAATATCACCGGAAGAGTTACCGCCTCGCCCACCCATTACCCCGATACCCAGCGACACACGTTTCACAATTCTTTCCAGCTGATGCGGTAATACCGGGGCATCGGTGGCAACTACCACGATGATAGATCCCTGATCGGTATCCCGTCTTGTTTCTACGGGAAGAAGGTCCGTTATTTCCTTACCTACGGGAACGCCCGCGATAGTCAGCAGCGAGCGTCTTCCATAATTCGCCTGCACCAGTACGCCAACGGTGTAGCCACCATCCTGCGAGTCCAGCTTGCGGGACGACGTTCCGGTTCCACCTTTGAATTGATGCGCGATCATTCCCGTTCCTCCCCCGACATTTCCCTCCCGCACCGGGCCGCCGGCGGCCGCTTCCAGCGCCTCGAACACGTGCTCCTTCTTCACATGAAACCCGTTTATGTCGTTTAAAAAGCCATCCCAAGTTTCAGCTACAACAGGCAGGCTGATGTCGCCCGAATAGTCGCTGCCTTTTATTTTTGTCGTATACCATTCGATGACAGCGTCCCGCACAACGCCAACACTATGCGTGTTCGTAATAAGGACAGGCGAACCAAGTCCTCCGGATTCATCAACCCATGTTGTACCCGTCATCTCTCCGTTACCATTCAACGTAAACCATGCGGCAAAGACGCGTTCGAGCGAACCTTTTCCCCTGGGGAAAATCGCGGTCACTCCCGTACGGACAGGTCCCTTTCCCGTAACCAGTCGACCTTTTCCTTCAATAAGAGTTTTGAACCCCACTTCCACGCCGGCTACATCCGTGATGGCGTTGTTCTTTCCCGGTATTCCCTCAAAAGGTATCCCCAGATCACGCGCCCTCGGTTTGACAGCCTGAGCATACGCGTATCCGCTCATTAAAATCACAGACAGGGCAATGACGGTTTTTTTCATTCTATTTTGATTTTCGTAAGCCGCAGCAATTCGTTACGCAGAATATTCAATCCCCTGGTCAGCATCGGTTTTGAGATAATCAACGGGCTCAATACACGAATGACATTTCCCTCCGTGCCGGCGCTCAGGATCAGCAGACCTTTCGCGGCGCAGGCATGAATCAGCCCTTTGCACAACTCGGGATCCGGGCGATCCGGATTATTATCCTTAACCAGTTCGAACGCGACCATCGCTCCCAAACCCCGTACATCGCCGATTGCCGGACATTCGGATTGAAGCTTCCTGAAAAAATCCATAACGATCTTACCGATCTTTTCTCCCTTGCTGTTGATATCAATCTCTTTCATGTAACGGATGGTTGCCAGGGAGGCCGCACACGCCACGGGATTTCCGGGATAAGTTCCTCCCAGCGTGCCCCTGACAGTCTTGTCCATCACTTCCGCACGACCGATAACGGCACCGATAGGCATTCCGCTTCCCATGGATTTTGCCCAGGTGGAAATATCCGGTATAATACCATAGTGCTCGTACGCACTCCATTTCCCTGTACGACCGAAGCCTGACTGGACCTCATCCAGTATGAGCAAAATACCTCTTTCACGGCACATCTTCTGCAAGCCCGTTACATAGTCCTTTGGCGCCACCACAAATCCTCCTTCACCCTGAACCAGTTCCATAATAACAGCCGCCACGTTGGAGACATCCACCATGGTATGCAGGTAGTTTTCAAAGGCCTTCAATTCCCTTTCCACAAACTCTTCCATCGGCAACCCGTCATTGCGCTTATAATAATCAGGAAAAGGAAACCGGTAAACTTCGGGAGCAAACGGGCCGCATCCGATCTTATAACCGGTCTTGGAAGTGAGCGTCATGCCCAGCAGCGTCCGCCCATGAAAGGCACCGGTAAAACAAATGATACCTTGTCTGCCGGTCGCCTGGCGCGCGATTTTTATGGCATTTTCAACTGCTTCCGCCCCCGAATTGGTGAGCATGACTTTCGTGGATTTTCCGTGTGGAAAAAGACCGGCAAGGGTCTCGCACAAGGCGACATACGGCTCGTAGATCGCCACGGAAAAGCAAGCATGTATCAATTGCCTGGATTGTTTAACGATCGCATCGACAACCGGCGGGGGACAGTGCCCGGCATTCAGTACGCCGATGCCACCGGCAAAATCGATGTATTCCCTGCCATCGGCATCGCGGGTTATCGCTCCTTTGGCTGAGGCTATCGTCAGCGGACTAAACATTCCCATACCGGCGGGAACGACAGCATTCCGCCTTGCCATTAACTTTTCGGACTTCTTCATTTGAGGAACCGTTTGAAGGGGGAAATTACTTTCTTCCTCCTTCAACTTCAACATATAAAAAGGTATCAGGACGCTTAGAGGTGTTATTCTCCCGAAATGCGTCAAATTTTTGTTGCAATCCCATAAAACGGTTGCCGGATGATATTTGTCATGGTTTGTGCAGTCCCGGTTTCCGAAGTTTGTTCTGTAAAAACAGGTAATCCATATGAGCCCCTCATTTATTCCCCACGAGTTGTACCTGATCTACGATCCCCTTACCGATCTCGGCCGCAAGACCCATGCACTCGCGCTATCCCTGAACAAGGTAATCCATGAGATCAACGTCATGGAAAAAAGTATTACGCCGCTGCACTGGAAGGAGATTCTGGAAATGCTCGGTCCCGCGCGCACAAATTTGCTCAACACGGAACACCCTGACTATTCAAATATTTTTAAGGGAAAGAATTTTTCGGAACAGGATCTTCTGGAAATAATATTCAGGAATCCCCAGATAGTTAAAGGACCTGTAGGGATCCTTCATAACAAAGCGATTGTTTGTGATACACCATCCGATATTCTGCATTTGGATCTTACTCCCGGGGCCGAAAAACAGGCTTACAAATTTTAGAACGGAGGAAACCATTTACGGATAGCATTCACTTCAGGATCGTTAAGGTACCCTTCTTTTCAGTTATACATTTTCCCCCTGACAGTGTATAGAAATAGATGCCGTCCGGCAGGCCTGAGCCGTCCCAGTCGTTCAGATAGTTACGCGACGAGTATACTTCCATTCCCCATTGATCGTAGACCCTCAGTGAGCCTCCCGTTATTCGCTGGTCGATCTCAAAGTATTGATTCAACGGATCGTTGTTTGGTGTAAAAATATTCGGTATCACAAGATCATCGACCGGTACTTTCGAGATATCGAGCGTGTCCTGCGCCGCGGAACAACCGTTGCTAACGGAAAGCCAGTAAGTCCCGAAATCCGTTACCGTCAATTTTGAAAAGGACGATCCATCCTGCCAAGAAAAAGTAAAACCTGTCGTATCCGGGAGCGATTGCAGAATCCTGGGCATCACCGTACACGGGGCTTCGTCGGGTCCCAGATCAATCTGAAGCGGGAATCCCGGGAGTTCCTTGATCACTTCACATCGTTCGGAGAAATTGTTTACAGACGAAAAACTCTCAGACCAGGATTGTCCGGTATTGTCAGTCCTCGCGAATACCCGGCATACAGGCATCGCGTGATGCTGATAGGTGAGGTCAAAAGCAACAGCCGATTCACGCGTTGAACAGTAGACACCAAAATAAGGTTTTGAAACCGTGATCAGGTTGAGATTCCTCGTCTGACCCGGAAGGCGTTTAACCTTGTATATATGGATACCCTCCGGATTGCCGGATATGTTTTTTACGGATACGTTGTCGAGGCTGTCCTGCTGCGACAACTCTACGCCCTGCCAGTCATCACGGTACAGGTACAGGCTTTCGTCTCCGATAGGTGCGCCTGAAAAAACACGCCTCGGAGCGCCGATCAGGTTTCCATCAAAGTTGTTCGGCGATTCGTCGGTTGCAATGCTACCCTTTGTTTCATCGAAGTTCCAGTAACCCACGAGCCCCGGTTCTGTCCCCGCCAGCTTTACACACATCTGATCCCGGATCTCCTTTTCCGTTTGTGCCGTATTCCACAAACGCACTTCATCTATCATTCCCTGAAAATGATAGTCGATCCCGCCGACCGAACGGTATCCGATCTGGGCGCGCTCGGCGGGAAAATCCGACTCCATCACACTCTGGGATTCGCCTACGTATTTACCGCCGGTATTCACCCCGTTAAGATATAAGTCCATATCCGACGGCCCCCTGACGACAGCGGCAACATGGACCCACTTACCGCTGATGTTCTCCACAGGTCCTGACTTTCCGCGCCGGAATTCCGCGCCGACACTCCCAAGCCCGTCACCGTATTCGATGATGATAGCGCTCTGGACGACGTAAAAATGAAATCCGTTATAGGTCAGGCTATTATCCTGACTGGCAAAGATGGTTCCAAGTCCGCGCACGTCCAGGAATATCCAGGCTGAGATCGTCATCGGCAATTCGAGGTCGTCGTATACATTTCCCAGGTCGACAAAATCATCGACCCCGTCAAAGCTGAGGGCATAACCGGAACCGGCATCCTCTTTCTCCTGGGCCCGAAGGTCTGCGATGACAAAGACCACGACGAATAAAAGGAGAACCCGAAACATACCTACAATTTAACGGGAATATGTATGTCGCAAGTCCGCTAGTCTCAAATTTTGTCCAGACTGTGATGCCCAACATTGCTTATCGGATGAAGGGCATCTCTGAACGCAGCGGGAATTTTTGCCCGGAGGATTTTAATCGGTTCTTCCCAACAAACGTTCCAACGCGATCTGTGACGAAAGGTAATCGTAGACGGCTTCCAGGTAGTTTGATTCCGCCGTGGAAAGCTCCAGCTCGGCATCCGTCAGTTCAAGCCTGGACGAAATCCCGCGCTTGTAACGGTATTGCACGATATCGTAACTCAATTTCGCGGTTTCGCGTACCGATACCGTGGATTCAAGCCGGGACAGCGATTCGCGGTTGTCGGCAACTACCTGGTGGACGGTCGCGCGAAGCTGTTCGAAAGCATACCTGTTCTTCAATTCCGTTTGGCTCTTCGATAACCTGGCCTCCCGTACTTTCGCCTGGTTACTGAACCCTGCGAACAATGGTACGGCAAGTTGCAACCCTACAAACGAAGAAGACGGATAGTAAGCCTTACCATAATCGAAGCTGTTTGTTTGCGACTGTATCTGGTATTGCGCGACCGCGGAGAGGTGAGGCAAACGGGCTGATGAGGAAATATTCACCTGTTGCTGTTTCAACTCCTCCTGCAGAGCCAGGATCCGGTACTCAGGGCTGTTTTTTGCGATACTGTAAACCTCTTCCTCCGCCGGTACCGGAACGTGACCGGGAAGGAATAAGGAGTCGACGAGCTGAATGGCCTGAAGGTTGTCTATTCCTGTCAACGCTTTTAACCGGAGCTCATCCGTCTCAACGGCAAAGTTAAGCTTGAGTAGTCCCGGCTCCAGGTTACGCACAGCAGTATACGCCCTGAGTGTATCGACCCGCAGTCCGCGGCCCTGAAAAAATAATGACTTCGAATCCTCCAGAACGCGTTGATTCCTGTCGATACTCTCCTGCTGTAGCTTCACGCGTTCCTTTAACACCAATATCCGGAGGTAAGTCTGCTTCACAACGGAAAGGGTATATACACGTTGTGCGTCCAGGGCGATTTCACTTTCGCTTTCCCGCAGTACCGAATAACGCATAGAAGGAAAGGATCCGGGTTTATAAAGCGGCTGTACGGCTGTTACAAAAGCGCCCAGCTGGTCCTCTCCGCCAAAACGGCCATACGGTATTTTGTCCTGACTTGAACTTTCTCCAAAGCCGAAAAATGGGTTCAGTTGAAAAAAATGGTTTACCTGGGCAGATGCACTGACCGTTGGCAAAAATAAACTTCTGGAAATAACCTTCTGTTCATGGGTCTTTTCCCTTTCCAGCCGGCTTGCGGCGATGTCGGGGTTGTTCGTCGCTGCCAGGTGAACAGCATCCTGCAGCGTCAGTTTATGCTGGGCGGCCGAGGTCAGTGTCATAAACACACCGACGGCCAGCCCGAAAAATATTGCTTTAATAGTTGGTTTCATTTTTTTAGTTGGTTAAGAGGCGACGGCAATTTCCGTTGATGCACCACCAGGTGTACTTTCCTTTTTGGGAACATAGGCGCGCGAGAAATAAGAATAAACGGATGGTATTACATAAAGAGTCAGAACACCTGCAAAGATCAACCCTCCTACTACTGCAATTCCCAGCGATGTCCGGCTTCCAGACGATGTACCCAGCGACAATGCGATCGGAAGCGTTCCGAAGATCATGGCGAGTGTCGTCATCAGGATCGGACGAAAACGTGACGCGGCAGCCGAAAGAACGGCATCCGTAACCGACAGACCTTCTTCCTTGCGTTGGTTCGCGAATTCAACGATGAGTATTCCATTCTTGGTGATAAGACCGATCAGCATGATAATCCCGATCTCGCTGAAGACATTTATCGACTGGCCCGTCAGCCATAAGCTGAGCAATGCGCCGGTAAGCGCCATCGGTACGGTGAGAAGAATAATAAAAGGATCCACGAGGCTTTCAAACTGTGCGGCCAGTACGAGATAGATCAATACGATAGCAAAAATAAACGCGAAGATGAGGCTTGAGCTGCTCTCCGCATAGTCGCGGCTCTGTCCGGCAAGCGCGGTACTGAAGCCCGGAGGTAAAACGGTTTTTGCTATTGCATCCATTTCTTCAATGGCTTCGCCGAGGCTTACTCCGGCTGCCGGTGTCGCCGATATTGTAGCACTGTAAGACTGGTTGTAGCGAAAGATTGCGGGTGGGCTAACTGTTTCATTCATCGTTACCAGATTATCCAACGACACCATTTCACCACTCTCTGCCTTTAAGAAAAGGGAGCGAAGGTCCGCCGGCGCGGATCTTTCCTTCCGGTCCAACTGACCGATCACCTCGTACTGCCTGTCGTTATGGATAAAATAGCCGTACCTTCTTCCGCTCAAGGCAAGCTGAAGGGTGCGGCCAACTTCCTGGGTGGAGATTCCCGATTGAGCGGCTTTCTGCCGGTCGATTGTTATACCAATTTCAGGACGATTGACTTTAAAATCCGGATCCTGAAAACTGAGTTTGGTGCTCTGGTATACATTACCCATTAGTTTCGGCATAATATTCATGAGGCTCTTGAGGTCAGGGGCCTGGACCACATATTGCAAGGGTTGTGAGCTCGAGAACCCACCTATTGTCGGAATCTGAATGGGGATAATGATCACGTCCCGGAATTTCGAAGAAGCTGCTACCAGTTTTTCATAAACCTGCTGCTGCGTCATACCACTCTCCCGGTCTTCCGGATCCTTGAGGAATATCCACTGGAAGCCCCCGTTCACCGGTTGCACCAATGTCCCTACCGACGCTGCAATTCCTGCATACGTCCGGTTCTCGTTCAGGTCAGGAATGGAATCGGAGACATATCTATTTATTTCCTTCATCGTCTCTTCCATACTCTCGTAAGAAGTGCCTTCCGGGGCGATCACAGCCAGACCAATCATAGAGCGGTCTTCAAGGGGAGCAAGCTCAGAGGGCAATGCCGGTGCGAGCAGCCAGGCGATACCAAAAGAGAGAATGAGTAAAACGAATCCCAGCCATCTTACTTTAAAAAATCTATGCAACGATCTTTCATAAGCGCTGTTGATAGCCTCAAACCAGGGTTCTGTTTTCCGGTACAGCCATCCGCGCGAAGCATCTGCCTTCAACAGGTATGCACTCATCATCGGTGACAGGGTCAACGCGACAAAGGCTGATATAAGAACGGACCCGGCCACGACGATTGCAAACTCTTTGAACAATTGTCCGGTAATACCTCCCAGAAACAGAATTGGAAGAAAGACGGCTGCCAGTGTAATGGTCGTTGAAATAACGGCAAAATAAATTTCGTCCGATCCTTTCCGAGCGGCCTCAAGAGGTGTCATTCCTTTCTCGATCTTGCTATAGATGTTTTCCAGCACAACGATGGCATCGTCCACTACAAGTCCGATGGCGAGAACGAGTCCCAGCAACGTAAGCACGTTGATAGAGAAGTTTCCCAGGTACATAATAAAGAAGGCGGAAATGATTGAAACCGGTATCGCGACCAGGGGTATCAATGTACTCCGCCAGTCACGGAGAAAAATAAATATGATCAGGGCAACGAGTCCGAATGCGAGGAACAGCGTCTCCTCCACTTCCGTCAGCGAATTACGGACCGGGACGGTAAAGTCCTTGCCCAGCGACACGATGTAGTCTTTTGGCGCTGTCTTTACGATCTCGTCAAACCGGATCTTGAATTCGTCTACGATGGCCAGTGAGTTTGCTCCACGCTGTGGCTGAACGCCGGTACCGACGCCGTAACGGGCGGTGTTGCCTTCGCCGACGATCATTGCCGTTCTTTCATTTTGAGACGACATGATCGCTGTACCAATGTCTTTGAATCTTACAATCGCGCCGGCATTCTGAAGGATGATCATGTTGTTGAAATCTTCTTCTGTCACAAGCCTGCCCTGTGTGCGAAGGGTCACTTCTGTATTTTGTCCTTCGATTCGTCCGCTGGGAAGGTCAACGTTTTCGCGCTGAAGAGCGGCCTGAACATCCGACGGGGTGAGTTTATAGGAGGCGAGTTTAACCGGATCCATGCGCAACCGCATCGCGCGTTTTCTTCCCGCATACGAATCCACCAGCCTGACACCTGGAATTGACTGAAGCCGCTCCTTGATGTTGATATTGACAAAGTCCGTTACATCTTCCAGGCTGCGGGTATCACTTTGTACCGTTAAAAAAACGAGGAAGTCAGGCGGGCCCATTTTCTCCACGATGGTGGGTTCAATATCCGACGGTAGTTGCGATCGGGATTTGGATACTTTGTCGCGGACGTCGTTCGCCGCTGCTTCCAGATCGGCGTCAAGATTAAATTCCACGGTAATCATACTTACCTGTTCACGTGACACGGAAGAAAGTGCACGGATACCGTTGGCTTCAGCAATGGCTTCTTCCAGCGGTTTGGTTACCTGCGAGGCGATGATGTCTGCACTTGCGCCGGGATATACAGTGGTCACCACAACTGTCGGCGATTCAGTAACGGGGTATTCACGTGTTCCAAGGAACGTGTAGCCTACAACTCCAAACAGGATCAGCAACACGGACATGACTCCGGCCAGCACGGGCCGGGATATACTTACTTGCGATATGGCACTCATTTAAGACTTGTTGATTAAGGTAGTAGTGATAAAAAATTGAAGTACTTATTTTAAGGTTACGAAACGGACAGGGACACCGGGAGCAAGCCGTAACAGGTTGCTGGTAATCACTGTATCGCCGTTGTGCAGGCCGCTGGTGATCTCCACACTGCTGGCACTTCGTTGTCCGACCGACACGGGAATTGCCTGCACAGCGTTATTTTTTAATACGTACAGGGAATAACCGGTTGAAGATGGTATCAACGCGTTCGAGGTGACGGAAAGCGCCTCTCCTGAAGTATGTACGGCGAGCGCAAGCCGGGCACTTTGACCGGGTAACAGGCTACCGTCGGTATTTTGTGTTTGCCCCCTTACCAATAGGGTTCGGGTTGACTCATCGAGGCCGGCTTCCCTTGCGATAATTTTTGTCTGATACCGCTTTTGGTCCGACACTGTGGTAAACGAATGAACGCTTCCCGGGTAAATTGTATGGGTGTACTTTTCGGGAACGTTGAAGTCGACTTTGACCACGCTGTTATCTTCAATAACGGTGAGCGCGGAATTTACGGAGACAACTGAACCCGGATGTACATTGATAATACCTACCTGTCCGTCAAACGGTGCGGTAATTCTGGTTTTGCTTATCATCACCTCCAGTTCCCTGATTCGCGCAAGGAGAACATGCAGACCTGTTGATGCTTCATCATAATCCTGCTGGGCAATGGCGTCGTGTGCGATCAGGTCTTTCAGGCGCTCTTCATTTAACAGGGCCAGCTTTTCTTCCTGCCTGAGGCGCTCGAGCTGGGCCTGAAGGTCGGCGTCATCCAGTTTGAAGAGTAACGTTCCCTCTTTTACACGCGAGCCTTCCCTGACGTTTACACTGACGATTTTCCGGGTAAGCTCGCTGACGATATCAACTCTCCGGTTGGCGACGAGAGTGCCGATCACTTCCAGTTCTTCTTTCAGTTCCGCGGGCCGGACGATAATGCCGTCAACGGGAGTATAGACGACAGGTGGGCTTTCATGTTTTGTATTGGTACTAAGGTCATCCGCCTTCGAAACACAGGCGGCAACGATAACGGTGAGGGTCAGGTATCCCAGCAGGGACAGGGATAATTCTTTGATGGGTTGGTTAATCACTTGTTTCATACTGTTTATTTATCGATTTATTTAAATTATTCAATACATTTAAACACAGAACGGCCGGAAAAATCAGTAATCCCTTTAACTGATAGATTTATTGAAATGTTTCAATAAATTAGAAAAATAAAAAAAATTACTTTTTCAGGGATTCCAGGAAATCAATGTACTCATCGATGATCTCATTGTTCAGTTTGTACTTTACGTTTCGACCTTCTTTTTCGGAGAGTACCAATTCCGTATCCGTCAGTAGTTTCAGGTGGTGGCAGATAGATGGTTGAGCGAGGTCAACAATATCCCCGATGTCCACACAATAAAGGCAGTCTTTTTGTTTTTTGATTTCTTTCAGGATCAGTAACCGGTTGGGATCGGCCAATGCTTTTGAAATCTTGCCAGCCTGCTTCGCGTTCATCGCCTGCTTTTCTAATTCCATGCAAACCTAACTATTTATTTATTGAAATAATTCAATACGTTAAAATATTTTTGCCGGCGCGGCTGGTCAGGCGATCCGGAATGAAAGGTCCGGGACCTGTTTGTAAAGGTGGAGTTTAAGCTTCATGGTTTCCTCCAGGACCCTCTTTCCGCTTGCTGTAAGTATAAAAAAACGTTTTCGCCGTCCCCCGCGCTCGGCCGTTGCTCCTCCCATCCTGGATCGCACATATCCCTTCCGCTCCAGGCGTTTGAGTACCTCATGTACCGCGCTGATATTAACATTCCGTCCCGCTTCATTCATTATATACTGCATGATCGACACCCCATAGGGGTTCTCAAGCGAAGCGGCAGACAGGAGTACCAATTCCTCGAACTCGCCCATATAATTGCCTTTCGTGATCATATTACTTATACAAACATAAATATAATAATATCTTTTATATTTGTATAAGTAACTGGCGGAATTTTACGTTTTGTTTTCCTGACTGTTAATCCTATGAAACTACTTTTTATTTTCCTGAACATCGTCCCGCTTATCGCCGGATGGTCTGCCCAACAACATACCCCGATCGCTGGCAAGGTGATGGATGCCAGAACAAAGATCGCCTTGTCGAATGCGACCCTCAGGATTAAAAACCATTCATTTGAATACTTCACGGACCCGGAAGGCGGATTTGAATTCACACTCCCAGATGGTTCCATGGAGGATACGCTTGAGGTTTCCTATGTCGGCTACGTAACATTAAAACTGGGTATCAGCACAATCGGAAGCCCTCTGGTTATTCTCCTGGAAGACTATCCCCTTCAGCTGAAAACAGTCACCATTACGTCAAGACGCCTGAACCTGAGGGACGTGGATACCGGCATGCGCCACATAAAGGACAATCTGTATGCATACGAAACGGAGACGACAAACCGGCTATATAACCTGTTCCTTGGTTCGCTGGAGGAGCGGGGGCAAACCGAACTAATGGAGCAGTGCGGCTATTCCCTTACCGGTTACGATGAAAAAACACGGCACTTCTACGAAGAATATCACGCACCCGTTACCGCTACACGAAATAAAAAAGGTTCAAGCCCGGTCGACTATTCCGACTTTCCGGTGGTCAATATTTCGCATGGAGCCGCCGTTGTGTTTTTGAAATGGCTAACGGAAGAATACAACGGTATTGCCGGTAAAAAGAAATTCCGAATGGTCAGATTCAGGCTTCCTACACGCGATGAGTGGCAGATAGCCGCTCTCGGTTATGCGCGATTTCAATCCTGGAAACTGGAGGAAAACATGGTTGATGTTGTAATCCCCTCCGATACTGTATCTAATCCGAGGACAGGTCCGAAAACCACTGTACCAGTGGACCATGAAATTCTGTATCCTTGGTTCACTACTTACAACTACCGTAAAAAAGCTCAAAATCATATGAACTGCTTCCTCGGAAATTTCAGGGTACCTGAAGGCAGCAAACTTTGTGATTCCCCCGCCGCACAGACGGGAGGTGACGGTTGGATCATGATGGCCCGCACGGCATCCTATTTCCCAAACGATATGGGGTTTTATGATGTGGTCGGGAATGTGGCAGAAATGATCGACGAAAAAAGCAAGGCTTGCGGCGGAAGCTGGAACGATCATCCGGCGAACGCCACCATTCACAGCGTTAAATCCTATAACAAACCGGACGCAACTGTAGGGTTCCGGATCTTTATGGAAGTAATCGAACCCTGATCTATAATAAAAATCGGCCGGGTTTTAATACATTTACTCAACTCACCTTAGCTGCGATGGGGATTCGTTACAACAATATCAAAAACGGTTCCCGGGGCAAAAATTGAAGAGTCCAATCGAGATTATATGATTCACAGAACTTTATACTTTGCGTTCTTATTCATGACCCTGCAACTCTTTTCCTGCATGAACACTTCACCGTATTTTGAATACGCCGATGGCAACGGCAACCTGTACATCATTACCGAATCCACCCTTCGCTATGCGCCGGTAAAGCCGGAAGAAAGTTCCTCGGGTTTTTACAGTGGCGGAGCCGAGAAGACCAAAGCCATAACTTCACCACAATTCAAGGCGATCCATCGCCTGATCATGCAGGCGATCGACAAGCCTTCCGATCACATCTCGGAACGTGTAAAAATGAGCGGCGCGATCTCGGTTATCGAGGGCAACGACCGGAAACAGTACATTCTTGCTCCACGATCGGCCACGCAAACAGATATAGAAACGACGTTGAAAGCGATCATTTCAGAATAACGGGCCGGACAAAGACGCAACGCCCCGGCAATGGTATACTTTGATTTCGAATGTGTTTTAATCGTATTTTTATACCATGACCGATTCTCCGCTTCAACTTCGCACTGTTAATGTGACACGCTATGTGACGCCTTTGCGGGAAGGAGGATCGTTGCCGGCGATTGTGGAAGGGGACGATCAGTTTCTGTACGTGCTGAAATTCAGGGGATCCGGACAGGGTAGTCGTGCCCTTATTGCAGAATTGATCGGAGGAGAAATCGCCCGGGCTATTGGACTGAAGGTACCGGAAATTGTATTTGCAATGCTGGACAGCGCGTTTGGACGGATGGAAGGGGACGAAGAAATTCAGGATCTCCTGAAAGCGAGCACCGGTCTGAACCTTGGATTACATTACCTGTCTGGATCGATTACATTCGATCCGCTGGCCACGCCGGTAGATAGTCTGCTGGCATCCGAGATTGTCTGGTTGGATGCGCTACTGATGAATGTAGACCGCACTGCGCGAAACACAAACATGCTGTGGTGGCACAAGGAACTTTGGCTGATCGATCATGGTGCATCCCTTTATTTTCATCATACCCTGGACGATTGGGGAAAACCCGACCGCTCTTTTCCATACATCAAAGATCATGTCCTTCTGACAAAAGCAAGTGAAATGGATCGTGCGGATGAATTCATCCGGAAACGTCTCACGCCGGGCCTTATTCGTTCGATCGCCATGACCATTCCTGAATCCTGGCTGAACGAGGGACCGTTTAGTTCCGTCGAGGCACACCGAAATGCATATGCGCAGTTTCTGAACGAGCGCATAAGTCATGCTGATCATTTTATCAAAGAAGTCCACTATGCAAGAGCATCACGTGTTTGAATATGCGGTTATCCGGGTCGTACCCAGGGTGGAACGGGAAGAGTTTCTGAACGTAGGGGTTATCCTATTGTGCGCCGGGAAAAATTTCTTACGATGCAGCATTGAGCTGAAACCCGACCGGATAAAGGCGTTGTGCACGAAAATTGAAATGGATCAACTGAAAGAACATATTCGGTCGTTCGAGCGAATCTGTGCTGGTGGCCCTCAGGGCGGTACTATCGGTTCGTTAGGGTTGAAGGAGCGTTTCCGGTGGCTTACGGCGTCCCGCAGTACGGTTCTGCAGACATCCAGGGTGCACCCTGGCCTGTGCGTTGACCCCCAGGTAAAACTGGATCAGCTGGTCGCCGAACTAGTAGACTAAAGGTTAGCCGGTGTTTCCTCAGGCGGCAATCGCCGGAAGAAATGCCATTGAAATAATTGTATACTCAATTTTATTTATAAATTAGTGAAGAATATTAAACACGTTACATATGCATGAGGACTTCAGTCCTGAAACGTTAGGTAAAATTCAACATGAACTTGAAGCCTCCCGCAACATCCTGAAGGCGATTTTCGATAGCACACAATCCTCCATATTTCTGATCGATGTCAGTTACCGCATCCTGTTCTTCAACAAGTGGGCCAGCGACGGCACAAAATTGCTTTATAACCGGGAGCTTTGCCTGGGTGACAGTATGCTGGAATACCGCAGAGATAACGATGGAGAGATCTTTGAAGATTTTAAGACGAATTTTGAATGTGCCATCATGACCAAAAGCATGGTGATAAGCGAACGCGAGATGCACCATCCACAAATGAGCTTCTGGGTTCGTTCCGAGTATACACCTGTTTACGACAACTCGAAACTGATCGGCGTTTTGCTTAACGTTCAGAATATTTCAGATCTTAAAAAGCTCGAAAAACAAACGGCGTTGCAGCGCAAACAGCTGGCAGATATTGCCTGGTCGCAATCGCATGAAACACGGCAGCCCGTCGCCACCATGCTTGGTCTGTTGAACATCCTCGACAAAAATTCCCTTACTGAAGACAATCAGAACATTGTGAGAATGTTGTTAAAAACGGCGGAAAGACTGGATGACGTAATTCACCAGAACGTTATACGGGCAAACAAAAGTTTGGGACTGCCCGCCTTTGAGAACGAGTAATGATTCAATTCTTTCGCCTGGCAACTATTTTTTGACCTCCCTGATATAAGATAAACGAATCGTATTTGCCGTTATCGCCCTTGATGTATTCGATCTGTGCGTCCACTACCTTGTAAAAAAATTTGTCAGGCGACTCCGGAAAGATCTCGAATTTATTCTGCCCGGTTGCCTGCGCCATCAGGTGATTTCCTTCCACGGTTACCGTTATCAAAAAGTTAGATTGTATTTCAAAGACGCCGGCGTATGGCTTCATTTCTTCCACGTTCAATACGATCTCACGGTGCAAGGGAACCGCCTTGGCGGACCTTATACCTTTTACTACGTTGACCCTGTTCTTAAAAAGCAGTTCCTTCACCCCTGTGTTATCCACAACAAACTGATATTGTGTGAGACTGTTCTCAAAAATAAAATTGAACTTATCCTGAGGGAACAGTTTAAATTTCTCGCCACCGGTCCGCTGGCTGAAAAGCTGGCCGTCTTCCCACGTCACCATCCGGGTGGTGCTGTCTTCAAACACATAAACACCTGTTAACGACGTTGCATAAGTGTCGTCAAGTTTGATTTTCGAAGTCGCTTCCGGATAAGGTTTCCCGATAACCATCGCGGCAATACGGGTTGATATCTCGGAGGGATCCTGACAATCGCAGTTGTCCAGTACTACAACGTATACGTCTTCATTGGGAAGGTAGATGCCATTGGTGGTGAACCCAAAGATGCCGCCGGAATGCTCAATGGTAGGGCTGCCATTGATCTCGTCGAGTGCCCAACCGTATCCGTAGTTCGTCGCTTTTCCGTTATTGAGTTTATAGTTCGTAAACGCTTTCTGGATCGTTTCCTTTTTTACCAAACGGTTCGACTCAACAGCCGTATTCCAGATCAACAAGTCATCGACGGTAGAAAGAACAGACCCGGCGGCATACGGTTGTGTCAGGCTGAGAAATTCCGCATTAATAAACCCTTCGCGCTTCTGATAACCTTGTGCGCGGTTCCGGATGATCTTTGACTGAGTGCCCAGGTAGGAATTCTTCATTCCAAGAGGGGTAAAAATATTTTTTTCCAAAGATTCCCCGTAGGGCATACCCGATGCCTTTTCGATAATGTAACCCAGCATAAAGTAGCCTGAATTGTTATACAACCACTTTTCACCGGGTGCAAAATCCATCGGCTCATTCTTGAACAAGTCGATCATTTCCGAAGGAGACATATCGTTCCGCCACAACTTCATCCACCGCTCCATTCCTGTATAACTTTTTATTCCCGATGTGTGGGTCAGCAGGTGATGCACCGTGATCGTATGACCGTGGACCGGATAGTCCTTAATAAATTTCGTTATCGGGTCCTGAAGCGACAATTTCCCTTGTTCCTCCAGCATCAAAATAGCTACTGCTGTAAATTGTTTTGTAATGGAGCCGATCTCGAAGACATGCTCCGGTTTCATCAAAATGGCATGCTCCAGGTTAGCCATCCCCAATGCCTGCCTGTAGATCGGTTTACCCGCTTTCGCCACCAGCGCCGTAGCACCGGGCTCTCCTGGTTTGTACTTGGTTTTCAGCAGGGCGTCAATTTCCGCGTTGAGCTTTTGCGCAGCGGCTTCAAAAGAAAAGATCAGGAATAAAATAAGAGGCAGGGACTTCATAACATCGGGTTAATGTGAAAGGTACCGAAGCCAATTTACTTTTTTAATACGAAATCCCCAGCGGATCCTGCTAAGTACCGGTGTTGCTTGGTGTTATACCGCCCGGGACACAGAGACAGACTTATGTGCTCTTATGCGTATCCCTTTTGCGAAGCCATTTCCTCAATCCCCATACGGCAAACGAAAACAGGATCAGAAAAGGCCAGATGTTCATCAGCCCGATAAAAAAGGCCAGGAGGTTATTCCAGCCATTAGCCAGGGACTGAACAAATCTGGCAGGAAAATTAAAACCCGACCCTGTCTCTTTAAAATAATTTACTTCCAGCGTACTGAAGGACACCTGGTTCTTCAGGTAGTTAAGCTTGCCTTCCATAACTTCGATCTCCGACCGGACATTCCCGATCTCCCGTTCGATTGCCAGCATCTCCTCAACGGTGTGTGCTTGCTCCAGCAACTCCCTGTAACGCGCTTCCACGCTTTTTTTTGTGTTGATCCGCGTATCGACATCAAAATACTCTTCCGTCACATCTCTTGTCCGTATGTCTTTGCCGGTGATGATCACGCCCAGTTTTTCGACCTCGGCTACCAGGTCTTCAAAATTTTCCGCCGGCACGCGAATCACGATCTGACAGGACGTACGCCCTTGATTGTTACTAAGCGTTTCGTTGGAGGTATAGCCCCGGAGCCGCGTTGAAATAGCCGCGAGTTCAGCCTGCGTTTTTTTCAGGTCCGGGCTTTCAAAGGTGAGCGAACCATCCTTGATCAGTTTCCGGTCCTCGACAAGTACTGCAACCGGGCTCTTATTGCTGACGGTTACTGCGTCAAATCCCCCGGCTCGCTCCTGCCCAACGGACATTTTACTCCGCCTGTCGCCGCATGCCACGATCAGCAGGGAGGCAAATATTAATAGTATTGATCTCATCTGGTGAAGTTTGGATAATTAAGACACAGCGGTGTTGTTCGTCACGGAAATCCCGTTATTTATTTATAAACCACGGCCTACTCATAGTCAAACGTAGCAATACTCTTGTTAAATGTATCTCTGAATTTTTTTTCTATTTTTTCCGCTACCTGGTCTCTGTGCGTGCTCAGGCATATCTTCCAAAGCAGGTAATAATGAGACGGTTCACCACTGCTGAAATTCGCCTGGTTGTTCATAAAGTGAAAGGCGAGTTCGGAAACTTCAGCCCCAGTGATATTGTAGAGGAAGTTATTAACCTGTTGCATACGCTCCTTGTAACGGCCTGTAAACCTGGAAACATATTTTTCAAACAGCATATCGTTTTTAGCTTCGCTGATGTCCAAAAGCATTTTCCCCACTCTGGAGACCAGGTATGTGTTCCCGGGATATCGTTTCATTAACTGTAGGCTGTGAAACAACGCCTGATCGTATTGCAGGGAAACATAGGCACTTTCCACAGTCTGGAATTCCGTCTGGTAAACGATGTCCGGCCGCCAGGCAGTCGGCGTAACAGCGCAGGGACCGGCTGACTCGAGGTAGCCTCTCATCTGGTCCATCCTTAGATCCATATCGGGATGAGATTCCAGTGAGTCCGACGAGTACAGGAACGAGCTCGCCCCTTTCCTTTTATAAACACTGAGCCTGTCGTTCAGCCAGTAGTCCTTGAACGGGTATTTGGCAAAGTCGAAAGGACTGAAGAATGCTTCCTGGTAATCATATTTCGGATAACCGGCGGAATCCAGCATGGACAACAGGGCCACTGCCTGCTCATCATTATACATCGCCCGGTGGTATAACAGGAAACCCAGCGAGTCGGCTTCGATCTCATTTCCGCGGCTGAACTCACTGGCTTTGTATACAAATTTTCGAAAAGCCTCGATGTCTTCAATAGTTATCTCCCCGAAAAGGATTTTGCCGAACTGCGTGTTCATTTTACGGGCTGTCCGCTGATCGGCTTCTTCCCTGATTCTAAACTGAACATGTCGCAGTTCATCGTGAGCCAGCTCGTGAGAAAGGACAAAAGCCAGTTCGTCTTCCGTACTGACCCTGCTCAGCAGGCCAATGGTAACCATGAATGTGCCTCGACCAAAGCAAGTGGCGTTTACTTCCGGACTATTAGTCACCAGAACCATTCTTTTGCGTCTTTCCAGTCCGTTGCTGCCAACAATGCGGTTGACTATGGATTTCAGTACGCCGTCAATGGAATCATTATCGACAAAAGCCTTCGCCCGGACGAGCTTGAGAATTAACGACGACCGGCTGTTACAAATTTGCTGGGCAGTCGTTTTGTTCGTGACGGTGCCAAGATACCTGTACTCATCACCGAGGTGGGTAGTGAGTTCTTCGATCAATTCTTTTGATTTCGAAGAATACAATTTCAAAGGCTGGAAGGTACCTTCCTGCGGCCAGGCCCGGCCGTAACATACGAGAAGCATCAACAATAAGAGGCACTTCGGGCTAACAGTGGAATTAAAAAGCATACGGTTCTGCAAAGAAACGGCAAGTATACGAGGGATGCCCGAAAAAACGGACAAAAGCTGAACTCACAATCGTACCGGCGTAAGAAATAGCGAAAAAAAAATGAAGTAGTACCAACCGGGTGGATGATACTACTTCATATGCTGATGCCGTTGAGTTGTTTTTTTTGCGAGACGAATTATTTCGCCAGACCTTTCCCCGTAGCAGCCCAGTAGATACCGCCGTAGATGTGGTCAAGAAATGTCTGGTCGGAAAACGTCAGGCCAATGTGCCCTAATCCGGTATAGAACGCCCGGCCTCCGTCGTAGTTGTGGTACCAGGAGATCGGATGAAAATTACCCATCCCCTTCCCTACATTCTCTCCCCATTTCACATTCGGATCGTAAGTCTTCTCGTCGACTGTTACAAGGACATGCAGATCGTCGGCTTTACGTTCACCGTATTCATACCATTCATCGGTCCACAAAAGTCTTTTGGGAAACCTTTCCATACCCGGAAAATTATTGTCTTCCACAGTGAGGTAAGCGGTTTGTTGTTGCGGGTGGATTTTAAACATCATGCCCACCATCTTCGTATACCAGGGCCATTCATACTCCGTATCGGACGCGCTGTGGATACCCACAAAACCTTTGCCTGCCTTGATGAACTTTTCAAAAGCCGCCTGTTGCTTTTCGTCCAGGATATTGCCGGTTGTGTTCAGGAATATCACCGCTTTATAATTCTCCAATGCCTTATCATTAAAAATAGCCGCATTCTCGTGCCAGTCAACGGTAAAATTATTGCGGCTGGCCAGCTGACGGATACCAGCGACGCCTTCCTGAATGGATTCGTGATGAAAGCCGTCTGTTTTGGTAAACAACAGGACTTTGAACTGTTGTGAAAATGAAGCCGTCGAACAGGATATCCACAGTATCGAGAGCAGCAGGGTACATCGAAAGAAATTCCTTTTCATAAGATAATGGTTGTTTTGAATGATCAAATATACATACGATTTGCCAGCGCCCGGGACCGCCCATCACAACCATGTTTACCAGGCGAATGGACGCAGCTGTTCAGTTCCGGCGATAATGAAACAAGTTGTAATCAACGGTTTACTTTACCACCGCCAGCGCCATACCATCGTGCATCTTCGAACCAACCGTCTGAATAATGGTGGCTGTTACAGCCTGGCATTGTGCAAGAAATGTGTTGAAACGTTGAACGCCCGCCACAATTTCATCAGTTGTATCCCCTTCCAGCACTTTTCCTTCCCGGATTACATTATCGACAACGATCAGGGTTCCGGGCCGGGCCAGTTTAAGAGACCATTGAAAGTATTCCGTGTACGGAGGCTTGTCGGCATCAATGAAGATCATATCGAATGGTCCGGTGTTCGCCGCGACCAGTTCGGGTAAAACTTCGATGCCCTTGCCGACGCGAACATCGATTTTGTTGCTGAGTCCCGCTTTTTCGAAATTCGCCCTGGCAACCCGGGCATGCAGGGGTTCGTATTCCAGTGTAATCAATTTTCCGTCCTCCGGTAGCGCACGGGCCATCCAGATAGTACTGTAACCGGCCAGCGTGCCGATCTCCAGGATCTTCCTTGCATTGCAGGCTTTCGCCAACACCTGAAGAAATTTTCCCTGGTTGGCAGAAACACTTATGGATGGTATGTTTGAATCCCTGATCGATTGAAGCGTGTCGCGCAAGACGTCGTCCTCGCCACCTACCAGTTGACTGATGTAGTGATCTACCTTCTCAAAAATCCCGGTATCCATATACGCGTGGTAATCACTTCAACATTACTTTCTTACCTGTTTTAACCGCCAGGTAGATCGCATCGATGATCTTCATATCCTTCACGCCCTCTTCTCCGTCGACGGGAACAAGGGGCTTTTTACCCTGCAGGATCATGGCTGCCATCTCATCCATTTGTACGGTCTGATGGGTAACATGCGCATGCGTTAATTCCCCTGCATGTGTTTTGGCCTTGATCGGTCCGTAACCTGTCGACGGCTGCATTTCCGCATACCCTTTGTCACCGTTCAGGAAGAACCGGTCAAGGTTATTCATCGTATACGTCGACAGGCACGATGCTACCGCTCCGCCGGGAAATCCAAACTGGAATTGAATGGTCTCATCCACACCTTCTTTAAATTTGACGGGATCGGTTTTTGTCTCCTGGGCGGTGACCCAGATGGGTTCTTCACCGATCATATAACGCGATCCGTTGACGGCATAAATTCCGATGTCCATCATCGCACCGCCGCCTGCCAATTGTTTGTTGAGCCGCCACTGCGTGGGGTCCCCGATCCGGAAACCGCACAGTCCTTGGAAGAAAAGAACCTTTCCAAATTCGCCGCTATTCCTCATGCGGATGATCTCCAGCGTTTTTGGTTCCAGGTGCATACGGTAGCCGATCAGCAGTTTTACATTCGCTTTTTTACAGGCATCCACCATCTCCTGCCCATCCGCCGCGTTAACCGCCATAGGTTTTTCACAGATCACATGCTTACCTGCCTTTGCCACACGGATCGTAAAGGGTTTATGAAGTGAGTTTGGCGTAATTACATATACAGCGTCTATATCGGGGTTGTTCTTGATGCTGTCGAAATTCTCGTAGTTATAACAGTTTTTGTCCGGAATATTATACTTGGCCTGCCAGTCCTTCACTTTCGAAGGTGTGCCACTGATTACGCCGGTGAGCTTAGCCATCGTGCAGGTTTGCATCGCCTCGGCTACCCGGTTGCCATAACTGCCAAGCCCCATGATCGCCACGCGTAGAACTGGACCCTGGTACGGAGGTGTAATGATCTGTCCTTTGCTTTCCGATACCAGCCCGGGGATTAACGGCAGCGAGATGGCGGAAGCGGTAATTTTTTGCAGGAAGTTGCGGCGGGAATTCTTGGACATAGATTTTAACGTTTTGTGGATGTGTTGATATTTTGTCGTTTGTCAATATAGCAAATCTTTCACCGATACGCCTACGGAATTGTTTTCAGCGGGGTCAAAAGGCTTACAGGGCCAGAACATTACCGTTACAATAATCTTTTAGCAGCGCGAATTGGTCGGCGCGGCCCTCATTTTAGATAATGTGTTACCTTCGGAACATGAAACTCAGTACCCTGCTTTTCCTGGTGGCCGTCAACACGGCTTTTGTTACGGCCCAAACCATCCCATTACCTGAACATCCAAGGCCGGATTTCGAACGAACACTCTGGCAAAACCTAAACGGCGTATGGTCGTTTGAATTCGATTCCCTGGATCATGGTATCCAGGCAAACTGGCCCGCCGGCAACACCGGTTTCTCCCACCGGATCAATGTTCCCTTTCCCTGGGGCTCACCGTTATCCGGTGTTAAAGACAAAGCCGATATCGCATGGTACCGCAGGACTGTAACGATCCCTGGGGAATGGAAAGACAAACGCACCTTCCTCACCATCGGCGCGTCCGACTGGAAGACCACGGTATGGCTGGATGGTCACCTGTTAGGCGAACACCAGGGCGGATATACGCCCTTTTCCTTAGAGCTGACCCCATACGTTGTGTACGGAAAACCACAAAACCTCGTGGTCCGGGTGGATGATAAACGACGCGACTTCACCCTTTACGGGAAACAAGGATACGGGAATGCAAGAGGGATCTGGCAAACGGTTTACCTCGAAGCCCGCGGAAAGGAATATATCGATGCCGTGCATTTTGACCCGGATATCGATCACAGCACCGTATCCGTCACAGTCTACCTCCCCGAAGAATCAGCTTCCGGGCTCACGGTTTCACTTTCCATAAAGACTCCCGGAGCACCCCTGACAAAAGAATTTATTATTCCGAAAGGAAAATACAAAGCCACAACTGTTCTTTCCCTGCCACAGGCCAGGCTCTGGTCGCTGGAAGATCCTTACCTGTATGAAGCTGAAGTCAGGCTGAATGACGATGTGATTAAATCCTATTTCGGAATGCGAAAGATTTCTGTCGTCGATCTGCCGGGTACAACATTCCCCTATGTGGCCCTGAACAATAAACCGGTTTACCTTCAGCTGACATTGGATCAATCCTATCACCCCGACGGATTTTACACCTTCCCCAGCGATGACTTTATGAAAAACGAAGTTGAACTCGCGCGAAGGATCGGTTTGAATGGTATACGCCCGCATATAAAAGTAGAGATCCCCAGAAAACTATATTGGGCTGACAAACTGGGAGTGCTGGTGATGGCGGACTTGCCCAATAGCTGGGGTGAGCCCGATGCCAATATGCAGCACGAGGCGGAAACCACGATGCGTGAAATGATCAGGCGCGATTTCAATCACCCTTCGATATTCTCATGGACGTTGTTTAATGAAACATGGGGATTGCGAACAGCCAGGGAAGAAGGCGGCAAAAAAATTCCAACATACGAGAAGGAAACCAGGCAGTGGGTTGCGTCCATGTACTACCTCGCGAAATCACTGGACCCTACCCGCCTGGCTGAAGATAACTCCATTTGCTGCGGCGCCGGCCATACGCAAACAGACCTTAACTCTTTTCACGACTATTTACCGGGTTGGGAATGGGAAGAACACCTGAAGATGATCACGGAAAAGTCCTTTGAAGGAAGCACCTTCCAGTTCGAAGAAGGTTTCAGGCAGGGGAGACAGCCCAAGATAAACTCGGAATGCGGAAATGTGTGGGGGTATGAGGGAAGCACAGGCGATGTTGACTGGAGCTGGGATTACCACCGCATGATGAACACATTCCGTAAGTACCCCGAGATCGCCGGATGGCTGTATACCGAACATCACGACGTCATAAATGAATGGAACGGGTACTGGCGATTTGACCGTACCCAAAAATTCACCGGACTTGAACAACTGTTTCCCGGCATGCAGATCAACGACTTCCACGCACCTGTTTACCTGTCCACAGGAAATGAGATCTGCCGGACCGTAAAGGGTGGAGCGATAGTAGACGTTCCGTTGTTCCTTTCATCCATGACTGATAAAGAACTCGGGAAGGAGTTGCGTATCTCTTACAAACTGACGCTCACCAACGCTGTCGGAGAAACATCGTTAGTGTCCAGCGGAAATAAAACGGCGCCATATAAGCCGTACGACCAGTCTGAACTTGAACACCTTTCGCTCACCATGCCTGTTCACGGAGGCATTGCCATGCTTAGCCTTCAACTGGAGGACCTGAAAGGAACAGTACTGCACCGGAACTTCATGCACTTCGAAATCGAATCGGAAACCAATCTCCCGAAGACACAAATTATATCGGTAAAACCGGATGCCTTCTCAAACGCCTCCTTCACCGTTAAACAATGGAACGTACTTGACGGGCTAAAAGTGAACGGCGCGGGAAATGGAAACTTTGAGTATACTTTTTTATGCGACAACAAGATCAATCCTGCGGCAATCAGGGAAGCCTATTTCCTGATTGAAATTTCCGCGAAGGAATTGTTCGTCAAGGATCAGGCCGACGCAAAACAAAATGCAGACCTTGACTTTATGCTGGGTGCAAAGGCATCGCCAAGCGGCAATCCGAATGCATATCCGATGACGGATGAAACGTTGTTTCCCTCTTCCGTAACCATTACGATCAACGGGCAGACAGCGCTCACGACAACACTGCCGGACGATCCGGCCGATCACAGGGGAGTACTTTCCTGGCATCACCAGCTGAAAGACAAAAAACTGAGGGAGGCAGGTTCTTATGGATACCTGACAAAAGTCCCCGTTAGTAAAAAACAACTTCAGCAAGCCGTCCAGAGCGGGAAACTCGTCGTTCAGGTTAAAACCAATGGTAACGGTGGGATTGCCGTATACGGAAAATCGTTCGGACGGTATCCGCTTGATCCATCCCTGGTGCTCAAATTAAAATAACGCGATATAGAACACGGCGGCTCGTCACGAGGGACTACCTCCTGATAATTTATCAACATCCATCCTGGAGAGCCACCTCATTCTGAACGCCTGCATGGCAAAATATCCCAGCTTATCCGTGAGTCTGTGATTGACATAGGCACCTACGACAGCCCCGATACCGGGAACCAGCTGCAGCAACTTGGCGAGATCAATGTAGTCGCGATATTCCTGTTGAAAACTCCGCCAGTCGAAATCGTTCAGATTGTCCGGAAGGGTACTCTTATAGTCTTCCCAATGTTCGATCAAACGGAAGATCTTTTGCCGGTGTGCCTGGCTGGAAAATGTCAATTGAAAAATATGAAGGAGGTAGATCCGTTCCCTGAAATCATTTACCGGATAGCCGTACAGCGAAGCGACTTCAGCCAGCATTTTCATTTTTAGCGTTAACCAGATGGGGAAGTCGGCCAGCCCCAGGAATATTCCACCCGCACCGGTAACGGCGCCTTCGGCCGATGATGTGTTCCTGTAAAATTTTATGGTGCGTTTTACTTCCGCTTCACAGGTATAAAGATCCAGGCCGGTCGTCGGATTTGTCGTTGTGAAGACAGCCCCGGTGAGCACGGCACGCGTCATCTGTTTAATAGCCACCGTGATCACCCTGTGTACTTTTTCAGGGATGATCCGGTTTACGCGCACCTGCATATTTTTCGACAAGCGGTTGATAATAGACGGCGCACGCCGCATCTTCTGCTGCCATTCCGCTACCTCCTTCAGCGCCTGCTGCCTGTATTCATCCATAGTTCTTACCGCACACATTTCGTGCCCTTTCTTCTCGTATCCACACCCTGGAAATTTTTGCTATCCCGTTTTCCCACGGAATACACGACAAACGAAGTGTTCTTTCAGGTCGTGGACGTCCGGTATTCGTTAAAATACGGCAGCGCTTGCGGGGAAAATGTTCACTTGCACCACTGTAAAAGTTTCGGCAAATTCAGGATGAAATAAAAACTATACTTCTGCATTACCTGTTTTAACGGAATGAAAACAAAAACAAGTTACAGTGTGGGGATTACAACCGCTCTCCTGCTCGTTTACGTTGTGGCCGTAAACGTCTCCCTGACGTTCGCGGCGATCTTCTTCCTGTTCCTGCTTACCACCGCCAGTTTATGGTGGATGGTGTACTCGGTATTAACCGATAAATCAAATCTCAGCGGAAAGACCTTCGATGAATATTTTTACGAGGACACGGCTGAAAGAAGGAGCAAGTAGCGCCCGTTCCCACATTTTCCGTTTTCTACTTTTCTTCCGTTGCGATCGGCAGATCTCTTCTGGACCACTCGCCCCATGAACCGACGTAAAGACTGGCACCCCTGATCCCCGCTTGTTCCAGGGCCAGCAGTGTATGGCAGGCTGTTACACCGGAACCGCAATGGACGATCACCTGGGCTGGTTCACGATGATCGAGTGCCGCATTGTACCGGTCAGCAAGTTTTTCCGCCGGCAGAAAGGTGCCATCAGGATTCAGGTTGTCGATATAAGGGATATTAATCGCTCCCGGTATATGACCAGCAATAAGATCGATAGGTTCCCGCTCACCACGGTAACGGTATGCTTCCCGTACGTCGATCACAAGGGAATCAGGATCGGCCGTTGCCGCTTCTACGTCTTCAAGCGACGCCGTCGGCAACCTCCAGGTTGTTGCCGGATAAGGAGCTGCCGCTACAGGTGTCTCGGTTGCAGCTGACATCGGTAGTCCCTCCCGGATCAGGGCGTCCAGTCCGCCATCGACAACTTTCACATTTGTATGTCCAAGTGCGCGCAGCATCCACCAGAAACGTGCGGCTGCATTTGCACCGTTCTTATCGTCATAAACCACTACAGCAGTCGTTGGTGTTATTCCCAGGGTTCCCAAAAATTCCCCGAATATTTTCGCTTCCGGCAGCGGATGCCTTCCTCCTAAAGCCGGGTTAACCGGTTTTTGAGACAGGTCGCGATCCAGGTCGGCATGCAAGGCGCCCTTCAGGTGATTTTCCCGGTAGCGGTCATAAGCGCCAGGTCCGCTTCGCGCGTCGATGATAACGATATTTTTTCCGAACGATATCTGGCCCGGATGGATGAGTGGCGATTCCGTCTGTGTCATGAACAAAGATAATGGAAGTGTAATAGACACAACGAAAATGTAAACACTAAAAAGTGAAACAAAATACGACCTGGCACAGGGTAACTTCCGCAATCACCCGAATTTTACTAATTTACTTCAAAGCATTTACCATGATAAAAAATTGTCCTTCCGGAAAGCCTGCGCTTTTTGCCGTTGTGATGTTGTTTTTCGCCACTATCACTTATTCATTCGCCTCGGAGCCGCCGACGGATGAGAAACTGAACGGCATCCGTATTGAACGTCACCGGGAGATCGTGATGCGCGACGGAGTAAAGCTCTACGCCGACATTTACCTGCCGGAAGCCCCGGGACGTTACCCTACCATCGTGGTGCGGACTCCGTACGGTGTTCAACGCGATGGTATGCACCAGACCATGGTTAAATATGCCCAACACGGTTATGCGGTGGTTCTCCAGGATGTCCGGGGGCGATACGAAAGCGACGGCAGGTGGGAACCATTCCGGGATGAAGCCAACGACGGATTCGATACAATTGAATGGGCTGCCGCCCAGGAGTTCTCCAACGGCAAAGTTGGTACGCAGGGAGGAAGCTACCTCGGACATAACCAATGGCAGGCCGCGGCCCAGAATCCACCTCACCTCGTAGCCGCCTTTCCCTTGCTTGCGTCCACCAATATTTATGCGAACTGGATCACCATGGGAGGCGCTTTCCGCCTGAGTTTTAACTACGGATGGGGTGTTGTGCGTATGCCGAACAGGATCATGCTCCCTCAGTACTGGCATACGGAAGCGTTTATGCCGGAAGAACTGAAGTATGAAAACATCCTGATGCATTTACCACTCCGTGACGGTGACCTGGCGAGTGCCGGCCACGTTACACAGCACTACCGCGACTGGCTCAGTCACGAGAGTTATGATGACTACTGGAAAACGATCAGCGACGAAGAACGGTTTGATAAAATAAAAGTCCCCGTTCATACGATGGGAGGATGGTTTGATATTTTCCTTATGGGAACGATCAACGGATATACGGGCATGAAGAGTAAGGGCGGAACCCCGGCAGCACGCGCAGGCGCCCGTATGATCATTGGGCCATGGGGCCATGGATCATCACAGTCATTCGGCGATGTGGACTTTACACCGATAGCGCACATCGATCATTTTGAAACCGAACTCCGGTTTTTCGACTATCATCTGAAAGGAATTAAAAACGGCCTGGAAAATGAGAAGCCTGTAAAGTTATTCTACATGGGTGTTAATAAATGGCGAAGTGAAACGGACTGGCCGGTACCCGGAACGGTATATCAGAAGTTTTATATCGCCAGTACAACGGGAGCCAATTCGGTACGTGGCGATGGAAAGCTTTCGTCTGAAAAACCGGCCCGGCCGGGTACCGACAACTACCGGTACGATCCGGACAAGCCCGTGCCGACGCTGGGGGGAAACAACTGTTGTGGTACTCCAACATTAGCCGGCCCTAAAGATCAAAGACCGCTTGAACAAAAACAGGATGTACTGGTCTATACCAGCGACTTCCTCGAAAAATCCTTAACTATTGCCGGGCCTGTTAAAATGAAATTGTTCGCCGCCACCGATGGTCGGGACACGGACTGGATGATTAAACTGGTAGATGTCTATCCGAATGGTTTTGCAATGCCCATATCCGAAGGGATACTTAGAGCAAGGTTCCGGGAAGGACTTGACAAAATAAAATTACTGACGCCTAATGAAGTATACGAATACGATATTGAACTGACGGGTACAGCTAATGTGTTTCTGCCCGGTCATCGCATCAGAATCGATATTACGTCCAGCAACTTTCCACAATTTGACCGGAATCCGAATACGGGTGCGGCACTTGGCGAAAACGCAGTCGTGAGGGTCGCCTCTCAAACCATTCACCATGGAGGCACAAAAGTAAGTCACATCATCCTTCCCGTGGTTGCCGGGATCGAGTAAGTCCAGCGGCGTGATTTTCAGCAATACAGGATGAGAAGGAATCAGCGCTACATGCAGAACCCCGTGGCCATACGCGATGCATCCGATTGAATTCACACCAGGGTTTCATTTTTTCACCCACCGGCGTTTTTCAAACTTAGTTGTGTACTTTCATACCTTTATCCTTCGATGGCATCCCTATCCGCTCCGTTGAATAAGAGGTCAGCACGGTTTACAGAACTGGTAGCCGGGGCGTCGTCGTTTATGGCGACTGCCTATATTATCATCGTTAATCCATCTATCCTCAGCCAGGCCGGCATGCCTTTTCCCGCCGTGCTTACCGCGACCGTTCTGGTTTGTTTTTTCAGCAGTGTAATCATGGGTCTCTATGCCCGGAATCCTATCCTTGTAGCTCCCGGTATGGGATTGAATGCGTTCTTCACGTTCTCCGTTGTGATCGGAATGAAGGTTCCCTGGCAGGTTGCCCTGGGCGCTGTCTTCTGGGCGGGCATTGTTTTTTTGTTGCTCTCTGTTTTTAATATCCGTACCCATATTGTCCGCGCTATTCCGTCAACTCTGCGCTATGCCATTACAGCAGGCATCGGGTCGTTCATTGCGTTGATCGGTTTGATAAATGCAGGGTTTATTGTGCATCATCCCGCGACGGTTATCGGGATGGCAAAACTGGACCCGCCGCTCTTCGTTTTCCTCTTTGGTCTGTTTCTCACCGCTTTTTTCATTGCAAGGAAAGTTACCGGCGCCGTATTGTTCGGAATGGCTGCCACTACCCTGCTGGCTTATACATTAGGTCGGCTCTGGGGTGGAAATACACCCCTGGTGACGTGGCAGGGATTTCTGGCGGCCCCGGATTTCAGTTTGCTTTTTTCACTCGACCTCCTGCATTCATTCTCGTGGGCTCTTGCTCCTGTGATATTCGCGTTTGTCTTCACCGGTATGTTCGATGGCCTGTCGACGTTTGTCGCGTTGTCGGAAGCTGCTAACCTGGTCGATGAAAACGGCGAGCCGCGCAATATCAAACGGTCGCTTATCACCGATGCCGGTTCTACCGTGATGGCCGGATTGTTCGGTTCCAGCCCGGGTACCGCTTACATCGAGTCGGCTGTCGGAATAGAAGCGGGCGGCCGTACGGGGTTAACGGCAATAACCGGAGGCCTTTTGTTCCTGCCTTTCCTTTTTCTTTCACCGTTGCTTACATCCATTCCACCGATCGCAACCGCTCCGGCCCTTGTGCTGGTGGGAGCATACATGGTCCGTCCCGTGACGCGGATTGCCTGGACGCAAATGGATGAAGCCATACCCGCATTCCTCGCGATGATCCTGATCCCGTTTACATATTCGATCACACAGGGAATTACCTGGGGCTTCCTCTCCTGGACGCTGCTGAAAGTTGCGCGCGGAAGATACAAGGAAGTACCGATCACTCTTTGGATAATAGATGTATTTGCTATCGTATCGCTTGCGTTGGAGTAAGCAAACCATTAATTACCGTGTTATGATTAAACTGATCTATGGTATTGTTATCGTCACAACGACGACCTGTTCCGCAGTGATCGCGCAGTCGATCGTTGAAGTGCGCCCGGCTACCGTGATGCCGCCTCCCCCTCAAAACGATATCACCGGGATCCTTGGCGCATTCCCGGAGGAAATAAAATTTCTCCTCTCCCACGTCGAGGGTAAAACGGAGTTCGTGATACAGCGTATTTCCTTTACGCAAGGAATGCTGAATGGTCAGCGCGTAGTGATCGCACAGACGGGAATTGGAAAGGTAAATGCGGCATTAACCACGATCCTATTGATTGAGCATTTTCATCCGAAGGCCATCCTGTTCACCGGGATCGCCGGCGCAATCAACCCGAACCTCCTGCCTGGTGACCTTGTGATCGGCACCAGGATCGCCCATCACGACTATGGAACGCTTACAAAAGACGGTACTACCCGGAGGCCTACACGCAATCCGTCAACCATGCAGGAGAATCCGGTGTACTTTCAAAGTGATACCTCCCTCGTTCGACTTGCCGTGGCCGCAGCGAAACAGTTGTCGCTGGAAAAGGTCAGCGTATCTTCGGGCACCCGGATCCCCCAACTTGTTTCCGGGACGATCGTAACAGGCGATGTATTCGTTTCATCCGCACAGGCGACGAAGGAACTGAGAATAGAAATGAATGCCGAAGCCACCGAGATGGAAGGCGCAGCTGTCGCTCAGGTCAGCTACCAGCAGCAGGTCCCGTTCCTGATTATACGAAGCATGAGTGACAACGCAGGCAACAATGCTACTGCCGATATAAAGGATTTCTACCAGGTTGCCGCCCGGAACTCCGCCGGTTTTGTCATGGGTATCCTGGCACTACAGACTACGTTGGAAAAGAAATAGCTGATCATGCCACCTTTATTGTCGCAAACAAACCCTCAATTTGTCGTTATATGCCTTTGCAGGTTTATACATCACCCCTAACTTGCTGTAACAACAAAACAATCGCCATGAAAAAGACAAATATTCTGTACTGGGTTTTTACCGGTATCTTCGGCGCATTTATGTTTTTCTCCGCCATCCCCGATATAATGGTCACCGAAGAAGCAGTCACCTTTATAACCGGGTTAGGTTATCCGAAATACCTCATCGCATTTCTCGGTGTGGCAAAGGCACTTGGTGTGATTGCCATTATCGTCCCGGGGTTTCCACGACTGAAGGAATGGGCTTACGCAGGTCTTTTCTTTGATCTGGTGGGTGCTACCTACTCCGGTATTTGTGTAGAGGGTGCAAAGCCGGAGCAATTGTTCATGGTGTTACCCTTTGGATTTCTCGCCCTGTCCTATATCTTCCACCACAAGCGGGAAGCAGCCAGGAACGTCTAGCCAAATACTCTATGTATATCGTGAATCTGAACTATATCGTGCCATTGGAAAAGCTCGACGCTCACATGACTGATCATGTGAAATTCCTCCGGAAGTACTATAAACAGAACGTGTTTGTCGCATCGGGCCGAAAGGTTCCCAGGACCGGGGGTATCATTCTTGCGCTGGCGGACTCCAAAGAAGCCCTGGAGCGGATCCTGCACGAAGATCCTTTCTTCGTACACCAACTGGCAGAATTCACCATTACGGAATTTTTAACATCGCAATATCATCCCGACCTGAAAAATCTGCTGAAAGGGGGATCTGATTGAAGTCCGGGCAAGGTTGTGTCAATACATCTTCGTTGCTGCTGCCGGTTCCTTCAGGCTTATATGAAAAACGTGTAATGGTTCCTGCTTGTCTTCCACTCCATTCTTATTGACGTCGTGCCTTGCAAAAATATACATGAGATCATTCGGCGGATCGAATTGAGATCGTACGACAGAATAGTCGGCCGGTACAAGCTGAACCTTCTCCTGGCACGACGCACTGAAATAGTAGAATCGCCGTAAGTCGGTCTTGTTGATGAGTGTATCGCCGTTTGTATCCTCGTCATAAACTGAAACCATGTAATAATTCCGGTTTACTGGTTTGTTGTATAAAGAATCCTGGATGAAGGAAGGAAAGTACAGGGACTTCACCAATACAGGGTGATCAAACAAAAAATTCAATTTTTCCGTCGCCAGGTCGTAGTGAGCGACGTTAAGTAAATTATATCCATAAATGATGTCAATACCCGGCATAAAATGCTGCCGGAGCTCACTTTCATCGTACTCGTCGTATACACTTCGTGACGAACCATAGTATTCCGCGGAAACGGGCGCCTTCTGTACTTTATAAACAGTGACTAGCCGGTGGTCCGGGAGGCCCGTTAAAACCACACGGTGTGGCGCCGACAACATCTCGCTTAACGAAAGGTTGCCCTTTATCGTATTGTTCCCCAGCGTCGAATCCGCTGTCCCCACAACGCTGACCTGTTCTTCTTTCGTTTCGCGGTTCCCGGAAGAGCAGGAGGAAAGTAATGACGAAATCCAAACAGTACCCAATAATATCCCGTGCAGCCGCTTGTACGAACAGGAAAGAGCAAAGATCCGGGCACTCCGGCATAGTATAAATTTCATCAACATCGGGAAATTTGAATTCACAATATAATAATTATCGCCTTCGCCCATACACCGTCACCTGCCGCCAATGAAGTTTCGCGAGTGCCCTCTGATTCACTTGCCCTCCAACACAGTTTTAAGGTTCACCATATTTTTATTCATATCCTTCAACAACATACTTTTGATCATAGGTATCATCAGGTTCATCGGGAAGGGATTGCTTCCCTTGAATGTGGTCGTTACTTTAGTACGCCCGGCATCCACGGCAGTTGTTGTGGTGAAAGCCTGGTTTGTGGCCTTAAACGGTTTTTCAAAACGTAGTTCGACGTCATATCGTTCGCCTTCCCTGATGGCCTTGATCTCCTGCGCCCCGACGCCTACATTTTTGTCGTCGCTGCTCCAGGAGGATATAAAACCTACGGTACCATCAGTTCCCTTATAGTCGATCTTGATATTCGGATCAGCCATTACCCAGACACTGTATTTTTCCTGATTCTTCAGGAGCCTGACAAAGTTGAAAACCTCATTAACAGGTTTGTCAATGACAATCTGAGCGGAGATATCAATGGTCTTTGGCATGACTGCCGCCGCCAGCAGCACGACGGCTACGACAGCTAAAATGATGTACAGGATAATCATGGGTTTTATTGGTTTGAACAACAAGGTAAAAAGCATTTTCAAAAGTTCGGAATCCCGAAGGCACCTTTTATTTGGGATTTAGGTTGAAATACCACTTCCGGGGTGCTCCCGAGTCCGTGACTTTTCGGGTTAATGGGTTGATAAAAATCATTTTCATCGCAATGTTTATTGTTTACCTTCAAAAAAAATACACCGTGAGACGGTTAACAAAAACAAAATATGCGGAATAAAAGTATCCAGACAGAGATAGACGCTTCATACCTGTACAATAAACTGGCGGAGCACGAAAAAGATCCCGTCATTGCCAACGTATTTGCCCAGATGAGTGAAATCGAAAGAGGACATGCGGAAGCATTTGGGAAAAAGGAGAATATGAGCCCGGAGGAACTTTCACAGCCATCGTGGCGTGCCCGTGTGCTGAATACGATCGGAAAGATTTTCGGCTACGACTATATTTTTGGAGTATTGCTGGATACGGAGCGAAGTATTTCGAATGCGATCATTACAACGAAGAGAAAAAACAATTACGCGATAACCGGCGGAGAAACCAGTCATGTAAAGATACTTCGGTCGATCCTGGAGAAGCAGCCCGAAACTGCCGGCGCGTATATATCCAGATTCGAAAGCCGGCACCGGTCGGTGGGTGGTAACGCGATACGAGCTGCGGTACTGGGCGGGAATGATGGTCTGGTCTCGAACTTCAGTCTGGTCATGGGCATAGCCGGCGCCACGGCCGGTGAGGGTGGTGTTTTGCTGACAGGACTTGCCGGAATGTTAGCCGGCGCGTTGTCGATGGCGCTCGGCGAATGGATCTCCGTAAAGAGTTCGCAGGAGCTTTACGAAAATCAAATGGAAATTGAAATGGAGGAACTGGAGACCAACCCGGAAGGCGAACAGCGGGAACTGGCGATGATCTATATGCTGAAGGGTGTCCCGGAAACGCAGTCGTTGCAAATGGCCGCCGACGTTATGAAAGACAAGGGCCATGCGCACGACGTGTTGATAAGGGAGGAACTCGGAATAAATCCAGATGAATTAAAAGGATCCGCCATGGAGGCCGCTATTTATTCATTTGTACTTTTTTCCGTCGGAGCTATTATCCCTGTCGTACCCTTTATGTTCCTTACCGGCCTCAAGGCCATTGTTCTGAGCGTAGGTATGAGCGGACTTGGTTTGTTTCTCATTGGCGCAGCGATCACCCTCTTTACCGGAAAAAGCGTTTGGCGTTCCGGGTTTCGGCAACTAACCTTCGGACTGATGGCCGCGGGAATTACCTTTGGCATCGGCAGACTTATAGGTGTTTCGATCGCTGGCTAGCAAGCGATCCTGGCGGCGCTTTTCAGATAATTCTTTTCCGGATACGCGTAAAACCCAGCGTGTAAAAGGAGTAAGAAATGATATTAATAATATTATTGAGGAACCAGATCTGAAGACCGATGTTGGTCTGAAGAAAACTCATAATAAAGAAGGTACAAAAACAATAAAAAAAAATGCCCAGCGTGAACCAAAACACCTGGTTTGAAAAAACAGAATCTTCTTTTTCCACCAACTGAAGCAACGCAAATCCCGCGATGAAAGAAACCACGATCTCATAGATGGCGTCGAACGGCGCGTTGCGGGATGGATTATCTCCTGTCAGGTGCGGGTAGATAAGAACACTGAACAACCAGAATGGTAAAGTTCCCAACAGGCAAACTCTGGCAATGGTCTTCAACGGCCGATACACGATGGTCGCCTGCAGGAACCAAAAAAAGAAAAGCGCCTCCAGAAGCGAGTAAACATTAAAAACAGGCAGGAGCGGCGCGGTATTTCCGGTATGGATCATGAACCACATGGTCAGATCGGTTGTCAGACCCAGCAGAAGAAAAAAAACGAACAGCCGACTGATGAGGTCGGCTGTTCGGAATTTTAATGCGCCAGTAAACAAGGGGATCAGTATGGTGAGGGCGAGGAGGCCTTTTATGACGGTTTGAGATTCGTTCATTGATAAGGTGGCGGTGGAAACGATTTCTGCAACATTATGGCAGAACTCCCTAAGATATTATTTCCATTGCTATCTACCGCCATTAATACCACACGAATTCTATTCGGTCTTTCAGATTCGTCGTAACCGAAGAAATATTTTACGGATACGGCTCCCTGATCCAGGAATTGCTGAATCTCGTGACTGGGTGTTTCCCCGAAAAAGCTAAAAGGGTAAACGCAATACGGGTCGGAATACACGTCGGAAGCGATCGTCATCAGGGATTTGAAGTTTGTGGTCAGATTGAATACTTCTTCCGCGGGTATAGGAAGGCCGGTATTGCTCCTGATACTGGGTTGCCGGAGCAGGTAAGATTTGACCGTTAGCGGGTCGATATCATTTTCTGTATACGTGAAGACGTTAACGGGGCGGATCACGTTCGGTCCGGGAACGGGAACGATACCCTGGTACTGGGGGATCTGTTCTACTGACATGAAAAAACCGGGGAGATCGGACGGGCCGGGGTTGTAGCAAAACCACAAAAGCACGCCATTCATTCCGGGCTGCAACCTGAATTGATCCGCGTTAAAAACACCGCCGATCGATATTCCTTTGGAAATATTATTCAACGTGGTTTTTTGGAGTAAATCAGAAATCAATCTTGCTGTTTCGTCGAAGTCTATCTGCATATGTCGGGGGTTTCACGGTTAGCATAATTTCGATCCCGCTAGCTACAGAACCGAAATGCTCCCTGGTCTTTTCCGGATGCTACTACCATTCGTGTCAGCTGAAACTCAGCCTCCCGTGGGGAGGATATTGTAATCGAATAGGAAGACCAGGGTGAGCCCATCACAAACCAGTGTACAACGTATTCGCTATCCTCCTCAAGATCCACGGTGGCTGAATCACTGTTTTTCATGATCAGTTTATCATCCAGATATAACCACAACGAGCCACTGCCAATAAATGTTGAGGCTATCAGTTTAGCCATGGCTTTATTGTTTAAATACTTATGTTAATGTAGTAACCCAGCACGCCTGATAACAGCACCATTCAGCATGCGGGTGGTTTTAGATAGAATCCGGCAGGTATGGCAAGAATCCGGAGTCAGTTTCTTTTTAACTGGAGTAAAAATTCCTCCTTCCTTCTCCTTGATACATCTATTTGCGACCCATCACTCATTTTTACAATACCCCCCTCGCCCTTGATGTATTCCGTTATAAACTCCATATTGATCAGATGTGAATTGTGTACCCGGAAAAATCGATACTCGGAAAGCATCTGCTCGCATTCCTTAAGCGTTTTGGATACGATGATCTTTCGTTTGTCACGCGTAAAAAACGTCGTATAGGTGTTATCCGACTCGCAGCGTACAATATCTTTTACAGCCACAAAAATAAATCCCGTAAGGGTAGGTAAGGCGATTTTCGAATGGTCAGCCTGCCGTACCGCCAGGTTTGAAAGTAAATTCCTGATCTGCACATCACTTGTCGCAACGGATTTTTTTTTCCTGAATTTTTCCAGTGCAGCACCCAGTTCACCGGGGTCTATGGGTTTCACTAGGTAATCGATCGCCGCCAGCCGGAAAGCTTTAACGGCATACTCCTCAAAGGACGTCGTAAAAATGATCTCGAATGGAATAGCGGGAAGGGAATGTAAAAGGTCGAAGGAAGTGTCAGGTGGAATAATTACATCCATAAAACTCAGGTCGGGCGTCTCCTTATCCAGGAAAGTCCTTGCCTCACTCACTGTCGAAGCAACCTTTATGATTTCAAAATCCGGAAAACCCGCCCGTAAGAGATCGCTCAGGTATTTTTGCTGTCGTTTATCGTCTTCAAGGATCAATACGCTGTATTTCATTTCTCTAACGTTTGATGGTTCGCGCCGGCTTCGGACTATAAAAACGGGCCGTTGGCAACCCGGGATTACTAATCTTCAAAAGGTAACAGCAAGGTTACCCGTTTCCCTGTAAGTTCGTTCTTTTCATTAAACAGGTCAACCACCGTAAATTTCGCGTCGGTTTGATGCCTTTGATTCACAACCTTCAGTCGCTCTTGAATCAGGGCCATCCCCATCGAAGTCTTCTTCACGGTGTTCGACAGATCATAACGCTGTTTTACGCCATCCTGCTGACCATTGTCTTCAAGGATACAAATAAGCATCCTGTCATCCCGCTTAATATCAAGACGAATCCTTCCGCCTTTACCCTTTTGATTGACGCCATGCCAGATCGAATTTTCAACAAACGGCTGGATCAATAACGGCGGAATATGGATAACATCCGGGTCAATTCCATCCTGTAACACGATCTCGAAATCAAAGGAATGATTAGTCCGCAGTTGTTCCAGTTCAAGGTAGAGCCTTAATGCCTGAAGGTCGTCCGTCAGCGGTATAACCCTGTAGGCGGAGGTCTCCAGAATTTGCCGGATCAACCGTGAAAATTTTATGAGATATTCGCTGGCTTTCGATATATCGTGGCCGTGCATGTAATGATGTATGGAATTGAGACAATTAAAAATAAAATGAGGATTGATCTGCGCCCGCAGCGCTTTCATTTCCATTTCCGAAATACTGAGCTTCAATTCAGCCTCCTTTTGCTTAAAGTGAGATTCGCGCTTGGCGCGGTAAAAAATAAAAACGATAAATGAAAAGGCAACAACCACCGGGATCAACGCGTAAAAAAGTGTTCGTTGGATCTGTGCATCCTGTTGTTCCAGAATGGATGCAGAATTCGGCACGGCCTCCGATTGTTGGATGAAGACCAGAAGCGTGGAAAACAACGCAACTACTTCTTGCTGCTGGTACTGCATAACGGTAATACTAAGCCTGATTTAAGATGATAAAAGTTACTGCTTTTTCGCCGGGTAACGTGACTCTTCACGATAAAAATATGAATATAACCGGCGGTGCCGCAATTCACGGTATGAAAAAAAGGCTGACAATCGGGTACGTCTCCGGTTCAACCTCACCGGGTTGTCCTCATTCCTCCGCAGCACCTAGGGTACACGGTAACAACGTTAAAACCGGCAGGCATATGTAAAAAAATTAAGGAATTCGTATCCTGGTCTGTTCCCGTATTAACAAGGATACTCCGCCACAATACTTTCGTCTATATCGATTCCATTTGAAGTTCGCCCGCATTTTTATTAAGTTGACTGCCTGCTAAACCTACACCCATGAAGATCTCAACCCGCATTGGCCACGCTTTTTTTGTCCCTATGCTCCTTTGTTTCGCGTGTGAAAAGCCGCCCAGGGATGACAGCAAAACGAGCGGTCCTTTTTTCAGCGAAAATATCCGACCAACGGACCCGCGCACACCCGAAGAGGAAAGGAAAGGTTTTATTCTCCCTCCCGGTTTTGAAATTCAGCTTTTCGCTTCGGAACCGGATATCGACAAACCGATCAACATGACCTTTGATGCCAAAGGCCGGATGTGGGTTACGCAGTCATTCGAATATCCTTTTCCCAACATAGACAAGCGCGGAACCGATAAACTGACTATCGTCGAGGACACAGACGGCGATGGTAAAGCGGATCGGTTCACCACGGTCAGCGATACCCTGAATATTCCCATCGGAATTCTTCCCCTTCAGGATGGTGCGCTTTCCTTCAGCGTACCGAACCTGTACCGCCTGACCGATGAGAACGGAGATGGTAAACCTGAAAGCAGCAGGCTCATGCTTGGACCGTTCGGTTACCGCGATACGCACGGCATGGTGAGCAATTTTATGCGTGGTTACGATGGCTGGGTTTATGCCTGTCATGGTTTTACGAATTTTTCAAAATTTTCAGGGTCCGACAAAGACTCTATTACATTGGTGTCGGGAAATACGTTTCGTTTCAGGCTTGACGGTAGCCGGGTAGAACAAATGACCTTCGGGCAAGTCAATCCTTTTGGCCTCGTCTTCGACATCTATGGGTATGTTTATTCAACCGACAGCCACAGTTCCCCGCTTTACCAGCTGATTCGCGGCGGCGATTACCCCCACTTCGGCAAAGTTTCCGTGATGGGTTTTGCACCCGACATGAAATCGTTGGAGAATGAAGCCACCGCGCTGTGCGGTATTACTCAATATGCCGACACAAAATTTCCAGAAGACTTTCAGGGTAATTTTTTTATTGGCGACGTCGTAAATTCCAGGGTACACCGTTACTCCGCCACCTGGAAGGGATCTTCGCCGGTCGGTAAGTCCGAAGTGGACTTCATTAAAAGCGAGGACCCCTGGTTCCGGCCTGTTAATATTAAACTTGGACCCGACGGCGCCCTCTATGTCGCCGATTTCTACAACGCGATCATTGGTCACTACGAAGTACCTCTCGATCATCCCAAGCGGGACAAACAACGAGGCCGGATCTGGCGGATCACCTATAAAGGACAGGACCGCGACAAACCGGATCTTACCCTTGCCGACCTGAACAAACTGATCGAAGCACTGAATGCCGACAACCTTCCAACCCGGATGATGGCCACGGATCAGATTACGGACCGTATCGGCAAAACAGCAACGGACGCGCTGATTGCGGAGATTCGTAAACCGGACCTTGCACCGCAGAAATACATTCATTTGATGTGGGCCGTTCATCGGCTGGACGGACTGACTGACGACCTGTTAAAGACTGCCGTAGTTCATAAAGACAGCCTGGTACGGCTGCATGCCCTCCGGATTCTTCGTGAACGGAAAGCGGACTATAAGTTCCACTCACTGATCATGGAGGCTATCCGCGATAAAAGTCCTCATGTTCAGCGGGCGGCGCTGGAACTATTGCCTGCGTTTCCGGACGTGAAGTCGGTGGAAACAGCCCTCGGCGTAATGGACAAAACTGATCCCGGTTTCGACAGTCACCTTTTTTACACCGCGCGCCTATCGATCCGGAATATGCTGCGGGTAGACGAAGTGCTCCGGGAAGTGGTCGACGTAAAATGGAAAGACAAGGAGCTGGACTTTCTCGCTGCTATTATGGTTGATGTGCCCCTGCCCGCATCAGCCAGTTTCCTGACCAACTATATGAGTACTGGAAAACTTCCCCGGGAAAGAGTACCAGCCGCCTACACGCAGATCGCACGGTTTACCCCGGCCGGCCAGCTTGCCGGGGTTGTCGGCAGCAGCATGACCAAACACCAGGATGATATCCAACTGCAAGCGCTGATCTACAAAGGCCTGACCGACGGTATCGCTCAGCGGACCGACAACTCGAACCTGAAAATCTTCGACGCCTATGCTCCCGCACTCGCCGAAGGGCTGTTGAAGAAGTATCCGGCTACAGACACGACAGACTCTGACGAAAAAGTGATGTTTCAGCGCACGGCCATTGACATCGCCGGAAATTTCAAAGTACAAAAACTAACCCCCGACTTGAAAGGATTCCTGGAACAGGGACCGAAGCTCGGCTGGACGATCAGAGAAGCGGCTTTACGATCGTTAATGAAGATCAGCCCGGAGCACGCTTCGATCGGCGCCAATATCATTGCAACGGATTCGGTACGCGAATACCAGCGACGAATAACGGCTGTGTTGGGTGAGTTCCCGGGAAAAGCAGTCAATAATGTGCTCAGCGACCTTAAATCTATCCCAACCGATGTACAGGAATCGGTAGTCGTCGCGCTGGCCGGCTCGCCGGAAGGAAAAGACATCGTTTACCAGAAAGTCAGAAGGGGCGAGATCCTTCCGAGGGTGCTGATTAGTCAGCGTGTATCAGAACGGTTAGCTGCCAAGGCTAATGCAAAACAACAAAAAGAATTCGCGGACCTTACCGCATCGCTTGAACCCGTAAGCGAAGAGCGGCAACAACTGATCGACAAGCGTGTTGCGGCATTTGAACTCCTCGGCAAATCGGACCTCAGCCTGGACTCCGGCAGAATGGTCTTCGAACAGAATTGCGGCCTTTGCCATAAGACAGGCGGACAGCTTGGGGTTGGTCCGCAGCTCGATGGTATCGGGAAAACAGGAACCCATGGCCTGATGGAAAAGATATTGGATCCGAACCGGAATGTATCTCAGGCTTTCCGTAACTACAGCATTACGCTGAAGGACGGAACACTCAAAAGCGGGCTTTTCCGCCGCGATGAAGGTGGTGCCAGGGTATTCGCGGATGTAACGGGTAAAGAATTCAGTATACAAAAGAAGGATATCGCAGAGGAAAAATTATTAAAGTACACCCTGATGCCCGACTCTTTCGGTGAAACCATCAGGGAACGCGATTTCTATTCGCTCATTAACTATCTGCGTACATTGTGATCATGAAGCGTTAAAGCCGTAACAATGGCCGATTATTTTAAGAAAAAACAAGAGATAAACATGAAACCGATTTTACTTCATCGCACGATAAATATTACGGCTGTGCTGATACTGGCCTTGTCTGTATCCTCTCTCGCCCAGACGACAAGCAAGGTGAATTTTAAAAAAACACACCTCTGGGACGAGTTTTACACCGAAGCAGCCACGGTCGGCGATGTAAACAAGGACGGGAAAACAGATATCATCGCCGGCGCCCGTTGGTTTGAAGCGCCGGACTGGAAAGTTCATGACATCTGGAAACCAAAACGTTTCGATTATACCAAAGGATACAGCGACTCATTTTTGAATTTTATGACGGATGTAAACGAGGACGGATGGATCGACCTGATCTGTTTTGATTTCCCAGGTAAAGAAGTGTATTGGCTGGAAAATCCGGCCGGAGCGGATGTACTGTGGAAACGGAGTCTGATCGACTCGGTTGCGTCGAACGAATCGCCGATGATGGTCGATATCGACGGAAATGGAAAACAGGATCTGGTGTTCGGCAATGAGAAAACCGGCCAGATGAATTGGTGGACCAGCTCTGTTCGGTCAAAAAAAGTAACGTGGAAATCAACTGCCATCAGCGAACCCCGCGCGAAAGGTATTGGTATGTTCTCCCACGGTCTTGGATGGGGTGATATCAACGGAGACGGAATCAAAGATGTGCTGATCATCGGTGGCTGGTGGGAAGGGCCCAAAGACATGAAAACCTCACCCTGGAAATTTCACGAAGCAAATCTCGGTTATCCTTGCTCGCAAATGCTTACCTACGATTTCGACAATGACGGCGACACCGATGTCGTTTCAGGTTCTGCACACGATTATGGTTTGTGGTGGCATGAGCAGGTGAAAGACCGGCAGCAGAATATTTCATTTGTGCGGCATGTCATCGACAGTACATTCTCGGAACTTCACAGCATTGAGCTGGAAGACGTGAACAACGACGGTCTCCCCGACCTGATTACGGGTAAACGTTTCTTCTCGCACCAGGGACATGGACCGGGCGGGATGGAACCGGCGGTAGTGTACTGGTTCGAGTTGCTGAAAGACGGAAAGCAGAAGCCCGTTTGGGTACGGCACCTGATCGACAACACATCGGGTGTGGGAATTCAGTTCGAAGCGACGGACATGAACAAAGACGGCAAGCTCGACTTCGTGATCGGAAACAAGAACGGAGTATTTTATTTCGAGCAGAACTGAAAAGGTTCGCCGGACTTTTTTTTGTCCATCAATTCTTATGACGACTGCTTCACATCGTTCGCGTAACCTTGCACCCGGAACGATGAAATCAACACCGGTACGACTGCCGCCACCAGGCATCCGCCGGCAGCCATGAGTACATTATAAACGTTGCCGAACAGCTGACCTGAGTTGAATACAATCAAAATGATTACCACTGAGAAAGGCATCGAGCAAGCGAGCACATTCATGGCAAAATCAAGATCGAATACTCTGTGTTTATTCGGATTGTTCACTTTGTCCTCCAGTGTATTCACGGCTGTCATATGAGAATAGGGCCAAAAGCTGCAGGCACTCTGCGGAAATACAACGATCAGTAACATCGTTGCCAGGTCGTTGACAGGAAGGATTAACAGCAGGATCGCCGAAATAAGAAAAGCGATACTGGATCTGAAGAAAAGAAATGAAAAGATCGTCCTTACCTGATGCCATGTAAGGCGGATGGACAAGCCGATAAATAAAAGGATCATCGGCGTCATCAGCAAGCTGACCTTATCGATACTTTGCCGCAAAAACCCGGGAAAGGAATCGTACGACAACCCCAGGGAAAGCATCACAACGGCCAGCGCGATCACCAGGTTCACGGGCTCGTTGATAAGGGAAATCACCACGTCCCTGATATTTACTTTTTTATCACCGCTGACCTCGCGGTGCGAATCGTAATACCATTTCATCGCGATGACATAAGCGATGATAAGTACGAAGATTTTATTACCGATATCGGCAAGCGCAGCCATGGCGACACCCGACTCCCCGCTGAATTCAAGTATAAACGGAAAACAGGAAAGACCCGGTGCAAGTGAAGGGATCAGCAATACGAGGGTCCGGAACTGGTTTTCGGGTATGTGAAAGAAGGACCTTACAGGAAGTTTGCTGACCAGGAAATACATGATGAGATTAAAAGCCATGGCCAGCACCGGGATGATGATGAGCCCTGCTGAAAAATTGATTTTCAGCAATGCAATCAAAATAGTGGCGGGCAGGGCAAGACTCAGTATGATCGTCCTCAAACCATCCCGTTGTTCCTTACCCTTAAATTTGCCACGAAATAGGTAGCCGAGCAGAATTAACAGCAGCAGGGAAATCGTTGTCTCTACGGAACTCATTTGCCGGGATGGTTTTACTTACCTGAAAAAGCTTAGCTGATAATTGAATTCAGGCTCTTCGCAAATAATTTCAGTTCATCCATGGTTCCTATGCTGACACGGGCATATTGTTTGCCGTGAATTTCAAAACCGCGGATACCGACACCTTTCTCAAACATCTTATCCAGAAGATCTTTTGCCGGCATTTGAATGGGGAAAAGGATAAAGTTTGTAAACGACGGTATCGGGTTCATACCGGCTTTTTTCAATTCCTCAAAAGTATACTCACGGTTGATCTTGTTATTGGTACGCGTGTAATTCTGAAACTCGACATCGGTAAGGCTTGCCATTGCAGCTTCGAGTGATGTGCAGGAGATTCCCATCTCCGTCCTGACAAGGTCCTGTATCATCTTAACGCGCTCCGGTTTAGCCACCATATAGCCCATTCTGAGTCCCGCCATCCCGTGAATTTTGGAAAATGTGCGACAGACAATAATATCAAATCCCTCGCTGATCAATCCCACGGTCGTTTGCGCTGATGCATTGTCCAGCAGCTCCAGGTAGGCTTCGTCGATGAAAACCGGAACCTTGGTGCTCACGCGCTTGCAAAAAGCCTTGAGTTCATCGCTGTTTGTCAATGTACCCGTAGGGTTGTTTGGATTACATACATATATCAGTTTAGTATCTGCGTCGATAGCTTTTTCCATCGCGGCGAGGTCGTGCGAATAATCAGGGCGAAGCGGGATATTCTTCCATGTCGCACCGATCGACTGCGCCGTATTGACCAGCGACATGTAAGACGGATCCGCAGAGATCACATTTCCTCCCTTCATCAGCAGGGCGAATGCCGTTTTCTCCAACAGGTCCGTAGAACCTGCAGCGAGCAGTACATTATCTTTGGTTACTCCCTCCTTCTCCGCCAGAATTTCAATCATTTTCAGGGAGCTGTTATACACGTAGCGGTTACCCAGGCTGGCGCTGGCTGCTATTGCCGCAATCGCTTTTTTGGACGGCCCCCACGGATTCTCGTTCGCCAACAAGCGGGCTTTCAAACTCATACGGTCCTGCATGGGTATCCGGTATTTTTCGACCAGAGCGGGAACTCCATAAACCGGTTTCATACCAAAAGCCTGCCTGGCCTGAAGTTCGTTTGTAAAGGAAAGCCCTGTCATGATACTGCCTGCTGCCAAAGCACTTTGCTTAAGCCATGTTCTTCGGTTGACGTTTGATTTCATGGTGGTGTTCGTGGGTTATTTTGGGGGAAGATTTGAAAGCGTTATCGGTTTTTCAGGAGTTTCACATAAGGCATTTTTGCCACCGGAGGAACAGCGCTCATTTTCATTCGGTTTAGGTTACGTGTAAGTGAATTTTGTGAAATTTACTTTCGTAATCAACCCGTTGTGCAGAATAACATACCTTGACTAGTCGTTTTTAAAGGATAAAATATCACAATTCCGGAAAATCAACCGATTGCAGGTTGGCGTACAAACGCATGCATAAAAAAGGGGGTCGCCCGGAAAAAAAATTGAATATTTTTTTAAAAAAATTCAAAAACAGCTTAAAACATATAGGTCAACCGTTGCAATCCGCGCGCGGGAACGGTTTTGAAAGGAATAAAAACGAGACGTTGGCTAGCGCCGGATGGCATGTTCATCCGAAAAAACCCACACCCCTCGCCATCAACCCGGCCAGCAGCGGGATAATAAACAGCAGAAGCAATTCAAACCGAAGCATCCAGAATACCCGCCCAGGCACGGTGATCACTTCGGAAGGATCTCCCTTCCGCTGTTTAATAAAGAACACAGTCGGATAAATAGAAAGCAGTCCGACGATGACAAACAGGGTTATCTTGGTATGAAAGATCCAGTTTTTGGAATAATAGAGGGCGGGCTTTCCTATACCTCCGAGCCACAGGGTAAGCCCGGCGCACAACAGCGTTAGAGCCGCAAATCCATACACGGCATCGATACGCGCAAGTTTGGCGATCTCCGCCCGGGTCATTTCCCTTTTCAACATCAGGTGCTCAGCCACCAGCGTGCTTACAATGGTAAAAATGCTGATGAAGTGCAGGTAGCGTAATAGAATTTCCAGCGTCATAAGAGGATTAATTATATTGTGTCGAAGCGATAACGATCCCGGTTAAACCGGTTTCCTTTTTAATGCGATTCAAGTTTCGCCTTCAGTGTCATCAGGCGTTCTTCAAGCGCCACAGCATGGCCCTGATCGATCATTTGCGGCAATCCGTGTAACGCCTCATCAATGCTCACGGAAGCCTTGCCTCTCTCGTCTTTCAAATATGCAATACAGGCCTCGGTTGCCAGTACCTGGGCTTTCGGGATCACCGCAGAGGGTTTAAACTTAGCCCAATACTGCAACGACGTCTCCAGATCATTTTTCCCATAAGCGTAAAAAAAAGCAGCTTCCAGCCACAATGAGCTTCGGATACCCTCCGGGATATCACCGGCCCTGCCGATGTATTCCTTCAAATGCAACTCCGCCTGCTCCAGATCACCACGATCAAAAGCGGCCTGGTAATAGAACGAATTTATATAAACAAGGTATGGATCATTCAGCTTCCGGGCCAAATCGTTCGCCTCCAGCAGTTCCTTCATATCCAGGTTCCGGGGCCTTGTACCGCCTGATACCTCCGAGATAATTTTCAGCATCAGCACTTCGAACCGCGAGATTTCCCCGCCACGCTGTAGACGGAGAATCCGGGCACCATCAGACAAGAATCCGCCACTGCGCAAGGGTGTAACGGTGACAACGAAAATACCCACAGACAACAGAGCTGTCACCAGCAAAAAGTATTTCCCTGTCTGCTGCGCCAATCCGGAGGCGGCATCCACGTCGACCAATCGATAGGCGCTATAAGCCAGGGCCGCGACCACCATACTCGCCAGAGGCCCGCCAAAAGCGTAAATAGAAAAACGGTTCCTGAGATTGTCTGTACCGATCGGCATACTCACCACGAGGCCACCGGCAACATTCAGATTTTTGTTCCATTTGAAGACTAAACGCGATCGTTCCTTTACCCACATAAACGGACCCACTACATACATTCTGAAATCAAAGTTCATCACCCTTCCGGCAAGAGCGTGGCCCAATTCATGTAATCCGATGACAAGAAAAAAAGAAGGGATAAACAGAATACACGAGATCAGGACGACTTCTCCAGGGATACCGGACGAGGCTCGGGCGCCTAATTTACCAACGAAAAAACCGACTACGGCACCGACTACGCACATGAATAGGATACTGATGAGTTTGAAGGAATTTCTCTTTTTCATAGGTAAAACACGTGCATGGGAATCGTCGAGCGGTTAGTAGATAAACCCGCTTCATAATTACAATTCACAGCCTGGATTGTTTCGGGACAAGTGACCGAAGAAAAAACCGGCCGTGACATCTTATTACAATTCCTTACGCGACCATGACATCTTCATCACGGGGCTTCCGTTTTCCTGATTGTTAGACACAACAAATCAAATAAAAATTATGAAAATCAGGTTAACGACTCTGGTGATCGCGATGTTGACATTCTCCGCGATCAGCGTAAAGGCACAGTATGACGAGTCCCGCATCAAAATCATGCCAACGGCAAAACCCGGTGTATTGAGGCTTGTACACGCCATCCCCACGGATGAGCCGGTGAATATTCAGTTCATCACCGATCATGGCATCGTTTCCTCCGATGAGATCAAAGGTAAGTTCCCCAAAGGTATTTCCAGGCGTTATGACTTCCGTCAGATCGATGACAACGATTTCCGCATGGTCATCAGCTCGTCCGGGCTGTCCGTAACCTACCATATCGTTCAGTCGGACGACAAAAAAACGTTCAGCAGCTTCCTCGAAAAAACAGTCCATAACTACGACGTACTCGCTGCCAGGAATTAGGTTGGAACAGCACACAGGTTCCCGGGCAAAAAATACCGGTTTTCTATCACGACGGACAATACTGCGTGATCAGTTTCCCGTAGTTGTCCGTCGTTGTATTGTCATGCAAATGCTTACCTTCGGAAAAACGGATATGAGCAATACCCGCTCGTTAGAGATCAGCCTGTCGGAAATGGTGGAGCAATCGAACCTGGTCCTGAAAGTCAGGTTTAGGGAAGTGTTTGAAGAGCATGTCCCGGTCGTTGATAAATCATTGGGCCAGACGGGGCGGGAAATACAACCTTTTGTCAAACGCGGCTGCGTCTTCGAGGTATCGGGTGTACTGAAAAACACGGCTCGTATTGAGGTTCCGGGAGAAATCCGGGTACCTGATGAAAACTGGCGAAGGTTGCTGGGCCAGTACAGGGAAAAACACGCAAATGGTCCCGTTAAATCTTATACCGTCCCGGTATATAATACCGACGTTCCTTCAATTAAAAAAGCATCCATTATTTTCTTAGTTCACTTTCAGGGGATGTTTGACCTGACTGCAAAAGATGCGTTTGAAAACCTGGACGCGGAAGAAAAGGTCGTGATACTGGTCGCCGGGTAAATACCTGAAAAAATTTTGCGCTGTAAATATGTGCTGACATAGGGTTGTCAGGGGTGCCGCCTTTCTTTGAGTCAAATCAAACACAAAGACTATGACACAACTTGAAGCCCTTATCAACGAACTGGAACAGGAAGCCGTTACAACCCGCAGCATGCTTTCCGTCGTACCATCCGAAAAATTTGACTGGCAGCCGCATCAAAAGAGCATGACTTTAAAAAGGCTGGCCACGCACATCGCCGAATTGCCTACCTGGATTAAGATGACCCTTACGACGGATGAGTTGGATTTTGAAAACAATCCATATCAGGTAAGAGATGTCAAAGACACGAAGCAACTGCTGGCCTACTTTGAAGAAAGCCTTGAAGAAGGACGAAAATACCTGGCCATGGCGCGGGAAGATCAGCTGGATAAACCCTGGACACTGCGGAGCGGAAAAACAATTTACAGCACCGAGCCCAAACGCAACGTTTTGCGCATGGCATTCAGTCAGGTTATTCATCACCGCGCTCAACTTGGCGTGTTTCTCCGGTTGCTGAATGTTCCGATCCCGGGAAGTTACGGACCCAGTGCCGACGAATCATTCTAGACTGGCGGCGTCAGGTAATACAACCTTGAAACGAGGGAACATCACACATGGAGGACACAGGCAAATTCGCTTGTGTCTGTCCCATGTTCTATACATGACAGGCTAGTCGGCGCTAAAATAGTTAACCAGGCCTTTGACCAGCTGGATACCACCGAAAAGTATAGCACCCCAAAAGATAAATCCAATATTGGCAACGGTAGCCACCGTTCCACCTACGCACCATAGCGCGCCATAGATAATATCTTTTGTAGCCGCATCCTTTTTGGCTTTTTTTATCTCGTCCTCAACATTCCTCACAATGGTATAGGCCGCGTCTTCGCTTAAGCCCTTTTCTGCAAGGGCGAGTCTGACGTCCGTTGCGTTTTTCTTTTCGTTCACAATAAGATTAGCCGCGTAATTGTAGATCTCATTAACGGCATGCTGCTGACTGACCTCTGAATTCTGCATAACTTTTTTTCTGTGTACATATCACTTATCAATAAAAAGTGACCGTCCTCCGATTCTCAAATGATTAAAAAAAACCAGGATACTTAAAAAAATAGCAGGTATGATGTAATGAAGGTAGGTAGATGTACGTTGAATGTAAGGTTTATTACTATTCCGGCGTTTTTATTTCTCCGGCCGCTACAGTAAGTTTGGGAGGAAATAAAGTTGTAAACTCTGTTTGCCGTAATAACGTCCGTATTATAATCTATTATTTAAAATGAGGTTCACGAATACTCGCCTTTGTGTCGTTTGTTTTTTGGTTCTTTCGCTTTCAGCTATGTCCTCATGTGATTCGGACGAAGGAGAAACACCAGACGCAGGCACAACGATATCCGGGATTTCGCCGGACACAGGACCCGCCGGTACGCAGGTTACCATCTCCGGTTCGGGATTTGGCGACGCTCCGGGAGAAAATATCGTAAAATTCAATGGCACCGAAGGCGTGGTGCTGAACGCATCGGCGAATCAAATCGTAGCGGAAGTCCCTGGCGGTGCAGGAACGGGAAAAGTAACGGTCGCGGTAGGCGGAACCATAGCCGAAGGTCCCGTCTTCACCTATACCGAATCACCAACAGCGACGGCCTATTTCATCTATTTTAAAGCAAACGGTTCAGCAAAGCTGTTTGAAGACGGAAACCCGGGCTTTCAGGCCTGTGGTGACTGCAGTTGCAGCTACATCCCGGCACTAGATGAAACAAGAAACGCCGGCATCGGCATCTGTCAGGTCAGCGACGTAACGGCGGCCATGATCGAGAATCTGAAAAACAAGACTATTCCATTCAAGGATGATGGCTTCCCGATCGCAGCATTCGGGTTCGAGGAAAACAATATCTCCTACCATACGGACTATGTCGACCAGGAGACCAACACCGTCACGATATCCAATGTCGTCGCAGACGGGACAATCAATGAAAAAAAAGCCTATAAAGTGACCGGTACATTTTCATGCAAAGTGGCCAAGTCTGACGGAACATCCGTTACAACCATTACAGACGGGCAATTTACAGTCCGGTATACGGAAGATTTTTAGGTAGCCTCTGCCATTACCGATGCTTCCCGGTTCAGGTGCCTGTAATCCGGACCGCGGTATTGTTGCCGCATCATGACATTGTTATTTCTTCCCGAGCACAGACACGACAAAATCCAGGGCGAGCTTCAGTCGTTCCCCTGTGTAAAAAGCGTCACCACCGTGAGCCGCGCCGTACACCACATCGAATTGTACGTTTCTGTTTTCCTTTTTGTAGGCGCCTGTCAATTCGTGTGATTGATTGATCGGCATCTGTGGATCCTGATCGCCGTGGAAGATAAGAAGCGGAGGATCATTTTTATCCACATGACCAACCGGGCTGGCCAGTGTGGCGAGCGTGGTATTTTGCTCCGGCAAGGAACCCAGCAACAATTCCAGCGCCGGCTTCCTTACGTTGAGTCCGAACGGCGTCGACTGCTGCAGGATGGTGTTGAGGTTTGACGCGCCGAAGTAGTCCAGTATACCCTGAACATCGGAAGATTCCTTCAGGTACTCACCGACCTTTCCTTCGAGCTCAGCCTGACCGTTGGTTACACCGACCATCGCAGCGAGATGCCCGCCTGACGATGATCCGGCGATCACGATCCTGCCTGCGTCACATCCGTAGGCGGAAGCCTTTGCGCGAAGAAAACGGATTGCCGCCTTGATGTCGTGTACCTGGGCCGGAAACCTGGCTTCCGTCGACTGCCTGAATTCAATACTTGCAGTAGGAATACCGTTTTCAGGAAAGACCCTGGGAACACCATCCTTCGTTCCGCTTCTCCAGGCGCCACCATGCACCCATACGAGCAATCCATCCGCTATCGGCTTCTCCGGAATATAAAGGTCCAGTTTCAACTCCTTTCCGTCCACTTTCGCATAAACGAGGTCGCGTTGTGTCGGTACCATTTGACCGAATGCGCCTGTGGTGACGAGAACCACGGCGATATAACCCATGCGTGTTCGAACCTTTCCCATCGTGTTAACGAATTTATTCGCTAACGAATATAAGATATTCCAACAGGATATTAACCGGACCTTGATGCTCAGCCGGCAACACACTCAGGTTCCATTACAATTATGATAGTCGATCCTGCACCTGGCAAGGATCGCTCGTTGACAGGGTTGTACATTTACTTTTCCTCGTTAAGCGAACGTATTTTCAGATGTACAGCGCCGAGGGAATTATCATAGTGGCTACATTCGTTATACCACTTAATCATTTGTATCATGAGGTCACAAACGTATTCATTAGTGCTGGTAGTACTACTGGCACTATCAAACTATTCCTATGCGCAGTTTGACACAAAAGAATATCTTACCACAATAAGTGGTCTCGTTAACAAAAAAGGATTCAACGAAAATGCGCCACTAAGTCCATTGCAGGCTTTATATTATGTTCAACTACTTCAACCTGGATTTCTGTGGAAAGATCTGACCACCATGATCCTGTTAAGCAGTGGAACGGAATTCGAAAAAGCATCGGGGCTTGTAAATGAAGTCAGCAAAAATTTTGTGGAGAAGATCAAATGGCCGTATGCAGAGACCCCCGAAGGACCGGTGAGTGAAGTAAACTCGCCCGACGGAAACGGGTTTGCAGCAAATGAACCGGTCAGTGACAGCTTTGTGACAACGATGCCAAAAGGATTCATACCGGAGATTACTCCCGTCGAAAAAAAGGAAATGGTGAATGAGTCAGTTGTGGTCAAAGCAACTTCCTCCGGCACCACATTGCTCCCGGCTGAATTAACGCGAATAAAGCGTTCCGACTATATCGAATACGGAAGTCTTGGCTTCTACTACAATACAGCGATCATCCATCCATCATACAAAGCGGAGATCACCAGCCTTGCCCAGCATATGAAGGCAGACCCGGCCTTACATTTGGTTATACACGGATATTGTAACGGCGACGCACCCCGTACTATTATTACCGCGGGAATAATGACTGAATTTTTTGAGATCAATAAACACGATCAAAAAAAATCCGCCACGGCGAAAGAACTTAGCGAACTGAGAGCGGCCTATGCCAAACGGTTCCTGATCGCACAAGGTATCCGCCCGGAACGGGTGCAGATCATTGGTGAGGGCGCTGAAAGGATGATCTACCCCGCAACCAGCGAGCACGCCCATTACAACGATCGAATAGAGCTGGAAATAATCCGCGCGACAAAATAAACGAACCTGTTCTGTTCGTATCCACGGGGACTGCCGCTATCTCAAACATCCCCATTTTGGCTACATACCGCCTTACGGTTTGGGCTGATCCACACGTCACAGCACACATTCCAATGATTTGCTGTTTTTACGATAATTCCTTCCCGCACGTTGAATAAAAAGGACTGGGGAGTATGCGCGTTTTTGTTAGATTGTATTCAGAAACAACGCATTGCCAAACCAGCCCATCCGATGAAATTTCACTTATTCTATTCTACCCTGCTCCTCTGCCTGTGGATGTCCTTCACAGGATGCGGACCCCATAAGAAACAGGAATCAGGTATTGATCAAGCCGACACTGTTATGCTCCGTGTTACAAAGGATGAAAAGGAAGGCACCATTTCCATCTTCCGCAACGGGGAGTCGCAAGCGATCGTCATTCAAAATGCAAAACCGGATTTTCGTCCTTACCTCCATCCCATCTCGGCGCCGGATGGCAAGGGGCAGCTGACGGAGTATAGTCCAGGACACCACAAGCATCAAACCGGACTCTACTGGGGGTTTACGCGCGTAAATGGAACGGGCGCTCCGATGGATACGGTGCACAAATATTTTTATCAAAAGGACAAATTTCCGGGAATGGAGAAAAGTATTGGGCGGGATTTCTTCCATCATCCTGATGGCGGTTATTGGAAACGCCTCTCCTTTAAAGTCATCGAGCCAGAGGGCCCTGAGGTTTCCTGGGAGACTGTATACAATATGCTGGACGCCGACGGCAAACCTATCCTGGAAGAGACCCAACGATGGAAAATGCATGCAGGCGGCGGGATGTTCTTTCTCGCACTCGAATGGCAAGGTAAGGCCATAAACGATGTCACGATCGGGGAATTCGATTATGGCGGATTGTTCTTACGGATGCCCTGGAAAGAAGGCATAAAAGGAGAAGTGGTAAATGCGGCGAGGCAGCGAAATGAAAAGGCCGAAGGTCAACGCGCCATGTGGGTAGATGCGGGCATGCAAGTTGAAGGCCGCGATGACCTGGCGCACATTGCCATTTTCGATCACCCTGACAACGGCGGTTTTCCGCAGACATGGCGGGTAGACGGGCAGTTAGGAATTGGTCCGGCACGGGCGCGTATGGGAGACTGGAGTATTAAGGCCGGCGAAACGGAGATCATACGCCACCAGGTTGTCGCCTACACGGGCGATCTTAACGACGTGACGCTAAATAAACTATGGGACGAGTACATTGGGAGCAATTCGTTGTACACAACTGCCTCCCTCTGGACCATCGCGCAGGAAGAGGGAAGGTCGGCTAAATTCCTTACGCCGGAAGAAGCGGTTAAGAGTATGACCATGCTCGAAGGTATTAAGGCAAACGCGTGGGCCGGAGAACCGATGGTCACGCAACCTATCGCGTTCTGCTGGGACGACCGCGGCCGGTTGTGGGTCGCGGAGAACCGTGACTACGAATCCAGAGGCAGCGGCTTTTCCAACTCCGGAGATAGCCGCATCATTATTCTGGAAGACGTGGATCGCGACGGTGTAGCTGACAGCCGCAAGATATTCCTGGACGGAATCCCCTTTCCTTCGGCAATAGCCGTGGGGTTTGACGGTCTTTTCCTGGGGGCTCCTCCCAACCTGCTTTTCGTTCCGGACAAGAACGGTGACGACCTTGCGGAAAAAGCTGACATCGAGGTACTCCTTACCGGCTGGGGTATACGCGACAGGCATGAGACGATTAACAGTTTCCACTGGGGACCCGACGGATGGTTATACGGTCTCGAAGGTTTCGCCACGCCGTCCAAAATCCGAAAGCCCAAGGGAAAAGGCAAGATCTACCGGCATAAGGAGGCTTTCCCTGAAGATCTGCTGGAGGCAGAAGGTGTTGACATCAACGGCGGCGTATGGCGATACCACCCGACAAAGAAGCGGTTCGAAGCCGTGGCGCATGGCTTCAGTAACCCATGGGGTATTGATTATGACAACAAGGGGCAGCTTTTTATTACGGCCTGTGTTATTCCTCATCTGTTCCATGTGATCCCGGGTGGTATCTATCACCGGCAGGGGGGCCAGCACTTCAATCCGTATGTTTACAGTGATATCACGACCATCGTCGATCACCGGCACAGATCTGCCCATGGCGGCGCACGGATTTATCAATCGGATGCCTTTCCAAAGATCCATCAGGGACGGATATTTATGGCGAACATCCACGAACACGCCGTACTTTCGGATGTGCTCGAGTCCAAAGGCTCGGGGTTTGTTGCACATCACGGTGACGATTTCCTGCTCGCCAACAATGCGCAGTGGATCGGATTCAGTATGGAAGTCGGACCCTCCGGCGACATGTATGTGCTCGACTGGCATGATGCGGACATTTGCGGAAAGGAAGTTCTCAACAAAGAAACCGGGAGGATCTTCCGTATCAGTCCCGTGAATTCATTAGCAACGAACTGGAATGGCCGGTACACAGACCTTGGGAAAATGACCGATGAACAGCTGGCAGGACTACAAACAAGCCCCAGCGACTGGCATGCCCGTCGCGCGCGTGTCATCCTGCAATACCGCGCCACGAAAGGAAAACTTTCCGGCAGCTCCATCGAGCACTTGAGAAAAATATTCACCGATAAAAATAATTCCGACCACAGGCTTCGGGCCATGTGGGCTCTTCATATTACGGGCAACTTCAGCGAGAGTGACCTGGTGACGGCGTTGAAGGACCAGGATGAATACGTTCGGTCCTGGGCTATCCAGATGCTTTGCGAAGACAACAGGGCAACCAAAACGGCAACGGACCGGATGATCAGCATGAGTTTGAATGATCCATCGCCGGTCGTAAGACTTTACCTCGCAGCCGCGCTCCAGCGAGTCGACCAGGATGTGCGCTGGCGGATAACGGAAGGGTTAGTTTCCAGAGGCGACGACGTGGATGATCACAATATCCCCAAGATGATCTGGTACGGCATGGAAGACCTCGCGGAACAATCACCCGCACGCGCCATTGCACTGGCAGGGGCCGGAAAGATTCCGATGATCGCGGAATTTACCTCAAGGCGGCTGGTTGATGCCAACGTTTTAAGCCTGCTTGTTGCCGAACTCGAAAAACGACCGACACAGACAACGGCGATACTACGCGGCATGCGCGCAGGCCTGGAAGGCAGGTCAGATATTAAGCCGCCGGCAAACTGGAATGCGGTGTACATAAAGTTAAAATCCGACGGGTCGGTTGCTTCATTGGCGCAGGAAATCGCTCAGTTATTTGGGGATACGGAAGCCGCACAACGCTATCTGGAGGTTCTCAGGAATCCTGCTTCCGCACTTGAAGCAAAATGGGATGCGTTAAAAAGCCTTGCATCGCGCCAGCGTCCTGAACTTCTGCCGGTCCTTCCATCACTGATCCAACAAGCTCCGCTCAGGTTGGAGGCGATCCGCGCCGCGGCCGCTTATGAACACGGACCCCTGGGCGATCTGTTGGTTGAAAACTTCGGGAAATTTGCGCCACAGGAACAGGCGGAAGCGCTTCAGACGTTATCCAGCAGGTCTACATACGGCCGTTCACTCACACAGGCCATCAAGGACAACAAAATAAAAAAGAGCGATGTACCTGCATACGTCGCCCGTCAGCTCCGGCGGGTAGTGGGCAACGGCTTTGTTGAAGTCTGGGGTCCCATAGACCAGCTGTCCGGGAACAAAGCGCTGGCATATAAACGATACCAGAACCTGCTCACGGACCAGACAATGACGAAAGCGGACCTGGCTAACGGAAAGGCTATCTTCCAGCGGACCTGTGGGGCCTGTCATAAGCTGTATGGCGAAGGTGGCAATATCGGTCCGGACCTTACCGGTTCCAACAGGGCCAACCTCACCTACCTGCTCAACAACATCATTGAACCCAGCAGTGAAATCCAGGACGACTACAGAATGGTTGTGATCACGAGTCGGGATGGTCGCACCTATAGCGGAAATATTATCGGGGAGAACGATCGCCAGGTTACGTTGCGTGTTATCGGGCAGGATCAGCTCGTATTGAATAAATCCGATATTCAATCGCAGGAGACAGCGTCGGTTTCGCTGATGCCGGAGGGGTTGATTGAAACACTCACAGACAAAGAAGTAGTGGATCTGATCGGATACCTGAGAACGAACCGGGAACCGGCACTGTAGAGGCCTGCTACTCTACGGATTCCAGAAACGTTTTCCAGCGTGGATCCGATTTCAGCGCGGCAAGAGCCGGGTCGTCTTCGAATTCTGTTCTTGAGTTGTTGCCGAAGCCTGCAGTTTTTTCGAGAGCGGCGAACGCTTTGTCTTTTTCGCCCAGACGGGCATACATACGGGCGCGGTCAAAGTAGGGATAACTCGCCGGCGAGATCTTCATAGCCCGCTCGAAGTATTCGTCGCTCCTGTCGAACAGCGTCATATCGAGCAGTGATTTCGCCATGTAGAGGTACCGTTCGCGCAGCTGTTCACCTTCTCCAAGAATGGGAGCCAGCGTCCGGATAGCTTCATCGTCTTTGTTCATTCCAAATTTAACCAGCGCCAATTCCATAATAATTGTACCGTTCTCTTCCCATGATGAAGGAATTTTCGAAAGGAGTTGCTCAGCCTCGGCATACTGCTTTTGCTTTCGCAACACGGAACTATATATCGCGGTGGCATCGATACTGTTGGGATGTGCCTTCAGCCATTCCTTCAGTAAGGCTGCAGACGCTTCCGTATCCGCGGAATACAACGCGGTCATTAATTCCTGACCAAGGGGCTGCTCGATCCGTTCCCCGGAAGATCGATTTTTCCTCAGGTCTTCGATTATTTTCGCGTCAATCCAATAGATATCAAAGCCCCAATTCGTGTCTGACATATTCCTGTTGCTACCGAAGAAGAGATACTTCCCGTCGGGCGAGAGACGCGCAAAACGCTCGGCCTTTTCCGAGTTTACCGCCGGCCCCATGTTAACAGGTGTACCCCATCCGTTACCTTCAGTTCTGAACGAAATGTAAAGATCTATGCCGCCGTTTGTCCCTTCGGGTCTTTGCGATTCGAAGATCAGGAAACTCTCGTCCGGAGCAACATAGGGTCCGTCTTCATAGCCCACACTATTCATATTGTAAGGAAGCAATAACGGTGCATCATAAGAACCATTTACTTTCGCAGACCGGCGAATGTTCAGGCTGGTTCCGTCTCCGAGTGCAGATGAAAAGTAAAAAGTTCCTGTTGCTGTAATGGAATGGGCATACTCATGGCCCTCCGAAACCGTTGTATCGACGGGTACAGGATCGGCCCAACCGTTATTATCCCGTTCAACTTCCCAAATTCTCATATCAGGAGTTTGTGGATAACCGCCCGGCATTTTCCTTCTCGAGCTGAAATACAATTTGCGCCCATCAGGAGAAAAAGACGGATAATAATCATCGGAAAGGCTATCCGCAAACGACGGTCTCCGGGGTGCAGACCATAATCCGTTTTCGCAGGTCATTTCCATCATTGACGCGCGGTACGATTTATTAACGACTGTCCAAAGGACGACAGTGCCATCGGGGGAAAAAGACGGCGCACTGTGTTCATAACCATCGGTGCTGATCAAGCCCGGCGCAAAAAGCGTTGCCGTTGGGCCCGGTGGGGTTTGTCCCAGGTAATCGATGCGCACCTCTTTTTCCGGCGAGCACCGGAAAAAAGCGAGGACGGCAAGTAAGCCGAGCATAAGCATCCGGATAGAATTTGTTGATCCGGCTGGCTTTAAGCTGAAAGGATATTTAATGTACATGTTGATTCGTTTTCGGTCCTATGAAATGTTGTCGCCACCAAACGTAAATCAAATTCAACCCCGATCCTTCCGTTCCGACAGGATTGGAAGGATAATAAACGATCATTCAACGCTACGGCCATCCTGTCGCATGGTGTCCGAACATTTCGGTAGAACGGCAAAAGCATTCGACCGGCGGAAATATCAGCGCGCGTCCAGGATTATTTCTTAAAGTTTATGGAATTCCCTTATTTTGGCATCTTAGCGACAAACCAAATGAATTTTATGAGCACGTCAATAGTCTCCGTCCTGATCTTCGCAGCCGGCCTGCACGTCTCGGCACAGATCACTGATAAGGCAAAATTACCGGAGACCTGGACTAAAAACTTTGTGATCAGGGTGTCATACAGCGGAAGCATGGATGGAAGCCGGACGGATCTGACCTTCACCTATGACTCCTGTAAATACATCAGGAAATCAGGGATGAAGGCGCCCAAAACAAGTGTATTTGCCCTTACGGAATCCAATCGTGCGGAAATATTGGAAAAACTTAAGGAACTGAAAGTGGCTGACGTAAAATCTGAAGTCAGTCCCGCACCGGTTAACGATGGATGGTTGACGACGATGTGTTTCGGGAATATATGTATGTCAGAAGGCCCGACGATCCGGATGAGCTATCACGATAAGGAAGTATTTTCCGACGCTTACGGGTTCCTGGAGGGTTTTGGGGAGAAAAAGACACGGCCGTGATGGTCATACGTTTTCCGATGGAAAGCGCTCAATTTCACTCATGCTTTTTTTATCGTTTCATAAATTGGAAACCAAATGCGGTGCCGGCACCCAGAGCAGCGCCTGCAGCGACATCAGTAGGGTAGTGAACACCGAGGTACATACGCGAATAGCCCACAGAGCTTGCCCAAAGAAGAGAAGGAGCGACCACATACCATTTTGAGTAAGCCATAGACAAGGCAGTGGCTGTACTAAATGCAGTTGAAGTGTGCCCGGAGGGGAAAGAATGTTCCGCTGGCTGGTAAACCGCGTGGAAGTTAATGTGCGCGAGAAAAGGACGTGGCCGTTTTACCAGTCTTTTGATAGCAAACGTAAATATGATCGTGGTGGCGGTGCTGCTGAAAATATAAAGTGCATTTTGTTGCATGTCTTTGTCATGGCGTATAGTACCGGCTACGAAAAGCCCGGTAGGTACCCCGATGTTTACAAATTTACTGGCATCTGAGATCACCAGCATCAGTTTTGTCATACCCACTGTGCGGTGGGCTTCCATTTTTTGCAGGACTGCGAAGTCGGCTTGATCGATTGTTTTTTGGGCATGTAACGGTACTGTACCCGCCAGAAAGAGAATGATCAACAACCTGTTCATGATAAAGCGTATAAAGAGCATTTTAGTAAAATGGGATATAAGGTAATCGCTTTAATTTAAAGTCTGCTTTTGTTAGCGCCAGCTATTGCGTCGGCAACTAACCCGCCAGGGCGACACGTGATCGAGCAGCGAAGAAGAAAACCAAAGCAACCCCTTCCTTTTTCGTCATTTCTTAACACAATACTAGATCGATTAGTTTAACAGGCTTAAATCCAACGCAAAATATTTAGTGTGAACATCATGCCTCACTCATCGAGGTAGTCGTGTTATCGGTGCAAAAAAAAATCGTTTGGTAAACGTTTTTGAAACGTGTCTTCGGCTTAAGGCAACCGCTACCCCGATGACGGCCAGGTGACCCTCGATTGCGGAACAAAGAGATAGCGTTGCTTCCGTCATCCGGGATTGATCACCTACGTCAAGGGAATCCAGTAAATTTTTTGGCGTAAGCGCGCTGCCACATTTCGCGGATTAAGTAAATTATACTGCACTTTTAATAAACGCCTTTGAAAGCTTGCCTCAATTGCGGGAGAAATTACATGCATCCGGCACGGGTATGCGATCGTTGCGGGAACAACGTACGGGGCGATTCAGGATTTACGACGTATTTATCGATGACAGGAGTTGTAATCCTGGTGGTCTGCGGATTTGCCTTCTGGCCGATTTGGATAATCGCGCTTTTTACAGCCCTCACCATCAAAATACGTATTTGAATATCTGAAGGCGGCATCAATGTCGAGCTATCATCTCTATTCGACCGGTCTTCCCAACCCACCGTTTTCCATCACATTTTCGTCGGGATTTTTAGAGTAATTATCTACTTTATAATCATCCAAAGAACTTATCAACACACGAAAACCTGATATGAAACACCTTTCACGAAGATCGTTTATCGCAAAGAGTGCCGCGGCTTTTGCAGGCGCATCTATACTATCACCCGCTTTCCTTCACGCGGGAAAAAAAGCGCCAAAGAACCTTATCGGATTCCAGAGCTGGATCGTAAAGGAATCCATCGAAAAAGATTTTACCAGAACACTCAAAACGATGGCCGGACTCGGATATAACAGCATCGAGATGTGCTCGCCTCCCGGATATGCCAAGTGGGGATTTGGTGCTCTTGAAAAACTGAAAGCGCCGGAACTGAAAAAAATAATTAAAGACGCTGGCTTTAGCTGTATCAGCTGTCATTATGGATTCGCTGAATTGAAGGAACACGCTCAGGAAAGAATCGACTATGCAAAAGAGTGGGGGCTGACTCAAATGATCCTTTCCTCGTTCGGGTTACCAAAAACCGCTACGTTGTCGGACTGGAAAAAAGCGGCCGACGAACTGAACAAACTGGGAGAGCAATCCAAAAAAGCCGGGATACAGATGGGTTTCCACAATCACCACGGAGAATTTGAAAAACTGGACGGTGAACTGATTTACGACGCCTTACTCAAACAATTCGACCCGTCGCTGATCAAGATGCAATTCCAGGTAGCCGTTGTTAATATTGGTTACAAGGCCGCAGACTATTTCCGTCAGTATCCAGGCCGTTTTATTTCCGCCCACCTGTACGACTGGCCCGGAACAGGTGATCAAATGGTTGCCCTTGGAAAAGGAACGATCGACTGGAAAGATTTTTTTGCAGCTGCAAAAACTGCGGGCGTGAAAAATTACTTTGTGGAAATGAAAGACGGACTAAAGGAGAGCGCCGACTACCTCAAATTTGTAATGTAATCCCGTTTATCCGTAACCGGGCCGGGGTTACTTTATGACAGCGGGAATAATCCGGTCTTTCAGCGCATCGTAGGTTGAAAGCGGGAGTCGACTGTAGTGAATGTTCCAGCCGTTAAAAACCACTACTATGTCGTATTCCGGTGCTACCATCAGGAACTGTCCACCGTATCCGTTGCAGGCAAAAATATATGGCTTTGCCGACGGGATCCACCACTGATATCCGTAGCCGGAATCAGGCGACGTGTTGCCCGGATTAATATCCGCGACGACTGGTGTAGTTGACTGCCTGACCCAGCTCGCGGAGACAACCTGCCTGTCATTCCATTTGCCGTTGTGAAGAAACAAATAGCCTATCCGTGCCAGGTCCTCCGCGCTCAGGTACAACCCGCCTTCCGTATCTGCTTCGTTGTCAGGTGTCGTTTTCCAAAAGTAATTTTTAATGCCCAGCGGTCTGAATAATTTTTCTTCTGTCCATTTATCCACACGTTTACCCGTAGTTATTCCCACGAGTTTCCCCAAAAGCATGCTTACACCACTGTTGTAGTCCCACCTGGTACCCGGGGCCTCCCGCATCGGCCGGCTCAGAACATACTGGATCCAGGCGTTGCTCCGCTCCATTGCGATACAGCTGTTGTCGGCATTTTCGTAAGACCCTGCCTCGTTCCAATCCAGCCCGCTGCGCATGGTGAGGAGGTCCTCCAGAGTAATCGCTTTTCTGCGAGCGTCGGCGAAGTCCTGTTTATAGCCCTTGAATAATACCATGGGGTGACTCTTCGTATTATCTACATAACCCTCATCCATGGCAATCCCCAATGCGATGGATGTGATACTTTTGGTTACCGATTGGAGGGAATGCAGGTTTCCCCTCTGGTAGTACGGATGCCAGTCAGGATGATCATAATTATACATGTGGTTGGCCGTGTCATATTGCGCGGCAATGGAGTCATAGTTTTGGGTATAGTGATGGTTCGCCACAACTTTGCCGTGGCGGATCAGCAGGAATTCATCAATAAGGCCATAGCGTCCCGCCTGGATATCCGCGTGAATCGCCTGGATCGCCACAACGTCGAGTCCCTCCGCCTCCGGAGTACTCAACGCCCAGGACTCCCCGGGCCACACGGTCGCGTCATGAGCTCCCTGTGCCAGCGTACAGTGCTCCGTTAGCGGGAGAAGGAACAAGAGGAAGCTGCTAAATCCAAATTTCATCAGGCGTTGAATTGCTATGGCAGGATTTAAGTTAGGCATTTATTTCCTGATTGCTATTTCGATATAATGTAATTCGAACCACCGATATCGGCAATCCACCAGATTTCTTTTTGCCCGGTCTTCAACGCAATGGCTGGAGTTTCCTGTTCAGGATATAAACCGCGGCGATACCGAGCACCCCTCCCACTACCGTGTGCCACTGCGGTATCTCACCCAGGAATATCCAGGCGCCGAGTGCGGCGGAAAACGGCACGAGGAAAATATAACTGCTGGCCTGGCTGGCACCCAGACGCGACGTTGCTACAAAATAAAAGGTAGTTGCCATAGATGTTGCGAGCGTGGCTGAGAAAAATAAATTAAACCAAAAAATACCATCGGCATTTGACAACGTCTCCAGCGGTGACTTTACCCCGGCAAAGAAAAGCAACAACAACGTGCTTAAGCCATACATCCACGCGCTGAACGTAACGGCCGATCCATAACGCGAAGCCCGCGATGTGAAGACGCTCAATACCGCCCAACAGAGCGAGGCAAACAGGAAATAAATATTTCCCGCGCTGAAGATCCTGCCCGCTTCCATGGGGAGCCTTAGCAACACGATACCTGCCAATACTCCAAGACCTAACCCTGTACCCTCATTCAGGGATGGCCGCCGCCCTGCCCGGATTAACATGATGGCATACGATATGATAGGGTTCAGAACCGTGACGAGGACACCTCCGGCTCCAGCCTTACCGGTAGTCAGCCCCTTGAAAAAAAGAATTGTATATACAGTAATGATGAGCGATGCCCCGGCGAGGTCCGGTATTCCTTTTACATTGATCCGACCGGGTTGTTTCACAACGGCCAGGATGATAATCATGGAGATGAAAGTCAGCGCAAACCTTAAAAATGAAAGCGTGATCGGCGATCCATAGGAGGCCATCACCTTGGCGGCAGTCCAGCTAAAACCCCAGCATGTCATGCTCAGGATCATGCCTGTCAAAAACAGATTTTTATTGTCGGGTTTTTCCTGCACGGAATTCAGTTGGGGAAAGTTATCAATTTTCAGGGATGGGCCGAGCCGGGAGAGCAATCGACAAACTATAATTTGTGCTCCACTCCGGTAGTTGACTGTCTTGCGACGTACACGTGTTTCGTGGATTAAATTCCCCAAAAGGTTTGTTGGAAAGTGGGTTTACCGAATCGGGAAACGGACACTCAATTCCCGGCGGATGGCAGGTGCGTAATAAAAAAAGAAAAGTTATTGATTTTTCGTACGCGAACAACAGTTATGCATTCGATTGAAAAGCGGGTTTTTGGCCCTCAATACAATGATTTGAATTTAATAATCCTCTGTTTATGAAGGTATTGACTAAAAAGAATGGTGTTATGGCCGGTTTTTTGTTTACATGCCCCTGATAATCATTCATCACAGATTTTTTCAACGGATGGGTTACTATTCTCTTGCATGAATGATGTAAGAAATTGGAGAGAAGTCCATATTTTAGAGCCCATTTTATACATTGCTTTTAAAGCCCCAGAATGGTTAAAGTATTGTGTAATGATACCGGCCAGCAACTGATACCTACAATGATGAAAGATTTAATGAGAGACGAATACCCGGCATCACCCAAACACTCCTTAATAAAGGGGGATAAACGGCGCATTTTTGCGTTTTTAGTGACTTTTGCACTGTGTGTGCTTTTTTCACAGCACTTATTTGCCTCAGTTTCGACGGCTCCGCTCACTCCCAACCAGCATCCTCATGCTGTTACGGATATCTTCACAACAGATGAAGACGTTCCCCTGACCGAAAATGTCCTCACTAATGACAGTGATCCGGAGGGCAGTCCACTCCACGTTACTGCCGAAACCAAGGCTACCGATCATGGCCAGGTTGTTATTCATGCCGACGGCACGTTTACCTACACCCCGGATGCGAATTTCCATGGTGAAGACACCTTTAGTTACCGTGTTTGCGATGATGAAACGCCAACGAATGCCTGTTGCAACGGTACGGTAAAAATCACGGTGGTTTGCAAACAGGATCCGCCCCTGGCAAATCCCGACGCATTTAGCACGAACGAAGACACACAGCTGGTGGTTAACTGCTTTTGCGTTCTGGACAACGACGTAGATCCCGATGGAGAACCTCTTACCGCGGTACTGGGCCAGACGACCCAACACGGCACGCTCGTATTCAATCCGAATGGTACGTTTACCTATATGCCGAACCTCAATTACAACGGTATTGATACTTTCACATACTATGCAAACGACGGAAAGGATAACTCGGCAGAGACCCTGGTGACTATTACCGTCATCCCGGTCAATGACCCCCCGGTAGCAGCAAATGATGCCATTGTTACGAATGAAGATACAGCGATCGATATTCCCGTGCTGAGCAACGATTCGGATGTCGACAATGTACTCACAGGTTCAATGATCAAAATTGTAACACAGCCCGCGCATGGCGTATTGGTTGTGAATACCAGTACGGGGAAGGTACGATACACCCCTGCTGCGAATTATTACGGAGGCGATTCCTTTACCTATAAACTCAAAGATACCGGCGGAGCGTTTTCAAATGTTGCTACTGTCTCGATCACAGTTAATCCGGTCAACGATGCCCCGGTCGCTGTCCCTGACCAGGCTACGACGCCTGAGGAAGTACCCGTGGTAATTTCCGTACTGGATAATGATACGGATGTTGACAATCCCATTTCGACGGCTACGGTGACTGTAGCGAGCAATCCTGCTCATGGTTCCGTATCCGTTCAACCCGACGGGCGCGCTATTGAGTATAGTCCCGAAAAGGATTACAACGGTACAGATACATTCACTTACACCGTTACCGATGCCGGTGGAGCGACTTCGGCACCTGGCGCCGTCACCATCATCGTAACACCGGTTAACGATGCCCCGGTTGCTATGGACGACGCGGCAACCACCAACGAGAATACCCCTGTAGGTATTCCGGTGCTCGACAACGATTTTGACGTTGACGATGTGATCGACCCCAGCTCGCTCGCGATCGTTACCGCCCCCCAGCATGGCACGGTGTCAATCAATCCCTCAACAGGAATTGTAACCTACACACCACAACAGAACTATGTTGGCAACGACTCTTTTTCTTATACCGTCGAAGATCCTTCCGGAGCGGTTTCAGCTCCTGCGACAGTGACTATATCGGTCATCAATGTAAACCTGCCTCCGGTAGCTGTGGACGATGCCATTGTGCACAGCTCAATATTACCCGTATCCATCGATGTGCTGGACAACGATTATGACCCGGACAATTCAAAAGAAGAACTTACCATTGTATCCGTCACAACACCGACAAAGGGCTCTGCACGAATCGCAGGCCGTGAGATCGTTTATACGCCGGAGGGCACCAATTCTACTACCGTTACTTTCACCTACAAGATCTCTGACCCTGACGGCCTTACGGACGAAGCCGTCGTGACGATCGAATATGAATTCAAAGAGTTGATCGTGTCCCAGGGATTTTCACCTAACGGCGATGGTAACAACGACTTCTGGTATATCCAGGGAATTGAAGGTTATCCGACAAATATCGTGAAGGTGTACGATCGCTGGGGACTTCTTGTCTATCAGAAGTCGGGATATGAAAACTCCAATTCCCCCTGGGATGGACGGGGTAATGTCGGTCAATTTAACGGCAAACTTGTCGAACGTGGAACGTACTTTTATATCCTTGAACCGGGTGGAGGTTTGAGCGCCCTGAACGGGTATGTGGTTGTGATCCGGTAAAAAAGTGATTAAATAATGAATGACCTTCTGACCATAAGAATAGCAAAACCGGCAATAACAAAACGTTCCCGTATACTCTCGTTGATTACCGGGCTGTTACTGGTAAGTATGCAGGGTTTCGGGCAGCAAAATCCGCTCTTCAGCCAATACATGTTTAATGGCCTCGTTATAAACCCGGCTTACACGGGTAGCCACGAGTCGATGACACTGACTGCCGCCTACCGGGCTCAGTGGAGCGGGCTTGACGGAGCACCTCAAACACAGGTTGCGTCTTTCCATTCCCCTATAAAGTTATCCCGGTCTGCTGCCGGTGGTGTGTTTATTCATGATAAGATCGGTGTTACCAATCAATATACCGCATATGGAACCTATGCCTACCGGATTCCGGTTTCCGCGAACGCCAAAATCGCAGTAGGAGCACAGGCCGGCATTACATATTATCAGTCGAATCTGACAGACCTCATCATTATTACTCCAGGGGGTCAACCCGATCCTGCTTTCTCGCAGACCGAAAGCAGGTACCTGCCGAACCTGGGTATCGGAATGTATTATTACTCGAAAAGAAGTTATGTAGGGCTTTCGTTACCGACACTGATCAACAATCATTGGGACAGCCAGGATGCCATTATAAAGTCGAGACAGACACGCCAGTACTTTCTTTCTGCCGGCCATGTTTTCGATCTCGGTTCCAACTTTAAATTAAAGCCCAATTTATTGCTCAGGTGGGTGGAAGGAGGTCCCTTTCAATATGATATAAATGCCAATCTCCTGATCAAGGAAGCTATCTGGCTAGGCGTGTCATACCGGATGAAAGACTCTTTTGACTGGCTTGTTCAATGGAACATTACAGAGCAACTGGCGCTTGGTTATTCCTATGGTTACCCTACAAGCAACCTGGCTACCACACAGTATGGTACCCATGAAATAGTTTTGACGTATAATATCAAATCGAACAGAAATATCGTTTACTCACCACGGTATTTCTGATGTTCCATGATGCGTTGTAATGCATCATGGAATTGACTCCGGATGTAATGGTTCGATCAGGGCTACACATGGATGAATTCAGCATCAAGGGCGTAGAAGGACAGGGTTCCGCAAACGGGAACGTATCATTGGCATTTTTGTTTTACAAAGACAACGTCCCGTAGCTCACACCCACTCACCTTCGGTTTATGGCCGGAGTGTTAAAATTGAAATTCGAATGAAAAAGATATTCCCTCTCGTACTCTTTGTTTTATTGGCCGGATCGCAAGCCTTCTCGCAGCACAGCAGTCACGCCTACCGGAAGCTCGGTGACACGCAATTCGCTCATCATCACTACCAGTCGGGAATTGACTACTACCAGAAAGCGCTTAAGAAGGCTCCGGATCCCGGAAGTATCATGCTCCGGATAGCAAACGGCTATACCCGGATCAATATGCCTGAAGAAGCCGAAAAGTGGTTTATCGAGGCAAGGGCAAACAATGCCGCGTTTTCAGTCGGCGATTATTATCAATATGCGCGTGTACTGGTCACGTTAAAGAAAAGGAACCAGGCGGACGCTCTCCTCGAACATGTGGTCAATACCGACCCCAACAGTTACCAGGCTAGGAAAGCACTCTCCGATCTCAGGGACTTTGAGAAGTACTACCAGGACTCGCTAAAAATTTCGGTTGATACACTTAGTGTAAACTCTTCCGTTGCGGAATTTGCACCGGCATACTTCAAGGATGGAATTGTTTTCTCCTCGGCCAGGTCGGAAGGTCCGCTCAGGAAGAAGTACCATTGGGACAACAGTCACTTCCTGAACCTGTACATTAGTCCGGTGCTCACGAAAACGCAACTTGGGAGTCCTCAGGTTTTCGAGAAGGACCTGAACACGCGTCATCATGAAGGACCGGCTGTGTTCTATAATCAATACAAAAAAATGATCCTGAACCGGAACCAGACGGTTACCGTCGAAGGCAGAGAGGATGTTTTCGAAAGGAAGCTCGCGCTATACGATGTTTACCTGGATGAAGGCAAAAATACATGGAAAGCAACTCCATTACCTTTTAATGATCCCGCCTATTCCTTCGCTCATCCAAGCATATCCGAAGACGGATCCACGCTGTATTTTATATCTGATATGCCGGGAGGTTACGGTGGAACAGATATCTACCGCGTCGTCCGAACCAATGGTGTTTGGGGAAAACCGTTCAACCTCGGTCCCGTCGTGAACTCAGCTGAAAATGAAGTCTTTCCATTCTTCGTCGACAAAACATTATACTTTGCCTCCAATGGTCATGGAGGTTTAGGTGGCCTTGATATCTTCGAAAGCACACAAACGGTCAACGGGTTCAGCCCGCCTGTCAACATGGGCTACCCCATGAATTCCACAGCCGATGACTTTTCGCTGATCACGAGGATGGATCAACGCAGTGGATATTTTGCTTCAGCGCGGAAAGGCGACGATGATCTCTACTACTTCGAAAAACCCGAGGAAAAAATCAATATTCTCGCACACATCTATGATAGCCTGACTCAAAAACCGTTGTCGGGAGCAAACATTCATATTATCACAAGCAGTGGCAATGACTCAACCCTGAATGCCGATACTAACGGAGATTTCAGCTTTACACTACCGGAGGAAACCGCTTATGTGATCATCGGCACACAAGACAACCGGATCGGCATCGTGTCAGACGTAGCGGACCATTCAAAGAAGCACAGAATCCCTGCTTACGGCGATACCAGCCGGATCGCTTGTATCGGATTTATCGAAAACCAGGACGGCCTCCCGAAAAAGGCTTCTTTAATTTCCATTGTCGATGAAACGACCGGTGAAAAGATCGACTACCCGGGCGACCAATCGCAGATCTCCTTCCTCGGCGAAAAGGGACACAATTACAAAATCGATATTCAGGATGATGCTGGTCACCAGGCCAGTCACCGCGTGGAGATCGGGTTGAATGATAAAGATCCAAAAGTATTCAAGATGATCCTGCCGGATGCATTGCCCCTTGATATGTCGGCACGCGTTTTCAGGGGTGACGACAATCAGCCACTCGCCAACGCCAATGTAAAAGTCATCACGTTTGGCGATAAAGACCAGGAGCTAACCACTGACGATAAGGGTATCGTTGACTTCAAATTGAAGGAAGGTACAACTTTTCTCATTGTAGGGTCGAAAGATGACCTTTCTGGAATGACTTCCGGTATCGCAACCCTCGGTGTAAACGATAAGGCGTCGCAGACAATACCCCTTCCCCTTTACGGAGACAGGAGCAATGGTGTAACAGCCATCGGACTTGTGACAAACCGGTCCGGGGATCCCGTCGACGCATTCAAGGCTGTGGTAACAAACAAGAAGACCGGGCAAACGATTCCAGTGAACACTGAAAAAGGCCTGCTGACCTTTAAGGGAAACCATGGAGATGCGTATAATATTTCAGTAGCGCATGATGATTATCAAACTACATTGCAGGAGGTGATCCTTCCGGAGAATGGGCCGGAAATTCACAAATTCACGGTGATTCTGGAAGACAAACCCAACACAGAAAAGAAACTACCGCTTGTCTCCAGGCAATCCAATATCATCGCGGACAATATTAAATCGGGCAAGTCCGAACTATTATCTCTTGATACCGACAAGGGTACGTCGAAGATGTACATCCAGACGGGAAAAACTCTCAGTGAAATTACGGAAAGGGATAGCTTGCTGTACCATGAAACACCCCGCGGCAATGAATACCTGGGTAAAGGGCTGCTTTCGAAATTAAGGACCAATCCATCCAGTGTCCTGCAGGGTTTGCAAAAATCCGACGTCACCAAACTCCGGAATATCTACTTCGATTTCGATAAGGCGGACCTTGATCCCGCGGATGAAACATATCTCCTGCAGGTAAAAAGTATACTCGATCTTGACCGCACATCCAAACTTATTATTGCCGGTCATGCCGACGACCGTGGAACGGACGAATACAACATAAAATTATCCCAGCGCAGGGTTCAGTCGGTAAGTAAGTTCCTGATCGCGGCAGGCATTCCAAAGGAAAGAATTGTATTGAGAGCTTACGGCGAAACCCTTCCGGTAGTACCCTGTCATGGCGAGGATTGTTCGGAAGAACAGCACCAAAAGAACAGGAGAGCCGAATTTGTCCTCAGCCAGGAAGATATCATTGCTCCGGAAGCGCCTCGAATAATCGAGCCTCGGTTAAAATGACGGCCAGTCACCAGCGGTCAGAAGTGTGTTCATTTCTTTAGTATAATTTCTTATACTCGCATGTAAACAATCATGCGGGCAGGATCATTAACGTTACGAACTGGATTTCTTGCTTTGTTGCAAATCATCGCGGCATCGATAGCTTTCGGCCAGCAACCGAGATTTAAGGTCGCTGCGTTCTATTCGACCAAGGGAGAAATGGATCATATAAATTTCGCGAAGGATGCCCTTTATTTTTTCGATCTGATCGCCGGTCAACAGGATTTTACCTTTGACGCCACAACAGACTGGAGCAATCTCAATGATCACTACCTCGCCAACTATGACCTGATCATCTGGCTTAATGACTTTCCCCAGGACGACGATCAACGGACCGCATTTGAACGATTCGTCAACCGTGGTGGCGCATGGCTGGGCTGTCATGTATCGGCCTTTAATCTGCCGGATTCACAATGGAAATGGTTTAACACATTTCTCGGAGGGGCCTATTTCCACAGCAACAACTGGCCTCCCTTACCCGCAAAAGTTCTTGTCGACGACAGGAATCATCCCGTCACATCAAGGCTGCCGGAATCCTATATCTCGCCCACCGGCGAATGGTATCAATGGAAACCCAGCCCGCGCGATAACAAGGATGTGAAAGTCCTTATGTCCCTTGCGCCTGAAAATTACCCGCTGGGTGTAAAAAGTTTCATCAGTGGCGGAGATACACCGGTCGTGTGGACGAACACAAAATACAGGATGCTGTACATGAATATGGGCCACAGTAATAAAATATTCTCCAACTATGATCAAAACAACATGATCACAGATGCCGTCTTGTGGCTGTGCGGAGCAACCAGGAAGGAGGTCGGTAAATGACGACGGCATCGCTGAAAATTTCTCATCTGTCTTTCCTGCTTGTCGTTCTGTCAATTGGCTGCTTTGCACAGAAACCATCGTTTAAGGTACTGGCCTTTTACAGCACAAAAGTCGAACGTGACCATGTTGATTTTTCAAAAGATCTTCGCCTGTTCTTTACGGACCTGGCTGATGAAAAAAATTTCACCTTTGATGTCACCAAGGACTGGACCAACCTGAACGACACACTTCTTAAGAATTACGATGTTGTCATGTGGGTCAATGACTTTCCACATACCGACCAGCAGCGAAAGGCATTTCAGGCATATATGGAGAAAGGCGGAGGGTGGATGGGTTTCCATGTATCCGCTTACAACGATAAGACCACCGCCTGGCCCTGGTTCGTGGATTTCCTGGGAGGCGCTGTTTTTGAAGCTAATAACTGGCCACCTCTTCCGGCGCGTCTCCTCGTTGACGACATCAACCACCCTGTTACCCGCCACGTTCCCAGGGCGTTCGCATCGCCGGTAAACGAATGGTATCAATGGAGACCTTCACCGAGGAAAAACAAAAACGTAAAAGTACTCGTGACACTGGATCCGATGAATTACCCGTTGGGCATTAAAGATATCCTTACAGGCGGTGATACTCCGGTTGTCTGGACCAATACTAAATACAGGATGATCTACCTGAATATGGGGCACGGTGATCAGGTATTGTCGGATCATATCCAGAACAACCTGTTCGCTGATGCGCTGCTTTGGCTTGGAATGTCATCTAATCGCGGCGCCAAATGACTACCAGGTTACTTGTTATTGCCGCTATAGTCTGCCTGCCTGTGCGACCTCTCCCTGCCCAGGTGCGCGGGCCGGAGATGGTTTTTGTATCCGGCGGAAGGTTTATGATGGGGGATAACGCCGGCGACAAGGATGAAAAACCCGCGCATCAGGTTGTTGTAAAATCGTTCTCAATCGCGAAAACAGAAACAACGGTAGCCCAATGGGCTGATTTTTGCGCCGCTACCGGGCGCAGGATGCCGGAAGCGCCCTGGTTTGGACAACGGGACGATCACCCCATCGTGAATGTCAGTTGGGATGATGCTGTCGCTTACTGCTTCTGGTTGAGTGAAAAAACTGAAAAACACTACCGCCTCCCAACAGAGTCAGAGTGGGAATTTGCTGCACGCGGGGGCCTGAAGAGCAAAGGATATAGCTACAGCGGGGCGGACATACCCGATAGCATAGCCTGGTTTTCCGGGAGAAGCAAAGGCACAATGCCAGTAGCCCAAAAGTTGCCCAACGAACTTGGCTTGTTTGACATGACCGGAAATGTCTGGGAATGGTGCAGTGACTGGTACGATCCCGGATACTATGCCGTCAGTCCGGAGGAAGATCCCACTGGTCCGCCGCAAGGCATATTTTACACGCTGCGAGGCGGAGCCTGGGATATCGGCGCCCGCAACTGCCGTAATACCTACCGTAATCCTCTCTCCCCCACCTCCCGTAACCACAATAAAGGTTTCCGGGTTGCCTGTAGCAATTAAAAACCAGTCGCACGCTGGGTATTTATTTCCGGCATCCTTACAGAAAGATTCAAACTGTCCTGCAGCATCAGCCTGACGTGAATCACAGTGAGAACTGACTGGTATCACCTCAACTATTGCAGTATTTAGGTACGTTAGATTCTTCTAAACAGAAAAGTTTATGGATTCGAAAATCAACAAGGCATGGCATTTGAAACACAAGATGCCGAAAAACGCCACGTTCGAGCAACGTTTGAAATGGCACCGGGACCACCAAAAAAACTGTTCCTGCCGGCCCGGCTTTCCGGAGAAACTGCTTGAAGAAATGAAAAAAAGAGGAGTGAAGCCGTGAAATCGCATTCACATTGGTATTTGCAACGAAGGATCTCTTGAAAGATCCTTCGTTATTAAATCAGACACCAGGAACAGTTTAATTGGTCTCGGTGTATTTCTTAAAATTATCCAGAATTGCCTGCCAGCCGCCACGTTGCATCTCCACGCTATTGGTCTGCTCAGCGTCAAAAATCTCCGTCACGGTAGTTCCCTTACCTTTTGAGTTGAACGTGACCTTTACTTTTCGTCCGTCACTCATCGAGTACTCAATTACCTTTAATGGTTCAACGTTGTCATAAACACCTTCAAAATCGAAGCTTACACTTCCATCGCGCGCGGCCATGGTACTTTTGAACTTCCCTCCTGTGCGAAGATCGTTTTCCGAATACGGCGTATGCCAGTCGTCCGAAGCACTGTTCCACTGCATGATGTGTTTCGGTTCGGACCAGTAAGACCATACCTTTTCAACAGGCGCATTGACCTGTGTCTGAACGGTGATTTTTGTTTTTTCCATGGTTTCCATTGTATGTTGTGCTTGTTGTTAAATTTCAATACAAACATATCGTATCGGGTGTAACTTCAGGTTGGGGAAAAGCGTCTTTTTAGGGGGTGGAATGCGACAGGTTCCTGATCGGCCCGGGTGTTCGCAGTGTTCACGTATGAACGGTCCGGGGAGTCGATAATCGCCCGATGTACCTGATACCCTGATTATACCGCTGGCATATGAATTGACATGAATATCCTGTTTGAAATCGTAATTTTGCCTGTACCCTGGTTAACCACATCCGATATCCCTAAATACTTTTTCCATGCTAAAGAACTATCTGAAGATCGCATTTCGAAACCTCCTTCGTCATAAGGCGTTTTCTTTCATCAATATCGCCGGCCTTGCGATCGGCATGGCGTGCAGCATATTAATTTTACTTTGGGTGCAGGATGAACTCAGCTTCGACCGTTTTCATCCGTCAGCCGACCGGACGTATCGCCTGACAGCCAGCCTGGCAGAACTGAATATCAATGCGGCGGTTTCTTCCGCTCCCGTTGCCGAGGCATTTCGGAATGAAGTGCCGGAAATAAAAAGCACCGTCCGGATAAGCGGTTATAAATCCGACCTGATGCAGGTTGACGATCGTATGTTTGAAGAGACGAGGATTTTGTATGCCGATTCAAATTTCCTTCAGTTCTTTAATTTCCCGCTTGTCGCCGGGAATCCTGAAACAGCGCTCCATCACCCGGAAGGTATACTGATCACGGAATCGATGGCGAAAAAATATTTCGGCAACGAAGATCCTATGGGAAAAGTTATCCGGAGAAACCATAAGGATGACTTCACAGTGATGGGTGTACTGGCCGATATCCCCCAAAATTCGCACCTGAAGTTCGACTTCCTGCAACCAATGGCATTTTTAACCAGAACCGAAAGAGACCTGAGAGACAACATCTGGGATAACTTTAATTTCTACACCTACCTCCAACTGAACGAAACTTTTGACGCTACTCCCGAGGCGCTGAAAGCACTGGCAGACGACTTTCAAAAAATCTACAAAGCGAACGAACCTAATCTTAAAGTATCATTCAGTCTGCAGCCTTTGGTGGATATTCACTTACACTCCAATTTCCTGGCCGACTTGCCCGGGCACGGAAATGCCCAGTATGTATACATTTTTATCGTAGTGGCTGTGTTCATTCTGGGAGTCGCATGCATTAACTTCATGAATCTTGCTACCGCACGGTCGGCGCGACGAGCCAAGGAAGTCGGCCTTCGCAAGGTGGCTGGTGCCGCTCGTTTTCAGCTCATCCGTCAATTTTTGGCCGAGTCATCAATCATTGCTTTTATCGCGCTTCTGCTATCCGTTATTCTGGTCATCGCAGCACTTCCCCTATTCAATGACCTGGCCGGAAAAGAACTGACGATCAATTTCCTTAACATCAAGCTGATTGGCGGACTCCTCTTCATTACGCTGGTCACCGGGCTGATCGCCGGCAGCTACCCCGCTCTTTTCCTTTCCGGATTTCTGCCGGTCACGGTTCTGAAGGGTAACCTGAAAACAGGTGCGGCCAGCAGCCTGTTCAGAAACACGATGGTCGTCATCCAGTTCACGGTTTCGATAATCCTGCTGGTCGGAACCAGTGTCATTTACAACCAGCTTCAGTTTATCCGGACTATGAACATGGGTTTCGACCGGGAGAACCTGATATATGTGCGCATGACCGGAGAACTCTGGAACAAGTACCAGGCATTACGCACATCCCTTGAACAAAACTCATTAACGAGCGACTTCAGTTTTGTGTCCGACCTGCCATCCAGTATTTCCAATGGCACGATCAGTGTAGAGTGGGACGGAAAGGATCCCGGCTTTCAACCGTTGTTCTCGAACGTCGCGATCGACGAGAACTTTATGGATGTCTTTAAGATGAAGCTGATCGATGGCCGCAGTTTTTCAAAGGAATTCAATGCAGATACCGTGAATCTCGTTGTAAATGAAATGGCGCTGAAGACAATGGGAATGGACGCCGCAACGGCAGTGGGCAAGAACCTCACTCTTTGGGGACGGAAGGGTGTCATCATCGGCATCGTTAAGGATTTTAATTTCAAACCGATCCAGCAACCCATCGAGCCACTGCTCTTGCGTCTTAATACATGGGGCGGAATTGCTGTGATCAAGGCAAAAGCCGGGCAAACCGAGGCAACTATCCAGGCGATGGAAGGGATCTTCAAACAACTTAATCCCGACTATCCTTTCACGTATAATTTTGTCGACCAGGATATACAGAATACGTACCAGGCGGAACAACGCCTGAGCGATCTGTTCACAGTGTTCGCCTGCCTGGCAATATTCATCTCGTCCCTTGGATTATATGGGCTGTCGGCATTTCTGGCCGAACGCCGCACAAAGGAAATCGGTGTCCGTAAAGTACTGGGCGCTTCTGTATTTCACGTAGTCTACCTGTTATCGAAAACATTTACAAAACCAGTTCTGATCGCCATGGTTTTCGCAGCCCCGATAGCCTGGTATGCGATGAATAAATGGCTGGAAGGTTTTGCCTTTCACGTCAGTATACACTGGAGCGTTTTCGCAGTTGCTTTTGCCATAGCCTTGCTGATCGCATGGTTGACTGTCAGCTACGAATCGATCAAAGCGGCCGTAACTAATCCGGCCCATTCCCTGCGGGACGAATAGATCAGGGTCGCGGAGATGTTTTTAACGGTTAGTGTGTTTCGTACTCACCAACCGCCAGGATGTCGTGAAGCCTGACGATCGTATTTTCGTAGTCGAGCATGATCTCCATTTCCCTTTTGTCCGCAGAGGAGTGATTTTCGATAATCTTTTTCACCGGCGAAATACATATGGCAACATCGTCGTTGTGAAGAAAAAAGCACAACGGCTTTCTTGTCGCTATGCTCGAATGAATTGACTCAACTATTTCATTAAATTCATATAACATTTCCAGATTCTGATCATTCACTACCACGGAATCCAGCTCGCGACCTTGTTGACTTGCCATAGAATCATTGTTTTGCAGATGTGTTTTTTTGAGGACCGGAAAAAGACACTAAAATAATGCCATTGCTGTACAGGTTAAATTTCTACAGTCACGGCACGGATCGTTATAGCGTTATATTTTCGGTCACTTTGGACAACTATTCGTATAATAAAAAAGTTTCACACCCTTCCGGATTTTTCCATGTTGTCGTTTTTTTTTGTTGTCACCAAAAAGTAGTCGTTCTGCCCCGGAAGGCAGGATCAGATCACATGTCGGGAAAACAATCGATTACAATAAAATTGTGACCGAACACTCTTTGTAACGGCACAACGCGTTGGCCCAACGCATCTGGTCTATCGTATGGCATTCGGGTTCCAGCAATGCCGGCGATCCGACCAGGATAACCATACTCTTCGCGCGGCTTGTAGCCACATTCAGCCGGTTAGGGTTGTATAAAAAACTCATACCTCGAGGGGCATCGTCCGGTGATGAACTGGTCATGGAATAAATCACCACCGGCGCTTCCTGTCCCTGGAATTTATCGACGGTACCTATTTTGAAACCCGTCAATCTTTCACGCAGGGCGCCAACCTGCGCGTTGTATGGAGCAACGATCAGAATATCCTGCTTTTGAAGAGCTGTGACCTTACCCTCTGATGTCGTCCATGTGACACCGGGGGCCAGCAACGTTTCGACGATGACGACGATCTTATCAACTTCATCCTTTGATTTGTCCTGATTTCCGGAATGTACAACCGGCACCATGAATAGTCCTGCACCGGGAAAAGTTGAGGTTCCTGAAATGATTTGTCTTTCCAATCCAGGTAAGGAAGTAAGCCTGCCTTCATAAAACAATTCGCTGGTGAACGCGCAAATCGCGGGATGTAAGCGGCGGGTGACGTTGAGAAACAAACCTTTATCTGATGGCATCGTCTTGTGGCCGTCCAACAAATAGGTTAAAGCGGCAATATCACTTCCTTCCGGGTGCGAACCTTTCTGAGGTTGTTCCAGTTGTTGCGGGTCCCCCAGTAAGATGAGGTTCCGTGCCGCGCGCGACGCCGCCAGCACCTGCGACAGGGACATCTGTCCCGCTTCGTCAACAAAAAGATAATCCAGCGCGCCGGCTGAATTATTATCCGCCCATAGCCAGGCCGTACCTCCCACTACTTTGCCCAGGTCAAGCGCCGCAATCGCCTCAGCGCCTTTTACAACTTCCGTAAGCGTTACCGGTAGTTCATCGCTTTTCTCCGTTACCTTATGAACAAGGCCAATGCGTATATTGTCGGCATTACTGAGTTCGTACACTTTATCAAAAAGGTTACGAATCACTTTATGGCTTACCGCGGTGATTCCCACCTTTTTTCCCGCCTTCACCAATTCAATAATCATCTTAGCCCCGATGTACGTCTTACCAGAACCCGGAGGCCCTTGAATTGCCAGCACACTTTTATCAAGATCAAGGGCGAGCCTGATCGCGCCGGTCACCAGATCTTCACCGGGCCGCAGCAGGTCTCCATCGGTGTTTTTCAGCAGCCGCGGTTTTTTCTTCAACAACAGGTGCCGGGAAGCACGAAAGGGCCACTCGCTTTCCAGTCCGTTTTCAATTATCGATTCCGCCAGGTTCATAATAGATGTAGCCAGAGCCCCGGGATCGACACGCTCGAGGACGTGAACAGATTCCGGATGGACATCAGCTGTCTTACCCGTTTTTTTTATATCAATTGTATAATTCTCCAGGTACACGGCATGGACAGTTCCGATTTTTTCACCTTTTACAGCATGTACCTCATCTCCTTCTTCAAGGCTCACTTCTTGTGGCGGGTAGGAATACCGGTGCACCGGTAGCCTTGCTTTACCCTTTGCTTCAACGGGACGTTCAAACTTTAAGCCTGTAATGGCTTTTCGTTCATCCAGCAATGCTTCACGGTCCAGTTCATGGACACGGTAATATTCCCACCAAGCGCTTTTGTCTTCGCGCCGGAAATAATCTATCAGGTGCGCGAGCAGCCACTTGGCTTTTGCATACTCATCCCATTCCTGGCGATTTTCACTTAAGTCCCCGGTCAATTCCCGGTACAATGCGAGCGCGCGCGTCTGAATAATCTGCACATTGTCCGGTGCCTCTCCCGTTTTCTTTTCGGGTCGTACAATAGTCAGTCCGTTGTCGATGGATTTTTTGCGCAATTCTTCCAGCCATGTGTGCAATGCCGCAGTCGCCAGGCAGTCATCTTCGTTATATTCCTGCACGGTGGTTCTTGTCTCTTCAGGCAGGGTATGAAGTTCTCCCAGTTCAAGCGCCGATTCAAGCGTCCGGAGCGACATCCCGGCTACCGGCAAGGCGATCTTTCGCCTATAGGTCGTAAAACCTTCCAGGTCTTTCAGCGAATAGCGCTCAACGCTTGCCTTCAGGGCCTCGCGGATAACGGCATGAAGATCTATAAAACGTTCTGCGCGCAGTAACTGGTCCACGTCGTCTGCCCGCGTCGCGTGCCTTCCGGCGAGTCTTTTTATCGCGGCAGGCTCATAGATCCCGTAATGGTAAATGTACATGGATGGGTTTCGTCGCCAGCGCTCCATCACCCGATCAATAAACTGCTCAAAGGATTTTTTTTCCTCCTGATAGTTGAACGCCCAGAATGCTTCGTATTTCATTTTGGCATTATCGTCCCTGGAACTGATGCCCAGCAGATATTCCAGTCCACCCCTGTCAAAGAACGGATCGCCTTCTATGTCAAAATAGATGTCGCCTTTATCGGGCTCCGGAAGGCGATAAAAACCTCTGCCCGTTTCGGCATCCAATAATTTATATAACAACCCGCCTTTTATCCTTCCTGCAAGCTGAATCCTGGCCTGTTCCTGAATGGACCTGTACGATTCAATGTTCCCGCGGGAAGGTTTATGGCGTAACGGTTCAGGTTCTTCCGCGTACTGGGTCAGGGTACTGATATGTTGCTGCGTGAGCTCATTCCTGTGAAGAGAGCGGATACCGGCAATCAGCGACAAGTGATCATCTTCATGCCGTCGCGTATCACAACGTTTCCACCACCGGCAGATCTCGCAGTGGGGAACAGGGTCGGGGTAAAGGTCTCCCGCCGGACTATTAACTGCATCTTCAAAATTCCTGCGAATCAGGTTATAATAAGCCCTGAAGTCGGTAAAGAGAAAATCTTCCGCCGGAAAATCCTCACCCGGTTTAACCACATACATCTTCCATGGAGTACTTTCCTGTAGCCCGGACAGCAGGTCGGTATAAAGGCAGAGCTGAAGGATCGTTGCTGCCCTGGTGTTCCGGGAAAGTTTGGTATCCTGAACTTCATAGCACCAATTCCCAAATTTGCTTTTACCCGTTGTTTTTAACAAGATATCCGCATGACCGAGCCAGCGTCCTTCGCTCAGGGTAGCCTGTGTAATCACATCGAATCCCCTTTCCATCGCAGTCACAGTTTCAGCTACCGGCTTGTTCTTCAATGCAATAATGCTCATTCCTTTTTTTCGCAGGTATTCGACGTACGCTGCTTCGTGCTCTTCTCCCCGCTTTGCGAGTATAGCCATGGCGGGATCAAACCAATCGGGTTTAGGTAATTCGCCCATCGCTACTGAGCGGTCGAGACGAGTCAGGTATTTACAGCCGAGGTAGTTGGCAAGGTCTGTTGCCGAAAGCCTTAATGTACCGGAATCTAGTTTCATAAAGACGAATGATCATTATACAACGCCTGCGATTGAGAAAAGTAAAGTAAGGAAATTATTCATTTCGAACCTGATTTCCGGAGACGATTCCCCTTGACAGAAGTTCAATGGAAGCTCGGATGTGATGATTAAAAAAACGGGAAGGCAAGAATGCCGGCGAAATTTTCACAATCCGGTGGTGACCCGCTACTGGACTCCGATCCGGAGAACAGACATGGACTGCGGTGGCAGTGAAACATCGAAGGTTTTATTTCTGCCGGTAATCGGCTGCTCTACCGGGCTGATGTGCGTGGGGTCTTCGATGGAATTTACGGCATCAGGGCTATCCGACTGCAAGACCAGGGCTTTGCCTTTTGTGTTCACTTTTTTGGAACCTGCGAAGCGTAATCTCGTGTTTTGCGCGCGATCGGCTGTATTGATAATTTTTACAATAATTTCCCCTTGATTCTTATCCCAAACAGCGGAAGCATATAAGCCGTTTTGTCCCGTTATTTTTCCGGAAGGTGACAAGATTGAAAGAATGTGGGTCCCTTTATAATTGCCGAATAGTTTCTGCACATAATAATTCGGGGTACCGTAAGCATGAAGGTTATCGAACCAGATCAGGTCCGGTGTCCATTGCCAACCTTCCGTGTGGGCGAAAAGCGGCGCGTATGACGAGAGGTGTACAACGTCTGCATTTCGCTCGAGTCCGGTCATAAAGGCTGCCTCCGCCAATGCGCACTGCCAGTTATTTTTGTTATCCGGGCTCACCGTTGCCACACTTTGGGCGGCATACTCGCCGGCAAAGATCTTAGGTCCCTTCCGGTCATAACTATCATATCGAGTGGCGTTTTTCAAAAACCAGTCCGGTGTGCGGTAGTAATGCTCGTCAATGATCTCGGCATTGAGGTCCCTCAGTTGTTTTGATGCGTAATCAAACAACTCGCCATCGGGAAACGGACCCGCGCTTGATACGATCGTCACATAAGGATATTTTGCTTTGATGGCGGATGAAAAGACTTTATAACGTTCGATGTACTGTGGTCCCCATTGCTCGTTTCCTACTCCAATAAACTTCAGGTTAAAAGGTTCCGGGTGTCCCATGTCGGACCGTAATTTTCCCCATGATGTTGTTGCCGGCCCATTGGCGAACTCAACGAGGTCCAGTGCGTCCTGGATGAAGGGGTCGAGGTCTTCCATTAACACGACTTCAGCGGTGTTGAACTGACATGCCATACCACAACTCAGGATCGGCAACGGTGTTGCGCCGATATCTTCGGCTAACTGAAAGTATTCAAAGAAACCGAGTCCGAAACTTTGAAAATAATCCGGTGCAGGGCGGTGTTTGAATTCCGTATTCCAGCGGTTAATCATTACATCCCGGTCTTCCACCTTCCCGACGGTTTTTTTCCATTGATACCGGGTCGACAATTCATGGCCTTCCACGATACATCCGCCCGGAAATCTGAGGAAGCCGGGTTTCATATCGGCAAGCAGCTGAACCAGATCCGCACGCAGACCACCGGGTCGGTTTTTCCAGGTATCGTGCGGGAACAAAGAGATCATATCAACATCAAGAGTACCTCTTCCTTCAAACCAAAGATTCAAAGAAGCTTTCGGTTCTGTAGCATTCGACTTTAGTGAGACTTCATACTTTTTCCACTTTTCACCGGCGGGAATGATCGTCGTTTCACCCAGTACTGTGCCCTTGCTATCGACAAGCTGGACCCGCACTTTCGTATCACCCGATTGAGGTTTGGCTGCCCAGAGCGAAAGCGTATAGGTCATGTCTTTTTTTATACCCATTCCGAAAAAACCCTCATTCGACAGACCATAGCTCTTTACTCCGTTGACTGTTACCCGGGCAAAACGCGAGTCAGGCGAATCCTCCGCCCTGTTTACAATGAGGGTACCGCCGGATTCATTATTATTGGAAAACTGTTCACTGTTAAGTTGTTTCCACCCCATCAGGGGTTTGTGAAATTCAAACGAACGGTTCTTCACCAGCTCTGCATAAATACCTCCGTCCGCTCCATAGTTAATATCTTCAAAAAATATTCCCCACATGGTCGGCTGGATTTCCCCAACCGGTTTGTCCATCTGTACGGTCAATACCTGCGGGGTTTGCGCGTCTACCCTTCCGGTGAAGGAAGCGGCCAGCAAGAGCGGCAGGAATAATTTTCGGAGCACCATGAGATGGATGGTTTATACTATTTTTCGCTAGTCCTATTTGAGTTCCAATACAACAACTGAAAAAGGAGGAAGTGTTACCTGAAGAATTCCATCCTTGATTTTCGCTTCGTTAAAAGGTCCCGGGTTGATCTTGTCGGGTTGTTCAAAAGAATTAAAGTCCTGAAGTTTTGCGGATTTCAGGATACGGCCCGTAACGGATTTATAAACGGGATTGCTGAGATCGATCATGACAGGTTGTGCTTTCACGGGGTCGATATTGACCAGTGATACATGCGCTGCTCCGTTTTTATCGACTGAAGCGGAAACGGAAACGGCCGGGAGTTTTTCTTTCCCAAGGATGTAATCGGCTGACCGGATGGACATCGGCACAAGCTTCGCATCCTGGTGAACGTTATACATTTCCATAACGTGGTAGGTAGGCGTCAGTAGCATTTTCTCTTCGTTTGTCAGGATAACGGCCTGAAGTACATTGATGGTCTGTGCCAGATTGGCCATACGTACACGGTCGGCGTGGTTGTTAAAGGTGTTCAGCGTTGTTCCCGCGATCATGGCATCGCGCATGGTATTCTGCTGGTACAGGAAACCCGGGTTGGTTCCTTCCTCCACATTGTACCATCCTCCCCATTCATCCACGACGAGCGCTACTTTTTTAGCGGGATCATACTTGTCCATGATGGTCGAGTGCCGTGTTACCAGTTCCTCCATCCACAATGCGGATTTAAGGGTCGCGAAATATTGTTCCTCGCTGAAATTCGTCGCCGATCCTTTTGTCTCCCATTTTACGGTGGAGTAATGGTGAAGTGCTACACCCTCCAGCATGTTATGTGGTATGTCCCGCATCAGGACTTCCGTCCAGTGATAGTCGGCTTCGTTCGCGCCACTGGCTATTCTGAACAGGTTGCTGGTGTTACTCCAATCCGTCATGAACGTTGCATACTGGCGATAGATATCGGCATAGTGTTCCACGCGCATATTTCCCCCGCATCCCCACGCTTCATTTCCAACACCCCAGAACGAAACATTCCACGGTTTTTCGCGGCCGTTTTGTTTTCTCAGGCCCGACATCGGACTTGTCCCGGAGAAGTTGACGTACTGGACCCAGTCAGCCAGTTCACTTACTTCACCGCTACCGACGTTAGCTGCCAGATACGGATCAGCTCCAAGGGTTTCACATAAATTCAGGAAATCGTGTGTGCCAAAACTATTGTCTTCGGTGACCCCACCCCACCATTGGTTAACAATGGTAGGCCGTTTGTCTTTCGGGCCGATCCCGTCTTTCCAATGATATGTATCGGCAAAACAACCACCCGGCCACCGGAGATTCGGAATCTTTAGTTTTCTAAGCGCATCGATCACATCTGTCCGGATACCCTGGGCGTTAGGAATTTTTGAATTTCCCTCTCCCACATAAAATCCGCCGTAGATACATCTGCCCAGGTGTTCGGCAAAATGGCCGTAAATGTTTTTATTGATCACAACCGTGGCTTCCCGCGGTCGGATCACGATCGAGGTAACAGGTTGTGCGTTCGTCCCAAGCGTCGCCGCCAGAACCAAACAGATTAGTAAAGTGCGTAATGCCATATTGTTTGATTTTTAGGTATTCGGAATTTGTGTTGATCCGGGCAAAAGTGTTCAATTAACACTTAATGCGTCCTTGCATAATTACTAATCCTTTCAATCGATTGCAAGAGAATGTTAATTTTTTCGCGTGCGCATAAAAAAAGAGGCGCCCCGGCTTGAATGCCCGGACGCCTGACCCTAACCTACCCTAATGTATTTTAATTATTCAACTCTTCTCCTGGAGGAATTCTCACGCCCGCCGGTTCGCGCAGGCTGAGGGTTCCGCTGCTGGGGCGCACTTCTCTGAATTTGTTGTGGCCGTTGTTGTTGCATGGAATTCCCTTTCACGCCCGGTGTCTGGCCTGACCGTTGCGGTTGAAAATCGCGGGCCGGCTGCTGCGACCTGCCCGGCGCCTGCCGCTCCATTTGCTGCATGCGTTGGGATTGTTGAGCTGGATTTCTCCTGATCTCATTAGCCGGCTGCCTTGAATTTTGCTCCCATCTTTCCGTCGTCGCGGGATTTCTCTGCCTTTCTATTTGCTCTCTCCGTTGACTACCATCATTCTGCGGATTGCGGTCAATCATTTCACGTTCGCGACCGGAAGTTTCATTAGCGTTATTTCGTATTTCGCGTTCTGCCGTTTCCGTCCGCCCGATCCTCTCCGGCCTTGCGTTGCTGGCAGGGCTGCGATCGGCGTTTTCCGTGGTTCGTTCCCGGCGTGATTCAACAATTTCACTTCTTCCGTTCTCATCCGGCCGCACATAACGGGTGGGCGTTGCGCCAGACCTGGTTCCGCGGCTGCCATCCACCTCGGGTTTATAGAAGTTTGCCGTTCCCCGTTCAATCTCCGTTCTGCCCGGGCGGTTTCTGTCTGCAACTTTATATACCTCTACTCTCGTTCGACCGGTCCTTTCCATGTCCCTCCGGCTTGGTCCGGTAAAAAAAGTACGCCTCCGGCTGTCGGTATAGTTATGGGTAACGATGGTTGTGTGGTGAATGATGTTTACGACATGTGGCCTTGGAACACAATGCCTGTAAACGGTCCGGTAAGTGATATATCGGTAAGGAACAAAGTTCCAATAATATGAAGGGAGCCTGTCGTAGTAGCTGAAGGACACATTAATACCAAATCCCGGCATCAAAGGGGCCCACCCGTAGTACCCGCCTCCGCTTCTCCATGCTACCCACGCTGGCGCCCATTCCGTATCCGGCACCCACATCCATCCATAAAAATCGTCGTGGAACCACCGTCCGTAGTGGAAAGGCGCCCATCCCCATGAATAGTCGGATACCCATGTATTTCCATATTCCGTGTTGATCCAGTATCCATTCGTTCCATAAGGTGTAAATCCGCGATCCACCTGCGGCATCCACACATAGCCATAAGTGCCATGCTGCATCCATGTTCCATACGGCTGCAGTTCATCATAAAAAACCTGCAGTGAAATGCTACCCTGAGCTTTACTTGTGTTGATGCTGAACACACTCACAAAAAGGGCAGCTATAACCATCACAATCCCTTTACTCCACACCTTTTTCATAGTTGTACTGATTAGCTTCTATCACTAAACGAAAAATTATGCCAAACCCGCTTCCGGCAACGATTTAGATTTTTCGGTGGCTGAATGAAGAAAAATGTAAAGGGTTGATAACAAGTTGTTTACAAATCCGCCCGGGCCCGGAAATGGACGTTTGGAGCGGAACCAGTACCTTTGCGGCCGAAATGAAAAGAATCATAGAATACCGAAAGCTCCTCGGCGTGGAGAAAACCGCCGATCTGAAGGAATTAAAATCCGTGTACCGGAATTTTATGAAGGAATGGCATCCTGACAAGTTTCAGGAAAACAATGCGGCAAAACTGGATGCTGAAGAAAAAAGCAAAGCCTTTATTGAGGCCTATCATTTCCTCGTCAGTGTTGCCCCTGAAACACATGAGCAGAATCTGGAACAATACACCGAGGTGATCACCGCCTCCCGTATACTCGATTTCCAATATAAGTCACAGACCTTGCTGATCAATTTCGCGGACGGAAGCAGTTATGAGTATTTTGGTATTCCCCGGAATATATACCTCAAGTTCACCGGATCGGACGCGCCCGACCGCTTTGCAAGAAGACATATTTACCACTCCTATATTTACCGCAAAGTCTCCGGTCAGACAGTCGCGGCGTAATTCTCCTAGCGGTTTGAAGCGGTGAGGCTGCCGACCTTTCCCGTCATGGCAAGGTTCTTCATTTCGTCATTCGCAAATATGGCTATCTCCAGCCGGCGGTTTAACAACCTTGCTGCCTCCGTATTGTTACCCGTTAACGGCTGCCGTTCACCATATCCCCTGGCTTTTATCCGCCCGCTTTTGATTCCTTCTCTGAGCAGGTATTCTTCCACTTCGTGAGCCCGCTTCTCCGACAGCGACTGATTGTATACTTCTTCACCGGTACTGTCCGTATGGGCTTCAATCAGTGTATTGGTATATCCATATTTCTTCAACGCGCTGGCGAGTGCCCTCAGATTTTTCGTCGAGTGGAGTCCATAAGAGTCCCGCTCAAACAAAGTGCCGGCATCCATCGTGATCAGGATTCCTTCCGCCAGCCGCTCCACGTGTACACCTTTCAGGGCCGACAAGAGTTCACCAGCCTGTTTGTCCATTTGTTTTTCAATCAACAGACCTGGCTCTCCGCCTACCGATGCCTCGAACAGCGCACTTACAATAGTGTTTGCGCTCTGGTGCGAAACTTTGCCAATGCTCCCATCCGTTGTGTTAGCCGTCTGGCACCCGGTCATCAGGTTCATGTAAACAATCACAAATGTGACCGTCGTCATATTAAGCATCACTTTTCCGTTTCTCATAATTCTTGCATTTGTACTTTCAGCATCGTCGACCGGCAATAATAGTGACCGGCTTTTTCCAGGAATGCTCTTTATGCAGATAATGGAAAAAGTAACCCGTGAAAACTGAAAATGTATGTGCCTTCAGATCGGAAGAAGTTGATCTTCAAAAAATGCCGGGACCAGACTACTTTTCCTTCAGCTAACCCAATCAATTGAAGTAAGAGCAGCCGGTGCCCGGCAGTGCTACTGGTGGTACATATTTTTCTACTCCCTGGAACCGGTGATTATACCATTTCCTTGTAGGCGTCCCGCTTGTTCCGGATCAGGTCGTGCGACATTTTCAGGAGTTCTTTTTGCTCTTTTAACATGGTCCGCACCGATTCCGGCAACTTAACATCTTCCTTCAACGCTTCAGCATACGCTTTTTGCGCCGCATCTTCGCCAAATTCGCAGGCCTCCAATGTAGATTTAATGTCATCTGCTGCAAATGTATCCTTCACACCCATCCATGCCCTGTAGATCTTACCCGATAATGTGGAATCGTTAACCGGATCGCCGCCCAGTGCAATTACCTCATCGGTTAAATCCTGTTTAATCCTTTCGCTTTCCGAAGCCAGCTGTTGAAACAATGACTCCAATCCCTCGTCCTCTCCTTCGATACTTTCGGCGGCTTTTTCATAACCTGCAATACGATCCCTGTTGATGCGGATGAGGTCATTCAATACCTCGATAATATTTTCATTGTTTTTCATAATCGTTTTTATTTGGTGCACCATTCCTTTCTCAAAACCTATACCACGGGAGAAAACCGACCCTGTTCCCCTGAATGATGATTTTGCCTGTTAGCGCATCAGGAGATTGTTCCTCACCGTGTTTCGATTCGTTCACAGGTCGACGCCCGGCGTCCGGTGGGAGAACCGGAGCCCCGTCTGCATACTGCGCCAACACTTAGGATGGTACCATAAAAAAACTGCCCCGGGGTCGCCGGGGCAGTAAGGTTTTTCAGCTAACGGATATTGTCTACCAACCAGGATTGTTAGGCTTCAGGTTCGGGTTGTTTCTGAAATCCGCGGCCGGGAGCGGAAGCAAAAGATGTTTTTCGCTGAGTAAAGCACCGTTGAGGCTTGCACCGGCAAAATCAACAAATGTGTCGCTCTCAACATCATATACTTTTCCGAGCCTGATCATGTCGAACCAGGTTATACCTTCGTAGCTGAGCTCGTGCCAACGCTCACGCCACACGGCTTCACGGAACGACGACTGTGAAAATGTTCCGATATCGGGAGTAACCAGGTTGGCGCGGTCGCGGATCACCTTTAACGCATTATAGGCATCCACATTCAGTCCTCCACTTTCGTTTTGTGCTTCGGCGTACACCAGTAATACGTCTGCATATCTGATCAGCGGATAGTTAAGACCCGAGTTTCCCGTACCCGCAAGACCCGGAGGCGGTGCCCCGTTCGCGATCACATCAAAATGCTTAAATACATAAAACCGGTTCAGTGTAGTAGGGGCACCTGTTCCACCACCTAAAAAGTACTCTTTAAAGTAGAAACCTTTTTCCTCCGTTCTTTTATCACCGGCTTCATATGAAGCCAGAAATCCGGCGGTAGGTACTGTTGTACCCACTTCGCCTGATGCAGTGATATTCGTGTTGTTCGGCAGAAAATACGTCTGATAATTGGCGTTCGCGATCCCGGCGGCATACTGGATCATAAATATATGTTCCAGTGTATTTTCCTTTGAAGGATTATGAAGGTCGTCATAGCTGGGGAACAGCGCCACTTTAGCAGGATTCGCATTGGCATAGTCAATAACCTCCTTGGCTTTCGCCGCCGCTTTCTGGTAATACTCCGTTCCTTTGTTCAGGGGCTGTCCGGCCATAGTAAGGTATACTTTGGCAAGCAAGGATTTCACCGCTACCTGGGATGCCAGTCCCGACGCGTCTGTCATGGGGAATCCCGCCGCTTCTGCAGCAAGCAGGTCGGCCTCGATCGTTGCATACACTTCTTCCGCCGGCGAGCGGGCCGCGTTGACAGCCGGGTCATTCCACGTATAAATCGGTTTGGTGATCAATGGTACATCGCCCCATAACCGCACCAGCCAGAAATAATGGAAAGCCCTCATGAACCGGGCATGTCCGACCCATTTTTGTAAGGCAGCATCCTGCAAGCCCGGAATCCCCGGTATTTTTTCAATGGCCAGATTGGCATTCGCTATTCCATCGTACAATTGTCTCCACCATTGTGATAAGTGAAGATTGTCACCTGTATGCTGGAAGCCGTACAGGTTGTTGAGATCGGAGTTCTGTCCGGTCTCTGTTTCAGCCGTTCCGCTTAGAGCATCGAGCATCTGAAAATTCGCTGAGAAAATCCCCGTTCCATCTCCGTGGAACCGGAGGTTTTCATAGATACCGTAAACAGCGGCTTCAGCATCCTCCGGGACGGTAAAAAATGTCTCCGGTGCGATATTGGAAGGGTCTTCTTCTCTCAGGAAATCGGAACAGCCTGCGCCCACGACGAATACACCGCAGAGAAGCAGCTTACTGATATTTTTTATGGTGAGTATCATATGTATAGTTTTTTAGGGTAAAGTGCCGAAAAAAGTTACTACCGGATTTCGCGTTCCGGAGTGAGTTTCTTTCATCGGCAATCATTCAGTTGAATATTACAATCCTACGCTGACGCCAAACATGTAGATTGTTGGTTTGGGGTAATCAAAAAATGTCTGCCCCTGGGCGAACGGATTGGTGTACGTTGACACTTCCGGATCGTTTCCACTGAACTTCGTTGATAAAAAGAAGTTTTGTGCGGAAACGTATACTCTCGCCCTGCTGAGGTGTATTCGCTCCGTGAAAGCGCTCGATAGTGTATATCCGAGAACCACGTTACGGCCGCGGATAAATGATCCATCCTCAACCCAATGGGTATCTACATTCGAAACGTATCCTGCCTTTGAATCCCTGACAGCCGCAATAGCGGTGTTCTGGTTCTCGGGTGTCCAGGCGCCCAGGACGGAACTGTAGCTGTTGGCCAGGCCAGTCCGGTCTTCGCCGGAGTGTTTGGTCATGTTCAGCACGTCGTTTCCGTAAGAGTACTGGATATCAAGCGTCAGATCGAAAGATTTGTAAGTAAGGTTGTTGATGAACGAACCGAATGATTTCGGATTACCATTTCCGATGATCATACGATCCAGATCGTTGATGGCATAGTCGCCGTTAACATCGAGGTATTTCACGTCGCCCGGTAACAACGGTTTTCCGGTACCCCTGTATGTGTTCACACCAAACTTCGCTGCTTCCGCTGCTTCATCCGTTCCCCAGGTGCCCAAACGTACAAGCCCCCAGAAAGAACCCACCGGTTGTCCTTCCATGATCACTCCTGTCTGGTTTGTGAAGTTCGGGTTACCCACGCCGAATATCGGAGCAGGGTTGGCCAGCTTCAGCACCTTGTTCCTGTTGATCGAAATATTAAACGTCGTTCTCCATGTGAAATCGTTGTTTGTGAAGTTTTCCGTGTTCAGGGTGAACTCAAGTCCTTTGTTCTCCATACTTCCAACGTTACGGGTAATTGTTTCATACCCCGATGTAACAGGTAGCGGTGCAGACAGCAGCATGTCAGTTGTTTTCCGGTAATACACATCCGCTTCGATCATGATGCGGTTGTTGAATAATCCCACCTCCAGGCCGATATCAGACTGCGCGGTTTTTTCCCATTTCAGATCCGAATTACCGAGCCTGTTCGTGGCGACTCCCAGCACCCTGGCATTGTTGATCACTCCTGTTACAACCCGAAGGGTAGGTAAAGCCGAGTAGGTACTTATCTCCGAATTTCCTGTTTGCCCGTAACTTGTACGAAGTTTCAGGTTCGAAATTACGCTGTTACCTTTCAGGAAAGATTCTTCAGAAATACGCCACGCGAGGGCAGCCGAAGGAAAGAATGCGTACTTGTTAGCTTCGCCAAATTTGGATGAGCCATCCATACGGCCTGTCAGTGTAAGCAGGTATTTGTCCAGCAATCCATAGTTTACGCGGCCAAAGTAAGAGTTGAATGCGAACCGCGCCTTTCCAGAACTCACGGGTGGCGAATCCACGGCAAAGTCCTGTGCTCCACCGATGTTATTGGTTTGGAAGAAATCGGAAATAAAATTCCTCGAACTGGCCTGAAAGAAATAAATATTGGTTTCCTGCAGGGACGTACCGATCATCGCAGTCAGCGAATGAATGTCGGCAAATCGTTTATTATAGGTGAGGTAATTCTCAAATGACCAGAATGTTTCGCGGTCGCTTCTTACACGGGCGGTTCCCCGTTCGTTAGCCGAGTTCACGTACGTGGGTGTCTGTAGTGCCGGGCGGCCGTCGTACCGTTTGCGTTCGCGTTCCAGGATGTTCACGCCTATAGTGGAACGAAGCTCGAGGCCTTCAGCCAGTCTGATGTTCGTATACATATTGCCCAGCGTGGTGCGACTCAACAGGTCATAGGAATTGTTCAGCAACTGGTCCACCGGGTTCCGTCCGCCTTCAATAGAAGCCGAGTAATTTTTATTGTGGGAATAGGCACCGTTTGGATAGCGTACCGGGAGGATCGGCAGAGCTTCCGTGATCATCCGCACCGAGTTGAGTCCGCCGGTTCCAAAATCGACTATATTTTCCTGCTGGTTGTTATAGCCGAGTGTACCGCCAATTTTCAACCAGGGTTTCACCTGACTATCCATTACAAAACGGCCGGAATAGCGTTTGAGAAAAGAATTCAGGAGCAGACCGTTATCGTCGCGGAAGCCGAGGTAAATACCATAACTGCTCTCCTTGTTACCGCCGGTTACGGATAACTGGTGGTTTTGCGAAAGTTTATTCTGTGTCGATTCCTTGAACCAGTCGGTATCGTATAACGGATTCCCGTCAGCGTCGAATAGAGAATAGGTCCCGATGTTGGTCAGGGCCGCGCGTGCGTCTTTCGGATCCTGTCTTCCTGACGAATGTGAACCGGTTCCGTTCGGTCCCCCCGTAGGATTCCATCCTGCAGGATCATATACTTTAAGGTTGTCCCAACCCAGTTGTTCCGTTGCCAGGAATTCGCGGGCGTTCAACATTTCAACGCGGTTAGGTCCGATGGTCGGTACACTTAGTTGCATGTCGTAAGTAACCTTTCCGCCGGTTGAGCTTCCTCTTTTGGTGGTGATCATGATCACACCGTTTGCACCCCTTGCACCGTAAATGGCGGTCGACGAGGCATCCTTCAATACTTCGATAGAAGCGATATCGGCAGGGTTGATATTATCTATCGCGTTGTTCAGTGAATACGATCCATCGGTTTGCGTTCCGACGGGCATGATCACGCCATCCACGACATAGAGCGGGTTGTTGGAAGTGCTGATCGAACTGAATCCGCGGATCCTTACGTTGGATTGTCCTCCTGGCCGGCCCGAGTTAACACTTACCGCCACACCGGCGATTCTTCCGGCGATAGCTTGTGAAACGGAGGGAAGCTGGCGTTCCTGGATTTCTTCTGATTTTACTGTTCCAACGGACCCGGTGAGGTCTGATTTTTTCTGGGTACCGTAACCCACCACGACAACTTCCTGCAGCGATGTAATGTCCGCATCCAGGGACACAGTGATCGAAGTCTGATTTCCCACCAGTACTTCCTTGGTCTGGTATCCGATAAATGAAAACAGCAGGACTGCATTTTCATCGGGTACTTCGAGAGAGAATTTTCCATCGGCATCCGTGGATGTGCCGATCGTAGTTCCCTTCACCAGGACGTTGACCCCGGGGATCGCGATATTTGTCTCGGTATCGGTAACCGTTCCGGACACGATGATTGCGACATTTTTTGTAACCGGAGTTTTTACCGGTTTAAGCATCAAATTTTCATCAAATGCAGCGGTAATAGTATAGTTGACCACCTTGAACTTGAGCCTGGCTACCCGGCCTAACCGGAGAAGCACATTCTCCATACTTTCATTTTTGAAGTGGAAGGAAAACGTATCGTCGAGGTCCTTGACATCAGTCGGGAAGACAAATACGTAATCCGTGTTTTTTTCGATGACTTTAAAGATATCCTCCAGCGTCCGGCTTTTAACTTTCGCAGAGATTTTGGTGGCTTTCAGGTTCTGACCTTTTACGTTTTCAGCGATCAGCAACTGCATGGTCATCACTTGTATAAGGATGATTATCAGGCATTGCAGCGACATAAACTTTATCAGTTTAGATAGAGTAATTTGCATAGATTTGTAAGGTTGAAGTAGATGATACATTTATTTCGGCCGTAGTCCGGGCACCCTGGTTCCGCCAAGAGTCAAGGGGAACCCGGACTTACTGTTTTTACAGCCTACGATGTATTTACGGCCTTGTACGATTCATTTTTTGCATCCTTTTCCATAAAGTATAATTTGATTTTGGGTTGAGTTTCGATAGTTGATGTTGTACATGTACTGAATACTTTTCAGCACGCTTACAAGGCTTTGATCCTTGAACTGTCCATTGATCCGGCAGTTGAGTATTTTGTCGTTCTCGAATTCGATATCCACGTTATACCAGCGTTCCAGTTCCGTCGCAACATCAGCTATTGACGCGTCATCAAATCTTAACGTGTTGTTCTTCCAGGCCAGGAATTTTGTAAGGTCAACATCCGTGGTTGTCAGCTCCTCGTCTTTGAATACGGCCTGCTGCATAGGATTCAGGACCACCCGTTTCACCTTACCACCGGGAAGCGCTGAATCCGACTCAGCCGCGACCTCCACTTTACCGGAAGCTACTGTTACGCTGATCTGTTTACCCCGAAATGCCTGTATGTTAAAAGAAGTCCCCAGAACTTTTGTTGTGATCTCACCAGTGCGTACCACGAAGGGCCGGGCAGCATCCTTTTCCACTTCAAAAAAGGCTTCTCCCTCCAATACGATCTCCCTTACTTCCGGCAGGAATTTTATCGGGTATGATATTGAACTTCCTGAGTTGAGGAAAACTTTCGAACCGTCCGTGAGCGCAACAACCGACTTCTGTCCATAGGCTGCTTCCTTTGTTACCCACGGCACACTCTCTGCCGGAGTATTCTTGTTGTGATAAAACAGTGCCAGGCAAACTGAAAAAAGGACAACGATAGAAAGGATAGCCATGATCATTCGCGCGGGATTCTTTGGTCGCGCCCGCGTATGAACGCGTTTCTCAATAGCAGCCCACATCTCTTCGCTGATGGAGGTGTCGCGGAAAGGTTGTTTTGACCGTTGTGATTTGAAAAAATGGTCTACCAGTCTTTTCTCGTCGGGTGACGCTTCACCGGAAAGATACCTGTCGATGATGTTGTTAAATTCTTCTTTTGTCATTGCGGTAATACCCCCTGAACATATAGTACCCGTACAGTTGGTTATCCCTTACAACAAAACGTAAATTCTTTTTTCTGTTGGAAATGAATTAAAGAAAAATGCCGGGAAAAATAAAGACAACAGTCTTGTCCAGGCTTTTGCGGAGCACGACCAGCGCTTTGTGTATCTGAACTTCCACGGTCTTGGCAGTAATGCCCAGTTTTCCTGCGATCTCCTTATGGCTGAGGTTCTCAAAGCGGCTTAGTTCGAATACCTGCTTGCAACGCGGCGGAAGTTGTTCAAGTACGGTTTTCAGCGTTGAATCCAGTTCTTTAAAGTTAATGGACTCTTCTGTCTGATTAACAAACTGGATATTCTGGACAGCGCGCAAATGATGGTCCTGCATCCTGCCGTTCCTTAATTGTTTCAGCGACTGAAATTTGACCGCGGTAGACAGATAGTTACCAAGCATCAGGATATTGGATGTGTGGCGCCTGTTCCACAGGTCGATGAACACATCCTGAACGACATCCTTTGCAAGATCCTCGTCGCGCAGCACGCCAACAGCCAATTGATATAATGGAATATGATAACGGTTGAAGACAACTTTCAACGCCCACTCATGATTGCTCTGAAGCATCTGGATCAATGCTTCGTCCGTAAGGGAAAAATTATCCTGGTGGTCCAATAAATCCTTAGTTAACATTGCGCAAACGTTACCAAACTTTGAGAAAAGTAGATACATTCCTTTGCCCATCAAAGAAATTACAGCAATAAAAAATAACGATCGCGTCCTGTTGATAAGGGTTAATACATAAGTACCTTAAGAACGATTTACCCCTTACTCGTTATGTCATTTTTTATTTCAGGATTCGCCGAACCGAATCAATTACACTAAATAGAATACATTTTACCAACATTAACATCACCCTTACTGGGTGTTATAACAAGCGATAAATTTGTATTAAGAAATTGGCAATACCTGAGATGCCTGGGTGTGCGGGATTTACTGCAAATGGATTTAAGAAAACTTAGTCAATCCGCTTCATGAGCGCTTACGGCTTTAACAACTTCTGAACACATTGAAGCAGATGTTCCAATGTACTTGGCTTGATCACAAATGCACGGGCTCCCAGTGCCTTTACCCTGTCCTGACTTTCCTGTTCAGGTTTGGCTGAATAAACAATGATCGGGATATTTGCGGTCAGGGGATTGTTGTTCACGTGTTCGATCAGCGCAAATCCGTCCATGACCGGCATCAACAAATCGGTAATGATCAGATCGGGACTGAGCAGGGCGACTTTTTCGAGGGCGTCCTTCCCATTGACAGAGGTTATTACATCATACCCTTCCATCTTGAGGAACTCCCTGATACTATCCAGCAAATCGGGTGTATCATCAACTACCAGTATTCTCCTATTCATAGGTTAACGGCAAGGTTATTATAAAACTCGTTCACTCTCCTTCCTTACTTTCGAAAGGGATCGTGCCACTTAAAATGTCAACCGCTTTTTTTGCGATCGATAGATCCGGTCCTGTGCCTCGTATCTCACGGGCATCGGGCGCTCCGGCAAAATGGCTGGAACAATTCCTGCTGGTCTTTCCGGGGAATTCCCAAGCCATAATCTCTGCCAACAAAGGTATGATGCTCCAACATCACCTATATCAAAGCAGGTTTGATCGTGGCTGGCATATTTTAAAACACCATTTTATATTCCTTCTCAAACATGGCGTAAATCATTTACTTTATACCCAAAAGAACTTGTTTTTAGCAGCTATTTTCCGGGAGTTGTTAAAATTCGACGTCCGTCACGCAACTCATCGCCCTTTTTAGGCGTCTAAACCACCAAATCCCAACGTTATGATCCTAAACTACCTCAAGACCGCATTCCGTATCATGCTCCGGCAAAAAAGCTATTCGGGTATCAACATAGCGGGTCTAAGCATGGGAATAGCCGCCAGTCTGCTCATTATTCTTTATGTGGTTGATGAGGTCGGTTACGACAGGTTCCACCGCGATGGAGAAAGAATGTACCGGCTTGTTTTTTCGGGGAGGCTCCAGGGTAATGACTTCAACGGGGCAACCTCGCCGGCACCAGTTGCCCACACCTTGCTAATGGTAGTACCCGAGGTCGAAGATGCCACGCGGTTCGGCTTGTGGCGCACCATGCCGGTGAGTTATGAAAACAAAGCCTTTACGGAAAGTCATTTCTTAGTTGCGGACTCCAACTTCTTTGATTTTTTTTCTTTTAAACTGCTTCAGGGTGATGCCTCCAGCGTCCTGAAGGGAACGAATAAAGTGGTGATCACTGAAAACGCAGCGACGCGGTATTTCGGCACCGAAAATCCGATCGGTAAAATTCTCCTGAGAGGAAGTGAAAAAACGGCGACAGAGGTTACCGGTGTCGTGGAAAACCCACCCGCCAATTCACACATCCGGTACGATATGATACTCTCGGGCGAATCGTGGGATTACATGCGCGACAATCAATGGACATCCAATAACATTTATACCTATATCAAGATCCGGCAGCAAGGCGACCTTGCCAAGGTGAAATCGCAGCTCGATGTGCTGAGTGAAAAAAATATGGGTGCCGAGATCGAAAAATTCCTAGGTCTCACACTTAAAGAGTTCAAGGCAAAGGGTGATGATCTGGGTCTTTCCTTTCAGCCTATGCTGGATATTCATCTCAAATCGGACCTTGCTGAGGAAATCTCGCCAAACGGAAACCTGCAATACGTCTACATATTTGTTGCTATCGCGGTTTTTATTATCCTGATCGCCTGCATCAATTTTATGAATCTCGCTACGGCCCGGTCTGCCAACCGCGCGAAGGAGGTTGGTGTGCGCAAAACGATTGGCGCATTCCGTTCGCGCCTGATCGGACAGTTCCTGGCCGAATCGATGATCTACAGTGTGATCTCAACACTGCTGGCCCTTGTCATGATGGCACTGTTGCTGCAGCCTTTTAATGACCTGTCGGGAAAATCCCTGGACTTTTCATTGTTCAGCAACCCTGTATTTATCGGATCCATCGTTTTATTCACGATCATAGTTGGATTGCTGGCAGGCAGCTACCCTGCCTTTTATCTCACGGCATTTAATCCGGTGGATGTTTTAAAAGGAAAGGTGCGCGCCGGTTTCAGGAATTCGAAACTCCGGAATTCACTTGTCGTTTTTCAGTTCATCATTTCTATAGCCCTTATCCTGGGAAGCCTCGTTGTATACAAGCAGCTGAAATTTATGCAGGAAAAGAATATGGGATTTGAAAAGGAGAACATCCTGAACCTCCTTCACACTTTTTCACTCGGCAAAAACGCCAAGGCTTTTAAAGACGAATTGAATTCGCATCCGGAATTTGTCGCCTCGAGCTTTGCTAACAGGCTCCCGCCCAATATCAGCTGGACAAGTGCTTACCGCAAAGGCGGCTCCGAGCAGGATTACCTCTTATCGGTATACCAGGTTGACTATGATAACCTTGAGGCTATGGGGTTAACGATGGCCGAAGGCCGTTTCTTCTCACGGGATTTCCCATCCGACTCTTTGGCTATCATACTGAATGAAACCGCATACAGGCAAATGGGGTTCGACAAAGTGGAGGGAAACACCGTAATTTCATATAATTATGAAACACCTACGCCCCTTACGCTTATCGGGGTGGTAAAGGATTTTAATTTTGAGAGCCTTCGTAATTCCGTCCGGCCAATGGGAATCCTGCTGGGCCGGGAACCTAATGGTGAAATGGCCATCCGTCTTTCTGCCGGCAACACACAGGAGCAGGTGGAACTGCTTGAACGTATCTGGAAAAAATATTCGTCCAATGCGTTTGAATATTCTTTCCTCGATCAGAATTTTGACGCACTCTTTCGTGCGGAACAACGCATGAGCTACATTATCCTGATATTTACTATTTTAACGATCTCCATCGCATGCCTTGGTCTATTTGGACTGGCAACTTTTGTCGGTGAACAGCGTGCCAAGGAGATCAGCATCCGTAAAGTGATGGGAGCATCTATTTCACAGGTGATGGTGTTGCTTTTTCGTGATTTTACACTCCTGGTGGTGATAGCCTTTGTTATCGCTGCACCATTGGGCTGGTATTTTATGAACAACTGGCTCGAGGGGTTTGCTTTTCACGTTGGTATCGACGCCTGGATCATTGCCGCTTCCGGACTCGCGTCGCTGATCATCGCCATGGTTACCATCAGCTTCCAGTCGATACGGGCTGCCCGTGAAAATCCGGTAAAAGCGTTAAAGATGGAATAGGCTGATAGAGCGACTCCCGGTATCCATACTTGCCTGGGTGGCTTTAACTCACAATACCGTGTAAGGACGGACGCTGTTCCTTATTTGATGGCTGGAAAGAAAGACTGTTGCCAAATTCCATATCCAGCTGTCCGTCGGTTACCAAAAATGTAAATATATCAGCATGTGCATTCTCCACATACTTCAACGTCAGAACCATTTTGTTTTTCTCGGGCCAGTAGTAGTAACTACTGATCCGCGTCGGCTTGGGTGTGCGGCCACGGATCGGAAATAGCGTATTTCCCTGCTTGATGTTTCCTCCCGTGATCCAACGGTGCAAACCGCTCTCGATGCGTGTGGTCCGGCCGTTTTCAACGAACGTCACTGTGCAGTTATCCTTTTGAAATTCAAATGATACCTTTTCACCGCCAAGGGTGTTGGATTCAAACGTGAAGGACCGGTTGTTGAGTTGGGCAGCGATGTGATCCGGTACGGAATTGTTTTCAATTGGCAACGACAGCCGCGATATCGTCTGCGATAGTTTTTCCTTCGCTGTTTTGTCCACAACCACAGACGAAGGTGTCTGCATGGCCGGAAGTATATGATCCCAAACCAGTTTCATGGAAGCACCCATATCCTTCGTTTCGCTGGTAATGGCAATCACGGCGTTCTTGTCAGGAACTACGATACAGTACTGGCCGTAAGCACCATCGCCGCGGTAACATCCGGGTTTACATCTCCAGAACTGGTAACCATATCCCTGACCCCAGTCACTGTCATTATCCTGCGAGTTTACCTGGCGTTTTGTGGCGTCATCCACCCAGGCGGCGGAAACCAATTGCTTTCCATTCCACTGACCTTTTTGCAGATAGAGCTGACCAAAGTTGAGAATGTCCTGCGTGCGGATGCGCAGACCATAGCCACCGACATTGATTCCGTTCGGATCTTCTTCCCAGTCGGCGCCGGTAATGCCTAATGGTCCGAAGAGCCTGGGCTGCAAATAACTCATCAGGTTCTGGCCCGTGATTTTTTGTGCTATGGCGGATAGCATGTATGTAGCTCCGGTGTTGTACAGGAACAGCGAGCCAGGTTGTTTCGGAACCTCAAGCTGAAGAAATGCCTTCACCCAATCCGTCTCACCCGACGCGCGGATCAGCCCCATTGTATCCTGGTCATGCCCTGTATGCATCGTCAGGAGGTCATAAACGCGCATCGCCGACAGATTATCCGACACGGACGCAGGCAGTTTTTCCGGAAAAAAAGCGATCACCTTGTCGTTCACTGTGATCTTCCCTTCGTCGTGAAGTAACCCTATCGCGGTCGAAGTAAAACTTTTGCTAAGGGAATATAAAGTATGAATATATTCTTTTTCAAACGGCTCCCACCAGGCTTCAAGGATAGTATTTCCGTTGCGATTGATCATGATGCTGTGAAACTCAAGTCCGCTTTTTTGTACCGCATCAAAAAAATCAGTCAGACCCCGGGACGATACGCCCATGGATTCAGGGGAAGCGCCGCCAATGGTTTTAGTTGCCACTGTCGATGTGCAGGCTGGCAAATACGGCAACATCGCGAGGCCCATGCCTCCGTACCCGAGTTGTTTCAGAAAGGTTCTTCGTCCGGTCATATTGTTTCGATTATTACAAGTAAAATAAGCAATTAATCCATATCCGGGCGGAAGAGTTACACGAGCTGTTATATTCAGATGAAAAACCGCTGGCCGGGGAATTTAACGGACGATGCCCGGCAGGTTGAACCAAATGTTCCACATTTTTTACAGCCCTCTGTCAGCGGGTCATCGAAAATAGCCCTAACTTATAGTGGCACAATATTTATACACAAACTGATGTCTGCTGTTCAGACTTTTCCCCTTCTGGGGCGTATTGTTTCACTTAACCACTCGCATGTATGAGCAAAAAGAAAAAGCAGATAGAAGAATTTTTCAGTGCTTACGAATCGCACTTCAACCGTGGCCTGGCGTCAGACGATTCCGATGTAAGCAAAAAAATCACATCTTTCTTTGCTCCGTGCTTTGTTGAATCGGGTCCTTCAGGTGTGATATGCGGAAAAAACGACACTCAGTTCCTGGAGAGGATCGGTGAGGGCTTCGCCTTCTACAAAAGCATCGGTTCAACGGGAATGAATATCATTTCAAAAGATATAACCCTGATCGACGAGTTTCATGCGCTCGCGCGAATTTATTGGCGGTACAGTTATTCGAAAGACAATTTACCCGGAACTATAGATTTTAACACTACCTATGTAGTAAGCCTGCTTGAGGGCGAGGTAAAAATATTTGCCTACATGACAGGCGACGAACACAAAGCGCTCCGGGAAAAAGGGCTGATTCCGGAACAGAAAGCCGAACCGGCATAAGACCGGAATGATTGAATATGATCGTGGATCAAATCGTAAAACCCAAAAATAAATCAGTTATGAAAAAAGCCGGCAGAGAATCAGAGACGCAGGAGGTTAATGCCGTACCCGAGGGGTATCATACCATTACACCGTTTCTCGTCGTAAACGGCGCATCACGCCTGATGAACTTTATTTCCCGTGTGTTCGACGGAGAAATCGTGTCCGAGATGAAAGGTGAGAACGATACCATCCGTCATGCGACTATGCGGATAGGTGACTCCCTGATCATGATTGCAGACACTATGGAAAATTTTCCACCCGTGCCAGCCATGTTGTACCTGTACATGGATGATGTGGATGCGGTTTACCGGCGCGCGATCGGCGCCACTGCCGAATCGCTTCGTGAACCCACCGACGAGTTCTATGGCGACCGGTCCGCCGGAGTGCGGGACGAATGGGGAAATCAATGGTGGATAGCGACGCACCGTGAAGATGTGAGTCAGGAAGAACTGGAAAGACGAATGCAAAAAGCAGGATCAGTCTAAAACCAATTGAACTCCAAAATGATCAAGGCAGCCCCTCATTTCAGTTACGATAAATTATATGTCGCGTACGACCTGCGCGGTGCGGCAAGATATTTGGCATGAGCATTCAGATGCATCTATATACCTTGTTCATCCTGGCGATACCCATAGCCTGTATCTCCTGGACTGTTACTCATGAGGAGGTTTTCAGCGAGCCCCGGGAATATTGCATAAAGCGCAGTAAAAGCGGGAGACATCTTTGGACCAGGAAGTTTTTTTACCTTTTTACGTGTGAGTATTGCTTTAGTCACTACGTTACCCTTGCCTTTATGCTGCTCACTGACTTCCATCTGTTGATGGATGACTGGCGGGGCTATATTATCGGCGGTTTCGCTCTCGTTTGGGTCGCCAATATTTACATGAGTGCCTTTGGTTTGATCCGCACGGACATCAAAAAAGAAAAAACAACCATCAAAGTCATGGAGGAGAAAACCACGGAGGAAGGTGCAAGCCTGAAAAAGAAGGTCAAGCCGGGTATCGTGTCTTATTGATACGTTTATATAGCTTTCATCCGGTTATTGCGCGGATGGTGTTCAACTTCCGCAAGGCCTAATTTTTCCAGGAGCGGCGGAACATACAACGCGAATCTTCCCCGGAGCCCTTTCTTTAATCCATACCATCCACCGGCTGGGTTCGTGGCCGAGCGGCCCCAGGCTTCCACCGTACCCTCTTTCGCAGGCTTTTGTTCGTCTGCCGCGCCAAGTTCCATCCAGTCACCGTGCTTCTTCAGCATGGCGTGCAGATCTTTTACGCACCGGAAGTCGTACAGCAACGTTGTCTTGCCGACAACGCAAACCAGCACCTCTTTTCCGTCTTTCACATCACGGTACATCTCATAAGACGACGTCATCGGCGGCGTTTGAAGCTTCCATGGGTTCTCCTTTGTTCCCTTGTCCATATCTCTTAATTTTTTTGTTGTTCAATTAATTCCGATTCTTTTTTTAAGTCCGTTGCAAATTGTTCGAAGGAATCATCAAAGGATAGAATATACCTCCCGTACAACGGAAACAACACTCCCCCGATCTTCTCCCACATACTGAATGAAACAGCCCCACCGGTAACCTCAAGGGTAAAAGTCCGGGTTCCCTGGCCGTCACCCCAAACCAGTTTCTTTTCCGGCACAAACTCTTTTACTGTTAACGTGAAGGTACGTTTGGGTGCGAGACTGGATCTAAGCCTGATTGTTCTCCCCGATCGTATGTCACCTTCCAGAGACAAAACCGTCGATGTCCACCGTGCGATGTCGTGGGCGGTGGTCAATAGTGTCCATATCATGGAAGGGTGTGCGTGAATCGCAACACGTACAGAAGTTTCCCTGGCAAAAGCGGACCTGCTCGTCGTGGCCTTTGGGATTTGTGGGTAATCGGGTGTCATTTTTTGCTATAATTTCATGTTAGACGAACGGCACCACAAAAACGATAGGCTAGCGCATCATAGCAGCAATAAATGTTGAGCAGGTTTAACAAAAAACCGGTAAATAACCCGCCTAGGGCAGGTCATACAAGAGAGGTCATCCACAACTATTTTTGTGGCGGCGCGCTAGGGCATGTTTTTTTTCAAATATTCCTCTATAACTGTCCTGTTATGCTGAAGGTGATGAAGCTGAAGTTCGGAGGCGCCGGACTCAAAAGGATCAATACCGCGGAGGATATCCATCCTCAGTCCGAAAAGGTGTTCCTTGTCTTCCGATCCGGCAGCCCGCACCATTTCGATCTTGGCTGTTTCTTCGGCGGCCCGTTGATCGGGGTTAAAAATCCCATTCAATTCCGTACACTGGTGGCATGTTCCTTCCTTGTTAATGAGTGCACAACGACCGTCGAAAATCCGGATCATTTTTGTTCGCCCCGAATGGAGGTAATACTTAACCATTGCTTCCGTGGTGTCCATGATCGCGGAAATTTCGTTCACCTTGAAATCATAGACTTCTTTAAGAAGAATGGCTATGTGCTGTTCGAGCGGGAGGGATTTGGAAATACAGGTAAAACAAAAAGCGATATGTTCGCGGATTTCGAAATTGCCCTGCGCGGACGAATGCCGGATACTCATGGCTTCGCGGAAAAATACGGGATTTTGGAGTGCCGCTTCTTTCGCAACGTCTGTCACATTTTCGACCCACCTTTTTTTTGAGCGCAGGTTATCACGCGCGAGGTTGGAGGCGATGGCGAATAACCATGTTTTTAACGAAGACTCGCCTTTGAAACGTGGCAACGCATCGATCGCCCTGAGGTAAGTATCCTGTACGATATCTTCCGTATCCTCCGGATGTGCAGTGAGTCGCAGGAGGTAAGATTTCAGATGTCGCCTCGCTTCTTCGAAGCCTTCATTAAATTCCTCCGTTGACATACGTAAATGGTTTCGATTTGAATCAAACAGCTGGCGGGCTATATTGATAAACTTCGTTATTTTTACGGCATGCTCCTAGGGCACAATAAAATTTACCGCAAAGAGAGGTAGTGTAGCAAAGGATGATGCGGGGCCGGAGTATCGCCATCAGCAATGTATCAATGAAGCCACTCGTCAACAAAAAATACAGACTGGAGAAATTCAAAGGCAAAGGGGGCTGGACCTATACGCAGATCCCGGAAATTCCTCAAGACAAAAAGGCACATTTCGGATGGGTTAAAGTCCGGGGAAGTATCGACGGTTATGAGATCCGGAAATATCATCTGATGCCAATGGGCAACGGTAATTTGTTTTTACCCGTCAAGGCTGAGATCAGGAAAAAGATAAATAAGAAAGAAGGTGATCTTGTTCATGTCATTCTTTACCCGGATACAGAACCACTTGAGGTACCGGAAGAACTGCTGCTATGTCTCCGGGATGAACCGGCTGCGCTAAAGTTTTTTCAGTCCATCTCTGAAAGTGAAAAAAAATATTATATTGAATGGATCTATAGCGCTAAAAAAGAAGAAACAAAAGTGAATCGTATTGCCAGAAGTGTCAATCGCCTGATGAGCGGACTGAAACTTTACGACAGCGAAAAAGAAAGTTAGGCTTGTTATTTCCGTGAAGCATCCGGCAACTTTTCGAATATACGATCGACTGTGATCCTGATCTTCTTTTCCAGGTTTTCCGGCCGTACATCTTCCAGGACAGCTACAGCCCAACCCCGCCAGATGAGTGTATTTGACTGACGATCCATCAGGTCTATTATAAGTGTCCCTTCCTTATACTGATAGGTACTCAGCTCGGTTCCGAGCCAGTAGGCATTGTAATTATGCCCGGATGGGTCCAGGGCCGCCACGGTTTTGTCTTCAATCGTGATGTGATAGTGAATGAACAGATCCGGATCATTCTGTCGGTTCACATAGCCTTTCTTGAGCAAGGCATCGTTCACTGCCGTTCGGATACGTTTATCGCTCAGCTCGTTATAATAGAGGGGATTCACCTTCGACTCCGATGCCAGGTCCATTTTCCAGTCGAATGAACGATACCTGGTAAGGTCCTGCGACCGGTCGAAGTCATAATAATAGGAAACAGCCGGTCCACAACTTATCAGTCCGGTCAGGAGGATTAAAAAACTCAAACTTCGCATAACCATTGCTTTAAAGGCTGCAAAGTATCTTAAGCGCCGGTTGGTACGGGTGATTTTTGATTGCCTGAAAAGTGACATTTATCAACTTATCCGAAGATCTCAGTCTCGCCTGCCTGGTCAGATAAAATCGACGCAATCGCCCTGTTAATGTGTCGCCATCACACCCTGCTGATTATCACCGGATAATTCACTTTTGTATGGTAACAAAAATCGTTATGTGAACCGAAGAAAAATTCACAAGGACAGAACCCGGTAAACAGTCACAACACTAAACTAAAATACATTATGAAAAAGCTCGAATTTACAATTCAAATAAACGCCGGAAAGAAAAAAGTATGGGATACCATGCTACAACCCGATTCCTACCGGGAATGGGTTCGTGCAAGCTGGGCGGACTCATACTATGACGGAATCTGGGAGAAGGGAGAAAATATCAGGTTTCTTTTACCCGAAAGAGGAGGTACAATGGCTAATCTAGTCGAATGCAAACCACACGACTTTATTCTGGCGAAACATATCGCGACAATAAGAGCTGACGGAACAATAGACCGGAATAGTGAAAATTCAAAAGGATGGATCGGTACTACGGAAAGTTACACATTTATTGAAAAGGGTGGCAAAACAACGCTGAAGGTAGTGGTTGAGACGAGTCCAGACTGGGAGGACATGTTTAATGATGGATGGCCCGGTGCCCTGAAGCGCCTGAAGGAGATCTGTGAGCAATGATTGGGGCGTGAATGCGTAGAATACTCTTCTCATGGACTCTCCGAAAGTGTAGAAAAATGCAGCATAGTTTTCCGACGTCGCAGCCAAGAGGTAGTTTTCTATGCCCGGCTGGCCTGCAATGTACTTCAATGATTGGTTGGCATCATATTCACTTTGTATGGAACAGGTAACAATCAAAACTGAAAAATCATGAAAAAAATAATGCTCATTATCGCCGGTGCCCTTTGCTTAAGTGTAGCGGCCGTTCAGGCTCAGGATCCTCAACAACAACCGAAAAAGGACTCGACATCGATCCGGCCGTCTGACCCCGCAACCCCAGCATACCGGAAAGATATGGTTCAGATTCCAGCTACCGAAGTCCCCGAACCGATTAAGAACACGCTCACGGGAGCACAACTTACCGGTTGGGAAAAAGGTACGTTCTATGCAAATTCCGACAAAAGTATTTTTGTCCTGGAGATGCGTGATGATGCGGAAAACAGAGTCCGGGCATACCGGTTCGACGCAAATGGTCAGCCGATCAAGGACAATTAATTTAAAAAGTAAAGCCGGGATGACCGGCTTTACTGATTTATCATTCTGCGAAAGCCGCCTAACGATAGGTCAGCCTTACGTTGCCGGATGTTGAAAGGTTTACGGGAATGCCACCACCGTTCGATTTTCCCCGGATCACCCGCTCATCCGATCGTCCCGAAAAATTCGACAAAGGTATATCCAGGGATTCACCTTTAATATCGAGATCAAGTCCCAGGCGGTCGGGAATCGCAACTGTTATATTTCCATCGCTGGTGCGGATCGTAAGTTCCTTTGTTAGTTGCAAAAGGTTACCGCTTACATTTCCATCGGATGTTGTGGCGTTCAGTGAACCCGTCAGATCCCGGAATACAATATCGCCGTCGGAAGTTTTCGCTGTTGTGCTTCCGGAAAGGTTGGTAACGGTAATATTCCCGTCACTAGTTGTTGCTCCCGCATTTCCTTTCACGTCCTCGATCCTGATGTCACCGTCGCTTGTTTTCGCTTCCACGCTACCACTTACCTTTTTGATGGTAATGTTACCATCTGAAGTCGCAGCGGTTATCGAACCTCCGATATTTGAAAGGTCCAGGTCGCCGTCGCTGGTCTTGCATTTTTGAGTATTGTTAAGTCCTTTCATGGAAATATTTCCATCCGACGTACGAAGGTCGCAGGCTGACGAAGCCGGAAGCTGTAGCCGGAAACTCACAACCATCTTATCGTTCCAGTTAAACGAATTGAAATTGTCTTTATACTTTACCACAATACTGAGACTGCTGCCGGTGTGAACTACCTCGAGGATCAGCTCTTTTTCCAGTTCCTCGCGGCTGATATTTAACACCTTGTGGTGCTTTGTAACAATGTAGAACACATCTGCCTTAGTTCCCTCGAATGCTACAGCTTCAATATTACCGTCGGAAGACGATACGCTAATCTGAGGAGTTGAACCAAGTTCATAGCTCTCTTTGAATGAATACCGGTTGTCCTGAGCGTTACAAAGCGTAACGGCAAAAATAAACATGGAAGTTAGGGTCGCTATAATTTTCATTGGATTTCGGATTTACCTGGAAAGACGCGAAGGTTCTGCCAAAGGTTGCTTCGTTCGCCTGTTAATAAAAATTTCTCCGGAAGATTGTTCACAAACGAACACCTTCATTAATAGCTCTCCGGTCTCAGGGCCAGAAAGCCGGTTTGGTTAATACTCCTCCCCCGTAAACCCGGCAGTCTGCACATCTTGTATTGGCCAATGTGTATCCATACAACGTCGGACCATCATAGAGACCTCCGACCAGTAACGGATTAGGGGGAAGGTTCGGAATATCGGTTATACAGGAGTAGGGCGTACTGGGTCCTTTGAACAGACAAACCGTATCCAAAACGCAGAAGCTATAAGGTCTTTCTTTTAAATTCTCAGGAAGATCCTTGTAGTTAAGGAACAACCTTTCTTCCCTAACGGATCCGCCACTGAAAAATCCAAGTACAGGGGCGCCTCCGTCGCCGGCGCTATGGATATTACCAGTTATCTCATAGGGTTGGGGGTCAAAGAGACTGCCGATGCTCTCCGTGGTCTTCTGCAAATCGCTCCAGAACTGGTATTCCATTTTATCCATGACCCGTTGCCTGACCAGCATACTGTATTTGATGGAAATCTTGTCAGAGAATTTTGGTATAAAAATCAGGGGAAAATCCCGTATAACGTCTTCCGTTAACCGGACGGACGATCCGATCAGTATCCTGGTTGATGGGATCGTTTTCCAGCAGGTGTACAGATAGTCTTCCGGGTCCCGGAAAAGTACCTCGCCGTTTATGACTTTGTAAGCCGCCTGAACCGGAGCATGGTATTCCCATGTCTCGGTATAATCCCACCGGTAATAGCGGCTGTTCCCGCTATCATCATGTGAGTTGACGAGGACATCCAGGCCGGCGATACCAGGACGCCAGGTTACGCTGTCGATTGGCGGTGATTGGCGGATATCCACGAAGTCGGAAAAATAGTCCTGACCATCTTCCGTACGGATCTTCAATTGATACCTTAATCCCGGGTCAATGATCATTCCGCTTAACGAGTAACGCCCCGAATCCTGTTGCACGAGATCAAAGGTCCCGCCATCGGCGGTCAGTATAGTAACCGTTGCATTCGATTCGGGTCTAAATACGTCTTTGTCCGAGAGGGGTACCGCTCTCGATAACCGGACAATTGCCGATCCATCGGTGCTGTTCATAAATCCATCCACGACCAGGATGTTCACGGGCGGCAGGTTGCCGGGCGGAGGATAAGGCTCCAGGCAGGCCGATAGCATCACAAAAGCCAAACTGATCAGCCAGATTAGTCTCCGGTTCATTTTCAACAATATATTTCGTATGACCATAACGAAAAAATTCCATTTAGATACCAGAATGTATCGAGTTAATCTATGGTGAAATAATCCAAACGAAAGCCCGGTCTGCGAAAGTATTGAAGTTCGGCATACAACTTTTTCCTTTTATATAAATGGCGTGCGAAAAAGGCGATCATGTTACAAGCACTTTCGGAAAATCAGGGTTGAGTTCGGGGTATCAGCGTTCAAAGTTCAGAACGCTATTAGGTGGAGGTCTTTCTCCTTTCACGTCCTGAGGCTTCCCGTTTAGGGGTATCCATGGATTGCGTCCGAATTTTTCCAGGTCATTGTATGACCCGAGCATCATAAAATTTTCAAACACGAACGGAATTCCCTCCGCTCCGAGGGGCGAGTTTTTATCTGCGATATGAAAATGAAGATGAGGTCCGGTAGTTTGTCCGGTAAATCCAAGGGAGGCGATGATGTCGCCTTTTTTGACTTTTTGTCCGGGCATTACCCTGATACTCCCTGGTTTCAGGTGTTCATAAAACGCCACATATTGAGACCCGATACCGATGGAAATGTAATTTCCCGTTGCGTCGGCGGCGTTAACAGACGGGTGCCCTGATACCGTCTTACTTTCCTTAAAATCGTTGCGTATGGATAATACAATACCGTCTGCAACCGCCAGCACCGGAGCACTGTAGCCAAGCCAGTTCCTGATCTCGTCTTCATTTCCGTTGGCATACTGGCCGCTATTGTTAAGCCGTATAAAATCGATAGCGAAGCGGCCCGGGACCCTGGCCCTATCATCGACGGTATAAACTACACGCCGGTGTCCCCGCTCCCATGACGGTTCATAGATGGCAGCCCATGGACCGCCGCTTAACGGCGGGTGAAGGGCGATGGCAGGCACTGGTTTTACATTGAAGTCCGCACCTTCGACTGAAAATGACGGGGATTCCAGGTTGCCCATTTTACGGCATTGAAGCCGGTGAAAAAGACCGGTCCCCGTTTTTAAGCCCGACACGTCGTACTCTATATATATAACATTTGAGGCAACCGGCAATAGGATCCTGTCTTCCAGGTCGTCGATAGTCATAACAACGGACGAGTCGGATGTCCGTAGCACCTCCAGTTTATCAAGGTCGATAGTGTCGGCTGAAGCGTTCTCCAGGTGGATCTCATAGTACATCACCGGCTTGCCTGCAATGGTGACGGCATCCGGCACGAATAGAATGCGCAGATCCACCGGCGGGAGAGAAGCCTGACCTTCCGCATACTTTGTAAAGGCTCCCACAGAAACTATTATCGCCACACAGGCAAGCAGTTTGATTCGCATATCACATCAGTATGGAAAGGTAGTCAAGTTCCCGCTTACAGGAAAACCTGCGAGTGATACCGGATTAACGAAAAAAGACAAAATTCCGGTGTAATTTTCGTTCCCACAAATTGCCGCATCGAATATGCCGAATCCATATATATCCCTGATGAAAACAGCCTGGACTTTCGCCCGGCAGGAAAAGAAACAGTATGTGATCGTCTATTCACTGTTCATTCTGGCAAGCGGGACGTTTGCGTTATTCCCGATCCTGTATGGCTGGTTCATCAACTCTATTCAGCAAGAAGGCTTTCATCACCTGAAATATACATGGATCTACGGCGGGGCTTACCTGCTCCTGAAAATAATCGAATGGGGTTTTCATGGGCCGGCGAGGATACTGGAACGCAAGCTGGCTTTCAATCTGAGCCGGAATTTCCTGCAGGACCTTTATCATCAAACATTGCACCTGCCTGTCAAGTGGCACCAGGATCATCACAGCGGTGCGACAATCAACAGGATCCGGAAAGCGTATGAAGCGCTGAAGGATTTTTTTCAAAACGGATTCCTGTACATGTACGCTTTGTCGAAGTTTTTATTCTCGTTTATCGCCATGCTTGTTTTTTCACCGCTGTACGGCGCCATCGGGGTTTGCCTTGGTGTGCTGACCGTGTGGGTGATCTTTAAATTTGACAAACCCTTTATCAAGGCTCTCGATGAAACGAATGAAAAAGAGCACGTCGTTTCCAGCACGTTGTTCGACAGTCTTTCGAACATTATCACGGTCATCACCCTTCGGCTGGAGAAGCGCATGGAAGGAAGCCTGATGAGTAAAGTGGCGCATGTATTTTCACCATTTATGCGTACCGTAAAGATCAATGAATGGAAATGGTTTGTTGCGGATATGCTTGTAGGGTTGATCTATGTCGTTACGGTTGTTGGTTACGTGCACCAAAACTGGGAACCCGGTAAAATATTCATGGTTGGAAACCTGGTGGCTTTACTGGGATTCGTGAATCAGTTTACGAGTGTATTTCACGATGTCGCATGGCAGTACACGCAGATCGTGCAATACGACACCGACGTACAGACTGCACGTTCCATTACACAAGCTTACAAAGAACAGCACTTGCCCGACGATGTCAACCCCCTTCCGGCCGTATGGAAGCGGATATCGATCAGGGGACTCAACTTCTCGCACAAGGAAACGTATTCGACAACAGAAAGGGCGCAGAGCCTTCATGATATTTCCATTGACCTGGAAAAGGGCAAGCGAATCGCCTTTATTGGCGAAAGCGGAAGCGGCAAGAGTACACTCATGGCTTTGTTACGGGGATTATACGAACCTCAGCCCGGAACACGGGTGGAGGTTGACGGTTCTCCGGGCATTTCTGTTAACAGTCTCGCGGGTTCCGTGACTTTGTTTCCCCAGGAGCCCGAAATTTTTGAGAACACGATAGAGCACAATATCACCCTCGGGCTACCCTTTGAGGAAGATCAAATCAAGGCGGTATGTGAAACAGCGCATTTCAGCGAGGTCATCAGTCAGTTGCCAAAAGGTCTCCAGTCAAACATCCAGGAAAAGGGTGTTAACCTTTCAGGGGGACAAAAGCAGCGGCTGGCTTTGGCCCGGGGTATACTGGCGGCCAAAAGCAGTGACATCGTCCTCATGGATGAGCCTACCAGCAGCGTCGATCCCAAGACCGAGATGCAGATCTACGCCAAATTATTCGAAGAGTTCGATGATAAAGTTGTGGTTTCCAGTCTTCACCGTTTATACCTCCTCACGTATTTCGATTACATCTACATCCTTGAAAACGGACGAATCGCCGACAGCGGAACCTTCAGTGAATTGAAATTACGCAGCCCGGTTTTCCAGGAACTATGGCGTCATCAGGAAGAAAAGACAAAAATGGCGGGATAATCCCCGATTACATTCCAAATGCTGTAATCACCACATCCCTCCTTCCTCCCTGGTCGCGGTGTTCGCATAAATAAATACCTTGCCAGATACCCAGGTTCAGTTCGCCGTTCGTGATGGGTATGGTTACCGAACTCCCCAGCATCGATGCCTTGATGTGTGCCGGCATGTCATCGGGTCCTTCCGTGTTGTGTTTATAGTAAGGGGCATTCTCCGGTACCGTTTTGTTAAAATAACGTTCGAAATCTCCCCTGACCGTCGGGTCGGCATTTTCATTGATCGTGATACCGGCGGACGTATGTTTTAGAAAAACCTGCAGTTGACCCGTTGTAATATCCCTGATGCCCGGCATAGCCTGTTCAATCAAGTGTGTTACGAGATGAAAGCCTCGCGGGTACTCCGGCAACTGTATTTCGCGCTGATAGATCTTCATCGTTTTTACAACCCTTGCTCATTCATTCCATGACCCGCCAACCGGCTCGCCGCCGATAATGACTGCCGATATCTTCCGCACATTTCTGATGTCCTTCAGGGGATCATCATCCAGAACCAGAAAGTCGGCCCAATCACCCGGTGTCAGCGTACCGACATTTTTCAGGCCCATATATTCGGCAGCATTTCCGGTAGCCGACACCAGTATTTGCATCGGCGACAGGCCGGCGTCCGCCATCATCTGCATTTCCAGGTGTTCGAAGTAACCCATAAACCGCGCCGGTACTCCGCTGTCCGTGCCAAAAACGATGGGGACACCCTGCTCGCAAAGTGTTTTAAGGTTAGCCATCGCGACAGGCAGCTGCCGCCTGTATGTATTGGCGCCTGGCGAGTTCCTGATCTGCAACTGCCGGGCCGGGTCAAGCAACGGTATCACTACTGATGATCCGTACTCCCGTTTGAAAAAAGGATCGGAGAAGAACGCAGCCGTATCGCCATATACGTATGTGGAAAGTTCGCGGGTCAGTGTAGGACAATAGCCCACTTTTTTTTCTTTTATGAGACGGATAAAATCTTCATCCACGGACGTGTCCCGAATACTATGGGCGAGCAGGTCTGTGCCGGCTTCGAGAAGCTTCCTGGCATCCTCAAGGTAGTACATATGCGTAGCCACACGGTAGCCCAGCTCATGGGAACGGTTGATCACGGCACGGTAAACATCTTCAGTCATTTTCGGAGATGTCCCCAGATTATCATCGACCCTGATCTTCATAAAATCCACTCCCATCGAATCATTGCGCTCAATTACCTTTAATGCCTCCCCGGGAGTGTTTCCGGTAATGACCTCGCCGGCTATAAACAGCCTGGCTCTTTTTCCGACGGAAGTTGTGTCTATGAGAGCACGAAGGGGTACGGCATCTGCCTTATCCCCACCGAGGCTTACCACGGTAGTTATTCCATACCTGCCATATAACTCAAGATTCGCGATGACGTTCTCACGCGAATAGTGACCGCCGTCAATTCCCTTCACATCACCGACATGCCCATGGGCATTAATGAGTCCGGGAATGATGGTTTTACCAGGGAGATTCTTTATGGTGGCCCCACGGGGGATATCCACACTTTTTTCGCCACCGACTTCTACGACGCGGCCATTCCGGATCAGCATAACGCCGTTTACTATCGGTTCGGCGCCAGTTCCGTCGATGATCGTCACGCCGGTAAAAGCGGTCGCCGGCAACTCCGGAGGCTCGGTGCTTTTACAAGCAAACACAACGAACGGCAGTATCAGGACTCGTAGTATCTTCATGCATGGAAGGTAGTAAGTCCTTCGTCCCGGCGCAAAGACTGCGGCCATAGACGGTTAAAGGAGTTTTCGGTAACGGATGCCATTGTCTGACGTCATACCAGACGGACAATTTTGAAAACCGTCACGGCGTTTGACTAGGTTGTTCGGAAAATTCTTGCGCCGTCGATCAGTTCTTCCGATTCAAGCCCATGGATGGGCTTGTTGATCAGCCGGGCAAGAGCTTCCGCTATTTTTTCGGCGACAATACCCTGTCGTGTAAATTCGTCGAAGATTTCAGCTTGCATTCGGCAATGATCGTTGCCGCTATCAATAAATAGCCAGATCTGAATTTGAACGGCTTGTTTCTCAAGTTCTTCCACGTGAACCAGATCCTATTGGTTGGTGCCGGTACTTGTCTAGGGCTCTACCGTCACAAGAACGTTAAAAGACAAGGAAGAATGATGTAAGATGATGAATGATTTATTAGACGATAGCGTCTAATATGATCGGGAAATATGAGACTGATCCAATTGCAGGGAGAAACCGGATAAATTATTTCAGGGATGACGAATAGGGAGATCAGCCGGCGTTGCTTAGTAGCCGGGCATCGCCTCTCTAGGCTGTGCGTCTGCTGAAAACATCTCGTTGATCACCGCCTGGGAATCCGTCAACAGGTTATGTAAAAACGAATACGAGACATTCTCAAAGTTCGCCCGTGCATAAAACGAATCGCGGAAGAGGGTAAAGTACTTCAGTGCTGTCTCTGTGTCGTGCTCCCGGTGAATGAACTTGCTCCACAAGGGCAAAAACGGTCTGTCCAGTATACCCGTGACCTCCATAAATACAGAAGCGTATTTGGGATGATTGGATTTTCTCAGAAGCTGGCCCTGAAACAGCAGGCATGTTTTGTACTTGACGACCAGCAGAAAGAAATCGGGATCGACCGACTTGCAATCCGGAATTTCAAGCGCCATCTGGCGGGCTATGCGATTGTGATAGCGAAACAATTCATCCATAAATTGTTCCGGGTCGCCGAAATAGTGATAAAAACCGGATTTATTCAGGTTAAGAATACGGGCCAGTCTCTCGACTTTAATTCCATGTACTCCATCCTTTGCAAATAATTCGTAGCCCACTTCAAGCCATTTTTCGGCCTTGGAAATGGATAAGGGGTTCTTTTTCAGGTTAGGCATTTTTACTAAAAGTTGTCGATGCAAAATGGTTATTTCACGGTTTCCTGAAACTGATTAAAATCAGGTCGTAAGGAAGTGTATATCATGAATAATTGTGGGAATTTGTGTTTGCCGGAAGGGATATACGCCAAAAAAGGGAACGACTACTCGCGGGATATCGCCCACTTCGCGGGATCCGAGATTGGAAAAGAGGTTGCAAATTGCATCCGGGAAAACTGAAGTCATCCGGTGAAAATACTCACGGCAACAACTGCTCTTATTGGCTGGTTTATCGGGATCCATCTGATCCTGTTCACCAAAGGCACCCGGGCAATCCTGCTGGGAACTTATACGGCGGTGATCAGCATTGCGTGTGCCGAACCGTTGATCCGGTACCTTCCGGACACCTTGATGCCCCTGGCGGCTACAACGATTGCCATCTGCTCGTATCTCATAGGACCCGTTCTGTATTTATATTGCAAATATGTATTAACCCCTGTTCCGTGGAGAAAAGGCCATCTGATTCACTTCATACCTGCAACATTCATTCTCTTGCTTTACATACTGTCGTACGTGGCACCGGGTATTGAACACGCCGGTTCGGGACAGGAGGAATTTGTATTGTATATGATTTTCCAGACACAACTGCTAGGGTATACGATTATTTCGCTCGTTATGACAGTACGGAGGGGCGGAACTGACGGTCGTCCGGGCGAAAAACTACAGCGCATTTTTCTAAAACCACTGGTAATAACATCACTGGCGCTGTTCCTGTATTCATTGGCGCACAGCCTGCTGCCGGTCATGTCGGCAAAAACTTTTGTCTGGATCATCCAGACGATGCTGGCCATCCTGATCATGGTCATCGCCTTGTTGCACGCCGAAAATCTCGAAAAACACAAGCCGCGAATTCAAACGAAAGCATCCGGATAACGGCGTTAGCCCCCTTAATGCAAATGGTGTTCTTTGATGATCTCTTCCGCCGCGGCTGTCCAACTCCGACCGGCAATGACAGCGTTGTATTAAATGCCGGTCCGGTGATGCAGAGGCTGGAGAATTTCACTTATTCGTATTTCAGCACATTCACGGGATTTGTAGCGGATGCCTTCGCGACCTGATAACTTATGGATGCCACGGCAAGGAATATCGTAGCCGCTACCGGCACCAACATCAGCCACCATGCCAAATCAACACGGTATGCATACACCTGCAACCATTTATTGATCGCCAGGTAACCGACGGGTATGGCAACGAAGTTGGCGATGACGATCAGGCGTATATAATCACCCGACAGCAAGGCCATGATCTCGAAAGAGGAGGCGCCCAATACTTTCCGGACCCCGATCTCCTTCGTACGCCGGGTTACCATAAATGCCGAGAGACCGAACAGGCCAAGACAGGAAATAAAAATAAGTATTTGCGCACCGCTCATGAGGGCGGCATTCATCTTTTTGTCAGCATCGTATATCCTGTCAAATTGATCGTCGAGGAACTGATATTCCATCGCCGTATTTTCCATCACCCGGCTGTACGTTTTTTCCACGGATTTCAGAACCGCGTCGGTATTACCTCCATCGATCCTTACATACAGGCGCGATTCATAATCGCTAAGATTCATGATAAGCGGTTCGATCTTATGCTTTAATGAGAAAAGATTTGCATCCTTCACCACGCCAATCACTTTTCCTTTTTTTCCGTAGTTCATCCCGTCTATCTCCCGTCCGATCGGACCCCGGGGACTTTTATCCCAGCCAAATGATTTTACAGCAGCCTCATTCACCAGGAAGGCATGCTGGTAATCGGCGTTGTTGTCTGCATCAAAGTTGCGGCCTTCCACGATTGTCAGTCCCAGCAGTCCGAGATAATCCTTGTCAAAGAAAATCCTGGCGATGGTACTTGACTTCATTTCTCCATTCGCGCGTTCGACGAGATGTTCATCGATGGGACTGGAAGGTCCCGGGGTATAACTACAGGCCGCGGCGGAGGAGACACCAGGCAATTTGAGCAACTCTTCTTTGAGCACCGGAAGATGTTTCGCGAGTCCGTCCGGGAATGACACAATGAGAATGTTTTCTTTATTGAATCCCAGCTCCTTCTTCCGAAGGAAATTCATTTGCTCCGTGACGGCCAGTACCGCTACGATCATAAAGGCGGAGATCGCGAATTGCACAGACAAGAGAGCTTTGCGGAACGGCATCTTAGGGCTTCCGGCGCTTACTTTATTCCGGAATACCAGCACCGGATTAATCATGGACAGATAAAAGGCCGGGTAAAAACCTGAAAATGCCGACAGCACAACAATTACCACCAGCGCGATCAGGGGAAACTTCGCGTTTAACAGCAGGCTGATGTCCAGTTGATAGTCCATTAGCTGGTTGAACCTGGGTATCATCAGGTAGAAGAAAAACAAGCCAAGTAACGCCGAGAAAAAGGCCAGCAGGGCCGACTCCGTTATGAATTGTTTCCTGATCTGGTCGCGAAGCGCGCCCATTACTTTTCTCACACCGATTTCTTTATACCGGTGTGACGACGCGGCGATCGCCAGGTTTGTATAGTTAATACCGGAAGAGAATAAAAAGAACACCGCAATAACTGAAAAAGCATATACGTAATTCACGTTACCGATGGCGGAAAGTTCGTACATCTTGGCGGAGTACAGGTGGATATCCGTCAGCGGCTGCATAAACACACTCACCTTTGCACCAAACTCCGTAGCGACGGCCCGGAGGTTCTCGTTTTCAGCCGTAAACTTATCCAGCTTATTCTGGACCGCTGCCGGATCAGTGCCCTTGCGCAATAACATATATGTATAGGCATGCGAGTCGTTCCAGATATTGTCGTCCGCATATCCATGCCATCCGATAAATGCTACCGGCCTGACATGCGTGTTATGGGCAGCATCCTCAATCACTCCTGTGACGGCAAAGTCCCGACCGAATATGCGCACCGGCGCATTAAGGATATCATTTTTCTGCAGGTAGTCGCTACCGAATATTTTCACTGCAAGGCTATTCGACAATACGATACGGTCCGGGCCCTGAAGGGCTTTCTCGTCACCCAGGAGAAATTTATAAGATAATACGCGAAAGATCGTCGAATCGGCAAGGAACATCCCGTTTTGCCAGAAAGAGACATCTTTGTATTTCACGGGGGCTGTACTGGTTAGGTATTGAAACCGGGCCAGGGATTCTATTTCGGGAACCACTTCTTTCAATGCAGGGCCGATGGCCGGCGGAACCGGGGCAAACTCGGTATAAGTGTGGTCGATCAGCGTGCTGCAACTGACACGGTAAATACGGTCGGCATTATTAAAATGCCGGTCGAACGACAACTCGTTATGCACATATGCGATGAGGATCAGCGCGCTGGATATACCCAGCGCAAGTCCCAGTGTATTGATCGCCAGGTACTGTTTATCGCGGTTCACATTGCGGAACCCGGTTTTCAGATAGTGGCGAAAAAGGTTATAGCTTTCCCGTAGCTGCAGGCGCCTCCGGCGAAATACGTAGGGTTTCAGGAAGAGAAATACATCCAGGACAAAACGCGTTCGGGCATAAAAAATACCCTTGTCCCGCATCCTCATGAAATATAATTCGTGCAGATCACCGAGGAGGTCCTCCAGCAATTCGGGTGTGCAGTACCATTCAAAAAAACGCTGGGCCCAAACAGGAGGCCGGGGTTGTGAGGTGTTATTCATAACGTGTATATCAGGCATTTAAACAGAGCGTACGATCCATGCAATCACACATTTTTAAAAACGACTTTGGGAATCAGACTCCAGAGTTCATCGCGCTGCTCTTTCGCCAGAAGTAACGCCTTTTTGCCGGAGCGCGAAATCGTGAACATCCTTTTACTCCGACCTCCACGTTCGTTCGTTGCACCTCCCAGCCTGGAGTCCACGTAACCCTTCTCCTCCAGCCGGTTCAATGCGGAGTGTACGACGGCAAAACTAACTTTGCGCTTGGTAATCCTGCCGATCTCCTGCGCGACAGATATGCTGTAGGCTTCACTGTTCAGAATGCCGACAGTAAGTAGAACAAGCTCCTCAAATTCGCCCAGGTTTGTTCCTTTCATAGTGATACGAGTATTTGTTCACTAAATGTATATCTAATCAACGCGATTGTCAATGGTTTTATTGTATTTGTTAAGCAAATGCATAAGATATTGCGGAAACGCGGATGAAAAGGTGCGTGTAACCGCCCAGCGGGTTCCGCACCGTTGTTGCCTTATACTCGTAACTACCACAAGCGGATCATACGACAAAACGCGTGACGAATCCGTGTTCCGTCATGTCAAGATATTGCTGATGGGTGATATCCGTATTACTACCTCCTGTACTGGCTGCCATAAAATTGGACGATGTCCCGTGGTGGTTGAGTCCCAGGAAATGTGCCGCCTCATGTGCGATGATGATTCCCATCAGGTTGCGGCCCCCGGTTGTGGATAAATCAGCGCTGGACATCTTGATGATCACTCCGGAATTACTTCCTCCCTTTCCGGTCGGTCCGTCAACGGGTGAAAATCCTCCAACACCTGCCGCGCAAGGAGGGCCGGAAAGTGTTTCAACACACCACACGTCCAGCCAGCTTTCATTCGGGGAACTCCAGTCGTCTCTTAGGTCATCCGCCTCGTCACTACCCGAGGTGCAATCGCTGTCTTTATTATCATCCATTTCAATATCCCGGTACCGGCCGAAGTCGCCGCTGGTCGAGGGTAATAAAAACCTCGCGGACTCACTTATATAAAGATTTTGTTGCTCATAAATCGCGCTTGCTTCATTGTCTACCACACTCTGCAACTGACTTCGCGTTGTAGCCGAAAAATTTCCCACAAAGTTCAGGGCAAGTTTTACCTGAGCCATAGCAGCCCAAACGTGTGAGTCGGTAATATCCCCTTCGGTGGTCTGCAATGTCAGTTGAATGGTTACATCGCCATAGTCCTTAAAAACATCGTATGTATTACCGCCAAAACTCATCCATACACCGATAGTCCGGGTGGAGTTAGCCGGGACAACCGATGTGCTTATATTGAAAGAAAAATTATCCTTTTGAGTTCCACCGTCGGTAACCCTGGCCGTTACCTTCGGACCAAGCGTAACCGGATGAGGGAAGCCGTTGCTAACCTGTAAATTGGCATAACAGTAAAATTTATCTTCGGCGGCGTTGTAATGTGCGGGCCCCTCCCCTATCGTACCCGTTGTGCCGGGACTTACGTTCAGGAATATCGGGTTGGCCGGAAGTGCCATTAAACCTGAATTGAGCTTGCAGGCACCGCCACTTTGCAGATATAGCGCGGTATCGATCTGAATACTGCCAGGTATCGCTGCAAAAAATCCGGGGACCACCTTCTCGCCGTTCTCGAGTTCAGCGCCTGTGACCGGGAGTTGAATATCTTTCCAGTTGTCTTTGGGCATCCGTATCCGCATTTTCAGCAGTGCGGTTTTTTCCTTCCCGGGTACGTAAAATTTTATTTTCAGCCCAAAACCGGTTTTCGCCCAAATGACACCGTCATCAGGCTGAACCGAATAAATCACCGGGCTTACCGGAGCATCCGGCAGCCAATTATGAATGGAATAAACATGCCGGTCGCACGCCAGATCCAGGTCCAGTGAACATCCGGTACGCGGATGTTTGCGCGGTGGGATATCGAGGACAATTTCATCTTCGTGGATCCGGTAGATCTTTCCTGTATTATGAGACACGATAGCGTCACCTGCCCTGTCACCACGCAGGACCAGGCGCGTCACCCCTTTTGGTGCACCATCAACAATTTCATAGGCAATGGGACGAATTGTTTTTTCCAGAGTTCTCCGCTCAAGCTCTATGTTCGCGATCAGGTCCATGCCTCCTCTCACTTCAGACTCACCGAAGGTCGTCTGTGGCTTAACCTTTATATGTTTCCCGATCTGCCGGGCATTCCCCGCTTCCGGTGCTGTTTTCAAAATACCGGTGGTCCGTATTCCCCGGCTTCGCTGCAGTTGTTTCCCCGTTGTAATCCGGTGTATGGCGGCTTTCGCTCTGAATCGTATTTCCGGATCAGCATCCGCAGTAGCGATGGCCTTGAGCGCACGGAGATGTTTTTTTGCACCAACCTTTCCGATTACCCTAACCGCTTTTTCCTTCACCGCATACACGCTGTCATGAATAAGTACTTCCAGTGCGGCTAAAACTGTTCTTCCTTTTATTCTTCCCAGCGTCTCCGTGGCATATGCTCTCACGAAACTATTTTCACGGGTGTTCAACGCAATGTTTACGATAAGATCCGCGGCCTCATTAAATTTTAATGCTCCCAGGTAGGCGATCGAGCCGGACCGTAACCGTATGTCATATCCGTTCTCCTCCTTGATAATGGCATACAAAGCGTTCTTTATTTCCTTTCGGAATTTAACGATGTCCTTCGCTGTGACCTTCAACTGACTCAATTTGGAGGTGTTCACACCCTCAAAACTTTGAAGAGCTGCCTCAATAAGCATCCGGGCTCTTATTCCCGGATGAACTTCGGCAGGCATTTCCAGGGTTTCGGGCAAACGATGCCCCGGTGCCACCCGCGGTAATTCATTATAGTTGAATTTCATTTCCCGACTGCTTTTTCCGTTTTTCATAATGAATGGTGTTTTATGTTAACGATACGCTCAATTTTTTATATTCATTCCCTGATCACGAATCGGATTTGTCAGCCGTGGACTTTGCAAATAGTATTACTCAACATGACTATATCCAGGCAGACACAGCTATTGTTTTGATCACATTCGAATGTCGCGTAAATATTCCTTCGTATCAATCACAGAATACAGGGACCGGCGGATGAGAATACATGGCTCCGATAAAAAACATTCCGGGATGAAATAATTCGCGACGAAATCGGATATTTGCCCCAAATACAAACGATCATCCAGAACACCCATACACATGCCTTAACCGCACAACCATGACCGAAAGAGAACTACTAAAACTGGAAGGGACCATCAGGCAAAAGATGCTGGACATTAAGGAACAGCGTGTAAAACCGAAGGATTCCGGTATCGGTGTTTTGCTGAACAACCTGAAGAAAGTCGACGAAGCACTTTATGATAAGATCCTGCCCGAGTACAAAAAGCTCCTCGCGGAGAAGAACATATTCAAATAACACAATCTTCGGCCTTTATCGGCAAAAGTCCCGGGGAATCGATACCATGGGCGCAGCGTCACCTGGACTAACAATGGAGTTTATAGAGAAATAAATATCTTGCCTTAAAACACGGAACTCGTGACGGACACCCCCCTTGTTTCCTTTTTGCTCAAGGAACGGTATTTACTGGTAATCGGCCATGGCAAACGGGACAACCTGACATCTATGGCGGCAGCCTCCTCGGCGATCTACGAGAAAGTGCTTGAAACAAACAGCCGGTACCTGCTGGTAGACTATCGGAATCTCGAGATCAATGTTCCGCTGAACGAAGCATTCAACATTGTAAAACGATACGAAACGAAACAGCCGCACCTGAAAAATCTTGTTATGGCCGCAGTATTCGAAGGCAAAGGTCATGAGTTCGGAGAGTACTGGAAGGAAGTCGGCCGTCAGCGAGGCTTTTTCATCGAAACATTTGACGATATTGATACCGCGGAAAAGTGGCTGCTCGAACAGGCCGTGAAATCACAGGGAGATACCGGTTCCGGACAATAAATGAGCGGACAAAACCCGCCACTCAACATGCTGTCACCAAAAAACAAGGACACGATATACCGGATTATTCCTTTTGCTATAATCTGGTTGATCTATAGCATTGTCTACACGTTGCTGGAGAGAGGAATCCTCGGTAGGCTCGACCATTACCCTTCTACTGGCAACCCTTATTCGTTCGGGACCACCATTGCGGTGACACCACTCACGGCACTCGTCATGGGTGTGGCAATCGGAACGGTGGAAGTCCTTTACCTGGACAAGCTCTTTATTCAGAGAACATTTGCAGGAAAAATTATTTATAAAACACTCCTCTATGTAGCCGTGATCATGTTTTTCCTCTTGAGTGTCACGATCATAACAAATGCCATCCGGTTGAATCTACCGCTATCCGATACCAGAGTGTGGGATTATGCCTGGGCTTTTTTTTCCAGTTTTTCATTCTGGAGTGTGGAGTTGTATGTCGCTTCGATCATTGGCTTTTCGCTCTTTTACTCGGAAGTAAGCCAGAATCTTGGCCAGGGAGTGTTGCATAACTTTTTCCGGGGAAAGTATCATACGCCGGTGGAGGAGGAGCGGATATTCATGTTTCTGGATATGAAAGCATCCACGACCATCGCTGAAAATATCGGTCACGTGAAATACTTCGAAATGCTCAAAACGTATTTTTCCGATCTCACAAAACCGATTATCGAATATTCGGGAGAGATCTATCAATACGTCGGTGATGAGGTCGTCATATCGTGGAAACTTCAGGATGGTTTACACAACAACAACTGCATCCGGTGTTTCTTTGCGATGAAGTCGGAGATCAAAAAACAAAGCCATAGGTATGTTGATAAATTCGGAGTCTTGCCCGCCTTCAAAGCGGGGCTTCATGTGGGTAAAGTAACAACAGGGGAGATCGGCGTAATCAAAAAAGAGATCATCTTTACAGGCGATGTATTGAACACTACCTCGCGCATCCAGGGACAATGCAACGTCTATGATACGGATCTTCTTATTTCCGGGCAGTTGGCGAACCATCTGGCGGACGACCCGCAATTCCAACTGGTCGCGTTGGGCGAAAGCGACCTGCGGGGACGAGAAGAAAAGATATCGTTGTATTCGATTGTTACGAGCAAGGGCGACTAGTACATCGTCGCAAAAACAAGTGTACATGCATCCAGAATATACAGTTCTAAAAATCAATGCGTTGTGTCCTATACTGTCGTACAGATACTTTTGCTATGATGCACTAGCCGTATGCCTGTTTAAACGCTCACCACATCGTCATTTTTCTGCCCAGGCGCGGGTGAACGACCTTCAAAAGATCATATCGCAACAGGATCTCGCTGGTACTGCCGTTCATTTGTGAATTACCCACCGGTGTCTCATACACATATCCCATACTGACTTGCTTCATCCGGAAACCAACGCTGAATGTATACGCCAGAGAATTGCGATAACCAAGACCCAGCCATGCCGTATTATAGAAAACTCCCTTTACCTGGCCCTCCAGGGTTTCCTTTTGCTGCGTATCATACCGGAATAAACCATTTACCGCGACACCAACCTGGTCCGAAACCGCTTTCCGGTAACCTCCCTGAAGCACGTACTGTACCGTATTGTTTTCACCTACAAATACCGTTTCATTGCCCCCTAATTTGCCCATGATATTTTGCATCGCATACCCCGCATAAAAATCTTCACCCGCCAGTACAAGGCCGAGGTTCATATTGATCCTGCCTGCCCTGCTGGTCAGACCGGAGTATTTCTGCATCAGCGGATCGCCCAGATCTTCGGCAGTCAACCGGTTTCCATTAAGCTTCTGGCTATGATAACCAATGGCAGCTCCGGCCTGAAGCCGCAGATTTTCGGTCAGGTTCACACCCGACCTGTATGTGCCATAGACCTGGTTCTCAGCAAAGGGTCCGTACGTATCGTGCAGGACGTAAACACCGACCGCATGACGGATACCATTTTTTACAACTTGCTCACCGGGCGATTGTTCACCGGTCGTGAGATAGTCATCGAGGTTTACCTCTCCCGAAATAAAAACGGTTTTAGGGGCACCATCAAAACCTGTCCATTGATCCCGGTAGTATGACTTAACGGATGACCCGTCGAATCCCGTGAAAGCGGGATTATAGTATTGGCTGAAAACAGAAAAACTAGATACATATTTCCTGTTTTGAGCATACGTCGTCACACAGGCGGAGGCGATGAATATTGAAAGAATGGTCTTTTTCACGTTGATTTTGTTTTATGTCTATCGGTTGAGATTGATTGTTATAGCGATGCTGTTACTTTAATGATATCACAATACCTTTTTTCGTGACATTCAGATCGTTGATGTGAATGATGTAGAAGAATGGTCCGTCGAGTACCCTGCCACCCATCGCGCGCCCGTCCCAGCCTTCCTCGGGGTTATCGGATTTGAAAAGGCGAACACCGGAGCGGTCGAATATTTCAACGGTCACATCATTAAAGAACTTCAGTTCCGAAGGAATCCAGTAGTCGTTAATTCCGTCACCATTCGGAGAGAAAGTATTATGTATAATGATATCCGCCTGGCTATATTCAGTCTTTTCGAGACTAAATATTTCTTCGACCGTATTCCCGAAAGAATCGGTGCTTCTTGCTCGGATCCGGAATGTTGTCTGGCCTGAGAGGCCCTGGTTATCCTTCAAATACAGCTTGTCGCCGTCAATAAGAAACAAATCGTTATTTTCCGCCCCCGGGCCGGAAACCAGCGCATAGTCAAATTCTGTATCGTCTTCATCTTCGGTAGTAAACTGACCTATAGGTTCATCGCTGGCTATCGCGGGCTGAAAACTGTGATTGCTCAACAACAACACAACGGGTGCTATATTCGGGAGAACCGTAACAGTCACATGGGCGACGAGAGCATCAAGGTTGGTTGTCCCGGCCGGAAGCACCAGCTCCCCTACCAGGTTGTAGGACGCAGCCACCATCCCGTTGTAACCGGTTGTATCCCAGACAATACTCAATACTTCGTTTTCACCGGTAGCATATTCTACTTCTACCGCCGCGGGAACATTTGCATGATCAAAGGTTGTGCGGATAGCTACGGATATATCTGCAATCGACGTAACGGATACGATATTGCGAACCGTTTTTATAACCACATCGGTAACGGTTGCCCCGGTATTTCCGGCAGGGTCCACCAGGTAAATTGAAAGTATAACTTCCCCGTCAGCCAAACCGGACAGATCGAGACCGGAGATATTGAAGAGACCGGCATCAACAGATGCAGTACCGGTAACCGACACATGGTTGGATCCCATAATGCTGTAGAACATTGTCGCACCGGCTTCAGCTCCGCTTACTTCAAATGAAACATCATTTACGTTGGTAGTATTCACCTGGCTTGTGTTGAACCGTCCCAGGTATCCGGCCGGTGCCGTACCGTCGTAAGTAAGGGAGATCGTATTGGAAACCACGTTGCCGTTCAGGGCAAGGTCGGTGGCGACTCCACCTGACAATGCAACGCTCACTGTGCCATCGCTCGTGGGTGTGATCAGCGCTGAATACTCAGCGCTGGTAACCATTGTAAAACCGGATGCGGAACCATTTACAACCGTGATATCGGCGACATCAAAACCGGCTACCGGCTCGCTGAATGAAAACGTAACGGTGAAATTACTATTGACCAGGGCGGCTGCGGATGTTGCCAGCGTAACTACGGGCGGCTCAGCATCTACAACGGTCACTGCAAAGGAACATGTAGTTGAATTTCCTGAAGCGTCCGTCACTTTATACGTCTGTGTCGTCGTTCCCACCGGGTAGAACGAGCCGCTTACCGCACCCTCGACAAGTTCCGTCACTACACCCGAACAATTATCCGTTCCAGCCGGCGCGGTAAAGTTTACGACAGCACCCGCCGTCCCGGGGTCATTATTTACTGTGATATCCGACGGGCAGATGATCTGAGGTACTTCCTGATCTTCCACAGTTACGGTAAAGGAACAGGTCTCGGAATTTCCCGCAGCATCCGTTACAATGTACGTCTGTGTCGTCGTGCCAAGGGGGAAGAAATCACCGCTGGCCAGACCTTCCAGCCGCACAGTAGTCTGACCGGTACAATTATCCGTTCCAACCGGTGCGGTAAAATTGACAACCGCGCCGCACAATGTGGCATCATTGCTCACCACGATATCGGACGGACATGTCAGGAAGGAAGGTTTTTCTGTATCGACGATGATAACATCGAATGTGCAGGTAGTCGTATTACCGGAGGCGTCACGAGCCACATATGTGACTGTTGTTGTTCCCACGGAAAAGGTATCACCCGGCTGCCAGTCGCTGGAAAAGGATGTAACAGCGCAATTGTCGGATGCCGTCGGAACAGTCCAGCTGACCGAGGCGCCACATGTACCTGCCGTTGCATCAGCCGTAATGTTCGCGGGACAGGCTGTAATAACGGGGTCGATGTTTTCGGTGGTCGTCAAGGAAACACTCGCCGACGTCACGGCAGGCGAGCATACTCCGGACACTACACACCGGTACAGATACCCGTCCATGGCTATTGTGGCGGACGTAATATGGAGTGTCGATGCCGATACGCCGGAATAGGTGCTATTGACGGTCAGATTGGTAAATCCGGAACCGTCATCCACCTGCCATTGGTACGACGTCGCATCGGATGCGACAACTGAAAATGTTGTATTTCCAAGAGAGCAAATAGCGGTGTTCGACGGTTGGGTCGTGATCGACGGGGGCGTGTTAACCAGCAGGCTTGCAGAAGCAGACGTTGCAGCAGGAGCACAGACACCGCCCGCTATACAACGGTAAACATAACCGTCAAGCGCAGCGGTAGCGTTCGAGATAGTCAGCGCCGGTGAAGTAACTCCCGCGTACGGCAGGCCACTGACCAGGTCTGTAAATCCGGAACCCGTATCGACCTGCCATTGGTAGGACGTCGCACCCGAGGCGGTTATGGAATACGTGGTATTGTTGCCATCACAAATAGTAGTTGTCACGGGCTGACCCGTTATCGACGGCTGGATATTGATCGTCAGCATGGCGGGGTCGGATATCGCGTCCGGTGAACACAAGCCCGTTACAACGCAACGGTATGTGTAACCGTCCATTGCCGGTAAACCTCCACTGATTGACAACGTGGCGGAAGTACTACCGGAGTACGGCGATGTATTTGAAATATTCACAAAACCGGACCCCTGGTTAACCTGCCATTGGTAAGACGATGCATGTAATGCAGTAAGGGAAAAGGTCGTGTTGCCACCTTCACAGATCGCACTTCCGGCGGGCTGAATCTGTATGGCAGGCGCAGTATTCACCCTAAGTATACCACCATTGGACGCTACGGAAGGCGAGCAGGAACCGCTGATAACACAACGATAGGAATATCCATCCAGGCCTGCCGTAACGCCGGTAATATCTAATGTCGGGGAAGTTGCTCCCGAATAGGGTGATATATTGGAAATATTGGCAAAACCGGACCCCTGATTCACCTGCCACTGATAAGATGTACCGTTCGACGCTGTGACACTGAATGAGGTACTGCCTGCCGAACACACGGTGCTGTTCAAGGGCTGAACCACAATCACAGGCGATACATTTACCGTCAGGTTCACGCCGTCTGAAATTGCAGCAGGTGCACACACGCCGCCCACGACACAACGATAGCTATAATTGTTCAGTGTTGCCGGCGCACCGGTGATCGTTAGAATTGTAGAGGTTGCTCCAGAGTAAAGCAGGTCGTTCGAAAGAGATACATATCCCGATCCCTGGTCGACCTGCCACTGATAGGAGGTTGCGTTCGACGCAACGACGACAAACGACGCATTGGCTCCCGAACATATGGTACTGGCCGCGGGTTGAGCGGTGATCACCGGGGCAACATTGACCGTTAGCGTCGCCTGAGCCGACGTTGCAGCAGGCGAACACACTCCGCTCACGACACAACGATATGCATATCCGCTTAAACCGGATGACGCCGCTGTGATCGTCAGGGAGGAAGATGTTACTCCGGAATATGGAGCGCTGGCCGGCAGGTTCGCGAAACCCGATCCCTGATCAACCTGCCACTGATAGGATGAAGCATTTAAAGCGCTGACACTGAATGTTACGTCGTCGCCCTCGCATATCGTCGACGGAGCCGGTGGAACGGTCACCGTCGGCGGGATGTTTACAGTAAGTGCCGCTGCGTCCGACGTTACCGCAGGCGCGCAGATACCGCCAGCTACACAGCGGTACGAATAACCATTGAGTCCCGCTGTAATTCCTGTCAGGGTCAGGGTGGATGTATTGGCACCGGAGTAGAGCGTATTATTTGAAAGGTCAGTAAAACCCGAACCCTGGTCCACCTGCCATTGGTACGAAGACGCGTTTGAGACTGTCACGGAAAAGGTTGTATTACCACCCGTACAAACCGTCACAGGTGAAGGGGCGGCAGATATTGCCGGCGCAACGTTGACAGTAAGGGTCGCCGGATTTGATGCGGATACCGGCGCGCAAGATCCGGTGGCGACGCAACGGAAAGTATAGCCGTTTAAACCCGAGGTCGCTCCCGTAACGGTAACCGTGGAAGTCGTTACTCCGCTGTAAGGCGCACTTTCGGTCAGGTTCACAAAACCGGAACCCTGATTCACCTGCCACTGGTAGGAAGACGCGTTGGATGCCGTTACTGAAAATGTTGTACTGTTACCTGCGCATATGGAACTGTTCAGGGGTTGAGCCGTAATTGCCGGCGGCACGTTAATTGTCAGGACGGCGGAGTTGGATATCGCTGCCGGTGAACAGACACCGGTTGCGACGCAACGGTAAGAATATCCATTCAGACCGGCTGTTGAAGATGTTATTGTCAGTGTTGAAGTGGTAGCGCCGCTGTAGAGTGCCCCGTTAGAAATATTGAGAAAGCCGGAGCCCTGATCCACCTGCCACTGGTAAGAGGTGGCGCCGGAGGCGGTGAGGGAAAATGTCGTGTTGTTTCCGGCACAGATTGTGGAGCCGGATGGCTGCGCGGTAATGACCGGTGCGGAGTTTACTGTCAAAATACCGGCACCGGACGTAGCCGCCGGCGAACAAACGCCGGTTGATACACAACGGTAAGCATAACTGCTCATTCCAGCGGTGGCGCCGGTGATCGTTAACGAGGAAGATGTCGCACCGCCGTAAAGCATACCATTCGAAATATTAACATAACCGGAGCCGGTGTTCACCTGCCATTGATACGATGAAGCATTAGTTGCGGTAATTGAAAATGTTGTATTATTTCCGTCACAGACAGCACTATTAACCGGCTGAGCCGTAATCACAGGTGACACATTGACGGTCAGCAATCCTGCCGTTGAAGTTGCCGGCGGTGTACACGTACCACTTGCCACACAACGATAAGAGTATCCATTAAGTCCGGCTGTCGCGCCTGTGATAGTCAGCGTAGCGGATGTCGCTCCGCTATAGGGTGCTCCATTGGAAATATTGGTAAACCCGGATCCCTGGTCCACCTGCCACTGAAAGGACGTTGCGCCTGAAGTGGTCACGGAAAACAAGGTATTGGCTCCGGCACATATAGTACTGTTCGATGGCTGGCTCGTAATAGCTGGAGATGCGTTAATGGTAAGACTACCGGCATTCGACGTGGCTGCCGGCGAACAGGTACCACTGGCGACGCACCGGTAGGAATACCCGTTCAGGGACGCCGAAGCTCCGGTGATTGTCAGTGTGGCGGTAGTAGCTCCCGAGTAGGGTGCGCCATTACTGATATTGGTATAACCTGACCCCTGATCCACCTGCCACTGATAGGAAGTTGCATTGGACGCCGTTATCACAAATGTTGTATTGCCCGAGTCACAAATAATCCGGTTGGCCGGCTGGGCTGTGATGGCGGGCGAAGGATTTATGATTAGCGTTGCCGAACCCGATGTGACGGAGGGGGCGCAAGTGCCAGTAATGATACAACGGTATACATAGTTGTTCATCCCCGATGTCGCAGCGGTGATCGTAAGTAATGAAGATGTTACACCGGAATAGGGTGCCACGTTGGTAAGATTGGCGAATCCGGAGCCCTGATCAGCCTGCCATTGATAGGACGTTGCATTGGAGGCGGTTACCGAGTATGTTGTGTTGGTTCCCGCACAGATCGTGCTGCTGGCCGGCTGAGCTGTGACGGATGGCGATGCATTGACCGTCAGACTCGCTGAAGACGATGTTGCCGGAGGCGAGCAGGTACCGGTAGCGACACAACGGTACGCATATCCATTAAGCGTCGTGGTAGCACCTGTTATAGTCAGGGTCGATGTTGTAACGCCTGAGTACGGTGTCACGTTGGTCAGGTTTGAAAAACCCGATCCCT